>CAVVUT010000009.1:0-174169 GCA_963751485.1 uncultured Actinomycetota bacterium
GGAGGCGGTGCAGACCGCGGGATCCGGCAACGAAATCGCACTGGCCTTGGCCGAGTACACGCTGGCCGTTGCGCTGTTGTATGGCGACGCCGCGGCCGACCGTCGTCGCGGGCTGGACCTGATGGTGCAGTTCCGCGAGTTTGTGCGCGAGCGTGCCCCCTTCCTGATCCCGCTCAGCGAGTTGTGGGTCGCCCGGGAGAGGGCTCGGCGCGGTGACCGCGATGCTGCCATTTCGGTGATGCGCCAAGCCGAGGACGAGATGTACCAGGCAGGACGGCTCTTTCATGGTATTTGGGGCACCAGCGTTCTGGTGGAAACGCTGCTGGAGCGCGGCGCCGAGAGCGACCTGGCCGAAGCCCAAGAGGCGATCGACCGGTTGGCGAACCTGCGGGCCGATCAAGATTGGGCGGCGCGCGAGATCACGCTGCTGAGGCTGCGCACGCTACTGGCCCGTGCCCGTGGCGACGACGTTACCTACCAGGATTTGGTGGGGCGCTATCGCTCCATGGCGGAATCGCTTGGCTTCGAAGGACACATCGCGTGGGCCGAGGCAATGGTCGAGGGCGGGCAATAGCCGGTTAGGGACCCGTCGAGGCGCGAGCGACCTCATCGGCCGTGGTTGTCTCGTTGCGGTACTGTGCGTTTCGATTCCGGGCTGCGTGCCTGAAGACTGGTGAGAACCATCAGGAACCGTGCTCGTCGTCGCCAGCGCCGCGTGAGGAGCTGCCCGTCGACTGCGAAGCAGCTGACGACGATGCGGCCGAGGAGCGTACGCCGGTCGGAGCCTCAGCGCCGGCGGCGGTGCGGGTTCTCGGCGGGTCGCTTTCTCCGCGGTGGGACGGGTCGGGGAGCTGCTGGCCCACCCCGAGCAAAATCGTGCACCACCGGCCGAGGTTTCACCGGCTGACCGGCAGCCTTGGCCGGCTTCGGCGTCGGGGCGTTAGCCGACGGGTCGTGCGCTGCCGTGGTGGACGGCTCGGAAGCACCGGCTGCCGTCGACGTCGCTGTGGTGGTTTCGGTTACGTTCGTCGGCGACGTCGGTTGTACGGCGTCGGTCGCGGTTTGCGTTGACGTTGGCGGATCGGTTTCGGGCACCAGTCCAGTGGGAGTGACCTGCGGGGAGACGTTGGCCTCGGCGGTTTCGGTCACGGTCGCCGATGTTGCGGTGTCCGTCATACATCTGGCGGATGCCGGTCGCCGCTGCCGGCGAGATCCCCTGCTCGGTTTGGGTCGGCGTGCTACTCGACTTTAAGGATCTCCGGGGAGATGTCGGCTGCAGCGGTGTCGGTGGCCGGTGCCGCAAGAGTGACCGGCGCGGGAATGCTCAGCAGCGGTGGCACTCCGACGAGGGCTGCGGCGTTGTTTACGCCCTGGCCGACGGCATTGACCAGGTCCGCGGCGACCTTCCCTAAGTCGAGCGTCGGGATCAGCCGCGCAGGGGTGGGCTCCCACGGCGGGATGCTGCGGTCATAGCCCAGTTCCACCAGCACCAGGAAGAACGGCTCCACCACATCGATCAGCGGCTCGGGCACGCCCAAAGCGCGTAGCGGTGTGAACAACGGCAGGTCCTGAGTCGGAAATAAGTAGTAGCTCGTATCGCCGCCGGTGCCTTGGTAGGCCGGCGATGTCGAGGGGTATGGAGGCAGGCTGATGTCGAAACGGGTGGGTGTGCAAGAACAAGAATCCCAGCACCGCGTTCAGGTCAGCGATGACGTTGAGCGGATACAACGGAAAGTCGGCGGCGCCGTCGTACTGCCGGTTGATAAAACGTTTTGAACTGAAAACGGTCGCCGCGGGGCCGTTGAAAGGAAAATCGACGATCGGGATGTAGAGGCCCGAGAACCGCTCCATCAGGCCGCCGTTGGGCACATTGGGGTCACCGGCCAAGACGAAGTCGATATCGGGAGCTGTGGTTCCCGCCGGATACTGCTCGGCGAGCGTCTTCTTCTCCACGTTCACGACGCCTGCGCCTAGTGAGTAGCCGTAGATCACCAGATGGTCGTTGCCGTGCGCGGCCATGGCCACTTCGAGATCGACGGCCCCGGCCTGCAATGATTGGCCGGCGGTGAGGTCGAACAGCCCCGAAAGTTTCCACCATGGCGCATCCGGCCATGTAGCAGGTCCCGCGATTCTCGGATCCGCGACCGCGAGCAGGAGGAGGCAAGCGATGCCGGTGATAGGCCAAACCTCGCTTGGCGTGGTCACCGCGACCGGCGTGATGGTCTGGCCCGGATGGGTCGGCGTGATGAATTGGTTCATGATGACCTTGACGTTGGCGTCGCTCCAGGTCGGGCAGGTGCCCCCGCACAACATCAGGGCGGTCGGATCCGACAGCGACTCGGCCGATGCGACTCCGGCCCCATTCATGACGGGAACACCCGAGTGCGACTGCCAGCGCTCCGATGCGACCTACGTATCTCGCCTGCGGCCACAACGCCTCGGAATAGAGGGCATCTGCGACTCGCGGAAGTTCGTATCAAAACACGCGTATCCGGTGACCGAGCCGGATCCGCCGATGTGCGAGGTAGAGCGTGTCGGTTGTGAGATTCTGCGGGGGTGTCCGCTGATCGGGCGGCTGCTCCTTCGGGGGTGGTGACGTTTCTGTTCACCGATGTCGAGGGTTCGACCCGTCGGTGGGAGGCCGACGCGGATGGGATGCGGGTGGCGCTGGCCGCCCACGACGAGGTGTTGCGCCCGGCGATTAAGGCGCACGGGGGCTGGTTGTTCAAGCACACCGGTGACGGGGTGTGCGCCGCGTTCAGCTCGCCGAGATCCGCGGTGGATGCCGCGGTGGCTGCGCAGCGGGTGCTGGAGTTGCCGGTGCGGATGGGACTGGCGACCGGTGAGGCCGAGTTACGCGAGGGCGATTACTTCGGTGCGGTGCTCAACCGTGCGGCGCGGGTGATGGCCGCCGGGCACGGCGGGCAGGTTCTGCTCGACGGCACCACTGCCGGGCTGTGCAGCAGCATCGACCTGATGGCCTTGGGGCCACGGCGATTACGCGACATCGCCAAACCCGTCGAGATGTTCCAAATCCGGGCCGTCGGCCTGCGTAGCGAGTTTCCGCCCCTTGCGACGCTCGACGCGACACCGGGAAACCTGCGCCCTCAAACGACGAGCTTCATCGGACGCGAAGCAGAACTGGCCGAGGTGCAAGAGGCGCTGAAGGCTCATCGGTTGGTGACGTTGACCGGGGTAGGCGGGGTCGGTAAGACCCGCCTGGCGACCGAAGTTGCGGCGCGGCTGGCCGACGAGTTCCCGGACGGGGTATGGGTTTTCGAATTGGCCGCGGTCGCTGATCCCGCGGCGATGCCCGACGCGGTCGCGGCGGTGCTGGGCATCACCCAGCAGCCGGGCAACAGCGTGAGCGAGAGCGTGGCCGCCGCGCTGGAGGGCAGGACCCGGTTGCTGGTGTTCGACAACTGCGAGCACGTGCTCGACGCCGCCGCCGACATGATCGAAGCCATCCTGGCGCAGTCGGCGTCCGTGAAGGTCTTGGCTACCAGCCGCGAAGGGCTGGGGGTCGCCGACGAGCAAGTGTGGCCGGTGCCCTCGCTGGATCTCAGCGGGGGAATCGACTCCGCGGCGGTGAATCTGTTTGTCGAACGCGCCCACAACTTAGCGCCGCGCTTCTCGATAGACAACGCCGACGAGGTGGCAGCCGTGGTGGAGATTTGTCGTCGCCTCGATGGGATTCCGTTGGCCATCGAGTTGGCCGCCTCGCGGATGGCGTCGATGACCGCGAGGGAGGTCCGTGATCGTCTCGATCAGCGGTTCCGGCTGCTGGTCGGCTCGCGGCGGGCCCTGCAGCGGCATCACACGCTGCGTCATGCGGTGGCGTGGTCTTACGACCTGCTCGACGATGCCGAGAAGGAGCTGCTGGAGCGGTGTTCGGTGTTCGCAGGCGGGTTTGACCTTCAAAGTGCTTGCGCCGTTGTGGGACCCGAAGGCGTCGATGACTACGCCGTCCTGGATCTTCTCGACGCGCTGGTGCGCAAGTCGCTGCTCGTCGCCGACAGTTCTTCGGGGCGGACCCGGTTTTCGATGTTGGAGACGATTCGGGAGTTCGCCGAGGAGCAACTGGTCGCCCGCGGCGAGGCAACCGAGGTCCGCACCGCCCATGCTCGCTACTTCGCCGGGCGCGAAACCGACATCCTGGCCCTGTGGGACAGCCCCCGGCAGCGGGAGGCCTACGACTGGTTCACCGCCGAGCTGGCCAATCTGCGCACCGCGTTCCGGTGGGCCGCCGACAACGGCGATCTCGACGTCGCCGCCGCCATCGCCTCCTACGCGACGCAGCTCGGCGTTATGGTCAACAATTATGAGCCGATAGCGTGGGCCGAAGAGCTCATCGAGCCCGCCCGCGCCGTCGACCATCCCCGGCTAGCGACTCTGTACGTGCTGGCATCGCAGTGCTACTGGACTGGACGGATCGAGGAGGCTGTCGGCTATGCCGATGCCGGTCAGACGGTGATCCGCAGTGCGCGGCGAGGTGCCGTTCGGCGCCGAGGGCACGCTCGGCGCTGTGTACCCGGTCATCGGCCAGCCCGAACGAAGCGTCGAGTGGTGCCGCGCCCAACTCGCACGCGACCGCGACACTCATACAATCACCAGGACAATGCTGGTCATCGGACTGGCGGTCGCCGGGGCCGGTGAGGAGGCGCGGGCCGCCGCGAACGGTCTGATCGACGCCGCCGAAGCCATCCACAACCCTTGGGTGCTCGCGAACGCGCTTTACGGCTATGGCTACGCCTTCGGCGATGCTGATCCCGTCCGCGCGCTGGAAGCCCTGCACCGGGGCCTGGGGATCGCCCAAGGCAGCGGCAGCCATTTGAACGAATCACTCCTGGCGACGGCTTTGTCTCGGCTTGAGGCCGAACACGGCGACTCGCGGGCGGCGCTCGATCACCTCACTCTGGCCATCCGCAACTTCTACGACTCTGGCAACGTCGCCTACATCCGTTTCTCCCTGGCAACTCTCGCGGTACTCCTCGAACGCCTCGGACGCATCGAACCGGCAGCCACCATCGCCGGTTTCGCGTTCAGTCCCTTGGCCGCGGCGGCAGTCCCACAGTTCACCACCGCGATCACACACCTACGAGATGTCCTCGGCGACCAAACCTACGAATCGCTCGCCCGCAAGGGCGAAACGATGACCACCGCCGAAGTGGCGACATACGCATACGACCAAATCGACCAGGCCCGAGCAGAACTGAACGCAGTCTCGTAATAGAGCACATCTGCGACACTCACCGATTCCCTTGCAGGGCACGTGATTCCGCAGGTCGCTTTGTCTCAGAAGTTCGCCTCACAACCACGTGTCTCGTCTTCCACCTTTAGGTAGTAATGAGACGGATGCCGAGATCAAAACGGGGGCTGCAGAAGAGCCGCCGTCATGGCATCGCCTCGGCCCACTTCATATGTCCTTCGTAGCCAAGCGATTCCGCCATCGCGCGGTATCGATTCACCAGAGCCCGGTAGGCATCGTCGTCGCCGCGGGCCCGGGCCAGCAGCAACCACTTCATCGAGTTCCTACTGGTGTGTCTCGTCATTGGTTGACCGCTTGGAGGGCGACACGCCCGCGGGCGACCTTGGCGAGGATGTCTTGGGCGGTGGCGGTCCATACGAATGGTTTGGGGTCTTTGTTGTGCGCGGCGAGGTAGTCCTCGATCTTGGCGATGAGGTCGGGTACGGAGTGGAACACGCCGCGGCGCAACGCCTTGTCGGTGAGTTCGCGGAACCAACGCTCGACCAGGTTGAGCCACGACGAGGAGGTCGGGGTGAAGTGCAGTTGGAATCGGGGGTGTTCGTCGAGCCAGGCCCGCACGCTCTGGTGCTTGTGGGTGGCGTAGTTGTCGCAGATCAGGTGCACCGCAAGTTCATCGGGGACCTCGCGATCGATGGTGCGCAGGAACTTCAGAAACTCGGTATGGCGGTGCCGGGGCAGGCATTGCCCGATGACTTTGCCGGTCAGCACGTCCAGCGCCGCGAACAACGTGGCGGTGCCGTTGCGCTTGTAATCGTGGGTCATCGTCTGCGCCCGCCCCGGCTTCATGGGCAGCGACGGCTGGGTCCGGTCCAGCGCCTGTACCGAGGACTTCTCGTCCATGCACAGCACGATCGCCTTCTCGGGAGGGTTGAGGTACAGACCGACCACGTCGATCAGTTTCTCCTCGAACTTCGGGTCGTTGGACAGCTTGAATGTCTCGACCAGGTGCGGTTTCAACCCGCGCGCGGCCCACACCCGCTGCACCGTCGCCGGGGACACCCCGGCCTTGGCCGCCATCGTCCGGCACGACCAGTGGGTCTGGCCGTCCGGCGTGGAATACCTTGTCAGGTGCACGATCTCGTCGATCTTCTCCTGCGGGATCGTGGACTTCCGGCCACGCCCGGCCCGGACCTTCCCCAGCTTCGCCAAGCCCTCCTCCGCGAACCGGGCCCGCCACGCCCGAACCGTCGCCGACTTAACCCCTACCTGCGCGGCGATCCTCACATTCGCCACACCGTCGGCCGCCAGCAACAGCGCCTTGGCCCGTCGAACTTGCCGATGCGGCGCGGTCTGCGACCGCGACAAGGCTTGCAACGCTTCTCGTTGACCGTCCGACATGACCAAAGCAGCCGCTGCTGTCATCACCCACGAAGTCTATCGCAGAACTAGCCTATTATTTTGGAGACACACCACTACGACAGCAGGGATTGTCAATACAGAGTCAAGAGCAGGTCGAGGGACGCTTCGACGACTGGATCCACGAGGCGCACCCCGTGTTGCACCGGCTGTACCGGATGTTGCCTGTCCGCTCGTCCTCTCAAGCGGGTCATCGTCGAAGGTGGCGGCGCGCGGCCAATGCGGATTCAGAGTGCGCGTTTACACATTGATCACCTCAACCGACAATTCGCTCGGCTGGGTCGGCAATCGGGGGGACCTTTCGGGTCAACCAGCCGACGGACACACCGTCGGCACCCCCGAAGAAGCCCTCGACTGCGCCTGCGGCCTCTTACCTCAACGACCCCACCGCCTGGACCCAACCCCCGACGAACTAACCGACGTGACCACCAGTGAGGCTTCGCCTCTGACCGCCGAGCCTGGGGGCTGGTCAGGGGTTCGTGTTGCGGTCAGGCTGGGGTGATGGCTGCGGCGGTGACGGTGAATGATGTGCTCGACGGGCATGTAGGCCTGGATCTGGAGTGCATGGATCGGATCTATCTGAACGGCTATGTGCCGAATCTGCAGGTCGGCGGGCAGGTCGCGTCGTTTATGACCGCGCATCTGGGCTACCCGATCCCGTCCCCGGCGATCATGGAAAAGATGGGCACCGGGTTCCGCAGGGCGGTGGACCGGTTCGCTGACGACAACAAGATCCCGGTGGTGCGGTTCGGTAAGGACGACCGCAAGATCGATCGGATGCGGCCGTATCTGGCCCGGCAGGCGGCGACCGGTCGGGCGGGGGTGGCCGCGATCGGGGTCGCCCAAGAGTTCGCGCCGGTGTTTCTGGCGACCAAGCGCACCGGGCGAGACCACGGGAGTGTGGTTCTCCTTCACCAAGGCCCAGCGGCGGGTCACCTGTTACTACTTCTACCTCTGGGACGATGATTTCGGGCCGGCGTTTGTGAAGGTGTGTGCCTATTTCCCGTATCCGATGAAGATCTGGGTCAACGGACACGAGTGGGCCAAGCGGCAGGCCACCAAGGCCGGCATCGGGTTCACCGAGCTGTCCAACGGTTTCGCCACGTGCAGCGATCCTGTTGGGTTGCAGGCGATCTGCGACCGGCTCGGCCCCGGCACGATCGGGGTGTTCGCCGAACGCTGGTGGTCGATCCTGCCGCTGCCGCTCACCGAGCACGACCGCGCCGCCGGGTACTGGTGGGAGCTGTCGATGCGCCAGGTGGAGACCTCGCGCACCCTGGTCTTCGATGCACCCCGGCACGCTCGCGGGTTCTTCGAGGCGCTGGTCGCCGACAACCTCGACATCGGCCGCCCGGAGCTGATCGAGCTGATCTTTCGACGCGGGCAACGCCGTGGCCGCCCGGCGGCCGGTCAGTTCAAGACCAAGGTCGTCACCTACGGCACCGAGGTCAACGTCAACGCCTTCTACCGGCACTCCCGGATCAAGCAGTACTTGAAGGACGGGCGCGCGCTGCGCATCGAGACCGTCATCAACGACCCCGGCGACCTGGGCTGTCTGCGGCGCCTGGTCCATCTCGATGAGTTGCAGGCCCGCGCCCGTGCGGTCAACACCGCCCTGCTCGATACTGAACGTGTCGGTCAGGGCTGCGTCCTGGCGAGTCCAGCCTTTGAGCGGATCGCCCGGCCCACCCTCACCGAGGAGGGCCGGAGGGCCCCGGCCTTACGGTTCGGCGACCCTCGGGTCCAGGCCCTGGCCGGCGCCCTGTGTACCAGCGTGCTCGCCGTCACCGGCATCACCAACAAGAGCCTGCGCGCCTTGATGACCGGACTGCTCGGCGGTGCGAACTACACGATGAACCAGGCCAGCTACGACCTGGCCCGGCTCCGCGTCAACGGGCTGATCACCCGCATCCCAGCCAAGAATCGCTACCGGCTCACCGGCGACGGGCTCCGTTTCGCGATCTTCTACACCAAGGTCCACGACCGGCTCCTACGCCCCTGCTCGCCGCCGACCAGCCGCCAGCCCCACCACCAGTGCGAAAGGCATTGCACACCATAGATATTCACATCACAGAAACCATCGAACAGGCCCGACTGCTACCGAAGGCAGCCTGAAAACTCAAGACAACTCTCAAAGTTCTAGCGACCAAGGTTCTCTAGCGACCAAGGTTCACTAGCCTATGTCAAGGTCAGATCCGCCGTTAATCCCGAGTGACAACGTGACGGGGCCGCCGTGTGCGTTTACCTTGTCGAGAACGCTTGATGGCACTCGAAATACTCGTCCTGGTGAGGCGGGCCAGGGCAATGTCTTTCGGGCGATGACGTTGCCGTCCTGGCGTACCACGATCCTGGGGATACGCACCAGGGTGTCGGTCCACAGCAGGAGCCGATTGCGGGCCGGAGCGATGTCTCCTGGCCGCAGAATGCCGGGCGAGATCCAGCGCAGGGGTGGTTCGGCCAGGATGCGGATACCGTCGGATGGTCCGGTCTGTCCGTGCAGATATGCCCGAACGGGTTCGGCAACGTGTCGGCCGTCGAGGGCGGCGATGTCGGCGGTGTCGACCGGGTGCAGCAGGTTGCCGATGGCGAAGACGCCGGGTCTACTGGTGCGCGACGCGGTATCGACAAGGGGGCCTTGGGTTTTTGGGTCCATGGCGAGGCCGGCAGCGCGGGCGAGTTCGTGATCGGGGATCCAGTCACCGGTCAACACGAGGGTGTCGCACTCGATGATGCGGCGATCGCCGGTATCGAGGTTCTCGATCTCGACGGCCAGCAGCGCAGGCTTGCCGATGATGCGGCTGACACGGGTGCGGGTGGCAACGTCGACGCCCATCAGCGGCGACTTGCCCGCCGCGTTGAAGACCGCGTAGGACTCCGGTGAGGGATAGGCGGTTGTCATCAGCGCGGTGTGACATCCCGCGTGTTTGAGTGTCAGCACCGCTGACCAGCTGACCAGCTCGGCGCCGACCACGACCGCGCGTTCGCCGACCTTGCGGTGCTGAATGTGGACCAGGTTTTGCAGGTGTCCGGTGGTGTAGATCCCCCCGGATGGCCGGTCACCCGGAATCATCCTGGCGGGGCGTGGGCGTTCCCGGGCGCCGGTGGCCAGAATGATGGCCCGAGCCTCGACGCGTTGGCGTCCCTGCGGCGACGTCACATCCAGTGCGCGCTCGTCGGACCAACCGGTGACCATGGCGTTGGTGCGGATGTCGACGCCGGCGGCGGTGGCCTTCTCGACGAGTTTGCGCGCGTAGGCCGGGCCGGTAATGAAAGTCTTCATGTCGCGGACGCCGTAGCCGTGGTGATCACAGTGTCGCGGGATGCCTCCCGCGGCTGATTCACGCTCCAGTACAAGCACTTTGAGGGACCTGTCATTGGCGAGCGCGGTCGCTGCGGTCAGCCCGGCGGGTCCGCCGCCGATGACCGCGACGTCGGCGGTGACGGGCGTGTTCATCGGCGAGCCTCCTCGAGCATGGTCTGGACTTCGGCGCCGCAGAAGAACCCTTGGCAGCGGCCGTTCATCACGCGGGTGCGCCGCCGCAGCCCGTCCAGCCCGGCGGGTGGGATCACGGAGTTGAACGCATCGCGGAGTTCGCCGTGGGTGACGCGCTCACAGAAGCACACGATCGTGCCGTAAGCCGGGTCGGCGCTGATCTTCTCGGCGTCCTGGTAGGGGCGGGTGAAGGCTTCCCCGATGTTGGGCATCCGAGGAGGTGGCGGGACATCCGCCTTGGCCACCAAGTTCAGTCCGGCGGACTCGAGTTGGTCGCGAACGTATTCGGCGACGGCCATGCCCGAGGTGAGCCCAGTCGAGCGAATCCCTCCGACGAGAACGTAGTGCTGCCGCGGGTCGGCCTCGATGAGGTAGTCGCCGTGGTCGATCGCAGCGCGAAGGCCGGAATACGTTGCGGTGACTTCCTCTTCGAGCAGACGGGGCATCAGCTTGCGACCTTTCTCGAGGAGGAAGTCGAAGCCGGCCTGCGAGGTGGCCGTTGCGGTGCGGTCCTGGAGGTCTTCGGAGGTCGGGCCGAGCATGACGTTGCCGTAGATCGTCGGGCTGACCAGAACGCCTTTGCCCCGCGCCGTGGGCACCGGCAACACGATCTTGTTGACGAGGGACCGGGCGAGTTTGTCGTAGACGATGAGTTCGCCGCGGCGGGGGGTGACGGTGAACCGGGAGTACCCGAAATGGCCGTCGATGAGGTCGGCGCCCAGGCCGGCGGCGTTGACCACCCATTTCGCCTGCACGGGCCCGCTGCCGGTGTGCAGGGTGGTGACCTCGTCGCCGATCTCGACCGACTCCACGGTGTGGTTGGTGCGCAGCGCGGTGCCGCGGTTGACGGCGTCGGTGGCCAACGCGAGGTTGACCGTCCAGGTGCAGATGATGGACTCATCCGGGACGGTCAGACCGCCCAGTGCGCCCTCCCCGAGGGTGGGGATCTCGGCGTAAACGGCATCGGCGCCGATGATTTCGCAATGCTGGTAGCCGTTGGCTTCCGCTTTGTCTTTCAGCGACGGGCAGCGCCTCGAGTTGCTCCTGGTCCCACGCCACCAGGATGGCGCCGGTGTGCTCGATCGGGATGCCGGTCAGCTTGGCGTACTCAGACAGCAGGTGGTAGCCGCGGCTGACCATCGCCGATTCCAGAGTGCCGGGTTTGGCATCGTATCCGGTGTGCAGGATCGCGGTATTGGCCTTGCTGGTGCCGTCGCCGACATCGGAGCGGGCATCGAGCAGGGCGACGGACAGTTCGTAGCCGGCAAGCTCGCGGGCGATGGCCGATCCGACGATGCCGGCGCCGATGACGACGACGTCAAACACTTGCGGGGTGTTCACGGTGTCTCCTGACGGGGGTAGGTGGTGGCGGCGAGTTCGCGCCACGCAGAACGGAATTCATCGGCCCGCGCGCTGCTCCAGCGGGGCTCGTAGCTGGACGCGGGCGTCCACGCGGGGACGACACCGCGCAGGCCGCGCTCGGGGTGCAGGCTCAGCTCGGCGAGCGCCGCGGCGCCGAGCGCGGTGGCATGCGCGGAGGGGTAGACGTCGACGGGGACCTGCAGGATGTCGGCGGTGGCCTGCATCAGGACCTTCGATTGAGTCAGTCCGCCGTCGGCGCGCAGCCGGTTCAGCGGCGGGTCGGTGTCGCGCTGGATGGCGGCGACCAGTTCGCCGATCTGAGCCGCGATCCCCTGCAGGACAGCCAGCACGAAGTGTCCGCGGCCGGTGGACAGGGTCATACCCGATACGGTTGCGGTGGCGCGCGACTGCCACCAGGGAGCGGCCAGGCCCGCCAGCGCGGGCACGCACAGCACGCCGTTGTTGTCGGTAGCCGCGATGCCGTCCATCTCCTCGGCGCCGGAAATGATCCCCAATGAGCACAGCCAGCGGACGGCCGAGGCAGCGGTGTAGACCTGTCCGTCGACACAGAACGTGTCGATGTCGGCGACGCGCCAGGCCACCGACGAGGTCAGGCCCGCGGTGGAATGCACAGGGATGGTGCCGGTGTTGGCGAGCAGGAATGCACCGGTGCCGAAGGTGCATTTGGCCATGCCCGGGTCGAAGCACGCCTCGGCGAGCAGCGCGGCCTGCTGATCGACGATCACACCGCCGACGGGGACCTCGCCGCCGAACGCCGAGGTGGTACCGACGATCACGTCGTTGGCCACGATCTCCGGCAGACGTTCCCCGTCGAGACCGAACAGGGCCAGCAGCTCCCTGCTCCAATCCTTGGCGCCCAGCTCCACCGCGAGTGACCGGCTCGCGGTGGTGGCGTCGGTGACGAAGGCGCCGGTGAGTTGGTGGAGGAGCCAGGTGTCCGACGTGGTGACCACACCACCGGTCTCGACGTTGCGGCGCAGCCACGCCATCTTGGGTGCGGAGAAATACGGGTCCAAGACCAGGCCGGTGCGAGCCGCGAACGTCTCCTTATGCTCGGCCAACGCGCTGCACAGACCCTCGGCGCGGCGATCCTGCCACACGATCGCCTGGCTGAGCGGACGCCCGGTGTCGGGTTCCCATGCCAACACCGTCTCGCCCTGATTGGCAAGCGACACAGCCTGGATGGGTCGGCCGGCCCGGGCAACCGCCTCTTTTCCGGCGTTCAGCACGGAATCGAGGAGCTCACCGGGTTCCTGTTCGACGCCGCCGCCGTCAAGGTAGTGCGGGCGCACCGGGGCTTCGGCCAGGCCGAGGACCCCGTCTTCGGGGTCGACGACGATGGCCTTGGTGCCGGATGTGCCCTGGTCAATCGCGAGGACGGTCATTTCGGCGCGTCGTTGACGTCGGACGGGTCGTCGAGCGCGACGTGGTCGAGTTCGGCGTCGATGGAATGCATGTCGGGCATGCGCAGACCGTGCAGGCCGCGGGTAACGAGCAGGTATCCGAGGTAGACACCGCCGATCACGACCATCACCAGCACGTACAGCCAGGGGTCTTTGAACGAGGCGTCCCGGAACAAGGCCAGCTCGAAGACCAGCCAGACCACGGCCACGACGAGCATCGGCGTCTCCCAGCGCCCTAGCGTGAACCCTTTGCTCTCGGGCAACTGACGGCGTTTGGCGATGTAGAGCCCGACGGTGATCGCGTAGATGATGGCCGGCAGAAGCGTTGCCGCAGAGAACAGTTTGAACAGCGCGTCGGTGCTGGTGGAGAACAGGCCGAGAATCACCAGAGAGATGACGGTCATCATGATCGTCGCGTTCAACGGCGTCTTGAACCGCGGCGACACCTTATGCAGCAACTGCCATCCGGGGAACCGCTCATCGCGCGACATCGCCCACACCAGCCGGACCCCGGTCATCAAGATGACCAGACCGCAGGCGAAGATCGCGATGGCCACCAGCACGAGCAGGGCGGTACCGACGAATGAGCCCAGCACGTCACGGATCACATCGGCGATCGGTGTTCCGGATTTCGCCAGCGCGACCGGGTCGCTGACCGCAGCTGTCACCACGAGCAAGAACAGGAAACCCAGCACGCCGGAAGCCAGCACGGCCTGCCACATGGCGCGCGGAACGACGACCTCGGGTTGCTTGGTTTCCTCGGCGAGGTTGGCCGCGGACTCGAATCCCACGATCGTGAACGCGCCCAGCAGGAATCCGAGCATCCACGGGCCGACCGACGTGGCCGTGCCGAAACTCCAATATCCTTCGGCGGGAACGCCGCCACGCGAGAACAGATTTCCGACACTGAGCTTGTGTGCGACCACGCCGACGATGAACAGAAGCACGACCAACGCGACCATGCCGACCAGTTCGGCGGTCACCGCGAAGTTGTTCACCCGCTCGGTCCACTTCGTCGACAGGCCAACCAGCAGCCCCTGCATGACGATGATGATTCCGGTGATCAGGAAGGCCGAGCCGGCTGTGCCCTCGAAGTCGAACAGGGACGGCAGGACCGTTGAGGCCACGGTGTAATCCACCGCGACGATGACGATCGCCAAGAAGGTGAACGAAATCCATCCGGTGATCCAGCCCAATACCGGGTTGGCCAAGCGCGATACCCACTGATAGGCATAGCCGGTCACCGGGATCCGCGCCGCCAGCGAGCCGAGCAGGAATGCGACCGCGAGTTGGCCAACCAAGACGATCGGCCACGTCCAGATGCCCAGCGGACCCGAGGTGTTCAGCACGCTGCCGTAGGTGGTGAAGATTCCGGTCGCGATCGAGACGAACGCGAAGGCCACTGCGAACGACGCGAATCGGCCCGTCGAACGCTCCAGCCTGTCGGCGTACCCGTGTTCGGTCAGCGTGGTCGAGTGAGGAGATGTGGAAGAATGACTTCATTGGATCGTGCTTTCTGACTGGAATTGACTGTTCGATCCGCGGGCGGCGCTGCAACGCCGCCCGCATTCCGTTTTGAGGGCGGATCTTGTCGCGCCGCCAGGACGACACCTCCCGCCTCGACGATGGCTGCTGCAACAGCCTGTAAACAATTGTGCTCCGTGATGAGCCCGTTGACGCCCCGTAATGCACAAACTCGGTGTGGCGCGACCCGCCGCAGCTTTGACGAGTCGGCGAGGATAAAGGTGCGCACTGTTGGCGATGATGGTCTTGCGGTTTTACGTCGGTTATTCAGGAACGGTACGCAGTCAAGCCCGTCGGCTGAGTTCTGCGGCGAGTGCGGTACCTCGCTGGCACCGACGACTCGATTGGCGGAGTACAAGCAGTAACGTGCTGTTCGCCGATGTTGTTCATTCGATGGACATCGCGGCGGCACGGTCGACAAGTTCACGTATCACTGGGTGATCAAGGACGGTCTGCACGCCGCGTACCACTACCCGCACGGCGTGAAGACACCCATCGTGCTGGTGCCGCCGCAGCGCAGCGCGAGACGCGCGTACCAAGCGTGCGTGGACCACAACAAGGCCGGTCTCTAACCGAGCGACAGCATCCGGCCCATCCTCTTATCCGGGGTGGGCCGGTTCTTCGTACGGCAAAACGTGCTCAAAATGTGCTCACGGGACGCTCATTGGCACGCACGTTCGGCTCAGAAAACGCTTCTACCAGCGAAAACACCCGGATAGAGTTGGAGCCTCCTGTCAGGATTGAACTGACGACCTACGCTTTACAAGAGCGTTGCTCTACCACTGAGCTAAGGAGGCCTGCGGGCCACTACTTTATCGTGGCGGCCCAACGCGTTTATTCGTCGGCGTCGACGACCCGCTGCGAACGCACTGGGGTCGAGGACCGCCGCGGCCGGCGGCCTGGAATCGGGATCCGATCGGCGATATTGCTCAGCGGGTTGACCACCTGGCTGAGCGTGATGACGGCCTCGCGCAGCGTCTCGATCGTCGGCGCCAGCGCCTCGAGCCCGGGGGCGAGCCGGTTCAGGGTGTCGGCGACGTCGGCCAGCTGCTCGAGCGGCCCGTTTCTGGCAGTCAGCTTGTCGATCAGTCCGCCCTCGGCGAGCAGCCGATCGGCCAGGCCGTCCTCCGCTAGCAACCGCTCGACAAGCCCGTCCTCGTCGAGCAACTGGTCGACAAGGCCGCCCGGTTCGATGGACCGCATCAGGCCGCCGTCGTCCTGCGTCAGCCGGTCCAGCACTCCGCCCGGCATGGTCAGCTTGTCCACCACGCCGCCCGGTTGAAGTAGCCGATCCACCGGGCCGCCGGGCGTCAGCGCCCGGCCCAGCGGTTGGTCCTCGTCCATGAGCCTGGCCAGCCGGTTTGCCCGCTCGACCGCCTCGTCGATGCCCAGCATGTGGGCCACCGAACCCGAACCCGCCCGGGCCCGGTTGTTGGCCTGCCCGAGGGTGCGCTGGGCGAGCCCAAGCGCACCGTTGGCGACGTCGAGGCCGGTCTCGGCGGCAGCAAGCCCGACGCGGACCGGGGCGGTGGCGAGATCGACCAGGTTCTTGCCGAGGTTCATGGCCTCAGTGTATGGGTCCAGCTACCGGCTATCTCCCGAGTCACTTAGGAGAGGACAATGAGACTCACAGGAAGTTGACAGCTGCTCTGCAGTCTCATTGGCAGGATTTTGGGAGACATTGATTTGATGGCCATGGCTGCACTCCCAGAAAGCGTCCCTGAGGCGCGCGTTCTCGTAGTCGACGATGAGACCAACATCGTCGAACTCCTCTCGGTGAGCCTGAAGTTCCAGGGTTTCGAGGTGCACACCGCCTCCAACGGCCCCGCGGCGCTGGACAAGGCCCGCGAAGTACATCCCGACGCGGTGATCCTCGACGTGATGATGCCCGGGATGGACGGCTTCGGCGTGCTGCGCCGGCTGCGCGCCGACGGCATCGACTCGCCCGCGCTCTTCCTGACCGCCCGCGACACGCTGCAGGATAAAATCGCAGGTCTGACGCTCGGCGGCGACGACTACGTCACCAAGCCGTTCAGCCTGGAAGAAGTGGTCGCCCGGCTGCGGGTCATCCTGCGCCGCTCCGGCAAGGGCACCGAGGAGCCCCGCAGCGCCCGGCTGACCTTCGCCGACATCGAACTCGACGAGGACACCCACGAGGTGTGGAAAGCCGGCGAGCCGGTTTCGCTGTCGCCGACGGAGTTCACGCTCCTGCGCTACTTCATCATCAATGCAGGCACGGTGCTGTCCAAGCCCAAGATCCTCGACCACGTCTGGCGCTACGACTTCGGCGGTGACGTCAACGTCGTCGAGTCCTACGTGTCCTATCTGCGCCGCAAGATCGACACCGGCGAGAAGCGTCTGCTGCACACGCTGCGTGGCGTTGGCTACGTTCTGCGTGAACCTCGCTGATTTCTGGCGAACAATAGGGGAATGGCACGACTGCGCGGACGCGGAGTTCCGCTAAGGGTTGGGCTGGTTGCCGCGACCCTGGTGCTGGTGGGCTTTGGTCTGCTCGCCTCCGGCATCGCCGTTACCTCGATCCTGCGTCATAGCCTGATCAACCGCGTCGACCAGACGCTGCTCGACGCCTCCCGCAGCTGGGCCCAGGCGCCGCGCCGGATGCCGATGCCGCCGATGGAAGGCCCCAACCCGGCCCGCCCGCCGTCGAACTTCTACGTGCGCGGCATCGACGCCGACGGCCATATCTGGATGGCCGTCAACGACCGCGCCGCCGAACCCGCGCTGCCCGCCGACAACGACGTCGGGCCGGAACCTGTCACGGTCGGCTCGGTCGACAGCTCTCATGTCGAGTGGCGGGCGATGTCGGTACACGGGCCCCAGAACGAGATGACCACTGTCGCCATCGACCTTTCCGACGTTCAATCGACCGTCCGCGCGTTGATCTGGTCTCAGGTCGGCATCGGCGCGGCTGTGCTGCTGGTGCTCGGCATCGTCGGCTTCGCCGTCGTGCAGCGCAGCCTCAGACCGCTCGCGGAGGTTGAACAGACGGCGGCCGATATCGCCGGCGGACAGTTGGATCGTCGTATCCCGCAACGTGATCCGCGCACCGAGGTCGGCAGGCTGTCGCTTGCCCTCAACGGCATGCTCGCGCAGATTCAGCGCGCACTCGCATCGTCGGAGTCGTCTGCCGAACAGGCCCGCAAGTCCGAGGACCGGATGCGCCGCTTCATCACCGACGCCAGCCATGAGCTGCGCACGCCGCTGACGACGATCCGCGGTTTCGCCGAGCTGTACCGCCAGGGCGCGGCCCGCGACACCGAGATGCTGATGTCGCGCATCGAGAGCGAGTCGCGCCGGATGGGACTGCTGGTGGAGGATCTTCTGCTGCTGGCCCGGCTGGACGCGCAGCGACCACTGGACCGCCATCGCGTGGATCTGCTGGCGCTGGCCACCGATTCCGTGCACGACGCGCAGTCGATCGCACCCAAGCGCAACATCACGATGGAGGTCTTCGACGGCCCCGGCACGCCGGAGGTACTCGGCGACGAGGCCCGACTGCGCCAGGTGCTCGGAAACCTCGTCGCGAATGCCCTGCAGCACACGCCCGAATCCGCCCGCGTCACCGTGCGGGTCGGCACCGACCGCGACAACGCGGTCCTGGAAGTCGCCGACGAGGGCCCTGGCATGAGCCCCGAGGACGCGCAGCGGATCTTCGAGCGGTTCTACCGCACCGATTCATCCCGCGACCGAGCCAGCGGCGGCACCGGGCTCGGCCTGTCGATCGTCGACTCCCTGGTCTTCGCCCACGGCGGCACGGTCAGCGTGACCACGGCGCCGGGCAGGGGCTGCCGGTTCACGGTCAACTTGCCTCGCATCGCCGACGTACCAGCGCACGTCGCCTGACCGTCACGCGAACGCGAGGACCGAAAAGCCTCAAGCCAAGTCGGCGAGTGCGGCCTTGATCTTGGCCTGCGCCTCGTCCAGTGACTGAGGCGACGGATCACGATCGACGTTGGCGAACCCGAAATCGGTGAGGTTGTAGGCCGGGAAGACGTGTACGTGTAGGTGCGGAACCTCCAGGCCGGCAATGATCACGCCGGCGCGTTCGGCGCCGAATGCCTTGCACACCGCCTTGCCGATCAGCTGCGAGACCTCCATGACTCTGCCGAAAACGGCTGGCTCGACGTCCTGCCACTTGTCGATCTCCGCGCGCGGGACGACGAGCGTGTGTCCCCGCGTCATCGGCTGAATCGTCAGGAACGCCACGATCTCGTCGTCTTCGTAGACGAACCGGCCGGGCAGGTCGCCGTTGATGATCTGGGTGAAGACGGTAGCCATAGCCGCGAGCATTCCAGCAAGCTCCCAGTGGTGTGGCAGTGGGGTGGCAGCTTGCTTGGAGACGGTGGATGCCATGACGGACCTGGTGGGTCCCGGCACGCCGGGAGTTGCACCGCGTCCCCGCACAACTCGCGATTACGTGCTCGACATCGTGATCCCGGTCCACAACGAGGAACGCGATCTGCCCGGCTGCATCCGGCGCCTTCACGAATATCTCGAAAGCGATGTGCCCTACCCGGCTCGGATCACGGTGGCCGACAACGCAAGTACCGACGGCACGCTGGCGGTGGCGCATCAGCTTGCCGAGGAACTGTCCGACGTCGAGGTCATCCACATCGACGCGAAGGGCCGCGGCGGAGCGCTTCATACGGCGTGGATGTCGTCGCCAGCGGAGGTCGTCGTCTACATGGACGTCGACCTGTCCACCGGCCTTTCGGCGTTGATGCCGCTGGTGGCTCCGCTGATCTCGGGCCATTCCGACCTCGCGATCGGTTCTCGGCTGACCGCGACGTCTCGTGTTGTCCGCGGCCCGAAGCGCGAATTCGTTTCTCGCAGTTACAACATGCTGCTGCGTGGATTTCTCGGCGCGAGGTTCTCCGACGCGCAATGCGGGTTCAAGGCGGTCCGCGCCGACGTCGCCCGCCACCTGCTCCCCTTGGTGGCCGACACCGGTTGGTTCTTCGACACCGAACTCCTGGTGATCGCCGAACGGGCCGGACTACGGATCCACGAGGTACCCGTCGACTGGATCGACGATCCGGATTCGCGCGTCGACATCCTCGCGACCGCGATCAGCGATCTGAAGGGCTGCTGGCGGGTGGGCCGTGCGTTGGCCTCCGGGGCGCTGCCCGTTCGGGAGCTGCGCCACAGCCTCGGCCGTGAGCCGCTGGTGTCGGGTGTCCCCTACGGCATGGTCGGCCAGCTCGTCCGGTTCGGCATCGTCGGGGTGGCGAGCACGCTGGCGTACGCGCTGCTGTACCTGGCACTGCACGGGGCGCTCGGCGCGCAGGCGGCGAACCTGACCGCGCTCCTGCTGACCGCGATCGGCAACACCGCGGCCAACCGCGCATTCACCTTCGCGATCCGTGGACGCGATGGGGTGGCCCGCCATCAACTGCACGGCCTACTGGTCTTCGCGTTCGGTCTCGCGATCACCAGCGGCTCGCTGTATCTGCTGCACCGCTTCGACCCGAGCGTCGGAAAGGGCGTCGAGCTGTCGATTCTCGTGGTGGCCAACCTCGTTGCGACGCTGTTCCGATTCCTCGCGCTTCGGCGGGTGTTCGGAATGCACCGCCGCATGAGGCGCAAGGCTGTCTACAGTTAGATTTCGTGACTGACATCGCCGCATTCGCCGACCTGATACCCCAGGATCACGGGCTTGTTGTATTGACGACGCTGCGTGCTGACGGAAGTGTGCAGGCCTCGGTCGTCAACGCCGGTGTGCTGCCCCATCCGGTGACCGGTGAACAGGTCGTCGGACTCGTCGCGATCGGCGGGTCGAAGAAGCTGGCCAATCTGCGCGCCGACCCCAGGACCGCGATCGTCGCCCGCGCCGGCTGGCAGTGGGCGACCGTCGAGGGAGACGCCGAGATCATCGGCCCCGACGACCCTCATCCCGCGGTCGACGATGCCGCGCTGAAAGCGTTGTTGCGCCAGGTGTTCGAGGCGGCGGGCGGGACGCACGACGACTGGGACACCTACGACCGGGTGATGGCGGAGGAGCGGCGAGCGGCGGTGCTTGTGCCACCGCACCGCGTCTACAGCAACCCGTCGTCCTAGCACGAATGACCGTTCTCAATTTCAGAACGGTGGGGGCTCGTCCTTGGTAGTGGCCATCGCCAGCGCTTGTTCCCAGCGTCGTCTGCCGAGCTCGGTCTCGCGGTTTTGGCGGTTTAGCCTACGTTCGGCGGCGACGCGTTGCGCTTTGTTCTGTGCTCGGGTGCGGCTGCGTTTGGGCATCATCGTTGCGCGGTCGGTGCATTGCAGTTCTGCTATGGCAGGCGCGGTTAGCGCGCCGGTCGGTGCGCATAGGGAGGGGAACAGAAGCGCGCTGCCTGGCGTGGTGACGTAGGTGTCGCCTGATGGGGACGTCCAGATGACCGTGCCGTCTCGAAGTTGTCTGTCACGCCAATCGCCAAAAGTCTTGAGCAGGTGATGGATTCGACTGGCTGAAGAACACTTCAGCGGCGACGCCTGGCGGCCGCTCACCCCCGCATCCATTACACCGCGTGGGACCGATCGCGCTCTATGGGGTGTTCAACTTTAGTACGGTTGAACACGTGGCCGACGAGCATGGCGATATCCAGCGGGCGCGCGAGCAACGGGACCACCGTATCCTCGAGTTGCACGCCGCCGGGTGTTCGCAGCGCGCCATCGCGGAAAAGGTCGGGTGCGCGCTCGGCCTGGTGAATTCCGTCATCAAGAGGTTTTGCTGACGCGGCAAATGACTACGACAAGCGAAAGATCCATTTAAGTCGTCCTGTCACGACGCTGGTACCGACTGGCTTAAGCGCATTGACGTTAAGTGTTGACACAGGGCCACCTGGTCTACATGGCCCGCTTCCGGTAGCGGTTCAGCACCGCCAACTCCGCAAGTGTCCAGCCGGTGAAGCCACCCCGCAGCGATTGCGTGTACGGGCCGGCGGCCAGGTCTACCGACAACTGGCCGGGATCGGAGACGAGCCGAGCCGCCGCGCGGTGACGATCACCGCTTCGAGTTCCTCGTTGGGTTCCCACCCGGTGCCGGTGCCCCGAACGTATGCCTTCACCATCGTCGTGACGATCGGGATGGAGGCCTCGGCCAACCCCTCGATCGCGGTGTCGCCGGGTCGGCCGAGGAACAACAGAACCTGTTCGGCCTCGACCGTCACTAGCTGCCGGCCCCGGTGAGGACGATGACCGCCTCGGGATGCAGCAAGCCGAGATCGTATCGGGTGGTGACCCTCAGACCGATCAAGTCGTATTCGGCGTACCGCTCGTTGAGGACAGTGACCGAGGGTGCCAGGTCGCGGGCGATCGCCACGTCGACATTCGGCCAGGACCGCGGTGCCCTCGTCGAGCTTGTTCGTCACCGTGACCGGGATGCCGAACAGCCGATAGGTGGCGTCACGGGTGAGGTCGGATTCGAGGACGTACTTCGCCGATCCGCTGGCCTCCTTGACCTTCCGCAGCACGGTGAAGTCGGCACCGTTGACGAACCACCTGTTCGGTATCACTTCGGCGGCCACGGCCAGG
This sequence comes from uncultured Actinomycetota bacterium, assembly GCA_963751485.1. Classification (GTDB taxonomy): domain Bacteria; phylum Actinomycetota; class Actinomycetes; order Mycobacteriales; family Mycobacteriaceae; genus Mycobacterium. Next base: position 21,962 of record CAVVUT010000009.1, read on the forward strand.
CCGATGGCGTCGAGGAGGCTGTCGGGGTCGACGGGATCCCACGTGTCGGTCTGCACACCATCTTGTTCGATCAGACCTGTGATGCTGTCGCTGGCACCGTCGCCGGTCAGCAGTGCGATGTCGAGCTTGTCGGAAACATCCTTGACGAGACGGGTCTTGAGGACGGCGTCGAGGCCGATCACACTCTGGCGCACCAGTTCGTTGGTGTACTTCAGAATCGTCTTGATGGACTTGCGTTCGGTCGGCATGAGAACCAGTTCGTCGAAGTCGACGTCGGCGGTGTCTGGGATCAGTTCGCCCTCACCGATGAAGCCTACGGTGGCGCCGGATACCAGCTTGGGGATCCGCAGCACGCCGCTGGTGTCGAAGATCCGGGGCCCGCTGGACAGCACCACGGAGGCGGCTTCGAGGGGTTGGACGAGAAGCTGACTTACTTGGTCGGCGAGAAGTTCGGGATTGGCGGAAGTGGTTTCCGTCATGGGAGTTGTCCTGTTCTAGGCGAAGGGGATTGGGGTCAACCCAATGCCGCCAGGACACTGAAGGGGCCGCGCACCAGGCGCGACCCCTTCAGCTTACCCATCAGGACTTGATGAAGTTCTCTCAACGGCCACTTCTACGAGGATCTTCTGGATAGTGGCGATGGACAGGCCAGACGCCTCGCTCAGTTGAGGGAACGAATGGCTGTCAGCCCTCGCGGTCTGAATCTCCCGGTTGAGCTCCAGACGTACTTCCCTGGCCACCTCTAGCACCGCCAGGTATTCATCGACAAGTTCACGGAGGCGAGGACTGGTCTCTGGGTTGACAGTCTGGGAGGTTTGCGGACCGATGTTAAGCAATCCGATTTTTTCAACCATACCTGCTCCTTCGATGGAACGTGTCTGGCCGGAGAGTACCAGTTGATTCGGTAATACCACAGCCAAAAAGAAATCTTCGCCTTGGGTTGGCCAATTCCTGACAGCAACTATGTGACTCGTTGCCAAGATTGGTCGTTTCTCATTGGGCGCGTGGCCGCAGAACGGCGGCCAGGTCAACCGTGGCGGCCGAGGGTGTGGCGCCTTGCCCGATCTCCCCCATTGGCTTGCGGGACGCCAGGTGAGGCTTGCGGGTGACGAGGTCATTGATGGCCGCTGTCATCGCATCGGGGTCGTCGAGGTGGTCCTCGTTGAACGGTAAGTCTGTCGGGTCGGCTAGCTTCCCGGTCGCGCGGACGAGTTCGGTGTGCAGCCGTTGGGCGTAGGTATCGGCCTTCGCGGCGCGTCGCCGGTACTTGCCGTTCTCCTGGCGTAGCTTCTCGACGACCTCCCGCGCGGGTGATCTCAAGAACGTCGACGGCATGAACGATGGCCGTGACGTGACGGCGCGGTTCTCGGCACGCGCAGACGCGCAGATGCGGTCGACCAACGACCCCGCTGCCGTCTGCGATTCCTCGAACATGCGTTCGATCATAACGCGGTGTTACGACCGCGTTGACTCGTCGGAAATGCGCGCGAAATGGTGATTCGTTGCCTCACTGAAAATGCGCGCGTACGGCGGCGCGCCTACCTGACCGGTCAGCTATGACCTCAGTAGGCCCAGATGATGGGGTTGACGTTGGCCGAGCGCAGGGCAGTGACCGAGACGACCGCGATCCGTTACTCACTGGCGAGCAAGCGCGGTAAGAGCCGGATTCTCGATGAGTTGTGCGCCAACACCGGCTGGCATCGCAACCATGCCCGCAAAGCGCTCAAATCGGCGCTGCAGCCCAAGATCGTCACTCCAAGAAGTCCCCGTCCGCTGAAGTACGGACCGGATGTCATGGCGGCATTGACGGTGTGCTGGACGGTGCTGGGAATGCCGGCCGGCAAGCGGCTGGCGCCGATGCTGGGCGAGCTGGTGGCGGTGTTGCGTCATTTCGGGGAGCTGGTCATTGATGAGGGCACCGCGGCACTGTTGGTGTCGATGTCGGCAGCCACCATCGATCGTCGCCTGGCCGGTGAGCGAGCCAAGTATCGACTCAAGGGACGTGTCTGCACCAAGCCGGGATCGCTGCTCAAAAGTCAGATCCCGGTGCGTACCTGGGCCGACTGGGACGACGCCCGACCCGGGTTTGTCGAGGTCGACCTGGTAGGCCACGACGGCGGCAACCCGGCTGGGCCCCATGCGTTTACGCTGACGGTCACCGATATCGCCACCGGCTGGACCGAGAACCGCTCAGTGCCCGACAAGACCGGCAAATGCGTCCTGGCCGCACTCAATGACATCGCCTACAAGATGCCGTTCCCGATCCTGGGCGTGGACTCTGACAACGGATCAGAATTCATCAACGTCGACTTGCTGCGATGGTGCACGAGGCGCGAGATCACCTTCACCCGGGCGCGGCCGGCCAACAAGAATGACGGCTGTCACGTCGAGCAGAAGAACTGGGCGGTGGTTCGCACCGTGGTCGGCTACCACCGTTACGACACTGCCGCAGAGCTGTTGTTACTCAACGAGATCTGGCAGTTGCAGTCCAAGCTGACCAACTACTTCTACCCGCAGCAGAAACTGGTATCCAAAGTCCGTGCCGGGGCCAAGGTGTCCAAGAAACATGACAAGGCGACCACCCCGTTTCATCGCGCGATCGATCACCCAACCACGACCGTGGAGCAGATCGTGGCGCTGACCAGGACCTACTCCCTGATCAATCCCGCCGCCACCCAGCGCCAGATCCAAGCCCTAACCGCCCAGCTCCTCACAATGACCACCAGCAAGGCTGGACCCACCACCAAAGCCCAAGTCAACAAGCGCGCACGATCACGTGAGGCAACGAACCCACCTACGCGCGCATCTTGACATGAGGCAACAGGACGACAACTTTCGAACGCGACGGCGGTCAGCTGCCGACCATCCTCGCTATCTCGTCGACCGTCCAAGGCGGCGAGTCCCGGTGGTCGCGGTAGCCGATGATTCCCGGTTTCGGGCGGGCGAATTCGCCGACGAATCCGCCTGCGGCGATGAAGATCCGGCCGGTGACGTCCTTCGCCAGGTCGCTCGCCAGATAGGCGTACAACGGTGCCGCGTATTCAGGCGGAGGTGCGTCGAGCGCGATCTTGGTGCTCGCGTCGTCGAGCAGTCCCCTGCGGTGCAACCCTGAAATGTGGTCCTCGTACTCCGGGCCCGTAGACAGCCGCGTCTTCCCGCCTGGGCAGACGACGTTCGCCCGCACGCCGTGTTCCCTGAGCTCGAGTGCGATGGCCATCGTCAACCCGTTGACCCCGCCCTTGCCCGCCGGATAGCCGGTGCCGCCGTAGTCGCCGAGATAGGCGAACGAGCCGGTGTTGATGATTGCGCCGCCACCCTGTTCGATCATCTTCGGCGCGGCGGCGCGGCAGGTCTCGAAGGTGGTGACGAGATGCGCGGCGATCAGGTCATGGAATTGTGCGCTCGAAACGGCAAGGATCGACTCGCTGGCCAACCCGGCTGTGCCTGCACAGTTCACCAGGACATCGATGCGGCCGAATTCGCTTACGCACGTATCGATCAGGGCTTGGGCGACGTCGGGGTCGGCCGGTGAACCCGGATGTGCGACCGCACCGTCGATGCTATCTGCCGCCTCGGCGGCGGCCTCGGCGTCGCGCCCGTTGACGACGACGCGCGCGCCTTGTTCGGCGAAGAGTTCGGCGACTGCGCGGCCGATGCCCCGGGTTCCGCCGACGATGACGGCGGCACGTCCGGCCAGCGCGCGGCTAATCGCCGTCGCCCTCCTTGACCGGCTTCATCATGTCCATGTTCCAGAAGCCGCGCAGGTTGGTCAGCAGCCCATCGTCGTTCACCTTGTAGGTGAAGATGCCCCGCACTCCGCTTGCCGAGCCGTTGTCAAAGGTGAACCGCAGCCGCAGGATATGGGCGATCTCGTTGGGGGAGCTGGACGGAAACGTCTCCTCGCAGGTGATCTTGATGGTGGCGAGGCTGACGCTTTTCTCCCACCATTCCGAGATGCCGTCCTTGCCGGTGACGCCGCTGCCGTCGGGGTTCGTGTAGGACGGTCCGATGGGGTCCTCGATGACGACGTCGTCGGTCATCAGCGCGAGCCAGCCCGCCTTGTCCTCCGCCTGCACGCACTTCCACGAGTTCTGCGAGGCGATCAGCGCAGGCGACTGCTCGAGGGTCTCTTGCGACATGCTGATCGGCTCTACCGGTCGGCGTCGGTGTAGCGGATGACGCCGCGGATATTCTTGCCGTCGAGCATGTCCTGGTAGCCCTCGTTGATCTGCTCCAGTTTGTACTGGCGCGTGATCATGTCGTCGAGGTTCAGCTTGCCAGCCTTGTACATCGACAGCAGCTGGGGAATGTCGTGATGCGGGTTGCCGCCGCCGAAGATGGTGCCCTGCAGGTTCTTCTGCATCAGGGTCAGCATCGCGAGGTTCAGCGACACCTCGCTTTCCAGCATGCTGCCGATCGCAGTGACCACGCAGGTGCCGCCCTTGGACGTGAGGTTGACGTAGGTGTCGATGTCCTTGCCGTGGAGTTCGCCGACGGTGACGATGACCTTCTTGGCCATCAGGCCCGCGGTGGCCTCTGCCATGCCTGCGAACGCCGAGTCGGTATCTGGGTACACATGCGTGGCACCGAATTTCAGCGCGGCATCGCGCTTCCACTCCACCGGCTCGATGACGAAGATGTTGCGGGCGCCCGCTGTGACCGCGCCTTGAAGCGCCGACATGCCCACACCGCCGACGCCGACCACAGCCACGTCGTCACCGGGCCGGATGTCGCCACTGCGGACCGCAGAGCCGTAACCCGTTGTCACGCCGCAGCCCACCAGGCAGGCCACCTCGAACGGGATGGATGGATCGATCTTCACCACGGAGCTCTTGTGCACCACCATGTACGGGCTGAACGTCCCGAGCAATGTCATGGGGAAGACCGGCTGACCCTTGGCGTGGATGCGGTTGGTGCCGTCCGCCACGGCCGTCCCGCCGAGGAGGTACATACCCAGATCGCAGAGATTGCGCATGCCCGCCTGACACGACGGACATGTGCCACACGACGGGATGAAGGAGAGAACGACGTGATCGCCGGGTTCCAGGCCCTCAACGCCGGGCCCGACCTCGGTCACGATGCCCGCGCCCTCGTGGCCGCCAAGCACGGGAAAGCCGCCCATGGGGATGCCGCCGGTCACTAGGTGGTGGTCGGAATGGCACATCCCCGACGCTTCCATCTGGATCTTGACCTCGTCCTTGACCGGGTCGCCGATCTCGATCTCCTCGACCGACCACGGCTGATTCAATTCCCAGATCAGAGCGCCCTTTGTCTTCATCCGCATGTACCTTCCGCTAGAGCCAGTGAGGCCAGACTAGAACCATTAGTTAGATGGGTCACACGCACCCCCAAGCAACCGCTTGGCCGGGCGTCACCAGATCGGGACCGGCGCCTCGCCGAGCGGGTAGTAACCGGGCAGCTTCTCCCCAGCGAGGGAGCGCTCGATCCGCTTCTGCATGCCTTCGCTCAGATCGCCGGAGCCGATGAGCTGGCCGAACATGTAGGAGACGTGACCGAAGTCGAAGAAATCGCGCTGCCACTCGATCTTCAAATCGTCATTCAGCCGGAACCAGCTGCCGCCGATTCCGTAGATCTCGCCCTGGGTGCCGTCGCTCTTGTTGACGATCTGCTTCCAGAAGCCGACGACCTCGCCCTGCTTGTCGTCGACGAGGACCTTCTGGTACTCATAGACCCAGTTCTCCAGGCCTTCCATCTCCGAACCCAGTGCGACGCCGCGGATTTCGTCCTTGCCGACGCACATCACGTCTTCCTTGGGGCCGATGTTCCAGCCGTACGTGGCGTCGTCGGTGTAGAAATCGGCGAGCGGCTTCCAATCGCCCTTCCGCTCGCATTCGCGGTTGGCTTCAAGCCACTGTTCGACCCACTTGTCGAGATCTTCGCGGGGCAATGACGGCATTGTCGTGACCTTTCCTAGTCCTCTTCGACGATGGACAGTGCTTGCGTGGGACACGCCCACACTGCTTGTTCGACTTCGACCCGATCCTCGTCGGGCGCGGTGTCCTTGAGGATCTCGACCTTCCCCCGCTTGGGCACATGGAAGTACTCCGCGGTTTCGAGCTCACACATGGCGTGGCCCTGACACAGGTCCAGATCGACTTCGATCCTGATGCCCACGGTCGTCGCTCCTATGAATTGCGCTTGCGATAGCGGGCCTTGGCGGGACGGGCCAGCTGAACCACCATCTTGGAGTGGTCGTTCTGGTACGTGTCGGCAGGCTGTGCCATCTCGAACTCGTACTCCCGCAACAGGACCGAGAAGATCGCCTTGATCTGCATCTGGGCGAACGCCGCGCCGACGCACCGGTGCCTGCCGGCGCCGAACGGGATCCACGTCCACCGATTGACGATGTCGGCCTGTTCCGGCTTGTTGTAGCGATCCGGGTTGAATGCGTCGGGGTCGGGGAAGTCCTCGGGGATCCGGTTACTGATCGCCGGTGAGGCGGCGACGAAGTCTCCCTTGTGGATTGGGAAGCCCTCGACCTCGAACTCGCCCTGGGCCACCCGCATCAAGATGATCAGCGGCGGGTGCAGCCGGAGGGTCTCCTTGACCACGTTGTCCAGCTTCGGAATCTGGCGCAGTGCATGGAAACTCACCTCCTGGCCATCGGCGTACAGCTCGTCGAGCTCGTCCTTGACCTCGGCGTACACCTCGGGGTTGCGGATCAGCTCGATCAGCGTCCAGGCAGAGGTTCCCGAACTGGTGTGGTGGCCTGCGAACATCAGCGAGATGAACATCCCGGTGACCTCGTCGGCAGAGAAGCGTGGGTTGCCGTCCTCGTCCTTGATCGACACCAGCACGTCGAGCATGTCGCGATCGGCCTTGTCCTTCGGCGGATTGGCCAGCCGCTGATCCATGATCTCCTGCACCAGCGCAACCAATTTCATGCGCGCCTCGTCGCGCCGCTTGAAGCTCTCGATCGGCAGGTACGGATCGACATAGCACAACGGGTCGGTGCCGCGCTCCAGGTCGTGGTAGTACTCCGCGAATCGGTGATCGAGTTGCTCGCGGAACTTCAGTCCGATCAGGCACGCCGTCGAGGTGTAGATGGTCAGCTCGGCGAAGAAGTCGAGCAGCTCGATCTCGCCCTCGTCGCCCCAGTCGGCGATCATCTTCTTGACTTCGCCCTCGATGGTGGCCGCGTGGCCCTTCATCTGCTCGCCGCGCAGCGCGGAGTTGTGCAGCATCTCCTTGCGCCGTTCGGGGCTGGCGTCGAACACCACGCCCTTTCCGAAGATCGGCGTCATGAACGGGTATGCCTCCGCCTGGTCCAGATCCTCGTCGGCGGACCGGAAGAAGAACTCGTTGGCCTCCGCGCCCGACAGCAGGATGACGTGTTTGTCGACGAGCTGGAACCAGCCGACGTCGCCGCATTCGTCGCGGACGCGCTTCATCAATCCGATTGGGTCGGTCCGGAACTCCTCCAGATGGCCGTGCTCCTCCTCACCACCTGAGACGCGTGGAACGATCGGTGTGTTCGTCGCAATTGAATCAGCCATGTTCTGGCGTCCCCTCTTCACCCAAGGCGAGCTTCTGGCGGTTCTTGTTGTCGGCCAACGGCGCTTCGGGCTGTAGTTCCATATTCGCGATGAAGCCGCCACGCGGTGTTTCGGCGACGAATGCGATGGCGCGTGCGAGATCCGCTGCGCGCAGGAAGTAGTCGTGGCGGGCCTGCCCCCATTTGGCCCAGTCCTCCAGCGCCGGTCCGATCTTGTCGGCGGCCAGGCTCCAGCCCATACCCGTCTTGGTCGGGCCTGGATGCACGATCGAAGCGCGGACGCCGGTGCCCTCGAGTTCCATCTGGTAATTCGTCACCATCGCGATGAGTCCGGCCTTGGCGGCGCCGTAGGCGCCCATGTGCGGGCGTTGACGCAGGGACACGTCCGAGCCGACGAAGATCAGATCACCGCGCTGGCGGTCCAGCATTCCGGGCAGTACCGCGGAAGCGAGCCTGTTTGCGCCGACCAGATGAATCTGTAACTGCGAGTTGAACTCGTCGGGCGTGATCTCGTCGAGCTTGCCGAAGAAGGTGTCACCGGCACCCGCCACCAGGACCTCGATATCGCCGAGGGCTTCGACCGACTGCGAGACAAACGATTTCACCGAATTGGGATCGGTGACGTCGAGATGGAATCCGACGGCCTCGCCCCCGTCGGCCTGGATCTTGCCGACCAGCTCGTTGAGTTTCTCGACACGGCGCGCACCGAGTGCGACCGGGAACCCGCGGGCCGCGAGTTCGATGGCGGTGGCTTCACCGATGCCCGACGATGCGCCCGCGACGATCGCGGGCCTGCGCTCGGGTAGGGGCTCGAAGCGCGGCATTTACGCGACCTCCACGGTCATGGGTAGGTGAGCGAATCCGCGGACGCTGCTGGAGTGGACGCGGACGGCGTTGGCCTCGTCGACCTCAAATCCGCGGATTCGCTTGAACAACTCGGCCAGAGCCACCCGGGCTTCCATCCTGGCGAGGTGGGCGCCGAGGCAGAAGTGGGCTCCGCTGCCGAAACTCAGTAAATTGGAGCCGATTTCACGGCCGATGACGTAGTCGTCCGGATTGTCGAACACCCGCTCGTCGCGGTGTCCTGAGCCGGGGAGCAACAACAGGATGTCACCGTCGGGAATCGTGGTGTCGTAAAGGTTCAGTTCCCCCGCGACGACGCGCGCCAGCAGCTGACTGGACGTGTCGTAGCGCAGCGTCTCCTCGACCCACAGCGGAATCTTGTCGAGCTCCTGATACAGCGGGACCAGCTGATCGGGATTCCGATGGCCCCAGAACGCCGCGTTGGCAAGGAGTTTGGTGGTCGTCTCGTTGCCGGCGATCACCATGAGGAACAAGAAACCGAGAACTTCGTCGTCGGTCAGCCGGTCGCCGTCGATCTCCGCCTCGAGCAGGGCGGTCGTGAGGTCATCGGCCGCCTTCTTGCGGCGGTCGGCGATCATCTCCTGGTAGTAGACCATCAGGTTGATGGATGCCTCGATCGCAGACCGAGGTACGTCGTTGACGCCGTCCTCGCGGTGCATAACGCCGTCGGCCATGGCCCGGATGCGGTCCCGGTCCTCCAGCGGCACACCCATCAGTTCAGAGATGACATCCATAGGCAGCTTGCCCGCGAATTCCGCGACGTAGTCGACCGTTTCGCCGGAGCGCGCCCGGTCCAGCATCGAGTCGAGATGCTGGACGGCGAGTTCGGTGACGCGCGGCTCGAGCTCGCGGATGCGCCGCGGGGTGAAGCCCTTCGACACCAAAGTGCGCAGGCGCAAGTGTGCGGGGTCGTCCATCGCAAGGAACGACATCGTCTTCGACGCGTGCGGACCACGGGAGATCGGATCGAGCGAGACGCCGTCGCGATTGGAAAGCGTGGTGCTGTTGCGGAAGCCTTCTCGCACATCCTGATGCCGCGACAACGCCCAGAAGCCGAGTTCCTCGTTGTGATAGAGCGGGGCTTCATCGCGAAGTCGCTTGTAGTAGGGGTACGGATCCTCGTGGAAGTGGTAGTCATAGGGGTCGAGGATCACGTCGCTGGTGAAAGCGGTCACTGATGGTCTCCAAGGCCTTGGTTCAATTTGTCCTCTCCGAGGACGAGGCCGACGACGTACGTGAGGCGATCGGCGATCTCGCGGTAGCTGACATAGCCGCTGCCTGCGTGGACGAGCGCGCCGAAGTAGGTCATCTCCAGCGCGGACACCGTGCGGGGGTCGGCATCCGGGCCCATCGCCGAACGGATGCGGCGGTGGATCTCGGCGCCGATGCGGTCACGGACGGTGTGCACCGCCTGGTCGTTGCTGCTGAGCAACGCCGTTGTGCAAGCGGTCGCCACCTCAGGCTCGTCGGCGATCATCAGCGTCATCGCGCGCAGAGCCTTCTCCACGCGCGTCGCCGTGCCGTCGTTGACGTCGGTGAAGTAGGGCACCTGGCGCATCAGGTCCAGATAGACCTCGGCGATCAGATGGTTCTTCGACGAGAAGTAGGTGTAGGCGGTGGCGGGCGCGACCTTCGCCCGCGCGGCGACGGCACGCACCGTCAGGTCGGCGTAGGACGACTCCCGCAGCATCTCCACGCCCGCGGCGAGGACCTTGCGGAATGTCTCTTCCTGCCGACGGTTGCGCGGGGTTTCGCCGGTTTGGTCTGTGACGGTGACCACGGCATCGCTGGACACATGTCCAAGTTATCGGACGAGGACGTGGGCAAGCAAGTGCGGATCACAAATAGCCTGCATATAGGGTATTTATTCGCCAAAACGGACGTGGCTGCGCGGCCCAACCTTGCTTCTCACGCCTCGGTGCGACTATCGTTCGAGTGAACATAGTCGGACAGTTGTCCAGCAATCAAAAACGGGAGTCGGTATGGGGATGCTGGCCGATCGCCAGAGCCAATTGCTCATCGACGGGAAACTCGTGGCAGGCAGCGCGGGCACATTCCCGACGATCAACCCGGCCACTGAAGAGGTGCTCGGTGTCGCCGCCGACGCCAGCGCCGACGACATGGGGCAGGCGATCGAGGCGGCCCGCCGCGCCTTCGACGAGACCGACTGGTCCACCGACGTCGAACTCCGCGTGCGGTGCATCCGCCAGCTGCAACAGGCCATGCGCGACAACATCGAAGCACTGCGCGACCTGACCATCGCGGAGGTCGGCGCGCCACGGATGCTGACCTCGGCCGCTCAGCTCGAAGGTCCCGTCGAGGACCTGAGCTTCTGCGCCGACACCGCCGAGTCGTATCAATGGACGACCGATCTCGGTATCGCGTCGCCGATGGGCATCAAGACGCACCGGACGGTCGCCCGTGAAGCGGTCGGCGTCGTCGGCGCCATCACGCCGTGGAACTTCCCGCACCAGATCAACCTGGCCAAGATCGGCCCGGCATTGGCTGCGGGCAACACCGTGATCCTCAAACCGGCGCCCGACACCCCCTGGTGTGCGGCCATTCTCGGCGAATTGATCACCGAACACACCGACATCCCGCCTGGCGTCGTCAACATCGTCACCGCCAGTGACCACGGCGTCGGCGCCCTGCTGTCGAAGGATCCGCGCGTCGACATGTTGTCGTTCACGGGGTCGACCAACACGGGCCGCGCCGTGATGTCCGACGGGTCGGCGACTCTGAAGAAGGTGTTCCTGGAACTCGGTGGCAAGTCTGCGTTCCTGGTGCTCGACGACGCCGATCTTGCGGGCGCATGTTCGATGTCGGCGTTCACCGCGTCGATGCACGCCGGCCAGGGATGTGCGATCACCACGCGTCTTGTGGTGCCGCGGGCCCGCTACGACGAGGCCGTCGAGGCTGCTGCGGCGACCATGGGTGGCCTGCGGCCCGGTGACCCCTCGGATGCGGGAACCATTTGCGGACCGGTGATCTCGGCTCGCCAACGCGACCGGGTGCAGGGATATCTCGACTCGGCCGTCGACGAGGGCGGCAAGTTCGCCTGCGGCGGAGGACGTCCCGCCGACCGCGATACCGGATTCTTCATCGAGCCCACCGTCATCGCGGGACTCGATAACAGCGCCAAGGTCGCGCGTGAGGAGATCTTCGGCCCGGTGCTGACGGTGATCGCCCACGACGGCGACGACGACGCCGTGCGCATCGCCAACGACTCGCCGTACGGCCTGTCGGGCACGGTGTTCAGCAGCGACCCCGAGCGCGCATCGGGTGTGGCCGCGCGGATGCGGGTCGGCACCGTCAACGTCAACGGCGGCGTCTGGTATTCGGCGGACATGCCGTTCGGCGGTTACAAGCAGTCCGGCATCGGCCGGGAGATGGGGCTCGCTGGTTTCGAGGAATACCTGGAAACCAAAGCCATTGCCACAGCGACGAATTAAGGAGAACAGGTGGGCCTCTACGGAGATCAGTTCAAGGAGAAGGTGGCGATCGTCACCGGCGCAGGCGGCGGTATCGGCCAGGCATACGCCGAGGCGCTGGCCCGTGAGGGCGCAGCAGTCGTCGTCGCCGACATCAACACCGAGGGTGCCCAGAAGGTTGCCGACGGCATCAAGGGCGAGGGCGGCAACGCGCTCGCCGTCCGCGTCGATGTGTCCGATCCCGACTCCGCCAAGGAGATGGCCGCGACGGCACTGTCCGAGTTCGGCGGCATCGACTACCTGGTGAACAATGCGGCGATCTTCGGCGGCATGAAACTCGACTTCCTGATCACCGTCGACTGGGACTATTACAAGAAGTTCATGAGCGTGAACCTCGACGGCGCACTTGTGTGCACGCGCGCCGTCTACCGCAAGATGGCCAAGCGCGGCGGCGGCGCGATCGTCAACCAGTCGTCGACGGCGGCGTGGCTGTATTCGAACTTCTACGGGCTGGCCAAGGTCGGCATCAACGGGTTGACCCAGCAGCTGGCGACCGAACTCGGCGGGCAGAACATCCGGGTCAATGCGATCGCGCCGGGCCCGATCGACACCGAAGCCAACCGGACGACCACGCCCAAGGAAATGGTCGACGACATCGTGAAGCGAATCCCGCTGTCGCGCATGGGTGAACCAGAGGATCTCGTCGGTATGTGTCTGTTCCTGCTGTCGGATCAGGCGAAGTGGATAACCGGGCAGATCTTCAATGTCGATGGTGGCCAGATCATCCGGTCCTGAGGAGTAACGATATGTCAGACAACGACGTCAAGCTCGGCTATGTCGGCCTGGGCAAGATGGGCGCTCCGATGGCCGCCCGGATGGTGGACTGGCCGGGCGGTGTGACGGTCTACGACGTGCGCCTCGAGGCCATGACCCCGCTTGCCGAGGCCGGCGCGAGCCTTGCCGACACCCTCGAAGATGTCGCCAAGGCCGACATCATCAGCGTCACCGTGTTAGATGACGAGCAGGTCCGCGATGTCATCGCAGGCGAAAACGGGTTGGCACGCTACGCGAAACCCGGCACCGTGATCGCGATCCACTCCACGATCAGCGACACCACCGCCATCGAACTGGCTCGCCAGCTCGCGCCTGAGGGCATCCACATCGTCGATGCGCCCGTCAGCGGCGGGGGACGAGCCGCCAAGAAGGGTGAGTTGGCGACGATGGTGGGCGCCACCGACGAGGCCTTCGAACTGGTGAAGGAGCCGTTCGGGCACTGGGCCTCGCTGGTGGTGCACGCGGGAGAACCCGGCGCAGGAACGCGGATGAAGTTGGCCCGCAACATGCTTCACTACATTTCCTTCGCCGCCGCGTGCGAGGCGTCGCGGCTGGCCGAGGCAAGCGGGCTGAATCTGCAGGACCTCGGGAAAGTTGTTCGCCACACTGATGCGATCACTGGAGGTGCCGGCTCGATCATGTTCCGTGACGACACGAAACCGATTCCTGACGACAGCTTCCTTTACGCGCCGTTCCTTCACGCGCGGATACTGGGAGAGAAGGACTTGAGCCTGGCCATTGCGCTCGGCGAGACGTTCGACGTGGACCTGCCCCTGGCCGGGGTCGCACTGAACGGGCTTGCAGAGGGCCTCGGCGTGCCGCACCCGGCAGAGACCACGAAGGAGTCATGATGGCCGACGATCTGCGCAAGAAGGGCCTCGCGAAGATGAACGAGGTCTACGGCTGGGAAATGCCCGACATGCCAGGCGAATACTTCGCGCTGACCGTCGACCACCTCTTCGGCACCATCTGGAGCCGCCCGGGCCTGTCGATGCGCGACCGGCGGATGATGCTGCTCGGCGTGCTTGCCGCCCAGGGCATGGAGGAGTTGATCGAGGTCCAGGCGAACGCCATCTTGCACAACGAGGAGATGACGCGCGAGGAACTGCGCGAGGTCGCGATCTTCCTCACCCACTACGTCGGCTTCCCGCTGGGATCAAAGGTCGACGGTGCGGTCAAACGTGTTGTGGCCAAGCGCAAGAAGGCCGAGGAGAAAGGCTCTGCCAGGGACAGCAAGGATAACGTCAACGACGCTGTCAAGATGCACGTCGGCAGGAACATCCATGACAAGTAGGTACGCGACCCTCACCCGTGAGCAGCTTGCCGTCCTGGTGCCGGAACTGCTGCTCATCGGCCAGCTGATCGACCGGTCCGGAATGGGTTGGTGCATCAAACCGTTCGGGCATCCGGGGATGCTGCAGATCGCGATCGAGGAGTGGATGGGCGCCAGTCCCATCTACACCAAACGGATGCAGAGGGCGCTCAACTTCGAGGGTGACGACGTCGTCACGATCTTCAAGGGCCTGCAACTCGACATCGGCGCACCGCCGCAATTCATGGATTTTCGATACACGGTGCATGACCGCTGGCACGGCGAATTTCATCTCGACCACTGCGGCGCCCTGCTCGATGTCGAGCCCATGGGCGAGGACTACGTCCGCGGCATGTGCCACGACATCGAGGATCCGACCTTCGATGCCACCGCCGTCGCGACGAACCGCAGGGCACAGATTCGGCCGATCCACCGACCGCCGAGGATTCCGGCCGACAGGCAGCCGCACTGCGCTTGGACGGTGATCATCGACGAGTCGTACCCCGAGGTCGAGGACCACCCGGTGCTCGACGTCATGCGTCGAACCGCAGCCGCCAGAACGGAACTCGATCCGATCGACGTCGACGACGACGGACGGTCCGACTATTCGGGCGAGTTGGTGTCCGATGTCGACTTCGCCACGTTTTCGCACTCGGCGCTGGTGCGGATCGCCGACGAGATCTGTGTGCAGATGCACCTGCTGAACTTGTCATTCGTGATCGCGGTCGGCAAGCGGGCAGGCACGGACACCGAGCTCGCCAACAAGATCTGCACTAACCAGCTGACCGGCATCGCAGGCATCGCGGCCGAACGCATCCATCGAGCGCTCGGTCTGCCTGGCGGCGTCGAAGGCGCCGTCCGCACACTCGAACTGCATCCGATGTTCAACCCCGCGGCATACGTCACCGCCGACTTCGGGCCGGACAACTTGCATGTGCACCGTTCGACGGCGCATGAGGACGGCGCGTGGGTGTCTCTGGCCGGTCCGACGTCGACACGACCGCTGCAGGCGGCGGTAGCCGCTGTGGACCCGCATCTCGATGTGGAGGTCACCGGTACCGACACGGACTGGACGGCACGGGTGATCGAGACCGAGACGGCAACAGAGGATTTCCGTGAAGTATCGGTGGTGCGTGTCAGCGGCGGGTCGTCATTTGTGTTCGCGCCGAGGAAGTCGCTTCCGCTGACGGTCGTATAGCGCCGCCCACCCACCGCCGTAGGTAGTCGCGCAGTTTCTCGCCGGTGCGCGGTGGCCGGCCCGGGTCGGTCACGAACGACTGGATGATCCGCAGTAAGTGCTCGGCGAGTTCGGCGAGATCGTCGTCGCTGAAGCCAAGCGCGGCCCAGTCGACGTCGAGCCTGCGCACCATCGAGTGGCCGAAGTCGAGCGCGACGTCGCCGGTCACCGATTCGATGTGAGGGTTCGGCCGTCCCGGCTCGATGAGCAGGCCGAGATGCTTGTCCTTCGGGAGCCACTCGAGCGCGGTCGCGATTCCCTCGGCGACGGCCTCGACGGGATCGGTGATACCCCGCAGGTGTGCCTCGAGGCGGTCCTGGAAGTCGTCGGCCGCGTGCACGGCGGCGGCCACGAGCAGCGCGTCGGTGCTGGGGAAGTACCGGTAGACCGTCTGGCGGGTGACGCCGAGCGTGCGGGCGACGTCGGCGATGGAGAAGTCGGCGCCTCGCGCGTCGATCGCCTTGCTCGCGGCGGCGAGGATCCGCGCGATCGCTTCGTCGTCACTGGCGGGCGCCGCGCCCGACCAACCGTGGGTGCGCACGCCGGAATCCTACTGCTAACCCTGGTAGGAGACCTGCAGGTCCTTGACGCCGTTCAGCCAGCCCGACCGAAGACGTTGCGGTTCACCAAGTTTCGAGATGTTGGGAATCTGGTCGGCGAGTTCGTTGAAGATCAGTTTGATCTCCATCCGTGCCAGGTTGGCGCCGATGCAGTAGTGCGCACCGTTGCCACCGAAGCCGAGATGCGGGTTGGGGTCGCGCAGGATGTTGAACTCGAATGGCCGATCGAAGACGGCGTCGTCGTAGTTGGCCGAGCTGTAGAACAGGCCGACGCGTTGCCCCTCGCGGATGGCCACGCCGCTCAGCTCGGTGTCCGCCTGCGCGGTGCGCTGGAAGCAGTGCACCGGCGTCGCCCAGCGCACGATCTCGTCGGCGGCGGTCTCGGGGCGCTCGCGCTTGAACAGCTCCCACTGCTCGGGATTGTCGAAGAACGCGTTCATGCCGTGCGTCATCGCGTTGCGGGTCGTCTCGTTGCCAGCGACCGCAAGCAGGATCACGAAGAACGCGAACTCGACGTCCTCCATCCATTCGCCGTCGACGTCGGCCTGTACCAGCTTCGTCACGATGTCGTCGGCGGGACAGCGGCGCCGCTCCTCGGCCATGGTGTAGGCGTAGCCCATCAGCTCGGCGTTGGCCGCAACGTAATCCGATGCGAAGTCGGGATCTTCGGTGTTCATGATCGAGTTCGTCCATCCGAACAACTTCTCGCGATCGCCCTCGGCTACTCCGAGCATGTCCGCGATCGCCAGTAGAGGCAGGCGCATCGCAATGTCGTCGACGAAGTTGCCGGTGTCCTTCTTCGTTGCGTCAGCGACGATCTCATGCGCCGCTGTCGCCAGCTTCGCCTCGAGTCCGGCGACCGCCCGCGGTGTGAACAACCGGGAGACCAGCTTGCGCAGCCGCGTGTGTTCGGGCGCGTCGTGGTTGATCAGCATCGCCTTCGTCAGCTCGAGCTGGTCGGGTGTGGTGCCGTCGGGCATCCGCATCACAACGCCTTTGCGGTTCGTCGACCACAGGTCGCCGTCGCGAGAGATGGCCTTGATGTCCTCGTGTCGGCTGATCACCCAGTAGCCGCCGTCGTCGAAGATCGACTCGCTCTGCTCGTTCCACCACACCGGCGCCGTCTTGCGCAGTTCGGCGAACTCGGTGACCGGTATGCCGTGTTCCAGGATGTCGGGGTTGGTGAAGTCGTAACCGGGCCCGAAGGGACATGTGCTCTGGGTCATAGTCCGACCATACACTGCCGTGTCAACTGTATGGCCTAACTAAATGGGCATGACGCACCGTCGGGCCACGCTGCGATTAGGGTTGGCAACCGTGCGCGTTCTCGTGATCGGATCCGGAGCCCGTGAACATGCGCTGCTGCTGGCGCTGCGCAACGACCCGGACGTGGAAAGCCTGGCGATCGCGCCGGGAAACGCGGGTACCGCGGCCATCGCAGACCAGCACGAGGTCGACATCACCTCAGGCGACGAGGTGGTGGCGCTGGCCCAGAAGATCGGCGCGGACTTCGTGGTCATCGGCCCCGAGGTGCCCCTGGTGCTCGGGGTGGCCGACGCGGTGCGTGCCGCAGGCATCGCGTGCTTCGGGCCGACGAAAGAGGCCGCCCGCATCGAGGGCTCGAAGGCGTTCGCCAAGGAGGTGATGTCCTCGGCGGGTGTTCGCACCGCGAAGAGCGAGATCGTCGACAACCCAGCGCACCTCGACGCGGCATTGGACCGGTTCGGGCCCGGCGCCGGTGAAGCGGCGTGGGTGGTCAAGGACGACGGTCTGGCTGCGGGCAAGGGCGTTGTCGTCACAAAAGACAGGGACGCCGCGCGGTCGCACGCGGCAGGCCTGCTCGATGCCGGCCACCCGGTGCTGCTCGAGTCATTCCTCGACGGGCCAGAGGTATCGCTGTTCTGCGTCGTCGACGGGGAGACGGTGGTGCCACTGCTGCCCGCACAGGACTTCAAGAGGGTCGGCGACGGCGACACCGGACCGAATACCGGCGGCATGGGCGCGTACTCGCCCGTGCCGTGGCTGCCCGACGACGTGACGGAAGCGATCGTCAACGACATCGTGAAACCCGTTGCCGCGGAGTTGGTTCGACGGAACAGCTCGTTCTCGGGGCTGTTGTACGCCGGGCTGGCCATCACGTCGAACGGACCCGCGGTTGTCGAATTCAACTGCCGCTTCGGCGATCCCGAGACGCAGTCGGTGCTGGCGCTCATCGAATCGCCACTGGGTCAGCTGCTGCACGCCGCGGCCACCGGTCGGCTCGCCGAGCAGCCCGCCCTGGACTGGCGTGACGGCGCGGCGGTGACCGTCGTGCTGGCGGCCGAGAACTACCCGGGACGGCCACGCGTCGGCGACGTCATCACGGGCGCAGAAGCCGACGGCGTGCTCCATGCGGGTACGGCACGCCGGGACGACGGGTCCGTCGTGTCGTCCGGTGGGCGCGTGTTGTCAATCGTCGGGCTGGGGTCCGACCTGGCATCGGCGCGCGAAAACGCCTACGCCCTCATCAAGTCGATCAAGTTGCCGGGCAGCCACTTTCGCAGTGACATCGCGCTGGCCGCCGCCGAGGGCCAGATCAAGGTCTAAGCAGTCAGCAACGGCGCGATCCAGGCGATCTCGGCGGGCAGTTGCGAACTCCAGAAGGCGCCGTCGTGCCCACCCGGCGAGAAGCCGCCCGCGGGCGGGTTCGGCAGCTGGGCGATGAACTGCTTGGTGGCCGAGTAGAAGGGATCGCTGTCGCCGCAGTCGATCCGGATCGGTATCGACCCGAGAGCGGGCAGACCCCACACGCTGTTGGCGGCGAAATCGTCGGCGCCGTCGAACGCACCGGGAGCCGTCGCACCCGACGATGTCCACAGCGCGGGGCTGACCGCGCAGATCGCAGCGGTGCGCGCGGGACCGAGGCGGGCGCCAAGCAGCAGCGCGCCGTAGCCGCCCATCGACCAGCCGAGGAACGCGACCCGCGACGTGTCCAGGCCCTGCGAGCTGAGCATCGGAATCAGCTCGTCGAGCACCATCGCGCCCGAATCCTCGCCCGACGCACGTTTGTGCCAATAGCCGCCACCGCCGTCGACGGCGACCACCGCGAACGGCGGCACTCCTGCGGCGACCGCCTGGGCCAGGCCCTGCTCCACACCGCCCGCCATCACCTGGGCCGCGTCGGCGCCCTTACCGTGCAGGGCGATGACGGGCCGCAGCGTGCCGGTCTGGCCCGGCGGTCGCGCGATGGCCCAATTGGTGTCGATCCCGCCTCGGGCCGCGGAGTTGAACGAGCCGTTGACGTACGTCGGCGCCGCGGTCGGTGCGGGCTCCAACGGGGCGGGCGGGGCCAGCGGTGCGAGTGGGACTCCGGCGCTCGTCATCGCGACAGGCGGGCCCGCGGCGGAGGGACCCGTTTCGCGCAGAGTGCCCAGCGCGAAGGCCCCTGCGGCCCCCGCGGCCGCACTGACGCCGAGGCGCATCATCGCTCGACGGCTCAGCTGTGGCATGCGGGCCATCATGCCATTGGCGGCTGGCCGACCGTCGGCCAGTGTTTCGGCAATGCATCCAAATCGGTTGGCGTCCCGACTTCCTGAGTAAAGGCTTAGCTTTGGCGGAAAGAGCCATCTCGGCCTCGGGCTGCTGGCAGCATGCTATTCGTGACGGCAGCGGTGACTCCCAAGGGCGTACGTAGGCAGTACGCGTTGGTGAGCGCGGCTGCCGAGTTGTTGTGCGAGGGCGGGTTCGACGCCGTGCGCCATCGTGCGGTTGCGCGACGCGCCGGGCTGCCGTTGGCGGCGACGACGTACTACTTCTCGTCTCTCGACGATCTGATCGTCAAGGCCGTCGAGCACATCGGCGCATTGGAAGTGCAGCAGATGCGCGAGCGGGTGGCGTCGTTGTCGCGTCGGCGTCGCGGTGCCGATTCGACGGTCGACGTTCTGGTGGATCTGCTCGTCGGCGACGATCCCGAGACGCAAGTCAGCGAACAGTTGATCTCACGGTACGAGCGCTACATCGCATGCGCCCGCCAACCGGCACTGCGCGAGGTACAGCGGCGGATTCTGCAGCAGCGGACCGATGCCGTCGTCCAGGTCGTCGAAAGGTCGGGCCGCTTGGTGCGGCCGGAACACGTCAACGCACTGGTCTGCGCGGTCGACGGTGCGGTTGTCGCGGCGCTGGTCGACGACGGCGAGGGCCCCCGCAGTGCCGCGCGTGCGTCGTTGATCGACGTCATCGACGTGCTGGCGCCGATCATGGCGCCGATCACGCCCATGCTGACCGCAGCACCTGGCTGAGCGGTCACATCCGATACAGCTGTTCGCGAATCGTCTTCGCCTCTAACTGAGCCTGCGCGAGCAGGTTCTCGAGATGCGAAAGGCGTTCGTGGAGTTCATCGTTGGGTGGCGGCACCACGCGTCGGCGCGGTGCGGGCGACAGATCCGAGGGGAGGCTCGGCGTGACGATGTAGCCGGTCTCGAAGTCGCCGTAGATCGTGACGTCGTCGGGCCGGTGAAACCAGTACAGCGCCACGTACGCGCACATCACGGCGTCGACGGGGTCTTCGTCACGGTCGAGTTGCGACGGCCTGGCCGCGGCTTCGACCCGCTTCCGCAGTGCCACCCAGTTCATGTTGTGGTTCACGCGCAGACGCGGTGACGCGTGGTCGAGTCCCTCGATCAGCGTCATCAACTTGAGCAACTCTTTCTGCCGCTCGTCGAACGACCGGCCCTGCTTGTTCTTGTACTTCAACGTCTTCTCGAGTTCGAACAGCACGACGCACGCAGGGTGCGGATAGACCTCGATCGCCCTTCGATCGGCGCCCGATGCGGGGTCCATGTTGAGGCCGAGAGCATTGGCCAGGACAGCGCCGCGAGGTGGATTGAACAGCGGATTGGCGGTATTCGCCGGATAGGCACCCGCGTCGAATCGCTGGAAGTCACGATTGAACATGGTTTCCGCGGACCGGTAGCCTGCTTCGTTCTTGACGATCAGCGGTGCATCGATGGCGACGAGGCAGTCGTCGGCGACATAGGGAGCGACAGCGTCGACGATGCTTTCCTCATCCTGGGCGATTCCGACATGAAGCAGGCGGCCGTCGGAGTCGATGGCGGCGACCCCGGTCTGCTTCTTCTCACCCCACGCCAGGTCCAATCCAACGAAGTGCATGCAGCTACCCTGCCCCATCCGGGCCGTAAGCTGTGAGACTGTGACGATCCCCAACGTGCTGGCCAGCAGGTATGCCAGCGACGAGATGGTGGCGATTTGGTCGCCAGAGGCCAAGATCGTCGGTGAGCGCAGGCTATGGCTGGCGGTGCTGCGCGCGCAGGCCGACTTGGGTGTCGATGTCCCCTCCGGCGTGATCAACGACTACGAGCGAGTGATCGAGAACGTCGACCTGGCGTCGATCGCCGAACGCGAGCGGGTGCTGCGCCATGACGTCAAGGCGCGCATCGAAGAGTTCAACGCGCTGGCAGGCCACGAGCATGTGCACAAGGGCATGACGAGCCGAGATCTGACGGAAAACGTCGAGCAGCTGCAGATCCGGCGCTCTTTGGAGTTGGTCTTCTCCCACGGGGTGGCCGTCGTGGCGCGGCTGGCGGAGCGTGCGGTGCTGTATCGCGATCTGGTGATGGCGGGCCGCAGCCACAACGTCGCGGCGCAGGCGACGACGTTGGGCAAGCGATTCGCGTCGGCGGCCGAGGAGATGCTGATCGCGCTGACCCGGCTGCGGGATCTGGTCGACCGGTATCCGCTACGCGGCATCAAGGGCCCGATGGGCACCGCGCAGGACATGCTGGACCTGTTCGGCGGCGACGCGTCGAAGCTGACCGAGCTAGAGCGCCACATCGCCGAATTCCTTGGATTCACTGAGACTTTCACGAGTGTGGGTCAGATCTATCCCCGGTCGCTCGACCACGATGTGTTGTCGGCGCTGGTGCAGGTGGGTGCGGGGCCGTCGTCGATGGCGCACACCATCCGGCTGATGGCAGGCCACGAACTGGTGACCGAGGGGTTCGCGCCCGGCCAGGTCGGGTCGTCGGCGATGCCGCACAAGATGAACACGCGGTCGTGCGAGCGCGTCAACGGGTTGCAGGTGGTGCTGCGCGGTTACGCGTCGATGGCGGCCGAACTCGCTGGGGCGCAATGGAATGAGGGCGACGTGTTCTGCTCGGTGGTGCGCAGGGTGGCGCTGCCGGATGCATTCTTCGCCATCGACGGGCAGACCGAGACGTTCTTGACGGTGCTCGACGAGTTCGGCGCGTATCCCGCGGTCATCCAGCGTGAGCTCGACCGCTATCTGCCGTTCCTGGCGACGACGCGGATCCTGATCGCGGCGGTGCGGGCGGGCATGGGTCGCGAGGCGGCGCACGAGATCATCAAGGAGAACGCCGTCGCCGTCGCGCTTGCGATGCGGGAGAAGGGCGCAGAGCCCGATCTGCTGGACCGGCTGGCCGCCGACCGGCGGTTGCCGTTGGATCGGCCCGCGCTGGATGCGGCACTGGCGGACAAGCAGGCGTTCACCGGCGCGGCAGGTAACCAGGTCGACGCCGTCGTCGCGGCGATCGACGAACTGGTGAGCCGCTATCCCGAGGCGGCGAAGTACACCTCGGGCGCGATCCTGTGACACTGGCGGGTCCGTTGTCCCGGATCGACTTCACCGATCTGGACAACTTCGCCGCCGGTTTTCCCCATGACCTGTTCGAGGTGCACCGCCGCGAGGCGCCGGTGTACTGGCACGAGCCGACCGACAACACTCCCGACGGCGAGGGTTTCTGGTCGGTGGCCACCTATGCCGAAACCCTTGCGGTGCTTCGCGATCCGGAGACGTACTCGTCGGTGACCGGCGGCGGGCGCCCGTACGGCGGGACGCTGCTGCAGGACCTGGCAATCGCGGGTCAGGTGCTCAACATGATGGACGACCCTCGGCATTCGCAGATTCGCCGGCTGGTGAGCTCCGGGCTGACGCCGCGGATGATCCGGCGCGTCGAGGACGATCTGCGGAGCCGTACCCGTCGGCTGCTGGATGCGCTCGAGCCCGGCTCGCCGTTCGACTTTCTCGTCGATGTCGCCGCGGAGCTGCCGATGCAGATGATCTGTATCCTACTGGGAGTGCCTGAGTCCGAACGGCATTGGCTGTTCGAGGCGATCGAGCCGCAGTTCGACTTCGGCGGCTCGCGCAAGGCATCGGTGGGGCAGATGACGCCAGAGGAAGCCGGCACGCGGATGTACACCTACGGCCAGTCGCTCATCTCTGCAAAGCGGGCCGAACCGTCGGACGACATGCTGTCGGTCGTCGCGAATGCGACGCTGGATTCGGATGGACTGTCGGATCTCGAGCTCTATCTGTTCTTCAGCCTGCTGTTCAGCGCGGGCGCAGAGACGACGCGCAATGCCGTCGCAGGCGGCCTGCTTGCGCTCGCCGAGCATCCCGACCAGCTCGCCTTGTTGCGTGCGGACCTGTCGCTGCTGCCGACGGCCGTCGAGGAGATGGTGCGGTGGACGTCGCCGTCGCCGTCGAAGCGCCGCACCGCAACCCGCGATGTCGAACTGGGTGGCTGCGCCATCGAGGCCGGGCAGAAGGTGCAGATCTGGGAGGGCTCGGCCAACCGTGACGAGTTGGCTTTCGACAGGCCCGACGAGTTCGACATCACGCGAAAGCCGAATCCGCACTTGGGTTTCGGGCAGGGAATTCACTATTGTCTCGGCGCCAACCTGGCCCGGTTGGAGCTACGGGTGCTGTACGAGGAGCTGCTGGGCAGGTTCTCGTCCGTCCGGGTGGTCAAGCCGGTGGAGTGGACGCGCAGCAACAGACACACCGGTATCCGCCACCTCATCGTCGAACTGGAAGTGTGAGGCCCGACGCATTCGCGGCGGTGATGGCGACCGGCATCGTGTCGATCGCCGCGGAGGACCACGGGTATCACATCGTCAGCGGTGTGCTGGCCGCAATCGCGGCGGTGGGGCTCGTGGTGCTCGTTGTTGTCGGCGTGATCGGCTGGCGCCGTGAGCCATTGGACTTCTCGCAACCCGAGACGCCGATTCAGTTGCTGACCTTCGTCGCGGCCTGCGCCGTCGTCGGCAGTCGACTGGAGTGGTCTGTCGTCACGCACCGGACGCTTGCGGTTCTTGCGCTCATCGGTTGGCTGATGCTCGTGCCGCTGGCGCAGCGCGCGATGTGGCGGTATCGGTGGACCGGGCTGCGCGACCGCGCCCGAGGCGGCGGCGAACTGCTCAGCGTCGCGACGTCCGGGCTGGCGATACTCGCGGCGGATCTGGGCCTGGTTGGGCTGGCAATTGGTCTCCTTGCGCTGGCGATCTGCGGGTACTGCGCGATGACGGGCCTGGTGATCTGGCGGGCGGTACACGAGCCGACGGTCGTCGAACTGCGAGAGCCCGACGTCTGGATCCTGATGGGCGGTGCGGCGATCGCGACGCTGGCGGGCGATCACATCCACCGGGCAGGCTTCGAAGCGATCAAGCCGGTGACCGTCGTGACGTGGGTCGTCGCAAGCCTGTGGATTCCGCTGCTGCTGGTGGTCAGCATCAAGCTTCGCGACGGGAACTGGTGGGCCGCGGTCTTCCCGCTGGGGATGTACTCGTCGGCGACGTTCGCCACGGCGGTCGAAACGGGCTGGCGGCCGCTGACGACGGTCTCGCTGGTGTTCTTCTGGATCGCGCTTGCGGCGTGGGTGGTCACGGCCGTCGTTACTCCCGCCCGTTTCTTGCGATTTCGGCGCGCTACCGTGCGCTGAGCGCCGGTTAGCGCGCCGAAATCGCACGCTTGATCTCAGCGATGACCCGATCCGGATACTCCGTCAGGTCCAGCCAGGTGAAGCGGAGGACCTGCCACCCGGCCAACGCGATGGCATTTTGGCGCTTGCGGTCGGTGTGAAAATCTTCGCTATCGCTATGAAAGGCGAAACCGTCGACTTCAATCGCAACTTTTTGCTTCGGGAAGCCGACGTCGGCCTTGTACCCGGCTATGGGATAGTTCGCGCGCCAGCCAGTGATCTTTGCAGCCCTCAGTAGCCGGATAAGCAGTCGTTCGGCTTCGGATCGCGCACCGTCGGCCGCGGCTTGAAGCAGCCGACGCGCCGCGGGTGATCCGTAACGGCCCTTGTTCCGAAGATGCGCGCCCCATAGCGCACGCAGATCGACGCGAAGTTGTAGAGCGGAATCCATTGTCTTCGCGCCACCACGCTGCCGGACAGCGGCCTCGACAACCGTCAAGCCCAATTCCGTTACGCGCAGGCCATGCCGCTCCACTATGTCGGAGGGTTTGAGATCGCGCCGTCGCACACGGCAGCCTTCGTGGCACCTGCCGTGGCTGTTTCTCGGCACGGTGACTTCGACGATGTTGGGCGCGAACCGCGTGAGGCCATGCCACCACGCGCCGGCTAATCCACTTGCAGCTGCGTGCGGTCCGTAGCCCCACACCGCTGTCCGAATGCGCGCTGCGTCGGTGAAAGGACGATCGTTGACGAAGTACACGCCCTTCGCGCAGCGTCGCCAGTGTCCTGATCGCACACGCCGCTTGATTGCATCTTCGCTGAGGCCCGCACGTTGAGCGTGCCTGAACGTGAGGACGCCGTCATGTTGGCGGAGAAACTCGTCGAGCACATCAAGAGTCGACGCACTCATGACCGCATCAGGTTCCCGTTGTTGCGATTTCGGCGCGCTACCGTGCGCTGAGCGCCGGTTAGCGCGCCGAAATCGCTGATGCGGCTAAGACAGGCGGCGGGCGACGCCTGCGGCGCGTAGCTCCAGTGCCGCGAGGCCCTGTATTGCCGCGAGGTCCTCTCGCCGCCACGCCCCGACGGGATCGGCGTGGATCGCCGCGAGCTTGGCCAGCGGCCGGTTGGCCAGCGCCCGCAGCGCGAGCAGCTGCTCGCCCGCCGGTGTCCTGGCCAGCGTCAGCGCCACCCACTTGCGCCTGAAGAACCGCAATCGCAGCACCACCCACGGCATCGCGATCGCCATGATCGGCGGCGCGGCGACGGCCAGCGCCAACAGCCACGCCAGCCAGCTCGCCGTCGTGTTCAGCTGGTGGCCCGCTCCTGCGATGTCGCGGGCGAACCCACCCGCGGCCGTCAGCGGGCTGCTCAGCGCATCGCCGATCAGCGGCACCTGTCGCGCGTTGTCACCCGCGTGGTCCAGGCTGCCCGCGATGCCGTTGGCGCCGGTTTCCACGTCGCCGCCGAAATTGCCGATAGCGGCCACGGCCGAGTGCACCGCCAATCCGACGATCACCCAGATCGCGGTCCACGCCGCGACGACCAGGTCGCTGACCAGTTGCGCAAGGAGCCGGGCAGGCGTGGTGGCGTATGGCACATACCTCGAAGTCATGCCTTCGATCCCAACACAGATCGACCGTTAGGCTGACCCGATGCGCCCCGCTCTGTCCGACTACCAGCATCTGGCCAGCGGCAAGGTTCGCGAGCTCTACCGCATCGACGACGACCACCTGCTGTTCGTCGCCAGCGATCGAATCTCGGCGTTCGACTACATCCTCGACAATCAGATCCCCGACAAGGGTCGCATCCTGACCGCGATGAGCGTCTTCTTCTTCGACTACACCAAGGCGCCCAACCATCTCGCAGGGCCGCCGGACGACCCGCGCATCCCCGACGAGGTGCTCGGCCGCGCGCTGGTGGTGCGCAAGCTCGAGATGATCCCCGTCGAATGCGTCGCCCGCGGCTACCTCACGGGCTCCGGGCTGCTGGACTACCAGAAGACCGGTGAGGTCAGCGGCATCGCCCTGCCGCCCGGTCTCACCGAAGCCAGCAAGTTCGACACCCCGCTGTTCACCCCCGCGACCAAGGCCGAGCTCGGCGAGCACGACGAGAACATCTCGTTCGCGCACGTGATCGACATCGTCGGCGCCGTGCGGGCCAACCAGCTGCGCGATCTCACATTGCAGACCTACATCCGCGCCGCCGACCACGCTCTGACGAAGGGAATCATCATCGCCGACACCAAGTTCGAGTTCGGTGTCGACGAGAACGGCGATCTGGTACTGGCCGACGAGGTATTCACACCCGACTCGTCGCGGTACTGGGCCGTCGACACCTATCGCGAGGGCGTCGTGCAGCCCAGTTTCGACAAGCAGTTCGTGCGCAATTGGCTGACAAGTCCGGAATCAGGCTGGGACCGCTACGGCGACAAACCGCCGCCACCCTTGCCGCCCACCATCGTGGATGCCACCCGCGAGCGCTATATCAATGCCTACGAGCGCATTTCGGGCCTGCGGTTCGCGGACTGGATCGGCCCGGCCGCGTGACCGCGACCCCGCCCAACCCCAAGCGGGTCGACCACCGCCGCGAATACCACGGCGACGTCTTCAACGACCCGTACGAGTGGATGCGCGACAAGTCCGACCCCGACGTGATCGCCTACCTGGAAGCCGAGAACTCCTACACGGAGCAGATCACCGACCATCTGGCGCCGTTGCGGCAGAAGATCTTCGACGAGATCAAGGCCCGCACCAAGGAGACCGACCTCTCGGTGCCCGCCCGCCGTGACCAATGGTGGTACTACAGCCGCAGTTTCGAGGGCAAGCAGTACAGCGTGCACTGCCGCTGCCCGATCGCCGACCCCGACGACTGGACGCCGCCGAAGTTAGACGAGGACACCGAGATTCCCGGTGAACAGGTGCTGCTCGACGAGAACCTGGAGGCCGGGGGCCACACCTTCTTCGCGCTCGGCGCGGCCACCGTCAGCGTCGACGCCCACACGTTGGCCTACTCGGTCGATGTCAAAGGCGACGAGCGATACACGTTGCGGTTCAAGGACTTACGGACCGGCGAGCACTACGACGACGAGATCGTCGGCATCGGTGCTGGCGCAACGTGGGCGGCCGACAATCGCACCGTCTACTACACGACCGTCGACGACGCGTGGCGGCCGGACACCGTGTGGCGACACCGCATCGGCTCGGGCCTGCCCGCCGATAAGGTCTATCACGAGCCCGACGAGAAGTTCTGGCTGGCGGTTGGCCGCACCCGCAGCGACAAGTACGTCGTCATCGCCGCGGGCAGCGCCGTGACGTCGGAGATCCGTTACGCCGACGCCGCCGATGCCGACGCCGAGTTCGTTCCCGTCTGGCCGCGCCGCGAATTCGTCGAGTACTCCATCGAGCACGCCGTCGTCGGCGGCGAGGATCGCTTCCTGATTCTGCACAACGACGGCGCCGAGAACTTCATGCTCGTCGAGGCGCCGGTCAGCGACCCCACCGCGACGCGCACGCTCATCGAGCACCGCGACGACGTCCGCCTCGACGCCGTCGACGCATTCGTCGGGCACCTCGTGGTCAGCTATCGCCGCGAAGCCCTGCCCCGAATCCAGCTGTGGCCGCTCTACGCGCACGGCGAGTACGGCCGCCCCGAGGAGTTCACCTTCGAATCCGAGCTGATGTCGGCCGGGCTGAGCGGAAACCCCAACTGGGACTCGCCCAAGCTGCGGATCGGTTCGACGTCGTTCGTCACACCGGTGCGCATTTACGACGTCGACCTCGCCACCGGTGAGCGGACGCTGCTGCGCGAGCAGCCGGTGCTCGGCGACTATCGCCCAGAGGATTACGTCGAGCGGCGTGACTGGGCCATCGCCGACGATGGCGCCCGCGTGCCGGTGTCGATCATCCACCGCGCAGGCCTCCAGTTCCCGGCGCCCACCCTGCTGTACGGCTACGGGGCCTACGAATCATGTGAGGACCCGCGATTCTCGATCGCGCGGCTGTCGCTTCTGGACCGCGGCATGGTGTTCGTCATCGCGCACGTGCGCGGCGGCGGCGAGCTCGGCCGCCCGTGGTACGAGCATGGCAAGCTACTGGAGAAGGCCAACACCTTCACCGACTTCATCGCCGTCGCAAGACATCTCGTCGAAACGGACGTGACCCGGCCGGAGAACCTCGTCGGCCTGGGCGGCAGCGCCGGTGGACTGTTGATCGGCGCGGTGGCCAACATGGCGCCGGACCTGTTCGCCGGCTTCCTTGCGCAGGTGCCGTTCGTCGACCCGCTGACGACGATCCTCGACCCGTCGCTTCCGCTCACCGTGACCGAATGGGATGAGTGGGGAAACCCGTTGGCGGACAAGGACGTCTACTACTACATGAAGGCCTATTCGCCGTACGAGAACGTCGAGGCCAAGGAGTATCCGCCGATCCTCGCGATGACGTCGCTCAACGACACTCGCGTGATGTACGTCGAGCCTGCGAAATGGGTTGCCGCGCTGCGGCACACGAAGGCCGACGCCCATCCGGTGCTATTGAAGACCGAGATGAGCGCGGGCCATGGTGGCATCAGCGGTCGATACGAGCGCTGGAAGGAGGCGGCGTTCCAGTACGCGTGGCTACTGGATGCCGCCAAGGCCAACCACGAGGGCGGCGCCTACGAAGACGACCTGCTCGACCGTTCGTAGCGGCAGCCGGGTGGTCATCGATTTCGGCGGGCTCGGCATCCGCGACGCGTAGACGTTCGCCGGGAACATCGCCAGCATCATTACGCCGAGTGCGATCGCGGCCGCCGCCCGCGTTGGCGGATACAGCAGCCCGGCGGCGCCGAGCAGTTCGAGCACGCCGGTGACGGTCACCAGTGAGGCGCGGACGTGAGGAGCAAAATGAATTCTCAGTGCGGGCAGCCGCGGCGGCACGATCGCGATCAGGTCGCGGCGCAGCGGGTTGACGAAGTGCGCGACGCCGGTCACCACGAACATCAGCGCCAGCCCGACCGCGATCGCGGACGGCCAGCCCGCGACGTAATCCACTCCAAAAAAGCCGACCAGCCGGGCGGCGAGCGTTCCCAGGACGAGTGCGATGAGGGGTGCCATTTCGAGCTCCGATCTAGACAGTGACAAGATATGACGCTACGTAACGATCTAGGCAGTGTCAAGATTCGTGGCTATGATGGGCCCATGAGCAGCAGGGACACTTACCACCACGGCGACTTGAAGGCGACCATCCTGGCCGAGGCGGCCGTCCTGGTGGCCGAGCGCGGCGCCGACGGCCTGTCCCTGCGCGAGCTGGCGCGCGCGGCGGGTGTCTCCCACGCCGCACCCGCGCACCACTTCACCGACCGCCGCGGGCTGTTCACCGCGCTGGCCACCGAGGGATTCCAGATGCTCGCCGACGCGCTCGAAGGCGCGCGGCCAGACTTCCTCGAGGCCGCGCTCGCCTACGTCCGCTTCGCCATCGACCATCCCGGCCACTACGAGGTGATGTTCGACAAATCCCTCTACGACGCCACCGACCCGGATCTCGTCGCCGCCGAGACGGCGTCCGGCGCCGAGCTGGCTGCGGGCGTCGGCACCCTCGACGATCAACGCGCCAAGGATGACCCGGAGGCGGCCGCGCTCGCGGCATGGTCTCTGGTGCATGGCTTTTCGCTGCTGTGGCTCAACAAGGCCATCGACAACGAGCCCGATCCGATGGCGACCGTGCACCGGGTCGCGGGGATGCTGTTCGGAACCTAACCGGTAGTGTTCCCCGTCATGACGGACACGCAGCTCACCGACATCGCCCTCACCAAGCTCGACGGGACGCCGACGACGCTCGCCGAGCTCGCAGGGGGCGCCGTGCTGGTGGTCAACGTCGCCTCGAAATGCGGCCTGACGCCGCAATACAGCGCGCTGGAGAAGCTTGCCAAGGACTACGGCGACCGGGGTCTGACGGTGATCGGCGTGCCGTGCAACCAGTTCATGGGACAGGAGCCCGGCACCGCGGAGGAGATCCAGACGTTCTGCTCGGCCACCTATGGCGTCACCTTTCCGCTGCTGGCCAAGACGGACGTCAACGGAGCGGACCGTCACCCGCTGTTCGCCGAGCTGACGAAGACCCCCGACGCCTCGGGTGAAGCGGGCGACGTGCAGTGGAACTTCGAAAAGTTCCTGCTCGCACCGGGTGGCGCGGTGGTCAAGCGGTTCCG
This sequence comes from uncultured Actinomycetota bacterium, assembly GCA_963751485.1. Taxonomy (GTDB): domain Bacteria; phylum Actinomycetota; class Actinomycetes; order Mycobacteriales; family Mycobacteriaceae; genus Mycobacterium. Next base: position 52,616 of record CAVVUT010000009.1, read on the forward strand.
CCCGCGCACCGAGCCGGACGCTCCGGAGGTCGTCGAGGCCATCGAGGCGGTCCTGCCGCGATAGCGGAATAGACAACTTCTGTAAGAGTGTCGTAAACCGTTGCGACACCTCGCGTTGCGACAATGCGAGGGTGGCTGGACAACTGATCGTCTCGATTTCCGGCATCAGTGAGCAGACATTGCCCGACGTCGCGGTGTTCTGCGCGCAACTGGAAGAGCGGGCGGTACCGTCCTCGTTCCTCGTCGCTCCGAGGCTGAAGGGCGGTTACCGCCTCGATCGGGATGGGTCGACGGTGGAATGGCTTGTCGCGCGGCGAAACCGCGGCGACGCGATCGTGCTGCACGGGTTCGACGAGGCCGCGACCAAGAAGCGCCGCGGCGAATTCGCGACGCTGCCCGCCCATGAAGCGAATCTGCGGCTGATGGGCGCCGACCGGGTGCTCGAGCATCTCGGGCTTCGCACGCGGCTTTTTGCCGCGCCGGGGTGGACAGTGTCGCAGGGCACGATAGATACGTTGCCGCGCAATGGTTTCCGGCTTCTTGCCGGCCTCAGCCGGAATCACCGACCTCGTGCGCAGGACGACGGTGAGGGCGCGGGTGCTCGGCATCGGCGAGGGTTTCATGTCCGAACCATGGTGGTGCCGCACGCTGGTGTTGTCGGCAGATCGAACCGCTCGCCGGTCAGGCGTCGTGCGCGTGGCGGTGGCGGCGCGGCATCTCCGCAAACCCGGGCCTCGGCAGGCCATGCTCGACGCCATCGACCTCGCCCTGATGCACCAGTGCGCGCCGACCGTCTACGAGTGGCGGCCCTATCCCGCGCTGACCGACGCCGCCTGACCGACGGCTACATTGGCGGCCATGGCAGATGCTGATGTCATCGTCGTCGGAGCGGGGCTGGCCGGGCTGGTCGCCGCCTGTGAGCTGGCCGAACGGGGCCGTCGCGTCCTGATCGTCGACCAGGAGAACGCCGCCAACATCGGCGGGCAGGCGTTCTGGTCGTTCGGCGGGCTGTTCTTCGTCGACAGCCCCGAGCAGCGCAGGCTCGGCATACGCGACAGCCACGAGCTCGCGCTTCAGGACTGGCTGGGCACCGCGGGCTTCGACCGGCCGGAGGACCACTGGCCGCGAGCAGTGGGCGCACGCCTACGTCGACTTCGCATCGGGCGAGAAGCGCAGCTGGCTGCGCGAGCGCGGCCTGCAAGATCTTCCCGCTCGTCGGCTGGGCCGAGCGTGGCGGTTACGACGCACGCGGGACACGGAAACTCGGTGCCGCGCTTCCACATCACGTGGGGCACGGGCCCGGAGATCGTCGACGTGTTCGCCCGCCGGCTGCGGGGCGTCGACAACGTCACGTTCGCACACAGGCACCGCGTCGACGAGCTGATCGTCGAAGACGGTGCGGTCGTCGGCGTGCGCGGCTCAGTGCTGGAGCCGACGGACGCCGCCCGCGGGGTGGCGTCGTCGCGGAACACCGTCGGCGAGTTCGAGTTCCGCGCACAGGCCGTCATCGTTGCCAGCGGTGGCATCGGCGGCAATCACGACCTGGTGCGGAAGAACTGGCCCAAGCGGATGGGCCGGGTGCCAGAGCAACTGCTCAGCGGGGTGCCCGCACACGTCGACGGCCGGATGATCGGCATCAGCGAATCGGCGGGCGCGCATATCATCAACAGCGACCGGATGTGGCACTACACCGAGGGCATCACGAACTACGACCCGATCTGGCCGCTGCACGGCATCCGCATCCTGCCCGGGCCGTCGTCACTGTGGCTGGACGCGACAGGGAAACGGCTGCCCGCGCCGCTGTACCCGGGCTTCGACACCCTCGGCACGCTGGAACACATCGCGCAAACCGGACAGGACTACACCTGGTTCGTGCTGAACGCCCGCATCATCGCCAAGGAGTTCGCGCTGTCCGGACAGGAGCAGAACCCCGACCTCACCGGCCGCAGTGTGCGCGATGTGCTGGCCCGCGTGCGACCGGGTGCGCCGGCGCCTGTGCAGGCGTTCGTCGACAAGGGTGTCGACTTCGTCAGCGCAAACACGCTGCGGGACTTGGTTTCTGGAATGAACAACGTACCCGACGTCATCCCGCTGGACTACGGCACTGTCGAAGCGGAGGTCACGGCCCGCGACCGCGAGGTCGCCAACCGGTTCACCAAGGACACCCAGGTGACCGCGATCAGGGCGGCCCGCGGCTATCTCGGCGACCGGTTCACGCGCGTCGTCGCCCCGCACCGGCTGACCGACCCGAAGGCAGGGCCGCTGATCGCCGTCAAGCTCCACATCCTGACGCGAAAATCGTTGGGAGGCTTGGAAACCGATCTCGATTCACGGGTGCTGCGCGGCGACGGCGCCGTGTTCGCGGGGCTGTACGCGGCAGGCGAGGCGGCCGGATTCGGCGGCGGCGGCGTGCATGGCTACCGCTCGCTGGAGGGCACATTTCTTGGCGGCTGCATTTTCTCGGGACGTGCCGCGGGTCGCGCCGCCGCCCGCGACACCGCTTAGCCTGCCGAGCAGACGCTAACGCCCGCAAAACCGCAGGATGCACCGGACCTTAGCGTTCCCCTACCTGCGGTGTGGGCCCAGCTCGCGCTAGAAAGTGGTGCTGTTTTCCTCGTTCGAGCACCTGGAAGTCGGTGTCGGTCATCTCGGTGAGCCGTCCGTAGTAGATGCCACGCGCGTTCGGGTCGATGATCGCCTGGTGGATCGGCACCGCGCGGGCTGGTGCCACCGCACGCAGATAGTCAACGGCCTCAGAGATTCTCATCCACGGCGCGGCCGCGGGAGCGGCCAGGACATCCACCGGTTCGCCGGGTGCGAACAGCGCGTCACCGGGATGCATCAGCCGTGCCGGGTGATCGCCGTCGCCGATGAGATACGAGATGTTGTCGATAACCGGGATCTCCGGATGGATCACCGCGTGCTTGCCCCCGACGCCGCGCACCGACAACCCGCCGACGGTGAATTCGTCGCCGACGTGCACGGCCGTCCACGGCGCGCCCAGCTGTTGCGCGGTCTGGGGATCGGCGTACAGCGCCGCCTGCGGGTTGGCGTCGACCAGTGCCGGCAGCCGCTCGGTATCAGCGTGATCAGGGTGTTGGTGCGTGATCAGGATCGCATCCAGCCCCGTGATGCCCTCGAAGCCGTGCGAGAAGTTTCCGGGGTCGAACAGCACGGTCGTCGTATCGGAATCGTTCTTGAACTCGGCGAGTAGGCACGAATGGCCGAAATGCGTCAATTGCATGCCTATATTGTGCGCTCAGGGGTGGTGGGCGAAATGCGAATGATGCTGGCGGCGCTGCTGGCGGCCTGTGGGCTGGCCGTTGCGCCCGGCCATGTCGGTCCTGCGTATGCGCTTCCGATGGATTGCCCGCCGAATTGTGATCGCATCCCGGATTCGGCATGGATCGACCCGACCGCGGTTCCGCTGTACTCGACGTATCGCTGGCCCGGGCTGGCCGGAGTCGCCGTCACCGCGACCGACCCGCGGCTTCCGGTTCGAGGAGGCCTGCGGCACACCGCCGATCGTCGGCGACGCCCGTCAGTATGCGGTCGCAGCGCGAGCCGTCGTCCCGCAGCCGGAAGGCCAGTGGCAGCTGCAGGTGCAGGTGGTGCACTGGCGCGGCGAGACCTGGCGCAGCGGCCAACTCGCGTCGGCGGTGTTCGACTCGGCGGTGGCCTCGCTGCGCAGTTGCCAGGTGACCGCTCCGCTGACGTCGCCCTCGATCACCACCGATACGCCCACCCGCCTGGCCGCGGTCATCAGCGGGGTGCTTCCCGGTCAGGCGGTGCTGCACGAATACCTGCTGGTCAACCCCGATAACAGCACCGTCGTCGAGGTGGCGATGTGGGCGACGACGCCGCCTCGCGTCGACTGGCCGCCGGTGTCCGACGCGCAGGTGCTCGACGCCATGGGCGCCCCTTTGTGCACGGCGTACATCGATTCGTGCCGGTGAGACGGCGGGGCTCGGGCCGCCGGTAGAGTGAGCGCCGTGGCAAGGGTGGTAGTGCACGTGATGCCGAAGGCCGAGATCCTCGACCCGCAGGGTCAGGCGATCGTCGGTGCGCTCGGCCGTCTCGGCTACGACGGGGTATCAGATGTCCGGCAGGGCAAGCGGTTTGAGCTCGAGGTCGACGACAGCGTCGCCGACGAGACGGTCGCCGAGATCGCCGAATCGCTTCTGGCCAACATCGTGATCGAGGACTGGTCGGTCAGCAGGGAGCAATCATGACCGCGCGCGTCGGGGTCATCACGTTCCCCGGCACGCTCGACGACGTCGACGCCGCCCGGGCGGTCAGGCTCTCCGGCGCGCGAGGCGGTGAGCCTGTGGCACGCCGACGCCGATCTCAAGGGTGTCGACGCCGTCGTCGTCCCCGGCGGGTTCTCCTACGGCGACTACCTGCGCTGCGGCGCCATCGCCAAGTTCGCCCCCGTGATGAAGTCCGTCATCGACGCGGCGGCCAGCGGAATGCCGGTCTTGGGTATTTGCAACGGATTTCAGGTGTTGTGCGAAGCCGGGCTGTTGCCGGGCGCACTGACCCGCAATGCCGGACTGCACTTCGTCTGCCGCGACGTCTGGCTGGAGGTGGCGTCCAATTCCACCGCGTGGACGTCACGCTACGAACTCGGCGCCGACCTACTGGTGCCGCTGAAGTCGGGTGAGGGCCGGTTACGTCGCATCCGACGACGTGCTCGACAAGCTCGAGGGCGACGGCCGGGTGGTGTTCCGCTACCGCGACAACCCCAACGGCTCGATGCGCGACATCGCGGGCATCTCCTCGGCCAACGGCCGGGTCGTCGGCCTGATGCCGCACCCCGAGCACGCCACCGAGGCGCTGACCGGCCCGTCCGACGACGGGCTCGGCCTGTTCTACTCCGCGCTCGACCTGGTGCTCGCCGCTTAGGCGGCGGGCCTGATGGCCTGAGCGCCGCCGTCTACCGGCAACACCACACCGTTGATGTAGCTCGCGGCGGGCGAGGCGATAAAGGCGACCGCCTGCGCGATCTCCGTCGGGTTCGCCGATCCGATGGAGCGCCCTCGTCCGCCCCAGTCCCTCGACGATCTCGGCCATTTTGGAGGTGCCTTCGGTCTCGATCGGGCCCGGTGCGATGGCGTTGACGCGCACCCCGGCGCCGCCGAACTCGTCGGCCCACACCTTGGTCAGCAGGTCCAGCGCCGCCTTGCTGGCGCCGTAGATGCCCGCGTCGGCGCTCGGTGTGCTGGCGGCGACGGTGCTGATGTTGACGACGCTCCCGCGTCCGCGCTCGATCATCCCCGGCACGAGCTTCTGCACCAGGATGTACGGCGCACGAAGGTTGGTGTCGAAATGCGCGTCGAAGTCGGCGTCGTCGGTGTCGAACGTGCCTGCGAACTCGTAGATGCCTGCGTTGTTGACCAGGATGTCGACGTCGCCCGCCTCCGCGGCGAGCCTCCGAACATCATCCGCGTCGGACAAATCGGCGGCAACGAAACGTGCTGTGCCGCCTGCATTTTCGATCTGCTGAACTGCTTTGGCGCCGCGTTCGGCGTTACGCCCGTGTACGACAACCTCTGCGCCTTGTCGCGCCAACTCGAGCGCGATCGCGTAGCCGATGCCCGCGGTCGCCCCCGTTACCAATGCTGTATTGCCGTCGAATGTGTTTGTCACCGGACCCGCCTCCTGATGAAGGGTGAAGCTGCTGCTCCTGCAAAAGGCGGATCGCGGATGGTTTATTCCACTGGGCCCGCTAGGGCGTCAGCGCCACCGAGGCTTCTGCGGTGTAGCAGAGGAACGTCAGCGTCTCCTGCAGGTACAACTCCACGGTCTCGGCGTCGTGCGTCAGGTACCCGATCGACACGTCGGTGCCCAGCTGCAGATCGAAATCGCCGCCACGGGTGGAGAGCACGAACGCACCGTCGATCGCGGGCGCCCAGATGATGTCGCCGTCCACCAGCCGGTTGAGGTGCTCGCGGATCGGATAGCCGTGCTCGGTCGTCTCACTGACCTTCGTATAGACATCAGCCGACAGCAGCACCGAATACGGCCCGTCGACACCGGCCAGCCTCAGTTCGGACAGCGCCTGGGCGATCACGTCGGGGATCTCCCGTGCGTCACTCGGCAGCGCCAGCGCCGGGTTCGAACTGCAGTTGCGGATGCCGCCGATCGACGCCGCCTCGTAGCCTTCGAAGATCGCCCGGTCCTCGACGAACGCCAGCTTCTTGGCGGCGTCCTTTACCGGATCCCAGTCCGGGTCCTGCGAACCGCGCTCGACGTCATCGATATCGTTGCGCGACAACGTGAACGGCACCCGTAGCCGGACCAGCGGCTTGCTCTCGCGGAGGTGGGCGATCACGCCGTCGCCCGGAGCCGACACATCGAGCAGATGCCCGGTGCCCACGGCAGCGGTGACCGGGCCGCCGGGATCGCTGACGTCGACGACACGGCGTCCTGCGATGTGCCGCTTGAACGTTCGCGTCGCCTCCATTTCGATTTCCGCCCAGGCCTCTTCTGTGATCGGAGCCAGATCGCGGTAAAGGTTGTTCATCTATGGAGTTCCTTTCAGGCTGCCGATGCCAAGTGAACCGTCAGGGGAAGCGGATACCGCCGGTGTGGCGGGAGTGTCTTCCTGCGGCGCCGAATCCGCCAGTGGCGGTGGATCATCGAGGAAGTCGACCGTCGGGCTGAAGAACATGCCGCCGGTCAGGGCTGTCGAGAAGTCGAGGATGCGGTCGGTGTTTCCGGGTGGGTCACCGATGAACATGTTGTCCAGCATGCGCTCGGTGACCGCGGGAGTGCGCGAGTAGCCGATGTAGTACGTGCCGAACTCGCCCTTGCCCACCTCGCCGAACGGCATGTTGGCGCGCACGATCTTCAACTCGTTGCCGTCGTCGTCTTCGATGACGTTGAGCGCGATATGAGAATTGGCGGGCTTCACAGCGTCGTCCATCTCGATGTCGTCGAGCTTGGAGCGGCCGATCACCCGCTCCTGCTCCTCGGTCGACAGCGAATTCCACGAGTCCATGTCGTGCACGTACTTCTGCACATGCACATAGCAGCCGCCCGCGAAGTCGGGATCCTCGTCGCCGATTTGGGTGGCGGACACCGCGATTGGGCCGTCGGGGTTCTCGGTGCCGTCGACGAAACCCATCAGGTCGCGGTTGTCGAAGAACTTGAACCCGTGCACCTCGTCGACGACGGTGATGGCGCCGTCCATCGCGTCGACGATCCGGCCCGCGAGTTCGAAGCAGACGTCCATCGATTCGGCCCTGATGTGGAACAGCAGATCACCCGGTGTCGACGGCGCCTCATGACGGCCGCCCTGGATCTCGATGAACGGGTGCAATTCGGCGGGGCGCGGTCCGGAGAACAGCCGGTTCCACGCGTCGGAGCCGATAGAGGTGACCACCGACAGATTCTTGGTCGGGTCACGGAAGCCGACCGAGCGCACCAGCCCGGAGATATCGCCGAGCGCATCGTGGACCGCCGACTCGCCGTCATCGTCGATGGTGGCCACCAGGAAGATGGCCGCAGGCGTCAGCGGCGCCAGAACCTTTTGCGGTTGTGGTGCGGGCACCGTACGACCCTAAATCACGGACTTGGGCGAAGATGGAGAACCATGTCCGCGAATGCCCAAGGGTTGTGCGAGTTCATCGACGCGTCACCGTCCCCGTTCCACGTGTGCGTGACCGTCGCGGAGAGACTGCGCGCCGCAGGCTTCAGGGAGCTGGCCGAGGATGACGCGTGGCCTGCAACCGGCGACTTCTTCGTCGTGCGGGCCGGCTCGCTGGTGGCGTGGCGGGGCGAAGCCGATCCCGGCGTTCCGTTCCGCATCGTCGGCGCCCACACCGACAGCCCCAACCTGCGGGTCAAACAGCATCCTGACCGGTTCGTGGTCGGGCTGGCGGGTGGTCGCGCTTCAGCCCTACGGCGGGGCCTGGCTGAACTCGTGGCTGGACCGCGACCTAGGGCTCAGCGGGCGGCTGTCGGTGCGTTCGGGCGACGGACTCGAACACCGGCTGGTCCGGATCGACGAGCCGATCCTGCGGGTGCCCCAGCTGGCGATCCACCTGGCCGAGGACCGCAAGTCGGTGTCGCTGGACCCGCAGCGGCATGTCAACGCGGTATGGGGCGTCGGCAGCGGACCGCGGTCGTTCCTGGACTACGTCGCCGGGCAGGCGGAGGTGGACGCGGACGACGTGCTCGGCTTCGACCTGATGACGCACGACCTGACCCCGTCGACATTGGCGGGAGCCGACGGTGACCTGGTCAGCGCGCCGCGACTGGACAACCAGTGCACCTGCTACGCGGGCCTCGAGGCGTTGCTGGCGGCGGAGCCGGCGGACTATCTGCCTGTCCTGGCCCTCTTCGACCATGAGGAAGTGGGCTCGCAGTCGGATCACGGCGCGCAGTCGGAGCTGCTGCCGACGGTGCTGGAACGCATCGTGCTCGCCGCGGGCGGCGGCCGCGAAGACTTCCTGCGCCGGTTGCCCGGCTCGATGGTGGCGTCGGGCGATATGGCGCACGCCACGCACCCGAACTATCCCGAGCGCCACGAGCAGGGGCATCTCATCGAGGTGAACGCCGGGCCGGTGCTCAAGGTGCAGCCCAATCTGCGCTACGCCACCGATGGCCGCACCGCCGCTGCGTTCGCCCTGGCGTGCAGACAGGCGGGGGTGCCGCTGCAGCGCTACGAGCACAGGGCAGACCTGCCGTGCGGGTCGACGATCGGGCCGATGACCTCGGCGCGCACCGGTATCCCGACCGCCGACGTCGGCGCGGCCCAGCTGGCCATGCACTCGGCGCGCGAGGTGATGGGGGCTGAGGATGTGGCCGCCTATTCGGCAGCGCTGCGGGCGTTCCTGTCACCCGGCTGAGCCGACTCAGATCGACGTGGGTTCGACCTGGTCGTAGCGGATGACGTTCTCGACCACCAGTCCGTCGCGGGAGCGGACCCGGTCGATCCCGCGAATCGCGAAGGGCCCGTCAGGCCCGGTGCCGCGCCCGACGTAGTGCAGGTAGACAAGCTGCTCGCCGGGAGCGGCACCGTCGATCGTCGCGCTGTCGACGAGTTGTAGCGCCAGATCGGGCGCCGCCGTGACGAGTTCGGCGATCTTGCCGACGTAGTCGTCGCGTCCGCGGACGGGTTCGGGCTCGCCCTGCCAGTAGCCGACGATGTCCTCGGCGAGGACGTCGCCGACTCGCGACATATCGGGGGCGGCCCAGAACGCTGCCCACACCTCGGCGCTGAATTTCGGTTGTGTCTGTGTATCGGTCATGCGTCAAGCCTGCGTCGAGTCGGGCGGGCACTCAATTACGTGGCAGGTAATGGCCGCTGTGATCCCGCCGACTTGTCACCGGGCTGATCTAGGGTCAGGCGCATGGCTCTCAAGACCGAGAACATCACGTTCGACACCACCGACCCCGAGAAGCTCGCCGACTGGTGGGCCCGCGCGCTCGACGGGCAGGTAAACCCCGTCGCACCACCGTTTTTCATCGTCGTGAGCCGGCCAGACGGTCCCGGCCTCGCCTTCCAGAAGGTCGACGACCCGACGCCCGGCAAGGTCCGCGTGCACGTCGACTTCAGCACCGCCGACGTCGAGGCTGAGGTCAAGCGGCTGGTCGAGCTCGGCGCCACCGAGACCGGCAGGCACAACTTCGGCGACTTTGCCTGGGTGGTGCTCGCCGACCCCGACGGCAACGCGTTCTGTGTGGCGCCCGCGGCCTGATCCGGGGCGCGCCCGCCGCCGCACACGCGTACCGACGGGCGCAAACTAGACTGGCCGCGTGACCTCGGAGCTCAGCCATACCGCCGACTCCGTCGGCGCAAGCCCGTCCGTCGACAGCGTCGAGCATGCGGCAGCCACTCCCGACCAGCCGCAACCGTTCCGGGAGCTCGGGCTCAAGGACGACGAGTACCAGCGCATCCGCGAGATCCTGGGTCGGCGCCCGACGGACGCCGAGTTGGCGATGTATTCGGTGATGTGGAGCGAGCACTGCAGCTACAAGTCGTCGAAGGTGCACCTGCGCTATTTCGGCGAGACCACCACCGAGAAGATGCGCGCTGCGATGCTGGCCGGAATCGGCGAGAACGCAGGTGTGGTCGACATCGGCGACGGATGGGCCGCCACCTTCAAGGTCGAATCGCACAACCACCCGTCCTACGTCGAGCCGTACCAGGGTGCCGCCACCGGTGTCGGCGGCATCGTCCGCGACATCATGGCGATGGGGGCGCGGCCGGTCGCGGTGATGGACCAGCTGCGGTTCGGCGCCGCCGACGCGCCCGACACCCGCCGTGTCGTCGACGGTGTGGTCCGCGGTATCGGTGGCTACGGAAACTCGTTGGGGCTGCCCAACATCGGTGGTGAGACCGTCTTCGACGCCTCGTACGGCGGCAATCCTCTGGTGAACGCGCTGTGCGTCGGCGTCCTGCGCAAGGAGGATCTGCACCTGGCGTTCGCGTCGGGCACCGGCAACAAGATCATCCTGTTCGGTGCGCGCACGGGTCTCGACGGCATCGGTGGCGTTTCGGTGCTGGCGTCGGAGACGTTCGGCGGCGACGAGAGCGGCGCGGGCCGAAAGAAGCTGCCGTCGGTGCAGGTGGGCGACCCGTTCATGGAGAAGGTGCTCATCGAGTGCTGCCTCGAGCTGTACGCGGCGGGCCTGGTGATCGGCATCCAGGACCTCGGCGGAGCCGGGTTGTCCTGCGCCACATCGGAACTCGCATCCGCGGGCGACGGTGGCATGTCCGTCGAACTGGACAAGGTGCCGCTGCGGGCGGCCAATATGACGCCCGCCGAGATCCTGTCCAGCGAGTCGCAGGAACGGATGTGTGCCGTCGTCTCGCCCGAGAACGTCGAGGCGTTCATGGCCGTCTGCCGGAAATGGGAGGTGCTCGCCACCGTCATCGGCGAGGTCACCGACGGGGACCGGCTCACCGTCACCTGGCACGGTGAGACGGTCGTCGACGTGCCGCCCCGAACGGTGGCGCACGAGGGCCCGGTCTACGAACGTCCGGTGCAGCGGCCCGACACCCAGGACGCGCTCAACGCCGACACCTCGAAGCGGCTGCTGCGGCCGAAGACCGGTGACGAGTTGCGCGCGACACTACTTGCGATGGTCGGCAGTCCGCACCTGTGCAGCAGGGCGTTCATCACCGAGCAGTACGACCGCTACGTCCGCGGCAACACGGTGCTGGCCGAGAACGCCGACGGTGGGGTGTTGCGCGTCGACGAGTCCACCGGGCGGGGCATTGCGGTGTCCACCGATGCATCGGGCCGCTACACGCAGCTGGATCCCTATGCGGGTGCGCAGCTTGCGCTGGCCGAGGCGTACCGCAACGTCGCGGTGACCGGTGCCACGCCCGTCGCGGTCACCAACTGCCTGAACTTCGGCTCGCCCGAGGACCCCGGGGTGATGTGGCAGTTCTCCGAGGCCGTTCGCGGCCTGGCGGACGGCTGTGTGGCGCTTGGTATTCCGGTCACCGGCGGCAACGTGAGTTTCTACAACCAAACCGGGACCACGCCGATCTTGCCCACCCCGGTCGTCGGCGTGCTTGGGGTGCTGGACGACGTCGGCAGGCGCATCCCGACCGGGCTGGGCACCGAGCCGGGCGAGACGCTGATTCTCCTCGGCGACACCCGCGACGAGTTCGACGGCTCGATCTGGGCGCAGGTCACCGGTGACCACCTGGGCGGGCGACCACCGCGGGTCGATCTCGAACGCGAGAAGCTGCTCGCAGATGTGCTCGTCGCGGCGAGCCGCGACGGGCTCGTATCGGCCGCCCACGACCTCGCGGAAGGCGGCCTGATCCAGGCGGTGATCGAGGCGGCACTGACCGGCGAAACCGGTTGCCGCATAATGATTCCCGAAGGGTGGCAAGAAGGCACCGCCCCGTTCGTCACGCTCTTCTCCGAATCTGCCGGGCGGGTGCTCGTCGCCGTCCCGCGCACCGAGGAGAGCCGATTCAAGTCCATGTGCGAAGCGCGCGGGCTGCCCGCCGCCCGCATCGGCGTGGTGGACCAGGGTAGTGACGCCGTCGAGGTACAGGGCCAGTTCACGGTGTCACTGGAGGAACTGCGCAGCACGTCGGAGGGCGTGCTGCCCGGGTTGTTCGGGTGAGTGTTCCGACCGACGACATCACCGGCGAACCGGTCGCCGCAAACCATGAGCGCAAACAACGCCATCCGCTGCTGGTATGGGCGTGGAGCCTGGTGCACCTCGACTTCGTCGGCATCGCGTTCGGCGCGCTGTTCTTCTGCCTGTCGCTGACGCCGTCACTGCTGCCGCGCGACTGGCTTTTCCAGGGCTTGATCGGCGGCCTCAACGCCGCCATCGGCTACGGGATCGGCGTATTCACCGAAAAGATGGTGCGCCGCTTCGTGTTACGGCGACGGATATGGTGGCCGCCATCGAAGCGGGTGCTGTACTGGCTGAAGGCCGTAACCGTCACACTGGCGACGGCGGCGAGCCTGCTGATGCTGATTCCGGCGGCGGCGTGGCAGCGCAGGGTGTCGGCGGTGATGGGCATGGAGGGCCCCGGCACGGTCGGCTACCTGCGCACCCTGATCATCGCCATGCTTGTGACGGGCGTGTGCGTGTCACTGGCACGGGCGGTCATCGACCTCATCAAGACGATGGCGCGGTACTTCATCCGGCGCTGGCATCTGCACGACGAGGTGGCGCTGTTCATCGGTACCGCGATAGTGGTCGTAATCGCGATCACGCTGATCAACGGCGTGCTGATCCGCGGCTTCCTCGCGGGCGCCAACCGGGTGTTCCAGCCACAGAACACCACCACGCGCGCGTCGATCATCCAACCGCTCGACCCCGAACGATCGGGCAGCCCAACCTCTTTCGCGCCGTGGGACACGTTGGGCTTTCAGGGCCGAAACTTCGTCGCCACCGGACCGCACGCCGACGAACTGACCCGGCTGAACGGTGCGACCGCCAAGGAGCCCATCCGGGTGTACGCGGGGCTGCAGACCGCCGACACCGATCAGAAGCGGGCCGACATCCTGGTCCGCGAGCTGGACCGCACTCGCGCCTCCGACCGCAAGGTGCTCGTCATCGTCCCGACGACCGGCACCGGGTGGATCAACCCCGTGGCCGCCAGGGCGCTCGAGTTGATGTACAACGGCGACACCGCAATGGTCGGATCGCAGTACTCCTATCTGCCGAGCTGGATTTCGTTTCTCGGGGACCGGGAGAAGTCCATGGAGTCCGGTCGAACGATGATCGACGCGGTCCACCAGTGGTGGGCCCGATTACCGCCCGACCATCGGCCGAAGCTGATGTTGTACGGAGAGAGCCTCGGCTCCATGGCGGGCCAGGGCGCATTCAACTGGTTCCCCGATATCGGCCGCATGGGTTTCTCGTCGGTGCTGTGGGTGGGACCGCCGAACGCCAGCCCACTGTGGAAGGCGATCACCGTCCGGCGCGACCCGGGAACGCCTGAGGTGCAACCGCGTTACGACTACGGACGCACCGTTCGGTTCTCCCAGGCCACCGATGCCGCGGAGATCGCCGCCGACACCGAAGCGCCGTGGGAAGGCACGCGGATACTGTTCCTGCAGCATGCGTCGGACCCCATCGTGTGGTGGTCGGAGGATCTGATGTTCAGCCAACCGGATTGGCTGAAGGAACCGCCGGGCCGGGACCGGTCACCGCTGATGCGCTGGTATCCGATCGTCACGTTCTGGCAGGTCGCCGCCGACATGACCAATGCTTCGTCGGTGCCCGGTGGCCACGGCCACAACTACGGCGAATACGTGCTCGACGGCTGGGCTGCGGTCGCACCGCCCGACGGCTGGACTGCCAAGGACACCGACCGCATCCGGCGCGCGCTCGAGAAGACCGAGGCCGATGACGGTCCCGAGTATTGATGCGCGCCAAGCGAATACAAGCGATCGCCCTGGCGGCAGGACTGGTCGGCTGGAACGGGCTCGTCGGCCCGCGGATACCGCCGCGCTGGCACGTCGCGGTGAATGCGGCGCTCGGCGGCCTTCTCGTCGCGGCGACCCGCGCACCGCTGGGCCTGCGGCCGCCCTCGCTGTGGTCGGGGCTGCGTCTCGGTCTGGCCGGGGCCGCACCGGTGGTCATCGGCGTGGCCGCGTCGACTGCGTTGTCGCCGGTGCGGGTGGCGATGGCCGAACGCGATCTTCCCGGCCCGCAGGGGCGTTGGCTGCTGCTGCGCATCCCGGTCGGCACGGTCTGGTCGGAGGAGGCCGCGTTCCGCGCGGCACTGGGCACCGTCGCCGCGGACGCTTTCGGCCCGACGGCCGGACGGTTCCTACAGTCGCTGGCGTTCGGGCTGTCTCACATCTCCGACGCCCGCGGCGCCGGTGAGTCGGTGGCGGGAACCGTGCTGGTCACCGGAATCGCGGGCTGGCTGTTCGCCTGGCTCTACGAGCGGTCAGGCAGCCTGGCCGCCCCGATGCTGGCGCACCTGGCGATCAATGAAGCGGGTGCGGTTGCGGCCCTAGCGGTTCAGGGCGTTTCACGGCCCACACCGCCGCGGCAGCAAGGATGACGACCGCGATCGCCACCGGCCACCAACCCTCCGCAAGACTCTTCAAGATGACGACCGCCGCCAGTACCAGTGCCATCACCGCGAACAGCGTCCAGGCTGCTGTGTTGGAGTGGTCCAAGCGTGAATTCGCTTGTGCGGCAAGCAGGTAAACCACGATCAGCAGCAGGCCTCCGACGCCCCACAGCTTCGACCCCGCGCCGGCCCAGCCGCCGGACACCAACGCCGCCACCACGGTCGTCGCGACCCCCGCCGTCACCAACGGCGGCACACTGTCTGCGCGCGGTGGCCGTACGACGCGCGTCGCGCCCCATATCAGCACGAGCAGGGCGGCGACCGCTTGCGCCATCGTGGCGGCAAGTAGCAGCCAGAAGCCACTCGTCATTCCGAACATTGCCGCGGCGACCTGCGTGAGATCACCGGCGTTGTAACGAAAGTCGCCTGCGGTGGCCATGTTGGTCGCCACCCACGCCAACGTCGCACACAGCACAACGAGTGCCATCGCGTATGCGAGCGGTCTACTGATCGATCGCAACCGGTGACTGGCCGCGGTCGGGATCTCGAAGCCCGCGAACGCGACGGCGAGGGAAACCACAAGTGCCGCAGGGCCCCATTCGGTCGGCGCGGCGATCGCACCCATCGAGAACGCGGGTTCGATCGGTGCGGTGCCGGAAGCCGTCTTGGCGATCACGGCCAACGAGACGTAGAAGAGCACCAGCAGTCCGAACGCCGCCAGCACCGTCACCACCGGTGCCAGCACTCTTGTCGGCATGGCGCCGGCCAGCACGGCGGCGATTGCAGCAACGGCCACCGCCACAGCAGGCTCCGACCAGTCGGGAGGGGTGACTTCGGGTCTGCTCAGCCAGATCAGTGTGATCGACGCCACAGTCCTGGCCGCGTAGGCGGCTATCAGCACGTACGCGGCGAATTGGATGGCCGATATCGCCCGGGCAGGCGCCGCGCCGGGAACCGATGCGATGAGTTCTGCCGTCGTCCGCGATTCGGGAGCACGGGCATGGAGCCGATGCAGCGTCCAGATCACTCCGATCGAAAACACGCCGAACACGAGCGCGCCCGACCCGATCAGAACGTGGCCGACGATCACCGCCATCGACAGCCCCGCGGCCTGCCACGTCGGAATCGGCATGCAAGCAGTGTGCAGGAGCGTCGTCAGGGATTGATGGTGTTCTCACCGAACTCTCTGCCCCAGACGTAGTACGAGACCAGCGGTGACGCGAACTCCAAATGGTCAGCGTGGCATTGAGCTTGATGGGGTCGACATGCTTGGAGTGCGACATGACGGTCTCGAACATCGCCGACGATCGACATACAACTTGAGACACTGAGGTATGCCCGGCCGTCGCACCGCTGATCCGGAGAAGACGCGCGCCGCTGTTCTCGCCGTCGTTGACTGGTTGCGCGACGAGAATCGGGCTGCGCCTGAGCGATCCGCGCTCGCGGAAGCGGTTCGGCTCACTGCCCGCACGCTCGCCGCGACGGCTCCCGGCGCGAGCGTGGAGGTTCGCGTGCCACCGTTTGTTGCCGTGCAATGCATTTCGGGGCCCAGGCACACGCGCGGCACCCCACCCAATGTCGTCGAGACCGATCCGCGGACCTGGCTGCTGCTCGCCACCGGCCTGCAAACGGTGGCCGACGCGGCGGCCCGCGGGGCGCTGCAGCTGTCCGGTGCCCGTGCGCCCGAGGTCGCCGCCGTCCTGCCGGTCGTCCCGCTCGACGTTTGACCCGCCGTTGACCGGGAATCGGAACAGGGCTCTAAACGTTGAATCGCCGGGCGACATGACCGCCCACGATTCCTTGTTTAACCACTGATGACCGTAGACTTAACGCGTCACCCACCGCCCCATGGGAGCAGCCTTATCGTGACCGTCGAGCAAACGGAGAACGAGCCAAAAGAAGAGTGCGGCGTATTCGGCGTGTGGGCGCCGGGCGAAGAGGTCGCCAAGCTCACGTATTACGGCCTGTACGCCCTCCAACACCGAGGTCAGGAAGCCGCAGGTATTGCGGTCGCCGACGGTTCGCAGGTGCTGGTGTTCAAGGATCTCGGCTTGGTCAGCCAGGTCTTCGACGAGCAAACTCTGGGCGCGATGGACGGCCACGTTGCCATCGGGCACTGCCGCTACTCCACCACCGGATCCACAACGTGGGAGAACGCCCAGCCTGTGTTTCGCAACACAGCTGCGGGCACCGGCGTGGCGCTCGGACACAACGGAAATCTGGTCAACGCGACCGAACTGGCGGCCCGCGCCCGCGAAGCGGGGCTGATCAACACCCGCGGCGGGTCCGTCGCGACCACCGACTCCGACATCCTCGGCGCACTGCTGGCGCATGGCGCCGCGGATTCGTCGCTGGAGCAGGCTGCGCTCGAGCTGCTTCCGACGGTGCGCGGCGCGTTCTGCCTGACGTTCATGGACGAGAACACCCTGTACGCGGCGCGTGACCCCTACGGTGTGCGTCCGCTGTCGCTGGGTCGCCTCGACCGCGGCTGGGTGGTCGCCTCCGAAACCGCGGCGCTGGACATCGTCGGCGCCTCCTTCGTCCGCGACATCGAGCCCGGCGAGCTGCTGGCGATCGACGCCGACGGAGTGCGCTCCAGCCGGTTCGCCCCGCCGTCGCCGAAGGGTTGCGTCTTCGAGTACGTCTACCTGGCTCGGCCCGACAGCACGATCGGCGGCCGCTCCGTGCATAAGACCCGAGTCGACATCGGCCGCAGGCTGGCCCAGGAGAAGCCCGCCGATGCCGACCTGGTGATCGGTGTGCCGGAATCCGGTACACCCGCCGCGGTCGGCTACGCGCAGGAGTCGGGCATTCCGTTCGGGCAGGGCCTGACGAAGAACGCCTACGTCGGCCGCACGTTCATCCAGCCGTCGCAGACCATCCGTCAGCTGGGTATCCGGCTGAAGCTCAACCCGTTGCGCGAGGTGATCCGCGGCAAGCGGCTCATCGTCGTCGACGACTCCATCGTCCGCGGCAACACGCAGCGCGCCCTGGTCCGGATGCTGCGGGAGGCCGGTGCCGTCCAGGTGCATGTGCGGATCGCGTCGCCGCCCGTGAGGTGGCCGTGCTTCTACGGCATCGACTTCGCCACCCCGGCGGAGCTGATCGCGAACGCGGTCGAGAACGAAGAGGAGATGGTCGAAGCGGTCCGGCACGGTATCGGCGCCGACACGCTCGGTTACATCTCGCAGCAGGGCATGGTCGCCGCCACCGAACAGCCCGCGTCCCGGCTGTGCACCGCGTGCTTCGACGGCAAATACCCCATCGAGCTGCCCGGCGAGACGGCGTTGGGCAAGAACGTCATCGAGCACATGCTCGCGACCGCCGCCCGCACCGGAATGTCGATCCAGGCCGAGAACGACAACGCCTCGGCGCTTCGTCGTCCCTGAACCCTACTGCGGTGCAACCGAACTGAATCGCACCAGGTGACGCCTGCCGCCAGTAGACGCGGTTCCGTCCTGCTGCAGTGCCTGGACCACTGAGTCTCGGTAGCCGGTCAGTCCGCCCGCGGGCGCTGCGATGACGGCGTCGACGTCGTTGTTATGCATCACCGCATCGCATTCCAATGACTCCACGAGCGGACGCGCCAGGCCCGACGCGATGGGCGTCACCAGACCCACCCACCAACTCGCGATCGTCGGGGTCAAGAACGGCAGCACGACGATGAGCCTGCGCCGCAGGCCCGCGACGTCGGCGTAGACCTGCATGGCCTCGCCGTACTCCATCACGTCGGGTCCACCGACGTCCCAGGTGCGCGATGACGGCACCCGCGCCGTTGCAGCCCCGGCCAGGTAGTGCAGAACGTCGTCGATCGCGATCGGCTGGATCTTGTTGCGCACCCACTTCGGCGTCGTCATCGCGGGAAGACGATCGGTCAGGTGGCGGATCATCTCGAAAGAGGCAGACCCCGAGCCGATCACGATCCCCGCCTGCAGCACCACGGTCTCGATTCCCGTGCCGATGAGGATCTCGCCGACCTCGGTTCGCGATGCCAGGTGCCGCGACAACGGCGTGCCCTCCGGATGCAGCCCGCTGAGATACACCAATCGCCGCACCCCGGCCCGGCGCGCCGCCTCGACCACATTGCGTGCCGACCGCCTTTCATCGGCGACGAAGTCCTTGGAAGTCCCCATCGAGTGCACCAGGTAGTAGACGACGTCTGTGCCGTCGAAGGCCTTGGTCAGCGATTCGGGTTCGGTCAGGTCGCCGCGGACGACTTCGACGTCGTCGCGCCACGGCGCGCCCGCAAGCTTGTCCGGGTTGCGTGCCATCGCCCGCACGTCGAGTCCCGCCTCGAGCAACCGTGGCACCAACCGGCCGCCGATGTACCCGGTCGCGCCCGTGACCAGGCAGCGAATCTGTGCAGGCACAGAACCTCCATCCGTCTAGGCCCCTTGAGGTATTCGGAGCCGATAGACGGGCGGATGACCGTTTCAGGGATAAGGCAAACCCGCAACCCGGGTCGGGTTGGTCGTCGGACAACGGCGCTCCCGCGGGATCGATGTAGAGGACCTGCAAAACCAGCGGCCCAGGGCCGAGATTGCGGCCGATGTGCACGTAGCCAGGACCGCCCTTCTCCGCGATGCTCTGGCCGGTCGTGTACATCCCGTCGATCGTGCAGTCTGACCGGTAGTGCGTCAGCACTCCCTCCTTGACCACGCCGAGCAGCTCACCGTCGTGTGAGTGCCAGCCGGTGCTGCCCCCGGGGGCGATGGTGATTTCGCGGAAGATGTAGTCCTTGCCGTCGTCGGACGTTTGCCAAATGACTTTGCCGTCCGTGACCCGCGCCGGGGTAGCGGAAACGGTGGGGGAATGGCCATCGATACGACCGCGATTGCGGCGGCGGCCAGCGCAAACGTGCGAAGGTTGGTCATGGTGGCCCACGTTGTCATGCCTTGCTCGATCGCGCCGGGCATGAGAGGTGAAAACGCACAATAAGTGACGCATACCGTGCACTCGTCCAGCCCGGTAGATTTGGTCGCGATGACCGATCGCGCCGCACAACACGGCATCTCATATGCATCGGCAGGGGTGGACATCGAAGCCGGTGACCGCGCCGTCGAACTCTTCAAACCGCTGGCGAGTAAGGCGACCAGGCCTGAGGTACGCGGGGGGCTCGGCGGCTTCGCTGGGCTGTTCGCGCTGCGCGGCGGCTACCGCGAGCCCGTACTGGCCGCCTCGACCGACGGGGTCGGCACCAAGCTCGCGGTCGCCCAGGCGATGGACAAGCACGACACCGTCGGCCTCGACCTCGTCGCCATGGTTGTCGACGACCTCGTGGTGTGCGGCGCCGAGCCGCTGTTCCTGCAGGACTACATCGCGGTCGGGCGCACCGTGCCGGAGCGGGTCAGCCAGCTGGTAGCCGGTATCGCCAACGGATGTGTCATCGCAGGCTGCGCGCTACTCGGCGGCGAGACGGCCGAGCATCCCGGGCTGATGGCGCCCGACCACTACGACATCTCCGCGACCGGAGTCGGCGTGGTGGAGGCCGACGACGTACTCGGGCCCGACCGGGTCAAGCCCGGCGACGTGATCATCGGTATGGGTTCCACGGGCCTGCACTCCAACGGCTACTCGCTGGCGCGCAAGGTGCTGCTGGAGATCGATCGGATGAACCTCGCGGGCCATGTCGAGGAGTTCGGCCGCACGCTCGGCGAGGAGCTGCTCGAGCCGACGCGCATCTACGCCAAGGACTGCCTGGCGCTGGCCGCCGAAACGCAGGTCCGGACGTTCTGCCACGTCACCGGCGGCGGGCTGGCAGGCAACCTGGAACGCGTCATCCCGCCGGGGCTGAGCGCGGAGCTGGATCGGGGCACGTGGACGCCGGCGCCGGTGTTCGGCATGATCGCCCAGCGGGGCCGCATCGAGCGTGCCGAGATGGAGAAGACCTTCAACATGGGTGTCGGCATGGTCGCGGTCGTCGCGCCTGAAGACACCGACCGTGCGCTGGCGATCCTCACCGCGCGGCATCTGAACTGCTGGATCATCGGAACCGTCAAGAAGGGCAGCAAGGATGGTCCACGCGCTTCGCTCGTGGGTCAGCACCCACGATTCTGAGGGAGATTCGACAGAGAATCCCTGTTAGCGGCGCCAGTCGTCCTCGTCGGCCCACTCGCCGTCGGTGCCATTGAGATCGTCGTCAGGCTCAGATGAGTCCGATCCGGACAGCTCGCGCTGAAGCCGGTCGAAATCGGTCTGCGGTGAGCTGTACTTCAGCTCACGAGCAACCTTGGTCTGCTTTGCCTTTGCCCGGCCGCGGCCCATGGGGGGACCCCCTCGCGCAATAACGGAGCGGCCCAATTAACAGGCGGCTCCGATCTGTGTGTCTTTATTGTCCTGCCAACACTTTACCGTGCCCGGCTGCGGTCCGCTGGCAGGCCCTGGTGTGCGCCCATCGGCTCACCGCGCCCCGCCCCTCAGCCGTTCGACCGCCAGCCGGCCCGCCCCGACGCCGTCGGCGGGGGGCATCGAGTCGGCATCGATCGCGGCCGACACCTCGACGTCTCCTGCGGTGGTCAGTGCCGTATCTGCGGGCAGCCCGCGCTTGACTAGTGCGAGGGCAATAGGGCCGAGATCGATGTGGTCGACGACGGTGCCGAGGCGCCCGACAGTGCGGCCACCCGCCTGCAGCGGATCGCCCGTCGACGGCCGGTCGGTCGACCCGTCGAGATGCAACAGGACCAGCATTCGGGGCGGTTTTCCCAGGTTGTGGACGCGCGCGACCGTCTCCTGGCCGCGGTAGCAGCCCTTGTCCAGGTGTACGGCGCTGCCGATCCAGCCCACCTCATGCGGGATCGTGCGCTCGTCTGTGTCGATGCCCAGCCGCGGGCGCAGCGCCGCCACCCGGTGTGCCTCGTAGGTCCACACCCCGGCCCGTCGCACGCCCGCAGCGGTCAATCGGTCCAGCCAGTCGGCGGCCTGTGCCCTTGGCACCACGAGGTCTAGCTCGATGGCTGGAGAGTCGATGCGGCGGACGAATCCGCCGTCGGGGAGCGTTACCGCGGTGTTTTCAGCTGGTAGCGAATCGAGGCCGAGCGCATCCAGCACCGCCTTGTCGGCGAGTCGGGGGCCAAGCAGCGACAGCACGGCCAAATCGGCATGCTCGACCTTGACGTCCGCCCAGAACACCATCTTGCGCAGGTACGCCAGCAGCGGTTCGCCGCGCCACGATTCGGTGTCGAGAAAGGTGACATCGCCGAGGTCGGTCTGGATCCAGTGATCCTCGACACGGCCCTGCCCGTCGAGGCTCAGATTCTGCGTCACGATGCCGTCGGGCAGTTCGCTCACGTGCTGGGTCGAGATGCCGTGCAACCAGCTCTTCCGATCGCCGCCCGTCAGGGTGAGCACCGCCCGGTGCGAGCGGTCCACCACCACAGCCTCGTCGTCGGCGGCGCGCTGTTCGCCCAGCGGATCGCCGTAATGCCAGACGGCGCCGGCGTCGGGACCCGTCTCGGGGGCGGGAACTGCTGTCATGGCCTCAACTCTACGGCGCTACGCTTCTTGGCCATGGCGGGCGAACCTGGGGTTGTGGTCACGCTCGACGGGCAACTGCCGGATCCGCGGACACCGCTGCTGCACGCCGACGATCTCGCCGCTGTCCGCGGGGACGGCATCTTCGAATCGCTGCTTGTCCGCGACGGGGGGCCCTGCCTGCTCGAGTCCCACCTGGCGCGGTTGACCCAATCGGCGAGGTTGATGGATCTGCCCGAGCCCGATCTGCCCCGCTGGCGCGCCGCGGTCGCCACCGCTGCGGCGACCTGGACGGAGCAGGGCGGCGGCCAAGAGGGTGTGCTGCGGCTGATCTACAGCCGCGGTCGCGAAAGCGGCTCGGCGCCGACCGCGTACGCCATGGTCGGCGCGGTGCCCGGCAGGGTCGCCTCGGTGCGTCGGGACGGCCTGGCGGCGCTGACGCTCGCCAGGGGCCTGCCCGCCGACGGGACCGCAGAGATGCCGTGGCTGCTGGCCGGCGCGAAGACGCTCTCCTATGCGGTGAACATGGCGGCGCTGCGGCATGCCGACCGCCACGGTGCGGGAGACGTGGTCTTCGTCAGCTCCGAGGGCTACGTCCTGGAGGGCCCGCGCTCGACGGTGGTGATCGCCACCGAAATCGATGGGCGGCTCGGGCTGTTCACCCCGCCGCCGTGGTATCCCATCCTGCGCGGCACCACCCAGCAGGCCTTGTTCGAGGTTGCCCGTAACAAAGGCTATGACTGCGACTACCGGGCGTTGCGCCCTGCTGATCTCTTTGCGGCTCAAGGAGTTTGGCTGGTTTCGAGCATCACGCTCGCAGCGCGGGTGCACACGCTCGACGGCAAGCCGTTGCGCCACGCACCCATCGCCGCCGAACTCGCCGAGCTCGTCGACGCCGCGCTCGTCAGCGATCGCTGACGGCGGTTCAACCGACCAGCCGCCCCCGCGTATCAGCCCGTGCCGTTGTCCGGCGCGAGCGGAAGGCCGGGGCAGAGTTCGGTGTACCCGACGTCTTGCGCGATCCAGGCATGCCACTGTTGCTGGCTGGGGTTCGTAGAAAGCCTGGCGCACAACAGTTTTGACCAAGCATTGAGGGCGGGCGGGAACAGCCGCCTGTCGGGCGCGGCTCCGGTCGACAGCAGTTGCCTGCCGTCCGGGCTGAACTCCGCGCCGAGCATGTCGACCGTCGAATTCGACGGTACGCCAAAGGATCCCGTGCCGCCCGATCTGGTGCTGGAGCTCGGCCAGAAGCAGGACACCGCGATCAAGGGACTGGCAAGCGGCCTAGAGGGGCTTGCGGCCCCAGACGGCCTGTGTCAGTTGGGCCCGGTAGGTGAAGGTCGGGTCCTCGTAGGCGCGCCGCATCTCGGCGACCTCCCACTCGCTGAGGATGCCGCTGGCGATGACGGCGTCGTCGATGCGTTGCCATGTCTTGATCCACATGCGCGAGAACGGGTCACCACCGTGAAACACGCGTGCGACGCCCTCGTTGGCGATTTCGGTGAGCCCACACGCCTCGATGTACAGCGGTAACACCTTGCCGAAGCGGAGATCGGTAATGGTTGCCGCCGAGGCGAATTCGACACGCTTGCGGTAACACCTGTCGAATATCTGGGATAGCGGATGCGCGAAATCGGCTGATCCGGCGGCGTCGTTGTCCGGTTCTTCGGCAATAAGCCAGCCGCCCGGCCGTAATGCCGCAAGCATGCGCCGCAGGACATCGGCCGGATCGTCCAGGTGCATCAGCAGGAACCGACTGTGGACGACGTCATAGGACTCGGGCTCGAGGTCATCGACCGTGATGTCGCAGCGGCGCACCTCGACATTGGCTTCGGACAGGTCGCCGAGGTACTT
The DNA here is from genome assembly GCA_963751485.1 of uncultured Actinomycetota bacterium. Taxonomy (GTDB): domain Bacteria; phylum Actinomycetota; class Actinomycetes; order Mycobacteriales; family Mycobacteriaceae; genus Mycobacterium. Next base: position 76,461 of record CAVVUT010000009.1, read on the forward strand.
CGGGTTGATGTCTGCGGCGACCACCCTCCCAGTCGGGCCCACCCGATCGGAGAGCCATCGCACCAGTGCGCCGGCACCGGCGCCGACCTCCAAGCATCGCCACCCCGGGCCGACGCCGACGGCATCGAGATAGCGGTGGGTGTCCGGGTCGCACTGATCCTCCAGAAGGCGCAGGCGTACAAGCTCGTCCTGCGATCCCGCGGCTGCGGCGAAGTAGTGGCCTAACGGCATCTGACAATCCTCGCGCACCAAGGCCTTCACCGGTGCCGTGTTCGCAAACGATGTGTCCCGTAACCAAGGTTATGACTGCGACTATCGTGCCTTATGCCGCCGATCTCTCTGCGGCTCAGGGTGTTTGGTGGTTGGCATCGAGCAAGTGAGCCGAAGCGCCCTCGTGGCCCATGAGGATGGCTTAGCCTTCTCGGCATGCGACGACGGTTGGGACCGTCACTCACGGCACTGCTTCTCGTGGTGGCGTCGCTTCAGGCATGTAGTAATTCGAGCGCACCGCAGGCCCCCGCTGCGGGTTCCGGCGATGCCGCATTCCGGCAGCTGGCGTCGGAGATCCTCGAGTACACCTACAAGACAGATCCGACGACGGCCACCGGCCTGGGCATCCACAAGTACGACGACATGATTCCGGACCTGTCGGCGGCGTCGTTCAAGGCCGACACCGACGCGACGAAGTCCTTCAGCTCTCGGCTCGATAATGTTGACGTGCAGGCACTTTCGTCGGAAGCCGAACTGGACCTCGAATTCCTGAAGCACAAGCTCGACGCCAGGGTGTTGAAGAACGACGTGATCCGCGGCTGGACGAAGGATCCGGACATCTACAGCAGCGGCATCACCAGCGACGCCTTCGTGATGATCTCGCGTGACTTCGCGCCGCCCGAGCAGCGCCTCAAGTCGCTGACGAGCCGGCTCAAGCTGATGCCGAACGTGCTGGCTCAGGCGCGCAAGAACCTCGACAACCCGCCGAAGGTCTACACCGAGATCGCCATCGAACAGATCGACGGCAACCGCTCCTTCTTCGAAAGCGACGTTCCCGCGGCGTTCGCCGACGTGAAGGACGCCGCGTTGGTCGCCGACTTCAAGAGGGCCGACGACGCCGTCGTCGCCGCGCTAGGGGATTACAAGAATTGGCTGGAGAGCAACCTGCTGCCCCGCTCCACCGGGTCGTTCGCCCTCGGCGCGGACACCTACGCGAAGCTGCTCGACGCCAGCGAGATGATCACCACTCCGCTGCCCGATCTGCTGTCGGTGGCCGAGGCGGACCTCAAGCGCAATCAGCAGGCCCTTGCCGACGCCGCGCGACAGATCGACCCGACGAAGACGCCGGAGCAGGTGCTCGCGGACGCGAAGAAGGACTTCCCGCCTGCCTCGCAACTGCTGGGGGTCGTGCAGAACAACCTCGACGGTCTCGCGCAGTTCGTCCGTGACAAGGGAATCATCGACCTGCCGCCGAACGCTCCGCCTGCCCGGGTGGTGGAAACGCCGCCCTTCCTGCGCGCGACGACGTCGGCCTCGATGGACATCCCCGGCCCGTTCGAGAAGGTGGCGACGGAGGCGTATTTCACCGTCACGCTGCCCGATCCGACCTGGCCGAAAGAGGAGCAGGACGCCCTGCTGTCGTTCTGGTACCGGCCGCAGATCAGCAACATCTCCGTCCACGAGGTCTGGCCCGGTCACTACGTGCAGTTCCTGTACGCAAAGGACTATCCATCGGATGTCCGCAAGGTGTTCAGCGCGGCAAGCAATTTCGAGGGTTGGGCGCACTACTGCGAGCAGATGGTGCTCGACGAGGGGCTGCACGCAGGCGATCCGAGCTACCGGCTCGCCGAGGTGCATCTGGCTTTGCTTCGTGACGTTCGCTTCATCGCAGGTATCAAGTTGCACACCCAAGGCATGACGGTCGAGCAGGCGCAGGAGATGTTCGCCAAGGACGCTTACCAGTCCGAGCCGATCGCCGAGTCGGAGGCCAGGCGCGGCACCACCGACCCCCTGTACGGCTATTACACGATGGGCAAGCTGATGATCCTCAAGCTGCGCGAGGACTACAAGGCGAAGATAGGCGATACGTACTCGCTGAAGGACTTTCACGACGCGTTCGTCAAACTCGGGCCGATTCCTTTGCCGCTCGTCCGCAAGGCGATGCTTGGAGACGTCGGCAAGCTGTTCGAGTGACTTGCTGAACAGCGGGTGGATATGACGCAAAACCGCATCTGGGCGGCGGCTTGCCGCGTAGCGTCAGCACTCGCGGTTCAGCCCCACAGGTTCTTCACAACGACATCGGAGCGGCAGATGCGATCACTTGCTGTCATCGTCGCTGTGGTCGCGACGATTTTCGCCGCAGGCTGCGGTGGCAATACATCGGAAAAAGAATCCACTACGACGACTACCTCGGTGTCGGCGACGACCAAGGCTCCGCAGACGGGCACCGGCACCATCACGAAGGCGCCCGCCACCCAGGCGCCGGGAACCGCACCGGCCGCGGGCCCGGTGGCGCCCCCTAACCCGGCACCGGCAGCACCGAGCCCCGGACCGGGGTTCAACACGGACTTCGGCGGCACCTGTGAAGGGCAGGAAGTCTGCCCGCCCGCCGGGCCGGGACCCGGTGGCAACACCGACTTCGGCGGCACCTGCGAGGGTCAGGAGCACTGCCCGGCCGCACCGCCCCCGCCCGAACCCGGGGGTCCTGGGCCAGGCTTCAACACCGATTTCGGTGGCACCTGCGAGGGTCAGGAGCACTGCCCGGCCGGGTGAGGTATTTGCGGGGAAAATTACTTGCTCGCAGCACTTTTGGGGGTCGGTGGTCGCCTCGCCCGTACACAGGGAAGGAGGTGGTCCGACAAATTGATCGTTCGTCGGATCACCACGAATTTCAGCCCGCTTCCGCGGGTCATCGGCGGTTAGTCCGTTCAACCGACTGGCTCACCCCGGCGTGCGGTGGCAGGTTCACCGGGTCAGCAAACACCGGTACGGCTAGCGCCGCGCGGCGTGGCAAGCCGAGCGCATCGCACGCTCGGTGGGACGATCAAAGTTGTGAGCGTGCTTGAGTTCATCTCGTCGCTAGTCTCGTCGCTCGCCTGGCCTGCCGTGGTCGCGGTCTTGGGGTTCGTGTTCCGTCGGCAGTTGAAAGATCTGATCGCAAGGCTGGCCAGCCGGGTCGATCGGCTAAAGAAAGTCAAAGGCCCTGGCAGTTTCGAAGCCGAATTCGAAGACCTAAAAGAGGATCTGGTGAGCGGGCCGCTTTCCGGGGTAGTCGAAGCAATCACCATTTCTGGGGGCGACGGTGAACGCACAACGCCCGCCACCGGGCGAGACCTCCAAATCGAAACTGGGACGGACGCCGAAGCTGACGTTGACCCTTCGTCGAAGGACCGCGAAGCAGCAGACTCAAAGGTGCATTCGCTATTGCATGAGGCAAGGTCCGTTGTTCAAAGTCGACCACGCGTAGCGGTTGTACAGGCCGGAAGGGCGTTGAACGCGGCAGTTCAGTCGACGCTTTCGTCTCTAGACATCCCTTATCTGAGGGACGGCAGCTCAGAGATTCTTGCTCTACAGCGCGCGGGCATTGTGGACGAAGCAGAAGCCGTGTTACTTGAGCGGCTAAAGAAGCTTTACATCAATGCTCTTTATGAGTGGTCGGACGAGGTAACCGTCACTTCGGCCCTCGAGTACGTGTTGCTGGTGCAAAGAGAGATCGACGCCCTAGATGTTCGCCGCGAAACCCTGCTCAAGCAAAAAGGTTGACAACGTTGGGTTTTTCGTCAGCTGTCGAAGTCCATCGGTGCTGACCAGTCGAACTCGACGGCGAAACGGCCACCTTCGCGGTTGCGGCTGCCCTTGCGCGCCGGCGCTTCTGCTTCGGGTCCAGTTCTTTGAGCACGAGCACGTCATCCTAAGGGTCGCCCATGCGTTCGATCTATCACAGCAAACGCGCTCGTCCCGGCGACCGGGGGCCTGTCAGGGGCGTACCGCGACTGTCCTCGGATGCAGCCGAACTGCACCGGATGTAAATGGCTAGCAGCCCTTTCAGGGTCAGTGGTAGCTTCGTCCGTACACAGGGAAGGAGGTGGTCCGACAAATTGATTGACTTATGGACATGTGAGGTGGCTGCGAGCTAGCAGCGCCAGGGGATCACCTGCTTGCGCGCTGGCGAATTCCCCGCAGTCACCCGGCCCCCGAGCCCCTCGGTTTTGTCCAACCAAGGAACAGTGGCTCGGGGGCCGATCCATATCTGGGGTCCGATCGCTACGTGCGGGCCGTGAACCGGTGACACGGCACGGGCGTACTGCCCGAATCCGCCGCCGCCGCATAATCGAACGGCCCCTCGTCGGTCCACCCGCAGCGCTCGTAGAAGCGACGGGCCCTGGCGTTGCCGCGCGCGACAGCCAGCCACGCCACCGGATGCCCCGCGGCACCGATCGCGCGCCGCGCGTCGTCCAGCAGATCCGCGGCGATTCCGGAGCCGCGATGCGCACGAGACACGTAGATCTGCTCCACCTCGTCACCGGCCACCATCGTGAAGCCGGCCATCTCGCCGTCGACCGTGGCGACCGTGGTGTCGGCCACCCGGTCGGCGGCGCGCTGTGGAAAGGATTCCGGGGGACGCGCCTCGACGAGCGCTGCAGGGACATGGCCGAGATGCCCGTCGCGCCAGCCCTCGAGCCAGATCTGCGCCACCGCTTCGACATCGGCGGTGGTGGCGGGCCGCATCACAGCCTTCGTCATCACCCGACCCTATGTGGCGCACAGCCGCCGTCTGCGCGATGATGCCCGGCATGCCTTCGGTGTGGCGGCTGGTCCCGGTGTTGGCCGTCGCCGCCGTGCTGGTCGGCTGTGCGCCCGCCGCCGAGCCGCCGCCCGCGGGCGGTCCCGCCCAGTGCAACAAGGCCTCGTTCGGCACCCTCTACAAGGGCGCTGGCGCCGGGGCCAAAAGAGTTCGACGCCAGCCTTTCCGAGTTCTCCATCACCGACCAGCGCAAGGCCGCGGTTGACTTCTCGTCGCCGTACTTCGACGTCACGCAGGCCGTCGTCACGGTCAAGTCTTCACCCGCGGCGAAAGTGCGCAATATCGACGGACTCAAGCGTTTTGCGGCTCGGCGTCCAGGTCGGCTCGACCAGCTATACGGCGGCCACCGCGGTGCACGGCATCATCCCGGTCGCCGTCTACAACACCAACGGCGACGCGAAGACGGCGCTGAGCACCGGCGAGATCGATGCGGTGGTCGCCGATCTGCCGACCGCGTTCGCGGTCGCCAACGAATTGCGTGACGGGGTCATTGTCGGCCAGTTACCCACTGCCACAGGCGATGTGGAGCGATTCGGGATCGTGCTCGACAAGGGCAGCGCGCTGACCCGATGTGTGTCGTGGGCCGTCGATGATCTGCGGGGCGACGGCACACTGGCCACCCTGCAGAAGAAGTGGCTCGCGGATGCGGGGAAGGCGCCGGTGCTCGCCTAGCCTGCGTCCGGCCCTGGTCCCAGCGATGAGCAAGCCTGCTCGGCCTTTTTCCAGGTGTGCACGTTGGTGCCTGGCGGTGGTCCGGCGACGGGCCCCGGCGGTGCCGAAACACCGTGCTCGTGAAGGCAACTCGCGTACGCGCCGTGCCCGTTCGTCGGCGACGGCGTCGACGACTGCTCGGGCTGGGCTTCCTTCGATGAACATCCCGCGAGTATCATCGCCGCGGCGATCACCGCGGCCCAGCTGACTTTGCGCATCAGCCGACGAACCTCGTCAGCCGCGCCGACAAATGCGGAACCAATCCGCCGTCGGCGTCGACGCGCTCCTCGACGTAAGCCAAATCGCCCCCCTCGACAATGCCGTACAACCGTTTTGCGCCACCGACGAGCAGCCCGGACTTGCTGCGGGCCAATGCATCGGTGACCAGTTCCCACGACGACTGGTTGAGCGGTCGTCCGTAGAACAGCTCGACGTAGCCGGCCGAATGGGCCAGCAACAGTTCGATCGCCTGGGATTCCGCCGGGTCATTCGGGTCGTTGACGAAGCGCCAGAACCCCGATTCGCGCAATCCGTGCTCGTGGTAGTCGCCGGATTCGGTCAACCGCCAGGACCGCGCTTCCCAGATCAGATAGTCGCCGCCGTCGTGGGACACCACGATCTGCTGACCGAATCGGTAATCGCCATGGGCGCCGCGGCCCTCACCCTCGCCGCGCCACACTCCGACCAGGGGCAGCAGTGCGAGCAGGGCCTCGCTGAGGTCGGCGCCTTCGCGCAGGTTCGCGGTGTCGGATGGGGCGGGCAGATCGGAGAACACCGGAATGTTGCGGGCAGCAGTCGTCTTGGCACGTTCGGCCGCGGCGGCAACCGCCCGGTCGCTTGAACCGCCGGCGACGGGGCCCTTGTCAGACGTCACGATTCGTCGGTGATGAGCCGATAGAGCGCATACAGCGCGAACCAGGTGATGACCACGACGGTCGCCACGAGCAGGATCTCGAAGAACAACACCACGGCCGCAAGTCTAGTCGCGGCCGGGTGCCGCTGCCCGCCTATGCGACCTTGACGTCGACCTCGTGGATGCCCGCGCCCGACGGCGCCACGCTGGCGTCGCCGTTGCCCGCGGGCGACAGCGCACGCAGCGTCCACGTGCCGGGGGCCGCGAAGAACCGAAAGTCACCGGTGGCCGACGCGACGACCTCGGCGGTGAACTCGTCGGAGGCGTCCAGCAGGCGCACGAACGCGCCACCGACGGACTGACCGGCGCCGTCCACCACGCGACCGGTGATCACCGTTTCCTTCTCCAGGTCAACGCCGGCCGGCAGCGTCTGTCCTTGCTTCGGTGCAGAGCACATATCAACTTCCCAACTCAATCGGGGCACCCACAAGGGAGCCGTATTCCGTCCAACTGCCGTCGTAGTTCTTGACGTTCTTGTGTCCCAACAGTTCCTGCAGCACGAACCAGGTGTGCGACGAGCGCTCACCGATCCGGCAGTAGGCGATGGTCTCCTTCTCGCCGTCCAGTCCGGCCTCGGCGTACAGCTTGGCCAGGTCGTCGTCCGACTTGAAGGTCCCGTCCTCGTTGGCCGCCTTGCTCCACGGAACATTGATGGCGCCGGGGATATGCCCAGGACGCTGGCTCTGCTCCTGCGGCAGGTGAGCAGGAGCGAGGATCTTGCCGGAGAACTCGTCGGGGGAGCGCACGTCGACCAGGTTCTTCTCGTTGATCGCCGCGATGACCTCGTCCCGGAACGCGCGGATGGTGTTGTCGGGCGCCTTGGCGGTGTAGCTCGTCGACGGCCGGTCGGGGGCATCCTTGACCAGCGGACGTCCGTCCAGCTCCCACTTCTTGCGGCCGCCGTCGAGCAGCTTGACCTTGTCGTGGCCGTACAGCTTGAAGTACCAGTACGCGTATGCGGCAAACCAGTTGTTGTTGCCGCCGTACAGGATCACGGTGTCGTCATTGCTGATGCCCTTGTCCGACAACAGCTTCGAGAACTGCTGGGCGTCGACGAAGTCGCGCTTGACCTGATCCTGAAGCTCGGTCTTCCAGTCCAGCCGGACTGCGCCGGCGATGTGGCCGCCCTCGTAGGCGGAGGTGTCCTCGTCGACCTCGACGAAAACGGTGTTCGGTGCGTCGAGATTGCTCTCGGCCCAGTCAGTGGTGACCAGGACGTCGGAGCGTGCCATGTACGAGATCCTTTCGGTTGCTTGTTGTTTGAAGCGTTATGCGATTGACGGTGTCCGGCGGAACCGGGCCACCAACGGGTAGAGCTGGCAGCCAAGGCAGATCGCGAAGGCGGCGTTGAGGAACGCGGCCACCAATGCGAAGCCGCTGGCGACGAGGCCGAGCACGGCCAGGCCGGTGGCGAATCCGACGGCGCCGATGACGGCGAACACGAACCCGACCAGCTGGGCGAACTTCAGCGGCGGCACCGGCTCCCGCTCACTGACTGGCGCGATGTTCGCAGCGATGAGCTTCGCGAAGATCACTCCGTACGGATGTTTACGCGGCCCGCCGATCGCGCCGATGGCGAAGACGACGGCTTGCACGCCGAGGATGACGGCGGCGGCGGTGAGGCTGAAGCTCGACACGATGAGGGTGATGACCAGAACCGCTGTGGTGACCCAGGCCGCGAAGCGGGGCCCGCGAACGTCGACCAGGTCGACCTGGGCACTGGTGTTGGTGGGCGATCCCTGTCGGGATGTCATGGAAGTCACACTCCTGTTGTGTTGGATAGGGCTGGTTGCGAGCAAGCCACATGGACCGCTCCGAGCGAGCGCGCGAAAGATCGCGCAGCTGCGCTCAGCAGCTACAACAACAACAGCAAGAACCCGCGACGCGGCACAGATCGACTGCGCGACGCTTGGTGAGCATCACCACGAGGCGGGCGGACACGCCGGACAGCTTACCCAATGACATGGTGATCAAGCCAACAGCGGTTCCAGCGCGGACCGCAGGTCAGCGGCCGTGGGGACGCCCGCGGCGCGATAACGCTGACGGCCGTCGGCGTCGAAGATGAAGGTCGTCGGCAGCGACAGCACCGAAAGACGCCGCGCCGCGGCCGGATTTTCGTCCATGTCGATCTCCACGTGCGCCACCTCGGGCAGCTCAGCGCAGACCTGGTTGACCACGCGCCGCACGCCGGCGCATGGCCCGCACCAGACCGCGGTGAAATGCACGACGGTCGGCCCGGTGTGAGAAAGGCCCAGGTCGGAGTTGTCGACGGGCTCCGAGTCGGCCACCGCGGGGGTTTCCTTGAGCAGCCCGGCCCGCAGCGCGATCAACCTGTTGATCACGTAGGCGATGCCGAACGCCGCGATCAGTACGGCGATGACGGCGAACAACGACGGGCTCATGACTGGTTGAACTCATCCAGCTTGACGGTTACTCCCTCGGCGATGCCCTCGATGATGACATCCGAGCCGCGGGCCCCTTCGCTGGTCGGGGCGATACCGAATGGCAACTTCAGGCCGGGCATGGAGGTACTGAACGCCTGCAGGACCGCCTGCGTCTTGTCCTCGGGTACCGGCTGGTCGGCGGTGCCTGCGCCGGTGAGCACCCCGGCGGCGCTGAACACAAGCGTGGTCTGCTCCGGGCCCGCGATGGACAGGTCGACCCCGACACTGACCCTCTTGTTGAAATCGGCGGCCTTCGGCGTACCGGTGAACACCAGTCCTTTGTTGCCCGAAATGCCCGATTCGGTGGTGCCGCCGGTCGGATTGTTGGCTTCCTTGAGCGGGGTCTCCACCAGCAGGTCCGGGATGCCCATGAACCGGCCGACGTGGGTGGAGTCGACGATGATGCGGCTCTCCACCTTGCGCACCTTCAGCGGGGTCTTCGTATCGATCAGCCATGACGAGGCAGGCAGGTCGACGTCGTACAACGTGGCCTCGTAGGACGCTTTGCCGACCACGGAGTGACCAACGCCATTCGCGCGGATTTCGATCTGGTCGTAGTGCCGGTTTCTCGCCTGTGAGATGAACGGGAAACCGATGATCCCGACCCACGGGTCGAACGTAAGCCGTGCTTCGGTGCGGACCGCTCTGGCCAGGCGGTATTCGGCGTAGATAGCGGCGCCGAAGTCAGCACCGACCGCGGCGACGGCCACCACCACGACGGCCGCTATCAACCCGATCAGCAGCTTGCGCACCCGCATATTCTGTCCCACTCGAGCCGTCTCGCCCCGCTCGGAGCGGCTAATCAGCAGGTGACGGGTTATCGTTAGGGCACCGGTAACGGCCAGATGTCGGCCAAGGATCTGGGAGGTATCCCGGACAGCGCTGTCCGCATATATCTGACCTGCGCGCTGGAGGGGCCCGTGGATTTATTGCTATTAACGGCCGACCCGCATCCGGAGTCGGTGCTGCCCTCGTTGTCGCTGCTGGCCCACCATGTTCGAACCGCCCCCACCGAGGTGTCCTCGTTGCTGGAGGCAGGCAGTGCCGATGTGGCGATCGTCGACGCCCGCACCGATCTGGCCGCCGCGCGCGGGCTGTGCCGGCTGCTGGGTACCACCGGGACTTCGGTTCCCGTGGTGGCCGTGGTGAACGAGGGCGGTCTGGTCGCGGTCAACGTGGAGTGGGGGCTCGACGAAATTCTGCTGCCCGGCACCGGGCCCGCCGAGATCGACGCGCGGCTGCGACTGCTCGTTGGCCGTCGCGGAGGCGCGGCGAACCAGGAGAATGCGGGCAAGGTCAGCCTCGGCGAGCTCGTCATCGACGAGGGCACCTACACCGCCCGGCTGCGCGGACGGCCCCTCGACCTGACCTACAAGGAATTCGAGCTGCTGAAGTATCTGGCCCAGCACGCGGGCCGGGTGTTCACCCGCGCCCAGCTGCTGCAAGAGGTGTGGGGCTACGACTTCTTCGGCGGCACACGCACTGTCGACGTTCACGTCCGGCGACTGCGCGCCAAGCTCGGCACCGAATACGAATCGTTGATCGGCACGGTCCGCAACGTCGGCTACAAGGCGGTGCGACCCGCTCGCGGCCGCCCGCAGGCGGCGGGGGCTGACCTGCCCGACGACATCGACGATCCGGCCCTCTACGACGGCCCCGTCGGCCTGCCCGAAGAGCTGGCCGACCCGTTCGCGTCAGTGACGTCGACCGTCTGGCGTACCGGCCTCAGCGACGAGGACCAGCGCACGATCCGTGAGTTGATCGTCGCGGCGCGGGAGGCCGACGGTATTGCGCCCGTCGGTGACCAAGTGCTGCGCGAACTTTCACACGATCGCACGCGGCATCTGCTTGCGCTCGACGGCGACGCGATCGTCGGCTATCTCGATCTCGCCCCCGCGACCGAGGAAGACCCGGCGATGGCCGAACTCGTCGTGCACCCGCAGTGGCGCAGGCGCGGCATCGGGTCGTCGATGGCGCGCGCCGCGTTGGCCGAGGGCGGCGGCGGTACCCGGATCTGGGCGCACGGCGACCTCGAGCCTGCGCGGGCGACGGCGAAGGCACTCGGGCTGACGGCGGCGCGCGAGCTGCTCCAGATGCGGAGGCCGCTAGCCGATCTGCCACCGGTGGCAATCCCCGCGGGTGTCCGCATCGACACCTACCGCGGTCCTGACGACGACGCCGAGCTGCTGCGGGTCAACAACGCCGCCTTCGCCTGGCACCCCGAGCAGGGCGGCTGGACGGCCGCCGACATCGCCGTGCGCCTCGACGAGCCCTGGTTCGACGCCGACGGCTTGTTCATGGCGTTCGACGAGCAGACCGGCGAGCTGCTGGGGTTCCACTGGACCAAGGTCCACAACGACGGTCTCGGCGAGGTGTATGTGGTCGGCGTCGACCCCTCCGCGCAGGGTCGTGGCATAGGTGCGACACTGACCCTTGTCGGGCCTCGCATCACCTCGCCGAGCGGCTTTCAGGAAACTCCCAGGCACACGGTGATGCTTTACGTCGAGGCAGATAACTCGGCGGCGGTGAACACCTATCGACGCCTCGGTTTCGAGGTGTCCAACACTGACGTCGCGTACGCCTCTGCTAGCTGGAAATTAGCCGAACCTGTTCACCGTTCGTTTACCTTCCATCCCTCGGGCGTCCACCGCAGCCGCATACGTTGCCGGGGAGTCGGAAGCCTTAAACGAAAGTGGGACTAAGTGAAGCTCAACAGCATTGGCAAGGCGCTCGGAACGACGCTGTCCGCTACGGCACTCGTCGCGCTGACGCTGACCGCCTGCGGCAGCGACAACAACGCCGGAACGAGCTCGCCGACTTCCGGTGCGGCGTCGGGGACCAACTCGGCGGCGGCCGCAGACTGCGGCGGCAAGAACTCGGTCACCGCTGAGGGTTCGACGGCCCAGCAGAACGCGATCGCGGAGTTCAACAAGGTGTGGGGGCAGACCTGCTCGGGCAAGACGCTCGCGTACAACCCGACCGGCTCGGGCGCAGGTGTTGACCAGTTCATCGCCAAGCAGGTCGACTTCGCCGGCTCCGACTCGGCGCTCAGCGGCGATCAGGTGGCGAAGGCCGCCGACCGTTGCGGCGGCAACCCGGCGTGGAACCTTCCGCTGGTGTTCGGCCCGGTCGGGATGGCCTTCAACGTCGAGGGAGTCGACAAGCTCGTCGTCAACGGCGATGTGCTGGCGAAGATCTTCCAGGGCCAGATCAAGAAGTGGAACGACCCGGCCATCGCGGCGCTGAACAGCGGCGCCACCCTGCCCGACGCCGACATCAAGCCGATCTACCGGTCCGATTCGTCGGGCACCACCGACAACTTCCAGAAGTACCTGGGCGCCGCCGCCCCGCAGTCCTGGACCAAGGGTGCAGGCAAGGAATTCCAGGGCGGCGCCGGTGAGGGCGCGCAGAAGTCGGCCGGTGTGGTGCAGGCGATCCAGGCCACGCCCGGCGCAATCGGTTACGTGGAGAAGGGTTTCGCGCAGCAGGCCGGCTTGAAGTTGGCCCAGATCGACAGCGGAGGCGGGGCCGTCGAGCTCACCGACGAGTCGACTCAGAAGGCAGTCGACAGCGCCAAGTTCAAGGCCGACGGCAAGGACCTGGCGCTCGACCTGAACGCGCTGTATGCGACCAAGGAAGCCGGGGTCTACCCGCTGATGCTGGCGACCTACGAGATCGTCTGCTCCAAGGGCTATGACGCGGATACCGCCGCGGCGGTGAAGTCGTTCCTCACGGTCTCCGCCAACCAGGGTCAGGCCAATCTGTCCGGGGCGGGCTACGTTCCGCTGCCCGACGCCTTCAAGGAGCGACTGCTGAAGTCCGTCGACGCAATTGCGTAGTTACGTCAGCGCATCTGCTCGAATACGGTGAGGATGGGTGCCGGAAGCGATGACCGATAGGCTCGATGTGACGGAATCTCACGGCCTGCACAATCCGGCCGACGCGGGATCGGGTGAGGCGTTGGCGGCGCCTCACCCGGACCCGCCGAACATCTCCACCGACCCGTCGAAGAACGCCAAAGTTCGGATCGGGGACCGGATCTTCCGCGGCCTCGCGGAGGGATCCGGCGTCCTGATCGTCGTCATCATCGCGGCGATCGGGGCGTTCCTGCTCTGGCGCGCGGTTCCGGCGCTGACCCGCAACGAGGAGAACTTCTTCCTCTACGGCGGCAACTGGGTCACCACCGACACGTCGGCGATGCACTTCGGCATCCTCGACCTGCTGCAGGTCACCGTTTTCGTGTCGGTGTTCGCGCTGCTACTGGCCATGCCGGTGGCGCTTGGGATCGCGATCTTCCTCACGCAGTACGCGCCGCGCCGGGTTGGCGGCCCGCTGGCCTACATGGTCGACCTGCTGGCCGCCGTGCCCTCGATCATCTACGGCGTCTGGGGCCTGTACGTGCTGGCTCCGGCGATCAAGCCATTCGCCATGTGGCTCAACACAAACCTCGAGCTGGCTTTTCCTGTTCCAGACCGGCAACGCGTCGGTCGCAGGCGGCGGCACGATCTTCACCGCCGGGATCGTGCTGGCGGTGATGATCCTGCCGATCATCACCGCGGTCACGCGCGAGGTGTTCGTCCAGACGCCGCGCGGCCAGATCGAGGCGGCGCTGGCGCTGGGCGCGACCCGCTGGGAGGTCGTGAAGACAACGGTGCTGCCGTTCGGGCTGTCGGGCTACATCAGCGGCGCGATGCTCGGCCTCGGCCGCGCGCTCGGTGAGACGATCGCGCTGCTGATCATCCTGCGCGGCACGCAGCAGGCGTTCGGCTGGTCGCTGTTCGACGCCGGCTACACGTTCGCGAGCAAGATCGCCGCTGCCGCTTCGGAATTCAACGACCAGTACAAGGCGGGCGCATACATCGCGGCCGGCCTGGTCCTGTTCATCCTGACGTTCGTCGTCAACTCGCTGGCGCGGGCGGCCGTCGCCGGAAGGAGCAAGTCATGACGGCCACACTGGATCAGCCGGTCAAGGCGCCGACCTTCCAGAAGCTGAGCCTGCGCCGCAAGATCTCCAACAACGTCGCGACGGTGTTGGTGACCCTGTCGGTGGCGATCGCGTTGGTGCCGTTGGTCTGGGTGCTCTACACCGTGATCGTCAAGGGCATCGGCGTCGTCACGTCGGAGCACGTGGTGGTTCAACTCGCAGGCCGGTATGACCGCCTTCCAGGCGGGCGGCGGCGCCTACCACGCGATCATCGGAACCCTGTTGCAGGGCTTGGTGTGTGCGATCATCTCGATCCCGATCGGTGTGTTCGTCGGCATCTACCTGGTGGAGTACGGCGGCGGCACTCGGCTGGGCAAGGTGACCACCTTCATGGTGGACATCCTCACCGGTGTTCCGTCGATCGTCGCGGCGCTGTTCATCTACGCGCTGTGGGTCGCCACACTCGGCTTCCAGCGGTCCGGATTCGCGGTGTCGTTGGCGCTGGTGCTGTTGATGATCCCGGTGATCGTGCGCGTCCACCGAGGAGATGCTGCGCATCGTCCCGATGGACCTGCGCGAAGCGAGCTATGCACTCGGCGTGCCGAAGTGGAAGACCATCTCCGCCATCGTGATTCCGACGGCGTTGTCGGGCATCGTCACCGGCATCCTGCTCGCGCTCGCCCGTGTGATGGGCGAGACGGCGCCGCTGCTGATCCTGGTCGGCTACGCGCAGGCGATCAACTTCGACATGTTCAACGGGTTCATGGGATCGCTGCCGGGCATGATGTACGACCAGACCTCGGCGGGCGCAGGTGCCAATCCGGTTCCCACGGATCGGCTTTGGGGTGCCGCGCTCACCCTGATCGTGCTGATCGCGTTGCTCAACATCGGCGCGCGGTTCATCGCCAAATTCTTCGCCCCCAAGAAGGTTTAGGAGTCAACCCAGATGGCCAAGCGCCTCGACCTCAAAGACGTCAACATCTACTACGGGTCGTTCCACGCCGTTGCCGACGTGTCGATGTCGGTTCCGCCGCGCAGCGTCACGGCCTTCATCGGTCCGTCGGGCTGCGGCAAGTCGACGGTGCTGCGCACGCTGAACCGGATGCACGAGGTCATCCCCGGTGCACACGTCGAGGGCTCGGTGCTGCTCGACGGCGAGGACGTCTACGGCGCCGGGGTCGACCCGGTCGGTGTGCGCAAGACCATCGGCATGGTGTTCCAGCGGCCGAACCCGTTCCCCACCATGTCGATTCGCGACAATGTGGTGGCCGGGCTGAAGCTGCAGGGCGTCCGCAGCAAGAAGACCCTCGACGAGGTGGCGGAGAAGTCCCTCAAGGGCGCGAACCTGTGGAACGAGGTCAAGGACCGACTGGACAAGCCGGGCGGCGGCCTGTCCGGCGGCCAGCAGCAGCGGCTGTGCATCGCGCGCGCGATCGCGGTGCAGCCCGACGTGCTGCTGATGGACGAGCCGTGCTCGGCGCTGGACCCGATCTCGACGCTGGCGATCGAGGACCTGATCGCCGAGCTCAAGCAGGACTACACGATCGTGATCGTCACGCACAACATGCAGCAGGCCGCCCGGGTGAGCGACCAGACCGCGTTCTTCAACCTCGAGGCGACCGGCAAGCCGGGCAAGCTGATCGAGATCGACGACACCGAGAAGATCTTCTCCAACCCGCACGCAGAAGGCGACGGAGGACTACATCTCCGGCCGGTTCGGCTAGGGAGTCAGCACCACCCGTGTGCCGGACGGCTCCGCGGCCGTCCACGCCTCTTCGACTTCGGTCAAAGGCCTTGCGAGCGTGCGCAATTGCAGCTCGCCCGACGCCACCATGTCGAACAGCCGCGGCAGCGCCTCGCCGCGCGCCTTCGCCGAGCACCTCGGGTGGAACGCTGCCGATACCGACGCCGGACAGCACGATGCCGTTGCCGCGCAGGATGCCTGCGGGCAGCGTCATCGTCGGACCGGCCATCGAGCCGATCTGGACGAATCTGGTCAGCGTGGTAGTGCGCGGACGGATGGCTCTCGCTGAGCGCGGCGAGCACTGTTCGGCGGGCTGGCCCCACAGATAGTCGAGGACGGCGTCGAACGGCCGCTCGGCGTGCATGGCCGCGACGCGGGCCCGGACGTCGTCGTCGCCGAGCGCGATCGCGTCATCGGCGCCGACTGTCTGCAACCAGTCCAGCCGCGCGACATCGCGCCCGGCTGCCACCACCCGGCCCGCCTCGAACACCGACTTGGCCAGCTGCACGGCCATCGATCCGGTCACTCCGGTGGCGCCGAGGACCAGCACATTGCCGCCCGGTTGCACCGCGGCGCCGTGCTCGAGGGACATCCACGCCGACAGCCCTGGGTTCGGGATGGCGGCGGCGACGACGGCGTCCACGCCGTCAGGCAGTCGAGCGCGCCCTGCGGGCTGATCAGCGTGCGTTCGGCCATCATGCCGTACGGCGCGAGCGCACCCGTGTACACACGGCGCCCGTCGTCCAGCCGGGCCACCCCGTCGACGCCGGGAACGGTTGGCAGCGTGAATCTCCTTGCTGGCGTAGTGCTTTCCCGAAACCAGCCCACGGGTCAGGTTGGTCAGCGCGGAGGCCTCGACGGTCGCGACGACGGCGCCGTCGCGTGGGTGCGGCTCGGGGAAGTCGGTGTAGCGCGGGCGTCTCGCCCCATTCGGTGACGACTGCTGCTTTCATGTCACGCGCCTTTCGTTTCGCAAGAAATGGTTTCTGGGGAAACAATCTATGTCGGCGACAGTGAGATGGCAAGATGGTTTCCATGAAAACCAAGTCGGCGCTGATCACCGACATCAATGACCTGCTCGGTGCGGTGGGGGACAAGTTCGAGGCCGACGAGGACGGCGACGCCGAGCGAGACTTCATGGCGCAGCGGTGCCCGCCGCGGCTCGAGGCCGCCGTTCGCTCGCTGCCCACGCTGTCGATGCACCTGATGGCCGGTATCGCCGACGGGCCCGTCAGCCTCGTCGGCCTCGCGTCGAAGTCGGGGCAGCTGAAGGGCACCGTCTCAAAGCACGTGCAGCGCCTCGTCGAGGCCGGCTTGGTGTCCCGTTCGCCAATCCCGGGCAACCGCAAGGAAATCGAGCTCACGCTCACAGCCGACGGACAGCTCGTCACGGAGGCACACCGCGAGATGCACGACGAGATGGCCCGCGGCATGCGCGACTTCTTTCGCGCTACTCCAATTCGGAGCTGGAAGTGCTGGTGAAGGTGCTGCGCGACGTCATGGCCGCTCGGAAAGTCGGCGTTCGGATCGCGTTCGGGGAATAGCTCCACTGCCCGAGGGGTCATAACTCGCATGAGCAAGGCAGTGCAATTCGATCAGTACGGCGACGTCGACGTGCTCGAAGTGCGAGACGTCGCTCGACCGAGGCCCGGTAATGGCGAGGTGCTTGTCGAGGTCAAGGCCGCCGGCATCAATCCCGGCGAGGCCGCCATTCGCAACGGCTTCATGCATGCGCAGTGGCCCGCGACGTTCCCGTCCGGGCAGGGCAGCGACTTCGCGGGCGTGGTGGCCGAAACGGGCTCCGGCGTCGACGACTTCGCGGAAGGCGACGAGGTGATCGGCTTCACCGACAACCGGGGGAGCCACGCCGAGTACGTCGTCGTGCCCGCTGAGAATCTGACGGCCAAGCCTGCTGAGGTCTCGTGGGACGTTGCAGGCGCGCTGAACGTCGCCGGCAAAACCGCCTACGCCGCGGTCCGCGCCGTCGGGCTGTCGCGGGGTGACGTGGTGGCCGTCGCGGGCGCGGCGGGCGGAGTCGGCACCATCGCGGTGCAACTCGCGAGCGACGCCGGTGCCACGGTGCTGGGCATCGCCGGCCCGTCGAACGGCGAGTGGCTGCGCGCGCACAATGTGATCCCGGTCAACTACGGGGACGACCTCGCGGCGCGACTGCGCGCTGCGTCGCCGTCCGGCCGGATCGACGCGTTCCTCGACTTCTTCGGCGGAGGGTATGTCGAACTGGCGATTGACGAATTGGGTGTGGCACCCGACCGAGTGGACACCATCATCGACTTCGCGGCCGCCGAGCAGTTCAAGGTGAAGACGGCGGGCAACGCCGACGCCAACAACGCCGGTGTGCTCGCAGAGCTTGCGGCGCTCATCGCCGACGGCAAACTCGACGTGCCGATCGCCGAGGTGTACGCGCTCGACGACGTGCGAATGGCGTACCGCACGCTGGAACAGCGGCACACCCGCGGAAAGATCGTGCTCCGTCCGTAACCCGGGTGCCAAGCGGCTAGCGCGCCGCGAGTTCCTCTTCGTCCGGGAACTGGCCGGTGGCCTGGAAGATGACCCGGCGGGCCACCTCGACCGCGTGGTCGGCGAACCGTTCGTAGAAGCGGCTCAGCAACGTCACGTCGACGGCGGCGGTCACACCGTGCTTCCATTCCTTGTCCATCAGCACGGTGAAGAGGTGACGGTGCAGGTCGTCCATCGCGTCGTCTTCCTCGCTGATGCGGGCGGCCTTCTCCGGATCGTGGGTCAGCAGAACTTCCTGGGCACTGTTGCCCAGTTCGACTGCGACGCGGCCCATTTCGGCGAAGTAGCCGTTGACCTCTTCGGGTAGGGCGTGCTGCGGGTGGCGGCGACGGGCGATCTTGGCGACGTGCAGCGCGAGGGCCCCCATCCGGTCGACGTCGGCGACGATCTGGATCGAGCTGACGATCGCCCGCAGATCACCCGCCACCGGCGCCTGCAGAGCAAGCAGGACGAACGCCTGTTCCTCGGCCTTGCTACTCATCGCGGCGATCTGCTCATGGTCGGTGATCACCTGCTCGGCAAGCATCAGGTCGGCCTGCAGCAGCGCCTGGGTAGCCCGCTCCATTGCAACGCCTGCCAGCCCGCACATTTCGCCCAGCTGGTTGGCCAGGGCGTCTAGTTGCTCGTGGTACGCGGTTCGCATAAGCCCAGCCTAAGGGCAAATCCGGTGAAACGGCACGATGTCCACGGTGAACGAAAGGTGAATGCCCCTCGGCAACACGGCGCCAGCACCGCTAATGACGGCGATTACCCGCAGGTGGTATCGGCGGCGTTGGTGACGGACAGGTCCGCAGGCAGCTGCGTCGGGGTGCTCGAGTCGCCATGAAGGACGTGTACCTGCACCGATGATCCGCTGGCCTTCGGCGGGATCACCGAATTGAAGTCCGAGCCGAGCACGACCTGCACGGTCTTGCCCTTCCCGGTGACGCGCTCGATGGTCGGGTCGGCGAACGCCGATGCGACCGTAGCCGCGGCCTCTTCATTGCCCGGCGAGAAGAAGACCGTGGTCTTGGAAAGCGAACTCGGATAGGCGTCGGGGGTTTCGACATTGAAGCCGTGCTGCTGCAGTTCGGTGGCGGCGGTGGCCCCAAGGCCGTCCTGGCCCGTCGAATTCGACACCTGCACGGTCACCGACGTGGGGTCGGTGGTGACGGCGTCGACCACCTCGCCTGCATCGGGTGCCGGTGCGGGCGTTGGTGTTTCGCTCGTCGACTCCGCTGCGTTGTTCTTCATCGACTCGGGTGCGCCGGGGACCGGAGTGTTGTCGGCGTTCTTCTCTTCGGGCAGCGGGTCGTCGTTGATGATCGCGTCGAAGATGGCGCGGGTGTCGTCCTCGCGCAGATGCTCGTTGCCCCACTCGTCCATGTATCCGGTCGTGGGCACGGTGATGAAGGTGATGCGTCCGGCGGCGATGCCCTGCACCGACTGGCCGAGGTTCACCAGGTCCTTGGTCTTGATGTTGTCGACGAAGCTGTCGTTGATGAACTGGTTGACGACGTTGTTCAGCTTGTTGAGCGAGAAGAAGACTTCCTTGGAGATCATCGAACGCAACAGCGACGACAGGAACAGCTGCTGGCGCTTGATCCGGCCGTAGTCACCGTTGGTCTCGGTGGTCACCTGGCGGGCACGCACGTACTGCAGGGCGGTGTGTCCATCGATCATCTGGCGGCCCGCGTTGGGCAGCACCGTGCCGATTTCGTAGTCCTCCAGCGGAGTGGTGCTGCAGACCTCGACACCGCCGAGCGCGTCGACCATCTTGGAGAATCCGGAGAAGTCGACGGCCATGAACCGGTTGATGGACAGACCCGACAGTTTCTGGATCACCTTGACCAGACACTTGGGGCCGCCGAATGCGTAGGCGGAGTTCAGCTTCGTCTCCGTGTAAACCTCGTCGGGGCCGTACTGGCCGGTCTGGTCGTCATACAGCGGGCCGTATTCGCGGGTCTCGGGGTTCCACGGCTCGCACTTCATGGGCTCGATGTTCAGGTCACGCGGAAACGACACTGCGACAACGCGTTCGCGGTTGGCCGGGATGTTGACGAGCATGATGGTGTCGGAGCGCGTACCGCCTGCGTCCTCGCTGTTACCGGCGCCCATGTCGGCGTTCTGACCGTAGCGGCTATCGACGCCCACGATGAGGAAGTTCTCGTCGCCGTACTGCGCATTGGGGTCGACGATGTCGCGCGAGTTCGGGTCCAGCGCCGAGATCCGGTTCAGCATGTTGTTCTTCTGGGACTGCCACTGCCAGGCGCCACCGGTCATCGCGAGTGCCAGCACCGCGAACAGCGCCGCCAGCGACCGCCCCGCCAACATCACGCGGCGTCGTGTCTTGGGCTTCTTCGGTGGAGCGATGGGCTCGGCGGCGGGCTCGCCCACCCGCTTCGGCCCGATGCGCTCGGCGCGTGCGCGCCGCAACGCGGCAAGGTCGGGAAGCTCGTCGGCGTAGGAAATCGGGGGGATGACCTCGGTGTCCGGGTCGGACAGGTCCACCTGCCGCGGCGGAGGCGGCGGCGCGGACCGAAGTTGGTGGGGCTGCCTCGGCGGCTGTCGCCTCGGTGGCGGCGGTGGCGGCAGTGGTGGCTCCGGCTCGGGTGCGGCGTGCTGGCCCGAGAGATTCGCAGGTACGGACCCGGTGATCTTGGCGATCAGATCGGCGACGGCGACGCCGTCGGTGTGGTTGCCGGTCGGCGGTGAAGACCCGTCGGCGTCCGGATCGAGACCAGCGTTGCGCTCCCACGGCGCGGCAGCGCGTGAAGGCCGCGGACTTCGGGTAAGCCACTGGGGGGCGCCGTTGAGGTCTGACGCACGCGGGCGGTCAGGAGTGGCGTTATCGCCGTCACCCATGTCCCTACCGGCCTCCGACCCTGTCGGCAGCGTGCGCGTCGGCGCGTGTGAATCGCTGCGCTGCCACCACCCTGTTTGTAGCGGCAATTCCCATGGCCCCGCGACTGGGGCCGCTCACGACGAGATTCATATCGTACTGAGAGATCCTGAGAGACGTAATGTCGAGATGGTCTCGGTTCACCCACCGGAATGCATCACATCGGCGCCGGTAGGCACCGTGCAATCGTCCGGATCGGCCAGCCAGCCCTCCGGCAGCGACACCGACGCAGGTGAGCCCTGACGGCCCCGAGGACCGGTCGCAGCCGCCGGGAACGGGACGTCGGGATCCAGCTTTTCGAGCAGGGCATCGAGCTCGTCCAGGGTCTTGACCAGCGCCAATGCCCGGCGAATGTCGGCTCCGGCAGGGAAGCCGTGCAGGTACCAGGCGATGTGCTTGCGAATATCGCGCATGCCTTTGTCTTCGCCGAAGTGGTCGGTCAGCAACTCGCCGTGCCTGCGGACGATTGTCGCGACCTCGCCCAGTGTGGGCGGTTTCACACCCTCCCGGCCCGCAAAGGCGTCGGAAAGCTCCGCGAACAACCATGGCCGACCCAGGCAGCCACGGCCGATGACGACGCCGTCGCAGCCGGTGGTGGCCATCATGGCCAACGCATCCTCGGCCTCGAAGATATCGCCGTTGCCAAGCACCGGAACGTCTTTGACGTGGGATTTCAGCTGTCCGATCTGCTCCCAATCGGCCGCTCCGGCGTAGCGTTGCGCCGCCGTGCGCGCGTGCAGTGCGACGGCCGCGGCGCCTTCCTCGGCGGCGATGCGGCCCGCATCCAGGTGCGTGTGATGGGCATCGTCGATGCCGATCCGGAATTTCACCGTTACCGGGATATCCGACCACTCGGTCGCCCGCACCGCCGCGGCCACGATCTTGCCGAACAGCCTGCGCTTGAACGGCAGCGCGGCGCCACCGCCGCGCCTGGTCACCTTGGGCACCGGGCAGCCGAAGTTCATGTCGATGTGGTCGGCCATGCCCTCGTCGGCGATCATCTTCGCCGCGGTATAGGTGTTCTCGGGGTCGACTGCGTAGAGCTGCAGCGACCGCGGCGTCTCGGTAGGCCCGAAAGTCGTCATGTGCATCGTGACGGGATGGCGCTCGACGAGCGCACGGGCCGTCACCATCTCGCACACGTACAACCCGCTGACCGTGCCGGCCCGGGCGAGTTCGAGTTCGCGGCACAGGGTGCGGAAGGCAACGTTCGTCACGCCGGCCATCGGTGCCAGCACCACTGGGCTGGCGAGCGCGATCGGCCCGATCCGCAGCTGAGCGCGGGAGTCGGTCAGGACTGCGATGTCGCGAGAACCTTCTTGGCGGCAAGCTTCTCGGCCCTTTTGGCCTCGCGCTCCAGGCGCTTCTGCTTGGCGACCTCGAACTTTTCCGACGCCTCCTCGAGCTCATTGATGAGCAGCCCGAGGTCGTCACGCATCCGTGCGGCCTCGCCGCTGAAGTCCTCGCGCTCGAAGATGCGCCACTTCTTCAACACCGGCATGACGACGTCGTCGAGGTGGATCCGCGGGTCGTACACACCGCCGACGGCGATGATCACGGCCTTGCGCCGGAACTCCGGAACGGTGAAGCCGGGCATCTTGAAGTTGCGCAGTACGCGGTGCAGCGAGTGCATCGCCTGATCCGGCGCGATGTCGAAGCCGGCCTCGCTGACATCGCGGTAGAAGATCATGTGCAGGTTCTCGTCTGCCGAAACCCGTTGCAGCAGTTGATCGGCGATCGTCTCCTCGCACGCCTTGCCGGTGTTGCGGTGCGAGACGCGGGTGGCCAGTTCCTG
The DNA here is from genome assembly GCA_963751485.1 of uncultured Actinomycetota bacterium. Lineage (GTDB taxonomy): Bacteria > Actinomycetota > Actinomycetes > Mycobacteriales > Mycobacteriaceae > Mycobacterium. The sequence goes on from CAVVUT010000009.1 coordinate 99,206, forward strand.
GAACGTCACATAGATGACGGAGTCGAACAGGCTCTCGGCGAACAGGTCGCCCTGTTGGTTCTGGCCCGGGCTGAAGCCGCGGGTCACCTGCTCGAGACGAAGCGTCTCCAGCGCGACAGGATCGATGGCGCGGGTGACAACCAGGTAGTCGCGCAGCGCGATGCCGTGCCGGTTCTCCTCGGCGGTCCATCGGTTGACCCACTGGCCCCATGGGCCGTCCATGCCGAAGTTCATCGCGATCTCGCGGTGGTAGGACGGCAAATTGTCCTCGGTCAGCAGGTTCTGCACCATCGCCGTCTGGGCGACCTCGGAGAGCTGCGACTGTCCGGGCTCCCAATCTTGGCCACCCAGTGCGTAATAGTTCTTGCCGTCCGACCACGGGATGTAGTCGTGCGGGTTCCAGTCCTTGCGCATCGACAGGTGCCGGTTGAGGTTCTTCTCGACCACGGGCTCGAGCTCCTGCAAGAGCTGTACGTCGGTCAGGTCTTTCGACACGGGCCCTCCATTTATCTGTACCTGTTGGTTGCAGTCAGAATATCTGTGTACACCGGTGACATCAAGTTGGGCCGCCGGGTGTCGCGGCGCTGAATTGGTAACGATTCTCGCGCGAGGCGCAGCCTGCTAATTCGTTTGGCGTACACGGCCGTACTGCTCGCGGGCCGGGCCGCTCGACGGTATGGTTCGTCCAGGCAGTTCACAAGCAGAACTCCTGGACAACCGTAGACCTTGGACATAGGTGGGCATGTGAAGAAGATCATCATTTCGGCCAGCACCATCGGCGCGGCAGCGTTTGCGATGGGGCTGTTCGGGGCTGGCACAGCTGCGGCGGCACCCGATGTGGTGGGAATGACGTACAGCGACGCCGTCTCGCAAATCGAAGATGGCGGCGGTACGGCCAAGATCGAGGTGACCGTCGGCGACCGCCAGGACGCGATGGGCGACTGCCTTGTCACCGGCGCTAGCGACTCGCCCTTCATCCATGACAACGGCGGCTCGTTCGAGGCCGTCTCCGATGAGGTGCTGCTGACGCTGAACTGCAACCGCGGAGCCGCGACGGCCACCACGCCGGGTGCCTCGATGGCCAGCCCGGAGGGCCGGGCGTTCCAGGCGAAGGCCGAGGAGCAGGCGGCACAGGACCAGAGCCAGGCAGGCGAGCTCACAGATGCCGGCGCGGTTCCCGGCGAAGCCGGCAGCCAGATCCCGACCGGGTAGTTAACGCCCACCTGACCTTCTCTTCGCGATTTCACAGCGAGCGTTTGTCACGCTCGCTCAGGTGAAGATCATCATTTCGGCCGTCGGCGCGGCGGCATTCCGGACGATGTGTACTTCGGCGGCGACGAGGGCGAGGTCCTACTGACGCTGAACTGCAACCGCGGTGCGGCGACCGCCACGACGCCGGGAGCGTCGATGGGCAGCGTCGCCAGCCGGGAGTTCCAGGCCAAGGGCGAGGAGCAGGCGGCGGCGGCGGCACAGAGTGAGGAAGCCGAGCTGGCCGACGTTGGCGAAGTGCCGGGCGTGCCCGGTCAGGTCGCAGGCGAGTGAGCCTCAGTAGGTCGACACCCTGTTGAGCACCATGTCGACGCAGTGGTCGATGAACTGCTGACGGGTGGCGGTCAGGCGGCCGTCCAAGTAGGCGATGAAGAGTGCGGTCAGCGCGCCGAGCAGGCCGGTGGCCGCCATCGCCTGCACGGCCGAGTCGGTGATTCCGGTGATGCGGGCGACCTTGCGCTGTAGCAGTTCGATGAAGCTCGGCATCCAGCTCGCACCCGACCGCGTCAGCACCGGCTCGACGGTCGGCGCCAGCAGGAGCACCCGCCCGCGCGTCGGGTCGTCGACCATCAGCGCGACGAACCGCTCGACGGCGTCCTGCGCGGTGGTCGACGACGACAGCGTGGACATCGCCCGCGCGCAGACGTCGTCGTAGACGGCCCGCACGAATTCGTCGCGGTCGGAGAAGCTTTCGTAGAAGTAGCGTTCGGTGAGTCCCGCGGCCCTGCACACCGCTCGCACGGTCAGCGCCGGCCCTGCCTCGCCACCCAACAGGTCGACGCCCGCGGCGATCAACTCGTCGCGGCGCAGCGCCTGACGGTCTTCGAGCGGAACGCCCGACCATCTACCCCGTCGTTGACCCGCAGCCACATCACTCCTACACTCGTGGTGACAACGCACGTAGTCAGAATGTCGTCTGACGCCGATCGGAAGCGCACCAGTGACTCAAGATACGTCTGAGGCATGCCCACTGACCAGCAGTGCTACACCTGCGGATGCCGGCTGCCCGGTGTCCGGCGGCGGATATGACGCCCTGCCGCAGCCGCTCGGCCCGGACTCGCTCACCTGGAAGTACTTCGGCCAGTGGACCGGGATGCTGCAGGGCTCGTGGGCCGGCTCGATGCAGAACATGCACCCGCAACTGGGTGCGGCCGTGAAGGATCACTCGATCTTCTTCATGGAGCGGATGCCGCGGCTGTACCGGTCGGTGTATCCGATCGGCGGTGTGGTGTTCGACGGCGACCGCGCCTCCAAGACCGGCGCCCAGGTCCGCGACTACCACATCGGCATCAAGGGTGTCGACGAGCAGGGGCGGCGATACAGCGCGCTGAACCCGGACGTCTTCTATTGGGCCCACGCCACCTTCTTCAAGTCCGTACTGCTGGCCGCCGAGCGGTTCAGGGGCGGACTGACCGAAGACCAGAAGCGCCAACTCTTCGACGAGCACATCACCTGGTACCGCATGTACGGAATGAGCATGCGGCCGGTGCCCAAGTCGTGGGAGGAATTCCAGGAGTATTGGGATCACATGTGCCACAACGTGTTGGAGAACAACTATGCGGCGCGTGAGGTACTCGATCTGTCCACCATGACCAAGCATCCGTCGCTGCAGTGGATCCCGGATCCGCTGTGGCGGCTGAACCTGAAGGTGATGGAACGGTTTCTGTTGTTCGTCACCGTCGGCCTCTACGACCCGCCCGTGCGCGAGCTGATGGGCTATACCTGGTCAGCTCGTCAGGAGTGGCTGCACCGCCGGTGTGGGAATCTGGTTCATCTGGTCACCAGGCTGACGCCAAAGCGCGCGATGATGCACCCGCGTAAGCGCAGCGCGTTCGACCGCGCGACCGGCAGGATCCCCTCAAACTCGCCGCTGGTCGAGACGCCTGCGCGCAACCTGCCGCCGGTCGGTCATCGCGGCGACGGACGGCACTACTGCCCTGTGGCAGCCGTGTAGCCGGTCCACACGCCGCCGTCGAAATAGCGCAACTGGCAACGGTTTTGCGGATCCGGGAACCAGCCCGGTTGCACCGGCGGATAGCGTCCGTAGATCCCGCGCGGATCGCCGGAGAGGTTCAGCCGGTGCTCGTATTCGGCGCGGGCCCGAAGACCCGCATCGCGTAGCGCGTTGGCGCGTGCCCGCCTGCGGATGAGGATGGCCAGCCAGACGCAGCCGGTGACGGCGACCAAAAGATGTGAACCGCTCCACCAGAGCCAGATCGCGGCCACGGCCGCGGCGCAGGACGCCAGTGGGTGGCGCCGCCAGAACGGCTGGTGAACTCGCTGGTAGAGCATCGACACGATGGTACTCAGATCGGTCGATCTGCGCCTGGGAGTGGCTCCGCCGTCACGGCCGCAGACTGATTGCGGTCACAGTGGGGTCAGTGAAGTTTCCGGCGTACAGCGTCGATCCGTCGGCATTGAACGCGAGATACGAAGGGCTCCCGTTGACGGGAATTTGCTCGATGAGCCGTGGCGGGATTGTCGTGGTGTCGACGACGTCGATCCGGTGATCATCGGCGCTGCTCACGTACGCGCGGGAGTCATCGCCGACCACGGCGGAGGGGGCGGCGCCGACATCGACCGAGCTCGCCTGCCCGGTAGCGGAATCGATGACCTGCAACAGGCCGGCGTCCTCGGCGACGAAATAGGTGACGTACAACCGATCCCCGCGCGGGGTCACGGTGACATCGAACGGATGCGTTGGCACATGCCATCTCGTTATCGCCGCCGGGAAGACGGTGGGATCTATGACGGAGATCAACGAGTCCTCCGTGTGCGTGACGTACACCCGGGATCCGTCGGCGGATACCGCGAGTCGACGTTGCGTATGCCCCAACTCGATCTGTTCGACCACCTGGCTGGTCTGCCCGTCGAGCACCTGCAGCCTGGTGTTGAACTGGTCGAGCAGGTAGACGCCAGCGCTGCGGTGGGCGGCGGCCATCTCTCCGCCGGAGACCGGTACACCGCCCATCGGGTCGGCGTCGATATGCGTCGAAGGCACGTCAAGCAACGCCAGGTTCAGCACCGTGATGCCGGAGTCGTTGCCATCGCGCACAAAGAGTTTCGGGTCGGGGGCCGCGGTGGTGCCGATGTCGACGAACGCCATCCACCACGGCGCGCCGCCCACGTCGATGGCACCGGTGAGGGTGTTGCTGTTGGTGTCGATGATCTTGACCTGCGGCGTGCTCTGGACGGCTACGTACAGCCGATTCTCAAAGGTCACCAGACGCTCGGGATTCGCGCCGACGGTGATCTCAACAGCGTCGTGCTGGGGCATTGGACGAATCGTAGCGGCGCCGTGGTGGCCCGGCCGTGCGTTCGATGCCGGAACGCAGCTGGGAACTTGCTGGTAGAGCGCGTCACGATGGTACCCATCGGCCACGAGCTGGGCCGACACGTTAGCGTTGAACCATGCAGGCGCCAGAAGTTCTTGGCGGCCGGTACGAATTGCGGGGGATTCTGGGCCGCGGTGGGATGGCCGAAGTTCGCGACGGCTGGGACACCCGATTGGATCGACCCGTCGCGGTCAAGCTGCTGCATCCGGCGTTCAGTGTGCAGCCCGACAACCGTGCGCGCTTCGAGACCGAGGCCCGCGCGGCCGCAGGGCTGAATCACCCCCACATCGTGGCCGTGCACGACAGCGGCGAGGCCGGCGGAACGCCGTACATCGTGATGGAGCGGCTGTCGGGGCGGACGCTGGCCGACGAGCTGATGCGCGGCCCGCTGCCGCAGGACCGGGTGCGCTGGATTGTCGACGACTTGCTGTCGGCGCTCGCTGCGGCGCACGCCGCTGGCGTCCTGCACCGGGACATCAAGCCCGCCAACATCTTGTTCACCGCGTCTGGCGATGTGAAGGTCGCGGACTTCGGCATCGCGAAAAGCGCTGGGGCGCCTGCCACGATGACGGGACAGATAGTCGGGACGATGGCCTACCTCAGTGCCGACCGGATAGCGGGTCGGCCCGCGACCGTCGCCGACGACCTGTATGCCGTCGGCGCGGTCGGTTACGAGGCGCTGTCCGGTCGCAAACCGTTCCCGCAGGAGAACATGGTCGCCCTGGCGCGCGCGATCACCGAGGACGTGCCGCCGCCGCTGCGGATGCTGCGCCCCGATGTGGATCCGGAGCTCGCCGCGACGGTCGAGCGAGCGATGGCCGGCGATCCGCAGTGGCACTTTCCCAGCGCTGAGGCGATGCGGGCTGCGTTGTCCGGTGCGCCGCAACCGCTTTCGGCCCGACCGGCGACTCGAGTGCTGGCCGAGCCGCTGCCGCCGCCCGCCACGATGGCGGTCGTCGCGCCTGTCCCGCCCAGTCGGCGTCGCAAGCTGGTTGTGCTCGGGGCGGTGCTTCTCGCGATCGTCCTTGCGGTCGTCCTGATCGTGTTCGAGTCGCCGCAGTCGCCGGCGCCCAAGCCCGCGACCACCAGCACGTCACTGCCCCCGCCGACGCCTTCGGCGTTACCGCCACCGCCACCGCCCCCGCCGCCTTCGCCGATCGACGAAGGCCCTCCTGGCAAGAAGAAAGGCCACGGCAACGGCAACAAGAAGGGCGACTAGCTGTTCGGTCAATACGAGCAGGTGGAAGGTCATCGTCGGCTAGATTCCCGATCGGTATCCGGCTCGCGCAAAGGAGCGCATCATGGCCGCTCGGGATTCTGTTCTGGTCACAGGCGCATACGGGTTAGTAGGCAGGCCCGTGGTGCAGAGACTCGTTTCGGACGGCTTCAAGGTCATCGCCACGGCGCACCGCGCGACGAAGCCGGCTCTGCCTGCCGGCGTGGACGTGCGGTCGGTGGATCTGACGAAGCCGGATCAGGTCAATGCGCTTATCGCCGAGGTCACGCCGTCGGCGATTGTCCATCTGGCAGCGGTCATCCCTCCGCTCTGTTATGCCAACCGAGCTCTGGCCCGAGCGGTGAACGTCGACGCGACTGCCACGCTTGTGGCCGCCGCGCAGGCGCAGCCGTCGCCGCCACGCTTCGTGCACGCCTCGAGCATGGCGGTTTACGGCAGCCGAAACCCGCACCGCAGCGATGACTTGGTCACCACCGATACCCCGCTGTTGGCGTCGGACGTGTACAGCTGCCACAAGATCTTGGCCGAAAACATTGTCCGCTCATCGGATTTGGAGTGGTCAATCCTTCGGCTTGGCGGCGTCACCACCCTCGAGCCGCTGGTCGACTACGGCAACTTCGATGCGCTCTATTTCGGGGCGCTGATGCCTCAGGACAACAGGTGTCACACCGTCGATGCCCGCGATGTCGCCGCGGCGTTCTCGGCCGCAGTCACGACCAATGCCGTGCGGGAGATATTCCTTATCGGCGGCGACGATTCGCATATGCGACTCCAGGGCGACGTGGGACGCGACAATATGGAGGCGACCGGAATGGGTGCTCTTCTGTTCCCCGGCCGTCCGGGAAACCCCGACAGTGATGGCGACTGGTATCCCCTGCACTGGATGGACACCACACGCTCCCAGCAGGTGCTGTCGTTCCAGCGGCATTCCCCGTCGGACGCCTCCGAGGAGATTCGCGCCAGGATGGGCTGGAAGCGGTATCCGCTGCGCGTGATCGCCCCGGCGTTCACTGGCCTCGCGCGGAGGGTAGCCCCGTACTACAAGGCGCCCGGCCAGTATGCCGATCCCTGGGGCCTCATCCGGCGCAGGTGGGGCGATCCGGGGCCGGACGCCGAGGCTCCCTTAGGCCCAGCCGCGGGACATGTCGGCGGGTGACCCACGATGCTCCGCTCTCAGCTCTCCAGGCGCGTAGCTGTAGACGCGAATTCATAGGGAAACACCCTATTTTTCTGTGAAATATCTGTACCTAATGTGTTTGCGTGAGGATAAATCGCGGCTGACGTAGCCCGCGATCGTTCCCCGAGCCACGAGCACAGTCGCAACTGGAAGGGCAGAGATGACCATGACGCAGCTACCGGCGACAGTCGCCGCCGCCACCGCGATAGTCGCGACCGGGGCACTCGGCATGCCCGCGGTCGCGCAGGCGCACCCGGTTGTACCGCTACCGCTTGCAGAGCCCTGTTCTGCGGGCTATCAATTTCCCGGAGGGCCGATGACGATTCTTTACCCAGACTCCGCCCCGGGCACCAAGACCGAGTTTTCGCTCAACCTTCCAAGCCCCACTGTCGATACAACGGCTGTGACCCGCTATCCCCAGGGCGGCGACATGAATGGGTCGGTGACCGGCAAAGTCACGGGCAGTTTGGTCACCATGACGGTGACCCGGGAGGGCTACAGTTCCTTCAATCTCACAGGCACTATCGCCTTCGATGGCCGGGCACACGGCAGTTTCCCGTACAACGACGGAAAACAAAAGTGGGACTCGTCTGAGTCGTTCATTTGCCTGCCCGAGCCTGCGCCGGACAAGGTGGGTCCGGCACCGAAACCGGTGGATGCACCGGCGCCGCCGGGAGGATCGTCGGGGCAGGGACCGAATGAGCTGGCGCCCGACCAACCGGCTCCCGTGACCGACGCGATCAAGATGTCCTTCGGCCCACCCTCGTTCACGAGTATCACTGCGACGGTGACGAACTCGTCGGCGCTGAAGGCCACGTGCACCTATGACGCATCACCGTCCAGTACCCATCGGGATTTCACGGTGCCGGCTAACGGCAGCACCGACCTCACGTTCAACGGTTTGAGCTTGGGAGCCACCTACCACGCGGTGGTGTCCTGCCACGACGCCAGTGGCAAGCAGCCACAGGAAATCGGCCACGCGGAAACCGATGTGACGTTCTAGTTCACCGATTCATCCGATCAGCTCCTGTCGGCTCTGCGAACTGGGTTTGGGCTGCGCCCGCGCAGCCAATCCTGCGGGGTTGACGCGGAAGGACGCGCTCATGACCGACACAGAACGCAGCCCAAGGCCGAACAGGGCCGGCACCTGCGGCCCGCAGAGCCAATCTTGCTTGCCGAACGACGAGCCGAGCGGGCGCGCCGAAAAGCGGAGGCAGCACTCCGATCTGCAACCGATAGCCTGGACCGCGCTGCCGAGGGCTTCAGCCGATCCGCAGACAGTCAGGACCAAACCGCCGCGACATTCGAAGACGCAGCAGAACTCAACGGTCGCGAGGATTTCCGGGACTACGCGGCTCGGCATCGTAGGTTCGCAGAGGACGATCGCCGGATGGCTCAGCAGCTGCGGCGGAAGTGACGCGGACGAAGTCATACAGTGCTGTTGTGCCGCAACCGGGGCTCGAGCCTCGGACTTGCGGATTACCAGCCGATCAATCCCGTTGTTTGGTCAGGATACTCAATTAATCTGTCGTGCAATGAAATTCGGAGACTCTGGTATGTCGTCCGAATTGGTCGATGTCGACAAATCTTGGTCATTGGCGATCAATAACGATGGAGCGAGCGTGGCTCGCTGGCTCAGCCAGATTTTTCTCTGTCCCTCAAGTGCGTGTTTTGTCGATCACTGATGTGACGCTTGGGGGAAGATGGGTTTGTGGGGGATTCGGTTGCTGCACGGCGCGGACCGCTTGTTGTCGGGCTGCTGCTGGGCGCAGGGGTCTCAGTGGCTCTGGGCGTGTACGGGCGGGTCCATGTCCCGAGCTATGAGGGGCTGCCGTCGTTCGGATTCTCGAGCACCGACACATTCAAGGCATGGGTCGGCAGCGTCGTCCTGGTTCTGGCAGCCGCGCAGGCAGTGACGGCACTGTGGATGTACGGCCGACTTCCGGGCGTCTCCGCGGCGCCCCGCGCGCTCGGCCTGGTCCATCGGGCCACCGGGTTCGTGGCGTTCGTCCTATCACTGCCAGTGGCTGCGTACTGCCTTTACGGTTTCGGCTTCGCCCCGGAACCGTTTTCCGCGCGCACCTTGGTCCATTCGATCGCCGGTTGCGCGTTCTACGGCGCCTTCGCCGCCAAGGTTGTCTTCGTCCACACCCGAGGGCTACCAAAGTGGGCGCTCCCGGCGATCGGGGCGCTGCTCCTCACCGCGGTTGTGGTGGCGTGGCTGACCGGCGCCCTGTGGCTTTTCTCCGTCGCCGGTCTGCACCTGTGAGTTAGTTCGCCCGCGGGCGCGTCCACACCGCGGTTGCCGACATGCTGGACCCGCACGCGGTATGAGGGCGTAAACAGCGTTGCGGCTCAACGTATCTCTGTTCATTTGCGACCGGTCGCCGGGGCGAGGCGGGCCATCCCGCGCATGATCCACGGCGTCCGCCTGGCAATCACCTCCACGGCGCGGTCCGAGCGGCGCATCGCGGTCCGACGGCCCGGAGTCGGCATTGACGCCAACTCCGCCTCGTCGGATCCCGCCCGCGCGCCGTGACGATCCACCGCCAACAGTTGCCAGGTCCCGGGCACGCCACGCAACTCGACGCTGCCGCGGTCCTCGAAGCCGGTGCCCGAGCCGACAACCAGGTCACGCACGGTGCGTGAGACGAGGATTTCCCCGGTGCGGGCTTGGCCGCAGATCCGCGCCGCGATGTGTACCGCGATACCCCCGATGTCGGCGTCCAGCAGTTCGCACTCGCCGGTGTGGATGCCCACGCGGATCTCGATGCCCAGGGTCTCGGCCTCAGCGCGCAACGCCTCCGCGCAGCGGATGGCCTGCGTCGGGCCGTCGAACGTGGCGAGGTACCCGTCGCCGGTGCTCTTGACCACCGTGCCGCCGAATCGTTCCGTGAGGTCGGTAGTGACCTCACCAAAGCGGTGCAACACCGCACGCCACCGCTCGTCGCCGGTCGCGGCGGCGTGTTGCGTCGAAGCGACGATATCGGTGAACAACACGGTGCGCAGGGCGCGATGGGACTGCGACGGTGCGGCATGGCTGCCGGTGAGGAACTCCTCGATCCCGGTCAAGATCTTGTCGGGCTCGGTAAACCAGGGCGCGTGGTCCGCGCCGTCGACCTCGAGGTACCGCGCGCCCGGGATGTGGTCGGCGAGGTAGCGGCTGGTCTGCACCGGCGCGACGTCCTCGCGGGCATGGATGACGAGGGTCGGCGCGGAAAGCGTCGGCAGGATCGGCCGCACGTCGATCCGGAACACCGATTCCGCTGCCGCGCGGAACATGCCCGGGCTGGCGCACATGCGCTCGACCATGGCGAGCTGGCGTACCGACCGGACCGACGGGAAAAAAACCTTCGCTGTTGCACCGCTGCCCCATCCCGAGCGGGCTGCGCGGACCATTTCCTGCGCGCGGGCGAACTGCTTCATCGACGGCGTGTAGTCCTCACCCAGCTCGGCAAGGACGCGCGCCCGCAGCTCGGCCGGGTCGCGATCCCCGTCGTCCCAGCCGGCGCCAGGCATGCCCGCGAACGAGCCGTAGAGGATCAGCGCCCGCGTTCGCTCCGGTCGTTTTGCGGCAAACGCGATGGCCTGTGGGCCGCCCTCGCTCATGCCGAAGAGGACGGGCTTACTCAAGCCGGCGGCGTCCATGACGGCCTCGATCTCGGCCACTCGCTCTTCAAGCAAACGAACTTTCGGGATGGGATCCGACAGCCCGTTACCGGCCTTGTCGAACATGACGACGCGACAGAACGTGGCGAGCTGATCAAAAAAGGCCTTGAACTCAGGCATGGCCCAGAACAGCTCGACGTGGAAGACCATCGGCCCGACGAAGACAAGCTCGACCGGCCCGTCGCCGAACACCTGATACGCCAGGCTCAGATCGCCGCATTTGGCGTATGACGTTTCCGCCACGCGATGAGCGTACGGCGGCCGGGTGCAAGCCGTTCCGTATCCACCGCATCGGGCCCGGGCGTACGACAACGCCGCTATTTCCGCCTTGTTGAGATCTGGCGAGGTGCCGATCGCCGCCGCCGCTGTGCAGTAACAGGGTCGCGCGTGTGTACGACTAGTTGGCTCAACTGGATCGACAGGTAACTGGTAACGGGCAAGAATCTCTAGTTGCAGATTGAAAGCTAGGTTCTTGCCCATTGGCGATGAATAAGCGATGACCCGTCGATCGTCGCGCCTGCATCTTGAAACTGTCGAGTTGCTGCGGGGCCGCAGTGTAAATGCTGTTGGTTGCCACCTGAATCCGTAGGGAATCACCCCAGTTAGCCGCTGGCGACGCGGTTGGTCCGAGGCCGGGTGCCTGTCAGAGTGAAGAGCGGCGTCGCGTTGAGCGCCAGCGACGCGATCAAGGAGGTTGTGCGCCATGACGAACAAACGCGGCGTCAACAAATGGGAGCTGCGCACCTGCGCCCGCCGCGGACATGCCACTTATGCCCCTGATGACGAGGCCCTGGCGAAGCGGCTTAGCGGCGTGACAGGGCTGGGCGAAGTGTGGCGTTGCCTGCGCTGCGGCGAATTCACGCTCGGACCGCCGCACGGTCGCGGGCACGCCGACGATGCTCCACTTATCCTGCGCGGCAAGGCGTTACGGCAAGCCATTATTGTGCGTGTTCTGGCTGTGGAACGGTGGCTACGCGCCACGCTACTTGCGCTTGCGGCATATGCGGTGTGGAAGTTTCGCGGCGCGCACGATGCCATCCAGGCCGCTTTTGATCGAGATCTGCCGGTATTGCGCGCTTCGGGGTTCAGGGTCGACCAGATGACGACTGTGCATGAATTGGAGAAGGCACTAGCGGTCAAACCATCGACGCTAGCCCTCATAGTCCTCGCGCTGGCCGCCTATGCGGCGCTTCAAGTCGTGGAAGGAATTGGCCTGTGGCTGCTCAAGCGCTGGGGCGAGTATTTCGCCGTCGTCGCCACGTCGGTTTTCCTACCGTTGGAGATCCATGATCTAACTACGGGCATCACTTTGACACGCACGCTGACATTTGCCATCAACATCGCGGCGGTCCTTTACCTGTTAATCTCCAAGCGGCTGTTCGGTCTGCGCGGTGGTCGCGAAGCCTACGACGCGGAGCGGCGGGGCGAGCAGCTCCTGGATATCGAGCGCGCGGCGGCCAACGTCTAGCAGACCTAGTTCGTCGCGACCAATGCACTCGTCAAATGTTGGCAGCGGACGAACGCCGCAGCTTTGTCCGTCAGCCTGGCTGTTCCGCGCCGTGCCGAAGGTTGCCGGGCAGGCCGCAGCGCGGCGGAATCTGTCCAGATGTGGACGCGGTGCGGACTTGAGTGCGCCCGGTGACGTCCTGTGGCCGCCATAAACGCCCTGACTTGACGTTTGCTTGGTGCCCCCACTAGGACTCGAACCTAGGACCTGCGGATTAACAGCTGAGCCATCTCATCCCGCGGGTGTAGATGCCCAATTAGTCAGTTGCGCAACAGAATTCGGCTTCTGCGGAATCGCGTCCAACCTTGTCGATTCTTGCCGTATCGCGGTCATTGGCGATGAATAAAGGATGACCCGTCACACCCACCGTCTACGAAGCTGCACCAGGGGCGCCGCCGTGGCATAGATGCGGTCTCGCCGGCGCCGACGTCGCCTCTGACATCGTGGCCAAGGAATCTGGTAGGTGCGGCAGGCCCTGGTCTGCCGCACCAGCTGCGGCATTCTGGTCGTGGTGACAAAGCAGGCCGGGCCGTAGACCAGGGTTGGAATCGCCAACGCGCCGCGCGCCATCGTTGCAACTGCTGCACACGAGGGCCCGTCGCTACGTAGTGGCACGGCGAAGTCGGCGCGATTGCAGTAGTTCGGTACTGCGCGCGCCGAAGCGGACGCGCGCGACGATTCCCATCGCGGAACTCGACACCCGGCGCGGTTGCCATCGTTCCGCCCTGGCATCGACGGAGGTACGACGATGGGTAGCGCAAAGTGGGTCGAAAGTGGCCGACGGCGACCTACATGTCCACATCGACCCGTTGGTGGAACTATGTGCAATGTTATGCGTGCAGTCGTCGTAGCGATTCTCGCTCTTCTCGGTACGGTCCTTTTAAGTGTGTCGGTCACGATGACGACGACAGTGCAACTTCTTGCGACCTATGCGCTGAAGGGCACACAGATTGTTAAGTTGAACATCACCAGCGATCAGGCGATTCAACAGGAGGCCATCCTCTATGGCGTCGGCACGCCGGGGAGTCCCCCGATGGTCGTGCAGTATCCGGCCAGTGGCCGACCGTTCTCGCCAGGCCGCTTTTCCGATCCGACGCTCAACCAGTCGATCAGGGCCGGGGTCATCGACCTCCGAAACGACACGGCCAACGATCCCGCGCCGGTGATCTTCGGGTTCTCCCAGGGCGCGATCGTCGCCACCGAATACAAGAAAGCGCTCAACACGAACCCGGCGAACACCACCATCCCGACGTTTGTGTTGACCGGGAACCCGAATCGGCCCAACGGCGGTGTGCTCTCGCGATTCGCCGGCGCCTACATCCCAATCCTGGACCTGACGGCCAACGGCGCCACCCCGACCTCCACCGTCGGCGCACCCTCGGGTCAGATCACAACCACGGACATCGCCGGCGAATATGACCCGGCCGCCGACTTCCCAACGAATCCGCTGAACCCGTTCTCGCTGGCCAACGCCGGGCTCGGAGCTTTTGTGGTCCACCTCAATGGCTATCAGAACGCCGATCCGAGCACAAAAATATTGCAGGACGAGTACGGCGACACGGCCTATTACCTCATCCCGACCTATCCGGTTCCGCTTCTCTTTCCGGTAAAGGCGATCCCGGGCGTCGGACCGATCGCGGCCGACGTACTCGATCCGATCGTTCGTGTACTCGTCGAATCGGGGTACAACCGGACGATCAGTCCCGGCCAACCCGCGACGGCTAACTTCCTGTACTTCCCCAACCCGGTGAGCCTTGCTACAAGCCTTGCCGCGGCGATACCGACGGGTTTGGCCATCGGCTTCCAGGACATCACCGGAGCGCGTCAACCCGGCACCCCGCCGGCGTATCTGACCGGCCCAAACGCCACCTATTACATCGGCGGTCCACCCGTCACAATGAATCCCACGACAAATCAGCAGCAGGCAGCACAGCAGCAGATCCAGCCGACGACACAGCAACCGCCGCAGACGATGACGGTGAACGATGCACCGCCGCAAGGCGATACGCCGCCGTCCGTCGATAACACGCCGCCACCCAGCTATCCCAAGACGGCCCCGAAATTCAACCTGATCAACAAACCATTCGTGATCACGCCCGGAGATTCATCGGCGCCGTCGAAGCCGGCTGCAACGAATTTGTCGGGACCGAAGCTCAATCGTCCCATCTCTGACGGCTTTAAACATCTCGTGAACTCGGCTAAATCAGCGCTGGATGGACTGTCAAAGCTCGCAGCTCGCGGAAGCAACGGCTCAAGGCAGCCGACCAGCGATTCCAACTCAACCCCGTGATCGCGGCGTGCCACCGTCCATCGGCCATCCCTTCCTCGGAGTGGTTCGGGCTGCGTGTCCGGACGGCACTGGCAATCAGACTGCGGCACGGTGAGACGCTCGGGCTTCTCAGAAAGCTGGGTTCGAACTGGTCGCGATAGATGACGGCCTAGAGGCGTTCGGGCTTGGCGCGGGACAGGTCCACGGGTGTGTTCCGCGTTGTGGTGCAGCCCTAGCCCGCGGCGTAATCCTGCGGATCGCGCCAGAACGCCCGGATGACCTCCGCCAGTTCCTCGGCGTGCGCCATGATTGGAGCCACATGGCCGCCACCGCGTACCTCGACGGCTCGCGCGGCAGGCATATGGGCCACCGCGTCGTGGATCTCTGTCACCGGAACGATCGGGTCCGCGGTCGCCACCATCATCACGGTTGGAGTCTCGATGCGGGGTAGCAGAGGGTCAAGATCGGGCCGATTCAACATGATCGACTTCATGGCGCGGTGCATGCCGATTCGGGGGGCGTCGCGAAATGCCTGCATCACGGCTGCGGTATCAGCGGGCCGCGACAGCATGAATTCCTTGCCGAGGAGTGCACCAGCTACCGCATTGGCAAGCGCCGGAACGGCACCGAGGTAGCGGTAGGCCCACACCATCGGCACGATCGTCATCCGTTGGCGCTGGCTGAGTGCTTGCACTGGGGTGGAGATCGTCGCGACGCTGCGACACCAGTCCGGCGACTGGGCGGCCAGCGTCAGCCCGACGTGACCTCCCCATGCGTTACCTAACCAGTCGACGGGCTTCTGAACACCCACCGCGTCGAGTACGTCGGTCGCTGCCTCGGCGCAGTCGTCGAGATCGAAATCGGCTGACGGGGAGCCACTTCCCCCGTGCCCGGGGCCGTCGATCAGGACTAGGCGTCGGTCTGCTCGAAGCAGCTCGCGTAGCCGTGACCAGGAGCGGGAATCCACGAATAGGCTGTGCCACAGCACAGCAGCAGGACCCTCGCCGTCGATCTCGACGTGTAGGCACCCGAGCTTAGTATCGATCATTTGGTTGGTCAGCGGCGCCTCCCATCCCTGATAACGCAGGAACAGCGGTTCCGGTTCGGCGCTTCAGCCCGGCGTACGGCGTTGCCGTTGATCTCCAATCGATGTCCCATTGCATGCAACCGCGCGGTGGTCATGTCATCGCCTCTGCAATCGCCATATGTCCTTCAAAGCCAAGGTGATTGGCCATCGCGCGATATCGCTTCGCGAATGGCCGGTATCCAGCGTCGTCGCCGCGAGCCCGCGCCAGCAGCGCACGAAGCCGCAACAGCGGCAGTTCGTGCAGCACGAAGCCTGGGTCGACCGGAACCGCCGCTAACCTCTCGATGGCCGCGGCGGCCTCGGCAATGTCGAAATCGGCGCCTCGCCCGATCAGAGATTCCACCAGCACCGTGACAGCTGGCCCACGAGAGGTCATGTCGCCCGTGGCGAATCTGAAGTCGACAGCATTGCGTGCCAACGCAATCGCGACACCGAAGTCGCCTACTCTGGCCTTTTCCTTGGCGATGTCAGTGTCAACGAGCCGCACCCACCACATCGGACGGCCGTGCCGCGACGAATCCTCGCGGAATGAGTTGAGCAGCTTCAGCCCAGCTGCCCGTTGACCGGGTTGGCGGACGAGGATGAGGCCGCGAATTATCCGGGCGCGATCCGCAGCGTAGTCGTCACCTAAACGCTCAGCCCTCTCCAGCACTTCAGCAGTCTCGTGGACAGCCGTCTGGTCGGGAAGTACAGCCCCGTTGAGAGCGGCAAGGCCGTATTTCCAGAAAAGAACCGAGGAGTAGTTCGATGCGTCCTCCGCCGCCCGTGCCATAGACACGGCCTCATCGAGGTCCTCCCGAAAACCGCGCCGTCCAAGGCACAGTCGGTTCATTCCACGCAATGCCAAAGCGAAAGCCGCCGGAGCCCTGAGGATCGTACTCGGCCTGGTCGGATCACCACCAGAGGTGTCGACGGCCAACTGGGCAAACCGCAAGCCCTCGACTACGTCACCGGCTTGATAATTGGCATTGCTCGCCGCACAGATGAGATCGAGAACCAACGCCGGCTGAACGCGCGTTTCGACCAATCTGGCGCATTCCGATGCGACAGCCGCCGCCTCCCGAAACTTGTTGTGAAACACCAACGTCATAGCAAACCCGGCCGTTCCGCGCGCCAGCGACAGGTCGTCCCCACCGGAGGCGCAGAGCTGACGAAGTTCGTCGAAGCCGGTCTCATCGAGGCTGATACCGAGTCTCCAACTGTTACCGCTAATCAGCATTCGCGGTTCTATCCGCATCGCGAACCGCTCGGGCTCGATGATGGGAAGGCGGTCGGCAACGGCGCGTGCCCGCTGCCAGCTCGTATACACGGCCCTCACGTCGCGGGACTGGGCCCATGCGGCAGCACGCATGTGCCAACCCCACGCGGCCCTGAGGTCTCCAGCCGCCTCCAAATGCTCTGCAATTAGCGCTGCGTTCGCGTCGCACGATTTCGGATCGCATACTTCGATCGCCGCCGCCAGCTTGCCGTGCAGTCGGCAGCGTTCAGACTTGAGTTGAGATTCGTAGGCCACTGTGTGGATCAGCGGATGGCGAAAGGCGTACTCGGCGCTTGGGATAAACCGCACCTGATCGATCAGCTCGGCGCGCAGCAATTCGTCGACCATCGCGTCGATGCCCAGCGCCGCGAGGAGATCCGCCCCGAAGCGGGCTCCGATTACCGACGCCGCGGTCACCGTCTGCTTGGCCGGGGCGCTCAGCCGATCGATGCGCGCCTCGATGGCTGCCTGCACCGTGGCCGGCACGCACACTTCGGCGACATCCGTCCGGCAGACGTAGCCGCCGCGCTGGCCGGTCAGCACCCCGCGCTGGGCCAACTCGCGCACCATCTCCTCGGTGAAAAACGGGTTCCCGGCGGCCCGCTCCGCGATGATCGCCGCCAGCTCGCCGACCGAAGGATTCGAACCCATCAGCTCACCGATCAGCGCCGCGGTGTCCGAATCACCCAGCGGGGCAAGCGCTATCGTCTGCCCGCCATGCATCCGCGTCAGCGCGCCCTCATATTCGGGGCGAGACGTGATCAGCACCATCGACGACGTGCGCGAAACGACGGTGAGAAACTCGGCCAGCATCGACTCGCTGACCGCATCAATCCACTGCGCATCCTCGATGATGAACAACGCCGGCGCGCTGCGCGCCAGCGACGCGGCGTTGATCAGCGCGGTCAACCGGCGCCGCCGCGCCACCGCGTCGATCTGGGGTGCCGACACCTCGGGGTCGGCGATGCCCAGCAGATCATCGAGCAGCAGCAAATCCTGCGGATCTCCGTGCGGAATCTGTGCCCGCACTCTCGTGCGGGCGGCGTCGCGGTCGAGATCAGCCACTCCGATTCCCACGCGCAGCAGCCGGGTAACCACCAGAAAGGCGATGTCACTGGCGTGGGATTCGCAAAAAGTCCAAAACACCTCGACCCCACGAGCGGCTGCCAGTGCGGCGGCCTCGCGTGCGGTCCGGCTCTTGCCGATGCCCGGCGGTCCCACCACGTTCACCACGCCACCGCGCCCACCGATCGCGCGGTCGAGGTTCGCCTCAAGGGCAGCCATCTCCCAGCGCCGACCGACCAGGCTCGCCTCGGGCCGCCCGACCAGACCATCGCGCAGGCCGATCGTCAGCAGCCGGCGCGCGCGCACCGGCTCGTCGGCGCCCTTGACGTGCAGCCACTCCGGTTCAGCCAGCGCCACGAGGTGGTCGACCAGCTGCGCGGTGGACTCCGACAGCAACACCGCACCGGGCGGGGCCACCGCTTCCATCCGCTGCGCCATACCGACCGTCTCACCAATGGCTCGGTAGCCCAGCGACCCCGAACCGATCTCACCGGCGATCACCCGACCCGAATTCAGCCCCACCCGCAACCGCAAATCCACACCATCGCGGCGGGCCACCTCGGCCGCCAACCGGTCCATCTCCTCCTGGACGGCCAGCGCAGCCAGACAGGCGCGAAAAGCGTGATCCTCCAGAGCAACCGGGGCGCCGAAGAGCGCCATCACCCCGTCGCCGGCGTACTCCACAGTCCCGCCATAACGGCGCAGCACCGCCGCCGAACTCTCCACCAGTTCGGTCATGACCTCGCGCAGCCGCTCCATATCCATAACGG
Organism: uncultured Actinomycetota bacterium; assembly: GCA_963751485.1. Classification (GTDB taxonomy): domain Bacteria; phylum Actinomycetota; class Actinomycetes; order Mycobacteriales; family Mycobacteriaceae; genus Mycobacterium. The sequence continues at coordinate 117,849 of CAVVUT010000009.1, forward strand.
CTGCGATGCCCATCGAGCGCACCACATCGGCGAACAACACCGTCACCTGCTTGTACTCCGCAGCTGTCGCGGCTGGCCTGACCGGCGCGCCGCACTTGTTGCAGAACTGTGAGTCCGGGGGCAGGTCCGTGCTACACGACACACACAGCAGTCCAGCAGCCGTCATGTAAGCACCGCCCATCCGGAGGTCCCGAGACCCCGATGCGCCAAGAATAGGGATGTTTACCAGCAAAGAAGATCAATATCAACGCAGCATTTGAAACGGCTGCTGATTTTGACGTGGCTTCTATGTCATTGCAGTGACTTTGACCTCGGCGGTCCACCCTGTAACACGGGTGCTGCGTCGCACGAGCTGCGATCGACGAGTATCTGAGCCAGCCGTCCTGGCTCGCTGACCATCACAATGCTGCGCGTCTCGATGAGGGTCTGCTCACCACCGAGCGACTCGATGTATCGGCGCTGCTCTCCGGCTGACGCTTGATCGCATAAATCGGGCCCGAAACATAACCCCGCGACACGCCGATCAACCAACCGTGTCCCCACGGTGGCAACAAACGACGGGACGGCGTGGACGTCGCCCAGCTCTCGACGATGCCGTGATCGGAGGTCTCGTCCGTCAGCTCGAATGCCGCAGGTGTTCCTTGGCGCAGTTGCGTTCGGCGTCACTGCACCGTCAATTGGTGCTTACGTTTGCGCTCCGTCCCAGTCGACCGCGTGGGACGCGTTCGCCAACGAGGCGCCCACCAATTCGCACGACCCATCAACTTTATCGCAGCAGGCATGAGTATTGCACGAATCAGTGTGGCGTAGACCAAGATTGCGAGGGTCAACCCGAGGTCAAGCGACTTGATGAACGACACCTGAGCCGTGGCCATCGCCATGAACACGACTGACATGATCAGTGCCGCCGCGGTAACGAAGGGGCCAACGCGCTGCAGTCCGGACATCACCGCAAGATTGGTGTCGCCGTGCGAGCGGTACTCCTCAGTAATTCGCGACAGCAGGAACACTTCGTAGTCCATGGAAAGCCCAAACACCAGACAGATCACCAAAATCGCCGTCGGCGTCGCCAATGTACCGGTGACAGTGAAATCTCCAACCAGCCACCTGAGGTGACCCTCCTGGAATACGAACACCATCGCGCCGAGAGTCGCCGACAGGCTGACGACGTTGAGTATCAGCACCTTCAACGGCAGTACAACGCTTCGGGTGAACGCGAACAGCACGCTGAACATCGCGACGACGATCAGTGCTACGGCCAGCGGAACTCGCTGCAACAGAGCATGTTTGGTATCGAAGTTTTCTGCACTGAATCCACCGACAAAGACGGCAGCTGGAGATGGGGTCCGACGTACCTGATCGAGCAGACGGTGGGCCGCATCGCTGCAAGGGTCGACATCTGGAAGGACCGTGAGGTAGGCGCCATTGGCGTTGGCCGCAGGCTCATCGCCGATGCGCTGTCCGCTGACATAGATTGCGGGTGCCAGCTTGACGGCTACGACGTGTGGCAACCGTGACAATGCTACGGCGTAGGTATCGAGTTGATCCGCGTCCACGGGACCATCGACGATCACATCCATGGCGGCAGTCGCTTGTGCGGGAAATTCAGACCGGACAGCGTCGCCGTCGCGGAAACAGCCTGACGGTGACCGCCAAGCGGATTGGCACCAATCGTCCATGCTGCTCACAGGTTGTGAGCGTAGGCTTATCTCCCTCGAAAGCCCGGTCGGCGGGCTCCTGACAGCATGCCCTTGAATCCTGGTTGCCCGCAGGGCGGCCGAGGTCGTCGAGAACTACTAAGGGTGTGACTATGACAACGGTTCAAATCCCAACGCGACGACTGATTTTCGCCGTCGCCGCGGTCCTTGCTCTGGCCCCGATGATCGCCATTTTCGCCGAACCAACCGTTGCCCCCCACGCCATCGCCCAGGGTGAATGTACAGGCAGCGACACGCCGGACGACTACACCCTGAACTGTGCTCCCGCCGCGGTGCCTGACTTCAACGACCAGCTCAGCGAAGCAGAGGTGGCTGAACCAGGCTTCAATGGGTCACCGGGCGGTGGCGGAGGCGGTGGCATGGGGGGCGGCGGTCACGGTGGGGGCGGTGGACATCGTTGACCAACTACCCCAGTATTCCGTCAGCCACCCGATGAAGGCCTGAAATCAGGGCCGGAAGGCAACCGTGCCGACCACGTATGAAGTGTTACTGATCGCTGCAACGGCAAGCGTTATCGCCGCTGTCGCGTGGTCGGCGTTCGGGATCGCCAGATTTTCGGGACAATCTGGGGTGCCTAGTTGGTACCGCCACACCCTCGCCGAGTTGTTTTGCACTCTGCTGCTGTTAGTCGCCGCGGCAGTCGTCGTCGCGGTCTACATCGAGGATCGACAATATTTGAGTCTTCGAAGGCCAGCGGTGCAGCGCGATATCGACATCGGATCGTCTGGGCATCGATCGTCCGGGCCGCCCCGGCGGAGGTGGTGGCATCGGACATCGTTGAGCAACTACCCCATTATCCGTCAACCACTCGATGAAGGAGCAATCATGTTGCCCTTAGCACGTCCCGCGCGCCACGCGATAAAAGGAGCGATCGGCACCGGAGTCCTTGCCGGTGCAGTGCTTTTCGGTGCCGCCGCCATCGCATCGGCCGACCCGCCGCCCCCAGTTCCACCGCCGTGCACGGCCGCCGAACTGTCGCGCGTCATGTCAGGCGTCTCGTTCGACACGTCGAACTACCTATCCACCCACCCCGACGTGAACAACTATTTCACGAGCCTCATGGGCCAACCCAAGGATCAAATCCGGGCTCAGGTCCAGACTTATCTAGACGCCAATCCGCAAGCCAAGGACGACCTTCAGCGCATCAGGCAACCCGCGGTCGATTTCCGGGCCCGCTGTCCAAAAGCCAACCAGTAGTGACGGATCACCCGGATCCACCTAAATCGACTTCCCGCTGAGAACCAGCACTCGCGACGATTGGTCGGTTGGTCCGCAGTCAGTCTGCAGTAGCGTCGTTCGCGCTCTTTCGTCGCCAACGGAATAAACCATCTGACTGTGGCACTTCAAACGTTTCCAGCGCCGTCCTCATCGCCAAACTCACTGGCGGTGTCGTTCGGAACGAAGAGGTCAGGCGCGCAGGGTTGGAGCCGGCTTCGGCGCTTGGGTTAGATCTCGATTCCCCTGTCTGGGCTGCGATCCCGACTGGCGGCGCGCTCGCGTGCCCGACTCATGGACCGGGCGTGAGTCTCTGGTTCGGTGCGCCAGGTCTCATAGGTTGCTCGTCGACGGCGTGCAGCTGTTGTTCGACGGTTGAGAAGTAGTCGGATAGGGTCCGTCAGCGCTGCGCCGGGTGTTTGTGCGGCGTAGTCGTGTGCGGTGACTGGTGTTGGGTCGTGGTTGGCCAGGACGGCGCGGACGATGTCGGCGGCGTCTCGACTGTTGCCGCGGGACGCGAGGTGGGTGCCGGCGGGTTCTTGGTGGCCGTACTCGCTGTCACCGATAGTTCGCTCGTACAGGTAGGCGGTGTTGGTGTGGCGGCCGCGGGTCATCGCGACGTAGAGCAGAGAGCGGGTGCAGTTCTCGCCGAGCACCGTGTGGGTGGTGTCGGCGGTGGCGCCCTGTGCGCTGTGCACGGTAACGGCATAGCCGAGACTTACGTGCTCGCGCAAGTAGGTGCCCTCGAGGACGGTGCGGGCCCCGTCATCGAGCCGTTCGGCGACGACGCGATTTCCGGCCGGGTCGATTGCGGCCACCCGCCATCGGTGGCCGTTGCGAACCGAATCTAGGTGACCGGCAATGCCATTGGGGCTCCGTTGGTCGACGGTGAATGTCGTTACGCCTGGTCAGGATGAGGTCGCCGACACTGATCCGGTGTCCGCGCGCGCCTGTCACCGTCGGTGTGTGGGTGTCGCGGCTCTCGTTGTGGATGCGCTTGTTGAGCACGTCGGCCATTTCGGTCGTGTCACATATCAGTAGCGCGTCCTTGCCGGCGGCGGCGTCGGCCTGGTAGGCCGCCAGGGCGTCGGCTGCCATTGTGATCGCATCCCCGCAACGGAGGCGGTCGTGGGCGTCATACCAGCCGATGGCCCTGCGCACCGATGCCGGGCCGCCGTTGCGTAGAGCGAGCGACGCGGCGCGTTCGTCGGGGTCGCGCATCCGCCACACCTCGGAAAGGTGTTGTGTCCACGGCAGATCGGCGCACAGTTGGGTGAACATGCCGCCGCGGGCCTTGACCGGGGCCAGCTGATGTTGATCTCCGACAAGGACCGTCTTAGTACTTGTTCTGGTGGTGGCGGTGAGTAGTTGGCGCAGGTCGTCGGTGCCGACCATCGCGGCCTCATCAACAATGACCAGCGTGTGCGGGCTGAGCTCCAGCTTGTTGTCGCGCAGTAGTTACACTGCTTTAGCAATCGTCAATCCTTCATCTCCGGCGCCTTCACGGACAGCGACATCGACGGCCTTACCGGTGGGCGCGAGCAGCAGCACCCGCCCACCGGTGCGGCGGTGCGCGGCGCGCACGAGGGCGCGCATTGAGGTGGTCTTGCCCGCCCCAGCCGGCGCGGACAGGGGTTGGATGAGCCAGGGTGAGCGGCCGATCTTCTCCACGGCGTGTTTCTGATCGGCCGATAGCGCGGCGGTGTCGTCGTCTTTGACCCACAACAGTGTGCGGTCCTCGCGGGCGTCGACAAGATCGAGCACGGCTTGTTCTTCGGCGAGGATGCGGTCGAGGGTGAAGCGCTCATGGCCCTCGCGTTGGTGTGCGGCGCGGGGTGCGGTCAAGCGGATGGATACCTCGTCGACGGCGGATTCGACGAGCTCACGTGGCATGCGGTCGCAGTCGACGGGGAGTTGGGCGCCGACGATCTCGACCAGGTCGGCGCGGGTGAAGGCGGCCTTCTCAATCTTGTCCGCCGCGTCGGCCAGACGGACTCGGTCAAAAGGGGTGCGCGCTGCCGCGCGCCGGGCCGCGCGCGCCCCGTCGAAGGCTGCGCGGTCCAGGTGCAGGCCGCGCGCATCCGCACGCCACTGGTCCAGCAGTGTGGCCCAGGCGAGCTCTTCGGGTTTCGCCGGTCGGGTGGCTTTCTGCGCGATCGCGAGTTGCGCCGACGACATGGGCCCGTCAACGACGTCGAGGTTGTGCGCGGCCCACTCGCGCAGCTGGGTGGAGCGCCTCGACCACGCGGTGATGGTTTCGCGGTCCACGCCGGCCAGCTCCGCCATCCCGTTGGATGGGTCGACCGGTGCCCATTCGAAGCCCATGGACTGGTGCAGTTCCCGGCGCAGGGTGGCTTGATAGATCACACCGGCCGCCTTGGCTTCGTGATAGAGGGACGTGCCATCGAGCGACACGATCTGCCCGCCGCCGAGGGCCTGGCGGTTGGGCACGATGACGTGTGTATGCAGGTGCGGGTCTCTCCGCACCGGGAGGTCTCGTGCTGATAGGCGACGGCCACCAAGCCCGGTAGTCGGACAAGGTCTTTCTCGCCGGTTTGTGGATTGTGGATCCGCGTGTAGCCGGCGTGGGTGGTTAGGTACTGCATCGCCTCTGATAGCGCGGTGGTGTGGGCGTCGGCGATCGCTTTGGCGACAACGTCATCGGCGCGCAGCGCGCGGACGAGTGAGACGCTCTTGGGTGCGCAGAACGTCAGGTCGAATCCGTGTACGCCGCGTGGCCCCAATGCGCGACCGTGTGCACCGTCTGGTGTTATGCCGTCGTCGAGCCAGCGGGCCACCAGTTCGGCGTCGGCGTCACCCCCGGCGCGGTGGGCATCGGTTAGGCCGACCAGCTCGGCGGCGGTGTGGGTGTCGCCGACCAGCAGCCATGTCGGGGTGCGGGTTTCGTGCTCCGAGTAGTACTCCCCCAGCCCGCCTCCAGCCTGGGACCGATCGCGCGAAGCGGTCTCGGCGGCCTGGGCGGTGTCGATGTAGTAGTTGATCGACCACCGCTTCAACTTGGAGATCGTCAGCATCGATCCACCCACTCGCAGTGACAGCTGGTTGTGGCACTTGCTGTGCCACAACCAGTCTCGCACCTCTGTGCAAATGTGCCGTGCAGAAATCTTGTGGGGGAGTAGGTCGATGGGTGATTGAAATAGTAATGGAGACTGTGGTTTTGGGAGGGACTAGGGATTGAGAGTATTGATGGGGGCAGGGGTGGGAGTTGATGAGCAAGAACGGGATTGGTGATGAAGGTTGGGGGTGCGCGGGGCCGAACTTATGGCTGGCCACCGGTCTCGTCATCGAGAATATTTAGTACGGCGACACGATCCAGCGGGCCTAGATTGGAGTTATCCGAGCAGGGTCGGATCTACAGGAGGAATGATCGCCGTGGACGACATAGCCGACGACAGATGGATAAGTCGCCAGGATCTCGCCGACCGATATGGCGTGCCGGTGAAGACACCCGCCGAGTGGGCGTCGAAGGGAACCGGTCCGCGCTATGCCAAGTTCGGGCGGCATGTGCGATACCGGCTGAGGGACGTAATCGATTGGGAACGCGCCCAGTTGACCGAGGACAAGCGCTCATCTGCATAATGGCGAAGCCGATTAGCTCGGTCCAACAAACTGTATTGTGCCGACATGGCGGATAGGCCTCCGCTGCGCATCGGGCAGTACGGGAGGATCAAGCGCATCTACCTTGGCCGCGGGGTCTGGTTGGCGCGGTGCCGTTTTCGCGACTCAGACGGCGTGACTCGCATAGTTGAGCGCCGCGGCCCGGCGAGGGACAAGCGGGGAGCGCTAGCAGAGCAGGCGTTGGTCGAGGCGCTGCAGGGCCGGCGCGCGCCGGGCGCGGGGGGGAGATCACTCTTGACACCAGGATCGCCGACCTTGTGCAGCTCCATCTTGCGCGCTTGGCCGATGACGACAGGTCCCCGGCGACTATGACGACGTACCGTAGCGCCGACCGGAAGCTGACGATGTTCATCGGTGCTCTCCGGGTTGGTGAGGCAAAGCCAGCGCGCCTCGACGCGGCGATCCGGTCGATGCGCACCGCGCACGGTGCGAACATGGCGCGCCACGGCCGCACATTGATGCGCGGCGCACTCCAGCTGGCGGTCATGGCGAACGTGCTTGCCTCGAACCCTGTACGCGACGTGTCGCCGATCGTGCCGAAAACACGGCCGAAGGGTGCAGCGGCCCTCACGGCTGCAGGATTGCGCGAGCTGCTGTTGCGGATCGCCGCGAACGATTACTGCGTCGACAACGACCTCGTCGACCCCATCACGATCTTCGTGGCGACCGGTATGCGCCGATCCGAATTGCTGGCGCTGCGATGGGCCGATTATGACTCGAAGGCTCGCACGCTGTCCGTTACCGGCAAGCTCGTCAGGATCGCGGGGGAGGGGCTCAAGAGACACGACGGCGGCAAAACGGTGTCATCGCGGCGGACGGTAGCACTGCCCGAGTTCGCGGTGGCGGCGCTGACGGCGCGGCGTAGACGGCAGTTCTGGGGAGAGCAGAAGATGCTGTTTCCATCGGCGGCCGGGACGTGGCGCGACCCCGACAACTTCAACAAACAGCGGCGCAAAGTCCGCTGGGATCTCGGCGTTCCCCAGGTGACATCGCACTCGTTCCGCAAGTCCGTGGCGGACCTGATCGATGACGGTGGCCTGTCGGCGCGGGTGGGAGCCGATCAGCTGGGGCACGCGAAAGTGTCAATGACCCAGGACAAGTACATGTCTCGCGGCCGCACACATGTAGAGGTAGCGGCACAGAGGTAGCGGCACTGCTTGACCGGGCCATAAGCGATGAATAAACGATGGATAAAGCTTGATTAGCATAGCTTTATACCACTTCTGACCAGTGCCCCCACTAGGACTCGAACCTAGGACCTGCGGATTAAAAGTTCGCCTGTCCTGGAGTTTGTTCTTTCAAGCCGAAGTTGACACGTTGCGGCTGAAGGAGTTTGGCCTGCACAAGGCGGTTGGTTCTTATTGGTACCAAACGACTGGTCGCGAAACTCCTGCGGACTGACTGCGGACCAGTCGGCGGTGCCACTCGCATGGCCTCTTCATCCGGGAGTCAGCGCTCATCCTTGCGCCGCCACGCATTAGTCGCGCGGTTTGCCATTCGGCCGAGAACTCCCCGAGGCATACCGGGGAGCAATCCGCAGGGGCGGCACATCCGTCGCAGACGGCGCGCTGGGAACCTGGTTATCCGAATTGGTAGAGCGGAAGGCGTAGCAGGCGCGCCTTTCGTCCTCTGTCGCCAGACTGAACACGCTGCGTACACCGCCGAGGAACGCCTCCGTCGGCACCGCCAAGAGGTGCCAGCGCGGTTTCCAAACCGCCATTCCGCCGAACCGGTGCAGCGCATCGCGTAACAGCGCTGGGCGGTGATTCCACCTCACCACAGACACGTCGTTGCCCTCGATTTGGACAAGCCCGTCCTCCGCTACCGCTGCGGTGACGGGTGTCACCGCCCCCGGCTCCCGCATGGAGTGGTTGAAGTGAATCCAATGGACCAGGTGGCCGGGGCCGTATAAGTCGCACCGGTCATCGGTGCCGGAAAGACCCCAGATCGGTTGTGGCATGAAGACTCCCAGATTCCGAGCCTCCGCTCGGGAGGCGCTCTTGCTCGACACCGGTTGGTGTCGGCCGCTTCGTCATCCGAGCCACCCAACGAGCGTGGGGTTGGCGTGCCGTCCAGTCGGAGCTTGCCGACGGCATCTCGTGAAGCAAGATCAACTCTAGATGACGGAGCCCCATCGACCGATTGCCGCGCGACGCGGTCCCCTGCAGTACACCTACGCGAGCCTGGGCGTCGCCGCCGAGATACCGGCTTTCGACATCAGCCGGTTCATGGGCACGCGAAGGTCACGACGACGCTGAGGGTCTACGCGCACCTGATCAACACCGACGACCACATTGGCAACATGGCCGCGCTCGGCGCGATGGGTGAGCGGCATTCGTTGGCCGGGAACGTGATACGGCTACTGCTCTAGTCTGATGGATTGCTAGAAGGGCGGAAGAGCGATCGCCGCATTGCAAGAGAATGCAGCGGCGGACACCTCCCTCGTCACCGCTGCACGGTCGTCTCCTGGCCGCCGTACTCCTTGCGGAGCGTCGTCTTGAGCACCTTGCCGGGGGCGTTGCGGGGCAGTTCCGGCACGTACTCGACCCGGGTAGGGCACTTGAAGTGGGCCAGGCGCTCACGGGCGTAGCTGATCAGATCGTCGCTGGTCGTCTGTGCGCCTTCCTTGATGACGACGACGGCGATTGGCGTTTCTCCCCACTTGGCGTGCGGCACACCCACCACCGCGACCTCACGGACTGCCGGGTGGCGATAGAGCACCTGCTCGACCTCGATCGGGTAGACGTTCTCCCCGCCGGAGATGATCATGTCCTTCTTGCGGTCGACCAGAGTAATGAACCCCTCGCCGTCCATGCGGCCCATGTCTCCGGTGTGGAACCAGCCGCCGCGAAGTGCCTCGGCGGTCGCCTCGGGCAACCCCCAGTAGCCGACGAAGACGTTCGGGCCGCGAACAACGAGCTCGCCCACCTCGCCGGTGGGCACATCGCGGTCGTTCTCGTCGACGATGCGAGTCTCCACGTGGAACAAGGCTCGCCCGACCGAACCCGCCTTCGCCCTGACATGATCGGCGTCGAGAATCGAAACCGTAGGAGCCGTCTCGGTCAGGCCGAATCCCTCCTGAAACGGCACTCCCTTTCCCTGGAAGTATTCGAGCACCGGCAACGGGCACGGCGCGCCACCGGTCACAGCCAACTCGAGCGCAGACAGGTCGTAGGTTTCAAAGCCCGGAACCGTCATCAGCGCGGACCACATCACCGGTAACAGGAACTGCACGGTGACGCGCTCCTGCGCCATCGTGGCGAGCGTCTTCTCCGGATCGAACGCCGACAGAATCGCGCTTGTACCACCGACATACAGCAGCGGAAGGGTGTGCACCCCAAGCCCCCCGATGTGGAACATCGGCGCGACCGTGACTGTCCGGTCGCCCTCACGGAGCCGGTGCGCCATGACGGTGTTGATCGCATTCCACAAGAGGTTGTCGTGGGTCAGCATCGCGCCCTTGGGACGCCCGGTGGTGCCCGACGTATACATGAGGCAGGCCACGTCGCTTCCGGCTAGATTGATGCCGAGCGTCCTGGGCTCACCGCTCGAGACGACTTGTTCGAAATCGGTCTCGCCGTCGGCGGGCGCGCCGCCGACGACCACTCGGGCGCGCACCCGCACGCCCTCGCCATCAAGCGCGGCGCGGGCTAGCTGGGAGAGGTGACCTGACCACACGAACACGTCAGCGCCGGAATCGGCCAACAGATAGGTCACCTCAGGTGGGGCCAGCCTGAAGTTGATGGGTACGAACACTGCCCCGAGCTTGGCGGTGGCGAACAACGTCTCAAGGAAGGCGGCGCTGTTGACCAACAAAGCGGCCACCCGGTCACCCCGACGGACTCCAAGCTCGCGTAGTGCCCGGGCGAGTTGGTCGGTCCGCCGGTCGAACTCGGCGTAGGTGATGCGACTTTCACCGTCCACCAGCGCAATACGGTCTCCGGAGAGATAAGCCCGTCGGCAGGCCCAGCTGCCGATTCCCCGGGTGCCATGCTCCACCAGCATCACTGGACCTCCCGTCAACTTGCGGTACGTTCTCACGTCTTAGAGGAGCCGAACTGAAGCTGACGCCCAACAGTTAACGCCGCCTTGCGGTCCGCATTGCCGAATTGGGTCGATTTGGCTTTGGTCGAGTCGCGAACTGGTCTACCGGCGGCAGAACTGGTGGCGTGTTGAGCGGTGACCGGGTGTTCATGCTCCGTCAGGGAACCCAGGGCCGGGGAATCGTCGCGAGCGGAACCGTTCTGAGCCAAATCTACGAAGATCAGGACTGGGATGGATCTGGGGGACTAGCCAACTACGTGGAGGTTCTCCTGGAGTGCGTCGTCCCCGTCGCGGACGCACTTCCGACTGAAGTCCTCAAGCGGGAGATGTCTGAAACCAACTGGGACCGACTCCAGATGAGCGGAACCTTCATCAAGGGATCGGTCGACAAGCTAGAGGAGCTATGGTCTCACCACCTCGCGAGCAACGCCCAGAATGAACCCAGCCTGAGCGTCGGTCAGGCCATTGTTGCGGATGCGGTACGCCGCAAGAAGATCGAGGACGCTGCACAAGACCGGCTAATGAAGCACTACCGCGACCAGGGTTGGACCGTCACCGACACCCGGTACGGCAACCCGTTCGACGCCATAGCGCAACGTGGCGACGAACTGCTGTACCTAGAGGCCAAGGGAACTCAGTCGGATGGCGTCAGGGTTCGTGTCACCCGCGCCGAGGTCGATCATGCACATGCCAACGGCGAACGCTGCGTGATGGGCATCTGGGCAGGAATCGAGTTCGACAGTGACGGCGAGGTCGACCCCCAGTGTGGACGGTTCAGCGTCATCGCGTTCAACCCGGAGGACGACGATCTGATACCCGTGACCTACGAGTGGGCGACGCCGCTGCAATCGGAGTGAAGAGGACATCGGCAGTGATCGCCAGGGGCGGCAACTCGGCTAGCCGTGTCGTGCTTACGAGACATCGATGCAAGGTTGGACGGCTGGCCCTCGGTACTCGGCGATGTCTTTCTCTGGGGTGCCGTTCGAGCGCAATGTCACCGAGCTTCACGCCATGAGGTCGAGGCTTCATCGCGTCGCCGGTGCTGTGATGGCAGCGGCGTTTGCGATGGCGATGTTGGTTTCGCCGCCCACCGTGCAGGCGCAGCCGGTGGACACGACGGCGGTCGTGCTGAGGGTCGTTGACGGGGACACGATTGACATCCGCGACGATGTCCGTGGCCGTCTTCGCGTGCGGCTCTTGGGAATTGATACGCCCGAAACGAAGAAGCCCGGCTATACCGTCGGCTGCTGGGGGCCCGAGGCGACCGAGTTCGCGGAGTCGACCATGATGGGGCAACGAGTGGCACTCGAACCCGACCCGATGCAAGCCAGGACCGACCGCTATGGCCGCACCCTGGCGTACCTTGTCCGGGCGGACGGCTGGGACTATTCGGTCGAAGCGGCTCGCGCAGGAACGGCCCACTCCTACGTGTACGGCGGTCATCCCGTTGCTCGCCACGCGGCAATCGAGGCGGCGGAGCAAGAGGCAATCGATGCGCATCGAGGTCTTTGGGGTCCGCCGTGCAATGGCAACACGGAATCAGTTCCGCGCTGAAGTCGGTGCGGCGGAGTTGACAACGAATGCGTGAAGAACAGTTTGTTTCGGCTAGTTGCGTGAGACGAGATTCGACCCGCTCCTCGGCTTAGACTTCCGCAATGTTCTCGGAGACGCGCTACGCGATGAACGGGGACTTGCGCGTCGCCTATCGCACGACTCGTGAAGGTCCCGGCGACATCGTTTTCGTGCCGAACTGGTTCACCTGTTGCGAGATCCTGCCGGAGCTTCCCTCTGTTCAAGGGTGGGTCGAGGCGATGACATCGCTCGGTCGGCTCATCTTCCTCGACCAGCCGGGAAGCGGTGCGTCCGATCCCGTCACGCCGGGCGCGCTACCGACCTTGGAGCAATGGGCCGACAGCATCACCGCCGTGCTCGACCATCTCGGCAGTAGTGAAGCGGTCCTCGTCGCGAACGTCGGTGCGTTCGCGACGGCGGCGCTGTTCGCGGCGACCTATCCCTCTCGCACAACTGCTCTCGTCGTGCTTGAGGGTTACGGGGATCCCGCGCGCAACATTGGGTTCGATACCGAGGAATTCTTTGCCGACATCGTTGCTACGTGGGGCACGGGTGAGTACCAACATTTGATCAATCCGGACATGCCGTGGAACGAGGAGATTCGGGCGGGGTGGGCCAGGCACGACCGCCTCGCTGCGAGCCCAAGCACCGTTGCGCTACTACTGCCATTAACGTCCGAATTGGATGTGCGGGCGGTGCTTCCGACGATCCGCGTGCCAACCTTGGTTGTCCATCACGCAGATGACCCCATGCTCGTGCCCGCGAGGGGCATGTATATCGCTGATCACGTACCGGGCGCGAAGTACGTGGAGTTGCCCGGACGCAACGTGTACCACTTCGTTGAACCGGGATGGCGTGCGTCCTTTCAGCAGATCGCCGAGTTTCTCACCGGACATCATGCGGAGGTGACCGACGACCGGGTGCTCGCCACGGTGCTGTTCACCGACATCGTGGACTCGACGCGCCGTGCGGCGGAGATCGGCGACCGTGACTGGCATGCGTTGCTCGATGCGCACGACGCCGTCGTCCGGGCGCAGCTCGCACGCTTTCGAGGCCGCGAGGTGAACACCTCGGGCGACGGCTTCCTCGCGATGTTCGACGGCCCTCAACGAGCGATCCGCTGCGCGATGTCAATCCGCGACGCGGTGCAGGCCCTCGGCATCCAGGTGCGTGCCGGGCTGCACACCGGCGAGTGCGAGGTCCGTGGCGATGACATCGGCGGGATCGCCGTGCACATCGGTGCGCGCGTCAGCGCACTCGCAGGGTCGAACGACGTGCTCGTGTCCAGCACGCTGCGCGACCTCGTGATCGGATCAGGGCTCGAGTTCGAGGAGCGCGGCGCTCACGAGCTCAAGGGTGTACCCGGCGAGTGGCATCTTTTCGCCGTCGCCTCTCCGTAGCAGCAGCTCCGCGTGGAGTCACGCAGAGACCGGCACACCCTCGGCAAGGTACCGGTAAACGGTGGCGCGGGAGACTCCCAACATTTTCGCGATGCCGGTGGCCGTGATGCCCTTCTCCCGAAGCTGACGGGCCTTGGCGGCATCGGCATCTCAACCTTGTGGGGAGGACATGCTCGACCCCCACCAACCGGCGGCGCGGCATTCGACGTACCCCTCGATCTCGAAGGTTGTACGTGTGCCCAGGATCAAGGGCAACTCTCAATACCAGGTTGCTCATGCACCTTCAACGCGATGCCGATAATCGCGTCGGCCTCGCGTGGCGTGAACCGCATACCAAGGAGATCATCCTTGGCTGTAGCCACCGCAATGCTGCTTGCCCCGTGCGCACCGCCGAACGACGAGCAAGTGCGATCCCACGCCAGACTTACCACCCCGTAGTCCAAGTAGCCGTACCCCTGGTCGTGCAAACCCGAGACAATCGGTCGTTCGCCCGCTCCTGGCGAGTTAGCCAACAGTTGATCAATAGTCTCGGCGTTGGCTACTGGCGCGGACAAAATCAGGCCGAACGCGGCCAGTGTGGTAGCGACGACCTTGTTCACACCCGTTCCTCCTTCGCTTGGAAGCCTCCCCTGTCACATGAACAGGAATGTCTTGTCAATGCCCCCCACATTCTCCAATGTCGGACGATGGGATCAGGCTCTTCGTTCGTTATTGCCGGTTGACGACGTTCTGGCCAAATCGGTTCTAACACTGGCGCGGGCTAGTTTCACGTCGGTGAGGTTGACGCCACCGATGCTTCGCCGAGGTAGCGATACACCGTGGCGCGTGAGACCCCCAGCATCTTCGCGATGTCAGTGGCCGTGATGCCCTTGTCCCGAAGGTGGCGGGCCTTGGCGACATCGGCGTCGTCGACCTTTGCGTGGTCGTCCGCCCTTGCGCCCAGTCTCATTTCTTTTAGATTCGGACACAGGACGATGAGTCCCGCAGCGGCATAGAGAAGCCCAGGTCGCACCGTCGCAAAAGCTGTTGCAAAACATTGTCGCATAACTTGTCTTTCTGAGACTTTTGCGACATACTCATACCCATGACCGCAACCGCCGCCACCGCCACCGGAGTCCAACTCGGCTACGCGCGGGTCAGCACCGGACATCAGTCCCTCGACCAACAACTCGACGCCCTTGCGGATGTCGGGGTCGAGAAGGAGCGCGTCTACAGGGACAAGCTGTCGGGGAACTCGACTCGCGAGCAGCGTCCAGGTCTGGCCGCGCTCCTGGACTACGCCCGCCCAGGCGATGCAATCGTCGTGGTGGGTATTGACCGACTGGGACGGAATGCCGCTGAGGTGATGACCACGATCCGCGAGTTGGGTGAGCGCAACATCGTCCTCCGCTCGCTGCGGGAGGGTATCGACACCTCTAACGCCACCGGGCGCATGGTGGCGGGCGTGCTGGCCAGCCTGGCGGAACTCGAACTTGAGCTTGGCCGCGAACGTCGTGCTGCGGCACGCGAGGCGCGTCGGGCACGCGGCCAGCACATTGGTCGGCCAAAGGCGCTCGACAAGGCAAAGGCCGATTTGGCGCGGCGCATGCATGCCAGTGGTGAGTCGGCCAGCACGATTGCGGCGGCCCTAGATGTCAGCAGGGCAACGGTCTACCGAGTCCTGGCCGATGACTAAGGGTCAGCACTGACACCTCTCGCCCCGCCAAGATTCGACACCCTCCCAAACCGCCGCAGCCGCGACCGCCAGGCCGATCACCGGATCGACCCACCACCCTCCGTGCCACACGGCGGTGACGGCCAAGCCGACAAGCACAGCGGCAGCTTGGGCGGCACACAGGTAGTTCTGGGTGCCCTCCCCGGCGGTGGCCGCTGAGTCCAGCTTCGTGCCGAGTTGGCGCTTGGCGTAGCCCAGTAGCGGCATCAACACGACCGCAATTGCGGTCAACGCGATCCCGATGACGGTGGTCTCAGAGCGATGCTCACTCAACAGGTTTCGCAGCGATTCAGCAGCAACATATGGGGCGATGAGCCAGAACGACACCGCGACGCCACGTTGAGCGCGCCGCTCCGCCGTCTGGGACAGCGTTCGTGCTCCGGTGAACCGCCACACCACAATCACGCTGGCCACACCTTCGACGGCGCTGCCCAGCGCCCAGCCGGTCAGAGCAATGGAGCCGACCAGCAATCCCTGCCACAGGCCAACAGCGCCCTCGATGAGCATCCAGAAAAGGCTGACGCATGCGAGCAGTCGTGCCCACCGGGCGGCTCGATGCCATTCGGCGGTGCGCAGCATTTGCTGGTCACCACCGCAGCCGACGGGGCATGCATCGGAGCCGACTGTGACAGGCTCACCGTGCGACCCCGCAACGGTCACGGTGCCTCTGTTCGGTAGGCGTCAACGCCATAGGTCGGACACAACGCCACGGCGTTCCCGGTGTCGACTAACACCGTCTCGGCGCAGGCCAACAAATCGACCAGAGCTGGCTGGGCCAACCGGAACAGCGAAGCGCGCCCCACCGGTTCAGAGGCTACCAAGCCGCAATCACGCAGACAGGCAAGGTGTTTGGACACCGTCGATTGCGCCGAACCTATCGCGTCCACCAGGTCGGTCACCCGAGCCGGAGCGGCCGCGAGCCGTCGGATAATTGCCAATCGGGTCGGATCGCCCAGGGAACGGAACAGCGCCGCCGCCGGGGCTAATCCCAGCCGCTCCCTTTCACTGGCAGAGGTCTGCATTCCCATCCGACGATGTTATAGCCGCAACCGAGAAGAGGACTATTGACCCTACTGAGCACGTCGAACACCAGCGCACTCTTGATCCACGGAACCAGATTGGAGAGGAGTGCCGACGGTGTGTTGGGGTGGCGGTAACGGCTGGATGTGGAACGGCGGCTACGGCGGCGGCTGGAGTTGGGTCTTAACGGCCGTGGTGTTGACCCTGTTCTTCGCCGTGGTCATCACGGCGATAGTGGTGGCGGTGCGCTATCTCACCGCTGGGGGACGCCACCCTGATCAGGAAAGCGCGGTGCGGTCGGCCGAAGACGTGTTGGCGCAACGTTTCACGCGAGGCGAGATTGACGACACCGAATACCGTAAGTGCATGACCGCGCTGCGTGAACACCGCTGACCATGATGCGCACGCACCGATTGTGGCTAGTCCTGGCCATCGCCATCGCCTCCGTGGTCCTTGGAGTCGGATTCACGGCTCTGTTGGGCACTGCTGGGTATCTCAACCCACAAGGTCCGGTTTCCCCAGACGGCCCGTATCCCAACGACGTTGGTGGTTGGGGACCCCAGATGATGGGTTCGGGAATGATGGGCCGCTTCCCGGCGGCCCCGCCGTCATGTCCGGCACCCGCGCTGCCGGGCACAGTGGTTGATGCCACCCTCACCGATATGGGCGGAATGATGGGTCCAGGAATGATGAATCCGAATGGTCTCAGCCCAGACGCCTACCGTTGGCCCCACATGGGCATGATGGGCATGCCAGGCATGCAACGGATCGCGCTCAGCCCCTCCACGGTTTCAGCGGGTCCTGTGTCGTTCCGCGTCCTTAACGCCGGATTTTTAAATCACGAACTCGTCGTGCTTCCGCTAGATCAGGGGCAGTTCCCTGGTCAACGAATGATTGGTCCGGACGGCAAGGTTGACGAGGATGGCAGCCTGGGTGAGGCGTCACGGACATGCGGCCCAGACAAAGGTGACGAACAAACCGACAACATCGGCATTGCCCCAGGCGCGACCAGTTGGACCACGCTCAACCTCCCGCCCGGTCGCTACGAAGTGATATGCAACATCGCAGGCCACTACGGAGCCGGAATGTACGCCGAACTGGATATGACCGCCAGCCATTAACGACAGCGCCACGACCCCTGCATGGATTAGAGAGGATGAGATCGATGATCATCGCGTTGTCATTGTCGACTATCCTGCACACCTCCTTCGATGATGCCGTGGCTCGGACCCGAAAAGCACTGGCGGACGAGGGGTTTGGTGTACTCACCGAAATCGACGTGAAGGCGACGCTGAAGTCCAAGCTTGGCGCGGAGATGGAGGATTACCTCATCCTGGGTGCCTGTAATCCCTTGCTGGCGCACCGGGCGGTCACCATTGACTCCCAGATCGGGCTGCTGCTGCCCTGCAACGTCGTGGTGCGCGTGGACTCTGCCACAGAGGGCACCGTCATTGTCGAGGCGATCAACCCGCAGATGCTTGTCGATCTGACCGGGCAGCCAATGCTGCAGGAGGTCGCCGAGCAGGCCACCGGGAAGCTGCATGCCGCCATCGATGCTCTGGCGGCAACCCCGACGTCCCCTTCGGCACCCTGACCGACGGCGGGACAAAGAGGCTTCTGAACCGGACCATCCGCGAGGGCGTGATGCCTGTCGTCCGCAGTCAGTCCGCAGTAGCTTCGGCAACAGCCTTGACTCCCCAACCCTTCCAACGCTGTGACGTGCAGGTTTCTGCAGCGGCCAACGCTGTCAATCGCGACAAACGTCCAAGTTCACTCGTTCGCATCGAGTAGGTCAGGGGTTCGAATCCCCTTAGCTCCACAAAGAGAAACGCCAGCTAGATCGGTGTCTACGTCTTAACCGGCTAGTCAGGTTTGGGTGTTCCGGCCCGCAACCGGCCCGCAGCAGCCTTCAATTTCGACGGTGGATCAGCTTGCGCCGCAGCGGCTTTGATCGCATTCGTTCGTGACCCCGTGGCCACGGGGCGGTCCATGTGACCAAGTTCGACCCGCTCCTCGGCTTACACTTCCGCAATGTTCTCGGAGACGCGCTATGCGATGAACGGGGACTTGCGCGTCGCGTATCGCGCGTCGCGTGAAGGTCCTCGTGACATCGTGTTCATCCCGAACTGGTTCACGTGCTGCGAGCATCTTCCGGAGCTACCGTCCCTTCAGGGTTGGGTCGAGGCGATGACATCGCTCGGTCGACTCATCTTCTTTGATCAGCCGGGCACGGGAGCATCCGATCCCGTCACGGCGGGCGCGCTACCGACTTTGGAGCAATGGACCGACAGCATCAACGCGGTGCTTGACGATCTCGGCAGCCGCGAGGCCGTCCTACTCGCGGGTGTCGGTGCGTTCGCGATAGCAGCGCTGTTCGCGGCGACCCATCCGACACGCACTTCCGCTCTCGTCGTGCTCGAGGGCTACGCGGATCCCGCACCGACCGACGGGCTCGATATCGATGAATTCTTCGCCTACATTCTCACGACGTGGGGCACGGGTGAGTCTCAACACCTGATCAATCCGGACATGCCCTGGAACGAAGAAATCAGGGCGGCGTGGGCTCGGCAAGACCGCCTGGCCGCGAGTCCGGGGACCGTTGCGCTCATGCTGCCGTTGGTGTCCGAGTTGGACGTGCGGGCAGTGCTTCCGACCATTCGCGTGCCAACGCTCGTCCTTCATCACACCGACGATCCTCTCGTCGCTTGCGACCGGGGTAGGTACATCGCTGCTCACATCGCGGGCGCGAAATTCGTTGAGCTGCCGGGACAAAACGTCTACCACTTCGTGGAACCGTGGCGCGACTCCTTCCAGGAGATCTACGAGTTCCTCACCGGCGAGCAGGCAGACGTGGCCGATGATCGGGTTCTCGCCACGGTGCTGTTCACCGACATCGTGGACTCGACCCGCCGGGCCGTCGAGATGGGCGACCGTGATTGGCATGCGCTGCTCGATGCCCATGACGCCGTCGTCAGATCACAACTCGCTCGCTTTCGGGGCCGTGAGGTGAACACCTCGGGTGACGGCTTCCTGGCGATGTTCGATGGCCCGCAGCGAGCGATCCGCTGCGCGATGGCGATTCGCGACGCGGTGCAGGCGCTCGGCATCGAGGTGCGCGCCGGGTTACACACGGGCGAATGCGAGGTGCGCGGCGATGACATCGGTGGGATCGCCGTGCACATCGGCGCGCGGGTGAGCGCACTCGCGGGCCCGAACGACGTGCTGGTGTCCAGCACGCTGCGCGACCTCGTGATCGGATCAGGGCTCGAATTCGAGGAGCGCGGCGCTCACCAGCTCAAGGGCGTGCCCGGTGAGTGGCACCTGTCCGCCGTCACCTCGACGTAGCGGGCCGGTCAGACCGGCGGCGGCTTGTTCCGCTCGGCGACGAGCGCATCGTTGAGTCGGCGTTCTGCGGCGATGGCTTTGGCGGTGTTGTGGGCGCGGGCGTTTCGGCGTTTGGGCATCATCACGCCGCGATCTCCGCTGGGCTCGACGACGGGAGGCTCGCCGGTCCACACGGTGGCGGTGGGTTCACACAGTGTCGGGAACAGGTGCCTGCTGCCGGGGTAGGTGGTGTAGGTGTGCCCGGTGAGGGATTGACGGGTGACACCACGTTTTCGCGCAGGAGGAACACTCCGGGCCGGTCGTGGACGGCGGGCAGCGGCGGGTGGAGGATTGAGGAATCGAGCGAGTGCCTACAGGTTAGGGAGGAGATGGGTAAGGATGACCACCTTCAAGCCGTGGGAGTACCGGGCCGAGGCCGGGTTCGTGAAGGGGACTGAGCTAACCGGCTACAACGTTGTCGCTGTCGACGGCGATCTTGGTCAAGTCATCGAGGCACAGTATGACGGCCCCCGCCCGGCGCACCTCTACGTAGACGCCGGGTCGTGGCTTTTCGGCCATCACGTGATGTTGCCGGTAGGTGTCGTGGAGCGGATCGACGCAACGGAGAGGAAGGTGTACCTCGACCGTACAAAGGACCAGATCGAGCACGCGCCCAGGGTCGACCCGGCCCCGGAGGTTACCGACTACGTCAACTATTTCGAGGACCTGGCCAGTTACTACTCCAGCACGTACATGCCGCCGGATGGCCAGTTGTGATCTAAGCCTCTCGGACGTCGGCGAAGTCAAATTGATACCACCAATGTCTGCGACCGGAGTCGGAGCCTTCTGGTTCAATCCCAGTATCGCGCACCAGCATTATCGCAGGTCAGAGTATGTTTTCGAGCTTCCGGCTCGAGCGTTGCACCACATACGCACGACAGTGACCTCGAACGAGGGCGGCTTTGCCGTCGATTCGGCACGCCGCGCCCTTCCCGGCCATCGAGGCAGGCGTGCGGGCAAACGCGCCCGAACGCCGATCCTGACGGGCCATGAGGCGTCGGCGCCCTCAGATCGCCGTAGAGCGCCGGGCGACCGTGCGCCGGTGCGATCCCCTGGCCCGTTTCGCACGGCGCCAGTGAGGCGGCGATCCCGGCAAGGCGCCGCCGGATCCCCGGCGTCGAACGATGCCGTCGGCGAGCTCGGGCGAAGCGCGTCCGAGCGGCGCAGCCGCACGGTCGCCGGGTCGATCGCACGGCCGAGACGTGATCGCGCGCCAAGGCCAGGCGGGCCACGTGGCGAACGTGAGCAGTCCGAGCCGCCGCGGGACCGAGCTCGCCTACGCCTGCGTCGCGACCTTGACGACCGCGCCGGGCTGGTTCACGCTGACACCAAAGCGGCCCTCGACGCGACACCTGAGCGCGTTCTGGGTGAAGTCAGTCCCGACGAAATCCGCCCAGCGAGTTTCAACCATCCCGTCGTGATCAACCGTGACGTCCAGATCACCGTGCCGTCGGGCATCGGCCTGAGATACAGGTTGGACCACCAGGTTAAACAGATCGGTAATGTGCGCCGACGAAGCGCAGTGTGTACGACAATGTCGGCCATGTCGAACACCAACACGACATATCCCGCTCCGGCGGGTCCAGTACCGGCGTATTCCGCCGCGCCGACCGGAACGGGCCCGTGGCCGGGTGTGGTCATCCTGCACGAGGGTTTCGGCATGACTCGCGATATTGTGCGGATCACTGACCGCTTTGCCGCGAACGGTTTCCTGTCGATAACGCCCTGGCTGTTCCACCGGGGCAACAAAATCGCCTGCATTGTGCGCACATTCGAGGCACTCAGAAACGGCGAAGGGGCGGCGCTCGAAGACATAGTCGCTGCTCGCCACCATTTGATAGCTGACTCGCGGTGCATAGGAAAAGTGGGCGTCGTCGGGTTTTGTATGGGCGGCGGATTTTGCCTGGTGCTTGCCCCGCGAGGGCTGTTCGACGCCTCTGCGCCGAATTACGGTGACTGGCCGAAGGACGTCTCCGCTCTACCAATCTCATGCCCGACGGTCGCCAGCTATGGCGCGAAGGACCGGATGCTCAAAGGTGCGGCTGCCAGACTTGAGACGCTGCTTGCTGAGGGCGATGTACCGCGAGACGTCAAGGAGTACGCCAATGTCGGGCATTGCTTCATGAATGACTTGCAGACTCGGGGACCGTTGAAGGTGATTCAATCCCTCGCCAGAATGTCGTACTCGGCACCCGAGGCTGAAGACGCGTGGCAGCGCATCTTCGCGTTCTTTGGCGAACACTTGAACTGAACTCAACAAGGACGCGCAGCCCGGTCGCCGACCTGCGCGCACACTCACACGACGGTGCCGTCGGGCAATTTCCTGGGATACCGGTTGAACCGTTACGGCAATGGCCCGCGCAGAACAGCCACCCGATCAAGTGTGCACCTCGGACATGACGCACCGAACACGCGAAGAACACTATGTTTCAGCTGGTCGCAAGACACCGAAACTCGACCCGCTCCCCGGCTTACACTTCCGCAATGTTATCCGAGACGCGCTATGCGCTGAACGGGGACTTGCGCGTCGCCTATCGCGCGTCAGATGGCGGGCCTCGCGACATCGTGTTCGTCCCGCCCTGGTTCACAAACTGTGAGGTCTTGCCGGAGCTACCGTCCATTCGAGGGTGGGTCGAGGCGATGACGACGCTTGGTCGGCTGATCTTCTTCGACCAGCCGGGCACCGGAGCGTCTGATCCCGTCACAGCGGGTGCGCTGCCGACCTTGGAGCAGTGGGCTGACAGCATCACCGCGGTGCTCGACGATCTCGGGAGCCGCGAAGCGGTCCTCGTCGCGGGCACCGGCGCGTTGGCGACGGGAGCGCTGTTCGCCGCAACACATCCGTCTCGCACAACCGCGCTGGTCGCCCTCGAGGTCTATGCGGATCCGATGGCTCAAAGATCTGATGGGCTCGGTCCCGAGGAAGTCCTCGCTGCCATCGTCGGCATGTGGGGCGCGGGGCAATACCAACATGTGGTCAATCCGGATATGCCGTGGAACGAGGAGATTCGGGCGACATGGGCGCGGCTGGAACGTCTGGCGGCGAGCCCCGCAACCGCTGCTCTCATGGTGCCTCTGCTGGCCGAAATGGACGTGCGGGCGCTGCTTCCCACAGTCCGCGTGCCCACCCTCGTCATCCACCACACCGACGACCCGTTCATCCCGCCTGTGATGGGAAAGTACGTCGCCGATCACATAGCGGGCGCGAAATACGTCGAGCTGCCGGGCCGGGACATGTTCCACTTCGTTGAGCCGGATGGCGCGCGTCCTTCCAGGAGATCGCGGAGTTCCTCACGGGCGAGCAGGCAGAGGTGGCGGACGACCGGGTGCTCGCCACCGTGCTGTTCACCGACATCGTGGACTCGACACGGCGGGCGGCGGAGATCGGTGACCGTGACTGGCATGCGTTGCTTGATGCGCACGACGCCGTCGTCCGGGCGCAGCTCGCCCGCTTTCGGGGCCGCGAGGTGAACACATCGGGCGACGGCTTCCTGGCGATGTCGACGGCCGCAGCGAGCGATCCGCTGCGCATGGCGATCCGAGACGCGGTGCAGGCGTTGGGCATCGAGGTGCGGGCCGGGCTGCACACCGGCGAGTGCGAGGTCCGCGGCGATGACATCGGCGGGATCGCCGTTCACATCGGCGCGCGGGTGAGCGCGCTGGCCGGGCCGAACGACGTGCTGGTGTCCAGCACGCTGCGCGACCTCGTGATCGGGTCAGGGCTCGAGTTCGAGGACCGCGGCGCTCACGGACTCAAGGGCGTGCCTGGCGAGTGGCATCTATTCGCCGTCGCCTCATAGATGCGGGATTGGCCGCACACATTCGCCTGCCGGGCAAGGTGGTCAGGTGGTCGGCATTCACTTCGAGACGGCGTTCAGTTCTGTTCGGGCCTGGTCGATTTGGTCGTATGCGTAGGTCGCCGTGGCGGTGGCGGTCATCGCTTTGCCTTTGTGGGCTAGCGATTGATAGGTTTGCTCGCCGAGGACACGACGGAGGTCAGTGATCGCTGTGGTGATCTCGGGAAACCACCCGGCGGTCAAGGGGTTGAAGGCGAAACCGGCGATAGTAGCCGCAGCCTCATGATGTCCGAGCCGGTGGAAAAGCGCGGCGAGCACCGCCAAAGGTGAATGCACAAGGATGACGTTTCCCGAGTCGTGGTAATTGCGGATCGCCAGCGAGAGGTCATCGAGCGCAGCCAGCGGCTCACCGTACTTGGCCTCAAGCCGGGCCAGACCGTCCACCTGGAACGACTCAATTCCCCGGTTACCGCTTTCTTGGGCCACCACCAAGCCCCGACGCACGGCGGCCAACGCGGCACCGGGCTCGGCGTCGCAAACGGCGTACCCGTAGGCGAATAGCGCGAACGAAAGCGCACACGGATTGTGGGTCGCTTCAGCGGCGTCGACCAGACCACTCGCGACGGCCATCGCCTCCTCAAACGACCCGGCGACCGTCAGCGCGAGGACCAAAGCACCCCGCGTGAATATCTGTGGGTTCAGACCGTGCGCCAATTGGGCGCGCCACCACTCGACCGCCCGTTCCGGCTGGCCGATGGCCTGATACACAGAGACAAGCAGCGATTCGACCTCGTACGGCAGCACCTCGCAGTCTTCGGAAAAAACGATCTGGCCCGCCTCGCTGTACCCGACAGCCGCCTCCATCCGTCCGGGCATCCAGCACTGCGCCGCCATCGCGTACAACAACGCGAGGCGCGGAAAGTCGGCAGCACGCGCAGGCTCGATAAGCTCTTCGGCCCACGCTATCGGCTCGTAGGTTTCGACCCGAAAGCCCAGGAACGCCGCGCTGGTCGCAATGGGGGCGGCAAGATCGAGATCCCCTTGGTCGGCGGCCCACCGAAACGCGGTACGCAGATTGGCCAACTCGTTGATGAACCAGGTGTACGCCTCTCGCTGCCGGGGGCTGTCCCACAGCGCCATGATGTCGGTTTCACGCCCGGCGAAGTAGCGAGCATGGGCGGTGCGGACCTCGGTGGCCTCGCCACTTGCGACGAGTTGTTCCTCGGCGAACTGGCGGATCGTCTCCAGCATCGAAAACCGGGTCCGCCCCGATGATCGGTCGGCGATGAGCAGTGACTTGCGCACCAAGGCGTCCAGCAGATCCAGGACGACGTAGTCGTCATCGAATCCACCCACCACACAGGCGCTTTCGAGGTCAAAGCCGCCTGCGAACACCGAACACCGCTCCAGCAGCGCCTTCTCGGCGTCGTCGAGGTGATCGTAGGACCATGACACCGTCTGACGCAGCGTCTGGTGGCGCTCCAACCCGCGTCGTGACCCCACGAGCAGCTTGAATCGGTCATCGAGACGATCCCGCACCTCGACCGGGGTCATGGACGCCATCCGGGAAGCAGCCAGCTCGATGGCCAACGGGATACCGTCGAGTCGTCGGCAGATCTCCACAATGGCTTCCGCCTCCTCGGCCCCGGCCAACGAAAACCGCTGCGCCACACTACGGGCGCGCTCGACGAACAGGGTCACGGCTGAGGACTCGGTTCCGGCCCCAACATCCAGCGAGGGCACCAGCCACAACTGCTCGTCGGCAACCCCCAACCCCTCGCGGCTGGTGGCGAGGAGCCTCACCGTGGCCGACTGCGCGAGGATGGCCTCGACCAGATCGGCGACGGCGTCGCGCACATGCTCGCAGTTGTCCAACACCAACAGCCGCACCCTGCCCTCCAGCGCAGCGGCCAAGCTGTCGGCCACCGTTTTGCCGCGCTGTTGGGTGATGCCCAGCACTGCGGCCACCGCGTCGGGTACTGCTGTCGAATCTGTGACAGCGGCCAGGTCGAAAAACCAGACACCGTCAGGAAACTCGTCGGCGAGCTGCCCGGCGACTTCGGTTGCAAGGCGGGTCTTGCCGACCCCGCCCACCCCGGTCAACGTGACCAACCGATGGGACTTCACCGCGTCTTGCAGCTCGGCGGTCTCGGCCTCCCGCCCGATCAAGCTCGTGGTCTGCGACCGCAGGTTCCCCGGCGTCGTATCGAGCGCCCGCAGCGGCGGAAAGTCTGTGCGCAGGCCCGGTGCTCGCAGTTGGAAGACACCGACTGGCACCGGCACATCACGCAACCGTCGCGGCCCCAGATCGAGAAAATCAACCCCGCTCAGCAGAACCGCCGTCGAGTCGGCCAAAAGGATCTGACCGCCGTGCCCGGCAGCCATCACCCGCTCCGCCCGGTTGAGCACCGTGCCGAAGTAGTCCCCATCCCGCAGCTCGGCCTCACCGGTCGCCAACCCCATCCGCACCGGCAACTCCAGACTCCGCTGAGCGGCGATCGCGGCATCAACAGCCGACCTCGGCGACGCGAACGCGGCGCACACCCCGTCACCGGTGTGCTTGAACACCCAACCGCCGTGCCCCTCGATCGCGGAGCGCAACACCTCGTCATGCGCGGCCAGCGCCGCCCGCATGCCATCCGCGTCGGCCTCCCACCGACGGGTCGACCCCTCGACATCGGTGAAAAGGAACGTCACCACCCCCGAAGGAGCAGCCGCCGTCATGGCATCGCCTCGGCCCACGCGATATGTCCTTCGTAGCCAAGCGATCTCGCCATGTCGCGGTAGCGATCGCGGAAGTTCGCGTAAGCGGCGGCATCGCCGCGCGCCCGCGCCAGCAGCGCACGCAGGCGCAGCAGCCAAATGTCGCGTATCACCAGACCCTCGTCGGCTGGCGTAGCTTCCAACCGCTCGATCGCGGCCTCGGCGTCGACCACGCCAGCGTCGGTCCCATGATCGAGCAGTGTCTCCACCAGAACACCTGTCGCTGGAATACCCCACCCCAGGAGATGTCCCTCACGAAAAAGATGATCGGCAGCGGCGCGCATGAGCTGTATGGCCTCGTCGCGATCTCCACGCCGAGCCCTCTCACGCGCCAGGTACACATTGACCATCGGTAAATCGCACAGGTTGTGTTTCCGGCGGAGGTATTCTTTGCCGACCTCGGCCAGCAACTTCTCCCCGGCGTGACGCTCCGCAGCCGTTTGGCGGTGCACCAGCGCACACCCAAGCGTCCACCGGGTGAAGTCCACGGCGAGATCGTCAGCAGATTGTTCGGCAATCCGTACGGCATCCTCGATCTCGTGTACTACGGAATCTGTGGGCGTCAGCACGCCGAACGGGATTCCCGCGTAGACATAGATGACGACCGTGGCATAGGACAAAGGGTCGGCACTGCGGGCGATGGCTAGGCCATGCCGCTGGTCGTCGCGCCATCCGAGACGACCCAGGCAAAAACGGGCTACAGCTCGCGACGTGAAGGCGAGCGCTAATGGAGACCCGAAGACGAAGTTGCCTTTGGACGCGTCACCTTCGGCCAGGTCGATGACTGTCTGTGACCACCGCAGCACGTCACTAAACTCGGCGTCCTCAATCTTGGCGTAGATGGCTGAGTGGGACAGCCCGACGGTCAACGTTGGATCGCCGATCGACTCGATAAGGGACATCGCTTCCGATGCCAGCTGCGATGCCTCGCGCACCCGGTCCTGATACGCGTGATCCAGCACCAGCGCCGCCATGCCGATGGCCAGTGACGCCTTGTCCCCGGCGGCGGTACACAACTGCCGCAATTCCTCGAAGCGGTCACCGGCAACGTTCAAGTGGACTCGAACGGCGATCCCGCACAACATAGTGCGCGGGGCGATGCGCATGGCTGCGCGGTTAGGGTCCTGGGCAGGTAATGCGTCGGCGATCTGTTGCGCGCGTTCCCAACTGAGTCGCGCCGCAGTGATGTCGCGATTGGTTGCCCACGTTGCGGCGCGCATGTGCCAGCCGTAGGCGGCATGCAAATCACCAGCGGCGTCCAGATGCGCAGCGACCAACGCGGCGTTTTCGTCGGCTGAATCCGGCTCGCGGTCTTCGATCGCAGCGGCCACCCGCCGGTGCATCCCGGCGCGATCCGATTTGAGCTGAGCCTCATAGGCCACCGCGCGGATTAGCGGGTGGTGGAACACGTACTCGGGTTGTCGGGTGAAGCTGACCTGATCGATGAGCTGCGCCGCCACCAAGTCGGCAACGACGGGTTCAACGCCTAGCTGGGTCAGCAGGTCGATGCCAAACCGGGAGCCGATGACTGCTGCAGCGCTCAACGTGCGTTTGGCTTTCGGTTCGAGCCGATCGATGCGCGCGGCGATCGTTGCGTGCAGGGTCGCAGGCACCGTCACCTCAGCAGCCTCTGCCGTCGACATGTATTCGCCGGGCTGACCGCGCAGCACACCACGCTCGGCCAATTCGCGCACGATTTCCTGGGCGAAAAACGGGTTCCCGGCGGCCCTATCGACGATCGTCTGGCTGAGTCCATCAATAGAGGGGTCCAACCCGAGAAGGTCGGTGAGCAATGTGGCAGTGTCTGAATCACGCAGTGGCGCAAGGACGATGGTCTGTGCACCGTCCACCCGGGTCAACGCACCTCGATACTCGGGTCGGTAGGTCAGCAGCGCAAGCGCGCGCGTCTGCGGGATCACGGTAAGAAAGTCGGCGATCATCGACTCGCTGACCTCGTCGATCCAATGAGCGTCCTCGACGACATAGACCGCCGGGCTGTGACGGGCCAAGGCTGCGGTGTTGACCGCTGCGGTCAATCGCCTTCTCCGGGCATCCGGATCGATCCGAGGCAAAACTGCATCAGGGCCGCCGATGCCCACCAGGTCGTCAAACAGCAGCAAGTCCTCAGCCTCCGCAGCGGGAGCCATCTCGCGCACCCGGTCGCGGGCAGCCCGCTCGTCCAAACCCTCAACACCGGTGACAGAGCGAAGCAGTCGCGCGACGGCGTGGAAAGGGACCCGGCTTGGTATGCGACTCGCAGAACACGGTGAACACCTCGACACCACGGGCGGCTGCCATCGCAGAAAGATCACGCACGAGACGGCTCTTGCCCAGACCAGGCGAACCCACCACGCCGACCACTGCGCCGTGGCCGTCGATCGCGCGATCCAACAAGCCCTCGACGGCAGACATCTCCCAGCGCCGACCGACCAGATTCGTCTCAGCGCGCTCTGTAACGCGATGCCGGTCCGCCATGCCCAACAACCGATGGGCGGCCACCGGCCCGTCGACACCCTTGATTCCCAGCATCTCTGGCTCGCCAAGAGCTGCAGCTTCATCAACCAGTCGCGCAGTAGATGCACTGAGCATCACCCCGCCCGGCGGCGCTACCGACTCCATCCGCTGCGCCATCCCGACCTGCTCGCCGATCGTGGTATAGCCCAAAGCGCTAGAACCGATCTCACCAGCGATCACCTGACCGGAGTTCAGGCCAACACGCAACTTCAGTTCAATCCCATCGCTGCTTTTGACGTCAGCGGCGAGTCGAGCAATTTCGTCTTGGATGCCCAGTGCCGCGAGACAGGCACGGATTGCGTGATCCTCCAACGTCACCGGCGCTCCGAACACCGCCATGATCCCGTCCCCGGTGAACTTGTCCACCGTGCCGCCGTAGCGCTGCACCACCGCCGCGCAGCGGTCGGCGAGATCGGCCATGATCTCGCGCAGCCGCTCGGCCCCGACGGCCGCTGCGATGTCCATCGAGTGCACCACGTCGGCGAACAACACGGTGACTTGCTTGTACTCCGCCGCTGTGGCGGTGGGCGTGATGGGCGTGCCGCACTTGTTGCAGAACCGCGAGTCCGTCGGCAACCCCGTGCCACATGACGTGCACGACAGTGTCGTCGCAGTCAGTCCACCGCCGCCATCCCCACCAGGATCCACGTCAGTATCGTGTCACCGCTGGTCAGGGATGTCCGTCATATCGACAGGCATCTCCGAGACAAAGTTTTGAGTTCCCTGGTCCCCTTCGGGGACGCCCGCGCATGCGGGAAAATCGGGTGCGGTCGCTCGCCGAGGTCGGTGTTTCTTGGCGCAGTGAGCCCGTTTTTGAGTTTGATCCGGGGAGCCGATGGTGGGGCTGCGCATTGTTGCCGTGAGCACGAGGGTCCGACTCTTTTTCATCCCTGTTCGGTTCCTGCGGGCGACCGCCTGGTTGTAGTCAGCTGCGTTGGAAGGGTTTTCGTGATGGATGAAGTCGACGATGCCGATCTGGTGGTGGAGCGGGTGGCGGCGCTGGATCTGGGCAAGGCCGGTCTGGAAGCGTGTGTGCGGGTGCCGCACCCGCAGCGGCCCGGCAGGCGGATGCAGGAGCTGCGCGGCTACGCCACGACCACCGCACAACTGTTGGCGATGGCGGCCTGGTTGCGGCACTGGCACGTGCATCGGGTGGTGATGGAATCCACCAGCACCTACTGGAAGGGGGTGTACTACCTGTTGGAGGCCGAGGGGTTTGACTGCTGGCTGGTCAACGCCCGCGAGGTCAAGAATGTGCCGGGCCGGGCGAAGACGGATCGGGCGGACGCGTCCTGGCTGGCGAAGGTCGCCGAGCGTGGCATGTGTCGGCCCTCGCTGGTGCAGCCGCCCGAGATCCGTCGGCTGCGCGATCTCACCCGCTACCGGCGCGCCCTGGTGCAAGACCGCACCCGCGAGCAGCAACGGGTCGAAAAGCTGCTCGAGGACGCCCAGATCAAGATCTCGGCGGTGCTGTCGAACCTGCACGGCGTCACCGGGCGGGCGATCATGGACGCCCTGATCGCCGGCGAGCGCGATCCGCGCACGCTGGCCGGGCTGGCCAAGGCCAGCGCACGCAAGAAGACCGACCGGCTCGAAGAGGCGCTGCGCGGATTCTTCACCGAGCACCACGCGATGATCCTGCAGATGATGCTCGACAACAGCGACCGCATCAGCGCCCAGATCGCCGTCCTCGACGCCCGCATCCAGGTGGCGATCGGCCCTTTCTCCCAACCGGCGGCCCGACTCGCTGACATCCCCGGTGTGAGCACCGTTGCCGCTGCCGAGCTGATCGCCGAGATCGGGGTCGACATGACCCGGTTCCCCTCGGCCGCGCATCTGGTGTCGTGGGCCAAGTTCTGCCCGCAGATCCATCAGTCGGCCGGTAAGTCCATGAGCAAGGGCCGCGGCAAGGGCAACCCGTGGCTGGCCGGCACTTTGGGCCGCATCGCGTTCGTCAACTCCCGCACCGACACCTTTCTGGGCGCCCGGTATCGGCGTCTGGCCCGACGCCGCGGCAAGCAGAAGGCGCTCGTCGCTACCGGCAATTCGGTACTGACCGTCATCTACCACCTGCTGTCAGACCCCGACACCAGATTCTGCGACCTCGGGCCTGGATACTACGAATCCCGGATCAACAAGCGTCGCCGCGCCCGCGACCTCGCCACCCAACTTCAAGCGCTCACAGGCCAGCACATCGCAATCCGCGACGGCAAAGTGGTCATCACCGACACCGCCGCCTGACCCCAAACCCACAGCAACACAACATCACCCAGCTCCGCCGGGGTGCCTTCGGCCTACCCGCTCACCATCCGATTTTCGGGTCAGACTCTAATATGTCGTCGATTTCGAGACACGGAGCCCTAGGGGGCAGCCGCTGTCATGGCATTGCCTCGGCCCACTTCATGTGCCCCTCGAAGCCCACTGATGTGGCCATAGCGCGGTACTGGTCGCGATAGTCGCGGTACGCGGCCTCGTCGCAGCGGGCGCGGGCCAGCAGTGCGCGCATCCGCAGCAGCCAGATGTCACGCAGTACGAATTGAGGATCGGTCGGCAGGGCCGCCAACCGCCCGATCGCGGCCTCGGCTTCAGCCGCATCATCGTCAGTCCCGCGATCCAGCAGCGTCTCCACCAAAAAGCCCGTCGCCGTACTGCAAGACCAGAGCTGTCCTGCATCGAACGAGTCGTCGACGGCTTCACGCAGTAGCGGGATGGCACCGTCGTGGTCGCCGCGCCTGGCCCGCTCCCGCGCGTCCATGTCCAGGGCCGCAAGCGCTAACTCGTAGAACCGCCCCTCCAGGTACATGTCGCGGACGTGCCCCAGCACCGCCAGTCCGCGCTCACGCTCCGCCGGGGAGTCCCGATGCACCAGCGCCATACCAAGCGCCCACCGGGTCCAGCCCAGCGCGAAATCCTCACTTGATCGCTCGGCGATCTCCAGAGCCTCCTCGCTATCGCGCAGCGCAGCATCGTCGGCCAACATGACCCCGACCGCTATCGCCAAACCGTAGGCGTATGTGTTGACGATGGCATTCGACATTGGGTCAGCCCCTCTCGCGATGGCCAGCGCCCGGTCGAAGTCGTCGCGCCACCCGGCACGGCCCAGCGCCCACCGGGCGGTGCCGCGCAGTGCCAACGCCACGGCCAGCGGCGAACCAACGGTGAAGCTGCCTTTGGTGGGGTCGCCCTCGACGAGGTCGATGACGGTCTGCGACCACCGCAGCGCCTCGGCCATGTCGCCAGTCTGAAGCTTCGAGTCGATCGCCGGGAGGGACAGCTCGACGGTCAAGGTCGGCATGCCGATCGACTCGACCAGCGCCATGGTTTCGGAGGCCAGCCGCGACGCCTCCCGCAACCGGCCGTGGCGAGTGTGCTCCATCATCAGCCCGGCCATGCCGTTGGCCAGTGACGGCTTGTCCCCGGCGGCCGCGCACAGTTCTCGCAGCTCCTCAAAAAGGCCGCCGGAAATGTCGGCATAGACCCGGAAGGCGTTGCCGCACAGCCAGGTGCGCGCGGCGATGCGCATCGCGGTGCGGCCCGCATCGTCGGCGGGCAGCGCGTCGGCGACCCGGCGTGCCCGCTCCCAACTGGCCCAGGCCGCGACAATGTCACGGGTGGTCGCCCACCTTGCGGCGCGCATCTGCCATTTATAGGCGGCGTGCAAATCACCGGCGGCCTCCAGATGTTCGGCAATCAAGGCGGAATTCTCATCGGCTGAATCCGGGTTACTCTCTTGGATCCCGGCGGCCGCCCGCCGATGCAGTTGAGCGCGATCGGATTTGAGCTGTGATTCGTACGCAACCGCGCGAACCAGCGGGTGGTGGAAGACATACTCGGGTCGTGCGGTGAAGCTGACCTGGTCGATGAGCTGGGCTGTCACTAAGTCGGCAACGACCGGTTCGACCCCGAGCGCGGACAGCAGGTCGATGCCAAAGCGGGAGCCGATGACTGCCGCCCCGCTCAGCGTGCGTTTGGCGTTCGGGTCGAGTCGGTCGATGCGCGCGGCGATGGTCGCCTGCAAGGTGGCAGGCACACTGACATCAGCGACTTCTGCGGTCGATACATAAGCGCCGGGCTTCCCGCGCAGCACAGCGCGTTCGGCCAGGTCGCGCACGATCTCCTCGGCGAAAAACGGAGTGCCAGAGGCTCTTTCGACGATCGTCTGGCTCAGGGCGGCCACCGAGGGGTCCGAACCGAGCAGCTGTAACACCATTGCGCCAGTCTCGGTATCGGTCAACGGGGCCAAGGCTACGGTTTGTGCACCCGGCACCCTGGTGAGCGCTCCCTCGTACTCCGGGCGGTAGGTGAGGATCACCAGCGAGGGTGTCTGCGGAATCACCGAGAGGAAGTCAGAAAGCATCGACTCACTGACCGCATCAATCCAATGCACGTCCTCAATCACATAAACCGCTGGGATTTCCCGCGCCAACGACGCGGCATTCACCAATGCCGTTAACCGCCGCCGACGAGCATCGGGATCAATTATTGGTAAGAGCGCGTTCGGATCGGCGACGCCCAGCAAGTCGTCGAGCAGCACCAGGTCCTCAGGGTCGCCATTAGAGACCCGGTCGCGCAATCGATCACGAGCGACCTGCGCGTCAAGACCTTCAACTCCGGTGGCCACGCGCAAGAAATGGGCGATGACATGAAACGGGACCTGGCTGGTATGCGACTCGCAAAAAGCGGTGAACACGTCGACACCCCGGGTCGCCGCCGTCGCAGAAACTTCACGCACGAGACGGCTCTTGCCAATGCCGGGTGGTCCCACCAATCCCACGACTGCGCCGTGGCCCTCGACCGCACGAACCAACAGCGCTTCAGCGGCGGATATCTCCCACCGCCGACCGACCAGAGTCGACTCCACACGCCCGACGCCGCGGTGCCCGTCGCCCATGCCCAACAACCGATGGGCGGCCACTGGTTCCTCGGCACCCTTGATGCGAACCATCTCTGGCTCACCGAGAGCCGCTGTGCCATCAACCAGTCGCGCGGTGGATGCGCTGAGCATCACCCCACCCGGTGGCGCGATCGACTCCATCCGTTGAGCCATCCCGACCTGCTCGCCCATGGCGGTGTAACCGAAAGAGCCTGAACCGATTTCCCCGGCGATCACCTGCCCCGAGTTCAGGCCCACCCGCAGCTGGAGGTCCACACCGTCGCGATCGTGGACACCGACCGACAGCCGCTCGGTCTCCTCTTGAACATCCAAGGCCGCTAAACAGGCACGAACGGCGTGATCCTCCAACGCCACCGGTGCCCCGAACACGGCCATGATGCCGTCGCCGGTGAACTTGTCAACCGTGCCCCCGTAGCGCTGCACCACTTCGGCGCAGCGGTCGGCGAGGTCGGCCATGATTTCGCGCAGGCGCTCTGCCCCGACCGCCGCCGCGATGTCCATCGAATGAACCACATCGGCGAACAACACCGTCACCTGCTTGTACTCCGCCGCTTGGCTGGCCGGTGTAAGCCGCGCACCGCAGTCGCTACAGAACCTGGCCGTCGGGCTCGACTGCGCGCCGCAGGAGCCACAGACCCGCCCCACCACGGTCAGTCCAGCGCTGCCATCCCCGCTGCGGTCCACGTCCGTATCGTGTCACCGCCGGTCAGCAGTGTCCGCCATATCGCCGCGCATCTACTGAGACGAAGTGCTGAGGCTGTCTTCGATCGTTTCGCGACACTTACCCGCGTCTGCGTCTGTATTAGCGCAACTGGAGAATGGGCGACATCTGTGACACCAACTTCAGGTACGGGCCTATGACAATGAGAAGCGCAATGGTGGTCACGGCGAGCACGCAGGTGGCAAGGACAAGAGCCCAGGTGGCAGCCGTCAGCCGCTCGGTCGCCTGGCGTTCGGCACGCATCCTATGTTCTGCAACCCACACATCGAGATAGGCTTGACCCCAAGTCACGTTCCAACCGACCGCCGCTGCCGCGCCAGTCAGAATCCGACTAATCCTGGCGCGGTCAGCGTCGCTCATCTCGCTGATCTGATCTTCCTTAACCCTCATACTCGACGAGGATAGAGCTGGCGCGGGCGGGCCCATGCTAAACAACAGTTCCACAGAATGTAACGGGCTTAGATATCACAGGTCTGCCGACAGCACTGCCGAACAGTAGAGGGTGGTGCTCGACGGAGAGATCGTCCGTTGTTAACGAGGACGGAGTGCCGCCCTTCAGCCATCTGCAGCGTCGGTGGCCGCAGAACCGCCGTCTGAGTGCCGAGCTGCTTGGCCGAGTTCCCGTTTCGCCTCTTCGTGTTCGACATCCTCCGACTCGACGGCGAGGACATCACCGGCCAGCCCTTCGTCCGGCGTAAGCGCTTATCTGAAATCGCTTCGTGTACCGAAAGTTCGGTCATCCGGTTCCCAGGCAGTTGGACCGATGTCGATCCCGCGCAGGTTCTCGCCACGTCCGCAGAACTCGGGTTTGAGGACGTTGTGTGCAAGCACCTCGACTCCCGATACACCCCCCGGGGCCAGTGCTCGCGCTGGCGGGGCTGTGCTGGATCGCCAATCCGACCCGCTCCCCGGCTTACACTGCCGCAATGTTCTCGGAGACGCGCTACGCGCTCAACGGGGACTTGGGCGTCGCCTATCGCACGTCACGTGAAGGTCCTCGCGACATCGTGTTCGTCCCGACCTGGTTCACGTGCTGCGAGCTTCTTCCGGAGCTGCCGTCGCTTCAGGGGTGGGTCGAGGCGATGACATCGCTCGGTCGGCTGATCTTCTTCGACCAGCCGGGCGCGGGAGCGTCCGATCCGGTCACGTCGGGCGCGCTGCCGACCTTGGAGCAATGGGCCGACAGCATCACCGCGGTGCTTGACGATCTCGACAGTAGCGAAGCGGTCCTCGTCACGTTCGACGGCGCGTTCGCGACGGGAGCGCTGTTCGCAGCAACACATCCGTCCCGCACAACCGCACTGGTCGCCCTCGAGGGCCACGCGGATCCGATGGCTCAACGCCCTGATGGGCTCGAACCCGAGGACGTTATTGCAGCCCTGGTCGCCATGTGGGGCACGGGGGAGTTCGAACATGTGGTCAATCCGGATATGCCGTGGAACGAGGAGATCCGGGCAGCGTGGGCCCGAGAAGAACGCCTGTCAGCAAGCCCAGGCACCGTCCCTCGCATGATGCCTCTGGTGTCCGAAATGGATGTGCGGGCGGTGCTTCCGGCAATCCGCGTGCCCACCCTCGTCCTCCAGCACACCGACGACCCGTTGATCGTGCCCGAGTGGGGCAAGTACATCGCCGATCACATAGAGCGCGCGAAATACGTTGAGCTGCCGGGGCGCAACATGTACCACTTCGTGGAACCGTGGCGCGCGTCCTTCCAGGAGATCGCCGAGTTCCTCACCGGGCAGCAGGCTGAGGTGGCCGATGATCGGGTGCTGGCCACGGTCTTGTTCACCGACATCGTGGACTCCACGCGCCGCGCCGCCGAGATCGGCGACCGCGACTGGCGTGCGCTGCTGGACGCGCACGACGCCGTCGTCCGCGCACAGCTTGCCCGCTTTCGCGGCCGTGAGGTGAACACGTCGGGCGACGGGTTCCTGGCGATGTTCGACGGCCCGCAGCGAGCGATCCGCTGCGCCATGGCAATTCGTGACGCGGTGCAGGCGCTCGGCATCCAGGTGCGCGCCGGGTTGCACACCGGCGAGTGCGAGGTCCGCGGCGACGACATCGGCGGCATCGCCGTGCACATCGGCGCGCGGGTCAGCGCACTGGCCGGGCCGAACGACGTCCTGGTGTCCGGCACGCTGCGCGACCTCGTCATCGGATCCGGACTGGAGTTCGAGGAGCGCGGCGCTCACCAACTCAAGGGCGTACCCGGCGAATGGCACCTGTCCGCCGTCACCTCTACGTAGCGGAGGGTTGCGGCGAAACTGATTTCGCGTGCCTTAAACGCTTGTGCACGCGGTGGCATCGACTGGCCTAAGTACACTTCAGATCGGGCATCATCGGTCTCGACAGCTATAAGCCCTCGAGGGCGAAAAGTAGTTCGTACATCGTCGCGCCGTCGATGGATTCGCGGATTATGTCGGCGTGACCGGCGTGGCGTGTGAACTCCTCGATGATGTGCAGCAGCACCCACCGCACCGTCCACTCGCAGGGGCCGCCCGTGGAGTAAGCGGCCTGGAATGACGGCGGTACTTCAGCCGCCGCGTCGAGGTCAGCGTCGGCGAACACCCGAATTGTCTCAACGTTCTGGGCGCGGTACGCCGCCAGCAGACCATCGAGGCTTTCGTCGTGGTGAACGGTGTGTTGGTCCGCGAGATTCTCGAACCACTGCCTCCAACGATCTGAGTCCGTACCGCCCGAGTCTGAAGGCGGGGTCACAGTGAGAGTCCACCCCCACTGCATCGTCGTCAGATGCTTGATGAGCCCGCCGATGCACATTGTGCTGACCGTCGGGGTGCAGCGCGCCTGCTCTTCAGTCAGTCCGTGTGAGGCGGCGAGCAACGCTGTGTGGTGGAACGTGAGGAAGGAAAGCAAGGTTTCACGTTCTCGAGCTGCGGGCAGAGGCATCAATGCGAGCATGATGCAAGTTTGCGGCGGGTATGACGAGCCGTGGTTCGAATGGCATGATTCGGCGCTGGCACCTAAGAAGGGCAAGCCGACGATCGAGACGCTCGTAACTCGTCTATTTCGGGACGGCGTTCAGTTCTGCTCGGGCCTGGTCGATTTGGTCGTATGCGTAGGTCACAATCTCTGCGGTAGTCATCGTCTCACCCTTGCGGGCAAGCGATTCGTAGGTCTGGTCGCCGAGGACATCGCGGAGGTGAGTGATCGCGGTATTGATCTCGGGGACCGACGTTGCGGCGAGGGGACTGAGGGCGAACCCGGCGATAGTGGCCGCCGGTTCGTAGCGTCCGAGCCGGTCGAAAAGAGCGGCGAGTACGGCCAGCGGAATGCGGATTGTCGAGGTATCGCCTGCATTATGGAAGTTGCGGATCGCCAGCGTGAGGTGATCGAATGCGGGCACGGTGGCGCCGTGCTCCGCTTCGAGCAGGGCCAGAACGCTCGCCAGGGAGGACGCGTCGGCGCGGTTGCCGTTGTCTTGAGCGATCACCAGACCCCGGCCGAACGCGTTAAGCGCCCCGACGGGATCAGCGTCACGGAAAGCCGAACCGTAGGCACCGAGCGCCCACGCGAGCACGGCCGGGTTGCCTGTTGCCTCCGCAGCCTCGATGAGGCCATCCGCGCAATCCATCGCCTCCCCACCGCAACCGGCCAGTGAAAGGGCGCTAACCAGCCATGTCCGGGTGAAGACGTGGGTGTCGCGGCGGCGTGCCAGCTGGGCGCGGCACCATTCGGCCCACCGCTCGGGCTGCCCGATGGCTAGGTATACACCTCCAAGCAAGCCTTCGATGCCGTACGGCAGCGCCTCACGGCTCCTGCCGACAACGATCTGCCCGGCGTCGCTGTAGCCGACGGCCGCCTCGATCCGTCCGGTCCTGACGCACTGTGACGCGATCACGTACAGGAACGCCAGCCGGGGGTGATCGACGGCGCAGGCGGGTTCGATCAGCTCTTCAGTCCACGCGACCGGCTCATGGGTTTGGACCCATACGCCGAGCAACCCCACATAGGTGGCGATGGCGGCGGCGACATCCAGGTCGCCCTGGTCGGCGGCCCAGCGAAACGCGGTGCGCAGATTGGCCAGCTCGATAGTGAACCAGTCGTAGGCCTCGCGTTGGCGGGGGCTGTCCCATAGGGTCATGATGTCGGTTTCGCACCCCGCGTAGTAGCGGGCGTGTGCGGTTCGGACCTCATCGGCGTCGCCTCTTGCGATGAGCATGTCCTCGGCGAACTGGCGGATCGTCTCCAACATCGAAAACCGGGTCCGCCCCGAAGACCTGTCGGCAACCAGCAGCGACTTACGCACCAGCGCGTCCAGCAGATCCAACACAGCGTAGTCGTCGGAGCCATCGAATCCGCCTATAGCGCAAGCACTTTGGAGGTCGAACCCTCCCGCGAACACCGAACACCGCTCCAGCAGCGACTTCTCCTCGTCGTCGAGCAGGTCGTAGGACCATGCCACCGCATGGCGCAGCGTGTGGTGGCGTTCAAGCCCGCGCCGCGATCCGACCAGCAGCCGGAACCGCTGATCGAGACGATCACGCACCTCGCTCGCCGTCATCGACGCCATCCGCGAGGCCGCCAGCTCGATGGCCAACGGAATCCCGTCCAGCCGCTGGCAGATCTCCACCACCGCGGCGGCCTCCTCAGCCGTGGCCACCGAGAAGCGCGAGGCAACGCTGCGGGCGCGTTCGACAAACAGGGCCGCCGCCACGGAGTCGATGCCCGCACGCACCTCCAGCGAGGGCACCAGCCACAACTGCTCGTCGGCAACCCCCAACCCTTCGCGGCTGGTCGCCAACACCCTCACCGTCGCCGAGTGCCCTAGGATCGCCTCGACCAGATCCGCCGCAGCGTCAAGCACGTGCTCGCAGTTGTCGAACACCAACAGCCGGACCCTGCCCTCCAGCGCGGCGGCCACACTGTCATTAAGGCCCTTCCCCGGTTGTTGGGTGATGCCCAGCACCGCCGCGACCGCGTCGGGCACCGCCGCCGGATCGGCGACCGCGGCCAGCTCGAAAAACCAGACTCCGTCAGGAAATTCATCGGCGAGATGTCCGGCGACTTCCAGCGCGAGGCGGGTCTTACCGACCCCGCCGACACCGGTCAACGTCACCAACCGATGAGCCTTCAGGGCCTCTTCGACCTCGGCCAGTTCTGCCTCGCGTCCGATGAAGCTCGTCGTCTGAGGGCGCAGGTTTCCCGGTGTCGCGTCGAGCGTCTTCAGGGGCGGAAACTCGCGACGCAGGCCAACGGCCAGGACCTGGAACATCTCGACCGGTTTGGCGATGTCCCGTAATCGCCGTGGCCCCAAGGCCATCAGCTCGATGCTGCTGCACAGCCCGGCAGTGGTGCCGTCGAGCAGAACCTGCCCGCCATGACCGGCGGCCGTCACCCGCGCCGCACGGTTCAGCACCGCACCGAAGTAATCCCCCTCACGCAACTCGGCCTCGCCGGTGGCCAGCCCGATCCGCACCGGCAACTCCAACTCGCACTGCGCGGCCACCGCCGCATCAACCGCACACCTTGGCGAGGCGAACGCGGCAGCCACACCGTCGCCGGTGTGCTTGAACAACCAGCCGCCGTGCGCCTCGATCGCCGCGCGCAACACCTCGTCATGGGCGGCCAGGGCGACCCGCATCGCGTCCGCGTCGGCCTCCCACCGACGGGTCGAACCCTCGACATCGGTGAACAGAAACGTCACCACTCCCGAAGGAGCAGCCGCCGGATCAGCGGACACCCCCGCAGAATGTCACAACACACACGCGCCTACCTCGTACATCGGCGGATCCGGCCCGTCACCGGATACCCATGTCGCTGAGACGCAATTCCGCTACTTCTGGTTGTGGTCCATTTCCGTACAGCGGTATAGCTCATCGGCCCTACCACCGTCACGCTCATCGCCTCGGCCCACTTCATATGCCCCTCAAGCCCAGCGATGTCGCCATCGCGCGGTAGCGGTCCCGATAGTCGCGATAGGCGGCGTTGTCGCGGTGCGCCTTGGCCAGCAGCGCGCGCAGGCGTAGCAGCGCGATGTCCCTAGCCGCTTAACAGAAATCGACGGAAACGTCGTCGAATCTGCCGATCAACGGCGTCGGCTTCGGCGCGACTACTCCGGACCAGACGGGGATTCGACCCTAACGGTGTGCGGATCGACTGAGATCGGCCTATCAACAGCTAAGGCCTCCGTTTCAGGTTCTCGCACGCCGCCATTCGTTGTAGTTCCATCTGTTCGCACACGTGTTGTGCGAGGCGGGGCAAGTCTGGGTGGTTATGCCAGTAGGTAGCTTCACCGTAGAACTTCATGACGCGAACTCATTTCGTTGCGTCGTGCGCTCAGCCCACGCATGAACCTCCACGTCACTGCCGACGATTTGGGTCTTGACCCGCATGGCCGGTGTGTAAAGACTGCCCACCCAGCGGCCCAACTCGATGTCCACCCTGAGCAGCGATCCGTCCGCCAGCCGACGATGTCCGGTCCCCATCGTGGAGATGGTGCTCATGGCATGCCCCTAGTTCTGTGGTCGCGGCCCGGCTGGCTGCTCTGGATTGAATCCTCGGTCCGCAGCACCCGTGGTCGCATGAGGCGTCTGCCTCAAATCGCTGGTTCGTCGCCGGAGTGGCGGTTGCGATTTGGTGGTCCGAGTCACCGGTCGGCAGCGGGAGTCACCGGTCGGCTGCGCACCGACGGTCACCAAGTACCTCTCCTAGGCGAACGTCCCAGTCCTGTTGGGCAGCATCACGTGATGGCCGATGCCCCATGTCGCCCGTAGCGCCGAGTCAGACGAGAGTTACTCGTGCTCGCAGGTCGCCGTCATGACCTACCCGAGCGCGCTCTCGACGGTGCGCCGTCGCTCCCCAGCAATGCCGGTGGTGTAGCCCAGGTTCAGAACGGCAACGCCGTCATGGCATCGCCTCGGCCCACGCGATATGTCCTTCGTAGCCAAGCGATCTCGCCATGTCGCGGTAGCGATCGCGGAAGTTCGCGTAAGCGGCGGCATCGCCGCGCGCCCGCGCCAGCAGCGCACGCAGGCGCAGCAGCCAAATGTCGCGTATCACCAGGCCCTCGTCGGCTGGCGCAGCGGCTAACCGCTCGATCGTGGCCTCGGCGTCGGCCACGTCAGCCTCGGCCCCACTATCGAGCAGTGTCTCCACCAGAACACCCGTCGCAGGGATGGCGTAGCCCCACGACAGCAGTTGTCCCTCGCGAGCCGGGTGGTCGACGGCGGCGAACATGAGCGGTATCGCCTCATCGCGATCTCCACGCCGAGCGCTCTCACGTGCCAAGTACACGTGGACGAGCGGTAACTCGGACAGGGAGTGTCTCCGGCGCAGTACCGCTTCGCTGCCCTCCGCCAGCAGCTTCTGTCCGCTGGAACGCTCCGCATCCGTGTGGCGGTGCACCAGCGCAGTGCCCAGCATCAGCCGGGCGAAGACCACCGCCATATCATCACCGGATCGTTCGGCAATCCGCAGCGCATCCTCGATCTCGCGCACCGCCCGATCATGGGCAGCCAGCACGCCAAACGTTATTCCCGGGAAGTAGACATAGGTGATAACCGTGGCGTAGGACAACGGGTCAGCGCTGCGGGCCATGTCCAGGCCGTGGCGCAGGTCGTCGCGCCATCCGGGACGGCCCAGGCAATACCGGGCGATAGCCCGCGTCGAAACGGCGAGCGCTAACGGAGACCCGAAAAAT
Source organism: uncultured Actinomycetota bacterium (assembly GCA_963751485.1). GTDB lineage: Bacteria > Actinomycetota > Actinomycetes > Mycobacteriales > Mycobacteriaceae > Mycobacterium. The sequence goes on from CAVVUT010000009.1 coordinate 159,904, forward strand.
AGGTTGCTTTTCGACGGGTCGCCGTCGGCCAGGTCGATAACTCTTTGTGACCACCGCAGCACGTCACCCCACTCGCCGCTTTGCCCCTTGGCGTAGATCGCCGCGAAGGACAGCCCCACCGTCAACGTCGCATCGCCGATCGACTCGATGAGGGCCATGGCTTCCGATGCCAGCCGCGACGCCTCGTGGATGATCCCGCCCTGATACGCGCGATCGAACACCAGCCCCGCCATGGCGATGGCCAGCGACGCCTTATCCTCGGCGGCGGCGCACAACTGCCGCAGCTCCTCGAAGCGATCCCCGGCAACCGTCAGATGGCCTCGCCAGGCGATCCCGCACAACATGGTGCGAGGGGCAATACGCATGGCTGCCCGATTGGGGTCCTCGGCAGGCAACGCGTCGGCGATCGTGCGGGCGCGCTCCCAACTTTGTCGCGCAGAGGCGATGTCGCGGTAGGTCGCCCACGTTGCGGCGCGCATATGCCACTGATACGCGGCGTGCAGATCACCGGCGGCTTCGAGGTGTTCGGCGATCAAAGCAGCGTTCTCCTCGGCTGCTGCCGAGTCACGGGATTCGACTGCGGCCGCCACCCGCCGATGCAGCTCGGCGCGATCGGATTTGAGCTGTGATTCGTAGGCCACCGTGCGAATCAACGGATGGTGGAACACATACTCCGGTTGTCCGGTGAACTTGACCTGATCGATGAACTCGGCGGCCACCAAATCAGTAATCTCGGGTTCGACCTGAAGGGCAGCAAGCATGTCACCGTTGAATCGCGAGCCGACCACTGCCGCCGCGCTCAACGTGCGTTTTGCTTTCGGCGCGAGCCGATCGATGCGCGCGGCGATCGTCGCCTGCAGCGTGGCAGGCACATCTACCTGAGCGGCCTCTGCGGTCGAGATGTATGCACCGGGATTCCCTTCCAGCACACCACGTTCGGCTAGCTCGCGCACCATCTCCAAGGCGAAGAAAGGATTACCGGCAGCCCTCTCGGCGATCGTGCGGCCCAGCCCCCTAACGGAGGGGTCCGGCCCGAGCAGTGTGTCGATCAGCAACGCAGTTTCCGGATCACTCAGCGGCCCAAGGGCTATCGTTTGTGCCCCATGCACCCGCGTGAGCGCCCCCTGGTATTCGGGCCGGTAGGTGACCAGCACCATCGAATGTGTCTGTGGAATTACCGTAAGGAAGTCGGCCAGCATCGACTCGCTGACCTCATCGATCCAATGAGCGTCCTCAATGACATACACGGCGGGGTCTTCACGAGCGAGCGACGCGGCATTAACTAGTGCGGTCAACCGCCGCCGACGGGCATCGGGATCGATCTTGGGCAGCTCCACCTCGGGATCGGCGATGCCGAGCAGATCATCAAGCAGCAGCAGATCCTGCGGGTCGGCCTCGGGGACTTGTTCCCGGATCCGTTCGCGAGCGGCTCGATCGTCGAGGTCGGTGACGCCTGTGCCCGCCCGCAGCAGCCGCGCCACCACCTGGAACGGAATGTCGTTGGTATGAGATTCGCAAAAAGTCCAGAACACCTCGATCCCGCGAGAGGCCGCCAACGCACCGACCTCCCACGCCACCCGGCTCTTGCCGATTCCCGGCGGGCCGACCACGTTTACAACGCCGCCGCGTCCACCAATCGTCCGGTCGAGCATGGCGTCGAGAACGGCCATCTCCCAGTTGCGACCGACCAAGCTCGCCTCGACGCGCTCGACCACCCCATGTCGCGGACCAATCGCGACGAGCTGGCGCACCGGCACCGGTTGGTCGGCCCCTTTGATGCGGACCAACTCGGTGTCCTTCAGAACCGCGGCATGCTCGACCAACTGCGCGGTGGCCGCACTGAGCATCACCCCACCATGCGGAGCGACAGACTCCATCCGCTGCGCATACCCGACCGCCTCACCGATCGCGGCGTAACTCGTTACCCCAGAACCGATCTCACCGGCAACGACCCGACCCGAATTCAAACCCACCCGCAGCCGCAGCGAAATGTTGTCACGACGCTGCACGCTGGCGGCGAGATGCCCAGCCTCCTTTTGAATGTCCAGCGCCGCCAAACACGCTCGAAGGGCGTGATCCTCCAACGCCACCGGCGCACCGAACAACGCCATCAGGCCATCACCGGTGAACTTCTCCATCGTGCCGCCATACCGCTGCACCACCGCCGTTGACCGATCAAGCAGCTCGGTCATGATCTCGCGGAGCCGCTCCGCACCGACTGCCGCCGCGATGTCCATCGAATGCACCACATCGGCGAACAACACCGTCACCTGCTTGTACTCCGCCGATGTGGCGGCGGGCGTGATCGATGTGCCGCACTTGTTGCAGAACTTGGAGTTCGGCGGCAGTTCGGTGCCGCAGGATCCACAGAACAGCCCCGTCGCGGTCAGTCCACCGCCACCATCCCCGCCGGGGTCCACGTCAGTATCGTGTCACCGCTGGTCAGCGATGTCCGCCATATCGCCGTGCCACCTCTGATACTGCAGGCGTTAGCGAGAAGCGGGCCTTGGGAGCCCGCCATGTGCACCTGTGCTCCCCAGCAGCGATCCTCTTCGCCCTGAAGAGGTCACCGATACGCCCGGTATCGATGCCGTCGGGAATCCGCTGGTCACGAGCCAAGGACCGATACGCCCGGAACCGAAACTCATCGCCGCGAAGAGACCCGAATCGCTTGCGGCGAGCGATTTCGCTGAGGAAGACCGTGCGCCGTCGCACGCTGCTATCAGCAGCGAATCGGACGACGGCGTCAGGATTGGGCTGGGGAAACCCTGACGCGGGCCGACAGCGTGGTGAGCGGCAACCTACCGGTCACGCCACCCCGCTCGGTGCCGGTGCGGCGAGCCGGTGGCCATCTAAGGGAGAAGGTAGCCCCACTCCACCGGCCCGCCGCAGTCTCAGGGACCGCTGGGTGGCCGTCGCGATATTCAGCAACCGGAACGCCTGCGGCACGACCACATTGAAGCCTGTACGGAACCACAGCAGCGCGCCGCGCGGCCTTGTGATGGCGTTTTCAGGCTGCATGGATGGGTTATTCAGCGCCCATGTGGGGGATAGAGGTTGGCTGCGTCTGCTCCCCTTACGAGGCGAACCTTGAGGGCAGCCCTGAGGTTGAGACCACAGCACAGCTCGGGTTCGCCGCCTATCATCCGTGCTTGCGATGAAGAAGGTAGCGGTCGGTTATCGGCCATCGGCGGCTATGGTCGGATAGGTTCCTGATCATGGTCAGCGGGGATGACGAGGACTCTCAACTCGCGCGGGCACTGGCCGGAGGCAAGCCTCATCCCACCGGCTGGTTCCGGCTGTACTTCGAGGACGAGCGTTGGGAATGGTCACCCGAAGTCGAACAACTGCACGGCTATGAACCCGGCACCGCACAACCAACAACCAGCATGGTGCTGTCCCATAAACATCCCGAGGACTACGAGCAGGTAGCCGCCACCCTGGACGACATCCGCCGAACGCATCAGCCGTTCAGCACCCGCCACCGCATCATCGACATCCAGGGCCGCACCCATGACGTCATCGTGGTCGCCGAACACTTACGCGACGAGGGCGGCGAAGTAATCGGCACGAACGGTTTCTATGTCGACGTGACCTTCCCACCCGAGGAGCGCGAATCATTCATCAGCGAAGCCGTCGCCGACATCGCAGCCAACCGGGCCGTCATCGAACAAGTCAAGGGCATCTTGATGATCGTCTATCGCATCGACGCCGACGCGGCGTTCGACCTCCTCAAATGGCGGTCGCAGGCAGCCAACATCAAGCTGCGGGTGCTGGCCGAACAGCTCCTGGCCGATTTTCGGGCACTCAACTACGACGAAACCCTGCCCTCGCGCCCAGTGTTCGATCAACTACTGCTAACCGCCCACAACCGTGTCCGGCGGTGATGTGTGACCGCGAAACCGTCGAGGCCGAACTACGGCCAGCCAGTCCGCGAATGTCAGGTCGCCGCCGATGAACTGTCTTTTGCGACGTGTCATGCGACGCCTCCGTAGGGCTACTTGCCGCCGTTCTTGACGCCGACGAACGGCACCGACGACGTGAGGTCGGTCTCGGGCATCAGGCAATGGGGGTGATGCCGAGTTCGTCGAGGAGGCGGCGGACCCGCTCTTCGATGTCGTCGCGGATCGGGCGGACGGCGTCGACGGACTGGCCAGCGGGGTCGGGCAGTTCCCAGTTCTCGTACCGCTGTCCGGGGAAGAACGGGCAGGCGTCGCCGCACCCCATGGTGACGACGACGTCGGCGGCCTGGACGCGTGAAGCGTCCGAAGGTTGTCCGAGGCCACCGACGGCGCGTGCGTCACTGTCCACGCGATCGCGAACGCCCCGCCCACACCGGCAGCGGTCCCCATTGCCCTCGGTGACGGCTCGCTGCGGGGGTCAAAACTCGTCGACCTCGTCGATGAACTCGGTCGGGTCGGCCAGCTCCTCGGCGTGCGCGACAAGGATGCGGATCTCGGCGATGGCGTCGGCGCGGTCGCGGCGGGTCAACAACCAGGCCCGGTTCGCGGTCTCGGTGGCGGAACAGAGGAGGTAGCCATGCCGGACCGTGTGTACCGGGTGACCGAGGTGATCGGTGTCAGCGACAAGTCGTGGGAGGCGGCGGCTCAAAGTGCCGTCCAGACGGCGGCCAACACCGTTCGTGACTTGCGCGTGGCCGAGGTGGTGCGCCAGGACGTCGTGATCGAGAACGGGCAGGTGTCCGGTTTCCGGGTGCGGCTAGCGATCTCGTTCAAGTACGAGTCGGGCGACTAGCAGCGAAGCACCTGCCGCGGCGGCAGGTCGGCGGACGACTGGGACGCCGATTTGCGCTAGTCCAGCAGCAAAACGGCCTTCATTTTGCTGGCGGATCTCCCCCCAGATCGGTTGGGGAAGCGGCCATTTCGGCCATAGACCTTGGGAATATTCCCCAAGTTCCCGCTGGTCACCGCTCTGTTGGTAATACCAAGTAACACGTGTTACCTCGTACTACGGGGTCGGAGCAGGGTCACTCCTCATCCGCCTGGACTTCTGCCGCGATGTTCTCGCAGTACTGCTTGGACTCCTCGATAGTGGCGCACACGGTCGTGTCGAAGCCCCCGTCCGGGTCGGTGATGTCCACCGCCCACCCGTTCTCCTCCTGGGTGATGGCGTACTTGTACCCGTCGAGCTGCGCGACCTGGACCGTCTCCCACGTGAGCATCGGTATCTCCCTCCGTGCACCCGGCCCCGTGCCGTGGTCCCACTGATTCGAGCACGAGAGAGCCCCCGCCATCTAGCTATCGGCGGGGGCTCTCGTGGTCGGGCGGGTCAGATCCCGTCGTGGGTGTAGCCAGTCCACTGGACGCCGTCGAACCAGCGCAACCTGGCCTGTCCCCACGGATCGGCGAACCAACCCCCGCGCTGCGGTGTCTGGCGGCTTGCCCCAAAAAGTGGCATGCCTGGTCGCGCCGGATCCTGAGCTCCTTGGACACGACGATGCGGTGGTCTGCGAAGGGCGTTTTTCCCAAGCACCAACCGTCGGCGGCCCGCCATACAACGAGACGGCCAATGGTGTGTCGGTGAACACTGACGGCACGCTCAGCTGGTCGTTAGGAGACATGAATAGCGGGCGGACCTACACGACACTGACCTACGGTCACGGCTACCACCACGGGAACTGGACGATTTACGCCGACGAGACCGGCACCAAGTTCACCAACGACCGCACCGGCCACGGCATGTTCGTCAGCATTGAGAACGTCTACGCATTCTGACCCAGGCACGACATCCTGTGATCGGTTCCTATCATCGTCACTATGAACGTGCAGGAGTGGGCCGAAGATCATCAGCGCCAAGGCCATCGTCCGCATGCGGCACCGACAGCTCGCTGGAGCGGCGATTCCGGAGGCCAGGTGTCGGGCCCGTAATCCTGAAGGAATAGCTGAACGGGGACACCGGCGGGGCGGCTGCGAGTTGATGGGGTCTACCAGTCGTCGTCGTCATCCATTTCGTCGAGTTCCGGCGGGTCGAACTCCTCATCGGCGGCGTCCACGGCCCCAATCTGGTGATGCTGCGGGTCGGCTGGACCATCCTCGCCGTCAATCCTTCGCACGAGTTCGGGCCACGACGACTCCGGCAGCATGGATCTCACCGCGTCGATGACCCGGTTCATCTTGACCCGCATGTCGACGATGTCGGGTTGCCCCGCACGGGTGTCGATAAGTGCCTGCAGCCGACCAGCCGCCATCATCGCGATGTTGACATCCACCTTGGTGTCGGGATCGGCGAGGGCCTCGTAGCCCTTAACCATGACCGTCTCGTAGAGCGCCATCGGGGTGATCGCAGTGACCACACCGTTGACGAAATCGACGCCGTTTTCCTGAGCCCTTCGCTCCAGGATGTGCCGGTAAGTGGCCCTGGCAATGTTCTGCACCGGGAAGTGCCGGGCGGTGTGGTTGCGGATCGAATCGATGGTGACGAGATCGTGGTGAGCGAGCTCGGCGTTGTCGTCTTCCAGGCCACGCAGGATCATCGCGTAACTGGCTCCGGACGCCAAGAGCTCGTTGACCTTCGCGCGCACGTCATCGTTCCGGCACACCCTGCATCGCGGTTCGAGGTGGAATCCGTTGACGCCGGTTATCGCCGCCGACGGGCCAACGGCTGGTTCCATTACTGGCTGGGGCTGGATCATGGTGGTGCTCCCTGGGTGCAGCGCGCGGGCGGGGCCGCCCTGCTACCTCTTACTGAGTCCGGCACCGGCATGGACACATGTCGGAGCGGGCTCTCCGGTACCGGCTGGCCTTCTGCGGTACTTGGCGGTACTTCAGACACACCCCAAGCGGGCACCCCCGTTTCCCCGTGAGCACACAGGGGGCTTGAGCGTGAAGGGTTGTGAAGGACGATCTGGGGGCTGGGTGAAGAAATAGAACTCAATAACCTCCAAAAACACCCTTAACAGCCCTTCACACGCTCGCTAAACGTGCTGCTCATCGGCCTCGTCGGCGTCCAAGCGGAACTTCATCCCTACCCACGCCTGGTATTGCTTCGGGACCTCCACAGGGCTGCAGCAGAAAGCCTTGCGGGACCGCCCGGAGCCCGACTTGCGGTGCTTGCTCTTCTTCTCGACGCTTGCGGTGACCACCTCTTCGTGCTGCTGTAGCCGGGCGGTGAAGTTCTGCTCCGACCAGGCCAGGTGCCCGCTGTCCTTCAGCCATTTAGAGAAGTCGGCGTACAGGTCCCTGGTCATTACGTGGCGCTCGACATCGAAGACGATGTTCTCGTCGAGGTAGCGGCCCAGCAGGTCGACCGACCCGCGCCAACGCTTCGTAGCCTCGTCCACCGACGCGGGCAGGGGAGGCATCACACGGCCGTTCCGATACCACGCCAGCGCGCCTTCTACCAGCCACGCCAGCACCGCTTCGTGCTGACCGTCCGGTCCTTCGCGCAGCCGCTGGCGTAGGCCTGGGTCACCCCGCCGGTCTGCGGCGATTTCCAGCTGCTCGTGGGACTTGCGGTAGCGGTACGGGAACTCCACCAGCGCCAGCCGCCGCCAAGTGCCGTGGTCGGACTCGTCCACGCGGGGCAGGTAGTTCGTCGTAACGAATGTCGAGTGCGTAGCCTTCCACGTCACTGTGTCACGGCCGCAGAGCCGAGCGCTGATCTCCTGTGTGCCGTGAAGCTGCTTCCACCTTTTGACATTGAGGTGGCCCAGCTCGGGCAGTTCCTCCATGAACGCGATGCGGGCACCGCGCAGCGTCATAAGCTCGGTCGGGTGGTCCCCGGCGCGGGCCAGCAGCACCCGCTCGGGGAGCGGCACCGCGTAGTCACCTGCGGCCCCGCGCACGCCGTCGACGATAGAGGTCTTCCCGTTTGCTCCGGAGCCCCGCAGAAACACCCCGACGTCGTCGGGAGGCGGATAGCCGGTCATCCCCTGCCCGAGACGCAACTGCAGCCACTGCGCTGCATCGGCGGGCAACGCGCTCAGCGCGGTGTCCCAGTCTTGGTGGCGGGCGTCCGGCCGATAGTCGCCATCGTCACTTTCGTCAACAGCAGATCTGGGTTGTGCGCCCTCAGCGACCCGTCACGCAGATCGACCACGCCGTTGCGCGCGTTGAGGAGATCCGCGTGGCTGTCGAAGTCCTTGTCCTTCACCGACAGATAGCCCCGGCACACCCACACCACCGCGCGCAGCTTGGCCGCGCTCAGCAGTCCCGCGATCCGTTGCATGCGTTGGGAGTCCGCGCCGTTCAGCCCTTCCTGGTGCTGAAAATCGATCACCCCGCGCCGTACCGCCTCACCGACAATGGATTCGGGTACCGCCTCCCACCGTCGCCCGTCGAAGCGCATCCACCCGAACCCGGTGCTGTACAAGAACTTGCCCTTGAGATAGTCGTCGGCGATGCGCTCGCCGATGAAGGCGTCCTCCAGACGTTGTTGGCCACGGTCCCGGCATTCCTGCCGGTCCTGGTTGAACTTGTCCCAGCACCGGTTGACGTCGTCGTGGCTCAGCTCATTGAGCTTCTCCACCAGGTCATCCCGCTGCGCACAGCACCAGTAGGCGTGCGGCAACGTCAGTCGCGAGTCCACGCAGGCCCCGACGATGCGGGCAATGTCCTCAGACCGGTCGCCGGTGGTCTTTTCGATAGCTGCTTTCACCTCGATGTACTGGTTGAGGTCGACTTCGGCGCGCGGCCGTGACGCCCAGTCGTTGCCGCCGTAGTGCTTGCTGTTGCCGTTGGCCTTGCTCTTGGCCTGACCGTGCGTCTTGGCCCGCTCGGCGGCGTCGAGGTCCACGCCGAGCAGATCGGCCAACGCGCGCGGATCGATGGTCGTCATGGCTTCACCAGCCAGGTGACCGGTGTCGGCTCACCACCACGCGCAGCCCTTTTGTGGTTGAGCGTGCCAGGCGGACGCAACAAATCGTTATCGGAGAATTTGCAGTCGGCGTCGGCCCCGACCGCATAGGCACCCAAGGCCTTGCCCAGCGCGTCGTGTCCGGCACAGCTGATGGACTCGGACAGGCGCACGTAGACGTGCGCGTGACCGGGTGAGCCGGATGCGACGGCGAAGGCACCCTCGATGGCCTCGACCTTGTCGGTGTCCACCTGGCCGTCGGCGTCGGAGTGCACGGTGAATCGCGCTACGGCCTCACCTTTGCGACGGCCGGTCCCCTGCGTGTCAGGGTGAGTTGAGTCCACTGGTTCACAGCAAATCGGCCTGACGCAGGGCGAGATACGGATCGGCACACCATGACCAGCTCCACGATTACCGCGGTGAACCACAATGAACCGATGGATCCACCCCACCCCAGAGCCGACGGGCCGCGGCGCCGTCGCGCGTTCACCGCGTCGGACAAGATTGCCCATCTGCATGCCTATGAGCAGGCGTGCGAACACGGTGAAGGCGGCGCCTATTTGCGGCGGGAGGGCCTGTATTCGTCGTTGATCAGCGAATGGCGCAAGCAACGCGACGCCGGGGTGCTGGCGGGCAAACGGCCCGGCGAGAAGGTTGGCAGGCTCACCGCCGAACAGGCCGAGATCGCGCGGCTGACCCGCGAACTCGCTCGCGCAAACAAGCGGTTGCACACCACCGAGGCCGCCCTGGACATCATGGGAAAAGCACACGCTCTCTTGGAGTCACTGTCCGAGAGAGCGGACTCCGACGAGCAGCGCAAGAAGCGCTGACCGAGACCTTCGCAATGCTGACCGGACATGGTGTATCGACAAGGCAGGCAGCCACATTGACCGGGCTGGTCCGCTCGACCGCGACTCGGCGGCGCAACGCCGCCACGGCGCTCACGCCCGCAGTCTGCACCGAGCCTGCGGTCGAGCCGGCCAACAAACTCACCGATGCCGAACGGCGCCGGGTCGTTGAGGTGCTCACCAGCGACCGGTTCGTCGATCTCGCGCCGTTGCAGATCTACGCTCAGCTGCTCGACGAGGGCGTCTATCTGTGTTCGGTGTCCACGATGTACCGGGTGTTGGGACAGCACACGCTGGTCGCCGAACGCCGCCGGCTGGCGCGGCACCCCAGCCAGGTGTGCCCGGAGCTGGTCGCGACCGCACCGCAGCAGGTGTACAGCTGGGACATCACCAAACTCGCGGGCCCAGTGAAGGGCACCTATTTCGATGCGTACGTGATGATCGACATCTACTCCCGCTACCTCGTCGGTGTTCACGTCCATGCCCACGAATCCGGTGTTCTGGCAAGGGAACTGATGGAGCAGATCTTCAGGGTGCATGGCGTACCGCAGGTCGTGCACGCCGATCGGGGAACCTCGATGACCAGCAAGACCGTCGCCACGCTGCTCGCTGATCTGGAGGTTACCCGGTCGCATTCGCGGCCACGGGTGTCCAACGACAATCCGTACTCGGAGTCGCTGTTCAAGACGTTGAAGTACGGACCGGCGTTTCCCGAGCGCTTCGGATCAATCTGGGAGGCAAGGCAATTCATGGACATCTTCACCCACTGGTACAACCACGAGCATCGTCACACCGGCATCGGTTTGCACACACCCGCTGACGTGCACTTCGGGTTGGCCACCGACAAAGCCGCCGACCGGCGCACGGTACTGACCCAAGCCCGCGCCCGACACCCGCACCGCTTCGGCACCGTCGGGGCGCCGAAGATCCTCGACCTACCCGACACCGCCTGGATCAACCGACCAGCCCAGAACACCACCCAGGAGACCGCCACGACAGCCGCCTAACACCCACTGGACTCATCCACCTTGAAAAATTCCGGTCCGCCGGATCCGGCGATCAGTGTCCGAGGCAGCGGTCCAGATCCAGTCCCGCCGCATCAGGTTGGGGCACACCCACACATCGGCCTTGGCCGACTCGGCGAGGATGAACTCCATCGCGTCGAGGGCATGGTCAGGCCAGCGGAACGGCCTGGGCAAGAGGCCATGTGCCCCGTTCGCCTTCGTGTGGCAATAGGTCCCGTTCCTGTCGAATTGTGGGTTATAGCCCACGGAGACGTGCAGCCACCCCGACGTGCTTTCGCCTCCACAGCACACGTCGAGGTACAGGAACAGGTCGGCGAGCGCTTTGTCCGCGTCGTAGCCGGACCCATTAGAATTGGGTGAGCCGGTCGTGTGGTGATGGTCGGTCATCGGGTTCGTCGCCTCGGTGTTCTCGCCGGGGCGACTTTCCTTTTCAGGCATCGACGCCAACACCACCGCGAAGCGTCGCGGCTTTCTGCGCCTGGACGAATTCATCCAGATCGGTGACATCGTAGAAAACCTTGCGCCCCAGGACATACGAGGCCGGGCCCTTGCCGATGTGGCGGTAGTACCGCAAAGTCGATTCGGGCAGCGACAGGTACTCCGACGCTTCGCGCGTGGGCAGGCGATGGGCCATAGATAGAGCCTCTGAGATACTATTCGTACACCGAGGCGAATCGCGTCGGTGTAGAGCCGTATCTCCTTTTCCGCTTCACAGCGGTACCTTTTCCGCCTTGAAGCGGCTCCGCTTTGCAGCAGCAGCTCCAGATCAAATGTTATCAGGACTCACAGGTACCCGTCGGGTCTAGCGTCGGCCGACAGCCACCATCGTTGGCCAACGACTGAAGTCTGTTACTTGCGGGTGATGCCGGGCGGACCATGACCGACTTCGTTAACCGGCGGCAGCGCGGGCCGCCTTTTCCATTGCTGCCGCCAAGTTGTCGAAGTCGTCGGGGAGCATGTGGCTGTAGACATTGAGTGTCGTGGTTGCGTTTCGGTGGCCCAATAACTTCTGAACCGTCACAATCGATGCCCCTGATGCCAACGCCAGAGATCCAGCTGTATGGCGCAGGGTGTGCGGGGTGATGTCGCTCAAACCCACAGCCGCGCAGGCCCTCTCGAATCTTAGGGCGAACCAGTCGCGCGGTATCCAGGTCCCGTCGCTGTGTCCGAACATCAGCTCACGCGGGGAGCGGCCGTTGATCTGCTGCGCAACCATCGCCATGACGAATGCAGGTAGCGGCACCGAACGGACCTGGTGGGTCTTTGTGTCACTTTCCACCATCCCCATCCCGGCCACCGCTGTCACCGACCGCGACACCTTCACTCGGCGTCGGGTCAGGTCCACATCACGCACCCTCAGCGCCGCAAGCTCCCCATATCGCAGTCCTCCATATGCGAGGATGTAGACCATCGTCCCCAGTTCCCCGGCAGCATTGGCGATCCGGCGCACCTGGTCGTGGGTGAGCGCCACTTTCTCCCTGGTGCTCTTTCGGGGCAGCGCAATGTCATCCGCCGGGTTCTGGGAGAGGAATCGCGCTCTCACAGCGAATCGCAGCACTTGGTCCACCACCTGGTATGCCTGGACCACCCGCGCCGCCGACAACCCCTTCACGGCACCGTCGATAAGATCTCCGGATGCCTTTCGCTGGCGTACCCCAGGGTCGGTTGCCAGCCTATGCACCCACGATTGGATGTCGGCATGGGTGATGTCGCGCAGCCGGGTCTTTCCCCACCTGGGCAACACCACGACATCAAGCAGGGACCGGTACCCTGCACGGGTCTTGGGCTTCAGCCCACTCTTGGAGTCGAACCACGGTTCGGCGACGGTGGCGAAGGTGACGGCTCCACGCTTGGGGTCAGCGTAGCTGCCGGTGGTCAGCGCCGTGGTGACGTCGGTGATGTGGCGCTGGGCCTCGGCCTTGCGGTCGAACGCCTTGGACCGCTCGTTACCGTCGTGGTCCACCCACCTCGCCATCCAGCGCTTGCCCCGCCGATGGCGGACTGTGGTGACGAGAGTGGTCGGCGTGGCGTGCTTGCTGTCCACACACCAGCAACCAGGACCGGCGTCGTCAGAGGGATAACGCACCTGCTCGTTGGGCCTCGGGGCGCGATGCCAGCGATCCTCCACTCCCGCACGGGAACTGCGCTGCGTCAGCATTCATCTCAGCGTACCCTCCTGCGGACTATCTGCGGACCCAGATGGTACTGCCAGTTATTACGCCAGTCTATTTACACAGCCTGAGCAGGTATTTCTGGTGCCCCCACTAGGACTCGAACCTAGGACCTGCGGATTAAAAGTCCGTAGCTCTACCAACTGAGCTATAGGGGCGCGATGGATCAGGATAGCGCCTCGGGGCGGGCATCTCGTTTGAGGATTGGGGTGCCGGTACCCTAAGCTATCGAGGCTCCCAGCGTCACGACGCTGCGAGTACCCCGGAGAGATTCGGCTGGCCCCCTTCGTCTAGCGGCCTAGGACGCCGCCCTTTCAAGGCGGTAGCGCGGGTTCGAATCCCGTAGGGGGTACACGCATCGCACGACGTGCGGAGCACGAGTAAGGCCCTGTGGCGCAGTTGGTTAGCGCGCCGCCCTGTCACGGCGGAGGTCGCGGGTTCAAGTCCCGTCAGGGTCGCCACGGCGGCGAGGCACAGCGGTGCCGTCGGGCCAGGTAGCTCAGTTGGTATGAGCGTCCGCCTGAAAAGCGGAAGGTCGCCGGTTCGATCCCGGCCCTGGCCACCAGATATCAGCGCAGTTCAGGCGGCATTTCTTCGCCGCACGCAAGCGCAGAATTTCGGGATTCGGTCGGTTAATGGGGCCACAATGGGGCCAAATGGGGCCAGGACGAGCAGTTGCTGCTGGCCTATCCGGTCATGCGTCCCGGTTGGCGTCGTCGAGTGAATCGAGGGCGGCAGCGATGTTGTCGAGTTCGTCATCGAAAAGATCGGCGTAGGTATGGGCGGTGACGGTGATGGAGGCATGCCCCATCGCCTTCTGCAGGAGACGGAGGTCGGCGCCCGCGCGGCGGGAGAGCGAGGCATACGTGTGCCGGAGATCGTGTACCCGCATCGTGTCCCGGCCGATTTTGGCGATGGCGGCTTTCCAATCGACCGACCGCTTCCAGTTCTCTAGGCCGAGGCGCGAGCCGCGCGGTGACGCGATGGCCGGCGCGCTCGGCGCCCGGCTATCTAGGCGCGCCTCCAGAGCGGGCACCACGCGTTCTGGAATGGGCACCGACCGTCGTCCCGCGTCAGACTTCGGATTGCCCTCGACGAGTTTGCCCCCGACTTGGGTGATCGAGCGGCGGACTCGAATGCGCCTGGCCTCGATGTCTACGTCTTCGACATTCAATCCAGTCAGCTCGCCAAATCGCAGACCGGTGTACGCCAGGATCAGCACCACGTCGCCCTGGGCCCCACACGCCTCCGCGAGCTCAGCGACTTCCCTTGCCGTTAAATATGTATGGGTAGTTCGCCGGATCGGGGGGACCTTGGTCCGCATCGCAGGGTTCTTCGCGATGATCCTGCAGTCATTGACGGCGTAGTCGAGCGTCATCTTGAGCACGGTGTGGGTCCACCGAACAGT
>CAVVUT010000010.1:0-133647 GCA_963751485.1 uncultured Actinomycetota bacterium
ACATACCGCCTGAGGGCTTTGAACCCCTCGGCCCAATTATTTTGGTGGCGTCCCCATTTCCAGCCGGGCAGGCGTTCGAGTTCGGTGATGCGGTGTGTAGGTAGTGTGCCGAGCGCGGTAGTCCTCTCGGCATCGGTGTAACCATTGGCCTAGTGGATAGGCGCCAAGTCGGGTGTCGCGCTGCACCTGGTCCAGGCTGCCGTGGCGCTTGGTGTAGGTCTTGGCCGCCATTATGCCTTGGCGCCAGCGCATTTCTTCGGGATCCCAGTGCCAGCCGGGAAGTTCACGCAGCATCTCGATTTGCGGCTTGCTGAGTTGCAGATCGGCATACGCCTTACGTTGTGCCGCGGCCCACGCCTGGAGGTCGATGCCGTCGTCTGCGGGTGTTTCGACGACGATGGTGGTGCCGCGCCTCTGCGCATACGCTTTCATCGCGTCGTAGGTGTGGCGCCAGCTGCCGGGGCGCTCGGGCCCCCACCCCCACCCGTCAACATCCTCCAAGGCTTGAGTCTGCTCGGCGCCGAGGTCACCGTCCCAGTAGTTGTCGCGGCATTGCGCCACCCACCTGCCGAGGTCGATCCCGTAGGCGCGGACACGGCGTGGAACATCGGCTGTACCGCATCGCTGGCGATAGGACCGCAGCGCCTCAAGCGATTGAGCCCACGCACTGCTGCTGGAGTCGCCCGGCTCGGGTGTCACGCGTAGATCGACGGCGCCAGGCGGTAGCCGGCGCCGCGGATGGTGCGGATGAATTCGCCGTGTTCGGGGTCGTGGCCGAGCTTTTCGCGTAGTCGTTTGACGTGCACGGCCACAGTATTGGTGTCGGACGCGCGGCCCCATACGGCCTTGCTGATCTCTCCGCTGCTTGCGACGCGTCCGCGCTGTTCGATCAGATACACCAGCAGCTCGAGTTCACGTTGAGTGAGTTGCACATGGCGGCCGCGGACGCGTGTTTCGTATCCGTGCGGGTCAACGTGGATCGGCCCGGCAGTGTAAACCGATGCAACGCCGGCGGATTGGTGCTCGCCGGTGAGCGCGAATGGTGCGATCGCGTCGATCTGGTAGGGGCGCGCGATCACCGCCGACGCGCCCGCCGCAAGTGCCTCGCTGGTCGACTCATCGGTCGAGGGGGCCGAGCCGATCAGGATCGGTAGGGTCCATCGGTTGCGCACCGCCCCGGTGATGCTAGCGGCGTCGACGGTGTCGATACGGGCGGCGAGGACAAGAACATCGGGCGGTTCGGCCCCGATGGCCAGGAGTGCTTCGGCGCCGTCGCTGCACCAGGTGGTCTCGATTCCGATCTGGGCGGCGTCATCCATCAGTTGCGACGCGATGTCGGCGTCGGTGTCGACGAGCACCAAGCTGCCCCGCGTCGGCGGAAGCGCCGCGCGGTAGGTACCCGGACGCGTCACCGCATCCGCGCGTCGCGCCTCGATCGTCAACTCGTGCCGTTCATCCTTTCGGTCACGCCGGTTGTCGTCCCCCTGCGTGACGTGCATACCGGCGGGCGTTATCCGAACCGGCCGGAGATGTAGTCCTCGGTCGCCTTCTGTCCAGGGTTGGAGAACATCTTCTCGGTGTCGTCGATCTCGACCAGCTTGCCGGGCTTACCGGTGGTCTCCAGGTTGAAGAACGCCGTCTGATCGCTTACCCGGGCGGCCTGCTGCATGTTGTGGGTGACGATCACGATCGTGTAGTCCGTCTTGAGTTCGGCGATCAGATCCTCGATCGCCAGCGTCGAGATCGGATCCAGCGCCGAACACGGCTCGTCCATCAGCAGCACGTCGGGCTGCACCGCGATCGCGCGAGCGATGCACAGCCGCTGCTGCTGTCCGCCCGAAAACCGCCGCCGGGCTTGTCCAACCGGTCCTTGACCTCGTTCCACAGGTTCGCGCCGCGCAGCGAACGCTCGGCGACCTCGTCAAGCGCCTTGCCGCTACGCACGCCCTGCAGCTTCAGCCCAGCCACGACGTTGTCGCGAATCGACATGGTGGGGAACGGGTTTGGCCGCTGGAAACACCATGCCGATGGTCTTGCGCACGCCGACCGGGTCGATACCCGCACCGTAGATATCCTCACCGTCGAGCAGCACCGAGCCCTCGACACGAGCACCCGGGGTGACCTCATGCATGCGGTTGAGCGAGCGCAGCACCGTGGACTTGCCGCAGCCCGACGGGCCGATGAAGGCGGTCACACTGCGGGGCGCCACGGAGAGCCCGACGTCGGCGACGGCGTGAAACGATGCCGTAGTAGATGTTGACGTCTTTGAGATCGAGTCGTTTAGCCATCTCAGAAGTCCTGTCGATTCAGCGTTTGCGAGTAAGAAGACGAGTCGCCACCGCGGCCAGCACCATCAAGATGCCCACCACGATGATCAGTGTGAGCGCGGCGCCCCAGACCCGCATCTGGCCCGCGGGTTGCGGATTGATCAGTTCGGTGTAGATCAGCAGCGGCAGTGAGGCCATGTTGCCGTCGAACACATTGAAGTTGATCGATCGTGCGTAGCCGACCAGGACCAGCACCGGGGCGGTCTCCCCGATGACGCGCGCAATGGACAGCAAGATGCCGCTGATGATTCCCGGCAGCGCGGTTGGCACAACGACGCGGGCGATCGTCTTGTACTTGGGAATGCCCAACGCGTAACTGGCTTCCCGGAGTTCGTCGGGGACGAGTTTGAGCATCTCCTCTGTCGAGCGCACCACCACTGGCAACATCAGCAGAACCAACGCCAGTGATACCGCGAACGCGCTCTGCTGGAATCCCAGCGTTGCGATCCATAGCGAGAAAATGAACAGTGCGGCCACGATCGAGGGCACACCCGCGAGCACGTCGACCATGAATGTGGTCACCCTGGCCAGGGGGCCACGGCCGTACTCGACGAGGTAAATGCCGGCCATGATCCCTAGCGGGATGGCCAGGAAGGCGGCGATGCCGGCCTGCACGAGTGTGCCGTAGAGGGCGTGGTAGATACCGCCGGCAAAGGATTCAGGAAGCACACCCTGCAGGGAGCGGGTCCACCATCCCGACTTGGTGACGGCGTGCCAGCCCTTCTCGATGACGATGAACAGCACCCAGAACAGCGGTACCAGGGCGACACCGAAAGCGGCGACGAACAACGACGAAGCAATGTTGTTCTTGATTCGCCGAGCCACGCTGACCCGATGAAAGGTCGGTGCTTTGACCGGCTTGTCCAGTGTGGTCATCCGTTAACCCTCCCGCCGGCGATGCCGCGGGCTGCGGCATTGACCACGAAGGTCAGCGCGAACAAGACGAAGCCGGCGGCGATGTAGGCCCCGGTCGGTAGCGGCGCGCTGAATTCTGCTGCTGCAGAGGCGATCTTGGAGGCGAAGGTGTAGCCACCGTCGAACAGTGACCAGTGCCCGGGCTGCGCTGCCGACCGCAGGATGATCAGCACGGCCACAGTTTCACCCAATGCGCGACCCAGGCCGAGCATCGAGGCCGCGATGACGCCGCTGCGCCCGTAGGGCAGCACGGTCATCCGCATGACCTCCCACTTGGTGGCGCCCAGGGCTTGGGCGGCTTCAATGTGGGGGCGCGGTGTCTGCCGGAACACCTCTCGGCTCACCGAGGTGATGATCGGCAGGATCATCACCGCCAGCACCACCCCGGCGGTGAAGATGGTGCCGCCGCCGGCCAGCGAAACGTTGCCCTGTTTGAACAGGAACAGCCAACCCAGGGTGTCGTTGAAGAATTTGGCGACCGGCCCAAGCCAGGGCGCCAGGATGAAGATGCCCCACAGACCGAAGATGATCGAGGGCACCGCGGCGAGCAGATCGATCAACACGCTGAACGGTCGAGACAACCGCGGCGGACAGTAGTGGGTAAGGAACAGCGCGATGCCGATCGCGACGGGGACCGCCAGCAGCAGCGCGAACACCGAGCTGAGCACGGTGACCATGAACAGGTCACGGATGCCGAACCGCAGGTTGTCGGCGTCGGAGGTGTTGAACTCCGCGCTGGTGAAGAAGTTGGCGTGGTTAGCGCCGAGCGACGGAATCGCGCGGATCAGCAGGAAGATCGCGATCAGTGCGATCGCAATCACGATCGTCGAGCCGGCCGCGACGGCCAGGCCTTTGAACAGGCGATCCCCGAGGCGGCCGGTGCCGGCGCGGATCCCGCTGGGCGTCGTGATCTCGGGTCGATCAGGCATATGGGAAGTCTCTCCCCCCACGGGCGCCGTCGCTAGGGACGGCACCCGTGAGGATCCCGAGATGTCGGGCCGTAACGCCATCAGTGACTCGGATCAAGCGATCGCGTTGACAGCAGTCGAGAGCTTGGACTGGAAATCAGCCGGCAGCGGGATGTAGCCGTTGTCGGCGAGTCCGTCCTGACCCGCTCCGATGGTGGACTGCAGGAACGCCTTGACCGCCTTGCCGGTGTCGGCGTCCGGGTACTTCGAGCAGACGATCTCGTAGGTGGCCAGCACGATCGGGTAGGAGCCGGCTTCGGCGGGCTTGTAGAACGTGGTCGTGTCTAGCACCAGGTCGTTACCTTCGCCTTTGACCTTGGCCCCGGCGATGGTCTTGCCGACGGTCTCGGTGGAGATATCCACCGGGTCGGGGCCTGCCGACGTGACGATCTTCGCAATAGCCAGATCCTGCGCCTTCGCGAAGGACCACTCGTTGTACGTGATCGACCCCGGGGTGCTCTTGATTGCCGCCGAGGTGCCCTCATTGCCCTTTGCCCCCTCACCGACACCGCCGGCAAAGGCCTTACCCGCGCCCTTGCCCCACGCGCCGTCGGAGGCGGCATCGAGATATTTCTGGAAGTTGTCGGTGGTTCCGGACTCATCGCTGCGGAACACGACGTTGATTGGATCTGCTGGCAGTGAGGCACCACTGTTGAGCGCAGCGATCGCCGGATCGTTCCATGTCTTGATTGCGCCGTTGAAGATCTTGGCCGCCGTCGGCCCATCGAGCACCAACGAAGTCACACCGGGCACGTTGTAGGTGACCGCGATGGGTCCGAACACCACGGGCAAGTTCCACGCGTCCGAACCACACCGCTCTTTGGCCTTGTCGTACTCACCCTTGTCCTTGTTCAGCGGTGAGTCCGAACCACCAAGGTCGGTCTGCTTACCGGTGAACTCGCTCACCCCGGCACCCGAGCCGTTCGAGGTGTAGTTCAGGGTGTAGCCGTCGCAAGCCGCCTCGTAGGCGTTGACGAAGCGGGTCATCGCGTTGGCCTGTGCGGTCGACCCGCTGGCCTTCAACGACTTCTTACCGGCGCAATCAACCTTGCCGGCCGCCGAGGCGCCAGAGGTGGGGCTGGATCCACTGGATCCACTGGATGACGTGTTGTTGTCACTACCGCACGCCGACAACACCAGGGCGCCGGTGGCCATCAGGCTCAGCGCAGCACCGAAATGGTTGAGCTTCACATAGCTCCTTGAAAGGTCGGGGTGGACAACGCGGTTGCCACCACATCGGGCCGGGAGGCAACGGAACGAGGTGTTCCGTTGAGCAGATCCGGTCGCTGCTCGGACCAGAACCTAGGACCCCTCAGTGAACTCAGAGTCCTATAAAGATGAACGGAAGATGAACCCGCTAAGCCATCGGCGGGTTGCCCTCCTGCGGGGACTTGACTCTCGGCAATTCACTCAATAATGATTGAGTCAATGTTTGACGAGCCGATGTCACCGCAGCGACGAGCCGCCATCCACGCCGCACTGGGCGACCCGGGCCGGCTGGCGGTCGTCGATCACCTGCTCGATGCCGACGCGTCTCCCAGCGAGTTGCAGTCGATGCTGTCTCTGCCGTCGAACCTGGTCGCACATCACCTGCGGGTCCTTGAAGATGCCGGCGTCGTGGCGCGCCGCCGATCCGAAGCCGACCGTCGGCGCACCTACCTGCGTCTCAATCACGACGCGTTAGAAGCGATGGTCCCCACCACGGCCCGACGGGCCCACCGGGTGATCTTCGTGTGCACGCAGAACTCCGCGCGCAGCCAGCTCGCGGCGGCCATCTGGAACCGGCGCAGCCCGATACCCGCGACCTCGGCAGGCACTCATCCGGCCACCAAGGTCCATCCCGGTGCCATCGACGCCGCGCGCCGCCACAACCTGCCGATGCGGCCCCGCACCCCACAACACCTTGAGAACGTACTGACCGACGACGACCTGATCATCGCGGTGTGCGACAACGTCCACGAGGAACTACCCGCGGGCGTGCGCCGCATCCACTGGTCTGTTGCCGACCCGGTGCGCACCCCCACCAGCGACACGTTCGATCGAACACTTGCCGAATTGATCACACGCATCGAACATTTCGCTCCCTGCGTGCAGTCCGCCTAGGACCGAAAGGCAACACATGACCGAGCACGCCACCGCCCCACATCTGCGCAGCGACCTGTCCATCGATCAGAAACTGGCGCTCAAGACCGCCGCGACGCGGCTACAGAACGAGTTCGCCGACATGTTCGGCGTGGAAACAATCGAACGCTTCCTGCACTCCTCCTACGACCAGTTCGCTACCCGCGCCTCGGTCCCCAACTTCTTGCCCCTGCTCGCCGAACGCTTTGCCCGCCAACGGCTTCGCGCCCTGGCCAAAGTGGAAGGCAAATCCAACGACGGCAAACCCATCGTGCTGTTCCTGTGCACCCACAACGCCGGACGATCGCAGATGGCAATGGGATTCTTCACCCAGATGGCCGAAGATGCGGCGGTGGCATGGTCGGGCGGCTCCGAACCCGGCCACGAGGTCAACCCCGCGGCCGTCGCCGCGATGGCCGAGGTCGACATCGACATCGCCGGCGAATACCCCAAACCCTGGACCGACGAGATCGTGCAGGCCGCAGACGTGGTGATCACCATGGGCTGCGGTGATACCTGCCCGGTCTTTCCCGGTCGCCGCTACGAAGAATGGGTTCTCGACGATCCCGCCGGACAAGACCTCGACGGCGTTCGCCCGATCCGCGACGACATCGAGGAGCGGGTCCGACGACTACTCACCGACCTGAACGTGCCCATCCATGCGTAATCACACCCGCACCACACGGCCGGCCGTTGACGTTGCCCCCGCTCCCAGTGGACAAAGCCCAACCGCACGCGCGCGTATCGGCCGTGTGTTCCGATCGATCATCGAGTGGCTTCGCGCCGGCTATCCCGACGAGGCCCCCCGCACGGGACATTCGCCACTGCTGGCCCTGAACGGACCGATTGCGTTGACGCCCGGACAAACCGCCCAGATCGTGGCCGATCTGGGTGAGAAGCCCACCGGGCCCAACGATATCGGGGTCGCGATCACCAAAGTCACCAACCAGCTGCCCACCCCAACGCAGACACGCACGGTCACCCGCGCACTAGACCCAGACAAACCACACGACATCACCTGACCTGGACCGGATTTCGCACCCTCGCCCACTCAGGCGGCGCAGCGGCGCACCGCCACGCACCCTCGACAATCAGGAGCCTGCAATGGCAGAGCGTCACATCGTCGCGATCGGCGGTAGCGACGCCGGCATCAGCGCCGCGCTGCGTGCCCGCGAACTCGACCCGAGCGCCCGCTTCACCGTGGTGGTCGCCGACGCCTACCCGAACTTCTCCATCTGTGGCATCCCCTATTACGTCTCCGGGGAAGTCACCCACTGGACTAACCTGGCCCACCGCAGCGCCGCCGATCTGGCCGCCACCGGGATGGAAGTCCTCACCGACACCCGTGCCACCCGTATCAACGTCGATGACCATGTCCTCGATGTCCTCGACCCGGCCGGCGTCCCGCAACAACTGACCTACGACGCCCTCATCGTGGGCACTGGCGCCATCAGCGTTCGTCCACCGATCACCGGTCTGGCCGGCCCCGACGGCCTCGGACCGGCCGACGGGGTGCACCTGTTGCACTCCATGGGCGACACCTTCGCCGTCATGGAATCCCTCACGACGCGAAGGCCGAAGACCGCAGCCATCATCGGCGCCGGATACATCGGTTTGGAAATGGCCGAGGCGCTGACTATCCGCGGGATAGCGGTCACTCAGATCGAAGCCCTGCCCGAAGTGTTGCCGACCGTCGATCGCGAGCTGGGAAGACTGGTACACACAGAACTCGAACGCAATGGCGTCGAAGTCCTCACTGAAACCGCCGTCACCGCGATAACCCGCGCCGATACCGGCGCGCTCACCGTGACCGCGTCGAACAATGGCGAGACAATCAAGCGCACCGTGGATTTCGTCCTCGTGGTCGTCGGCGTGCGGCCAGACACCGAACTGGCCGCCGACGCAGGCGCCGAACTCGGCACCAAGGGCGCCATCGTCGTCGACGAAGCCATGCGCACGAATCTGCCCGACGTATTTGCCGCCGGCGACTGCGTGCACACCCACCACCGATTGCTCGGCATCACCTGGCTACCACTGGGCACCACCGCGCACAAACAGGGCCGCATCGCCGGTGAGAATGCCGTCGGTGGAAACGCCCGCTTCGCCGGCAGCCTCGGCACTCAAGTCGTCAAAGTCTTCGACCTCGTGGCCGCGCGCACCGGCCTGCGCGACCGTGAGGCCAGCGCCGCGGGCCGAGGCTGGACTCCGCTAACCGTCCACTCGATGCCCTACGACCACAAGGCCTACTACCCGGGCGCCACCCCTATCCACATGCGCATCACCGGCGACGGCCAAACCGGCCGGCTCCTCGGGGCACAACTCGTAGGCCCATCGCAGCGCCGAAATCTCCAAGCGCGTCGACACCTACGCCACAGCACTTTTCAACAACATGACCGTTGACGCACTTAGCGACCTCGACCTGTCTTACACCCCACCGTTGGGATCGCCTTGGGACGCAACCCAAGTCGCGGCGCAGGCTTGGGGTCGCGAAAATCACCTCGACGGCCAACGGCGCACTCTTGTCGCCGATGTCGGCCCGCGCGGCGACTAGCCGCACCAGTTCCGTCACGTCAGCAAACTCAAGGAGGAAGCGACATGACGCACTACCGATGCCAGGCCGCCACAGGCCTGTTAGTAGGAGGCGCTCTTCTGATTTCAGCGTGTTCCACCTCCGGTCCCGTTCAGCCCTACGCCAAGGATGTCAAGGTCGACTGTGCAGGTAAGCAGGATCTGACGGCGAGCGGTTCCACAGCGCAGGCCAACGCGATGACCCGCTTCGTCAAGACCTACCAGGACGCATGTCCCGGAAAGACGCTCACCTACACCGCCAATGGCTCGGGCGCTGGAATCAAAGAGTTCCTCGCCAGCAAGACCGATTTCGGCGGCTCGGACTCGCCACTGCAGGGCGACGAGTACGCGACTGCGAAGCAGCGCTGCGGCGGAGCGGACGCCTTGAACCTTCCTGTCGTGTTCGGCCCGATGGCGGTCACGTTCAACCTCAAGGATGTCAACGTCTAATGGGAGCGGATCGGCGAGCCTCGAACGGATAGTTATCCGATACGGCGACGCTGATCACCGAGCCGCCGGTCGGTGAGCACTGCTGCGTCCTGGAGTGATGTTCGATTCCTAGGGTTAGATCGTGCCCCGGCTGGTTAGGTGAGGTCATCTGTAGCGCTGATGGGATGTCGTGCCGGTTCGAGCACTGATCCATTAGGTCGCCGCCGGGTGTCCTTCGGCTCGAACGGTTTCATCCACATCGAGCCGAGGAGGCGATGCGATGCTCTTCGTCGGAGACGACTGGGCAGAAGACCATCATGACCTGTATCTGATGAACGACTCCGGCGAGAAGCTAGCGTCACGGCGGCTGCCCGAGGGGTTAGCCGGCATGCGACTACTCCATGACCTGGTCGCGGCTCACGCCGAGGAGCCGGCACAAGTCATCATCGGCATCGAGACCGACCGAGGCCTGTGGGTGGACGCGCTGACCGGGGCCGGTTATCAGGTGTATGCGGTCAATCCGCTGGCAGTGGCCCGCTACCGCGACCGCCACCACGTCTCGGGAGCCAAGTCCGATGCCGCCGATGGCAAGCTCTTGGCCGATCTGGTGCGCACCGATCGGCACAATCACCGGCTGATTGCCGGCGATACCGCGGATGTCGAAGCGGTCAAGGTGTTGGCGCGGGCGCATCAGAATCTGATCTGGGCCCGTAACCGACATACCAACGCGCTGCGCTCGGCGCTGCGTGAGTACTACCCCGCTGTGCTGGAGATTTTCGACGATCTGACCGATCGCGACGCGCTGGCGATCTTGGGTTGCGCGTCCGATCCCCGACAGGCGGCCAGCCTGAGTTTGAGCAAGATTCGATCTGCACTCAAAGCGGCTGGGCGCCAACGCAATATCGACACACGAGCCCAAGAGATCCAAGCCGCATTGCGGTCTGAGCAGCTCGCCGCACCCGCCGCCGTGACCGCGGCGTTCGCCGCGACCACCCGCGCCACCGTGGGCATCATCGCCGAACTGAACCGTCAAATTGATGACCTCGAGAGTGAACTGAGCGCGCATTTTGAGACACACCCGGACGCCGACATCTACCGCTCCCTGCCAGGACTTGGTGTCATCCTCGGCGCCCGGGTGCTCGGTGAGTTCGGGGACGACCCGAACCGCTACACCACGGCCAAGTGTCGCAAGAACTACGCCGGAACATCACCATTGACCATCGCGTCGGGGAAGAAACGCGCCGTCCTGGCCCGCCACGTCCGCAACCGCCGGCTCTACGACGCCATCGACCAATGGGCCTTCTGCGCGCTGACCCGAAGCCCCGGGGCCCGACTGTTCTACGACCAACGCCGCGCCGCGGGCGACCTTCACCACCAAGCACTGCGCGCCCTCGGCAACCGACTCATCGGCATCCTGCACGGCTGCCTCCGCCACCGAACCCGCTACGACGAACACAAAGCCTGGGCACACCGGCAAGCCATCGCCGCTTGACAACTTATGGACCTGGGATGTCTAACCCTGGACGGGCCCACGCTGGCGCGAATATTCACCGGCGCGATCACGCGATGGGATGACCCAACGATCACTGCACTGAACGGATCCATGCCCGCCGAAACCATCCACGTTATCTACCGCAGCGATGAGTCAGGAACCACGGACAACATCCAGCAGTACCTCCAGGCCGCATCAGAGGGCGTGTGGAACCGCGGAACCGGCAAGGCATTTCTCGGCGGCGCGGGTCAAGGCGCTCCAGGAAACCAGGGCACCTCAACGGCCGTGAAGAACACCGAAGGGGCCATCGGCTACAACGAGTGGTCATTCGCCATGGACCAGCAACTGGCCGCCGCGGATATCAAGACGCCGGGCGGCATCGTCCACATCGGCGACGACTGGGTCGGCAAGACCATTTCAGGCGCGAAGGTCAACGGGGAAAGCGACAACATCGTCCTCGACCTTTCGGCCATCTACAACACAGCCGAAAAAGGGGTCTATCCGATCATGTTGGCCAGCTACGAGATCGTCTGCTCGAAGTACCCCGACCCCGAGGTCGGCAAAGCTGTTAAGGGTTTCCTGCAGTCGACCATCACCGTTGGGCAGACCGACCTGAACAAGAGCGGCTACATCCCAATGCCACCGGAGTTCCAAAGCAAAGTCGCGGCCGCGATCAACACCATCACCTGAAGCACCGGCCGCGCGGGCTTTACACGCGGCCGTGCTCGAGCCGGGCATAGAGCTCGGCGACGCGTGCGGCGATGTCGTTGCGGATCAGGCGTATGCGGTCAATGCCGTCGATGCCGCGTTCGGAGGGCTCATCGGTGTCCCAGCGCTCGAATCGGGTCCCGCGCACCTGGTCGACACGCGCATCGCGGCCGAGCGTCACTACGACATCGACATCGCGCAATGGTTGCGGGTCAATGGGTTTGGGTACTTCGCCGCTGATGTCGACGCCGACTTCAGCCAGACCGTGCGCCGACAGGGCGTTGATGGCGTCACCGGGCCGGGTGCCGGCGGAATAGGCGCGCGCGGTGTCGCCGGCGACCTTGCGCATGAGTCCGGCGGCCATTTGCGATTTGCCGGAGTTCTTCACGCACACGAACAAGACGGAAGGCTGTTTACCCATTGCTGTCTTGTCAGGCGGTGGAGGGAATGTTGAGTTCGGTCAGCAGGCGCCGCACCCGCTGTTCAATGTCGTCGCGAATCGGGCGAACAGCGTCGACGGATTGACCTGCGGGGTCGGGCAGTTCCCAATTCTCGTAGCGCTTGCCCGGAAAGACGGGGCAGGCGTCTCCGCAGCCCATGGTGACAACGACATCGGCGGCTTGGACGATCTCGTCGGTCCAGGGCTTGGGATATTCACCGGAAATATCGATACCGACCTCCGTCATGGCTTCGACCGCCGAAGGATTGATCTGGTGTCCGGGCTCGGACCCGCCCGACCAGGCCGCGCCGTTATCGCCGGCCAGGTGGGTAAAAAACCCCATCGCCATCTGAGAACGGCCAGCGTTGTGGGTGCACAGGAAGAGCACGGTGGGTTTGGCATCACTGGTCTTGGCTTCGATGCGGGCCAGGGCGTTAAGGCGTTGGCGGGCAAAGCGTTCGGCCAGCAGAGGCAGAAAGTTCGAGACCGTGGCCCGGTCGGCGAAGTGGTCGTAGGAGGATTGCAGGAATAGGTCGATGGTTTCCACCTCGACAGTGCCGGCGAATTCGCGTTCCAGCCGGCTTGCGGCGGTCCTGAGCGCCAGCTGCTGATCGATCGTGATCTCGTGGTCCTGATGGTGGGAGGCGGGGCTGTCGGTCATGGTGGGCTCCTGTGGTCAGCGTCGGCGCGACGCTCCGAATGCTGGTGTGGGACCACGACGTCGTCTGCACTGACGGCGATCCCAGGGTAGAGCAGGATGATCAGACCCAATCCAATCAATGTTCCGACGATCTGGGCGGCGATGAAGCCCGGAGCCGACCCAGGGGCGATACCGGCGAATGTGTCGGAGAACATCCGGCCGATCGTGACGGCCGGGTTGGCGATAATCTGGACGGACGTCAAGGCTGGGACATAACTCTAACGGGATTTACTACGTGGGTGTGCGGCATGTCGGTCGTGAAAACGAACTGGACTTGTTGGTCGTCAGATGTTTCAAGCCGACGAGCGCCTGGTTGAGCGGCGCCTGCAGGTGGACAACCAATCGGGCCAGCCGACAGCTGGAACGCCAACACTGGGTGCATCGGCCCTCCGACCCGCTCGATGCGGAGTGCCCGCAATGCGATCGTCGGGATGCGGCTGGTTGTGAATGCCGACTGTCGTGCGGATGAATCATGGATGACGAGATCGATGAATCCCTCCCGGCGCCTTGCCCATTCCTCGATAGCTCAGTGTAGATTAACTAAAAATCACGACTGAGCTATCAGCGGATGCGGCGCGGCGGGTGCTGATCCATGCCGCGCTGGCCGATGCCGGTCGGCTGGCGATCGTGGATCGGCTGCTGCTTGCCGACGCGTCGCCCTCGGAGCTGCAGACCGCGGTGTCGATGTCATCGAGCCTGATCGCGCACCATCTGGGGGTGTTGGAGGGTGCGGGGATCGTGCGCCGGGTCCGTTCGGAGGGAGATCGTCGCCGCACCCTATCTGCAGTTGATTCCCGAGTCGCTGGAGGTGCTGGTGCCCTCGGCGGCGCGGCGTGCCGAGCGGGTGGTATTTGTCTGCACCCAGAATTCGGCGCGCAGCCAGTTGGCGGTGGCGGTGTGGAATCGCCGCAGCGCGCTGCCCGCGGCCTCGGCCGGCACCCATCCCGCCGCCGAGGTGCACCCGTCGGCGGTGGCCGCGGCGGCCCGGCGCAAGCTGTCGATGCACCCACAAACCCCGCGGCATCTTGACGACACCGTTACGCCCGCCGACCTGGTCATCGCGGTCTGCGACAACGCCCACGAAGAACTTCCCGCCGACGCGTTCGACCGGGCCCTCGATGAGCTCATTGTGCGCATCGATCACCTGGTTCCCGTCCTGAAAACCCACTAGCGCAACGGAGCCCACCAATGTGGCGTAGGTGTCGACGCGCTTGGCTACTTCGGCGCTGCGCTGCCCCACCAACTGCGCACCCAATAGCCGACCGCTGATCTGGTCCCCGGTGATGCGGATATGGATCGGTGTGGCACCGGGGTAGTAGGCCTTGTGATCGTCTGGGTTCACCGCAGTGGTGACCGTTGTCCATCCGCGCTCGGCCGCCACGGCCTCATGCTCGCGCAGCCCGGTGCGCGCGGCCACTAGGTCGAACACCTTGACAACCTGGGTGCCCAGGCTGCCGGCGAAACGGGCTTGGCCCCCCTAGGGCGTTCTCCCCGGCCACCCGGCCCTGCTTGTGGGCGGTGGTGCCCAGCGGTAACCAGGTGATGCCGAGCAGGCGATAGTGGGTGTGCACGCAGTCGCCGGCGGCGAACACGTCGGCAAGGTTGGTGCGCATCGCCTCATCGACGAGAATCGCGCCGTTCACACCCAACTGGGCGCCGGCATCGGCGGCCAGTTCGGTGTCTGGCTTGACCCCTACCACTACTAGGACGAAATCCGCTGTCCGCGTGGTGGTTTGACCGTCGTGGGTGGCCGTAACGGCTAATGCGCCGGTATCGGTGCGGACAATCCGGGTGACCGCGGTGTCGGTGAGCACTTCCACGCCGTTTCGTTCCAACTCCGCGTGTACGAGCGCCCCGGGTTCGGGATCCACGGTGGGCAGCACCTCGGGCAGGGTCTCGATCTGGGTGACGGCGATGCCGCGCATGGTGAGGGCTTCGGCCATTTCCAAACCGATGTAGCCGGCGCCGATGATGACGGCGGTCTTCGGGTCCCGCTGCTGTAGGGATGCCATGACGGTGAAGGTGTCGCCCATCGAGTGCAGCAGATGCACGCCATCGGTGGGACCGAGCGCTGCGGCTCCGGTGAGTCCGTCGATGGGTGGGCGGGCACTGACCGCGCCGGTGCCGACAACGAAAGCGTCGTAGGACAATTGGGCCGGCGTGCCGGTGGCGTCGAGGACGTCGAGGGTGTGATCGTCAACGTTGATGCGGGTGGCTCGGGTGTCGATCAGAACCCGCATCCCGGTGGCCGCCAGGTCCGAGGCGGTGCGGTGGGCTAGGTTGCGCCAATGCGTGACTTCCCCGGAGACGTAGTACGCGATGCCGCAGATGGAGAAGTTCGGATACGTATCGGCCACGACGACGGTCACCTCGGTGGCGGGGTCGAGTTCGCGAGCACGCAGCGCGGCGCTGATACCGGCATCGCTGCCGCCGACCGCGACGATGTGACGAGTCATGGACATCACTCCTTGACGGGTGACGCCTCTTGGATAGAGCGGCTTTCGGCGGCCCACCGGTGGAAGGGTTCGTCGGTTTCGATAGGCTGGGGAAGCGTCGGAGGCGTTGCCGACTGGCGTTGCCATGGCGACGCTGGGATCAGTTCCTGTTGTCGTGCAAACCCTTCAGGTCGTCGTGGCGGCGGTGCCGATAACCCCGTGACGGTGGGGAAGCCGCCGCCGCAGGGCTAGCGACACATACACGAGTGCCACCAGCACGGGCACCTCGATCAGCGGGCCAACGACCCCGGCCAGCGCTTGGCCGGATGTGGCGCCGTAGGTGGCGATCGCTACGGCGATAGCCAGTTCAAAGTTGTTGCCCGCGGCGGTGAATGCGAGTGTGGTGGTGCGCTCATAGCCCAGGCGTAGAACGGCGCCGAGCAGGTAGCCGCCGCTCCACATGATCGCGAAGTAGGCCAGCAGTGGAAGGGCGATGCGCGCCACGTCCAGCGGTCGGTTGGTGATCTGATCACCTTGCAGCGCAAAGAGAATCACGATCGTGAACAGCAGCCCGTACAGCGCCCACGGCCCCACCGTGGGCAGGAACCTGGTTTCATACCAGTCGCGGCCCTTGGCCCGCTCACCCAGCCGCCGTGACAGGTATCCGGCCAGCAGCGGGATACCGAGGAAGATCAGCACCGATTTGGCGATCTGCCACGGGGAGGTGGAGATCGATGTTTGTGGCAGGCCCAGCCAGCCCGGCAGCACCGACAGGTAAAACCAGCCCAGCACTGCGAACATGGCGACCTGGAAGATCGAATTCAACGCCACCAGCACGGCCGCGGCTTCGCGGTCACCGCAGGCCAAGTCGTTCCAGATGATCACCATGGCAATGCAGCGGGCCAACCCGACGATGATCAGCCCGGTACGGTACTCGGGCAGATCGGGCAGCAGCAGCCACGCCAGGGCGAACATCAACGCCGGGCCCAACACCCAGTTCAGCAGCAGCGAGCTGACCAACAGTTTGCGGTCACCGGTAACGGTGTCGAGGCGGTCGTAGCGCACCTTGGCCAATACCGGGTACATCATGATCAGCAGGCCCAGCGCGATCGGCAGCGAAATCCCGTCGATTTGAACCTTTTCCACCGCGGTGTTCAGCCCCGGAATCCACCGGCCAAGCAGCAGACCGGCGGCCATGGCGATCCCGATCCACACCGGTAAGAACCGGTCCAACGTGGAGAGCTTGGCCACGACCGGCGGCGCAGCGGAGTCAGGTGTCGCTGTGTCGGTCATGCCGATGCCCCCGTCAACGCGTCGCCTTGCACACCCAGCAGCGCTGCCAGGCTGTGGATCGCCTCGGGTACGACCGCGTAATAGACCCAGGAGGCGCGCCGTTGTGACGTCAGCAGCCCGGCGTCGCGCAACACCTTGAGGTGATGCGAGATGGTGGGCTGCGAAACGTCCAATCCGTTAGAGACATCGCACACACAGGCTTCGCCGCCGGCGTGGCTGGCCACCGCGCTGAACAGCCGTAACCGCACCGGGTCGGCCAACGCCTTGAGCTTCACAGCCATCTCGGCGGCCGTATCGGCGGACAATGGTTCACGCAGCAGCGGTACGGCCGCGCAATACGCCTCGCCAGCTACCGGCTTCCCAGACTTCGACACACATCAATATTGACAGATATCGAAACCGAAGGCAAACCAACATCGGGTGAACGGCGCGGGTCCGCGACAGCAAGGTCTGGGACACCGGCCAGCGCAGGCAGCGCGTCAGGCGTGGGCGGTGGCAGCCGTTCATGCCGCGTCGATCCGATTCGACCACCGGTGCGCCCAAGTGGTGTCCCAGCTCGAGAGGATCTGCCGGCTTCTGCGCATTCAGCATGCATACCGGACTTAGGTTGGCAGACCCCAATGACTCACATACGACCTCGAATGATCTTCGCACCGACCTAGGGTAGGTGGATGACCCACTATGACCTCGTCATTCTCGGTGCAGGGCCGGGCGGGTATGTCGCGGCCGTCCGCGCTGCCCAACTCGGGCTCAACACCGCGATCGTGGAGCGCAAGTATTGGGGTGGGGTATGCCTGAATGTCGGCTGCATCCCATCGAAGTCGCTGCTACGCAATGCCGAACTGGCATACATCATCACCAAGCAGGCCACCAAGTTTGGCATTCGCGGCGAACCGACGATGGACTACGGAATTGCTTTCGACCGCAGCCGCGAAGTCACCGAAGGCCGGGTCGCCGGTGTGCACTACCTGATGAAGAAGAACAAGATCCCCGAAATTCACGGCCACGGCACGTTCACCGACGCCAACACCCTCTCGATCGACCTGAACGACGGCGGCACCGACACCGTCACGTTCGATAACGCGATCATCGCCACCGGCGCCAGCACCCAGTTGGTTCCCGGCACCTCACTGTCGGACAACGTCGTCACCTACGAGGAGCTCATCATGTCGCGCGACCTGCCAGAGTCGGTCATCATCGCCGGGCGCCGGCGCGGTCGGCATGGAGTTCGGCTACCTGCTGGCGAACTTCGGCGTCGACGTGACCATCGTGGAATTCCTGCCACGGGCCTTGCCCAACGAGGACGCCGAGGTTTCCAAGGAGATCGAGCGCCAGTTCAAGAAGCTCGGCGTCACGGTCCTCACCGGCGCCAAGGTCGAGGGTGTCCGCGACGATGGCGCCCAGGTGACCGTGACGGTCAACCGCGACGGCACCTCCAGCGAGCTCAGAGCCAACAAAGTCTTGCAGGCCATCGGTTTTCAGCCCAACGTCGAGGGCTACGGGCTTGACGCCACAGGCGTCGCCCTGACCGAACGAAACGCCATCAACATCGACGCCTACATGCGGACAAACATGGCGCACCTCTACGCGATCGGCGACGTCACCGGAAAAGCGATGGTGGCACACGTCGCCATGGCGATGGGCGTGGTAGCCGCCGAAACCATCGCTGGCGCAGAGACTTTGGAACTCGGCGACTACCGCATGTTGCCGCGGGCGACATTCTGCCAGCCGCAAGTGGCCAGCTTCGGGCTCACCGAACAGCAGGCCCGCGACGAGGGCTACAACATTAACGTGGCCCAATTCCCGTTCACCGCCAACGGCAAAGCACACGGGCTGGGCGACGCCAGCGGCTTCGTGAAGCTCATCGCCGATACGAAATACGGGGGCCTGCTCGGTGGCCACCTGATCGGGCCCGACGTCTCCGAACTGCTGCCCGAGCTCACGCTAGCCCACAAGTGGGACCTAACCGTCAACGAACTGACCCGTAACGTGCACACGCATCCGACGCTGTCCGAGGCGCTGCAGGACTGCTTCCACGGACTGGCCGGCCACATGATCCACATGTAGCCAACCCGGCCTCTGACCGATACACCCCGCATCGCCAGCACCCCGTTTTGGGTACTCACGCACGACCCTCAAGGGTCAAGAATCGAGGCATCCACGGTTCACAGCTAGCCAGAACACCCCGCCCGAAGCAGGCAGACGCGACCGAAGACCTACAAAACAACCATGACAGAACCACTGCAGGAAAGACCGCGGCGATGACTACACCGACGTTTCTCACCGATGCCCCGCGGTTCATGTTCTTCACCGGCAAGGGCGGGGTCGGCAAGACGTCGATCGCATGCGCCAGCGCATTGGTCTTGACCCGCGCCGGTAAGCAGGTGCTGCTGGTGTCCACCGACCCAGCGTCAAACCTTGGTCAGGTGTTCGGGCTGCCCATCGGCAACACGATCACCGCGATCCCGGCGCGCCCGGGCTATCGGCGCTCGAGATCGATCCGCAACTGGCCGCCGATGCCTATCGCGAACGGGTCATCGAACCAATGCGGGGAGTGCTGCCCGAGTTCGGAGATCGCCTCGATCAGCGAGCAACTCTCCGGCTCGTGCACCACCGAGATCGCCGCGTTCGATGAGTTCAGCGCATTGCTCACCGACACCCGCGGTCAGATCGCCACATTCGATCACGTGCTGTTCGACACCGCGCCGACCGGGCACACCATCCGACTACTGCAACTGCCGGGCAGCTGGACGGCGTTCCTGCAAGCCGGCAAGGGCGACGCGTCCTGTCTGGGGCCGCTCGCCGGCCTGGACAAGCAAAAGGCGATGTACGCCGCCGCGGTCGCTGCGCTCGCCGACCCCGACCGCAGCCGTCTACTGCTGTGACGCGCCCCTCCCCTCCGCCCTGGCCGAAATCGACCGCACCCACCGAGAACTCGCCGCGATCGGGCTGACCCAGCAACACGTCGTCGTCAACGGGGTACTGCCCGCCACAACTGACGACGCCGACCCACTTGCGGCAGCGATTCACCGCCGCGAACGGGCCGCGCTGGCCGACATGCCGACGCGGCATTGAGGCCCCTGCCGCGAGACATGGTGGAGTTCAAGCCCACCAACATGGTCGGCATGGAATCCCTGGAGACGCTGTTCGACACCACGCCGTCGAAACGGAGACCATCACTGCAGCACGGCGGTTTCGATTCCTGAAGTGGCGGATCGGCCGTTGCGCGCTCTGATCGACGACATCGAGCAAGGCGGACCAAACCTGATGATGTGCATGGGCAAAGGCGGGGTCGGCAAGACCACCGTCGCGGCCGCCGTCGCTGTGGCCCTGGCCGAGCGGGGGCACGAGGTGCATCTGTCCACCACCGACCCGGCCGCGCACCTGACCGAAACCCTTTGCGGCAGTGTCGAACACCTGCACGTGTCGCGGATCGATCCCGCCGACGCCAGCCGCGACTACCGAGACTGGGTCATGGCGACGAAGGGTGCCCACCTCGATGAGCAGGGGCGGGCGAGCCTCGCCGAGGATCTGCGTTCACCGTGCACCGACGAGGTTGCGCTCTTCCGCGCGTTCTCCCATGTGATCCGGGAAGCGCGCCACAGATTCGTCGTACTCGACACCGCGCCCACCGGCCACACCCTGCTGCTGCTCGACACCACCGGCGCGTATCACCGCGAAATCACCCGCCACACCGTGCCAGGCGTGCGCTACGTCACCCCGTTGATGACGCTGCAGGATCCGGCCGCGACGAAGATTCTATCTGGTAACTCTGGCCGAGACCACACCGGTGCTCGAAGCCGCGCAGCTGCAGGCCGACCTCCAACGCGCGGGCATCCACCCCTGGGCGTGGGTGATCAACAACGCCGTGGCCGCCGCCGCACCCACCGCCCCGCTGCTGCGCCGCCGCGCCGCCCTCGAACTCGATCAGATCGACAAGGTCCGCACCCAACTCGCCGACCGGTACGCAGTCATCCCACTGCTGCCGACCGAACCCGTCGGCATACCTGCCCTCACGGCCCTCGCCCAGCCGGTGAGCCCCGCAGCGATGCGATGACCTCGGGCGAACACGGGTGGTAGACCAGCAATCTGGCCGCATCGTGAAGGTCTCGCCAGCACGGCCGTCGACCCCGATAAAGCCCGCCTACACGGCCGAAAGACCCTCGATCCCGGGACGTCGTGCCCTGCCGGGACAAGGGATCGGGCGACATTCTCGAACCAAGGATCGCTAGCCACACGAGCACCGCTCCGTCCGCAGCGCCGACCGTCTACACCGTCACTGCGAGTTCCGTCGCCGGTGGCGGATCCGCCGCGATCCAGGCCGGGACCGAGTCGATCGACCTGGACGCCCGCTGGGGCGCACCCCCCTCGGGGCTGCCGGGTCCCGCGCATCTTTTGGCCGCGGCGCTGGCGGCATGCCTGTTGAAGAACCTGGCCCGCGCCGAGGATCTGCTGTCATTCCGGTACGAACGCGCTGAGGTGCAGGTGACCGCCCGCCGCCAGGACGCCCCGCCAAAGTTCACCGAATTCGCCTACGAACTGCGCCTGGTCACCGACGAAACCCAACACCGCTTGGACCTGTTGCACCGCAACCTCGCCGGCTACGGCACCGTCTACAACACCCTGGCCGCCGGCTGCGATGTCCATGGCGCCATCGTTGTCATCAACGACCCCGGTTCCCGCGCTGACGAGCCCCCGGAACCGTGATGCTGATCGTGTGACGGTCAGGATCCCACCTGCCAGCCGGGCTCCTCGGCGTCGTCACCGTCGTCGAGGGGCTCATCGAGGTCGGTGAGCAGGGCCTCGACGCGGTCGGCGATGGCTTGGTGACGTTGAACCTCCGGTGCCAGCCGCGGGTTTGGGCGTCTTGGATCAGGGTCTGTTCGGTGCGGCGACGGCGCCGCAACCGCGCCGCGTACTGAGGTGTGGTGACGAACTTGGCGCACGACAGGTAAAGGTCGCATTCGCAGGGTCCCTCGGCGGGAAGGCGCAAGCAATGACCCAGTTCCAGTTCGGTTTTGAAGAAGTTGGTGGTGAGCCACTCGACCGCGTCAGCGCCGATAGTGCCGGTGCGGATCGCTTCGGCCGCCGGTCTGCACTTTGTCCAGTGCGGTGTTCAGCCCAGGGATGAGCCGGCCCAGCAGCAGCCCGGCGGCCATCGCGACGCCGATCCAGACCGGCAGGAACCGGTCCAGCGTGGAGAGCTTCTCCACGACGTTGGGGTGGGCATCGGAGTGCGACACGTCGGTCACGCGGAAGCTCCGATCACAGTGTCGGCGTCCACGTTCAGCAGCGACGACAGATCGCGCAGCGGTTCGGGAACGACGGCGTAGTAGACCCACGAGGCGCGGCGCTGCGAGGTGAGCAGTCCGGCGTCACGCAGCACCTTGAGGTGGTGGGAGATCGTAGGCTGTGAGACCTCGAAACCCCCAGAAATGTCGCAGACGCACGCCTCGCCGCCGCGTGACTGGCCACCGAGCTGAACAGTCGCAACCTCACCGGGTCAGCCAGCGCCTTGAGCTTCACCGCCATCTCGGCGGCGGCCTCGAGGACAGCGGCTCACTGACCAACGGCGCGAACGCGCAACCGGACACATCAGTCAGCGGCAGAGACGACTTAGACTTACATCGATATTGACACATATCTAATTCGGGTGCAACCGAAGATCTCGTGAACGCGCCCTGGCCAGGCTTCGAGTCCCTCCGCGCCGCGAAACCGGACACTTCGGCATGAACAGCGACTGTCGTCGCCGCACTTCTCATCCGCCGTGCGCGTCTTCCTTTGGGTGCGAGCGGGTTGTCAGGTGATCGCCGTCCAGACGCGCTGGGGTGCTGGCCAGGCTGATGACGGTGGCGAGTGCGCCTATACCGCCGAGCACCAAGAACATCGGGGCGTACCCCCCGAGGAGGCTGGCCAGGGCAGCGCCGATCCATGGGCTTATCGCGGTGGCCAGGGTGGCCGGTGCAGACAGGACACCACTGAGATGCCCGTAATGCGTTGGTCCCCAGCGGTCGGTGACGGCGGTGGCCTGTAGCAGTGTCATGATGCCGCGCACGAAACCGGCGAGGACCGCGACAATGACGAGCGCCGCCAGTGAGGTGAAAACTCCGAGTAGTGCGGTGGTCACCGCGATTCCGGCGAGGATCACTGCCGTGCGGGTTCGGACGCCGACGCGGGCGACCAGGGCGCGGTATCCCAGCCGACCCAACACCTGGCCGGCGCCGCCCAGGCCCAGGGCGACCGCTGCGGCTTGGGTGCTGATGCCGCGTTCGCCCATTAACGGCACGAGGTTGACGATGATGGCATAGGAGGCGCATGAGGCCAGGGCGATCGCGACCGTGAGCGCAATAAACGGGCGGCTTCGTGTTGTGCGGGTGGGGGGTTCCGCGAGGTGACGGCCCGGCGCGGGGGGCCATGGTTGGCGAAGGCCGATGAGGTGTGCCGGAATGGTGATCGCGGCCAGTAGAGCTGCGAGCACGAGATATGTTGTCCGCCAGTCCAGATGGTCCGCCAGTGCCGCGGTGAGCGGTGCGAATACGGTGCTGGACAGGCCTGCGACCAAAGTCAGGATGGTCAGCGCAGCGACGTGGCGGGGGCCGTACCAGCGGGTCAACGCGGCGAACGCGGGTGGATAAAACACGGCGCCCATCGCCACCCCTGCCGCGATCCAGGCCGCCACGAACCACAGCAGATTCGGAGACGACGCCACGCCCACAATGGCGACGGGGCCGAGCACCGCGCCCGCGCTCATCACCCCGCGTGGACCGTGGCGGTCCAACCAGCGACCCACCACGATGCCGACCAATGCGGAGGTGACCAGCGCTGCCGAGAAGGCGGCGGTGACCGCTGGCTGCGACCATCCGGTGTGTTCAGTGATCCGCACCGACAGCACGGTGAAGGCGTAATACAGCACGCCCCAACTGGTGATTTGGGACAGGCACAACGTCGCCAGGACGCAGCGCAAACCGGCTTCAGTCGGTGAGGTCGGCTGGCCCGCCGCGGCATCGCTCATGCCGTCGTCGGACTGCCCGCCACCGACAGGGCCAGACGGTGAGGAGTCATCATTCCTCTCCAGACGGTAGCGGCCGGTTGCGCACCACCGTGTCCGTACGCAACCGGCTCGAATGCCGATTGGCGATCAGCAGCAGGACGCGGCGCCAGCCGGCTGGCTCGCCCCTGCGGCCGCGGTGCCACCGCAGCAGACACCACCCTCACCTTCGTCGGTGTCCCCCAGAAGCTGGGGGCTGGTGCCGAAGGTGTCGGAGTCGGACAGCACGGTGTAGACCTCCCACTTCTCCCCGGCCGGGCCGGTGACCCAGACCTTGTCCTGGGTGGCGAAGCAACAGGTGGTGCCGATCTCCTCGTCGGTGAACAGGCCCTCTCCGCTGAGCCGGGCGATTTCCTTGTGCACTGTGTCGCTGGACTGGACTTCGACGCCGAGGTGGTTGAGGGTGCCACCCAGACCGGGGTTCTCCAGCAAGACCAGCTTGAGCGGGGGTTCGGTGATCGCGAAGTTGGCGTAGCCCGGCTTGAGCTTGGCTGGCTCGGTATTGAACAACTTGGAGTAGAACGTGACGGCTTCGTCGAGGTCATCGACATTGAGAGCAAGCTGCATACGGGACATGAGTTACCTCCATACGTGTGTGACATATATCGAACTGGCGCCAACCCCAGAATGCACCACCTCTTTGACATATGTCAATGCATTCGGCAGAATTTGTTGTATGCCGAAGACGCTGCCCCTGGTCGATATGTCTGCCCCCGTCTGCTGTGCACCGGTGGCCGCCGGCCCGATGGGCGATGACGCCGCACTTGAGGTGGCATTGCGGCTCAAGGCCCTTGCCGACCCCGCGCGGGTCAAGCTGATGTCGCTGCTGTTCAGCAGCTCGACCGGCGAGGAGAACAGCGGCGAGCTCGCGGTGGCCGTCGGATTGACCGAATCGACGGTTAGCCATCACCTCAGCCAGCTGCGCCGAGCCGGTCTCGTCGAATCCGAGCGCCGCGGCATGAACATGTACCACCGGCCACGCCGCGACGCAGTGGAGGCTCTCTGCAGCGTTCTTGACCCGAACTGCTGCACCTAACGGGACGGCGGGGCCAACTAACCACGGAAGGGGGCGGGGCACAGGGATGGTGACACCGACATCGCCTGGGTGGTACCCCAACCCGGGCGGCAAGCCGGACCGCCGATACTGGGACGGGTCCGGCTGGAGTGACCGACTGCCGGGGACAAAGGCGGGCAGCGAGGCATCTGACTATCGTGCACATTTCGACTCGGTGAACCCGACGGAAAGCTCCTCGCCACTGCCGGCGAACCGACCCAATCCTGTCCGTTCCGCAAGCGCCGCCGGAGCACTACAACTTTTCTTCGGATGGCTTGGTCTCGGCCGCTTCTATACCGGCTACGTCTTCATTGGATCCGTCCAACTCATCCTGGGGCTGTCAGGTCTCCTGCTGATGCCCATGCTCTCGCTCGGGATCGTCGTTCTCATTCCGCTCACCATCTGGACGACAGCCGAAGCCATCCTGATGTTCACTGGCGTGATCCGCGACGCCCAAGGGCGTCGCCTGCGATGAATGTCAGTCCAGTACGTTCCTAGCGGTGCGGCTACGCCCGTCATCGGAAAACGGCTCCTGCTCCACCTTGTTCGGCGCCGTGTGGGAGTTCAACCGGTCCAAATGCGCGAGCGGACACTCGCCCGGCGGGCGGTCACAGTACGCGATCTCTGAGCGCGTGCTGTTCCGTACAGGAGGCAAGCGATCGCAAGGGGCGTCCGTGCTCACCGGCTGGGTTGTCGCATTCATGCAACGCGAACACGTCCGCACCCACAGCAGATCCGGTGGCCAACGCCAGCGCATACCGATTGGGCCGCACGCAGAATCCCATGCCCGCACGGGTGATGAAGTAGGCCGTAACCATCGGCTCCGATGCTGCCAATCCAGATGCTGCAATCCCCGTCGCCCGGGCCGGCCACGATCTTGCTGCGAAACCGGACGACCTCAGCGGCATGCACCTTCGGATCAACCCACACAGCGAGCGCCGGTGCCCGCCCCACGCGCCCTAAAACCGTCACGTCACCCGACGCTACGGATGACCACCGATACCAGCTGCGGCCGTGGACGATTCGACCTCAACCGCCGTGTCTTGGCCGCCACCGCCTAGTGCCTGCGAAACATCCGACGCAGCGCCCGCACCGTCGGAACCTAGTGCCCGCGAACCATTCCCCGAAGTGGTGCCCGATACGGGCGCGGCGACCTGAAGTTCTTTGAGATACCTGCGGACGAGTTTCACGCTGCAGCCGCCGAGCTGAGCGATGTCGACCACCGTCTCACCACGATCACGCATCCGTGCCAACGCGCGGGCACCTTCCAGGCGTTGCTCCGCGCGGCGTTGTTCTGCTTCCTGCCGGACTTGCGCGTGCCGTTCTGCTTCCCACTGGCTGACCGCGCTGAGCTTCTGTTCGGCGACCAGGAAGGCCACCATGTCTTCCCGGTTGTCGGATTCTCGTTTCAGCCGCTCACGGTTCACCTGAGCCTGGGCATCGCGCACCTTGCGGCGCACATCGTGTTTGGACTCAATCTGGGCCATAGTGGCGAACCTACGACTGCCTGGCCGATCGGCGCTAACACTAGCGCCACCTTTGTCCACCACGAATATCCAGGCCCGCACAAGGCGCGCCCCGGCAACGAGCAGCCCCCACGCATTTCATGCTGACGTTCGACTTCCTCTGTCCCGCGTGGGCCGAGCGTGCAGATCGTAGACGGAATCATTCCCACGTCCCCCGTTGCAGGGCCGCACCGTCCCGCGACGCAAACCTGGCGTTCGCCACCGTTCTCAAATCATTGTGCGGTGTCCGGTTCTCTACTCCCAGATTCCTTTTCCAACCGAATATCCCGATGGCTTCACCACATTCAGCCCATCCATTGCCACCACACCGTGCCCGCACACCTGCATGACCGCCCCATCACTACCCGGTCGTCCCGACCCCGTTTCGAGCCCACCAATCACCACACACCTCAGTTGCGCCAGCATCACATTGCGCTGTTCGGACACCTTCAACAGCGACTTCGCGCGATCCAACTCCGACTGCAGATGATCCACCAGCTGACGTTTACCGGCCGCGGTATCGGTACTGGGCGCGATCGCCGCCACCCCGCGCCGGGTGTCATCAACGACACCGGTCATCCCGTTACGGCCGGACTGCGACGTATCCGCGGCACCACCGAAACCCGATCCGGTCACCCCGTCAGCGCCAATCACGTTGTCCAACGCCAGCACCCGGCCACCACTGGCCGCCAGATGCGTCGACGACGCCGCACCACCCCAGCCCGCAACCACTCCCCCGGCCGTGGCAATCGCGTCGCGGCCCGCACTCAACGCCTGCGTACTCGACCATCCACCGCCCAGCGGCGCGGCCCCATACAAGCTCCGAGCATCACCGAGAACCTCGCCCACCTGGGCTACCAGACCGTCCAGTGACATGCCCCGCAGTATGTCCGACACCCACCACAACCCGCTAACACCAACACCACATTGATCAATCGCCGTATCGAGGCGCCGGCACCACTGGTGACGTGCGTAAACACGCTCAGTGCCGCTGAGTGCCACGATCTGCCCCCAGGCGATGGACGGACACCCGCCAAGGGGCTTGCGATCCACCCCGGCAACCAGCGCCGTGCACAACCGTACGGCGGCAAGCAGCGTTCGACGGTGCGGCAAAATCGCAGCTCACCGGAGATCGCGTGGGCAGCGATCCCGACGGATGCGGCTGGTCGGACGAGGGCCAGATTCCTCGACTGCCCGCCAGCTGACGACGGGCGGCACCGACATGACCCCGGGCGGCAGTTCTTTGGACCCGGCTATCACCCCGGCGACTACGTGTTCACCGTCGTGACGGACGACCTCCTCATCCGGACACGATCCGCACAGCGGTTCGACCGTCTCGCCGCGGCGGCTGCGGTCCCCTCGATGGCAGTACACCACTCACACGCAACCGGCCGGCGGCGCCCTGAAAACTGGCGTGAGTCCGAGAATCATCAGCGAGCGCATCGGGCCAAACACCGACGCTTCCCGGTAGCTCATCGGGACAATACAGGCGGCCGAGCAACCGGAAACCCCGCAGCCACACCGGGGTGGTCCCATAACCGGCGAAGCAGCCAACCACATGGTCCCATCAGTGCCAAACAGATGGTCTGAACCATCCTGGGTTTGATGCTGGTTTGATGCACACCGCGCTCACCGGAGCACCTGCAGCGTCGGCACCAACCCATCGTTTATTCATCGTTAATGACGAAAATCGTTGGGAAATAGCGGGAAGCTACCAGATAGCCCGGTTTGTGAAAGTGCCTGGCAGGAGGGCGCTTTCGGTGGGGAACGGGCACGGATGGAAAGCTTCCTTTGCAAAAGCCGGTGAAGCAGAAGTAGGCCTGAAGCGGACCTGCGCCGAGATGATTTCCTGCCGCCGCCCGGGCCGCGGCCGCCGAAGCTGCGCGCCGCGCAGCACCGCGTCACCCCACAGCGCAGCGGAGCCTCCACTCATTGTGATCGAGCGTCAGCTCGATCACGGCGCAACGGCCCGCATAGGGATGAAGCAGTCCGCGTGACGACCCGGTTGAAATCGTCGTCGGAAAGTTCGCAGAACCAGGTCGGCGCACGTGGGAGATATGACCGAACGCAAGAACCTATTTATGTCCTCGTTGACGATAGTCACTTGTCACATATTCAACACGACCAGACGAAAACGGTTGAATTTACGCACCTTTGAGCAATCTTTCGTCGAATCACGGCGCAGTGGTAGACGGGGTGATTCGCGCAGTCTTACCGTGCCACAAATGGAACCCCATACAACAAGACATCGCACAGCGGCCGAGACGAGGTGAATGAAAATTGGAGGACAGCGTGTTTAATGAATTGCCGCTCCTTCTCGCGGTGCCCCGCGCGGCGACGCTACTGGGGATCAGTCGTGCTGCCGCGTACCGCCTCGTCGCATCAGGCGAGCTGCCCGTCCGCCGACTCGGCGGTCGCGTCTACGTAGTCACCGCCGGGCTTCGCGAGCTAGTGGCATCGTGAAAGGCTCTGTACGCCAGCGCGGTTCGAAGTGGCAATACCGGTTCCGCGGTCCCGAAAGGGATCCATCGACGGGCGAATACCCGTGGATCACCAAGGGCGGCTTCCACACCAAGAAAGAGGCATGGCAAGCCTGCCGCGAAGCGATGGCAGAGGCCGATCGCGGCCGCGTCGTGAAACCGTCCACTCGCACCGTCGCCCAATTCTTCGCCGAGTGGTTCGCGGCCATCGAACCATCGATCGATGCCACAACGTGGCAGAACTGGAAAGACTATGCCGACACGTACGTGATCCCCCGGATCGGCGGCGAACGCCTTCAAAGGCTCGACGAACCCCAACTCTTGAGGCTCTACGGGCAGTTGCTCGCAGAAGGACGGGTCAAGCGCGACGGCAACGGCGAGATGTATGCCTACTGGGCGGACCGAGTCGCGAAGGGCGAAGCCCCCACGGCTCGTGAGGTTTCCGATGCGTGCGAAACGACCCTCCACGCAGCGCGAGCAGCGGTTCGACGGTACAAGTCCGGCATTATTCCGAAGCAGATGACACGTGGTCTGGCGCCAAAAACGGTGCGCAATATCCACGCGCTAATTCACCGGGCACTTGTCGACGCTGTTGCCTGGAAATACATCAATGACAACCCGGCAAGCAACATCAAGCCACCCAAGCGCCCCCGAACGCGCCGGAAGGTATGGAAGCCTGATCAGATTCAGGCCTTCCTCATGTCTGTGCAGCACGATCGGTTCGCGGCGCTGTTCTTGCTGGAACTGACCACCGGGATCCGCCGAGGCCAGATTTGCGGTCTCAAGTGGTCCGCCGTTGACCTCGATGCCGGCGAGATCACGGTGCACGACAACCGCGTAGTCGTCGGCGGCTACGCGCGGGACAAGGAAGGTGGCAAAACCAAGAACGCCGACCAGACGATCTCGATCGATCGGGCCACCGTTGGAGCGTTACGCCGCTGGCGCATGGTCCAGAACCGCGAGCGCGAGTTCTTCGGTAGCGACTACCACCACGGCGACTATGTGTTCACCTTCGAGGACGGCCGGCCACCGCATCCGGACACGATTAGACAGCGTTTCGATCGTCTCGCAGCAGCTGCGGGGCTCTCGCGGATCACCTTCCACGATCTGCGGCACTCCTACGCGACCGGCGCGCTCAAAGCCGGCATCAGCCCGAAGGTGATCAGCGAGCGGATCGGCCACGCCAATGTTGGATTCTTCCTGCAGACCTATGCGCACGTTCTGCGAAACGACGACCGCGACGCCGCGGAGCAGGCGGCCGCCTTCCTCATCGGCAACGGGTGGGATCCAGCCGACGAAGGCGACAGTTAGGCGACAGTTAGATGATTAGCCATCCTAATGTGTCCAAACACGTGTCCATCGGGCATGAAAACGGCCCCCGGAGAGTTCTCCGAGGGCCGTTTTACCTGGTAGCGGGGACAGGATTCGAACCTGCGACCTCTGGGTTATGAGCCCAGCGAGCTACCGAGCTGCTCCACCCCGCGTCGGGTGAACGCCAGGTTACCGAAGCTACGGGTGCAGCGCCAAATCGCCTCTTGGCATCTGCGGCGTGCAGGTGGCCATCCACTTCAGCGCCAGCCAGCCGTACCGCTTGCAACCCCTTGCCGAGCGGAAGGCGAGGCCTGCGCAGGCTGCCGAGCCGACAAGACACACGAGGTAGACGATCTCGTCTACCGGACGCGTCTTGTAGGCGTCCTCCCACCCGAACTCTGCCCACCCGACCATGACCAGCGGCGCGAGGGACGTAAACGACGCCAAC
The DNA here is from genome assembly GCA_963751485.1 of uncultured Actinomycetota bacterium. Taxonomy (GTDB): domain Bacteria; phylum Actinomycetota; class Actinomycetes; order Mycobacteriales; family Mycobacteriaceae; genus Mycobacterium. The sequence continues at coordinate 30,242 of CAVVUT010000010.1, forward strand.
GACCCATCCGACACGTCCCAGGCTTCTCAGTCGAAGCCGCGCGTTTCGGGCCCATTTCTCCATCGACGCCGCCCCAAGGTTTGACCGCTCAGAACGAAATCATGCCCTGAAAACGCGCCGGTAGAAAACCTCGGATGCGTTACTTGGCGGTGTTGTACTTCCTCATCGCGTCGTCCAGGCGCTGCAGCGCACTGCCAAAGTCGGCGAAATCGCCGCTTTGCTGTGCTCTGTGTAGCTCATCCATCGCCGTCTGCACGTCCTGCAGCGCCGCAGCCTTCGCGCCCGACAGCTGCGTCAGCCCACCCGGTCCGGGCATGCCGGCAACCGGCGTCGGCACCTCCGGCGCCCTTCCCTCCTGGTTGGGCGGGGCCGCATCGGGCTGCCCGTCGGTTGACGGCGCCGCGGCCTGCGGCCTTCCGCCGGGCGGATTCGCAGGCGCAGGCCCGGTCGCGGTGGCGTCGGCGCCCTGCCCGAACAACTCGGTCAGCGCATCGCGCACCGTCGGTCCGTAGCCGACCCGGTCCTCATACATCATCGCGACGCGGATGAGGCGTGGGTACGACGACGCCACGTCACTGGAGCCCGGTGAGGCGTAGACCGGCTCGACATACAACAAGCCCCCCTCCGCAACCGGAAGCGTCAGCAGGTTGCCCCACCGGATTCGGTTCTGGTTATCGCGGCCGATCACACCGAGATCCTGGCTGACGGCCGTGTCCGTAGTGATCGCATTGTTGGCCAGCTTGGGGCCGTTGACCTGACCCGGGATGGTCAGCACCGTGATCTTGCCGTAGGTGTCAGGGTCGGAGCTTGCGCTGATGTAGGCCGCCAGGTAGTCACGCTGGAACCTGTTCATCGCGCTGGTCAACTGGAACGAGGCCGACTTGTCGTTGCGGGCAAGGTCTTTCGCGACGATGTAGTAAGGCGGCTGGTAGCTGCTTGCGGTCGGGTTCGGATCCTGCGGCACGTTCCAGAAGTCCGATGTCGAGAAGAACGTCACCGGGTCGTTGACGTGATACTTGGCCAGCAGCGCGCGCTGCACCTTGAACAGGTCCTCGGGATAGCGCAGGTGCGCCTGCAGTTCCGGCGAGATTTCGCTCTTGGGCTTGATAGTGCCCGGGAACACCTTCATCCACGCCTGCAGCACCGGGTCCTGTTCGTCCTGCGCGTACAGCGTGACCGTCCCGTCGTAGGCGTCGACGGTGGCCTTCACCGAGTTACGGATGTAGGACACCTGTTTGTCGGGGGCCAGCCGATTGAAGGCCACCTCGGTGGAGTCGGCCGTGACGCTCGACAGCGATTGCAGATCCGAATACGGGTAGTTGTCCAATGTGGTGTAGCCGTCGACGATCCAGACCATCCGCTTGTTGACGATGGCCGGGTAGACGCTGCTGTCGGTGGTCAACCACGGCGCGACGGCCTCCACCCGCCCAGCGGGGTCGCGGTTGAACAGGATCTTGCTGTCCGGCCCGATCGGACTGGGGAACACCAGCTTTCGCTCGGAGAACTTCGCGGCGAACACCGCGCGGTTCAGCCAGTTGCCGATCGGGACCCCACCCTTGCCGCCGTAGGTGTAGTTCTTGGTCTCGGTGTTGGTTTCGTAGTCATATTCGCGGTCGGCGCCGCTCTTGCCGACGATCGCATAGTCGGCGGAGGTGCCCGCGATGACGGGGCCGAAGTAAACGCGCGGTTGGTCCAGCGGCGCTGGACCGGGCGAAACGACGCTCCCGTTGGCGCCGACGACGCTGGCCAGGAACTCCGGATAGCCGCCGTTCTGGTTGGGGTCGTTGGCGACACCGCGCACCGTGTTGGCGGGCGACGCGATGAAGCCGTTGCCGTGGGTGTACACGAAGTGCCGGTTGATCCAGTCGCGCTGGTTGTCGATCAACCGGTCGGGGTTGAGCTCACGCGCGGCCACTACATAGTCGCGGAGGTTTCCGTCGGGCCCGTTGTAGCGGTCGATGGCCAGCTGGTCGGGGAAAAAGTAGAAGTTCTTGCCCTGCTGGAACTGGGTGAACGCGGGACTGACGATGGTCGGGTCGAGCAGCCGGATGTTCGACGTCGTCGCCCGGTCGGCGGCGACCTGCTGGGCGGTGGCGGGGGCGTTACCGGGATAGTCGCGATACGTGACGTTCTTCTCGGTCAGCCCGTAGGCTTCTCTGGTCGCCATGATACTTCGGCTGATGTATTCGCTTTCCTTCTGCGCGGCATTGGGTTTGACGCTGATCTGCTCGACGACCAGCGGCCAGCCTGCACCAACGATCAGTGACGACAGCAGCAGGAGCACGATGCCGATCGCCGGTATCCGCAAGTCGCGCAGCACAATTGCGGAGAACACCGCCACCGCACAGATCACCGCGATGGCCATCATGATGAGTTTGGCTGGCAGCACGGCGTTGATGTCGGTGTAGCCGGCGCCGGTGAACGGCTTGCCGCTGCGTGTGTGCGACAGAAGCTCGTAGCGGTCAAACCAGTAGGCGATCGCCTTGAGCACCACCAGAGTCCCGACGAGGCTGATCAACTGGATGCGAGCCGAACGGCTCAACGCGCCGCTCCTGCCCGACAGCCGGATACCGCCGAACAGGTAGTGGCCCAACAGGTTGGCGATCAGCGCCAGGAAGGTCGCGACGAACAGGTAGCCGAGCAGCAGGCTGTAGAACGGCAGATCGAATGCATAGAAGCCGAGATCCAGGCCGAACTGCGGATCCTTGATGCCGAAGCTGCCGCCGTGCAGGAACAGCTGAATCCGCTCCCAGTAGGTCTGGGCGACGATCCCGGCGAAGAAGCCGATGACGGCGGGCACACCGATGCCGACCAGCTTCAGCCGTGCCATTACCGCTGTGCGGTACCGGGCCACCGGATCGTTGGGGCCGTTGGTCGGGACGAACACCGGGCGGGTGCGGAACGCCAGCGCCAGAGCGCCGAAGATGATGCCGCCGACGAGCGCCCACACGACCAGGAACACAACGAGCTTGGTCACCAACTGGGTGGTGAACACCGAGCGATAGCCCAGTTCGCCGAACCACAACCAGTCGACGTAGGCGTCGACGAGTCGCGGCCCGACCAGCAGCAGCAACACGACCGCCAGGGCGACCGTGATCAGAATTCGGCTACGTCGCGTCAGCTTCGGCATCTTCGCCGCGGGCCGCATACCCACTCGTCAACTCCCGGTTTTCGCCCATGCACGTCTGAAATGACGTGCCACAACTCTACGCATCGGTTTCTCGCTGTCCTGGTCAGCAGTGTGGGGCTTCGCCACCGGCTGAAAGTGCCTTCAGCGAGTCCACCGCCCGGGTCAGTGTGTCGACTTTCAGCAGGTCGATGCCGTCCTCGTGCGCCGACTTCGCCTCGTCGCAGTTGTCGGCGGGGACGAGGAACACCGTCGCGCCCGCTTCATGCGCGGCCAGGATCTTGTGGGTGATGCCGCCGATGGAGCCGACTTTTCCGTCGGAGGCGATGGTCCCCGTACCGGCAACGAACTTATTTCCGCTCAGGTCACCGGTGGTGAGCTTGTCGACCACGGCCAGGCTAAAAACCAGGCCCGCGGACGGACCGCCGATATTGGCGAGGTTGAAGTCGATTTTGAACGGCGCCCATGGCGCCTCGACGACGCCGATGCCCAGAAACCCGTGTGGCTTATCGGGATTGGACTTCAGTTTGATGGTCGCGACGCCGGGCGGCGCATTCTTGCGGCGGAAGTCGAGCACGACCTCCTGGCCCGGCTTCGTCTTCTCCATGATTCCCTGGAACTGCTCCAGCGAGCGCACCGGCACCCCGTCCACACCGTCGATGGCGTCGCCCTCTTGCAGCTTGCCGGCCGACGCGCCGTCCTTGGTGACGTTCTGAACGGTGACCGCCTGCGCATATTTCAGGTAGCCGAGCGCGGCGTATTCGGCGCTGTTCTCCGACTGCTTGAACTCCTCATTGTTGGCCTCATCGATCTCGTCCTTGGACTTGTCCGGCGGATAGACGAGGTCACGCGGAACCAGCTGCTCGCGACCCGACATCCACAGGGTCAGCGCCTGCCCGAGCGTGAGGTTGTCGCGCTGCGACACCGTCGTCATGTTGAGCTGACCCGTCGTCTTATGGACCTCGGCGCCCTCGATGTCGACGACTTGCTTGCCCTCGACCTCGCCAAGGGTGTTGAAGGTCGGGCCGGGGCCCAGCGAAACGTATGGGACCGTCACCATCGCGAGCAGCACGCCGAACGCCACGATCGGCACAAGGGCGACCAGCAGCGTAGAAATCCGCCTGTTCACGCCAGCAACAGTAGACGGCCCGTCTGCGCGGTTCACTCAGAGCGTGACCGCGGGGGCGACGCGACGCGGTCGTGGTGAGTACCGTTGGGGGCATGGCTGACCTGCCCTTCGGCTTTTCGCCCGAAGACGACCCTGAGCGCGACAAGCGCAAGAAGGATCCCGATTCCGGGTCCGACTCGGGCTCCGGGCAGGATCCGTTCGGCATCGGCGGAGGCGATTTCGACATGTCCCAGCTCGGCCAGATCTTCAGCCGGCTCGGCGAGATGTTCAGCGGTGCGGGGAACGTGATGCCGGGCGGCAAGCAGACCGGGCCGGTTAACTACGACCTGGCCCGCCAGCTGGCGTCGAGTTCCATCGGCTTCGTCGCCCCCGTTCCCGAGAAGACCAATGCGGCGATCGCCGACGCCGTGCGCCTCGCCGAGACGTGGCTGGACGGCGTCACCGCGCTGCCCGCGGGCACCACCAAGTCCGCCGCGTGGACACCGAACGACTGGATCGACAACACCCTGGACACCTGGAAGCGGCTGTGCGACCCGGTGGCCGAACAGATTTCGACGGTGTGGGCGTCAGCGCTGCCCGAAGAAGCCCGCAGTATGGCGGGTCCGCTGCTGGCGATGATGACCCAGATGGGCGGTATGGCGTTCGGTTCGCAGCTCGGCCAGGCACTGGGCAAGCTGAGCCGCGAGGTGTTCACGTCCACCGACATCGGGCTGCCGCTGGGGCCCAAGGGCGTCGCCGCGCTGATGCCCGACGCGATCGAAACGCTGTCCGAGGGACTCGAGCAGCCGCGCAGCGAGATCCTGACCTTCCTGGCCGCGCGGGAAGCCGCCCACCACCGGCTGTTCAGCCACGTGCCATGGCTGGCCAGCCAGCTGCTCAACGCAGTGGAGGCCTTCGCTAAGGGCATGAAGATCGACATGAGCGGCATCGAGGAGTTTGCGGCCGGATTCAACCCGGCGTCGCTGACCGATCCGTCGCAGATGGAGCAGCTGCTCAACCAGGGCATCTTCGAGCCGAAGGCCACGCCGGAGCAGACTGCCGCGCTGGAACGGCTGGAAACTCTGCTGGCTCTGATCGAGGGCTGGGTGCAGACCGTCGTCAACGATGCGCTGGGTGAGCGGATCCCCGGCGCCTCGGCGCTGAGCGAGACGTTGCGCCGACGCCGGGCGACCGGTGGCCCCGCCGAGCAGACGTTCGCAACGCTGGTCGGGCTGGAGCTTCGGCCCCGCAAGCTACGCGAGGCCGCGGTGTTGTGGGAGAAGCTGACCCAGGCCGCAGGCGTCGACGCCCGCGACGGTGTGTGGCAGCACCCCGACCTGTTGCCGAGCTCCGACGACCTCGATGAGCCCGCCGGCTTCATCGACCGGGTCATCGGGGGTGACACCAGCGACTTCGACAGCGCCATCGAGGAGGCCCTCAAAGACGTGGTCGACCCCGAGAAGGGTGAAAACAGCAAAGACGATCGCCCGGAAAATAACGGCGGCTGATCGCCGGGTTCGGGCGCGATCTATTCTAAAATAGGTAGAAATACCCATTTCTCTTTTGCTTCCGTGAATGCTTACGACGTTTTATTCTGCTGTTGTCATTCGCGTTAATATGTTGCTTGAATTCACAGGCAACTCCCAGTTAAGGGGTCGGGACATGAACACAACGCCACCAATTCTTCACCACCTCATCGAACATCATCAGGCGGTTGCAGCCCAGGTCCACGCAGTTATCCATCATCTCGTCGGCCTGCTCCATCACGCACCAGCTGCAACTCGCTGAACGTCTTTCACAGGTATTAACTGAAGACTTTCTTTATCACTTAGTTCGGGCACGGATTTTTCTCGTGCGCGATGTTGCGCGGCTTTTTGTGGAAAATGCACCGCGGACGTTCACTTATCGTTAACTGCGGTGCCTACTTTCCCCTTGCGGTGCGTAGGCCTGTGGATAACTTCGCCGTGGTCGTGCCGACCATGGTTGGGTCATTCCATGACGCGCTACGCGCTGAATCCCGCGATGCCGGTGCTGTCCCGTCCCGACGGGGTGGTGCAGGTGGGTTGGGATCCGCGCCGCGCAGTGCTGGTTCGGCCGCCGGCCGGGCTGACCACCAGAGCGCTCGCAGACCTGCTGCGCGTTCTGCAGTCCGGCGCCACCCTCGCCGACGTTGCGGCGCTGGCCGAAGGCGTCGACGAATCCGCGATCACCGAGTTGATTGCGGCGCTGGTTGACGCGGGCGTGGTGACAGCTGTGGCACCGCAACGCGCCGCCACCCGCTCGGCGTCGATCCGCATTCACGGCCGGGGACCACTGTCGGACCTTCTGGCGAGCGCCCTGCGATGCTCGGGCGCCCGGCTCAAGCACAGCAGCCAGCGGCACGCCGCCGTCGCGGCTGAGACCACCGACCTCGTCGTGCTGTCGGATGCCCTAGTCGCCGACCCGCGAATGCTTCGCGAACTGCACGCCGCGCGGATACCTCATCTTCCGGTGCGGGTTCGCGATGGCGCGGGTCTGGTCGGCCCGCTGGTGCTGCCCGGCGTGACGAGTTGCCTGCGCTGCGCCGATCTTCACCGCAGCGACCGCGACGCGGCGTGGCCCGTGGTGGCGTCGCAGCTGCGCGACACCGTCGGCACCGCCGACCGGGCCACCGTGCTGGCGACCGCGGCGCTGGCACTCAATCAGGTCGACCGCGTCATCGCGGCCGTGCGCGGCGGCGTCGCCGTCGAACGCGCCCCGGATCCGCCGTCGACGCTGGACACCACCCTCGAATTCGACGTGAACACCGGCTCGACTGTGGCCCGCCGGTGGGCCCGACATCCGCGATGCGGTCACTGCTCCAGCTGAAAATGATTGTTGCCACACGATTGCCGGGCGGTCAGATCTGTCATGGATGATGGACGGGTGAGCGACATCAAACGCGGCGGAGCAGCGCGTAACGCCAAGCTTGCGGGCCTCGGGGCCGGCATGGCGGGGCGCGCGGCGCTCGGAATCGGCAAGCGGCTGACCGGAAAATCGAGGGACGAGGTCAACGCCGAGCTGATGGACAAGGCAGCCCAGCAGCTGTTCACCGTTCTCGGCGAGCTCAAGGGCGGCGCGATGAAAGTCGGCCAGGCGCTGTCGGTCATGGAGGCCGCCATTCCCGAGCAGTACGGCAAGCCGTACCGCGAGGCGCTCACCAAGCTGCAGCGCGAAGCCCCGCCGCTGCCCGCGCCCAAGGTGCACCGGGTGCTCGACGCCCAGCTGGGCACCAAGTGGCGCGAACGGTTCAGCTCGTTCGAGGACACGCCCGTGGCGTCGGCCAGCATCGGGCAGGTGCACAGGGCGGTGTGGTCAGACGGCCGCGATGTCGCCGTCAAGATTCAGTACCCGGGTGCCGACGAGGCGTTGCGCGCCGATCTGAAGACCATGCAGCGCATGGTCAAAGTGCTCAAGCAGCTCTCCCCCGGCGCCGACGTTCAGGGCGTCGTCGACGAATTGATCGAGCGCACCGAGATGGAACTGGACTATCGCCTGGAGGCCGACAACCAGCGCGCGTTCGCGAAAGCCTATGAGGGACATCCGCATTTCGTCATCCCGCACATCGTGGCCAGCGCGCCCAAGGTGGTGATCCAGGAGTGGATCGAGGGCATCCCGATGTCGGTGATCATCCGCGAGGGCACGCCGGAGCAGCGGGATTTGATGGGTACTCGACTCTTCGAACTGACCCACGACGCCCCGCGTCGGCTCGAGATGATGCACGGTGACGCGCATCCCGGAAACTTCATGCTGATGCCCGACAACAAGATGGGCGTCATCGACTTCGGCGCCGTCGCTCCGTTGCCCGGCGGGTTGCCGATCGAGCTCGGGCTGATGCTGCGTTACGCGCTGAACAAGGACTACGACAATCTGTTGCCGACGATGGAGAAGGGCGGCTTCATCCAGAAGGGCGAGCAGGTTTCGGTTCGCGATATCGATGACATGTTGCGCCAGTACGTCGAACCGGTCGAGGTCGAGGTCTTCCACTACAACCGCAAGTGGCTGCAGAAGATGACGGCGGTCAACATGAGGCCCGAGCGCGCGGCAGGTCAGATCAGGGCGGCGCGCCAGATGGACATTCCCGTCAAGCTGGCGATCCCGATGCGGGTGATCGCGTCGATCGTCGCGATCTCCTGCCAGCTCGACGCGCATGTGCCCGTGAGAGCCATTGCGGCAGAGCTGGTCCCGGGCTTCGCCGACAAGGCGGCTTAACCCGGGACCAGCTCACTTCTACGCGGCGGCCGGCTCCGTGGTGTCCTTGCGCGGACGCCCACGAGGACGCTTGCGAGCAACGATCGTGCCGCGGTCGAGGATCTCCCCGCCCCAAACGCCCCATGGCTCGGCGCGGTCCAGCGCCGCGTCAAGGCACTCGCGCCGAATCGGGCACTCGGCGCACAGCGCCTTGGCGCGCTCCAGATCGACTGGGCTTTCCGCGAACCACAAGTCGGGATCTCCGACATGGCATGGCACGGCCGGTAGCGTCATCTTGCGGCATGTCAGGCCCGACATGTCCGTTCACCTGCTTCCTGGTCGTTGATCTTCCGGTTCTCTTCCCTTTGGATCTGTGACCAGGTGTTCGGGGATCTCCCAAAAACTTTGGCCACGGATCCGGTGATTTCGGGTCCGTGGCCATTTGGCTTTCGTGGGCTCTAGCTAGATGATGCCCCGATTCACGGACGCGACAATCGCGGTGGCGGCGGTACGCGGCTTACGCGGCGTAATCGCAGCGGCAGCGGCGAAATGCGCCGAGGCCGCGTCGGCCTGGGTGACGTGGAGGGTGCGCGCCATGCCAGCCGTGCCTACGCCGGTAAACGCATTGACAATCGTCATGATTGCAGCAACCCTCCTCTCGTCCGCTCGGTTGATCTTGAGGCTAAGCGTAGCAGGCGCAACGCACAACCCATTTTCTGACCAGCGGGTTTGGCACCATCTTTACGATTTCTGGCGGCCTTTGACCATCGCGAGCACGTCCGGCCCGAACTGCTCGAGCTTGCGCGCGCCGATGCCCGGGATGGCGACCAGAGCGGCCTCGTCGGTGGGCAGCGTCTCGGCGATCGCGATCAGGGTGTTGTCGGTGAACACCACGTACGCGGGCACGCTCATGTCCTTTGAGGTGCGCAGCCGCCAGTCCCTGAGGTCGGCGAGCAGCTGCTCGTCTATGTCGGACGGACAGCCTTCGCAGCGGCGCAGCATGACTGCCGCCGGCGTGGTCAGCGCGTTGTCGCAGACGCGACAGCGCGGGGTCGGGCCGCGCGGTTTTCGCGGCCTGCTCGGTGTGTTGGCCTGCGTATTGGGCGCGATGCCGTTGAGGAAGCGCGACGGACGTCGGGTCTGCCTGCCGCCTGGATTACGTGACAGCGCCCAGCTGAGCGCCAAATGCATTCTGGCCCTTGTGATTCCGACATAGAGCAGGCGGCGTTCCTCTTCGACGGGCTCGCTGTCGGGGCCGTGCGCCAACGCGTGCGATATGGGCAGTGTGCCGTCGGCGAGCCCAACCAGAAAGACGGCGTCCCATTCCAGGCCCTTGGCGGCGTGCAGCGAGGCGAGCGTGACGCCCTGCACAACCGGTGGGTGGCGGGCGTCGGCACGCTGTCGAAGCTCGGCGAGCAACGCGCGCAGATCGAGCGACGGTCGCTGCGCCACTTCGTCGTCGACGAGTTCGGCCAGCGCGGTGAGCGCTTCCCAGCGCTCCCTGGCTCGGGTTCCCGACGGCGGTTCGGCGGTGAGGCCGAGCGGTTCGAGCAGCTGGCGCACCAGCGGCGCCAGTTCGTCGGCCGACGCCTCGGCGCCGCGTTCGGCTGCGCGCTGCATCGCCAGCAGCGCCTGCCGGATCTCCTGCCTGCTGAAGAACCCTTCCCCGCCGCGCACCTGGAACGCGACGCCGGCCTCCGTCAGCGCCTCCTCGTACACCTCCGACTGCGCGTTGATGCGGTAGAGCACCGCAATCTCCGACGGCGGGGTGCCGCTGTCGATGAGACGCACGATCTTCTTCGCGACTGCGGCGGCCTCAGCGACCTCGTCGGGGTGCTCGGCGTACGTCGGTTTCGGGCCCGGGTCGCGCTGGCCGACGAGGTGCAGCTTGCTGCCCGCCACCCGGCCACGCGCGGCGGCGATCACCTGGTTGGCCAGCGATACCACTTGCGGCGTGGACCGGTAGTCGCGCTCCAGGCGCACGACCGCGGCTTCGGGGAAGCGCCGCGAGAAGTCCAGCAGGTAGCGCGGGCTCGCGCCGGTGAACGAGTAGATGGTCTGGTTGGCGTCGCCGACGACGGTCAGGTCGTCCCGGTCGCCCAGCCAGGCGCTGAGCACCCGCTGCTGCAGCGGCGTGACGTCCTGATATTCGTCGACGACGAAGCAGCGGTAGCGGTCGCGGAACTCCTCGGCCACCGCGGCGTCGTTCTCGATCGCGGCGGCGGTGTGCAGCAGGAGGTCGTCGAAGTCCAACAGTGCCATGCCCTCGGCGCGGGCCTTGAGCGTTTCGTATCCGGCGTACACCGTCGCGACCTTGGCCGCGTCGAACGGGATGTCGCGGCCCACCTTCGCGACGGCTGCGGCGTAACCCTCCGGGCTGATCAGCGACGCCTTCGCCCATTCGATCTCACCTGCGAGGTCGCGTACATCGTCGGTGCTGACATTCATCCCCGCCCGGCTGGCGGATTGGGCGACCACCGAGAACTTGCTGTCGAGCAGTTGCCAGCGGGTATCGCCGACCAGGCGCGGCCAGAAGTAATGCAGCTGACGACGGGCCGCGGCGTGAAACGTCATCGCCTGCACCGAGCCGGTGCCGGTTCCGTCGTCCAGCGCGCGCAGCCGGCTACGCATTTCGCCGGCTGCGCGCTGGGTGAACGTCACGGCCAGCACCTGGCTTGCGCTGACATGCCCGGACATCACCAGATGTGCGATGCGCCGGGTGATCGTCCTGGTCTTTCCTGTTCCGGCACCGGCGAGCACACACACCGGACCGCGGGCGGCCAGCACCGCTTCGCGCTGCTCGTCATCGAGTTCATCGAGATGAGAGCAAGCGGCATCGACCGACATGGCGTTCATCATGGCAGGGCGCTCCGACATTGCCCCTTATCGCGAGGCGCGTCGCATCCCACGATTTGGGCAATTTTTACGCGCTCGGATACGTTGTGTCCGCTATGGGTAAAAGCGGCGCTCCACTCATGATGTACACCACGTCCTGGTGTGGCTACTGCCTCAGGCTGAAGACCGCTCTGAAGGCCGAAGGCATCTCCTACACCGAGATCGACATCGAAAGCGATCCGGCCGCTGCCGAATTCGTGATGTCGGTCAACGGTGGAAATCAGACGGTGCCGACGCTGAAGTTCTCCGACGGGTCGACGCTGACCAACCCGAGCGCCCGCGACGTCAGGGCGAAGCTGCGCTAGTCGGCTGCCCTGCGCCGAGATCGACAAAGTGGCGCGCGCCACTCGCACTTTTCCGCCCAGACGTGAGTTTGGGCCTTATTCCTGCGCGACCCAGGACTCGATGATCTCCCTGGCGATGGAGATCGACCCCGGCAATAGCAGCCGCGACGGCGAGTCGCTGCTCCAGTCCCCGTGCTCCAGCGCTTCGCGGACCTCGGCGCGGGTGAACCACGCCGCCTCTGCGATCTCGCCGTCATGGAAGGCGAACTCCTGATCGGGATCGCCGATGGCGTGAAAGCCGACCATCAGTGATCGCGGGAAGGGCCACGGCTGACTGCCCAGATACGTGACGTCGCTGACCGTCAGCCCGATCTCTTCGGAGATCTCACGGATGACACACGCTTCGAACGACTCGCCGGCCTCGACGAAACCGGCCAGCAGGGAGAACAGCCGCTCCGGCCACACCGTCTGGCGGGCCAGGACCGCGCGGTCGTGGCCGTCGTGCACCAGGCAGATCACCGCGGGGTCGATGCGCGGGAACTCCTCATGACCGTTCACCGGGTTAACCCGCGACCAGCCGCCCTTGACCGACTTCGTCGGCGACCCGTCGACGGTGCTGAAGCGCGCGCTGTCATGCCAATTCAGCAGCGCGGTCGCGGTGGCGACCAGTTGAGCGCTGACGTCGTCGAAGATGTGACCGGCCCGGCGCAGGTCGAGGACTTCGGTTTCGCTGTCGGAGTCCTCGGGCGCCACCAGCGCACCGCGCACCGCCCAGACGTGCCTGCCGTCGTTGAGCTTGCCGAGGAAAACGGCGTGCTCGTCGGGTTTGTCGCCCAATGCGGTGGCCTTGCCGAGCACCACCCGCCCGTCGGCGATCAGCACCTGATTGCGCGAATCAACCCGCAGCAGAAGGGCATCCGACCATCCGGCCACCGCGGCGTCGATGTCGGTGCGCAGGGTATCGGCGCGGTCGGCGCCGACGCGCGACAGCAGCGGCACATTGCGGAGTTGAAACGAACCCTGCCGTCGGCTCATCGGTCGTTGTCGCCGGTGCGGATGTAGAGCAGCCGGTCACCCAGTTCGAGGGCGTCGGCCTGCGGGTCGTCGACCCGGATCAGCTGTCCCCCGCGCACCACGCCGAGCGTGATGTCGGGGAGATGGCGCGCCGAGCCGCCCACCTCCTTGGTTTCGACCTCGCGTTCGGCGATCGCGAAGCCGGCGTCCGGAGTCAGCAGATCCTCCATCATCTCTACAACGCTCGGGGTCTGGACGGCTATGCCCAGCAGGCGGCCTGCCGTCTCGGCCGTCACCACTGTCGAGTCCGCACCGGACTGTTCAAGCAGGTGTTGGTTCTCGCCCTCGCGGACGGCGGCGATGATCTTGGCGTTCGGCGCCAACTCGCGCGCGGTCAGCGTGACGAGGACGGCTGCGTCGTCGCGGTTGGTCGCGACGATGATCGCCTTGGCGTGCTGCGCGCTGGCCAGCCGCAGCACTTCGGAGTCCGTCGCGCTGCCGCGGACCGTGACCAGGCCCGCGCTCTTGGCGCGTTCGAGGGCCGCCGGGTCCTCGTCGACGACGACGATGTCGGCAGGCGCGACCTCGTCGCCGACCATCGCGGAAACCGCGCTCCTGCCCTTGGTGCCGTACCCGACGACGATGGTGTGGTTGCGCACTCTGCTCCTCCATCGCTGGATCTTCAGTGCCTGGCGCGACTGGGTGGTCAGCGTCTCGACGGTGGTGCCGATCAGCACGATCAGGAACGCCACCCGCAGCGGCGTGATCACCAGGACATTGACCAGCCGGGCCGACGGGGTGACCGGGGTGATGTCGCCGTAGCCGGTCGTCGACAGCGACACCGTCGCGTAGTAGATGCAGTCCAGAAGCGACAGCGGGTTGTTGGCGTCCGGCGTCGCCTCGATGTCTCGGTAGCCGTTCCGGTCCAGGTAGACGATCAGCACCGCGAGGAACAACGCCGACAACGCGTAGATGATCCTGCGGATGATGCGTTGCGTCGGGCTGACGAACGGCTCCGGGATGCGCAGGATTTCGACCAGATCGGCATCCGGTCGAGCGGTCAGATTCTGGTCGATCGCGGCGAGCCGCCGGCGCAACCTACCTTTGGCCACGAGACCCCGTCATCGTTGCCGGTGAGGTTCGCACGCCATTATGTAATCATGACTTCCCCCGTGCCCGGACTGCAGCAGAACGCCAACCCCGCCCGAGCGGCCAGGATGGGCGCGATGCTCGTCGGCATGGGGGTGCTGCATTTCGCGAATCCCAAGCCCTTCGACTCGATCGTTCCGGCGGAACTGCCCGGTGACGCGCGGTTCTACACCCACGCGTCGGGCGTCGCGGAGGTGATCACCGGCGGGATGCTGCTGGTGCCGCGGACACGCAAGCTCGGAGCCCTCGCCGCGGTGGCGTTGTTCATATCGGTGTTTCCGGCGAACGTGAACATGGTCAGGCTGTGGAAGGACAAGCCGCTGCCGATGCGGATCGGCGCGATCGCCCGGTTGCCGTTGCAGATCCCGATGATCACCCAGGCGCTGAAGATCTATCGGAACGCCTAGCGGCGTCGACCAGCGCGCGAATAGCCCAGCGTTTCACCTCGCCTGCCTCGGCCGGGTCGAGCTGCAGTACGTCCTTGAGGACCACCATCGACTCGGTTCCGATGATAAGCGCCAATGCATTGGCGAGCCGCTGCGCCGCGGCGGGCTCGAACTGGTCGCGGGCGGGCGCGAGCGCTGACTCGATGAGCGCCGCGCGTCGGTTCTGCCGCGCCGGAAACCCGTTGTGCCCTTCGCCATTGGCGCCGTGCTGCAGGGAATGAGCGAGCATCACCCGCAGCGCGGGTTCGTTGGCGGCGATCATGTCGTCGAGCGCGGCATTCACCAGTTCGATGCGCTCGACCGCGTCATCCGACGATGCATCGCGGAAGAGCTCGTCGGGATCGGGGGTGGCGCGATCGAGCGGAGCCTCCACGAGCAACGCGTCGACATTCGGGAAGTAGCGGTACGCGGTGGCCCGCGACACCAGCGCCTCCTCGGCGACCTCTTCGAGCGTTGGCCGTCGACCCTCTTTCATCAGTCGGGACGCCGCGTCCAGCAAGTCTTTTCGCGTGCGGCTCTTCTGGTTCGGTCTGCCCGCCTCTGCAGGAACCATCGCGTCAGTCCTGCGGAAGCTGTTGGTAGATCGCCGCGAAGTCGATCCATACGTTCTCCCGCTTGATGTCGCCGTCGTCGGCGAATTCGACGACGTGCAACAAACGGAATTCAAGGGGGCGATTCCTGCCCTCCAGCCCGAATGGCGTGCCGGGAGCCCTTCCGCGCCAAAGGGATTCGTCGACGAGGAAACCGTCACCGTACAGTCTGCGTCTGGTCTCGACGGCGCTTTCGGACAGATCGTTGAACAGGCCTTCGTAGAAGGCTCGGGCACCGTCGCGGCCACGGGTCGGCCCGTTCGGATAGCCGACGATGTCGTGTTCGGCATCGGGCGCGAGGGTGGCCAGCACACCCTCGATGTCGTCGCGGGCTTCGAAATCGAAGTGCTGGTCGATCTTCTGGTCCATCTGGGCAGGGGTCAGTGCCATGGTCGTAGACTAATGAGACATAAATCTCATGTCAATACAGATATCTTGTTATGCGACCTCCTGTCTGAGCAGGGCGGCCAGATCGTCGGCCTGCGGCAACGACTCAGGCGTCACCGTCAGCCCTGACCGCACGTAGTGGAACGCCGCGCGAACCGAGGCGGTAGGCACGTTCCGCAGAGCCGCCCATGCCAACCGGTAGACCGCGAGCTGAACGGCGGCGTGCCGCCTCGCCTCCGGCGTGTCCGGCGGATCACCGGTCTTCCAGTCGACGACGGTGGCGCCGTCGGTGTCGTCGAACACCGCGTCGATGCGGCCCCGCACCACGGTGTCGCCGATGACCATGTCGAAAGGCACCTCGACGTCGACCGGCGTGCGGGCCGCCCACGGCGAGGACATGAACGCGGCCTGCAGTTCCTCCAGGCCCTCCGCGTCGTGGCGGGCCAGCTGGCCGTCGACCGCGCCCGGCAGGTCATCGAGATCGAACAGCCGCTCGGCGCCGTAGAACCGCTGCACCCAATCGTGAAAAGCGGTGCCCAGCAACGCATGCGGGTCGGGACGGGCCGGTAACCGGCGGTTCAGCCGTCGCACCGCGGCATCATGGTCGCGCCCGAGTTCGACCAGGCTGCTGACCGAAAGCGCATTCGGCAGCGTCACGGGACGCGGCGGCGGCACACGGTCGCGCTCGGCGAGCAGCGCGTCGACGTCAGCGGCCCAGTCGTCGACGTCATCCGGTGTATCGAGTGCGCCCGCGAGCGCTCGGCGGACCAACGTCGCCCCGCTCTCCATGTCACCGCGCCGCGCTCCCGCCGGATCGGCAGGCCATACCGCCTCGACCACCTTGTCCCGCAACGGGTTCGGATCACCGTCGGCAGGTGCGGGCGCCCAGTGCTCGACCTCACCGCAGGGCTCCCCCGCGGCCGCCGAGTCGTCGATGATCTCCTTGAGCTCGCACAGGAACTCCGACGGCCCGCGCGGCTTCGATTCGGATGCGCCCCAGTGATGACCGGACAGCAGCAGCGTGTCCTCGGCCCTGGTTAGCGCCACGTACAGCAGTCGGCGCTCCTCGTCGACGCGGCGTTGATCGAGTCGGCTCTTGTGTTCGGATATCTTGTCGGACAGCCGTTTCCGGTCGTTGATGTCGGACGTGTCGAGCACCGGGACACCGTGCGCACCCGCAGTAGCGCGATCGCCGCGCAGCAGTGGCGGCAGATCGGCCGCATCGGTGAGCCATGTTCGCATCGACGCCGTCGAGGGGAACACCCGTCCGCTCAGGTGCGGCACGGCCACCACCTGCCACTCCAAACCCTTGGCCGCGTGCACGGTGAGGATCTGCACGCGGTCCTGCGCGACCATCACTCCCCCTTCGCTTCGCGGGGGTGGTGCCCCCACGGCGGGAGCCAACCCGTTCTCCACCACCATCGCCGCGTCCAGGAAAGCGAGCAGGTCGGATACCGCCGCGCCAGGTCGCACGGCTGCGTAGTCGGCGACCACGTCGGCGAAGGCGTCCAGATGTTCGGTTCCGCTCCAGCCCGCCGACGGTGGCCGCGCGGCGCGCGCCTCGGCATCCACACCGAGCACCCGCCGCACCTCGGCGACCAACTCGGGCAACGAGTGTGCGAGGTGGCCGCGTAGACCGGTCAACTCCTGGCCAAGCGCGGTGATCCGCCGATAACCCTCCGCGGAGTAGCCGTCCGCGGCACCGGGATCGCTGATCGCGTCGGCCAGGCATGCGGCGTCGGCGTCGGCGGCGGCCTGCGCTACGACCTCGTCGGCAGATGCGCGATCCCTCGGTCCGCCCGCGTCGTCGAGGTCGACTGCGCGGCGCCATAGTGCCGAGATGTCGCGGCCACCCAGCCGCCACCGGGGGCCGGTGAGCACCCGCATCGCTGCCGCGCCCGCGCCAGGGTCGGCGACAAGGCGCAGCATGGCAACCACATCGGCGACCTCGGTGACGGCCAATAGCCCCGCCAATCCCACGACCTCGACCGGCACGCCGCGCGCGGTCAGCGCATCGGCCATCGGCGCCGCGTCGGCGTTGCGCCGCACCAGCACCGCTGCCGTCGGCACGCTCTCCCCTGCGTCGCGGGCGTCGTGGTAGCGCCGCGCGATGTGGTCGGCCACCCAGTCGCGTTCGGCCTCCACATCGGTCAGCAAGGCGCACCGGATCGTCCCCGGTTCGGCGCCGGGTCGCGGCCGCAGCGCCTGCACCGCAACGGATCTGCGCCGGGCTTCTGCCGATACCGCGTTGGCCAGATACAGCGCCGTCGGCGGATTGCGCCAGCTTGTCCGAAGCTCCAGCGTCGGTGCTGGGCTGCCGTCCGAACGCGGAAAGTCGGTGGTGAACCGCGGCAGGTTGGTGGCCGACGCTCCACGCCAGCCGTAGATCGACTGGATCGGGTCGCCGACGGCGGTCAGCGCGAGGTCGTCGTCGACACCGCCGCCGAACAGCGACGACAGCGCGATCCGCTGCGCGTGTCCGGTGTCCTGGTACTCATCGAGAAGCACCACGCGGAAGCGTTGCCGCAACTGCTCGCCGACCCGAGGAAACGTCGACGCCAGCCGGGCGGCAGAGGCCATCTGCATGCCGAAGTCCATGACCTTCTCGGCCCGCATGCGCTCGTGCAACGCGTCGATCAACGGCACCAGCTCGGTGCGCTCGGTCTGGGTCGCCAGCATCCGCAGCAGCCACTGGCTGGGACCGCGGTCGCGCCGGTACGGCCCGGCGGGCAGCGTGTGCACCAACCGCTCCAGTTCGACGTGGGTGTCGGTCAGCTGTTCGGTGTCGACGAGATGCTCGGCCAGCGCGCCGGCCAGGCGCAGCACCATCGAGGTGACGGCGGCCGGTGTCTTGTCGGTATTCAGTCCACCGGGGTGCTCGGTCACGACGCGAAATGCCAACTGCCACATCTCTGTTTCGCTGAGCAGCCGCGTGTCGGGCTCAATCGGCAGCAGCAGGCCGTGCTCGCGCAGCAGTGTGCCCGCGAACGCGTGATACGTGCTGACCGTCGCCGGGTCGTCGGCCGCGTCCAGTCCGCCCGTGACGATGCCGGTGCCTGCCAGCCGGGCCAGTCGGGTGCGGACCCGCCGAAGGAGTTGTCCTGCGGCCTTGCGGGTGAACGTCAGGCCGAGCACCTCCCGGGGAGAGGCGTAGCCGTTGGCCACCAGCCACACCACCCTTGCGGCCATCGTCTCGGTCTTGCCTGCACCCGCGCCCGCGATCACCACCAGGGACCCCGGCGGTGCGGCGATCACCGCGGCCTGTTCGTCGGTGGGCGCGAAAAGCCCAAGGGCGGAGGCCAATTCGTCGGGGCTGTATTTCGGCATCACGACTGCGCGGTCCCGTCAGCCGCCGATTGCGCAGGGCAGCTCTGTCGCACGGGGCAGTGTGCACAGCCGTCGTTGATGCGGGCCACGAACTGCGGCCCCTGGGTCGCCGCTGCGGCGTCGTGCACGAGCGCACGCCAGTCGTCGCGGACGTTGGGCGTCAGCGCGTCCTGACCCCGCTCGGTCGGTCCGGCCGAGCCCGCCTTACCGAGATAGACAAGCCGTCCACCGCCGGGTGAATCACCCTCTGGCAGCAGTCCTTCGGCGATGGCCAGCTGATACATCGCGAGCTGCGCATGGCGCTGGGCGTCGTCCTTGCTGACAGGCGTCTTCCCGGTCTTGACGTCGACGACCACGAGGCGGCCCGCACCGTCGCGCTCGAGCCTGTCGACGCGGCCGCGCACCCGCACCGGGGGCTGGCCGCCATCGGCCTCCAGCACGCCGTCGACGTCGACCTCGGTACCGACCTCGGTCAGTTCGTGGCGGCTCTCCGCCCGCCACTGCGCGAAGGTGGACAGCATCGAACGGTGCCGTTCCAGCTCGTTGTCGGCGTACCACTCCGATTCGAACGGCAGTTTCTCCCAAAGCCTTTCGAGCTCGGCAACCATCTGTCCCTGGGTCTTTCCCTCGCCTGCGATGAGGGCGTGCACCACCGAGCCGACCACCGACCGCACGTCGCGGCCGTCGGTGCCACCGTGCCGCTCCAGCAGCCAGCGCAATGGGCAGTCCGTCAGCGTCTGCAGCGTCGACGGTGACAGCCTCACCACGTGATCCTCACCGGACCACAGTGGTTCGTCACTGCTCGTCGGAGTCATGCCATACCACTGTTTCGGGTCGGCCCCCGGCACGCCCGCCGCGGCCAGCCGCGCCAATTGAGCTGCCGCGCAGGCTCTTGCCGTGTCGGTGACGGTGTCGTCGGGCGCACAGATGACCGCCCGCAGCCCTCCGACGACCGGCGCGGGCGCTAGCACCCGCGGGGCGTGCGCGGGTTCGACGCCGCCGCCTTCGGTGTCGGTGGCCAACTGCGCGAGTTCGGTGTGAAACGGCGACGGCAGCATCGAGTCGTCACCGCTCTCGCTGTCGACCGCCGTGACCAGCAGCCTGCTACGGGCCCGGCCCATCGCAGCGATCAGCAATCTGCGCTCCTCTGCCAGCAGCGGCGCCCGGCTGGACACCGTGTTGTCGCCTGCGACACCGTCGAGGACATCGACGAGGTGCTGGGTGCCGAGCACTCCGCCGCGCGGAGTCGTATTGGGCCACAGTCCCTCCTGCAGCCCGGCGATGACGACGACATCCCATTCCCTGCCGAGGGCGGCATGCGCGCTCAGCACCGTGACGGCGTCGGCATCAGACGACGGGTCCCCTGCCGTCGGCAGCGGGCCCAACGCGCTGACGTGCTCGACGAGGCCGCGTAGTGACGCCCCGGCGGTGCGCGCGACGTACTGCTCGGTGACGTCGAACAGCGCCGTGACCGCGTCCAGGTCGCTGTCGGCCTTCGCGCCGACCGCGCCGCCCCGCTCGCTGGCCGAAAGCCAGCGCCGCTGCAGCCCGGAGCGGTGCCAGGCCTGCCACAATGTGTAGCGCGGATCGGCGCCCTCGGCGTCGCTGCGTCGTGCGGCCGCGAGCACGGCGTGCACCCGCCGCATCGGCCGGGCCAGTCCCCCGCAAGCGGGTGGGGCCCCAGCTTGCGAGGGGAGTGCCCCCACGCCGGAGAGGCCGACGGTTTCGGATTCCAGCGCATCGACGAGCAGGTCGCCGAAATCGCGTGGCGGCTGACTGCGATCGGCGCGGCGCAACGCGCGGCGGAGTTGCCGCAACGACACCGGGTCGACCCGGCCGATCGGTCCGGTCAGCAGGTCCACCGCACGGTCGCCGTCCAAACCGTCGGCCGCGGCCGCCAGCACCGTCAACAACGTCCGCGCCGCAGGCTGTTCGGCGAGCGGCACACCCGAGGGCGGCATGACCACCGGCACACCCGCTGCGGTCATCGCCCGGGCCAGCGCCGCGCCGTTCTGCCGCACCGAGCGGACGATCACCGCCATCTGCGACCACGGCACCTCGTCGATCAGGTGAGCTCTGCGCAGCGCGTCGACGATCAATGCCGTTTCGACGTGCGGCGTCGCGGCCACCCGAACCGACACCGACCCCGACCTCTCGCCGGTACCCAGCAGATCGCGGGCCGGTCCCGCGCCGGGCAGGCGCCGCGCGATACCGGAGATCGCGCGTGCCACTGCGGATGCGCAGCGGTGCGACTCCCTCAGCGTGACCACCGGATCGCCGTCGTCGCCGTGCAGCAGCGCCGGGTCGGCGCCGCGATAGGAGAACACCGCCTGGTTGGGGTCACCGGCGATGACGGTCAACTCGGCGCTGGCCGCCAGCACCCGCACCAGCCGGGCGGCCTGCGGGTCGAGGTGCTGGGCATCGTCGACGAGGAGCAGCTTGACCCGGCCGCGCTCGGCCGCGAGCAGTTCCGCGTCGACGGCGAACGCCTCCAGCGCGGCGCCGACGAGTTCGGCCGCACCCAGCGCGGGCACGGTGGCCTGCGGGGCGGCCATGCCGACCGCGGACCGCAGCAACATGGTCTGCTCGTACTGCTGCGCGAACTGGCCAGCGGCCAGCCATTCCGGGCGTCCGGACAGCCGGCCGAGCCGTTGCAGCGCAACAGGATCCACGCCGCGTTCGGTGCATCGGGCCAACAGGTCGCGCAGCTCGGTGGCGAAGCCGACGGTGGTCAACGCGGGGCGCAACTGGCGGGGCCACGCGACGGCGGCATGGTCGCCGTCCTCGAGGTCGCCCGCCAACAGCTCGCGGATGATGCCGTCCTGTTCGGCGGTGGTGATCAGCCGCGGCGGCGGGTCCCCGTTGCGTTGGGCCGCGAGCCTCAGCACCGCAAAGGCATACGAGTGGACCGTGCGGACGAGTGGTTCGCGGATGACCGCGCGACTGCCCGCCTGCAGCAGGGCCGAGGTGATCGCGGCGCGTGCCCGGGTGCCGAGCCGCGCCGAACCCGTCAGCAGCAGAACGGATTCCGGATCGGCACCGCCTGCGATGTGCGAGGCGGCTGTCTCGATCAGCGCGCGGGTCTTGCCCGTGCCGGGACCACCCAGAACGCGCACCACGCCGCGAATGCCGGTTTCGGTCAACGCCGTCGAGTTCAGCGCGATGTACGGTGCGGACATGTAAGGCATGACATCACGGGGGTCCGACAAATCCCGGCGGCCGCTGCTGGCAGCATCTATGGCGTGACCCAAGTCCTCAACGTGCATCGCTACGGTCCCGATCAGCCTGCGCAGATCCTGGCCATCCACGGCCTGACCGGACACGGCATGCGGTGGCAGACGCTGGCCACGCAGCACCTGTCCAACTTCTCGGTCCTCGCGCCCGACCTGCTCGGCCACGGCAGATCGTCGTGGGAGGCGCCGTGGACATTGGACACGAACGTGGCCGCACTCGCCGATCTGCTCGCCAGGGAGACCACCCGCCCGGTGGTGGTGGTCGGACACTCGTTCGGCGGCGCTGTCGCGCTGAAACTCGCTGTCGCGCGCCCGGATCTGGTCGCGTCGCTCGTCCTGCTCGATCCGGCGGTCGGCCTCGACGGTGCATGGATGTCCAACATCGCCGACGACATGATGGCGTCGCCGTTCTATCTCGACCGCGATGAGGCGCGCAACGAGAAGGCCTCGGGATCGTGGGCTGACGTCGACGCGCGCGAACTGGACGCCGAACTCGACGAGCACCTGGTGGAGCTGCCCGACGGAAGGCTGGGCTGGCGGATCAGCATCCCCGCGATGATGTCCTACTGGAGTGAGCTGGCCCGCGATTTCGTGTTGCCGCACAAGGGAATACGGACGACGCTGATCCGCGCGACCCGTACCGATCCGCCGTATGTGACGGACGCACTGATCACGGCGCTCCAAGAGAAGCTGGGCCCGCGGTTCACGCTCGTCGACTTCGACTGCGACCATATGGTCGCCCAGGCCAAACCCGCCGAGACGGCCGCGGCGATTCGCGACCGGCTCGAACAGGCCTAGCCATGGCCGCGATCACCGACGAACAGGTCGAGACCGTCCGCGCGCTCGTCGCGTCGATTCCGCCGGGACGGGTGTCGACCTACGGTGACATCGCGTCAGCGGCAGGGCTTTCCAGCCCGCGCATCGTCGGCTGGATCATGCGCACGGATTCGTCGGACCTGCCATGGCATCGGGTGATTCGCGCTTCCGGGCGGCCGGCGCCGCATCTCACCACACGCCAACTCGAACTGCTTCGCGCCGAGGGCGTCCTCGCCAGCGACGGACGCGTCCCCCTCGACGAAGTGCGCCACGAATTCTGACGCCGAGTGAGAACCGGTGGTTGTGATTCTCGCGCGAGATCACGACCAGGAATGTCCCCCGCAAGCGGGAGGTGCCCCCAATTTCGCGGAAATCGCGACGCTAGAGAAGGCGCTAGAGAAGCAGCCGCACCAGCGCGGCGGTGCGCGCAAGCCCGGGGAACGCCGCGGCGGTGGACCGTGGATGCAGCGCGTGCACGGCGAGCCGGAACATCAACGCACGCAACAACATCTGCGGCCACTCCGGCAGTGGCGCCCACCGTTCGACGAGCCCGTCGTCGGCATCGCCCCACGACAGCGCGTCGACGACCACGACACCTGCAGCCCATGATGCGGGCCTCCAGTAGGGCGTGATGTCAGTGATTCCTGGCGCCGCGGTACCCGCGAAAAGCACTGTGCCGTAGAGGTCGCCGTGCACGAGCTGGTTGGGGCTCTTCGTCGGGCTGCGGAGTCCAGCGAGCTGATTGATGAGGTCGATCGAGCGCTGTCCGTCCGCCGAGCCGGGTGACACCCGGGCGCCCGGCGGCAGCGACTGCAGCGGCCGCTCCTCCCAGGCCGCCCGGTCGGCGGCGATGAAGACGTCGACATCGGCCCACGGTGCGACAGGCGGTTGGGTCAAGAACCGCGGCCGCTCCAGCTTGGCCGTCGCCTCGTGCAGCCGTACCGCCGACGAGACCACCTCGTCGTGCCGCGGTTCCGGGGTGCCCGCGACGAAGGTGTCCGCTCGCCAGCCCGCGACCACGTATCGCCCGTCGGTCGAGCGCACCGGTCTGGCAAGACGAATGCCGTCGACGAAAAGCGTCTCGCGGACTTTCGCCGACCAGGCGGCACGAGCATGGTCGGCAACCATCGACAGCACGACTTCACCGCACCGCCAGCCACCCTCCCAGCCGACACCGAGCTCAACGGGCGGCAGGCCACTGACGCCAAACGCCGCCAGCACGTGGTCCGGCGGGCGTTCATCGGTCACAGCGTCAGGCTACCGTCGCCGCAGGCCAGAAAGGCCTCGCTGACCAGCTGTGTCGGTATCGATATTGACGAGTCTGTCAGTACATGACCATGTCGGGCTCGAGCTGATGACCCCACGCCACGATTCCGCCCTGCACATGCAGCGCGTCGGAGAAGCCGGCCTTCTTCGCGATCGCCAGCACCTCCGCCGAGCGCACGCCTGTCTTGCAGTAGAAGACGGGTGTGCGGTCAACCTGAAGTCTGGCCAGCGCCTCGCCCGACTCGAATTCGCCCTTTGGGATCAGCTCGGCGCCCTCGATTCGGTTGATGTCCCACTCCACCTGCTCGCGGACGTCGATCAGCGCGACCGGCTTGCCGGAGTCGATCATTTCGCGCAGCTCACGTGGGGTGACGGTGGAATCGGCCGCGGCCTCGGCGGCGGCGTCGGACACCACACCGCAGAACTCCTCGTAGTCGATCAGCCCGGTGATCTTCGGCGTCGACGGGTCCTTGCGGATCTTGATGGTGCGGTAGGTCATGTCGAGCGCGTCGTACACCATCAGCCTGCCGAGCAGCGGTTCACCGATGCCGGTGATCAGCTTGATCGCCTCGGTGCCCATCACCGACGCGATCGACGCGCACAAAATGCCCAGCACGCCGCCCTCCGCGCAGGACGGCACCATGCCCGGTGGCGGCGGCTCGGGGTAGAGGTCGCGGTAGTTCAGGCCGAGGCCGTCGGGGGCGTCCTCCCAGAACACCGACACCTGGCCCTCGAACCGGTAGATCGAGCCCCACACGTACGGCTTGCTCGCAAGCACGGCGGCGTCGTTGACCAGGTAGCGGGTCGCGAAGTTGTCGGTGCCGTCCAGGATCAGGTCGTATTGCTCGAATATTTCGACCGCGTTGTCGGGCTCCAGCCGGACCTCGTGCAGCCGCACGTCCACCAGCGGGTTGATCTCGCGAATCGAGTCACGGGCGCTCTCGGCCTTGGACCGGCCGATATCGGACTGCCCGTGGATGATCTGGCGCTGCAGGTTGGACTCGTCGACGACGTCGAACTCGACGATGCCGATCGTGCCGACACCCGCCGCGGCGAGGTACAGCAGCGTCGGCGAGCCCAGCCCGCCCGCACCGATGACCAGCACGCGGGCGTTCTTCAGGCGTTTCTGACCGTCCAGGCCCAGGTCGGGGATGATCAGGTGGCGGCTGTAGCGCGCGACCTCATCGCGCGTCAGTGCTGCCGCAGGCTCTACCAGCGGCGGCAACGGTGTGGACACCGGTACCCTCCTCGATTCGAAGTCGGGATTGTTCCATCTCAGCAGTTACCCAAAGCAACGGCAATCACCGTCGAGAGCTTCCCCGCGGCTCAGGCGATCGGATACGGCCAGGGGTTGGGTTTGCAGGTCTTTCCGTCCGGCTTGACCCATTCAGGGTCGAAACGCGCGTTGTCGTTGTCGTTGGTCGAGAACGTCTGCTGCATCATCACGGGAGCCAATTGGTCGTTCGCGCCGCACGGCTCATGGTGCTGGTAGCCGATGGCGTGGCCGACCTCGTGGTTGATCAGGTACTGCCGGTAGGCCCCCACATCGCCCTGAAACGGCACGGCCCCGCGCACCCAGCGGGCCTCGTTGAGCAGCACCCTTGGCTGGCCGTCGGGCTGGAATGACGGGTTGTAGCAGGACGTCTCGATCGGGATCTCGTAGCCACAGCCCTCGCGACCCGTCATCGGGCTGGTCAGCGAGACCCGGAAATCCGGCCGGCCGCCGTCGACGCGGACGAACGCGAACTGCGGGTTGTGCGTCCAGCTCTTCGGGTTGGCCAGGGTCTGGCTGACCATCCGTGCGAAGCCCTCGTCACCGCCATAGGACGTGGTGTCGATGCCGTCCTCCACCTCGACGGTGTATTTGAACACCTTCGTGGTGCCCTGCCCGACCTGCGGATCGTTGCCCGGCACGATGTGCCAGGTCTTCGCGCCCGCCTCGGTGTAGGGGCCGCCGTCGGGCAGGATGCCCGTCGGCAGATTGGCGTCGAACTGGGTCAGCCCCTTCGGCGGTGCACCGATGATCGACGTGCTGGCGACGCCGATGGTCGGCTGCCCCATGGCGGGCGCTTGGGGGGTCTCGCCGCCGGACACGCTGGTTCCTGTGATGGTCTGGTAGACCACCCACACCGTCAGCGCGACCAAGGCAGGCAGCGCGTACGCGCGCCAGCCGTACGTCGAGACGAAACGTCCCACGGCGGTCTGCTTGCGCCACCGGCGCCTGTCGTCGCGATTGGACCTGGCGCGCCCGGAATCCTCGGCGAGGGGGTCGCGTTGGGCGCGCAGCGGCTCGCGCCACTCATCGCGAAGCACGGGAACGCGACCCATGTTCGGTTCCGGGTCGCCACGCTCAAGCCCTCCGGTGCTCCGCGTGCGACGCCCCGGATCGTAGGTCACCGAAACAGGATGGCACAGACCGCGCGGCTAGGGTTTCTGGCGCGCCTTCGGAAGACGACCAGTGCCGTCCTCACGCGTACCACCATGAACGGGTAGTACTGTCGATGCGAACGAATTCAGTTAGAGGAAGTGATGAGCGAGTTGGCCAATGCCACCGAACCGAGGGGCGGCACTTCCGCCGCTAATCGGCGTGGCAGCCGGCTGCCACGCGATCAGCGCCGCGGGCAGTTACTCGTCGCTGCCAGCGAGATTTTCGTCGACCGCGGCTACCACGCCGCGGGGATGGACGAGATCGCCGATCGCGCGGGTGTCAGTAAACCCGTTCTGTACCAACACTTCTCGTCGAAGCTAGAGCTGTACCTGGCCGTGCTGGCTCGACACGTCGAGAATCTGGTGTCCGGTGTGCGCCAGGCGCTGCGCACCACCACCGATAACCGTCAGCGGCTGCGCGCCGCCGTCCAGGCGTTCTTCGACTTCATCGAGCACGACAGCCAGGGCTACCGGCTCATCTTCGAGAACGACTACGTCACCGAACCGCAGGTCGCGGCGCAGGTGAAGGTGGCCACCGAATCCTGCACGGATGCGGTGTTCGACCTG
Source organism: uncultured Actinomycetota bacterium (assembly GCA_963751485.1). Taxonomy (GTDB): domain Bacteria; phylum Actinomycetota; class Actinomycetes; order Mycobacteriales; family Mycobacteriaceae; genus Mycobacterium. Next base: position 57,087 of record CAVVUT010000010.1, read on the forward strand.
ATCAGCCGCGACTCCGGGCTGGAAGCCCACCGCGCCAGGATGATCGCGGTCGGCTTGGTGGCGGTGAGCGTCGACTCCGCGCGCTACTGGCTGAACAACGATCGGCCGATCCCCAGGGACGACGCGATCAACGGCACCGTTCAGTTCGCCTGGGGCGGACTGTCACACGTGCCGCTCACCCGTTCTTGACGGCCTCCGCGCCGACTGCTCCGACCCCGAAACCGACCCGCCGAATGTCGGCGGCGCCGATCTCGACGTAGGCGATCTTGGCCGCCTGCACCAGGAATCGCCTGCCCTTCTCGTCGGTCAGCGCGAGCACGCCCGAGTCCTTGGCCAGCGCATCGGTGATCAGCTTCTCCACCTCGGTGGGAGTCTGCGCGCTGTTGAAGTTGAGCTCGCGCGGGCTGTCCGTGACACCGATCTTGACCTCCACGCTGGACCCTTTCATGTCTATGCGGCCGAATGCGTTCTCCCGAAAGGCTAGTGGACGCCGCGGCGCGTGGTCCGCGGTGGCCGTTCGCGGGTAGCGAAGACCCGCGTCCCGTCACAGCGAACTGAGTCCGGACCGTTACCAACACGCCAGATCGCAGACCTCATCTGTCACTTCTGCACCGATAGCATCAGGCCTGCATCATTGGAACTGACTGGGAAACGCGCATGAACAGGCATTCTTCGCCCTGGTCGACAGGATCGGTCACCGACCGCTTTGACGACCGCACCGACCTTCTCGATGACGAGTACGACGAGTACGAGGACTACGACGTCGAGGACTACGACGTCGAGGACTACGACGAGTACGCCGACTACGGCGAGAACGACGTCCAGTTCTACACCGAGCACGACGATCGCCAGTGGCTGTGGGTGGCCAGCGTCGCGGGCATCGTCCTGCTCATCGCCGTCGCGGGCACGCTGATGATTCTCAGCGGCGGCGACAGCGGAACGACGGCGGGCACGATCTCCTCCTCGACCAGCGAGGCCGCGCCCTATCCCAGCACCGCGCCGTCACCCAGCGCCAGCAGGCCGCCGTCGGCCACGGCTCTGCCGCAGGAGACGATCACCAGCGTCACCCCGACCCCGACCGCGACGGCCGCCGCGCCCACCACGGTGCCCACCGACGCCGCGCCACCGCCCGCAGGAGACCCCCGCACCGTCACGTACACGGTGACCGGGAACCGCCAGCTCTTGGATTTGGTGACGGTGATCTACACCGATGCGCAGGGCGCGCTGCAGACCGACGTGAACGTCGCACTGCCGTGGACCAAGCAGGTGACGCTCGACCCGGGTGTGCAGCTCAGCTCGGTCACCGCGACGAGCGTCGGCGGTCAGCTCAACTGCTCGATCACCGACGGTTCGGGCGCCACGCTGGTGTCGCAGACCAACAACACGCTCATCACGAACTGCACCCGCTAGGGATCAGCCCAGGCCGAGCTCCTGCATGCGCGTGTTGTGCGTGTGCTGGAGACGGTCGAAGAACTGGGTCACGTGGGCCAGCCCGTCGGTGCCCGACACGACCAGGTCGACGAGCTCGTCGTGATCGGCGAGCACGAACTGGGCCTGGGTGATGGCCTCACCAAGCAGCCTGCGCGACCACAGCGCCAGCCGATGCCGCTGCCTCTGGCTGGCGGTGACGGCGGCCCTGACCTCGGCGACGACGAACTGCGAGTGGCCGGTTTCGGACAGCACCCCGCGGACGACGGAGGCGACTTCGTCGGGAAGCACGTCGGCGATCTCGAGGTAGAAATCGGCGGCGAGCGCGTCGCCGATGTAGGTCTTCACCAGCGCCTCCAGCCACGTGCTCGGCGTGGTGAGCCGGTGATAGTTCTCCAGCGCAGGGGCATATCGCGTCATCGCGGCGACGACGTCGACGCCGCGCTTTTCGAGCGCGTCGTGCAGCAACTCGTAGTGGGCCATCTCGGCCGCGGCCATGCTGGCCATGTTGATCCGGCCGAGCAGGTTGGGTGCCATCCGCGCCTCGTCGGTGAGTCGGTAGAACGCGGCCACCTCGCCATAGGCCAGCAGAGCGAACAGCTCGGTGACACCCGGATGATCGGCCGACACACCTGAGGTCGAGGTGGCGATCTGCTCCGGGGAAGCCGCATGCTGCGTCGAACTCATGGGCCCAACTGTAGACGTCGGCCGCCGGGGCGACGCGTCGGCAAACCCACCCGGTATCATGGTCGTAGGCGGTGGCTCTCATACGGTGAGCCGCAACCTAAGAAATGTGCGTGCACGAAGTTGGCCCGCCTACCTCAGCGCAGGGCCCCGCGAAGTTTTTCTCTTCATACTCGTGCGCGCGTGGACGCAACGAGGAATGAAAATCGAAAGGCTTCGTTACCAAGCATGACTGTACTCAACCCAACATTTGCCAAGCTCGGAGTGCGCGACGAAATAGTGCGCGCACTTGCCGAAGACGGTATCGAGCACACGTTTGCCATTCAGGAACTGACGCTGCCACTTGCGATGTCGGGCGACGACCTCATCGGACAGGCCCGCACCGGGATGGGCAAGACCTTCGCGTTCGGTGTGCCCCTCCTTCAGGAGATCACCAGCGATCCGGAACGCCCGCTGACGGGTGCCCCCCGCGCGCTGGTCGTCGTGCCCACCCGCGAACTGTGCCTGCAGGTGTCCGGCGACCTGGCAGGCGCCGCGAAATACCTGACCGCAGGCGACCGCAAGCTGTCGGTGGTGTCGATCTATGGCGGCCGCGCCTACGAGCCGCAGACCGATGCGCTGCGCGCGGGCGCCGACGTCGTGGTCGGCACCCCGGGGCGCCTGCTCGACCTCGCCCAGCAGGGCCACCTGCAGCTGGGCGGCATCGCCGTCCTGGTGCTCGACGAGGCCGACGAAATGCTCGACCTCGGCTTCCTGCCCGATATCGAGCGCATCCTCCGGCTCACCCCCGACTCGCGCCAGGCGATGCTGTTCTCGGCCACGATGCCCGACCCGATCATCACGCTGGCCCGCAGCTTTATGAACCAGCCGACGCACATCCGCGCCGAGTCGCCGCAGTCGTCGGCCGTGCACTCCACCACCGACCAGTTCGCCTACCGCGCCCACGCGCTGGACAAGATCGAGCTGGTCAGCCGGCTGCTGCAGGCCAAGGGTCGCGGCGCGACGATGATCTTCACCCGCACCAAGCGCACCGCGCAGAAGGTCTCCGACGAGCTCGGCGAGCGCGGCTTCAAAGTCGGCGCCGTGCACGGCGACCTGAATCAGTCCGCCCGCGAGAAGGCACTGAAGGCGTTCCGCACCGGCGACATCGACGTGCTGGTGGCCACCGACGTGGCCGCGCGCGGCATCGACATCGACGACGTCACCCACGTCATCAACTACCAGTGCCCCGAGGACGAGCAGGCCTACGTGCACCGCATCGGCCGCACCGGAAGGGCGGGCAAGACCGGCGTCGCGATCACCCTCATCGACTGGGACGAGCTCGCGCGCTGGCAGATGATCGACAAGGCGCTGGGTCTGGGCCACCCCGACCCGGCCGAAACCTATTCCAGCTCACCACATCTGTACGAAGAGCTGGACATCCCGACCGACGCGACGGGCTCGATGGGCCCGGCCAGGCCGCCCGCCAAGCGTCCGCCGCGCGACGCCGCCGATGCGCCTGCGCGCAGCGGCAGCAACCGGTCGCGGCGACGGACCCGCGGCGGCAAGCCGGTGAGTGGGCACCCGGAGAGCGAGAAGGCGGCCAAGGCCGCCGAGAACGGCGAAACCCCCGCCGCCGGAACCGAAGGCGCTCCGCGTAGGCGCCGCCGCCGTCGGCCCCGCAAGGCGGCCGCAGCGCCCACCAACTAGCGAGGTCGCGCCAGCCGATGGTCAAACCCGAGCGTCGCACCCGGGCCGACCTTCTGGCCGCCGCGGCGATCGCCGTGGTGGTGATCGTCGTCGCCGCCGTCCTGTGGTGGACCAGCGATGCCAGGGCGACGATCAGCAGGCCCGCGGCGTCTCCGGTGAAGACCCTGGCGCCCGCCAAGACGATTCCTGCGACGTTCCGCGAGCTGTGGACGGCGCCGAGCCCGAAAACGACGGAGCCGGTGGTCGCGGGCGGCAGCGTGGTGACGGGCAACGGCCGCGACGTCGAGGGCCGCGACCCGACCTCGGGCGCGGTGCTGTGGAGCTACGCCCGCGACCTCGACCTGTGCGGCGTGACATGGGTGTACCACTACGCGGTCGCCGTCTACCCGGACAGCCGCGGGTGCGGTCAGGTCAGCACCATCGACGGTCAGACGGGTATGCGCGGACCGAGCCGCACGGCGTATGCGGACCCCGAGGTGACGCTGTCCTCCGACGGCACCACGGTGCTTTCGGCCGGTGACAGCAGGCTCGAGCAGTGGCGCTCTGACATGGTCCGGATGATCAGCTACGGGTATCTCGACGCACGGATCAAACCCGGCAGTCCAGGCCCTGTGCTGTGCGGGCTGCAGTCGGCGGCGGCCAGCTCGTCGGCGGTGTCGGTGCTCGAGGCGTGCCCGAAAGCGCCCAACGTTCGGGTGACACTGCTGAAGGCCGCCAAGGAGGAAGACACCCCCGATCAGAAGTACGTGCAGCTGCCCGACGTCAAGCCCGACACCGGCGCCAAGGTGGTGGCGGTCTCGGAAACAATCACCGCCGTGTACGTACCCACGCCGCGGCCGTCGGTCATGATCATTGACGAAACCGGCTCGACGACAGCGAATCTACCGCTGCCCAACCCGGTTTCACCTGAGGCGGCGGCAACCCGCCCCGGCGATCTCGTCACCTGGTGGACTGGCGACGCGGTGATGGTGTTCAGCGCGAGCGGCATGCAGTTCCGCTACACGATCGGGCCCGTCGACACGCACACTCCGATCGGACCCGGGACGATGATGGCCGGGAAGCTGATCGTCCCGGTAAGCGACGGCATCGGCGTCTACGACCCGGTGACGGGGGTCAACGAGCGTTTCATCCCGCTGCAACGCCCGCCCGTGCAGTCGGCCGTGGTGCCCAGCGTCGCCGGTTCGACGCTGCTCGAGCAGCGCGGCGGAAACCTCGTCGCGCTTGGCTAATCGACCGGGGGCGCGAAGGTCGGCAGCGTCTTTCCCGACTTCCAGTGCTTGAGCAGGGCAGCTGCCAGGTCGCGGTATGCGACTGCGCCCTTGTTCTTGCGACCCGCCAGCACCGAAGCGCCCGACGCCGTCGCCTCGGCGAACCGCACGGTGCGCGGAATCGGCGGCGCGAGCACCGGCATGTCGTAGCGGTCGGCGACGTCGAGCAGGACGTCGCGGCTGTGGGTGGTCCGCGAGTCGTACAGCGTGGGCAGTGCGCCCAGCAGAGTGAGGTCAGAGTTGGTGATCTGCTGGACGTCGGTGATCGTGCGCAGGAACTGGCCGACGCCGCGGTGAGCCAGCGTCTCGCACTGCAGCGGCACGATCACGTCGTCGGCGGCGGTCAGCCCATTGAGCGTCAGCACCCCGAGCGACGGCGGGCAATCGATGATCACCACATCGAACTCGGAATCGAGCTTCGCCAGCGCCCGCTTGAGCGCGTATTCGCGGCCCGCCCGCATCAACAGCATCGCCTCGGCGCCGGCCAGGTCGATGTTCGCGGGCATCAACGTCATGCCCTCCGACGTCGACAGCAGGGCCGCGCCCGGCTCCACCTCGCCGAGCAGCACTTCGTGGATCGAGACCGCCAGCTTGTCGGGATCCTGGCCGAGCGAAAACGTCAGACAGCCCTGTGGATCGAGGTCGACGAGCAGTACCCGACGCCCCTCCTCCGCCATCGCAGCGCCCAACGACGCCACCGTCGTCGTCTTGGCTACCCCACCCTTTTGATTGGCGACCGCAAGTACTCGCGTCACACCGTCCATACAAGCACGGGCACTCACATCAATGTCGGACGTGGGGCAGAATCAGCGGGATGAATGTCCAGCAGCACCGGCTTCTCCTGCTGCGTCACGGCGAGACGGAGTGGTCACGCAGCGGAAAGCACACCAGCCGCACCGAACTCGACCTCACCGATGAGGGCAGGCAGCAGGCGAAAGCGGCGGGTGCGACACTCACCCAGCTCAACCTGGACAACCCATACATCATCTGCAGCCCGCGCAAGCGCGCCGCCATCACCGCCGAACTGGCCGAGCTCACCGTCGACGAGGTGAACCCGCTCATCAGTGAATGGGACTACGGAGACTACGAGGGCACGACGACCCAGGAGATCCGGAAGGCAGTTCCCAACTGGCTGATCTGGACGCACGGGGCCCCCGGCGGCGAGACGTCCGCCCAGGTCTGCGACCGTGCAGACAAGGCGATCGCGTTGGCGTTGACACACATGGAGTCGCGCGACGTGGTGTTCATCGGGCACGGCCACTTTTCCCGCGCGGTGATCACCCGCTGGGTAGAGCTGCCCGTATACGAAGGCATCCGGTTCGCGATGGCCGCGGCGTCGATCGCGGTGTGCGGCTTCGAACACGGGAAGCGCCAGCTCAACGCGCTCGGGCTGACCGGATACCCGAACCCGACCGTTTTCACGTGACCCGCGAGCCGACCTTCGTACTGGCCACCAGCGGCAGCGCCGTCGTCGGCGACGGTGTACACACCACCTACAAGTCCGTCGCCGACGCGCGGGCCGCCCTCGCATCGCACACCGCGCCGATTATCATGGGCGCGTTGCCATTTGACATGTCGAGGCCGACGGCGCTGATCCGCCCGCAGGCGGTGCAGTTCCTCGACGCCCTGCCGATGTGGCCGTTGCGCGCTCTTCCCACGGTCCGGATCGCGGAGACCCTGCCGGAACCCGACGAACACCGCTCCCGCATCGCGGCCGCGCTGCAGCGCCTGCGAGATCCCTCCACCGGGCTGCACAAGGTGGTGCTGGCACGGGCGTTGCGGTTGGTCGCCGACGGGCCGCTCGATGCGCGCACCATCGTCGACCGGCTGGTGTCCGCCGACCCGGTGGCCAACGCCTACCTCGCCGACCTGACCGCCGCGGGCAGCGAGTACTCCGGGACCGTGCTGGTCGGCGCGAGCCCCGAGCTGCTGGTGGCCCGCCACGATGAGCGCGTCTTTTGCGCACCGTTCGCGGGCTCGGCGCCGCGGTTGGCCGATCCCGACGCCGACCGGGCCAGCGGGGAGGCGCTCGCCGAGTCGGCCAAGAACCGGCACGAACACGAACTGGTCGTCGACGAAATGCGCAAGGCGCTCGACCCGTTGTGCGTCGACCTTCAGATTCCGGCGACACCGCAGCTGAGCCGCACCGCAGCCGTCTGGCACCTGTCGACACCCATCACGGCACGGTTGCGGGAAAAGTCAACGACCGCATTGGATCTCGCCGTCGCGCTGCATCCGACTCCCGCCGTCGGCGGAGTGCCCGCGGCGGCGTCGGCCCAACTGATCGCGGAGCTCGAGGGTGACCGCGGCTTCTACGCAGGCGCGGTGGGCTGGTGCGACCAGCGCGGCGACGGCCGCTGGGTGGTCGCCATCCGCGGCGCACAGCTGTCGGCCGATCGTCGCACCGCATACGCCCACGCGGGCGGCGGCATCGTCGCCGAATCCGATCCCGACGACGAAGTCGACGAAACCACAACGAAATTCACCACCATCCTGTCCGCCCTGGAGGCGCAACCATGAACATCCGGCGCGCCGAGCCAGGCGACGAGGTCGAACTGACCGCGATGATCCACGAGCTCGCCGAGTTCGAGCGAGCCGGCCACGAATGCACAGTCACCCAAACCCATTTGCGCACCGCCCTTTTCGGTGACGCGCCGACGGTGCATGCCCACATCGCCGAGGAGGACGGCCAGGCCGCGGCGGGCGCGCTGTGGTTTCTCAACTTCTCGACATGGGACGGCGTCGCGGGCATCTACCTCGAGGACCTGTTCGTTCGCCCGCAATTCCGTCGCCGCGGGCTGGCCCGTGCCATGCTCGCCACGCTGGCCCGCGAATGTGTCGAGAACGGCTACACGCGGTTGACCTGGGCGGTGCTGGACTGGAACGTCAACGCGATCGCCCTCTACGACGCCGTCGGCGGCCGCCAGCAGAGCGAGTGGATCACCTATCGCGTGTCCGGGCCGGAGCTGTCGGCGCTTGCGGAGCCCGAGCCGGGGTCCTGAGCCCCCAGCCACTGCACGGCCGACGGGCTGAACAACAACACCAGCGTGACGATCGCGACGATCGCGACGGGGATGGCGTATGCCCACTGGTGCGAGCCGACGCCCATGTACCACGACACCGGTAACAGCAGCAGTTGCGCGAACACCGCGACGCCGCGGCCCCACCGCCGGCCGGTCCACAGCGCCCAAGCCGCCGCAAGCAGGCCGACACCGACCAGCACGAACCACAGGGCCGTACCGAACCCGTTGACCACCCTCTGGTCGGCGCCGGCCAGCCCACGCACCGCCAATACTCCAGCCGCCGACACGGCCGCCATGGCCTCGGCGGCCACGGTCACGCCTGCCCAGCGGACCGCCTTCGGCGCACGGAGACGTTCGGTCATCGTCGTACGGTACCGAGGCGCCCCCCGTGCAGGCGTCGGCGAACTAGAGAAGTCTGATAGCGTGACTTACAACCATCTGAGTGGATGGTATTAGGAGGGCCAGGAGATGGCATGGCGGAGATCGACAAGAGCGAGAAGATCACTATCAACGTGGGTCCGGTCGACCTCGGCCAGATCGATCTCCTCGTCGATGAGGGCTTCTACGCCAACCGCACGGACTTCATCCGGACGGCGATCCGGCGTCAGCTCGACATCCGCGCAGACGCCGTCAACGACACGGTGACGCGTAGAGCGCTGAATTTGGGCACACGCCATCTCAGCCGTCGTGACCTCGAGAGTCTTCGCGACGCAGGGCAGACGGTCGATCTACACGTCCTCGGGCTGGCCACGATTGCCCCAGATGTCAGCCCTGATCTCGCGCTGGCGACAATTTCTTCGGTCGAGGTCCTCGGCGCCTTCCGGGCGCCGAGGGAAGTCAAGGCGGCGCTGGCGACCCGCACCACCTGAGCTGTTCAGACGGCGCCGACCGACCGGCCGACGTCACTGTCTACACGCCGAAGGGGCTCCCATGGACGAATACCGCACAGCGGGCATGTCAGAAGCGTTGCGACTCACTCGCGCAGGAAAGCTGCAAGAGGCGTTCGCGGTCCTGCAGCGCACGCTCGTCGCGCCGGCTGGCAGCCCGTCCCCGTCGAGGCCGGGCGCAGGCATGCCGGGTAGGTGGACCAACCTGCTCGGCGGCCTGTCCGCCCCGAGACGGGACGCCACGCATCCCGGCGCCGGTGCGGCGGCCGCCGCACCGGGTGGCGAGATCCGCCACTTGGACCACACCGGCCCAGCCGGGGCCAGAACCTATGATCTCTATATCCCCAGCGGCTACACCGGTGCGCCGGTGCCCCTGGTCGTGATGCTTCACGGCGGCAACCAGGACGTCACCGACTTCGCCGCAGGCACACGGATGAACGACCTCGCCGAGCAGCACACGTTCCTGGTCGCCTACCCACAGCAGTCCACTGCCGCCAACAGCGGCGGCTACTGGAACTGGTTCTCCGCCGCCGACCAACGGGCCGGTACCGGCGAGCCGGCGATAATCGCAGGCATCACCCGTCAGATCATGGCCGACCATGAGGTCGAACCCGGCAGGGTGTATGTCGCCGGCCTCTCCGCCGGCGGGGCCATGGCGGCGGTGATGGCCGCGACCTACCCGGACCTGTACGCCGGGGTCGGAGTGCATTCCGGGATCGCCTACGGCGCAGCGCGCGATGTCGCGGCGGCGTTCATCGCCATGCGAACCGGCGGCTCACCAGCGCCGGGCGGCACAGTGCCGTTGATTGTGTTCCATGGCGACCGCGACGGGATCGTAGCCCCGGTGAACGCCGAGAAGCTCATCGCCGCCCGGCTTGCCGCTGCAGACACCTCGGTGTCGGATACGACCCATCTCAACGAGCGGACCACGGGCGGCCACGCCTGTACCCGCACGGTGCACACCGACGTGGATGGCGTCGTTCTCGTGGAGTCCTGGATCGTGCATGGCGGCGGGCACGCCTGGTGTGGCGGGAGCCCGGTCGGGTCCTACACCGATGCGTCGGGGCCCGACGCGTCCGCCGAAATGGTCCGTTTCTTCTTCGCGCAAAGCCGCAGGGAGGAATGAGAACTCAGCCACCGTCCCCCTCGGGACCGGCACGCTGCCAAGTCACCACCAGTTCGCGTTTGGCCCCGAACCGCTCCAGGTGTCGGCCAAGTACGTCTTCGACATGGGCGAGCGACTCGGCGTCCTCGGCGGAGGCTTCGAGCACAAGCCGGTCGTCCTCCGGCCGGACGGTCCCGGTGCCGTAGGTGAACACCAACCGTCCACCCTGCCGCTCGCCTGCGACCGTCTCGACGGTGTTTTTGCGGCCGAGATGGGCAAGCAATTGCTTCGCGTAACGTTCGGGGGCGTCCGTCGCCACTATTGCGATCGACCTCATCGGAGAAGAGTCGCCGCCGATGATGGCTTGGGCAACAGTGCGGCGATCAGCTTCCGTTCAGCGGGATCGGAATTCGCGCGTTGGGTTTCGGTCGCATCCTGTCGGAGACTGGCATGGTGACGATCTACGACACACCCAAGATCGATTGTCACAATCACCTTCTCGACCCGGCTCGTTTCAGGTACTCCCCTGACGCCTGGTACCACCCGGTCGCCAACGAGCAGGGTACCGCGCACCAACTCACCGACCTGTTCGATGCCTACGGCTGCCGACATGCGTTGGTGGTCGGACCGAATTCCGGCTACGACACTGACAACCGGTGCCTGTTGGATTTCCTCGCGCGGGGAAACGGTCGGTTCAAAGGCGTCGCTGTGGTCGACAACAACACCGGTCGCTCCGAACTGGAGCGACTGCGCGATCGCGGCGTGATCGGAACCACGATGCAGGTGTCACTGCTCGGCGTCGACTACTTCCGTGACACCGCAGCGCTACTGCGCGATCTGGCGAGCCTCGACATGTTCGCCGACGTACAGGTGGAAGCGGACCAACTGGAGGAAATGGCACCAATTTTGGAGCCGTCAGGCGTGCGCGTGCTGATCGACCACTGCGGACGCCCCGTTTCGTCCGCAGGCCTTGATCAGCCGGGGTTTCGCCGGTTGCTCGATCTCGCGTCGAGTGGCCGGTACTACGTCAAAATCTCCGGCTTGGTGAAGTGCTCGGCGACGAAATACCCGTGGGAGGACTCCTGGCCATTCGTCCACGCGTTGCTGGAGGCGTTCACCCCCGACCGGTGCATGTGGGGCTCGGACTGGCCATTCCTGCGTGCGCCCGAGCGAATCGACTATGGACTGATACTCGCACTTGTCGAGCGACTGATACCAGATCTCGGCGACCGTCGGAAAGTGCTGTGGGACACGCCCATGCGGCTCTTCGGCTTCGACAAGAGTGGCTCAGTTAGCGATGCTGACGGGCCGTCCGGTGCGGGCGGTCTCCACGACCGCATCGATCACCTGCATTGTCTTTAGGCCGTCCCGGCCGCTACATATGGGTTCGGCCTCGCCGAGAATGACGTCGGCGAAATGCTTCACTTGGCCAGCGAGAGGATCGCTACGCTCGACGCTCTCTGTCGTAGTGGTGAACGGCTCCCACCATGACCGCTCACCCTCGAAGACCTTCAAGCGCATTGTGGGAACCGACAGCGAGCCCTGCGTTCCGGCGATGTGATACGCGTCCTCGTCGTCGTAGCTGGAGTAGCTGGCGTTTTCTCGGGATGTCTGCTCCCAGCTGCGTGCCGAACCAGCGGTGTCGGAGAGCAGGAACGTGCCGAGCGCACCGTTGGCGAAGCGGAAGATCATCGCTGCGGTGTCCTCAACGGGAAAACCCCGAGTTGAGTTGGACGTCAACGCGATCACGGTGTCGATGTCGCCGAGCAGCGACAGCAGGTTGTTCACCTCATGGGTCAGGTTCAGCAGGATGGGCCCACCTCCGTGCTCGCGTCGCCAGCCGCCGCCGCCGTCGAAGTAGTCGTCTGGCTTGTAGAACAAGGCGGTGCCGGAAACTCCGACAAGCCTTCCCAGAACGCCGCTTTCGATGATTTCACGGGCTTTGGTCATGATCGGGCTGTAGTTGCGGTGGTGACCGGTGAGGACCGGTACGCCGGCTTTCTCTCCGGCCTCGACGAGACGGCTGGCCGACGCGACGTCGTCGCCGATCGGTTTCTCGACGATCACAGGTACGCCCGCCTCGACGCACTCCAGACCACCGGCCACGTGCATCCGGTTCGGCGTGGCCAGGATGATGCCGTCGGGCTTGTCGTCGGCGAACAGCTCGGCGAGGGACGGGTAAAGCGAAACACCGTACCGACGGGCTAATTCCGGCCCGGCCGGCCCTGGGTCCACGATCGATGCGAGCACGGCCGAGTCACTGGCGTCGATCTCCTCGATGTGTCGCTTGCCGATCAACCCGGCGCCTGCCACCGCCAACCGAACCTGGCTCATCCTGGCGGTCCTGCACTTGCCGTCGCCGTGGATTCCCGAACGATGAGCTGGGTAGGGATCACGACAGGGGTGTCCGGCCGGCTTATTATCCGGCCCCGCACCAAGTCGACCAGTGTTCGCCCGGCGTGCTCGACGTCGCTGTGGACCGTGCTCAACGACGGCTGGCAGAAATCGGCACCGAAGATGTCGTCGTGGCCCACAACGCTGATCGCACCAGGCACATCTATCTTTCTCCGCCGCAACCGCTGCAGAATTCCAATTGCAAGCAAGTCGTTGAATGCCACCAAAGCGGTTGCACCGCTGCCGATTCCAACATCGGCGGCCGCGGAGCCTTGATCGAGCGTTGGCATGAACGGGCCGAGGCGGACGATCTCGACACCCAATCGTGCGGCGTTTTCGGACAGCGTGCGCCAACGCTCGGCGTCTGTCCACAGGGCGGGTGGCCCAGACAGATACGCGATCGAACGGTGGCCCAGTGCTGTCAGATGTTCGACGATCTGCCTGCTGCCGTCGCGCGAATCGGTGATGACGCTGGCCAACCCGGGGATCTCCCGATTGAACAGCACGACATCGGCCCGATCGGCCACCGCGCGTAGCTCACTCTCCGGGAGAAGGCTGGAGGCGAGGACGAATCCGTCGACTCCCCGATCGTTCAGACGCTCGATATGAGCACGCTCCACCTCCGGCCCATCGGCGATGTCACCGACGACCAATGACGAGCCGGCCGCGCGGGCCTGGGACTCCACGCCGCGGATCAGCGCAGCGTTATACGGGTTGCCGATGCCGCTGACCATCAGGGCCAGCAAGGAGTCGCGCACCGGTAGCCGGGCCGGGATATACCCGAGGCGCCTGGCGACTTCCTGGATCCGTTCCCGCATGGGCCGACTGACGCGTTCGGGGTTCGACAGCGCCCGCGACACCGTCGAAACGGCGACGTCGGCTTCCCGAGCGACATCCTGAAGCGTCACCGTCCGCCCCTTGCTTTCATCACCGGGACCGCTCATCGCCTCCCCTAGTCACGCAGATCACGTTGCCCCGATTTTGCCATATTTTGCCATCTGTGGCAAGATTTGCCAAGATGTTCCAAAGTCCGAGGAAAGCGAGTATCGCCGTGAATCCGACCGCCGCCGCTGTGCCCGTGCGGGCCCGCGCCGCCTGGCTGATCTGGACCGTAGGCGTGGCCGCCTACATCCTGACGGTCATGCAGCGGACCACCCTCGCCGCTGCGGGCCTGGACGCCGCCGATCGATTCGGACTCAGTCCGGGGACCCTCGCCGCCTTCGTGTTCATCCAGGTGGCGGTGTTCTCCCTGGCGCAGATCCCGGCTGGACTGCTGGTGGACCGGTTCGGGCCGCGAGCGATGCTTGTCGCCAATGCGGTCCTGCTCGCCAGCGGGCAGATCCTTCTGGCGCACGCGACAACGATGCCCGTTGCCGCTGCGGCGCGAGTCTTGGTCGGGACCGGCGATGCGGTCGTCTTCGCGGCGACCTTGGCGCTCATCCCGCGATGGTTTTCCCCACGGCGGGTGCCGTTGATGACCCAGCTGACAACAATCGTCGGTCAACTGGGGCAGATTCTGTCGGCCGTCCCGTTCGTCGCCCTACTCCGCCATAGCGGATGGTCGACCGCATTCACCAGCGTCGCCGCGGCGAGTGCGCTGATGGGCGTGCTGGCATTCGCCGTCGTTCGCAACGGTCCGCCCGGAACCTGGGTGCCGACTCCGATCGCATCGGCCCGCGACGTCGGCATTGCGCTCAAAGAGGTGTGGGCACGCCCAGGGACACGACTGGGCTTCTTCGGTCACATGGCCACACAGTTCCCGATGATGGTGTTCGCGCTGCTGTGGGGATTGCCCTATCTGATTTCCGCTCAGCACCTTTCGGAGTCGACAGCCAGCATGCTCATCATGGCGTTCGTGCTTAGCTCGGTTGTCATCGGCCCAGTGATCGGCGTGCTGACCGCACGCCACACCTTGCACAGATCGTGGTTGATCCTCGGTGTCGTCGCGGCCGACATCGCGATATGGACGCTCATACTTGCCCTCCCCGGGCCTGCTCCGCTGTGGCTCCTAGTCGTGCTCGTCGTCATTTTGGCCGCCGGCGGGCCCGGCTCGGTCGTGGGTCTGGACATCGCGCGCACCGCTAACCCGCGCCTGAATATCGGTGTCGCACAGTCGATCGCAAACCTGGGAGGGTTCCTGGCGACGCTTTTCGTACTGGCGGCGATGGGCGCGGTCATGACGGCCGCGGGCGGCTTCACTCCCGAAGCGTTCAGAATGGCCTGGCTCGTCATGTACCCGGTGTGGACACTGGCAATCGTGGGCATCGTCGTCAGCCGGCGCAAGGCCCGCCGGCTCGACGCCGAAGTCGGCATCGTGCCGCGACCGCTGCGGCAGGTGCTGGCCCAAGCCGCGAGTCGGTAGCGGCGCTCAGGTGAAGACGTAGGTTCCGGGGCCGGGTCCGATGACCGGATGCGTCGCGGATCCCATCGGCGGCGGGTCTGTCATCTCGCCCGCGTGTTCCGCCGACCACTGGGCCCAGTCGACCCACCACGATTCGGGCGTGCGCGCAGCGGTCGACATCCACTCGTCGGCATCGGCGGGGTTGTCGTCCGCGGACAGAAACCACGACTTCGGACCGGGCGGATTGACGATCCCGGCGATATGGCCGCCGTTGCTGAGAACGAATCGCGTTGTCCCGGAGAAGAGTTGGGTGGTCTTGTACGCCGACTGCCACGGCACGATGTGATCGTTCTTCGCGCTGACCACGTAGGCGTTCGACTTGATCGAGGAGAGGTCGATCGTCTGACCCGCAATTTCGAGTTGCCCCTGGGCAAGCAGGTTCCGGACGTAGAAATTCCGGAGATAGAACGCGTGCATCGTCCCCGGCATTTTCGTGCTGTCGTTGTTCCAGGCGAGGATGTCGAACGCAGGCGGATCCTGCCCGAGCAGCCAGTTCGACACCACATAATTGAAGATCAGGTCGTTCGCACGCATTATGTCGAACGTTCCGGCCATCGACTCGCCCTCGAGCGTTCCGCCAGCCTTGGCCATCGCCTTTTCGACACGATCGACCGCCGCTTCGTCGGTGAAGACCCCCAGCATGCCGGGATCGGAGTAGTCGAGCATGGTGTTGAGCAAGGTCACGTTGCCGACCCTGTCATCGCCGGACTGGTTTAGGTAGGCGGCCGTGATCGCGGTCATCGCCCCACCGAGGCATAGTCCGGCGATGTCGATCTTGGGTGAACCGGTGACTTCCGAGATGACATCCAACGCTTGCCGCGGCCCAGAAACGAGGTAGTCGTCCATGGAGGTGCGGTACATCTCTTTCGTGGGATTGCGGTAGCTGATCGCAAAGACTGTCCTGTTGTGCCTGATCGCCCACTCGATGAAGCTGCGGTCCGGTGCGAGGTCCATGATGTAGTACTTGTTGATCCATGGCGGGCTGCACAGGAGTGGAGTCGCGTCCACGGTGTCGGTCTGGGGCTCGTACTGCAGCAGCTCCATCAGCTCGTTGCGGAACACCACTTTGGCGGGCGTCGTCGCGAGGTTCTCTCCGACGGTGAATGCGCTGCTGTCGACCTGTCGGGGGCGTCCCTTGTTCTGCGCGACATCCAGCGCGAGATTGCGCGCACCCCGCAGCAAGCTCATACCCGCGGTCTCGAAGGCTCGCTTCATCGCGACCGGATTGGAGACCAGGAAATTCGTGGGGGCGACTGCGTCCAGTAACAGGTTCAGCCCAAGGGACGCCTTCGCGGCCTGCTTGGCATCGACACCCGAGGAGTCGACGAGCGATCGCGCGAATTCGCATTGCGCCAAGTAGGCGAGCCGGATCGCGTGAAAATACGGGTTGACCGTCCACGCGGGATCGGCGAATCGGCGATCGCTCGTGCCCTTCTCGTCACCCTTCGGTTTCCTGATCCACGAGTTGAGGACTGTCGACGGTATCCGCGCAAGGTCAGACGACAGCCTGATCGAGGCCTTGAAGACGTCGGCGGGATTCCTGGCGGCGCCACCGACGGCCGCCTTGAGCGCATCCCCGATGCCTGCGGTGTCCGGACCGATCACATCCCACTCGGGCTCGACGATCTCTGCTGCGTTCTGACCGACTTCAAACGATGATCGTGGGGCCACGGCCTCCATGATGGTCAGATTGTCGACGCACGTCTTCCGCCTCCCACTGGCCGGAACACCCCGATTCCCACTCCCCGGGAACGGTATTTGAAGATCAAGGGCGCCGGAGCATCGTCAACCCTGTGAAAACAGCGGTCGTTCACCGAAGACTGGCGGATCAGCTCTGGCAAGCCGATCAAACTGCGGTACCGATATCGCCGCTTACCGATCAACATCCGGATCTGTCCATCGAGGACGCCTATGCGATCCAGTCGGTGAACATCGACCGGCGGATCCAGAACGGCGAACGCATCTGCGGCCGCAAGATCGGACTGACGTCGCGGCCGATGCAGGAGATGCTCGGTGTCGACGAACCCGACTACGGCGTGCTGTTGGACGGCATGTTCGTCGAGGACGGCGACGTGATCGATCTGCAACGGCTCGTGCAGCCGCGAGTCGAAGCCGAGATGGCCTTCATCATGGAGCGTGACCTCGAAGGGCCCGGCGCGAACACGGCATCAGCGTTGCGGGCGATCGCCGGAGCGTTGCCTGCTGTGGAAATCGTCGACTCGCGGGTTGCGGACTGGAAGATCAAGTTGGTCGACACGGTGGCCGACAACGCGTCGTCGGGCCTCATTGTGATGGGTGGACGGCTGCGCCGAGTCGACGAAATCGACCTGCGACTCGTCGGTGTCGCCGTCAGCCGGGGCGGCGAGCTGATCGACACCGGCGCCGGAGCCGCCGCGCTGGGCAATCCAGCTCGTTGTGTTGCGTGGCTTGCGAACAAGCTCGCGTCTTTCGGGGCGAAGCTGCATGCCGGTGATGTGGTTCTGCCGGGAGCGGTTCACAAGATGGTGCCGGTCCAGCCAGGAGATGTCTTCCGTGCGGAGTTCGCGCACCTCGGCGCGGTCACGGTTCGTTTCTCGCAAAGTGTCGCATGATCGACGCTGCAGAGATCGCGAAGCAGCTGATACTGGCAGAGCAGGAACATCGGGCCATTGCTCCGTTCACACATCTGAACCCGGAGCTGGACATTGACACCGCGTACGCCGCTCAGCGCATCGTCGTGCAAGCTCGATTGGATGACGGGGAGCGCATCATCGGCGCCAAACTGGGCCTGACGAGCCGGGTCAAGCAGAAGGCCACGGGCGTCGACGCGCCACTGTTCGGGCCGGTGACCGACCGCATGATTGCACCCTTCGGCAAGCCGATAGCGTTGGACGAGTTGATTCATCCGCGAGTCGAGCCCGAGATCGCGTTCGTGCTGGCCCGTGACGTCGCGGCACCGGCGACAGTGTCCAGTGTGCTCGCGGCGACGGAGGTGGTCTGCGGGGCCGTCGACGTCCTCGACTCCCGTTACGAGGACTACCTTTTCACCCTGCCGGACGTGATCGCCGACAACGCGAGTGCCGGCCGGTTCCTGCTCGGTCCCAACCAACTGGCGCCGGACGCCATCGATGACCTTCGGCTGTTGGGGTGTGTCGTGCGGCGCAACGGTGGCGTTGCCGCGACGGCAGCGGGTGCGGCGGCCATGGGGCATCCGGCCGCGTCGGTGGCGTGGCTGGCGAATCAGCTGGGCGAGGGCGGCGAAGTCCTCAAGGCGGGATGGATCATCTTCTCGGGCGGCCTCACCGCTCCGATACCACTCACCGCGGACAACGTGATCAGTGCCGAGTTCGACGGACTCGGCACCATCGAGGTGTTCGCCGCGTAGCGAGAACCACTACCCAGCGCGCTGCGACAACTCGTACAGGCCGTTGATCGCCATCGAATAGCCCTGCACACCGAACCCGACGATGATCCCACGCGCGAGCGGTGAAATCACCGAATGATGCCGAAACTCCTCCCTGGCATGAACATTCGATATGTGCAGTTCGATCACGGGCAGCGTGGCCGCCTCGATGGCGTCGCGAATCGCATACGAATAGTGGGTGTGCGCACCAGGGTTGTACACCGCGCCGATCGAGCGGCCCTGCTTTACCGCCGCGCCGGTCTCGTGGATCCAATCCACCAGCTGGCCTTCATAGTTCGACTGCAGGAAGTCCAGGTCCAGTCCGAGCTTTTCGGCATCCTGCCGGCACATTCGCTCGACATCGGCGAGTGTCGTGGACCCGTACACCTCCGGCTTGCGGGTGCCGAGCAGGTTCAGGTTGGGGCCGTTCATCACGGTCACGGACGTCATCGCAACTCCCTGTCGGCGTCGGTGAGGGGCACTACCTCGGCGAGCACGCTATTTCGTCACGAGTGCCTTCGCCTCGATACGCATTCGCTCGTACTCCTCTTTGGGGACGGGGACCGCGTCCTTCTTGCCGAGATCGTTCATGTGAATCCTCGACGTCTCGCGGGAGAAGTAAGCCGCGATTGCGGCGATGGCTGCCAGCGCGAGGGTGAAGGTGCCGACCACCAAGATCACCCGTCCTTCACCAGCGTCGGCCGCCGCCCGGCAGGTGTCGCCCGACGGCAGGACCTTGTCCGGCACGAATTTCTTGCTCACCACGCACGCGCCGGGCGTGGCCGGGGCGAGCACCGCGTATATCGCGGGCAAGAACGCGGTGATCAAGGTGCCGAGGTTCTGCGAAACGGCGAACGCCGAGACCCGCGTCTTGGTCGGAAACTGTTCCGGATAGAAGGCCGGGAAGACGGCGTTGTACCCCTGGTAGACGACCCCCCACATGAGGACGGCGAAAATGAATGCCATCGGGAGATTCCCCTGGCTCACAAAGTACAGATACGGGTATCCGAGGAGTCCGGCCCCCAGACAACCGACGATGATGACCGGGCGTCGTCCGATTCGATCGGAGAGGTTGCCCACGAACGGGATGAGGATCACCGCGACGATATTCCCGACCACCGTGATCCAGATGTAGTCGGACGTCCTCAACCCGACTCCGTAGGCCGCATTGGTGGCAAAGGTCGCTCCGAAGATTGTCACCGTGGTCGGAACGACGTTCATCAGCGCCATGCAGACCACCCGGAGCATGTCGACGCCGTTCTCCTTGACCGCCTGGACGATCGGCGCCTGAGGCACCGCGCCGTGGACTTCCTCCTCCTTGAACGCCGGCGTCTCATCGACCCTGCGCCGGATGATGATTCCCGCAAGAACCACGACCGCGCTGAGCAGGAACGGGATGCGCCAACCCCAGCTTTCAAAGGCGTCTTTCGGCAGCATCAAGGCCAACGGCAGGAAGACCGCTGCGGCCAGGATCTGTCCGGCCTGGACGCCTTGAAGTGTGAAGCTGCTGAAGTACCCCCGCCTACCGAATGGTGCGTGCTCCATGACCATCGAGCCGGCCCCGGCAAGTTCACCACCGACCGCAAAGCCCTGGATCAATCGCAGGGCGACGAGCAGGACCGGCGCCAAGACCCCGACTGCCGCATACGTCGGCAGCAGCCCGACACAGAACGTGGAGAGTCCCATCATCAACATGCACAGAACGAGGACGGTCTTTCGGCCATGCTTATCGCCCCAGTGTCCGAGCACGAAGGCACCGAGTGGCCGCGCAAGGTAGCCGACGCCAAACGTGGCGAACGACGCGACGATACCGACGGTCGGGTTGTCCGACGGGAAGAAGACGTTCGGAAACACCAGCGCGGCGGCCTGTGCGTAGATGAAGAAGTCGTAGTACTCCAGGGCGCTGCCTATCCAGCCACTCGCGGCGGCCTTCTTGGGTGTCTTGGCGAACTCCGTTGGTTCGTGTGAACCGGTCGGCTCGACGATCTGATCTGCCATCACTGATCTCCTCGTGAAGAAACCCAGCGCTCCCACGGCGGCTGTACTGGTAGTTGACCCGTGCAAGCCGTCGTGGTCAACGACTGAAGCGACGCTTTCCGCTGAGCGGACACCGGGTCACGCAGCAACCCGCGCGGTCACCTCGATCATGAAACGCGGGTTTTCCTCCGGCCTACCGAATGCGGCGACCTCAACTGCTGATCGGGCGGGGCGATGATCCCCGAAGGCCCGCTCCCACACCGCGTTGAGGACTGGGCGGTCACGCTGCAGGTGGGTGGTGAAGATGCCGACGCGGACCACGTCGCTGAGGTCGCCGCCCGCCGCCCGCAGAATGGCGCTCAGGTTGGCGAAAAGCTGCTCGGCTTCGGCCTCGGCGGTGTCGGGAAACTGCCCGGTCTTCGGATCGGCCCCGAAAAGCGCTGACACGAAAACCCAACCATCAGCTTCGACTGCCTGTGGCACCGGGCCGTTGTGCACGGGAGATTCCGGGGTTTCGATCCTGCGCATATCGGGGTTCCTCCAGACCGGGTTCTGACGGCAATGCGACCGCCCGCATTGTGTCCAACGCTTGCACTCGTGCCTTTGTTGTGGGGCGTTGTCCCGGCGAGTGGAAAATCTCGCCTTCGGCTTCTGCTGCCGCCCCCGATGAGCGAACCTGATCATGTGGATTGTGTGTCCAGCCCCAGCGGAGGTCCCGAGTGAGCCTGTACCAGTTGCAGCAGTGCGTTTACGACTACTTGCGCACTCTGGAGGCTCTCGAGGCGGGAAGTCCGCTGCCCGAGCTTTCGACAACGGGTTATGACCTGAGCGCAGAGGAAGCACACGCGCTCAAGTCGGGCGACGTGGGCGCGATGTATTCAATGGGCATCCACCCGGTGATCATCAACGGTTATTGCCGTGCCATGGGCTACCGCAGGGCCGACTACCGGGAACTGCTGCAGAACACCCTCAACAACGAGCCGAAAAGGAAGACGAGATGGCAGACATCGTGATGGCGTATGCCGCATCGCACGCCCCCATGATGACCGCGGACCCCGAATCGGCTCCTCCCGCCCAAGCGGAAAGCTTTTTCGGCGCGTTGGACACAATCCGCGAGCAGGCGACCGCCAGCGGTGCGCAGGCGGTCGTGATGATGAGCGGCGAGCACTTTTCGAACTTCTTCTACGACAACCTTCCTCAGATCGTGATCGGTCTGGGCGAGGGTCACGTAGGCCCGCGGGAGAAGTGGCTGCGAGTCCCTGAAGTGCTCGTGCCGGGCGAGCCCGGCCTGGCATCTCATCTGCTCGCGGAGACGGTCGCGGCAGGATTCCAGCCCGCGCTCTCCCACAAGATGGTCGTCGACCACGGCTTCATGACGGTGTACTACAAGCTCGACCCCGCGATGCGTCTGCCCATGGTTCCGATCGTGATGAACTGCACCCAGCCACCTTTGATGACGTTGCGCCACGCCTACGATTTCGGCGTCGCGGTCGGCGATGCGATCCGCAGCTATCCCGGACTGGAGCGGGTTGCGCTCTGTGCGGCGGGCGGCCTTTCCCATTTCGTCGGCGAGCCACGCGTGGGTGATATCGACGAGGAGTTCGACCGGTGGTTCCTGAACCAGCTCGAGAGCGACGCTCCCCCTTCGCTGCTCGATATGCCGAACGACGAACTGATGGAGGCGGGCAACGGCACGGGCGAGGTTCGCTCCTGGGTGGCGCTGGCCGGAGCGATGCGGGGTCACGCGGCGAAGGCGCTCGTGTACGAACCTATCTACGAATGGATCAACGGCATGGGGGTCGTCACGTACGACCCTGACCCGGTCGGGGCGTCCGCGTGATCTCGGGCAGGACGACGCTGATTGCCCATATCGGTTATCCGACCGAGGCTTTCAAAGCGCCGATGATCTACAACCCGTTTTTCGAGAAAGCCGGCATCGACGCGGTAGTGATGCCGATGGGCGTGCAGGCCGCCGACTATCCCGACTTCCTGCGCGCGTTGTTGAACGTCACGAACCTTCGCGGCGCCCTGGTGACCATGCCGCACAAGAAGACCACGGTAGATCTCGCCGACGAAGTGAGCCCGACCGCACGAATTGCCGGCGCCGCGAACGCCCTTCTGAAACGGGAGGACGGATCCCTGCTCGCCGACATGTTCGACGGTGAGGGTTTCGTCCGCGGCGTCCGTCGCAAGGGACGGAACCTGGAAGGCGCAAGCGCGTTAGTCATCGGCGCCGGTGGGGTCGGGTCGGCGATCGCGGCGTCGCTGGCAGCCGCGGGCGTGTCCCGGATGGGGCTGCACGATGCCATGGACGACGCCGCCAGAACGCTCGGCGAGCGACTGTCCACGCATTATCCGGAACTGAAGGTGAGCACCGGTTCTAACGATCCAACCGGCTACGACCTGGTCGTGAACGCCACACCCCTCGGTATGAACGAGGGTGATCCCCTGCCGATCGACATGAGCCTTGTGGCTCCAGCCACCTTCGTCGGCGAGGTCGTGATGAAGTCGGCCGTCACCCCCTTCCTCAGAGCGGCGCAGGAGCGCGGCTGCGACACGCAAGTCGGTACCGATATGCTGTTCGAGCAAATTCCGGCGTACTTGGAGTTTTTCGGGTTCGGTACGGCGACTCCCGATGAGTTGCGCGGAGTGGCGCAAATCCAATACTGACAGCCGGCCCGTCCGGACCCGTCCGAGCGATTCACGCGCGCGGCTGAGTGCAACGCGCGATAGGCAGGAGCGAAATGATCAACGTCGTGGGAATCGTTGGTGGCGGCATCATGGGGTCGGGCATCGCTGAGGTGACCGCCCGCAGCGGCTGCGAAGTCGTCTTACGGGAGGTGAACGAGGCCGCGGTCGAGGGCGCCCAAGCACGCCTCAAGGCTTCTCTGGATAGGGCCGTTCGCAACGGCAAACTGCCGGAAGGCGAGCGAAACTCCATCGTCGACCGGATCCGGTTCACCGAAGCGCTCGACGACCTGTCCGAGTGCGACCTGGTCGCCGAGGCCGCGGTTGAGGATGAGGAGGCCAAAACGGCGATCTTCGCCGCCCTGGGCAAGGTCGTCCGCCCCGATGCGCTGCTCACCAGCAACACCTCCTCGATACCGATCATGAAACTCGCCGCGGTGACGCCCAGCCCCGAACGCGTCATCGGCATGCATTTCTTCAACCCGGCGACGGTGCTGCCGCTGGTCGAGATCATTCCGTGTGAGCTGACCTCGGATGACACCGTGCACCGCGTGCAAGAGTTCGCCCACGACAAGCTCGGCAAGACCATCATCCTCGCCAAGGACCGCGCCGGGTTCATCGTCAACGCGCTGCTGATCCCCTACCTGCTGGCCGCCATTCGCATGGTCGACGCCGGACTGGCCTCAGCCGAAGATGTCGACACCGCAATGGTCGCGGGCTGCGCACACCCGATGGGCCCGCTCACGCTCACCGATCTGATCGGACTCGATACCGCTGCCGCGGTCGCGGTGTCGATGTATGAGGAAACGAAGGAACAGCTGTACGCACCGCCGGCCCTGTTGCTGCGCAAGGTGGAGGCCGGAGACCTCGGCCGCAAGACCGGCAGAGGATTCTTCACCTACAACTAGCTACCAGCGGTTCCCGGCGGCCTCTCGGGTCGCCCGCGCACTTCCCACTCAGTAGTCAAGGGCTTTACCTCACCTGGCGCAGGCGAAATAGTGGATTTACGCAACCTGCGCAGCAAAGGATCCGTTGATGTCGACAGCACTTGGTCAAGATCGCGTCATCCGACGGGCGATCGCCACGGTCTGCCTGTCGGGGACGTTGGAAGACAAACTCGATGCAGTCGGCGCCGCAGGCTTCGACGGAGTCGAGATATTCGAGAACGATCTCATCGCCTCGTCGTCGACGCCGGCGGAAGTACAGAAGCGCTGCGCCGATCTGGGACTCTCGATCGATCTCTACCAACCGTTCCGCGATTTCGACAGCACGGACCCCGATCGGCTCACCGCGAGCCTGCGCCGAGCCGACCACAAGTTCTCGGTGATGGACGAGCTCGGCACCGACATGATGCTGGTGTGCTCTTCGGTCGCCGCCGACGCCGTCGACGATCCGGCGCGGCTTGCGGATCAACTGCACACGCTCGCCGAGCGGGCGGGTCGGCGCGGGATGAAAATCGCCTACGAGGCCCTCGCGTGGGGGCGTCACGTCAATACATGGGGGCAGTCGTGGGAGGTCGTACGGCGTGGCGATCACCCGTCACTGGGAGTTTGCCTTGACAGTTTTCACGTGCTGTCGCGCACTCCCGAGCCTGAGGCGATCTCCCCCATCGCGGACCTTCCCGGCGAGAAGATCTTCTTCCTGCAGTTGGCCGATGCGCCGCTGATGAGCATGGACGTGCTGCAGTGGAGTCGTCACCATCGGCTCTTCCCCGGCCAGGGAGAGTTCGACTTGTCTCGCTTCGTTGACCACGTTCTGACGGCGGGCTATGCAGGCCCGTTGTCACTCGAGGTCTTCAATGACGTCTTCCGGCAATCGGATCCCGTCCACACCGCCGTCGACGCGTTGCGCTCGCTGCTTGTCCTCGAGGAGTCCGTCGCCCGCCGATCGCCGCCGAAAGCACGGGCATTCGGGCTCACCTGCCCACCGCCGGTGCCGACACTTTCCGGCCACGCCTTCGTCGAACTCACCGCGGACGCCGGTTCAGCTGCGGAGTTGGCCAGCGCACTGACAAGCTTCGGATTCACCGAGACGGGTTCACGATCGGTCGAGTGATATTCAGCTGTGGCAGCAGGGCGATGCACGGATCGTGCTCAACACCTCCAGCACGGCGACGGGTGCCGAGATCACTTCGCTCGGAGTCGATTCCGACTCGCCGGAACAACTCGCCGCACGCGCGGCCGCGTTTCTTGCCGCGGCGTCGCCACCCGACGACTCCGGACCTGCGGTCACCGCGCCGGACGGCACCACACTGCGGTTCTGCGATTCGGGCGGTAAAGAGGCATGGACATCCCAACACGACCCGACCGCCGGTGCCGGGACCGGGCTGACGCGAATCGATCATGTCGCTCTCACCCAGCCATTCGACTACTTCGACGAAGCAGCGTTGTTCTACCGAGCTGTGCTCGGCCTCTCTCCGGCAACCGACACCGAGTTCGCGGCCCCGTTCGGGCTCGTTCGTGGCCGGGCGGTGAGCGATCCGTCGGGCCGCTTCCGGATAGCCCTTCAGCGCACGCTTCTCCGTCGCGGGGAATGGGCCCCCGCGGTGCCGGATCCCCAGCACGTCGCCTTCGCGACGTCCGACATCTTCGCAACCACCCGCGCTTTGAAGGAACGCGGGGCGCCAATGCTCAAGGTGTCGAACAACTACTACGACGATCTCGACGCGCGATTCGCACTTGACCCCGGTCTGATCGATGCCATGCGCGAGTTCGGAATTCTCTACGATCGAGAAGACGGCGGCGAGTTCTATCATCTCTACACACCCGTGCAGGGTTCGCGAGTGTTCTTCGAGGTGGTCCAACGGGTCGGCTCGTACTCGTCCTACGGATCGGCAAACGCAGCCGTCCGGATGACAGCGCAGCGGGACGAACGAACGCACCGACTCAATTGAGCGACAACTGATTCAGATGGCACGTCAGATGCCGGCGAACTACGGGCCGCGAGTGACACTCGCGTTGCCGGGCGGTGCGTCGATGGCGTACCGGGATAGTGCCACTTCTGGTGCGGCCGAACCGTTGATGCTATTGCATGGCCTGGGAATCACTGCGGACCTCAACTGGGGCCCGGCCTATGCCGATCTTGGTGAACTCTTCCGTGTCGTAGCGCCGGACCTGCCGGGTCACGGTCGTGGTGTGCGCCCATGGCCCGGGTTCACCCTCGAGCAATGCGCGGATCACATTGTGGTTCTGGCTGATTCGTTGAAGATCGACAGGTTCATCGCGTGCGGTTACTCGATGGGAAGCCTGGTTGCGCAGCTTCTTTGGCGGCGGCATCCGGACCGGATCGCCGGCCTCGTTCTAGGTGCCACCTCCCGCAACTTCCTCGGCTCTCCGGTCGAGCGTTTGGTCTCGTCGCTTGCACCGGCGTTCGCAGTCGCCGCACTCGCCAACCCTCTGTTGCGCACACTGCGGGCGGATGCACTGGGTATCGGCTATCTGAACGACATCGATGACGAGAGCCGCAGCTACGTGCAAGCCGAGATGCACCTCACGAGCATGTCGACCGTGACTGCGGCGATGGCGGCCGTCGCCGACTTCACCTCACACAAATGGATCAGCGACGTCGACGTCCCGGTGTCGATCCTGGTAACGCAACGGGACACGGTTGTGCCGCCCGGTCGGCAGATGAAACTGGCCGATGCGATCCCGCATGCCTCTGTGGTCACTGTCGACGGCGATCACGGTGTCTTCGTCGAATCACCGACGCTGTTCGGGCGGAAGGTTTTCGAAGCGTGTCAGGCCGTGAAAGATGCGCCGCCGGAAAGTCGCGGTGACTTTCCTTGGCGCCGTATCTAACTCACGCTCGCGCGATGTTGAGCTGTCGCCGCAGAAAGCTAGGCACACCCGATCTTCGCCTCGGTACTTGGCCGCGAAAGCCATTCCGGTCCAACGGGAAAGTTGGCCGGATGTGGCTGGGCAGGTTGGCGCACGAGCCTCCGGCCACCGGGGCCGGCAGGCTGGTGACGGGGCGGCGTCCTACGTGAACACCGTGGTGAACCGTTCGTTGAGCTCGCGCGCGTGGTAGAAGATCGCCTTGGCAAGCTGGTTCACCGTCCAGTTGATCGTCGGGAAGTCCTTGTGAACCCGGTAGCCCAGGCCGGCGAACACCTCGTTGCGGTTGCCCGAGGGGTCGAAGAAGTAGATCGTCGTTCCCCGCGTGATCCCGTGCCGAGTCGGCCCGATGTCGATCGGCACGTCGTCCATCGAGAAGATGTCGCCGGCCCGCAGGATGGCGCCCCAGTCCTCCAGATGGAAGGCGAAGTGGTGCAGCTTGGCGTTCGGGCCTTTGACCACGCCGAGGTCGTACGGGGAGTCCCCGCACGTCATCCACGTGCCGATCACGTCCGGCCGACGGATCGTCAATTCGCTTGAACACGAAGGTCATGACGTCCGGGGATTCCGCGATCTTTTTATCCAGCGCCCACTCCCACCACACAGTCTGTGGCTTGACCCCGCGCGCACTGTAGAGGCGCCGCTCCTGGTTGATCAGCGCGTGGGCCATCAGCCAGTACACCTCTTCCCACGCGGCAGCGACCTCGGGCGTGACCGCATCGCCCCATCAACTCGTCGTGGACGGCCTGGTACTGCTCGGGTTTGATCCCGAGCGATGGGTGCTTGTGCGCAATCCGTGACCTCTGCTTCTCCGGAGCGGAGTTGGTGGTCAGCTGTCCGGTGGCGAAGGCCGCCACCGACCCGGCCAGCGCCTGTTGCCGGGAGCCGTCGTGCTGGTTTCCGCGGTTGAAGGTACCGTCGAGCAGGCTCGGATGCGCCGTGAAAAGCCTTTTCGTAGAAGCGTTTAGCGCTCCTCGAAGGGCGAAGCCAGCTGCTGGGAATGTAGCTGTTCTGGGCGATGCACACCAGTCTCGGCCAGCACCCGTCGATGCGATAGCACTTTCCGCCAGCCGGGACCGGCCGCACATCGCCAAGGCGCACGCGAACGTGTTGAGCTCACCAAAACCAGTGCGGCTGTCAAGTTTCCAGGCAACCCAGCCGTCGTGAGAGCAGAAGCCCCCGAGCAGAGTTGACATCTGGGTTGTCAAATTCCATGTATGAGCATGCGGCGTGGGGCAAACTCTTGGTTCCATCGTGAAATACGATGGAAACGAAACGGCGTCGTGGGGCGAGTCGGTGACGGTCACTACCTACCGCTCAACACTGTCAAGGAATCGAGCCAACGTGGACCCAGACCAGTTCGACGCAGATGACATTGATATCCCGCGACAGCCGTCGGGGCCGAATCGGCGAGGGGCCGGCCGGTCATCGCGATCGCACCGAGGGGCCGCGCCCGACGTCACGCCGGTGTCGGAACGGCTGATCAAGGTTGGACGGCACCATCTTCGCGTACGGCGTAGCGGTGCGGGGCCACCGCTTCTGCTCCTCAACGGGATGGGGATGTCATCTGCCGCGTGGTTACCGTTGGAGCGGCATCTGGGCGGGTTCGACCGGATTAGGATCGGCCTGCCCGGTACCGGGGGGATGCTGACCCGGCATCCGCTTCTCACGATGCGCAACTTCGCGTCGCTGGCCGGGAACCTGTTCGATCAACTCGCCATCGAGCGCGCCGACGTGCTCGGCCTGTCTTTTGGTGGAATGGTGGCCCAGCAACTCGCTCATGACATGTCGGCTCAAATCCGAAGTCTGATCCTGGTTTCGACGTCATGTGGTCGGGGAGGGGATCCCAGCAATCCGGCGAGCTGGTGGAATGCGATGCTGGCTGACGACTGGCTGACGCCATACGCCTGGAGTCCTCCCGGGCTGGCGCATAGGTGGTCCCAGCTGATGATGCGCGAGTTCGGAGCGGGGTGGGCAACCGGTCCGCGACTGAAGGGATTCCTCGAGCAGACTGTGGCGGCGGCTCCTTGGAGCAGTGTGCCGTGGTTGCCACAGCTGACGCAGAAGACCTTGGTGATTGCCGGCACCGCCGATGCGCTGGTGCCCTTCGCGAACGCCAGCATCCTGGCTTCCAGAATCCCACGGGCCCAGACCTATACGGTCTATGGCGGTGGGCACTTGTGCTTGTTGGATCGGGCCGCTGAGGTGGGTCCGGTAATCGCAGCCTTCCTGCGCTCGCTAGAGCTGACAGCGATCGACGAGGCTGCGCAGCTCGGTTGACATGCGGTTGGGAAACTGCAACGGCACAAAGTGGGTACCGGCGAGTTCGACGTAGCGGCTGTGTGGTGTCTGCGTGCTGGCCGCCCGCATATGTTTGGCCGAGGTGATCGAATCCCACTTACCCGCAAGATATGTGACTGGCATGTCGATGTGGTTCAGGTCGATCGGCGGGTGGTCCCCGACCGCGCGGACGAGGCGGGAATACCAGGGCCAATCGTGATCGGCAAATCGTCGCAGGACTCGGACGAGAGTTTGTGCGTGTGCGAGATCGAGCCCGAACGAACCCATTCCCTGTGGGGCAAAACCGTGTTCGGGCGAACCGGGCAGTGCATCGCCCAGCCGATTGAGGACTGGCCCAAGATAGCGCAACAGATGTGATCCCACCCGTCCGGCCCGCGGGCGCAGGATGCCTGGAAGAGGATGAAGCAAGGCTTCGAAGGATCCTCCCGGGACGCCGGCGACGGCGAGCACGCCGGCGATCCGCCGTTGATCGCGCAACGCGGCCTCGAACGCGATGTTGACGCCGGCCGACCAGCCGATGACCACGGCTCGATCGATGCCATAGCAGTCCATCACCGCGAGAAGATCATCGGTGTGATCGGCGATGGCGATCCGCGACTCGTCGGTGGGGCGATCCGACCCGCCGAGACCACGATGGTCCCACGTCACGACTCGGTAGATTTCGGTCTGCCGATTGATCGTCGGCCAGGCATCGTGCGGTGTGCCCAATCCGTTGGAGATCACCACGGGAATGCCCCGACCGTCGTTATCCCATGCCCGCAGATTCGTCCCGTCGACGGATGCGACTGATCGGTACCCCAACGCCTGCCCTGCCTGAAGTTTCGTTGCTCGTGCACTCGAAGGTAGGCGGCGTGGGTGGCACGCTCCCCGCGAGAAAACCTGTACCCGACATTGTGCACCTCCCGCGGGCGCGTCCTATACAGATGGCCCAGCTGTTCCATCGAGCGGGAAGCCCGGCGCTGTGCCTTGTTCTCGCTTGACGTGTCGAAACAGGTTGGCTGGCATCGAAACCGAGGCAGGTGGATAGAACCGGGACGACCGTCGTACCCAGTTGCGAGTGGAGGTCCTTCTTACCGGATGGCGGACGACGCCGAATCGTATTCCGAAGAATGGCGCTCGATATATGTTGGCACCACTCGGCGACGGCGCTCGTTTATCGGCCGTACCCCCAGCTCAAGGAGGCGTCGTGCAGTACTTCCTGGATGGTTATCGAAAGGGCGACCCGAGGATCCAACCGGTGGCGTCCGGCAGAACCGACGATCAGCCCGAACTGCCAGACGAGGTCGACGTCCTCATTGTCGGTACCGGGCCGGCGGGACTGCTCCTTGCGGCTCAGCTGTCCGTGTTCCCGGAAATCGTGACCCGCGTGATCGAGAAATCAGACGGCCCGTTGGACGTCGGCCGCGCCGACGGTGTGAACTGCAGGACCGTCGAGACGTTCGAGGCTTTCGATCTGGCCGACAGAATGACGACAGAGGCTTACTGGGTTAACCAGACCAACTTCTGGGGGCCCGATCCGGAGGACCCCGCCCACATCAAGCGCTTCGGGCGCGTGCAGGACGTCCGCGACGGGCTTTCAGAATTTCCGCACGTCATCGTCAACCAGGCCCGGCTCGGCGACTTCCTTCTGGAGTTCGCAAGGAACTCTCCGAGCCGCCTGCGACCCGACTACAGCCACCAGGCCGTCGCGCTCCAGGCCCCTAAGTCCGACGACGAGCCGGTTGTGGTGACGATTCGCCGGGCCGACGGCACCGAGGTCACCGTCAAAGCCGAATACGTCGTCGGTTGCGACGGTGCACACAGCACCGTGCGCGAGTCCATCGGTCGCAAGCCACAAGGCGAGGGTCACGACAAGGCCTGGGGTGTGATGGACCTGCTGGCGGTGACCGACTTCCCCGACATTCGGTTCAAGTGCTCGATCCAGTCTGCGGGGAGTGGCAACATTCTGCTCATCCCCCGCGAGGGCGGCTATCTGTTCCGTCTGTACGTGGACATGGGTGAGATTGATCCCGGCGCCCGGCTCACGCCGGACGAGGTTCTCGACAAGGCCCGTCGTGTCCTGGCGCCATACACGCTCGAGGTCATGGAGACCGCGTGGTTCTCGGTTTACCGGGTCGGCCACACAGTGACCGACAAGTTCGACGACGTGGACGAGAGTGAGGTGGGCAAACGCTCGCCGCGCGTCTTCATCGCAGGGGACGCGTGCCACACTCACAGCGCGAAGGCCGGTCAGGGCATGAACGTGTCCATGCAGGACACGTTCAACCTCGGGTGGAAGCTCGTGGCCGTGCTGCAGGGACGTAGCCCGGCGGCGCTGCTCGACACCTACTCCCAGGAACGGAAGCAGATCGCCCAGGACCTTATCGAGACGGACACCCGGTGGTCGCGGGCGATGGGCGGAGCCGGGCGGGTCGACTCGGACGACCCCAAGGCGGCCACGGCTGCATTCGCCGAGGTCCAGCGCCAGTTCATCACCAATGGCGAGTTCACCGCCGGACTGGCGACGCACTATCCTCCCGGTTTGCTCACCGGCGACGACGCCCACCTCCACCTGGCACCCGGCTTCCCACCGGGACGCCGGTTCAAGTCAGCCGAGGTCATCCGCCTGGGCGACGCCAAGCGCGTCCACCTCGGGCACGTGCACCGCGCCGACGGTCGGTGGCGGCTCTACGCCTTCGCCGACGCCGTCGACCCCCGCACCGGTGGGTCGCGGTTCCTGGATCTGATCGAAGTCCTCGCGAGCGATGACTCGCCGGTCCGGCGCTTCACGCCGAAGGGCTACGACCCCGACGGGGTCTTCGATGTCCGCGGGATCATCCAGCAGTCGCACCACGACGTCGACTGGGCCGACATGCACGAGTTCCTCAGGCCACGCAAGGGCAAGTACGGTCTCGTGGACTACGAGAAGGTGTTCACACCGGTCGACGACGTCGACAAGGACATCTTCGACCTGCGCGATATCGACCGTGGAGCCGGTGCCCTCGTGGTCGTGCGACCTGACCAGTACGTTTCGTTGCTGCTGCCACTCGGCGGCTACGACGACCTAGGCAAGTTCTTCGGGCAGTTCATGAAGGACCAATCAGGCTGAGCCGGGTATGCAACGGGGGAGCCGAGATGACCACGACGATCAAGTCCAAGGTCGGAGTCGTGGGTGCGGGGCCCGGTTGGTCTGATGCTTTCCCACCTGCTCGCCAACAGCGGAATCGACAACGTGGCCATCGACACCCGGGCCCGGAACGAGATCGAGACCATGTCCATCCAACCCGGTGGCGCGCACGGCGTGAGCGCGTCGTTGAGCGCGAACGCAACAAGCAATGATCTCTGCTATCAGCGAAAAACGTTGCTGCGCAATGCAATTATCAAATTCTTGCACTTAATAGTCTGCCAGAGTTGTACTTTCAATGCGTGCGTTCCGATGATGACGTGCTTGCTACCCACGCGGTGCTTCGTTGGGTTGTCTCCAAGCGTGCGCGGTAATGATGAGGAGCATTCGCAGGATGCCCGCTAACCTCAGGTGGCGGCCCATTACCGAGGTAACCTCGTCGAAACCGCATCGGCGACCGCTGACCGATGATCAACCCAATCCCCGCCGCCGGGAAGGGGATTCGCCAAGATGATAGCCCTCGACAATTATGTCACAGTGACGAATCGAGACAGAATGCCACGGCTGCCGAGCCAGTTGCGCAAAAGTTAGACAGCCGCGCGGGCATGGTGTCGACACTGGAAGCGTGTCAGGCCGTGACGCCGCCCCGTAGTCGTCGCGTCTTGCCTTGGCGTCCTTCGTAGCTCACGAATACAAACCGTCGGTCACCGCGGTCGTCGGGGCGCGTAAAGCCAGCTTTCCAGCAGGCGCGCCAACTGCGGCTGGACGATCCAGGTCATCATCGCCGACACCGAGAACGAAATCAACGCCACCCGCGGAACGAGTGCGATGGGCGAAGCCACCTGGCGCAGAACCAGGTTCAGCATCAACTGGAGCACGAAAATCACGATCGAAGTGACCGCGAACATCTTCCACTTGGGAGGTGCGGGCGCCGTACGACCGGGCACCTCGAACCAGGTTTCGAGCCCGGTCACCCTGTGCTCGTGCGAGGTCGACATGACCTGCTCGCCGTGCGCCAGTAGCTGGGACCTCGTCGGTGAATGTTCCCATTTGGCGAGGTCGCCCGCCGAGGCGAACCGGTAGACGACATGCCACAGCTCACCGACATGCCCCGGCCGCAGCAGGCCCGCCCCCAGGAATCCGTCGAATCCGGACGCTGCACGGGTCAACTCCGACGCCCACCGCTCGAATTCGACCTCCTTGCCGGGCCGGACGCGGCGAGCGACCAGCACGGTGACCGGTTCGCCCGCGTCGTCGATCGCGCCGACCTCGCTCATTCCCCGCCACCACAGGTCAACTGAGTTCGGCTGACCAATCCCGCTGTTCGAGCGAGTCCCTGATGTGCAACAGGAACTTCGACGCAGTCGAACCGTCGAATGCGCGGTGGTCGTAGACCATTCCAATGATTCCGACCGGGTGGATAGCGATGGCATCGCCGATGGCGACCGGGCGGCGCTTCACGCCGTCGGTGCACAGGATGGCGACGTTCGGTTGATTGATTATCGGCGACGATGCGTAGCTGGCAAACGGGCCGGGGTTCGTGATCGTGAAGGTCGAACCCTGCATCTCCTTGTTGGACAGTTCTTTTGCCCGCGCAGCTGCCGCCTTCGTGGCGATCTGGCTGGCGATCCCCCGGATGTTCAAGGTGTCGGCGTCCTTGACCACCGGCACCACCAATCCCTGCTCATCCAGATCCACCGCCACCCCAAGATTGACGTAGGAGTGGAGCGTCATGGTCTTGGATTCGAGGTCGATCGACGAGTTGACCGTCGGGAATACGCGCAACGCGTCACACACCGCCCGAGAGATGAACGGCAGGTAGCTCAACGAAGCACCGGTCTCCTTCTTGAACCGTGCCTTGAACTCGGTACGCACCCGTTCGATGCTGTCGAAATCCACTTCCACCGATGTCCAGACCGAGGCCGCGAGCGTCTGCGACGCCTTGAGTGTGTCGGCAAGAATGAGACGCATCCTGCTGAGCGGTACCACTTCGTCGCGGCTGTCGGTCGCAGCCTTGGTCGCCCTTGGCGCGGCTGGGGCCTGCGCGGCGGCCGCAGCCGGTGCGGCGGTCAGGGTCTGGCCCGAGGCGATCGCTTTCTCGATGTCCTCGCGCCGAATCCGTCCACCGGCGCCTGTGCCCGCCACCCCGGCCACATCGATGTTGTGCTCGGCGGCGAGCCTGCGCACCAATGGCGACAGCATCCGACCGCCCGCGCCATCGCGGGCGATGGCCGCGGCGGCCGGCGTGGCGGCACCCGGGCTCTCGGCGTCGGCGGGCCTGCTGCCGTTGCCATTGCCTGCCGGTCCGGCTTGCACCGCACCCGGCGTCCCGATGCGTGCCAGCACGGTTCCCACTGGCACCGTCTCACCGGCGTCAACGAGGATGGCCA
Source organism: uncultured Actinomycetota bacterium (assembly GCA_963751485.1). GTDB lineage: Bacteria > Actinomycetota > Actinomycetes > Mycobacteriales > Mycobacteriaceae > Mycobacterium. The sequence goes on from CAVVUT010000010.1 coordinate 91,640, forward strand.
GCATCTTCCCGTCGTACGGGCTCGGGATTTCCGAATCCACCTTGTCTGTCGACACGTCGAAGAGCGGATCGTCGAATGCAACATCGTCGCCAACCGCCTTGAGCCAGGTACCGATCGTGCCCTCGGTCACCGACTCACCCAGTTTCGGCATGGTGACCTCGAAGACCTCACCCGCGCCGGACGACATCGAGAAGTGGGCATCCTCGGTCGACGGCCCCTCCGATCCGCCCACCGACGGCGCGGAGGGATCGTTCAGTGATCGTCCCCCCGCCGCCGCCACCCCGTGCGCGGCGGACGGGAGTCGGTTCGGCACTGTGGCGCCCTTCCCGCCGATCCGCATGATCGCGGCGCCGACTGACACGGTGTCCCCCTCTTGCGCCATGACCTCAAGGACCACGCCGTCGTACGAACTCGGAACTTCTGTGTCGACCTTGTCGGTCGATACTTCGAACAGCGGGTCGTCGAACTCGACTTCGTCGCCCACGTTCTTGAAGAACGCGCCGATCACACCCTCGGTCACCGACTCACCCAACTTCGGCAGGGTCACTACCCATGTCTCATCGGACATTTCAATCGCCTCCAGAGCTGTATCAGCCGTGCAACGATCGGCCGGAGAAGGTAATCATCGTTTCGCCGATCGCCTCGGATAGGCTTGGGTGAGCGTGAATCAGGGACCCGACGTCAGACGGCAGGGCGTCCCAGTTGACCGCCAGATACCCTTCGTGGAGCAATTCACTTGCCCATGGCCCGACCAGATGCAATCCCAGCACCGGGCCGTCTTTCGCCGCAACGACTTTCACCAGTCCCTCGGTGTCGCCGACGATCATCGCCCTTCCGTTTCCGGCGAACGAGTGCTTGTGCACCTCGACGTCGTGTCCGGCGTTCCGCGCTTCGGCTTCGGTCATGCCCACCCAGGCGACTTCCGGATGCGTGTAGACGACCCACGGAACCTTGCCGTAGTCCACCGGTGCAGGGTTCTCACCAAGCACGGACTGGACTGCGACGACCGCCTCGGCATAGGCGACGTGCGCGAGCCCCGGTGTGGGCACACAGTCACCGATGGCGTAGACGCCGGGCCGTGTGGTTTGCATTGTCGAGGTGTCGACGGAGATGAACCCGCGGTCGGACACCTCTATGCCGGCCGCGTCCAACCCCATCCCCTCGCTGACCGGGCGGCGACCGATTGCGACGAGCAACTGGTCTACCTCGATCTTCTCAGAGCCTTTCGGCGTCTCGAATGGGACGAGAACACCGTTACCGGTCACCTCGACCGCCCCGACGCGGGCTTCCGCATGGATGTCCGTGCCGCGCCTTGCAAGAGCTTTAGCGAGGACGTCCGCGGTGTCGCGGTCCGGGCCGATCGGTAGCACGCCGTGCGGAAGTGCCTCCAACAGCGTTGTCTGAACCCCGAAGTCGGTATAGACCGACGCGAACTCGGCGCCGATGACGCCTCCACCGATCACCGCCACCCGCTCGGGAAGCGCGTCGGCGTCGCTGTTCGTCGCCTGATCGGATGTGACGATGCGCTTTCCGTCGACTTCGAGGCCCGGCAGCGACCGCGGCTCGGACCCCGCGCAAATGATGACCGCGCCGCCGCTCAGTGTCTGGCCGTCCACCGCAACGGCACCATCCGGCGTCAGTGTGCCAAACCCGTTGACGACCGTGATCTTGCGCCGCTTGAGCAGGCCCGACAGCCCCTTGTGGAGGTTGGATACGATGCCGCTCTTGCGCTTGTTGACCGCTCGCCAGTCCGCTGAAGGCTCGGCGCCCTTGCCGAGGCCGATCCCGAAATCCTTTGCATGGTGGACTGTTCGGAATACCTCGGCGGCCTGCAGCAGCGCTTTCGCCGGGATACAGCCGCGGTGCAGGCAGGTGCCACCGACCGTCTGCTTCTCGATCAGCGCCACTTTCTGACCCGCGGAAGCGGCGTAAAGCGCGGCTGCGTAGCCTCCTGGGCCGCCGCCCAGGACGACGATGTCGAAATCGCTCACGCTCTCGCCACCTCTCGTAGCGTCTGCGCGATCTCCGCGGGCTGCGGGATCATTGCATCCTCCAGCGCAGGGCTCGTCGGAACGGGCGTGTTCTTCGCCGCGATTCGCATCACCGGCTGATCGAGATGCCAGAAACACTTTTCCTGCACCTCGGCCGCGATCTCCGCGCCGTATCCGAGGCGGCGCGCGGCCTCGTGCAGGACGACCGCCCGTGCGGTCTTCTTGACCGACGTGACGATCGTTTCGATGTCCAGCGGCACCAGCGTCCGGATGTCGACGACCTCGACCGAGATGCCTTCCTTGTCCAACTCGTCGGCGATCTCGATGCCCTGCGACACCCCGGCCGAATAGGTGATCAGTGTGACGTCGCGGCCGTCGCGAACCACGTTGGCCCGACCCAACGGAATGGGGTCGAGGTTGATCGGTCCGTCGCTGCGCAACCGCCGGTACAGATACTTGTTCTCCAGGTAGAGGACTGGGTTGTTGTCCCTGATCGAGCTGATCAGCAAGCCCGCCGCGTCCTGCGGAGAGCCGGGCATGACGATCTTCAGCCCGGGGACATGCGCAAAGTACGACTCAACGCTCTGCGAGTGCGTGGGGCCGGCGCGCAGCCGGGCACCGAACGGCGCTCGCATGGTCACCGGCATCGCGTCACCGGTGCGGTAATGGTGCCTCGCCAGCACGTTGATGATCGGGTCGAACGCGCACGAGATGAAGTCGGCGAATTGATACTCGACAATCGGACGCAAGCCGACGAGCGCGGCTCCTGCTGCCAGACCGGTGAATCCCGTTTCGGCGATCGGCGTGTCGACCACGCGTCGTGGCCCGAATTTCTCGAGGAAGCCCTTGGTCACCTTGAATGCGCCGCCGAACTGGCCGACGTCTTCGCCGATCAGAAAGACGTCGGGGTCGGCCTCCATCTCCGACATCATCGCCTGCCCGATGGCCTCGAGATAGGTGACCCCGTCTGTGTCGGTCTTAGTCGGCATAGACACCCTCCTCGACCGTGCTCCCGTCCGGCATCGGGTCGGCGAGCGCCTTGCGACGCGCGTCGATCGCATGCTGGCGAGCTTTTTCCCGGGTCTCTTTCGCGGTGGCGTCGCTGAGCACACCGCCGTCCACCAGCCGTCGCTCGAAGAGTTCGACGGGATCTTTCTTCCGCCACTCCTCGAACATCTCGCGCGGCACGTAGTCCGCGGGGTCGTGCTCGGCGTGCCCGTGCATGCGCATCGTCACGGCCTCGACCATGGACGGTCCTTCACCCTTCCGGGCTCTCGTGACGGCTTCGTTCACCGCGTCGTAGACCGCAAGTGCGTCCGTGCCGTCCACCTTCACACCGGGAAATCCGTAAGCCGCGGCCTTTCCTGCGAAGTCTTGCGACGCAGTCTGCATGCTGACCGGGGTGGAGTAGGCGAACTGATTGTTCTCGATCACGAATATGCACGGCAATGTCAACGCCCCGGCCATGTTCAGTGCCTCGTGGAAGTCTCCGCGCGAGGTTGACCCGTCGCCGCAGAATGCCAGGCACACCCGATCCTCGCCCCGGTACTTGGCCGCAAACGCCATTCCGGTCGCGACGGGAAAGTTGGCCGGAATGTGGCTGGGCAGGTTGTAGATACCCAGATCGAGACGACCGTAATGCAACGTGCCGTCCCGGCCACCCGTGGGCGAGGTGGCCTTGCCCATGAAGCTGGCCATCACCTGCCACGGTTCCATCCCCCGGCACAGATGCGCACCGAGGTCACGATGGATTGGCGCCATGTAGTCGCCGTCGCCCAGGGCCGCCGCGGACCCGACCGAGATCGCTTCGTGCCAGTGACCGGTATACAACGAGCCGAGCAGATCACCGCTCTTGTACATCGCGACCATTCGGTCCTCGACTGCTCTGGTCAGAACCATCATCTCGTAGATCCGCACGAGCAGCTTCGGGTCGCGTGCGGCCAGCGCGTCGTCGGCTGACTGGGGCTTGGATTCGGTTGAGGTCGCCATCGTTTCGTCCGGCTTTCAGTCCGACAGGAACTCGAGCAGGCTGCGGTTGAAGTCGGCGTTGCGCTCGATCATCGACCAGTGCCCGCAATGTGAATAGACGGACAGGTCGGCGTTGTCGATGAGCTCCATCAACCGAAGTGACGTCTGGACCGGTATCACCTGGTCCTCGCGACCATGAATGATGAGTGTGCGGTGTGGAAGCCGTCGAATGTCGTCATCCGGGGTGCACATCGCCTCGACCCATCGCTGGCGTGGCGCCGGAAACATCGACGAGAACGATTCCTGGAATCCCGGCTGAATGCTGCCTTCGTAGCGCACTTGGGCAAGCTCGTCGTTCACCAGTTCACGCGAATAGGCGAACACGTCGAGCACCTTGCGCATGTTCTCGAACGACGCCTCGTACCCCCACACCCGCTCGAGGCCGTCCGTGATCGGGAATGGCACCCCCATGCTGCCCATCAACACCAGCTTGTCGATCCGTTCGGGATGCTGCGTCGCTATGCGGAGCGCGATCGCTCCGCCGAAACTATTTCCGACCAGGCTGGTCTTCTCGATTCCGAGCGTGTCCATCAGGCCGACGACCTGATCTGCCCACGTCTGCACGGAATAGTCGATCTTCTCTGGCCGTTCGGAGAATCCGAACCCGACCATGTCCGGTGCGATGACGCGGAATTTCGTTGCCAGGGCGGGGATCACGAGACGCCAGTTCGCGTACGACGTCACTCCAGGGCCCGAACCGTGGATCAACAACACGGTTTCCTCACCAGACCCGTCCTCGAGGTAATTCGTCTGGATTCCGTTGGCGGTGGCGGTGGCGCCGATCTCAGGCTTCGCCGTTGCTGTCATGTTTATCTCTTCCGTAACAGATCTTCTTCTGAATGTCCTGCCCGGCGGTACGAACGCGGTCAGGTGTAATAGCGGAACACCAGGTCGGCGACGCAGCACGGCTTGGCCGAGTCCTCGACTTCATACTTCAGGCGATAAACGGCTTCTGCGCCGCCCTCCAACTCGTTCACCTCGGTCAACTCGACGTGCATCCGGCTGCGTGAACCCACCTTCAGCGGCGCAGGGAAACGCACTTTGTTGAGCCCGTAGTTCAGGATCACGTTGAATCCCTCGACCACGCACACCGACCAGAGCAGGCCGGTGGCCGTCCCCAGGGTCAGGAACCCGTGCTGAACTGTGGTCCCGAATGGGCCGGTCGCCGCGCGTTTGGGGTCGACGTGGATGTACTGCTCGTCACCCGTGAGTTTGGCGAACGTGTCGACGTTCTCCTGCGTCGTCTCGACCCAGTCGCTGACGCCGAGCACCGTGCCAACTCGCTCGCGTAGCCCGACGAGGCCCTCGATCACGAGCGGCTGCCGCGTGTCACCCGGTGCGGCATCAACACTCATTGATTTGATCCTTCTTCAGTTGCTAAGCCTCGAGGCGCACGGTCGGCGCTGTCGCGAGTCAAACACCCGCAGGGGTGGAGTGGCCAGCACCAACGACGCTCTTTCCATCCAGCGAGAGCGCTGCCCGAGGGTGGACGTAAAGCTCCCGATCGGGCCCAACGGACTATTCGTCGATCTCGTGGGCCGCCGCGTCCGCGTTGGCGTCTGGGCAACACGGCCAATCCCGCTAGGCGGGACAGGTTGCGTGACATAGTGACGAATGTCTTGGAGTGTTTCAGCCACGTTTGCATTCTCTGGATTGTGGATAAGAAAATGGGATAAGAAAGGGGCCTCACGTGGCAGGGAACTCGACGGAGCCGGGTCAGTCGGTAACCAGCAGGGTCGCCGCAATTCTTCTCACATTCACCGATTGCGACCAGCGGTCGTTGACCGATATCGCCCGCCTGGCCGGACTCCCCGTCTCCACGGCGCACCGTCTCGCGGTCGAGCTGGCGAGTCGGGATCTACTCGAACGAGACGAGGACGGTCACTACCACGTGGGTTTGCCGCTCCGCGGAATCGGAACGTCCGAGTGGGGCGCGCCCACCCTGACCGAACGCGCCTCGTGCGTCCTCGACGACCTGTCCGGCGCGATTGACCGGCCCACCCGCCTCGGCGTGCTGTCGGGCAACGAGGTCCGCTACGTGGAGAAGCGACCACACTACCCGGTGACGAGTTTTGACCTCGCCGCGACGCTACCCGCGCACGCGACAGCCCTCGGCAAGGTCCTCTTGGCGTTCTCGCCAACGCGGATAACTGACGGTCTACTCGTGAAGGGTCTCGCGCAGTTCACCCGATACACAATCGTGGCGCCAGAGAAGTTCCGGCACAACCTCAGTGCAATTCGCCGGGCGCATGTCGCCGTTTCGTCGGGTGAATTAGAAGTTGGAAATCATTGCGTCGCCATGCCGGTGTTCGCCGACGGTAAAGTGCTGGCCGCAATTGAGGTTCAGCTGAAAGATCCGCAGAGCGATCGCGCCCGCGTCTCCCCTGCTCTGGCGCTGGCTTGTGGAGGGCTGTCCCGCGAACTCAGCGGCGGGGCGAAAGGACGCCGCCCTGTCGGTCAGCCCCGTGCGGGGCGTCCCGTGGTACAGGGCACCGCAACCGGCCTCGACGTGATCGCTATGGCTTCAATATAGGTCGCCGCGCTTCGTGTACTCGGTCGGCCGGCGCGCAGGGACTACTTCAGTCGATCTTTGACAGCGCCGAGGTATGCCTGAGAAGTCTCTCGCATGAGGTCGGCTTGCGTTGACACAAGTGTCTCGACCCAGTCGGGGCCCAGCTCCTTGGCGGTGTCCTCCTCGAGCTTCAGCACGCCGTTCAGCATCTTCTCGTACGCCTCCAGCCAGACGAGACCATTTTCTTTGCTCAACGCCAGCACGCGCTCGCTCGTCTGCTTGATTCGCTCGACGGCCGCCTCGACATCCGGGGTGGCTTTCGACGTCTGGGTCATTGCATCCTCCTTGATTAGTTTCCGTTGTCGGCGTTGCCAACTGCGCACGTCGTGACAACCTGCGTCCGGACAACCACTCAAGCGGAGTGTTGCATGCGGCTGTGAGGTGACGGTAGGTCTCGACGCGGAAGTTCCATCCAGCAAGAAGGCGTGGCTACGGCGTGCTCGTAGCGGCCAACATGGAGATCGACCCAGACGACGCGGAGGAATTGGATGGACGCGAAAGAGTCCAATGACGGCTGGCCCGCCGACGCGGGCGACGCCCGCACGAAGGCAATCGACGTGCACAACCATGCGATGCCCCTCGGGCTACTCGAATCGCTCGCGCGCGACGGCCTGTCGGATCTGTCTGCGATCGAGGACGGCGTCGTCCTGCTCGATCCAGCGGTCAGTGGAGTCGGCAAGAATGCGCCGCTCCCGCTCGCCCGGTCCCAGTACGACCCACGCACTCGGCTGCTGGAGATGGACGACATGGGAATTTGGGCCCATGCAGTGTCCATGCCGCCATTCCTTTATTGCTCCAACTCTGAAGACAGGCGACTGGCGACCTCGACCATCACGCGGGGCAACGACGAACTCGCCGGCTACGTCGCAGACGGCGCCGGACGGTTGTGCGGTCTCGGGTCGATTCCGCTCGGATTCCCCGACGCAGCGAACGAGGCTCGACGCTGTCTCGACGACCTGGGTTTCCCGGGTGTTGCCATCGGCACTCGCGGCGGTGGCAAAGAGCTCGATGACCCTGTGAACGACGACCTTTGGGCCCTGCTGGCCGAGCGCAACGCGTTCGTGTTCGTCCACCCGAGTGGGGTCCCCGACGTCCACCGACAGCACGATTACTGGCTCCCCCAGCTCGTTGGCTACCCGATGGAAACGGCACTGAGCATCGCGAGGATGATCTACGGCCGGGTGTTCGAACGCTTCGACTTGAACATGTGCCTGGCACACGGCGGCGGCTGCCTGCCATGGTTGCGAGGTCGCCTGGACCTCGGCTGGGAGCGCAAGGAGGTGGCCCACACCACCAAGATCCCGCCGAGTCAATTCTGCAAGCGGTTGTACTACGACACCGCGGTTTTCGATGCAACGCTGCTGTTTCATCTCGTCTCCGACATGGGCGCCGACCGCATCCTCCTCGGTACCGACCACCCCTTCGAACTGGGCGACACCGACCCGGTGGCGACTGTTCTTTCGCTCGGTCTCGGTGCCGGGGACACCGAGGCGATCCTGTGGCGCACGGCGGATTCCCTGCTCGCTTCCCAGCCCTCGGCGCAACCCGCGGTCCGTGCCGCGAAGCATCGCCGGTAACGGCGATGGACGGCCTGCTCTTCGCCCGACTGCAGTTCGGATTGACGACGCTCTACCACTTCTTCTTCGTACCGGTATCGATCAGCCTGGCCTTGTATCTCGCGATCATGCAGACCGCGTGGTACCGCACAGGCAAGCCGAAATACCTGAAAATGGTGAAGTTTTGGAGCAAACCCTTTCTGATCTGCTTCGCGGTTGGCGTCGTGACAGGTATCGTCCTGGAGTTCGAGTTCGGGATGAATTGGAGTGAGTATTCAAGGTTTGTCGGCGATGTCTTTGGCGCGCCACTTGCCATGGAGGCATTGCTTGCCTTCTTCCTGGAGGCAACATTCATCGGGCTGTGGATCTTCGGTTGGGATCGACTGCCCAAAGGCCTTCACCTGGCCTGCATTTGGTGCGTAGCTATCGGCACCAACCTCTCTGCGTACTTCATCCTCACGGCAAACTCGTGGATGCAGAATCCCGTCGGATTCACCTACAATGCGAAATCCGGACGAGCGGAGCTGACCGACATCGGGGCCGTGTTGACCAATCCTGTTGCCGTGGTTGCCTATCCGCATATTCTCATGGGCGCATTGCTCGCCGGTGCTGCCGTCATCATCGGGATCGCGGCGTGGCACCTCGCGCGACGACAGCACGTCGAGGTCATGCGCGCTTCACTGCGCTTCGGATTGTTCATGGCACTGGCGGCCGGCATCGGCACCACCATCACCGGCGACATGCAGGGCAAGGTGATGACTGAAGTTCAGCCGATGAAAATGGCCGCCGCGGAAGCCCTCTGGGACTCGAAGTCGGACGCGTCGTTTTCGCTCTTCACCATCGGAACCCGGGATGCGACGCGGGAGGTCTTCTCCGTGCGCCTGCCGTTTCTGCTTTCCTTTCTCGCCGAAGGCGACATTCACGCGAGAGTCGAGGGCCTCAACGACCTGCAAGCCGAATACGAGCAGCGGTTCGGGCCCGGCGACTACACGCCGCATGTCCCGACGACCTACTGGAGCTTCCGGTACATGATCGGATTAGGCGGCGTGGCCACGGCGTTGGCGCTTCTCGGCATCTGGCTCACCCGACGCGGCAGGCTTCCGGAGAATCGCTGGTTCTGGCGTGCGTTGGTGTGGAGCACACCGCTCGCCATTCTGGCGAATAGCTTCGGCTGGATTTTCACCGAAATGGGCCGTCAGCCGTGGGCGGTGTTCGGCGAAATGCTGACGCGCGAGGCGTTGTCGCCATCGGTTCCCGCGTGGCAGGTGATCACCTCCCTGGTCGTGTTCGCAATCCTGTACCTCGTCATCGCCACCATCGCGCTGCGCCTCATTTTTCGGTACGCGAAGGCCGGACCCCCGCCTGACGACCCCGCTGCGACCTCGGAGGCCGAAACGCAGACCCAGCAACTGACCTTCGCCTACTAGGACCGCGCCGTGACATTGCCTGAATTCTGGTTCCTACTGATCGGCTTCATGTTCGCCTCGTATTTCATGCTCGAGGGATTCGATTTCGGGGTCGGGGCACTGCTTCCTGTCCTCGGCAAGGACGACATCGGCCGACGGGTCATGATCAACACGATCGGCCCAGTCTGGGATGCCAACGAAACGTGGCTGGTGCTCGCCGCGGGGGCCATGTTCGCGGCATTCCCGGCCTGGTATGCCACCGCCTTCAGCGCCTACTACCTGCCCCTGCTCGTCATCCTCGGGGCGTTGATCGCGCGGGGTCTCGCGTTCGAGTTCCGTGGAAAGAAAGACGACGCGCAGTGGCGGCGCCGATGGGATCGCTGCATCGTCCTCGGTTCGATCGTCGTCCCCTTTCTCTGGGGCGCGTTCTTTGCAAACCTGGTGCGGGGCCTACCCATTGATGCCCGAGGTGACTACACCGGCGGAATTCTCGATGTCTTCTCGCCCTACGCGATGCTCGGCGGTCTGGTCGTGCTCTCGATGTTCGTTACGCACGGAGCGATCTTTCTCACGCTGAAGACCAGCGGCGGCATTCGGCACGACGCCCGGGAACTCGGGTCCCGACTCGCCGTCGTCACAGTGGTTCTCTCGGCGGCGTTCTTGAGCTGGAGCATCGCCTCGGACGGCGATGCGAGGTCGGCGATACTCGCGATCGCTGTCGTCGCCGGCGCGGCCGGCGCAGCAGTGGCGAATGCGCGCGGCCGCGACGGCGTCGCCTTCTTCCTCACGGCCTGCGCCATCGTCCTGCTGGTCGCGACATACTTTTCGCTGCTGTACCCGAACGTGGTGCCGTCGACGATCGGACCCCGCCAACAACCTGACAATCGCGAACGCAAGTTCGTCGCCGTACACACTGATGTTGATGAGCTGGGTCGCTCTTCTTGTCGTTCCTTTCGTCCTGGCTTACCAGGCATGGAGCTACTGGGTGTTCCGCAAACGGTTGAGTCGAGACCACATCCCGCTGATCCCCCAGCACGGCGCCGCCACGGGCGGCAACCGATCGCCATAATGCGTGCGATCGACCCACGCCTGCTTCGACGCGCGCGCTCCAGTTCAGGACTGTTACTGGTGTGCGTTGTGATCGGGCTTGCCATCGCAGCATGTGTGCTGGGACAAGCCGTGACACTCGCCGTCGGCATCAGCCGAGTCTTTCTGGGCGGCGCAGACTTTCACGACATCAGTAAGCTGCTGGTCCTGCTGGCCGCCCTGACGGTGATGCGAGCCGCGCTGGCGTATCTGCAGGAGACCGCAGCGGCGCGGGCATCTGCAGATGTGAAATCGCAACTGCGGCAAGGCCTGATGCACCGCGTCATCGACGCCGGCCCGTCGTGGCTTTCCGACCATCGGACCGGAGAGATCACGCAACTGGCCACCCGCGGGGTGGATGCGCTCGACCCGTACTTCGCGCGCTATCTGCCACAAGTGGTGCTGACCGCGATCATCTCGCCTCTGTTCGTCGTGGTGGTCTGGGCGACGGACTGGATCTCAGGGGTGGTGCTACTGCTGACCCTCCCCATAGTCCTGCTCTTCATGGTGCTCGCCGGACAGTCGGCCCAGCGCCGCACCGACGATCAGTGGCGAACCCTGGAGCGCATGTCCAATCATTTCCTTGACGTCGTCGACGGCCTGACGACTCTTCGGGTATTCGGACGAGCGCGCGCGCAGCGCCGGGCTGTGCAATCGGTGACGGACGAGTATCGCCGAACCACCATGGGCGTGCTGCGGCTGTCGTTTCTCTCGTCGTTCGTGCTCGAACTGTTTGCGAGCCTGTCGGTGGCCATCGTGGCCGTCCAGGTCGGGCTGCGTCTCATCGGCGGCAGCATCGAGTTGGAGGTCGCGCTGATCGTCCTGCTGCTCGCCCCAGAAGCCTTCCAGCCACTGCGCACGCTCGGCGCCAGCTATCACGCCGCCGCCGAGGGCCGGTCGGTGAGCGGGAGGATCCTGGACCTCCTCGATGATCCCGCCCCGCCTCGCGCCACCCACGCGATGCGCGCACGTGCCGAGTTCGTTGCCGTGCAAGATGTCAGTGTCCGGCGCGGCGACGGTGCTGCTCTGCGCGCCTGCACCAACCTCTTTCGGGCTGGGCAGGAGCGAAGTCGTCGCGCTGGTCGGCCCCAGCGGCTGCGGCAAGTCCACACTGCTCGGCGTGATGCTCGGCTTCGTCGAACCGAGCGCAGGCACGGTCTGGGCGGACGACATCTCGATAGCTGAAGCCGAGCGGCAAAGCTGGCTCGGCCACATTGCGTGGATGCCGCAACGGCCAACACTGGTGGCGGACACGGTCGCGGGCAACGTTGCACTCGGCGCAGCCGACGCCACTGACGACGATGTTGCATCAGCCATGGCGCAGGCCGCGTGTGAAGGCCTGGACCCTCGCAGGCGCATCGCCCAGAACGGTGTCGACCTCTCCGCTGGAGAACGCCAACGGGTCGCCCTCGCCCGTTGCTTCCTGCGCACAGATGAGTAATTCAAGGGGTGTTACTGGTGTGGCTGCTGTGAATTAGAGGTGAGGGTGCCCAGGATTGGCGTTGTTACCGCACTTTCAAGCCTTGGAGACTCTCGTGGACGCTGACCTGGACACCCTCGCTACCGCACTGTACGTGACACGATGATTTCTGACCGACAATCCGCAGCATCGGCCGTGGCGTCCGAACGTCGGGATCACCCGCGCCTGATGACGCCGAACTGGTCACCCTGGTCGTGCTGCAAGCACTGCTCGGGTTCACCTCCGAGGCCAGGTGGCTGCGCTATGCGAACAGCCGTCTGCACGGGCTGTTTCCTTATCTGCCAACACAATCGGGCTACAACAAGCGCGTGCGCGCGGCGACGCCGACGCTGCGCGCGGTGATCGCGCATCTGGTTGCGTGCACCTCGCGGTGCACCGACGATGTGTGGGTGGTCGACTCGACTCCGGTCGAGTGCGGGCGCTCGCGTGAGACCGCGAAACGCTCCGATCTGGCCGGGTGGGCCGAGTATGGGTACTGCGCGTCGCACTCGCGCTTCTTCTGGGGACTGCGCCTGCACCTGGTATGCGCCTGTCGGGGCTGCCGGTGGCGTTGCGCTGACCGGCGCCAAGGCCGACGAACGCGAAATTCTGCTCGGGATGCTCGACGCCGACCCCCACCTGCTCGCCACCATCCCGAACCGACGTTGATGGCCGACAAGAACTACTACGGCAGCCAATTCGAAGCCACCTGGCCGACGCCGGCATCAAGCTACTCCGCCCTGCCGCAAGGGAGAGAAACCCCTTGCGGGACAACGCTTCTTCAAGCCACTGCGGCAGGTCATCGAATCGGTCAACAACACTCTCAAGACCCACCTCGACCTCGAACGCCACGGAGGTCGCACCATCGCGGAGTCGCCGCACGCGTCCTACAACGCATCCTTGCCCTCACCGCCGCCATCTGGCACAACGACAGAACCGACCAGCCAATCCTGCGATCACTGACCGCATACGACCACTGACCCTTGGAATCAATCATCTAGGCGCGGAGCGAGTCTCCTTCTGCTGGACGAGCCCACTGCGCATCTCGACGCGCCGACGGAACAGCGCATCCTTGCTGCGATACGCCAATTGAGTGCCGGCCGTTTCGTGCTGATGGTTGCGCACCGTCCCGCTGCGATCGACTTCGCCGATCGGATCGTGCGAGGTCGGCGCGGGCATCTCCGAGGGGCTACCCCTGACCAACGCAGCGCTGTTATGAGGAGGCTGCTGAGCTTGGCCGCTCCTGCGACGGAAGCGGTTCCTCATCGCGTGTGGCGTCGGTGTGCTGGCCGTCGGCAGCGGTGTCGGACTCATCGCCAGCGCTGCCTGGCTCATCAGCGCAGCGTCGTTGCATCCACATATTGCCGCGCTCACGGTGGCGATCGTGGGCGTTCGGGTCTTCGCCCTGGCCAAGGCGACCCTGCGCTATCTGGATCGCCTCGTCTCCCACGATGTCGCCTTCCGGATGCTCGCCAATATCCGGACGCGTTTCGTCTCTGCACTGGAGCCGCTCTCGCCGGGTGCCCTGCCTGTGTATCACCGCGGCGATCTCCTTTCGCGGATGGTTTCCGACGTCGACGGACTGCAGGACCTGCCGCTGCGGGTGCTGCAGCCGATCATCGTCGCCGCCGGAGGCGCCGCTTTGGCTGTCGGTGTCGTCGCTACCTTGCTTCCCTTGTCGGCCGCTGTCCTTGCTGCGTCGCTCGCGGTCGCATTCGTCGCAGTGCCGGCCGTGACGTCTTGGGCCAACCGGCGCGCCGAGGCCCGCCTGGCCGAAGCTCGGGCAGAACTGTCAGCAGGTGTCGTCACGCTGCTGACCGCGAGGTCCGATCTCGTCGCTTACGGTGCTGCTCCGCAGCACATGGCCGAACTCACGTCACTCGATGCCGGTTTGACACGGATCGCGCGGTCATCGGCGCTGGCCGCAGGTGTCGGTGCGGGTCTTGCCGTCGTCTGCGCAGGCGGCAGCGGTCTGGGGCGCGCTCTCCCTTGGCACGTCGGCGGTACGAGATGGCGCGATGGGCGGCGTGATGCTTGCGGCCATCGTCTTGATTCCGCTTGCGGCCTTCGAGGCCGTTCAGATCCTTCCGGCCTCGGCGCTCGCGTATCGCCGCTCCCGACAGAGCGCTGAGCGGGTCCTCGAGCTCATGGAGACGCCCGTCCCGGTGACCGATCCCACCAACGTTCGACGGTGGGGCGGTGCGAATATCTGGCCGATTACGTTGCAACGCGCAGGCGGGCGTTGGCCCAACACGCATTCCTCGGCACCCGCCGCGGTCACCGGGGTCGACCTTGAACTCATGCCAGGGCGAACCCTGGCGGTGGTTGGCGCGAGCGGATCGGGAAAGACCACGTTGTCGGCGATACTGCTGCGCTTTATCGAGCTGAACGTGGGCTCCTATCACCTTGGCGGAGTGGATGTTCGAGATATTCCGGGCGACGAGGTCCGCCGAATCGTCGGCCTCTGCGCGCAGGATGCCCACATATTCGATTCGACCATCCGGGAGAATCTTCGCCTTGCCCGGCCGAACTGCGACGAGGATGAATTGCGCGACACCCTCCGGCGTGTCCGCCTGCTCGACTGGGTCGAGCAGTTGCCCGACGGCTTGGACACCCACGTCGGGGAGGGCGGCCATCGACTGTCTGCGGGAGAACGTCGGCGGATATCGGTGGCGCGGGCGCTGTTGGCCGACTTCCCGGCGATCGTCTTCGACGAACCCACCGCCAATCTCGACCAGCCCACCGCCGACGCGCTCGTGCGGGACATCCTCAAGGCGACCGCCGATCGCGCGACCGTGTTGATAACCCACAGGCTGTCGGGCCTCGACCTCGTCGACGAGATAATCGTTTTGAGGGACGGCGGCGTGGCGGAGCGGGGCAGGCACGACCAGTTGGTTCTCGCCGGCGGCCTCTACGCACGGGCGTGGGAGTCCGAGCGCGCCCGCCGCCGGTAAGCCCATTATTACGCTGTCGGAGGTAGGCTCGTTTTCGGGGCGCTTTCAGACAGCGGGAGCGATTACGAGGCATTCCCACCTTCGACTGCGAACCTCGTCTCGGAGAAACGAGGTTGGCATGGCGGGAAATTCGACCGACCCCGGACGATCCGTTACCAACAAGGTCACCGCGATCCTGATGGCATTCGCCGATGACGGCGTGCACACGTTGACCGAGATCGCGTGCTGCGCAAACCTGCCGACGTCCACCGCGCACCGCCTGGCATCAGAACTCGTCGCGTGGCGTCTCCTCGAACGAACCGAGGAACGCAGCTACCGAATCGGTCTGCCGTTGCGGATGATCGCCAGTGAATACTCCGAATCCGAAGTCTGCACCTATACCCAAACAGTGATGCACGCCCTGCCGGTGCTGCACGAACTGTCGAGGGCAACCCGCAACGAGGTGCGTCTCGGCGTTCTGCGCGGATCAGATGTGCTGACCTTGCAGCCGCATACCGGCCGGTTCTCCGAACACGTTAATGCCGAAGGCCTGACTCATGCCGTCATACCCGCGCACGCGACCGCGGCGGGCAAGGCGGTGCTCGCCTTCTCCCCACCTGGGGTCCTTGACCGCGTCATCGCGGCCGGGCTACCCGCGTTCACACCGCACACCATCACCTCACCCGAGGTATTACGCCAGAAACTCTCGGTCATCAGGTTGACGCAGATCGCCACATCGCGAAATGAATTCGAGTGCGACAAGACGGCCATCGCGATGCCGATCTTCTACCGCGGAGGTCGCATCGCGGCATCCATCGAACTCGCCGTAGGAGATCTCGGCCGCGAGTTGAAACCGGCCGCCAGGCGCATTGTCGGTTGCGTGTCACAGTCTCTCCCGACAACTCGCCACCGAGTTCCGCCCGCACCACTGACCACCGCCCTCAGTCCCCGTTCGATCTGCGACAGGTACGGATTGGAGATCCCGACAGATTTGGCCAGCTGGCGCATGGGCAGCGCGGCAAGCTCGCGCTGTTCGCGAATGATCGCACCGAGCAGACTCTGTGGTCTATCTTGATCCACGCCGTGAGATTAGCTCATCGGCTAGAACCAACCCTTGCGCTTTGCCCAGACCAGCAGCATCGTCGACATCGCCAGCATGACGGCCAGTGTGACGACCAACGGTAGCCACAGAGTCTCACCGTTGACGATCAGGTTCATGCCCAGTACGGAGGACAGTGCCGTGATCGGCAGGGTAACAGCCGCGATCACCGCAAGTCGCTCGGCGGCGATGGTCATCTTGGTGTTGGTCCGCGCCTGGTAGAACTCAATCGTTCCGTGCAGATATGACTTCTGGGTATCCGCCATCACCGAGAGATGGTGGAACTGATCGACAGCGTCCAGCAGCAGCGATTGCCCGTGGCCAGGGCCGCAAGCCGTGATAGTCGCCATCCGGCTGTACACCTCGCGGCTCAGCGCGGACATCGTGCTGACCGTCAGCAGACCGTGCCGCGCCCGGAACATCTCGTCGAGAAACGATTCCGGATCGCCGAGATGGTCACCGGTGACGCGCTGCTCGAGCATCCAGACGTCCTTGGTCAGCTCCGCAGTGTACGTGCGCAGGCGTCCGGTTAATGCGGTGAGCAGCGCGTAAGAGAGCTCGAATGCCTTGTCCGGCTTGAGCTTTCCACTCTTGAGCCTGCCGAGCACCACGTCCACTTCGACCATCGCCGCTGCTTGGTCGACCGCGGGATTGAGCGGGCCGTGGACGGTGACAAGGTAGCGATCGCCGATGAACTGGTCGAGCTCGACATAGTGCACATGGCCGCCGGCGCCGGGCTGCGGGGCGTGCAGCACCAGGAAAAGATGATCGTCGTAGCGATGGATCTTGGGCACCTGATTCCGATTCGCCGAGTCCCGAATCGCGAGCGGATGGAACCCGAACGTCGTCCTCAGCGTCTGATCGGCCTGCTCGTCCCACACCGGCACGTCCACCCAGACGAGTCCGTCGGTCCGGGCCAGCAGCGCAGGCAGCTCCTCGGCGTCGAACAACTCGACTCCGGCTGGCGAAACGAAGCGGACGTCCATGCCGACCTCCCAGATGCCCGCTGGCACCCTCTCCGTCTTAGCACTTTGCGGCCCGCCCGGTTGGCGGCGTGGCCCGGTTCGGCCCGTCGTCCCGCTGGGCAGAACCGGCCCCGCCTTCGGGTACCGCCGCCGTTCTCAGGACACTCGACTCGCCAGCACGCGGGACGCACTCAGGGCAGCGGTGTGGACGGCTGGCCCCACTCGACGGATATCGACCTTTCCCGCCCACCCCGATGCCGAAATCGCCGCGACAGGAACATCGTCGGAGTCGAGCACGGCGCTTGCGACACACACGACACCGGGTGCGGCTTCCTCATGTTCGTAGGCGATGCCGTTGACTGCCGCGCGTCGCAACTGCTGTCTCAGCACATCAGGATTCCGAATCGTCCTGGGTCCCACGGCCACCAGCCCCGCGGCGATCGCGCGATCAATCACATCGGGATCCGACGCAGACAGCAGCGCCTTTCCGACTCCGGTTGCATGTGCGGGCAGCCGGCCGCCGACCCTCGACGGCAGCCGTGGGGCGTCCTCGCGATGCAGTATTTCCACGTAGACCACCTCGGTGCCGTCCAAAACAGCCAGGTGGATCGTCTGACGTGTCGCCGCACGCAGGTCGGCCATGAACGGTAGCGCCACCTCACGAACCGAACGCCGTCGGGAGGCGCGCTGTCCCCATTCGAACATCTGCAAACCCAGCCCGACCTTTTGGTCTTTGCGCTCGAGGAAACCCGCTTCTTGCATGTCCTTGACCAGTCGGGACACCGTCGATTTCGGTAGGTCGGTCCGACGTGCGATTTCGTTGACACCCAGATAGACATCTCGGGCGAGGAATGAGTCAAGGACGGCTGCGAGCCGGCGAACCACCGATGTCGACGAGTCGTCGCTCTGTCGCGAGGTGTTCCGCTCTGTGGAACTCACGCCTTGAGTATGTGGGTGATAGGGCGGACAGTTCAAGCAAGTCAAGCGACTGGTTCAGCTCGGCAAAGGCCGGCGCCCGGTCCACCGAGTAGGACGAAGCGATGAGCACCCCGACACTCACGGCCAGCTACATCACCCTCGCCGGAGCCGGATTCACGCAACCGCCCAGGTTCACATTCAGGCAGCGGTGCGAAGCAGCATCGGCAGCGGGATTCGCACGGATCGGTATCCACCTCAACGATCTCAAGACCCTCGAGTCCACCGACGTGGCCGACATTCTGTCCGACAACGGCCTCGAGCTCGGTGAGATCGAATTCTTCGCCGGCTGGACCCCTCCCGGAGCCGAATCGACTGTCCAGTCAACCCTGACGAAGGTGCGGGAGCTGGCTGCATCCACCGGCGGTGGTGATCATCTCAGTTCGGGTGACTTCGCCGGCGATCCGCTGGATATCGGCGGTGCCGCTGCGCGCCTTAAGAGCGCTGCTGAGGCAGTCGCCGATGTTGGCTTGAACATCGCGGTCGAGGCGTTCGCATGGTCGGCGATCAACTCGGTGCCGACAGCGAGCGCTCTGCTGGCACGCGCAGACGCGCATAACGCCGGACATCTGCTCGATGTCTGGCATTTCTACAACACCGGATCAACAACTGAATCGATCGCTGACCTAGACGTCACTACCGTGGTCGCCGTGCAGCTGAACGACGGCCCACGCGTACACGACAATTTCCTGTGGAACGCCAGGAACACTCGGCTGCTACCGGGCGAGGGCGATCTCGACGTGCGCGGGTTCGTCTCGGCACTCACGTCCATCGGCTACATCGGCCCCTTCGGCATCGAATCGAGCTATCCCGAGTTCAGGCAGCTCGATGTCGGCGAAGCGGCCGCCAGGGCGTTCGACGCAACGATGAAATTCTTCTGAAATCGCGACACCGCCGCTCGTCATCAGCTCCTACACGCTCGGCGCCGACGTCGAGTTCGGCGAGCGGGTGCGCGCCGCTGCCGCCGCCGGATACGACGGCATCGGGCTACGCGCCGAGAATTACCGGGCCGCCGGCCTCGACGACGCCGCGATGCTGGCCATCGCCGAGCAGCACGGGGTGCGAATCGCCGAAGTCGAGTACCTCACCGGGTGGGGCACCGCAGCCGACCGCGACGAGGCACAGCGAGCCAGGGAGCGAACCGTCTTCCACATGGCGCGCACCTTCGGCGTGCAGCATGTGAACGCCGGGCTGCTGGAAAAGCTTCCGCTTGACGTCATGGCTGAGGAGTTCGCCGCTCTTTGTGAGCGCGCGGGCCAGGATCTGACCGTCGCGCTCGAGTTCATGCCCTACAGCGGCGTCCCCAACCTCGCGACGGCCTGGCGCATTGTGCAGGGAGTGCCGAACGCGGGGCTCATCGTCGACTGCTGGCACTGGGCGCGCGCCGGACAGCAGGTCACCGATCTCGATGCCGTGCCTGCGGAAAGGATTATTTCGGTGCAGCTGTGCGACGTCCGGGCAGAGCCGATGGAGCCGCCACGCGCGGAGTCGCTCGGATACCGGCTGCCGCCCGGGAAGGGCTACGGCGACACCGTGGGTCTGCTGCGGCACCTGGCCGGCCGCGGCGTCACGCCCGCGGTCATGGCTGTGGAGGTGATCTCCGACGAGTTACTGGCCCGCGGCGTGGACATCGCTGCGCAGGTATCGGCGGACGCGGCTCGCGAGGTCCTCGCATCCGCGGCGAGTCACCGGATGTAGCTCAATTGGAAACGCCCCGCACGCGGGGATGGCTGGGCAACAAGGGCTTCCAAGACCACCGCAGGCGGCTGCGCGCGGAGCCGTTCACGGTCGTCCGCCGACAGCTTCGCCAACTTGGCATCCCACACGGCCAACACGTCCTTGGCGACCACACCGTCGAAGCGGTTTATCGACAGCCTGAACCATCCGTAGAGCGCCAAGCACAGGCCGGCCAACACGGCAATCGACGCGACCACGGCCACAGTATCGGTGAACATGGGAAACCTTCCAGGCTGGACAAGAACGCCGAGCTTCATTCGACAACAGGAACCGCCCGTTAGCGAATTTTATTGCTGTCTTGTCTGTCACGCTGGGACCCAGCTGTGCCCTCCGTCATGTCCCAGTGGCCACCAGTGCCTGGTAGACGAGTTGGCGGAGGTGCTGGCGGATGGGATAGGTGCTCGAGGGCAGCAGCTGGGTGAAGAACATCGCCGTCAGCTCCTCGGCAGGATCGACCCAGAACGCAGTGCTGGCCGCCCCGCCCCAAGCGAACTCGCCGGGACTCGACAGCGTCTTGGCCTTCACCGCGTCCCTCAGCACCGAGAAGCCGAGCCCGAACCCGAAGCCGTTGAAGGGCATCTCCGCGAACAGCGGTCGCCCAAAGGCTTCGAGATCCACGTCGCCGGGAAGGTGGTTGCTCGTCATCAACGCGACCGTGCGTGGGCTGAGCAACCTCACCCCCTCCAACTCGCCTCGGCGCAACAGGAACTGGGTAAACCGATGGTAGTCGGCGGCGGTGGAGACCAAGCCGCCGCCGCCGGACAAACAGTCCGGCCGCCCGTGGCCGACTGCGCCGAACGCGTCGTCCCGCACCGCCTTTCGCGTCCCCGGCTGCGGGACGTACAGCGCCGCGAGATCCTCCCCGTCGGTGCCGAACGACGTGTCGTTCATGCCAAGAGGAGCAAAGATCCGCTCCCTGAAGAAATCATCGAGCGGTTGCCCGGACACGACTTCGACGAGCCTGCCGAGCACGTCCGATGAGACCGAATAGTTCCATTCGCTGCCCGGCTGGAACGCCAGCGGCAGCCGTGCCCATTGCTCGACGCAACCAGCCAGATCAAGTCCTGGCGGCGTGCCCCATTCGAAGCCGGCCGCGCGGTACATCGCGTCGACCGGGTGTGCGTGGTGGAACCCGTAACTCAGGCCCGAGGTATGGGTCAGCAGGTGCCACAACCGGATCGGTTCGATCGCAGGCTCGGTGAGCGGGTTGAGGGCGGAGCCCCTGACATAGACCTGCGGCTGGGCGAACTCGGGCAACCAACGAGCGATCGGATCGGTCAGGTCGAAGGCGCCTTCTTCGAAGAGCATCATCGCTGCGACGGAGGTGACCGGCTTGGTCATCGAGAAAATGCGCCACAGCGTGTCGACTTCGACCGGCCGCGCAGCCTCGACATCGGCGTGCCCGCACGAGGACAGGTGCACGACCCTGCCGCGGCGGGTGACCACGATCAGCCAGCCCGGCAGCTGACCCTCCTCGACGTACCGGGCGAAGTGTCGGTCGATCCGCGCGAGCCGGTCCGCATCGAACCCAACTTCGTGCCCGTCCGTGTCCACCTTCAGCTCCAACGCCATGGGTGGCATCATCGGCGCGCCGTCAAGGCGACGTCAACGCAGCCCTGGCTCACGGCCCTGTCCCGATCAGCGGAAAGGAACCGGCGTGGGCGTCAACAGCAGGACACCATTGAGGCAGCGAGCCGACAACTTTTACCACTCAGGGGGACACGATGGCGGTGCGGAAGTCCATCAACATCGCCGGATCGGGACCCACGATCGAAGCATCCATCCACGAGGCCATAGACCGGGCGTACACCACGCTCGAGGGGATCACTCGTTTCGAGGTCACCAAGATCAGTGGTGACCTCACCGATGCGGGGCCAGTGTTCGATGTGGAGGTCACCATATGGTTCACGCTGCTCGAACGGATGCATGAGTGAGCCGAATACGGTGACGACGACGACGGCGCCAGAACTGCGTGGTCAAATCCAACCCGACGGCATCGGGTTGGCCACGATGCCCATCGGTATCAATCACATCGAGAGCGTCAACGTCTACATCGTCGAAGACGGCGACTCCGTAACCCTGGTGGACTGCGGCATGTGGCATCCGGGCGAACCCGACGACGGGTTGTCCACGCTGCGTCACGCGCTCAACGCGCGTGGCTATGTGCTCGACGACATCTCACGGATCGTCGTCACCCACGCTCATATCGACCACTACGGGATGGCCGGGCGATTGATGGAGCTGACCGGCGCCAAGCTGTTCATGCACTCCATGACAGACCTTGACTGCGAGAAGTACCGACATCCTGAGACCGCCCAGGCGCGAAAGCGCGATACATACAGTGACCACGGGGTGCCCAAGGAAGAGGTGCCCGCATTCGCCGACACCCTCGTCGCCTGGCTGCCTTACCTCCATTCCGTAGTCGAAGCGTCCACCCGCCTCAACGGCGGCGAAGTCCTCTCGATCGGCACACGCCAGTGGGAGGTCCTCCATACGCCCGGGCATTCACTCGGTCATATCTGTTTGTGGTCGCCGACCGACAAACTCCTCTTTTCCGGTGACCACCTGCTACCCGCCGTCACACCGCCAGTCACCTTCGAGCGTGGATTCGACAGAGATCCCCTCCGCAGCTATTTGGCTTCTCTCAAGCTGGTGGCCGAGCGCGACCCGACGCTGGTGATGCCGGGGCACGGCCGCGCATTCGCCGACGGCCGGCGCCGCGTTGATGCAATCACACGTAACAAACAACGGCGACTCGACGCCATCCACGCGATGATCCGAAGCCGCCCTTGCACCGTTCGCGAGATCGCGGAAGTTCAGGTCGCCAAGGCCCTCTTGAAGTCTCAACGCAACCTGGCGATGGCTGAGACGCTCGCGCATCTGGCCTACCTGCGGTGGCAGGGACTGATCGAGCGACGAACCCGCGAGGACGGGGTGTACGAGTGGTACTCGACCGACCAGTCCTCGCCGTAATGGACCATGGCTTCCCATAGGCTCTTGGCTCGTGCGCGCCGTGCTGATCGTCAACCCCAACGCGACGTCGACCACCCCGGCCACCCGTGACCTGCTCGCCCATGCGCTGGAGAGCCGGGTCAAGCTGACCCTCGCGCACACCGACGCCCGCGGTCACGCCATCGACATCGCCCGCCAAGCCGCCGCCGACGGAGTCGACCTGATCATCGTGCACGGCGGCGACGGAACGGTGAACGAGGTGGTCAACGGGGTGCTCGGCGAATGCGGCCAGCATCCCCACCCCGATGCGCCCGCCGTCGGCGTGGTACCGGGCGGATCGGCCAATGTGTTCGCAAGGGCGCTGGGCATCACCCCCGATCCCATCGAGGCCACCAACCAGCTCATCGACCTACTCGGCGAGTACCGCAAGACCAAATCCTGGCGGCGTATCGGGCTGATGGACTGCGGCGAGCGCTGGGGCGTTTTCACAGCAGGCATGGGCGTCGACGGCGAGGTAGTCGCGGCCGTCGAGGCTCAGCGGGACAAGGGCCGCAAGGTCACCGCGTCGCGCTACATCCGGGTCGCGGTACGGGAAATGCTGGCCAACGCCCGAAACGAACCGTCGTTGACGCTGCATCTGCCCGAGCGGGACCCCGTGTCCGGCGTGCACTTCGCGTTCGTGTCGAACTCCAGCCCGTGGACCTACGCCAACACCAGGCCGGTGTGGACAAACCCGACGACGACCTTCGAAACGGGTGTTGGCGTGTTCGCCACGACCAGCATGAACGTCTGGGCCAACCTGCGGCTGGTCCGCCAGATGCTATCGAAGAAGCCCAAGATCCGTGCCAGGCACCTGATCCGCGACGACGACCTGCCCTGGGTGCGGGTGACGAGCGCCACGCCGGTGGCGTGCCAGATCGACGGCGACTACCTCGGGCTGCGGGACGACATCACGTTCCGGGCGGTCCCGGAAGCTCTCGCGGTGGTCGCGCCGTCAGTAAAAACTCGCTGAACAGCAAAGACGCAAATCAGCGGGGCTGATTTATGGCGCAAGTCACCCGAGTCTAGTACAAACGAATGAGGGTTCAACCAACGGGCCTCGTTAGTGACATTACCCACTTGTTAACTCGCGAGTATTGACACATGTTCAGCCTGTGGCAGCATCAGAAGCAAGCAACAGTGCAGAAACAATTTGTTGCACGCGTTAACAGCCGAAGAAAAGCTCGTGCGCCTCGCTGCGCACATAGACAGGGAGTTAGACAACATGGATTGGCGCCACAAGGCGGTCTGTCGCGACGAGGATCCGGAACTGTTCTTCCCGGTGGGAAACAGTGGTCCGGCCATCGCGCAAATCGCTGACGCGAAGCTCGTGTGTAACCGCTGCCCGGTCACCACGGAGTGCCTGACCTGGGCTTTGGATTCGGGCCAGGACGCCGGCGTGTGGGGTGGAATGAGCGAAGACGAACGGCGCGCCCTCAAGCGGCGCAACGCCCGCACCAAGGCCCGCACCGGCGTCTAGCCTCACAGCGATCTACCAGATGCGGCCCCGACCAATGTCGGGGCCGTAACTCTGTGCAATTGCAATTTGTCCGAATTGCGCAAGCTTGGAGATTCGCGTAAACGGCCAAACTACTGGGCCAGCCGCACGCGCCTGCCGATCGGCACCCGCAGCACCACGTCGGTGCCGCCGTCGGGCGCGGCGTGCATGCCCAGCGAACCGTCCAGTTCCGCCGACACCAGCGTCCGCACGATCTGCAGACCGAGCCGGTCGGCCTTCTCGAGGCTGAATCCGTCGGGCAGACCGCGACCGTCGTCGTGAACGACCACATCCAGCCAGCGCGCCGACCGCTCCGCACGGATGGTCACACAGCCGGGGTTGGCGCCGTCAAAGGCGTGCTCGATGGCGTTCTGCACCAGTTCGGTGACCACCATGACAAGCGCGGTGGCGCGGTCGGCGTCCAGTACGCCGAGGTCACCGACGCGGTTGATGCGGATCGGACTGTCAACGGTGGCAACGTCATTCATCATCGGCAGGATCCGGTCCACCACGTCATCGAGGTTGACCTCCTCGTCGACGGACATCGACAACGCGTCGTGGACGAGCGCGATCGAGGACACCCGTCGCACAGACTCGATCAAGGCCTCGCGGCCCTCGGCGTTGTTGGTGCGCCGAGCCTGCAGCCGCAGTAGCGCGGCGACGGTCTGCAGGTTGTTCTTCACCCGGTGGTGGATCTCGCGGATGGTGGCGTCCTTGGACAACAGCGCCCGGTCGCGGCGCTTGATCTCCGTTACGTCGCGAATGAGCACGGCAGCACCCGCCGCTTCGCCTCGCACCACCAACGGCAAGGTGCGCAGCAGCACCGCCGCGCCGCCGGCCTCGACTTCCATCCGCATGCTGGAACCGCCGAGCAGCGAGTCACGGACGTGTTCGGCGAGCTCCTGTGCCTCGAACGGGTCGGAGATCAGCGGTCTGGTCACGGCGACCAGGTTCTGTCCCTCCAGCTCGGCGGTCAGGCCCATGCGGTGATAGGCCGACAGCGCGTTCGGGCTGGCGAATACGATGACGCCGGCCCCATCCAGGCGAATCAGCCCGTCGCCGACCCGTGGGCTCGACCGGGAGATCGGCAGGTCGCCGACGTTGGGGAAGGTGCCCTCGGACAGCATGTGCAGCAGGTCTCCCGCGCAGTCCAGGTACGCGCGCTCCAGCGGGCTGGCCTTGCGGGCCGCGAACGCGGTCTGGTGGGTCAGCACGGCGACGACGTTGCTGTTGTAGCGGACCGGGACGGCCTCCATCGAGATGTCGCCGTCTGTGGCCGAATCCGGTTGTCCCTCTTCGGCTTCCCGTCCGATCGCACCCGACTTGAAGGCTGCGGTCACCAATGGCATGTCGGCGGCGCCGGCCAGCGTTCCGACCGCGTCGGTAAGCAACACCGTCGGCGCGGTGTTGGGCCTGCACTGCGCCACACAGACCAGCGCCCCGTCGTCGCGGCGCACCCACATCAGGTAGTCCGCGAAGGAGAGGTCGGCGAGCAGCTGCCACTCGCCCACCACTGCGTGCAGGTGGTCGACGGCGTTGCCGGGCAGCATCGTGTGCTCGGCGAGCATGTCACCGAGGGTGGACATCGGGGCCTAACTGGACAGGTTGGTTTAGCTGATCACCGCGATGAGGTCGCCGGCCTGGATGACGTCGCCAACGGACACGCTCACCTTGCTCACCGTGCCTGCCACCTCGGCCAGCACCGGGATCTCCATCTTCATCGACTCCAGCAGCACCAGGGTGTCGCCCTCGCCGATCTGATCGCCCTCGTTCACCACGACCTCGAGCACACTGGCCACGATCTCGGCGCGAACATCCTCGGCCATCTTCACCCCTTTCGGCTGCTTCATGCGGCTCTATCGAACCACAGCCCCGGCGGCTCAGAGCAGTCGCAGCGCCATGAGACACTGGTAGGCAAGTACAACCAGATGGAGGAACCTATGGCCAAGCGAGGCCGCAAGAAACGCGACCGCAAACATTCAAAGGCAAATCACGGAAAGCGCCCCAACTCCTAAGGGGCGCTTTCGCCGTTTCAGTGCCGAATGATGGTGGTGCGGCTGATCTCGATGCGCAGCCGCTCACGGAGCCCCTGGGGCGCCTTCTCACCACCGCATTTGGCGGCGATGAGCCGCTTCACCCGATCCTCCACGCCGTAATGACGCAGGCAGGTCGGGCACTCCTCCAGATGATGCCGCAGCTTGTCGCGGGTTTCCGCGGTGCACTCGCCATCGAGCAGCGTCCACACCTCGGCGATGACCGCGGCACACTCGGGGTGCTCCGGGTCTACCGGCCCGATCGGCGGGGTCCAGCGTTCGTCGTCGGTCATGACGACACCTCCTCGGGGGTGTCGAGCTGTCCCCGAATGAAACCACGATCCTTGGCCACATCGGCCAACAACTCGCGGAGCTGACGCCTGCCGCGGTGCAACCGCGACATCACCGTCCCGATGGGCGTGTTCATGATCTCGGCGATCTCCTTGTACGGGAAGCCCTCGACGTCGGCGTAGTACACCGCCATCCGGAACTCCTCAGGCAGCGCCTGCAGGGCTTCCTTGATCTCGCTGTCCGGAAGAGCCTCGAGCGCCTCGACCTCGGCCGAGCGCAGCCCCGTCGAGGAGTGCTCGGCGTTGGACGCCAGCTGCCAATCGGTGATCTCCTCAGTCGGATACTCCGCAGGCTGACGCTGCTTCTTGCGGTAGCTGTTGATGTAGGTGTTGGTCAGAATCCGATACAGCCAGGCCTTGAGGTTGGTGCCCTCACGGAACGAGCGGAAGCCGGCATAGGCCTTCACCATGGTTTCCTGCAGCAGGTCTTCGGCGTCGGCGGGGTTGCGCGTCATGCGCAGCGCGCCACCGTAGAGCTGGTCGAGCAGCGGTATCGCGTCGCGCTCAAACCGCGCGGTGAGTTCGGCGTCGGACTCCTCGGCTCTCACCGGCGCTGACGTTTCCGGCGCCGACCCGTCGATGTCGGTCATCCTTGGGAACACCGTCCCTTCGCTCGAGGCGCCACCAATCACGTCGAGTAACTGCACCGGACGTACAGGGCCGTCTATGGCCATTGTTGGCACCTGGGTACCCCCTTCTTCGATCCTAGAGGTTGACGTCGACATCTTTACTTCGCTGGGGCGTTGTGGCCCACACCACCCCCAACAACAGCGGACATGGACCTGGTGTTCCCTGGTTAGGCTGATTCGGTGGCGCGAGCAGCTACCCCGGCCATCACGGCGCTGTTGGCCGCAGACATCCCACATGAGGTTTTGCGCTACCACCACGACCCGCTTGTCGAGTCGTTCGGCGAGGAGGCCGTCAACGAACTGGCAGGCGATGACGGGGTCGATCCCGAGCAGGTCTACAAGACGTTGGTGATCGCGCTGCCGAAGGGCCTGGCCGTCGCGGTGCTACCGGTGCCGTCCCAGCTGTCACTCAAGGCCGCGGCCGCGGCGCTGGGTGTGCCGAAGGCCACGATGGCCGACCGGGCGGCGGCCGAACGCTCGTCCGGCTACGTGATCGGCGGCATCTCGCCGTTCGGCCAGCGCAAGCGGCTGCCGACGGTGGTCGACAGCTCGGCGCTGCGCTGGGACCGCGTGCTGTGCAGCGCCGGTAAACGCGGCTGGGACGTCGCGGTACACCCGCAGGACCTGATCCGGCTGACCGGGGCGGTGACCGCCGATATCCGCGCGTCCTAAGGCGAGGATTCCTGGTTGCGCCCAATGGTCTGGAGCAGGAACTCGAATACCAACGCATTACTGACCGCCGCCTGTGCGTGGTCCGCCACCCCGCCGTGGCCGCCTTCGGTGTTCTCGTAAAACAACACCCGATGTCCGGCCTCCTCCAACGCGGCCGTCATCTTGCGCGCGTGCCCCGGGTGCACGCGGTCGTCGCGAGTGGACGTCATCATCAGCACCGGCGGAAAACGCCGGTCAGCAGAGATGTTCTGGTACGGCGATACGTCCTTGATGAACTCCCACTCGGCGGGATCATCGGGATCCCCGTACTCGGCGATCCACGATGCCCCGGCCAGCAGCAAGTGGTAGCGGCGCATGTCCAGCAGAGGCATTCGGCAGACCAGCGCGCCGAACAGTTCGGGATATTGCGTCAGCATGATCCCCATCAGCAGTCCCCCGCTGCTGGCGCCGACCGCACCGAGTTCGCGGGCCGTGGTGACGCCGCGCTCCACGAGATCCTCTGCGACAGCAGCGAAGTCCTCCGAAACCTTGTGGCGGCCAGTACGTGTCGCCTGCAGGTGCCACGCCGGCCCGTACTCGCCGCCGCCGCGGGTGTTGGCGACGGCGTAGTTGTACCCGCGAGACAGCCAGAGCCGCCCGAGGCCACCGGAATAGCCCGGTGCGTTGATGCTGCCGAACCCCCCGTAGCCGCCCAACAGTGTCGGGCACGGGCCGGGCGAATCGCGGTGCGCGACGAGGAAGTACGGTATCGCCGTCCCGTCGGCCGATTCGGTGAAGTGCTGTGTGACGACGATGTCGTCCGCATCGAAAAAGGCCGGAGCCGACTTGATCTCGCGCAGCTCCCCTCCCGCTACGCCGTGCAGCAGTCGCGCGGGCTTGTCGAATCCGCTCGAGTTCAGGAAGATCTCGTCGCCGAGCGGGTCGATGGCCGCCACCCCGGTCGTGGCATTGTCCGGCACATCCCGCGCAGGCTCGAATGTCCAGTCGCCCGGTGTCGCGATCTCGACGCGGGTGGCGACGTCGGCCAGTGAGACGAGTACCAACCGATCACGTGTCCACGCCGCCACGTGGGCGACTCTGTGCGCATCGGGCTGAAAAATGACCCGCAGTTCGGCAGTGCCCGCGAGGAATTCCTCGTAGTCAGCGGCGATTACGACGCCGGCGGGGTAGGTGACGCCGCCGCGGACCCAGTCCGAGTGCGGCATGATCAGCAACCACTCTCGGTGCACCATCAGGTTGGTGTCGGTGGGGATGTCGATGCGGATCAGCTCGCCATCGCGCAGCTCGTAGAACTCCTGGTTGTTTCCGTCGACGAGGCGTTGGACAAAGGTGCGGACGAATCCCGGTGTGCGATCGACGCCCGCACCCACGACCACATCGCCGGCCTGCCCCTCGTAGATGGTCTCGGCATCGTCCAGCGGCGTGCCGCGGCGCCAGCGTTTCACCAGCCGCGGGTAGCCGGAGTCGGTGAGTGAACCTTCCCCGAAGTCGGTGGCGACGAGAACCGAGTCCTCGTCTTCCCAGCCGATCTCGGTCTTTGCCTCCGGCAGCGTGAACCCGTCGGCGATGAATTGCTTTGTCGTCATGTCGAATTCGCGAACTACTGTGGCATCGCCGCCGCCGCGTGACAACTCGATCAGCGCACGGGTGTACTCGGGTTCGATGACGTCGGCGGACGCCCAGACCCAGTTTTCGTTCTCCGCCGCGGCCAAAGCGTCGACATCGATGATGACCTCCCACTCGGGAGAATTCTTGCGGTACTCCTCGAGGGTGGTGCGTTGCCAGAGCCCGCGCGGGTGACCGGCGCCGCGCCAGAAGTCGTACAAGTACTCGCCCCGACGGCGCGGATACGGGATTCGGTCGTCGGTGTTGAGCATCTCCAGCATGTCGGAGCGCATGTGTTCGAATCGGGTGCCACCAAGCTCAGTGAATGTCACCTCGTTGTGCTTGCGAACCCAGTCCAGCGCCTCGTCGTCGGTGATGGCCTCCAGCCACAGGAAGGGGTCGTTCTCGGCAGCGCTCATATTGACAGCATCGCGGGCACTGCCACGATGTATGCACGTAGTCGACTACGCGAATTCCGGAGGGCGCGTGACAATCGACTACTCGATTCTCAGGGCGGCATAGGCTGGCCGCATGACGCTTGCAGGCAAAACCATGTTCATCTCCGGCGCGAGCCGCGGCATCGGGCTTGCGATCGCCAAACGAGCCGCCGCCGACGGCGCCAATATCGCGCTGATCGCCAAGACCGCCGAACCGCACCCGAAGCTGCCCGGGACGGTCTACACCGCCGCCAAGGAGCTGGAGGAGGCGGGCGGGCAGGCGCTGCCGATCGTCGGGGACATCCGCGACGGCGACTCGGTGGCAGGCGCGGTCGCCAAGACCGTCGAGCAGTTCGGCGGCATCGACATCTGCGTGAACAACGCGTCGGCGATCAACCTCGGCTCGATCACCGAGGTGCCGCTGAAGCGTTTCGACCTGATGAACGGCATCCAGGTGCGCGGCACCTATGCGGTGTCGCAGGCGTGCATACCGCACATGATCGGCAGGGAGAACCCGCACATCCTGACGCTGTCGCCGCCGGTGCGGCTGGAGCCGGAGTGGCTCAAGCCGACTGCGTACATGATGGCCAAATACGGAATGTCGTTGTGCGCCTTGGCGATGGCCGAGGAACTGCGCGACGAGGGCATCGCGTCGAACACCCTTTGGCCGCGCACGCTGGTGGCCACCGCCGCGGTGCAGAACCTGCTCGGCGGCGACGAGGCGATGAGCCGGGCACGCAAGCCCGACGTGTACGCCGACGCCGCATACGTGATCCTCAACAAACCGGCCCGCGAGTACACCGGCAACGCCCTGCTGTGCGAGGACGTGCTGCTGGATTCAGGCGTCACGGACCTGTCGGTGTACGACTGCATACCGGGATCGGACCTCGGCGTCGACCTGTGGGTCGACACCCCGAACCCGCCGGGTTACTCCGGCCCCTAACTGCACGGGTTCGTGGGAGTGCCGCATACCGCTCCGTTGCTGGCTCCGGTCGACGGCCCTGTCGACGTTCCACCCGAGCTGCCACTCGACGTAGACCCGCTCGACGTCGACCCACTCGATGTGGACCCACTCGATGTGGACCCACTCGACGTCGACCCACTCGACGTGGACCCACTCGACGTCGACCCGGTGTTCGTCGTACCGGTGTTCGTCGTACCGGTGTTCGTCGTACCCGTGTTCGTCGTACCCGTGTTCGTCGTACCCGTGTTCGTTGTCCCAGTCGTGGTCGTTCCAGTCGTGGTCCCGGTAGTCGTACCAGTCGTCGTACCAGTCGTGGTCCCGGTGGTCGTGCCAGTCGTGGTGCCGGTCGTCGTACCATCGGTCGTCGTACCGGTCGTGGTCGCGGTCTTCGCGCCATCAGTCGTGGTTCCGGTCGTGGTCCCGGTCGTCGTACCAGTCGTGGTGCCGTCAGTCGTCGTACCGGCCGTAGTGGTCCCGTTCGTAGGAGTGCCGGTCGTGGCGGTCCCGGTCGTAGCGGTCCCGGTCGTAGCGGTCCCGTTAGTGGGAGTGCCATTCGAGCTGCCACCGGTAGTCACGCCTGTGGTTGCACTGCCGCCACTTCTACCCGTGGTCGTACTACTGCCGGTCCTGCCGGTGTTGCTGCCTGAGGTCGTGCCACGCGGCGCAAGGGCGGGCGGCGGCGCAATGGCGGGCGGCGGTGCGCCAGCGGGAGGCGGTGCGACGACGGGAGGCGCACTAGGCACGACGACCGTCGGGATCTGCGGCACCACGGTTTGTTGCACAGGAGGGTTGGCCGGCTCCTGCTCGCTCGAACTGGTCAACGAATAGGCCAGCCCTCCGCCGAGCAAACCGACGCCGATCACTGCCGCCACGATCACCGCGCCCACAGGCACCTTGCGAGGCGCGGCCGCGGCCGGCGGTTGAGCGTATTGCTGATACTGGGGCTGCTGATACTGGGGTTGCTGTCCGTACTGCTGCTGGTACGGCTGCTGATAGGGATCCGCACCGTAATACTGTTGCGACTGCTCGGCAGGCGCGGGACCCTCATGTTCCCAGGCCAAGGCGTCCGACCGCTGGGTGATGAAGTCGCCCGGGTCCGATCGCCTGGTCATCGGGTCATAGGGGTCGCCGCCGTACGGTGGCACCGGTGGATTCGTCACAGCCAGTCCTTCGCTCATCCCTCATCGGGGCACGCGCAACCGTCCCCGACGCATTGAGCAAACCAAACAACGCGGTTCAGAGATATCAGGCGTTTCCCTATGATTCCCGGTTCGCCCGGCAGGCGCGGTGCCTAGTCGAAGTCGATGATGCCGCGGATGTTTCGGCCTTCGCGCATATCGGTGAACGCATCGTTGATCTGGTCGAGTCGGTAGCGGCGCGTGATCAGCTCGTCGAGTTTCAGGTTGCCGTCCCGGTACATCGACAGCAGCATCGGCATGCTGGCTCGTGGATTCATTCCGCCGTACAGCAGCCCTTTGAGGGTCTTGCAGCCCTGAATGAAGTCGACGAGCAGAAGCGGCACGATGTTCACGTCGATCTTCGGAATCGCCGTCATCAGACAGGTTCCGCCCTTGCGGGTCAACATCATCGCGGGCGCCAGCAGTTCGGCGGGCAGCACGCTGGGCGTGAGCACAACGCGATCCGCCATCACCCCTGCCGTCAGCTCCTGCACCATCGGGATGGCCTCTTCGGCGGATGCCGCGGTCTCAGTGGCCCCGAAGGTCTTGGCCGTATCCCGTTTGAACTCAACCGGATCCACGGCGATGACGGCCTTGGCACCTGCCGCTCGGGCACCTTGCACGGCGTTGATCCCCACACCCCCGGTGCCGATGATCACGACAGTGTCGCCGGGCTGCGTCCCGACGCCCACGGTCGCCGAACCCCACCCCGTCGTCACGCCGCATGACACGAGCGACGCGGCTTCCAACGGCACTGAATCATCGATCTTGATGACCGATTCCTCTGCGAGGACGGCGTATTCGGCGAACGTGCCGAGTTGCGTCATCGCGGTCAGATCCTGGTCTTTCAGATGCCGCCGCCTGGTACCGTCCGTCACCATCTCCTTCGAGAACATCAGCGCGCCGTTGTCACACAGATACGTCATGCCCGACACGCACCACCGGCACTTGCCGCACGCCGGAATGAACGACGTCGCGATCCGGTCACCGGGGCGAACCGACCGGACACCGGGGCCGACTTCTTCGACGACGCCCGCGCCTTCGTGTCCGCCCAGCAACGGAAAGTACTCGGCCACCTCGACGCCGGTGGCCGCGAGAATAGCGGCGAGCTGCTCCGACGGAATGCCGTCACCGGTGGTGTAGTGGTCGTCGGA
Source organism: uncultured Actinomycetota bacterium (assembly GCA_963751485.1). Taxonomy (GTDB): domain Bacteria; phylum Actinomycetota; class Actinomycetes; order Mycobacteriales; family Mycobacteriaceae; genus Mycobacterium. The sequence goes on from CAVVUT010000010.1 coordinate 124,958, forward strand.
GTGGCAGACGCCGGCGACCGCCATCTTCACCAGCACCTCGCCCTCCCGCGGCGGGTCGAGCGTGATCTCCTCGACCTGCCAGTCACCGCCGATGCCCCGCAGAATCGCCCCGTTGCATTTCATTTGCGGCCACCCCTCGGCTTGACGCCGAATTGGTCGTTAGGCACTGAGCCGACGATGGAACCGTCGGCCGGGTTGCGCACTTCGATCGTGGTGAGCTGCGGTTTGGTGTGCACATCGGTCATTCGAGAAGCGTGGCCCATCGGCACGGCATTCGGACGAGTAGGGCAATACTCCATCGACTACTTGACGGGCGACGGGCGGCCGAACCGCGCGTGCACTCCGGGCGAGAACAAGGCGGGCAGCCGCTCCCCCGCGACCTCGACGCCCGCTGCAGCCAGCAGGTCGTCTGCCAACTCGACGACGTCGGCGCTGTGAAACGGCCACGGTCCGTGGTCGTTGGGCACCCACCACGTCCGCCCGGCCTTGCGGGTGTGCGCGCCCCACCGCGACGTGAGCCAGATGTCCAGCGGCGTCGGCTTCACCTCGTCGCCGACGACGACGGTCACGCGGCTGCGCAGGCCGCGACGCGGCCACCGCCGTTCACTGTCGTAGCAGATGCGGTCGCCGGAGCGCTCGATGCGCATCCTCGCCCATGTGTACGGCACACCGAAGGACGCGCGCACGGCAGGCACGACCGCGAGGCGGGCGGTTTCCAGCGACCGGAACAGCACGCCGTGGCGCCCCGCGTCGTCGGTCGAGTACAGCCGAACGTTGGTCTCGTGGAAGGTGCCGAAGTACGGAAGCGGGACCGCCTCACCAAACGTCGTGCGCCGCATGGTGAACGGGATCAGCCCGGCATAGGTCAGGCCGTCGGTGAAGACGTCGGGACGGGTGCCCGGCGGATACAGGTGCGCGACATCCGCGGGCCGCACCGGCCAGTGAATGAACGTGAGGTCGGACCAGAACTGAGCGAACGTCACGGGCCGGGGCAGCGGCGGCGCGTCGACGGGGAACCCGGCAAGCGACGTCACTCCGCCATCGTGACACGCTTGGCGTCATGTCCTCCCCCACGTCGTGGTCAGCGGGTCGCTACGACGCGATCGGCGATCAGATCGCAACGATCGCAACAGAGGTGGTGTCCGCGGCCGACCGCCGGGTGCCGCTGAGCGACGCCGCCGTGGCCGACCTCGCCTGCGGCACCGGCAGTGTCGCGCTCGCGGCGAGTGCCGCGGGAGCACGGGTGACGGGCGTCGACATCACGCCCGAACTGATCGCGCTAGCCGTGGACAAGGCCGAAGCCGCGGGCGTCGCCGTCAACTGGATGACTGGGGATGCCGCCGACACCGGATTGCCCGACGGGTCGTTCGACGCCGTCGTGTCGAATATGGGCGTCATCTTCGTCGAGCCCACCCGGCAGGTTGCCGAGATCGCGCGGCTGCTCAGGCCGGGCGGTGTGCTGAGTTTCTCATCGTGGGTGCCCGATCCGGACACCCCGTTCTTCCGGCCAATCGTGACCGTACTCGGGCCACCGCCGGCCTCGGATTACGGCCCCGATCAGTGGGGTGTGGCGGAAACGATCACCGACCGGCTCGCCGGGGACTTCGACGACATCGCCATCGAAACAGGCGCGTGCACATGGCAATTGGGAACCGTCGACGACGCAATGTACTTGTTGGAGCACGAGTCGCCGATACACGTCTCACTGCTCGGCAACCTCGACGCGGCCAAGCGCGGCGAGCTGCTCGCCGCATTCGAGGACGCGATGCGCGCGAGCGTCGCCGCCGAAGGTTTCGTGACGTTCGACGCGCCCTACGTGGTGGTGACGGCCCTACGGCGGTAGGCCTACAGCAGCGTGGCCTGCTCGGGCTCCGGCTCTGCCGGTTCGATCAGCTCGGGCCCGTTGTTGCGAACGCTGTTGACCAGCCGCGACACCTCGCGAATCTCGATGCGGTCCAGGTCGCCGTGTCCGCGCAGCAGTCCCTCGTCGATCGGCGCGTCGGGGTCGAGCCAGCGGTCCCAGTCGGATGCGCTGATCGTCAGTGGCATCCGGTCGTGGATCTCGGCCAGCGGTCCTGCCGAATCGGTGGTGATGATCGTGCAGCTCAGCAGCGGCGCGCTGTCCTTCGGCGCACCCTTGGGCCGCCACGTCGACCACAGCCCAGCCATGAACAGCGGCTCGCCGTCGGCTCCGTACATGTAGAACGGCGTCTTGCTGCCCTTCTCCCCCCGCCACTCGTACCAGCCGTCCATCGGCACCAGGCAGCGCTTGCCCTTCGCCGAGTTGCGAAAAGCGGGCGAGGTGGTGACCTTCTCCGCGCGCGCGTTGATCAGAAGCGGGCCCTTGGTGTCGGGCACGCCGTCCTCGGCCTCCTTCACCCATGGTGGAACCAGCCCCCAGCGCATCCGCCGCACCCGCCGCGTCGACTCGTCGTCGGGCTCGCTGTGCCGCTTGACGACGGTGCTGATCGTGGTGGTCGGCGCGACGTTGTAGTTGGGGCCGCCGGAGTCCTTCCCTTTGGTGGCCGCTGTGCTTTCGTCAATGGCCTGGATCTTCTCGGCCAGCAGCGCCGGATCGGTGGTTACCGCGAATCGCCCACACATATAGCCCATGGTGGCAGAAACCGCCGACAGGGCAGGATATAGGCCGTGAGCGACTGGCAGGCACCGACGACCGACGTCCCTGTGCACGCCACGGTGACCGTCCCCGGCTCGAAGTCGCTGACCAATCGCGCGCTGGTGCTGGCGGCGCTGGCCACCTCACAGGGCACATCGACCATCGGCGGCGCGCTGCGCAGCCGCGACACCGACCTGATGATCGGCGCCTTGCGCACACTCGGCGTGACCGTCGACGGCGACGACACCGAGCTGACCGTCAGCGGCGCCATCGCCCCGTCCCCCGATGCCCGGGTGGACTGCGGCCTGGCGGGCACTGTGCTGCGGTTCGTCCCGCCGGTCGCGGCGCTCGGAACGCGATACCGTCGTCTTCGACGGCGACGAACAGGCACGGGCCCGCCCGATCGCGCCGCTGCTGGACGCGCTGCGCGGCCTCGGCGTGGACATCGACGGCAACGCCCTGCCGTTCTCGGTGCGCGGAAGCGGGACGGTGGCGGGTGGCACGGTCGAGATCGACGCGTCGGGCTCGTCGCAGTTCGTCTCCGGCCTGCTGCTGTCCGGAGCGGCGCTGCGCGACGGACTGACCATCGTGCACACGGGTGAGTCGGTGCCGTCGGCCCCGCACGTGGCGATGACGGTGGCGATGCTGCGCGACGCGGATGTCGACGTGGACGACACCCAGACCAACCGCTGGCGGGTGTCCCCCGGCCCGATCTCCGCCCGGCACTGGGTGATCGAGCCGGATTTGTCCAACTCCGTGCCGTTCCTCGCCGCCGCCGTCGTCAGCGGCGGCATGGTGCGGATAGCCGGGTGGCCGGCGGTCAGCACACAGCCCGCCGACACCATCCTTGCGATTCTGGAGAAGCTGGGTTCTGTTGTCCGGCATAGCAGTTCATATCTCGAAGTGCACGGCGCCAAGACCTACGGCGGGTTCGACGTCGACCTGCACGAGGTCGGCGAACTGACGCCCGCGGTGGCGGCGCTGGCCGCGCTGGCGACACCCGGGTTCGGTATCGCAACTGACCGGGGTCGCCCATCTGCGCGGCCACGAAACCGACCGGCTCGCCGCGCTGAGCACCGAAATCAACGGCCTCGGTGGGCAATGCGAGGAGACGCCGGACGGCCTGATCGTCACGGCGCGGCCGCTGCACGGTGGGCTGTGGCGGTCCTACGCCGACCACCGGATGGCGACGGCGGGCGCGATTGTCGGGCTGCGAGTGCCCGGCGTCGAAGTGGAGAACATCGGCACCACGGCCAAGACGCTGCCTGCGTTTCCGCAGATGTGGGCCGACATGCTGGCGGGGCAGGCAGGAACTTGAGCCCTCGGGACTACGACGAGTCCGACGTCCGCATCAGGCCGGGTCGGGGCTCGCGCCCGCGGACCAAGACACGCCCCGACCACGCCGACGCCCAGGAGGGCATGGTGGTGACGGTCGATCGTGGGCGATGGGGCTGTGCGCTCGGCCGCGACCCCGACCGCGTGGTGACAGCCATGCGCGCAAGGGAATTGGGCCGAACGTCGATCGTCGTCGGCGACGACGTCGGCCTGGTCGGCGACCTGTCGGGCCGCCCGGACGCGCTCGCCCGCATCGTCCGTCGCGGGGAGCGCCGAACGGTGTTGCGCCGCACTGCAGATGACACCGACCCGACCGAACGCGTCGTGGTCGCCAATGCCGACCAACTGCTGATCGTGGTAGCGCTGGCCGACCCTCCGCCGCGCACCGGCCTCGTCGAGCGCACGCTCATCGCCGCCTATGCGGGCGGCTTGTCCCCCATCCTGTGCCTGACCAAGACGGACCTCGCGCCGCCGGAGCCGTTCGCCGCGCAGTTCGCCGATCTCGACCTGACCATCGCGACGGCGGGCCGCGACGATCCGCTCGACGCCGTGGCCCCGCTGTTGGTCGACAAGGTCACCGTGCTGCTCGGCCACTCCGGTGTCGGAAAGTCCACGCTGGTGAATCGGCTTGTGCCGGCGGCAGAACGCGCGACCGGCGATGTCTCCGGTGTCGGGAAGGGGCGGCATACGTCGTCGCAGTCGGTGGCGTTGCCGCTGGCGGATTCCGGCTGGGTGATCGACACACCCGGCATCCGGTCGTTCGGATTGGCCCATATCGAGCCCGACGACGTGATGCTCGCGTTCTCCGACCTGGCCGACGCGATCAAGGACTGTCCGCGCGGCTGTGGCCACCTCGGGCCGCCCGCCGATCCAGAATGCGCGCTGGACACGCTGACCGGACCGGCGGCCGGTCGCGTCGCGGCGGCGCGGCGCCTGCTCACGACGCTGAGAGAAGGCTAGGAGTCCGCTGGCGCGCGTTGCCCCTTAGCTTAGCTAAGAGTTAAATGGGCTAAGTGACTATGCAACGCACCGAGAACGACACCTGGGACCTCGCCACAAGCGTCGGAGCCACTGCCACGATGGTGGCCGCGGGCCGGGCGCGCGCCACCAAGGCCGCCTTGATCGAGGACCGCTTCGCCGAACCGCTGGTCCGCGCCGTCGGCGTCGACTTCTTCACCCGCTGGGCCACCGGCGAGCTCGCTGCCGCCGATGTCGATGTGCCCGGCGCGCCGTGGGGCATGCAGCCGATGACCGACCTGCTGACCGCCCGGACCCGGTATTTCGACGATTTCCTGACCGATGCGATTGGCACCGGAATCCGCCAGGTGGTGATTCTGGCGTCCGGGCTCGACGCCCGCGGCTACCGGATGACCTGGCCGAAGGGAACGGTGGTTTACGAGATCGACCAGCCGGCCGTTCTTGGCTTCAAGGCCGCCACGCTCGCCGAATTGAAGGCGGCGCCGACGGCCGACGTGCGCGTCGTGCCCATCGACCTGCGCCATGACTGGCCCGCCGCGCTGCGCGATGCGGGTTTCGACGGCGCGAAGCCCACCGCATGGATCGCCGAGGGGCTGCTGCCCTTCCTGCCGTCGGACGCCCAGGACCGCCTGCTGGACAACATCACCGCGCTCAGCGCCGACGGGAGCCGGCTGGCATCGGAAGTTGCAACGGATGGCTTCGACAGCGACGAGATGCGCGAGTCGATCGAGCTGATGACGCAGCGCTGGCGCGACGAGGGCTTCGACATCGAACTCGGCGAGCTCGGTTATTCCGAGGAGCGCAACGACGTGGCCGACCATCTCGCACAGCACGGCTGGCGGTCGGCGAAGACACATATCCAGCAGCTGCTGGCCGACGCGGACCTTCCGCCGATGCCGCAAGTGCCCGGTTCCACGGCGATCGGCAACAACTACTACTGCACTTCGGTCAAACGCTGAGATAACCGTTAAGAAGTTCCGCGTGCGGGTATCCGCACGACGTGGCCAAGACGCGGTCAGGCGTGGGCAGGTACTTCGTCATCATCATCGGGTTGGTGTTGACCCTCGGTGGTGTTACGTGTCTTGCGCTGTTCCTCACCGCGGCGGGCGCCGGGGCCGGGCTCCAAGCCGTGGTCTTGGCCATCGCCACCCTGGCAGGCCTTGGTGGCGGCATGACCTTGCTCACCCTCAGTGCCCGCAGGCGCGGCGGCATGCTCGACGCCGACCCGACGCCCGCAGAGCGCAGAACCTACTGGGCGCGATATCGACACCGTCTGTGGCGCGGCCGACGCGTGTGACCGCACGCAAAGAGGCCCTCCCGTTTCGGGGAGGGCCTCTGCTGCGGGCTTATCAGTTGTGGTTCAGGGCGCTGATGTGCCAGGCGCCGTGGTGGTTGTGCCAGCCCGGCTTGGCCTCGGGGGCCGGGTGGGCCTTGACGCTCGGCGAGTAGGAGTAGCCGGGGCCGACCGGACCGGTGGGGGTCGCGGCGTTGGCCATGCCGGCCAGGCCGAGCGCTGCTCCGCCGAGGATGCCTGCCGAGACGAGCGGAAGGGCGATGTAGCGGGCGATCATGTTGTTCGTCATTTGAGTTCTCCTGTGTCTCTTGGTTTTTCAGTTTGTCGGCCGGGGCGTTCCGGCGATGACTTAAGACTGCCGGAGCAGAGAGGCGTTGTATGTCGGGCGATCGGGCTGTCACCCGGATGAACCTGGTGTCCTCCGATCGGAGGACACCAGTCACGTGAGAGCGGCCGTCGTCGGACTCGGCGGCGGGATAGCCCTACCCGTCGCCGGCGCTCTCAGGCGCGGCCGCCACGTATGACTACACGGATTCGACGACGTTCGTCGCGAGTCTTTCCCGTTGAGGTATGACGACGTACTTCGGGTCGCGGGTGGATTCGATTCCCGCTTCGAACACGCCGAACCGCAGCAGGGCGCTGCCCGCCAGCAGCGCAATGCCCGAAGCCGCCGACACGGCTCTGCTGCGTCCGCCAAGCACGGCGCCCACCGCCCCAGCGACCGTCAGCCGTTCCGACCACTGCCGAAGCCGGTGCGCCTTACCCGTGGTGTAAGCCTCGGCGACAATCCCGAGCCGGCGCTCCATCAGCCGCGACGCCACCACCTCCACCGCCTGTCCGAGCACAGCCATTCGGCGGGCTGGACCGGCTTCGTCGACGGGAGCAAGCAGCATTCCCAGACCTCCGCCACTGGCCGCCGCCGACCCGACGAACATGAACGGCAGCTGCGGGTGCGCCTCGTTCCACGCGGGAACGGCGGTGTGGGACAACAGGACGGCCGTATAGGACGCCACACCGGGCGCCGTCCCCGCCGCCCACAGCCCGGCAGGCCTCGCCAGCCACCACACCAACCGGCCCAGCCGCGTCCGCCTCAGCCACGACGGCATCAACTCCGCGATCCCGGCCAGCCCGGCGCCGGGCCCGTAGCCCGACAGCAGCCACGTCCCCATACTCATCGGTGAGCTCGGCTTGGCCACCCGCAGCATGTGATGAAACCGTTCCGGCCTGCCCAGATCCGATACCAGGTAATAGAGGCTCGCCAGAATGCTCACCAAGGCGCCGACCCGCGACACCTTCCGCAGGGTAGGTCGCTGCGTGAGGTCCGCCCCTGCCCCCAGCATCGCCGAACCCGCCGACAGCCCTCCCGCGAACAGGTACGCCGCGATATGCCACTCCCACACCGGTTGTTTGAGAACGGGTCGCCCGTAATAGGACCGGAACTCCGCGCGCGGCACGTTCAGCTGTTCGCGCATCAGTACCGTCTCTCCTCTGCCCTTCGTGCGTGGCCCCACTTCGCGCAAGCGCTCATCAGTGCCGCCCCGCGAATGCCGACACCGCCATGGCAACCAGCGCCGACGCAGCCATCCCCGCGTAGCGCCACATCGCGCCCGCGTCCCGTGTCGGCACCACCGGGTCCGGCGGCAGCCCGTACACCTCCGGTTCGTCCAGCAACAGGAAGAACGCGCCGTCGCCGCCGACCCCGTCGTTGGGGTCGTGCCCGTAGAGCCGCGCCTCGGTCACTCCGCGCGCGTGCAACTCGTCCACCCGCAGTGCCGCCCGCTCTCTCAGCTCGTCCAGCGGGCCGAACTGGATCGACTGCGTCGGGCATGCCTTCGCGCAGGCGGGCTCGAGCCCGTCGTGCAGCCGGTCGTAGCACAGCGTGCATTTCCACGCCCGTCCGTCGTCCTCGCGGCGGTCGATGACGCCGTAGGGGCAGCCCGAGACGCAATAGCCGCACCCGTTGCAGATGTCCTGCTGCACAACGACTGTGCCGAACTCGGTGCGGAAGAGCGCGCCCGTCGGGCAGACGTCGAGGCATCCCGCATGCGTGCAGTGCTTGCACACATCCGAGCTCATCAGCCAGCGGAAGTCCGTGCGCGTCTCCGGCCCGTAACCATCACCAGGCCGCTCGAGGCCCGGCATGCCGAGATCCACCAGCTCTCTGCCGTCAGTATCTGTGCTCCTCGCGTCCGCGGGCTGCTCGATGAACGCAACGTGCCGCCATGTGTTCGCGCTCAGCTCGCCGGTGTTGTCGAACGACATCCCGAGCAGGTTGAACCCGTCGTCGGGCAACATGTTCCATTCCTTGCACGCGACCTCGCACGCCTTGCATCCGATACATATCGAGGTGTCGGTGAAGAACCCCACCCGCTGCGGATGTCCCTCGTCATAGCCGGCATTCGCTGCGGGATCCTCCAGTGGCCCGTAGAAGCTGTTGTCTCTCATGTCTTCTCCTCGGCTGTGTCT
>CAVVUT010000011.1:0-628966 GCA_963751485.1 uncultured Actinomycetota bacterium
ATCCGTCGCGCCAAGCAGTTGGTGGCTGGGCATGAGGCTCGCCGAAATGAGTGCTGAACGCGGCTGGATCGGTGATCCGCAACCTCCGAAGGAATGGCATACGCGCGTCGTTACCCAGATCAAAGACCGGCTCGAGAGAGCAAAACGCTCCAGCAGCCGGCACAGAACAACTCGCTGTCGCAGTTCTCGGCGAGCCCGGTTCTCCGCAGCGGGTTCGTTGCATCGTGTGGCGAATCATCATGCCGTTGCCGACCACCATCGCGACGTGGCATCAGCCTCGCGCACCCGCCACTGCCGCATCAGATCCTCGACGTGGTCTACACGACGGTCCAGCTACCCAGCCCCGTAGATAGGATCCACGCGAGGACCCTGCCCCTGCCGTTTCGTGCGCAGAGGGATCGCGATCTTCATGCGGGCGGTCCGTCACTCCATGCCTCGCCGTTCCACCATCGCTGACTGTCGATGCCGTCCGGGTTGGGGTACCGCCCGGCGGTGCGCCGGGACGGCTTGCCGCTGGCGGCCCACTCGGCAGCCGTCGCCATGACGTCACGTAGTCGTCGGTCCATGTCTGGCCGTCCCAATATCTGTGCCGATAGTGATTGGGGTACCCATTTCGGTACTCACCGGGGGCTCTGGGCTTCCGGGGGGACAGCCGAGGGAAAAAATAGAATCCGAACGGGCCCAGCAGCATTCCAAACAAGATGGCCATCCCCATGGTGCGCTTTTGGAGAAGGGCGACGCACCACCGGGAGCCAAAGTAGCCACAACACCGCGAAAACGACGCCAAGACTCGCCGGAATACCTTGCTTGACGACCATGTCAGTTGTCCTGGTCGCATACTTTCTTGCCGCAAACGGCGTCGCAGTTCGGCGGGTCGGCGATCATTTGCGGGGCTTGTCAACGCTTCGAATTCACGATCTCCTGAAGCTGTCTGTCGAGGTCCGTTAGTTCGATTGCCAGACGCCGCAATTGGCGTGCCACAATTGTGCGCCGCTGTTCAAGCAGTGCACGGCGCTCTTCGCGGCGCATGTGGTGCGCGTCTGTCCGCATGGCGGTCGCTCCCATGGTCTGGCTGACAACTTGAAGTCTGGTATCGGGAGCAGGGTGGGCCGCTGCCGTCGATAGACGTAGGTGGATGCGCTGCTGGATGAGCGCGGCGAGGTGGCCGAGTTGGCGACAACCCGCCACGGCAATTTTCACAAATCCCGATGTAGGTAACCGGTCAGCAGCTAGCCTCGGTGCAGCTATGCGCTAGTTTTGAACATTGCCCGGTCACAGTGCTGATTGCGCGCGGCTCGCCAAAACGTTTGGGTAGGGAGCAAGGGAATGCGCAATGGTAGGTGGCGTGGATGATCAGCCCGTCCAACCCCTCGCTGAGCAGCCTGCGGTTGGCTGGGCGCATCCGGTGGGCGGATCTGTTGCACCTGATGGGGACGGGGAACTTAGCGCGGTTGATCTGGTCATCGGTGCAGGCGAGCCCCAGCGGGTCGGCAGGTTTAAGTTCTTCCTCAACGAGCAGCGGTGGGAGTGGTCGGATGCGGTCGCGGGCATTCACGGCTACGAGCCGGGAACGCTGGTGCCCACCACCGAATTGCTGCTGCAGCACAAACATCCCGACGATCGCGCACGTGTCGCTGTCGTCTTAGACCGTGTGCTGTCGGGTGAACCATTCAGTAGCCGTCACCGCATCATCGACGCAGCCGGACGAACCCATTGGGTGATCGTCGTCGGCGATGTCATGCGTGACGAGGCCGGCGCGCCTATCGGCACGACGGGGTTCTATATCGACGTCACCGAGTCACTGCAGTCCGAGATCACCAGCGTCTTGTCCGATGTAGCCGCCGCCCGCGCCGAAATCGAACAAGCCAAAGGCGTGCTGATGGCGGCATACGGCATCTCCGCTGAGCGCGCGTTTGACATCCTGGTGTGGCGTTCCCAGGAAACGAACGTCAAAGTCCGCGACCTTGCTGCTCATTTCTTGGCCGCCATCGCCGGCCAGGTGTCACCCGACACGCGCACCCACATCGATCACGCCCTCATCACCGTCAAATAGAGCCACCGGCCAATGCGAGGGTCAGGTTAGGCGAAGTGCCAACGCCAGGCGCGCGGACCTACACGATCTCCTAGCGGTTGCTGCGTTTGCGCACACAGCGAAATTTCGACGGCGGCCAGTCTGATGCTGACTGCTTAACACCACAGTTGCACCAACGGCCATCTCGCAACGGAAAAACGAACGCAACCAACCCTAGATCCGTCGCTACCTCCTAGGGTAATCCCTCGCATGGGGCCGACGGAACCCTGTTGCAAGCTCTATTCAGGCGCGTGCAGCTCCGTTTACTTCCTCAGGATTTCGCTTCTGGCCCCTGGTGGCCGCCCCTGGGTCATCGCGTGGAAATCAGCCACCGGCTCCGCCTTTCTCAGCATCGTTGACCTGCAGCTATGAGACCCGAGAGGTGACTGGAGCCGGCGACTGGTTAGCTCATAACCCAGAGGTCGCAGGTTCGAATCCTGTCCCCGCTACCACTGTCCCCGCTACCAGGCATTCTCATGTCGGATGGGAACCCTCAGGGAACATTAGCGTCGGTGGGAACAGGTCGACCCCAGCACGGGAATGACCGAGATGGCCGGCATATCCCGAGACTCGATCGTGGCGTGGTCTCGGCGTTCGTCGCAGTTGCGGGACTGGGCGGCCGGACACCTGGAGGTCGGGGAGGGCGGCGTGTGGTCGGCGGACCAGCTCGGCGCCGCGCTCCACCGTCAGACTGTCGCCGCTGACGCGCCGCCCCTGACCGCGGCCCGTGGGCTCCGCGTCGCAGGCGGGGAAGTCATCGGTCACCAGGCTCAATGATGCCACGATCCCGCTGCGCGACGAAGAACACCTGGCAGAGCAACCCAGCCCGGTACGCAACGGGCAGCGCGTGGTCAGCCGAGATGATCAATCCAGATAACGGCCGGATTGCCGCACGCCGCGTGGACGACAACGTTCTCGGTGCCTTCCCGACAGATTATGTCCGCGAGCACATCACCCATGGATACGCGGTCACCGTGCACTCCGCCCAGGGCGTCACGGCAGGCACGACCCATGCCGTGCTAGGTGAAAACGCCAGTCGCGCCTTGCTGTATGTCGCCATGACAAGCGGTCGTCACGCCAACACCGCTTGGATCTATCAAGCAGTAGCGGCAGCTACGAATCCGACCGCCCAGAATCCGTCGGCATGTGCCACCAGAACCGGGACGGCCGAGGGGCCGCAGACCTAAGCCGCCACAGCCTGGACAACGACCAACGTCCGTCACCGGTCACGATAACGCCGGGAAAGCCCGAGATGACAGCAGCGTATAAGCCAGCGCCGGGTAGGTGATTCTGGGGTACTACTTAGCAGTTCAATTCCAGGCGGCCGTCGCTGCCGAGCGGGTGACGCGCCTGGTCTATACGTCCTCGGCCGCGGCCTACGGCTACCACTCCGACAACCCGGATCCGCTCACCGAAGACGTTCCGCCCCGCGGATCACCGGAGCACGACTATTCCGCGCAGAAGGCGGCCTGCGAAGCCGCACTCGCCGAGATCACCGATGGCACTTCGCTGGAGGTGTTCGTGCTTCGTCCCTGCATCGTCGCCGGACCGAAGGCGACGGCGCTGGCCGACGCGATGCCGTGGAATCGGCTTCCCTCCCCATTCCGGTCGATCACCCGCGCGATACCGCTGCTGAAACTGCCCTTCCCCGACCCCGGTGTCCCACTTCAGCTCGTCCATCATGACGACGTCGCCGCAGCCATCGCATTGGCGGCGACGACGTCAGCTCCGCCGGGGGCCTACAACATCGCCGCCGACGGCGAGACATCGCTGTCGAAGATCGCGGCGGCCCTGGGCGGACGCCCCGTACGGGTGCCCGCCGCCATCGCCACCCTCGGTTCGGCGGTGGTGGCCAGATTGCCGTTCCTTCCCGCCGAAGCCGGGATCTTCCACGTGGCACGAACATCAGTCCTGATGGATACCGGCAAAGCCAAGTCCCTACTCGGCTGGACCCCCGAATACACCGCTGCGCAAACCCTGAAGGAACTGGCCGCGGCGGTTTAGCCTGGGTCCATGCCGCTGCACGTCGGCGGCGGTGTGGATCTCCGACAGCAGCGCAGCGCAACGTTGGCGCGCACCGACAAGCGCCCACCCACCTCGCTGATCAATGATCGATGCATGCGACAACTGACTGGGCTGGCTCGAACCACCCGACTGTCGCCGACCGGGTCGCCGAGCTTGTTTCCCGCTCCTGCGCGAGCGGATCGGCAGATCAATCGGTGCTCAACAAGCAACCACGAAAGGGAGTTTCACATGGCGACCGCGGTGGACTCCGCGCCGCAACGGGTCGCAGTATTCGCTGAAACCGTCGACCGACGCGCCGGCGCTGATGGTCAACCTGGACCGCGCCGAACCGATCGCGATGTCGACAGCCATCGCAGGCTGAGCGTACTAATCGCCACGACACTCGTCGGTGTGCGGCTGATGGCAATAGCCATCCCGTCGACGGAGCCGCCCAAACTTTCGGCCGGCCCTGTTAGCCCGCGCGCTGTCCGTCAAACTCTCAGCGCTGCCAGAACCGGCATGAGTCCATGACTCCGGATGGGACAACGTCGATCAGCTCGGACCCCGGCATGCATTTCGTGCCACTGCCCGGCGTGCTGACCAACTTCGCAGGTGGCATGCCGCCGTCTTTGGCTGGACTAGGCGTGAGCTGCGGCTGGGATAGCGCCGTCACGTGACGGAACCTTCCGAACGAGTTAGGTCCGCGTCGCTTTGGATCTGCAAACCTGCGTATTCAGCTTGGGAAGCTGCCCTGGCGCGATCTAGGCCTGTTTCGCTAGGTACTGACAGGTCGTCCGGCGATGTGTAGTCCTGAGAGTGCAGCCGTTCCCTCTTCGGGGGGAGAACGCGGCGGTACTGGCAGACTTGTCGTCATGGGTGTACTTCCGACCGGGCAGCGGCTGGTCGACACCGCTCTGGACCGGGCAGTGGTACCCGGCTACTCCCGTATCGGGTTCTGGATCCGACACGCCGGCTGGTCAGACAACGACCCGCGGCCCGGCGCACTCGCCGGAGCCACGGCACTGGTCACCGGAGCGAACTCGGGGATCGGCAAGGCCACCAGTTGCGCATTGGCTGCTCTGGGCGCGACCGTGCTGATGACGGTGCGCGACGGAGACCGTGGCGAAACGGCGCGCCGCGAGATCCTGGCCGCTCTCCCCGACGGCGACATCCAAGTAGAGGTGTGCGACGTCTCCAGCTTGTCGGCGGTGCGCGCCTTCGCCGCTGACGTTGCCGCTCGGGTGCCGCGACTGGACGTGCTGATCCACAACGCGGGCCTGCTGCCCGATGCGCGCAGCGAAACCGCCGAGGGCCACGAGTTGACCCTCGCCACCCACGTGCTCGGCCCCTTGCTGCTGACCGAGCAGCTGGCCACGGTCCTGGCCTCCGCACCGGATCCGCGGGTGATCCTGGTGTCCTCCGGCGGCATGTACGCCCAGCAGCTGCCCACCGATGATCCCGAATACCGCCACGGCACCTACCGGGGCGCCACCGCCTACGCGCGTAGCAAACGAATTCAGGTCGCCCTGACCCCGATCCTCGCGCAGCGCTGGGGAGCCGGCGGCATCACCGTTGCGTCCATGCATCCCGGTTGGGCCGACACCCCCGGTGTGGCCACCTCACTGCCCGGTTTTCGTCGACTCACCGCGCCGCTGCTGCGCAGCCCCGAACAGGGTGCCGACACGATCATCTGGCTGAGCGCGACCGCACCGACCCCACCGACGGGGCTGTTCTGGCACGATCGCCGGCCGCGTCCCGAGCACTATCTGCCGACGACCAGCCATACCGAGCGCGACCGCGACCGCGTGTGGCGCTTTTGCGCTGACACCATCGGGGTATCCGTGCGGTGACCGAGCTTTCCAGCTACGGCAGGGTTGAAAATGATTCCAAGAATTGCGGCAACGGTGTCTCGCCTCGTCAAGACGGGCGCGTCAGTGGCAGCTCGCCTCGCGGAGGGCGGCGCTTCGGTGCTGGGGGTGCGTTACGGGACAGCGGAACCCCGGTTCGTCGTCGAACGAGAGACGGCCGGATTGCAGATCCGCCGATACGGTCCGCGGATCGCCGCCGAGACGACCGTCGATGCCGACAACGAAGCGGCCGCGCGTAATGCGGGATTTCGGCGCCTAGCCGGCTACGTCTTCGGCGGCAACCACGAGAGCGCGAGAATCGCGATGACCGCGCCGGTCACTCAGGAGCCCAGCGATGCCCGCAGTGGTCAGAAAATCGCCATGACAGCGCCGGTGGCGCAGGCGGTCGCCGCGGACGACGCCTGGGTGATTCGGTTCTTCATGCCCGCCGACCATTCGATGGAAACGCTTCCCGCACCCAATGATCCAGCCGTCAAGCTGGTTACCGTGCCCGCCGAAACGGTCGCGGTGCTGCGTTTCACCGGCGACCGCGGACCCGAGGCAGTAGCTTCACACACCGCCGACCTGTTGCACGCATTACAGGACACCACTCTGGAACCCGACGGCCCGCCGGCCGCATGGTTCTACGACCCACCCTGGACCATCCCGATGCTGCGCCGCAACGAGATCGCTGTGCCGGTGATGCAACGTTGAATGCAACGGAGGGATCTGACGCGATGACAAAGACGGTGCTGGTCACCGGTGCCTCCGGATTCATCGGCCGGCACCTCACCCGTGCCCTGGCTGACGCGGGTCATCACGTTCGCGCGATGACCCGCACACCCGACAACTATCGAGGAGCGGGGACGGCCACCTACGGCGATGTCACCGACGTGGCGAGTCTGCACCATGCGCTGGACGGTGCCGACGTCGCCTACTATCTGGTGCATTCACTGGAATCCGGCGATTTCGAGGAACGCGACGCCGAGGCGGCCGTGAACTTCGCCGGCGCTGCCGCTGCAACCGGCATCGAACGGATCGTGTACCTGGGCGGGCTTGGTGTGGACGACGGCAAAATGTCCGCCCACCTCCGTTCGAGGCGCCAGGTGGAGTCGCTGCTCGGCAGCTCGGGGGTACCGGTCGTCGTGCTGCGCGCCGCCATCGTCATCGGCCACGGCGGGATCTCCTGGGAGATCATCCGCCAGTTGGTGGCCCATTTGCCGATGATGCTCACGCCGCGGTGGATCAACACCCGGATCCAGCCGATCGCACTGCCCGATGTGGTGCGCTACCTGGTGGGTGTGCTCGATGCCCCGCTGACCGGCAGCCAGGTGTTCGAGATCGGCGGCCCGGAAGTGCTGCGCTACGTGGACATGCTCCAACGCGCGGCTCGCATCCAGGGCAAGTCGTTACCCAACCTCAGCGTCCCGGTGCTCTCGCCCCGATTGTCCTCGCTGTGGCTCGCGCTGGTCACCGATGTGGACCTGGCAACCGCGCGCAACCTGGTCGACTCGATGACCAACGAGGTCGTCGTCACCGGCCACCCGATCACGGATCTACTACCCGGCCCGACAATGGGCTACGACGACTCCGTCCGCTCGGCACTGGCCGAGCGCGCGGCCGCGCACAGCGCCCCCGCATGACATGCGGCGGGCCTACGGGCTCACAGAGTCATGCGGGCCGGCGTGTGTGATCAGCCCCGACGAGGCGCTGTCCCACATCGGTTCGACGGGCAAGGCGTTCTTCCACACCGATGTGCGGATCGTCGACCAGGACGGCGCCGACATCAGACCAGGCGTTCCCGGCGAGGTGCTGGTGCGCGGCCCCCACGTCATGGCCGGTTACTGGAACCGCCCGGCCGCGACAGCGGAAACGATCACCGACGGCTGGTTGCACAGTGGCGACATAGCCGTCCGCGATGCCGAGGGCTTCATTTACATCCAGGACCGGATCAAGGACATGATCATCTCCGGCGGGGAGAACATTTACCCGTCCGAGATCGAAGACGCGCTGCTCTCTCACCCCGGTATCGCCGATGCCGCGGTGCCGGGCGTGCCCTCGGTCAAGTGGGGCGAGTCGCCGGTGGCGGTGGTTGTCCGCGCCGATCCCGACCTCGAGGAAGCCGGGGTGTTGACCCACTGCA
Organism: uncultured Actinomycetota bacterium; assembly: GCA_963751485.1. Lineage (GTDB taxonomy): Bacteria > Actinomycetota > Actinomycetes > Mycobacteriales > Mycobacteriaceae > Mycobacterium. The sequence goes on from CAVVUT010000011.1 coordinate 8,066, forward strand.
GGGGCCGGCTGGCCCGCTTCAAACTGCCCAAGCGGGTTCTGTTCGCCGATGTCATTCCGCGAAACCCGGCCGGCAAGGCCCTTAAACGCCTGCTGCGCGAGCAGTTTTCGTTCGATGACCTTGACTGACTGCTGGCATTACCGCGATGGAGTTGGTCCACAAGGACGCGTCGATCATCGACTCGCAGACGGTACCCGCCGCCGACACCGTGCCCCGATCCAGCCGCGGTTGGGATGGCGGCCAGAGCGGTCGCAAGGCGAGTTTTGCCGACTCCGACCGCACCGAGCGACATACGATTCGGAATGAATGCACTGAAGCGAACTTGGAGCCCGTATCCGATACTCCGACAACGTGTCCGGTCCGCTTCCCACTTCAACCGTCGTGTTGCCGAACTGCGTGCACAGACCCGTACATCACGTTGGCATCAGCATACCTAAGGGACGGAACGGACCGGCCCCTCCTGGTATCGCACGCCGCGCGCAACCCGCAGGTCAAAGACACTGTTCTGCTGCGGGACTGCGCGGAATGAACCACCCGACGGAATCTGGTCGTCACCGTGACGAAAGTGCGACCCATGCCACCGCGTACGGTCGAGCACCGCGCAGAATCAATCCGACAAGGGTCAAATGTGGCGGCGGGAAAATTGGACACGACGGTGAGACAACTCGCGCTGGACATCCCATGAGACGACCTGTCTCAGTACAGTTCAGAACTTCGCGTATGGACAGCAAGTTAGAGAAGCTACATGACGTTAAAGACTTGTAGCGTCTCATTCTGCGTTGCATTTTCTCAGTCCCAGTTGCCAATTCAGTGTTGGGTGTGAGACTGCCCAGGTCAGGGCGTTGCGGCATAACGCATTTCGTAGGAAATGAAGCGTTCCGTGAGACAAACCGGGCGGAGATGGTCATGAGACGGCGTGCAAACCTGCAGGTCAGCCTCGGCCTGGGATGTCACCGAAGACGGGAACCTGATATGTAGGCGGATCTGTCAAGTGGGTAGGTGAAAGCCGCCCCGGTGGGAGCCGGGGCGGCTTTCGTTTGGCTGACCCGGTGATGGCGTCGGCGGTCGTTGCTCACGACGGTGGTGTCAGACTGAAATGCGCGGGTTGGGTACCGCATGACGATGATTCGGATGCGAACGGTACTGCTGTCTACAGACGAGCGTCACTCACGATTACCGTGCGAATCGCGTTGTGGCTCATAGGTTCTTTGCAGGTTTGTTCGCTCACCGCGCCGACGTCTGGTCACCTGGATCAGCCAAGTTTGAGTGCTGGCTGGCTTATTGCATGGTCGCCAGAGACCAGCACCAGCCGGCGAGTTCGCGGGCGATGGCGACGTTGGCGACCAATGGGTTCTTGCCGCGTTCGGTGAAGCTGCGCCACCGCTTGTTGAGGCGCCGGTTACCGGCGTGCCCGCGAGCCCGAAGCGCCGGATCGACCTTGGCCCAGCGGGCCCGCAGGGTGGGTCCAGAGGTGCTGTAGGACTTGCGGTGATGCCAGGCCGATTCGATCAGCAGCCGACGCACATGGGTATTGCCGGCCTTGGTGATCGACCCCTGCACGCGGGAGTTGCCCGAGGAGTACTCACAGGGCACCAAGCCGACGTAAGCGCCGATCGAGGACCCGGAGAACCGGGACCAGTCACCGATCTCGACCGTCAACGCCAGACCGGTCAGTGCAGAGATGCCGCGCAGACAGCCCAGCCGGTTGACTGGGTCGGCGAACCGCGGCGAGGCGGCCACCACCAGGATCTGTTCATCGAGGCGATCCCGCGCCGCAGTGGCCGCCAGCACCGCATCGAAGCTGTGATCAAAGGCCGCCTTGAGATGGATGTCGTCGAAGCGGTGGCGACGTAACCACTCCTCGTGCACGCACGTCCAGGGTGTCCCACCGGAGTACACGATCCCCTGCCGCAGAAGCAGTTTCGATAACCGGTGCCGTACCCGCATCAGATCGGTGCGGGCATCTTCACGGGCCCGCACCAGATCGCGCACCGCCTCAATCTCCCGCTCGGGCACCCGCACCGCGGTGATCTCACCAAGGCGTAGCAACCTGGCCAGATGCGCGGCATCACGGGCATCGGTCTTGACCCGATCCCCGGCCGGACGCTGCAACTTCGAGGGTGCGGCAACCAGGCATTCCATCCCGGCCTCGGTGATCGCCCGCGCCAACCCGAACCCGGTCGGACCCGCCTCATAGGTCACCCGCACCGGGGCGCGCAGCTGATGCAACCAACCCAGGACCTCGCCGTGATCCGGGCACAACCGTGCCCGGGCGACCTTGCCTGTCTCCTCATCGACGGCGTGCGCCACCACCGAAAGCGCGTGCACATCCAACCCGACACTCGTACCCTGAACAATCACCGGAGGCCTCCTAATCTGCAAATGTGGCTCTACCAGCGCGAGTGTTCACCCACGCCGGCAACCCACGAATCGTTTTGCAGCACGAGGCCTTCGGCCTCAGCTAGCCCCCATATCGTCTACATGCTGTCTTCGGGCGCCAGGCCTGCTGGCTGTTAGCCCGGCCAACCCGTTCCCAGCGGGAACTGTCCGTCGGTCAAATGGCGCTTCAGTATCTTTCCGGTCGCAGTGCGCGGCAGCTGATTGACAAACATGGCGTCGCGAGGAATCGAGAAGCGACTCAGGCGGTTCCGGACGTAGCCCCTGACCATCTCTTCGTCCAGCGATGACCCTTCGGTGCGGACGACGAACGCGGCGAGGCGTTGACCGAATTCTGAGTCGGGAACGCCGACCACAGCCACGTCGGCGACCTGTGGCAAGCGGGCAATGACTTCTTCGACAGGCCGCGGAAACACATTCTCGCCGCCGGAGATGATCATCTCGTCGTCGCGTCCTGCGACGAAGAGTCGCCCGCTGGCGTCGAGGTACCCGAGATCGCCGGTATCCATCAGCTGGTCTTCGATGGCAGGTGACGCCGCATTGGTGTAGCCGTCGAACAGCATGTCGTTGCCGACGAAGATGCGACGGACGGCGCCGACCGGCAGGGGATCGCCGTTCTGGCCGAGGCGATGGTGATGCGAGTACCGAGGGGTGGTCGGCCGGCGGTCGTCGGAGCAATGCGCAGGTCGGTGGGATCGGCGATCGTTGCCCACGACACCTGATATGTAGGCGGATCTGTCAAGTGGGTAGGTGAAAGCCGCCCCGGTGGGAGCCGGGGCGGCTTTCGTTTGGCTGACCCGGTGATGGCGTCGGCGGTCGTTGCTCACGACGGTGGTGTCAGACTGAAATGCGCGGGTTGGGTACCGCATGACGATGATTCGGATGCGAACGGTACTGCTGTCTACAGACGAGCGTCACTCACGATTACCGTGCGAATCGCGTTGTGGCTCATAGGTTCTTTGCAGGTTTGTTCGCTCACCGCGCCGACGTCTGGTCACCTGGATCAGCCAAGTTTGAGTGCTGGCTGGCTTATTGCATGGTCGCCAGAGACCAGCACCAGCCGGCGAGTTCGCGGGCGATGGCGACGTTGGCGACCAATGGGTTCTTGCCGCGTTCGGTGAAGCTGCGCCACCGCTTGTTGAGGCGCCGGTTACCGGCGTGCCCGCGAGCCCGAAGCGCCGGATCGACCTTGGCCCAGCGGGCCCGCAGGGTGGGTCCAGAGGTGCTGTAGGACTTGCGGTGATGCCAGGCCGATTCGATCAGCAGCCGACGCACATGGGTATTGCCGGCCTTGGTGATCGACCCCTGCACGCGGGAGTTGCCCGAGGAGTACTCACAGGGCACCAAGCCGACGTAAGCGCCGATCGAGGACCCGGAGAACCGGGACCAGTCACCGATCTCGACCGTCAACGCCAGACCGGTCAGTGCAGAGATGCCGCGCAGACAGCCCAGCCGGTTGACTGGGTCGGCGAACCGCGGCGAGGCGGCCACCACCAGGATCTGTTCATCGAGGCGATCCCGCGCCGCAGTGGCCGCCAGCACCGCATCGAAGCTGTGATCAAAGGCCGCCTTGAGATGGATGTCGTCGAAGCGGTGGCGACGTAACCACTCCTCGTGCACGCACGTCCAGGGTGTCCCACCGGAGTACACGATCCCCTGCCGCAGAAGCAGTTTCGATAACCGGTGCCGTACCCGCATCAGATCGGTGCGGGCATCTTCACGGGCCCGCACCAGATCGCGCACCGCCTCAATCTCCCGCTCGGGCACCCGCACCGCGGTGATCTCACCAAGGCGTAGCAACCTGGCCAGATGCGCGGCATCACGGGCATCGGTCTTGACCCGATCCCCGGCCGGACGCTGCAACTTCGAGGGTGCGGCAACCAGGCATTCCATCCCGGCCTCGGTGATCGCCCGCGCCAACCCGAACCCGGTCGGACCCGCCTCATAGGTCACCCGCACCGGGGCGCGCAGCTGATGCAACCAACCCAGGACCTCGCCGTGATCCGGGCACAACCGTGCCCGGGCGACCTTGCCTGTCTCCTCATCGACGGCGTGCGCCACCACCGAAAGCGCGTGCACATCCAACCCGACACTCGTACCCTGAACAATCACCGGAGGCCTCCTAATCTGCAAATGTGGCTCTACCAGCGCGAGTGTTCACCCACGCCGGCAACCCACGAATCGTTTTGCAGCACGAGGCCTTCGGCCTCAGCTAGCCCCCATATCGTCTACATGCTGTCTTCGGGCGCCAGGCCTGCTGGCTGTTAGCCCGGCCAACCCGTTCCCAGCGGGAACTGTCCGTCGGTCAAATGGCGCTTCAGTATCTTTCCGGTCGCAGTGCGCGGCAGCTGATTGACAAACATGGCGTCGCGAGGAATCGAGAAGCGACTCAGGCGGTTCCGGACGTAGCCCCTGACCATCTCTTCGTCCAGCGATGACCCTTCGGTGCGGACGACGAACGCGGCGAGGCGTTGACCGAATTCTGAGTCGGGAACGCCGACCACAGCCACGTCGGCGACCTGTGGCAAGCGGGCAATGACTTCTTCGACAGGCCGCGGAAACACATTCTCGCCGCCGGAGATGATCATCTCGTCGTCGCGTCCTGCGACGAAGAGTCGCCCGCTGGCGTCGAGGTACCCGAGATCGCCGGTATCCATCAGCTGGTCTTCGATGGCAGGTGACGCCGCATTGGTGTAGCCGTCGAACAGCATGTCGTTGCCGACGAAGATGCGACCGACGGCGCCGACCGGCAGGGGATCGCCGTTCTGGCCGAGGCGATGGTGATGCGAGTACCGAGGGGTGGTCGGCCGGCGGTCGTCGGAGCAATGCGCAGGTCGGTGGGATCGGCGATCGTTGCCCACGACACCTCGGTCGAGCCGTAAAAGTTGTACAGGATGTCGCCAAAGGTGTCCATGAACTCGATGACGGCTGCGCCGGGGATCGGCGACCCGCTGCTGGCGACCACGTTCAGCGATGACGTGTCATATCGATTGATCACGGCGGCAGGCAACTCGAGAATGCGCTGCAACATCACCGGAACCAACACCAGAGCGGTGCAGCGTTGCAGCTCAATGGTTTTGAGACACTCTTCGGCGTCGAACTGTTCCATCAGCACCACCGTTGCGAGTATCGGAGTACTCACTTGTAGCCCGGCGAGGCGTCAGGTGTGAAACAGCGGCGCGGACAGCAACATCACTTCGTCGCGCGCAGCGGCATCCGGGACAACATCGCGGCGATTGCGCCGAAGCCAGGTGGCTGGGTCGGCGTGCACCCTTGGGCGTGCCAGTAGTACCCGAGGTGAGTACCACTAGCTTTCCCGGTTGTTTCGGCGGCGCCACCGCTTTTCGTGCGGGCGCCGGCGGAAATGAGATGCTCGATCGAACGCCGCTGCGGTACAACCGAATTAGGGTGCGTCGAAATCCGCGGAATCTCTGCGGGCTGATAGCGCACCTGCGGCTCGAAGTCGTCGTCGACGAACAGGGCGTCGACCGTGTGCTGTTTGATGATCTCTTCGATTGAGCGGGCGGCAAGTCCGGTGTTGAGCAACACCAGGTCCGCACCCAACTTGCTCGCAGCGACCATGCACTCGACCATCGCCGAATGATTGCGTGCGAGGACTCCGAACTTGCAGTCCTTGGTGAAGCCACTCGCGGCGATGCCCGATGCCATGGCCGTGGTGCGCTCGGCCATGTCCGCGAAGGTCGACGTCCCGTACGGATCGACCGACGCGATCTTGCCCGGTGATCGCGCGGCCGCGGCCCCGAGACCGCCGGCGAGCGTGAATCCCCACTTGGCAAGGGAATTGAGTTGTCGAAGACCACGATCCGGCCGGGACGCACGCACCACACCGCTGACGATCATGGTCTTGGCGACGCTGAGCTGCAGAGAATGCCCGTCGCCCATGTTGACCAATAGCGAGGACTGCTTGCCTTCGAGATAGTCCGAAATTCGCAGCAGGCCGTCCCGGACCCAATTCTGGACGGCGCCGTCGCTGGCTTACGCGATATCGAGGTGGAGCAGGCCGACCGCGAAGATCCTCAACGTGATCCGAGTGCCGCCCGCTTCGGAGGTCAGACGAACCGACACGAAACAATGACTCAACTGCGTTGCTTCGAGCCGCATATCCATGCCCGACCGGCGAACCGTCTGCCGCATCTCTTGAACGACGACGGCGCCCCGGGGCGTGGACAGGCGTACTTCGAACTCCTGCGCTTTGCCAGAGACCCGCTCGCACGACCCCAGCCCACGGAAGAATCGCGGGTACCACTCGGGCGCCTGCAGGAGGTTCCAGAGATCCTCATGAGTGATCCAGCGTCATGTCGAAAGCGATCACGTTACCTGCCACGGTGGGTCTGCCAGGTCGTTTCGTCGGTCAACTGAGAGAACACATTGTGGTTCATCGACTGGACCGCTGGGTCGAGTTGACATTAACCAGGTGCTTTACGCGTCGTCGGTAACGTTGAAAGCGCGATGACAGAAACACCGGCAGATGTAGTGGAATCGGTTGAGCCGCCCCGACGGTCGGGACGGCATTGGCGGCGGACGGCAATCGTGTTGGTTATCACGCTGCTGCTGTTCGGCGTGCCATGGTGGACACTGCTGGCCTCGGGTGCGGCATGGCCGACGGCCGTCTTCGTAATCGGCACACTGCTTTTCATCGTGGCCTTCGCCGGAATGCCGTTGTTGATGACGCTGGGGCACGGCCGTCGGCACCTCGACTGGGCGGCGGCCGCCGGGGATGCCCTGCTCGGCGCGGCATGGGTCTTGTTCGTGTGGGCAGTCTTGGGCCAAGTGCTGCGGGTCGTGTTGCTCATCGCGGGGGTCGGGGATCCCGTGCGCGCACGGGTGGTCGCAGCCGCGGTCACGGCCACCGTGGTGGTGCTCCTCGTTTGGGGCTATGCCGAGGCGATGCGCGTTCCGCGCATCAAGAAGATCGACGTCGCCATCACCCGACTCGGTCACGGGCTGGACGGCCTGCGCGTCGCAGTCATCACCGACACGCACTACGGACCGATCGATCGCGCACGCTGGTCGGCCGCCGTCGTGGCGCGGGTGAACGCACTGAACGCAGATGTCGTTTGCCACGTCGGTGACATCGCCGACGGACCGGTCGACGTACGGGAGCCGCAAGCGAGCCCGCTGGCGTCGGTGAACGCGACGTCGGCCCGCGTCTATGTCACCGGCAACCACGAGTACTTCAGCGAGGCGCAGGGTTGGCTGGACTACATCGAGGACATCGGCTGGACCCCTCTGCACAACCGCCATCTCATCGTCGAGCGCGGCGGTGATCGGCTCGTCGTCGCGGGGGTGGACGACGCCACCGCGAAGGGATCAGGCGTTCGCGGACACGGCGCGAACCTGGATGCCGCCCTTGCGGGAGCCGACCGCAGCCTGCCGGTCCTTCTTCTCGCGCACCAACCCAAACAGGTCGCGCATGCGGTGAGCGCGGGCGTCGACCTTCAAATCTCGGGTCATACCCACGGTGGGCAGATCTGGCCCTTCAATTTCCTCGTCCGATTGGAGCAGCCCGTCGTGCGCGGTTTGAGTCGACACGGCGACCGGACACAGCTGTACACCAGCCGCGGTACCGGTTTCTGGGGTCCGCCTTTCCGGGTCTTCGCGCCCAGTGAGATCACCCTGCTGAACCTTGGCCGGACGTGATCACGTAACGGTCGTTGCAAGCGCACGGGGATGTCGAGCCCAAGACATTAGTAGGCGCATGCATAGCGTATGCATGCGCCTACTGTAGCGCAACGCTTAACATATGGCGATGCCACCGAAGTCCCGGCGGGACGATCTCGCGGCGATGCTGCATCCGCTGCTCAGAGACCTCGTGGCGGCCGAACTGCCGATCCTCGCCGCCCACAACATGAGCATGTGGGGATACGTGGTGCTCAACGCGCTCGACAGGTCGCCGGTACGCACGCAGGCTGCTCTCGCAGAAGCCATCGGCGCCGACAAGACAAGGATCATCGGCACACTCGATGAGTTGCAGCAGGCTGGCTACATCGAGCGCCGTCCCGATCCCGATGACAGGCGGGTCCGCCTGCTCGAGATCACGCAGGCCGGTCGCACGGCCAAGAATGCGGTGCAGTCCGATATCCAACGTGGTGAGGAACGCTGGCTCTCCGAACTGACCGCCGAGGAGCGCAGTGTCTTCCTCAGCGTGCTTGCACGCCTGACCCGCGCAGAAACCAGATGATCCAGAGACAGGTCAGCGGAAGCGGACGTTCAACGTCGCAAGGCCGAAGATCTTCCGGCCATCGGACTTCGCGCCGACGATGACGACACCGGTGCGGGTCGTCGGGTCCAGAGACTTGATCCGGCCGCTGAATTCGATGTCTGCGCCCTCGCTGGCCGACACGATCGCGGGCGCCGACAGGCGAATGGCGTAACGGGTGACCGCACCGGGGTCTCCCGACCATGCGGAGGCGAACCCGGCGCCCAGACCCATGGTGAGCATTCCGTGGGCGATCACGTCGGGCAGCCCGGCGAGCTTGGCGATGTCCTCGTCCCAGTGGATCGGGTTGGCGTCACCTGCCACTCCGGAGTAGTTCACCAGGTCGCCGCGGGCCAGTCGGGCGTGGTGCACCGGTAGCTCGTCGCCGACCTTCAGGTCGTCGAAGGACAGCGTCCCCGGCGTGCGTGTACCTCCGTCGGCGAGCCGAACCTCGCCGTCGGGGCGCACGGTCTTCTGGTATTCGGATTCGCCGATTCCGAAGATGTCCACGTCGTGCATCATCTTGTGCTGCACGGCCGTCTTGATCGCCGGATCGACGTCCTCGGCGGTGAGGCCGACGACGGTGGTGTGCAGGGTATGCACCCGCTCGCCTGCCATATCGGTGAAGGTGTTGGTCACGGTGATCAAATCTCTGCCTGCGATCCTGCGCACCGATGTCAGTTCGACGTCAATGTGCAGTTCGTCGCCGGCCACGATCGGGCGGTGCTGCTCGAAGACTTCCTCGGTCTGCATGTAGGTGTCGTAGCCGACGACGACCTGTTCGAACATGCGCCGATTGCACGTCATGCCCGGGGTCGAGGTGAATGTCAGCGGCGCCACCAGGTCCGAATACCCCAGCTCCTCGGCGGCGGCGACGTCCCAGTGCGCGGGGTGATAGTCCTGCACTGCACGGGCGTACTCGCGTACCTTCTCTCGGCCGACAAGGTAGGTGCCGTCCATCTGGTAGTAGTGGCCCACCCGCGCTTCGAGCGGCGACGATTCTGCTGGTGCAGTCATGAATTGCTCAACTCTTCCATCGGCTTGTTCGCTGAGGCCGACCAAAGGACATTAACGCGCTTCCTAAATCAGGTAGCGCGCTACTCGTGTCCTCAACCGCCAACCGACACACGCTTGAGGTCGGTCCGGTGAAAGGAGAGGACATGTCGAAACGCTTGGTGCTGTGCTGCGACGGTACATGGAACAGCCCAGACCAGAAGAGTCCGACGAACGTAACCAAGGTCGCATTGGCGGTCGCGCCAACGGATGCCAGTGGACGGGAGCAGCGGACTTTCTACCACCGCGGCGTCGGCACCAACCGGTGGGAGCGCCTCCGCGGTGGCGCATTCGGCTTCGGCCTTTCCCGTAACGTCCGCGACGCCTACCGCTTCCTTGTGGAGAACTTCGAACCCGGCGACGAACTGTTCTTCTTCGGATTCAGCCGCGGTGCCTACACCGCCCGCAGCACCGCGGGGTTCGTGCGGAATTGCGGAATCCTGCGGAGCGAACATGTCGACCGGATCGACGAAGCGTATGCGCTCTACCGCGACAAAAGTAGTAAGACGCATCCGCGCGGCATGGAGGCGACGTTGTTCCGGCGTGCCTACTCGTATGAAACCCGCATCCACTTCGTCGGTGTCTGGGATACCGTTGGCGCACTGGGCATTCCGCTGGATGGGTCTCCACTGGCTCGGCTGATAAACCGGCGGTGGGAGTTTCACGACACGAAACTCAGTGGTGCGGTCGACGCGGCCTACCAGGCGTTGGCCATCGACGAGAAACGCGCACCGTTCCGGCCGACACTATGGGAGCCCCAGGACGATCCGCCGAAAGACCAACACGTCGAGCAGGTGTGGTTCGCCGGCGTGCACTGCGACGTCGGCGGCGGCTACCCCCAGCACGAAATCAGCGACATACCGCTGCTGTGGATGGTCAATCGCGCCCGAAGCTCTGGTTTGAGCTTTTGCCCCGACGCGTTCGGCCCGGTTCGAAACGCAAGCGGCCCGTCGACCTCGACAGCCGACGACGCCACCGCGTGCACCTGCGTGGACCCGGATGCCCTCGGTGAGCTTCATGAGTCCCGCGAAAAGCTGTATCGGATGGTCACGCCCTACCACCGGAGCATCGGTGTCACTGACGAGGCACACGAGTATGCCGCCGCCAGCGCCGTCGAGCGCCACGATGAGCGCACGGACTATCGCCCCGCGAACCTGGTCGCCTACCTGGCGGGCGACCACAGAGTCATGCCGGTCCCATCCGTCGTGATGGCAAAAGCCGCTGGCTGACCTGCTGAATTGGCCCTGCAGGACGCGGCTTCGATACGGTATCCGGGCAATAAAGGAGGTACGTCCAATGACGGCAACGGTCGAGCGCGCCGAGGTGTCCGATCTCGCATCGCAGGGCGGCTGGCAGCACCGGGATTCCGAGCGCATCGACTACTTCTCGCGTCAGCCCGAGCGCGTTCGGATCGTCTGGCAGGGCAGCGACGCCATCAGCGGCGGCATGCTCTACCGGGACGGCATCCTGATGTCGTTGACCAGGGAACTGGACACCGTGAAGGGCTGGCTCAAGCGCTGACTGGCGCGGTCTGATCAGGAAGCCGGGGCACGGAACTCGAGAATCGTCGCGCTCTCTTGGTTCTGCGCGGTGCCGCTCACCGGAGCACCCTGGTAGGACGGATGCCTGCGCATCGCCTCATGCAGCGCGCGAGCGCGCCGCCGCGAACGCGCAGCGCGCCGGGACTGTAGTGATATCACTGTCGCGGAAGCGGTCTGCGTAGTCATTTCAAACGCCCTCTCGCTGAACCTCAGCGTCGCCCCCGACCTGACAACGCCCAGGTTGCCTGGCAAAGCTGAGCAAGGCTGTCAGTGTTACCCGTGAGCTTGATAAGAAATGCCCGCGCTTACGCACGGGTAAACCTCCGAGTGCCCACCTGATATTCCGCACCACCGGGCTGTTTATGGTCGAGCGGTGACGATCACCTACGACGCCGCACTCCGCGACCGGATCCGTGCGAATCTGGCTGGCCATGACCGTCGCACCGTGACCGACCCGACGAAACGACACGCGGCCGTCGCGGTGGTGCTCGTCGACTCCGAGGTCGGTGAGGACCGGGTGGACCCGGCCGACGTGGATGCGTGGAACGACGGGCGTGAGCTGGAATGGAACGGTCTCGACGGGCGGATGGTCGATGTGTCGGGTGGCGCCGCGTTCCTGCTGTGCCGCAGGGCATCCCGGCTGAATGCACACGCCGCGCAGTGGGCGCTGCCCGGCGGTCGCCTTGACCCCGGCGAGAATGCGGTGGACGCGGCGCTGCGCGAACTGAACGAAGAGGTCGGTGTCACGCTGGCCGACTCCGATGTGCTGGGCTTTCTCGACGACTACCCGACCCGGTCCGGTTACGTCATCACACCGGTGGTGATCTGGGGCGGCGGACGGCTCGATCCCCGCCCTGCCCCCGACGAAGTGGTGGCGGTCTACCGGGTGGGGTTGCACCAACTGCAGCGCGAGGACTCGCCGCGCTTCATCTCGATCCCGGAGAGCCCGCGTCCGGTCGTGCAGATCCCCTTGGGAAACGACCTCATCCACGCTCCGACGGGTGCGGTGCTGCTACAGCTGCGGTGGCTGGGCCTCGAAGGACGCCATGACCCCGTCAATGAACTCGAGCAGCCCGTCTTCGCTTGGAAATAGCGCCGTTTCACAGGCTTGACCTCAACGGAAGTTGAGGTCCTACGGTACGGGTATGAGTTTCAAGCAGCACGAGATCGACTACATGAAGCGGACCGAACTCGGCAGGCTGGCCACCGTCCAACGCGACGGCACGCTGCAGGCCAGCCCCGTCGGCTTCGAGTACAACGCCGAACTCGGCACCATCGACATCGCCGGCTACAACATGTCGAAGAGCCAGAAGTACCGCAACATCGCCGTCAATCCGAAGGTCGCGTTCGTCGTCGACGACATCGCGTCGCGGAATCCGTGGCGGGTCAGGTGCCTGGAGATCCGCGGTAATGCCAAGCAGGCGACGGCATCTCGCGCCACCGGTGCCGCGGGCGATGCACTCGACGCCGCCATCATCCGGATCACGCCGACGCGGATCATCAGCTTCGGCATCGATGACACCGAGACCGAGCCTCATCAGCTCAAGCCCGACATCCGCGACGTCTGACGTTCGGCGAGTCCGCTCAATGCCGTTGGCAGCGAGCCATGATGCAGCACTCCGAGTCGTTGGGTGGCCCGGGTGAGTGCGACGTAGAGTTCCGCTGCCCCGCGGGGGCTTTCGATGAATATCCGCTCCGGGTCGACCACCAGCACGGCGTCGAACTCCAGACCTTTCGTCTCCGATGGCGTGACCGCACCCGGCACATCCGCAGGTCCGATCACGACGCTGGTGCCTTCGCGACCGGCCTCGTCGGAGACGAATTCCTCAATCGCAGTGGGCAGTTCATCCTCGGTGACGAGCTGCGACCATGGCTGCACGCCGTTGGAGCGCACCGATTCCGGCGGCTGGACCCCCGGCGCGAACTCCGCCAACAACGCAGCGGCGACCGCCATGATCTCCGCAGGGGTGCGGTAGTTCACCGACAATGACCGGTAAACCCAGCGGCCGGGGACATAGGGTTCCAGCATCGCGCCCCACGACGTCGCTCCCGCTACCGATCGCCGTTGCGCGAGATCGCCGACGACCGTGAACGATCGGCTCGGACACCGCCGCATCAGCACGCGCCAATCCATTTCCGATAGCTCCTGCGCCTCGTCGACGACGACGTGCCGGTATGTCCAATCCCGGTCCGCGGCAGCGCGTTCGACGAGCTCTCGGGTGTCGCGCTCGACGAACCGGTCAGCCAGGTCCTCGCCGTAGAGCATGTCGGTGGCGAGCAGATGGTCCTCGTCGTCCATCAAATCCTCGCGGCTGATCATCAGGTCGAGTACGCCCGCTGCGTATTCGGCCTCGGCCCGGCGTTCGCGCTCGGCGGCGTCGTCCTCCGGCTTGTCCCGGCCCAGCAGGTCGACAAGCTCGTCAAGCAATGGCACGTCCGACACCGTCCACGCTGCACCGTCGGCGCGGAAGAGGGCAGCGCCGGCGCCTGCCGCCCGCAGCCGGTCATGGGATGTGTAGAGCTCGGACAGCAGTGTTTCCGGGGTGAGAACCGGCCAGAGCTCGTCGAGCGCGGCAGTGAAAGCCTCGTTCTCCGTCAGCTCCTCGACTAGGTCGGACCTCAGCTCCTCCCACGCTTGGCGGTCTTCGCGGGTCAGCCAACCGCGGCCGATCCGCGCTAGCGCCCGCTCTGTGAGCACGTAGATGACGATCTCGGCGAACTTCGCACGCGCGTCGTTGTGTGGCAGCCCGGTTGCGCGCGCCTCCTCCCTGGCCCATTCCGCGGTCTCGGCGTCGATCCGGGCGGTGACGTCCGTCAGCTGAATCGCCAGGGGGTGCTCCGGAACGCGTTGGCGGTCGGCTATCGCCGCGGCAAGCACATCCAGGATCTCGACCGAGCCCTTGAGCCGCGCAGCCTCCGTCGTGTCCTCGGCGGTGATGTTCAGGCCGGGCATGAGGTCGCCTGTCGTCCTGAACACCACGTCGGTCTCGCCCAGAGACGGGAGCACACGCCCGATGTGGTTGAGGAACGTCGGGTTCGGCCCGACGACGAGCACGCCGTGGTTCTCGATGCGCGTGCGCTGGGTGTAGAGCAGGTATGCGACGCGGTGCAGCGCCACCACCGTCTTGCCGGTGCCGGGGCCGCCCTCGATCACCAGCACGCCGGGGTGGTCGAGCCGGATGATTTCGTCCTGCTCGGCCTGAATCGTCGCGACGATGTCGCGCATCCCGTCGCCGCGGGGCGCGTTCACCGCCGCAAGCAGCGCGGCATCCCCGTGACCGCCCCGCTCCCCGTCACCGGGCCTGCCGAGGACCTCGTCTGTGAAGTCGACCACCTGGCGTCCGCGGGTATGGAACTGGCGACGCCTGCGCATGTTCTCCGGATTGGCGCCCGTGGCTGTGTAGAACGCCCGCGCCGCCGGCGCGCGCCAGTCCAGCAGCAGGGGCTCGAAGTCGTCGTCCTTGTCGAAGATGCCGATCCTGCCGATGTAGGAGCGCTCGCCCGACAGCGTGTCCAGCCGGCCGAAGCACAGCCCGTTGTCAGCCACGTCCAGTCGGCGCACCTCTTTGGCCAGCGCACGCACCTCGGCGTCGCGCGCCACGAGCGTCCCGCCATCCTTGACGTCGATGTGGCCCCGCAGCGCCTCGGTGTAGCGGCCCTTCACCCGGGCCCGTTCGGCGTCCAGCCGGATGTAGAGCCCGGCCACGTAGCCGCGCTCCGATTCCAGTTCGTCTTGATAGCCCTGACTTGTCACATGCCTCCAAATGCCGCGAGTTCCGGCCCAGGCCTGGGCCCACGGCCGCAGGTCAGGGGACGATTGTGAGGCATGACAGGGGCCTTGCCGCAAGCCCCCCTGTGCGCTATAGATTGATAGTGGAAGGGAATGGACTCCCTTCCATTTTTTGTGCCTTCCGCACGCGCTGGTGTGGCCTCGAGCCACACGGGTAGCCCAGCGACAACTACAGAACAGGGGTTAGCCGTGAAATTGGCGTTGAGTGACGAGGATGCCGCCTTCCGCGAGGACCTACGGCGGATCTACACCACCGAGATCCCCGCGGACATTCGCGAGCGGACACGCGAAGGAGATCTCAACTACCCCGACGACTTGGTGACCTCCCAGCGGATCCTCAACGAGCACGGCCTCGCGGTGCCGACGTGGCCGGTGGCATGGGGCGGCAAGGACTGGTCACCGCTGCGGCGCCAGATCTGGCTCGACGAGATGCAGCTGGCAGGCGTCCCTGAGCCGTTAGCCTTCAACGCGAAGATGGTCGGTCCGGTGATCGCGCAGTTCGGCTCCCAGGAGCTCAAGGAGCGGTTCCTGCCGCCAACTGCCAACATCGACATCTGGTGGTGTCAGGGCTTCTCCGAGCCCGAGGCCGGATCGGACCTGGCATCGCTACGTACCACCGCCGTGCGCGACGGCGACTCCTACGTCATCAACGGGCAGAAAACCTGGACGACGCTCGGTCAGTACGCCGACTGGATCTTCCTGCTCGCCCGCACCAACCCCGAAGCGCCTAAAAAGCAGGCCGGTATCTCGTTCCTGCTGGCGAGGATGGACACGCCGGGGATCACCTTGCGACCGATCAAACTGATCGATGGCAGCTACGAGGTCAACGAAGTGTTCTTCGAAGACGTACGGGTGCCCGCCGATCAGCTGGTGGGTGAAGAGAACCAGGGTTGGACGTATGCGAAATTCCTGCTCGGCAACGAGCGCACCGGCATCGCCCGCATCGGCTATACGAAACTGTGGATGTCCCAAGTCAAGGAGCGGGCAGCTCAGGTGCGCCTGAACGGGGCGACGCTGCTTGACGATCCGCTCTTCGCTGCGCGGGTCGCCGAGGTCGAGAACGGATTGTTGGCGCTGGAGCTCACACAGATGCGCGTCAGTGGGTCGGAGGCCGACGGCAAGCCGAATCCGGCGTCGTCGATCCTCAAACTGCGCGGCAGTCAGCTTCAGCAAGCGGCGACGGAGCTTTTCGTCGAGGCCGCGGGCGCGGACGCGTTGCCGTTCGATGCCGGTGACGACATCGACGTTCCCATGTGGGCGGCAGAGGCCGCACCGCGCTATCTGAACTTCCGCAAGACGTCGATCTTTGGCGGCACCAACGAGATTCAGCGCAACATCATCGCGTCGACCATCCTGGGATTGTGAGCTGATCGTGGACTTCGACCTGAGCGAGGAACAGCAACTGTTGCGCGATGTCACGCGTGATGTGCTGTCGCGCAATTACGACGTCACCAGATACAACGAGATCATCAACGGCGACCTCGGCTGGAGCCGCGAGGTGTGGGACCAACTCGCCGAGGTGGGCCTGCTCGGCCTCGGCTTCGATCCCACGGAGGCGGGCCAGATCGAAATCATGGTCGTGATGACCGAGGTCGGCAGGCGCCTCGCGCCGGAACCGGTGGCGCAGGCCGCGCTGATACCCGGCGGTCTGGTCGCCGAGGTGGGCACCGACGAGCAGAAGAAGATACTCGACGATGTCTCCGCCGGCACCGCATTGCTGGCCTTCGCCCACGATGAGCCTGGCGCGCACGTGACAACGGGTGAGCTCGAAACACGGGCCGAGCGCAGCGGTGACACCTGGACGGTCAGTGGCCGGAAAAACCCTGTCCTGGCGGGTGATTCGGCCGACAAGATCATCGTGACCGCCGCCCTTCCCGACGGCGGAGTCGGGCTGTACTTGGTGGATGGGGCGTCAACGACCCGGCATCCGTACCGCACCTTCGACGGCAGGCGGGGGGCTCAAGTCGACCTCGACTCCGTACCTGCCGAGCCGTTGGGCAGCGGACGTGACGCGCGAGAACATATCGCGCGCACCGTGATCCGGTACCAAGCAGTGCTGTGCGCAGAAGCAGTCGGTGCGATGGACGAGGCGCTGCGGCTGACCACCGCATACCTCGGTGAGCGGAAACAATTCGGTGTTCCGCTGAAGAACTTCCAGACGCTCACGCAGCGCGCAGCGGACATGTACGTGTCGCTGGAGCTCGCCCGCAGCATGAACTTCTATGCCGCAATGTCGATCGCCGACGGCAGGTTCGACCCGGTGGTTGCCGCGAGGGCCAAACTGCAGATCGCGCGATCCGGCACGCATATCGCTCAGGAAGCCATCCAGCTGCACGGCGGCATCGGCATGACCGCCGAGTATCCGGTTGGGCATTACGCGGCGCGGCTCACCGCGATCAACAACACGTTCGGCACCGCAGACGATCAGCTCCGCACGCTCACCGGCCAGATCGGCTCTTACGGCACCGTTTCCCTGTAACCACCGATCGACGCCAGCCTGAAAATCCTGACCTGGCCTGCCACCCGCGCATGGCATTGCGACAGCAGTGGGTCCGACATCTCCTCGGTGAGGACGACTTCGACGGGCGCCGGCTCGGTGTCGAGTACGACGCGGGTTCTGCCCTCACCGCGTTCGACGGTCAGTGGGGCGAACCCCGCGATACGGTCGTCGCCGTATTCCTTGCGCGCGAAGTACTGCGCGGCTTGAACCGCGTGCGGTAACGAAGTACGCCCGCGCAGAAACCGGTTGTCGAGCCGTCCGTCGAGATAGAGTCTGACGAGCCCGGCTGAATCGGTGGAGTCGACCCGCCCGTAGCACAGTCCCTCCGGCAAGACCAGCATGGTCGCGGCGAACCGGTCACCGCCCAAATGCGAACATTCCCAAGTGAACTCGGGGTATTCGTCGGCGATCGCCTTACAGGCGCTGCGTCCGCGGACCGCGCAGCACTGATCGTGCTTGCCGTGCGCGCACACCGCGACGACGGGATCGGTGCACAGCCGTCCATCGCTGCCGTCGAGGGCGAGGGCGAGGTACTCGCTGGGATCGTGAACTTCACCGGAGTACAGCTCTTCCTCGCCTACCCGAGAATGGGCCACGAACCACCGCCATTGCGGTGTGGCAGGCCGACGGCCGTGCTTGCGTATCGCCGCGATGCGCATCTTCGCGGTCTCGAAACGACGGACGATGGCACGCCCGAGCTGGGGGTCGATGACGGCAGGAGACTGAAGAAATACCGAATTACCCCAGGCACCAGGCACTTCCAGCAGCACCCAGGAGAACCCAGCGGAGGCGGTGCCGTACATCGGATCGTCACGGGCCAGCGACTGGTCGCTGCACGGTTGCCTCTTCGCTGCGGTCATTCGGCGGCCGGCACCACGACAGCCTCGCGCAGCAATCTGCGGATCAGCACCGTCGCGTCGGCGCGGTCGAGGCCGGGCAGACTGGCGGCATCGGCGACGGCCCCGCCGCGGAGCGCCGCCACGGCGTCCGCACACGACGCCGGGAACGTCATCTCCTTGTCGGGCAGCCGGAGCACTACGCGTCCGCGGGCGTCGGAGCAGTCGGCGACGAGACCGTGGCGCCATTGGACTCGCACCGAGTCGGCCTGCTCGGCGGCCAGCAGCGAGGCCAGCGGCCGGATCGAAACCGGCCGGGTGCGCTCGGCGTGGCGCTGCGTCAAGGACTCTGCGGCGCCGACGCTGAGAACGGCCGCGTCGTCGCGCAACGTGTCGACCATCTCCGCCATCGCCTTACTCACCGTCGCGATGATCTCATCCGTGTTGGTCGGATCGGCGCCCATGGGCAGCGACTTTCGGAATTCGGGTCGAGACGCCAGTTGGTCGACAACGGCGCGCGCGACGTCGACACCGGTCGGCGGGGAGACGCCGATGGTCAGGTGGATCGACGTGGTCTGCCGTGCCTGCGCCGAATGCACCCAGCCACGCGGTAGGTACAGCGTGTCGCCTTCCGACAGCACGGTGTCGATGACCGGCTCGCCGCCGACCCGTTCGTCGATCGCCGCCCGGTGTCGAGTCCACGGCTGAGAGGGCAGCGGATGCTCGTGCACGGGCTCGTGCACAATCCAGCGCTTGCTCCCGGCGACCTGCAGGACGAACACGTCGTGGACGTCGTAGTGCGGGTCGAAGCCCCGGTTGCTCGGCGGCGTGATGTAGGCGTTCGCCTGAACTGGATGGCCGAGGTCGTCGACCGCCTTGCGGACGAAATCGATCATTGGTGGCCACAGCCGGTGCATACCCTGCAGCACTATTGTTGCGCCAGAGGCGAATTCGCGAAGCACCTTGGCCGAGTCAACTTGGTCGGGCATCTCCGCGCCGAACCCTGCAGGCCCGAGGTAGCAGTCTCGGGCCAGCACATCGCCTTCCTTGGCGAGACGGATGAACGGCGCGCGTACCCCGCGCTCGGCGATGAGCTCGTCGACCATGTCGGGCGAGAGCAGGTCGCCGAAGTCGCGGGGCAGCGCATCGGACCGCGTCAGTAGCGGCCTCCGACCCCAGTACTCGGTGGCGAATGTTTGTGGGTCGAGCGCGATGCAGCGGTTCAGCATCGCACCCCGGTCATGCCGTTCCGTCGGCGCCGCCGTCATTGCCTTCGGGGTTCGAGCCGCCGTCGGCCGGACCTTCGCCGCCAGCCGTGCCGTCGGCGCCGCCGTCATTGCCTTCGGGGTTCGAGCCGCCGTCGGCGGGTCCTTCGCCGCCAGCTGTGCCGTCGGCGCCGTCGTCGTGGCCGCCAGCGTTCGAGCCGCCGTCAGCGGGTCCCTCTCCCCCTCCGCCTGATGTGGTGATGTCGTCGTCGTTGAGCGCCATGGTGATCCTCTCTTCTCGTCGCGACCAATCCGAGTGCGGGCTGCTTGCGGTCGCGTGCTCGCAGAGTTGCCACGCAGCGGTCTGGCGAAACCGGGGTTCGACTTCACAGCTGTTGCATAACGCGCGATAACACGCATCTCAGTAATCGCTCATACCGTCGCGGACACCTTCGATCCTCTAGGAGGAAATGTGCTCCGCTCTGAAATCCGCACGGCGGCCGTCGCCGCCGCGGCCGCGGCGCTCATGTCGGCCGTCGTGGCGTTTTCGTCGGGCGCTTCGACAGCCGACCAGTCCGCCGCCCCGGCATCGCCTACCGCGTCGTCGTCGCAGCAGGCAGGCGACTGAGCATCTCGAGGCCTACTCTGGCCAGCTGTTGGCGCGGATGATGTCGACGAAGTCGTCGCGGGCGAACGAGGGATCGAAGTGCTCCAGCACGTCGGCGTTGACCGTGCCGAACGTACTGCGAGGGCGGTGCTGCATCCCGTCGGTGAATGCTTGCAAGATGCGCCGCTTGAAGTCGGGGCGAGGGTGGGCGGCCGTCACTGCGTCCAGCGCCTCCTGCGACAGGTCGTCGCGGCCGATGCCCAGTACGTCGGTCTCGACGCCTGCGGTGACCAACGCAATCTCGGGGTCGAGGAACTCCGGCACTCCCGGCGTGGTGTGCAGGGCGATACCCAGCCAGACCTTGCGGATCGCGTTCTCGTCCACACCGCGGTCACGGAGAAAGTCGCGCGCCGCATTGGCGCCGTCGACTTCGAACCGCTGCATGGAGGTGCGGTAGCGCTCGGTCAGGCCGATGTCGTGGAACATCGCACCGACGTAAAGCAACTCGAGGTCGGGCTGCAGACCGCGCCGACGGCCTTGCAGCGCACCGAAGAGAAAGACCCGACGAGAGTGATCGAACAGCAGATCATCCTCCGCATCACGAATGTATGCGGTGACATCACGGACTAGCGCGGTGTCGGGTACGACGATGTCGGCGATGGTTTCGACAGACGTTGCGGACATGTTGAACTCCTGATCTTCAAGACGGTTGCGGTTCGTTGTCTGTCACCAGTCTGCGGCGGTCGCGAATACACCGACCATGTCCGATCAGCCATGTTTCCCACAGAATGTGACACACTGACGTGGTGTCGGGCGCTTCAAGGGACCCGCGCCTGGTGGTCATCGTCGTCTTTGACGGCGTCAAACTGCTGGATGCCGCCGGGCCCGCCGAGGTCTTCGCCGAAGCCAACAGGTTCGGGGCCGACTACCAGATCAAGATCGCGTCCGTGGACGGACGAGACGTCACGACATCGATCGGTACGTATTTTCCTGTGACGGAGCGCATTTCGTCCATCGAGGACGTTGACACGGTCCTTGTCGCCGGTGGCGACGGTCTCATCGGGCGGCCAATCGACCCCGCCTTGGTCGACTCGCTGAAGACGGTCCCCGACAAGACGCGCCGACTGTCATCGATATGCACAGGTGCGTTCATCCTGGCCAAGGCCGGGCTGTTGAACGGTCGCCGAGCCACTACGCATTGGCGGCATGCCGGCTTGTTGGCCCGTGCGTTCCCCGAGGTCATCGTCGAACCCGACGCAATCTTCGTGCGTGACGGGCAGGTGGTGACTTCTGCCGGTGTGTCGGCGGGTATCGACCTGGCGTTGGCGCTTGTGGAAGAGGACTACGGGGCCGAACTGGTTCGCGACGTCGCCAGGTCCCTGGTCGTATATCTCAAGAGGGCGGGCGGCCAGTCGCAGTTCTCGGCGCTCGTCGAGGCCGCGCCGCCGCCGCAGTCTCCTTTACGCGCGGTGACAGACGCCATCGCGACCGATCCGGCTGCCGATCACAACCTGAAAGCGCTTGCCGCCAAGGCATCTCTGAGCACCAGGCAGCTGACACGGCTGTTCAAGTCCGAACTCGCCACCACGCCGGCCCGATATGTGGAAATGGTCCGTATCGACGCGGCACGAGCCGCATTGGACGCCGGACGTTCGGTAACCGAAGCTGCGCACCTGGCAGGCTTCGGCAGCGCTGAGACTCTCAGAAGGGTGTTCGTCACCAATTTCGGCGTCACACCCACGGCCTACCGAGACAGGTTTCGGACGACATCACGTGGTTGACCGCGCATACCATGGCGAATGTGGTGATCCGGGCAGTCGTCATTGCGGCCCTGACCGTCGCTGTAGCCGCATGTACGAACTCACCTGACTCGGGTTCCAACCCGATGAGCGCGGCCGCAAGCATCGCCGAAGCCGCCCCGACGACGCGCAAGACCTGCGAGGTGGCCGTGCCTGCGGCCTGGCAGAAGGCGATCGACGCGGGCGGCGTCCACACCGGCGGGGTTTCGAATGTGCCGATGGTGGTCGACCGCGCAGGTCAGGTCGCCGTCGCCCGCGACAACGGCGATACCCGCGACGTTCTGCTGATCGGCGCCGACAAATCCGTCAACGAGATCTACGCAGTACCCGAGCCCAACAGGAACTGGGTCGGATCCGTCGCGATGGACGATCGCTGGGTCGTCGTCGGTGTGGAGTACGCCCCGCGCGGCGCCAACGGCATCATCCCCACGCTGATGCGCATCGACGTGGTCGATCGTCAGGGTGGCCCGGTCCGGACCGTCGTGGAAAGTCCAATGGAGGACCGCACGTCCGGAGGCAAGACCATCGACTCGTTCGCCCTTTTCGGCGGCAAGGTGTACTGGATCACCCGTGACACCTACGCCAGTGACACGGGCACCATCAGGTCCTATGACCTCAACACCGGTGCCGTCACCGATGTGGCGTCCGGCGACATGCGCAACGTGCGAACCACCGCTGCGGGCCTGTCCTGGGAGGTGGCGTGGGACCAGAACGCAGGCACAAGGGCCGAACTGAAGATCCCCGACGCGCTGCCGCCGCCTGTCGCCGGGGCGCTCGGCACCGGCCGTGACCAGTTGACCCTCGCCACCGACGGCACCGCCTACGCCTGGTTCACCGAGAACGATCAGGGCCAACCCGGTCTCGCGTACTGGTCGCCGACCACGGGCCTGGTCCGCATCACAGGCACGATCCCGCAGGCCGGGAAGTTCGCGCCGACGCCGCTGTATGTGGTCGGACCCTTCGCGGTGATCGACAGGGGGCGCCAGGACGACAAGCACGACACCTACGCGACCGTCGTTGACACCCGGTCGGGTGCGCTCACCTACCTGCGCCCGACCGTCGGCGGCGCGAACGGCGGGACGATCGCAGTGGGCATCGGCGCGACGTTGAAGGACCTTCCGACGAGCGCCGGGGTGCTCCGCGTCGACGCCCTACCTCCGCTGTCCTGCTGAGGCCCGCGAGGAACGTCTTATGGGCAGTGCAGAACACGAGCGCCTCGACGAGGTGAAGGCCGGTGTGTCGGATTGGCGGCGGTGGGGCACCTACCTCAGCGAGCGCGCCTGGGGCACTGTCCGGGAGGACTACAGCGCCGACGGCGAAGCGTGGGACTACTTCCCTTTCGAGCAGGCCCGCAGCCGCGCGTACCGGTGGAACGAGGACGGGCTGGCCGGCTGGTGCGACCGCGACCAGACGATCTGCCTCGGACTGGCGCTGTGGAACGGAAACGACCCGATCATCAAGGAACGCCCGTTCGGGCTGGCCAACGAGCAGGGCAATCACGGCGAAGACGTGAAGGACTACTGGTTCTACACAGACAACCTGCCGACACACGCCTACGCGGCCATGGTCTACAAGTACCCGCAGGCCGCATTCCCCTTTGACGACCTGCTGCGCACGAACCGCGACCGCGGGCAGGACGTCGGCGAGTACGAACTCTTCGACGCGCTGAAGGACCAGTGGCTGCAGCAGCGCTACTTCGACGTGCAGGTCGAATACGCGAAGGCCGACCCGGAAGACGTCTACTCGCGCATCACCGTCACCAATCGCGGGCCCGAGCAGGCCGTCATCCATGTCCTGCCGCACCTCTGGTATCGCAACACCTGGTCGTGGGAGCCGGGACTGACCGCTCCGCGCATCACCAAATGCGGTGAGGGAGCGGCAGTGACGACCCATCCGGCACTTGGGGACCGGTGGTTCACCGTCACCGCGTCCACCGGTGCTGTCCCGGACATGTTGTTCTGCGAGAACGAGACAAACAACGCGCTGCTGTTCGATTCACAGAACGCCTCTCCGGTCACCAAGGACGGCATCAACGACTTCGTCGTGCACGGCGATGCCGCGGCGGTGAACACGACGGCGGGCAGTAAGGCCGCCGCTCACGTACATGCCAGCATGGCGCCCGGCGAGACCCTCAGCGTCACAATCCGTTTCGCCCCAGTAGAACTGGCAGCGCCGTTCGACGACGCCGACGCCGTGCTGGCTCGACGCAAGGCGGAAGCCGATGTGTTCTTCAACGACGTCGCCGCAGCCGATCTCAGCGCGGACGAGCGGCTTGTTCAGCGTCAGGCACTGGCGGGCCTGCTGTGGTGCAAGCAGTTCTACTCCTACAGCGTGCGGCGCTGGCTGCAAGGCGATCCCGGTCAGCCGCCGCCTCCGCGCCGGCGCTGGTCCAGCCGCAACAGCGACTGGCAACACCTGGTGGTCAGCGATGTGATCCTGATGCCGGATGCGTGGGAATATCCGTGGTTTGCCGCATGGGACTTGGCGTTTCACTGTGTGGCGTTGGCGTTGATCGATCCCGACCTGGCCAAGGAGCAGGTCCTGATCCTTCTGCAGTCCACCACCCAGCACCCGCACGGACAGATCCCGGCCTACGAATGGTCCTTCGGCGACACCAACCCGCCCCTGCACGCGTGGGCGACATGGCAGGTCTATCAGCTGGATCGGATGCAAACCGGTGTCGGCGACCATGCCTTCCTCGCCGAGGCGTACCGCTCGCTGACCCTGTGCGTCATGTGGTGGCTCAACCAAAAGGATGTCGACAACCGCGGTGTGTTCGGCGGCGGGTTTCTCGGTATGGACAACATCGGCGTCTTCGACCGCGACCAGCCCCTTCCGACAGGCGGCAGCCTCGCTCAGGTGGACGGCACCGCCTGGATGGGTGCGCTGGTCCTGCAACTCCTCGAAATCACCGTCGAACTGTCACATCAGGAACCCGGCTACCTTCAGATGTTCGGCAGGTGGGTGTGGGATGCCTGGCTGATCGCCAACGCACTGGAGAAGGGCGTGGGCCGAATCAGCTTCTGGGACAACGATACCGGCTTCTACCATGACGTCATCGAGCGGCCCGACGGCACTGCGTCGACCTTGCGGGTGTTTTCCATGCAGGCGCTCGTTCCGTTGTTCGCGTCGATTTCGATCCCGACAGGCTCGGCCGAGGCGGTTCGGACCATGAAGCAGCTGATCGAGGACCTCGCACTCGCCTATGAGCACACCGATCGCGATGTCCGGCTCGATCTGAAGGGCGGCAACGGAACTCATTACATGCTCGCCATGGTGCACCATGACCGCTTGGTGGCGATCCTCCAGCGCGTCCTCGATCCCGAGGAGTTCCTCTCGCCTCACGGTGTGCGGTCGCTCTCGAAGTACCACCGCGATCGTCCGTACGTGTACCACTTGGACGGTCAGGATTACAGCGTCGATTACATACCTGGCGAATCGTCAACCCGGATGTTCGGCGGCAACTCCAACTGGCGCGGCCCCATTTGGATGCCGATGAACTTCATGTTCCTGCAGGCGCTCAACGCCTACGCGCGGTACTTCGGAGACGATTTCGTCGTCCCTGATCCCGCAGACCTGAATGCAACGGCCTCGCTCGGCGCCATCGGGGATCGCATCGCTCGACGGCTGAGCGGGTTGGTGGTCCGCGACAAGGACGGGCGCCGCGCAGTGTTCGGAGACAACGAGTATTTCCAAACCGATCCGTATTGGCGGGATCTCGTGCCCTTCTTCGAATACTTCGACGGCGACACCGGCCGCGGCCTCGGTGCCAGCCACCAAACCGGCTGGACAGCGTTGACCGCACTGCTTCTGCAGTTCCGGGGCGCTCTTCGTTTCGACAGCCGTGGTGACCTCGCCTGACGCCCGAAGGTCTACACGTGAGCCATGTCGATGCGACGGACGTTTCGTTCGTACGATCATGAAATGGCGACACTCGAGATTCTTCGCAACTTGCCACTGGCCGAGGACATACTCGAGTCCCATCGTCACCGAGCGCACGGCGACGACGCCGGCTATGACGCGTATAAAGCGCACGTATACCGCGTTGTGAACTTCGCGCGTGCGCTGACACCTGACGAGCCGGGCCGCGATGACAAGCTGGTAATCTCCGCGGCGTTTCACGACTTGGCCGCATTCGACACCCTCGACTATCTCGCTCCCTCGATCGCCGCACAGGACGCGTGGTTGCGCGAAACCGGCCGCCAGACATGGTCTGACGAATTGGCGCTCGTCATCGCCCAGCATCACCGGCTTACCCGCTATGCCTCCACCCGTCCCCATGCCTCACTGGTGGAGGCGGTTCGCAAGGCCGATCTCATCGACGTCAGCCAGGGCTTGATCCGGTTCGGCATTCCAAGGTCGTATGTCATGGAGGTCCGAGCGGCCTTCGACGCGACCGTGTTCTTCAGACGCGTTATCCCCCAGGGAGCACTGCGGGCCGTGCGACAACGCCAGCTGCCCGGTTTTCTCCGCCCCGGCAGTGCTCTCGTGCGCTCCGGCCACACGGGGATCGATCGATAACTAAGGACGCACATTGTTCGTCGTCATCCTCGGTACGGTCCTCGGACTGATGCACCTCTACCTGTGGAAGCGACCGGTCAAGGACACCGGCGGGGGCCGCACCCGGTGGGCGCTCAGCGGCGTTCTGCTCGCGCTGATGGTGCTGCTCTTCGCGACGCTGCTTCTGCCAAGGCTCCTCGGTTTCAAGGCACCGGCGTGGCTCGCCTGGCCCGGCTACATCTGGTTCGGCCTCGTCGTATACCTGTTCCTGACATTGCTCGTGCTCGAGCCGGTGCGGCTCGCACTCCTGCCGTGGGTGAAGAAGCCAACCCACGAAGAGCCCGCGGCATCGCCCGCGATGAACCGCCGACTGTTCCTCGCCCGCGCCAGTGCCGCGGCGGCGGGCGCGGCGTCGGTCAGCCTGGTGGATGTCGGTGTGGCCAACGCCATGGGCCCACCCAACCTGCTGAAGGTGCCAGTGCGGCTGCGGCGCCTCGATCCGGCGTTCAACGGATTCCGGATCGCAGTCGTGGCCGACATCCACCTCGGACCGCTCGTCGGCCGCTCGCACACCGAACGCATCGTCCGGATGATCAACGAGACCGAGCCGGATCTCGTCGCCATCGTGGGCGACCTGGTGGACGGAACCGTCGAAGAGCTCGGATCGGCCGCGGAACCGTTGCGTGACTTGGTATCCCGGGAAGGCGCGTACTTCGTCACCGGCAACCACGAGTACTTCGTCCCCGACACGTCGGAGTGGCTGCGTGAGCTGGAGCGGCTGGGTGTGCATCCGCTGCGCAACGAGAACACCGCGATCCGGCGCGGTGCGGCGACCTTCGACCTGGCCGGCGTCAACGATGTCACCGGTGCACAGCACTCGGATCCCCCGGATTACGATCGTGCGCTGGCCGGCACGAGTTCGTCCCGGCCGACGATTCTTCTTGCCCACCAACCGGTTCAGGTCGACGAAGCCTCCGCCCACGGGGTGGACCTGCAGCTGTCCGGACACACCCACGGCGGCCAGATGTGGCCGTTTCATTACATCGTCCGGGCGGTGCAACCGTCCCTCGCCGGGCTGTCGACCGTGGGTGACACACAGCTGTACGTCACGCGGGGTGCCGGCTTCTGGGGCCCGCCGGTGCGAATCGGTGCGCCGCCGGACATCACCGTCGTGTCACTCGAGGGGGCGGATTAACCGGCCAGGTTTCGGTTCTAA
The DNA here is from genome assembly GCA_963751485.1 of uncultured Actinomycetota bacterium. Lineage (GTDB taxonomy): Bacteria > Actinomycetota > Actinomycetes > Mycobacteriales > Mycobacteriaceae > Mycobacterium. Next base: position 35,730 of record CAVVUT010000011.1, read on the forward strand.
CCACCTCGGGTATCAACTCGGCAGCGCTGCAGAACGTCGGCGTCAATTACCACACATCAGCCTGGAAGGCGGCGCGCCATGATCGATTTCATTTGTCCGACCTGCGGCCACTTCAGCATCGAGGACGAGGCGTGCGCGATGTGCGACGGCAGCGCCACCGAGGATCTCGCCGCCTGACAGCCTGCTACGACTCCGCGGCGCGTCGTGCCTTCGCCCGTCGTTTTCCCTCGTGCATGGCGGCGACCCGGGCCACCGGAATGGTGCGGCCGTGCTCGATCAAGTCGCTTGGCAGCCGCTGCGGTTCGGGCATCGACTCCGCCCACGGATCACGCCCGTCGAGCGCATCGATTGCGGTGTGCACGGTGAAATCGGCGGGGTTGACCCCATCCAGCTCTGACCAGTCCAGCGGGAAGGACACCGGCGTGCCGGGCCGCAGGCGGGGGCTGTAGGCGGCGGCAACCGTAGCGCCGCCCGCTCTGGTGGAATCCACGAACACCTTGCCGCCGCGGTCCTCGACGATGAAGGCCGTCGTCGCCAACTGTGGATCGAGTGCCTCCGCACGCGCGGCGAGCGCGCGCGTCGCCGCCGCCACATCGTCGACCGGGGCTGCGTCATCGATCGGCACGAACACATGAATTCCCTTGGCGCCGCTGGTCTTCACCGCACCCTCGAGGCCGCTGTCCGCAAGGGCCTGGCGCACCAGATGTGCGACAGCGACGACGGCTGAGAAGTCATCGTCGGCGGGTGGATCGAGGTCGAGCACCATGTGCGTCGGGCGGTAGATGTTGTCGGCGAGGCCCAGCGTCGGGTGGTACTCGACGGCGCGCTGGTTGGCGAACCACAGCAAGGTTCGTCGGTCGTCGCACAGCGCGTAGTGCACCTCGCGCTTGGACGCCTCTGCCCAGATCGGAACGGTCTTCACGAAGTCCGGGGTGTACTTGGGGACGTTCTTCTGCATGAACGGCGCCTGGCCGCGCAGCACCCGCAGCACCGTCAACGGCCGATCGGCAAGTCCGGGCAGCATCCGATCGGCAACGGCGTCCAGATAGTCGACGAGGTCGCGTTTGGTCGCGCCTGCGTCCGGGCTCAGCGACTGATCGAGGTTGGTGAGCTTCACCCCGGCGCGCTGCTCCTCGGTGCTCATTGTCTTGACTCCCCACTCGCTCCGGTCCTCGCTGCGATCCTCACTCGGGGTCGTCTTCGATGCTCCCCATCCAGTCAGCCTATGCGGCCCAACCGATCAGCATTTCTTCAGAAACGGCTCCCAGACTGGCGCTGTGCCACCACCCGGTTCGACGACGCCTCCGGTCCCGACGCCGATGCCGCCGTTGCCGGATCCGAACTTCAGCAGATACGGGCACGGAGTCTCGCTGCTCGGTGGCTGGCTTCCGCTGAGCATCCAGGTTGTCACGGTCGTGCTGCTGATCGTCGCGATCGGATCGCGAACCCGACGGTGGCGACTGGTGTGGGTGCCTGTCGCGGCGGGTGTCGGCGTGATCGTCGCGCTCGCGGCCCGTGCGTACATGAATTCGCAGGGGCTCGCATCGGATCCGGCTCCGATGAGGCTGTGGGTGTGGACCGCAGTCTTCGCGGCGTCGGTGGCGGTCGCGGTCGTCGGATTCGCCGGCGCGCGATGGTGGCGGCGTGGGCTGACCATCGCGGCGGTTCCATTGACATTGCTGTGTGCGCTTCTTTCGCTCAACACCTGGGTGGGCTACTACCCGACGGTGCAGAGAGCGTGGGGAGACCTCACTTCGGGGCCATTGCCCGACCAGACCGACGCGGCGAGCCTCGCGGCCCTGCGCAATACGCGGCCCGATGCGGGCAAGGTGGTGCCGGTCGACATTCCGGCCACCGGTAGCGGCTTCACGCATCGGCGCGAATACGTCTATCTCCCGCCGGTGTGGTTCACCGGTGCCACGCCACCGCGTCTACCGGTGGTGATGATGATCGCCGGGGAGTTCAGCAACCCGACCAACTGGATTCGGACGGGTAACGCGGTCGGGGTCGTCGACAGCTATGCCAAAGCGCATGCCGGCGCAGCGCCGGTGCTCGTGTTCGTCGACTCCAGCGGTAGCTTCAACAACGACACCGAGTGTGTGAACGGACCACGCGGCAATGCAGCGGACCATCTGACCAAAGATGTTCGCCCGTATGTCATCTCACAGTTCGGAACGTCAGCGACAGCGGCCGACTGGGCCGTCGTCGGCTGGTCCATGGGCGGTACGTGCGCCATTGAGCTCACCGTCATGCACCCCGACATGTTCTCGACCTTCGATGACATCGGCGGTGATCGTGGTCCGAACTCCGGAACCAAGGCTCAGACGATCAAGCGCCTCTACGGCGGTGACGCCGCGGCGTGGGCTGCGTTCGATCCGCGAACCGTCATGGCGAAGCACGGGAAGTATGTCGGCGTCGCCGGGTACTTCGACGATTCGCAGGAGCCCCCCGATGACAAGACGAAGAATCTTCCGGATCGCCCCGACCAGCACGAGGCCCCAGTGGGATTCGGCGGCCACGACGACGCCGACGTGTTTCGTGAGAAGGGTGCTCTTCCGGATCTGTGTGCCGCCGCGGTGGCCGTCGACATCGGATGTTCTCTTCGGGTTTACCCCGGCTACCACACCTGGCAGTTCGCGGCGCAGGCATTCGCGAACGCCTTGCCGTGGCTGGCGCAGCGGGTACGAACACCCGGCCTTGGGGCATGAGCCGCAATCAGCGTGCATCGCGCAGTCGAACAGCACCTGAAGGTTTCGCGGACTGACGTGGCGGCGACGCCCGCGAGGCGACCGATCTGCTTCGCTACGGGCGTGGCCGCACCCACCAGGCATCAGCGGTGGGCACCGGTGGTCTTGCTCGCTGCTGGTTTCCGGGCAACTGGCCGCGGTGAACTGGCGGCTGGGATTCTGGTGGCTGGCCTCGGTCGGTCTTGTCCTCGCCATCGCCGTGGCATCCATGCTTCGTGAACCGCTTCGCGGCGGCGGCAGTCCGGTGACCCAACGTTCCGCACCACGTCGCTCCATATGGCGCGACGTCTGCTATGTGCTCTCGATCCGCACCAGCATCGTTCTGGTGGTGGGATGTTCGTTCGGCTATTTCTTCATGGCGGGGCTGAGCACCTTCGGCGTGGCGCTGATGCGCGGGCAGTTCCACGTGGGGCAGTCGGTGGCCACTCTGCTCATTGTCGTGCTCGCGTCGGTGCACTCGTCGGGGTACTGAGCACTGGACGCATCGCCGACCGGCTGATCACCCGTGGCCATATCGGTGCCCGCACCTGGGTGGGCGGGGCGGCATTCCTGACTGCCGCGATGTTCATCCTTCCCGCGCTGCTGACGGACGACCTGGCGTTGGCGATCGCGTTCGCGTTCCTGGCCGCGATCGGATTGGGCGGAGTAAACCCGCCACTCAACGCCGCTCGGTTGGACATCGTGCACTCCCGGTTGTGGGGCACGGCGGAAGCGGTGCGCACCACGGTCGTCTCGATCTCGACCGGTCTGGCGCCGATCGTGTTCGGTCTCATGTCGACATCACTGGGACTGCAAAACACGTTCCTCGTGTTGCTCGGCACGCTCGTCGTCGGCGCCGCGCTGATCCTGAGCGTCGCGCGCCGCACCTACCCGCGCGACGTCGCCACGGCGATGGCCTGTGAGGCGTTCTCCGCGCCGCTGCCTGCCACTCCGGCGGGTTATCCCTCGGCTTGTCCTACTTGATGGCGAGCATTCATGTGAACGGCGGTGGCATTCTGGCGGAGTGGGCTTGCTCATCGTCCGTCTCGTGGAGCTGCTGATCGTGATCGTGCCTGTGATCGGCGTGCTCTACGGCGGCTTCAAGGCGTTATCCAAGGTCCGCGAACGTTCCGACGATGGGTCGACGGCCGGGGCGCCGGAGCAGGAGCGGTCCAACAAGGCTGCCCAGTGGCAGGCCATCAAGCGCACGGTGAGAGAGCATGACCGGACGGACACCCGCTGGCTCGACTACGAGATCGACGTCAGCAAGCTGCTCGATTATCCGCTCATGACCGATATGCGCGATCCGCTGACGCAGCGGTTTCACCGCGCCAAGCTGCACGCGGATCTGCTACGGCCCGCCGACGCGAGTGACCTGCTGGACGACAGCGACGCCGCCCGCGAGTACATCGACGCCGTCGAGGAGTACGTCACGGCGTTCGATGTCGCGGAAGCCGAGGCGATCCGCAAGCGGCGCAGCGTCTTCTCTCGGGAGGAGCAGCAGCGACTGTCCCGTGCGCACGGTGCGATGCGGATCGCGACGGACACCGGCGCGACGCCGCAGGAACGCGAACGCGCCTTCGACGTCGCACGCCGGGAACTCGACGGGCTGATCGTGCTGCCCGAGCGCACCCGCGCCGCAATCGAACGCGGAATCGCGGGCGAACTCGACAGCTGAAGGGCTAGCCGGTCAGTTCTATTGAATCCCTTGTGACAGCAGTGCATCCAGAGCACCGCGCGCTGCGGGTTCGCCTGAAATCGAGACGGAGGCGCCGCGGGTCCACGCCCACAGCGCGAGGTCGCCCACCGGCGCGCTGACGACCGCGCTTGGCTCCCCGACGCTCGCGCGCACCGCACGCGGCGAGGATTCTCCGGCAGCTGCGCTCCATGAGCCGACATCGACCAGCCACCTCGCGCCCGTATCGGTGGCGATGAACTCGACCAGGGCGCCCGAATGGTGCGTCGCGCCGTCCGGCATCCAGCCCCACATCACGTCGACGGCGTGGTCGACGGCACCTGCGGCGACGTCGCCTGCGATGGGACTGATCGGCAAGCCCGCCGTCAATTCGGCGTCGACGCGGTGCATCGTCGCCTCGTAGGTCTGCATCCGCCGGGTGAAGCCGACGGTCTGGTCGGGCGACCACCACGACCAGCAGGGTTCGGCGTCTTCACGCTCGGCGAGCTGGCGCAGCAGCGCGGCCGTCGCTTCTTCGCGCAGGCCGAGCAACGCGGTCTGTTCGTCAGGACGGTCGGGCTTGGCCGCCTCGACCGCCGCCAGATCGGCGTCGTCCAGGATGCGCCGCGACAGCACTCCCGCCCAGAAGTAGTGGACATTCGTCAAGTGCCACAACAGATCTGACGCCGACCAGTCGGGACAGGTCGGGCAGCGCGAAGCCGGTTCGGCCGCAGAGAGCACCTCGGCAAGTCGGCGCGATTCGGCGTCGATGATTGCGAGGCGGTCCATCGCTTCAGGCCCGGACTAGCCGGCGGTCTCCTCGACCAGCGATTCGTCGTGACCGTTCACATGAGACTCGTCGTGGTCGTGGTGCTCAGTCTCGTAGTCGTGGTGGTCGTGCTCGTGGTACTGCAGGTGTTCGGTACCGGGCACGCCACCGAGAGCGGCGATCGTGTCCCTGATCTTTGCTGCCTCGTCGTCGTTGGGCGTGCCACCGTGCTCGAGCTCATCGGGAAGCGCGAGCCGCAACCCGGCGCCGTTGGCAACTTCCTCCGCGGAGAGTTTGGCGTGGATCCGCGTGACGTACAGCTGCTGACCGAGGCTGGATCCCGGCGCCGCGGCGGCGTGCTCCATGAGGGAGTCGTAGCGCCGCCGGACATTGCTGAGCTCCACGATGACAGCGGGTGATGGCCTATTGCTGCTTGCTGCGTCCGCCAGGGCGGTACGCAACTTCCGCATCCCCTCGAGTACGACGTCCGCACGTTTGTGGAACTTCTTGTCCTCGGCGAACGGCAACGCATCGATGGCGGCGCTGTACATGTGCATCGCCGCCTCCGAGAGACTGACGATGATCGACGAATCATCCTGTGGCGCGGCTTGTCCCATGGGCCCTCGACTCTCTAGGGGGTCACTTTCAAAAGCAATGAGCATCGACACGAGGCGTGCTTCCCCGTCGCCCCGCTCGACTGAGCACGGGTTGACACTAGCGGGGATGGCACCCCAAGTCACCGCGAGGGCGCGACGTGCGGACTTATCGCAGGCCAAACCTCGGTGAAGACGGGCGGGCCGACGGTGTGAAGATGGGTGCGCGGCGCGGCCCTAGTCTGTACCCGCAAGGCGGGGCGGGCGAGGGGCGGAACGGGAGATCCAGAATGACCGGACTAGTCGAACGCACCACGGCCGACGACCAGTCAGAACGCGGCGAGGAGCACGACAGCACCGAGCCGGCACCCGACGACGCGCCTGCGCGTCGTGACGACGGCTGGTTCGCTGCGATCCAAGGCTGGCGTGGTATCGGCTGGTTGGCCTGCGGTGCCGCAGGAGGCCTCGCCATCGCCTGGTTCATCGTTTTCAGCCCCGGCGAGATGGGCCCCAAGGCCGACTGGTTCTTCGGCGCCGTGGTGTTCGCCGTCGTGCTGGTGACCGCGTGGCAGACGATGAACATTCAGCGCCAGGCCAACCGCCGGGTCGCCGAAGCCGCGGAACGCCTTCGCATCGAACTGGCTGCGGCCGAGAGGCGCTCGGCTCGGGAGATGGAGTTGACCCAGAAGCTCCACGAGGCCCAGATGGAACTCCACAAGGCGCAGATGGAGAGCCAGGAGAAGGTGCGCCGCGAGGAGATGGAGAGTCGGCAGAAGGCGTACCGCGCCGAGATCGAAAGCCGGCAGCAGGCGCACCGCGCAGAAATGGACGCTGCGCAGCGGCAGGCTCGCATCGAGCGCAGCCACCTGGTCAACCAGCTGCAGAGGCACGCGGTCACCGAGGTGTCACGAGCGGTGAGCGCTCAGACGCAGATGCTGGCCACGTTGTGGAACCAAGGCGCGAGCATCCTGCACAGCAAGGACCGCGTCGAGCGGGAGCAGTCCATGCTCCCGATCTTCGAGCAGATCGGCCAGGTCGTTAACGACTTCTCGGTGGAGCTCGCCAACGCCCATCAGATCGTGGAGGACGAGCGGTTGAATCAGGCGCTCGAGGGCGTCAACGAGGCGGTGCTGATGGGCATTCGCGTCGCGCAGGAAGTGTCCGACGACGTGATCGACGGCCGCTCACCGGAACCCAATCCCATCCCGGCCGTCCAGCGGCTCATGCATGAAAGGGCCGCGGACGCCAGGCGTCTCGCGTGGGACTTGCTGCGGGCGGGGCTCGACGATCGTCCCGTCGGCCTGTTCAGGTAAGTCGGCCCATCGCCGCCGCCATCGACATGTTCGCCTTGTCGCGGTCGTCACCCATTCCGACAAGGACGTCGATCATCAAGGGCGCGAGGATTTGGGTCAACCCGTGCCCCTCGTCGCCGAAGAACCCGGCGATCTCGAGCAACACCTCGCCGTGAGTGAGGCTCCAGAGTCGCCCAGCGATTGTCGACTCTCCGTCATCGCCGCGTATACGGCCTGCTTGGATCATCCTGCGCACCGCAGTCAACAGCGCTTCGAACGACACCGCGAACTCGGCGTCTTCGGTGGCGGTGCCGGTAACGGTGAGATCGGCGTGGTGGCGGTTCAGTGACTCTGATGAGGCGCCGAACATCATCTGGTATCTCTGCGGGTTGGCAAGTGCGAACTCGCGATAGCGGGCACCCATCACCAAGAAATCGGCCACCGGGTCGTCGGTCTGCTCAAACTCGGTCAGCGCCCGGGTGAACCGCGCGAATGCCTCCCTGGCGATGGCGTCGATCACGCCGGTCATGCCGCCGAAGTGGGTGTACACCGCCATCGTCGAGGTGCCTGCTTCGGCGGCCAGGTTGCGCACGCTGAGCGCCTGCAGACCGCGGGCCTCCAATAGGCGAATGCCGCCCTCGACCAGCTGCTCCCGAATGCCGCTCACCCTTGCCATGCTGCCATAACAGTGTTATACAGAGGTGGTCATAACACTGTTATGGGGAGGTGTCGTCAATGACGAATCGCTATCTCGAAGGCGAGTTCGCACCGCTGGACCGCGAGTACACGCTGACCGATCTGGAGGTGGTCGGAACGATCCCGGACTACCTCGACGGCCGCTACCTGCGCAACGGCCCGAACCCGATCGGCGAGATCGATCCCGCGCTCTATCACTGGTTCGTCGGAGACGGCATGGTGCACGGCATCCGCATCCGTGATGGCAAGGCCGAGTGGTACCGCAACCGGTGGGTACGCGGACCACTGACTGCCAAGGCGCTCGGCGAGAAACCGCCACCGGGCGAGTTTCGCTTATCCGGAATCGGCGCGAACACCAACGTGATCGGGCATGCGGGCAAGACGATCGCTCTGATCGAGTCCGGAGTGGCGAATTTCGAGCTCAGCGACGAGTTGGACACTGTCGGTGTTTGTGACTTCGACGGAACGCTGACGGGCGGCTACACCGCGCATCCCAAGCGCGATCCGGAGACCGGTGAGCTGCATGCGGTTTCGTACAGCATGTATCGCGGAAACACGGTGCAGTACTCGGTGATCGGCGCTGACGGCCGGGCGCGACGGACTGTCGACATCGAGGTGACCGGCAGCCCGATGATGCACGACATGTCGCTGACGGAGAAGCACATCGTGTTCTACGACCTGCCCGTGACCTTCGACGCTCACCAGGCTGCCACCATGAGCGTGCCGCGCGGGTTACAGCTTCCGGCGCGAATGTTGTTGTCGGCGTTGATCGGCCGCGTCCGGATTCCCGACCCGGTTTCGGCGCGGCAGCCGAGCGGCGATGGTACGGACCGGCGATTCCCCTACTCGTGGAACCCGCGATATCCCGCCAGGATCGGGGTCATGCCGCGTGACGGTGACAACGCCGACGTCCGATGGTTCGACGTCGAGCCTTGTTATGTCTTCCACCCGATGAACGCCTATGACGACGGCGACACCATCGTCCTCGATGTGGTCCGGCATCCCAAGATGTTTGATACCGAGCATTTGGGACCCAACGAAGGGCCGCCGACCCTCGACCGCTGGACCGTCGATCTCGCCGACGGCAAGGTGCGCGAGTCGCGCGTCGACGATCGCGGTCAGGAGTTCCCACGCGTCGACGAGCGTTTGGTCGGCAAGCGGCACCGGTACGGCTATGCGCCGACCGTTGGCGAAGGAGTCAGCGGCCAGAACGTGCTCCTCAAGCACGATCTCGTCGGCGGCAACGCGGATGCGCGTTCGTTCGGATCCGGTAAGACGCTGGGCGAGTTCGTCTTTCACCCGTCGTCGCCGGATGCCGCCGAGGACGACGGCGTGCTGATGGGCTACGTCTACGACTACGCCGCAGACCGAAGCGAGCTGGCGATCCTCGACGCGCAGACACTGCAGGACGTGGCAAGCATCAAGCTGCCGCACCGGGTGCCTGCAGGCTTCCACGGGAATTGGGTGCCGACGACGGCGGCGTAACGCAGTATGACCGGGTGAGCGAAATCGCGGGGCCGGTCGATCGGGTGGTGGTCGTCGGCGCCGGTATCGCAGGCCTCGCTGCGGCATCCCGACTACGCGGGGCGGGCATCGACTGTGTGGTGCTCGAGGCCCGCGACCGTATCGGCGGGCGGCTGCACACCGTCGAACTCGCCGGGACCCCAGTCGATCTCGGCGGCTCGTGGATCCACCATCCGATCGGCAACCCGCTGACGGCGTTTTGCGACGGGCACGGAGTCGTGCGCAATGCGGGCAACCCCATCCCGTCGCTCTCGGCTTTCGACCGCGTCGACCGCCAAAGGCTCGACCGCGCCGAGATCACAACGTATTCGGTGTCGGAGTCCGGGGCGTTCTGGGATTCCGTCAGGCTGCTCAGCGAGCGACTAGGTCCCGACGCGACCGTGCGTGACGCGATCGAGGCGCATGTCGCCGAACGCGGGCTCGACGGCGCCGTCGCGCGGCGGGTACGGCAGGAACTGCTCGCCGAGGTCGAGGCCGACGCTCCGGACACCGCCGACAAACACTCGCTGGGCTGGCTGGCGACTGACGAGGACTTCGGGGGTGACCTGTTCGGCGATCTGCCCCGTGGCGGATACCGATCGGTCGTCTCGGCCGTGGCCGAAGGGCTCGATATTCGCTGCAACACGGAGATCGACGCCGTGGAAGTCGGCGCCGACGGGGTCCGCGTCGCCGGTGCGGACGGCTCGGTCGAGGCGGGTTCGCACGTTATCGTCACCGTGCCCCTCGGGGTGCTGAAGAGAGGCCGTCCGCGGTTCGAACCGCCTCTGCCAACGCCTGTGCAAGGCGCCATCGAGGCGCTCGGCTTCGGTCGCTACGAGAAGATCGCGCTGCGGTTCGAGTCGGCATTCTGGCGCGACGACGGCGTCTCACACCTGATCGTGTTTCCGGCCGGCGAGCAAGAGCCTGCGATGTGGGTGTTCGATCTCGATGCCTTCGGCACGGGCCCCGTGCTGTGCGCGCATCTGTTCCATTCGATCACGCCCTATGCGCTCGACCAACCGCCCACGCAGGCCGTCGAATGGCTAAAGGGTGTGCTGACAGACGTTTTCGGCCGGCGGGTGCCCGAACCGGTCGCGACGGTGGTGACGGCGTGGGCCAACGACCCGTTCGCAGGCGGCGCGTATTCGCACTGCCCGCAGGGCGCCCCACCCCTCAATGTTCGACCTGCTCGCCGAGCCCGTGCACGGTCGAGTGTTGCTCGCAGGCGAGCATGCGCAGAGCGCGCGACCCGGCTACGCGGACGGCGCGTATGTCAGCGGCCTTCGCGCCGCCGAGCGGCTGGTGTGACTCTCTCCTAATGCCCTACGTCGCCGCGGGCCAGAAGTCAGCAGAGCTAGTCCCCAACGGAATCCTCTAGACCTACAGGGACTTTCCGCGCGGCGCACCCGGCTGTTTCATCGGTCGAGTTGCGGGTAGCCCGAGCGGATGGACTCGTTCGACAGATACTCGTGGCTCGAAGACTAACCACCGCCTCGGCACCGCGGGTGGGGCTTGGTGCGGGGGCTCCGCCATTCCAGCTGTTGCCGCGCTGGCTCTACGGGAACGGCGGCGCCGTACGTTGTTGACGCGCCGCTCGGTCGTGGCGGCGGTCGCATGCGGTACGTTCTTCGCCGGCGACATGTTGTTGTGGACCCAGGCGATTCCGGAAGTGGGAGCAGGCCTTTCGACGGTCCTGGTGAACGCGCAGATCGCACGCGTTCCGCTGCTTGCCTGGCTGATCGACCGAAAGCCGGTCTCACCACAATTCATCATGTCGCTCCCCGTGATGGTGCTGGGAGTGTTGTTGGCGGGTGGAGTATTCGAGGAGGGACTGTCCGGCAGTGATCCGGTCCTGGGCACAGTCCACGCGATCGGGGCAGCACTGTGCTACGCAGGCTTCCTTTTCCTGCACCGTCGTGGTGGGATGGGTGGCCGACAGATGCAGACCTACGCCGTCGTGTTGCTGTCGTCAGCGGCGGCGTCTGCGGTGGTCGGGTTCTGTTGGCACGGAATCGATCTGGAGCCAAGCTGGCCGACCCTGGCTACTACTCGTCACACTCACCGGCTAATTGCTCGGATGGTTGTTGGTTGCGTACTTCTCGCCGAAGGTGGGAAGCGACGTCAGTTCCGCACTGCTGTTGCTGACGCCGTTAAGCGCCGGATCGGGTGCCGGCCTACACGGCCGGTGTTCACAACGAGCGTCTCTGCAGTCTCAGGGGCCGTCGTCTTCGTCCGCGTTTTCGTCGGGGATGAGGTAGCGGTGGGGGTGGTGGTAGTTGTTCACGCGGGTTTGGCCGGTGTCGAGGTTGGGGGGTGGGAGCCATTGGGTGCGGCCGTCTTTACGTTTTCGGGTGCGCCAGCCGGTCTTTTCGATGAGTCGGTTGTGGGGTGGGCAGGCCAAGGTGAGCGTGTCGATATCGGTGGGGCTGTTGCCGGCGGTCCAGCCGTCGACATGGTGGGCTTCACACCAGTAGCCCGGCGCGGTGCAGCCGGGTTTTGTGCAGCCGCGGTCTTTGGCGTAGAGCACGATCCGCTGCCCGCGGGTGGCGAGTCGTTTCGCCCGGCCCAGATACAGGGGTTCTTCGGTGTGGTGGTCGAACACCGCCAAATAGTGATGCGCGGCTGCGGCTTGCCGGATCACCTCCGACATCGGGAGCAGTGTGCCGCCGCCGGTGACCGCATGCCCGCGACCGGATTCGAGCTCTTGGAGGGTGGTGGAGATGACCATGGTTACGGGCAGTCCCTTGTGACTGCCCAGTTGACCCGAGGCCAAAATGGCCCTCAGCACTGCTTTGAGCGCGTCGTGGTTGCGCTGCCCGGTGGAGCGCAGATCCCCGCTGACATGGTCGGGGGACGGCTCACCGTCGATGCACGGGTTCTGGTCGTCGGGGTGACACATCCCGGGTGCGGCCAACGTGGCCGACACCGCGTCCCACAGGCCCCGTGTCTCGGGATCGATGCGGCCGCGGACCTCGCTCGTCCCGTCGCGCTGCTGTTTAGCCACGGTGAAAAAGCACCGCCGGGCCCGATCCTCCTCCGAGAGGTCGCCGTCTTGATCGAGGGTGGCCGCCAACCGGTCAGCGGCCGCGCGCAACTCCTCAGGCGGCAGCCCACACGCCAACTCGGCCAGCTGCGCTTCGGCCGCCTCGCGGGTGGCGAAGTCCACGAAATCGGGCAAGTTCTTGAAAAACTTCCGAATGGTCTTCACGTGCTCGGCGCCGATCTCCCCGCGCTCCTGCGCGGCGGCGGTGTGCGACAACAGCGGCGCCAACGCCTCACCGGTCATCGCCACCCGCGGCCCGAGATCCTTGGCCTCCTTGATGCGCCGGTTCGCCTCCTCTGTGGAGATCCGCAACAACGTCGACAACGCCGCCGCCGTCGTTGGTTCACCCAGTTCGTCTGTCGGTATCTCAGCGATCGCGGTCGTTGTCCGGTGCGTCATCGCCGCGCAGCGACGCATAAACGTCTCCCAGTGAAATGCCACCGCCGTACGCTCCGACGTCGACCCATCCACCGGCTCAGCCAGCAACGCCTCCAGCTCCGCGGCCATCACCGCGATGCGCTTCTCGAAGACGACCAGACCCATACATCGAACACTAGTTCGAACCACTGACAAGAACGTCATAATGTGACCACCGAAACCAAAGTGGCAGAAGTGGTTTAGGGCTAGTAGCTGTAGACCGGTGGATTGACGCCGTTGGGCGCCGGGTCCGGCACCGGCATGCAAAGGCCGGTGTTCACATCGAGCGCCTTGCCGGGCAGGCAGAACGGTGCGCACCCGTTGGTCACGCCCGTTTCCCCGTCTGCGCATGCCGAGCTGATGGCGGGGGTGAACACGATGACCCCGGCCATCGGTGCCGCGGCCAGTGCCGCGGCCGACACCGCAGCAGCTGTGAGCCTTCGCAGTGAGTGCGTCATGGTGGCTCTTACAGTAGCGCCGGGGTATGGCAGCCTCAATGGTGTGAGCAGCCGCAAACGCGTCGTCATCGCAGGCCTCGGGGACAGCGGTGTCCTGACGGCCATCCGGCTGGCCCGGCACGCCGACGTCGTCGGAATCTCGGCCAAACCGGCGCTCGTCAGCGGCCAGGAGCTGGGCTGGCGGCTGTCCCGGCCCGACGAATGGGCAAGGGCCAACTGGATTCCCTTCGACCGGTTCCGCGCGCTCGACCGCGTTCGCACCGTGCACGGCAGGCTGACCGGTGTCGACCTCGCCGCGCGCACCGTTTCCGTGCGCGGCGACGACGGCTCGTCGACCGACGAGGAGTACGACGCGCTCGTCATTTCCACCGGCGTCACCAATGGCTTCTGGCGCACGCCAAACCTGCAGTCGCACAACGATATCGGCGACGGCCTTCGTGACGCGCACAACGTCCTGACCGCAGCGCAGTCGGTGATCGTCGTCGGCGGGGGCGCGGCGGCCATCAGCAGCGCCGCGCAGGTCGCCACCACATGGCCGGACAAGCGCGTCGACCTCTACTTCCCCGGCGAGCGCGCACTGCCCTCGCATCATCCGAATATCTGGGCGAAGGTCGAGCGTCGTCTGACGGACGCGGGCGTGGTGCTTCATCCGGGGCACCGGGCCGTCATCCCCGACGGCTTCATGTGCGACGCGATCACCGGCGACCCGGTTCAGTGGAGCACCGGACATCCGCCGGCCTCGGCCGACGCCGTGCTGTGGGCGATCGGACGGGTGCGGCCCAACACCGACTGGCTGCCTGCCGAACTCCTCGACGAGCACGGCTTCGTTCGAGTCACCCCGCAGCTGCGGGTGCCAGGCCATCCCGGCGTTTTCGCGCTCGGTGACGTCGCGGCGACCGACCCCCTGCGCAGCTCGGCCCGCAACCGCGGCGACGGGATCCTCGCCCACAACATCCGCGCGGAGTTCGATGGCAAGCCGTTGCGCTCGTTCAAGGCGCCGAAGCGCCGCTGGGGATCGGTGCTCGGTGTGCAGCCGAACGGTCTCGAGGTCTTCACCCCGAAGGGCGGAGCGTTCCGCTTCCCCGCGTGGTCCTTCGACCGTGTGCTGATGCCGGTGGTTGTCCGGTGGGGCATCTACCGCGGCGTGCGCGACAACGAACCGATTAGCCTTGCCTCGTGACGACGCATTGGACCCCGGCCCGGCTGGGCGACCTCACCGGTAAACGCATCATCGTGACCGGCGCGACCAACGGCGTCGGGCTCGGCACCGCACGTGCCCTCACCCGTGCGGGTGCACACGTGATCATGGCGGTGCGCAACACCGAACTGGGAGCCCAGCGCGCCAAGGAGATAGGCGGCTCGACGTCGATCGCGAAGATCGACCTCGCCGACCTGTCGTCGGTTCGCGCTTTCGCCGACGCCCTCGACGGCGACGTCGACATCCTGATCAACAACGCAGGACTGCTGACCCAGACGCGTGAGGACACCGTCGACGGCTTCGAGAAGACACTCGGCACGAACCTGCTCGGGCCGTTCGCGCTGACGAATCTCATTTTCCCGCGGGTGCGCTCGCAGATCATCAACGTCGGGTCGCACGCGCACCGGAGCGCCAAACTGCGACTGGATGATATGCATCTGCGCACCACCAAGTGGACGATGATGGGCTCCTATGCCCGCTCGAAGCTCGGGGTGATGCTGTGGGGCCTCGAGTTGGACCGCAGGCTGCGAGCGGCGAATTCGCCTGTCGTAAGCCAACTTACTCATCCAGGCTGGGTGGCATCGAACCTGTCCAGCATCTCCGACAAACCCGTGCTCGCCGCCGCCGACAAGGTGGTGAGACGGGTTGCCAATGTCGTCGCCAACGACATCGATGCGGGCGCGGCGTCGACTTTGTACTGCATCAGCGAGCCGGTGCCGCCTGGTAGCTACATCGGCTACGACGGCCCATGGGGACTGTCGGGTCCGCTGGTGATGCTCGGCAGGACCGCGCTGGCGGGTGATTACGAGGCCGCCGCGCGGGTGTTCGAGTTCGCCGAGAAGGAAACCGGTACAGCGCTTCCGGTCTAGCGGGGCGGCCATCATCTCGCGTAAGCCGAGCCGACCGACTACCTCTTTTTGACACTTATTTGTGCGAATTTGCGATTGACGCACATACGGGGGGGTATGTACGAATTGCGGTCACTGTCGACACGCGACACGGAGGTGGAGTGAGAATGAGGATCAAGAAACTAGCGGCACCAGTGAGCGCCGCCGCGATCATGATCAGCGTTGCTGCCGGGACGGTGGCCCCGGCGTCGGCGGCCAGCAACATCAAGCCGTTCGGTCAGGGGGAGACCCTGCTCGGTCCCTACAATGCGCCGCAGATCACGTACACGGTTGACGGGCTGAATCCGAGCTCCGACGCGGTGCCCCACGTCGGCCAGCTGTATGAAGCAGGCGTGACTGCCGAGGGGGGCATCCCCGTGATGTCGATGTTCAATGCCCGCGCTGAGAACGGAGCGAACTACCGCGTCATCGGCGGCTCGATACCCGGCAAGCTCTACTTCGACGTCGTGGGCGACGTGCCGAACAGCGTCGTCTACAACGACGGCGTTCAGGATCTCCTGACGTGGATTCCCGGCCCTCAGGAGGGAGGCACACGCCCCTAGGCAGGAGTGCCGTCGGCGACCCGCGGTACCCGGTCGGCTGCTGACCCGTCGAGGACATCCAGCACCAGTTCCGCGACTCGGTCCCGGTGCTGTTCGGCGGAGCCCAAGAGGGCGGCATCGGTGGCCGCACGCTTGAAGTACAAGTGCGCCTGGTGTTCCCACGTGAAGCCGATACCGCCGTGCACCTGAATGGTGTCGGCGGCTATCCGGCTGAGCGCAGCCGAGCAGGTGGCCTGCGCGATGCTCGCCGATAGCGCGGGGTCATCCGACCCGTCGGCGATAGCCCACACCGCGTGGTAGGCCGCGGAGCGCGCGTGCTCGAGGTCGACGAGCAGGTCGGCCAGCTTGTGCTTGATCGCCTGGAACGAGCCGATCTGCCTGCCGAACTGCAGTCGCGACTTCGCGTAGTCGACCGACAGGTCGAGCAGATGCTGTGCGGCGCCGACCTGTTCGACGGCAAGCAGTGCCGAACCCACCTGCAGCGCATGCTCGATGACCCGTTCGGCTTCGTCGGGTCCAGCGATCAGTCGGCCTGGCGCACTCGACAATTGGACGGTGGCTTGCGGCCGGGTGAGGTCGAGGGTGACCAGCGGGATGCGTTGCACTCCCGCCGCGGCCGCGTCGACGGCGTACAACGCCAACCCGTCGGCGTTCCGCGCGGCGACGAGAAGATCGTCGGCGGCGCCCGCATCGACGACCCGCTCGACGGTGCCGGTCAATGAATCACCGTCGGCGGTCACCGAGACCTCACCCAACGCTCCTGCGCGGTCTGGTACGGCGAACGCGGCTGTCCTGCGGCCCTCGACCAATTCGGCGATCAGTTCGTCGCGCGCCTGTCCCGCCGACGCGGCGACCAGCGCCGGGATCGCGAGGAACACCGTGCCGAACACCGGCCCGCAGGCCAGCGACGCGCCGAGTTCCTCGACCGCGACGGCCTGGTCGACGAGTGTGCCGCCGACGCCGCCGTCTTCCTCGGGCACCGAGAGCCCGAGCACCCCGAGTTCGGCGCCGAGCCGTGCCCACACCTTGGCGTCGAACGGCGGGTCGGACTCCATCAGCCTGCGCACCGACTGCTCGTCGAAGTTATCCGCACAGAACTTGCGCACCGCGGTGCGCAGCTGGTTCTGCTCGTCGGTGAAGGTGTACTCAGCCACGCGGAACTTCCTTCCATGGCATGCCTGCATCGGCACGCAGATCGCCGGGCAGTCCGAGCACCCGCTCGCCGAGGATGTTGCGCATGACCTCCGAGGTGCCGCCTTCGATGGTGTTGGCGCGGCTGCGCAGGAACCGCTGCTGCACCGGACCGCGCCAGTCTCCGCCATCGCCTCCGTCGCGCATGCCGTAGCCGTGGTACAGAATCCCTTCCGGCCCAAGCAGATCCATGCACCACTGGTAGATGTGTTGGTTGAGTTCGGCGCCGACCAGCTTGCCGACCGAACCCTCGGGACCAGGGCCGCCGACGGTGGCCGAGGCCCGCGAGCGCTCAGAGGTCAGGCGCTGGGCCTCGGCGCGCAACCACAGCTGGGTGAGCCGATCACGCAGCACCGGTGTCTGCAGATCCGGCCGTGACGCCCACAGCGAGGTGGCATCGGCGATCGTGCCAGCCCCGCGGCGGCTGCCGCTGGCGCCCAGCGCGCTGCGCTCGTTCATCAGCGTCGTCATCGCGACCCGCCAGCCGTCGCCGACTCCGCCCAGCCGGTGCGTGTCGGGGATGCGGGCGTCGGTCATGTACACCTCGTTGAACTCCGCCTGGCCCGTCATCTGGCGCAGCGGCCGGGTCTCGACACCTGGACCGTGCATGTCGATGACGAAGTAGGTCAGCCCCTTGTGTTTGGGCACATCGGGATTGCTGCGAGCGAGCAGCAGTCCCCAGCGGGCGCGGTGCGCCAGGCTGGTCCATACCTTCTGCCCGTTGATGATCCACTCGTCGCCGTCGGGCACCGCCGAGGTGGCCAACCCGGCCAGGTCCGAGCCCGCGCCGGGCTCGGAGAACAGTTGGCACCAGATGTCCTCGGCGGTGGCCAGCGGGCGCAGCAGCTGGCGCTTCACGTCGTCGGTCTGCGCGTGCTCACGCACCGTCGGCGCCGCCATCCCATATCCCATGGGGTTCAGCGCCAGCGGTACCGGGCCGCCCGCGCCCTGCAGGATTCCGTCGGCCACGGCCTGCAGGCCGCGCGACAGTCCAAGGCCGCCGAGGCCTTCCGGAAAGTGCACCCAGGACAGGCCTGCGTCGTAGCAGGCACCGAGGAACTCCGGGATGGGGACGGATTTCGGGTCGTGGTCGGCCACGACCTTTCGCGCAAGATCGGCGACGCGATCCGAGTCGACAACGCTGCTCATGCAGTCACGATAGGGAACGCCCCATTTTGGGCGCGGGTCGGGGGACCGGTGTGCGGCCGGTTGTCAGGACCCTGGGTATTGTCTAAGCGTTGTCACTGAAGCAGAGGTCAGCGCGACCAGGGTGGCGTTACGTAAAAGGACGTGATGACCCATGCGCGCGCCGCTTGAGCGTGAAATCTTGCCCGCCCGCACAGCGGGCGGCCAGCGGCTGTCCTTGCTGCTGATAGAGGACGACCGTGGCGACGCATTGCTCGTCGAAGAGCTGATCGCTGACGTCGCGGGCGATATCGGCTTCGCGTGGGCCCAGTCGATGGCCGAGGCCGAACGCCAGCTGCTGTTAGCCCGCCCCGACTGCGTGCTGCTGGACCTGAACCTGCCCGACGCCAACGGCATCGGCGCCTTGGAGCGCATCAGGGATGCCGACCCGAACATTCCGATCGTCGTTCTGACCGGGCTTTCCGACGAGCACTTCGGCATGTCGGCGGTCGCCTCCGGCGCCCAGGACTATCTCGTCAAGGGCCGGGTCGAGCCCGAGATGCTGCGGCGTGCGGTGCTCTACGCGATCGAACGAAAGCGCGCCGAGATCACCGCCGTTGAGTTGCACGCCAGCCAACTTCGCGCGATGGAGAACGCCCGGCTCGAGCGCGGGTTGACGCCCACTCCGCTGTTGCTTGACAACCCAGGTGTCGAGATCATCGCGCGGTACGTGCCGAGCCGGGAGAACACGCTGCTCGGCGGCGACTTCTACGACTTCGTCCAGACGCCGGACCGGACGGTGCACGTGATGATCGGCGACGTCGCGGGCCACGGTCCCGACGAGGCCGCACTCGGTGTCGCGCTGCGCATCGCCTGGCGCGCTCTGACTTTCGCGGGCCTCCGCGGCCCCGACCGAATGCGCGAGCTCGAGCGAATCCTCCGCACCGAACGCGCGGGCAAGGGAATCTTCGCAACGGTGCTGAGCCTAGCGATTCCGCCGGAGGGTTCCCAGTTCCGCGCGGTGCGCGCGGGGCATCCCGGAATGCTGCTGCACGGCCATGGGACGGTGGATTGGCTCGAGCCGCCCGGCGGCCCGGCGCTGGGCCTGCACTCCGGTGAATGGGAGTATCACCAAGTCGAATGGCCACAGGGCACAGCTTTGGTCCTACTGACCGACGGTCTCTTCGAGGGGCACTCCGGGCGGGGTAACGAACGCCTCGGCGAGGAAGGGCTGCTCGAGTTGGCGCGAAAGCATGCGGCGCTGCCGGGGCCCGAGTTCGTCGACGCGATCATCAACGAAGCCACGGAAATCGCGCAAGCGCACGGTGGACTGACCGATGACATCGCGGTGGTCCGCGTGGATCGCGCGGCTAGATGACGAGCCCGTACCAAGGCCGGCCCACCGCTACGCTGCAGCGTGGCAGGCGGCTGACGGTGCAGGGCTGGCAGAACCTCGTGCTGGCTGCGATGGGTGTTGTGGTGATCGCGGGCCTGGTTACTGGTGGGCTGTTGATGAATCGCACCGACCAATTGGCCCGTGATCTGATCGACAACATCCAGCCGGCTCGAGTGCAGGCCTACGCGCTACAGGCGGCACTTCGTGACCAGGAGACCGCGGTTCGCGGCTACGTCATCACCGCAGACAGGCAATTCCTCGATCCGTACTACGCCGGCCAGGAAGCTGAAAAGCAAGCGGCGCAAAACATTCGGGAGCGCGTCGGCAGCAGAGCCGACCTGATGTCGGACCTCGACGCGATCGAGCAGGGCGCGCAGAGCTGGCGCACCTCGTATGCGGCGCCCATCATCGCCAACGTCTCCCGTGGCGTGCCTGCTGCGGACGATCGCAGCCTGACCGATCGCGGCAAGAGCGAATTCGATGATCTCCGAGCACTTTTCGATCGGCAGAACGAGAACCTGAGAACGGCGCGGACCGACGGGATCGGTGAACTCGACCGGATGCGCCACTGGCGTGACGGGCTGGCCATCGCCATGGTCGCGGTGTTCATCGGGTTGGCTGTGGTGTTGGCACTGCTGGTCCGAAGTGCCGTCACGCGGCCTCTCAACGCGCTTGCCGCGGCCTGCCGCCGCATCACCGAGGGGAACTTCGGCGAACAAATCGTGCCGCGCGGACCGCGGGACATTCGATCGATCGCGACCGACGTCGAGGACATGCGGCAGCGGATCGTCGAGGAGCTCGACGCGTCACGGATCGCGCGCGCCACTCTCGACGAGCAGACCGAGGAGCTGCGCCGGTCCAACGCCGAACTCGAGCAGTTCGCCTATGTCGCCTCCCACGATCTGCAGGAGCCGTTGCGCAAGGTCGCGTCGTTCTGCCAGCTGCTGGAGAAGCGGTACGGCGACCAGCTCGACGAGCGAGGCGCCGAGTACATCGGGTTCGCGGTCGACGGCGCCAAACGGATGCAGCGGCTGATCAACGACCTGCTTACGTTCTCCCGGGTCGGCCGGCTGGGCTCAACGCACACCGAGGTCGACCTCAACCATGCATTGGATGCTGCGCTGGGCAACCTGTCGACGGCCATCGAGGAGGCCGACGCCGAGATCGATCGGCCCGAGTCGCTGCCGACCGTCGATGGAGACCCGACGCTACTGACGATGCTGTGTCAGAACCTCATCGGCAACGCAATGAAATTCCGGCGCGAGGGAGTAGCGCCGCGAATCGTCATCGACTGCCAACGGCGAACCGACACTGACGACGAGGAATGGCTTTTCAGCGTCGCGGACAACGGCATCGGTATCGCCGAGGAGTTCACCGACAAGGTCTTCGTCATCTTTCAGCGTCTGCACGGCCGTGACGAATACAGCGGAACGGGCATCGGTCTGGCATTGTGCAAGAAGATCGTCGAGTATCACGGCGGATCCATCCGGGTCGATTCTTCCTACACCCAGGGCACCCGATTCCTGTTCACACTGCCTGCTACTCCCACCACCGAACCCAACGAGATCCCAACCGCTCTTCTGGAAGGAACACACGAGTGACATCAGCCGTACGCGCGATCGACGTCCTACTGGTCGAGGACGACCCCGGTGACGAGCTCATCACGCGGGAAGCGTTCGAGCACAACAAGATCAGTAACAACCTCCATGTCGCGCACGACGGCGAGGAAGGCCTGGACTTCCTTTACAAGCGTGGTGCCTACGAGGCCGCCCCGCGGCCGGACCTGATCTTGCTCGACCTGAACCTGCCGAAGTACGACGGCAGGCAGCTCCTCGAGAAGATCAAGTCCGACGACGATCTCTGCCACATTCCGGTGGTCGTGCTGACGACGTCATCGGCCGAGGAGGACATCCTCAAGAGCTACAAGCTGCACGCCAACGCATACGTCACCAAGCCGGTCGATCTCGACCAGTTCATGAACGCGGTGCGGCAGATCGACGAGTTCTTCGTTCAGGTGGTGAAGCTGCCGAAGCCCTGACCGAAGGTCAGTTTGCGGCGGGCAGTGCCGCGGCGACGTGATTCCACACCAGGCTCACTCTGGTGCCCGTCGCCGTGGAGTCGATCGTGGCCTGGTCGGCCAGCGCCTGTATGAGCGGGATCCCTCGGCCCCGGGTATGGCTCCTCGTCGCAGGGTCGGTGATGCGCCAGGCGCCGTCGTCGGTCACCGTGACCGTCAGACTGGATGCGGAGCAGTCGTAGTCGGCCCGCAAACTCATCGCGCCGGGCTCCGCGGTCGCCATGTAGGCGAATTCGGCCGCGTTGGCGAGCGCCTCGTTGACAGCCAGCACCACATCACTGGCCTTGGTCGCATCGAGCGCGAAATACCGCTTGAGCCAGACGGAGAACTCCTGACGCATCTGCGCGGCACATGCCGCGTCGGCAAGGACGCTTGAATGTGCGAACCGTGTGCTCGAGTCGCGCTTTCCGGAGTCTGCCATCTCAGCCTGCTGGCTACCCGATCGTGGGCTGTTTAACTCGTCAACGCCGTCAGCGCTTCGTCGAGCGTGGGGTAGAGGTCGACCACATCGGTGACACCGACGAGCTTGAGTGGCCGACTGGTGGCCGGACCTTCGGCCACGACGGCGAACCGGACGGCAGGGGCGAGTTCGTCCTGCGCGGCGATCAGCACGCCCATTCCCGCCGATGCGAGGAACTCCACCGCGGTCATGTCGACGACGACGGCGGTCGGCGAGCTCTTCGCGGCCTCGGCGATAGCCTTCTCGAGATCGGGGGCGGTGAGCATGTCCACCACGCCGGTTACCCCGACCACGCTGATGTCGTCGACACGACGTTCGTCCAGCGTGCAGCTACTTCCCGCGTCGGGCCGCACTCTCCATGCATTACCTCCACCTAAGCGTCCGCCTCATCGGCGACAATGCAGAGAGTTTACCGGGAGTACCGGAATAGCAGGCGGACGGTCGCGGGTTGCCCACAGCATGACCGCCTCAGACTTCGACCCGCGCACGCTGCTCGCCGAAAGCCGACTCGGTGTGCTGGCGACCATCAAATCCGACGGGCTGCCGCAGCTGTCTCCCGTCACCCAGTTCTACGACCGCG
Source organism: uncultured Actinomycetota bacterium (assembly GCA_963751485.1). GTDB lineage: Bacteria > Actinomycetota > Actinomycetes > Mycobacteriales > Mycobacteriaceae > Mycobacterium. The sequence continues at coordinate 58,379 of CAVVUT010000011.1, forward strand.
ACGCCGAGGTCATCTACGTCTCGATGACCGAGGGCCGGGCCAAAACGGCGAACCTGCGGCGGGACCCGCGCGCCGCCCTCGAGGTGACCAGCTCCGACGGCTGGGCGTGGGCGACCGCCGAGGGGCCGGTGACGCTGACCGGGCCAGCGACCGACCGCAACGGACCCGAGGTCGAGGCGCTGGTGGAGTACTACCGGCAGGCTGCAGGCGAGCACCCGGACTGGGACGAGTACCGGTCGGTGATGGTGTCCGACCGCAGGGTGCTGATGGCGATGACCGTCGACCGCGTCTATGGAGCGAAGATCCGCTGACGTGGGATCTCGGCCGTGATGCGGTCGAGAAGGGCGGGATAACGCTTCGCTTCGCGGTGATTGCCTGGCTTTCCGCTGCTGATCAGCCCGGCGGCCAGGCCGCGCTCGGGATCGGCCCACACCGCGATGTTGGTCAGGCCAGTATTGCCGAACGCCGCTGGCGCGTTGCGGCCGAACGGGCCGAACCGCTTGTTGCCGAGCATGTATCCGGTGCCCCAGCGGCGGGGTGCGAACCCGTCGGCGATATCCGGGCGCAACCGGCGGCACTCCTTGGTCGCCTCACGCAGCGTCTCGGGCCGCATCACCCGAACGCCGTCGAGCTCGCCGCCGCGCACCAGAATCTCGGCGAACCTGGACATCTCGTCGGCGGTCGATACGAGGTTCGACGACGGGACGACACCCGTCAGGAACAGCGGTGTGTTCCCGAACGGGATGATCTCGGCCATGGTTCCGCCGACAGCGATCTTGAAGGCTTTCGCGACTGGTGCCGGCAGCGGCTTTCCTGTGGTGTGGCTCGGGGCGACAAGGGGAACGTCTTCGTCGGCGACACCGAAATTCGTCCAGCGGAAGCCGAGCGGGTCCAGGATCTCGGTTGCCAGGATGTCGCGGATGTTCTTGCCGGTGGCAGCCCCGACGATCTCTCGCACCAGCGGGCCCCACGTCGCCCCGTGGTAGATGTGCACAAGACCCGGCCGATGAATCGGTTTCAGCTCGCCGAGCTTGCGACGGGCGTATTCGGTGTCGTCGATGCGGTCGAGATTCGGCCGCGGGCCGGTCGCGAACGGCACGCCCGCGCTGTGGGTCATCACATGCCGGATGGTGGTGCGGTCCTTGCCGTGACTCGTGTAGGTCGGCAGGTACTCGCACACCCGGTCGTCCAACGAGAAGACCCCGCGCTCGACGAGCATGTGCACCACTGTCGTCGCGACGCCTTGGCCGCGGACCACGCGCAGAACGGCGTGTCCGTCTGAACCGGGATCTTCTCCGCATCCGGCGGGTCGTCTGGGGCATTGCCCCAGCCGTGCCCGATCGCCCGGTTCAGGACGACTTTCCCGTTGTGGCGTAGGCACAGCTGAATCGCCGGATGCATGCCCGCGGCATACCAGTGCCGGGCCGCCTGCCAGATACGCTCGACGGCCGCCGGGTCGATGCCGGAGTGGTCTTCGTCGCCGACGGCGGTGACAGCGTCGAGGTCCGAGGGAACTCGGATTCGTCCGTCAGTTTTGTCATTCCTCGACTCCCACTCGCTCCGGTCCTCGCTCGTACCTCGCTGCGATCCTCACTCGCGCTCGTCTTCGGTTGTCATTCCTGCTTCCTGTGCAGTGTCGCGGTCAGGTGGTCTTGCAGGGGTTGACCCACCGCACCCATCCGCAGCGTGTAGGTCAGCTCGTCGCCGTCGACCCGGATGGAACGGCCCAGCGCCGTCACTTCTTTGGCCGACCCGGTACGCCCGATGTCGTTGCCTCGAGCTCCATTTCGATCAGACCCTGTTCGACTGACAGCGTTCCCTCAGCGATCTCGGCTGACTCCGGTCGGGTGGGCCAGCACCAGCTCGATCCGCCCAGGCGCCGGCACCCGCAGGTAGCCGACCTCGGCGTGCATGGGACGACCGTCGTCGACGGCCTTCGTCCGCTGTGTGTAGCTGAGGAACGGCTTGCCGACGTGGCCGAAGCTGACTTCCTCGAGGTAGGCGAACGGCTCGATCGTCGGGTACTCGCCCGCACCCTGACCTGCCCAGACGCCCAACAGGGGAGCGAGCACGGCGATATCGGGATGGAGGTCGGCCACGGCGCCAGTCTATGGACCCGACAACGTGGGTATTCCAAACGCATGGTCGCCGATGCCGCGCTTGGTTTGCCGAAACGAATCGATGCCTGCCTGTTCGATCTCGACGGGGTGCTGACCGATACCGCCAGCGTGCATCGCAAGGCGTGGAAGGCCATGTTCGACGAGTATCTGAAGGCCAGGGCGGAGCGCACGGGCGACCGATTCGTCCCCTTCGACACCGATTCCGACTACCAGAACTATGTCGACGGCAAGAAGCGCGAGGACGGTGTGCGGTCGTTTCTCGATAGCCGCGACATCACGTTGCCCGACGGTGATCCCGATGACGATCCGTCCGCCGAAACCGTGTACGGACTCGGCAACCGCAAGAACGAGCTGTTTCTGCACACCCTGCACGAGGACGGCATCGAAGTGTTCGAGGGATCAAGGCGCTACCTCGACGCCGTCGCCGCGGCGGGGCTCGGGGTGGCGGTGGTCTCGTCGAGTGCCAACACTCGCGAGGTGCTCGACGTCACCGGGCTCGCCCGCTACGTCCAGGCCCGTGTCGACGGCGTGACCATGCGGGATGAAGGCATCGCGGGTAAGCCCGCCCCCGATTCATTCCTGCGCGCCGCACAGCTGCTCGACGTTCCGGCGGATCGGGCTGCGGTGTTCGAGGACGCGGTCGCAGGTGTCGAGGCCGGACATGCGGGCCACTTCGGCGCGGTGATCGGTGTCGACCGCGTCAACCACGCAGAAGCGTTGCGGCGCAACGGCGCTGACACGGTGGTCACCGATCTGGCCGAGCTGCTGGACGCGTCATGATCTCCGACGAAGCCTTTACTGTCGAACCGTGGCACATCCGTGAGACCCGTCTCAATCTGGACATCCTCGCCCAGACCGAGTCGATATTCGCTCTGTCGAACGGCCATATCGGGTTGCGCGGCAATCTCGAGGAAGGCGAGCCGCACGGGCTGCCAGGGACGTACCTGAACGGGTTCTACGAGACCAGGCCCCTGCCCTACGCCGAGACGGGCTTCTCCTACCCCGAGGACGGGCAGTCGGTCGTCGACGTCACCAACGGCAAGATCATCAGGCTGCTGGTCGACGACGAGCCGTTCGACGTCCGCTACGGCCAATTGCTCGAGCACGAACGGGTTTTGGATATGCGGGCCGGAACGCTGAGCCGCACCGCGCAGTGGAAATCGCCCGCGGGCAAGCAGGTGGCGGTGCAGTCGACCAGGCTGGTGTCCCTGCCGCATCGCAGCGTCGCCGCCATCGAGTACATCGTCGAGGCGGTCGGCGAGTTCACCCGCGTCACCGTGCAGTCGGAGCTCGTCGCCAACGAGGACCAGCCGGAGAGGTCGCGCGATCCGCGGGTCGCGGCCGTGCTGTGCGACCCACTGGAGGCGGTGCGGCACGAGAACACCGAAACCGGTGCGCTGCTTGTGCATCGCACGAAATCCAGCGGTCTGATGATGGTCGCGGCGATGGACCACGACATCGACGTGCCCGGGCGCGTCGAGGCCAGTACCGACGCCCGCGAGGATCTGGCCCGCACCACCATCATCTGTGGCCTACGGCCGGGGCAGCGGCTGCGTATCGTCAAGTACCTCGCGTACGGGTGGTCGAGTCTGCGGTCGCGGCCCGCGCTACGCGACCAGGCCGCGGCGGCGATCGCCGGGGCGCGCTACACCGGCTGGCAGGGCCTGCTCGACGGGCAGCGCGACTACCTCGACGACTTCTGGGACAGCGCCGACGTCGAGGTCGACGGCGACGCCGAGTGCCAGCAGGCCGTGCGGTTCGGGCTCTTTCACGTGTTGCAGGCAAGCGCCCGTGCCGAGCGCCGCGCCATTCCCGGTAAGGGCCTGACCGGCACCGGCTACGACGGCCACGCCTTCTGGGACACAGAGGGTTTCGTCCTTCCCCTGCTGACCTACACGGCGCCGCATGCGGCGGCCGACGCGTTGCGATGGCGGACGTCGACGCTGGATCTGGCGCGCAAGCGGGCGGAGGAGCTAGACCTGCAAGGCGCGAGTTTCCCCTGGCGCACCATTCACGGCGAGGAGTGCTCGGCGTACTGGCCTGCGGGCAGCGCGGCGTGGCACGTCAACGCCGACATCGCGATGGCGTTCGAGCGCTATCGCATTGTCACGGGCGATGATTCACTGGAGGCCGAATGCGGCCTTCCTGTTCTCGTCGAGACGGCACGGCTGTGGCACTCGCTGGGACACCATGACCGCCACGGGGTTTGGCACCTCGACGGTGTCACCGGGCCCGACGAGTACACGGCGGTGGTACGGGACAACGTCTTCACCAACCTGATGGCCTCGCACAACCTGCGGACCGCCGCGGAAGCCTGCGAACGCCATCCTGAAGCGGCCCGCGCGATGGGGGTGACCACGGAGGAGACGGCGGCTTGGCGCGACGCGGCCGAGACGGCGAACATCCCGTTCGACGAAGACCTCGGCGTGCACGAGCAGTGCGATGGCTTCACCACGCTTCGCGAGTGGAATTTCACCGACAACACCACGTATCCGCTGTTGCTGCACGAACCGTATGCGCGGCTGTACCCGGCGCAGGTGGTCAAGCAGGCCGATCTGGTGCTGGCGATGCACTGGCGCAGCCATGCCTTCACAGCCGAGCAGATGGCGCGCAACCTGGACTACTACGAACGGCGCACCACCCGCGATTCGTCACTGTCGGCGTGCACGCAGGCGGTGATGTGTGCAGCGGTCGGTCATCTCGAGTTGGCCTATGACTACACGTATGAGGCCGCGCTGATCGACCTGCTCGACCTGCATCACAACACGCGCGACGGACTGCACATGGCGTCACTGGCTGGGGCGTGGACGGCGTTGGTCGCCGGCTTCGGCGGCCTGCGCGACGACGAGGGCATCCTAGCGCTCGACCCGCAACTCCCCGAGGGCATCGACAGGCTGTGTTTCCGCCTGCGCTGGAAAGACTTTCGGGTGACAGTCGACGCCAACCACCGTGATGTCACCTACACCCTGCGCGACGGCCCCGATGGCGCGCTCACCATCCGTCATGCGGGCGAGGAGCTCGAGCTCAGCTCGAAGGAGCCGTCAACCGTTGCGGTCAAACCTCGCACTGCACTGCTGCCTCCGCCTTCACAGCCCCCTGGCCGTGAACCGATCCGGCGCTCAGCCCTCCGGTAGGGTTCGCGGCCAAAGCCAGGTGAGGAGGCGAGATGGCGGGGAAGACGTTCTCGTTCGAGGTCAAACGGACCAGCAGCGCGCCACCGGCGACGTTGTTTCGGCTCGAGGCCGACGGCACGCGCTGGTCGGAGTGGGCCAAGCCACTGCGGGCGAGCTGGGATCAGCCGGGCGACCCGCCGGGAGAGCTCGGAGCGGTCCGCCGGGTAGGCAGGTGGCCGGTCTTCGTGCGGGAGAAGACGGTCGAGTACGACCGGGACCGACGGCACGTCTACGAATTGATCAGCCCGCCCAGCCCGGCCAAGGACTACCGCGCGGAAGCGATATTCACACCGACCGCGGATGGCGGCACCGACTTCGTCTGGCGAGGGTCGTTCACCGAAGGCGTGCGCGGAACCGGGCCGATCATGCGGGCGATCTTCGGCGGCGCCATCCGGCTGTTCTCGGCTCAGCTGGTCAAAGCGGCCGAACGAGAACACCGCAAAGGCATATCCTTCCCGAAGTAGCTCCCGGCGTCACCCTTGGAGAGGATCGGCAATGACGGTTCGAAGCGGGACGTCACGTGGCCTCGCAGTTGCCGTTCTGGCGGCAAGCGCGATGGCGCCCCTGTCGCTTCTGTTGGCGGGCAACGCATCTGCTTACGGTTGCTACGAAGCGGCCTGCGTGCCAAACGTCGTGATCGGCGCCACCGAGGGGGCGCCGTGCGCTCCGCAGCCGCGGCGCGCCTTCGCCTACGGGCTGAAGCCGGACGGCGGGACGGTGGTGTGCAACCCCGCGGGCGTGTGGGTAGCGGCGGGTCCGCTCATCGGGGTCTACAACGTGGCCCAGCGGTGTCCGGCCCTCAACCTGTCGGCGCAGGGCGCCGACGGCATCGCGCTGCAGTGCGGGGACCAGGGTGGGGGCGACCTCCGGTGGGTACACCGCCTGGACATTCCCGGTTGAGCCGCGAAAAACCCGCCGCCGCGGTGTTGGCTGCGACGGCGGGTTCCTTGTGTTTGCGATCTAGCCGGCCATGAAAGTGTCGTACGCCGACGCCAGCTGAGGCGGCAGCACTGTCACGTTGCACTGGCGCTGCTTGTCACCGATCGGCGCCAGGATGCCCTTCAGGTCGTAGTACTCGCCTGGGTTGGCGGTGAAGTAGGAGCGGACATCGGACTCCGCCTGCGGACGCGGCTGGTTGAGCGCCGCGTTGAACACCTGGTTGGCACCGGGGTGGTCGCTCAGGTACTGGCGCGCCGAGTTCCAGGTCGCGCTGACGGTGTCGGCCACCTCGCCGACGCTGCACCCCTGCGGAGCGGCCGCGGCGGACGGCGCAGCGATTGTTGCTGCGGCGACCCCACCCAGCAGTGAGCCGACAACGGCGCCTGCCACTTTCCGGCGCGCAGTGATACCACGGAATTTCATGATCAATTTCTTCCTCAGACTTGCGAATCGTTCTTGCTCCCCGTCCCGCAATCCAAGGTAGCCGAATGGAAAAGTACTCAAACCCATCCGATAAACCGACTGATCAGAAGACTAAAAGCGTTACGCTCAAGAGACGTGATATTGGCCTCAATTTCACCGTTTCCGTTAAATTGGCGGTCAGATCTCCGCTCTAATTCTGAAGCTTCTCAGAATTGTCCCCCGAAGCCTTAATTGATCGTGATCTCGATAGTGACCGAACCGTTATCGCTCGCCGTTGGCCGACGGCATCTCATAGCGGGCGAGCAGCCGCTCGATGAACGCGGTGGCCTCCGCATGCCCGCGGGTGATTCCGAGGCTGCGCTCCAGGACGAGGATGCGCGCGAGGCTGGTCACGATCATCGACATCACCACCGGCGGGAACTCCGTGGTGTCGACCCCGTGCGCGCGCATGGCCAGCGTCACCGCGCTTTCCTCCATATCGCCGAAGCGGGCGGCGTAGCCGATGATCTCGCTGCGGATCTCCTTGCGATGGTTGGCCAGCGCCATGAACTCCATCAGCAACCGGGCGCCGTGTGCGTTGTTGTGCTGCCACAGCGCGTGCAACGGCTGGTCGTCGGCCAGTGCCTCACGCTGCCGGACCAGGTTCATTTCGGCGCCTGCGCGCAGGACCGCCAGGAACAGGTCGTCCATGCTCGGGAAGTAGTAGTGCACGAGCGCGGGCTTCACACCCGCCTTCGCGGCAACCCGTCGTGACGTGGCCGCGGCGTACCCTTCCTCCAGCATGATTTGGGCGGTCGCCTGGATCAGAGCCTTCCGCGTCGCCGAATCCCGGCCCGATTCTCTTCGGGGCTGTCATCTGGCCCTTGACCCTGAGCCGTCGCGACTGCTAGACATAGCCGCAGCATAGATGTTGGGCGATCGCCCAACAAGATGCAGAACGGATTCGAGGTGCGATGGCGGGACGGGTAGAGGGCAAGGTCGCGTTCATCACGGGCGCCGCCCGCGGCCAGGGCCGCAGCCACGCGGTGCGGCTGGCAGAAGAGGGCGCCGACATCATCGCGATCGACATCTGCCGAGGGTTCGAGGACTCGACTGCGCCTGCGGCAACCCCGGAGGATCTCGCCGAGACCGCCGACATGGTCAAGAACCTCGACCGTCGCATCGTCACCGCCGAAGTCGACGTGCGCGACTTCGACGCGCTCAAGGCCGCCGTCGACAGCGGCGTCGAACAACTCGGCCGGCTCGACATCGTCGTCGCCAACGCCGGCATCGGCACCACGGGCGTGAAGCTGCACAAGATGCGCGAGGACATCTTCGACGAGACCATCGACGTCAACCTCGGCGGCGTGTGGAAGACGGTGAAAGCCGCGGTCCCGCATCTGCAGGCAGGTGGAAGGGGCGGATCGATCGTCATCACCAGCTCGGTCGGCGGAAGCAAGGCCTACCCGCAGGTCGGCCACTACATCGCGGCCAAGCACGGCGTCGTCGGGCTGATGCGCACCTTCGCCGTCGAGCTCGGCCACCAGTCGATCCGGGTCAACACCGTCCATCCCACCCATGTCTGCACGCCGCTGTTGATGAACGAGGCCACCTACCGGCTGTTCCGTCCCGATCTGGAGAACCCCGGCCCCGACGACCTGGCACCCATCTGCCAGTCGTTCCACTTCCTTCCCATCCCATGGGTGGAGCCCGTCGACATCAGCAATGCGGTGCTGTTCCTCGCCTCCGACGAGGCGCGCTACATCACCGGCGTCACCCTCCCGGTGGACGCGGGCAGCCTCCTGAAATAGAGAAACCATGACGATCACCGACGACGCCGTCGTTTATTACGACCCGTACGACCTCGACATCGCGGCCAACCCGTGGCCCACCTACGCCAGGCTGCGCGAGGAAGCGCCGATCTATCACAACGAGCGCTACCGCTTCTGGGCGATCTCGCGGCACACCGACGTCGAGAAGGCGATCGCGAACTGGGAGACGTTCTCCAACTCCCGCAGCGACATCCTCGAACTCGTCAACTCGGAGTTCGACATGCCCAAGGGCGTGATGATGTTCGAGGACCCGCCCGTGCACACCATGCTGCGCGGGTTGATGAGTCGGGTCTTCACCCCGCGCCGGATGGCCGAGATCGAGGATCAGATCCGCCGGTTCTGCGTGAATTGTCTTGACCCGCATGTGGGTTCGGCCGGCTTCGACATCGTGGCCGAGCTGGCTTCGATGATGCCGATGCGGGTGATCGGCATGCTGCTCGGTATTCCGGAGTCCGAGCAGATCGCGGTGCGCGATGCCAACGACGCGAATCTGCGCACCAAGCCTGGCGCGCCCATGAAGGTCGCCAAGGCCGACAAGATCGCCGACGGCAGCATCTACGCCGAGTACGTGGAGTGGCGCTCGCGCAACCCGTCCGACGACTTGATGACCGCACTGCTGAACATGGAGTTCGAAGACGAGAACGGGGTGACGCGCAAGCTGCACCGCAAGGAGATCCTGCACTACACGCAGGTCGTCGCTGGCGCGGGCAACGAGACGACAGGAAGGCTGATCGGCTGGCTGGCCAAGGTGCTTGCCGAGAACCCGGACCAGCGCCGCCAGGTCTTTCAAGACCGTTCACTTTTGACCCGTGCTGTCGACGAGACCCTGCGATTCGAGCCCACCGGCCCGCACGTGGCCCGCTACACCCTGCGGGACTTCGAGATGTACGGCACCACGGTGCCCGCAGGCAGTGCGATCCTGCTGCTGTTCGGTGCGGCGAACCGGGACCCGCGCCGCTACACCGACCCGGACACGTTCGACATCCACCGCGACAACATCAGCCACCTCACGTTCGGCAAGGGCGTGCACTACTGCCTCGGCGCGAACCTTGCCCGGCTGGAGGGCAGGGTCGCCCTCGACGAGTTACTCAACCGGTGGCCGGAGTGGGACATCGACTACGACACCGCCGTCCCCGCTCCGACGTCGACCGTTCGCGGATGGGAGCGGCTGCGCATCGTGCTGCCCTGACCGGCCGAAACGGTAGGGAAACACCCGATATCTGAAGAAGACACCTCGCGGTAGCGTCGGCTCACAGCCGATTGCCAGGAGGGTGTTGAGCGGAGATGAAGCCGACATTCGCGGTGCTGTGCGTGACGGCCGCCATGTGCATCGGTTGCGCAGGCGGTGCGGGAAACGAGGCAGCGAAACCGACGGCGGCACCCGATTCGCGGTCTAACACCGCCGACGGGTTGTTCAGGGTGGCCGCAGCCGTGGACCAAGGACGTATCGGGCGCAGCGAAGTCCGACCGCAGCGATGCGATCATCGCGACGCTGGCCGAGCTTGGCGGGTGGGGAAACGACAACGCTCTGCAGACCGACTTCTCGATCCCGATCTTCTACGCCGACGGCCGCACGCCGCGGATGGCCGTGGCGGGAACCGACGACTACTGCTACGGCGGAACGGACTGCGACGGCGTTCCGGCGCAGATGCCTGTGCCAGCTGATGCCAACATCGAGGGGTCGGCCGATCTGTCCTGCGACCCGTCAGGCAACACCGACGGGCAGGGTGACTGCCACCTGCTGGTCGCCGAGCGCGACGAGCAGAAGCTCTACGAGATTTACCAGGGCAACCAAACGGGCGACAGCATCACCGCGAACGGCTTCTTCGTGTGGGATCTCAACAAGGCGTATCCGGACAACCTGCGCGGCGACCAGTGCACGAGTGCGGATGCCGCCGGGTTCCCGATGGCGGCGCTGACGCCGACGGCCGACGAAGTGGCTTCCGGCGCAGTGAATCACGCGCTCCGGTTCATTCTCCCGAACGACCGGATGAAGGCCGAAGCCTACGTGCATCCCGCGACTCACGCCGGAGGCCCCGAGAGCACAGAAGCGGACGCGCCGCCCTACGGCGTGCGATTCCGGTTGAAGCCGGACTTCGACGAATCCGGCTACACCGAACCGCAGAAGGTGATCCTCGAGGCCCTCAAGAAGCACGGCATGCTGCTGTCCGACGGCGGTGATATTGCGCTCACCTTCGCCGACGACCGGACCAGCACCGCCAAATGGGCGGACCTGGGGATCGACGCGCAGACGTTCAGCGGCATCGGCGTCGACCAATTCGAGGTCGTCGAACTCGGCCCCGAAATCGAACTCACCTACGAGTGCACGCGAAATCCCTGAGGCGCAGCACTATTCGTCGGGCTGGCCCATGTGCCTGCCGAGTTCGGCGCGTGAGTGGATGCCCAGCTTGCGATAGATGCGGGCCAGGTTGGACTCGACCGTCTTCGGACTGATGAACAAGGCGGCGGCGACATCGCGGTTGGTCATGCCCGACGCCGCCAGTTCGGCCACGCGCTGCTCGGACGGGCTGAGGTTGGACATCCGGCGGGTGCCGACATCGGCCCTGGCCAGTTCGTCGCGGGCGCGATCGGCCCACAGCCGGGTGTTCAAATCCTCGAACATCTTCAGCGCTTCTCGCAGTGTCGTTGCGGCCTGGTCCTTCTGACGCTGCCGACGCTGCAGCTGGCCGGCCAGAAGCTGGGTGCGGGCGCGCTCGAATGGCATTGGCAGCCGGTCGTATTCGGCCATCGCCCGCTCGACGGCGCCATTCGCGTCGTTGACGTCGCCGCGCGCCGCGAGCAGCATGCCGCGGCAACGCGCACCCGTGGCCTTCATCCACGGCCGGTCGAGTCGCTCGCCGTTGCGCTCGAGCGCGACGATCATCGGTTCCGCCTCGCCGAGGCGACCAAGATGGATCAGTGCCTCGACGGCATCGGGCACATAGAAGGCGGTGATGACTTCGGTGGACTCGGGAAAGGCTTCGAGCATCGCCCGCAGCGGGGTGAGCGTCGTCAGCGCGGCCTCGTAGTTGCCAAGCGACACTTCAAGGAAACCGAGCATCGCAATCGGCCACTCCCCGAGCCTGCGTGATCCGCATCGAACGCTGGCCGCGAGCGCTTCTGCGACGTCGCGGCGGACGACCTCCTCGTCGCCGGCGTATGCGGCGACGGCGGCGCGCACCGTCAGCGCCACCGAAAGCGGCAGGTCGCCGTTGAGCTGATGCGCCCGCTCGACCGCGTCCTCGGCGATGAGGGTGGCCTCGGCCATGGAACCGCGCCAGAGGTGGATCAGCACCGAGTGGAAGTCGATGAAGGAGAGTTCGCCTTCCTCGCCGTGGTCGATGCAGCGGCGCCGGACCGTCAGCATCTCCTCGTGCGCCCGCTCGAGCTCACCGGTCCATGCCAGCAGCAGCGCGTGCTGCACGCTGGGGCTGAAGGCCGACGAGATATCGGCGTCGTGGTCCTCCAATTCGAGCGCGCGTTGGATACTGCGCTCGTCGAGGCCGTCGCCGCGCATGAAGTGCAGCATCACCCGCATGCCAAGGGCCTGACTGAGTGCGTGCCGGTCGCCCAATTCGGTCGCCCTCGCGACGGCGTCTTCGATGCGCTGCACGGCAGTGTCCATGCGTCCCGCATTGACCAGGGCGAACGACAGCGACACGAGAATCGCCACCCGCTGGGCGAGGTCGTCCTGGACGTCGTCGAGGGCCTGCTCGAGTAAGTCGGCGGCCTTGTCGAAACTGTCGTTGAGCGAAAGAACAAGCGCCAGAAGGCTGAACGCCTCCGCGCGGCGTGGGCCGGGCTCGAGTGTGCCGATCGTCTCCTCGAGCATGCGCGTGGCCCGCGCGGGCTCTCCCGCGTCGAAATGATGTGCAGCCGAAAGGATCCGACGTTCCGGGGTGCCGCCCCCGAGCGCGATGGCCATATCCAGCAGCTCGGCCGCTGCGGCGGGAGCGCCGCGGCTGCGCGCCATGTCGGCGGCCTCGTCGAGCGCCATCAGGGTCAGCTCGTCCCCGTGCGTCGCGGCCATGGCCAGATGTCGTGCCTTGATCTCCGGCTCGTCGACGATCTCGGCGAGCCTGCGGTGCATCGAACGACGCCGCGCCGGTGTCACATCCCGGTAGAAACCTCTGGCCAACAGCGGATGTGCGAATCGAAGGCGGTGGCCGTCAACCCCGACGATGCCCTTCGACTCGACGTCTTCGAGCCGGGCGACGACATCCTCTGTGGACATCCCGGTGGCCCTTGACACCAACTCCACGGTCGGTGCCGCGTGGCACGCCATCGCGAGCAGGATGTCGCGGGCCGACTCGTCGAGACTGCCGATCCTGGTGCGGACAAGCTCGGTGAGTGTCATCGGCATCGTCATCTCAGCGCTGCGGACGTCGCCGTCCACGGCTCGCGCGAGCTCGAGCGCATAGAACGGGTTGCCTCCCGAGACCTCTTGTATCCGAACGATTGCCGGCCGTGACAGCGATCGGCCCAGTCGCTGCGTGATCACCGCGTTCAGGCCGCCGAGGCTGAGCGGACGAATCCGCATCCGCCCGACCCCGTCAGGCTGCGGCAACTGCAGCCAGGACGCCGCGGCGCCGCCCTCGTCGGGGTCGGTGCGCACAGTGCCGAACACCCCCACCGGCGCCGAGAGCCGACGCGCGGCGAACGCGACGACATTTCGACTCGACGGGTCCAGCCACTGCAGGTCGTCGATGGCCAGCAGCACGGGAGATCTCTCTGCCAGCAGCTCGATGACCGAGAGAAAGCCTGCGCCGACCGCACGCTGATCGGTGGTCAGGTCCTCGGCTTCGGACCGCAGCAGGACCCGATCCATCGCGAGCTGCTGGGCCGTCGGGAGGTGCTTCCACACCGATGAGTCGACGCCCGAAAGCAGATCCGCCAGTGAGGCATACGCGAGCACCGACTCGGCCTCCGCGGGCCGCGCCGACAACACATGGAATCCGCGCTGCTCGGCGAGTTCGATGGTGGACAGGCAGAGGGTGGTCTTTCCGATGCCCGGTTCACCCTCGGCGACCAAGCCGGACGGCTCCGCTTCCGCGGCGCCGAGGAACGCCGCGACCGTCCGGGTCTCCTCCGGCCGGCTGACGATGCGACTTGGCACGCGCTCAGTATCTCAACACATTTGCTGGACGCGCACCGTAACGGCGTATTCGGCACCACTATCCCCATAACGAATGTCCCAAGCTATGTTGCCAGCAGCAGTTTTCATCGCACCTTCACGTGCCGGATACCTGGCCATGGCAGCGTGACCGCGTGCGGGCCGAACCACAGGCGAGCGGCATGCGCCTGGTCGACCGGTTCCATCGGTTTTGCGTGGCGGTCGTCGCGCGCCTGCCATTGCGGCTCAATTCGGTTGTCGCGCCGACCTTTCTGGGCTTCGTCCTGATCAACGGCTTCACCTTCCTCGTCGACCTTCTGCTGCTCACCGCGCTGCACGGCTGGCTAGAGGTGCCGCTGGCGATCTCGGTGACGGTGGCCTACGCGTGCGCTTTCACCTTGAGCTATTTGCTCAATCGCACGATGAACTTCCAGTCGCATGCGCCCGTCGGACCGCAGTTCTCGATCTATGTGGTCGTCGTGCTGGTGAACTACCTGGCGTTCATCCTCGGTGTGTCGAGTGCGCTGACGGCCATGGGTCTCGACTTCCGGGCCGCGCGAATCCTGGCAGGTTGCTGTGAAGCGATCTATATGTACAGCGCTATGCGCTGGTTGGTCTTCCGCCGTTAACGCGGGGACCTGCGCTTCTCGACCGAACTGCCAGCAGGCACCATGCCACTCCGCAGCGTCATCCCAGGTGGCGGTTCTACGGTTCAACCAACTCACAGGAGGTTGGAAGTGAAGACGATCAGTTCGGTCGCCGGCGCGTTCGCCGTGACAGCCGGTTTGACGATGATTTTCGGCCAGGGCGTCGCCGCCGCCGACGACTACGCGGGGCAGAAATATTCCGACGTCACGTCCAAGCTTTCGGACGCGAGCCTCAAAGGCGTGATTGCCAGCCGCACCGGCGACATACTGGACGACTCCGACTGCATCGTCACGAGTTCGGAGAAGGCGCCCTGGATCAAGGGCGATAGCTTCTCACCGGTCACCGACACGGTGCTGCTGAATCTGAACTGCAACGCGACAGTGGCGTCAGCCAAGCAGGCGGGCAATTCGGCAGGCAGCCCCGAGGGTAGGGCCGCGATCGCCGCGGCTCAGCAGCAAGCGCAGCAGGATCAGGCGCAAGCGGCCGCGGACACCACGGACAAGAACAAGCAGTAATCCGCCGCGCTGCCGCGCTGCAGCTTCACGGTGGTGAACAGCAGGCCTGCGAAGATCACGCCGACCCCGACGTACAGCCAGCCCATCGGCGCCTGGGAATTCTCGGGTAGGTAGGCCATCAGGGCCATCGCCACGCTGACGATCAGATAGCAGCAGGTGTTCACCAGGCCGCCGATCAGACCGATGTTCCGGCTGAACACCCCCATCGCCAGGCCCTTGCTCTGCGGGTCCAATACGCCGATTCCGACCAGTGCCAATGCGGCGCCGATGGTGATGGCCCAGGTGTTCACGCCGACGAGATCCGCGGATACCAGAATCGTGATGGCGCCGATGAAGAACACCGCCCATGCGCCGAGTGACAGGCGATGCGCCGTGGTGCGCTGCGCAAGGCCGCCGCAAGCCAACTCGCCGACCAGGTTCGCGATCCCGATGGCCAGGGCGACCAAACCGTATGCGGCGGGCGAGAATCCGAGGTCGGTCTGAAACAGGAATGGCCCGACGACGCCGAACGTCATCTGTGCAGCACCGATCAGGCCGAACATCACGACATAGGTCAGGAAGAGTCGGTGCCGCAGAGCGATGCCGAGCACCTTCGTCGCGGCGCGCAGGTCGACCGGATGGCGCAACTCGGGACGCAGGGTCTCGGGCAGTACCTTCGCGACCACGACCGCGATCACCGCGGACATCGCCGCGAGCAATACGAACACCAGACGCCATGAGCCGAGCTCGACGACGAATCCGCCTACCGCTGGGGCGAATACGGGTGCCGAACCCCATGCCGCGCCGCACAGCCCGAGCACCGAAACCAGCTTGGCGCCGCGGAAGCAGTCGGCGGCGATGGCCGCCGCAAGCAGCAGGCATGCACTGGCGCCGATGCCCTGAACGAAGCGCAATGCCAGGAGGAGCGGGAGGCTGCCGGCGAGTGCGCAGCCGATGCTCGTCACCGTCAGCAGGCCGAGCCCGGCGAGCAGTACCCGCTTGCGGCCCAGGGCATCCGAGATCAACCCGAGCGGAATGAACGCGATGGCCAAACCGAGCATGTAGGCCGTGACGGTGTTCTGCACCAGCTCGTTCGACGCATGGAACTCGACGGCCATCTGCGGCAGCGCGGGCGTATAGGCGTCGAGTGCGATTTGGCTGAGCGGGATGACCAGCAGCAGTATCGCGATGATTCGATTCGCGACGCGCGTTTCGATGGTGTCGGCGCGCTCGACATCGGTGACGACTGTGCTCAACGTACCGCCCCCCTCGCGATCGATGCGGCGCCGCTGCGCGGTCGCTGGCGGTAGCTGGTGAGGAAGTTGCCGAGTCGTTCGATGGCGTTGGTGAGGTCGCGGGCCCAGGGCAGGGTGACGATGCGCAGGTGATCAGGGGTGGGCCAGTTGAAGCCGGTGCCCTGGGTGACCAGGATCTTTTCTTGCAGCAGCAGATCCAGCACCAGTTGTTCGTCGTCGGTGATGTCGTAGACCTCGGGATCCAGCCGGGGGAACACATACAGCGCGCCGTGGGGTTTCACACACGACACCCCGGGGATCTCGTTGAGTTTGGCGACGGCCACGTCGCGCTGCTCCAAAAGCCGGCCGCCGGGCAGCACCAGATCCTCGATGCTTTGATGCCCGCCCAGGGCGACCTGGATGGCGTATTGGGCGGGCACGTTGGGGCACAGCCGCATGTTGGCCAGCAGGCTGATGCCCTCCAGGAAACTGGCGGCGTGATCCTTGGGCCCGGTGATGACCAGCCAGCCCGACCGGTAGCCGGCCACCCGGTAGGCCTTGGACAGCCCGTTGAACGTCAACGTCAACAAGTCCGGGGCCAGGGTGGCCAGGCTGATGTGGCTGGCGTCGTCGTAGAGGATTTTGTCGTAGATCTCATCGGCCAGCAGCAGCAGTTCATGGCGGCGCGCCAACTCGACCATCTGGGTAAGAACGTCGCGGCGATACACCGCGCCGGTGGGGTTGTTGGGGTTGATCACCACCAACGCCTTGGTGCGGTCGGTGATCTTGGCTTCCAGGTCGGCGATATCGGGGGCCCAGCCCTGGGTCTCGTCGCACAGGTAGTGCACCGGGGTGCCGCCGGCCAACGACGTCGACGCCGTCCACAACGGATAATCCGGCGCCGGGATCAGCACCTGGTCGCCGTTGTCCAACAACGCCTGCAACGTCATCGTGATCAGCTCGGAGACCCCGTTGCCCAGGTAGACGTCCTCGACGTCGAACCGGGGGAACCCCTCGACCAGTTCATAGCGGGTGAACACCGCCCGGCGGGCGGCCTGGATGCCCTTGGAATCGGAATACCCCTGCGCATAGGGCAGCGCCTGGATCATGTCGCGCATGATCACATCGGGCGCCTCAAACCCAAACGGCGCCGGATTCCCGATATTCAACTTCAGAATCCGATGCCCCTCAGCCTCCAACCGCGCCGCATGCTCATGCACCGGCCCACGAATCTCATAGGACACTTCGCGGAGCTTTGACGAGGCGGTCAGCGTCCGTTTCGCGCGCGGCGCGAACGCAGATGTGAATGAAAAGGGAACGACGGGCGACGTCGTGTCATAGGCGGTTAAGTCCATGCATGGGACTATTCCGCCGGAGTAGCCGGTGGTCTGTCCGCCGACCGGCCGGTGCGGAGGGGGAACCGGGTACCCCCGATCGGGGGACAGAGGCTAGCGGATACGCGTTGGGAACGGGTCGTTGGTGAAGTCGATCTGAGCCGCCGGATTGGCCACGGCGGTCACCAGGGCGGAGCCGAACGCGCCGATGCGGTCGAACATGGTCGCCGTGCCGACCGAGATACCGTCCGCCGCCCAGTGCGAGTCGGCCTGCACGCCCATCCATTCGTCGACGGGCAACCGGGCCAGCGCGACAGTGAGGTCGCCGTTGATGTAGCCGACGCCCGCCGAGCCGAGGTTGGTGACCAGGCTCGCGCCCTCGGCCACCATCGCGCCCCGGACGAAGGGGGTGTTCGGATGGTCCTCGACGACGTCGACCATCCGGTTGATGAAACGCTTGCGGGCCGTGTGCTGGTGTTCGCCGATGCCCTTGGTCCAGCCCACCCCGTCACTGCCCATGTAGGACATGCCGACGCCGCCCAACTCCGTCGGCCAGGTGAAGTCGGTGGCCGACGCCCACTCCTCGCCACGCGGCGGCTCAGAGCGGCGGTACTGCACCATCGTGGCGCGCACCACCGTCGCACCGTCCTGCACGATCTCGCATTCGGAGTTGCGGACCCTGCGGCCGTCCCTGATCAGCGTGACTCTTGTGGTCGTCGGCACGCCGCGGGCGGCCTTGAACAGGTCGACGGACAGCCGCGCGGGCATGAACTCCGGCAGGCCGAGTTTGTCCTCCAACGAGCGGGCGGCGAGGCCGACCAGCGCCGGACCGTTGAGGTGGTCGGCTCCCCAGTGGCTCTGCGCGTACTTGGTGGGCAGGTAGCTGTCCTCGCCGGCCGGGGTGAAATGCGCTGGACGTGCCGTCATCGGGGCATCGTCGCATAGTTACATTCAGCCGCCTGGTTGGGCATTACCCACAGTCATCTGACAAACTGGAGGCGAGGGGAGTATTCCTTCGTCGTGGTGTCGTCATCACGTCGTCCGTCATCGGACGACCGGCTCCGCGGGCCGCGCAGTTGGCGGAAGAGACCTCGGCCGTTTTGACGACCGGAGGCAACGTAGATGCACGTTACCCAACTCGAGTGGATCATCACGCTGGCCGTGACGATCGCTGTCCTGCTGTTCGACGTGGTGGTGATCGGCCGACGGGCGCATGAACCATCGAAGCGCGAACTGGTGATAGCACTGTCGATCTACATCGGGCTCGCGGTCGCGTTCGGTATCTGGGTCTGGAACTTCCACGGCAGCCAGTACGGCGTCGAGTTCTTCGCAGGCTGGCTCACCGAATACAGCCTGTCGGTGGACAACCTGTTCATTTTCCTGATCATCATGGCCAGCTTCAACGTGCCCAAGAAGTACCAGCAGCAGGCGCTTCTTGTCGGCATCATCATCGCGTTGATCTTCCGTGGCATCTTCATCGCGCTCGGTGCCGTTGCGATCAACGAATTCTCTTGGGTGTTCTACATTTTCGGCGCGTTCCTGCTCTACACCGCCATCGGCCTGGTTCGTAACACCGACCACGACGACGACGGCGACAACTTCGTCGTGCGCTTCGCCCGCAGCCACCTGAAGCTCACCGAAAAGTGGGACGGGCTGAAGCTCTACGTGAAGGAGAACGGCAAGCGCTTGATGACGCCGATGTTCCTCGTCATCGTGGCGCTCGGCACCACCGACCTGATCTTCGCGCTCGACTCGATCCCCGCGATCTACGGCCTGACCCAGCAGCCGTATCTGGTGTTCACCGCCAACGTGTTCGCATTGATGGGGTTGCGGCAGCTTTACTTCCTGCTCGGCGACCTGCTCAAGCGCCTGGTCTACCTGTCCCAGGGGCTGGCCTTTATCCTTGCCTTCATCGGCGTGAAACTGGTGCTGCACGCGTTGCACGAGAACGAGGTGCCGTTCATCAACGGCGGTGAGAGCGTTCATGTTCCAGAGATCCCGACGCTGCTGTCTCTCGGCGTCATCATCGTCACGCTGGTGATCACGACGGTCGCGAGCCTGTACAAGACCCGCGTCGTGGACAAGAAGACGGCGGAGGACTTGAGCCAATAGTGGACATCCAAATAGTCGACGGGGTGTCGACGGTCCGGTTGGACCACCCGCCCGTCAATGCACTTGACCTCGGCTTGCTCGACGACGTCATCGACGCCATGAGCGGGATCACCGGCCCTGTCGTGATCACCGGTGCCGGACGGTGCTTCTCGGCGGGGGTCGACCTGCCCGCGATCGTCGACGGCGGCGCCGAGTACACCGACCGGTTCATGACGGCGCTGTCGGCGGCGTTCCTCGCGGTGTTCGACCATCCCGCGCCGGTGGTGGCCGCGATCAACGGGCATGCGATCGCCGGCGGGTGCGTGTTCACAATGGCCGCCGACATCCGGCTGATGTCCGCGGGCACGATCGGGCTGACCGAACTCGCCGTCGGCGCGATGTTTCCGATGGCCGCCATCGAGATATGCAGGAATGCCATGGGCACGTCGGTGACGCAGGCGGCCCTCGGTGCGGGCACCGTCGACGTATCCGCCGCTGCGGCTCTCGGGTGGGTGGACGAAGTGGTGACCGATGACGAGCTGCTCCCGCGCGCGATCGGGTTGGCCCGCGAACTCGGGGAGTTCGCCCCGGCGGCGTATGCGATGACGAAGCAGCAGCTGCACCGCCCCGCCAGGCTCGCCATCGATGCGGGCGCGCAGACCGACGCCGTCGTGCGCGCCGACTGGATGTCGGCGGAGACGCAGGCCAGGTTCACCGCGTATATGGAGGCGTTGGCGCACAAACGCTGAGCGCACCCCTTCATTAAGTCAGTCGATTGATTTAACGTGGTGCGGATGAGCGGCGCTTCCCCCCTCCGCCAGGTCATCAGCGGTGCGTCGATCGGCAACGCCGTCGAGTGGTACGACTTCGCGATCTACGGCTTTCTCGCCACATTCATCGCCGCGAACTTCTTCCCGGCCGGCAACGACACCGCGGCCCTGCTGAACACGTTCGCGATCTTCGCCGCCGCCTTCGTCATGCGCCCGCTCGGCGGGCTGGTCTTCGGACCGCTGGGCGACCGGATCGGGCGCCAGCGGGTGCTCGCGATCGTCATCCTGCTGATGGCAGGCTCGACACTGGCGATGGGTCTTCTGCCGACCTATGACGCCATCGGCGTCGCCGCCCCGCTTCTGCTTCTCTTTCTCCGCTGCCTGCAAGGCTTTTCGGCAGGCGGTGAATACGGCGGCGGCGCCTGCTACCTCGCCGAGTTCGCACCCGACGGGCGTCGCGGCGTCGTCGTCACCTTCATCGCATGGTCCGGCGTCGTCGGGTTCCTGCTCGGCTCGATGACGGTGACGCTGCTGCAGGCGGCGCTGGGCGACGCGGCCATGGACTCCTACGGCTGGCGTATCCCGTTCCTGCTCGCTGCCCCGCTCGGGCTCGTCGGCCTGTACATCAGGCTGCGGCTGACCGACACCCCGGCGTTCGAGGCGCTTGCCGACTCGGACGACGTGGCGACGTCACCGCTGCGCGAGGCCGTGCAGACCGCGTGGCGGCCGATCCTGCAGGTGATCGGGATGATGATCATCTTCAACGTCGGCTACTACGTGGTCTTCACCTACCTGCCGACCTACTTCATCAAGACCTTGCACTTCTCCAAGACAAGCGCGTTCCTCTCGATCACCGTCGCGTGTGTGGTGGCGATCGTGCTGATCCTTCCGCTGGCCGGGCTGTCCGACCGGATCGGGCGAAGACCGCTGCTGATCGCAGGCACGTTGGCATTCGCTGTGCTGGCGTATCCGCTTTTCCTGCTGCTGAATTCGGGATCGCTGGGCGGCGCGATCGCCGCGCACGCCGCACTGGCGGCGATCGAGTCGGTGTACATCTCGGTGGCGATCTCCGCGGGCGTCGAACTGTTCGCCACCCGGGTGCGGTACAGCGCCTTCTCGATCGGGTACAACGTGTGTGTCGCGGCGTTCGGCGGCACGACGCCGTACATGGTCGCGTGGCTGACGGGCAGCACGGGCAACACCATGGCGCCCGCGTTCTACGTCATCGCCGCGGCGGTCGTCTCGCTCGTCACCGTGCTGACGCTTCGGGAGACCGCGGCGCGACCACTTGCGGCGCTCGGTGCCACGGCGCAGGTAGCGTCGGCGACATAGACCCGATCGCTGCGCAACGGCAGTTCACGGCGTACGGCCCGTCGCACTGGGCCGTCCTCGCCGTGTTCGTGATCGGTGCGGTGCTGCTGGTGTGGCTCGGACGCAGGCAGAGCGAGGCGCAGGCGCGCATATTCGGCAAGGTGCTCGGTGCGCTCACCGTCGCGATTTACCTTGCGGTGCTGGTCTACTCGTTCATCCCGCCTTCGAGGTGGTCGCTGCCGCTGCAGCTGACCGACCTCGCGACCACCGCAGGGGCGTATGCGCTGTGGTCGCAACGACATTGGGCCTACGCGCTGACCTACTACTGGGGCCTGGTGCTCAGCGTGCAGGCGCTGATCTCGCCGGCGCTGAGGAGCCCGGACTTTCCGGACTACCGCTTCCTCGCGTTCTGGGCGATCCATCTGCTCGTGGTGTGGGCGGCCATCTACCTCACCTGGGGACGGGGGCTTCGGCCGACGTGGCGAAGCTATCGAATCGCGGTCGGCGTCACGCTCGCGTGGGCGGCGATCACGTTGACGTTCAACAGCATCGCGGGTACCGACTACGGTTTCCTCAACAGGAAGCCGGAAACGCCGTCGCTGCTGGATGTGATGGGCCCGTGGCCGGTGTACGTGTTCGTGGCCTCTGCACTGATTCTGACGGTGTGGACGCTGATGACATGGCCCTGGGTCCGGATAGCCAACCGGCTACCCTCGTGACGTGGTGTCCGCGGAGCGCGGCGCAGCAACGCTGCAGCTCGGCGACGCCGACGACGAAGCGCGGGTACCCGCCGCGATGCTGTCGGGCGCCATTGGCACCGCCGTCGTGCACCCCCTCGTCGCGGACGTCGACGACGACTCACTGCGCGCGCAACTGCTCCAGTTGACGCGGCGCCTGCTCGCCATGCCAGAGTGACTGACCATGGCCATCACCGTCGACCACCACGATCAGATCGCCGTGCTGAATCTCGGCGACGACGAAAACCGGTTCTCACCGGAGTTTCTCGACCAATTCGATGCGCATCTCGACGATGCCGTTCGAGACGGCGTACAGGGTCTGGTCACCACGGCGACCGGCAAGTTCTACTCCAACGGCCTCGACCTCGACTGGCTGGCGGCCCACGGCGACCAGACACAGTGGTACGTCGGACGCGTGCAGGCGCTGTTGGCCCGCGTGCTGACGCTGCCGATACCCACCGCGGCCGCGCTGAACGGCCACAGCTTCGGCGCTGCGGCGATGCTCGCGATGGCGCATGACTTCCGCGTGATGCGGGCCGACCGCGGCTACTTCTGCTTTCCCGAAGTCGACATCCGGATTCCGTTCACACCGGGTATGGCGGCGCTGATCCAGGCCAAACTGACGCCACAGGCGGCGGTTTCGGCGATGACCACCGGCAGCCGGTTCGGCGGGCCCGATGCCGCCGCGATCGGCATCGTCGATGCGACAGCGGAGGAGGACACGGTGGTCGGTACGGCGATCAACACGCTGGCGCCGCTGGGCGCCAAGGATCCCGGCACTCTCGGCGCGATCAAGAACACCATGTTCGCCGGCGCGGTGACGGCGCTGACGAACTCTTAGGCGTCGGCCTTCACGCGTGAGGCGGCGTGCTCGGGCATCGGCTCGTAGCGGACGAAGCTGCGGGTGAACGACCCTGCGCCATGCGACAGCGATCGTAGGTCGATCGCGTAGCGGGTCAACTCCACTTGCGGCACTTCGGCTTTCACCACGGTGCGCTCTTCGCCGACATTCTCGGTGCCGAGCACCCTTGCGCGACGGCTTGACAGGTCGCCCATCACGGCGCCGACGAGATCGTCGGGCACCATCACCGACACCTCGTCGACGGGCTCGAGCAGGCTCACCTTGGTCGCCGCGGCAGCCTCGCGCAGCGCGAGCCCGCCTGCGGCCTGGAACGCGAAGTCCGACGAGTCGACGCTGTGCGCCTTGCCGTCGAGCAGCGTGACGCGGATGTCGACGACCGGGTAGCCGGGGCCGACGCCCTTCTCCATCTGTGCCCTAACGCCCTTCTCGACGCTGGGGATGAACTGTCGCGGCACAGAGCCACCGACGACCTTGTCGACGAACTCGAAGCCTGTGCCCTCGGGCAGCGGCTCCACCTCGATGTCGCAAACGGCGAATTGGCCATGTCCGCCAGACTGTTTCACGTGGCGGCCGTGTCCCTTCGCCGAACCACCGAAGGTCTCGCGCAGCGGGACCCGCAGGTCCACCTTGTCGACGCTGACCCCGAACCGATTGGAAAGGCCGTCGAGCACCACACCCGCATGGGCCTCGCCCATGCACCACAGCACGATCTGATGGGTCTCGGAGTTCTGCTCGATCCGCAGCGTCGGGTCCTCGGCCGCCAGCCGCTGCAGCCCGACCGACAGCTTGTCGTCGTCGGTCTTGGCGTGCGGCTGCACTGCGATCGGCAGCAGCGGCTCTGGCATCGACCACGGCCGCAGCACCAGCGGATCGGCCTTGTCGGACAACGTGTCTCCGGTTTCGGCGCAGGACAGCCTGCCGATTGCGCAGATGTCGCCGGCCACCACGGTGCCCGCGGGCCGCTGCTGCTTGCCGAGCGGGAACGACAGCGTGCCGATCCGCTCGTCCTCGTCGTGGTCCTCGTGTCCTGCGGCTGTGCCGTTGCCGCCGAAGAAGGACGAAAAATGACCCGACACGTGAACGGTCGCGTCGGGCCTTATGGTCCCGGAGAACACCCGGACCAGGCTGACCCTGCCGACGTACGGGTCCGATGTCGTCTTGACGACCTCGGCCAGCAGCGGGCCGTTCGGGTCGCAGCTGATCTTGTCGCGGTCCTTACCTTGGGGCGTGAACACCTCGGGCAGCGGGTGTTCGAGCGGAGACGGGAAGCCGCTCGTCGCGACCTCGAGCAGCTCGAGGGTGCCGACGCCGGTGCCGCTGCACACCGGGATCACCGGGAAGAAGGAGCCGCGGGCGACGGCCTTCTCCAGATCCTCGATCAGCACCTTCTCGTCGATTTCCTCGCCGCCGAGATAGCGCTCCATGAGCGTCTCATCCTCGGACTCCTCGATGATTCCCTCGATCAGGGTGCCGCGATGCTCCTCGAGCCGGTCTGCGTAGGAGGAGTCAGGATCCTTGGTGGAGCGCTTGCCGTCGGCGTATTCGTAGTGCGTCTGCGAAAGCAGCCCGATCAGACCGGTGCACGGCGAGTTCGCGGGCATATACAGCGGCAGCACTTTGTCGCCGAACGCGTTCTGGGCGGCGACGAGGGCACTGTCGTAGTTGGCCCTGGCGTGGTCGAGCTTGGTGATCACCACGGCTCGCGGCATGCCGACCTGTTGGCATTCCATCCACAGTGACTTTGTGAGCTCGTCGACACCCTCGTTCGCCGCGATCACGAACAGCGCGCAGTCGGCCGCCCTCAGACCGGCGCGGAGCTCGCCGACGAAATCGGCGTAGCCAGGGGTATCGATCAGATTGACCTTGATGCCGTTGTGGGAGAGCGGAGCTAGTGCGAGCCCGACCGAACGCTGCTGGGATATCTCGGCCTCGCCGGAGTCGCACACCGTTGTCCCGTCCACCACGGATCCGGGTCTGGAGAGCACACCGGTTGCGGTCAGCAGCGCCTCGACGAGGGTGGTCTTGCCGCCACCCGATGGGCCGATGAGCACCACGTTTCGGATGGCGGCCGGACTGTCCGCGGTCGGGGCGGCTCCGGCGCCCTGGGAAGCATTCGCCTTGTCTGCCATGACGTTCCCTTCCAGCCCGGGTCGCTTCGCTGGGCCCGAGGTGTTAACCCACAATTCTCCGATTCACCATCAAGCACAAGACCCTCCCGACACGCAGCAACGGCTTGTCGCGGGCCGCACACAGTTGGGTTCACTAGACTGATCTTTGCTGGTCGTTATCCGAAAGGATGAAGCGTTGCGCAGAGCTCTTCAGTACGCACTCGTCATGGTTGGCGTGGGGATTGTCGCCATGGTGGGTTGGGCCCCCGCAGGACAGGCTGCACTGCCCGGCCCTGACCCCGACCTCGCAGTGTCTGCGATTTCGCCGTCCACCGGTCAGGTCGTCGGCGTCGGAATGCCGGTCACGGTCACGTTCACCAAGCCGATCGCCAACCGCACGGCCGCCGAACAGTCGATCACCATGTCCGTCGGCAACAACGGCAAGGTACCCACCGGGCATTTCACCTGGATGAGCGACGATGTCCTTCAGTTCACCCCGGATTCATACTGGCCCGCACACTCGTCGATCTCGGTGAGCGCGGGCGGGTTCAAGACCGACTTCGACAGCGCCGCAGCAACGATGGGCGTCGCCAATATCAGCGCGCATACCTTCACCGTCAGCGTCGACGGCCAGGTCGTCAAGACAATGCCCGCGTCGATGGGTAAGCCCAAGCATCCCACGCCAGTTGGCTCGTTCACCGCGCTCGAGAAGGACAAAAGCGTCGTGATGGACTCGCGCACCATCGGCATTCCGCTGAGTGACCCCGAGGGCTACCGGCTGACCGTCGCCGACGCGGTCCGCGTCACCTGGGGTGGTGTGTACGTGCACAGCGCACCGTGGTCGGTCGGCTCGCAGGGCAATGCCAACGTCAGCCACGGGTGCATCAACCTCAGCCCCGACAACGCGGCGTGGTACTTCAACACCGTGAACATCGGCGACCCGATCATCGTCCAGGCGTAGAAAGCTGTTGCAGCCGTTGACGAGTCGCGTCGTCGGCGGGAAAGAACGACTCGACCGTCAGCTCTGAAAGCGTGACGTCGTGCGGGCTGCCGAAGCTGGTGACGGTGCTGAGCAGTCGCAGGTCCCCGTCCGGGTGGGCCAGCGTAAGGGTCAGCAGCAGCTCGGCGGTGGCCGGCTCGTGGTAGTCGTCCAGCGCCTCGGCGACGCCCGGATAGGAACGGATCTCGTCGAGCAGCTCGGCAAGCCGTGAATCACCCGTCAGCCGAGCCAGTCTCGCGAGCCGGTGTCCAAGGTGCGCGGTCCATTCGGCGCGGTTGCGGATCCGCGACACCATGCCGTCGGGGTGCAGGCTGAGTCGGTACACGTTGATCGGCGGCGCCAGCAGCGCGACGTCGACGCCCTCGAGCAGCGGGCCGACGGCGCGATTGGTCAGCACGACGTCACCCCACCGGTCGAGCACCACGGCGGGGTACGGCTCGTGGCCCGCGAGCAGCCGCTCGAGCGCATCGCGCGCCTGCTGGGTCTCGGCACTGTCCAGATCGGACTCGGCGTAGGTGGGTGCGTAGCCTGCGGCGAGCATCAGCGCATTGCGTTCGCGCAGCGGCACATCCAGCTGTTCGGCCAGTGCGAGCAGCAGCCCGCGGCTCGGACGGGAACGGCCGGTCTCGACGAAGCTGAGGTGCCGCGCGGAGATGCCGGTGTCCAGTGCGAGGTCGAGTTGACTGCGGCGACGCCGCTGCCGCCACTGGCGCAGCAGCGCACCGCCGTTTTCGGTCACAATGGCTGACGGTATCCCGGTGCGATCGCCGCGACTACTACCTGTCAGGTAATGACGACGGCTATGACAGCGCTTCGCGTAGGGCGTCGGGCACCGGTCTCTTGGTCCAGTCGTCGGTGGACACGATGACGTAGACGTTGCGGCCGCGCACCGCGGCGACTTCGTCGGAGCCGTCCCGCTGCCGCAGAACCGTGAACCCGATGGTGAAACTCGTGTCGCCGACCCGTTCTCCGACGACTGCCACCCGCACGATGTCGCGCCAGCGCACGGGCTCCGCATAGTCAATCTCGGTGTGCACCAACTGCATATCGAGACCCGACGCCATCAGGTCCGGATAGCTGGTGCCAAGGTGGTCGAAGAATCCGGCCACCGCCTCGTCGAACCAGGTGAGGTAGTGGGCGTTGAAGACGACGGCCTGCTGATCGACCTCCGCGTAGCGCGGCACGATCGGCAGCGAGTACTCGGTCACGGCGAGGAGACTACGCACGAAGAAGGGGCACCCGATTGGGTGCCCCTTGCTCCGTGGTTTGCGTTACTTGACGTCGACGTAGACCGTCTTGTCGGTAACGGTGGTGGCGAGACTGTCGCCGGGGTTGCCCGAGTCAGTCCGTGAATACGTCTGACCGGGGCGCACGGCCACTACCGTGGCCTGTTCCAGCGGGGTTCCGCCGACGCGGTTGACGATGACGTTGTAGCCATCGGCCTTGAGGTCATTGATGGTGTCCTGGGCACTGCCTGGTCCGCTTGGTGCGGCAGCGGCGGGCGCCGCCAGTCCCAGGATCGCCGCGGCCAGTCCGCTTGCGGCGACAGTAGCTAATCCGAGCTTCTTCATCTTTGGTGCCTTCATTTCTTCTGTTGTATGGCCCGAACCGTGAACTCGGTGAGTAGGTTCGAACCGTTGAGTGGTACATCAGACCGGTCTGATCTTGTAAACCGAGTGGTCAGCGGTTTAATTCCGGTGGCAGTAATTGATTGTCGATTGGCAGAATCCAATCGTTCGCCGACCCGAAATCGCAGTCTGTGCGCGACAAACCGCTACTTCACGTGTTGACGTGGACAACAAATAGCAAAGCTTTATTCCCGGCCGGGCGCCTGGATGAACGACGGCACGCTCGGCGCCTCGGCCGGTGGCTGCTCGGCGGCCGGTGGCGCCGCGACCTGAATGATCGGTTCGGGCGCAACGGTTGTCGTCGTCGTGGGTGTGCCGGTCATCGCGGAGGCGTCGTTGCGAAGCGCAAGGATTGCACCGGTGCCGACGAATAACATGGCGGCGAATACCGCCGCGGTGACCAGCAGCGGGCGATACCAGCTATGGGCAGATGCCGTGACGCGCGCGGGTGCGTCGGGGACGAAACGCACTCGTGGACGGGGTGAGCCGATAGCCCGCGGCGCGTCGTCGGATCTGATCGCCATCGGCACGATTTCAGGGACATCGTCGATTTCCGACCAGGCGAGCGCGCGAAGTGTGGCCGACTGCGCCGCCGACCGGACTGGGGTGGCGGCACGGATCGCGGCGCCGAGGGCGGCGATCAGCTCCGGATTCCTGCTGGTGATGACGGGCACTCGCAGCTGTTGGGACAGCGCTGTGGTGACCGCGGGAATGTTGGCGCCACCGCCGACCGTCGCGACGGCGGTCAGATCTGCAAGATGAATTCGGTTGCGGAACAACAGTTCCCGCAAGACATCGATAAGTGCGGCCAGCGGCTGGCGGATCTCGTCGTCGAGTTCGGAACGGGTCAGCCTGATGTCGCCGCGGAACACGGGGAAGTCGGCGGACAGCGTTGTGACCGCGCGGCGCGACAGGCGTTCCTTGGCGCCGCGGCATTCGGCCCGCAGCCGGCGCAGCGATCCGATCGCGGCGGTACCCGCCACATCGGCGGTGCCGGTGAAGGACAGGTCGGCGATCACGTGCGCCATCAGGGCACGGTCGACGAGCTCGCCGGAGAAGTCGGTGTGGCGCACCGTCGCTCCGATGGGTCGATAGCCGTTGGCGGCGTCGGCCAGGGTGATCGATGTTCCTGTGCCGCCGAAGTCGCACAGCGCGACCACACCCCTGGTGGGCAGACCGGGCTCGGCCTGCAATGCGGTGAGCGCCGCAGCGGCGTCGGAGACCAGGGTCGACGACTTCGGGCCAGTCCACTCGGGCCGTTTCGCCAACTCACGCCGCAAGCCTTCGACCGCCGCGGGGCGCCAATGTGCGGGGAACGTGACGCCGGGTGGCGCCACGGGCCTGCGGCCGCACACGGTACGGGTCAGCGCGCACAGCGCGTCGGCGACCAATACCTCGCCGCGATGGAAGGAGCCGTCGGCGGCCAGCACCCCGACGGGGTCGCCCGCCCGGTCCACGAATCCCGTGATGACGAGGCCGCGCTCGGCAAGCCGCGGGTTCTCCGACGGCACGCCGACTTCGGGCGGCCGGTGCCGATACAGGGTGAGCACGGACTGACGCGTCGCGGCCGCGCCTCCCGCGACAGCCGCGACGTTGGTGGCCCCAACCGACAGCCCTACACCCTGAGTCATTTCACGACGTTTATCGCCGTCACGGGGTCGCGCATTACTGCCGATCACCGGCGATTGAGGCCTACCCGCCGCGGTGCCACAATCGAATTCATGGACTCGGGCCCGGCGGGCCGGAAGGCCGCGCCGTGTACCGCCCGGGCGGAATCGAGGACGAAATGACCATCGCATATATGTCGGCTGTGGCCGGGATCGCCGGTGCCGGCGTGCTCTGGATGCTCTTCACCAACATCCGGGTCATCAAGCAGTACGAGCGCGGCGTCGTCTACCGGTTCGGCCGGGTGCAACCCAGGGTGCGCGAGCCGGGGCTGAACTTCCTGATCCCGATCGCCGACCGCATCGAAAAGGTGAACATGCAGATCATCACGATGCCGGTACCCGCCCAGGACGGCATCACGCGAGACAACGTGACCGTCCGGGTCGACGCCGTGGTCTATTTCAAGGTCGCCGATCCCGTGCGCGCCGCCGTCGACGTGCAGGACTACCGGTCGGCGATCGGACAGGTCGCCCAGACATCGCTGCGGTCGATCATCGGCAAGAGCAATTTGGACGATCTGCTGTCCAACCGCGAGGGGCTCAATCAGGGTCTGGAGTTGATGATCGACAGCCCGGCGCTCGGGTGGGGGATCCACATCGACCGAGTGGAGATCAAGGACGTCGTGCTGCCGGACTCGATGAAGCGGTCGATCGCCCGTCAGGCGGAGGCCGAGCGGGAGCGCAGGGCCCGGGTCATCACCGCCGACGGCGAACTGCAGGCATCCGAGAAGCTGGCTCAAGCGGCGGGCGTGATGGCCAAAAGCCCGACCTCGCTGGAACTTCGGCTCCTCGAAACCGTCGTCGAGGTGGCTGCGGAGAAGAACTCGACACTGGTGCTGCCCTTCCCCGTCGAACTGCTGAGGTTCCTCGAGAAGAGCACCGACAGCCTCAGGCCTGCCACCCCGACCAACGGTGCACGGTGACCGCGATGACGGGGCCGTCCAACGCAATGCGTTGGTACTGAACGTATTTCCGCCGCAACTCGAAATAGCCGGTGGCCATTTCCTCGCCTCTGTAGTGGATCTGGGCGAGGCCGTCGGCCCGCACCCACCACAGCTGCGACCAGTCCTCGTCGTAGTGGTCGACGATCAAGCTGACCGCCGGGTTGGCTTCGATGTTGGCCATCCTGCGCAGCCGCTGCGAGGACTTCCGCTTGGCGTCGACTGCGGTGTAGATGACGTCGTGGCTGACGGCGAAGACGATGGGGACCAGGTGAGGTATCCCGTCGGCATTCACCGTCGCGAGCTGGGCAACCTGCGACGAGGCGAACATCTCCCTCGCGTTGAACTCGGCCATGACTTCCTTCTCAACTTGCGATAGCGCCGGAATAGTCAATAGTAAAGATTGTGAACGCGTCGTTCATTATCGGTGGAGAGCCGACGAATGCCGGGTAGCCGCGCAGCCGAAGTGCAGCCACGCACCCGCCCGGGTCGGCCGCGCAGCGAGGAGTCCCGCGCCGCGGTTTTGCGTGCGACCTCCGAATTGCTGCACGAGGTCGGCCTGCGCGCGATGACCACCGACGAGATCGCCAACCGCAGCGGCGCGAGCAAGGCGACGATCTACAAGTGGTGGCCGAACAAGTACGCGGTGGCCATCGAAGCGTTCCTGTCCGAGTTGATGGCCGACTCGTCCGATCCGGATACGGGGTCGGCCCGCGAGGATCTGTCCGCGGTGGTGCGCGGGATCATGCACTTCTACAGCGGCCCGAGTGGGCAGGTGTTCGCTCAGCTCATCGGCGAAGCGCAGAGCGACCCGATGATCCAGAAGGAGCTTCGGACGAACCTCGTGGACTCGCGGCGCGAACTGTTCCGGGCGATCTGGGCAAGGGGTGTGGCCCGTGGCGAACTCCGCGACGACGTCGACCCGGATGCCGCGATCGATCTGATGATCGGCCCCGCGTTGTACCGCCGGATGATGGGGCATGCGCCGCTGACCGAAGCGGCTGCCGACGCGATCATCGATGCCGCGATCCGCGGCCTCGCCAAAGGTGACTGACGTCACCGCACCCCCTGGGTGAGACAGACATCACCGCAGGTAGCGGGGAGATTCGCGCTAGCCTGGTGTTGAAACTGAACGTTCAGTTTCGAAATAAGCGAAGACAAGGGATCACCATGAAAATGCTCCAGATATCGACGTTCGTCGGAGCCGCTGCCGCGGCGGTCGCCATCGCGGCCGCGCCGACTGCCGCCGCCGCACCCACCGGGCTTACGTGCACCTACATCGGGTCGGAAACGACCCAGTGCCAGTCACCCGGCAACGTGCAGATCAACAGCGACCACAACGTGCAGTACCCGGACCAGTACCCGTTCTACGGAAACGTCCTGCTGTTCCATCACGGCGGATCGCACCGCTGATCCGCGCGGTCAGGGCCTGGGATGGCGCGTCTGAGGTGCCACGCTCATCGGCAACCTGGTCACGTTGATCTCAGGCGCCTTCGTCGGGCGCGGCTGCACCGCCGGTTCTTGGACCGCCGGAGCTCTTTCCATCGTGGAGGGCTCCGGCGGCGGCGGTGGCGGCGGTGGCGGTGGTGGCGGCGGTGGTGGAGGCGGCGGGGGCACCTCGCTTGGCTTCGTGGCCAGCGCTGTGGTGGCGGGCGTCGTGGTGATCTGGCCGGGCGAGTGTTTGTCGTTTTCGCCCGAGGAGCCTCGAAACGCCAGCAGGACAACCGAAATCACGATCGCCGACAGTGCCGCCCCGCTCGCGAGGACCAAGGTCTGCACCTGCCGGGACCGGTACCACGGCATCGTCGACGTCGAAGTGAAAACCTCGCCCCACGTGTTCTCGTCGAATGCGTCGAAGCCGTCGTGCTCCCGCGGCTCGTCAGCGGCCAGCGGGTAGTCGTGGTCGGGCTCTGACTCGTATTCGTTTTCCTCGTCAAAGACATCGACCCCATCGCTACCGTCGGATTCTTCCCGCAGGTAGTCGAAGTCCCCAGAGGCCCCCTTCTCCGCCACCATCTGATGTTAACGCCACGACCTGCGCAAACGCGCGGTCATGGCGCAGAAATATCGACTCGCACGAACCCGCTCACATCGAAGCGACCCGCGATAGGGTGCAGGCGCAGCGGTGATCCATTCACCACGACGACCCTGCGTCGTCACCACCGCGCCACCACTGGTCTGCCTGCCCATCGGAAGGTTCGCCCATGAAGAAATCCCGCCTTGCTGCTGTCACCGCCTCCGTTGTGCTCGTCGCAGGCCTCGCGGCCTGCGCGCCGCCGGAGAAGAAGAACGAGGGTGAGCAGACGCAGTCGGGTGCGAACGCAGGCGAGGCGACGTCGGCGAAGGACTTCGGCGGCATGGACGCGCTCGTCGACGCGGCCAAGAAGGAAGGTCAGCTGAACGTCATCGCGCTGCCACCGGACTGGGCCAACTACGGCGCGATCATCAAGGCGTTCTCCGACAAGTACGGCATCAAGGTGAACTCCGCCCAGCCCGACGCGGCCAGCCAGGACGAGATCAACGCCGCGAACCAGCAGAAGGGCAAGAGCACCGCCCCCGATGTCTTCGACCTCGGCCAGGGCGTCGCGCTCGCCAACAAGGCGATGTTCGCGCCGTACAAGGTCGCGACGTTCGACGATATTCCGCAGGCCTACAAGGATGCCAACGGCACCTGGGTCAACGACTACGGCGGCTACATGTCGATCGGCTTCGACACCGCGAAGGTGCCGCCGGTTGCTGACGTCAACGACCTCCTCAAGCCCGAATACCAGGGCAAGGTCGCGCTCAACGGCGATCCCACCCAGGCGGGCGCCGCGTTCTCCGGTGTGTTGATGGTGGCACTGTCGCAAGGCGGGTCCGCCGACGACATCGCACCGGGCGTCGACTTCTTCGGCAAGCTCAAACAGGCGGGGAACTTCGTGCCGGTCGATCCGACACCCGCCACCATCGAATCGGGTCAGACGCCGGTCGTCATCGACTGGAACTACCTCAACGGCAAGGTCAGCGAGAAGCTGCCCAGCTGGCAGATCCTGGTTCCACAGAACGCCGTCGTCGCCGGCTACTACTACCAGGCCGTCAACAAGGACGCACCGCATCCGGCGGCCGCCCGGTTGTGGCAGGAGTTCCTCTACAGCGATCAGGGCCAGAACCTGTATGCCGCGGGCGGTGTGCGGCCGGTGCGGGCCGACCAGATGCTGCAGGCGGGCACCATCGACAAGGCTGCGGTGGACAAGATCCCGGTGATCGACGGCCCGGTCACCGTGCCGTCGCCGGATCAGACGGACAAAGCCACCAAATACCTGACCGACAACTGGGCGAAGGCCGTCGGCTGAACCCTGCGCACGCGAGGAGCAGAAGGACTATGGGCCGAAGAGTTCGGGACGCGCTGCCGCTGCTGCCGTTCCTCGCCCTGGTCACCGTTTTCCTCATCGTCCCGACGGTGACGGTGATCTTCAGCGCGTTCTTCGCCGACGGGGTCTTCTCACTCGAGCGGATAACGGCGCTGTTCTCCGACACAGCGCTGGCGGCGTTGTGGAAGAGCGTGCTGCTGTCGGGAAGCACGGCGATCATCGGCGCGGTGCTGGGCGCGGTGCTGGCCTGGCTCATCGTCAGCAGCCCGCCGACCTCGGTGGTGCGCAGGGCGGTCATCTCGCTGTGCAGTGTGCTTGCCCAGTTCGGCGGCGTCGCACTGGCTTTCGCGTTCCTGGCGACGATCGGCCTCAACGGCGTGCTGACGCTGTGGGTTCAGCAGGTCTTCGGCTGGAACCTCGCGGGATCGGGTTGGCTGTACAGCCTGACCGGCCTGATCGTGGTGTACACGTACTTCCAGATCCCGTTGATGGTCATCGTTTTCGTGCCCGCGCTGGAGGGACTGCGCGAGCAGTGGCGCGAGGCCGCGGTCAGCCTCGGTGCGTCCCGCGTGCAGTACTTCCGTGAAGTGGCAGCCCCGTTGCTGACGCCCGCGTTCCTCGGCTCGGCACTGTTGTTGTTCGCCAACGCCTTTGCCGCGTACGCGACCGCGGCCGCCCTCGTGAGCCAGGGCAGCCCGATCCTGCCGCTGCTGATCCGGGCCGCACTGACGAGCGAGGTGGTCCTTGGCCAGTCGGGATTCGCCTATGCCCTCGCACTGGAGATGATCATCGTGGTGGCCGTCGTGATGGTCGCCTACAACCTGCTTGTCCGCCGCACAGCGAGGTGGCTGAAATGAACCGGACATCGCTGGGCGGCAAGGTTTTTCGCGGTGTGCTCTGGGTGGCATTCGGGTTGTTCTTCCTGTTCCCGCTCTACGCGATGGCCGATTTCTCCACTCGCAACCTGCTCAAGGGCGGCCGCACACTGCAGGCCTGGAAGAACCTCGTCCAGGACGATGCGCTTTATCAGGCGATCGTCATCTCGCTGTTGCTCGCCGTCTTCACCGTGGTGTTGATGTTGGTGATCCTGGTGCCGACGATGATCTGGGTCAGGCTCCGTGCACCGTGGGCCAAGGGCGTCATCGAATTCCTCTGCCTGCTTCCGCTGACGATTCCCGCGCTGGTGATCGTGGTCGGGCTGCGCAATGTCTACCTGTGGGTGGCGTACTTCCTCGGCGAGTCCGCGCTGACGCTGACGTTCGTCTACGTCGTATTGGTATTGCCGTTCGCCTACCGCGCGCTGGACGGGGCACTTTCGGCCATCGACCTGAAAACGCTGTCGGAGGCGGCGCGCTCGCTGGGCGCAGGCTGGTTCGCCACGATCGCGCGGGTGGTGGTGCCCAACATCTGGTCCGGCATTCTGTCGGCCGCGTTCATCTCGATCGCGGTGGTGTTGGGCGAGTACACGATCGCGTCACTGTCCGGTTTCCAGACCCTTCAGGTTCAGATCGTGCTGATCGGCAAGGCCGACGGTCCGACGTCGGTGGCGGCCTCGCTGGCTGTGCTGGTGTTCGGCTTCGTTCTACTGCTCGTGCTCGCGCTGCTCACGCGCGGCCGTCGGCGCACTGGCGCGATCGACGCCGCTGTCCCCGCCCCAACCACCGCGACCCAACCTGGAGTGCCGACATGACGAACGGCGTTTCCGTCGAACTCACCGACCTGACGCGGGTGTACGGCCCGGTCAAGGCCCTTGACGGGCTGACGCTGCACATCGAACCCGGTGAGCTCGTCGCGCTTCTCGGCCCGTCGGGCTGCGGTAAGACCACGGCGCTGCGCATCCTGGCCGGGCTGGACGAAGCGACCACGGGCAGCGTCTCGGTCGGTGGGCAGGATCTGACCAAGGTGCCCGCCAACAAACGCGATATGGGCATGGTGTTCCAGGCCTACAGCCTCTTTCCGCATCTGACCGTCGTCGACAACGTCGCGTTCGGCCTCAAGATGCGCGGAAAAGGCAAGGGCGACCGGCTTTCTCGCGCCGACGAGATGCTCGAGCTGGTCGGTCTGACCGCGCACAGGAACAAGTACGCCAGTGAGTTGTCCGGCGGTCAGCAGCAGCGGGTCGCCCTGGCTCGCGCGCTGGCGATCCAACCGCGGGTGCTGCTGTTGGACGAGCCGTTGTCGGCGCTCGACGCGAAGGTGCGGGTGCAGCTGCGCGACGAGATCCGCCGCGTGCAGCTCGAGGTCGGCACGACAACGCTTTTCGTGACGCACGACCAGGAGGAGGCGCTCGCCGTCGCCGACCGTGTCGGTGTGATGAGCCAGGGCAAGCTCGAACAGCTTGCCGCGCCTGCCGAGCTGTACGCGAACCCCGCGACACCGTTCGTCGCAGAGTTCGTCGGACTCAACAACAAGGTGCCAGCGGAGGTGTCCGGCGGGCAGACGAAGCTGCTCGGCTCCTCGGTGCCCGCATTGCCGGGTTCGATCAGTTCCGGCGCGGGCCTCGCGATGGTCCGCCCCGAATCGGTGACCGTCACCGCCGACCCGTCCGGTACCGCGTCGGTCACGTCGGTGGCGTTTCTCGGCCCGATCTCCCGCGTCTTCTGCACGCTGGCGGACGGAACGGTCGTCGGCGCGCAGATGGCCAGCTCGGCGGCGCGAGGGTTCAGCCCTGGCGACCCGGTGACCGTCGGCGTCGAGCCGACCGGCGTGCTCGTGGTCGAGGCCGCGGGCTAGGCAGGCGACCCAGAGCGCGGATTCGTCCATCCGCGGTCGCGGGCGAGCAGATCGGCGAGCGTCTCACGGCGTACCAGTTCGCGGGTCCGGCCGTGGTGCGCGGCGATCACGGGCGGACGGCACACCATGTTGTAGTTCGACGCCATGCTGTGGTGGTACGCGCCCGTGCACGCGACCGCCAACAGGTCGCCCGCGCGGATGTCGCCTGGCAGTTCGACGTCGCGGGCGATCTCGTCACCGGCTTCACAGTGACGCCCCGCCACCGTCACGGTCTGAGCGGGCGCCAGCGAGTGCCGATTAGCAAGTGCCACAGTGTATTTGGCGCCGTACAGGCTGACGCGCGGATTGTCGGACATGCCTCCGTCCACGGCGACGAACGTGCGCCCGCCGGACTGCGACTTCACGGAGATGACCCGATAGAGTGTCACTCCCGCACGCGCGCTGATCGCGCGACCCGGCTCGACCACGATGCGGGGACGGGGGAATCGCTCGGCCGCGCACGCCCAGTCCAGCGCGTCGTCGATGAGGTCGGACAGCTCGGCCTGGTCGAGTTCGGCATCGCCGCTGATATACGGCACACCGTGCCCGCCACCGATATTGAGCTCGGGAAGGACGACGCCGTGGCTGGCGCGGATGTCCGCCATCGTGGCGATCATCCTGCGGATCGCCTCCGCGAACATCGTCGCATCGGTGATTTGCGAGCCGATGTGGCAGTGCAGCCCGGCGAGCGTCAACAGCGGATGATCCAGAATCCGTTTCACGGCCTCGGCGGCGTGGCCGTCGCCGAGTGTGAAGCCGAACTTCTGGTCGTTGATCCCCGTCGTCACCGCCGCGTGGCCGTGGATGTCGACGTCGGGGGTGACGCGGATCAGCACGCGTAGCGGCTGACGGGCCTCACAGCTCAGGTATGCGATGTCCATCAGCGAGTCGACAACGATGCGACCGACTCCGATCACCGCGGCGTCGCGAAGTTCGTCGATCGACTTCGCGTTGCCGTGCATGATGATTCGCGCCGGGTCGGCGCCGGACACCAGCGCTGTCGCCAGTTCGCCGGCTGAACTGACGTCAATGCCTGCGCCCGCCTCTGTCACCCAGCGCGCGACCTCTGTGCAGAGCAGCGCCTTGGCCGCATACACCACCTCGACGCCGGGCAGCGCCGCGTGATAGCGCTGCAGCCTTGTGCGGAAATCGGTCTCGTCGAGAACATAGGCAGGCGTACGGAACTCGTCGGCGACCTCGCTGAGGGGCACGTCGCCCACGCAGAGCCGCCCGAGGTCGTCGACGGTCGCGGTCAGCGGCCAGATCCTCGGGTCGATGCGGGGCGTGGCGGCCTGACGAAGGGACGGCAGATGGTCCAGCAGTGTCATACCGCCACCGTGCGCCCCGATTCACCGCCGCGAAAGCCTCTTGACGGCGTCTTGACGGACAGTGAGCGAATACTTACGAGCTGATCCTCACACCGGCTTGATCGGCTCGATGCAGAGGTCCTTGTAGGTGACAAGGGCGACGAACGGCACGTTGCGCTCCGCGAACAGCTTGGCCGCGACGTCGCCGCGGTCGACCATCGGGATCACCCCGGTGACGACGATGCCGAGCGGCTCGATCCGGTCGAAGGCCAGCGCCGTCGAACCGCCGGTGCTGATGACGTCGTCGACAAGCAGCACCCTGGTGCCTGGCTGCAGCCGGGTGCCCTCCACCCATTGCTCGCGGCCGCGCTGCTTCTGTTCCTTGCGCACCGAGAACCACGCCTTGCCGGTGACCATCGCGACACCGTGCGACAGCGGATCTGCGCCCATCGTCAGCCCGCCGACCGCGTCGAATTCGATGCCGTTGTCGGCGGCGAGCTCGGCGACCGCGCGGCTGACGATCGTCAGCCGTTCGCCGTTGTCGACGGCGTACTTGCCGTCGATGTAGTCGTGGCTGAGCTGGCCGCTGGCCAGTTTGAACGGCTCGTCGCGACGTTCATGGCCGCGCGTGCGAATCAGGTCGAAGGCTTCTTGCCAGAGCTCGGAGCGTTCAGTCACGAGCTGATGCTGCCATGTAGGCCTCGCCGGTGGCGACATCCATCTGGCCGTATCCGCCATACCAGCGAACCCGTTCGACCCGCAGCGCCCACAGCGTGAAGTCGGTGAAGTCGATGTACTGCTCTGCCCCAGGAACCGCCGCCAGGTAGGCGTCCCGCGCGGCGGTGAGCTCAGCACCGGAAGGCCGATCGACGACGCCCGCCAACGTCACCCGCGCCCGTGCCTGCGGGTCCGGGTCGGCGCTCGGCGCGACGATCGCGATGCTCGCTCGCTGGTCGCCGTCGAGGTTGCGGCCGTGTTCGGCCAGATTCGACAGGCACAGCACCGGCGCGCCGTCGAGCAGGCCGTAGCTGACGTACGACGCCCACGGGTCGCCGCTCGGGGTGAGCGTCGCCAGCGTCCCCGTGTTCGTCGACGCGGCGATGGTGCGCGCCCCCGCGGCGGCCGTCGGCTGGTCGCGAAATCCCACGTCAAAACCCTACCCAACTGCGACAACCCGACCCCGGTCCGCTGGACACTGGCGACAAAAGATTCCACCGACGGATGGCGGGAAGTGTGCGAGAATCCCCTCACGATAAACGCTAGTCAGCACCTATTTTGTCGGGAAATGAGGGTATATGGGGGTGTCGGCATTGCGCGTTACGGCGTGTGCCGGCGTGCTAATGGGCGGCCTCATGCTCGGGACTGATGCGGGGCCGGCCGGTGCGGATCCCGGCGGCGTGCACCTCCGCGGTGACGGACAATTCGGCATCGAACGCCTTGGCAGGCACCACAGATTCCGCGGCGTGGCTGAACGGCGCAAGCGGCACAGCATCGACGAATCAACCTCTGCGCCGACGACATTCAGCTCTGAACAGACGAGCACCGTCGCCGCGAGCGAAACGACTGCGACCACGTTCGGCGATGTGACCGACCCCCCAGCCCCCGACGTGGCGCCAGGCGACGACCGTCAGACGAACCCGGACGGCACCGATGTCGGCACCGACGGCACCGTCCCGGGTGCCGAGACCCAAGGGCCCGACGTCGATGCGGGCGGGGCCGACTCACTCGGCAACGCGGAGGTCAGCGGCACCGGAAGCGACTACGCCGAAAACACCGCCGCGGGCGACAACACCGTCGTCGCAAGTTCGGACCCCGCGCCCGAAACCGTGACGACGTCGACCGGCGTGGTCGACGACTACCCGTTCCTTTACTACCTGCTCGAGGTGCGGCGTGGCGGCGCCAGCTGGTGGAACGCGACCAGGATCATTTCCCGGTTCGAGGAAGTCATCAACCCTCCGGCCCCCGAGCCGGCGCCCGCGCCCGCACCGGCATTCCGCGGCCCCGCTCCCGAGGCTCCCGCGCCGGAGCCGGTCATCGACGTTTCGGGTGGTGCCGGCGGCGGTGGCAGCGACTACCAGCCGACCGACTTCGGGGGCGAGCCCGTGCTCCAGGCTCCGGTCATCGCGGTGCCCGTGCTTCCGCCTGCCGCGGTGCGCTTTCCGTCGGCCGCAACGGGTGCGGCACTGAGCGCAGGCACCGGCGCGGCCCGCGGCGCGGTCGTCGAACCGGGGTCGGTGAACTCGGGTGCGCGGCTGGACGGCGCGCAGACGACACCGCAGGCAGGCACCGTGAAGTCGATGGCGGGGCAGGCGCCGCGACAGCAGGGCTACACCAACTATCTGCGAAGCCCAGGGCTTACCGAGATGGCCGGTGCCGCACTGCCGGGGGTGGCGGCCATCCTGCTGATGACGCTCGGCGGAGGTGTCGCCGGCTACCGGCAGGCCAATGCGGGTCGGATGGTGCGGACGACGGCGGCGGCGCGTTACCTGCCGTAGCGTCTCGGCGTCAGTGTGCGCGGCGGGCCAGCCGCTCGGAGTCCGATATCAGCACGCTCTTGCCGTCGACGCGAATCCATCCGCGGCTGCTGAAATCCGATAGCGCCTTGTTCACCGTCTCCCTCGTCGCGCCGACGAGCTGGGCCAGTTCCTCCTGCGTCAGGTCGTGCGTCACCCGCATCGCGCCGTTCTCCGTTATGCCGAACCGCTGGGCCAGCCCGAGTTGTTTCGCCACCCGCGCGGGCGCATCGATGAAGGTCAGGTCGGCGAGTGTGCTTGTGGTGCGGCGTAATCGGCGCGCGAGGAGCCGCAGCAGCCGGTCTTTGATCGCGGGATACTCGGCGATCCAATCCGGCAGCTGCGACCGGTCGACGATCACCGCGCGCACCTCGGTGACGGCCGTCGCGGTCCATCACGGTGAGCCCATAACGCGAGCCGATACCCGCGCATGGGCGGCGCAAACGCCCGGCGGCGAAATTACGTGTTTGCTTGGCGTCAGCCGCCGAGTGCGGCGATGAGGTCCTTGATCCTCGACGCCTCATCCTCGAGCACCGGCTCCTCGACCTCGACAGCCTCGATGAGGTCCTTGCGCAGCC
The DNA here is from genome assembly GCA_963751485.1 of uncultured Actinomycetota bacterium. Taxonomy (GTDB): domain Bacteria; phylum Actinomycetota; class Actinomycetes; order Mycobacteriales; family Mycobacteriaceae; genus Mycobacterium. The sequence goes on from CAVVUT010000011.1 coordinate 99,301, forward strand.
CAACGCCGTTGGCGGCCTCTTTGGTGGAGAGCTTGGCCCGCCCGCGCGCGATGTAGAGGCGCTGGCCGAGGGTGGCACCTGGCCCGTTGGCCGCGGTGGCCATCAGATCGTCGAAGCGGCTGCGCACACCGCTCAGCGCGACGATGACCGAGGGCGTCACACGGCTGCGGCTGGCGGCGTCCGCCAGCGAGTCCTGCAATTTGCGCAGACCGGCGAGGATCACGCCTGCCCGATCGGGGAACTCCGGGTCGCTGGGATCGGGAAGGGCGTCGATCGCGGCGGCATACATGTGCATTGCCGCATCGGACAAACCAACGATTACTGGAGCTTCACCATCATTCGGCTCAGACAACGCCACTCGATTCGTCGAAGAATTAATGAAGACCAATGCCACCCGACAATCAGAACATTGGTCGCGCAAACGGTATCCGGGTTCTGCGGCGGTTTCAACCGCTCCTTTACACCACGCGATCGACTTCTTTGCTCAATGCATTCGCGACACGCGGAGCGGATTCAATTACCCCGTGGGTGGGTAGGTTTGAAGGTCGATGGATGCTCCGACCTATGCGCAGATCGGCGTCGCCGATTCAGTCGAGCATGACCCCACCGAGGGCAGCCACCTGAAATGGCTTGGCGTCGACTGTTTATGGCTGCAGCACCGGACGGGGCCGAAGGAGGCGTCATGAGCCAAACTGCGAACCTGCCGTGGTCCGACTGGTTGCCCGAGCAGCGCTGGTACGCAGGCCGCAACCGCGAACTGTCCTCGATCGAACCGGCCAGAGTGGTGGGCCTTCGCGATGACCTCGACCTGGTGCTGTTGGACGTCGCGTATACCGGCGGTTCCTCCGAGCGCTATCAGGTGATCGTGCGCTGGGATGCGGGACCGATTGATGAGAAGGCGATCGGCGCGGTCGGCGACCGCATTGCGTACGACGCGCTCTACGACCCGGCCGCCGCGACTTTCCTGCTGTCGCTGGTCGACTCGTCGGCCACCATCGGCGACGTGAGGTTCGGCAAGGAGCCCGACGTCACGCTGCCGCTGGACTCGCCGCCGCGGGTGTCGGGCGCCGAGCAGAGCAACACCAGCGTCGTCTTCTCCGACCAGGCCATCTTCAAGGTCTTCCGTCGCATCACGCCCGGCATCAACCCGGACATCGAACTGAACCGGGTGCTCGCACACGCGGGCAACCCGCATGTGGCGCGGTTGATGGGTTCGTATGAGACGTCGTGGGACGGCGACGGCGCAGAGCCGTGTGCACTCGGCGCGCTGACCGAGTTCGCGGCCAACTCGGCCGAGGGTTGGGATATGGCCACCGCAAGCACCCGTGAGCTGTTCGCCGACGAGGTGAGCGGCGACTTCGTGGCCGAGTCCCACCGGCTCGGCGAGGCCGTCGCGTCGGTGCACGCGTCGCTGGCCGCCGCACTCGGCACTTCGGCCGTCCCTTTCCCGACCGACACCGTGCTCGAGCGGTTGTCGTCGGCTGCGGCGTCGGTTCCCGAGCTCGAGCAGTACGTGCCGCTCATCGAGGAGCGCTACCGCAAGCTGGGCGAGGAGACGATCACCGTTCAGCGCGTGCACGGCGACCTTCATCTGGGTCAGGTGCTGCGCACCCCGCAGAGATGGCTGCTGATCGACTTCGAGGGCGAGCCGGGCCAGCCGCTCGACGGGCGCAGGCGGCCGGACTCACCTGCGCGCGACGTCGCGGGCGTGCTGAGGTCATTCGAATACGCCGCCTACCAACGGCTGATGGAACAGGCCGAGGACGACGACCGCGGGAGGCGGCTTGCTGCCCGCGCACGCGAGTGGGTGGACCGCAACTGCGCGTCGTTCTGCGACGGGTACGCGTCGGTGTCGGGGGCCGACCCACGCGACAACGGCACCCTGCTTTCGGCGTACGAGCTCGACAAGGCGGTGTACGAGGCCGCCTACGAGGCGCGGTATCGCCCGACGTGGCTGCGGATCCCGCTCAGGTCGATCGCGCGGATCGTCGGCTGATATTCAATCCGGCGAAACGCTTCACAAAAAGTGTGGGATCCGCCAGGCGTTCGTGCTCATACCGGGTGAACGCCACCCATAGGGGTGGCGACAAACCCAAGGAGTACACCATGAGCAGCCCCCACACCACCCGGCGTCCTCTTCGCCACATCGCGTTGACCGCGCTCGCGGCGGGCAGCTTCGCCGTCGGTGCAGCAATACTGGCGCCGTCCGCGAACGCCGCTGCGGACATCGGTGGCCTGGACATCCAGGGCTACTACTGCATGCCCAACTTCAACGCACCGGCTGTCGCACTCGACCCCAACAACGCGTTCTCGTGGGTCTGCGCACGCAACGGTCAGCGGGCACACCCGGTGAACATGGACCGTGTCTGCATCAATCAGTACGGGCCCGGTGCGTTTGCGTTGCCGACCAACGTGTTCAACGCAGGATCTTGGCGCTGCTATCGATGAGATTCGCTTCACGATCCATCCGATAGCCCCGCTGACGACGCCGTAAAAATTTGCCAAAAGACTCCGCGGCGGCTGCCGCGGAGGGACCATCCCATGATGGTTGACGTGGACTTTTGCGTTATCGGGGCGGGATTCGCCGGCCTGATGGCCGCGTTGCGGCTCAAGCAGGGCGGGCATTCGGTGGCGCTGCTGGAAGCGCGGGACCGGGTGGGCGGGCGCACCTTCACCGAAGTACGCGCAGACGGGGCGTGGATCGACCGTGGCGGCGCCTGGATCGGACCCGGCCAGGACCGTATCTATGGGCTGCTGGACGAGTTCGGAGTGCGCAGCTACAAGCAGTACGTAGGCGGCGAGTCGATGATGGTCGTCGACGGCAAACAGTTCCGATACAAGGGCACGGTGCCGCGGACGCTGAACCCGTTCGCGACGGTGAACCTCGGCACCGCCTTTCTCGAGCTGGCCAAGATGTGCAAGACGATTCCACTCGAGGCGCCTTGGGACGCAAAGAAGGCCGACAAGTGGGACGGCACCACCGTCGCGCAGTGGCTGGATCACCATGTGCCCTCGCTTGCCGCCCGCGATCTGCTCGAGACGGCCATCGGCGGCACCTACACCAGCGACACGTCCGAGGTCTCGCTGCTGTTCGCCCTGCATCAGATGGCGTCTGGCGGAGGACCTGAATTCGTGTTCGGCGTCGAGCATGGATCGCAGGACTCCCGAATCGTCGGCGGCATGGGGGCGGTGTACGGGCCGATGGCCGCCGCGGTCGGCGATTCGCTGCACCTGTCGCAGCCCGTGCGCCGGATCGACCAGGACCACGAAAGGGTGACGGTTCGCGCCGATGACATGACGGTGCGGGCACGGCGCGCGGTCGTCGCGGTGCCGATCGCGATCGCCAGCCAAATCATTTACGAGCCAATGCTTTCCGTTGACAGATCGCTGCTGCACCAGCGCATGCCGAGCGGGGCCATCTACAAGATCAACATCGTCTACGACGAGCCTTTCTGGCGCGCCGAGGGCCTGTCCGGCCAGTCTGCGGCGCCGGGCACACCGGCTCCGGTCACCATCGACGCGTGCACAGACACCGCAAGCCCCGGCGTGCTGTGCGTGATCGTCGAAGGGCCGACCGCACGGGAACTGTGCGCCGTGGATGCGACAGAACGCCGCACACTCGTCCTCGACGAGCTAGCCAAACGCTTTGGCGCCAAAGCACATTCGCCGGTGGACTTCATCGAACAGAACTGGACCACCGAACGGTACTCGGGCGGGGGCATGATCAGCCACGCACCGCCGGGCGTGCTCACCGAGTTCGGACCTGCGCTGCGTGAGCCGTGCGGCCGCATCCACTGGGCGGGTACCGAAAGCTCGGCCGCCATGTGCGGATGGGTGGACGGGGCCGTGCGCTCCGGGGAACGCGCGGCGACCGAAGTCGTACAGCGCGAGCGGGTCGCTGTGGCATAACGGGTATCCATCACCTATGGCCAAGTACGTGGTGAACAAGCCGGCGGTGACCAAGGCGCGGAAACTGATCGACGCACGGCAGTACGTGCTGGACAGCGACTGGGGACAAGTGCAACCGCGGGCCGAGGCGCAGAACGCGTTCCTGGAGAACCACACGTGGGACGAATACGCGGAATGGCACCTCGGTCTCACCGACGGCGCCCAGGACCACACCAAGGCGCGGTACGCGTTCGTCTACGGCGACCTGCGCAGAGTCCACCGCACCGGCCTGATCGCCTGCGTCTACCGCGCGTCGGAATGGCGGCACAAGGACATCGAGTTGGCCGCCCACGATCTGCTGCAGTATCTGGACGAGAAGACGGGCCTGAAGCCGTCGGGCTAGGGCCGCAGCACGAAATCCAGGAATCGCTCCTGCATCTCGGAGGGCGCGTCATTGGCATCTGACGCATGCAATATGCCCAGCCCCGCACCGAAAAAGGCGGCAGCGCGGACACCTGCCTCGTCGGCGTCGAAGCCGGCGTCGACGAATGCCTGGTAAACCGCTCGCAGCACCCGACCATCGCTTTTCCGCACGTTCGCCGCCACGTCGTCGTCGGTCAACGCCCAGACCCGCATGGCCCGTTCGAGCGCCCACTGCTCCGGCCGCACCACCGCCTGCATCATGTACTTCAGCCGTTGGCGGGGCTCGATGTCCTTCGAGGTCTCGAATCGCTGGCGGTCCTGGTCCTGCAGGCTGCCCCAGGCCTCGATGAGAGCGGTCCGGTAGGTGGCCAGGTCGGTGAAGTGCCAGTAGAAGCTTCCCTTGGTGACGCCGAGGCGTTCGCAGAGCCGGTCGATGCGCAGCGCGTTGGGGCCGCCCTCGGCGAGGATGGCGAACCCGGCCTGGATCCAGTCGTCAACGGCAAGCCGACGGCCAGCACCGCGCGGCGGCGTCATGGACGGCAGCATACGGCGACCAGCTGTTTGACACCTGCGAAAATTAGCAACGGTAATGAACTGTCCGTCTGAAGGAGGTGCTGTTGCAACCGTGGCCACCGGTAGTCACCGCCGCTCTTCGGCTTCTACTTCCAGCCCGCCCGGCCGGCGGCACCCCTCGGTGCCGTTATGCGACCACGGCTGCTTCAGCGAGCTAAACCGTACCATACTGCCTGGTATGGGCAACGTTTTCGGCTAACCCCGGGTTATGGCAGCTAACCCCGTAATCGGCCGGCCACTCGGCCCAAATCCGGGCGGCACTGTTTAGCAGTGTCGGATGTCGGGCAACATGGGGTGCATGGCAGGCGACTCCGACGACTTCCCGTTGACACCAGAAGAGGCGCTCGACTCCGACGAGGTGCGCAACGACGACGGCGACGAGGTGGTCGATCCGCCAGAGGAGTGGATCGACGCCGAGGAGAACGAGACGCTCGACGAGCGCCTTGCCGAAGAAGAGCCCGATGTCAGCCCTGACGATATCGATCCGCGCGACGCGGCCGACACGACATCGGACACCGAGTCGATGTCCGACGACGAGCTCGATGAGCTCGACCCGGAACAGCATGGCCGTGAGCGCGGCCAGATCGACGGGACGCCGGAGGACGGCGACTCCTTCTACGACGTTGTTGAGTGAGCCTGTAGCACCATCACTGAGCGTGCATCGACGGTGACGGTGGCGCCCGCGTCCTGCGGCTTGGGCTCCTCGACGGCGTCGTCGGCGGTGTAGATCACCGCAACCCAGGACGCGCCGAAGTCCTTCTGCGGCAACGTGAAATCGATCGGCTCGTAGTGGGCGTTGAAGAACAGCACGAACGAATCGTCGGTCACCCGCTGGCCGCGCACGTCACGGTCGGGGATCCCGTATCCGTTGAGGTACACGCCGAGCGACTTCACGAAGCCGGACTCCCAGTCCTCGTCGGTCATCTCGGAACCGTCGGGAGCGAACCATGCGATGTCGGGCACGCCCGCGCCACCGCCGCGCCGCCGCACGGTTTGGCCACTGAAGAAGCGTCGTCTGCGGAACACCGGGTGTGCGGCCCGCAGCCCGGAGACCGCGCGGGTGAACTCGATCAGCGAAGTGTCGGCGCTGCTCCAGTCAATCCAGGACAGCTCGTTGTCCTGGCAGTACACGTTGTTATTGCCCTGCTGGGTGCGGCCGAGCTCGTCGCCGTGCGCGATCATCGGGACGCCCTGCGACAGAAGCAGTGTGGTCAGAAAGTTGCGCTGTTGCCTCGCGCGTAGGGCATTGACCGTCTTGTCCTCGGTGGGGCCTTCGGCTCCGCAGTTCCAGGACCGGTTGTGGCTTTCGCCGTCGTTGTTGCCCTCCTTGTTCGCTTCATTGTGTTTCTCGTTGTAGGACACCAGATCCCGCAGCGTGAACCCGTCGTGCGCGACGACGAAGTTGATCGATGCCACCGGTCGGCGGCCGGTGTGCTCGTAGAGGTCGGCCGAACCGGTCAGCCGGGATGCGAACTCGTCGAGCGTCGCGGGCTCGCCGCGCCAGTAGTCCCTGACGGTGTCGCGGTACTTGCCGTTCCACTCCGTCCATTGCGGCGGGAAGCCGCCGACCTGATAGCCGCCCGGCCCGACGTCCCACGGCTCGGCGATCAGCTTGACCTGGCTGACTGTCGGATCCTGTTGCACGAGTTCGAAGAACGTCGACAGCTTGTCGACGTCGTAGAACTCCCGCGCCAGCGTTGAGGCCAGGTCGAAGCGGAACCCGTCGACGTGCATCTCGGTTACCCAGTAGCGCAGCGAGTCCATGATCAGCTGCAGCGTGTGCGGGTGCCCGACGTTGAGGCTGTTGCCGGTGCCGGTGTAGTCCATGTAGTAGCGCTTGTCGTCCTCGACGAGCCGGTAATAGGCGGCGTTGTCGATGCCGCGCATGGACAGCGTCGGCCCCAGGTGGTTGCCCTCGGCGGTGTGGTTGTAGACCACGTCGAGGATCACCTCGATGTCGGCCTCGTGCAGCGCACGGACCATCGCCTTGAATTCCTGAACGTGGCCGCCGGGGTTGGGGCTGGAGCTGTATGTGGAGTCGGGCGCGAAGAACGCGACGGTGTTGTAGCCCCAATAGTTGGAAAGGCCCTTGTCGATCAGCGTGGAGTCGTTTGCGAAGTGGTGCACGGGCATGAGCTCGATGGCGTTGACGCTCAACGACTTCAGATGCTCGATGATCACCGGATGGGCGACGGCGGCGTAGGTGCCGCGGATATTCTCCGGGATATCGGGGTGCGTCTGGGTCAGCCCCCGCACGTGGGCTTCGTAGATGACAGTGTCGGCGTACTCGTGGTTCGGCGGCCGGTCGACACCCCAGTCGAAGTACGGATTGATGACGACGGATTTCGGCATCGCGGCCGCCGAGTCGTCGTCATTGCGGCTGTCAGGGTCGCCGAAGTTGTAGCCGAACAGCGACTGGTTCCACTCGAAGCTGCCGTCGATGGCTTTGGCGTAGGGATCGAGCAGCAGCTTGTTCGGATTGCATCGCTGTCCCGCGCGCGGGTCGTCCGCGCCGTGAACCCGGTACCCATAGCGCTGTCCCGGCTCCAAGTTCGGGATGAAGCCGTGCCAAACGAAGCCGTCCACCTCGGGAAGCGTCAGCCGTGTCTCGGCGCCTTCGGCGTCGAACAGACACAGGTCCACGCTCTCGGCCGCCTCGCTGAAGACCGCGAAGTTGGTGCCGGAACCGTCGTAGGTGGCGCCGAGCGGATAGGCCTTACCGGGCCAGATCTCCTGCTGAGCCGGCGGCCGTGTGGCGGCTTGGGTCAAGTTGCAGCTCCAATGACGTGACGAAAAGGCGGGCCAAGGCGACGATACGGGGGTGCCCAATGCGAGAGCATCACAACCAAGCGAGTTCGGGGCCCGATATCGCACCTTGCTGCTGGAAGTGGACCGTGGTGTGGCAACTATCACCCTGAACCGGCCTCAGCGCCGCAACGCCGTCGGCGATGGCATGCGGGAGGAACTGGCAGACGCCTACCTGCGGTGCGACCGCGACAAGGCGGTCCGCGTCGTCGTGCTGACCGGCACCCCGCCCGCGTTCTGCGCGGGGGCCGACCTGGGCGCGGGCGAACGCACCTTCACCGAGCCGGGGCCGACGTTCAGCGCGGCGGGCATCGACGTGGCCGCATGGACGCTCTCCAAACCGGTGATCGCCGCGGTCAATGGGCACGCGATCGGGTTGGGCCTGACGCTGGCCCTGCAGTGCGACATCCGGTACTTCGCGGCCGACGCGCGGTACGGCGTGGTTCAGGTCCGGCGCGGGATGGTCGGCGACGCGTACTCGCACTGGGTGCTTCCCCGCCTGGTGGGGCTGTCGAATGCGGCCGAGATCCTGCTGAGCGGAGCCACCTTCGACGGACATCGCGCGGTGGCGCTCGGGCTCGGCAGTCGCGTGCTCGACGCAGACGACGTGCTGCCCGCGGCGCTGGAAACGGCCCACGACATCGCCGAGAACGCGGCGCCGGCATCGGTAGCGGCCAGCAAGCGGCTGCTGTGGGATTCGTTCGACCTCGACCGTGCCGCCGTCGGTGAGCGCGAGACGGAGATACACCTCGAGCTCATGGGTCTGGACGACGCCAGGGAAGGGGTGCGTGCGTTCCAGGAAGGGCGCGCCCCGAAGTGGACGGGTGACTAGGTCAGGCCGCGGCCGTAGAGTCCGTCACCTCGACGCCCGCCGCCCGCATGTCGGCGACGGCCCTTGTGCTTGATTCCTCGGCAACACCAGCGGTCAGGTCCAGCAGCACCCGCGTGGAGAACCCGGCCTCGACGGCGTCGGTGGCGGTCGCCACGACGCAGTAGTCCGTGGCGATGCCCACGATGTCCACCTCGTCGACCTTGCGTTGCCGCAGCCAGTCGGACAGCGGCGTGCCCGCCTCGTCGGTGCCCTCGAAGCCGCTGTAGGCGGCCGAATAGCCCCCCTTGGTGAACACGGCTTCGACCGCGGCCGGGTCGAACTCGGGGTGGAAGTCGGCACCCGCCGTGCCGACGACGCAGTGCGGCGGCCAGGATGCCGCGAAGTCGGGATGGTTGGAGAAGTGATCACCCGGACTGATGTGGAAGTCCTTCGTGGCGACGATGTGCGCGTAGTCGCGAGGTGTGGCGAGGAATTCGGTGATCGCGTGGGCCACCGACTGGCCGCCGATCACTCCGAGGGAGCCGCCCTCGCAGAAGTCGTTCTGCACGTCGACGATGAGGAGCGCACGCATGCGCCCAGCCTATGACGCCGTTTTGGTGGCGGTGTCTATCCGCAGGTGCGCGGTCAGCAGCAGGTGGTCGAACGTGGCCCGCGGCGGCAGGGTCTCTTCGTAGGTCAGCTCACCGAAGTCGGCGATGACCTGGTCGGCCAGCACGCGAAGCTTGACGTTGGTTTCCTGCGAGCGCCACTTCAGCAGTTCGAACGCCGACTCGTCGGTGATCCGGTAGATCAGCATCAGCATGCCCTTGGCCTGTTCGATCGTCGCGCGGTTCTCGGCGATCTCGGCGACCGCGGCGCTGACGAGCTCGTCACGCATCCGGCCCGTCTCGCTCACGTCGACGTAGAAGCCGTGGGTGCCGATCACCTCGCCGTCGTTGTCGTACAGCTGGTCGCCGATCACGATGACGTCGTGCACGACCTGCTTGGTGTCGATGATCCGGTGACGCGTGCTGAACGTGCGGCGCGTACGCCGGATGTCCTCGAGGGTCGCGGCGACCTGTACGTAGTCATCGGGATGTTTGTGCGACAGCACCAACTCGGTCGTCGGCATGACGGTGCCAAGCTCGTACCCGTGTAGCCGCTGCACCCACTCCGACCACTCCCACCGCTCGTCTGCAAAATAGAAGCGGAACCACCCGACCCGTTGCGGCGAACCTCCGGCTAGAGCTTGTTCAATGGTGTCGTCGCCCGGCACCACGCCGATGTACGGGACAAACCGAAAAATTATGGGGCGAATAAGAGTTTCGTCACCCGCCGAAAAGCAGATAAAGCCCTGTGAATGTGTAACCCACCATCACCAGCATCGTCGCCAGTTGGCCTGTCAGTTGATACCCAGCGGGCAGCACGCGCAGAGCCCGGTCGTGGGCGGCGATCACACCGGCCACGTGGCCGCCGACCACACAGCAGACCTTGATGGTGGCCAACACCGAAGGATGAAGCGACAGAACGTAATTCACCTGCGCGCCGCCCAGGCCCAGTAAATTCCAGCCATGGCCGAGCGGGTCGGCGAGGCCGATGATCGTCTGCTGCCCCCGCTCCACCAGATATGACAGATAGTGCGCGAACATATAGCCGAGCACGATCGGAATGAGTGAATGCGCCATCAGACCTGGCAGCTTTCGCTTGGTCGCCCGGTCGACACCACCGGTCGCCCTTGCCGCAAGCGAAAATGTCGTGACCACAACGGCGACGAATACAAGGAGCCCGGCGGTGCGCATCGCACTTTGAGCGGCTACCGAATGCGCGTAGCGGTCGACGAAGTTGCGCCAGCCGGGCGACGCCGAAAAGCTGTCGAAGGCCGTGGACCCGAGCAGCACCGCCAGCATGCTCACGGTCCCCGGCCGGACCGGGAGCGACAGTAGGTGGTCGAACGGATTGCCGATTTCGATGCGGCCGCTGTTCGGGTTGCGACGGAACAGCGAGAACCGTGATGCGACGACGCTGTACGCCTCGAACGGGTCGGCGCGGCCGAACCACCGGTCGCCGCAGACGATCGCGCCCGTCAGGGTGATGACGATATAGGCGCACAGCCAGAGCTTGATCGCGCCGAGCGATCCTGGGTCGGGGCTCGCGAGTTCCAGCCACACGAAGGCGAACAAGCCGAACACCGCGGGCCAGTACCCGAGTCGCCTCGGATATCCGCGGCCGGCAGGCATCCGAGCGATGCGCAACAGGCGGTACACCGCGCGGACCGGAGAGACCGCTCGCCATATCGGTCCGATCGCCAGTGACGCAGCCACCAGGCCGATCCACATCAGCACGTAGAAGACGCCTGCCACCGGGTTGTTCTCGGGCTTGCCGAACAACGCGGCCATCGCCACCCAGCCCGCGAACAGCAGACCCGCCAAAGCCAGCGCCCACCGCACGGCGGGCGCGTCCACCACCGACGTCACCCACAGCGGCAATGCGCGCCCGTCCTTGCCGGGGTCGAATCGCGGCTTCTTCCAAGCGAATGCGACGACGGCGAAGGTGAACGTCAGGGCCCACGCGGCACCGATGAGGGCATACGCGTATGGGATCGGGAGATCCGTCGACCCGCCGAGGCCATGGGCCAGCACCGCGGCGGGTCGATCACTCACGGTTGCACTGAAACGGTTGCGACGACCTTGTTCAGTTGGTGCAGCTCGATGTCCACGTTGCCCGGTACATCGATGGAGAACTGGAACTGCATGGCCTTGTTCGGCTCGATCTTGAAGGTGTGGTCGGGAGTCGAGTGCACGTGGAGCTCGTCGGCCACATCGCTGGTAACCCGGACGACGATCGGCTCCTTGACCTTCGCCTGCAGCTGGGCGTTGGTCGGATCGACATTGCCGCCCTTGATCGTGATTTCGATGTTCAGCCGGTTAGGCGGTGCTTGCTCGTTCTGCATGTCCGACGGGTTGATGGTGGACGGCGCAGACGACGAGGCCGAACCCGGTGCGGAGTTGTTGGATCCACCTCCGCAGCCCGCGGTGAGCAGCACCGCGGCGGCGAGCACTGCGAGAATGCTTCTATCGAGATGAGTTGAAGTCACGGTGAATCATCTTGGTTGTTGGAACCTGTCTGCTCACTGTGAGGCTCGTCTCTGTTTCGCCGGTCTTTGATCGCGATGTAGGCGATGACACCCGCGACACCGAACGCAGGGACGAACGCCGGAATCGCCAGCAGCAGGCCGTGGTGGGCCAGGATCACGATGTCCGGCTGTGCGGTTATGCCTGTGCCGATGGTTGCAGCTCCGTTTTGGTGTCGGAGGGTTGAGCCCTGTTGATGCGGCCCGCGCCCCAGGTGAGTCCGCCGATCATGAGCAGCGTGCAGACCAGCACCACAATGCAGCCGATGGTCCACAGCGCCATCGGGGTGTCCGGGTTGCGTTCGCGCTGCAGGATGGTGATCTCGGCGACGAACGGTCGCGTCATGTTCGCCTGGGCGGGCACCTCGGGGGCGCCGATGCCGGGGTCGCCGGCCAGGAAGATCGGCACGGCGGTCAGGATCCGGCCGTCATGCAGCCGCAGCAGTGTCTTCCACTTCCCGTAGACCGGCATGGGCTGCGTGGAGCGGTAGTGGCCGGGCCCGAGCTTCTGCAGGTGGTCGATGAAGATGCCGCGTTCGTTGGCCAGACCGCCCTGCCAGCCCAGCACCGACACCCAATTCGGGTCCTCGCTGATCAGATTCGGCGGATTGATGCGCACGTCGGCGGTGACCATGCGCTTATCCGGCGTGCCTGCCTCCGTCAGCGTCATCGTGGCGGTGGCGTTGTGCGGCACTTCGTAGCGCAGCCCGTTGGCGGTTGCCCCGCCGATGACCAGAATGGCCAGCACGACCAGCCCGATGCTGATACCGCGGGCAGGTAGTCGCTGGTCGGTGAGCACCATGCCGAGCATGGCGCCGCATGCGCCGGTGAGAACCGCGACCGGCACGGCCATCATCAACGCCTCGGGCCACATGCTGGACGGCCACGGGTAGTGGTAGACGGCGTCGATCCAGAACGACTCCAACCACAGCCCGACCGTGCTGACCAGAAGGCCGCTGACAAGGCCGAAAAGGATGGGGCGCTTGAAGAGTGGCGTCAATGCGACGATCTCGACGACGACGGCGCCGCCGAGGTAGAGCGCGAACCAGTTGATTGGCGAGCCGAGTATCGGGCCGACCACCAGGGCGACGAGCCCGCGCAGCACGAGCGCGAAAATCGCTGCCAGTATCGCGGCGCCGCGGCCGAGCATCATCCTTGCCGCGACGAGGCCGAACGCGCCTGCCGCAGCGATCAGCATCGGCTCGAACACCTGGCGGAACTGGGGGACCCCGAAGTCGAACTCGATCTGGAACACCGAAAGACCGATGATGATGCCGCCGAAGCCGAGGTACTTGATGCCTTTGAGGAAGATGCCTTCCTTGGGTGCGTGCTCGCCCATCGCCCGCTGACCCTCGTATTCGAGGAGGAGCGCCGAAATGGTCGAGAAGCCTGCACCGCCGATCATCATCAGGTGCGTCGGCCCCCACAGCGTGACGTCCTGGCCGAAGATGCGGTGCCAGATGTCGTCGAGCGGGAAGCCGGTCAGCGCGTACAGCCCGCAGCCGGCCATCAGGATGCCGCCGACGGGCGCGTACCAGTCCTTGGTGATCCGGACGGCGAACGGGCCGGGCTTGTCGTAGGGCAGGATGATCGCCGCGCAGCCTGCGACGAACAGAAGAAACAGGCCGACCAGGATGAAGTAGTGCGCCGGGTTGGCCAGCGGCCCGGGGTCGCGGCCTTTGCCGATGTGCAGGCTGACGTCCCAGATGAAGCCGAACAGCGCGCAGATGAGCGTCGCGATGAACAGCGCGATGGGCACCGCCACCCACGGCGGCCGCTTGAATTTGCGACCGGCGTACTCGGCGACGCTGTTGACCCAGGTGATCTTGCGCTGCCGGTGCAGGTAGCCGAGCCAGCACAGCGCCACGCCGATGATCACCGCGACCACCGTCATGCCGATCACCTGGCCGAGGGCGGCGCCGCCTCCCTCAGTTCCCGCGGCAACGAACGAAATCTCCGTCGAACCCGTCATCTGCCCCACCTGGTGAGTCTCGAAGGAAAGTTCTTACCCGTCGGTAATGTTGCCAGAACCGGTCGAGCCGAAACCAGGGGTACCGGTGACTTCACGCCACCACTCGGAAGTTCTCCAGCAACGGATCGGCGGGATCGGGACATGCCAGGCCGCTACGCAGGTAGTCGATGACCGCATCATTGAGCCGCTCTCCAGGGACCACCGCGGGGATGGCGGGCGGGTACGGGGTGATCTGTTCGGCGGCGATCCGTCCGCCTGCCTCGTTCGCGGGCACCATCGCGACGGGCCCGAAGAAGGCGTCGCGCGGCAGTTGCACGGATTCGAGTTGGATCTCGGCGGGCGATGGGAGCTTGATGTGCGGCGGCGAATCGAAATTCCTCGCCGCCTTGCGCCACGCCCAGAGCGCATCGAGGAGGCGGTCGGTGGTGGACTTGTCGTCGGCGAAGGACAGCGTGGCAAGTATCCGGCGGTGGTCGGCCATGCCGACATCGATCTGCTTGTGCTCCCGCAGCCAGTCAGCCGCCTGATAGCCCGAGGTACCGGTTGCCGAGAGATCCAACAGGATCTGCAGGCAGTCCAGGTCGTGGCTCGCCTCCACCCCGATGAGCTCGTCGTCGAGCACCTCGAGATCGGGGATCAACTCGATGTCGTCGCGCAGGCTGCCTGCGAGATCCAGTGCAGCGCCGAGCAATTCGTGGCCGTGTTGCACCATCTGGCGGCGCCACCCGTCGATCGCCGCATAGACCATGACGTTCGGGCTCGTCGTCATCAGCAGGTCGGCGCATGCCGACAGCCGGTCCTGGTCGACGAGGTCGTCCTGCAGGTGAAACACCGAGCCCTGCTCGAATCCGGCACCCATCTTGTGCACGCTGACGACGCAGACATCGGCGCCCGCGTCCATCGCCCATGTCGGCAGGCCCTCGTGAAACGGCAGATGCGCACCCCATGCTTCGTCGACGATCAGCGGCTTGCCGCGGTCATGGCACACCGCGGCGATCTCCTCGATGTCCGCGCAGGTGCCGTACGGGCTGGGGCTGACGATCAGTGCGCTCGCCGCGTCCGGGTAGCGCTCCCATGCGGCTTCCACGTCGTCGGGTGACGGGGGATGCGAGATGTGGCGCTCGGCGTCCCACCGAGGCGTCACCCATCGTGGTTGAAGGCCGGAGAAGATGAGGCCGGCCACGATCGATTTGTGGCTGTGTCGGCAGACCAGCAATCCGCCTTCGTGACCGCCGGCGACGGCCATCATCGCAGCCTTGACCGAAAGCGAACTGCCGCAGGTCGAGAAAAAGGCCACGTCGGCGTCGACGGCCTCGGCCATCAGTTTCTCGGCCCTCTTGAGGACCTTGCCCCGGTTGTGGTGATCATCCAACCCGCCGGTCGCCAGGAGGTCATCGTGGAACGGTTCGCGGCCCAGCACGCTGAGCACTCTGTCGTCGGTGCCGCGGCGCTGCCGGTGGCCGGGCGGTGTGAATCCGTACCGGTTCGCCTTGCGATAGTCCACGAGCGCGTCGAGGATCGGCGCTTCCGACTGATCCATGACGAGGTAATACCCGGACCGGGTAGCTTCAATCGCGTCAGGGCGTCCAGCACGACCTTCACCATGCCGTCTTCCTTCTTCTGGAACGTCTCGTATACGCCCGGCGCGGCGTCCAGCGGCAGGATGTTGGGCACCCATCGCTTGACATTGGCCTGACCCATCCGCAGCTGAATCTGCTTGTCGAACAACATCATCATGTTGATCGGGTCCGCAGATCCGCCGTAGACGCCGGACAGCGAAATGGCGCCGCCACGTCGCACCATCGCGATCGCGGAGTTCAGTGCGGCCAGTCTGTCGACGCCTGCGTTCTTCATCAGCATTCGGCCCACCGGCGCGGGCAGGAAGCCGGCCGCGGTCTGGGCGACCGTGGCGATCGGCGAGCCGTGAGCCTCCATGCCGACGGCGTCGATCACCGCGTCGGCGCCCCTGCCCTGCGTGGAGTCCCGCACCACCTCGACGGGGTCATCGAGATTCATGTCGATGACGTCGCTGCGCATCTCCCTTGCGCGCTGCAGGCGCTCGGGGACGATGTGGACACCGATGACCCGGCAGTCGAAGCGCCGGTTCGCGACGCGGCAGGCCATCGACCCGATCGGGCCGAGGCCGAGGATCACCAGGGTCCCGCCCTGCGGCACGTTCGCATACTCCACCGCCTGCCATGCGGTCGGCAGCACATCGGAGAGGTAGAGGTAGCGTTCGTCCGGCCCGTCTTCGGGCACCTTGATGTGCGTGTACTGAGCCTGCGGCACACGCAGGTATTCGGCCTGCCCGCCGGCGACCTCGCCGTAGAGCTTCGAGTAACCGAAGAGCGCGGCGCCGGTGCCCTGGTCGCGGTTCTGCGTTGTCTCACACTGGCTTTGAAGACCCTGGCCGCACATAAAGCAGTGCCCGCACGAGATGTTGAACGGAATCACCACGCGGTCGCCGACTTTCAAGTCGCCGGTCTCCCTGCCGACCGCCTCGACGATGCCCATCGCCTCATGCCCCAGGATGTCGCCGGGTGTCATGAACGCGCCGAGCACTTCGTAGCGGTGCAGATCGGATCCGCAGATGTTGGTGCTGGTGACCTTGATGATCGGGTGTGGCACGGATTCGACCGTGACTTTCCGCCGGCCCTGCCACGTCACTGCTCGCATAACTCCGGTCATGCCCGCTGATCCGGCGACAAAACCTACACAGGCGTCAGGGTTTTGACAGCAGAAGGCCAGCGGCCTACCCGTCGGCTACTTCTTGGGTGGTTTGAGCACCTTCATCGCCAGCGACATGACCGGCTGCGGGATGTAGTCCTTGGCATTGAGGGCGGCGTTCGACACCTGGGTGCGGACGGGCGTGCCGCGTCCGAACATCCGGTTCAGCGGGCCGCCGGACGGTTCGAGATCGACGTGCAGCGGTGGCTTACCGTCGGCTGCGCCGAGTGCATTCGAGATGACGACCCGCTGAATCTCACTGGTGCCCTCAAAGATCGTGTAGAGCTTGGCATCCCGGTACCACTTCTCCACCGGGTGATCCTTGATGTACCCCCAGCCGCCCATTGTCTGGATGGCACGTTCGGTGGTCCGGACCGCGACCTCGCTGGCGGCCAGCTTCGACATCGAGCCCTCGCCGCGCTCCATCGGCACACCGGTGGCGGCCATCCACGACGCCCGCCAAGTCAACAGCCGCGCCGCATCGATCGCGGTCGCGAGGTCGGCCAGCGGGAAGGCCACACCCTGATTGTCGATGATCGGCGCACCGAAGGCCTGGCGGCGATTCGCGTACTCGGTCGCGTATTCCATTGCGGCCCTGGCGATGCCGAGCGCCTGGGCGGCCACCATCGGACGCGTCTGCTCGAATGTGCCAAGCGTCGCCGACCCGGAATGCCTGCCACCCTCGATGGCCTCGCGTGCGCGGGCCAGCTTGTGTTCGAGCTTCTCCTGTCCCCCGAGCAGATTGGCGCCGGGCACCCGAACCGCGTTGAACTTGAGCTCCGCGGTGTGCGACGCGCGGCAGCCGAGCTTGTCCAGCTTGCGCACCATCTCCAGTCCGGGAGTGCCGCCGGGCACGATGAACAGGGCCTGGCCGCGATGGCCGAGTTCCTCGTCGACCACGGCGTTCACCACGTGCACGTTCGCGATGCCGCCGTTGCCGATCCACATCTTGTGGCCGTCGATGATCCAGTCGTCGCCATCTTGTTTGGCACGCGTGCGCAGGTTGCGGACGTCGCTGCCACCTTCGGGCTCGGAGATCGCGAGGGCGGCGAGCTTGAGGTCGCCGGGGCTGCCGAAGCACTCCGGTCCCCACTCCAGCATTTGTTCGGGCGAGGCCGCCTGACCGATCGCAGATAACGCCAGCGCGGGCATCACGATGGACAGTCCGATGCCTGCGCAGCCCCAGAACAGTTCCTCCATGAATATCGGCAACGACAGCCCAGTTGGATCACCGATGAGATCGCGGTAGAACAGCGGGCTGTAGAAGCCCCGTTCAGCGGCCTCCTCCAGCACGGGCCATGGGAACTCCTGGCGGGCGTCGTAATCCGCTGCCACCGGGCGGATCACCGACTCGGAGAACTCGTGTGTGCGCCTGGCGAGATCGTGTTGCGCCCCCGTCGGGGTCAGATCGAAGCTCATGGCCGCACCGTCACCACTATTGACATTTCCCCACCGCCGCCTTCCTGGTCCGATCTACGGTGTCGGGGTACCCCGCGATGGCGCAAAATCCACGATGGAGGAGCCGCCGCATGTTGTCCTACGACTCCGGTGCGACCAGCCCGCCGCTCCTCGACGAGACGATCGGCGGGAACCTGGCGAGAACGGCCGCGACATTCCCCGACGGGGAGGCGCTGGTCGAATGCGCGACGGGCCGCCGGTGGACCTACGCCGAGCTCTACGAAGCGACGCGGCGGATCGCGACGGCGCTGATCGAGCGCGGCACCAAGCCCGGCGATCGGATCGGCATCTGGTCGCCGAACTGCGCCGAGTGGACGATGATCCAATACGCCACCGCGCAGGTGGGCGCGATCCTGGTCAACATCAATCCGGCCTATCGAACCGACGAGCTGGAGTATGTACTGAACCAGTCGTCGATGTGCACGGTCATCGCGGCGCCGTCGTTCAAGGACTCCGACTACGCGTCGATGCTCGACAATGTGCGCGGCCGCTGCCCGGCGCTCAGCGACGTGGTGGTCATCGGGTGGGAACCGTGGCAGCAGATGGCCGACACTGCGGCCGACGCCGAGGCGCTGTCGCGGGTGCAGGCCGGGCTGCGGCCGAGCGACCCGATCAACATTCAATACACCTCGGGCACAACCGGTTTCCCCAAGGGCGCCACGCTGACCCACACCAACATCCTCAACAACGGCTACCTCGTCGGCGAGGGCGTGCAGTACACCGAGCAGGACCGCGTCTGCATCCCGGTGCCCTTCTATCACTGCTTCGGCATGGTGATGGGCAACCTCGCCTGCACGTCGCACGGTGCGGCGATGATAATCCCGGCGCCGGGCTTCGATCCGCAGGCGACGCTGGAAGCCGTTGCGGCCGAACGCGCTACATCACTTTATGGAGTGCCGACGATGTTCATCGCCGAGCTGGAACTGCCGAACTTCGACTCCTTCGACCTGAGTTCGTTGCGGACGGGCATCATGGCCGGTTCGACGTGTCCCGAGCAGGTGATGCGCAACGTGATGGACCGGATGCACATGAGGGAAGTCGCGATCTGCTACGGCATGACAGAGACGTCGCCCGTCTCGACCCAGACGCTGCCGACAGACAGCCTGACCCGTCGGGTGACCACGGTGGGCCGGGCGTTGGCGCACACCGAGATTCAGATCATCGACCCGGACACCGGTGCGCAGGTCGACCGTGGGTCAGCGGGCGAGCTGTGCACCCGCGGCTACTGCGTGATGGCCGGCTACTGGAACGACCCCGAGAAGACCGCCGAGGCGATCGACGGCGACGGCTGGATGCACACCGGCGATCTGGGCGTGATGGACGACGACGGCTACGTCGCGATCACCGGCCGGATCAAGGACATGGTCATCCGCGGTGGCGAGAACATCTATCCGCGCGAGATCGAGGAGTTCCTGTACGGCCACCCCGATATCGTCGACGCGCAGGTGGTTGGCGTGTCCGACGAGAAGTACGGCGAGGAACTGATGGTGTGGGTCCGGGTGAGGGAGGGCGCTGATGCGCCGACTGCGGAGAGCCTGCGGGCGTTTTGCGCAGGCCGGATCGCACACCACAAGATCCCGCGGTACGTCCAGGTCATCGACGAGTTCCCGATGACCGTCACGGGCAAGATCAGAAAAGTCGAGCTGCGCGAGCGCGGGGAGGAGCTGCTCGGGGGCTAATCCACCCCGATCATCACCTCGGTCGACTTGATCAACACGGTCGCCGGCTTGCCGGTCTCCAGGCTGAGCTCCTCGGCGGCGTCCTTGGTGATCGATGCGGTGACGATCTGGTCGCCTCCGTCGAGGCGCACCTTGACGGTTGCCATGACGGCGCCCAGGTCGACCTCGGTGATGGTTCCGCTCAGTTGATTTCGCGTTGATAAGCGCATACCGCACCCTAGCCTGGAGTGGAGATGAAGCTCGGGGATTTGCGCCTGCGGCAGCGCGACTCGACCACCTGCGGCCCCAGCGTCGCAGTGGTGGCGGGGGCGCTGGTGGATCCGGCGTATCGCCAGGGGCTCACGGGCTCTGCGCCATCTTGGTTCGACGACGAGCAGCTGCGCGTGCACACCGAGGTGAATCGGGTCTGGCCGCGCATGCTCGGCACAACCCCGATGGGCATCGCCAGGGCGCTGACCACGCGCACCGAGGTGCGCGGTGTCAGGTATCGGTGGCGGCCTTTCCGCGGTCGGCGTGACCGGCTGACCGACGTGCTGGCCGAGGTCGAGGCCGGGTGGCCGGTCGCGATGCTGGTCGGCCGCTTCATTCCTCGGCACTGGGTGCTGATCGTCGGCGTGCAGAAAGACACCCTGCAGTGTTACGAACCGTCGTCGGGTGACGTGCGGCCCGCCGCCCTCGACGCGGTGCGGGGGTCGCGGTTGACCGGTCTCGGTTATCCGCGGCCGTTCGCGTTCGTGTTGCCGTTACGGAAGGCGGCGACCCGTTCGGCGACCAGCTGATCCTGCGGCGAGTCGGACTCTCGGAGGCCTGCGACGACGCCGTCCCGGTTCCGGTCGGGCTGGTTCTGCGACATCTTGGCCTTGCCCTCGACCTTGTCGATGACGAGCTCGACGCCGACGATGCCGCGCAGCTGCGACTCGGTGAAGTCTTCCGGCGCGTCGGTGACCTGCCACGGCTGAGGGCGGCCCGCCTCGTGGCGGTTGGTCAGCTTGGTGACCAGGTCGAGCAGCCAGTCGGGGTCGTCGTGGATGACCAAACGGCCGTAGACGTTGAGGATCTCGTAGTTCCAGGTGGGCACGACCTTGCCGGTTTCGGATTTCGTCGCATAGAAATTCGGCGAGATGTAGGTGTGGGGGCCCATGAAGATCGCGACCGATTCGGCGCCGTCGGCATGCCAGTGCGGGTTGGCCCGGGAGACGTGCCCGACGAGCGAGTGCCCGTTGTAGATCATCGGCAGCGGCGTCACCAGCAGGCCGGTCGGGTGTTGGGTCACCAGTTGCGCGAACTCCGCCGCCGCGAGCGCCTCGGCGGTCTGCTCGTCGGTGAGGGCGAATTTGCGCGGTATGTACATCGGAGTCCAGCCTAGCTCTTTCGAACGTATGATCGAACAGTGGGCGAGCTCCAGTCCATCGGCTACAACGGTCAGCCCGTGCAGCAAGCCTTTCGACCCGTCGAACCGCCGATCGTGGTGCTCGTCGATCTCGCGGCGCTGTTTCCGCGCGAGCCGCACCGGTCCGGCGGCTACAACCCCGCGGGGTTGCAGATGCACTCGGTCGTCGAGGGCCGGCTGACGTGTTGGGGCATCTGCGAGCAGGGCCACTGGTGGGGTCTGGTCACGTACGCGATCGCGTATGGCCCGCGGCGGCGATCGGTCACGCACTGGATCCCGGCGTGGGTTTTGAAGCGCAAGCCCGAACGTCACTGAGGCGCCTGGTGAGTCGTGCGAGTGGTTCAATGCCCGCATGAACAACCCGCAGCCGTGGTGGCTCACGTGGCCGGTCGCCGAAGTGGCGGCGGCGATCCTGCCGTGGTTTTCGGCCAATCCTCCCGAGTACGAAGGCTTTGTGATGAGACACATCGTCCAATGGATGCAGGGCTCGGACAGCCGGTCCGCTTCACATAGGCCGAGCGTGCAGTTCGAGGATCCCGATGTTCGCGCCGTCGCCGAGGCGATACAGGTTCTCGAGCACTCGCGTTTGCTCATGCGATCACCCGGCGATCGAGCCCATGTCGGATTGACCCGGCTGGGCATGCACGCCCTGGCAACCAACACCGTGCGTCAGCATCTCGGACTCGGCGACGCTCAACCGACGGCCTGAGAAGTGCATTACAGCCTATGTGAAAATGGTTGTAACACAGAGTAATTCACGCATCAACGTGTCACGCACTGAATGTCGGCGTTGGTGTTGAAGCGCAAGTCCGAACGTCGCTAAGGTGCGTCACCGCCTGCGTCGATGCCGTCGTTTTCGTCGGGGATGAGGTAGCGGTGGGGGGGTGGTAGTTGTTCACCCGGGTTTGGCCGGTGTCGAGGTTGGGGGGTGGGAGCCATTGGGTGCGGCCGTCTTTACGTTTTCGGGTGCGCCAGCCGGTCTTTTCGATGAGTCGGTTGTGGGGTGGGCAGGCCAGGGTGAGCGTGTCGATGTCGGTGGGGCTGTTGTCGGCGGTCCAGCCGTCGACATGGTGGGCTTCACACCAGTAGCCCGGGGCGGTGCAACCCGGTTTTGTGCAGCCGCGGTCTTTGGCATGACTGCGCGGGTTGTGCACGTACTGGTGGACGGCATGAGCAGCAAGAACGGCACTCGGGCAGCCATCTACGCCCGCATCTCACATGACCCTGCCGCCGATGACGACGACGGCAAGCAACAGTTCCAGCGCGGTGGTGACGGCCTGGTGGCAACGCCAAGGAGACTGCCGTGAGCTTGCCGACGTGGTCGGCTGGAACGTGGTTTCGGTTCACGTCGACAACGACACGTCGGCCTACAGCGGCAAGACCAGGCCCGCGTTTGAAGCTCTGCTCGATGAGATGAAGCGCG
This sequence comes from uncultured Actinomycetota bacterium, assembly GCA_963751485.1. Classification (GTDB taxonomy): domain Bacteria; phylum Actinomycetota; class Actinomycetes; order Mycobacteriales; family Mycobacteriaceae; genus Mycobacterium. Next base: position 121,580 of record CAVVUT010000011.1, read on the forward strand.
GCGAGATCGACGCACTGATCTGCTGGCACACCGACCGGCTCTATCGGTCGATGAGGGATTTGGAAAGGTTGATCGAGATCGCCGACGCGGCGCGCATCCCCATCAAGACTGTGCAGGGCGGTGAGATCGACCTGTCCACGTCGGCTGGCAGGATGATCGCACGCATCCTCGGATCCGTGGCCCGGCAGGAGTCGGAGCACATGAGTGAGCGCCGGGTGCGGGCCAACGTCCAGAAAGCCGAGCGCGGCGAATGGTCGACGGCCAACCGCTGCTTCGGGTTCACGCTGGATGGCGAGCCGTTGGAGCCGGAAGCCACCGCCGTGCGCAAGGCTGTCGCTGATGTGCTGGGCAGGCAAGAGCATTCAGGGTGTCGCACGCGAATGGAACGCGGCGGGCCTACGCACCACGTTGGCAGGCCAGCAGCGCCGCAACCAGGCGGGCGAGGTGGTGAAGACGCTGGACGGCCTATGGAGCAGCCCGCGTGTCCGCAGGCTGCTGGTCAACCCGAAGTATGCGGGCATCAGGACACGCAAGATGGTCGACCCGAAGACGAAGCAGACGAAAGTCGTTGAATACCCGGGTGATTGGACGCCGCTGATCGACGTGGACACCCATCGCGGCCTGGTCGCCTACCTGTCGAACCCTGACCGGATCACCAACCACAACTCGTTTGAGCGCAAGTATCTCGGCTCGGGGCTTTATCTGTGTGGCCGGTGCGACGACGGCACCACAATGAAAGCTGCGCAGCCTGGCGGCAAGTTTCCCCGGCCCGCGCCGCTACGCCTGTCGTGCGCACGCCCATCTGGTGCGGGCGGGCCAGCCGGTCGATGTCTACGTGACAGCCACTGTGCTGGAACAGATCACGCAGCCTGACGCTGTCGGCCTGCTGGCGAACCAGGGTGTGGATGTGAGTGCCCTGTCGGTGAAACGTGAAGCGCTGCAGCGCAAGCTGGACAACCTCACCGACGCGTGGGACGCCGACGACATTGACGATGAGCAGTACCGCAAGGGTTCGCGGATGACCCGCACGAAGCTGGCCGAGATCGACCGGCAGCTGGCCGACGCGACTCGCGTCAGTCCCGCCACGGCGCTGGTCGCCGCTGGTGGGAACGCCTGGCAGCTGTGGACTGACATGACGCCCACGCAGCGCGCCAATGCGGTGAACGAGGTCGCGACGGTGACGATTCACCCGTGCCCGCGCGGGCAATCGTGGGTTTGATCCGCAGTATGTGGACATCGCCTGGCGGCGTGAGCCCTGACACGGCCTGAGCACCCTCGGGCACAGGTCACGGCGTGTTCGTCGGCCAGCGTGGCGCTGGAGGCCAGGAATCACGCGCGCCACGCGCACCTCTGAGCCGCTGGCCGACGGCTGCCGGGAATCGGAGCGAGCGCAAGGGAGAGGACCTCGACGGAATGACTTTAGTCCTCTGTTGCGAGAAACCATGCCCGGCCTCGGCGGGTGCCATGCCTACCCTCATCACCAGCACAACCGAGGGGAGCGCCGCTATGCCCCGGCACCCGTCCAGCTACACCAACCGCAAGAAGTGGATCGCCACATGGGGCGGCGTGGCAGCGCTGACCACTGCGTGCGGCTCGACTCCATTCAGCGGGACGACCACGACGCTCAACGCTCTCCCGCCAATGGTCCACACCGACCAGGCCACGCCCGACAACATCAATGCCGGAAGGTGCTCGATCGGGCTGGGGGATGCCCACTTCGCCATCACCGCCACCTGTAACACCGGGGCCAGACTTCGCAATTGGTCCGAGTGACACTTCCGGCTGGTTCGACACCCTCCGGCGGCAACCCCGTTCCCGGCATCGAGATTTGGAAGGTTCCACTCGAAATAGCCGATGTGGTCGCCTACTTGCGACCCCAGCTACCTATCGGTCGGTCGTATGACGGATTGCCTTGGTGCGCAGAGGATGTAACCCCGAAAATGGAACTTACAAGTTGGTTCTGGGGCACTCCGCAGGATTTCCTAGGGTTCAATGTCGGACGCAACTACCTCAAGATCGGAGTTCGTGGCCCGGGCAGTGAGGTCACAATAACGCGGCGTCCGGACCCGTTCGGCTGCGGGTAACGAACAGGAGGGAACACACTTTGACTGAGCCAACGCCGCTACCACCGGGATGGTATCCCGACCCGAATGGTCAAGCAGGACAGCTTTATTGGGATGGCCGTGCATGGCACACTGCGATGCCACCGCCTGCGTCAGCGACTCACCCGCCAGCGCCGGCTCGCCGGTCCACGACACGGGTGAAGTGCGTCCGCTGCCAACATGTCCAACAAGAACCAGTGGGCCTAGAGACTTTCGCATGCGAGAAATGTGGTCAGAAGCTCAAGCGGCGAAACTCCGCGACAGCCGCACATGCGCCGACGGGCGGAGCGATCTCTACGCCGGGCGACTCCGACAATAGGAGCAAGCGCACGGCCATTGCGATTGGCGTCCTGGTGCTCGCCGCCATCGGGTTGTTCATGTCGGCCTTCACCACGACCACTGTCCTGAACGGCTCAGGGACAATCTGGATCGGAGTCGTCGTCGCGGGAATCGGCACGGCTCTCGCCTTCTTCTTCGGGGCTGCCAACTGGGTCCGCGTGATCGCCGCCATATGCCTTGCACTCGGCCTGATAAGCGCCTTCAACATCGAGCATCAGCTGACCCAGAAGCGAAACGAAATTTCCAACATCTTCAATAACGGCCCGTAGCAGCACCGCAGCATCTGTCCGTCGCGCTACGGGAAGAGTCCCACAACCCGTAGCCAGCAAGACCGCATGTCCTGGCCGACCAGGACGCCAGGATGCCCCGAGCGCCAGGGCGCGGCGTTTCGTCGGCCAGCGGGCGGCTTAGCGGGCAATACGGGCCAACGTGGCGGGGGTCGTCGGCCTGGTCCCGGCCAGCTGCAAATCTTTGTGCGCTCAAATCTTGGTGATACCTCTGCGCCATGTGTGCCATCGGTGGAACATGACGCGCGCCGGTTCCACCAGGATGCTGGCCTGCCGACACCCACAACCGCAGTTCAGAGAGGATCGACGTGAACGCCATGCCCATATGGGCGGAAGCGCTGCACGCATACGACACGAAACACGTTGACAAACGAGCGCTTTCGCCCGTCTATCAGTCAATTCTGTTCCCGCTCTCGCCTAATCGAGGGGTTGGGCGATGAGCAGACACTCATCGAACTACACCGATGCCGAGCTTTCGGGGACGCTCCGCGTCGAACGGCTCGCCTTGAGACAGCGCGCCCTATTACTCAAAGCCGAGATCCGCCTCAAGGTGTCCGAGCTTGAGGCCATAAAGGAGAGACTTCGGGACATCGAGCACACGGAGGGCCTGTTGCCATGAGCATCGACGCTATCGTCATCGAACCCGGCACACCCGGCGAACTGCGCAGCATCGACCAGGATCTCAGCAGCATGCAGCCCATCGTCGGGGGGTACATCGAAGCCGTCTACGACGGCACCGGCTCAATCGCGTTCTTTTGCGACGAAGAGGGCAAGATCCACGGCCTGCCGGTGAACGTCGTCGCCACCGAACTGTGGTGGATGACCAACGACGCCGCACAGGGTGCCGACCGTCTGTGCGGCACCGTGTTCATCACCGGCAGGCGAAGTGCGCACGAGTGCTCGGTGCCCGCCGCGATGATCGCCCTGTGGAGAGCATCGACATGAAGACGCTACTTACAGCACAAGCACACGCTCATCCGCCAGCACCTGATCCCAGCACCATCAACGGCATGAAGGCCTGGATGGCCGGGCAAACCATCGCCAACCGATACATGGCGAGCCATGGCGTCGAGTCGAATGTCACCGGGCATGAAACATCGGTGTGCACCAACCTTTTTAAGACCGATCCGGCGTATCCGATACTCAGGAAACGGCTGGATGACAGCCAAGCGACAGACGCCGCGATGATGCAAGGCTGCACGGCCACGTTGGTCAAATGGGAAGGCGTGCCGTAGAGCGGAAACTGGCCAACGCGTTGGCCAGTTCCTCACTCAGCGGCGGCGTGAGCGCCACCATGTGCGACAGCTGCCGAGCACCGTTGTGCCGATGGCTGTCCACACGAATGCCTGCACAACCGCGAACGCGCCGACGTACACGCCAGCCGTCATGCTCACACGATGACAGGTACAGGAGCGTTGCGCAGGATCAGTTGGCCTGCGTCATCGACGCCGAACGCGATGCCGCCGTCGACCCATGCCTTCCACATCACTGCGTGCAGCGCCATCTCGCGCACCTCATCGACCGCTGCCTCGATCTGCTCGGTGCTGAGTCGACTGCCATCACTGAGCAGCTGCCGCACGATGGTCGTCACCTCGTCGTAGGTGAGCAATTCGGGGCATGCGCACGTGCTATCGTCCATTCGTCCGGTTCCTTCCGGGATGATCCAGCGTCCGTGCCTATCAGCCGCCAAGCAATCAGGCTTCGGGCGCTGGATGTTGTTGGCATTCAGTTGTTTTCAATGATTCCCATTGCGTAATGCATTACGTAATGCGGACAAGCACCCGGCCCGCCCCGAAGGTCGGGGTGATGAGCGGGCACGGGCGCTGCCCCTGCGGCGCTGCGTGGCGATGGACACAAGGCACGAAACCAGGCAGAGGCCCTTCCTTGACCACGCCCAACTGTCCGACAGCCCGCGCGCCGCAAACCTTGCATCACATCGCATCAGGGTCGTATTTCGTGATGTCGAGCCGGTCCAACTGCGTTGGCGGACTGCCCTTTTGGAAGCCCTCGCGCATCGAGCGGGCCGCATACCCGACGATCTGGTGTGCCTGTGCGGCCTTCTTGACTTCCGTTGCGGCAGCACCGATCTCGGGATCAACCTGTTTCAGCGTCTCCTCGATCCAAGCATCATTGCCATCGGCGAACATGCTCGGTAACTCCTCAGCCAGCACGCCCAACTGTGCGCGGTCGGCGGATGCCATCAATTCGCGCGCCACGCTGATCCGTTTCGCAGGCGAATCGGCTGCGGCAAGTTGGCGTTCGACACGGTTGAGGAACCGACCGTTCCGCTGTTCCTGTGCGGCATCTCCTGGCCGTGTGAGTCCACTCATCAGCGTGTCAAACTTGGCTCGCGCCTGGGCTTCCCGGTCGACAACTGCCTGTTCGGCTGCGTCAACCACCTTGGCGACCGGCGACTCGGCGAATCGCGCCTGCTGGGCACGTAGGCCGTCTTGCGTGTAGAACTGCTGCTCGGATTCCAGCTGCCTGTTCCATTCCAGCTGTGCATCACGCACCGCCTTGATGGCCGAGAGTGACTGCTGTGCAATCGTTTCGGCTGTACCCGTAGGCGATGATGCCACCGTGGGGTGCCTGGTGATCGTCATCGCATTGGAGGGATTCGTTGTCCGCTCGGGTGCGCGATCACCGGGACGCGGGCGATAGCCTGCGGTGTGTTCGTCATTCAAAGATGGCATGTCACTTAGCCTTTCCTGCAGCCGATTTCGGCTGAATCTGAACGAAGAGTGCGGCGATATCGTCAGCTTTGATCCTCACAGCTGTGCCGCCTTGTGGTCGATAGGCTCGCAAACGGCCAGTGTCGATGTAGAGCTTCAACGTGCGGACTGGCAGCCGCGTTAACTCATGCACCTCGCTCATCGTGAGCCAACGTGTGGCCTCGGCGGCACGCACTTGATCGGCGCGATGCCAGGTCGCGAGTTCTTCATTGATATTCGGCATGTCAGAGCGCCTTGGTGTAGCTGCCGTCCATGCCGGTGTCGCCGACAGACGGGCTGGTGACCAGCCGGTCGGTGCCGCCTGTCACTGTGCCGAATTCCTCGCCACCGACTGTGCCGGTCGTCTCTAGCTCGGTGTCCTCGCGCGGGTCATCAGTGTGTTCCAGTTCCATTCCGCCTGAGCCAGCATCGGGCGCGATGCCCATCGCCTGCTGCTGAGCGGCGCGATAGGCAGGTTCGGGATCATGGCTCAGTTGGCTCTCCAAACCGCCTGCGGTGCTGATGTTCTGGGCTGTCGTCGGTGCGCCGGGTCCTTGCTTCGGGCCGAACGCGAATCCTTTTTGAATCGTCATCGCGAGATCTCCTCGTGTCGAGGTGCCCGCGCGCGAAACGAGGACACCACCAACGTGTTGGGTGTGGTCAGGTCTCCCGTTTCGGGCCGGTCCCGCGCCACCCTCGGCCATTTCGGCGGGGCGCTGTGCGCGTTTCCTGCTGGGAAGGCTAGCAGCTGTCGGCAGTTGCCGTCGCCGTCGTGCAGATCCCCAAACCGCGTGCACAACGAGATAGCAGAGGTAGGTACCACATAGGGTGTGGTGTTTCCGTGAGAATTGAACTGTTGCCGTGGACGGCTGCTTGCCTGCGTCAGCCCCAGCCGCCGGCGTCTATGCCGCCGCTGCAGTCTATGCCGCCGCTGCAGTCTCCGCCGCCGCCGTGGTAGGTGCCCACGCCGCCCCGCGCTGCCCAGCGCTTTCGACTTCTGGCACGTTCGGTCCGAATGGTGCGCCGGATCACGATCCCCGCCGGGATGCAAATGATCATGACCATCCCGATGAGAACGAACGCGAGGACCCCGGGACTCATAAGCAGAGGCTACGCCGGTTTGCTTTTGCCGCATACAGCGACATTTGACGAGAAGTTGGTGACCGGGAGGTCCAACGGCCCGGCGCGTACGCCACCGTCTACGCGACTACAAGGGCAACGAAATAGCAGATCCGGCGACCTCGTCGACGGATCGTGGCGTGGGTTGTGTGAGACTTCGTCGCATGGCTTCGGATGGTTCGGCCTTGGTACTTCTGCACGGTGGCGGCGCGTCTGGCGGCGCATGGCAAGACGTCATCCCGTTGGTCTCGGGGCACCACGTGGTGTATGCACCAACTGCTCCGGGTCACCGTGGTGGTCCGCCCGTGCAGCGACGTCCCGCGACGGCGACCGATCTAGTCGACTGGGCGGAGCGTTATCTCGATGAGCAAGGACTGCAACGCCCCCATCTCGCGGGGCACTCGATGGGCGGTTACCTGGCCATCGAATTGGCACGGCGCGGGCGGGCGGCGACAGCGTGCGCGTTCGCACCTGGTGGCTTCTGGGCGTCCGGTGACGGGCTGCGGGCAAGGACTATGTCACAAGTGGGAAGAGGTACGGGGATGATTCGCCTGGTGCGACCTATCATTCCCCTCGTTTTGAAGTCGTCGATGGCCCGTCGACTTTCGTTCCAGGTTGCGGCGTGTCACGGGGATCGGATTAGCGCCGAGCGGGGCGTTCAGATCGTTGACGACTTCCTCGGGTGCACCGTCACCCGCGAAATCTTCTCGACAGACGACGAACGGATTGCGCCCCTTGATCCCCTCCCATGTCCCGTCACTGTGGCGTGGTCGGAGAAAGACGTAATCATTCCCCTTGCCGACTACGGCCCCAAGGCGCGTGAGCGCCTGCCGCAGGCGACGTTTGAAATTCTCCCTGACGTTGCGCATGACCCGATGATGGACGACCCCGCCCTCGTAGCACGTACCATCCTCGCAGCTACAGGCGCGGCGAAGGACTAATACCGCACAAGGACCGAATCGGTCTGACTCTGGCCGGGTCCGACCTGACCCGTAGTGCAATCGCGCAGGTCAAACCAGATGGGGAATCTTCCCCACCTGGTGCAATAGCCCAGGTCACACCTGGTGGGGAACATTCCCCAGCAGGCTCGATGTCCAGGTCGGCCAACGTGGTTGTGCTGCACCAGGTTTCGGTGTGCGACGAATGCCGCAGCGGCCAGCATGTCCGAGGTCGCGGCGGCTGTTTCGTTTGTCCATTCTGGACGTTTGGAACAGCGCGACGTGTTCAGACTGAGCAGGTGCCCAGAAGTGGCCTCTGACCTGCGGAAACAGCGACTGAGCAGCGCCGCTTTACAAACATCCGCCAAAAGTCCACGACCCGTACAGAAACCATTCTTGTGTCCTGGCCGGTGGGTGTTCACAGTGACGGGGGGCCTTCCCCCACCGGGGTCTGCATGGCCACGCGGTGATGCGCGCATTCATGGACGCCAAGGGCAGCGACTAATGGGCAGATGTCCAGCGGCGGGTCATGATTGAGAGCTGCCTGCGACCGGACTGGCCCTCCGCCCACGGTCGGCGCGGGCGTCCCATGTCCAGCCGTTCAGCGCCTGGAGCCGGTGTTCGCGGTCGGCGCCAAGAGTGCCTTTGGAATGGCTATAGCGTTGCACGACGACCCACTGACCGAGCTTGTAACCATCGACCGTGTAGGACGAAGGGACGCGGGCATGACCGTGGTGTTCGACGTAGCGCACGAGGCGGCTAAAACCCTCTTCCCACCGGTCGGCACGGGCGTCCCATGTCCAGCCGGGCAGTTCTTGGAGTCGGCGTTGGCGATCAGCGTCCAGAGTGCCTTCGGTGTCGTCTGTTGCGTTGCTCGTTGATCCAGGCACCGAGCCGGTGCCATCGACCGCGTAGGACCTCGGGACTCGGGCGTCACCGTGGCGTTCGAGGTAGCGCCGGAGTCGGCTGAAGCCTTCCTCCCATCGGTCGGCACGGGCGTCCCAGGCCAAGCCGGGGAAGTCTTCAAGTCGGCGTTCGGCGATCGGTCTCCAGAGCGCCTTTGGCGTCGTAAGTGGCGTTGGGTGGTGACCCACTGACCGAGCTTGTAGCCATCGACCGTGTAGGCCCCGCGGGACGCGGGCATCACCGTGTTCGTTCGACGTACTCCGAGAGTCGGCGGAAACCCTCCTCCCACTGGTCGGCGCGGGTGTCCCAGGTCCAGCCGGGCAAGTCCTCGAGTCGGCGTTGACGGTCTGCGTCAAGGGTGCCTTCGGCGTAGTTGTTGCGTTGCACGTTGACCCACCAGCCGAGCTTGTAGCCATCGACCATGTAGCACGAAAGGGACGCGGGCATCACCGTGGTGTTCGACATAGCGCAGGAGACGGCTGAAACCCTCCTCCCACAGGTCGGCGTACAGGTCCCATGTCCAGCCGGGCAGCGCTTCGAGTCGCCGTTGGCGATCGGCGTCAACGGTGCCTTCGGCGTAAGTTGTTGCGTTGCTTTACGACCCACCGACCGAGCCGGTGCCATCGACTGTGTAGGACACCGGGACACGGGCGTCACCGTGGCGCTCGACGTAGTCCAGGAGCTGCGGAAACCCTCCTCCCATCGGTCGGCTACGGGCGTTCCAGGTCCAGCCGGGCAATTCCTCGAGTCGGCGCACACGTCGGCGTCAAGGGCGCCGTTGGCGTGATCGGTGCGTTGGCTGTTGACCCAGGCACCGAGCCGGTAGCCATCGACCGTGAAGGACTGCGGGACGCGGGCATCACCGTGGCGCTCGACATAATCGCAGGAGTCGACTGAAGCCCTCCTCCCACCGGTCGGCGAAGGCGTCCCATGTCCAGCCGGGTAGTTCCTCAAGTCGGCGCTGGCGATCGGCGTCAAGGGTGCCTCTGCCGTGATCGTGGCGTTGCTGTGATGACCCACAGACCGAGCCGGTAGCCATCGACTGTGTAAGACATGCGGCACACGGGCATGACCGTTGCGTTGCGACAAACCGTTCCAGAAACCCGAACCAGAACTCCCAGGACGCGGTGGTCTGCTCGACGAGGCGCACATCGAATGCGCGGGCGAAATCGACGCCGACCTTCGGGGATGTCGAAGTGGATCTTGCGGGGCAGCCGTGGCCTTCCGCCCTGCCGACCGAGTCAGACGTCTGAGTTCATCGAGTTGCTCGGCCAAGTCTTCGTCGTGCGACCGCAGTGCCTTGAGCACGTCCCAGACCGGCTTGAACGCCGAGTCGTCGAGGACGATCTCGGGGTCTTCGTCGGTGTCGATGAAGACGGGAATGACGATGGTGCCGACCGTCTTGTCGTCGGCGAGCCGGATCGCGCGGCCGACGGCCTGGACGATGTCGACCTCGGAACGCGCGGGTCGATGAAGGCCACGCCGTCGAGGGTGGGCACGTCGACTCCTTCGGTGAGGCAGCGGGCGTTGGAGAGCAGCCCTCGCTCGCCGTGGTCGAGCCTGCCGAGACGCTGCAGCAGTGCATGGCGCTCGCCCGGTGGGCATCTCGCCGGAGACGTAGTCGGTCCACAGTTGCCCGTTGGGTCGCTGGCGTGCGGGCATCCAGGCGATCACCTCTGGCAGCGTCGCTGGCGAACTCTCTGGCACGTTTGACCCGTCAGTGGAAGGTGATGATGCGGTGCAGGTCGTAGCGGCGCATCGCCTTCGCGAGGCCGATCTGTCCGGCCAGGGTGCGGGCGTCAGTCACCTCTTCCCGTCGATGGTGACGAACCGGCCTTTCTCGGCCCAGTCCCGGTAGGTCGCGTCATCGACGCCGACGACGACGACCTGGTAGTCGGTGAGCAGATCCCGCTCAATCGCCTCGCGCGAACCCCAGCCGGTGGAACACCGGACCGAACCTGCCTCGTCGTCCATCGAGGCGACCTCGAAGTCGGCCTCCTTGGCTTCCTGCACGACCCGCCCCGTGAAGAAGCGCGGGGTGGCGGTCATGAACAACCGGCGCCGTGCCCTGATCGTCTCGTTGTCGAGGATCGTGGCGAAGTCGGATGAGACGCGCCCGGCGCAGCGGTGGGCCTCGTCGGCGATGGCCAGGTCGAAGGCGGGAACCCGACCCAGCCGAAACGCCTTGGCAATCTCCGGCGAGGACTGGTAGGTGGCAAACACGACACCGGGCCGGAGCGCCGTCGCAGGAACGTCGCGATCTCCTCGGGGTCGGTGGTGACCGGGAAGCCCAGATCACTGGTGTTCGACACGACCGCATCCGGTTCGGCGACCGTCTCGTCGGAACACACCGGAAGGAAGTCGAATCCCGCCTTGGTGTTCGCAGTCCATTCGCGCAGCGTCTGGGCCAACAGCGACAGCGACGGCACCAGCACCAGCGTGCGTCCGGCGGCCAGCTTCTCGCTGATGAACAGCGCCGTCAGGGTCTTGCCGGTCCCGCAGGCCATGATCAACTGTCCACGGTCGTGCCGATCAAAGCCCTTCACCACGGCGTCGATCGCTTCGGCGTTGATGAGGCCGGGGCCGCTTCGGCGGCAGGCGCCTGGCACGCAGATCAGATGGAGAATCCGGCCAGTCGACCTCGGCGGCTTCCAGGTCACCGAGGAGCAGAACCCTCGCCTGCTTCTCCTGCGCCTCGACCGTGCGCTTCGCCGTGCGGCCAATCAGATTGGTAGTCGCGATCAACAGGCGGAAGGAGAACTCGGGCGCCCCGACTCGGCCAGGAAGGTATCCACGTCGTGTTTGGTGACCGGTAGGCCGGGTCGTAGCCTTCACCTGGATCGCCCAAAGTTGCCGTCGACGGTCCTCGGCGACCAGGTCGATACCGGCATCGCGCCCCAGCGGCCAGGCCAGTCATCCCACAGCCACACGCAGCGAAGCTCACGCGCGTAGACCGGGTCGTGCGTAAGGAACCACTTGCAGATGCGCTCAAACTGCTTGCCCCGCCGACCTCGGTCGGGGTCAAGCTGGCCCAAGAGATCAGCGAGCGCCGCCATGAACCACGAGACTAGTGCGGTTCATTAACTGTCACGCCTGGTTCCACCTCGATGAGATGATCACAACGCCCTCTCGCGGTTGGTGAACTGCATTTTCAGCCCCCATCTTCAGACCTCCCCCTATACAGCGACTTTCACTTTTTGTTTTTCCTATGCAGGGTCATAACTCCGGTCACTGGACCGGAGGCGTTTCGAGGTCGAGGACGCCGGGATCAATTCCATGGGCCAGCGAATAGTGCCAGCCGGTGCCGGTGCCGAGATTGTTGGTGTGTCTCCCAATGGATTTCGATAGACCATTGACTCCCCTATATACATACTTGTACTTTCTCTTAATAATGGTGCCCCGCAAGGGGACTTTTCTTTTTATAGGGGTCCTTACTGTGGTTACTGCGCTTAAGGTCCTTACCCTCCTCACCGTCCTTAGGGTCCTTAGGGTCCTTGGGGTCCTCCCTTCTCCAGCCGGTCAAGAATCCCCGTCACCGTGTCCCACATCTCGATTCCGCGTTCATCGGCGTATCTGCCTGGCCAGGTAACGACTGCCGCATCGGTGCCGATCACCAGGCCGTCGAGCAATGTCGCTGACGCTGTGGCCATGCAATCGCGGGTGACGGCCACAGCCTCATCGATCAAACCTGCGCCTGCCTCGATCAACACCGCGTCATGGACGGGCGCGCACAACGTGACACCCTGCTCAACAATTAGGTTGCACGCCAGTCGCAACATCTCGGAACCTGCGGACTGCACCGGCCAGTTGCGAATCGCAGTACTCCGGTCGGACGTTGTGGAGCCTGGTCCACCCGAAGCACGTCGACAGTGATCCGCGCATGATGCCCGCCCCGATCACTCGCTGCACCCATTCGGTGTAGACCGGAAACGTGCGCTCCATGCGGGTGACCAGGTTCTGGGCCTCGACAATGGAAACCCCCGTGCGGGAAGCCAGCGTGCGAGGGCGCATTCCATAGTTCACGCCCAAAACGACTGCCTTGCAACGGGAGCGGATATCTCCGTGACTCTGCTTAGTTGCACCCTCCGGTGCCAACCCAGCCTGCACCGCGAACGCCAAGTACGGATCGCCGCTCTCGACAGCAGCCAGCATCGCGGGGTCGTTCGACAGATACGCCGCTACCCAAATTTCCTGGCTAGACCAATCAATGTAAGCAACCGCCTTGCCTTCCGCCGGTTTGATCAGACTGCGCAGCCACGTGCTCGGCCCGAAAATGAACTTGGTACTCGGCGGTGTATTACGTCCGGTCGAAGCTCCGAATGGGAAGAGCGACAACCGGTTTCGCCCGTCTGGTCCAACCTGCAATTTCTCTAGTCGCAACTCGCTCAACGAAACCCGAAGCTCCCGAAGTCTCCTCAGGAACGGGTAGGACTCCGTCATCGACTTGAAGGTGTCCCTATCCAGCAGCAGCTTGCCGGTATCAGATCTAGGCCAGTTGCAGATACCCATACTTGCCAGGTAGGCGTCGAACCACCCGGCGCGGAACGCGTCACCGTCATACACACCGTAGTCGCGGTCAACTTCGCGGATCAGTTCAGTCTTGACTGCGGTCCAGTGCGTCCGTAGTCGGGCGAGTGTTTCCGTGTCGATAGGGATGCCGTTGTGCTCCATAACTGCCACGGTTTTCATGTACGACCCGCGCAGTAGCGCGTTGGATAGCCCGTCAGGTCGGGCCGTGATTCGCGGGACCACTCCGTTTTCCGAAGCGAGCAGCGGCCATTGGACTGGGCCGATTGCGTTATCGCCATCGTCTCGGGCCTGCCTGATCTGGGTGGTGCCGCCTGCATTGGGCGACCTGAGATCTTCGATGACGCTGAGCGTGCCGCTGAGGCGGCTGAGATCTGTGCCGGGTGCAGGGTGCTGGGCACCTGTCGGGAATTCGCCCAGCGGCAGCCTGAGGCCGCACTGGCGGGCACCTGGGCCGGGTGCTGGCATGCAGGGCCGCACGTTCCTGGCGATCGAATCCGAGCGCGAATACGGCACCGCGCCTTAGGATGAGAAACGTCTCCCTGGCTGCGTGACACACATAACTGAATTGGACAGACAAATGACGAATACTGTGGCGCAATCGAGCGCCAGGACACCATCACGCACCGGGTATCCGCCCATCGGCGCTCTGCTGGAAGTCGTCGGATTCTGCGACGGCTGCGGCACTCACATCTTTCAAATCCGTAATGAGTCGCGCCTGCCTGGCGGCTGGTACTCCCGCCATCGCGGCGACTGCCCTAACATGCCGAGTACGGGCGAGTAAATGAGAACAGCGAATGATCAACGACAATCTCGTGCCATTCTCAGAGGTTTGCTTCGAAATCTCGTGCAGCCAAAGGGAATTGGAGCTCGGGCGAACGGCGCAGTGGTCCGCAACATGGCCGGTCTGCGCTGCATTCCCATCGAGCTTTGCCAAGAGCTTGTGGCCGAGCGTGATGAGCGCCTGGCTGCCGAGCATGACCGCCTACGGGCGCAGCGGGCACAGCAGAAGCTCGACGCTGAGGAGCAACAGGCAGAGCGCCAAGCCCAGCGGGCACGACGCGAGGCAATCCGGTTGGCTCAGGCTGGACTCGTGGCGGAAGGACACAGTGCAGTCGAAACAATGATGCTGACCTCGGGCGAATTCGAAGAGCGAGCCGCAAAGTCGCCAACAAGTGACTACTTGAGCGGCGACATGTCGTATCACCCGATTAAAGAGAGGCGATGAGCCACAATGAAGTTCGCAATCTACGGACCGCCCGAGATCACAAGGCTTCTCGTCAACAGCATCGAGCGACGTGAGCGCAGGCACCGTAAGGCACAGGTCATCGAACTGCGCCAACGCGCTAACGTGGCGATGGGTCACATTGACGATGCCTTGCGGGCGGGTCGTGTCGAGTACGGCCCTGTCGAACACCTGGACAGCATGCCGGAAGGGTATGTGTGCGGGCGGGGCACAGGCCGAATGAGGCAGTTGCCCGATGGCACCGTGCGCGAGGTCGAAACGTTCAGCGGCGGCGGACAGATTCTCAGCGTCTGGTGATGGACCTCGGCGATGGGAACGTTCGGTGGCCGTCACTGTGCCAGGGGCGATCACGCGCTTCCTCGGCTGCGCTCTCTTAGCCTGTATGTCTCTCATCCATACCGGGCGCAGTGAGCAGCGCCGCGCCGTTGCAGGCAGGCCCGAGACCTTGCTTCCTTGTCCAGGTCTCGGGTCTGCTCTGACGTTAGGAGGTAACGAAAGATGTTGGGGCACTTTCTTTCTCAGCGTCAATCTTGCGAAAGGCCGTCGCGGGATAGGTTCATATGGCTAACGCACGAAGTGAATAGTTAAGCGCCGCAAGGGATTACGATAGACATGACAGCGATTTAAGCCTAAGCGCTACAATGCAATTCGGTCAAGCCAGATGAAGGGAGGCAGCGATGTCAGCGAAGCGAACCTGTGCCCGCAGTGCGTTGGGTACGTCGGGCCGCCGCCTCTATGACAGCGTGACCTCGAAATACGAGCTTGACGAGCACGAACTGAGTCTACTGTTGCAGGCATGCCGAACCGGCGATCTGTGCGACACCCTTCAGAAAGTGGTGGACACCGAAGGGGTGATGATCCGCAAGTGGCATCAGGATTCGGGTAAGGCTACGGCGCTGGGGCCGCATCCGGCGTTGGCTGAGTTGCGCCAGCAGCGCATCGTCTATGCGAGATTGCTTGCGGCGCTGGAATTGCCGGTCGGCGAAGAGGGTGCCGAGAAGCCTAAGAAGCAGCGCAACCGGTCTACCCAGTTCGACAAGCTGCGCTCTGTGCCGGGGGCTTAGAGATGCGCCGAAGGGTTGACGAGTCGAATGGACACGGGCCACCGGAGACGCTGATCGATTACCGGCTGTGGTGCGCCAAGCACAGCCGCTGTGCCTACGGCATTGCGAACCAACCCGACATGATGGCACAGGCCCGCCAGTCATGGGAGGCGTGGATGGCGCTGCGCGAGACGTGGGCACGTCAGCACCGGATGGCCGAGCTTGACGTTCCGATAGCTGCCGACTCCGAGGAACCGTGGTCGGATGAGTGTCTCGGCCCGTGGAGAGAGGCGCTCTGAGGCGATGGGCGACATTGTTAGGGGCGATTTCCCGTTGGGCCTGAGTTTGAGGGCCGAGACCCTAAGCGGGACTTGGACGCCGGGGTGGTTGGCGCGACCAGTTCGGGTTCGGGCAAGGGTGTTGCCGGTCGGCTTGGCCGAAATCACGATGACGGGAACTCGGCTAATGCTCCCGATCACCGCGCTGTACCCGACGACCCCTCGATGTAGTCCGCCCCGTCGGCGACCGCGCGGCTGCCAGCGGGCTCAGTCGTCGTCCTTCAGATCTTTGAGCTCCTCTTCGAATTCTTGGAGCGCCTCAAGGAGTGGTTGCCCGCCAACGAGGACCCGGACGACCCGGATGTTTTCAACGACCAGCGCTGCTCGAATCATCAGCCGCCGAAACTCCTTGCTCTCGCGAACCGCGCGGAGTTGGTCCTCTGTGCCCCGCACCACCCAGAAAGCGCCGATATCTGCTGGTGCCGCCGGCCCGGCGAGGCCCACCTCGAAGTTCTCGATGGCCTTTTGCTTCTCCAGGCCCTCGAAGTACTCCCGCCCGGCGGCGAAGACCCTCAGGGCACGCCGCTCACGCCCTTGCCGAACCCGGTCCGAAACGATGAACACAGCGATGTCAGCCACGAGTTTCTCCTCTTTGAGTGTCTGGTTTGGTGCCCCAAGTGGAGCAATCAACTGACTATCCGCCGTGACGGCCGCGGTCCGCAGCTATTTGGCGGAAGTTCCGCTGGAATTTGGCGGGATGTAAGGTAGCCGATTCCTCGAATCTTAGCGGCCAGCGAAGAGGGTGCCGCATTCGGAGCATGTCGTCATCGGTCAGCACTTCCACGTCGGCGGCAACAGATCCAGGCGCAGCTTCCCGCGTGGCGGCTGGCCTGACAGCACGGTCACGGTCAGCAGCGCGTCGATGATGGTCCTCTTGCGGTCCAGGCTCAATGCCTCGAACTTGGCCCGCACATCGTCCGCGCCGATGACACCCTCGAAGATGGCCGACTTGTTCGTGTCGTGCATCTTCGACTCCACGTCCTCGATCAGCCGGTTCTGCTCCGCGATAAACGCCTTGAACGTGTCGTCATCAATCTCCTCGCGGGCACGCATCGCGGCGATCCGTTTCTTGGAGGCCCGCATGGTGTTGGCCTTGTCGATCAGTTCCGCGAGGTCTGCACGCTCGTGGGCGATCAGAAGCTCGCGGGCATCATCGCGTGAGAGGCGTTCCACCACAAGATCAGTGACGTAGGCATCGACACGAGGACCGTTGCGGCTGCACTTGCCGCAGTGGCGACACGTGTAGATCGGCTGATGGTTGGACGGGTGGATGCTGGAACCCAGCGGCTTGCCGCATACCCCGCAGGCGATCAGACCGGTGAGCAGGTACTTGCGACCGTACCCACCCTTGGGTGTCATCACCCGCGCCGGGTCGGTCAGGAAAGCCACCGCATTCTCGTAGGTCTTCCTGCTCACGATGGCCGGAACGCTTGCCTTACCGACGATCTCGCCGTTGTAGGACCGCAATCCCGCGTTGCGGGCCGCTAACAGAACCTCGCGCAACGTGGTGGCCTTCCAGGTGCCGCCGCGAGAAGTCTTGACTCCCTTGGCATTCAAGTCGCGGGCGATCTTCATAAGCGAATGCCCCCGCAGCACGGCCTGGTAAGCCGCCCTCAGGTGCTTAGCCTCGTCTTTGTCGATCTCGTTAGCGTGCTTAGACGTGTATCCGAACGGACGGCATGGGAAAGCCACCCGCCCCGACTCGGCACGCTGCTTAGCCGCTGAACGCTGACGAGCCGATTTGCGTTCCATCTCCGACCGGGCAACCGCACCCTTGATCCTCGCGTACAGCCTTCCGTTGTCGGTGGACAGATCCGTTTCGCCGGTCACGGTGGCCAGTGCGATCTGCTTCTCGTCGGCGAGGTTGATGAAGTTTTCGAGCTCAAGCGGAGGGCGGTGAAGACGGTCGAGATCCCACACGACGACGGCACCGATCTTGCCGCCGCGAATGTCGTCAAGCATCCGCTGGTAATCGGGCCGTCGCTTGCCGTTGCTGGCGCTGATGTTGTTGTCGACGTACTCCGTCCATTCCCAACCGCGTTCCTGGCACAGCTTCACGCAGTCGGTGCGCTGGCGGCTGATCGCCAACTCGTTGCCCTCGCGGTCCAGGCTCTGGCGCAGGTACATCGCGGCGGTGGTGGTGGTGCTCATGGTGGTCGTTCCTTCTGGCTGTCACATGCGACCTGCATGTTCTTGGACAGCCTACAGGAAGATAGTTGGATTCTTCGGTGTGGTGGTCGAACACCGCCAGGTAGTGATGCGCCGCTGCGGCTTGCCGGATCACCTCTGACATCGGGAGCAGTGTGCCGCCGCCGGTGACCGCATGCCCGCGACCGGATTCGAGCTCTTGGAGGGTGGTGGAGATGACCATGGTTACGGGCAGTCCCTTGTGACTGCCCAGTTGACCCGAGGCCAAAATGGCCCTCAGCACTGCTTTGAGCGCGTCGTGGTTGCGCTGCCCGGTGGAGCGCAGATCCCCGCTGACATTGTCGGGGGACGGCTCACCGTCGATGCACGGGTTCTGGTCGTCGGGGTGACACATCCCGGGTGCGGCCAACGTGGCCGACACCGCGTCCCACAGGCCCCGTGTCTCGGGATCGATGCGGCCGCGGACCTCGCTCGTCCCGTCGCGCTGCTGCTTAGCCACGGTCAAAAAGCACCGCCGGGCCCGATCCTCCTCCGAGAGGTCGCCGTCTTGATCGAGGGTGCCGCCAACCGGTCAGCGGCCGCGCGCAACTCCTCAGGCGGCAGCCCACACGCCAACTCGGCCAGCTGCGCTTCGGCCGCCTCGCGGGTGGCGAAGTCCACGAAATCGGGCAAGTTCTTGAAAAACTTCCGAATGGTCTTCACGTGCTCGGCGCCGATCTCCCCGCGCTCCTGCGCGGCGGCGGTGTGCGACAACAGCGGCGCCAACGCCTCACCGGTCATCGCCACCCGCGGCCCGAGATCCTTGGCCTCCTTGATGCGCCGGTTCGCCTCCTCTGTGGAGATCCGCAACAACGTCGACAACGCCGACCCCAGCGACGACTCCCCCAACTCCTCCAGCGGCACCTCGGCCAGGGAGCCGACCACACGGTGGGCCATCGCCGCGCAGCGCCGCTTGAACCTCTCCCACTCAAACGCCACCGCCGTACGCTCCGACGTCGTCCCGTCCACCGGCTCAGCCAGCGCCGCCTCCAACTCAAGGGTCATCACGGCGATGCGCTTGGAAACGGCAACCGAACTCATCGCGCTACGCCGACGGCCGATCCACGTCACGCGGGTAGGTGGCCGCCGCGACCCGTCGCTCGGCTTCGGCGCGGGAGATCCGCAGCCGCCGCGACAACACCTCCGGCCACGTTGCGCCGCCGAACTGAGCCGGTGCCGCTTCGGTGATGAGCCGGCCGACCAGCTGGCGGTCGAAGGCCGCGAGCTGCTTACCCAGCGCGTCCAGGCGTTGTAGCAGCTGGACGCGCTCCGACCGGGTCAACGCGTGCAGCGGCAAGCCGAGCAGTCTGTGGTAGGCCGCGTCGACGGAATCGAGTGCGGCGATGATGTCATTCTTCGAACCCATATTCGAATGATATCGCCGCCGACCGACAAGTTACGGATCGCCGATCCGCCAGGTCTGCTCACTGCTGCCGAGCGGTCGCGTCACGACGTCGAAGTCGCCATCGAGCATGGCCTCGAGGAACCGGCCGCTGCTCACCTGCTGAATCGTGATGAAGCCACCGCCGAAGTCCTGGATGTGCCAGAGCTGCGTGTCGTTGTCCTGTTCGGGGCGGGTCACGACGCGGAAATCCAGCTCCTCGATCTCATGCGCGTCGAGGAAGCGGCCGCTGCTGACCTGCTGAATGGTGCTCCCGTTGCCGGTGTCGGTGATTCGCCAATGCTGTGTGGTGTCGAAGCCCTGGAACGGCCGGGTGACGACTTGAAAGTCCTTTTGCGGGATCTCGTGGGCGTCCAGGAAGCGCAGGCCGCCTCCTTGCAGCCGGATGATCCGGGTGTTCGCCTTCGCGACGGTGTGCATCGTGATGGACATCTGTGGTCCTTTCGGACGCGCGGGGGAATTTGACACCGCAAACGCTATGAACGCTGCGGCCGCATGCCACGAGTGGTGAACTACTCGTCTTTCGGGCGGCCGCTACTTTGGCGAGATCCTTACCTGACGGATAGGAAACTCTTCCCTTTCAGGGTGCAAACCTGGCTTGCAGGCGATTACGGGTTCGCGGCCTGATCGCGAGTATGAAATCGAACCCCATCGAATCAAGGAAGTCTCATGCTTGCCACAGACCGGACAGTGCGGATGCGCCCTGTCGACGCCAAGACAGTGCGTGTGGACCTTGCCTCGCTGCCGACGAAGCCGCTGCCGAAGGCCATCAGCGCCTACGACACAAAGACCGTGCGCGAGCGCGTCGTCGACCTCGCGGTCAAGCCGCTGCCGAGCGCGATCGCGGACCGCATCCCGCGTTCGGTCGAGCACCGGCCCAGCAAGTGAGCGATCGCGCGAATCCTGTTGGTGCTCCTGCTCGCATCGATGCCGATCCTCGGAATCTCGGTTGACGTGTTCGGATTGGTGCCACAGAGCACCACGTCCGTCGTCGTCATCGCACTGACCGCCGTGCTCGCCACCTTCATGGTGTTTGCGCCGCACCGGATCGACATGATCGTCGGACGCGGTCTCATCGCCGGAATGGTGGCGTGCATCGTCTACGACGGGGCCCGGCTGTTCGCCGTGCACGTGCTCGGGTTGATGGGCGACTTCATCCCCGTGATGGGGTCGTGGGTCACCGGCGAACCGGATACCACTGGCAGTGCAGCGGTCGGCTACGTCTGGCGCTACATCGGCGACGGCGGCGGCCTCGGTGTCGCCTTCGTCGTCGCCTTCGCGCTGGGCATCGACCGCTGGTCGAATGTGAAGGCAGCGCTCGTCGCCGCGGCCTTCGCCGTCTTCCCGACCTGGACCGGGCTGATCGCGACGGTCGCGCTGGCTCCTCGGGGCGAGGAGATGATGTTCCCGCTGAACACGGCCACGATCACAATCACCTTGATCGGGCACCTGATCGTCGGCTTCGTTCTCGGGTTGGCTTTCCTGAAGGCGCCCCGCGGCGGTGCGCACCCCGAATGGCCATGGCCGCCACTCCGATGGAAATAGGGATGGGATCACCCGTGGATCTTCTGTCTAGGCCAAGATTGCTTAGACAGGAGGTCTGCATGTCTTCCCACCTGGAAGTCTGGAAGCCGTCGGGACGTGAGCTGGTCCCGCTTAGTGGCCAACGCGTGACTCTCGGTAAGGCATCCACCAACGGAGTGCCGCTCGAGCACGACGACACCGTCTCGCGGCTGCATGCCGTCTTCGAGAACCTCGGCAGTGGTTGGTCGATACGGGATCTGGGCAGTCGCAACGGCACCTATCTCAACGGAGAACGAATCGAAGCCGAACGGGTGCTGCGTACCGGAGACGAGGTGCGCGTCGGCAAGTCACGGATGCTCTACTGGGAGGTCAAGGACGTCCCGGGTGGACGGCGCGAGGAGGAGACCGTGTCCGCCCAGACCATGGAGCTCCCGCCGCGGCTGACCCGGCGTGAAGTCGACGTGCTGGTGGTGCTGTGCCGGCCCCTGGTTTCCGACGACCCGTTCCCCGAGCCCGCATCGGTTCGGCGGATGGCGAGCGAGATGTTCGTTTCCGAAGCGGCCGTCAAACAGCATCTGCAGAACCTCTACGACAAGTTCCGGATCCCCGCCGAGGGGGACCGCCGGGTGCGGTTGGCCAACGAGGCGCTCCGACGCGGGGCCGTCACAAGGGCCCAGCTGCGCGACAGCGACTAAGTGAAGTCGAGGGCCTCGACGGTCGCGACGGGCCCCTCATGTGTCGGCCGGTCAGCGCCCCCGATGGCATACACAGTCGAGCCGACCGCAGCCACCGCCTCCCCGTGCACCGGAGTCTTGATCGGCGCCAGCGTGGTCCACTTCCCGTCGGAGATGTCGTACATCTCGACAGTGGATAGCACCTGCGTCGGCTCTTCGCCACCGACAACCACGATCCGGCCGTCGATGAACGCCGCGCCGTAGCTCCCGCGCGGAGTCGGCATGTTCGCCAGCTTCTCCCACTTTCCGGACTCCGGGTCGAAGCGCTCGAAGGCAGACGAGTTGTCGTCGGAGCTCAGGAACCGCCCGCCCACTGTGTACACATAGACGCCGTCCGACACCGCGGCGAGATGTTCACGCGGGGTCGGCATGTCGGCAGCCTGCTTCCAGGACTGCCCATCGAATATCTCGGTCTGTGTCACGAGCTTCTTGTTGTCCTGCCCGCCGACGACCACCAGCTTGTCGTCGACGACCGCCGCGGCAGCCGCGGCCCTGGCATGTTGCAGCGCGGGAAGTTCTGTCCACGTTCCCCCGCGGAATGCGAACACCTTGTTCGACGCGGACGCGATGGCGTCCTCGGCGCCGCCGATCACCACCATCTCCCCGTGATAGGTCGCCGCTGTCGCGTGATTCAGGGGAATTGGCAAGGGCGGCTGCGCTTTCCACTCGCCAGTCCGCGGGTTGTAGCTGTCGACCGTTGTCAGCGTCTCGCCGTGCCGCATACCTCCGGCGACCCAGATCTCGTCGCCGAGCACCGTCCACGCCGTCATCAGCCTCGCGGTGGGCGCATCGGGCAGCGAGCGCCACTGCGATACCGGCTGGGGTTTGCGTGGTGCCAGCTTCAGCGCTTCCGCCGATGCGGTGTCCTGGCTGTCGGCGGTACCCGTCGACCCGCCGATCGCGTAGACGGACTTCCCTACCGCCGCGACCGCCATGCCGTGCCGCGCCGTGCCCAAGTCGGGGAGGTCGGTCCAGGTCGGGGTGGTGAGATCGAGCGCGGACACGGCCTTGACGACTTGTCCCGCGGACATGCCTCCGACCGCCACCAACCGCCCATCGGCGATCGCGACCCCGAAATCGCTGCGCGGCTGCGGGAGCGCCGGCATGGTCGTCCACGTGTCGGCGGCCGGGTCGTATGCCTCGACTGCCGCCACGTCAGCGGTCCCGCTGGAGCCGCCGACGGCGTACACCAGCTTGCCGTCCGACGCCGCGCCCAACATCTGTCGCGGTGTCGGGATGGAGGCACCAAGCTTCCAGGAGCTTCCGTCGAAGATCTCGGTGGTGTCCAGCAGCTTGCCGCCCGCGTCCACCCCGCCGGTGACGATGATGCGGTCGCCCACCACGGCCGCCGCCGCGGCCGCCCGTGGCTGCAACAGCGGCGGCAACTCGATCCAACTGCTGTTGACGATCCGCCACACCCGGTCCGTTGCCACCTTCGGATTGGCGCCGTCGGCGCGCCACCCGCCCAGCACGACGGGGGTGTCCTGCCACGTCACTGCCATCGCATGCTGCACGGGAACGGGTAGGTCCTCGCCGCCCTTCCAGCTGTCGATGGCCGGGTCGTAGCCCTCGTGTTGTCCGCTGACGCGGCCGTCGGCCCCCATACCGCCGAAAACCCAGATGGTGCCGTCGGCCTGGGTTGCCGCCACTGCGCTGCGGGCGGTTCGCGCGTCGGCGATCGGCTGCCAGCCGGGTTGCGCTTCGACCGTCGGCCGGCTCGGGGCGGCGGCGGGTTGCCCTCCGCGGTTGTCACGCGACGATGTGATCAGGTAGATGCCGCTGATCACCAGCGCCAGCGCTGCCAACGCGGCTGCGGATGCGATCAGTAGCCGCTTGGGATCCCGCTTCTTCGGTGTCACGGTCGTCGTCGTCGTCGCGGGATCGGGCTTCGGGAGCTGCCACCGCAGGCTCGAGGCGCTGACCGAGGAGGTGTGCGCGAACATCTGGGGGTCGGGCGCCTGCGGCGGCGGCGTCGACGCCATCGGGAGGCCTACCGGGATGGAACGCTCGGGTCCCGAATCGGTGTGGGCGACGGGTCGCGACGACGGCGGCGCAGGAGTGGCCGCCGGCTGCTGCGGCGCTCCGCCGGGCTCGCCGAGCGCCATCGGATCGGCCGCCAACCCGTTGTGCCGCTGCACCGCCTGCAACTCGTGGCCGAGGTCTGCGGCCGACGCTTGCCGTTCGACAGGATCGATGGACAACGCCTTCTCGATCGTGGCGCACAGGTCGGCGGGGATGCCCTGAGGACGCAGGTCCGGCACCGGGGACGACGTGATGCGCATATAGTGCGCGATGAGATCCTCATCGGCCTTGCGCTCGTGGGGCGCCTTTCCGGCGATCAGCGCGTAAAGCGTTGCGCCAAGGGAATATACGTCGGCCGCGGCCGTCGGCGGTTTCCCGGAGAGCACCTCGGGTGCGGTGTAGGAGAGGGTCCCGGTGAAGTAACCGGTGATGGTCTTGTATCCGCCTGCGATGCGCGCGGTGCCGAAGTCGCTCAGCTGCGGCTCACCGTAGTCGCTGACGAGCACATTCGCCGGCTTGATATCACGGTGCAGGGTGGCCGACCGATGCGCGGTTTCCAGCGCCGCGCACAACTTCACTCCGATGCGCAACACATCGGGCCACGGGATGCGCCCCTCTCGTTGCACCCTGTCGGCGAGGGACCCCACCGCGTGGTAGGGCATGACGATGAAGGGCCGATGATCTTCGGTCACACCGACCTGCAAGATGTTCGCGATGTTGGGGTGACCCGAAAGGCTGCCCATCGCATAGCCCTCGCGCAGGAAGCGCTCGCGATCGTCCTCGTCGAGATCAGAGGCAAGCACCTTGACGGCCACGCTCCGCCCGAGTGACTGCTGACGGCAGCGATAGACGACACCCCCGCCGCCGCGCCCGATTTCGACGGCGTCGACGAACCCCGCTGCCGCCAACTCGGCAACCATCCGGGGCGACCCTTCCGCCATAACCTATAAAGGTACCGAGCAAAGACATAGCGAGCGCTGGAATGGCATTTTGCCTCGTCGCCGGGCAAAAAATCGAAAACCGGCCGTTCGCCCGATCGCTAGGCTGGCCTGGTGGCCAGAAAATATGCCACCGCAGACGTGGTTGGCTTATCCGAACTGCTCGATTTCATCCGTCCTCGACATCGCATGGTGCTCACCACTTTTCGTGCCGACGGCTCGCTGCAGAGCTCGCCGGTGAGCGGAGGCGTCGACGACGACGGCCGCATCGTGATCGCCAGCTATCCGCAACGCGCCAAGGCGGCCAACCTCCGGCGCACGCCGACAGCGAGCGTCACGGTGCTCGACGACGAATTCAACGGGCCTTACGTCCAGGTCGACGGCGATGCGGAGGTGATCGATCTACCCGATGCCGTCGAGCCGCTGGTCGATTACTTCCGGTCGATATCCGGTGAGCATCCCGACTGGGACGAATACCGGCAGGCGATGGTCGACCAGGGCAAGTGCCTGATCCGGATCACTCCTCGGCGCTGGGGTCCGGTGGCAACGGGCGGATTCCCGCCGCCTGCCTGAGTTGATCAAACGCCGTCGAGGTCCAGCGTGAGCGAACCGGCCGGGTCGGCGCGGAATTTTCCGCTGCCCGATGCCCCGGCAAGTTCGTCGGTGCCGGACACGACGCGCAGCGTTGCCGTGGCGGCCCCTCCCTCGAAGGCCCCGTCGTGCATGAGCACGAGGCTGCCGCGCTTACCGCCGATCGTGCCTTTGATGCGTTCGATGCCGACGTACGTCGCCGTCTTGTCCGGCGCGTAGGCCATCAGCCATTTCGTCGTCGAGGTGCCGTCGATGTCGCCCGAGTAGTTCTTGGCGACGAGCGCCTCGGTCAGCTTGGACACGCCGACGCCGTCGTCGAACGGCGTCTCGTCCCAGTTGGCGATCTCAAAGTCGGCTTCGATGCGTGCTGACATTTGCTGCCTCGATTCATGATCGGATACCGGGGTGGATACCCGATGACTGCCATCGCGAATCGACAGGCTCGACGCGACGTGCAGACGTGACTGTGGTAGTCAGGCAGGGTGGCCGCGTTGCGTCAGATAGACCGTCAAACTATAGTCTGGACACATGTCCAGTGGCCTGTCGTCGCCTCGGACCGCAGGTCACGGCCGTGAGGGCGCTGGCCGGAAGTCCGGAGTGAACTGAGTATGCGTGTTGCCCTGCTGTCCTACCGGAGCAAGACGCACTGCGGTGGGCAAGGCGTCTATGTCCGTCATCTGAGCCGCGGGCTCGTCGAGTTGGGGCATGACGTCGAGGTGTTCTCGGGTCAGCCGTACCCGGAAGGCCTCGACCCGCGGGTGCGGATGACCAAGGTGCCGAGCCTCGATCTCTATCGCGAGCCTGATCCGTTCCGCATCCCGTGGCCGAACGAGATCAAGACCCGGATCGATCTGCTCGAGCTGCTGACGACGTGGACGGCCGGCTTCCCTGAGCCCAAGACGTTCAGCCTGCGCGCCGCGCGGTTGCTGGCCGAGCGGCTTGCCGAGTTCGACGTCGTGCATGACAACCAGTGCCTCGGCACCGGCCTGCTCAAGATCGCCGGGCTGGGTCTGCCGGTGGTCGCGACCGTGCACCATCCGATCACCCGCGACCGCGTGCTGGACGTCGTCGCCGCCCGGTGGTGGCGCAAGCCGCTGGTGCGCCGCTGGTACGGCTTCGCCGAGATGCAGAAGGACGTCGCGCGCGACCTTCCCGAGTTGCTGACCGTGTCGTCGACGTCGGCGGCCGATATCGCCGAGGACTTCGCGGTGTCGCCTGATCAATTGCATGTCGTCCCGCTCGGCGTCGACACCGCGCTGTTCAAGCCCGCGGAGAATCGGGTGCGTAACCGCATCATCGCGATCGCGAGCGCGGACGTCCCACTCAAGGGCGTGAGCCATCTGCTGCATGCGGTCGCACGGCTGCGCGTCGAACGCGATCTCGAATTGCAGCTCGTCGCCAAGCTGGAGCCCAACGGGCCGACCGAGAAGCTGATCGCCGAGCTCGGCATCTCCGACATCGTGCACACCTCGAGCGGGCTGTCCGACTCCAAACTCGCCGACCTGCTGGCTTCAGCCGAAGTCGCATGCATTCCCTCTCTGTACGAAGGGTTTTCGCTGCCCGCGGTGGAAGCCATGGCGAGCGGCACGCCGATCGTCGCTAGCCGGGCCGGTGCGCTGCCGGAGGTCGTCGGACCCGACGGCGAATGCGCACGGCTGGTCACGCCCGCCGACGTCGACGAACTCACCGCGGTGCTCGGAGAGATGTTGGACTCGCCACTGGAACTGCGCCGCCTCGGAGCGAACGGCAGGCAGCGCGCGCTGGACGTGTACAGCTGGGAATCCGTTGCGGCACAGACCGTCAGCGTCTACGAGCTGGCCCGCACCCGGGTAGGCCAATGCTGACCGTCGACTTCGACCGGCTGCAGATCGGCGCGGGCACCAAGGTGATCGACATCGGCTGCGGGCAGGGGCGGCACTCCTTCGAGGCGTTCCGTCGCGGCGCGAACGTCATCGCCTTCGACCAGAATGCCGGCGACCTGAACGACGTCGACGAGATCCTGCAGGCGATGAAGGACCAGGGCGAGGTTCCTGCGTCGGCGCGAGCCGAGGCGGTCAAGGGCGATGCGCTCGACTTGCCCTTCGCCGACGGCACATTCGACTGTGTCATCGCATCCGAGATCCTGGAGCACGTGCCTGCGGACGACAAGGCGATCGCCGAGCTGGTTCGTGTTCTCAAACCGGGTGGCGCGCTGGCCATCACAGTGCCACGGTGGCTGCCCGAGCGGGTGTGCTGGGCGCTGTCCGACGAGTACCACGCCAACGAGGGCGGGCACATCCGGATCTACCGCGCCGACGAACTGCGTGGGAAGGTCCTCGCGCACGGCCTGCGCTTCACGCACACGCATCATGCGCATGCCCTGCACTCACCGTTCTGGTGGCTGAAGTGCCTTGTCGGGACATCGAATTCGGACCATCCCGCGGTGAAGGCCTATCATCAGCTGCTGGTATGGGACTTGATGAGCAGGCCGTGGGTGACCAGGACGGCGGAGTCGGTGCTGAACCCGTTCATCGGCAAGAGCGTCGCGCTGTACTTCGAGAAGCCGGAGGTGTCCGGTGCTTCTGCCTGAGATCCCCTCCGTACCCGGCGTGCTGACGCCTGCGCAGTGCAGGCAGACCGCCCAGTCGATTGCGGGGACGCAGGAGTCCTCCGGCGCCATCCCGTGGTCCGACGGGGGCCACACCGACCCGTGGGATCACGTCGAGAACGCGATGGCGCTGACGGCCGCGGGGCTGCTGGAACCCGGACGCGCAGCGTTCGATTGGTGCAGGGACAACCAGCGGGCCGACGGCTCGTGGCCGATCCAGCTGCGCAACGGCGTCATCGAGGACGCCAACAGCGACAGCAACTTCTGCGCCTACATCGCCACCGGGGTCTGGCACCACGTGCTGATCACCGGCGACCGGCGATTCGCCGAGGATATGTGGCCGGTGGTCAGCAAGGCCGTCGACTTCGTGCTCGACCTGCAGCGGCCGGGTGGCGAGATCGCCTGGGCCAGAAGCGACTCCGGCCCCGAACCTGACGCGCTGCTCACTGGCTGCGCGAGCATCTACCACAGCCTGCGATGCGCACTTGCGCTGGCGGACTACTTCGACGAACCCCAGCCCGAATGGGAGGTGGGCGTCGGCCAACTGGGCCATGCGATCGCCCACCATCCCGACCTGTTCGTGTGCAAGGACCGGTGGTCGATGGAGTGGTACTACCCGGTGCTGGGTGGCGCGTTGCGCGGTGCGGCGGCCAGGTCCCGCATCGACGAGCGGTGGGACGACTTCGTCGTACCCGGCCTCGGCATCCGCTGTGTCGACGACCGTCCGTGGGTCACCGGGGCCGAAACCTGCGAGCTGGTAATGGCATTGGACGCCATCGGTCAGGGCAGCCGCGCCCGTGAGCAGTTCGCCGCCATGCACCACCTCCGGGAAGAGGACGGTTCGTACTGGACCGGCCTGGTGTTCGCCGACGGCAAGCGCTGGCCGGAGGAGCGCACCACATGGACGGGTGGCGCGATGATCCTGGCCGCCGATGCGCTGTCGTCGACGACGGCGGGCAGCGGCATCTTCCGCGGCGCCGACCTGCCGCGCGGTCTCGAGGGCGAGTTCGACTGCGCCTGCGCGACCAGCCGCGGTCGCTGACGTCTAGAGCGGTTCGCCTGCGGTGCCCGACGTCCGCTCCAACACCCGCATCGATCCCATCGCGACAACCTCGCGGAAGGCGCCGGTGTCGAGCGCCCTGCGGTAGATGTGGAACGGCGCCTGACCGCCGTCGTCGGGATTCGGGAAGACGTCGTGAATGATCAGCGCGCCGCCGACGTCGACCCACCTGGCCCAGCCGTCGAAGTCGCGTTGTGCGGCCTCCTCGGTGTGACCGCCGTCAATGAACAACAGCCGCAACGGTGTTCGCCAGCCCCGTGCGACGACGACGGACTTGCCGACGACGGCGATGACGTGCTCGTCAAGGCCTGCGGCGTCGAGCGTGTGCCGCAGCGCGGGCAGCGTGTCGAACAGTCCGGTGACCGCGTCGACCATCGACGAGTCGTGATACTGCCAGCCGGGCTGGTGTTCCTCGGAGCCGTGGTGGTGGTCGATCGTGTAGAGCACTCCGCCGGTCTGCTGCGCCGCGGCGCCCAGCATCACGGTCGACTTGCCGCAGTATGTGCCGATCTCGACACCGACGCCGTCGCCGAGATAGGCGACGGCCGCGTCGTAGAGCGCGCGGCCCTCGTCGGCGGGCATGAAGCCGGTGACTTGGTCGGCCAGCTCGAAAAGGCGGGCGGCCGCTGCGGGTAGGGCGGTGTCGGTGTCGCTCATCGCGGACCAACTTACCGTTGCTGGTGTAGGGGGCTTGTAGTACCGTCCGGACACGTGTCCGATCAGGTCCTGGAGTCGACCCGGCGCCGTCTGACCGCCAAACAGGCCGACACCGTCGACCGCCTGGGAAAGGCTGCGGTCGAACTTCTTTCGCGTGACGGATTCGCCGCGCTGACTGTGCGGCGGGTGGCCGCCGAGGCGGGCGTTGGCGCGGCGACCGCGTACACCTACTTCTCGTCGAAGGAGCATCTGGTCGCCGAGGTGTTCTGGCGCAAGCTCGCGGCGGCACCGCTGGCCGACCATGCGTCCGACGATGGGGCCAGCCGCGTCATCGACGTGTTGCGGCACATCGCACTGCTCGTGGCCGACGACCCGGAGTTCGCCGGTGCGGTCACGAGTGCGCTGCTCGGCAGGGATCCGGACGTCGAGGTGCTGCGGCTTCGCATCGGCCGCGACATCCATGACCGGCTGGTGGCCGCGCTCGGCTCGGATCGCGATCCGGATGTGATCGAGTCGCTGGAGCTGCTGTACGCAGGCGCCCTGGTCCGGGCCGGGATGGGATACGGCACCTACGCCGACATCGCCGACCGTCTGGAGAAGTCGGCCCGCTTGATGCTCAGTTAGCCGGCGCGCCCGGCGCCGAGAATGGCGATCGAACCCGCCACCGCGGTATCGACGATGTCCCGGACGTCGGCGCCGTCCTCGACCGTCAGGGCGCTCAGCTCCCGCAGGCCGCCGAACAATAGGACCGCCATCTGCTGGGTGATGGGCGCGATGCCCGCGCGCCGGAACCCGGGGTTGGTGCTGACGTCGATGAACATGTCGATGATTCCCGCCATGCCCCGGCGCTGCATTTCGCGCATGTCGCGGCCGAGTGCGGGTAGCTCGCGAATCCAGCTCAGATTGACCGCCGGGCGCGCCTCGATATCGGCCACCCAGGCGTGAACCGCCTGACGGATCTGTTCGCGCCAGTCGGCCTCGGGATCGACCGCGCCGCGAATCTTCACGATCATCTCCTGGTTGCCGCTCCACAGCAGTTCCACGAAGCACTCTTCCTTGCTGGAGAACTCGCCGTAGAAGGTGCGCTTGGAGGTTCGGGCGTGCCGGACGATGTCGGCCACGGTGGAATCGCGGTAGCCCCGCTCGCCGATGGAATCCGCGAGGCCGTCGAGCAACCGGCGCCGAAACGGGCTGGCCGCGTCGTCGCCGACGGCAGGCTGCCAGTTGTCAGTGACGGTCACGGCTACCAATCCTCCCGAACTTCACAATGAAAGCTTGTCACATCACGGTACCGCAGAGTACCGTGTTGAGAAATCTAGCGGTACGAAGCGGTACCACAGACTGGTTGGGAGTGAACACCCATGACCGAGACGGCCAACGTCGTCGAACAGGACCCATCGACGGACCAACCCATCAAGCGTCCGCCCGCTCTGCCGGTGCCGAAGGCGCTTCAGGGTTTCGCCTTCGCGGGATTTCGCCGCCTGATGGTGACCAAGGCGTACAAGCGCAACGGTCGGGTGATCGAACTCAACCTCCCGTTCTTCGGCAAAACCGTGCTTGTCTCCGACCCCGCGCTGATCCGCACGGTCTTCATGGCGAGCACCGACGACCTGACCAACGTCAAGCCCAACCTCAGCAGGATCTTCGGACCCGGTTCGATTTTCGCACTGGACAGGGGCGAGCACCGCACCCGGCGCAAGCTGCTCGCGCCGCCGTTCAACGGCCAGAGCATCAAGAACTACGAGAAGGTCATCGAGGAAGAGACGCTGCGCGAGAGCGCGAATTGGCCGCAGGGCGAGGAGTTTCGGACACTCGAGCCGATGAACAGGATCACGCTGAACGTGATCCTGCGAACGGTGTTCGGCGCAGACGGTGTCGAACTCGACTACCTGCGCGGGATCATCCCGCCGTTCGCGAAGCTGGGGTCGCGGCTGGCCACGCTTCCCGAGCCGCCGCTGCGGCTGAAGCGGTTCGGCCCGTGGGCCCGAATGGACGAGTTTCGGCGGAACTTCGACCGCACGGTCTTCACCCTGATCGACAAGGCTGAGGCCGACCCGTATTTCGACGACCGGACCGACATCCTGGCGCTGATGATGCGCAGCAGGTACGAGGACGGAAGCGCGATGTCGCGTCAGGACATCGCCGACGAACTGCTGACACTGGTCGGCGCGGGTCACGAGACCACCGCATCGACGCTGGGTTGGGCGTTCGAACGGCTTCGACGTCACCCCGACGTCGTGGCCAAACTCGTCGAAGAGGTCGACGCCGATGGCAGCGAGCTGCGACAGGCGACCATTCTCGAGATCCAGCGAGCCAGAACGGTGATCGACTTCGCGGGCCGAAACGTCGCGTCGCCCAGCTTCCAGCTCGGCGAGTGGAATCTTCCGAAGGGCCACAACATCGTGATCAGCCTGGCGGATCTGCATGAGAACGCCGAACTTTTCCCGGATCCGAAGCGGTTCGACCCGTATCGCTTCGTCGGCAACCGGCCGCCTGCGTTCGCATGGGTGCCGTTCGGCGGCGGTACCCGGCGGTGTCTGGGCGCGGCGTTCGCCAACACCGAGATGGATGTGGTGTTGCGAACGATCCTGCGGCACTTCGTCATCGAGACCGACAACGCCCGCGACGAGAAGATGCACTTCCGCGGTATCGCCTACACTCCGAGGGACGGCGGCCGGGTCGTGATGCACCGCCGCAAGTAGTCTCTACAGGTTGTGACCAACCTCGTCGACATGATGAACGGCGCGATGGAAGCCACCATCCCGCCGGTGCACAAAATGGGTATCAGGGTGGTCGAGGCGGGCCGCGGCCACGCCGTCGCCTCGGTCCCGTTAGAGGG
The DNA here is from genome assembly GCA_963751485.1 of uncultured Actinomycetota bacterium. GTDB lineage: Bacteria > Actinomycetota > Actinomycetes > Mycobacteriales > Mycobacteriaceae > Mycobacterium. The sequence goes on from CAVVUT010000011.1 coordinate 153,677, forward strand.
CAACGGTAACCACTTCGGCGTCGTGTACGCGGGCGTGCAGTTCACGGTCGCCGAGATGCTCGGTGGCGTCATCGCGTTCGCCACGTTCGACACCGCCAAGTACTACCCGCTGGTGAAGGGCGTGGACATCAAGTTCACCGGGATGGCCCGCAGTGACCTGCGAGCGGAGACCAGCCTCGACGAGGACGAGATCGCGCGCATCGAGGCCGAGGCGGCCGAAAAGGGAAAAGCCGACTTCACCCTCGACGCTGTGGTCAAAGATGAAGCCGGCCAAACCGTTTCGGTCACGCACGGGCTGTATCAGCTACGCGCGCACGGGCGCTAAGCTTCCTGTTTAGCCCGCTTGGGCAGCTTCCAGTCCGGCCGCGGGAAGTGGCAGGTGTAGCCCCACGGCATGCGCTCCAGATAGTCCTGGTGCTCGGGCTCTGCCTCCCAGAAGTCGCTGGCGGGTGTCACCTCCGTGACGACCTTGCCCGGCCACAACCCGGACGCCTCGACATCGGCGATGGTGTCCAGCGCAACGCGCTTCTGCTCGTCGTCGGTGTAGAAGATCGCCGACCGGTAGCTGGTGCCGACGTCGTTGCCCTGCCGGTTCTTCGTCGTCGGATCGTGGATCTGGAAGAAGAACTCCAGCAGTCCGCGGTAGTCGGTCTGCGCCGGGTCGTAGACGATCTCGATCGCCTCGGCGTGGCCCGGGTGGTTCCGATAGGTGGCGTTCGCGTTCTCGCCGCCGGTGTAGCCGACGCGCGTCGAGACGACGCCGGGCTGCTTGCGGATCAGGTCCTGCATGCCCCAAAAGCAGCCGCCGGCCAGGATCGCCTTCTTGTACTCACTCATGCCTGTGCCTCCTCATTGAAAGAACAGCTGCCGGTATGGCCCATATCCTTCCGCCTCGAGGTCGTCGAGGTGGATGAACCGCAGTGACGCGGAGTTGATGCAGTACCGCAGCCCACCGTCGGCCTTCGGGCCGTCGGTGAATACGTGGCCGAGGTGGCTGTCGCCGTGTGCCGAGCGCACCTCGGTGCGGATCATCAGGTGGGAGAAGTCGCGCTTCTCCACGACGTTGTCGCGCTCGATCGGCTTGGTGAAGCTCGGCCAACCGCTGCCGCTGTCGAACTTGTCGACCGATGCGAACAATGGCTCGCCGGAAACCACGTCGACGTAGATGCCGGGTTCGTGGTTGTCCCAGTACTCGCCGGTGAACGGCCGCTCGGTGCCGTTTTTCTGGGTGACGTGGTACTGCTCCGGTGACAGCGCACCGACCGCTTCGGGATTCTTGTGGTAGTCACTTTTCATAGCGCTCCTATAACGGTATACGCCGGTCGATTAATCCAGTTCAGGCCCGTTATCGTGGACACATGCGCGCAGTACTCACGATGGCCGCGATCGGCCTGTCCGCCGTGGTCGCAGGCGTCCCGGTGGCGGCCGCCGAGCCGATGACCGTCACACCGCCCGAGGTGTCACCTGGCGACGCCGCAGGCATGGTGTTCAAGGACGATCCGACGATCGTGAAGGCATATCCGGCCCACATCGCGTCATGGAGCCGCAGCCCCAACCCCAACGCCCTCGACGTGCACTTCATGTCCGGTGCGCCCGAATGTCACGGGGTGCATCCCAGCGCCAAGGAGACGGACACGACCGTCATCGTGAATGTGGATGCGGGCGTTCCCCCTGGGGCAGTCGGGAAGGCGTGTGCGATGTTCGCGGTATTCGCGACGGTCGAAGTGCCGCTCAAAGCGCCGCTCGGCGACCGCAAGGTGCTGGCCACCTACTGACCACGCTCGACAAATCCACCTAGAACGTGTTCTAGTTCTCCAGGTGGCGAGCAAGGTGTTCACGCGAGACGAGCTGGCAGAGGCATTCGCGAAGTTCGAACAGACCGTAGACCGGGCGGCCCAGACCCGCGACTGGGATCCCTGGGTCGAGCAGTACAGTCCGGACATCGTCTACGTCGAGCATGCTGCGGGGACCATGCGCGGTCGCGAAGAGGTGCGGTCGTGGATCTGGAAGACGATGGAGACATTCCCCGGCAGCTACATGACGGCGTTCCCGTCGCTGTGGTCGGTGATCGACGAGCCGACCGGGCGGATCATCTGCGAATTGGACAACCCGATGCGCGACCCCGGCGACGGCACGATCATCAGCGCGACGAACATCTCGATCATCACCTATGCGGGCGACGGGCAGTGGTGCCGCCAGGAGGACATCTACAACCCGCTGCGGTTCGTGTCGGCGACGGTGAAGTGGTGCCGCAAGGCCGAGGAACTCGGCACCCTGCCTGCTGAGGCGGCGGCCTGGATGAAGCAGCATTATGCGGACGTGAGGAGCACAAAAGACGGCGCGGACGTGAGGAGCACAAAAGACGGCGCGGACGTGAGGAGCACAAAAGACGGCGCGGACGTGAGGAGCACAAAAGACAAGGGTGCAAAATGACCGTTCTCGTTATCGGCGCCAACGGATTTCTCGGCAGCCATGTCACCCGTCAGCTCGTCAACGACGGCGAGGACGTGCGGGTGATGGCGCGCGACGGCGCCAACACGATCGGCATCGACGATCTGAAGACCACGCGGTTCGTCGGGGACATCTGGAACAACGATGTGCTCCGTGACGCGATGGCCGGCTGCGACATCGTCTACTACTGCGTCGTCGACACCCGCGGCTGGCTGAAGGACCCGGCGCCGCTGTTCCACACCAATGTGGAAGGCACGCGCAATGTGCTGGAGATCGCGAAAGACGCAGGCCTGCAACGCTTTGTGTTCACCAGCAGCTACGTCACCGTCGGCCGTAAGCGGGGCAGGGTCGCCACCGAGGACGACGTGATCGTCGACCGTGGGCTGACGCCATATGTGCGGTCGCGCGTCCAGGCGGAAGAGCTCGTGCTGCGGTACGCGCGCGAACACGGCCTGCCTACGGTCGCGATGTGCGTGTCCACCACATACGGCAGCGGCGACTGGGGCCGCACCCCGCACGGCGCGATCATCGCGGGCGCGGCGTTCGGCAAGCTGCCGTTCGTGATGAAGGGCATCGAGCTGGAGGCCGTCGGCGTGGACGATGCCGCGCGCGCAATGATTCTCGCCGCCGAGAAGGGCGGCGTCGGTGAGCGATACCTGATCTCGGAGAAGATGATCACCAATGCCGAGGTCGTCCGCATCGCCGCAGAGGCAGCCGGGATGCCTGCGCCCGCCAAGTCGATCCCGCTGGCGATGTCGTACGGCCTGGCGGCCATGGGTACCGCCAAGGCCAGACTGCGCGGCACTGACGAGCAACTCTCGCTGGCGTCGCTGCGGTTGATGCGCGCGGAAGCCCCGGTGGACTGCGCGAAGGCGCGGCGCGAATTGGGTTGGGAGCCAAGTCCGGTGGAGGAGTCCATTCGCGAGGCGGCACGGTTCTGGGCCGGACTGCGCGATGCGAGGCGCAAGAGCAAGGCGGGCTAGGCGGGACTAGCCTCGAATGGCGTGACCGAGAAGATCAACGTCGACCTGTCCGGGGCGCCGCAGACGATGTTGGCCACGTTCTACGCGAAAGCGCTCGACGCTGATCTGGAGAAGCCGATCCTCGGCGATCGGTGGGCCCGCGACATCGTCGACCGAATCGACTACGACTGGACGAAGACCACCATCACGGCGCGAACGTCGCCGTCGGTGACCACCCGGTCCGCACACTTCGACAAATGGGCACGGCAGTTCCTGGCCGTGCACCCCGAGGCGATCGTGCTGCACCTCGGGTGCGGTCTGGACAGCCGTTACTACCGGCTGGACCCCGACCCGAGCGTCGAGTGGTACGACGTCGACTATCCCGACGTCGCCGACCTGCGCAGGCAACTCTTTCCTGCACGCGAGCACTGCCACATCGTCGCGGCGTCCGTCACCGACCCGGCCTGGCTGGCCGATATCCCTGCCGACCGGCCGATGCTGATGATCGGCGAGGGGCTGACCATGTACCTCACCGAGCAGGACGGCGTCGCGCTGTTTCGCAGGATCGTCGAGCACGCCCCGTCGGGAGAGTTGCAGTTCGACGCGTTCAGCCGGTTCGGCATCAAGGCCCAGTGGACCAACGCCGTGGTGAAGCGCGCGGGGGCGACGCTGTACTGGGGCATCGACGGACCAGCCGACATCCTCGAGGCCGTGCCCGGCGTGCGGCTGCTGGCGTGGGAGTCACCGTTCGACTCCGCGGCCTTCGCGGAGGTGTCGTGGCCGTACCGGGTGATGGCCAGGGTGATGTCGGTGTCGTCGAAGCTGCGCTATATGGCGCAGTACCACCGCTACGCCTTCTGAGCACGAACTCCGAGCACCGGCTGTCTGCCCCTGCCGTCGCTGAACGCGGCGGCCCACGGCCAGCGTCCGCGACCGTCCGCCCACACCAGCTGCAGCGCCCGCACCTCTGGACCGCCGAACGCCACCGCCCACGTCATGTGCGCGTCCGGGTTGGCGACCTCGACGGCCTCGACCAGCGGACCCGAACGCACCGCGATCTTCTGACCCGGCGACAGGGCTTTGCCGTCCATCATGTCCCTGGCGACGGTGTTCAGCAGGCGCTCCGCGCGCTGTGCGGACACGCCGGTGATCAGCAGTTCGGGTAGTCCGCAATCGTGCAGACCGACGGTGTATCCGAATGGGGTTCGGTCGCTTTCGACGTACTGCACCGCCCACCCGTGCTCCCGCATGGTCCTGCGCAGCTCATCGAGGTAGTCGTCGACGGTGGCGTTGGGGTGGTCGCATTGCCAGCACATGGCGGTCCTTTCTCGAATGGCTACCGCCACAATGCGCCGGGCCTCTGACAAGTTGACAGGCCTGCCAGAATCACTCGGTGCCCACGATCAACGGCCGAGTCTCGAACTGGTACGACGAACTGCCTGCATACCGCCCAGCGCTGCCGGGCGACCGCGCCGCCGACGTGTGCATCGTCGGCGGCGGCTATACCGGCTTGTGGACGGCGTACTACCTGAAGCGGGCCGACCCGTCGCTGCGGATCGCCATCCTCGAGGCGCGCTTCGCAGGCTTCGGTGCGTCCGGCCGCAACGGCGGCTGGCTGTCCGGCCTGGTTCCCGCGGATCGCCACAGGATGGCCGCGCAGCACGGCCGCGACGGGGTGGTGGCCTGGCAGCGGGCGTTGAACGAAGCCATCGACGAAGTGATCGACGTCGCCGCCTCCGAAAGCATCGACGCGGGCATCGTCAAGGGCGGCAACCTGCAGATCGCCCGCAACGCCGCCCAGGCGCAGCGGTTGGCCGCAGAGGCCGAGGAGGAGCTCAGCTGGAAGGTCGACGGCATCGCGGTGCTGTCGAAAGCCGAAGCGGCCGAACGTATCCGGTTCGACGGCGTGGTCGCCGCCTACCACAATCCGCATTGCGCCCGAATCCAGCCTGCCCGTCTCGCACGCGGGCTTGCCGACGTTGTCGAGCGGCTCGGCGTCGACCTCTACGAGCAGTCGCCCGTCACCGACATCACGCGCGGAAAGGCGGTCACCGCGCACGGAACCGTCAGCGCGCCGATCGTGCTGCGCGCGACCGAGGGGTTCACCGCCGCGCTGCCTGGGCTGCGGCGCCGCTGGCTGCCGATGAACAGCTCGATGATCGCCACCGAACCGATCGGTGACGACCTGTGGGAGACCATCGGCTGGGCAGGCCGCGAGACCGTCGGCGACACCGCGCACGGCTTCTTCTACGCCCAGCGCACCATCGACAACCGCATCGCGATCGGCGGCCGCAGCGTGCCCTACCGCTACGCCTCCCGCACCGACAAGGACGGGGTCGTGCCCGAGCGCACGATCACACACCTGACGGAGACGCTGCGGGCTGTGCTGCCTCAGATCCGCGACGTGCGGATCGCGCACGGCTGGTGCGGTGTGCTCGCGGTGCCGCGGGACTGGTCGGCCGGCATCGCCCTCGACAAGTCCACCGGACTTGGTTGGGCCGGTGGCTATGTCGGCCACGGCGTCACCGCGACCAACCTGGCCGGCCGCACGCTCGCCGACCTTGTTCTCGACCAGGCCAGTCCGCTGACCGAGTTGCCCTGGGTCGGCCACCAATCGCCGACGTGGGAGCCCGAACCGCTGCGCTGGCTGGGTGTGCGCAGCATGTACCTGGCCTACAAGGTGGCCGACTGGCACGAGGCACGCGGACGTTCGACGACATCACCGATCGCCGTCGTCGCCGACAAGATCGCCGGGCGTCCCTAAAGCGTGTCGAACAACTGGTTGCGGTCGAGTCGTCGTAGCAGTAGGGCGATCTGGCTGAGGTAGAGGAATCCTTCGGGGCGGCGAGGGTGATTTCGTGGTGGCGGTCGAGGCGGCGGCGGTGGTTGATCCAGCCGTTGGTACGTTCTACGACCCAGCGGCGGGGTTGGACGATGAACCCGTGGCCGGGTTTCGGCCCCGACACCACGTCCACCGTGACACCGGCTTTGACTGCGGCGGTGGTGAGGTCTGGCCGGTGTAGCCCTTGTCGACCGATACGTGGCTGATGGTCGGCGCGATCCGTTTGGCCTTGCGCAGCAGCTTCGGGAATGCGGGCCGGTCCTGCACGTCGGCCGGGGTGACGACCGCGGCGACCAGGACACCGGCAGAGTCGACGAGGACGTGCCGTTTGGTACCGTCGATTTTCTTCGCGCCGTCGAAGCCGCGCGGCCCGGTCACCGGGGACGCCTTGACGCTGGAGGAATCCACGACCGCCGCGGTGGGCCGTCTACGCCAGCCAGAACGCGTGCGGACTTCGCCGCGGACCGTGGTAAGGATTCGGGCCCAGGTGCCGTTGCGGCACCAGCGCAGGAAGTGTTTGTGAGCGGCCGACCAGGACACGGTGAGGTCGTGGGGCAGATGGCGCCACGCGCATCCGGTGCGCAACACGTACAGCATGGCGTCGAGGTATTCGCGCCAGCGTTCAGGTGGGCAGGGTCGCCCACCCTTGCGGTGCCTGGGGACGAGGAAGCGGGCGATGCGCGCCCAGGCGGGTATCAGACAGGTCGGAGCGGTACCGGCGCCGCCGAACCACCGGATTTTGGTTACATGACGACCGATCGTGAGCACACGTACCGACACATCGCCGCTGGTCTGTCGGTGGCGTGTGAGATGGTGATCAGCGATGGCTCGCCACACCACATTCCGGTTCTGTCTCGATCCGACGGACGAGCAGTACGAAGTGCTGGCCCGCCATGCCGGGGCGTCCCGGTTTGCGTTCAACCAGTGCCTACGGATCGTGAAAACCGCCCTCACCCAACGCAAGTCCGATGCCGGTGTCCAGGTGCCGTGGACGGGGTTTGATCTGATCAACGCGTTCAACGCATGGAAGAACACCGCGGATGCCGGCCGGGCGTTCACCGTCGATGCCGACGGCGCCACCGAAGTGCTGGCGACAGGCCTGCCCTGGCGGCGTGAGGTGTGCCAGCAGGTGTTCGAGGAAGCCGCCGTCGATCTCGGTAAGGGATTGTCGGCGTGGTCGAATTCACGCGCCGGTAAGCGCAAAGGCAAACGGGTCGGGTTCCCACACTTCAAGAAGAAGACCGGTGACATTCCGTCGTTTCGGCTGCGCAACAAGCACTCCAAGGGCAAACCGGCGGCGATCCGCGTCGGTGACAACAACCGGCCTCGGTCGGTCACGCTGCCCGGCATCGGGCCGATCAGAGTGCATGATGACACCCGCCGGTTGCGGCGCATGATCGCCAAGAACCGGGCGAAAATCCTGTTCGCCACCATCAGCTGCCACGGAGGCCGGTGGTGGATCTCACTGAACGTCGAGGCCGCCGACCTACACATCAACCACCAACACCGGACCCGACCTGACGCTGGCAGCGGTTGGGTGGGTGTGGACCGCGGCCTGTCGGCGTTCCTGGTGGCCGCTACCGTCGAGGGCACCGAGGTCACCCGCATCAGTGACGCTCCCAAGGCGTTGTCCACGGGGCTCAAACAGCAACGACGGCTGTCAAAGTCGTTGTTACGCAAGAAGAAAGGATCACACAACCGCAAGGCTGCCGCCGCCCGGCTGGGCCGGCATCACCATCACGTTGCCAACGTGCGCCGCCATTTCCTGCATCAGGTATCCAACGAATTGGTCAAGACCCACGACCGGCTCGTCATCGAAAACCTCAACGTGGCGGGGATGCTGGCCAACCACCGCCTCGCCAGGGCCATCTCCGATGCCAGCTGGTCAGAGTTCGCCCGGATCCTCGCCTACAAGCAGGGCTGGCGCGGCGGCCAACTTGTCGAAGCGGATCGCTGGTATCCCTCGACCCGCCTATGCCCCGAGTGCGGGGTAGTCAACCGCGAGATGACGCTGGCCGATCGAGTGTTCACCTGCAGTTGCGGACATACCGCCGACAGGGACACCAACGCCGCGGCGAATCTCGCTCACTGGGGTCACACCCACCAGTACGAAGCCTCAACCGAACCCCGGACCCCCAAGCAACGGGGCCGGGCCACCAAAGCCCGCCGACGGGATGGCGCTGACCAACACCCTCGTGTTGGCGAAACTAGCCCGAAAGACGCGGGAACCGACGTTCACGCCGCACCCGCAGCCTGAACCGACGACGCCCGAGAAGGGCGGTGCCGAACACTAGTTGTTCGACACGCTTTAGTGAGTGCGGAACAGGTGTGACGTTCGCCGCGTTGGCTCAACTATGAGTGATCGACCAGTACTTCAGCCCACCGCCAACCACCCGATCACGGTCGAACCGACCGGCAAGCACGTGACTGTGCGGATCAACGGGGAGGTCGTCGCGGAAACGGACAACGCGCTGACGCTGCAGGAGTCGACGTACCCCGCTGTGCAGTACATCCCGCGCAGCGACGTCGTACAGACCGTGCTGACGTCCAGCGACACCACCACGTACTGCCCCTTCAAGGGCGACGCCAGCTACTACACCGTGACGACCGCCGCGGGCGACACCGTCGAGGACGCGATCTGGACCTACGAGCAGCCGTATCCCGCGGTAGCCGACATCGCAGGGCACGTCGCGTTCTACGCGGACAAAGCCGATATCGCGGTCGCGTCCTAGCTATAGCTAGCGGGTGCGCACCCGGTAGCGCCGTTCGGCGTAGGCCAGGTCGTCGCGCCACAGCCGGGTTGCGGCTTGCCGCATGAACGGCGTTATCAACGGCCGTCCGCGCAGGGCGTGCACGAAACCGGGGCGGTCGGAATGGGCGACGACGGCCTCGATGACCGCGCTGCGTGGCAACCCGTCGGGTCCCGCGCCGACGGGAGTGGCGTGCGTTTCGACGACGCTGCCCGCCCCTTCGCCGTCGATGATCCGCATGACGACGGTGCGCAGCTCGGGGCTGGTGAATTCCGCGATCACCGGAACACCGATGCGCCCGATGTGGAATGTCACCGGAACCAGGAACCGGTCCTGGTCGTCGGGAAGGTCGGTGTCGGCAGGCGGCGCTGCGAGCACCTCGAGCTGCGCGAACGAATACGGGTGGTACCAGGCGCCGTGCCACGGATCGAGTCGGTTGGCGATGATGTCGCTTGGCTCGCACGTGCCGACCAGCCGAGTGACGGCGTGCAATCGGGGTTCGTCGGGTCGCGCGGGCACGATCGGCTCATCGGTGGGCTGCTCGCCGCCGATGTGGTCCAGCCGCACCCAGGCCAGCACCCCGTCGTCGAACGCGGGGAAGGGCTTCCAGCCGAACTCGCGGCCGCCCTCGAGCCGGAGGCCGTGCCACGGGCAGATCAGCGCGCCGCAGTCCACCGTCCCCGTCGCCAGGTCGGCGCCGAGGTGAGGGCAGGTGCCGGGGCCTACGTGCAGGCCGCCGTCCTTGCCGCGCCATGCCACGATCTCGAGCCCGGCGACCGACGTGCCCAGTGGGCGCTTACGAATCGCGTCGCTCGAGGCGAACGCATACCAGTTGCCACTGGGTCGGCTCTGTGAGCGGTTCAGCGCGGCATCGATGATCCCGGGTTGGGCGTCCTGGTACGTGGGGCGCTGAACCGCCCACTGCGCGCGCGGAAGAACCTGGAACGGCGAGGTTTTCGCCAATCGCGACTTGAGTCCGGCCAGCATGCTCATCGCGCCAACAGCCTTTCCCGTTGTGCGAGCCGCCGCAGGGCACCGGACCTGCCCTCGGTCGGCACCGTGTGCAAGGTGTGCCCGGCTACTCCGTAGTGGGTCAGTAGGCGGTTGGCCGCCGACCAGCCCGTCGTCGCGGCCCTTTCCATCAAGGCCACAGGCAGGTCGATCCGGATGCCGTCGCCTGCGAGTGCGACGGCTGGATGCGGGGTCGCGACGGTCGGCCGTGCCGCATGGTCGCCTGGCGCGAACCGCGGACAGTCGTCGCGATAGAGCACCCGCTCCTCGACGATGCCCGCCTGCGCGGTTTCCGGGTACAGCGCGTGAAGCTGGGCGAGCATGCGGTCCCGTAAGCCGTCAGGGCCGTCCGTGGCCGCGTAGGAGTGCAGTTCGACGACGGAGCCGCCGGTGCGGCGGCACCATTCCGCGGCCTGGAGTTCATAGCGGTCGAGCACGCTGACATTGTCCAGCGGCGGCCGCCCGCCTGTCCCGAGGAACGCCGACCGGTCGGCCCGCACGGGCCGATCGAGCCACAGCCGTTGCACCACGAACGGTGGTGCGATGCCGAGCCCCGCAATGCGCGCGCGCCAGTCCGCGTCTCCGACGCCGGGCGAGCCGGCGACGATGCGCTGAAGGCCTGCCACGTCGGTCGCCAGCACGACACCGTCACACTCGAAATCCGCACCGCCGTGGCAGTGCACCCGCAGGCCCGGATCGGTGGTCACCGCGGTCACCGAGTGCCCGGTGTGGAACCGGGCGCCCCGCACCTCCAAGTACTCTCGCAGTGGATTCCACAGCGCCACATCGAAGTTGGCGTTGGCCACGTCGAATATCAAGCCCTCGCTGGAGCCGAGGAAATAAATGTGGAACATGGTGGCCAGCTCGGCCGCCGACAGGTTGGCGGGTTCGGCGAAGAAGCTGCGCGAGAACACTTCGAATGCCAGATGCCTTGCCGCGTCTGGGAAGTTGATGTCGCGAAGGAAACTGTCGGCGTCGACGTGGTCCAGCCGCTTATAGATGTCGGGAACCGATACCGCGGCCAACGGCGCGGCGGCCCTCGCGTTGAGCCGGGCCAGGTCGCGCAGCCGGAACGTCGGGCTGCGCAACGCGAATGCCAGCGCGTTCAGGGGCGGTGTCCGCGGCAGCCCGCGGAACGTATCGCGCCTGCCCTGCCCGTCGACCAACGGGTAGTCCTCGACCGGGGTCAGCATGCCGAGCCCGGAGTCGATGCGCCGCAACAGGTCCCGCAGGTTGTAGTACTGCCGGAAGAATGCGTGGAAGCCGCGGTTCATCGCGAGGCCGTCGTCGGTCCAGCCGCCGACGCGGCCGCCGAGGTATGGCTCGCGCTCGATGACGTCGACGCTGACCCGGCGCTCGACCAGCCCCGCCGCAGCCGCCAGCCCGGCGATACCCGCTCCCACGACGACGACATGGGGCGTCTTCGCCAGCCCACTCGCATCGGGTAGGCCGGGCGGCGCGGGATGGGTGGCGCGGCGGGGGTCGGTCATCGCGGGGCTTCCCCGAGGAAGGTGTGCACGATGTCGCGCTGCCAGCCGGGCATCGTCTCGCTGCGCACCGAGGTGAAGCCGTTGGCCTGCATCCGGTTTCGGAACGCCTGCGCGCCGTCGAAGTCGTTGACGCTGCGTCGCAGGTAGCGGTACAGGCCGGCGTCGCCACTGCGCAGCTTGCCCATCGGGATGATGATCGTCGCGCACACTGCGTTCCACATCGCGGTCGCGAGCCGCGAGTCGCGCACCGAGTACTCGTGCACCGCCAGTGTCGCGCCAGGCCGCAACAGCGTTCGGAAGGTGCGCAGTTGGGCGTCGGGGTCCTCCAGATTGCGCAGCAGGTATGCGGCGAGGATGCCGTCGAACGGACCGTCGACGCCGGCATCGGCGATGTCTTCGATGCGGCTGTGCACGAACCGCACGGTCGTCGGCCACTGTTTGGCGGCGGCCTCGGCCAGCATGCCCGATGAGGCGTCCACAGCGACGATCTCGGCGTGTGGGGCGACCGACAGCAGTGCCGCGGTGGATGCGCCGGTGCCGCAGCCGGCGTCAAGCAGGCGCAGTCCGCGTCCGAGACTGGCGAGGCGCATACGCTCTGCGGACATCTGCAGGTGGCGGTGGTATCCGGGGTTGGCGCCCACCAGCCTGTCGTAGGCCGCCGCGCCAGCGTCGAACGCGGCAGGCACGCCGTACTTCTCGCTCATGACGCATCCTCCGACTTGCGGTCCCGCAACCGCTGGCGTTCCCAGAGCAGCAGGACTGCGGTCACCAGTGCGAAGCCGAACAGGAAATCCTCGACGGGGATGTCCCACGGGAACCTGATGCCGCTGGTGTGGCGGTCGTCGTAGATCACGATCGGCGCGGACAGCTTCGTCAGCCAGCCGTCGACGAGTATCTGGAACCCGAACACGATGACCATCGAGATCCAGTACGCGGCCCTGCGGAACAGGCCGGTGTGCAGCACGCCGAACTCCAACGCGCACACCACGATTACCGCCAGCACGGCGGGCAGCGTGTATCCGATACCCGTCACGATGACTGCTCCGATCGGTCGCGAAGCTTCTGCACGTAGGTAAGGATCGTGTCGACCGCGTTGTAGGTCAGCAGCCCGCACAGCGGGATCACGATGAAGAACAGCAGTTCTTCGATGGGGATGTGAAAGGGCAACTCGAAGCCGGTGACGAACTGCGGGTTGTACGTCCACACGTGCGCGGCGATCGCCACCGCATCCCAGATGACGAACACGGCGGCAACCGGCAGCACGGCGCCTGCGGTGCGCCACGCCTGCCGGTACACGCCTGGCCCGAACATCTCCAGCGGTGCGGTGATGAGCAGGCAGGCGGCCAGCACGATCAGATACTGCCAGCGATCCATTTCCAGTACTTATCTCCCGTGCGTCAACCGCGCGCGCCAGGCCCGCGCCAGGCCACGGCCCGCCACCTGCAGCCTGCGTGCGGTGCCGACGGTCGCGCGCTGGCTGAAGATCGCGTAGTCGATGCCCTCGATGCGGTCCAGGATTTCCGAGTACAGCGTGTACGCCGCGCCGACGCAGGGCCGCGAGCGCGGATCGAGCAATTCGATGCCCTTGCGGGCGAATTCGTATACCCGGCGGGTCGCGGCATGTTGCTCCGCCAGCGCACGGCGCACTCGCACGTCGGTGCGCTTGTTGGTCTGGCACCACGTCAGGATGTCGCGGTCGACGAGGTGGGTGGCCAGTTCGTCGGCGGGCAGATACACCCGGCCACGGCGCAGGTCCTCGTCGACATCCCGCAGGAAGTTGGTGAGCTGGAACGCCTTTCCCAGCGCGGCGGCATACGGCGCGGCATCCTCACGCGGTGCCGACGGTGCCGAGCACCGGCAGCATCTGCAGGCCGATCACCTCCGCCGAACCGTGCATGTAGCGCTCCAGCGCCGTTCGATCGGGGTAGTCCGTCACCGTCAGGTCCATCCGCATCGACGTCAGGAAGTCGTCGAACATCTCCCACGGGATGCCGTACCTGCGCGCGGTGTGCACGACGGCCCGCAGGGCGGGGTCGTCGCCGCAGTCCTGTTCCTGGACAAGGCGATTGAACAGCTGGGTGGCCAGCCGCTGCAGCCGCTCGGCGCGTTCGGTGGTACTCACCGACGAGTCGAACTCGTCGAGGATGTCGTCGGCCTTGCGGGCGAATCCGTAGAGCGCGTGCACCGCAGGACGCTGTTCGGGCGCCAGCAGCCGGGTGGCGAGGAAGAACGTGCGGCCGTGCTCGGCGTTGAGCATCCGGCAGCGTTCGTACGCATCGCGCAGGGCCGGGTCCTTCACGCCTGCGGCGTCGAGTTCGGAGCGGATCATGCGCCGCTCCCGATGTGCGTGGCGACGCGACGGGTCGCGGCCCCGGTGATCCGGTCGGCGGCCAGCCGTCCGGACAGCAGTGCGGTCGGCACTCCGACACCCGGGACGGTCGACGATCCGGCCAGCACCGCGTTGTCGACGCCGCGGACGGTGTTGGCGGGGCGGAACGGCCCGGTCTGGCCGAAGGTGTGAGCGAGTGCGAACGGCGTCCCCTGCACCATTCCCTGCCGCGCCCAATCCGCGGGGTTGACGACGTGCAGCAGTTCGGCGTCCTCGCCGAGCTCGGGAAGCCGGTCGGTGACAGCGGCGATCATGCTGTCGGTGTACGAGCCGCCGACGGTGTCCCAATCGACGTTGCCCCGCAACAGGTTCGGCGCCGGCGCCAGCACGTAGAGTAGGTCGCGGCCTGCTGGCGCCAGGCCGGGGTCACCCGCCGTCGGCCGGGTCACCAGCAGCGACGGATCGCGCATCACCACGCCGTCGTCGATGATGTCGCGGAACGTCTGCTCCCACGCCTCGCCGAAAACGATGTGGTGATGCGGCAGTTGACGATCCGGCGACCGGCAGCCGACGTGCGCGACCACCGCGGACGGCGACGGGCGCAGCGGCAGCAGCCTGCGTGGAGTGCGGCCAAGTAGCCGATACGTGTCGGGAAGCTCCGTGGTGAGCACGACGGCGTCGGCGTGGATGCGCTCGCCGCGGTCGGTGTCGACGGCCCTGACACGGCCGCTGCGAAGATCGAGGCCCGATACCTTTGCGCCGTATCGGAATTCGACGCCGGCATCGGACGCGGCGGCGGCCAGCGCGTCGGGCAGTGCCCGCATCCCGCCGCGCGGGAAATACACCCCCGCGATGGTGTCCATGTAGGCGATGACGGCGTAGACCGCGAGCGCTCGCTGCGGCGGAACCCCCGCATACAGCGCCTGGAACGTGAAGATGCGGCGCAGCCGGTCATCGGTGATGAACCGCTTGACCACCCGGTCCCAGCGACGGAAGCCGCCGAGCGCGGCGAGCCGGGCGAGCTGGGGGGTCAGCAGCGACAGCGGTGAGTCGAAATTGGCGGCGATGAAGCCGTCGAACTCGACCTGATACAGCCGCGTCAGCCAGTCGCGCAGACGCAGATAGCCCTGCGCCTGCTGCGGCCCGGCGAGCCGCTCGACCTCGGCGGCCATCGCGTCGCGGTCGCTGTGCACGTCCAGCGCGCTGCCGTCGGCGAACATCGCACGGTAGGCCGGTTCCACCGGTTCCAGCGCCATGCGGTCGGCGGTCGATTCGCCGACGGCCGCGAACGCCTCGTCGATCAGGTCCGGCATGGTGAGCACGGTCGGCCCGGTGTCGAGCCGGTAGCCGTCGAGGTCCAGCCTGCCCACGCGACCGCCGGGGACGTCGCCGCGTTCGACGACGGTCACTCTGCGGCCGCGGCCAGCAAGGTGCAGCGCGGCCGACAGACCCGCAAGACCAGCTCCGACCACGACCACGTGGTCGGTAGTACCCCCGACGATCCGCATCATGCCGCCCGCTGGGTGCAGACCGAGGCCATGTTGAGAAGTGCCGAGCGGACCGCCTCGTCCAGCCGGACGGCATCGATCCACTCGGAGGCGCGATGGAGCCGGTCGGCGATCATTTCCTCGATGCGCTGCACCGCGCCCGTCGAGGCGATCAGGCTGCGCCACCGACCGACATCCGCATCGTCGAGCTCGGCCGTGCTCATCAGCTCGGTCAGCTGGCGGCGGAGCGTCGGGTCGGCCATGTGATGGGCCGCCACCACCACGCTGGTCGCCTTGTGTTCGGTCAGGTCGGCGCCGACAGGCTTGCCGGTGATCGCGGGCGAACCGAAAAGGCCGAGCAGATCGTCTCGCAGCTGGAAGGCTTCGCCGACCGCCTCGCCGTAGCCGCCGAGCTGGGCCAGCACCGAATCGCCGCACCCGGCCATCGCCGCCCCGATCTCCAGCGGGCGGCGCACCGTGTAATTGCCCGACTTGCGTCGTGCCACCTCCAGCACCGCATCCAGCGTAGGCAGACCGCCGACATCGTTGACGATGTCTGCAAATTGGCCGACGCGCGAGTTCGGTGCGCATCTCGTCGTATCTGGGCCATGCACGCGCCAGCGCGGCAGCGTCGACGCCACTGTTCCGCAGCATCTGCTCGGCCCACACCAGACACAGATCGCCGAGCAGCACCGCGGCCGACTCACCGAACCTCTCCGGGGAGCCGGACAGTCCGCGCTCGCGGTGCCAGCGGCTGAACTGCACGTGCGCCGACGGGTGCCCGCGGCGCAGCGGCGAGCTGTCCATCACATCGTCCTGCAGCAGTGCGAACGTGTGCAGGAGCTCGAGGCTGGCGGACGCGTCGATGGCAGCGTTCGACGGCTCCTCGCCGCACAGCCAGCCGAGGAACATGAACGTCGAGCGCAGGCACTTGCCGCCGTCGACGAACCCGACCAGCACGTCGGCGGCGATGTCGACTCCTGCGCCTCGGAGGTCCACCGCACACCGGTCGGTGACGAACTCGTCGACGGCGTCGAGCACCGCCTTGCGGACGTTGCTCCGCCAGATCTCGAACTGCCCGTCACCTTGGCACGCCATCATGGGTGCAGGATGAAGAGCAGGGGCGAACAGCCGACCGTCAACGCCCAAGACCGCCCCCTTCCCTGAGCCGCCAGACTATTTGCGTTCTGCCCTTACCCCCAGCCGAGGAAACCGAATCGGAATCAATGTCACGATTACGTCATGACCGCCGTTGAAGCCAGCGTGGTGTTTCCGGGGCCCGCGAGCCCCGGCCACACGTTGTCGCCGCTGCGCCGGGGCGGCGGGGATCCGTGCTACCTGGCCACCCCCGAGGGAGTGATCTGGCGGACCACCAGGATGCCGAGCGGCCCGGTGACCGCCAGGGTCACCCGGTCGGCGCCGGACACCATCGACTGTGAGGCATGGGGAAGCGGCGCAACGGAATTCGCCGAAGCACTGCCCGCGCTGCTTGGCGCCGACGACGACGCGTCGAGTTTCGCCCCTGACGAGCCGACCATCGCCGCCGCCCACCGGCGGGTGCCACACTTGCGGCTGGGCCGGACCGGTCGGGTGCTCGAGTCGCTGATTCCCGCGGTCATCGAACAGAGGGTGGCAGGCAAGGATGCGTTTCGCGCATGGCGTCTGCTGGTCACCAAATACGGCGAACCGGCGCCGGGGCCCGCGCCCGCGCGCATGCGGGTGCCACCGCCCGCGGAGGTGTGGCGGCTAATCCCATCGTGGGAGTTCCACCTGGCCAACGTCGATCCGGGGCGGGCACGCACGGTGGTGGGCTGCGCGCAGCGGGCGGACTCGCTGGAACGGCTGACCGCGCTGCCTGCGGAACACGCCCGCCAAGCGCTGACCTCGTTGCCCGGGGTAGGGGTGTGGACCGCGGCCGAGACCGCGCAGCGCGCGTTCGGAGATGCCGATGCTCTGTCGGTCGGCGATTATCACCTGGCCAAGGTGGTCGGCTGGACCCTGCTCGGCCATCCCATCGACGACGACGCGATGGTGGAGTTGCTCGAGCCGTTGCGTCCGCACCGGCACCGCGCAGTGCGGCTTCTCGAGGTCAGCGGCATGGCGCACAATCCGCGGTTCGGCGCGCGGCAGGCGATTCCGAACCTGCGCGCGATCTAACTGCTGATTAAGCCCGGTCGGTCACGGGTAGGCCTCCTACGACGCGAAATCGAAGGAGTCATCGATAATGAGTGAGTTCACCATCCCCGGTATGTCGGACAAGCAGGGCGCAGAAGTCGCCGAACTGCTGCAGAAGGCGTTGAGTCGATACAACGACCTCCATCTCACGTTGAAGCACGTTCACTGGAACGTGGTCGGTCCCAATTTCATCGGTGTGCACGAGATGATCGATCCCCAGGTCGAACTGGTTCGCGGTTACGCCGACGAGGCCGCAGAGCGCGTCGCGACACTTGGAAGGTCCCCGCTCGGCACCCCCGGCGCCATCATCAACGACCGCACGTGGGACGACTATTCAGTCGAGCGGGACACCGTGCAGGCGCATCTGGCCGCGCTTGATCTGGTTTACACGGGTGTCATCGAGGACACCCGAAAGGCGATTGATCGACTCGAGGATCTCGACCTGGTTTCACAGGACATGCTGATCGAGCATGCGGGCGAGTTGGAGAAGTTCCAGTGGTTCGTGCGCGCACACCTGGAGAATTCCGGTGGGCAGCTGGCGAACCGCGGCGCGACGACCGAGAAGGGCGCCGCCCGCAATGCCAAGAAGAAGGCGCCTGTCAAGTAGTCTCGCCTTCCTCTAGCGCAGCGTCTCGCACCGGCTGGTCGGCGAGTTCTTCGGCCCCGCCGAACAGGTAGGGATACGCAAGGCCCGCGATCGCGGCGCCGACCAGCGGAGCGAGCCAGAACACCCACAGCTGTGCGGGTGCGCCGTCGCCGTTGAAGAATGCGACGCCGGTGGAGCGAGCCGGGTTGACCGAGGTGTTCGAGATCGGAATCGAGATCAGGTGAATCAGGGTCAGGGTCAAGCCGATCGAGATGCCAGCGAAGCCTTTTGACGCCTTCCAGCGGTCATCGGTGGAGCCAAGAATGACGAGCAGGAACACGGCGGTCAACACGATCTCGGTGATGATCACGGCGAGAAGCGAATAGCCGCCGGGCGAGTGTGCGCCGTATCCGTTGGCGGCCATGTTGCCCGTCGCGTGGAAGCCCTCTTTGCCGTTGGCCACCAACAGGATGACGAGGCCTGCGAACAAACCGCCGAGGATCTGGACGATCCAGTACCCCGGCAACGCCTTCCACTCGACTCGGCGGGCGAGCGCAGCGCCCAGCGTCACGGCCGGGTTGAAGTGACCGCCGGATACGGTGCCGAACGCGTAGACGCCCGTGAGGACCGTCAGGCCGAATGCCAATGCGACACCGAGGAACCCGATGCCGAGGGACACGCCGTCCGACGATGCGAACTTGGCGGCGAAGACGGCGCTGCCGCAACCGCCGAGCACCAACCAGAAGGTGCCGATGAACTCTGCAGTCAGACGATGCAGCATGGTCGGTGGAGTCATGCATGTGAGAGTTGCATGCAAAATGGCGCGGGAGCTCGGTGTTGCCGAATCGTGCCTGAACCGCAATTTTAATTTTGCGAAACGTTTAGCGTCTACTGGCCACGGTGTTCGATGGACGCTTCGTCGGGCATCCGCTCGCGAAGGCTCTCATAGATCGGCGGCGATCCGACGGCATACGCGACCAGCACCGCGGCAGCGGTGGCGGCCATCATCGGCACGAGCGTAGCCGTCGTGGCCGTCATCTCTGTGACGACGACCATCCCGGTTACCGGGGCGCGCACCGTGGCCCCGAAGAATGCGGCCATTCCGACAAGCGCCATCGGAATCGCCAACTGCGTTGTGTCTCCTGGCCATACGGCGTTGAAGACGCCGACGAATAACAGTCCCCACAGCGCACCGACGGCAAGTAGCGGCGCGAACAGTCCGCCGGGCACCGCGGCGGAATACGACAGGGGGCCTGCGACGAACCGCACCGCAAGAATCCCGATGACGACGGGGAGCACGAGGTGTTGTCCGCCGAGGATGCGCTGTGTCAGGTCCTCGCCGCCGCCCACCGCGAGCGGATAGATGAACATCGCGAGGCCCACGACAGCACCGATGATGGCCGCCTTCGCCAGGCTCGGGATTCGGCGAATCGCACCCACGTGGTCGAGGAACCACAGCAGCGCCCCGTTGTAGATGGCACCCAATACTCCTGTCAGTACCCCGAATACGACGAAGAGCGGCAGCCATGCCAGCGCCGGAGCGCCCATAGGCTCGACGTGGAAGTCGGCATGGTTTCCCAGAATCAGCCGGGAGCAGGCCACGCCCGCGGCAGCCGAAAACAGCGCCGCCAGAACCGTTTTCACCCGAAACGACTTCGTCACTTCTTCGAGGGTGAAAAGTGCACCGCCGATCGGCGCGTTGAACGCGACCGCGAGGCCTGCGCCGCCCAACGCCGTCTGCATCATTCTGACCTCGGAATCTGGCAGTCGGGCGCGCCGGGCCGCTTCGGCACCGAGCGCCGCGCCCATGTGCACCGTCGGCCCCTCGCGGCCCAGCACGAGTCCCGATCCCATGCTCAACACGCCGCCGACGAACTTCGCAGGAAGCAAGCGGATCTGCGGTGGCCGGGCCTCACCAAGGAATACCGCCTCGACATGCTGGATGCCGCTGCCTGCGGCCAGCGGTTCCCACCGCACGATCAGGGCCGCCAGGGTGGCGCCGATCGCCGCGGCGGCCATGGGCACAAGCCAGCCGGGCCCCGGCAGGTGGTGTGCCCAGTCGACGAAGTCGATGCGCAGTTCATCGGCCTTTTGCAGACACCAGCGGAACGCGCCGCCGACGAAGCCGATGAGTGCGCCCGCGATGATCGCCGTCACGCAGATGTGCACCGAACCGCGCAGGGAATCGTCGGGCTGCTCCGGCACAGCGTCGTAGTTTACTGGGAACATATACCCCCATGGGGTATATACTCGCCCGTATGACCGAGGTCGACCACACGCAGCACCAGCACACCGACCACGCGGAACACGGTCACGCTGGACACGGCGGGCATCACGACCACGTCGCGCAGTTCCGCAGGCTGTTCTGGATCATGGCGCTGCTCGCCATCCCGACGGTGGCGCTGTCGGGCATGTTCGCGATGATCCTCGGCTACACCGTGCCGGAATTCCCCGGTGCCCAATGGGTGTCGCCGGTGCTGGGCACTGTCATGTATTTCTGGGGCGGCCGGCCGTTCTTGACCGGCGCGATCAGCGAGATCCGTTCCCGCACGCCGGGAATGATGCTGCTGATCGGCCTGGCCATCACGGTCGCGTTCATCTCGTCCTGGGGCGCAAGCCTTGGCGTGCTGGACCACCAGCTCGACTTCTGGTGGGAGCTCGCCCTGCTGATCGTGATCATGCTGCTCGGCCACTGGATCGAAATGAGGTCGCTGGCGCAGACCAGTTCGGCGCTCGACTCGCTGGCTGCGCTGCTGCCCGACGAGGCCGAGCGGGTGGAGGGCGACGACGTTCAGACGGTCGCGCCGTCGGACCTCCGCGTCGGTGACGTGGTGATCGTGCGGCCCGGCGGCAGCGTGCCCGCCGACGGCGAGATCGTCGACGGCGCGGCGGACATCAACGAGTCGATGGTCACCGGAGAGTCCGTGCCGGTGCGCCGCGGTGTCGGTGACCACGTCGTGGCCGGCACTGTCGCCACCGATTCGGGTTTGCGCGTACGGGTCACAGCGGTCGGCGACGATACGGCGCTGGCGGGCATCCAGCGGTTGGTCACCGAGGCACAGAACTCGTCATCGCGTGCGCAGCGGCTCGCCGACATCGCAGCAGGCTGGCTGTTCTGGTTCGCTCTTGGCTCGGCCGTCATCACCGCGGTGGTCTGGGGCTTCATCGGCAGGCCGGAGGAAGCCGTCATCAGGACCATCACCGTGCTCGTGATCGCGTGCCCGCACGCGTTGGGTCTCGCGATACCACTTGTGGTGTCGATCGCCACCGAACGCGCGGCCCGCGCAGGCGTGCTCGTCAAGGACCGGCTCGCACTCGAGAGCATGCGAACCGTCGGCGCGGTCCTGTTCGACAAAACCGGAACCCTGACGAAGGGTGAGCCGAGTGTGGCCGCGGTGGTCGCAGTTGGCGGTCGCACCGACGACGACGTCCTCGCGGCCGCGGCCGCTGCCGAAGCGGATTCCGAGCATCCGCTGGCCCGCGCGATCGTCGGCGCGGCACGCGGCCGCGGATTGAAGCTGCCTGCGTCGTCGGACTTTTCGTCGTCGCCGGCGGTTGGCGTGACCGCGACCGTCGACGGACGTCAGATCCGGGTCGGCGGGCCTCGGCTGCTCGAGGAGACCCGCCAGTCCGAACTGCCTGAGGTGCAGCCGTGGCACGACGAGGGCGCGATCGTGCTGCATGTCCTTGTCGACGATGCCGTCGTCGGCGCGTTGAAGCTGGCCGACGAGGTGCGACCGGAGTCGCGTCAGGCCGTCGACGAGCTGCACCGGCTGGGCATCAAGGTCGTGATGATCACCGGGGACGCCGAACCGGTGGCGCGCGCGGTCGCCGAGGAGCTCGACATCGATCGGGTGTTCGCGGGGGTGCGGCCGGAAGACAAGGCGGCCAAGGTCGCTGAGCTGCAATCGGAAGGCCTGAAAGTCGCGATGGTCGGCGACGGCGTCAACGATGCGCCCGCACTGGCCCAGGCCGACGTCGGCATCGCGATCGGGGCGGGCACCGACGTCGCCATCGCGTCGGCGGGAGTCATCCTGGCGAGCTCGGACCCTCGTGCGGTGCTTTCGGTGATCACCTTGTCCAAGGCGGCATACCGGAAGATGCAGCAAAACCTTTGGTGGGCAGCCGGTTACAACCTCATCTCGGTGCCGCTGGCCGCCGGTGTGCTGGCGCCGATCGGGTTCGTGATGCCGATGTCGGTCGGCGCGCTGTTGATGTCGGCGTCCACGGTGGTGGTCGCGCTCAACGCACAACTGCTGCGCAGGCTGGATTTGCGCCCTCAGTAGCCGAGTCCGCGCAGCTGCGCGCCGAGCTGCTCGGCCATCGCCTGGTGCGTGCGGATGAGGGCGAGTTCCTGGCCGACCTGATGGTGCAGGGCGCGGATGATGGCGAGCTCCGCTGCGGGGGTGTCGGTTACGTGATGGTCGAGTGCGTCGGACGCCGAGGACACCACGTCGAGCGCCGACTGCGAGGCCGACTTCGCGGCCGTGACCGCGTCGGCGGCGTCCTGCAGGCGGTGGCCAAGGTCGGACTCGACGCCCGACAGGTGGTCGAGCGCGGCGTGGCTGTCCTGGGCGAAGTCGGTGTAGCCGCCCAGCGCATCGCCCGTCATGTCCGCGGCCTGTTGCTGCCCGGACCGGATCACGTCGGTAGCGTCGGCCAGCTGGTCGGCGGTGGCCGCCGCCGCGCTCGGATCCGCGGTGCCGAACAACGAGTCGGCGCGCGACAGCACATCGCCGACGTTGCGGACCAGATCGGGCAGTGGCACGGATCAAGTATCAGCCATCGAGCGAGCTGATGAGCTCGCTAAGTTTCGCCGTGTCCGCATCGCCTGCCGCTTCGCCCGCCTCGACAGCGTCGACCAGCTCCGCGGGGACGCCTGCCGCGTTGGCCGTCTCCGCGGCCGACAGGTTGGCCCGCCGGCGCGCAACGTATAGCCGCTGACCCAGCGTCGCGCCCGGCGCTGCGGCCGCGCGGAACATCAGGTCGTCGTAGCTGCCACGCACCGCACGCAGGACAAGCACCACGTCGGCCGAGCCCCTGCTGTGCTGTGCGGCCCTGGCCACCACCGTTTCGAGCTTGCGCAGGTCGGCCAGGATCACCGCGGCCCTTTCCGGGAACTCGGGATCCTCATCGGCGGGAAGCGACGCAATCGCAGCCCCGAAGGTCTTCATCGCCACGTCGACGGTCTCGACGATGAGCGATGCGGCGCCCTCGTCCGCCACGGGCTCGGGCGCGGCACCGGGCACTGCACCGCCATACCGTATCGTCGCTATGGTTCCGGCGGGCCACTGCAGGACCTCCTCGAGCTTGGCCCTCGTCCGCTCCCTCGGCCAGCTGCGGCCCTTCTCGAACGCGATGAGCGCACCCGCGTTGATGATCTTGTATTTGGCGAGATTCCGCTGCTTGATGTCCAATTCGCGACGACGGGCGGCAACCGCAGCGCCGGCGCGGGCAATGCCCGCATCGCCGGCGTCGTCTTCCACCCGCCCAGTGTAGCCAGCCGATCCGACGTCAGACCGCGAACCGTTCCGTAGCGCCGTTACCGTAACAAGTGTTGCGCTGCTACGGAAAGAGCGCTACGGTTTGAGCCACGCCACCGAGCGAGAGGAAGTCGACATGACCGTCATGATCGAGATGCCCGTATTGACCGACAGCCAGATCGGCGCCTGCACGCGCGACCCCGACCGGTGGATGATCGCGACCGACGACCGGACCAAGGCGATATGCCGGGCCTGCCCGCGGCGCTGGCTGTGCGCGAAAGAGGCGTGTGAGATGCCCGGCGCCCAGGGCCTGTGGGCTGGCATCCACATTCCGGAGGGCGGCCGCGGCCGCACGTTCGCGTTGAAGCAGCTCAAGTCGCTCGCCGAGCGTGGCGGCTACCCGGTCCACCGCTGATTGAACCCGCGGCCTGCCCGCTCGACGAGGGGGGAGCGGGCGGGCGGCGCGGGTTCAATCTCTAAGAATCTGACGAGGCTTTGTAGCAAACATTGACGACACCATAATTGCTGGCTAATGCCATACTTCTCACAGTCTGGCAACTCGGAGTAGTGATGTTGGTCGCATCCGACCTTGCCCGCAAGCGGCCGCCGCCCGCGGCCTCATGGCCGAAACCTAAAGGCGCACAACGGCATCGCCCGTATCATGGACGGTGAATGGGACCCCGGCCTCGGCGGCCGGATCAGGCGAGTTAGGTATCACTAAGTTGGCATGTCAGGCGGGCTTTGTCATATCGTTTTCTCCACTTGTGCCGAGTGGGGTAGGGGTCGTCGTTCAGAGCTGCACGGAGGCACCGCCACCGCATGACCGGTTGATGCCGTCATCGACGGCTGCCGGGGAATTCTTGAAGGGCTAGGTGGGAATGGCGCCCCTCAGTCAAGGGCTATATAACCCCGCGTTCGAGCATGACGCGTGTGGCGTTGCCATGGTCGCCGACATGCACGGCCGCCGCAGCCGCGACATCGTCGACAAGGCGATCACGGCCCTGGTGAACCTGGAACACCGCGGTGCCCAGGGCGCTGAACCGCACACCGGCGACGGTGCGGGCATCCTGCTGCAGGTTCCGGACGAGTTCCTGCGGGCCGTCGTCGAGTTCGAGCTGCCCGAGGCAGGCAGCTACGCCACCGGCATCGCGTTCCTGCCGCAGTCGTCGAAGGACGCTGCGACCGCCTGCGAGGCCGTCGAGAAGATCGCCGAGGCCGAGGGGCTCGAAGTGCTCGGTTGGCGCGATGTGCCCACCGACGATTCGTCGCTCGGTGCGCTGGCCCGCGACGCCATGCCGACGTTCCGGCAGGTATTCATCGCAGGCGCCTCGGGGATGGATCTCGAGCGTCGCGCATATGTGGTTCGCAAGCGTGCCGAGCACGAACTCGGCACCAAAGGCCCGGGCCAGGACGGCCCCGGTCGCGAAACCGTCTACTTCCCAAGCCTTTCCGGTCAGACGTTCGTCTACAAGGGCATGCTGACCACGCCGCAGCTCAAGGCGTTCTACCTCGACCTGCAGGACAACCGGCTGACCAGCGCGCTGGGCATCGTGCACTCGCGGTTCTCCACCAACACCTTCCCGTCGTGGCCACTGGCCCACCCGTTCCGCCGGATCGCGCACAACGGTGAGATCAACACCGTCACCGGCAACGAGAACTGGATGCGGGCGCGTGAATCGCTGATCAACACCGACGTGTTCGGGTCGGGGCAGGACCTCGACAAGATCGTGCCGGTCTGCACGCCCGGCGCATCCGACACCGCGCGGTTCGACGAGGTGCTCGAGCTGCTGCATCTCGGCGGTCGCAGCCTGCCGCACGCCGTGCTGATGATGATTCCGGAGGCGTGGGAGCGCAACGAGTCCATGGGCCCGGCGCGCCGCGCTTTCTACGAGTACCACGCGTCATTGATGGAGCCGTGGGACGGCCCGGCCTCCATGACGTTCACCGACGGCACCGTCATCGGCGCCGTGCTCGACCGCAACGGCCTTCGCCCGTCCCGCATTTGGGTCACCGACGACGGGCTCGTCGTGATGGCGTCCGAGGCGGGCGTGCTCAACCTCGATCCGTCCACCGTCGTGCAGAAGATGCGCCTGCAACCCGGCCGCATGTTCCTTGTGGACACCTCGAAGGGCCGCATCGTCTCCGACGAGGAGATCAAGGCCGAACTCGCCGCGGAGATTCCGTATCAGGAGTGGCTCGACGCCGGGCTGTTCAAGCTCGACGACCTGCCGCCCGGCGACTACGTCCGCATGCCCCATCACCGGGTTGTGTTGCGGCAGCAGATCTTCGGCTACACCTACGAGGAGCTGAACCTGCTGGTGGCGCCGATGGCGCGCACCGGTGTCGAGCCGATCGGCTCGATGGGCACCGACACCCCTGTCGCCGTGTTGTCGCAGCGGCCGCGGATGCTCTACGACTACTTCCAGCAGTTGTTCGCTCAGGTCACCAACCCGCCGCTGGACGCGATTCGCGAAGAGGTGGTGACGAGCCTGCAGGGCACCGTCGGCCCAGAGGGCGATCTACTCAACCCGAACGCCGAGTCTTGCCGTCAGATCGTGCTGTCACAGCCGATCCTGCGCAACGCCGACCTGTCGAAGCTGATCTGTGTCGATCCCGACCATGAGATCCGCGGCCACAAGCACGGAATGCGCGCCGCGGTGATCCGCTGCCTGTACCCGGTGCACCGCGGCGGGCAGGGTCTCAAGGAGGCCCTCGACAACGTCCGGGCGAAGGTGTCGGCCGCCATCCGTGACGGCGCTCGCATCATCGTGCTGTCCGACCGCGAGTCGGACGAGTCGATGGCGCCGATCCCGTCGCTGTTGTCCGTCTCGGCCGTGCACCACCACCTGGTTCGCGACCGCACCCGCACGCACGTCGGCCTCGTCGTCGAGGCAGGTGACGCCCGCGAGGTGCACCACATGGCGTGTCTCGTCGGCTTCGGCGCCGCCGCGATCAACCCCTACATGGCGTTCGAGTCCATCGAGGACATGGTCGACCGCGGCGTGATCACCGGCATCAGCAGTGACAAGGCCAAGGCCAACTACGTCAAGGCCGCGGGCAAGGGCGTGCTGAAGGTGATGTCCAAGATGGGCATCTCGACGCTGGCGTCCTACACCGGCGCGCAGCTGTTCCAGGCCATCGGCATCAGCCAGCCGATCCTCGACGAGTACTTCACCGGCCTGGTGTGTCCGGTCGGGGGCATCGATCTGGAGGACATCGCCGACGACGTCTCGGCTCGCCATGCGCTGGCCTACCTGGACCGACCCGACGAATGGGCGCACCGCGAGCTCGAGGTCGGCGGTGAGTACCAGTGGCGCCGCGAGGGTGAGTACCACCTGTTCAACCCGGACACGGTGTTCAAGCTGCAGCACTCGACTCGCACCGGCCAGTACTCGATCTTCAAGGAGTACACCAAGCTCGTCGACGACCAGAGCGAGCGGATGGCGTCGCTTCGCGGCCTGCTGAAGCTGCGCGACGGCATCCGGCCGCCGGTTCCCCTCGACGAGGTCGAGCCGGCCAGTGAGATCGTGAAGCGGTTCTCCACCGGCGCGATGAGCTACGGCTCGATCTCCGCCGAAGCCCACGAGACGCTGGCGATCGCGATGAACCGTCTCGGCGGCCGGTCGAACTCCGGTGAGGGCGGCGAGGACGTCAAACGATTCGAGCAAGACGAGAACGGCGACTGGCGTCGCAGCGCGATCAAGCAGGTCGCTTCGGCGCGATTCGGCGTGACGAGTCATTACCTCACCAACTGCACCGACATCCAGATCAAGATGGCCCAGGGCGCGAAACCCGGTGAGGGTGGCCAGCTTCCGGGCAACAAGGTGTACCCGTGGGTGGCCGAGGTGCGTCACTCCACGCCCGGCGTCGGCCTCATTTCGCCGCCGCCACACCACGACATCTACTCGATCGAGGACCTGGCGCAGCTGATCCACGATCTGAAGAACGCCAACCCGCAGGCGCGGGTGCACGTGAAGCTGGTGAGCGAGAACGGCGTTGGGACGGTCGCCGCGGGTGTGTCGAAGGCACACGCCGACGTCGTGCTGATCTCCGGTCATGACGGGGGCACCGGTGCGACACCGCTGACCTCGCAGAAGCACGCGGGTGCGCCGTGGGAACTGGGTCTGGCCGAGACGCAGCAGACGTTGCTGCTCAACGGGTTACGCGACCGCATCGTCGTGCAGGTCGACGGCCAGCTCAAGACCGGCCGCGACGTCGTGATCGCCGCACTGCTCGGCGCCGAGGAGTTCGGCTTCGCGACGGCACCGCTGGTGGTCTCTGGCTGCATCATGATGCGCGTGTGCCACCTCGACACCTGCCCGGTCGGTGTGGCCACTCAGAATCCGGTGCTGCGCCAGCGGTTCAACGGCAAGCCCGAGTTCGTCGAGAACTTCTTCATGTTCATCGCCGAAGAGGTGCGGGAAACGATGGCCCAGTTGGGCTTCCGCACCGTCAACGAGATGGTCGGGCAGGTCGACGCGCTGGACACCACCAAGGCCGCCGAGCACTGGAAGGCCTACAAGCTCGACCTGACGCCGGTGCTGCACGCACCGGAATCGGCCTTCATGAACCAGGACCTGTACTGCAGCTCGCGTCAGGACCACGGGCTCGACAAGGCGCTCGACCAGCAGCTGATCGTCATGTGCCGGGAGGCGCTGGATTCCGGCACCCCGGTTCGGTTCTCCACCACGATCGCCAACACCAATCGCACGGTCGGCACCATGCTGGGCCACGAGCTCACCAAAGCCTATGGCGGTCAAGGCCTTCCCGACGGAACCATCGACATCACGTTCGACGGGTCGGCGGGCAACAGCTTCGGCGCGTTCGTGCCGAAGGGCATCACGCTGCGGGTGTACGGCGACGCCAACGACTACGTCGGCAAGGGTTTGTCCGGTGGCAGGCTGGTGGTGCGTCCTTCGGACGATGCTCCTGCGGACTACGTCGCCGAGGAGAACATCATCGCTGGCAACGTGATTCTGTTCGGCGCGACCAGCGGCCAGGCATTCCTGCGCGGGATCGTCGGCGAGCGGTTCGCGGTGCGCAACTCCGGCGCGCACGCCGTGGTGGAAGGCGTGGGCGACCACGGCTGTGAGTACATGACGGGTGGCAAGGTCGTCATCCTCGGACCGACCGGCCGCAACTTCGCGGCGGGCATGTCCGGCGGTGTCGCATACGTCTACGACCCCAACGGCACGTTCACCGAGAACCTCAACGCGGAGATGGTGGACCTCGAGGAGATGGACGACGAGGACATCGAGTATCTGCACGGCATGATCCAGGCGCATGTCGACGCCACGGATTCGGCTGTCGGACAACGGGTCCTCGCTGACTGGGAGAACGAGCTGAAGAACTTCACGAAGGTGATGCCGCGCGACTTCAAGCGGGTCCTGCAGGCGATCGCCGAGGCCGAGCTGACCGGCTCAGACGTCGACGAGGCGATCATGGCGGCCGCCAATGGCTGACCCAAGAGGCTTCCTCAAGTACACATCGCGCGAGACTCCGCACCGGCGGCCGGTCCCGCTGCGACTGCTCGACTGGAAAGAGGTCTACGAGGACTTCTCCCACGATGCCTTGCGCGAGCAGGCGGCGCGCTGCATGGACTGCGGTATTCCGTTCTGCCACAACGGCTGCCCGCTGGGCAATCTCATCCCTGAGTGGAACGACCTGGTGCGCAGCGACCGATGGCGCGACGCGATCGAGCGGCTGCACGCCACCAACAACTTCCCGGAGTTCACCGGTCGGCTGTGTCCCGCGCCGTGCGAGGGATCGTGCGTGCTCGGGATCAACCAGGATCCGGTGACCATCAAGCAGGTCGAGGTCGAGATCATCGACAACGCCTTCGACAACGGCTGGGTCGTTCCGCTGCCGCCGGACAAGCTGACCGGGAAGAAGGTGGCCGTCGTCGGCTCCGGCCCGGCCGGTCTGGCTGCGGCACAACAACTCACGCGCGCCGGTCATACGGTGACGGTATTCGAGCGCGACGACCGCATCGGCGGGCTGCTGCGCTATGGCATCCCCGAGTTCAAGATGGAAAAGCGCCACGTCGACCGTCGGCTCGAGCAGATGAAGGCCGAGGGCACCGAGTTCCGGGCCGGCGTCAACGTCGGTGTCGACATCACCGCCGAGCAGCTGCGATCGGAGTTCGACGCCGTGGTGCTCGCGGGCGGCGCGACGGCCTGGCGCGATCTTCCGATCCCAGGCCGCGACCTGGACGGCATCCATCAGGCGATGGAGTTCCTGCCGTGGGCCAACCGCGTGCAGCAGGGCGACCAGGTGACCGATGACGAGGGCCTGCCGCCGCTGCATGCCAAGGGCAAGAAGGTCATCATCATCGGCGGCGGCGACACCGGCGCCGACTGCCTGGGCACCGTGCACCGGCAGGGCGCGGAAAGCGTGCACCAGTTCGAGATCATGCCGCGGCCGCCGGAGACGCGCGCCGACTCCACCCCGTGGCCGGTCTACCCGCTGATGTTCCGGGTGTCCTCGGCTCACGAAGAGGGCGGCGAGCGGGTGTACTCGGTCAACACCGAGGAGTTCACCGGCCGCGACGGCAAGGTGACCGGGCTGCGCGGACACGAGGTCAAGATGGCCGCGGGCAAGTTCGAGAAGCTCGAGGGCACCGATTTCGATCTGGAAGCCGATCTGGTGCTGCTCGCGATGGGCTTCGTCGGCCCCGAGCGGGACGGCCTGCTCACCGACCTGCGCGTCGAGATCACCGACCGCGGCAACGTGGCACGTAATGCCGATTTCGCCACCTCGGTGCCAGGCGTCTTCGTCGCGGGTGACATGGGCAGGGGCCAGTCGCTGATCGTGTGGGCGATCGCCGAGGGCCGCGCCGCCGCTGCGGGGGTGGATCGGTATCTGATGGGTAGCACCGCGCTGCCTGCGCCGATCAAACCCACCGCGGTCCCGCAGCGCTAGTCGCGACACGCGCGCCAATAAGGGGTTTTTGCGTCCGCTCACGCGACAGTTAGTGGCAATGAGCGTGGACCGGCGCAATTTTCTGCTGGCGCTTTCCGTGGCGACCGTCGGGGCGATGGGCCTGACGCGATGGAGCACGAGCGGAGAGCAGCACGCCGCCGCGGCCACCCCGGTGGCCGTCGAACAACGGCCCGTGCTGCTGCCGCCTCCTCCGGAGGAGGCCCGTGTTCCACTGCCGGGCGGCGGGGTGCTCAGCAGCCTGCCCGGCGATGATCTGCTGGCGCTGACCGTCGACGACGGGGTGAACAGCGACGTGGTTCGGCTCTACACGGAGTTCGCGAAGGTCACCGGTGTGCGGCTGACGTACTTCGTCAACGGCGCGTACCGGTCGTGGACCGAGAACCGCGACTTGTTGCGGCCGCTCGTCGATTCCGGTCAGATCCAACTCGGTAACCACACCTGGTCGCACCCCGACCTCACGAAGTTGCCGTTAACCGCTGTGGCAGAAGAACTTCGGCATACCCACGACTTCCTCTGGAAGGCCTACGGCATCGATGCGCGGCCGTACTTCCGGCCGCCGTACGGGGCGCACAACGCCAACGTCGACGAGATCTCCGGCGAGCTCGGCTACACCGCCGACACCCTGTGGTCGGGGTCGCTCGAGGATCAGGTCGTCGCACCCGAGGACAAGATCGTCGCGATGGCAGGTAAGTACTTCACGGCGGGGGCGATCGTGATCGGCCACCTCAACCACCTGCCGGTCACGCACGTCTACGGCCAGCTCGTCGACCTCATCCGCGAGCGCCGATTGCGCACCGTCACCCTCAACGATGTGTACATAAGTTGAACAACATCCGTCACTTCTGCATCAATAAAAACATCTGACGATTAATCGGCGCGCCTAAACCTGTTTGCCAGTTCTGTCATATCTAATGACTTCATGAGGACGCTGCGGTAACGTAGTGCCTTGGATCAGCAATTGCCATACCGCAGGAGAGATCGACGTGTACCTCAACCCGCTGTCCCGCTCTCGGGTAAGTCGAATTGCCTGGTCATTGTTACGCCACCCAGTAAAGTGCCGCGAATACCCGGCTAAGGCCGAGCGCCTGATCACCGCTGACGAGCTACTCCGCTTCGGCGTCTAGCAACTCCGATACCACTGCGACTACGACGTTCTGTCGTGCTGTGACCATCTCTTTGCCCCATTGTTATATTTTCGTTATCGTCACTCAAATTTGCTGCTGAGGTCAGGCGGTGAGCAGCCCCGAATCCCGGATCGCCTCAGCCAGCGGGGCGAGCACCTTCGGGTCGTGCGGCGGCGGCAGGTACACGATCGCCAAGTCCAAGCCTTCCTTGCCCAGCGCGCCGGCCTGGTCGATCACCTTGGTGTAGTCGAGGTCGGGTTCCAGCCGGACATGCGCCGACATGGTGATCTCCTTCGGGTCCCGACCGATGTCGGCACAGCGTGCCGCGAGAACATCGCGCTTGCGGGCGAATTCGTCGGGCGTGCCACCTGCGAAGTTCCAGTGATCGGCGTACCGCGCGGTCAGCGGAAGCGTCCGCTTCTCGCCGCTGCCTCCGATGCAGATCGGCGGATGCGGCTGCTGCGGGCCCTTCGGCTCGTTGCGCGCGTCCTTGAGCTGGTAATACTTGCCGTCGAAGGTCGTCGTCTCCTTGCTCAGCAGGCTGGTGAGCACCTCACACGCTTCCTCGAAGCGATCGAAGCGCTCCTTGATGGAACCGAGTTCGATGCCGTAGGCGCCGGACTCCTCCTCGTTCCAGCCCGCGCCGATGCCCAGTTCGAGCCGGCCGTTGGAGACGATGTCCAGCGCCGAAGCCATGTTCGCGAGGACAGCGGGATGACGGTAGTGGATGCCGGTGACGAGGACACCGACGCGAAGCCGCTTGGTCGCCTGTGCCAGCGCGGTCAGCGTCACCCAGCCCTCGAGGCATGGGCCGCTGGAGTCGGAGAAGATTGGATAGAAGTGGTCGAACGTCCAGCCGGATTCGAAAATGTCGATATCGTCGGCGGCCTGCCAGACGGCAAGCATGTCGTGCCAATTGGTGTTCTGCGGGGATGTTTTGAAAGCGAATCGCACTGAATCAACCCTAGTCCCGATTTTCTGAGCGTGCGCTTTCAGTCAGCCTCGCCGTACTCGTCGAACCAGTACGCGAGCTTGCCTCGGCGGCTGACCGCCCGCAGCCGTCGCTCGGTGGCGGCTCGCGTCTTGGGAGTGGTGACGATGAGTAGTTCGTCGCCCGCTGCGATGCGGGTGTCGGGCTGGGGGACGAACGTGTGGCCGCCGCGAATGATCAGCGTGATGACGCTGGGGTCGGGCAGCCGAAGCTCGAGCACCGTGACGTTGTGCAGCCGCGAGGGCTTCTGCACGGTCATCGTCAGCAGCTCTGCCTCCAGCACGTCGAGGGGCGCGGACTCGACCTGAATTTCGCGGGTGGCTTCCCGCGGAATCAATCCCAACCGGTGGGCGAGCCAGCGCAGGCTGGGTCCCTGCACCAGCGTGTACACCACAACCAGGATGAACACGATGTTGAGGAGACGAATCGCGTTGGGGACGCCCTCGACGATCGGGAAGGTCGCGAGCACGATCGGGACGGCGCCGCGCAGACCCGCCCACGATATGAAAACCTGCTCGCGCCAAGGGATCCGGAACCCGGCAAGTGATATCGCCACCGACAGGGGCCGGGCGACCAGAAGCAGCACCAGTCCGACGACGATGGCGTGTACGAGTTCGGCGGCCAGGTCGCTGGGGTCGACAAGCAGTCCGAGGAGGACGAAAAGGCCGATCTGAGCGAGCCAGCCGAGACCTTCTGCGAACGACCGCGTGGCCGAGCGGTGTGGCAGGCCGGAGTTGGCGAGCACGACGGCGGCCAGATACGCGGCGAGAAATCCGCTCGCATGCGCGGAGCCCGCCGCGGCGAACGCGACCATGCCGAGGCCGAAGTTCGCGAGCGGATAGAGCCCGGACGCGGGAAGGGCGATGCGGCGCAGCGCGATTGAACCGAGCAGCCCGCACCCCAACCCGATCGCGGCGCCGACACCGAGTTCGTAGACCAGCTCGGCGAGCGCGTGCACCGGCGACAGATGCAGCGGGGTCGCGCTGAACATCAGCACGAGGATGACGGCGGGTGCGTCGTTGAAGCCGGACTCCGCCTCGAGCAGGCCGGCGACGCGCCTCGGCAGCGGCACCACCCGCAGCACGGAGAACACGGCGGCGGCATCGGTGGAGGACACGATGGCGCCGAGCAGGAACGCCAGCTGCCAGTCGATCCCGAGCAGCAGGTTCGCCCCCGCGGCCGTGACGACCATGCTGACCGCGACGCCAAGGGTCGCCAGCATTCCTGCGGGTGCCAGCACCCGTCGCACGTCGGCGAACCGCGTCGTCAGACCGCCCTCGATGAGGATGATCGCCAGCGCCACCGTGCCCAGATGGTCGGCGAGTTGGTAGTTCTCGAAATGCAATCCGAGCCCGTCTTCGCCGACGACGACGCCGACCGCCAGGAACAACAGCAGGCTGGGCAGGCCGACCCGGCTGGCCGCGCGAGTGGCCACGATGCTGGCCAACAGGACGAGCCCACCGGCCAGCAGCACCAGATACAGCTGCTGCAAAGTCATTTCATCCCGCAGTTAACCAGGACGACGGCGGATGGGTCAGTATGAGTTCGTGTTCCGGGTCAGAAAGCGGTCAGCTGAGGGGCTGAAGCGCGCTGACGAGCGGCCGGCGATGCGTGTCAGCATCGCGGGTGCCGGGGCGATCGGCCGGTCGGTCGCTTCGGAGCTTCTCGCGTACGGCCACAAGGTGCTGCTGATCGAGAACCACGTCGGCAACTTCGAACCGTTGACGGTTCCCGACGCAGATTGGCTGCTGGCCGACGCGTGCGAACTCCGTTCGCTCGAAGAGGCGGGGATGGAGCGCTGCGATGTGGTCATCGCGGCCACCGGTGACGACAAGGTGAACCTCACCACGTCGCTGCTGTCGAAGACGGAGTTCGGGGTGTCGCGGGTGGTGGCGCGGGTCAACGACGCGCGCAACGAGTGGCTGTTCAACGAGGCGTGGGGTGTCGACGTCGCGGTGTCCGCACCGCGCGCGCTTGTCGCGGCGATCGAGGGCGCCATCGACATCGGCCACCTGGTGCGGTTGATGGAGTTGAGGCAGGGCCAGGTGAGCTTGGCGAAACTGAAGCTGCCCCCAGACGATCCGATGGTCGGTCAGCGGGTGCGCGACATCCGCCTGCCCGAGAACACCGCCCTCGCCATCGTCGTCCGGGACAGCGGGGTCATCCTGCCGAAGCCCGACGATGTGCTCGAGGCCGACGATGAGATGCTGTTCTTCGCGGGCGGCTCCACCGTGGACCAGGTTCGTGCCCTCGTGCACGGCGCCATCAAACCGCTGCCCGGCAGCCGATGACTTCTCGTGCTCGTGCCGGTCTATACCGACATGAATGACTTGACCAAGGCGTGTAGTGCTACCAGCGATGTGCTGGCGAAGGTATCCGACGACCAGCTCGAGCTGCCGACCCCGTGCGAGAAGCTGAGTCTCGACGAGCTCGTGGCCCACATCGGCGGGCTGGCGCTCGCGTTCACCGCGGCCGCGGGTAAGGAGTTCGGTCCACTGACCGACACCCCGCCGACCGACGGCGCCGAAATCGACGCCGATTGGCGGACCTCCTACCCGCAACGGCTGTCCGCACTGGCCGCCGCGTGGCAGAACCCGGATGCGTGGCAGGGCATGACCCGCGCAGGTGGCGTCGAGTTGCCCGCCGAGGTCATGGGCTCGGTCGCACTGGCCGAAGTCGTCATCCATGGCTGGGACGTCGCACGTTCCATCGGGCAGCCTTACGGCGGCGACCCCGGCGACGGTGCAGGCCTGCCTCGCTCATCTCGCGCAGTTCGACACGGCGGGCACCGAGGGCATGTTCGGGCCTGCCGTGAAGATCGCCGACGACGCGCCCGCGTTGGACCGGGTCATCGCGCTGAGCGGGCGGGACCCCGCTTGGCGCGCGCCGTGACCGGGCACACTTGAGACATGGATCCGGTCGTCGCGCTGCGTCAGATTGCGTACTACAAGGATCGGGCGCGGGAGGACTCGCGGCGGGTGATGGCCTACCGCAACGCGGCCGACATCGTGGAGGCGCTCAGCGACGCCGACCGCGAGCGTCACGGCGCGGCGAACAGCTGGCAGTCGTTGCCCGGCATCGGACCCAAGACCGCAAAGGTCATCGCCCAGGCCTGGGCCGGTCGGGAGCCGGAAGCACTCATCGAACTACGTTCGGCAGCAACAGATCTCGGCGGTGGCGACATCAGGGCGGCGCTGCGGGGCGATCTACACGTGCACTCCAACTGGTCCGACGGGTCGGCTCCGATCGAGGAGATGATGCTCGCGGCAAGGGATTTGGGCCACAAATACTGCGCGCTGACCGACCATTCGCCGCGCCTACGGGTCGCCAACGGGTTGTCGCCGGAGCGGCTGCGTAAGCAGCTCGATGTGATCGACGAACTTCGGCAGACGGTGGCGCCAATGCGGATCCTCACCGGCATCGAGGTCGACATCCTGGAGGACGGATCGCTCGATCAGGAGGACGAGCTGCTCGAACGGCTCGATGTGGTGGTGGCCAGCGTGCATTCGAAACTGTCGATGGATGCGCCTGCGATGACGCGACGGATGCTCAAGGCGGTGCAGAACCCGCACGCAGACGTGCTCGGTCATTGCACAGGCAGGCTCGTCACGGGCGGACGGGGTGTGCGGCCCGAGTCGAAGTTCGATGCGGAGAAGGTGTTCGCCGCATGCCGGGACAACGGCACCGCGGTGGAGATCAACTCGCGGCCCGAGCGCCGCGACCCGCCGACCCGGCTGTTGAAACTGGCGCTCGAGATCGGTTGCCTGTTCTCGATCGACACCGATTCACATGCCCCTGGCCAGCTGGAGTTTCTCGGTTACGGCGCGCAGCGCGCGGTGGATGCCGAGGTGCCGGTGGACCGGATCGTCAACAGCTGGCCTGCCGAGAAACTGCTGCAGTGGACGGCCTCGTAACGTAGGTCCGTGGTCTTAGGAATCGACACCAGGCTGACGCTGCTGGCGGCCGGCCTCATCTTCCTGTTGGCACTCGCGCTCGGCGTCTGGAAATACCGGCAGATGGCGACTTCGGAGAACCATCTCGCGCACCCCTATGTGGACATCGCACATCGAGCCGCGCTGCTGTACTCATTCGCCACGTTGTTGATCGCGGTGTTCGTCGAGTTGAGCGGCTGGCCGACCTGGGTCAACCTGACCGCGGCGATGGTGGTCGTGCTGTTCGTCGTCATCGCGATCGTGACTTACATCAGCCATGGCCTCAAACGGGACACCACGAATCAATTCGAACACCCCGACCGCGGCGTGCACGCCGGAATGCTGGCGCTCATTGTCGCCGAGATCGGCGGATTCGCAGTACTTTTCGCAGGTTTCGTCTACGCACAGCTTCTCTAGTCGGGTAGGTGCGGCATCTCGAGGCCTGGGTCGCGGCCGACGAGGACGCCGCGCATCACGGCGGAATTGCCGTAACGGGTGCGCACCTGGTCGACGGCGTCGTCCAGCGCAACGGTGTCGGCATGTCCCCAGCACGCGGGTGGGCCCACCTCGAAGGGCAGTTCCAGCTGCTGCGCACCCTCGCGGTCGATGTTGGATACCGCGAAACCGACGAGCGTCAGCCCTCGTTCGGCGATCAGCGGTGCGGCCGCCGCCACGAGTTCCCTTGCGGCGCCGAGGATCACATCGGTCGACGCGGTGGCGCGGGGCATGGTGTGCGAGCGGGTGGCACGACCGAAGTCGTCGAAGCGCAACCGCAGCACGACCGTGCGTCCGGTGCGGCCCGCGCCGCGCATCCGCCGGGTGATGCGATCGATCAGGTTGATGACGACGGCGTCGACTTCATCGGGCGTCATCGTGTTGCCTCGCCGTCCGAGGGCGCGCTGCGCACCGACCGAGCGGCGGCGCACACCCGTCACCACCCGGCGTCGATCGGTGTTGCGGGACAACGCGAAAAGCCGGCTGCCCATCGCGCCGCCGACCATCGACCAGAGCGTCGATTCACCCAGTTCGGCGACGTCGGCGACCGTCTCGATGCCGTAACCGTGCAGCTTCTCCGCGGTCTTGACGCCGACGCCCCACAGCCTGCGCACCGGCAGCGGGTGCAGGAACGCCAGCTCACGATCGGGTGGTACGAGCAGCAATCCGTCGGGTTTGGCCTCCTGACTGGCCACTTTCGCGAGGAATTTGGTGCGGGCGATGCCGACGGTGATGGGCAGCCCGACGCGGTCGCGGACCTGGGCCCGCAGATGCGCGGCGATCTCGACGGGCGTGCCCGACACCCGTCGCAGTCCCGAGACGTCGAGGAAGGCCTCGTCGACCGAGAGCGGTTCGACGACCGGGGTGGTGTCGTGGAACACCTCGAACACCGCGGCGCTGGCCTCCGAGTAGGCCTTCATGCGCGGCGGCACGACGAGCGCGTGCGGGCACAGCTGTCGAGCCTGGCGTCCGCCCATCGCGGTGCGCACGCCGTAGGCCTTGGCTTCGTAGCTTGCCGCGAGCACGACGCCACCGCCGACGATGACAGGACGGCCGCGCAGCGCGGGGTCATCACGCTGCTCAACCGAGGCGTAGAAGGAGTCGAGATCGGCGTGCAGGATGGTCGCTTCCGACACGAACATATGTTCGCACCGGTAGGTGACAATTAAGGCGTCTCGCCGTAGATGGCGTTCAGCCAGATGTGGACGAGGTTGTCGAGCACCCGATCGTCGGGCAGGCCGGGCTTGTGGCCGGCGAAAGCCGATATCATCACGGCTTCGTTCAGCAGGTTCAGCGACGTCGCCAGTTCGCGCGCAGGGATGGTGTATGGCGCAGCACCGCGGGCACGCACACCTTCGATGACTTCCGTCGTCTGATCGATCGACGCTTGCATGAAGTCCGCCCACAGCCTGCGGGCATCGGGATTGGTGTACTTGGCGACCGACCATGGCCCGGCCAAGGCTTGGTGCGCATGGAATGTCGAGTAGTAGACGCCGATACCGGCACGCCAGAACTCGTTGCGATTCTTGGGAGGGTCGGCCGACAGCGCTTCGCGTGCGGCGTAGGCCTTCGCGATGATCCGATCCATCAGCGTCAGCAGGACAGCGTCCTTGGACGGGTAATAGAAGTAGAACGTCGGCCGCGATATGCCGGCGCCCTTCGCCAGGTCGTCAACGGAAATCTCGGCGAGCGGCCGCTCTGCGAGAAGGCGTTCCGCGGTTTCGAGAATGGCCAGCTCTCGGTCGTCGCCCGACGGCCGGGCGCCGCGGCGACCACGGGCTATGCGGGGTTGGCTGGCGGCTGTCACGGGCAATACTTTACACGGTGTCGAGATTCTCAACACACCGTTGACTTATTCGACACAGTGTTGATAGCTTTACACCATGACCGAATTTGTCGAGGTTGTCATCGTGGGAGCCGGCATCTCCGGCATCAGTGCGGCCTGGCATCTGCAGGACCGCTGCCCCGACAAGAGCTACCTGATCCTGGAGCGCCGCGAGAACCTCGGCGGCACCTGGGACCTCTTTAAATATCCCGGTCTGCGCTCCGACTCCGACATGTACACGCTCGGGTTCCGGTTCAAGCCGTGGACGTCACGAGCAGGCGATCGTCGATGGCCCGTCGATCCTGAACTACCTGAAAGAAGCGGCCGCCGAGAACGGCATCGACAAGCACATGCGTTTCGGACAGAAGGTGGTCGCAGCCGACTGGTCGGATGCCGACAACCGGTGGGAGCTGACGGTCGACCGCGGAGGTGAGCGAGTCGCAGATCAACTGTGACTTTCTGCTCGCCTGCAGCGGCTACTACAACTACGACGAGGGCTACAGCCCCGAGTTCGCCGGCCGCGAAGACTTCGGTGGCACCATCGTCCACCCGCAGCACTGGCCCGAGGATCTCGATTACCAGGGCAAGAAGGTCGTCGTGATCGGCAGCGGTGCCACCGCGGTCACGCTGATCCCCGCTCTGATCGATACGGGTGCGGGCCACGTCACGATGCTGCAACGCTCGCCGACGTTACATAGCGCCGCAGCCCGACAAGGACAAGTTCGCCGCGCGGATGAACAGAATGCTTCCCACGGAGGCGGCGTACACCGCTACCCGGTGGAAGGCCATCGCCCGCAGCACGTTCTATTACCAGCTCGCCAGGAAGTTCCCGAATTTCTTCCGCAAGGCGTTGCGCAGTATGGCCGAGCGCCTGCTGCCGGAGGGCTTCGACTTCGACAAGCACTTCAGCCCGTACTACAAGCCGTGGGACCAGCGGCTGTGTGCGGCGCCCGAACGGCGACCTGTTCAAGGCCATCCGCAAGGGCAACAGCAGACGTCGTCACCGACACCATCGAACGGTTCACAGAAGACCGGGATCAAGTTGAGCGTCCGGCGAGGAGCTCGACGCCGACATCATCATCACCGCAACGGGTTTGAACATGCAGCTGTTCGGCGGTGCTCGAACCGGCGCAAGAACGGCGAGACCGATCGCCGCTGACGACGATGATGGCGTACAAGGGCTGATGTTCTCCGGCATTCCGAACTTCGCGTTGACTTCGGCTACACGAACGCTTCGTGGACCCTGAAGGCTGACCTGGTGTCGGAGTTCGTCTGCCGCGTTATGAATTACATGGACGCCAACGGCTTCGACCGTGTAGAGCCGCAACATCCGGGCGACAGCGTCGAAGAACGGCCGATCATGGATTTCACCCCCGGCTACTTCAAGCGGCGATGCACCTGCTGCCGAAGGCGGGTTCAGGGGCGCCGTGGCGGCTCAAGCAGAACTACCTCTTCGACATGCGGATGATCCGCCACGGCAAGGTCGACGAAGAGGCGCTGATGTTCACCAAACATCGTGTGCCGGTAGGGGCTTCGGTCTAAGCGGTCAGTCTGCGGTGACGACGACTATCCCGTCGTCGTCGCTATGGGCTACCTCGCCCGGTACGAACACCACACCGCCGAACTCGACGGCGACGTCGCGCTGACCGTCGCCGGTCTTGGTGCTCTTGCGGGGGTTCGTGCCGAGCGCCTTGATGCCGATGTCGAGGGAGCGTAAGGCGGCTGCGTCGCGGACCGCGCCGTTGATGATCAGCCCCGCCCAGTCGTTGTCGACGCCGAGGCCCGCGATGACGTCGCCGACGAGGGCGCTGTGCAGCGAGCCGTCGCCGTCGATCACCAGCACACCGCCGTTACCTGGTTCGGAGAGAACAGATTTCAGCAGCGCGTTGTCCTCGAAACACTTGACGGTGGTGATTGGCCCTGCGAACTGCGACCGCCCGCCGAACTGGCGCAGCTGCAGATCGCAACTGCGAACGTCGGGGCCGATGTCGTCGACCAGGTCGGCGGTGGGTCGGGGCTCGATGGTCACCCGTCGATGCTAGCCACGAATGACGTCACGGGATCAGGGCGGGCATGCTGTCCCAGCCCCTGGCCGCCGACGCCGACGCCCAACGCG
Organism: uncultured Actinomycetota bacterium; assembly: GCA_963751485.1. Taxonomy (GTDB): domain Bacteria; phylum Actinomycetota; class Actinomycetes; order Mycobacteriales; family Mycobacteriaceae; genus Mycobacterium. Next base: position 194,668 of record CAVVUT010000011.1, read on the forward strand.
CATTCTGAAGATCAGTGCCCCATTCCGGGAATCGTTTCAGGATCTCTTCGAGTGCGACGCGTCCCTCCAGACGAGCGAGTGACGCACCAAGGCAGTAGTGGATGCCGAGACCGAAAGCCAGATGTTGGCGCTGCTCCCGGTGAATGTCGAAGACGTCGCCGTCGGGAGGGTACTGGCGATGATCGCGGCAGGCCGAGGCGATGAGCATCATCATGACGCTGCCCTCGGGGACCGTCCGGCCGTAGTAGTCGACGTCGCAGGTGACGTATCGCGCGACGTGTGGTGCGGGAGGCTCGAAGCGCAGCAGTTCCTCGATTGCCTGGGGGATCAGTCCGGGCTGTTCGACGAGGTCGCGTCTCTGCCCGGGATGTGCGGCCAGTAGCTTGCCTGCCCAGCCGATCAGTCGTGTCGTGGTCTCATTGCCTGCCTGTGCTATCACGTTCACGTAGAGCAGCAGTTCGTCGCGACGAAGGCGACGCACGGTGCCCGTCTCGTCTTCGAACTCGACGTTGAGCAGTTCAGTCATGATGTCGTCCGATGGGTGCTCTGCGCGCCAGTCGATGTAGTCGGCGTATGCCGCGCCCAACCGCTGAATTCCCTTGGCGCTGATCTTCATCGGCTTACCGGCCTCGGTTTGCAAGTTCGTGTTCGACCGATCCCTGATCGCGTCGAGATCAGCGTCGGGAATGCCGAGCAGCATGCCGATCACCTGCATCGGCATCGGCGCTCCGAGGTCGCGAACGAAGTCGAACTGGCCGGTGCCAACAAGGGGATCCAAACAGCGACAACAGAATTGACTGATCTTCTCCTCCAATTCGCTCATCTTGCGTGGAGTGAACATGCGTGCGAGCAGATTGCGATGGATGTTGTGAATCGGCGGATCTTCGAACGTCACTATGCCGGGCGGCACCTCCAGCCCGCCCTTGATCCACTCGAGGATCGCTCCCCGTGCAGAGCTGAACGTGTCATGGTCGACCAGACCTTTGCTGACGTCACCAAAACGGCTGAGGGCATAGAAGTCGTGCTCCGCGTTGTAGTACAGCGGAGCGTCCTCGCGCAGCCGCCGGAACATCGGGTACGGATCCGCGTTGAGCTCGGCGTCGTAAGGGTCGTAGTGAACCTCGTTGGCGGCGATCGTCATGGGCGCAGAGTACGTGGTGGCGGATTCGGCATCGCGAAATCTGCACACTTGGACAAACAGGACCGAATTCGCTGGTAGCGCCCGTATCGCAGCGGTGTAAGGCAACCGCCCCGTTAGGTACCGTTAGGCATCGATGCTCGATATCGGACCGGTAAGCAACTTCGGATCGATATGGGCGAGGGCATAGGACACCGCCTCGTCCAATCCCATGGCTGCACCTGTCCTGCGCAGCTCGCGTGCACGCTCACCGCCAACCGCCGCCGCGACGATCTCGTGGGTCTCACGCAGCGCGTGGAGGATGAAGTTGCCGTTAACACCGCCAGGCGATCGGGTCGATTCTTTTGCGGTGCTGACTCGCGGGGCTGCGAGCCTGAAGGTGGCATATGCGGCTGCCTGCAGGACACCGGCGACGTCGGGGCGTTCCTCCGCAAGCGCACGTGCACACGCGGCGAGGCAGGGGGCCGTGTGCAACGGGTTCATGATTCCCCGGTACATGAACATCGCCCGGCCCGCCAGCGTGAGGGTGAGTGTCCAGTCCTCCAGACGCCCGGCAGCCAAGCATGCGGTGACGAAACCCGGTGCGATTTCCTGACCGGGTTGGGTACTGAGTTCAGCACTCTCTTGGAGCAGCGCTCTGGCCCGGCGAGGGTCGCTGTCGACCAGTGCCAGCGCCAGCACGTTGAGGGCGATCACGATCGCACCCGGCATATCTGACTGGCGAGCCAGGGCCATCGACTGTTCCGCTCTCGCGGTCGCCTCCTCGAGTTCGCCACCCCGTAATAGATCGCTGCTCACGCTGTAGGCGAGGAAGATTGCGGCGACGCCAAGGTACCCTTCGGCGCTCGCAAGCTCGGCCGCGCGCGTGTAGGCCAGGACAGCATCGTCATAACGACCCGCCGCAAGGGACGACTCGGCTTTCAGCGTCAAGACATCGATCTCCAGTGGCGGACCCTCGAGTGAAGTACCTTGGGCTTTCGCCGCATCCAGCGCCTGCTGGGAAAGCGTGTCGGCGCGTTCCTGGTCGAGACTGTCGAGCGCCTCGTACGCCGCAACCATCAACAGCCGCGGGTGGTCGGGATGTTCTGTGGCGCCGGGCAAGTCAAGGACACGGGAGGCGGGCAACACGTATACCTGGCCTATGTGCTGCGCGTTCGCTCGATCACGGTGGGGATGATTCGCAACGATCTGAATAGCCCGCGCAACGTCACCGGCGTCGATCGCATTGGCGAGCGCGGACCGTACGTTGTCGCGCTCGACGCCGAGCCGCCACCGCCCCGCGCCTCCTGTCCAAACTGAATCGTGTGAGACAGCGTTACTGGCTAGGTTCCACTGCGAGCCCGGGTATACGGTGCCGCGCGCCGTGTACGTCCCCCGGGCGGCCTCCTCCAACATGTGGGCGTAGTAGCGGAAGTGTCGAGTCCGGAGGGTCTCGATCTCGCCGTACTCGGCCAGCCGCTCTTCGCTGTATTCGCGGATGGTCTCCAACAGTCGGTAGCGCGTGCCCGTGCGATCGTCCTCGACGATGACCAATGACCGGGAAACCAGGCTGGCGACCAGATCCAACGCTGCGCTGCGCTCGACGGCGTCACCGCTGCACACCTCCTCGATCGCGTCGAGGGTGCAGCCGCCAGAAAACACAGATAGACGGGCGAGCAGCCGCTGTTCGGCGGTGTCGAGCAGCTCGTACGACCAGTCGATCGCTGCCCGAAGCGTCGCATGGCGTCCGACCGCTCCCCGCCGGCCACCGGCGAGCAACTCGAAACGGCGATCAAGCCGGCCCAGTAGGTCGGCGGGACTCAAAGCGATGACGCGCGCAGCCGCCAACTCGATGGCGAGCGGGACACCGTCGAGCCGTTGGCAGATCTCGACCACGGCCCGGGCATTTGTTTCGGTCAATGCGAAATCGGCCTTGACTTTTCGAGCCCGCTCGACGAACAGGCTGACGGCGTCGGTGTGCACAAGGTCGTCGATGTCGTCGTCGTGCCGGCCCGCGGCCAGCGGCGGTAGGGCGATGAGCTGCTCACCATCGATGGCCATACCTTCTCTACTGGTGGCCAACACCACCACGCCCGGGCAGGACCGTTCGATGCGGCTGACGATCTGCGCCACCGGACCAAGTACGTGCTCACAGTTATCCAGCACCAGCAGAAGCTGTTTCTGCGACAGAACCTCGACGAGGCCGTCCTCCAGTGACCGAACACTCCGATTGGTCGGATGGAACACCGATGCGATGGCCTCGGCAACGCCGGACTGCTCTGTCACCGGCGCCAGCTCCACGAGCCACACGCCCTCCCGGTAGCGTGGCAGGAGGTCGGCAGCAACCTGTATCGCCAAGCGGGTCTTGCCTACTCCACCCACTCCAGTGAGCGTCACCACACGCGAGTCAGTCAGCGCTGCGGTGACACGGGCCACTTCAGCCTGACGCCCAATGAACGAGCTGACCTGACCGGGTAGGTTTCCAGGGAACGAATCCAGACTTCGGAGCGGTGGGAACTCTTCATCACGTCCTTCGGGAGCGATCTGGTAGACCCTCATGGGACTGCCCAGGTCGCGAAGACGGTGTTCGCCGAGATCCAGAAGCGCTGTCCCATCGGAAAGTTGGCCTCGCACGAGCGCCTCGGTGGCGCCTGAGATCACGATCTGCCCACCGTGGGCTGCCGACATCAGACGGGAGCAGCGGTTGATCGGCAGGCTGGCATATCCGCTGTCGTCGACGATGACGGCCTCTGCGGTGTGAAGCCCGATGCGTGCCTTGAGCGGCGCCGTGGTACGCCAGTTCTCTTCTGCTAGAGCGTGATTGATCGCGACCGCGGCCGACACTGCGTTGCCCGCGGACGAAAAGGCCGCTGCCATACCGTCGCCCATACGCGCGAAGACGTAGCCACCGTCGGCGGAGAACACCTTCTCCAGGATCTCGTCGTGGCGGACCATGGCGGCCTTCATCGCGTCGGGATCCTGCTCCCAGAGACGTGTGGAACCTTCGAGATCGGTGAGCAGGAAGGTCACTGTGCCCGAGGGTGGCTGCGTGGTCATGCTTTAGTCCTCTGCCACCTGGATTGGACCGGTGAGAAGCTTGGGGTCGATGTGGTCCAGCGCATATGACACTGCTTCGTCCAGGGTCATTGCCGCGCCTTCTGCGCGCAGCTGCTGTCGGCGCTCCTCACCGACTGCGGCGGTGACGATGTCGCCTGCTTCGCGCAAAGCTTCGAGAAGATAGTTGGCACTGGGACTGTGTCGCGCCGTGTCTGGCGAGGATTGTCCGGTACTTCCGCGCCGGTACGCGGCGTAAGCCGCACCACGCAACACCCCGGCCACCTCGGGCCGATCCTCAGCGAGTGCCCGCGCGCATACGCCAAGACTGGGTCCGGCCGCCATCACTGTTTGGACCCAGCGCCACAGCACCATGGTCCGCGCCGAGAGTGCTAGCGCGATCTTCCATTCACCGAGCCTGGTGGCGACCAAGGCGGCCATCAGGAAACCCGTTGCCACTTCTTGGCCTGGCGTGCTCGCGAGTACGACACTCTCACTGAGAACGGCCTTGGCCCGGTCGCGGAGAACTGCCTTGGCCCGGGTTGGATCACGCTCGGCCAGCGTCATCGCCTTCGAGTTGAGGCTGATGACCATGGCGCCGGGCATCCCTGAGCGTCGTGCCAACGCAACAGATTCCTCTACCGTCGGCTCCATTTCCTCGGCCGGAGTGCCCCCGAGAAGCGCACAGCTGACCTTGTAAGCCAAAAAGATGGCCGCCATGCCGGAAAAGCCCTCGGCTTGGGCGAGTTCTGCAGCCCTGGCATATGCCGAAACCGCGTCGGCGTACGCGCCGCGTGCAAGGAAGCTTTGGGCCTGCAGACTGCAGGTCTCCATCTCGATCCTCCGACCGTGGGACGAGCCGAGCCTTTCCTCTGCCTCCAGCGCCTGACGACATAGCTCGTCGACGCGCTGCCAATCGCCGATCGACTGCGCCCGATAAGCTGCCACCACCAGCGCGGAGGGGTACCCCGACTGTTCGGATGCCCCGGGCATGGCGAGCACCGGCGTCACGTCTACGACGAGTAGCTCGCCGGTTGGACTCTCGGCCCGCGATTGGACGGGATAGCTCGCCACTAACGAAATGGCCGCGGAAGCGTCGCCGGAATCGACGGCATTCGCGAGAGCGGTGAGAAAGTTTTCGCGCTCGAGCTGGATTTGCCGAGCCCAGACGAGTTGGTCTGGGCCGTAGGTCCTTTCGGCAGCGAGAGCAGAGAACTCGGCATAGAACGCGGCGTGCCGAACCTGCATCGCTTCGGTTTCGCGGTAATCCGCGAGCCGCTCCTCGCCGTATTGGCGGATGGTTTCCAAAAGGCGGTATCGAGTGCCGATATCGCTGTCCTCGGCGATCACGAGTGAGCGGGCGACAAGTCCTGCGACCAGATCCATGACGTCATCGCGCTCAACGGGATCGCCACTGCAGATCTCTTCGATGGCCTCGAGTGTGCAGCCGCCCGAGAACACAGACATGCGGGCGAGCAGTCGCTGTTCGGCGGGGTCCAACAGATCGTAGGACCAGTCGATCGCGGCCCGCAGGGTGGCGTGTCGCTCGATCGCGCTTCGGCGGCCACCGGCCAGCACCTGGAATCGGCGGTCGAGCCGACGCAGGAGTTCGGCGGGACTCAAGACCATCACCCGCGCAGCCGCAAGTTCGATCGCCAACGGGACGCCGTCGAGGCGCTGGCAGATGTCGATCACAGCGCGAGAATTGTTGTCGCCCAGCGTGAAATCGGCTTTGACCTGACGCGCTCGCTCGACGAAAAGGCTGACGGCGTCGGCGCGTATCAGTCGATCGATGTCTTCGCCGGGCTGCCCTGCATCAAGCGGTGGAAGTGCGAGCATCTGCTCGCCGTCGATCGCAAGGCCTTCGCGGCTGGTGGCCAGTACCACGACTTCGCGGCATTTCTGTTCAATCCGGCTCACCAGCCTCGCCACCGCACCGAGCACGTGTTCGCAATTGTCCAGCACCAGCAGTGTCCGCTTCTGCGACAGCATCTCGAGCAAGGTGTCCTCGAGCGACTCATCGCTGCGGCCGGGCAACCGGAAGACCTCCGCGGCCGCCTCCGCTACACCGGCGACATCCCGAACAGACGCGAGCTCGATAAGCCATGCGCCGTCGCGAAAGCGGGGCAGCACGTCGGCGGCGACCTGTAAAGCCAACCGGGTCTTGCCGACTCCGCCGACGCCGGTAACTGTTACGACCCGTGACGTATCGAGTGCTTTCGCCACCCGCGCCACGTCCGCCGTGCGCCCGATGAACGAACTCACCTGCGCGGGCAGGTTTCCCGGGAAAGAATCCAGAGTCCGCAGCGGGGGGAACTCATCACGATGGCCGTCACGGACCAGCTGGAAAATACGGATGGGCTGACCGAGATCACGCAGCCGGTGTTCGCCGAGATCGACGAGTGCCATCCGGTCGGGCAGCTGTCCACGCAGCAGCATCTCGCTGGCGCCGGACACGACGACCTGTCCGCCATGAGCGGCGGTCATCAAGCGCGAGCACCGATTGATCGGCAGACTCGCGTACCCGGTGTCGTCGACGATTACCGCCTCGTCGGTGTGCAGACCGACCCTCGCTTGTAACGGGCGTGCGGTGCCACATGGCTCTGCTGTCAGCGCCTGCTGGAATGCCGCCGCGGCGGCCACGGCGTCCCGCGCAGTTGCGAATGCCGCTGCCATCCCATCGCCCATGCGCGCAAACACGTGCCCCTGGTGGGCAGCGATCGTTTTCTCCAGGATTTCGTCGTGGCGGACCATGGCGGCCTTCATCGCGTCGGGATCCTGCTCCCAAAGGCGTGTGGACCCTTCGAGATCGGTGAGGAGGAACGTCACCGTGCCCGATGGCGGCTGCCCGGCCATGGGCCTCAAACTAATTCCGAAGCGGTCTAGGAATTGAGGCTTTCGACAACGATGTCGTGCAGGAACTGCGCCAGCCCGGGTTCAACGTCGTCGTAGTAGCGGGTGAACCGCGCGTCGGCCAGGTACATCTCGGCCAGGCACCGGTGCATCTCGTCGCCGCAGTCGTAGAACCGCTCGATCGATGCGCGGTGGCGCGCGGCCAGCTCGTTGGCTTGCGGCGTGCCCGGCTCGACGCGGCGGCGCTTGGCCTCGGCCAGCGCCTCCAACAGCGCGTCGCCCTCGGCCTTGATCTGGATCCAGTCGTCCTTGGGGCAGGCGGCGGTGCGCTGTTTTGACTGCTTCCACGCATCGGTCTCGCCCCACCGCTCCTCGGCCTCGCTCGCGTACTCCTCGCTGAAGGCGGTGGTGCCGAAAATCTCCGACGTCGCGTGAGGGTCAAGTGATTTGTCAGTCCTCGCCGTGCCTGCGGGCGACGAGCACGAGCAGGATCGCGAGCACACCGGCTGCGATGGCCGCGGCCAGCGGCAACCGCGACTGATCGGGCTGGACGAGCGGGATCGTCCGGGATCCGGCCACCGGGTTGCCCGCCGCGGCGACCGTCGATTTGGCCTGCGCGGCTGTCTCTTTGGCAGCCTCTGTCAGTTTGCGGTCGCCGTTGGTTTCGGCGAGCTTCGGCGGGGCTTTTGGCGCGATCTTGGGTTCCGGAGGCTTCGGCGGGGCCTTCTTTGCGGGGGCTTTCTTGGCCGCCTTCTTGGCGGGCGCGGCCTTCTTGGCAGCCTTCGCAGGAGTCTTCTTCGGGGTTTTCGCCGGCGCTTTCTTGGCGGCTTCGGCCTTCGTGGCAGGCGCTTTCTTCGCGGCAGGGGGTGACGGCTCAGCAGGCGGCGGCGACGGGGCCGGTGGTGAGACCGGAGGAGGTGGGGACGGCGGTGCGGCGTCGGAGAACTGGGTTGCCGACGCAGGCGGTGTGGCGTCGGGCTTTTGGTCGGGTCGATCCTGCGGGTCGGCCATCAGGCTGCTCCTTTGCAGTGTCTCGTCCTCAATATTCAACCCTAACCGGCGATGGCCAGTGCGGCGGCCATCGTCAAGGCCACCGCCATGATTGCCAGCTCGGTCAGCGACCGAGCCCGTGAAACGTAGGCGGTGACGCGATGGGACTTTGCCGCGGGCAGCCAGCGGGCGCGGTTGCGCCAAGCTAGCACCATCAACACAACAGTTAGCACGATCTTGATCAGCAACACTCGGCCGTAGCCGCTGGCGAACAACTGCGACGGCGTATCCAGCGCCACTGCCGCGCCGGTGAGCCCGCCGGTCAGCAATGCGATCACGCACAGCAGCGAGAGTTCCGAGAACCGGGGCAGCACCCGGGCCCACTGCCCGCGGTGGTCGACGGTCAACACCAGCGCCGCCAGCGTGCCGCACCACAGTGCCGCGGCCAGCGCATGCACGGCGATGGCGATACCGCCGACCGAGCTCGCCGACATGTGGCCGCCGATCGTCCGTGCGGCGAGCCCGAGCGCGGCGATACCCAACGCCGCGACCGCCGCTGGTGGGGTTTTCGGCCCGAACAGTGCGACCAGCAGCACCAGGATCGCTGCGACGGCGCTGAACAGCCCGGATCGCCCCTCCGAGGTGACCGATGCGAACTCCACCGTCGTGGCGAGGCCGACGCGAACCGCGGGGACCCCTGCCGCCCCTGCCGCGCCCACGACCAGTCGGCACACCTCGGCGAACAGCCATACGCCCGCCGCCGCAAAAAGCGGCCGGCGCGCGGTGCGGGTCAGCTCGTCTCGGTGCCGGCCGGTGTCCAGCATCGGCACCGCCGACAGGCCGAGCGTGACGACGGCCGCGCAGTCGGCAAGTGCGCGCACCACGGTGGCGGCGAGCGCTGCCTGAGGATGGGCAACCGCCCACGCCGCCACCGAGGCGCCGACGACGACGGCCACGCCGCCGGCCACCGCGCGGCGGCGCGTCACGTGCTTCGTCGCGCCGTCCACCAGATTCCGCCACCGATGACCAGCGCTCCCGCCACCAGGAACGGCCACACGGGGATGCCGCCGCCGGAGGTGTCGGCCTGTTTGGCGGCCGGTGGTCCCGGCGTCCCCGTCGATGCCGTCGTCAGCCGGAACGACCACGAGCCGGATACCGGATGGCCGTCCGCCGACGTCACCCGGTAGTTCACCGTGTAGCTGCCCGCGGGACCGAGCGGTCGCACGCCGATGCTGATGATCGCCCCCTCGACCTGCGGATCGCCGGTGGACCACAGATTTCCGTCGGGGCCGACGACCGTCATCGCGGCGAACTGCGGCTGCAGCTTCTCGTTGAACGTCGCGCTGACGCGCTGGGGCCCGGTGGCCAGCTCGGTATCAGCGGCTGGGTCGGTCGCGATGCGGACCGCGTGAGCCGATGCGATGCCCGCACCGGCCAGCGCCATCGCCACCAGCAGGGTGGCGACGACGGCAACCAGCCAGGCCCGGATCATGTGCGACGCCGGGTAACCAACGCAGCGCCAATGCCGACGGCGGCCAGGATGATGGCGCCACCCGCAAGCCAGCGCGCGGTGTTGTCGGCTGTTGCGGCCGGGGCCGCCTGCGCCGTCATCTCGTGATCGTGGCCCTCAGATGGTGAACCTGTCAGCGCGAGTTCGGGCGCGGGGTGTTCGGGTTCGCCGCCGCCGGGCAGTGGCGCTTGATCCCAGCGCACCACCGTGCCGTCGGAGTAGGTCTGCGTCGCGGGAAAGCTGACGCTGTCACCCTCGGGCAGTTTCACCGAGACGCGGAACAGGGCGAACTGGTCGGACGAGATGCCCACCTGCGGGTTCGCCGTCCAGGTGACCGAACTGACGGTGCCTGCCGCCTCGTCGCGGTCGAGGCTGGCCGTCCAGCCCGGCATCACCTCGGTCTGTGCTGACGCTACGTTCGGCAGCTGGACACTCAATTTGGTTGTCAGAGCGCCGGTTTCAGACTCGCCAGGGACTTGGAAGGTGAGTACCGATGTGGCGCCCGGCGCGGGATCGTCGGCGTCGACGTGGACATGTGCCTCCGCAGATCCTGCGCCGGTCGCCAGTCCGATGGACATCACGACGCCGGTGCAGGCAACGGTGAGGAGGGCGCGCTTGGGCGCCCTTGATGGGAAACGCATTCGGTTGTCGCTTTCTTGGTGTCGAAGGGGTTCGGATGGTCAGCGTGCGCAGCTGACCGGCGGACCCCGATGTGACACGGACGCAGAAAGCAGAAGGGCGGACCGCAGCGGCTGATCGGCACCCGCTGTGGCGACCACAGGCCTGCCGGGTATCGGTGCGACGACGGCCCGGACGGCCACCTCGACGGCCCGCGACACCGCGCGACAGAGCCGATCGCCCGCCGCGATCAACATCGCGCCGGCCCCAACGGCCACGGCATGCGCAACGAGCATGGCCGGAGCGGGAGACGCCGCCGCGCCGTGGCTGTGGCCGGCGACGCTGAGCATCTCGTGGCCGACGAGTTGACCCGCTGCAAGGAGAGCCAGCAGCACCCGCACGTCGGCGGTGCGCGCGATGGTCGCGGCCAACCCGCTGACCGTCGCGGCGAGCACGGCCAGTAGCACCACGGCCCCGCCGGTCGGCGCGTCGCTGCCCGCGGCGCCGTGCGCGGCCACTGCCAATGCTGCGGTGAGGAGTCCGGCCGCCATCCCCCGCAGACGCGCTGCGGCGGTGGACGGCTCGGTGCTCACGGTGACGGTTTGTCAGGCCACGCCGAGACGGGCCATCAGGTCGGCATCGATGGCGTCGAGCTGGTCCGAGATCGCGGTGTGGGCGGCGCGGCGGTTCGACGTCGGCATCTTCTCCGCGGCGGTCACGGCCGCAGAGAGGTCAGTGAGCCGGTCGGTCATCGCGGAGACGAACTGCTTGGTCTCGGCGTCTTTCGGTTTCTTGTCGGCGACCAGCCGCAGCGTCTGCTCTGCGCCCGCGATGCGGGCCGACAGTTGGGCGCCGTGGCCGGAGAACTGGCCGAGCTGCGTCAGCGGAACCCCGAGCCGGTCGGCCCGCCGCTCGTCGAGGAATCCGCGTGCCGCCATGGCGCCCCGGTAGGCAAGCGGCACCACGACCGGGGCCAGCAGCCGCGAAACCGTGAGCGCTCGGCGAATCCGCGTCGGGGACAGCAGCTTGCCCTCCCGAACCGCCTTGAGCTCAGTTTCAGCAACCTTCAGCGCGTTCTTGTCGCTGTCCCGCTGCGCGCGCAGCTGCGCCTTCAGCGCCCTGGTCTCGGCCTTGTGAGCGGCCTTAATGCGACGGTTCTCGTTCTTCGCCGCGAGCTTGGCCTCCAGCTTCGCCTTTGCCTTGATCGCGCGGGCCTCGGCTCGCCGAGTAGCGCGGCTTTTCCGTCGCTTGAAAAGGCCCATCCCGGCCGCCTCCCGGTCATCTCGTCGGCATTTCGGCCATTCGTGTCTGCGATGGCGCAGGACAACACTATCGCCATCGCCGGGGCGTCCGCTGGAGTGGGTTGGGATGCCTGTGGTTCGATCCACTAGCAAACGTGGACGCCGGATTGTGCGACAATCGTCGCAAGCGTCAAAGTGTGTGCGGAATGTCCTGAGAGGTGGTGACCCTGTGGCTTCGCGTGTGCGTGTCGCAGCGTCGACATGCCTCATGGTATCCGGGCTGCTCACCGGTGGTGTTGGTGGCGCGTTGGCGCTTGCCGATCCCGGAAACGGCCAAGGACAGAACGGCCAAGGACAGTCGGACGACCGCCACGGTAACGATCAGCAGGGCAACGACCAGCAGGGCAACGACCAGCAGGGCGATTCCGGTTCCGACCAGCGGCCGCAGCCCCGTTGGGGTAACGGCAGGGACGACGACCAAGGCCAAGACGAAGACGACGGTGACGGCGGCACGACGAAGCCGACGACCCCCACCGAGACGAAGCCGACGACTCCGTCCGACACGACGACGAAGACGACGCCGTCCGATACCTCGACCACGCCGCCCGGTAAACCGCCGCCCCCTCCACCCGTTTTCGGCGGTGGCGGCGGTGTCGGCGCGGTCATTCCGCTTCCGCACTTCACGCCTCCGAACGTCCCCAACATGCAATTGCCGGGTGAAATACAGCCGTCGCAGCCCGGTGTGCCCGGCGGAGCCGCTGTCCTCGACGCCGGTGCGGGCGCGGCGGCTGTGGCGCCCGTCGGTCCGGCCGCGCCCATCGTCTTGCCGGTGATCGTCGTGCCGCCCGTCGGCGTCGGCGCCGGCGTGGGCGGCGCAGGAGGGCCGGGGTCACCCGGCGGACCGCCTGGACTGCCGCGCGCCCTCAGCGCCGAGCCGCCTGCAGGACGCGTCTCGCCGCCTGCCAACTTGGGCAGCCATGCCGCGCGACCTGCTGCGTCCTACCGGATCGGATACACCGAATACCTGCGTTCCGCCGGACTGCCGGAAGTCGCGGCGCTGGCTGTGCCAGGCCTTGCGGGCATTCTTGTACTCACAGGGGCCGGGGGATTAGTAGGGTACCGCCAGGCGAAGGCGGGACACGCGGTGCGAGTTGGGAGCACCGCACGCTTCATGAGGTAGCACAAACTGCCCCCCTCAACCGGGGTGGGGCGCATAGTGGAATCGTCGAGAGGGGGTCGTATGCCTGCCAGTCGTTGCGTTACACGCGCCGTCAGTGCGGTGTTGGATCTCGCCCCGCGACGCGGTGAAATTTCGTTGCCCCGCCTTGTCGACGCTGTCAGCGAGGACCGCAAGCGGCCGATCGAACTCAAGATGTCGGACTTGCCGCCGGGGGTGTGCGGCCAGTGGCGCCAATACTCTGACCGCGATGTGTTCATGATTCAGAAGGGTCTGCCCGCCTGGGACCGCACCCTGGCCCACGAACTCGGCCATCTGGTCCTCGGCCACGAGGGCATTCCGGTTGTCCAGGCCGCCTACCAGGAGACGGAATTCGCCAGCTCCGATTTGATCGGATACATGCTCAACCAGCGCACCGGCTGCATGGGACCGAGCGGGGAGGACGCCGAGCAGGAGGCGGAGGATTTCGCCGCGCTGCTCATCTATCGCCTTGGCAGGCTGCCCTCCGACCGCTCCTCGATCGTGCAGGTTCGGCTCGGAGAGGCATTTGGTTGATCATCTGGGTGATCGCCGGTCTGCTCGGTCTTGCTACCGGCCTGCGCATCGGTTGGGCCCTCGTCAACAAGCAGTCGCTGGTGAGCACGGCCATGATCCTGGCGCTCGGCAGCCTCGGGCTGGTCGCCGCACTCAACTGGCAACCGCTCACGCTTCTGCTGGACACGCTGCTGCACTGGCCCAACATCTCGATGGGTCTGTCCCAGGTCGCGCTGGTCGCCTGTGCCGCGGGCAGCTGCGTGATGATCACGACGGTGGCCTCGCCGCGTAAGCCTGCGACCCTCCGTCGAATCGCCATGTGGCAGTACGTCGTCGCGGTCGTCATCGCCATCGCGAGCCTGGTGACGTTCTTCGCCGCGGGTCAGCAGCCCGAGATGTCGCCCGAGGAGTACCTGCGCCGAAATCTCGGCTCGGGCGGCAATTCACTGCCGTGGCTGCTGCCCCTGCTGTACGTACTGCTCGCCTTGACGTTGGTGTCCTGGGCCGGCATGCGTCACTCGAACCGCACGAGGCGGGGCCGGGCGTTGTTCGTGTTCACCGTCGGCATCGTGCTGATCGTGCTCGCCAGCGCCTTCTTCTTCCTCCGTGCCGTTGGCACAACGCAGTTCGTCAGTGTCGGCGCCGCCGCCACGCTGCTCGGCTGCGCCATGCTCGTGGTGGCCGCGGGCTCGCTGCTGCCCAGCGTCGAAGACTGGTTCGGTGCCCGCCACGAGCTGCGCACCATCCAGCCGATTCTCGACGAACTCGGCCGTCGACATCCCGACGTCGGAATCGGTGTGCGCCCGCGCGGACCGCTGGTTTTCCGGGTGGCCGAGCGGATGTCGCTGATCTCCGACGCACTGTTCCTCGAGGCGACTGCGGCCAACGCGTCGCGACGACGGCCCGTCGATACCGCAGGCTCCGCGTCGCAGGTCGACGTCGAGCAGGAACTCGAACTGGCCGATATCGCCCGTCTCGAGACGCCCGCGGTTTCTCCGGAGGAGCAGGCACACGCGATCGCGGAGTGGATCTACGCCGGGCGATCGGACGAGGAAGCAAGGCGTGCCACGTTCCCCGGCCTCAGCTGGTTGAGGCAGCCGACGACGTACTCGGACCGGGAGTGGATTTTGGCTATCGCAAAGCAGTATCGGCAGCTGGACCGCGCCGGTAACGCGGCCATGCACTGACCGCCTGTGGAGATTACTTCGCCGGGTACCGCGTTGCGGCGCCCTGCAGGCTAATCGTCGAGGTGCTCCCTGCGGCGCAACTCGTCAACCTTCTGGACGATGTCCTGCTGGGCCTCAGCGGACAGGCCGACGGTCCGTGCCGCAATACGGCGGACACCCTCGTCGCGCATACTCGCGAGCCACGTCAATTCCTTGTCGAGCTTCTCGTAGTAGTCGTCGTCGGTGAAGTACGCCGGCTTGATACGGAAGAAGTTGGCAAGGGCGGCCATGGTCGCGGCCGAGGGGTTCGTTCGGTTGCCTGAACGCAGCTGAGACAGATACGGGGCCGACATGGTGATGCCTTCCGCCTTGAGGGCGGCAATCACTTCAGCCGACGTATGCGGACCGCGCCCTGGCGGGTAAACCGTGTCGAACAGGCGATTTAGGCGGGCGCTGAACGTCTTGCTCATTGATATGACCTCCACAGGCTGGCAGAGCGGACTAACTAGGCGGCGTATTTGCTGATCATCGTAGCGAGACTTGTGCCAACAACCAAGTGCAAACCGCGTAAAAGTTAACCCGGCTTTTTCTTCAACGGACTCGATAACGCGATAAGCAGGGGGTTTAGCCCATATCTCATCGATGTCTCATGATGTTGTCAGGCAAATTTTGACGCATGCGTAGCTACGCATTAGCTCGGTAGGGCGTGATCACCGGCTATCCGCTCGCCAGTGCGCTAACGGGCAACCGGGGGCACGGCCCCGCGAGCGGATCGCGGCGTTTGCTGAATTTGCGTTTTCACGGATAGCTTCCCAGCGAAAACGGATTCGTATCCGGCCTCGCAATTGCCAGCGAAGTTTCAGGCGCGTCCATGTGGCGGTTCTGTGCGCTCTACGCCGCGAGGAGCATCGCCAGGATCGCGGTGTCCGGATGGCTGATCGGGTCGATGCCGACCCGGCTGATCATCGACGTGACGGTCCCGTCGGACTCGGCCTCCACCCACGCGGCGCGGTGTTCGAGGCCGAGGTGCGGGATGCCCGGCAGTAGCACGCAGCCCGAGGCGGCGCCGGAACACTCCGGAAGTGACGGGGTGGTCTCCGACGGCGGATGCAGCATGAGAAGGGCCGGCGGCTGGTGCTCGGCGAAATAGCCTGGCGGTACGGCGCTTTCGCCTATCACGGTGCCCTCGGCCATCACCAGCCCGACGGTTCCCGGCTGCGGCGAATCCGGCAGTTCTTCGCGGGCGCCGAAAATTGTTGTCGTGGAGAGCAATCCGGGAAACGACGCGACCCGCACGGCGAGCCGCAGCACCTGCGCCCACTCTTTGGTGGAATCCGGCCATCGGCCTGACACGACGAACCCCCGCAGTGAACCCCGCGAATGGAAGGGAGCGATCTCGATCGCCCGACCTGAGCCCATCTCCATCTCACACCTCCGCGCCTACGGTGTTCGGTTACCCGACACGGCTATAGGTCAGTTTTTCCAGAATGAGGCAGGTCGAACCTGGTAGCAAGCCGGACACGGTTTTAGTGAGCGATTTCGCCCTTCACCGTCCATACCACGCGGTATGAGCCGGCTGCGGGCACCCAACCGAATTCGTGCGAGTCGACCGCCCCGATCGCGTTCGGATTGTCCGACCGCGCTTCGAATATCGCGCCGCTGCCCGCGCCGTGCACATCGCCGACACGCTTGACGAGCCACCGGGTCGAGCGCCTCGGGTCGGGAAACAACCGCAACTGGCCGCGCCTCGGTTCGCCGCCGCGCAGCGCGACAAGCCCGTCGCCGGGGTCCAGAGCCGGGTGCATCGAGTCCTCAACGACCCTGAACAGTCGCAGTGGCCAGAGCCCCCGCTGTGGATGGTTTCGCCCCACGGTCAAAGGGTAGGTTAAGGCCATGCTGGAAAGACTTTTCGCCAATGCCACCCCTGCCCATGCTCACTGTGACCTGTACTGCGGTGTCTATGACCCCGCGCAGGCCAAGATCGAGGCGCTGTCGTGCCTGAAGGCGCTGCAGAAGTATCACGACTCCGACGACGACCACTTCAAGACCCGCGCGATCATCATCAAGGAGCAGCGCGCCGAGGAGGTCAAGCATCATCTGATGGTGCTGTGGGCGGACTTCTTCACCAAGGACCACTTCGATCAGTTCCCGAATCTGCACCAGCTGTTCTGGGACGGTGTGCACGGCGCGGGTGACGTCAAGAAGTCGCTCGACGTCGCCGTCGCCGAGAAGCTGCTCAAGACGATCGACGAGATCGCCGACATCTTCTGGCAGACGGACAAGGCCAAGCAGATGGGCGTCTACCCGCCCGGCAAGTAGACCTCGACCGGAAAAAGCCGCCGGTTATCCGGCGGCTTTTTCTTGTCTCTAGTACAAGACGATGAGGGCGAGGATGCCCAACAGCACCAGCGCGATGAGCCCGGCGCGCACACAGGCCATCAGTTGGGCCCGCGTGTGGACGTGGGAGGACGACTGCCACTCAGAAGACGCGGCGGATCCTGAACCGTATGGATGCGACGTCGTCATCAGATGCTCCTGGCCACCACGATTGAATACCCACCCCCGTGAGATCTGTCACAACAGCGGCTGTGACGCCGATCATAGACCTTCGGTTGGCGACGGAAAAAGCGGTGTGGTGAAGACCTCCAGCGAAGGTTAGCGCGGCAAGAGATTTCGCTCAGGGTCGCCAGACCTGTTGATCACTGTTCGGTAACGACGCCAGGTTATCCACAGGAGTGCCAAGCCATTACACAGATTGCGAAGCTCAAAACGACTATGCGCCGATGGCGCCCTGTGGATGAACCTGTGGAAATTGTGGATAGATGAACATTGCTGATTGACGTGTGTCGAGGCCGATCCGGCCTCGTAGCATGACAAACATGAAGCAGGCGGTCGGCGGGCAAACTCGGTTGTCCGGCGCTACCGGAGCCATCGCTAGGCTGGTGCGATGATCCAGGTGTGTTCCCGGTGCGGGACGCGGTGGAACGTGCGGGACAAGCAGCGGGTCTGGTGCCCGAGGTGCAACGGCAGCCTGCTCGCTCCATCGGCCTCACCGCCGCATCCCGAGTGGAGCGCACACCCATCCGCGCCGCCCGTGCGTCCCAGCGATCGGGGCCGCCGGAGCACCCCGCCACGGCTCCCACCCGGATACCGCTGGATCGCGGTGAGGCCCGGTGCGGCGCCGCCTCCCCGCAGGCGTAAGCGCCATCAGGGCCCCACCCCCCGCTACCCGGTGATTCCCCGCTGGGGGCTGGTCGACCACTTCGACACCACCGAGCTCGAGCAGCAGGCCGCGCCGCGCCAGGGGCCGTCCCTTCGCGGGCTGCGCGCAACGCTGATCGCGACCATCGCGGCGCTCGGCGCGGGGGCGCTGGTGCACATCGTGCGATACGTGCTGATGATCATCAATCGCGACGTGCTGCTGAATCCGGTGGTGGCGTGGTTGGCCACCTGGCTCGGTGTGGTGATCAGCGTTGCCGTCGTCTTCCTGGTGGTCGCGACGTTCATCCTGCTCACGAACTGGTTGATCGCCCGTCGCGCGGCGGCATTCAAACACGTTGGGCGTCAAGAACATCGACCGCTGTGGGCGCTGCGCGCAGGGTGTCTGGTGCCGTTCGCGAACTTGTTCTGGGCCCCGGTCTTCGTGCTCGAACTGGCCAACGTCGAAGGCGCCACGGCCCGCCTTCGCAGGCCCATCGCCGTGTGGTGGGTGGTGTGGGTGCTCAGCACGGCGGTGTCGGTGTTCTCCATCGCGACCAGCTTCACGACCGACGCGCAGGGCATCGCCGACAACACGGTCACCACGATCGTCGCCTACCTCATCGCGATGGCGGCGATGGTTCTCGTCGGCCGGGTACTTCTCGGCTTCGAGCGCAGGCCGGTCGAACGGCCCGCCAAGCGATGGGTCATCGTCGCCGACGAATCTGAGGGTGAATCCGGCGTTCCGGTTGAGTCCGAAGGCCAGAACCCGGCAGCATAGCCGTATGAACTCGGGGGACGCCGAAGCCGGCCACGGGCTCGGCGGCCACCCGTTCGTGGTGGCGCACAGGGGCGCATCGGCAGAGCGCCCGGAGCACACGCTGGGCGCCTACGAGCTCGCCCTGAACGAGGGCGCCGACGGTGTGGAATGCGACGTCCGGCTGACCCGGGACGGGCACCTGGTGTGCGTGCACGACCGCCGGGTGGACCGCACGTCCAACGGCACAGGGCTGGTCAGCGAAATGTCCCTGTCTCAGCTCAAGGAGCTTGATTTCGGCTCCTGGCACAGAAACGGGTCTCAGGGCGATACCGGGCTGCTGACGCTCGACGGTCTGGTGTCGCTGGTGCTGGATTGGAATCGGCCAGTCAAGATCTTCATCGAGACCAAGCATCCGGTGCGCTACGGCGCGCTGGTGGAAAGCAAAGTGCTTGCGCTGCTGCATCGGTACGGCATCGCGTCTCCTGCCTCGGCGGACCTGTCGCGTGCGGTGGTGATGTCGTTCTCCGCCGCAGCCGTGTGGCGGATCCGGCGGGCGGCGCCGTTGCTGCCGACGGTCCTGCTCGGCGAGACCTCGCGCTATCTCGGCGGCAGCGCCGCGACCACCGTCGGTGCCACCGCTGTGGGCCCCTCGATCGCGACGCTGCGCGAACATCCCGAACTGGTCGACCGCGCCGCCGCGCAGGGCCGCGCCCTGTACTGCTGGACCGTCGACCACTACGAAGACGTCCGGTACTGCCGCGAGGTGGGCGTGGCGTGGGTGGCGACCAATTACCCCGGCCGCACCAAGGACTGGCTGCAGAACGGGCTGACCGGAGCCGGCCGCGACTAACGGATGGCGCCTGCGTCGAGCACGTCCTGCGGCACGGGTGCGTCCGATTTGAGCGCGGCGAACAACTGATCGGCGACGTCCTCGTTCCACACCACGACCGAACCCGAGTCGCTGCCGGTGAATTCACCGATCGGCACGGTCGTTGTGGTGATGCCGCCGTGCAGCGCCCATGCCAGTCGGGCGAGATCCCAGACGTGGGTGCCCGAGTCGACGGTCAGTGAGTCGGCGGCCGCGTGCGCCATCGGGTACCAGCGCAGTGGGTTGAGCATGACGGCGGGGCTCGCCGCGCGGTGCAACAGCGCCGACATGAACTGGCGCTGGTTGACCATCCGGTCGAGATCGGCGCGCGGCGTCGCGCGGGTGCGCACGTAGCCAAGAGCGTTGCGGCCGTTGAGCTTCTGGCAGCCTGCGGGCAGGTCGATGCCCGCGAGCGGGTCGGAGATCGGCTCGGCGGGGCACACCGTCACCCCGCCGATGGCGTCGACCATCACCGCGAACCCGTCGAACCCGATCTCGGCGTAATGGTCGAGCCGGATACCCGTTGCCTGCTCGACGGTTTGGGCCAGCAGCGGGGCGCCCCCGAAGACGAACGCCGAGTTGATCTTGTCCGACCCGTGGTCGGGAATCTCCACGTACGAATCGCGGGGGATCGACACCATGGTCGTCGGCGTGCTCGACCCGATCGCAGGGAGGTGCACCAGCATGATGGTGTCCGTACGCCCAGTGCCCAGATCGCCGCCGGTGGAAAGGTCGTTCTGTTGTTCCGGCGACAGTCCCTGCCTGCTGTCCGAGCCGACCAACAGCCACGTGGTGCCCTTGCCCTCGGCGGGCCGGTCGGCGTAGTCGGGCAGCGCCGCGATCCGGTGCAGCTTGGTCTCGATCCAGAATCCGGTGCCGACAACACCGACGACGGCAAGCACGAACACCAGAAAGAGGGCGAGGGCGACGCGACGCAGGCGGCGCTTCGGCTTCTGTCGCGGCGGTGGCGGTGGCGGTGGCGGTGGCGGTGGCGGTGGTGGCGGCGGCGGTTGTCGCACAGCGGGATTCGGCGGCCGATAGGGCGGCGGCGGTGGCGTCGGCGGAGCGGGTCTACGCTGCGGGGCCGGGGGATTCGGCGGCCATGCGGGCGGCGGTCGATAGTTCGGGTCCCGCCGGATCACCTGCGACGGCTCGCGTCGTCGAGGTGGCGGAGGCCGCCGATCGCCGTTCACAGAAAGAATGTACGCGGAGGTGTTACTTCAGCCAGCCCAGATGGCCCGCCAGCAGGATGTAGCCGACGAACGCCACCGTGTCGATGATGCCGTGCGCGATGACGAGCGGCCACAGCCGGCCGGTACGCCGCCACGTGTAGCCGAACACCAGCCCCATCGCCGCGTTGCCGAGCCCGGCGCCCCAGCCCTGGTACAGGTGATAGGCGCCGCGCAGCAGGCTGGTGGCCACCAGTGCGACGACGGGATTGACCCGCAGCTGCTGCAGCCGGGTGAGCAGAAAGCCGACGACGATGACTTCCTCGGCCCAGCCGTTGGCGAAGGCCAGCAGGATCAGCACCGGGATATGCCACCACGAGTTCTCATGTGTCGACGGCACCACCGAGACGCTCATGCCGAGTGCGCGCGCAGCGGCATACAGGCCAAGCCCGGGCAGACCGACGAGCGCGGCGAGACCGAGACCGCCAAGGACATCGGACCACCGGATGCGGCCCAGCCCGATCTTGGCGCGCCCGATTCCGCTGCGCCACAACAGGTACAGGCCGAGCGCGCCCCACGCCACCAGCTGCGCGACCCGGGCCAGGTTCAGCCCGAGGTTGATCAGGTCGAACGGGGACAGCCGTGGATTGAGCGCAACGATCTGCTTCGACAGGTTCAGCAGGATGGCCTCGACGAGGTCGAGGATCGCGGTGTAGGCGCTGAGACCGAAGGTGACCGCAAGTACGACGGCGATCTCGATGCGCAGCGCGCGCGTGTCGGGTTCTGTCATCTCCTCGGGCGCGCTCACCGAAGCTACGGTAGCGGGCGCCGCGCCCGGAGCCCGTTGAGGAACGGGCAGCCCATCAGGATCCGGATCGCCTGGGACAGGCCGGTGACGTCGTCGACGGGTTTCGCGAACGGCAGCCGCACGTCGTGGTCGCCCTCGTCGTTCTCGACCCGCAGCCGAACGCCGTACCGGTCGAGCCCGAGCGGCCGAACGCGGCCGCGCCGCAACGCGGTCGGCAGCCGTTCCGCCAGCCTGTCGACCACCTCGCGGTGGGCGGCGTCGAGATGTTGCAGCCAGCAGGACTCCTTCACGCAGAACGGGTCGGGCCGCGCCTGCAGCAGTGCGCTCACCCCGACCGATTCCGCGCCCCTCGAGTCGGCGACGACGACCGACTCGACCTCGAGCCGCACCAGGGCCAGCGGGGTGTCACCGTCGGCCCCGTCGGTGGTGTTCACCTGCAGCAGTGCGGGATTGGGGTTCTCGGCGGCGATCATGTCGAGCAGTTGCGGGATCTCCGTGCCAGCGACGCCCTGCACGCGGCCCTGGATCCAGACCAGCGATCGCACCGGCTCGCGCAACGGAAGCGGCGCGTAGTCGGTCATCTCCAGTACCGCCTGCACGCCCGCGGCGCCGGCGGCGACCACAAGGCCTCCGACGACGCCGTCGACGGGAACGGTGATCGCGAACGAACCGTCCTCGAGGAGGTGGTGCACGGCGCTGGCGGTCGGCTCGACGCCTTCTATCGCCAGCATGGCGCCGGTCGCGCGCGCACAAGTGCTGCGGATCCGCTCGGCCGTCGTCGGTGCCGGTGCCGCCATCGCATTGCCTTCCCGGAGATGAGGTAAGCCTAACTTAGTCAAACCTAACTAGGCTCGCAAGACGCACCCCGCGACGTCAGAGGGCACCCGGCCTCGAACCGATAGGGTTGAAACGTGCCCCGCATCGCCTATCTCGGACCGGAGGGAACCTTCACCGAAGCGGCGTTGATCCGGATGGCCAGCAGCGGCATGGTGCCGGGTAACGGCCCATCTCATGACGTGACACCGGTGCCGACGGACAGCACCGCAGCGGCGCTGGCTGCCGTCCGGGCCGACGACGCCGACTATGCGTGCGTGCCCATCGAGAACTCGATCGAGGGATCGGTGCTGCCGACGCTGGACAGCCTGTCCGTCGGGCCCGAGCTGCAAATCTTCGCCGAGCTCACTTTGGACGTCGCGTTCACAATCGTGGTCCGACCCGGCACCACAGCGGGCGATGTACGCACCATCGCCGCATTCCCCGTGGCCAGCGCGCAGGTGCGCCAGTGGCTGGCGGCCAATTTGCCTGCGGCACAGCTGGTTCCGGCGAACTCGAATGCCGCGGCCGCCAAGGACGTCGCAGAAGGCCGCGCCGACGCGGGCGTGAGCACGCCGCTGGCCGCCGACCACTACGAGCTCGCCGCGCTGGCGTCCGATGTCGTCGACGAACCCAACGCACGGACGCGCTTCGTGTTGGTCGGGCCGCCGGGACCGCCGCCCGCGAGCACCGGTGCGGACCGGACGTCGGTGGTGCTGCGGCTGGACAACGTGCCCGGCGCGCTGGTTTCGGCGATGACCGAGTTCGCGATCCGCGACATCGATCTCACCCGCATCGAATCGCGGCCCACCCGTAGGGAATTGGGCACCTACATTTTCTTCCTCGACTGTGTCGGACACATCGAGGACGATGCGGTCGCCGAGGCACTCAAGGCGCTTCATCGTCGTTGTGCAGATGTGCGATATCTGGGGTCATGGCCGACGGGATCGGCAACCGGCGCGGCGCCGCCGCAGCTCGACGAGGCGTCGCAGTGGCTGATGCGGATGCGGGACGGTAAACGACCGGGGACGCGAGGAGCAGAGGAATCATGAGCGGGCGGCTGGTGCTGGTCCGCCACGGCCAATCACACGGAAAC
The DNA here is from genome assembly GCA_963751485.1 of uncultured Actinomycetota bacterium. Lineage (GTDB taxonomy): Bacteria > Actinomycetota > Actinomycetes > Mycobacteriales > Mycobacteriaceae > Mycobacterium. The sequence continues at coordinate 217,640 of CAVVUT010000011.1, forward strand.
GTCGAGCGTCGGCTCGACACCCGCCCGCCCGGCGCGGAGCTGACCGAGCTGGGTCGCGAACAGGCGCGCGCATTCGCCCGCGCCTGGCCGCACGAGATCGGCATGGTGGCCCACTCGATCGCCGTGCGCGCCTCGCAGACCGCCGCCGAGATCGGCGACGAGCGCGGGCTTGCGCCGCATGAGCTCGAGGGAATCCACGAGGCGCAAGTCGGCGATTTGGAGGACCGCAACGACGACACCGCCATCGAGGAGTTCCAGACGGTCTACCACCGCTGGCACGACGGCGATCTCGATGCGCGGCTCGCCGGCGGCGAGAGCGGGCGCGAGGTCCTTGACCGCTACGTCCCCGTGATCACCCAACTCCGGATGCGCTACCTCGACGACGACGCGTGGCACGGGGACATCATCGTGGTCAGTCACGGCGCGGCGATCAGGCTGACCGCCGCGACGCTGGCCGGAGTGGATGCGGGCTTCGCCCTCGACCATCACCTCAGCAACGCCGAATCCGTTGTGCTGGCGCCGATCACCGACGGCCGGTGGAGCTGTCTGCACTGGGGTGAGCTGGCCCCGCCGTTCTACCCGGAGACCGAGGCTCACCCCGTCGAGGACGCCCTGTGGTCCGTCGACCCGATGGGCTGAGCGCAGCTACAGCCGATCGCGTCGCAGTCGACGCTGAACGCGTGCATCACCTCGGGGGTCACACAGCCGTCCTCGGTGCACTCCGAATGCCGCAGCGCGTGGTGGATGACGGTGCCGTGGCAATGCTCCACGTCAGCCCGACACCCCCGGCACTCGCCCATGGCCCCTTGATAGCACCATCGAGGGCCGATCCGCGGTTGCCGCGCTGCGCTGATTGCCTCGGCTTTGTGCTCGCTCCGGTCCTCGCTTCGCTGCGATCCTCACTCGCCCGCGCCTTCGGTGCTGACGTGCTCAGGCCCAGCCGAGTTCGTGCAGGCGGTCGTCGTCGATGCCGAAATGATGGCCGATCTCATGAACGACCGTGATGGCCACCTCGTCGACCACGTCGTCCTCGGTGTCACAGACGTCGAGCAGCGCCTCGCGGTAGATCGTGATGGTGTCGGGTAGCGAACCCGCGTACCACGAGTCGCGTTCGGTCAGCGCGACGCCGTGATAGAGGCCGAGGATGTCGGGCTCGTCGGGGTTGCGGTCCTCGACGAGGACGACGACGTTGTCGATCGCCTTGGCCAGCTCGGGCGGAATCAGATCGAGTGCGTCCGACACCAGCTCTTCAAACCGTTGCGGGCTCATCCGCACGGCCACGTCGACTACGCCCCTGGCGGCGGGATGAGCGGGTCAGCGGGCGGTGGGCCCGGCGCGGGACCGGGTGCGGGACCGGGTGCGGGACCCGGCGCCGCAGGCGGCGCTCCCTGGTCCGCGGGCGCTCCTGCGGGTGCCGGAGGTGCTCCCGGGGGTGGCGGCGCGCCTGCGTCGCCAGGTGGCGCCCCTGCCGACGCATCGCCCGGCGGCGCCCCATTGAGGAAGGTGTTGCCGCCAGGAGCGGGCGCCTGCGTTGCCGACGTCGACGGCGATGGGCTCGCAGTGTTCTGGGCCTGCGGGAGGTGCTGGGTCTGTTGCGTCTGCTGCGTCGACTGGCTGTTGTCGTACTGGCTGCTCTGATCGGCGGACGACATGTCGGGCATCGGGATCGGCGGGAAGTTCAGCCGCTCCTCCGGGAGGTCCGGCGGCGGGATCGGCGGCTGGCCGTTGATCTGCAGCGGGCCCTTCGCGCTGTTCAACAACGTCGACCAGCCCCCGTTGCCGAGCGTGGCGCCGATGCTGCAGGACACCTCGTGGCTGCCGGCTGTCCAGCTGGGCAGCGCGATGGTGCTGTAGATCAGCGTCAGCGTGGTGCTGCGCAGCTGTATCGGCGCCAGGTAGGCGTCGGTCATCTTGGTGCAGGCGTCCTTGATGTACGCATCCTGGTCGGGCTCGGGCGGCAGCCCGTTGGGGAACTTCTCGGCGACGTTGACCGCGCCGGTGACCTCCATGGCGTGCGGCCCCGCGCAATCGACGGGGATGTCGGTGGGCTGGTTGGTGGACGGGTCGATGCCAAGGCAGGTGCCCGCGGGCCAGACCTTCGACTGGTCGGTGTCGGCGACCTTGCCCTGGAATGTGAGCTGAGAGTTGTTGGGGCCCGGTAGCTGAAGGCCGCACAGCATGCGACGCTCGCCCGACTGCTTCCAGGCCTTGTCGCCCGACCACATCATGCTGACCGTGTAGCGGCTGTTCGGATCGAACTTCTCGCCGAGGTAGCGGCGCACCGCGACCTGGCACTGCTCCTGGCTGATCTGCTGGATGCGCGACGGCGACGGCGGTGCGGCGTCGGGGCCGTACTCGCTGCCGGGGAAGGTCCGCATATCCACCGACTCGGCGACCTCGAAGCGGTGGTCGCCCTTGCAGTCGACGACCTTCGCGTCGTCCGGGGTGCCTTCGGGCCAGTTGAGGCAATCGCCCGCCTTGGCCTTGCCGAACGTCTCGGCGCCGCGCAGCCCGAGCTGGATCGCATTGTTCGGCATACCGCCCGCGCCCTCGGTGCCCGGCAGGGCGGTGAGCACGCCTGCGATGAGGAGTCCGCCGAGGGCGGTCAACAACAGCGCGCGACGGGTGGATGTGGCGTGCAGACTGCGCCACCACGCCACTTTTGGCGTGGGGTGTTTTGCCTCGTCGGCGGGCAATTCGACCCGCTCGGGTGCATCCAACATCCGCTCCATTGTGACAGGCGCGCCGACCCCTGTGACAAGTGAGGCGGATGTAACGTTATGTGGTTGTGCTCCCGCCGGTAGGGTTCCTGCCGTGATCGACCTCAGACTGCTGCGCGAAAACCCGGATGCGGTGCGGGCCTCACAACGTGCCCGCGGTGAAGACCCCGGCCTCGTCGACGCGCTGTTGGAGGCCGACGCGGCCCGTCGCGCCGCCGTCACCGTCGCCGACAACCTGCGCGCCGAACAGAAGGCCGCCAGCAAGAAGGTCGGTGCGGCGTCGAAGGAGGACCGGCCAGCGCTGCTGGAGCAGGCCAAGCAGCTCGCCGAGAAGGTCAAGGCCGCCGAGGCCGAGCAGGCCGAAGGCGAGAAGGCGTTCACCGCCGCTCAGATGGCGATCTCCAACGTGATCATCGACGGTGTCCCCTACGGCGGCGAGGACGACTTCGTGGTGCTCGACACCGTCGGCGAACCCCCAGCGATCAGCGACCCGAAAGACCATGTGGCGCTTGGTGAGTCGCTCGGGCTGTTCGACCTCGAGCGGGGCGCGAAGGTATCCGGCGCCAGGTTCTACTTCCTCACCGGTTACGGCGCGCTCCTGCAGCTCGGCCTGATGCAGCTCGCGGTGCAGCTGGCCACGGCCAATGGATTCACGCTCGTCATCCCTCCGGTGCTGGTGCGCCCGGAGATCATGGGCGGCACCGGATTCCTCGGCGCACACAGCGAAGAGGTGTACCGCGTGGACGCCGACGACCTCTATCTCGTCGGGACATCGGAGGTCCCGCTCGCCGGCTACCACTCCGACGAGATCCTCGATCTGTCCGCGGGACCGCGGCGCTATGCGGGCTGGTCGTCATGTTTCCGCCGCGAGGCGGGCAGCCACGGCAAGGACACCCGCGGCATCATCCGCGTGCACCAGTTCGACAAGGTCGAGGGCTTCGTCTACTGCAGGCCCGAGGAGGCACAGGCCGAGCACGATCGGCTGCTGGGTTGGGAGCGAGAGATGCTGGCCAAGATCGAGGTGCCCTACCGGGTGATCGACATCGCCGCGGGCGATCTGGGTGCGTCCGCCGCCCGCAAGTACGACTGCGAGGCCTGGATCCCGACCCAGCAGACCTACCGGGAGCTGACCTCGACGTCGAACTGCACGACGTTTCAGGCCCGCAGGCTTGCGATCCGCTACCGCGACGAGAACGGCAAGCCGCAGGCGGCGGCGACGCTGAACGGGACACTCGCCACCACCCGGTGGCTGGTCGCGATCCTGGAAAACCATCAGCAGCCCGACGGCAGCGTGCGAGTGCCCGCGGCGCTGGTGCCGTTCGTCGGCGCCGAAGTGCTCGAGCCTCGCTAGCTTAGCTAGGTATAGCTAGAGGGCTTCCAGAAGCTCGTCGAGCTTGGCGAGAAACTCCTTGGGCCGCTGCGGGGTGAATGCGGGTTTCGGGCGCGCGCCTGCGACATCGAGTGTGATCAACGTGGATTTGATCGGCCGCCAGATGTCCAGCGGCAGCCAGCGACGCAGATCCGAGCTGCCCCAGATGCGGAATCGCTGGGTGAACATCCCCAGCGACTCGGCCTTGTAGCCGCGGATCGACCGCAGCGGGATGATCTTCGACGTGCCCGACGGAAAGTGGTAGCGCCGCAACGTGATTGCTTCCTGATCGAGCTGGATCAGCCCGTCGTCGTAGTACTGGCGCGGCGCGGCGCTCATAGCTTCTCGCACCGCAACTCGTGGCCCCTGGACGTCAGGCAGCGGCCGTTGTCCAGATTCCATTGCCAGCCGTGCAGATTGCAGGTCAGCGTCGAGCCTTCGACGACGCCGAACTTCGAAAGGTCGGCCTTCAGGTGGGGGCAGCGCCGCTGCATGCGGAACCCGTCGAGGTCGATCGACGCGGTGTCGTCGTGCGCTTCGGCGAACCAGCCGTCGGCGTACGCGATGCGTTCATCGGTCAGGCATTTGAAGAACGTGTACAGGTACTCGTTGTAGCCGCCGACCCGCCACGCCTTGAACCTGGTGGACAGGAAGATGGTGTTCACCCAGTCCGGCTCCTCGTCGCGCAGCACCGTGCGCACGAGTTCGGGCGCGATCTCGAATCCGTACCGAAACTTCTCGTCGGGGATCGGTTCGCGCACAGCACGTTTCGGGAAGTCGAGCACCACCGTTTCGGGGCCGAGCCTAAGCTCGACGGGATAGCCGATCCCGTCGCAGATCTGGTCGCTCTGGCTCATGATCGGTTCGAACCGCGCGCGCAGAGGCTCCAACAGCGGCTCGCCCTCTGCAGATGCCCAGCGGGCCTTCTCCGCGGCGAGCACCGGCGCCATCCGCTCGGCGTAGTCGGCGATGTAGCGCGCCTTGCCGGTGGTGAAGATCGCGGTCACCTCGTCGTCGGGCAGCGGGTGATTCAGCGAGTTCAACTGTGAGCCGGTGAAATCCGCGGTCGACCCGGGGATCAGCAGCAGGCCGCCGTCGTGTCCGTGGGTGCGCATCTGGTCGAGGAACACGATCTGGTCGGGGAAAATATTCGCGGGATCGCCGTGGTCGTCGTTGAGGTCCCGCAGGGCCGCATCGAGAAAGCAGGGCGGACCGGCCGACGGCACCACCCAGGTGGCGTCGACCTGCGCGATGTACTGCCGACAGCGGTCCATCTGACGCTGGCGCTTCTGCGTGCCGAACGATTCCTTGGCCCGTGCAGGCATGTCGTAGACCATCGGGTACCAGATCGCCCCGGAGTACTGCAGCATGTGCACGTCGACCTGACCGAAGTCCGCGTGCACCACATCGAGGTCGACAGGGCGGGCGTCGTTCATATTGAAAGCTGTTGTCACGCCATCCGAAATCACGAGGCCGGAGTCACCGATCGGGCCGTCGGCGGGCGCGCGCAACGCGATGATCATCACGTCGAGATCGCCCTTCGGGCCGCTGACCGTGTGCTTGACCGAATCGGTGGTCTCGAAGAACCGATGGAAGCCGAGCTTCTCCAGCTCGCGCTGCAGATCGGGCACCGGATAGTCGGGGAGCAGTACCACCGCGTCCTTGTTGACGTGCTCGCGCAGGTTCTGCGGATCGAAGTGGTCCTTGTGCAGATGCGAGACGTAGAGGTAGTCGCAGTCGCCGAGAGCGTCCCAGTCCAGCGCGCTGTTGTCGGGGAACGGGAACCACGAAGCGAAGTAGGCGGGGTTCACCCATGGGTCGCAGAGAATGCTCCCGGCCTGCGTGTCGATCCGGAAACCGGCGTGTCCGACGCTCGTGACCTGCACCAATGACCTTTCTCTGCGATTCGGCCGTCCGGACAATCCTAGTGGGACGAGACCTCGCCGGCGTTCCACAGCGCGCGGTAGAAGTCGACCCGTTCCGGGTCTGGTTCGACACCGTATGCGTCGAACAGGTCGTCTTCCGTAAGACTGAAGCCGGCCCAGGAGAGCCGGGTGTGGCTGAGGTCGCCTTGCGCTGTGGTCGCTTATTGGGAATGTTCGCCCGGCTCTCCGGGGTGCCCTGGCTGCTAATTGAGATCTGCGCTCGGTCGCTGGTTACGGATGCGTCGGCGGGGTGTTCCACGGGCCGTAGTCAGCACCTAGACCAACGGACGGAGAAGCGTGGCCGCACAACGAGACACAGCCTGGGTCGGCATCGATATCGGCAAAACCCATCATTGGGCGTGCGTGGTGGATGCTGAGGGAAAGGCATTGTTGTCGGTCAAGGTCGCCAACGACGAGGCTGAGATAGAGGCACTGCTCGCCAAGACGGGCTCGCTGGCGATGCAGTTGATCTGGGCCGTCGACATCATCGGCGCGCCGTCGGCGTTGCTGCTGGCACTTCTGGCTCGGGCCGGCCAGTCGGTGCGTTACGCCTCGGGGCGGGTGGTCGCAGCGATGAGCGCTGCCTATGCCGGGGAAGGCAAGACCGACGCCAAAGACGCCTACGTCATTGCCGAGACCGCCCGCCTGCGCCGGGACCTATCGGTCATCGATACCGGTACCGACCTCGTGCGCAAACTCGCGGTGCTGACCGGACATCGAGAAGATCTGATCGCCGACCGGGTGCGCATGATCAACCGGCTGCGCGACCTGATGACCAGTGTGTTTCCCAGCCTGGAGCGGGCCTTCGACTACTCCTCGCACAAAGGAGCGTTGGTACTGCTCACCAGCTATGCCACCCCTGACCGGATCCGCCGCGTCGGACAGACTCGCCTGACGGGCTGGTTGCGCAACCGCAACGTGCGCGGTGCGGCCGACGTAGCCGCCCGCGCCACCGCCGCAGCCAAGGCCCAAACGGTCGTGCTTCCCGGGCAAGACATGACCGCGAGCATCGTCACCGAGCTGGCCACCGGCATCCTTGCCCTCGACGACCGACTGAAAGTCCTCGATGCCCAGATCCAGATGACCTTCGATGAGCACCCGCACGCGCGGATCATTCAGTCGATGCCCGGCTTCGGTCCCTTCCTCGGTGCCTCACTGTTGGTCGGCGCCAATGACTTACGCGCATTCCCCAGCGCCGGGCACCTCGCCGCCGCAGCCGGGCTCGTCCCCGTCCCCAACGACTCCGGCCGACGCACCGGCAATCTGCACCGTCCGCTGCGCTATAGCCGGCGGCTGCGACACGTGTTCTATCTGTCAGCGCAGACGAGCATGATGCGCGCCGGACCCAACCGCGACTACTACCTCAAAAAGCGTGCCCAAGGCGCCACCCACAGCCAGGCCGTCATCGCCCTGGCACGCCGCCGCATCGACGTCCTGTGGGCACTGCTGCGCGAGAACCGGACGTGGACCGCGGCACCGCCGGCACTCGCTCAAGCGGCTTGACAACACCATTGAGATTCCCAATCGCCGGCGTAGTTCCACGACAGCGACAGCGTCGCGACGGCCAGGTCGGCCCAACGGTCCGCGACGCCGAGATCGCCGAGATCGACGCCGGCCGCAGCAGCGGCCGGCGTCGTCGATCAGCGTGTTGGGCGCGCATGCGTCGCCGTGACACACCCCAGCCGGTCCACCGGCAGCGAGTCGGTCACCCACTCCGGGGAACCGAACGGGAAGTCGGCGACGGGCAGCCGGTCGTGCAGCAGCCGCAGGCCCGTCCCGATGGCCCTGACCGCAGTGCGCGGTTCGGCCACCCAGCTGGGGGCACCTCCCGCTTGCGGGGGAGGATCGACCGCGGACCGGCCGGGCAGGCCCGCGGTGTGCAGCCAGCCAGCGCCGGCGCCGAGGACCTGCGGGACGGCGAGGTAGGTCACGGCCCACCGGAGCCGCTCGGCCTCGGCGACCAAGTGCCCTGCCCATCGCAGAGGCGCGACCTTGACGTACTCGGTTCCGCCGTCGATCCGGAACGTGACGCCGCCCAGCTCGTTGACCCAGACGGGCACGGCCGGCCTGCCCGCCGTGATGTCGGCGACGACGCCGGGCACCGCCACCGGTTCGGAGGGGAAGCTCACCTGTCAGCCTCTCCGCCGAGACCACTACGCTTGCGGCTGTGGAACCGGTATACGGAACTGTCATCCAACTCGCCCGCCTGGCGTGGCGGCTGCAGGGGTTGAAGTTCACGGTCACCGGGGTGGAGAACCTGCCCGTCACCGGTGGTGCGGTGGTGGCGATCAACCACACCAGCTATTTCGATTTCACCTTCGCCGGGCTGCCCGCCTACCGGCAGAAGAGGGGCCGCAAGGTGCGGTTCATGGCGAAGAAGGAAGTCTTCGGACAACAAGATCACCGGCCCGATCATGCGCAGCCTGCGCCACATCGAGGTGGACCGCCACAGCGGCGCGGCCTCCTACGAGCAGGCCTGCCTGAAGCTCAAGGAAGGCGAACTCGTCGGCGTCTACCCGGAGGCCACCATCAGCCGCAGCTTCGAGATCAAGGACTTCAAGTCGGGCGCTGCCCGGATGGCGATTGCCGCGGACGTGCCGATCGTCCCGCACATCGTTTGGGGCGCACAGCGTATCTGGACCAAGGGGTACCCGAAGAACATGTGGCGGCCCAAGGTCCCGATCTCGATAGCCGTCGGGGAACCGATCATGCCAACGCTGCCCGCGACCGAGCTGACGGCGCTGCTGCATTCGCGGATGCAGCATCTTCTCGATCAGGTGCAGGACACCTACGGCCCGCACCCGCCCGGCGAGTACTGGGTGCCACACCGGCTCGGCGGCGGCGCGCCGACGCTGGCCGAGGCGAACCGGATGGACGCCGAGGAGGCAGCAGAAAAGGCTGCCCGCCGTGAGCAGCGGGACGACCCGGCAGGAGCGTCAGGGTAGTACCGATGGAACCGGTTTTCCGCATGCTCGAAATCGCTTGCAGCACAGGTGTTGCCGTATCGGGATCGCGCATAACGTACCTGGATCTGGAGAACATTCCCGCGCAGGGTGGCGGGGTTGTCGCGATCAACCACACGAGCTACCTGGACTGGATGCCCGCCGCGCTGGCCGCGTACAAGCGGCACCGACGGCTGCGGTTCATGATCAAGGAAGAGATGACGGAGGTGAAGGTCGTCAGCTTCCTGATCAAGCACACGGGAACGATCCCGGTCGACAGGAAGGCGGGTGCGGGCGCATACGCGGTGGCCGTCCAGCGGCTGCGCGCGGGCGAGCTCGTCGCCGTGTACCCGGAGGCGACGATCAGCCGCAGCTTCGAGCTGAAGGAGTTCAAGTCCGGCGCGGCGCGCATGTCGAACGAGGCGCGGGTGCCGATCGTCCCGGTGATCGTCTGGGGCGCGCACCGGCGCTGGACCAAGGGCCATCCGCGCAAGCTCGGCCGCGCGAAGGTGCCGATGACCGTCAAGGTTGGCAAGCCGCTGCCGCCTGCCGCGACGATCGAGGCGACCGAGGCCGCGATGCGGGCGTCGATGACGGCGCTGCTGCACGACGTCCAGCAGTCCTACGAGCACCCAGAAGGGGCGTACTGGGTGCCGCGGCGGATGGGTGGCTCCGCGCCGACGATGGACGAGGCCAAGGTGCTCGACGAAGCCGAGTTGGCCGAACGGGCCCGCAAGCAGACTGAGCGAGAGGCGAGACGCTGACACTGCCAGCGCTGATCGCCACCGACGTCGATGGCACGCTGCTCGACGACGAAGACGACGACAGGATCAGTCCCCGCACCCGCAGCGCCGTGCTCGCTGCGGTCGATTCGGGCGCGCAGTTCGTGCTCGCCACCGGACGCCCTCCCCGGTGGGTGCACCCCGTCGTCGACGCCCTCGGTTTCGCGCCGATGGCGGTGTGCGCGAACGGCGCGGTGATCTATGACCCGTCTGTCGATCGCATCGTGTCCGCCCGCACCTTGTCGTCCGACCAGCTGGGTGAGCTCGCCGAGATCGCCACCCGGGTCATCCCCGGCTCTGGCCTCGCGGTCGAGCGGGTCGGTCGCAGTGCCCACGATGCGGCGACGCCCCAGTTCGTCAGCTCACCGGGTTACGAGCATGCCTGGCTCAACCCGGACAACACCGAGGTGTCCGTCGAGGATCTGCTCAGCGCCCCGGCGATCAAGCTGTTGATCCGTCTGGCGGGTGCGCGCAGTTCCGACATGGCGGCCGAGCTCGCCAAACATGTTGGTCTGCAAGGTGATATCACCTTCTCCACCGAAAACGGCCTTATCGAGGTGGTGCCATTGGGCATCACCAAGGCCACCGGTCTCGAGGAGGTGGCCAGGCCGTATGAGATCACCGCCGACGACGTGGTGGCGTTCGGGGACATGCCCAACGACGTGCCGATGCTGCGATGGGCCGGTCTCGGTGTGGCGATGGGCAACGCGCATCCTGACGCCATCGAGGCGGCCGACGAGGTCACCGCGACCAACGCCGATGACGGTGTGGCGCGCGTGCTGGAACGCTGGTGGCTGTAGCCGGCTAACTGGGGTCGATCGGTTTGACTCGTTCGAGCTGAGGGGGCGGTGCATCGACCATCGGTTGCGGCAACTCCTCGGGCACGCCGTCGATGACCCTTGTCACCGTGCCCTTTTCGCGGTCGAAGTTCAGCGTGCCGTGCTGGAAGTTCTGCACGATCCACAGCGGTTCCTGGATCTCGCCGCTTGTCGGCAGGCCGAGCGCGCCGCGCTCGTACCCGAGTGAGGCCCACGCGGCGTAGATCGCGCCAGTCATGGGCTCTGCCCCGCTCTCCGTCGACCAGTAGACCGCGCCCTTGTCGAACATGGCGTAGCGCGCGCTGCCCTCACCGGCAGACTCGAGCGACTTCGGCGCACCGAGCGGGCTGTTCTCCGCGCCCATCGACTCCCACTTAGCCAGGATCGCGCCGCCGCGCAGCAGGTCCTTCAGGGTGGGCGGCGCCATCGGTTCGTTGAACCGTGCGGCGATATCGCGGATCTGGTCCATCACCGCATAGGCCGCGTTGCCCGGGCAGTCCGTGTTGCCGACGTCGCGGTGGGTGAAGATCGTCGGCAGCGTCGGGGTGGCGCCTTGCGGGAAGTGCGTGAACGATCCGCCGGCAGACGTCAAAACGACTGTGCCCCTTGGATCGACGTGATCCATGCCCAACCGCCAGCCAAGCAGCCGGCCGACCGTGCGGATGAGTATCGGTGTCGGCGGCTCGACGTCGAAGTTGCCGAGCATCGCCACGCCCCAGGTGTTCTTGTTGAACCCGCCGGTATGCGAACCCTCGACCGGTCGGGTGATGCCGCCCGCCCGTCCCTCGAAGACCTGTCCGTACTTGTCGACCAGCGCGTTGTAGGCGATGTCGCACCAGCCAAGCGTGCGGGTGTGGTACGCGTAGATCGATCTGACGATCGCCGCGGAATCCTCTGGGCTGTAGTCGTTGCTGCCTGCGGTGTGGTGCACGATACCCGCGCGCACCCCGTCGTCGTACACGGTGTCCCCGCACTTCATCGACTCGTCGGCGCCCCACTGGGCGCGGGTGATGATGTTGGGCGGCTGACCGGGTGCGGCCACCGCATTCGGCAGCGGCAGGTTGTCCATCGGCGCCTGCGGTGGACTGATCAGCACCGCGTTGATGTTCTGTCCGAACGGCTGACCCGTGGCGGCCGGGATGTAGCCCAGATCGGGATCGGCCGGCCCGGTCTGCTTCTGCTGCTGCGGCGCCGACGCGGTGGCTGCGGCGCCGGGACGGATCACCGCGATCTGCACGGTGGTGGTGAGGCCGACGAACACCGGCTCGGTGCCGCGTGGTGCGGGCGAACCGTCGCCGACGCCGTCGAGCGTTTCGGCTTCGTACCAGGGTCCCCACGAGCCGTCGGCCTTCTTGGCGCGGACGTGTGCCGATGTGCCGCTGAGATCGGCGGCGGTGAGCGCCACGAGCGAGAAGGGGGTGTCCTGATGGACCTCGCGGATGGTCTCACCGCCGCCGATGCCGGTCAGCGTCTGCGAGACCAGCTTGGTCTGATCAGCGAGCGGGCGGTCGTCGTGGCCAAATGGCGCGCCCTGAAGAGTGAACGGCAGTATCACCACGGTGCCCGCGATCGCGGTGAACAGCATCGGGTGACGACGGGACGGCACGGCCTGATGTTACGTATGTGTCAGTTGTTACCAGTGTTTCGACACGGCACAATCGCCGACCAATGTCCTGCAGCGGCACCGCAGAGCCCGCCACTGGCTTCTGCGGTGCCGCTTGGGGGACAGGTCTATCCGGCGGGTGGCGGAGGCACAGGCACCGGGGGGGCGACTGCCGCGGGCTTCATCGCCGACGTGATCATCGGCATCACCACACCCTTGAGCAGATCGATCGCCTGGCTGGCGCCCAATTGCTGTGCGGCGCTGCTGAGATCGCTGAGCAGGCCGCCGCTGCCACCCGTGCTCGCTGCGGCGGGCATCGCGGAGCCCAGGGTGTCGCCACCAAGGAGCGGGAACGTCTGCGCGCCGCCGACGCCCGTCGGATCGAGCCCGATCGGCGCCGAGATCGGCATCTCACCGGGATTCGGCAGGCCCGCGGCGTTCGAGATCGGCGAGGTTGCCAGCGACGGGTCGAGGCCTGTGACCGGTGGGGTCGTCAGGCCACTGGCTCCCAACGGACTGGTCAGCGCCGGGTTCACGGCCGGGTTGGCCGCCGTCGTGTCAGCTCCCAGTCCGCCGAGTCCCGGCAAACCCGCAGGACTCGCAGCTGCGGGAACGGCCGGATTCGTCAGCGCCGTGCTGGTCATCGACGGATCGGTCAGCGGCGGCAAGGCTGCGGGCGCCGTTGCGGGGTTCACTCCAGGAGTCGCCAGGCCCGGCGTCAGCCCTGGACTCGCCAGGGCCGGTGTCAGCCCGGGTGTGGCCAGGGCACCCGGAGCAGCGAGGCTGCCGGGTGCGGTCAACGTCGTCGGCATCCCTGCTCCCGCGCCCGTGCCCGTCAGCGAGGACGACATGGACGGCAGATTGATTCCGAACTGCGACAAGCCTTGGGACAGCACCGACATCAACTCGTTGGGCAGATCAGTGATCATGGCGGCCTGGCGGAACTCGCGCGGCTGCGGCGAGGGCTTGGTCATATCGGTCAAGGCGCTTATTGCAAAAGGACTCACGACGGCCAGGGCGGCGACTGCGCTCGTGGCTGTCGAGAGCCTGCGTCGACGTCGGTTAGGCACGGAAGTCTCCTCAATATGTGGACTACGTATTGCTGTGGGGTACGTGAACGATGGTACGGGTGTGACTAATGGGTCTAGAGTGACGAGATGTAATTGTGAGCGAATCGCGACCTTGAGCCAGTATTGGATTCGGGTGGGCGAAGCTAGGTCGGATACCCTGGCTGCCGATGACCGCTCGTTTTGACCTCTTCGTCGTCGGTTCCGGATTCTTCGGTCTGACGATTGCCGAGCGCGTGGCGACCCAGCTCGACAAGCGAGTTCTTGTCTTGGAGCGGCGCCCGCACATCGGCGGCAACGCATATTCCGAACCCGAGCCGCAGACCGGCATCGAGGTGCACAAGTACGGTGCGCACCTGTTCCACACCTCCAACAAGAAGGTGTGGGACTACGTGCGGCAGTTCACCGACTTCACCGGCTACCAGCACCGCGTCTTCGCGATGCACGACGGGCAGGCCTACCAGTTCCCGATGGGGCTCGGCCTGGTGTCGCAGTTCTTCGGCAAGTACTTCACTCCCGATGCCGCGCGCCAGCTGATCAGGGAGCAGGCCGCAGAGATCGAGACCGCCGACGCCCAGAACTTCGAGGAGAAGGCGATCAGCCTGGTCGGCCGCCCGCTGTACGAGGCGTTCATCAAGCACTACACCGCCAAGCAGTGGCAGACCGATCCCAAGGAACTGCCCGCGAGCAACATCACCAGGCTGCCGGTGCGCTACACCTTCAACAACCGCTACTTCAACGACACCTACGAGGGCCTGCCCGTCGACGGCTACACCGCGTGGCTGAAGAACATGGCCGCCGACGATCGCGTCGAGGTGCGGCTGGACACCGACTGGTTCGACGTCCGCGACGGACTCCGCGCGGAAAGCCCTGACGCCCCGGTGGTCTACACCGGCCCGCTGGACCGCTACTTCGACTACGTCGAAGGCCGGCTGGGCTGGCGCACACTCGATTTCGAAGTCGAGGTGCTGCCCACCGGTGACTTCCAGGGCACTCCGGTGATGAACTACAACGACGCCGACGTGCCGTACACCCGCATCCACGAATTCCGGCATTTCCACCCGGAGCGCGACTACCCGGACGACAAGACGGTGATCATGCGGGAGTACTCGCGGTCCGCCGCCGACGACGACGAGCCGTACTACCCGATCAACACCGAAGCCGACCGCGCGCTGCTGGCCGCCTACCGGGCTAGGGCCAAGGACGAAACCGCAACGGACAAGGTGCTCTTCGGCGGCAGGCTCGGCACCTATCAGTACCTCGACATGCACATGGCGATCGCCAGTGCGCTGAACATGTACGACAACGTCCTCGCGCCGCACCTGCGTGACGGTGTTCCGCTGTCCGAAGGCGTTGCGGAATGAGCGAGCATGCGGTCAGCCTTCTCGGTCGCATCATCTTGCCCCGCCCCGGCGAACCGCTCGACGTCCGCAAGCTCTACATCGAGGAGTCGGCCACCAACGCCCGCCGCGCCCACTCCGCGACGCGGACCACCTTGCAGATCGGCGCCGAGTCGGAGGTGTCGTTCTCCACATACTTCAACGCCTTTCCGGCGAGCTACTGGCGGCGCTGGTCGACGCTGACGTCGGTGGTACTGCACGTCGAGCTCACCGGCACCGGACGGGTCGACGTGTATCGGAGCAAGGCCACCGGTGCGCGAATCTTCGTCGAGGGCGGGCCGTTTCACCACGACGGTGACGAGCCGGCCGCGGTCGAGTTCGAGATCAGTCTGGAACCGTTCGAGGACGGCGGGTGGATCTGGTTCGACATCACCTCCGACACCCCGGTCACGCTGCAGAACGCAGGCTGGTACTCACCGGTGCCCGCACCGGGCACGGCCAACATCGCGGTGGGTATGCCCACGTTCAACCGGCCCGACGACTGCGTCAACACGCTGCGAGCGCTGACGTCAGACCCGATGGTGGACAAGGTGATCGGCGCGGTGATCGTGCCGGATCAGGGCACCAGGAAGCTGCGCGACCATCCGGAGTTCGCCGACGCCGCCGCGGCCCTTGGCACCCGGCTGTCGATCCACGACCAACCGAACCTCGGCGGCTCCGGGGGTTACAGCCGCGTCATGTACGAGGCGCTGAAGAACACCGACTGTCAGCAGATCCTGTTCATGGACGATGACATCCGGCTCGAGCCGGACTCGATCCTGCGGGCGCTGGCGATGAACCGATTCGCCAAGACGCCGATGCTCGTCGGCGGCCAGATGCTCAACCTGCAGGACCCGGCGCACCTGCATGTGATGGGCGAGGTGGTCGGCAGGCACGACTTCATGTGGACCAATGCGCCGCATACCAAATACGACCACGACTTCGCGCGAAACCCGTTGAACGACAGATACTCCGACAGCAAGTTGCTGCACCGTCGCATCGACGTCGACTACAACGGCTGGTGGATGTGCATGATCCCGCGCGCGGTCGCCGACGAGCTGGGCCAACCGCTGCCGCTGTTCATCAAGTGGGACGACGCCGACTACGGGCTGCGGGCCGCCGAACACGGCTATCCCACGGTCACCATGCCGGGCACCGCGATCTGGCACATGGCATGGAGTGACAAGGACGACGCCATCGACTGGCAGGCCTACTTCCATCTGCGGAACAGGCTGGTGGTCGCGGCGCTGCACTGGGACGGTGACGTGCGCGGCCTGGTCCGCAGTCATCTGAAGGCCACGCTGAAACACCTTCTGTGCCTGGAGTATTCGACGGTCGCCGTCCAGAACAAGGCGATGGACGACTTCCTCGCGGGTCCCGACCACATCTTTTCCATCCTGGAGTCCGCGCTGCCGGAGGTGCACCGCCTGCGCAAGGAATACCCCGACGCGGTGATCCTGCCTTCGGCGACCAAACTGCCCCCGCCCTCGGGGATCGTCGGCCGAACCGGCGAGCCGAAAACGCCGCCGGGCAAGGCGATTCGGCTTATTCGCGGTGTGCTGCACAATCTCACCAAGGCCGATCCGGGACATCACGAACGGCCGCAGCTGAATGTGCCGACGCAGGACTCGCGCTGGTTCCTGCTGTGCACCGTCGACGGGGTGACCGTCACCACCGCCGACAGCCGCGGGGTCGTGTACCGGCAGCGTGACCGGGCCAAGATGTTCTCCCTGTTGCGGCAGTCGCTGCGCAGGCAGCGCCAGCTGCTCTCCCGCTTCGACGACATGCGCAAGGCCTATCGCGATGCCCTACCGACGCTTTCGGGTGTGCAGCAGTGGGAGGCCGTGTTCCTGGAAAAGCCCGCAGATGGATGACACGTCCCCTGCGCTTCGCGCGTGGGCCCAGCGCGGCGAGGAAGCCGCGTTGGTGGCCGTGCAGTCGGCGCTCGCCGACCGCCCCGGCGTGCTCGCCGGTGCGCGAGCGCTGTCTCACTTCGGCGAGCACAGCATCGGATGGCTTGCCGTCGCGGCAGTCGGGGCGTTGCTCTCGCCCCGGCGACGCAAGGCGTGGCTGGCCGCCGGGTTCGGGGCGTTCGCGGCGCACGCTGCCGCCGTCGTGATCAAACGCGTGGTGCGCCGGGAGCGGCCCAACCACCCGAGCATCGTCGTGAATGTCGGCACCCCCAGCCGACTCAGCTTCCCATCCGCGCACGCCACGTCGACCACCGCGGCGTCGATACTGATGGCGAAGGCGACGGGACTGCCACTGCCCGCCGTGCTGGTGCCGCCGATGGCGCTGTCCCGGTTGGTGCTTGGCGTGCATTACCCCAGTGACGTGATCACCGGCGTGGCGGTCGGAGCGGCCGTCGCGGCTGCGGTGGGCCACATCGCGGACCGGGCCGAAGGAGACTCATGAGCATCTCAAGTGACAGCAGTGCAGAGAGCGCGCCGAAGATGAGTGAAGAACCGGCACCGGTCAAGGGTCCACCGAAGAATGTCGTCACCGGCCTGATCAAGGCGGCGCGCCCGCGCCAGTGGGTGAAGAACCTGCTTGTGCTGATCGCGCCCGTCGCCGCACTGGGCGGCGACGTGTCCTATGACTGGCGCGATGTCGCGGTGAAGGTGTCCATCGCATTCGTGGCGTTCTCACTCGCCGCGTCGTCCATCTACCTTGTCAACGACGTCCGCGACGTCGAGGCCGACCGCGCACATCCGACCAAGCGGTACCGGCCCATTGCGGCGGGTGTGGTGCCGGAGTGGCTGGCCTACTGCACGGCGGTGGTGCTCGCCGCGGCGGCGCTCGCGGTGTCCTTGCTCGCGACACCGAACCTCACCGGGGTGATCGGCGTCTACATCGCCATGCAGCTGGCCTACTGCTTCGGCCTCAAACACCAGGCGGTGCTCGACATCTGCATCGTGTCGTCGGCCTACCTGATCAGAGCGATCGCCGGTGGTGTCGCGGCGAATATCCCACTGTCGCAATGGTTCCTGCTGGTGATGACCTTCGGGTCGCTGTACATGGTCGCAGGCAAGCGGTACGCGGAACTCCAGCTCTCCGAGAAGACCGGGGCGAAGATCCGCAAGTCGCTGGAGAGCTACACGTCGACCTACCTGCGCTTCGTCTGGACTCTGTCGGCCACCGCCATGGTGGTCTGCTACGGCCTGTGGGCCTTCGAGCGCGACGGTGCCAACGCCTCCTGGTACGCGATCACGATGATCCCGTTCACGATCGCGGTCCTGCGCTATGCCGTCGACGTCGACGGCGGCCTGGCCGGGGAGCCGGAGGAGATCGCGTTGAAGGACCGGGTGCTGCAGCTTCTGGCCGTCGCGTGGATCGGAACCATCGGTGCCGCTGTCCTTCTCGGCTGACAGCGTCAAGGGTCGGCTGGGCCGCGGGCCCGCCTTTCCTTATGACATGACCACGCGGTTGAGCCTGTGGCTGAGCGTGCTGGCGGCCGCGGTGCTGTTCGGCTGGGGAGCGTGGCAGCGGCGCTGGATCGCCGACGACGGGCTCATCGTGCTGCGCACGGTGCGAAACCTGTTGGCTGGCAACGGCCCCGTGTTCAACAAGGGCGAGCGCGTCGAGGCGAACACGTCGACGCTGTGGACGTATCTGAACTATCTCGGCGGCGTGGTCGGCGGTCCGGTGCGGCTCGAGTATGTGGCGCTGGTGCTCGCCCTGGTGTTCAGCGTCGCGGGCATCGTCTTCCTGATGCTCGGGGCGGGACGCCTGTACGCGCCGAGCCTGCAGGGTCGCCAGGCGCTGCTGCTGCCGACCGGTGTGTTGGTCTACATCGCAGTGCCGCCTGCGCGCGACTTCGCCACGTCCGGGCTCGAAAACGGTTTGGTGCTGGCCTATCTCGGCCTGCTGTGGTGGATGATGGTGTGCTGGTCACAGGCGCTGCGCGCCTACCCCGACGAGGTGACGGAGCGCAACGCGGTCAGTGCGTTCTTCGACGGAACGCTGGCCTTCTTAGCCGGGCTGTCGGTGCTCGTCCGGCCGGAACTGGCGCTGATGGGCGCCCTGGCGCTGGTCATGATGCTGATCGCGGCGCGGGGCTGGCGGCGCCGCACGCTGATCGTCGTCGCGGGCGGACTCCTTCCCGTCGCCTACCAGATCTTCCGGATGGGGTACTACGGATTGCTCTTCCCCGGAACGGCTTTGGCGAAGGACGCGTCGGGCGACAAATGGTCGCAGGGCTGGGTGTACCTCAGCAACTTCGATGAGCCGTATCTGCTGTGGGTGCCCGCGCTGCTGCTGGTGGTGCTGGCACTGGTCCTGCTGGTCACCCGCGCCCGTCCGTGGTGGATCCGGCGCTCGGCGCCGTACGGCTACAGCCGGTTGGCCCGCATGGTGCAAAGCCCGCCCGCCGTGGTGATGTTCATGCTCGTCAGTGGTCTGTTGCAAGCCGCCTACTGGATTCGGCAAGGCGGCGACTTCATGCACGGCAGGGTCCTGTTGACACCGCTGTTCTGTCTGGTCGCCCCCGTGGCCGTGATTCCGGTGCTGCTGCCAGACGGCACGAAGTTCAGGCGTGGCACGGGATATCAACTCGCGGGCATGACTTCGGTGTTGTGGCTCGCGGTTGTCGGCTGGTCGCTGTGGGCGGCGAACTCACCGGGGATGGGCGCAGACGCCACGCGGGTGACCTACACCGGCATCGTCGACGAACGACGGTTCTACTCTCAGGCCACCGGCCACGCGCACCCGCTGACCGCCGCCGACTATCTGGATTATCCGCGCATGCGTGCGGTGCTCGTCGCGATCAACAACACCCCTGACGGTGCGCTGCTGCTGCCGTCGGGCAACTACGACCGGTGGGACGTGGTGCCCGCGCTACCGCCGCCCCCCGGCATGCCGCCCGCCGAGAGAGCGGCCTATATCGGCCCGCACACAGTGTTTTTCACCAACCTGGGCATGCTCGGCATGAACGTCGGCCTCGATGTCAGGGTGATCGACCAGATCGGTCTCGCCAACCCGTTGGCCGCCCACACCGCGCGTCTTGAAGACGGCCGAATCGGCCACGACAAGAACCTCTTTCCCGATTGGGCCGTCGCCGAGGGACCTTTCATGAACGAACCGCCCTGGATTCCGGTCTACATCGACCAGGACTGGATCACACAAGCGCAGGCGGCGCTCAAATGCCCACCGACCGAGGCCATGCTCATCGCGATCCGAGAGCCGATGCAACCGAAGCGGTTCATGTCAAATGTGCTGCACGCGTTCGACTTCACCAAATACCGCATCGACCGGGTACCGATGTATGAGCTCGTCCGATGCGGGCTTCCCATGCCGCCGCAGAAGAACCCGCCGTACACCGGCCTGCCCGCGACGGGCCCCTGACCTCAGCGATTTGTCAGCAAGCTCCTGCTTCTGGTTGTGTAACGCGGCGCCCAGTCGAGGCGATAAGCAATCAACACCCGCCGTTCCATGCGGCGCGCAACCATGAACGGACGGTTAGAGCAGCAGATGCGCCGCATTCTCGTCGCGCTGGCCGCGCTGTTGACGCTGTCCGGCCTGACCGCCATTCCGGCGGCACAGGCGTTCTCCCGTGAGGGCCTGCCGGTCGAGTACCTGGACGTGTACTCCGCGGCGATGAACCGCAGTGTCCGGGTCGAGTTCGAATCGGGTGGCCCCAAGGCCGTCTATCTCCTCGACGGGCTGCGCGCGCAGGACGACTACAGCGGGTGGGATATCAACACCGCCGCGTTCGACTGGTTCCACGGCTCCGGTGTCTCGGTCGTGATGCCCGTCGGCGGGCAGTCCAGCTTCTACACGGACTGGTATTCACCGTCGACCTTCAACAACCAGACCTATACATATAAGTGGGAGACGTTCCTCACCCAGGAACTGCCCGCGTGGCTGGCCACCAACAAGCAGGTCTCGACGACCGGCAATGGTGTGGTGGGGCTGTCGATGTCGGGTGGCTCGGCTCTGATCCTGTCCGCCTATCACCCGGCGCAGTTCAAATACGCGGCCTCCCTTTCGGGTTTCCTTAACCCGTCGGCCCTTTTCATGCAGCAGGCCATCCGCGTCGCGATGCTGGATGCGGGCGGCTACAACGTCGACAACATGTGGGGCCCACCGTGGGATCCCGCATGGAAGCGAAATGACCCGCTGCAGCAGGTCTCGCGCATTGTGGCCAACGGCACACGGCTGTGGATTTACTGCGCACCTGGCGGCGCAACCGACCGCGATGCGGGCGCCGATCCGAACCAGGCGCTGAATGCCAACGGCCTCGAGGGGCTCGCCATCAAGGGCAACAAAGACTTCCAGGCGGCCTACGCGAAGGCCGGGGGAAACAACGCGACTTTCCAGTTCCCTGCGGCGGGAAACCACGCATGGCCGTACTGGGGATCGCAGGTGGAGGCCCTCAAACCAGACCTGATCGCAACACTCAACGGCTGAGTGGCGGCGACCAGGGACGACAGAAGCTGAGGAGAGATATCACACGATGGTGTGGTTGACTACACGGGCATCTAAGCCAGAGTGGGTCTGTAGATCTTGGGTGCGGCATACGACAGATGGGATAGATGAAGCATGAAGTTCGTTGGGAAGATGCGCGGCGCCTGGGCGCGCCGGCTCACGGTCGCGGCGCTTGCAGCCGCCGTGCTGCCCGGCCTGGTCAGCGCTGTCGGAGGCTCGGCGACTGCAGGGGCTTTCTCACGGCCGGGTCTGCCGGTCGAATATCTCATGGTTCCGTCAGCGGGGATGGGCCATGACATCAAGGTCGAGTTCCAGAGCGGCGGCGCCAATGCGCCTGCGGTGTACCTGCTCGACGGTCTACGCGCCCAAGACGACTTCAACGGTTGGGACATCAACACCCCGGCATTCGAGTGGTACCTCGACTCGGGTCTCGGTGTGATCATGCCGGTCGGCGGTCAGTCCAGCTTCTACAGCGACTGGTACAAGCCGGCCTGTGGTAAGGCGGGCTGCACCACGTACAAGTGGGAGACCTTCATCACCAGTGAGCTGCCGAGCTACCTGGCTTCCCAGCGGCAGGTCCGGCCCACGGGCAACGCCGCCGTCGGTCTGTCGATGGCCGGTTCGGCCGCGCTGACGATGGCGATCTACTACCCGAACCAGTTCCCCTACGCCGCATCGCTATCGGGCTTTTTGAACCTGTCCGAGGGCTGGTGGCCGATGCTGGTCGGCATGTCGATGGGTGACGCAGGCGGTTACAAGACCGACGACATGTGGGGCCCGTCGAGCGACCCGGCGTGGAAGCGCAACGACCCGATGGTCAACATCGACAAGCTGGTGGCCAACGGCACCCGCATCTGGATCTACTGCGGTAACGGCAAGCCGTCCGAACTGGACGCAGGCATGACGTCGGGCAACCTGTTCAACGCCAAGTTCCTCGAGGGCTTCACGCTCCGCACGAACAAGACGTTCCAGGAGAACTACATCGCCGCGGGCGGTAAGAACGGCGTGTTCAACTTCCCGTCAGACGGCACGCACCAGTGGAACTACTGGGGCGCTCAGCTGCAGGCGATGAAGCCGGACATCCAGCGGGTGCTCGGCGTGACGCCGCAGCCGTCCCCGGCCGCTCCCGGCACCGCTCCGGCGGCCGAGACGGCGCAAACGGCTGCCTCGGGCGGCTAACCAGCTGCTCACAGCAATCCACGTAGCAGGCGGCGGCGATCCTTCACGGGTCGCCGCCGTCAGCCATATGGGCAGCGGCCGATTGTGGTGATGTGGTTCACTACCTTGCGGCGGGGCCATCGAAAACAAGAGGGTGGGTAGATGCGTGCGTTGATGCGAGCGTTCTTGTCCGTTCTGCTGGCCGCTGGACTGTGTACGGCCGTATCGCCGATCGCAAGGGCCGATGGAGTCGAGATGCTGATGGTGCCCTCGGCGGCGATGGGACGCGACATCCCGGTCGCCTTCCAGGCCGGAGGCCCCCACGCGGTCATCCTCCTCGACGCGTTCAACGCGGGCCCAGACGTGAGCGGCTGGGTGGGCGCGGGCGCGTTCAACACGCTGGCGGGCAAAGGCATCTCCGTGGCCGCTCCCGCCGGTGGCGCGTGGAGCATGTACACCGACTGGGAGCAGGACGGCAGCAAGCAGTGGGAGACGTTCCTGGCCAATGAGCTGCCCGACTGGCTGGCGGCCAACAAGGGCCTGGCACCGGGCGGGCACGGCATCGTCGGCGCTGCCCAGGGCGGAACCGGTGCGCTGACGATGGCGGCGTTCCACCCCGACCGCTACCGCTACGCAGGCTCGCTTTCCGGCTTCCTGACGCCGTCGGCCACCACCATGAACGGTGCGATCACCGCGGGGCTGGCGCAGTACGGCGGCGTGGACATCCGCAACATGTGGGGTTTGCCACAGCTGGGCCGCTGGAAGTGGCATGACCCCGATGTGCACGTTGCGCTGCTCGCGGACAACAACACCCGGCTGTGGATCTACAGCCCGGGAACCCTCGGTTGCAGCGATCCCGCCGCGATGATCGGCTACTGCGACCAGGCCCAGGGCAGCAACCGCACGTTCTATCAGCACTACCGGTCCGTCGGAGGCCACAACGGCCATTTCGACTTCCCGCCCGATGGCCAGCACGACTGGTCGTCGTGGGGCCCGCAGCTGGCCGCGATGTCGGGCGAGCTCGTCACCACGATCAAGTGAATCCATAGCCCGGTACTTTGGAGGAGTGCAGCACACGTTCCGGCGGTCGCCCAGGTGGTCGACAAGCTTCGCCGTAGCGTCGTCGCTGCTGGCTCCCGTCGCAGCGGTGCTGACGGGCTGCACGTCAGGTGATGGAATGCTGCCGACGATGTCGGTGCCGCCACCGTCGACGATGCAGTCTCGCGCCGAAGCGAGGGGTGGAGCGCAGCAGGCCGACCCGTTGACGATCAGCACGCAGCAGCAGGCGTATCTCGACGCGCTGAAGGCCGCAGGCGTAAAGCCGTCCAGCGAGCTGCTGGCACTGAGCATCGGGTCGTATGTGTGCCAGGCTCGCGCAGCCAAGCAGTCCGAGCAGGCCGTGCGGGACTATGTCACCCCGTTGGTTCGCAGCGATGTACGCAACACCGAACTGAGTGCGCTGGGTCCGCCCCCGTCCGAGGTGGACGCGGTGACCGGCGACTACATTCGCATCGCTACTGAACGCCTCTGCTAGCCAAAGGGAGAGATGGCCACCAAGAAAAGTCGGCGTAAGCGCCACCGGATACTCGCCCTTGTCGCGGCGGGCGCTGTCGCGTTGGTAGTGGTCCTGGTCGTCGCGGTGGTGTGGATCATGGTCCGCCAGCCCGAAAAGTCGCAGACCGCGGTCCCGCCGACGGCGGTGCCGCCGACGAGCGTGCCGACGACGGGCAAGCCGCGCCCGGAGTTTCAGGACGCCAGCTGCCCCGACGTGCAGATGATCTCGATCCCCGGCACTTGGGAGTCGTCACCACAGCTCGATCCGCTCAACCCGACGCAGTTCCCGATCGCGTTGCTGCTCAACGTGACCAATCCGATCCGCGGGCAGTTCGGCACCGACCGGCTCGGGATCTACACCGTCCCGTACACCGCGCAGTTCCACAATCCGTTCTCGGCCGACCAGCAGATGTCCTACAACGACAGCCGCGCCGAGGGCACCCGCAACGCGGTCAAGGCGATCACGGACTTGAACAACAAGTGCCCGTTGACGAGCTACGTGATCGTCGGCTTCTCGCAGGGCGCGGTGATCGCGGGCGACATCGCCAGCGACATCGGAAACGGCCGCGGCCCGGTGGACGCCGATCTGGTGCTCGGCGTGACGTTGATCGCCGACGGTCGCAGGCAGACGGGCGTCGGCCAGGACATCGGGCCCACCCCGCCCGGGCAGGGCGCCGAGATCACCCTGCACGAGGTGCCCATGCTCGCCGAGATGGGCCTGACGATGACGGGCGCGCGCCCTGGCGGCTTCGGCATCCTCAACGACCGCACCAACGAGATCTGCGCGTACGGGCGACCTGATCTGCTCGGCCCCGCAGGAGGCGTTCTCGATCGCCAACCTGCCGAGGACGATGGAGATCCTCGGTGGCGGCGCGGGCCAGCCGGTGCACGCCTTGTACAACACGACACAGTTTTGGAATCTCGACGGCCAGCCCGCCACAAAGTGGACACTGGACTGGTCCCAGCAGGTCGTAGATAACGGCCCGCATCCAAAACATGGCTGACACGTGACACGGACAGATTTGGCCTGTGCCATGCGGTCGCCTAACATTAAGAAATAACTAAGACCAATTACTTACGGCTGGGTGAAAATTGCAGGTCACAAGGCATAGCGATACGTGCTAGCGCACAGCTGACTTGTGGCCCGACAGCGGGTGCCGACGCCTCGGTAACATCTTGGAGGTTTCGGGGTTCGCGCGGACAACGGAGTCCCTCACGACGCCCGCGGCGACCCGACGGTCCACGCGAGAACACGCGTCGCGATGAGTGTGCTTTGACAGGAGAGTGAGATGGGGTTCCACAACCCGTTCCTCAAGGACGGACAGATCAGGTTTCCCGACAACGGAAGCCTGGTTCTTCACGTCGAACGGTGGACCAAGGTGCGTGGAGACAAGCTCGCCTACCGGTTCCTGGACTTCTCCACCGAGCGCGACGGCGTCGCGCGGGATCTGAACTGGGCCGACTTCGGCAAGCGCAACCGTGCCGTCGGCGCACGCCTACAGCAGGTGACCGAGCCCGGTGACCGGGTGGCCATCCTCTGCCCGCAGAACCTCGAGTACCTCGTCGCCTTCTTCGGCACCCTGTACTCCGGCCGCATCGCGGTGCCGCTGTTCGACCCGAGCGAGCCCGGCCACGTCGGCCGGCTGCACGCCGTCATCGACGACTGCCACCCGACGGCCATCCTCACCACCACCGATGCCGC
The DNA here is from genome assembly GCA_963751485.1 of uncultured Actinomycetota bacterium. Lineage (GTDB taxonomy): Bacteria > Actinomycetota > Actinomycetes > Mycobacteriales > Mycobacteriaceae > Mycobacterium. The sequence continues at coordinate 243,085 of CAVVUT010000011.1, forward strand.
CGAGGGCGTCCGAAAGTTCTTCCGTAGCAGGCCCGCCAAGGAGCGGCCGCGCGTGATCGCCGTCGACGCGGTGCCCGACGAGGTCGGTGCCACGTGGGAGCCGGTCGCAGTCGAGCAGGACACCATCGCCTATCTGCAGTACACCTCCGGGTCCACCCGCATCCCGACCGGCGTGCAGATCACCCACCTGAACCTGGCCACCAACGTGGTGCAGGTGATGGAGGCGCTGGAGGGCGAGGAGGGCGACCGCGGGGTCTCCTGGCTGCCGTTCTTCCACGACATGGGTCTGATCACCGCGATGATCTCGCCGATGATCGGTCACTACGTGGAGTTCATGACCCCGGCGGCGTTCGTCCGACGCCCGGGCCGGTGGATCCGCGCGATGGCACGCAAGCCAGACGACACCCGCGGCGTGATCTCCGTTGCGCCGAACTTCGCCTTCGACCATGCCGCTGCGCGCGGCCTACCGAAGGAGGGTGAGCCCGAACTCGACCTCAGCGTCGTCAAGTGCATCCTCAACGGCAGCGAGCCCATCTCGGCCGCCACCGTGCGCCGGTTCAACGAGGCGTTCAGCCCGTACGGCTTCAAGCCGCAGGCCATCAAACCGTCCTACGGCCTTGCCGAGGCGACGCTTTTCGTCTCCACCACCCCGATGGGCGATTTCCCGACGATCATCAACGTCGACCGCGATGCGTTGAACACAGGCACGTTCGTCGAAGTGCCCGCAGATTCGCCGAGCGCCGTGGCGCAAGCGGGTGCAGGCAAGGTCGGTGTGGCCGAGTGGGCGACGATCGTCGACGCCGAGACCGCATCCGAACTGCCCGACGGCCAGATCGGCGAGGTCTGGATCAGCGGACAGAACATGGGCACCGGCTACTGGGGGAAGCCGGAGGAGACGGTCGCGACCTTCCAGAACATCCTGAAGTCGCGTACCAATCCGTCGCATGCCGAGGGCGCCACCGACGACGCCACCTGGGTGCGTACCGGCGACTACGGCGCTTACCACAATGGCGAGCTTTACATCACCGGCCGCGTCAAGGACCTCGTGATCATCGACGGCCGTAACCACTATCCGCAGGACCTCGAGTACTCGGCGCAGGAGTCGACGAAGGCGCTGCGCACCGGGTACGTCGCGGCGTTCTCCGTGCCCGCGAACCAGCTTCCCGACGAGGTGTTCGAGAACGCACACGCGGGTCTGAAGCGCGACCCCGACGACACCTCCGAACAACTCGTCATCGTCGGGGAGCGGGCGCCCGGCTCTCACAAGATGGACATGGCGCCGGTCACCGATGCCATCCGCGCCGCGATCGCGGTGCGTCACGGTGTCACCGTGCGTGACGTCCTGCTGACCCCGGCCGGTGCGATCCCTCGCACCTCCAGCGGCAAGATCGGCCGCCGCGCCTGCCGCGCTGCGTATCTCGACGGCAGCCTGCGCACTGGGAAGGTAGCCAACGCCTTCCCTGACGAAACCGACTGAACTGCAGACTGACACTGAATATGGCTGACTCACAAGACAATTCCGAAGGCTTCCAGCTGGCATCCGAGCGCTCCGAGACGCCCGCCCGCACCGACATGACCGTCGCCGAGATGCGAGAGTGGCTGCGCAACTGGGTGGCCAACGCCACCGGCCAGTCGCCCGATTCGATCGACGACGCCACGCCGATGGTCGAGCTGGGCCTGTCCTCGCGCGACGCCGTCGCGATGGCGAGCGACATCGAGGATCTGACCGGGGTGACGCTGACGGCCACCGTCGCGTTCCGCCATCCGACCATCGTGTCGCTGGCCACCGTCATCGTCGAAGGCGAGCCGGAGGTCGAGGTCGACGACGACGAGGACTGGTCGCGCCAGCGCGAGGTGGACGACATCGCGATCGTCGGCCTGGCCACCCGATTCCCCGGTGACATGAACACCCCTGACGAGACGTGGCAGGCGCTGCTGGAGGGCCGGTCAGGAATCTCCGATCTGCCCGAAGGGCGCTGGGTCGAGTTCCTCGAGGAGCCGCGCATCGCCGAACGGGTTGGCAAGGCCCGCACCCGCGGCGGATATCTCAAGGACATCAAGGGTTTTGACGCCGAATTCTTCGCACTGTCGAAGATAGAGGCCGACAACATCGATCCGCAGCAGCGGATGGCGCTCGAGCTGACGTGGGAGGCGCTGGAGAACGCGCGCATCCCGGCGTCGGCGCTGCGCGGTCAGAGCGTCGGCGTGTACGTCGGCAGCTCCACCAACGACTACAGCTTCCTTGCGATGTCGGACCCGTCGGTCGCCCATCCGTATGCGATCACCGGCACCGCGAGCTCGATCATCGCCAACCGGGTGTCGTACTTCTACGACTTCCGCGGCCCGTCGGTGGCCGTCGACACGGCCTGCTCGAGCTCGCTGGTCGCCGCGCACCTGGGTGTGCAGGCGCTGCGGTCGGGCGAGGCCGACGTCGCGTTGGTCGGTGGTGTGAACGCGCTGATCACTCCGCTGGTCACGGTCGGCTTCGACGAGGTCGGCGGAGTGCTGGCCCCCGACGGCCTCATCAAGTCCTTCTCACAGGACGCCAACGGCTACGCCCGCTCCGAAGGCGGCGGCATGCTTGTGCTCAAGCGTGTCGCCGACGCCAGGCGCGACGGCGACGAGATCCTCGCGGTGATCGCGGGCAGCGCGGTCAACCACGACGGCCGGTCCAACGGTCTGCTTGCGCCCAACCCCGATGCGCAGGCCGAAGTGCTGCGCAAGGCGTACAAGGACGCGGGCATCAACCCGCGCACCGTCGACTACATCGAGGCGCACGGCACCGGCACCATCCTCGGTGACCCGATCGAGGCCGACGCGCTTGGCCGCGTGGTCGGCAGGGGCAGGCCGGCCGACAAGCCTGTACTGCTGGGCGCCGTGAAATCCAATGTGGGACATCTGGAGTCGGCCGCGGGGGCCGCCAGCCTTGCGAAGATGACGCTGGCGCTGAAGAACGACAAGATCCCGCCGTCGATCAACTACACCGGGCCCAACCCGTACATCGACTTCGAGAATGTGCGGCTGAAGGTCGCCGACACCGTGACGGACTGGCCGCGCTACAGCGGGCACGCCGTCACCGGCGTATCCGGCTTCGGCTTCGGCGGCGCCAACGCTCACCTGGTACTGCGCGAGGTGCTGCCGTCGGATCTCGTCGAGCCCGAAACCGAACCGGAAGACGTCTCGGCAGGGAAGCTTGCCACTTCCGAGTCCGACGCCGTGTACGTCGGCGGGGTGCGGATGGACGAGTACGGCGAGTTCATCGACGATGACGAGGGCCAGGGCGGTGGAACTTACGGCGAGTTCGGTCAGCACTCGTTCGACACGGATGAGCGCGAGCCGGAGTTGCCAGGCCTCACCGACGAGGCCAAGCGGCTGAAAGAGGCCGCGCTGCAGGAGCTGGAAGCCGAAGAGCCGCACACACCCGTTGTGCCGCTTGCGGTTTCGGCCTTCCTGACGTCACGCAAGCGCGCGGCTGCCGCCGAGCTGGCCGACTGGATGGACAGCGAAGAGGGTCGCGCTTCCTCGCTGGAGTCGATCGGCCGCTCGCTGTCGCGGCGCAACCACGGCCGATCTCGCGCCGTAGTGATGGCGCACGACCACGACGAGGCGATCAAGGCGCTGCGGGCGCTCGCCGACGGTAAGCAGAGTCCAGCCGTCTTCTCGGCCGACGGCCCGGTGACCAGCGGGCCGGTGTGGGTGCTGGCCGGTTTCGGTGCCCAGCACCGCAAGATGGCCAAGAGCCTGTACCTGCGTGACGAGACGTTCGCCGAGTGGATCGACAAGGTCGATGCCCTGGTCCAGGACGAGCTGGGTTATTCGATCGTCGAGCTGATCCTCGACGATTCGCAGGACTACGGCATCGAGACCACTCAGGTCACCATCTTTGCGATCCAGATCGCCCTCGGTGAGCTACTGAAGGCGCACGGTGCGAAACCAGCTGCGGTGGTTGGTCAGTCGCTCGGCGAGGCCGCGGCCGCCTACTTCGCGGGCGGTCTTTCGCTTGCGGACGCGACCCGCGCGATCTGCTCGCGCTCGCACCTGATGGGTGAGGGCGAGGCGATGCTGTTCGGCGAGTACATCCGGTTGATGGCGCTCGTCGAGTACTCCGCAGAAGAGATCAAGACGGTGTTCTCCGACTATCCCGATCTCGAGGTGTGCGTTTACGCCGCGCCGACTCAGACGGTGATCGGTGGGCCGCCGGAACAGGTCGACGCGATCATCGAGCGGGCCGAGAAGGAGGGCAAGTTCGCCCGCAAGTTCCAGACCAAGGGCGCCAGCCACACGCAGCAGATGGACCCGCTTCTCGGTGAACTGGCCGCCGAGCTGCAGGGCATCGAGCCGCGTCCGCTCACCACCGGCTACTTCTCCACCGTGCACGAGGGCAGCTACATCAGGCCGGGCGGCGAGCCGATCCACGATGTGGACTATTGGAAGAAGGGCCTGCGGCACAGCGTGTACTTCACGCACGGCATCCGCCACGCCGTCGACAACGGGCACACCACGTTCCTCGAGCTTGCACCGAATCCCGTGGCGCTCATGCAGGTTGGGCTGACCACCGCGTCGGCAGGGCTGCACGACGCGCAGCTGATCGCGACGCTGGCCCGCAAGCAGGACGAAGCCGACTCGATGACGGCTGCGATGGCCCAGCTCTTCGTGCACGGCCACGACCTCGACTTCCGCACGCTGTTCCCGCGCAAGTCTCGGGGCCTGGCCGGTGCGCTGAACTATGCGAACATCCCGCCGACCCGCTTCCGCCGCAAGCCGCACTGGCTGGATGCGCAGTTCACCGGCGACAGCTCGACACTGATGCCTGGCAACCACGTGGCCACGCCCGACGGTCGTCACGTGTGGGAGTACTTCCCCAAGGACGGCGCCGTCGATCTCGGCGGACTCGTGAAAGCCGCGACGGCCCAGGTGCTTCCGGAGGCGAAGCTGACAGCGTCGGAACAGCGCGCGACGCCCGCTGCGGGCTCCCGCTTCGTGACGACGCTGACCCGCCACCCCGGTGGTGCGAGCGTGCAAGTGCATGCGCGTATCGACGAGTCCTTCACCCTCGTCTACGACGCCATCGTCAGCCGCGACGGCCAGGCCGCCACGCTGCCGTCCGCTGTTGCCGCGGGAGCGGGTGTGGCGCAGCAGGTTTCGGCCGCACCCGCCGTCGAAGAAGAGGATGATGCGGAGATCCTCAGCGACCATCTCACCCGCGGCGTTGGCATGGGTGCCGGCTTCGAGAAGTGGTCACCGGATACCGGGGAGACCATCCACGACCGACTGGGCACCATCGTCGGTGCGGCGATGGGTTACGAGCCCGAGGACCTTCCGTGGGAGGTGCCGCTGATCGAGCTCGGCCTGGACTCGCTGATGGCGGTGCGGATCAAGAACCGCGTCGAGTACGACTTCGACCTGCCGCCGATCCAGCTGACCGCGGTGCGAGACGCCAACCTCTACAACGTCGAGAGCCTCATCCAGTACGCGATCGAGCATCGCGACGAGGTCGAGGACCTGGCCGAGCACCAGAAGACGCAGACGCCGGAGGAGATCGCCGCCGAGCAGGCCGCGATGTTGGCCGGGGTCGCGCCCGCGACCGAGACTCCTGCGGCGGAGGCTCCTGCAGCCGAAGTACCAACGGCTGCACCGGTTTCCGACGTGCCGATCCCGCCGCCGCCGACCGATCCGTCGGGTCCGAAAGCCAACGGCGACGGACCGTCTGCGGCCGCGCTCGCGGCGCAGGTGCTGACGCAGGAGGCCGTCACCGAGGCGCTCGGCGCCGACGTGCCGCCGCGCGAGGCCGCCGAACGCGTCACGTTCGCGACGTGGGCGATCGTCACCGGCAAGTCGCCCGGCGGCATCTTCAATGCGCTGCCCGCGGTCGACGACGAGACCGCCGAGAAGATCGCGGCCCGGCTGACCGAACGTGCAGAGGGCACCATCACCGTCGACGACGTGAAGAACTCGCCGACGATCGAGGCACTCGCGACCATCGTGCGCGAGCATCTCGAAGCCGGTGAGCTCGAAGGGTTCGTCCGGACGCTGCGTGCGCCGAAGGAGGGTTCGAATGCGATCCCCGTCTTCGTGTTCCACCCGGCGGGCGGTTCGACGGTGGTCTACGAGCCGCTGCTGAATCGGCTCCCTGCCGACACCCCGATGTACGGCATCGAGCGGGTGGAGGGCTCCGTCGAGGAGCGCGCCGCCGAGTACGTGCCGAAGCTGCTGGAGATGCACGACGGCCCGTTCATCCTTGCGGGCTGGTCACTGGGCGGCGTGCTGGCCTACGCCTGCGCGATCGGGCTCAAGCAGGCGGGCGCCGACGTCCGCTTCGTCGGGCTGATCGACGCCGTGCGCGCCGGCGAAGAGGTGCCGCAGACCAAGGAAGAGGTCAGGGCGCGCTGGGACCGCTACGCGCGGTTCGCCGAGCGCACCTTCAACGTGCAGGTGCCTGCGATCCCGTACGAGCAGCTCGAGGAGCTCGACGACGAGGGCCAGGTGAAGTTCGTGCTGGACGCCGTCAAGGCGAGCGGTGTCGAGATTCCCGGCGGCGTCATCGAGCACCAGCGCACGTCGTATCTGGACAATCGCGTGATCGACACCGCGGTGATCCGGCCGTACGACGGGCACGTCACCCTCTACATGGCCGACCGCTACCACGACGACGCGATCTTCTTCGAGCCGCGGTATGCCACCCGCAAGCCGGACGGCGGCTGGGGCGAGTACGTGTCCGAGCTTGAGGTCGTCCCGATCGGGGGCGAGCACATCCAGGCGATCGACGAGCCGTACATTGCGAAGGTCGGTGCGCACATGAGCGAGGCGATCAATCGCATCCAAGCCGGCCAAAGCGACCAGGAGAAGCAGGCGAAGTGACCAACAAAACCACTGCGGAACTGCTGGCCGAACTCCGCGAAAAGCTGGAGCTGGCAAAGGAACCCGGTGGTGAGAAGGCCGTCGCCAAGCGGGAGAAGAAGGGCATCCCGAGCGCGAGGGCCCGGATTCATTCGCTTCTCGACCCGGGCAGCTTCCTCGAGATCGGTGCGCTGTGCAAAACGCCGGGTGATCCCAACGCGCTGTTCGGCGACGGGGTGGTGACCGGCCACGGCACCATCAACGGACGGCCCGTCGGTGTCTTCAGCCACGACCAGACGGTGTTCCAGGGCACGGTCGGCGAGATGTTCGGCCGCAAGGTCGCCAAGCTGATGGAGTGGGTGGCGATGGTCGGCTGCCCGATCATCGGCATCAATGACTCCGGTGGCGCGCGCATCCAGGACGCGGTCACGTCGCTGGCCTGGTACGCCGAGCTCGGCCGCCGGCACGAGCTGCTGCGCGGGTTCGTGCCAGAGATCTCCATCATTCTCGGCAAATGTGCTGGCGGAGCGGTGTATTCGCCGATCCAGACCGATCTGGTGGTGGCGGTGCGCGACCAGGGCTACATGTTCGTCACCGGGCCCGACGTCATCAAGGACGTCACCGGTGAGGACGTCACGCTCGACGAGCTCGGCGGCGCCGACGCCCAGGCCAGCTACGGCAACATCCACCAGGTGGTCGAGGACGAGCAGGCGGCGTTCCAGTACGTCCGTGACTACCTGAGTTTCCTGCCCCCCAACACGTTTGACGATCCGCCGATCGTGAACCCCGGCCTCGAGCCGTCGATCACGCCGCACGATCTCGAGCTGGACTCGATCGTGCCCGACGCCGACAACACGGCCTACGACATGCACGAGATCCTGCTGCGGATCTTCGACGACGGCGATGTGTTCGACGTCGCGCAGCAGCAGGGCCAGGCCATCATCACCGCATTCGCACGGGTCGACGGGCGACCGGTCGGGGTGATCGCCAACCAGCCGATGCACATGTCGGGCGCGATCGACAACGAGGCGTCCGACAAGGCGGCGCGGTTCATCAGGTTCTGCGACTCCTACAACACGCCACTGGTTTTCGTCGTCGACACCCCGGGCTTCCTGCCCGGTGTCGAGCAGGAGAAGGGCGGCATCATCAAGCGCGGCGGCCGCTTCCTCAACGCCGTCGTCGAGGCCGATATCCCGAAGATCACCATCACCATTCGCAAGTCGTACGGCGGCGCCTACGCGGTGATGGGATCCAAGCAGCTGTCCGCCGACCTGAATTTCGCGTGGCCGACGGCCCGCATCGCGGTGATCGGCGCCGAGGGTGCCGCGCAGCTACTGGTGAAGCGGTTCCCGGACCCGACGGCGCCCGAGGTGCAGAAGATCCGCGCCGACTTCATCGAGGGCTACAACCTCAACATGGCCACCCCGTGGATCGCCGCCGAACGCGGCTTCATCGACGCGGTCATCCAGCCGCACGAAACCCGGCTGCTGCTGCGCAAGTCGCTACATCTGTTGCGCGACAAGCAGAAGCACGGCCGTGTACAGCGTAAACACGGTCTGCTGCCCCTCTAAGCGACTACGATGCCGATGTGGCAGACGGTGCGGAGTTGCTCAAACATCCTGTGCTGACCACTGCCGCCGGGGCGGCGGCAACTGTCGCGGGAGTGGCCGGGCAGGCTTACCTGGCCTGTGAGCGGCTGCCGTTGTTAGGACCTCAACTGCGCAGGGGTCGTGCGGATCTGGCTCGCCGGGGCGAGCAGGTCATCGACCAGAGCATCGAACCCATCAAAACGGTCATTACTACCGTCGCCGTTCAGGTGGTCGAGCTCGTGCTCGACGAGCTGGATCTGAACAAGCTGGTCCGCGAACGCATCGACTTGATCGGTCTGGCGGACGAGGTGATCGACGGCGTCGACCTTCAGGCGATCATCCGGCAGTCAACGGCCACCGTGACGGAGAACGTGATGTCCGATGTCCGCACCCAGGGTGAGCGTGCCGACGACATGGTGTCGGGCTTCGTCGACCGGCTTCTCGGCCGCGCACGCGAGGAGCAAGGCAGCGTCGGCCAGCCGTGACCCAACCCGAACCGCCGCGCGTCGCAGGCATTGTCAGCAGAGGCGTCGCGGCGTTCATCGATCTGGTCGTCGTCGGCGTCGTCATAGGTCTGCTGTATCTGGGCCTGCTGCTGAGCAGGCTGATCTTCAACCCGACCGCGTTCCAGCTCCCGGCGGTGGACCTACTGTTCTCGACGGCGGCCGTGCTGTTCATCTCCGCGCTGTATCTCGCTGGCGCATGGTCGGTTTCGGGGTGCACGGTCGGGGCGGTGGCGATGGGCTTGCGTGTCGTCAGTCGCCGATCCGATCGTGTCCGACCCGTCGTCGCCGTGCTGCGCGCAATCGCGTGCGTGCTGTTCCCGATCGGGCTGGCCTGGGTCGCCGTCGACAGACGCAGACGTTCCGTGCAGGACATCCTGTTGGGTACCCGCGTGATCTACGTCCGAGGTGGGCAGTCGTAGGCTGACCCGATGCCCGGTTGGGACACGTTCGCCGTCGTCGTCGGAGGTACCGGTGGCGCACTGGTCGGCTTGCTGTTCGTCGCGATCTCGATTCACGCGGCCAAACTCGGCTCGTCCGCCGACCTACGGAACCGTGCCGCACAGACGCTTGTCGTGTTCGCCACTCTGCTGCTGGCGTCGGTGATACTCGCGGTCCCCTCGCAGCCGGACCGCCTCGTCGGCGTGGAGTTCGTCGTGTTGGCGGTCGTGGTTGCAGTCGGGATGGTCCTGCTCGAGCGACGGGCAGGCAAGGGCAGCACCGAAAACAAGCTGAGCCGAGTGCTCGAACGGATCAACCCGAACTACACGACGGCGCTTGGCGCTCTTTTGACGGGCGGTCTGATGATCGGCGGCGTGTCGTGGGCCCCGTACGTGCTGTTCCCAACGGCGTGCATCGCAATCGTCGGCGGACTCGCGAGTGCTTACCTGCTGTTGACAACGCTGTCGGACTGACCGGCCCCACGTTCCTCCAAAAAGACGACACCCCGCGAACCAGCAGGCTCGCGGGGTGCCGATCAGGTACTGCTACTTCTCCAGGTCGAACCGGTCGTTGTTCATCACCTTGACCCACGCGGCGACGAAGTCCTCGACGAACTTCTGCTTGTTGTCGTCCTGCGCGTAGTGCTCGGCCAGCGCCCGCAGCTGCGAGTTCGAGCCGAACACAAGGTCATTGGCGGTTGCGGTCCACTTGGCCTGGCCCGATGCGCGGTCGGTGCCCTCGTAGACGTTCTCCGCCGACTTCGACGCCTTCCACTCCGTGCCCATGTCGAGCAGGTTGACGAAGAAGTCGTTGGTCAGCACGCCCGGCTTGTCAGTGAACACGCCATGCTTGCTGCCGCCGTGGTTGGCGCCGAGCGCCCGCAGGCCGCCGACGAGGGCCGTCAGCTCCGGAGCCGTGACGTTCAGCAGGTACGCCTTCTCGACGAGTAGCTGCTCCAGCGGAGACTTCTCGCCCGCACGCACGTAGTTGCGGAACCCGTCGGCCCGCGGCTCGAGCACCGCGAACGAGTCCACATCGGTGCTCTCCTGCGACGCGTCGGTACGACCAGGCGCGAAGGGCACGTCGATCTCGAAGCCGGCATCCTTGGCCGCCTTCTCGACCGCCGCCGAACCCGCAAGCACGATCAGGTCGGCAAGCGAGACATTCTTGCCGAAGTCCTGCTGGATCTTCTCCAAAACCGGCAGCACCTTCGCCAGCTCCGAGGGCTCGTTGGCTTCCCAGTTCTTCTGCGGCTCAAGGCGAATCCGGGCACCGTTGGCGCCGCCGCGCTTGTCCGTTTTGCGGAAGCTGGTCGCCGACGACCACGCCGTCTTGACCAACTGGGGGACCGAAAGCCCGGAGTCGAGGACCTTGGCCTTGAGCGCCTTGATGTCAGCCTCGTCGATCAGCTCGCCCTCGACGGCCGGAACCGGGTCCTGCCACAACTGCGGCTCGGCGATCCACGGTCCGAGGTAGCGGCTGATCGGACCCATGTCACGGTGCAGCAGCTTGTACCACGCCTTGGCGAACGCCTCGTTGAGTTCCTCGGGATGGTCGAGCCAGCGCCGAGTGATGTCGGCGTAGATCGGCGACACTCGCATGGAGATGTCGGTGACAAGCATCGTCGGCTTGCGGTTCGGGCCACCGAACGGATCCGGGATCGTCGCCTCGGCATCCTTGGCCTCGAACTGCCACGCACCGGCCGGGCTCTTGGTCAGTTCCCACTCGTTGCCGTAGAGGATTTCGAGGTAGGCGTTGCTCCACTTGGTCGGCGTGTTGGTCCAGACGACCTCGAGGCCGCTGGTGACCGTGTCGCCGGCCTTGCCGGAAGCGAACGGGCACTTCCAGCCCAGGCCCTGCTGCTCGATCGGAGCGCCCTCGGGCTCGGGTCCCATGCCTTCGTCCGGGCCCGCACCGTGGGTCTTGCCCAGGGTGTGGCCGCCGACGATCAGCGCGGCGGTCTCCTCGTCGTTCATCGCCATCCGGCCGAAGGTTTCGCGGATGTCGATGGCGGCGGCCAGCGGATCCGGTTTGCCTTCCGGCCCTTCGGGATTGACGTAGATCAGACCCATCGTGGTGGCGCCATACGGCTCGGCGAGGTCGCGCTCTCCGGAATAGCGCTTGTCGGTACCGAGCCACTCGGTTTCTTCGCCGAAGAGGATCTCCTCCGGCTCCCACACGTCGGGCCTGCCGAAGCCGAAGCCGAAGGTCTCGAAGCCTGCCGACTCCAGCGACACGTTGCCCGCGAACACCAGCAGGTCGGCCCACGAGATCTTGTTGCCGTACTTCTGCTTGACCGGCCACAGCAGGCGACGCGCCTTGTCCAGGTTGGCGTTGTCCGGCCAGCTGTTGAGCGGTGCGAAGCGCTGCATGCCCTGACCGCCGCCGCCGCGACCGTCGTGGATGCGGTAGGTGCCTGCGGCGTGCCAGCTCATGCGGATGAACAGTCCGGCGTAGCTACCGTAGTCGGCGGGCCACCAGTCGACCGAGGTGGTGATGACCGACAGCACGTCGGCCTTGAGTTCCTCGGGGTCTAGCTTGTTGAACTCCTCGGCGTAGTCGAAGTCCTCGCCGTACGGGCTGGATCCCGTTGACTGCGTGTGCAGCTTCGACACGTCGACCTGTTCCGGCCACCAGTCCTGATTGGTCAGCACATGTGCCTTCGGCGTCGGGGACTCGATTGCCGGATTTTCGCTATCGGACACAACATTCCTTCCGGGAGTGGGTGAAACGGGCTGTGATCACGGTTGTGATCGCGAAGTCTGTGCGGTTGAGCAGTTCGGGCACAGGCCCCAGTAGATGACCTCGGCCTCGTCGATCTCGAAGCCGGCCAGCGAGCCGTCGTCGTCGGACGCGGTAAGGCAGGGCGCCTCGCCGACGGCGCAGTCGACGTCGGCGATGGAGCCGCAGGATCGGCACACGACGTGGTGGTGGTTGTCGCCGACCCGCGACTCGTAGCGCGCCACCGAACCGGACGGCTGGATCCGCCGCACCAGTCCGGCCGACGTGAGCGTGCTCAGCGAGTCGTAGACAGCCTGATGGGAGACATCCGGAAGCTCCTCGCGCACCGCGCGAATGATCGAATCGGTGTCGGCGTGCGGGTGCGCGTGCACGGCGGTGAGCACCGCGACGCGGGGCCGGGTCACTCGCAAAGAGACGTCTCGCAGCATCTGCTGGAAGTCGGACGCCGAGGGCACGTTCGGAAGTCTTGTCCCTTTTCTGGAATAAGTCAAGAAATCTACAGGGCGCTTATTTCGAGCCAATCGTCGACCATGAACGCGTCGCCGCGAGCCACCACCGTCGCCCCGCCGTGCCCCGGATAGTGCGCGGGAATCACCGGCGCGCGCCGTCGCGACGCCTCGGTCAGCACGTGCTTGCGGGTCACCGCGGCGGCGGTGAGGTCCTCGTCGAACGCGCACGGATCGTCGGGCCGGTGCAGCTGCATCGGGCTGTGGGTCAGGTCGCCGACGAAGACGGCGGGCCTGCCCGCATCCAGCCACAGCACCGACGACCCCGGCGTGTGACCGGGGGCGGGCCGCAGCCGTAGCGACTCGCTGATCTGATGGTCGTCGGACCACAGCTCGATCTGGCCTGCGTCGTCGACAGGGGCGATGCTGTCCGCCCACACGGTCAGGCTCTGGTCCTGCCGCGCCTGGTCGGCTTCGGTGCGCGCAGGCGGACGATGGTCGGCGTTGTCCGGGTGGAAGAACCGGTAGTCGACCTCGGGGATGACATAGCGCGCGTTCGGGAAGGTCGGTACCCAGGAATCGTTGTCCCGCTTGGTGTTCCACCCGACGTGGTCGGAGTGCACGTGCGTGTTGACGACCACGTCGACGGCATCGGGTGTGACGCCCGCGCGCTGCAGCGATCCGAGGAAATCGGTGTCGAGGTGATCCAGCGGCGCCATCGCGGGCCGGTCCCGGTCGTTTCCCGCGCCGGTGTCCACCAGCACCGTCAGGCCGTCCACCTCGATGACCCACGTCTGAACCGCGATCCGCCAGTGCGCGTCGGTCCAGAACGTCGGTGAGAACTCCCCGGCGAGATCCCGCCACACCTCGGGCGGTGTCTGTGGAAAGAGGGCGAGGGGCAGTTGATCGACCTGCCATTCGACGACGCGTGTCAGCGCTGCGGTGCCCAACTCCACCCGGTCGACCACACCCAAACCTTACGACCTACGCGCGAACCCGGATCTTGTTGGGCTTCCACAGACCGCTGCGGGTGGCCGTTCCGAGCTCGATGTCGGCGGGCTTCGCGTCGACGATCGTGTCGAATTTCCTCAGCGATCCCCAGTCGCGGCCCCAGTCGCGAGACAGGTACGTCGCCATCACATGTTGGCGCAGAAGCAGATCGGAGATGCCGAGCAGGCCGCCGTTGAGGCCGTCCTCCCACGTGTCGGTGTCCTGCTTCTTCGCCGTGTAGTCCGGAGTGATCCGGAACTTCGGCACCTGGGTCACCCCGTTGGCGTGCAGCATCGGCTGCTGGCATGGGAACGCCATCCCGACCGCCCAGTCCATCAGCACCGGCTGCTGCGAGCCGACGTACTCCTGCAGCGAGCGCAGCTCGGGCACCCGTGGCGGGGTGACCGCGATCCAATCTCCCGGTGTCAGCGAACGGTCCTGGGCCACAACCCGAACCGCGGTCGCGTCGCCGGGAATCAGCGATCGGGCGAACCGCAGATTGCGCCACGACGGCGCCACCGCGATGTCGTCGGGCACCAGGCGGCCCGCGGGCACAGGCGCCCCGTCGGGCCCGGGGCGCGCGAACTCGAGTTCGACGGCCTGGCCGTCGGTGTGCCCGTTCAACACGCTGTTGCCCGCGATCGTCCCGGCTGCGGTGACGACAACGAGCGGATGGGCGTCATCGGGCTTCGGCAACTCGTACCACGCTGAAGTCAGCGTGCTCTGCTGTTGCGGGCCTTCGACATAGGTGCCCGCGACCGGTACCCGCGCGGGATCGAGGCCGTAGGGCAGCGGCACCGTCGACCCGTTGACGCCCTCGGTCTTCAGCTTCGTCGGGGCGTCCCAGTCGTAGTCGGTACCAGATATCGGCAGGTTCATCCGGATCGATTCGGCGACAATGTGATCCGGGACGCCGTTCGGGGTGAACCCGACGGGCTTCTCACCGCCGAGCGGCCCGAGCGGGCCGTAGTTGCCCGGCAGTGGCGTCATGAAGCCCGCATTGGTGTCGGGTTCGACGAGCACGTCGTCGGCGAGGCCGCAGCCGCCGGAGAACGTGCGCAGGTTGGCCCACGCATTCGAGTAGGTCGGGTATTGGCGCACCACGCCCGCGACCATCGAGGCGATGAACACCACCACCATGAAGCCGGCCGCGACTGGGATGGGGGCGGCGGTCAGCGCGCGCGCGAACCGGCCCTCGCCGTGGTCGCGCGTGGCGAAGTGCAGCCATACGGTGTAAATCGCGGATATCGCGAACAGCGCGAAGAAGATTGTGCTGATGGTGATTCCGCCGATCTTGGGCATCGCGTTGTTGAACGGAACGCCGAAGCTCGACACGTACCACCAACCGTTGGTGCTGGAGAAGCACAGCGCCAGCACGAACAACACCGCCGTCACGACCGTCATCCGGTTGCGCGACCAGCGCAACACCGCCGGGGACACCAGCACGGTGGCCACCGCCGCCATCGCCGCGCCGACGGCCGCGAACAGACCGAAGTGATGCACCCATTTGGTCGGGGTGAACATCAGGAAGAACATGGTGCCGAAGATGATTCCGACCAGGCGCCACACCGGACCGCGGGCGACGCCGGGAACACGCTTGCGGCGCAACATGACGAACATGGAGATGAACAGGCTCAGCGCGGTGATCAGGAATCCGAACCGCCGCGACAGCGAGCCGTCCACCGTCGGCAACATCAGGTAGTAGTACCGCAGGTTCTCCGTGTACCAGGCCTGGCTCGGGCCGACCGCGGTGCGAATCCTGGTGGCTTCCAACACGGTTGCGATCGTCTGGTCGGCGAATATCACCGTCAGCACCACCGTGCCCGCCGCCAGCAGTGGGGCCACCAGCGGCCATGTGCCGACGAGACGGTGCCTGCGCACCAGGATTCGCAGCAGCGGCCTCCCGCCTGCGAGCAGCGCCGCAACGGCGATCAGCCCCGTCGGCTGAATGCCGAGCGTGAACGCCGCCGTGATGACGGCCAGCGCCGCAGGCGTCATGCGGCCGGAGATGATGGCCCGTTCGATCAGCACGTAGGTGATCAGCGCGCCGGTGGCGATCTGGCCCTCGGGCCGCAGGCCATTGTTGAACGGCATCCACGCGGCAAGCAGGACGAAGCCCGCAGCCCATACGGCGGCGTTCGATCCGGCCACCGCGGGTCCGAGCCTCGGCAGCACCTCCCGGGACAGCAGCAGCCAACACACAAGCGCGCAAATGAGATCCGGCAGTCGCATCCAGATGCTCGCGTCGCTGACATGGGTCATCAGCGCCAGCAGGTTGTAGTACCAGCCGAACGGGTCCTCGGGGCTGCCGAACCACCGGAAGTAGTTGGACATGTAACCCGCGTGGTCGGCGACACGGGCCATGCCGAGGATGTAGCCGTCGTCGGAGGAGTTGGCGCCGATGACGTGCCACACCACGAACGCCCCGACGACGACGACATCGGCGGCGGTGAAGGTGCGCCAGCGTGCGGGTATCAGCCGGTGCATCCGGCGGCCGTCCAACCGGTCCAGTTGCCACAGCGCCAACAGCGCTACAACCGTCGCCACGATCCCGCCGATCATCGCGAACAGCTTCAAAGCCGTTGGTGTGGTGGAGAACCGGGTATCGACGGTGGCCGACAGCGACAGACCCGGCGGCGCGGGCCCGACCAGGTCGGTGAACACCCCGACGATCTGTGGCCGCAGGTTGGGATCGTCGAACCCGCTGCGCAGTTCCTTGCCCGTTGTGGGATCGGTAAGCCCGACGAACGTCGCGAAAGTGCCGCCATCCGACGACGTGATCTCGATGCGCTGGCATCCGGGCGCCACGACCCGCGACCGCTGCACGCTCGCGATCACGACGTTGCGGTCGGTGATGTCGACGCGCTGGCTGGTGACGTTGACGAACAACGCGCTCAGCGTGGCCTGCTTGCCGGTCTTCGGTGCGGTGCCGAGCACCAGGCCCCCGGTCGGCGGCAGCGAGCGGATCACGTCGCACGGCACTGTCACCGTCATCGTCACCGGCACCTGTGAAATCAGCGGTGCCGTCACGTCATTGAGCTGCCCCTGCTGCGGCCAGTTCAGTGTCGCGGTGGTCTGCACGACCGGCAGCAGCGGCGTCGCGACCGACAGCACGAAGCCGATCAGGCCTGCGATCGTCGCGACCCAGCGCATTACCCGGATATCGCTCATGCGCCGACCTCGCAGGCTCGGCCGCCGCATTCTGTGTCCAATATTCGCTCGCAAGCTTCGCTCATGGCAGTGCCCTGATCGGTCCGTTGCGACTCCACCCGTGCACCGTCGCAGCGCCCTGGTCGACGACCGCGTCGGGCGCCTCGGACTCGGGCACCAGTCGGTAGTAACGCTCGATGGCGCCCCAATCGCGGTACCAGTCGTCACGCAGATAGGACGGCACGCTGTCGGAGCGCAGCAGCGCCCGGGTGATCAGCAGCGGCCCGCCGTCCTCGCTGGACTCCCACTGGTTCGACGACACCACGGTCTGCTTCAGGTTCGGCAGTATGCGGTACTCCGGAAGTTGGGCCACGCCAAGGTGTTCGGAGAACGGACGCTGGCACGGGAAGTTGGCGGCGGTCGCGATGTCCGTCAGCACCGGCGTGTCAGAGCCCATCATCTGCTGTGCGGTCTCCAGCACCGGCACCCGCGGCGGGGTGAAGGCGAACCATTGGTCGGTGGACAGGTTGGGGTCGTCGGCGACGATGCGCGCGACATTGGCCTCCGGCGGTGCCCACGCAAGCGGGAATCGCAGGTTGCGCCAAGCCTTTTGCATGAAGATGTCGATCGGCTGCACCTGACCGAGCGCCTTGTATGACCCGTCGGGCCGGTGTACGCCCCACTCCAGCTTCAGCGACTGCCCGTAGTTGAACGAGCCGTCCTCCTCGTAGTACCAGATCGCTCCTGCCGCAGCGACGGTCACCAGGGGCCGGTCGGGCGTGCGCGGTGGCAGCTGGTACCAGGCCGAGGTGGCCTTGGCCGCGACGGTGTTCTCGTCGTAGCTGCCCATCACAGGGGTGCGCTTCGGGTCGAGCCCGAACGGAAGGAAGACCCGTGATCCGTTGACGCCCTCGGGGCCGTAGCCGCCGCTGGTGCCCGCGGCGTAGCCGACGCCGACGTTCGGCTTGTTCGGCGAACCGTCGGAGTTCACCGTTCCCGGGTTGGCCGTCACGGGCTCGGCGGGTTCCAGGGTGTCGCTGACACCGTTGGGGTTGAAGCCGACCGGGTTCTCGCCGCCCAGCGGACCGTACTGGCCGAAGCGCTGGCCCGGAACCGGTTGCAACATACCGGCATTGGTGTCGGGCTCCACCAGGACGTCGTCGGCCATCGCGCAACTGGTGTTGTTCAGCCCGGAGGCAAGCGCACCGACATTCGCCGCCGCCGTGGTGTAGACGGGATAGCGCTGGGCGGCGCCCTTGGCCATCGAGCCCACCTCGAGGATGACCATGATGACCGCAACCACCAGCAGCGGCGTCGACGCCAGCGCCCGGTTGCGGCCGGTGTTGGCGACCTCGGTGTGCCCGGCGTAGTCCATCCGGAAGTGCAGCCAGCCGGCTAGCAGGCCCGTCGCGATCGCCAGGACGAGGAAGATGAAGGTGACCGGGAAGTGTGCGATCACCGGTTGCTTGTCGAACCACGGCACGCCGTAATTGCCGACATAGAACCACGCGTTGATACCCGATGTCGCCCAAGCCAATATGAACAGCAGCGCGGTCACATACAGCGCGAGGTTGCGCCGGGTATGCAGGCCGACGCGGGCGAATACGAATGCGGTGACCGCCCCGAGCGCGCCGGCAAGCCCGGCGAACGCGCCGAACTGCACGGCCCATTTCGTCGGTGTGAAGGTCAGCAGCAGCAGTCCGACGGCGGTGGTGCCGATCAGCCGCCACGCCGGTCCCGAAGCGACGCCCGGCAGGCTCCCGCGGCGCAGCAGCACGGTGATCATGCCGAACAGGCAGAGCAGCATGACGAGTACCGCGAAGCGGCGCGTCAACGACGAGTCGGCGCTGTCCTCGACAGTGAGGAAGTAGTAGCGCAGGAACTCCTGATACCAGGCGATGGTCGGGCCGACGACGTACTTGATGCGGGCCGACTCGGCGACGGTGGCCAGCGTCTGGTCGCGGAAGATGATCACGAAGATCAGCGACAGCGCCGCGGCGAGCGGGGCGAGCTGCGCGAGCAGGCCGTCGACGGGCCGCCGCCACCTGATGTGACGCGCGATCGCCCGCGCCCCGACCAGCAACGGTGCCAGCGCGATCAGTCCTTGGGGCGCGGTCGTGACACTGAAGATCGCCACCACGATCGCCGCCGCAGCCGGCCACAGTCGGCGTGTTCCGATGGAACTCTCAACCAACACCCAGGCGGCGACGGTGCCGAACGCGATGATCGGCTCCGGGCGCAGGCCGTTGTTGAACGGCAGCCACGCTGCCAGGAACACCGCGCCTGCGGTCAGGATGGCGATCCGGTTGACCGAAATGCGTGTCCCGAGACGGGGCAACATGCAGCGGCTGATGATCAGCCAGGTCGCAATGGCCGCCGCGGTGGCGGGCAGTCGCATCCACACCCCGGCGGTACTGATCGACGCCATGTGCGCGAGCACGCTCTGGTACCAGTCGAAAGGCGCTTCGGCGGCGCCGAAGAACCGGTAGTAGTTGGCCGTGTAGCCGGCGTCGGAGGCGACCCTCGCGATCGACAGGTTGTAACCGTCGTCGGACGAGATGGCGCCGATGAGATGCCAGAGCAGCAGTGTGCCGATGACGCCGATGTCGGTGATCCAGGTGATTACGCCCACGCGGAGGAACCGCCGCCATGCGGCCACCACCCGCCTGCCGGATCTGTTGTCCAGGATCACCAGCGCCACGATCGACGCGAGCACCGAGGCGACACCGAGGACCATCACGGCCAGCTTCAGCGTCGTGGGCGTGGTGATGAAGCGTGTGTCGACGTCGATCCGCGCGGATAGCCCCTGCTGAGGGGCCACCTTCATATCGGTGAAGATGCCGGCGATCTGGGGTCTCTTCTCCGGCGCGAGGGTGCCGGTGGCGCCTGGTATCCCGACGAAGTCAGCGCCCACCTGCCCGACAGTGGCCCAGATGTGCAGCACTCTGCAGTTGCCCGCGGCCACCGCGGGCCGTGGAGCGGCAGCGGCCACCGAATCGCGGAAGGCGACGAAAACCACATCGGCGGTCGCCCGGACGAACAGGGCGCCTCTCGAGGAGTCGCTGGCCTCCTTCGGCACGGTCGACAGCACGACGCCGCCCTCGGCGGGCAATGTGTTGATGGCCTGGCAGGGAATCGAGACGTCGAGGGCCTGCGGAGCACCCGACACCAGCGGCGCGGTGATGTCGGAGACATTGCCGTCAGGGCCGGGTGCCTGGGGCCAGTTGATGGTGGCGGTGGTCTGTTTGACCGGCAGCAGGGGGACCAGCGCGCACAGCACGACACCTGCGATGCCGGCGACGACGGCGACGATCTTGGCGATGGCGGACAGGCCCGTCCGCTCAGAATCGTCGCGTGGCACGAGGCTCGATGTTAGGCGACCCACCTAATGACGCAGCGGCGCCGGGCTCCAGAGCCCGCTTCGTGTGGCCGAACCGAGATCAAGCCGTGCCGGTTGGGCGTCGCGATAGTAGGGCGTAAACTGCTGCAGCTCGCCCCAGTCGCGGAACCAGTCGTCCTTCAGATAGGAGGGGATGGTGGTCGCGCGCAGCAGCAGCTCGCTGATGCCGAGCGGGCCGCCGCCGACGTTGTCCATCACCGGCGAGTTGGCCTCGGCGCCGAACCGGTCGGGCAGGATGCGCCACTTCGGCACCTCGATCACGCCGTTCTGGTGGGCGAAGGGCCGCTGGCACGGGAAGGCCATGCCGACCAGCCAGTCCAGCAGCACCGGATCCTGTGAGCCGACGACCTCCTGCAGCGTCTTCAGCTGCGGGATCCGCGGCGGGGTGACGGCGATCCAGTGCTGCGGGGCGAGGTCGTCGTCGGTGGCGACAAGGCGCACCTGGGTGGCGTCTGCGGGGATCGCGCCCAACGGCGCCCGGAGGTTCCGCCAGGCCGGCGGCGCGCCGACGTCGGCGAATCCGAGCGAGCCCTTCGGCTCGCCGTCGTCGCCCGCCCATTGCACGACGATGTCGCCCGAATCGAATCGCCCGGCTGCCGCCACGACGAGGATCGAGGAGGACCGGTCGTGCTCTTTCCAGTCGGCGGGTAGCCGGTACCAGGCCGAGCGCAGCACCGAGGGCTGTTGCGTGCCGCTACGCCAGCTGCCCATCACCGGCGTGCGCGCCGGGTCGAGGCTGAACGGCAGCCGCGCGCGGGACCCGTTGATTCCGATGCCCGCAGTGGTGCCGCCCTCGGTGCCGCTCTGGTTGGTTTCGTCCTGGTTGCTCTGGGAGTTGTCGGCGAAATTGCTTGACGTGCCTGGTCCTCCACCGATGACCTCATCGGCGGACAGGTTGGCGGGAATGTTGTTCGGGCCGAAGCCTTCGGTGGTCGGCCCGCCGAGCGCTTCGGCGGGTGGGGCACCGATAGGCGTCAACATGCCCGCGTTGGGGTTCTGCTCCACCATCACGTAGTCGGCTAGGCCGCAACGCTTTCCGGCGATGGCCCCGAGGTTGGAGCGGCCGACCGACCACGCCGGCCACAGGTCGGTCATGCCGAGGGTCAGCGTCAACACTTCGAAGAAGACCAGCAGCCACGTCGCAATTGCCAACGGCGACTGCAGGATCCGGGCCAACCGGCGCCCGTTGCCGTCCGGCGGTGAGACGTCATGGCCGTAGAAGTGGAACCAAGCGGCCACCAGGAGGGCGACGACGGCGAGGCCGAGCAGCATGGTGGTGAAGCCGAAGTGCCACTCCGGGAACTGGTTCGACCACGGCACGCCGAAATTCGAGACATACCACCAGCCATTGACACTGGCGAACGACAACCCCATGACGAACAACACGGCCGCGGCGAACATCGCCCGGTTGCGCCGCGACTTCATTGCCGCTGCCGTGACCGCGACCGCGGCGAGAGCGCCCAGTGACCCCGCGAGCCCGGCGAATACACCGAAGTGATGTGTCCACTTGGTCGGGGTGAACATCATGGCCAGGAACGAGATGATGGTGATACCGATGATGCGCCGGCTCGGGCCCGCGGCGGTGCCGGGAATTCTGCCCTTGCGCAACGTCATTGCCACCGATACCGCCAGCGCGAGCAACACCGTCAGCACCCCGAACCGGCGGGCGACCGACCCGTCGGGCGTGGCCATGAACAGCCGCTCGTAGCGGATGTGTTCGTCGAACCAGCTCAGGCTCGGCCCGACGGCCGACTTGAACGTGCTGGCCTGGATTTCCGCGGCGAACGTCTGGTCGCGGAAGATCAAGAAGATCGTGACCGTACACGCTGCCAGCACGGGCGCCAGCAGCGCGAGGTAGCCGAATCGCGAAGTATGGCTGGCCACAATGGTTTTCAGTGGGCCGACGGCGACCAGGAGGGCGCCGACGGCGGCGATACCCGTCGGGCCGGAGAATAGGGTGAGCGCCCCGATGATGATGGCGATCGCCACCGGAAGCACCCGGCTGGTGGCCACGCCGCGCTCCACCGAGCACCATGTCAGCAGGATGCCAAGCGCGATGATCGGCTCCGGCCGAAGGCCATTGTTGAGCGGCAGCCAGAATGCCAGGAACATGCCCGCCGCAGTCCATTTCGCAGCGGGGTTCGTCTTGACGGCGTGGCCGAGTCGCGGGATCACCTCGCGGCTGATCACCCACCAGCAGGTGAGTGCCATCAGCAGCGTGGGTAGCCGGACCCAGACGCTGTTGGTGCTGACGTGCGCCCACAGCGCCAGCAGGTCGTAGTACCAGCCGAACGGCGCTTCGGGCGTGCCGAACCAGCGGTAGTAGTTGGCCATGTAGCCGGCGTGCTCGGACACCCTGGCCATGGTCAAGATGTAGCCGTCGTCGGATGTGTTGGCGCCGACGAAGTGCCACCACACCAGCACGACGATGACCAGCGCGTCCAAGGGCCGGATCGACCACCAACTCGGCGGCAGGAAGCGACGGTGCCGCATCCCGTCCGCGGTGTCGAGGACGTGCAGCGCGCCGAGCGCGATGACCGTCATCAACAACCCGACGATCATCACGACCATCTTCAGCAGCGTCGGGGATGTGCTGTAGCGAGAGTCGATGGTGGCCGAGAACTTCAGCCCCGGCGGCGCGGGCCCGGCCAAATCGGTGAATACGCCGACGATTTGGGGCCGGAAGTCGTAGCCGCTGCGCTCGCCGCGGAGAGGCTTGCCAGGACTGTCGGTGTCGGGGCCGTTCACCAGGCCGACGAACTCGCCGGTCACCCTGTCGGCGTGCGCGGTGAACGTCAACTCCTGGCACGCGGGGCTGAGCACCTGGTTCAGCGGCGCGACGACGACCGGGGTGTTGCGGACGATGACGAGCAGATCGTTGTTGACCCGTTCGATCAGCAGGCCGCGGTCGACGGCCTTGGGCGCCTGTTTGGGCACCGTGGACAGCAGAACGGTCTTCGCCGCGTTCTGCGGGCCGGCCAGCCCGGCGGCCGCGCTGCACGGCACGGTGATCGTCAGGTCGGTGGCCACGTAGCCGATCAGCGGTGCGTTGACGCTCTGCAGGACGCCGTTCTGCGGCCAGTTGAGCTGAGCCGTCGTTTGTGTGACGGGCAGGAATGGGGTGGCGATCGCCATTGCGGCGCCGAGGAGGCCGGCGATGATGGCGATGAGCCGCGCGGTGCGGTGATTGGTTCCCAGCGCACGGTTGCCGACCACGGGGCTTGATGTTAATTGGCCCGGTTGTGAGGGCGTCTCGATGGCCATCAGCCTGGCCCGGGCTGACGGATGGCCAACACGAACGGTCCGATGTCGGAGACGGTGAACCTGGGGTCCTTGAACAGCGCCGCGTCGAGGGTCACCTGGTAGCGGCGCACATTGGGCTGGTTCGGGTAGACGTCGGCCGCCAGCCGCAGGCTGTAGCCGTCCGCCGAGTCACCTGCGCCGCCGCGCCGCATGAGGAACACCGTCGGCGGCTTCCACGGCAGCTTGTCGAGCTCGGCGATGAACTGGTCGGCGCGCTCCAGCGTCGCCCAGTGCTCGATGGCGGCCGCCCGCTCGGTGAATTCGGCAAGCGGGTTGGCGTAGTGCGACGTCAGACCCTGGAACCCGTAGTAGGGGTAGTAGGACAGGAAGCTGTAGTCGGCGGTCAGCACCACCGTCTCGCTGCGCGGCCTGCCGGTCACCTGCTGGATCTTCGCGTCGATTTCGCGGTAGTACTGCTCGGCGCCGGGCGGTCGGCGGTCGGCGCGCTGGCCGGTGCCGTCGGTGTCCGTGTAGGCGACGACGATGTCGGAGCGCAGCACGTCGGGAATGTCCTGGGTGAACGTCATCGCACCGATCGCGCCGACTGTGCCCGCGGCGACCACGATTCGGCGGCCGGTCTGCGGGCTGTAGCGGCGCGCGATCGCCAGAGCGGCCTCGATGAATCCGCATGCCCCCGCAGCGGTGAGAAGAACGGTCAGGGTCGGCTGCAGCCGGAACGCCAGCAGCGTGCTGCCCATCAGAGTCGTCAGCATCGACAGCAGCGACCAGGCATAGACGGCGGCCACGCCGAACGCCAGCCCGGCGGCCCGCGTCGAGCTGCGCGCCCGCACCACCAGCCAGAGCGTGCCGATCATGCACAGCGCGCCGAGCAGGGTGAATTCCAGCATCGGGAAGGACAGCCGGGCGCCGTCGGGCGGAAGGTAGTGCGTTGCCGTACCTGAATCGGCGGGCGATCCGCCGACGGCGGCCAAGAGATATGGCAGCCAGCCGATCAGCGCGATGGCCGCGGCGATGAAGCCGATGACGACAAGGCGCAACAGCGGTTCGACGCTGCGCCGGGCGAGCGCAAGCGCGACGGCCATGATCGCCAACGTGAAGGCGGCGTATCCGACCAGCAGTGTGTAGAACAGCGCGGTGACTCCGATAAACAGCGCGACGCCGACGACCGCAGCCCATCCGCCTGCGCGGGTGCGGCCGCGCAGCCCGGACCAGGCCAGCACGAAGACCGCTGGCAGCAGCACGGTGATGACGGCGGCGTACGGCTCGGAGGGTGCGTATGCCAGCGTCGTGGCGGCGGTCGCGGTCGACACGATCAGCGCGTACTCGAAGCGAATCATGCGGGCCCACAACACGAATGCGAGCACCACTGCGATGGCGATGGAGGTGATCGCCCACGGCTTGAACATCTCCCAGCCCGGGGTGCCGGTCAGCGCCGCGATCCGGCCGCCGATCCAGAACCAGCCTGCGGGGTAGAACGGCGGTAGCCCGAAATACGTCATGTCGTGCAGGGCGGCGCTGTCGGTGAGTCGGGTGAGGTACTCGGTGCGGAACTGTTGGTCGACGGAGATGCCGAACAGGTAGAGCTTGGTGGCACCCAGCGGCATGGCCAGCGTGACGACCGAGAAGGCGGACAGGAACACCAGTGCGCAGGCGTGCGCGACAAGCCGACGCCCAAGCCGCCACAGCCAGCCGGACGCGAGCAACCCTGCCAGACAGCCGAATTGGCCGACGGTGGTCAGTGCGTGCAGCTGGTTCGACGAGTTGTAGGCGGGCCATTCCACCCGGGAGATCGCGATGAGAGAGATGGCCGCGACGACCACGGCCACGGCGGCCGCCACCGCCATCTGGCCCAACACGGCCAGCGCGCCTCGCATCATCGATCCGCGGGATCTCAGATGGGGAGCTTGCGGAAGATGGGGCGCGGAATGTGCCGCAACACCATCATCACGTACCTGAACGCCCCCGGCGCCCATACCAGTTCCTTGCCCTTGGCTGATGCCGTGACCGCCAGCTCGGCGACGTACTCCTTGTCCACGGTGAACGGCGCTTCCTTGGTGCCCGTGGCCTTCCAGTGCTCGACGGTGGTCGTGGTGCGCACCTGACCCGGCCGGATCACCAGCACCCGAACTCCGAACTCCCGCAACGCTTCCCCGAGGCCGAGGTAGAAGCCGTCCAGCCCGGCCTTGGTGGATCCGTAGACGAAGTTGGACCGTCGCACCCGCTCGCCTGCGGCGGAGCTCATCGCGATGATCTGGCCGGAGCCCTGTGCGCGCATCTTCTCGCCGAGCAGCACACCGACCGAAACGGCTGCGGTGTAATTGATTCCGGCGATCTGCACCGCCTTGCGCTGGTTCTGCCACAGTTCCTCGGCATCGCCGAGCAGACCGAACGCCACGATCGCCACATCGACGTCGCCGTCGGCGAACGCCGTGTCGATCACCTTGGGGTGGCCTTCGGTGTCGACGCCGTCGAAGTCGATCCACTCAACGGACTTGGCGCCTGCGGCCTTCATCTGGGCGATCGCGTCGTCGCGCTTTGGGTGATTGGGTAGGTCGGCCAGCACGACACGGGCCGCCGCGTTGCGCAGATAGCGCTCGCAGATGGCCAGCCCGATCTCCGAGGTCCCGCCGAGCAGCAGGATGGTCTGGGGGTTACCCGTGGCGTCGAACACCATTTACAAAAGCTCCAAACGTCGGGCCATGTCCGAGGCGAAGACGCCGTCGGGATCGACCTTGCGGCGCACGGCGATCCACTCGTCGATGCGGGGGTACATGGCGTGGAACATCTCGGCGGTGGTGCGGGAGTCCTTGGCGGTGTACAGCCGCCCGCCGAATTCGAGTACGCGGCGGTCGAGTTCGTTGAGGAACTCGTTGAGGCCGGGCTTGACCTGAAAGTCGACGCAGACGTTCCAGCCGGGGATGGGGAAACTCAGCGGCGCGTTGTTACCCGGTCCGAACAGCTTGAACACGTTGAGGAAGGAGTAGTGCCCCGAACGCTGGATGTCGTACATGATGCCCTTGAACGGCTCCACCGCTTCGGTGGGCACCACGAACTGGTACTGGGTGAAACCGACTGAGCCGTAAGCCCTGTTCCACTCACCGACCATGTCGAGCGGGTGGTAGAACTGCGTGAGGTTCTGGGCCTTGCCCCGGTAGGTCTTGCCGGTGCGGTACCACAACTCGGTCATCGCCCCGAAGATCAGCTTGTTGCCCAGACCGTTGGGGAAGATGTCTGGTGCCGTGAAGTATTGCGGCGCATCGAATTTCAGCGGGTTGGCCCGCAGCTTCTCGGGGAGCTGCTCGACGGTGGCGAGCGACCCGCGGGATATCACGGCACGGCCGAGCTTCGGTGGCGCGCTGATCGCGTCGAACCACGCGCTGGAGTAGGTGTAGTGCGACTCGCTGCCGTCGCTGTGGAAGGCGATGGTCTCGTCGAGGCTGGCGGTCACGTCGCCGTCGGCGATGAAGTAGGCGGACTGCGTCGGCGTCATCGCGATCGTGACGCGCAGGATGATGCCGGTGAGCCCGTTACCGCCGACCGTCGCCCAGAACAGTTCGGAGTCTGCGCCGTCTGGCGTCAGGTGGCGGACCTCGCCGTCGGCGGTCAACAGTTCCATCGACCGGACGTGGTTGCCGAAGCTGCCCGCGCTGTGATGGTTCTTGCCGTGGATGTCACACGCAATCGCCCCGCCGACGGTGACCTGGCGAGTGCCGGGCAACACCGGAACCCACAGCCCGAGGGGTAGCGCCGCGCGCATCAACTGGTCGAGGTTCACGCCGGCGTCGACGTCGGCGATGTGGCTGTCGCCGTCGATCGAGTGGACCTTGTTCAGCGCCGTCATGTCGACGACGAGGCCGCCGCCGTTCTGGGCATTGTCGCCGTAGGACCGGCCCAGACCCCTGGCGATGACACCGCGGGTGCCGCCGTCAGCTGCCCGGGCGACAGCCTTGGCGATCAGTTCCTGGTCGGGGGTCGACAACACCTGGGCCACCGACGGGGCGGTGCGGCCCCAGCCGGTCAGGCGTCGTGAGGTGGTCGGAAACATCGTGACGAGGGTACCGTGCGGCCCTCCGGGCTCATTGCAGCCGGAAAATGACCGCCCGCTGCACGATGAAGTTGATCACCGTCGCGGTGCCCTGCGCGATGACGAACGCCACCGGTACCGCCCAGGTCCGGTAGTCGAACAGATGCAGGCACAGATGATTGAGCCCCACCTGAACGGCGAACGTCAGCGCGTAGAGCACCATCACCGCGATGAAGCGTGAGGTGCTGGGTTCGGCCTGGAATGTCCATCGCCGGTTGATCAGGTAGGCCGTGATGGTGCCCACAATGAAGCTGAGGCTCTTAGCCAGGTCGACCTGGAGACCGACCGCTTTGTAGAGCACCACGTACAGACTGAAGTCGACGACGGCTGCCAGCCCGCCCGTGACGATGAATCGCCATACCTGCGTCTTCAGGGTCAGGTTCGGCTGCATCGGGGGCTCGGCCACCCGGGCAGCCTACTTAAGCGTCATTCAAGTGCGAGTTCGATGGTGACGATCAGCCAACCGAGGACCGCGTTCATGAGCCCGAACATGATCATTCCGCGGAATGAGGACCCGCTGCGGCGCGCGGCAAGGATGGCGTAGACGAAGAGCAGCACGACGTTGATGTTCAGCACGACGGTCTCGTAGCCCACCCGGGGGCCGTCTGGACTCCAGTGGTCGTGGTGCCAGTGGAAAATCCCCGCCAACGCCAGGAACAACACCGTGGGGAAGGTGGCGAAGGTGCGCGGCGAGTCTTCCACGAGGCCCACCCACCGACTTTGTGCGTAGGCCCGGAAGTCGCCATAGCTGCGGTGGGAGAGGGGGTCGCATATGCGTCGACGACCGTGGTGAGCGTCGCACCGATCAGGATCCACGCCGCTTCATGGAATGGTCTGCCGCCCTCCTGTGCCGCGAGGAGGAGGGTGGCAAGAAACGTGCCCTTGATGAGTTTCTTGAGAGTGTTCTCGCTCAACCACATAGGCGCACGATGAAAGATGTGGCTTTGCTGCACAGACGAACTCGGGTACGCCGGGAGAACGATGGATGAATTTGCGGTTACCTAGATCGCCGCCGGGCGAGCTTGACCGTGGCCACCGGCCGGCGAAAGATCACATCAGTCCGTCCGTCACGCCGCGGACAGGCAAAAGGAGGCGCCGTGATTGGTGTCAACGTCACGTTCCAGTACACGGATTCGTTCGACCGCGCGCGAGTGATCGGCGTCGCCGAAAATGCTCGCGCGATGTTCGAAGGCATGCCAGGCCTTCGCTTCAAGTTCTTCACACTGGACGAGCCCGCCCGCCGGGCGA
This sequence comes from uncultured Actinomycetota bacterium, assembly GCA_963751485.1. Lineage (GTDB taxonomy): Bacteria > Actinomycetota > Actinomycetes > Mycobacteriales > Mycobacteriaceae > Mycobacterium. Next base: position 271,779 of record CAVVUT010000011.1, read on the forward strand.
ACAACTTCTACGTCTGGGATTCGAAAGAGGCTGCGCTCGAGTTCTTCTCCGACGAGCTTCGTCAACGGGTGACCGACCTTTACGGCGTTGCACCGACGATCGAGTACGTCGAAATCGCGCAGATCGTCGACAACGCGCCTGGTGACTAAAAGCTATCCCACTGCTCGTCGGCTACATCGGGGATGCAGTGGTAGGCAATCACCGGAGTCCCCGGGTTCGCCACGCCGCCGTTGATGTTCAGGCAGGGACCGAGGACACTCGTGATTTGGCCGTTGGCCTGGGCATTCCAGCGCGTGCTTTGCTCATTGGAGTGACACGACGAGAGGGCCACAGGCGTGGTATCCGCTGCGTCGCTGATGCTCAGGCAATTCCCGGGAAAGGCCACGCTCTCGACCTGACCGGTGGAGTTGAAAACCCAGAGTTGCGACTTCGATCCGTCGCAGGGGTTGACCATCGTCGCAGCGTTGTTCCCATTCGGGCCGTCGAGACACCAGTTGCCCAATCGGCTTTTCAACTGGACCGGGCCGGCGGCACTCGCCACGCCAGCGCTTAGCACGGCGGCACCGAACACCGCGCCGACTACCAAAAAGGCCCGGCGCAAAACGATCTTCGACTGCGATGCATGCATTTCAGCGCCCTCCTTTGGTCGTGGTTCCATTCTCGCCCTTCACAAACGGCGCAAGCTACAAGTCTCCGTAGCGGGCCGGTCAGAACGGAGGGCGGTTTGTTGCGCTGGGCGGCGGGATCACACAGTGTCAGGAAGAGGTGCCTGCTGCCGGGTCGCTGGTCATGGCAAATTCATTCATCGCAAATTCATCGCTTCCGGCTCTTTCAAACCACTGGCTCAAGTGTTAGCTTCACGCCCTTCATCAGTAGGAAAAGAGGCGTGCAATGCGGCTGATACCGCGGCCCCCTCTCGGCAATCGGGACGCACAGTCGTAGATCTATGACATCGGGGGGGACGTGAAGAAGATCATCATTTCGGCCAGTACCGGCGGCGCCGTTGGAGTGGCGGTCGGCGTTTTGGGGCTGTTCGGCGTAGGCATCGCGTCCGCGAATACGTCCTCGGCACCGGACGTCGTGGGTATGACGTATAGCGATGCGGTTTCCAAGATCCAAGACGGCGGCGGCACAGCCAAGGTCACAGTAACCGTGGGCGACCGGCAGTCATCGATGGGCGACTGCCTGGTCACTAGTGCCACGGAGGCGCCGTTCATGGAAGTTTCCAACGGTGCCTTTCAGCACGTTGACAGCATGGTCTTGCTGTCCCTCAACTGCGATCGGGGAGTCGCGTCGGCCACTACGCCGGGCGCCTCGCTTGGCAGCCCGGAGGGCCGGGCATTCCAGGCCAAGGCGGAACAAGCCGCGGCTGCGAAACAGGGCCAGTAAGACTCACGCCGGCTCCCGCGGGCCAGGTTCCGTGAAGGCGCGATGAACTCAGGCACCTCGCCTGTCACCGAAATGGGACCCGCTCCTCGGCTTAGACTTCCGGCGTGTTCTCGGAGACGCGGTATGCGCTGAACGGTGACTTGCGCGTCGCCTATCGCGCGTCGCGCGAGGGTGCGCGCGACATCGTATTCGTGCCGAACTGGTTCACATGCTGCGAGGTCGCTCCGGAGCTGCCGTCCCTACAAGGCTGGGTCGAGGCGATGACATCGCTCGGTCGGCTGATCTTCTTTGACCAGCCGGGCACCGGAGCGTCCGATCCGGTGACGCCGGACGCGCTACCGACGTTGGAGCAATGGGCCGACAGCATCACCGCAGTGCTCGACGATCTAAAGAGCCGCGAAGCGGTGCTCCTCGCCCTTCCTGGCGCGCTCCCGACAGCGGCGCTGTTCGCCCGCGACCCATCCCTCCCGCACAGCCGCGCTCGTCGTGCTCGAGGGTAATGCGGACCCGTCGAGCATGCCCGATCTCGAGGGAGTGCACGCCGCGATAGTCGCCATGTGGGGGACTGGGGAGTTCCAACGCATGATGAATCCGGATATGCCCTGGAACGAGGAGATTCGAACAACGTGGGCTCGCCTGGAAGGCTGCGGCGAGCCCGGGGACCATCGCCCTCATGCTACCTCTGACGGCGGAGATGGACGTGCGGGCGGTGCTCCCGACAGTCGGCGTGCCAACCCTTGTCCTCCAACACACCGATGATCCGTTCGTCACGCCCGCGCAAGGAAAGTTGGTCGCAGACCACATACCGGGCGCGAAGTACGTCGAGCTGCCGGGTCGCAACGTCTACCACATGGTCGAACCCGACTGGCGCGCGTCCTTCCAGGAGATTGCTGCGTTCCTCACCGGCCACCAGGCCGACGTGGCCGATGATCGGGTGTTGGCCACGGTGCTCTTCACCGACATCGTGGACTCGACCCGTCGCGCGGCGGAGATCGGCGACCGTGACTGGCATGCGCTGCTCGACGCACATGATGCCGTCGTGCGGTCGCAACTGGTCCGGTTTCGAGGCCGCGAGGTGAACACGTCGGAGATGGCTTTCTCGCGATGTTCGACGGTCCGCAGCGAGCTATCCGCTGCGCCATGGCGATCCGCGATGCGGTGCAAGCCCTCGGCATCCAAGTGCGCGCCGGGTTGCACACCGGCGAGTGCGAAATCCGAGGCATGACATCGGCGGCATCGCCGTGCACATCGGAGCACGCGTGAGCGCACTGGCCGGCCCGAGCGACGTGCTCGTGTCCAGCACCTTGCGCGACCTGGTGATCGGGTCAGGGCTGGAATTCGAAGGACACGGAGCTCATCAGCTCAAGGGAGTGCCCGGTGAATGGCATCTCTTCGCCGTCACGTCTCGGTAGTGGGCGGGTCAGAACGGTGCCGGGCTGTCGTTACCGGGCGGCAGGGCCGCCAGCCACGACGCGAAGTTCCCCGCTTGGCCTAGACCCGGTGGCCTGGTCACGTGACGCGATTGCGGGTGGGTCGCATTGATGCGCCGTTCGGCTTGGATTCTTGCGGCGCGGTCTTGTGCGCGAGTGCGTCTGCGCCGGGGCATGGCCAGACCGCGACCGGGCTGCTGCTCAGCCTGTGATGCTTCGGCAGCGGACAAGGTCACAGGCGCGGTGGGCTCGCACAGTTTCGGGAACAGTCCGTAGCTGCCGGGTCGGGTGGTGTGGGTCTGCCCGCAGGGGTCGGTCCAGATGACGGTGCCGTCGGGGAGTTGTCGGTCGCGCCATCGACCGAAGGTTTTGGCCAAGTGGTGGGTTCGGCACAGGCATTTCAAGTTCGACGCACACGTCGGCCCGACCGGATAGCCGATCGTATGGTCGAGGTCACACATATCGGCGGGTTGCTTACAGCCCGGGTATCGGCATGTCATATCCCGGCAGCGGACAAACCGGTCCAGCTTCGCCGAGGCCCGGTAGCGCGGTTCGGGTGGGGCGTCGCCGGGATGGGCGATCCATCGGATCGTCGCGCCGGCAGCGAGTTTGGCGGCCAACAACGGGGCGGGGATGATGCCACCGCCGATCATCACCGCGGGGGCGGTGTGCGCCGGGCCGATCGGCGCAGGGCACGCCGCCGCTTCGGCCAGCGTCATCTCCCGCACCGGTGTGGTCGGTTTGTCGGGATTCTCACCATCTAGCAGCACCGGGGTGTCATCGGACAGGGTGGCCTGCTCGGCGATCACGTTGATCACCACCGCACTGGGTTGCCGACCAGCTGCAGCACAGTCGGGATCCCCGCATCCACACACCAATCGATCGGCCTGGTTCGCTATTGCCCCCAACGCATCGGAACGCCGCTGATCGATTGTGCGGGGATCGTTGTCGCACACCGCGCCGGCCATCGCCTCCAGCCGCTTGTCCAGGGTGGCGGCGTCGTGATCGAACAGCACCGCCTCCACCGTGGACACCCCGCTGCCGTCGGGCTCACTCACCTCGGCGTGGCGACCACGGCTGCGTGACTCCAGTCGCCGGACCGCCAACGGGTCGTAACGGTCCACCCAGTAGTCAATCGCCTGCTCCACTTTGGCCGTCGACAAGGCACCCCACCCAGACACCACGGCGGCCACCTCCACATCGACCTTCGCGCGCGCGTTTGGGTCGGTGATCAACGCGGTGCGGTACACGATCGTCGACACCACCGCCATCCCGATCCGCCCGGTCTGGAACACCTCGTCGACGCGCGGCAGCCGCTCACGCAGCGCCATGGCGATCATCAGCTGATGCGACGCCACCCCCAACGACACCTCATGGGATGCGGCGACCTCGCAGGCGACGGCATTCCAGTTGTCCAGACACCACTGCTCCCGCTCGGCCGATCCGTCGGCCGCCCACCGCGCCTCCAACACGTCGGCCATCGCCGCCAGCCGCCGCGCACACGCCGCGTTCTCCACCCGCGCCCACGCCCCCACCGCCACACCTCCAGAAGAGGAAGTGGCTTGCGCAGCGAGTTGACCGAACATGTTTTCGAAGTTACTCATGCACCCCGACCGAAACCACGAGGTCAGCGAGCACCTGTGGATGAAATTACGTCTGTGGATGAATCAGCCGGGAACGCGCTCGAGGCGTATAAGCGGAATCGTGCGGTCGCCGGCACGGCTCTCGTAGTCGCCGTAACCGGCGTACGTGTCCAGGGCGAGGTCCCACGCCCGGTCCCTCTCGGCGGGGTCGGTGATTTCGGTTGCGGTGTACGTCCCGCTTCTCTTGCCGGCGAGCACATCCGCCTTCGGATTGGCGACAAGATTGCGGTACCACGCCGGGTGAGACGTCTTGCCGTAGTTCGAGGCAATCAAGATGAGTCGCTCACCTTCGGTGAGGTACAGCAGCGGCAGCGTCCGCGGTTGGCCCGTCTTGGCGCCCGTCGTCGTCAACAGCATGACCGGAACCGGATACACGGAACTGACGCGCCCACCGGTGAGTCGCAGCAGCGGCGGATCCAACGACGGCGCGATCCGCTTCATGTACCAATCGCCCGCGGGCGTCCGCGCGAATTTCTCCATCGTCCGCTCATAGAGGCTCATGTGGCGACGCTGCGCGGGGCTCATAGCCGATTACTTTGCCAGGCCGGTGGCGGCCAGCAAGCCCAAAAGCGCATCAACGGCTCCGGCGAACGCATGGTCGGCGGGTGCGGCGAAGCCGACGATGATGCCGTCGGGGTCGGGCACCTCCGGTCCGGCCATCGGATGGCGCATGATCGACAACCCCTGCAACGCGATGCCTGCGTCGCCCGCCCGTCGCAGCACCTCGTGCTCCGCGCCGTCGGGAAGGGTCAGCACTAGATTCACCCCGGCCGACAAGCCGCTGACGCCAACGTCGTAGGAGGACAGTGCCGCCACCAGACGGTCGCGACGGCGGTGGTAGCGCATCCGCATCCGCCTGATGTGCTTGTCGTATTTGCCGGTGCTGATGAAATCCGCCATCGTCAGCTGTGTCACCGCGTCGACATAGAACTGTTGTCCGCCTGCCGCGTCGATCACCGCGTCAATCAGGTTGTCGGGCAACACCATCCAGCCCAGCCGTAGCGCCTGCGACAGGCTCTTGCTCGCCGACCCCAGATAGACCACACGGTCGGGACACAACGGCTGCAGGGCACCGATCGGTTGGCGGTCGTAACGGAACTCGCCGTCGTAGTCGTCGTCGAGGATGTATCCGCCCGTGCGCTGCGCCCAGTCGACAACGGCTGCCCTTCGCGTCGGGTGCAGCGACATCCCGAACGGGCTGTGATGCGCAGGCGTCAGCAGCACGGCTGGCGCATCGACGCTCTCGAGGTCGTCGATCACCGCCCCGTGTTCGTCGACGCCGATCGGCACCGTTGGCACATCGATCGCCGCAAGCGCGTCGCGGAAGATAAACAACCCGTAGGCCTCGACGGCGATCGGACCGCGCCCACGAAACACTCGCCCCAGCAGCTCGATCCCGTGCCGCATCCCCGCGCAGACCATCACCGACTCGGCCGTCGTCCGCACCCCCCGAGCTCGCGTCAGGTATTCGGCGAGCGCATCGCAGAGCTCCAGTCGGCCGCGGGCATCGCTCATCCGCAGCGCGTCGGTCGGCGCCGTGGACAGCGCCCTGCGAGTGGACGCCGCCCATTCGTTGCGCGGGAATTCCGAGACATCCGGCGTGCCCGGCATCAGGTTGTGCACCGGTGCGGCGCGCACACCGCGCGGTCGCGGCGCCGCGTGGCGGCCACCCGCGTTGAGCACCCAGGTGCCCGCGCCCTGGCGCGACGCCAGCCAGCCCTCGGCGACCAGTTCGGCGTAGGCCTCGGCCACCGTGTTGCGGGCCAATCCGAGGTCGGCGGCCAGGGTTCGCGACGGCGGAAGCATTGATCCCGGTGCCAATCGGCCGGACCGCACGGCGTCGCGCAGCGCCTCGAGCAGCAGATCCCTCGCCCCACGAGCACCCGGCGTGATGATGTCTCGCAGGTCGAGGTGAAGGTCGCGACTGCCGGGATTGGCCCATGAAGTCATGACCAAATTGAACCATGCAGATGGGTCTATGCGCACTAGCGTTGGTGGCATGACAACGACATTCGAAACCCAGATCCACGCCAGCGACCGTCTCAAGATCTACAAATCGTCGCCCGAACTAATCGACGCGATGATGACCCTCAGCGCGGCTGCGGCCAAGGACGTCGAGCCAGAGCTCGGCGAGCTGATCAAGATCCGCGCCTCGCAGATCAACCACTGCGGGTTCTGCCTCAACATGCACCTCGTCGATGCCCGCAAGCACGGGGTGAGCGAGCAGAAGCTCGACGTGCTGGCCGCCTGGCAGGAAGCCGGTGACCTGTTCACCGAGCGTGAGCAGGCCGCGCTGGCGCTGACCGAGGAGATCACCGGGATCACCGGCGGCGTGTCCGACGACGTCTACGATCGGGCAGCCGCCGTGTTCTCCGACCGCGAGTTAGGTCAGGTCATCGCGATGGCGGTCACCATCAACGCCTGGAACCGCATCAACGTGACCGTCCGCCAGCACGTGCCCCGACGCTGACCCTCGAGCAGTACTGGGCGCGGACTAAACCCAGTACGGCACCCGCGCCCGGTACTGCTTCATCGCGATCGCCGCGAACATCCAGCCGACAGCTGTCAGCACCAGCACCACCACCCAATGCCGCAGTTCCTGGTCGGCACCGAGCAGGGGTGCCCGCACGATGTCGAGGTAGTGCAGCAGCGGGTTGAGTTCGACGATCTTGGCCCACTTGCCCGCGCCCTGATGTTCGAGCGTGGCCTCGTTCCAGATGATCGGGGTCATGAAGAACAGCAGTTGCACGAGGCTGAACAGCAGCGGGCTGATATCGCGGTAGCGGGTCGCCAGGATGCCGAAACACAGCGACACCCACACGCAGTTCAGCACGATCAGGCCGAGCGCCGGAATGACGGAGAGGTCGGCCCATGACCACGGCTTGGGGAAGATGATCGCGATGATCACGAAGATCACGATGTTGTGGCCGAACAGGATGACCTGCCGCCACACCAGCCGGTAAACGTGCACCGACAGTGGCGTCGGAAGTTGTTTGATCAGGCCCTCGTTCGCGATGAACACGTCGGCGCCTTCGATGATGGCCGCGTTGATCAGGTTCCAGAGGATCAGGCCGAGCGTCACATACGGCAGATGCTCGGACAGCTCGAGTTTGAACAGCTTGGAGTACAGCCCGCCCATCGCTATCGCGGTGACGCCGGTGGCGATGGTGATCCAGAACGGGCCGAGCACCGACCGGCGGTAGCGCTGCTTGATGTCCTGCCAGCCCAGGTGGAGCCACAGCTCGCGCTTGGCGAACCCGGCAACCAGGTCGCCCCATGCGCGGCTCATCGTCCGCGACTGGGCAGCGGCGTCGGTGAAGGTCATCGGCGCTCGAACCTCTCGCGTCGGCCCTGCCTGCGCAACCGGACCCACTCGGCCAGGCCGCGGGGATCACGGCGGGACACCAGGAAATACCAGCCGAACCGCAACCACTCCTGCGGCAGTAGCTTGCGTAACCCGGGCTGCGACAACAGGTATCCGCGGTTGCGGTACGTGTAGAAGCGCTTGCCCGTGTCATCGGGGTACTGGGTGTGCATCCGGCCCCCGAGGATCGGCTTGAACTCGTCGGTGCCACATGGATGCAAATAGATTGCGTCCAAACAGGTTCCAAATGGCAGACCCGATCGCACGAGCCTGCGATGGATCTCCACCTCGTCGCCGCGCACGAACAGCCGCAGATCCGGCACACCGACCGCCTCGACAGTGCTCGCGCGGAACAGCGCACCGTTGAACAGCGACGCGATTCCCGGCAGCAGTCCCCCGCAAGCGGGAGGTGCCCCCACTTGGCCCTCGCCCTCGGTGCGGAGCTCACTCACCAGGCGGCGCCAGACCAGCCCGCGGCGCAGTGGGAATGCCAGCCGGTCCGGATGTTCGAGATTGCACACCATCGGCGAGACTTCGGCCAGACGGTGTTTCTCCGCGCACGCCAGCAGGGTTCCCAGCACGTTGCCATCCTGGGGGCGGCCATCGTCGTCGGCGCACCAGACCCAGTCGGCGCCGAGCGCGAGTGCGTGCAGCATGCCCAAAGCGAAACCGCCTGCGCCGCCGAGGTTTCGGCGCGAACCCAGATAGGTGGTCGGGACGGGTTGACCCGCGACGAGGTCGCGCACGCGTTCGTCGTCGTCGTTGTCGACGACGATGAGATGGTCGAGCGCGCGGCTCTGTGTGGTCAGCGCGTCCAGCGACTTGGCCAATTCGTCGGGACGCCGGTGCGTCACCAGCACGGCATAAACAGTCTCAGTCACGCGCTGTCACGGGCATTCTCTTCGAGCACCTCGCGCACATGTCGCGCCGCGTCCTCGCCCTCGTAAGCGCGCACGACTTCCTCGATGCCGCCGGTCATCTTGACGGTGCCGTGGTCGATCCACATCGCGGTCTTGCACAACCGCGCGAGGAATTCGTTGGAGTGGCTGGCGAAGACGAGGATGCCGGAGCGCTCGACCAGCCCCTGCAGCCGCGCCTGCGCCTTCTTCAGGAAGTCGGCGTCGACGGCGCCGATGCCTTCGTCGAGCAGAAGGATCTCGGGGTCGATGCTGGTGACCACGCCCATCGCCAGCCGCACCCGCATGCCGGTCGAATAGGTGCGCAACGGCATCGACAGGTAGTCGCCGAGTTCGGTGAACTCCGCTATCTCATCGACCTTGGCCAGCATCTGCTTTCGGGTCTGACCGAGGAACAACCCGCGGATGATGATGTTCTCGAAGCCCGATATCTCGGGGTCCATGCCGACGCCCAGGTCGAAAACCGGTGCCACCCGGCCCGTTACGGTGGCCACGCCCCGCGTCGGCTCGTAGATCCCAGACAGCAGCCGCAGCAGCGTCGACTTCCCGGCGCCATTGTGTCCGACCAGCCCAACGCGATCGCCGAGCTCCAGCGACATGGTGATGTCCCGGAGTGCCTCGATGACCACGACGTTGGACTCGTTGCGGCCGATCGTGCCGCCTGCCTTGCCGAGGAAAGCCTTCTTCAGCGAGCGCGCCTTCGCGTCGAAGATGGGGAACTCCACCCACGCGTTCTGCGTCGAGATATGCGGCACTGCCACCGTCCCCGCCGCTACAGGTATTGCCCGGTCCCGGGTGACCCTGGGCCGCCGCGCTGTCCCGGTGCGCTCATGCCGGGCGGCAGCGCACCCTGCCGCATCTGCTCCAGCTGCTGGCGGGCCGCCATCTGCTGAGCGAACAGCGCGGTCTGGATGCCGTGGAACAGCCCTTCCAGCCAGCCCACCAGCTGCGCCTGTGCGATGCGCAGTTCGGCGTCGGACGGGACGGAGTCGTCGGTGAAGGGCAGCGTGAGCCGCTCGAGCTCCTCGCGCAGCTCAGGCGCCAACCCGTCTTCCAGCTCGCGGATGCTCGTCTTGTGGATCTCGCGCAGCTTGTTGCGGCTGGCGTCGTCGAGAGGCGCGGCCCGCACCTCCTCGAGCAGCTGCTTGATCATGGTGCCGATGCGCATCACCTTCGCAGGCTGTTCGACGAGGTCGGTCAGCGACTTGCCGTCGGCCTCCTCCTCGCCGCCCATCGGCGCATTGCCGGCAATGATCTCGATGTTGTCGTCGTCAGTGTTGCTCGTCATCTGCTCCGCATTCCCTCTGAGCCCCGCGCCATTCGTAGATCTTGGTCTCACCGTTGTCGTAGATCTTCTCCCACGACCGTGACTTATCTAGCGACACTAGCCCGTCGGGCATGGCGAACTTCAGCACCACCGGTGAGCTGGTCACCACGTACCTGATATTGAGCGCCTTTACCGCCTCTGCGACGCGTGGGTCTGTGTCGGCGTCGTCGGCGTAGGCCCAGAAGATGAACCGGTGATAACCCGGCCCCTGCTGGACGGGGTAGTCGTAGTGGGTCCACAGCGGGTGCAGTCCGGCAACGGCGTACATCCACGCCGTGCCGTCGGTGTTCGCGTTGCCGATCAGTGTGTCGCGCGCGCAGGGCAGGGTGGCGAGATACGCGAACGCCTCGAGGTCCTTGTCGTCGATCAACACCGAGTCGTACTTCTCGCCGAACAGGAAGCGAGCCCGCGGATAGTAGGCAACGCCGGTGCCGACGGTGATCGCGAGCAGGAGGACGGCTGTCACGGCGTACCAGGCCGTCGGGCTAGCGACTCGATCCTTCGCGACCCTGCGAAGCCCCGCCACCGCCCACTTCACGAGATAACAGGCCCCGATGCCTGCGAAAGGTGCCAAAAGCATTGTGATGACTGCCGATAGCCTGCGCGGGTCACTGTAGAAGAGGTCGCTGACCTTGGCGGTGAGGGCACCGACCGGGCCGCCGAACGGCGCCGACGAATGCACGATGCACACCACGAGGCCCAGCCACACGACGAGCGGCCACCAGATGCGCTTGACCAGAAGGATCGCTCCGCCGATCGCGGCCAACCCGATGAGCCACCACTGGATCGGGAAGTCGTTGAGATGGCGGGTGTGCTGGACGACGGCGTCGAACAGGCCGCGCTTCTTGCCCTCGTGCGTGACGAACGCGTGCCCGACGATGATCTCGGCCTGCTGCAGCACGCCGACGAACTGCGGCAGCAACAGGCAGACAGTCGGCACCGCCATGATGACCAGGCTGATGAAGTCCGTGAGGCGGCCGCGGACCGGGCGCCAAAGCCCGTCCACCACCCACCATCCGACGACGAGCACTACGGTTACCACGCCGCCGGTGATGTGCACGGAGAAGACGCCGAGCAGTGCGAGCACCGCCAGCGGGATGCGCTCGCGGTGGCGCAGCGCTGAGACGACGAGCACCATCGTCGGCACCGCGATGCCGTATGCGGCGAGGTTCGGCATCGATGCCGTGTCGAACTCCACGTAGGGAATCGCGGTGAACGACGCCGACAGCGCGGCTGCCGCGGCGGCGGCCGCTGCGCTACGCCATTCGTCGAATCGGCTCCGCAGCAGGTTCCAGGTCAAACAGGCCGCGCTGGCCGGGAACAGCCAGACCGACGCGGCGAGCGAGCTCAGCGTGTAGGCACTCGTCGGCGCGGCTCCGGTCAGTTGGCTGAACAGCGCGGCGAGGGCGTGAAACGTCGACGGGTAGTACAGCGGATCGTGGGTCTCGACGTTGCGCAGCTCGCCCATGTGCGTCGGCGACGCCTGCCCGGTGTCGAGGATCCACCGGACCGTGTTGGCGTGCCACACGGCGTCCCACGTGCTCGGGATCGACTGCCAGTGCGGCATTCCGTAGACCGCCGCGACTCCGATCAGTGCGGCGCCGACGAGCACCCCGGACGCGACGATGAGCGCAGGACCGCGGGATATCGCCAGCGCCTCGGCGTCGCGGTCGCGGAATCGGCCAAGCGCCCACGGCAAACATGCGGCGATCACTGTCACGACGGCCAGAGCAAAGAGCGCTGTCCAGCCGTTCCACGGAATGCCGATCGCGCCGAACGGGACGATGGCCAGTGCGACAACGGCGTACGTCAAGGCGGGGCCGACGGCCACCGCGACAGGCCCGGGCAACCGGGACGCCCGTGCCACCGTTGCTCCGGGCGCTACCAGCAACAACACCGCTAGTAGCACTCCGAAGGCCAGGCTCACTGGACTAGTATGGCTGCCCAGGTGACCCGGTCCGGCACTGCCCACGTGGGGTTGGGCGCCCTCGCAATGCTGTCGGTTTGTGGATTTCACGAACTCTCTAAGGTGGCTGGCATGGCATACGACGTCGCCCGGGTGCGCGGACTGCATCCGTCCCTGGGCGATGGATGGGTTCATTTGGACGCGCAGAACGGCATGCTGCTGCCCGACTCCGTAGCCCGCACCGTCTCGACGGCGTTCCGCAACTCGATGACGACGACGCTGGGTCCGCATCCGTCGGCGAAGCGCAGTGCGACGGTGCTCGACGAGGCCCGCCAGGCCGTCGCCGACCTGCTCAACGCTGATTCACGCGGTGTGGTTCTCGGGGCCGACCGCGCCATCCTGCTCAACTCGCTCGCCGACGCATCGTCGTCACGCGTTGGCCTGGGCTATGAAACCGTCGTCACCCGGCTGGACGACGAGGCAAATATCGCGCCGTGGCTGCGCGCGGCGAATCGCTATGGCGCCAAGGTGAAATGGGCCGAGGTCGACATCGAAACGGGCGAGTTGCCGACCTGGCAGTGGGAGAACCTGATCAGCGACGCGACGCGTCTGGTCGCGGTAACCTCCGCATCCGCGACGTTGGGCACGGTCACTGATCTGCGCGCCGCCACCAAGCTGTTGCACGTGGACGGCGGGCTCATCATCGTCGACCATTCGGCGGCAGCGCCGTATCGTCTCATCGACGTCGACGACATCGACGCGGATATCGTCGCGGTCAACGCGCTCGCGTGGGGCGGCCCACCGGTCGGCGCGCTTGTCTTCCGCGACCCCGACATGATCAACACGTTCGGTTCGATCGCGCTCAACCCGTACGCCACCGGTGCCGAGCGGCTGGAACTCGGCGCGCACCAGTACCCGCTGCTGGCCGGGCTGGTGGCGAGCATCGAATACCTGGCCTCGCTCGACGAGTCGGCGAAGGGCACGCGACGCGAACGGCTAGCCGTCTCAATGCAATCCGCGGATGCCTACATGAAGCGGCTTTACGACTATCTGCTGATCTCGCTGCGGTCGCTGCCGCTCATCATGGTCATCGGCAGACCCGAGGTGTCGATTCCCGTGCTGAGCTTTGTCGTGCGTGATGTGCCTGCCGATCGGGTCGTGCAGCGCCTCGCGGACAACGGCGTGCTCGCCATCGCCAACGCGAGCTCGCGGGTGCTCGATGTGATCGGGGTCAACGACATCGGCGGGGCGGTCATGGTGGGTCTCGCGCACTACACAACGACCGCAGAGGTCGACCAGCTGATCCGCGCGCTGGCCTCGCTCGGCTGATGCTGTTCTGCTCCTCGCGTGCGCAGCTAATCGCTAGTCGCTGACGCGCAGCAGCACCTTGCCCGACACGTCGCCGGAGTCGAGCAGTTCGTGTGCCGCCGCGGCTTCGGTGATCGGGAATTCCGCACCGACGACCGGGCGGACGCGTCCGTCGGCGACCATCGGCCACACGTGGTCGACGGTCTCGCGGACGACCTCGCTCTTGCTGCTCGGGCCGTCAACGGGGCGCGCCCGGAGCGTGGTGCCGATGACCCCGGCACGCTTGGCCATCAGCTTTCCGATGTTCAATTCGGCCGTGATGCCGCCCTGCATGCCGATGATGACGACTCTGCCGTCGTTGGCGAGGGCGTCGATATTGCGGTCCAGGTAGGCCGCGCCCATGATGTCGAGGATGACGTCGGCGCCTGCACCGTCGGTCTCAGCACGCACGCGCTCGACGAAATCCTCGTCGCGATAGTTGATGACGATGTCCGCGCCGAGTTCTCGGCACAGGTCGAGTTTCGGGGTCGAACCGGCCGTGACCGCAACCCGCGCGCCCAGCGCACGCACCACCTGAATCGCGTGTGTGCCGATGCCGCTTGCACCGCCGTGAAGCAGCACCACCTGACCGTCCGACAGGCCCGCCGTCATCACGAGGTTCGACCACACCGTGCACGCCACTTCGGGCAGGGCCGCGGCGTTGTGCAGTTCGACCGTCTCCGGCGCGGGCATGACCTGGCCCGCGGGCACCGCGACGAACTCGGCGTAACCTCCGCCGGCCAGCAAAGCACAAACGGGTTGCCCGATCGACCATTGATCGACGTGTTCGCCGACCTCGGCGATGGTCCCGGACACCTCGAGGCCGAGGATGTCGCTTGCCCCAGGCGGGGGCGGATACTTGCCCGCGGCCTGAAGTACATCGGCCCGGTTGACCCCGGCGGCGCTGACCTTAACCAGTACTTCACCTGTATGTGGCGTGATGTCGGGGACTTCTTGCCAGTTCAGACGGTTGGCGGATTCGGCCACGATCGCATGCATTTGGAAAACCCTACTACCTGCGAATTCCGGCCCGTAGCAATGCGTTCGTCGTTTACCATTCCGAAGATGGAGGGGATGATTGCCGGGCGTACGGCTGGTGATATGCCGGGCTTGGACATCGCTGAACAAAGGACGTGGCAAAACTTCCTCGATTCGGCACTGCGCATGTACGCGACCCTTAACCGGGCGCTGGTCGAAGCTCATCATCTGACCCTGAATGATGTGCGCCTCCTCGACATCCTGGACAAGTCGCCGAGCGGTTCGGCACGCATGGGTGATCTGGCCGATGGGCTGATGTCGCTTCCGAGCCGGGTGACCCGGCAGATCCGGCGCCTGGAAGTGCAGGGCCTGGTGCGGCGCGGCGCGAGCCCCGACGACGGGCGTGGCGTACTGGCCAGCATCACCGACGACGGCCGCCTGCTTGTGCGCCAGGCGATGGTCACCTATGGACAGGGTGTGCGCGAGAACTTCCTCGGCAAGCTGTCACGGCCGCAGATCGCCGCGATGGGGGAGAACTGCCGCCGGATCAGCGTCGCGCTCAAGGGCAACGGGTCGGCGGCGAAAGTCGGCCGGGTCTAGCCCGCTACCCTTATCGGCGGTGGCGTGGCAGAGCGGCCTAATGCACTCGCCTTGAAAGCGAGAGACGGCTAAAACCGTCCGGGGGTTCAAATCCCTCCGCCACCGCCAGTTGTGACCCTGAGCGGGTTGGATCCTGTACGGGAACCTAAAGGCCGAACTTCGACTGAGCGCGAGCGACTCGCGCACTGACTGAGCTCACCGTGCTGGCAATTCCGGCCGTCTGGATCGCGGTCTCGTGGCCGGTGTGGGCGATTGAAGTGACGACCTCATGAACGAAGTCCAACGTCGCCTTCGGGTTGGTGAAGTCACCCCACTCGCCGTCGGTAGAGGCCAGACCGACGTGGCCGACGTTCGTACCGATGATGACAACGCCGTTCGAGCCCGTTACGTCGTCGCCGAAGCCGGACTCGCCCGTGTACCCACCGCTCCCGCCCTGCGCGACAACATGTTTGAGCGCTTGGGAGATCAGGCCGGCGACAGTGTCCTCTCCGGTGGTGTCGATGCCTTCCACGCCGCCACCGATCACCCCTGCACCGTGGTCAGGAAGGAGCGCCAGTGGCCCTTCGCCGCCACCGTCCCAACCCAATCCGGGCGTCCCGCCTACGGTGTCGCTGCCCATGTCGCCGTCGCCGTAGTCGTCGGACGCCGTTCCCTGACCTTCGTCGGGATTTTCGGGGTGGCCATCATCACCCCCGGAAGCGTGATCGTCCTGGCTCGACGGATGGGATTCGCCGTCCGAACTGCCCGGGACACAAACGTTAGAGACTCACCGGAACTTCAGTGGTGCCATCGACAAACCTGACAGCAAATGCACAGCAAGTGTGGGGAGGGTCCACCGCTCTTGCTCAGTCGCTGACCGGCTCCAGGTAGATGGTCGCGGCCGCGGTCCACGGCGACTCGGTGTGCCACGCGGGTAGACCGGGCGGGGCGCCCTCACGCGTCCAGACCAAGCGGTACTCCGGCGGGCGGGGCTGCTGCGTGCGGTCGAGATGGGTGAAGTTGAACTCGAGCAAAGGTTTCAACACGGGTCCGGCCTCGCGAATCCGCTTCTCGATCGACGGCAGCGTGATGCCGGGGTCGGAGAACACGTCGACCACATTGCAATCGCAGGAGTAGGCGACGGTGCCGATCTCGGGCGGGGCCGTCACGGTGGCGTCGCCGACCAGCTCGCCGACCTCCTTGCCGATGGCCATGTACTCCTGGGGCAGCGCCCAGTTGCCGAAGATCACCGGGTGCCGCCACGGCATCCCGAGGCCTTGAAACGACACCGCAGCGCCGACGGCGAGCGCAGCCGCGACGACGACGGGAGCGCCGACCCGCATTACGCGCCACCGCCGCAGCGCAAGCGCCAACCCGAAGACGCCCGTAACCCCAAGGGCGACAGTCGAACTGACGTAGTACCAGTGGTAGGGCGGCACGCCGAGTGCGCAGTAGGCCCCGTAGTCCGCCAGCGCGCCGAGACCCAAACCGACGAGCGGCCAGAGTTCGCCGGGGAGCTTGCGAACAAGGCCGGCGGCCAGCAGACAGAGCACCGTCACCGCTCCGACGGCCGCGGGGATGATGGTGAGCAACAGAGGCAGTGTCATGCCTGCCTGCCACATCTTCCACAGCCCGTTGCCGAACGTGGCTTCGCCGAACGACTTCTGCAGGGTCTTGATCACCAGCGTCGTCGGTATCGCGGAGCCGAAGTGGTACCAGCTGAACGTCCACCACGGCAGCACAACGACAGCGGCGGTGAGCGGCGCGACCCAGAACCGGCGGCGCAGGGCCGGGGTGGCCAGGTACACAACGGCGACGATGATGCCCAAGTCCGGCCGGGTGAGGACCAGCAGGCCGGCCACGACTCCGAACGCGATCCGGCGACCGCGCACGGCCTGCGCGGCAAGCCCGGTGAGGAGCGCGGCGGTCGGCACGACCTCGAGCCCGAACGCCGAGTTCACGAACGGGTTGGCAAAGACGACGGCCAGCACGGCCAGCGACCAGACGCCCGAGACGTTGATGCGACGGGCTATCTGCGCGGCCCATACGGCCATGGCCGCCGACAGCACGACGATCAGAAGGCCGAGGCCCAGTACGGGTCGCATTGTGCCCGTGACGGCGGTGATCCAGGTCGCGACGGCCAGCAGCACGACGTTCAACGGTGACGTCGCGGTGTTCGACTCCTCCGCCGGGATCATCCCCCAATGCAGGTGCTCGGCGACGTTGCGGGCATAGCTGAGCGTGATGTAGGCGTCGTCGACCAGGCCGCGGTGTGCGACATAGAACATGACCGCGCCGATCAGCGCCCCGGGGATGGCCCACCACAGGTCCCCACCCCTGCGCCGAGCCTGCTCGGGCCGCTGGTCGGCCTCGACGGCCGCCAGCTCCACCATCTTCGTCATCGGCGAGGATCATATTGTCCCGACAGCTAACCGGCATGCGGTTCGTGCGTACGGCGGATCACCCGGCGCTACGGTTGGTGCATGCTTGACCGCCTCAAGGTGTCGGCCCGGGAGAAGTTGCAGCGCGCCCTGGCCGAGGTCATCGCCGCCGAGCACGAACGCACCAGGCAGGAGCAGCGGGATCAGCACGCCGAGCTGATGGCCGCCCTCGACCGGCTCCGGGACTCGGTCACGACCCGGATCGCCGACACCGAATACCGTGCCCGGCGGGATATCTCGTACGCGCAGGACGCTCAGACCGCACAGGAGAGCGCGGCGTTCGTGCTCGAGCACATGCCGAGGGCGAAGGTGTTCTGGGAGAAGCCCGACACGCTGCGGTACGCGCTCGGCGAGATCAAGGGGCCGGGGCTGGCGCTCGAGTTCGGGGTGGCGACCGGCTCCACGCTGCGGATCATCGCCGAAACGGTGGCCGCCGACCGCACGGTCGCGGGGTTCGACGTGTTCACCGGCCTGCCGGAGACCTGGCGCACCGGGTTCGCTGTGGGGGAGTTCGCCCAGCAGCCGCCGGACATTCCCGGCGCCGCGGTCGTCGCCGGCCTGTTCGAGGACACCCTGCCGACGTTTCTTGCGGACACCGACGAAGCGATCGCCTTCATGCACGTCGACTGCGATCTGTACTCGTCGACCAGGACGGTTCTGGATCTGACGTCTGACCGGCTCGTCCCCGATGCGGTGTTGGTGTTCGACGAGTTCTTCAACTACCCCGGTTGGCAACAGCACGAATACCGGGCGTGGACCGAATTCGTCGAGCGGACGGGTCGTTCGTTCGAGTACCTGGCGTACACGGGCAACCACGAACAGGTCGTGGTGCGCCTGCACTGATCAGCTCTCGTAAAGGCGTGCCCAGTTCTCGCGGCTGATCAGGTCGGGAAGAGCCCGGCGATACTGCTCCTGCAGCGCGGGCGCTTCATGCTGAAACCTTCTCAGCGCCTTCGTCATTCGCTTGGTCAGATCGGTGAGCTTCTGCTTGTCGCGGCGCCGGATCCGAACCCCCGACTGCGAAGCATCGGTGACCACGGCCTGGTCGAACAGCGACACGTGCCACCACTGGTTGTCCTCTGCCGCGATCGCGACCGGCCCTGGGATGGTCCGGCCGAGCCACTGGAAGAGCCAGCGCTTGGCCAGCACGAGGTTGATTCGGTCCTTGCGGGGCAGGTCGCCGCGCGGATGGATCCGCGGGATCGAGCCCGTGAGTTCGCCGATCTCGACCGCCTTGTGCACGACGGTTTCGGCGTACGCCTTGCGCTCCTCACGAATCGCGGTCAGCGCCGCGGGGCCACCGTCTCGCAGCACCTCCGGGCCGGCCAGGAAGTCCTCGATGCCGCGAATCATGGTGTACGCCATGCCGTATTGCATCGACACAAGTCCCTCGGTGATCTCTCGCGCCAGCCAACGACCGGTCGCCTTCGTGTCGATGGTGCCGTGCAGCGCGTGGGTGATGAGCGAGTTGCGGACGCTGTAGTAGCGGAAGAACTCGTCGCGGTCCTTCCAGTCGAAGTCGGCGTGCCAGACGCCCGCGTTGGGCAGCGTCGTCGTCGGGAATCCCGCGTCCCTGGCGCGCAACCCGTATTCGATGTCATCCCATTGGAAGAACATCGGCACCGGAAGCCCGATGGCGGCGATCACCTCCGACGGGATCAGACACGACCACCACGCGTTGTATTCGGCGTCGATGCGCTTGTGCTGCAGGTACTTCGTCATATCCGCTTTGTGCAGCGCCCGTGGCGCCCAGCGGCCTGCGCGCAGCCTGATCAACTGGGTCTGCTCGGCGCTGACGTGCAGTTCGCGGGTGTTCTTCAGGTACAGCATCTGCGCGCCGATGATGGTGGGCGTCGGCGTCAGGTTGGCAAAGGCGTTGAGCCGCAGGATGGTTTCCGGCTCGCAGAGGATGTCGTCGTCCATCAGGATCACGTTCGCGTGATCGGTGACGCTGGATATCTCGTACATTCCACGCGAAAAGCCGCCCGCACCACCGATATTGGGCTGCCGAAGGTAAACGATCTTGTCGCCGAGCTGCGCAGAGACGTCATTGAAAAGCGGTCTGGTGTCGACGGTGTCGGTGCCCTGGTCAACGACATAGATCGCGTCGATACCAGCCAGCAGGCCCTTGTCTCCTGCGACCGCCGCGACGTTGGTCGCGCAGTCGTCGGCCCTGTTGAACGTGCAGATGGCGATCGCCGCGGGCCGGATCGTCGGCGGCGCCGGAGCCGTCCACTCCAGGTCGGTGATCGTCAGCGGGCCGTCCACCGCCGTGCATTCCATCCACAGCGCGCCGCCGTCGACGTACTCGTTGAGCTTGGCCGAAAGCACCGCGGTACCCGTGCCGTCCACCTCGGTGCTGTCGATGGTCCTGGAGCCACCCTGGATGTCGGATCCGCGAAGAAGGATGCGCGCCCTTGTCGACGTGTCGAACGCCAGCTTCAGCTGGACTTCGGTCACGCTGGTCCACCGTTGGAAGTAGCTCGCGGGCAGCCGGCCGAAGTAGGTGTTGGTGTCGACGGTCGCGCCCTTTTCGAGGTGCACCGCGTAGCGCTCGCGGTGTGCCCTGCCGGTGACGATCCGGGCGTACATGTCGTCGACGACCTGAGCGCTGGGGCCGGTGAACAGCCCGCGCGCCACCACCAGCCGCTCAGGTGCGGCATGCTCGGTGAGCGCCTTCTTCAGCGTGTCGGGGGTCGCCTGGCCCGGGTGTGCCGCCCCGCGCTCGGTCATGCTGCTCCTGCTAAGTGATCATTCCAGTTGGGTGTCATGTCCCCAGCTCCCCCGAGGGAGCGTAACAAGCTGGCGGGCTAAGACAAGTTGGCGGCTTCCAGCAGGGACTTGAGTCGCGCGAGGTCGTTGCTCGTCGCCCGCCTGACCGCCGTGGCCAGCAGCGGGGCCGCAAGCCCCGCGAACCCTGTCGGCTCCCCGCGGTTGCGCAGCATCATCCAGGTGGCGCCGTCCTCGGCGTCCTCCCACGCGTATGTGGTCTCCATCTGGAACGGCCCGCGATCGGAGCGCATCACAAAGCGCTCGGCTACGGCGAGCTCGACCACTTCGTAGGTGTACTCGAGTCTCTTGCCGAGGAACTCGCTGGTGAACCGGAAGCGGGAGCCCTGCGCCACCGGCGGGGCCGTCTCCCACTGGACCGCCTTGATATTCGCGTACCACGACGTGACGTTGTCGGGATCGCAGCAGTACGCGGCGACCTCCGGTCGCGGCCGGTTGATCGTCGTGTGCACCTCGACGTCGACCGTTGCCATGTGATCAGTGTCTCAGCGTCATTCGGCCGCCCGGGCCAGCGCGGCGATGCCGTCGTCGATCTGCGACTCGGTCAGGTTGGCATAGCCCAGCAGCAGCCCCGGCGGCGCCGAAGCCGGATCCGCGTAACACGGCGCCAGCGGCTCGACGTTCACCCGCATCGCGGCGGCCCGGCGGACCAGATCGGCGATCGGGTAGCCGTCCGGGAATCGGACGGTGAGGTGAACGCCCGCGGCGGCGCCCAGCACCGTCGCCTGCGGGAGGTGGCGCGCGAGCGCGTCGAGCAGAGCGTTCCTGCGGGTCAGATACCTGCGGCGCATCTGGCGTAGGTGCCTGTCGTAGCCGCCGGAGTTCAGCAGCTGTCCGAACGCGATCTGGTCCATCACCGAGCTGCCCGTATCGGCCAGGCTCTTCGCCAGCGTCGCTGCGCCGACGAGCTGCGGTGGCATCACCATCCATCCGATGCGCAATCCCGGCGCCAGTGTCTTGCTGGTCGAGCCGATGTAGATCACCCGGTCGGGTGCGATGCCCTGCAGCGCGCCGACAGGCGCTCGGTCATACCGGTACTCGGCGTCGTAGTCGTCCTCGATGACCAGATGTCCGGCGCGGGCCCACTCGACGAGCGCGGTGCGTCTCGCGGCAGAGAGCACCACACCCGTCGGCGACTGATGGGCGGGGGTGGACAGCACCGCCCTTGCGCCGCTGTGTGCCAATGCCGCGACGTCGATGCCGTCCTCGTCGATGGGAACGACCGTTGGATCGATACCGTTGCGCCGCAACACCATCCGATGCAGCCAGAACCCGGGGTCTTCCATGGCCAGTGGTAACTCACTGTCCTGCAGCACACGTGCCAGGAGTGCGATCGCCTGCGTCGCACCGGAACAAAGCACGACATGCTGCGCGTCGGCCTGTACGCCGCGCGTGCGGCGTAAGTAGTCGGCGACCGCGGTGCGTGCGGCCGGCAGTCCCTGCGGATCGACGTAACCCAGGGATTCCGAACCGATTTCGGCCAACCCCTGCCGCAGTGCGCGCAGCCAGGCGTTGCGCGGGAAGCTGCCGAGGTCCGGCGATCCCGGCAAGAAGTCGATGTCGTAGCGTCGTGTGGTCTCGGCGCGTCGCGGTGTGGTCGCCGCGTCGACGGTTGCCACCCGGGTGCCCGAGCCGTGCCTGCTCAACAGGAAGCCCTCCGCGACCAGCTGGCTGTATGCATCGACGACCAGCCGCCGGGACACCCCGAGATCGGCGGCGAGCACCCGCGTCGACGGCATACGGGTCTGCGGTGTCAGCCGGCCGGTGCGGATGGCGGCGCGCAGCCCGTCGCACAGTTGCCGGTGCAGAGGTTCGGCGGCGGCGCGGTCGAGCGTCAGAAGTAACTCAGGTCCGGAACTGGTACCCGAAATTGCCATGAAAGTGGTGCCTATCTTGAGGCCAGTGACGAACTAGCGTGAACGTATGACAACGACACCTACTCGCACAAGAGCCGGGTTCGTCGAGGTGACCCTGATCGTCTTCGGCCTGTACGCCCTCGGGCTCGGGCTGTTCATGATGCTCGCACCTGGCGCGTTCTTCGACACGCTCGGGACCTTCGGTGTCCGCAACGACCACTACATCTTCGACAACGCGACGTTCGAGGTGCCGCAGGGCCTCTTGTTGCTGGCGGCGGTGCGCCGGGTGTCGTGGCGGGTACCTGCGCTGGCCTTCGCGACGCTGCACTGGGCGCTGCATTCGCTCAGCCACATCATCGATCCGCACCACGGCGCGGGCGATCTGATCGGCTGGCTCGAGGCGGGTGGACTGGTGGTGACGACGGTGATCTTGGCGGTCGCGCTGCGCGCCGCCATGAACGCCGAGAAGGCAGGTGCGCGCTGATGCGTGTACTCGTTGCCGGAGCCACGAGCGTTCCCGGCCTGCCCCTGTTGCGCGAGCTCACTTCCCGCGGCCATGACGTCGTCGGGTTGACCAGGTCGTCATCGAGGACCGCGCCGATCGCGGCGGCCGGGGCCAAGCCCGTCGTCGCGGACGTGTTCGACCCCGACGGGATCGAGAAGGCGGTCGCCGACGTCGGGCCCGAAGTGGTGGTCTCGCTACTGACCACGCTGCCGAAGTGGGGTCCCAAGCGGCCCAAGGACTTCGAGCCGGCCAGGCAGTTGTGGGGCCGTGGCGCGCCGAATCTGGTGGCCGCAGCGCAGCGGGCAGGTGTGCGCAGGGTTGTCGCCGAGTCGGTGATCTTCGCCTACGGCTATCCGACGGGCGGGCCGCCGGTGATGGACGAGACCGATCCGTATCCGGGGCCTCCACCACCCGGCGGGGGCGCGATGTTGGCGGCGCTGCGCGGCATGGAGCAGACGGTCCTGTCGTCGGGCGAGCGCAGTGACACCGAGGGAATCGTGTTGCGGTACGGGTGTTTCTACGGGCCGGGCGTTCCGCACGACGAACTCTTCGTCCGCCTCGCGAAGTTCTGGGCGTTGCCCGCGCTGACCGGCAACGGGGTGGTGTCGTGGATCCACATCGACGACGTCGCCAAGGCCACCGCCAACGCAATCGACCACGGACGCGGCGGGCAGATCTACAACATCGTCGACGACCGACCGCAGTCGTTCGGCGACTACGCCCGCGAGTTATCCGCGAAACACCATCGGCCGCCGCCCATCCCGATTTCTCGCCGGTTGGTCGGCAAGATCGCGTCGTATCCGGCGACGGCGTTCGGCACGACCTGGCTGCCGCTGTCGAACGCCAAGGCCAAGGCCGAACTCGGCTGGACGCCTACTACTCGCCGGTGAAGTTGGGCTCTCGCTTCTCGAACGTGGCGGTGATGCCCTCGGTGAGGTCTTTCGACGGCAACATCGCGGCATTCCACACCGCGACGTAGCGCAGGCTTTCCGAGACGCGCGCGATGCGCTGCTGATCGAGTACGTCCTTGATGCCGTTGACGGTCAGCGGCGGGTTCCCCGCTATCTCGGCGGCGGTGGCGTGCGCGGCGGCCAGCGATGCCGCCGCGTCGTCGTAGACGTCGTTGACGAGCCCGATCTTCTCGGCGCGTGCGGCGTCGATGTTCTTACCGGTCAGCGCCAGCTCACGCAGGTGGCCGTCGGACAGGATCAGCGGCAGCCGGGCCAGGCTGCCGACGTCGGCGACCATCGCCAGCTTGACCTCGCGCACCGAGAACTTCGCGTCGGCGCTGGCGTAGCGGATGTCCACAGCAGAGATCAGGTCCACCCCACCGCCGATGCACCAGCCGTGCACGGACGCGATCGTCGGGGTGCGGCAGTCGGCGACGGCGTTGATGGCGCCCTGCATCCGCAGCACCGTGGCGTGAAACTCCGCCCGCGGTCGCGCGGACGAGCCGTTGGTCATCACATCGGCCAGCGAGCCGCCCATTGCGGGCACGTCGAGCCCGTAGCTGAAGTGCTTGCCGGAGCCGGTGATGACGATCGCGCGGACATCGCGGTCGGCGTCGAGCTTGGCGAACACCTCGGGCATCTCGGCCCAGAACGCCGGTCCCATCGCGTTGCCCTTGCCGGGACCCACCAGCGTCACCTGCGCAACGTGGCCGTCGACGTCGACGGTCACGGATTCGGATGCCCCGGTGTTCTCACCCATGGGAGGGAAGGCTAGCCACTCACGGCGGCGAGCCGCCCAGCACCACCTCTTTGACGACGGCGCTCGGCAGGAAACTGCACATGGTGGTCGCCATGATGCCCGCGATCATCTCGGACTCGGGAGGCTGCTGCTGGCTCTTGTCCTGTTCGAGGATCGCCTTGATCACCGCGCGCTGCGTCGCCTCGTCGAGCTTGCTGTACTCATCGCATTTCATCGTCAGCGCGTTCGCGGGCGCCGGCACCTCGGGAACGTTGGTGTTACCCGGCATCGGAAGGCCCGGGATGTTCGGCAGTCCCGGGATGTTCGGCAGCCCGGGGATGCTTGGGAAGCCGGGTTCGGCGTTGGGCGTCCGCGATGGCGACGAGAGCGGAGGTCCGGGCTCGGTCGTCATCGCGACGGTGCCGGTCGTCGTGTGCGAACACCCAGTGGCCAGGCCGACGGAGATCAGTGCTGCGGCCGCTACCCGCAGATCGGTTCTCATCTGCGCAACGATAGGCGCACGCGCGACGTAGCGTGGGCTCATGCCTCCCACCGATTTGCGGCCTGGTCCGGATTCGCCACCGACCGACGAACTAGCCAGCGCGGAAGCCACCTTCGGCGTGCTGCAGAACGTGCTGCATCCGATCGCGAACGTCGACTGGTCCAAACAGACGCCGTGCCGGGAGTTCGACATCGCCAAGCTCACCGACCATTTGATGAACTCCATCGCGGTGATCGGCGGCGCTGCAGGTGCCGAATTGCCCGAACGCGACGCGGGCGATTCGGTTGAGCGCCAAGTCGTCGCGGCGGGCCGGCCCGCACTGGATGCCTGGCAGCGACGCGGGCTCGACGGCACCGTGCCGTTCGGCAAGGGCGAAGCCCCCGCCCGGATGATGGCGGGCGTGCTGTCGCTCGAGTTCCTCGTTCATGCGTGGGATTACGCAAAGGCCATGGGAAGCGGCGTGAACGCGCCCGACTCGCTGACCGACTACGTGATGGCGCTGGCGCAGAACATCATCACTCCCGAGGGCCGCAGCAGCGCGGGCTTCGACGATCCGATCGAACTCCCCGCCGACGCGCGTGCACTGGACCGGCTGGTTGCCTACACCGGGCGCAACCCGAGCGGCTAGACGCGCTCGAGATAGAAGTACATGTAGCGGCCGTTGTCGAGGGCACCCTTGCCGTTGGTGATCGCGATGACCGCGCTGTCGTCGACTTTCTTGAAGTGATCGTGGATGGGCACGGCGTCGTAGACCATCGTCGCGGTCACCTCGCCGCGGAACTCCTCCATCCAGAGGCTGGCTCCGCCGTTCATCAGCGTGGTGTCCTCGTATTTGTTGCCATCTGCGTCGACGCAGATGATCGGCTGGACATCGGTCGCGGAAGTAAAGGTGGTGCCGAACCAGCGGTCGCCGAGGAAGCCGTCACCCCGATGTCCGGTCGGCAGGTCGCCGCCCTTCCATTCGCCGATCATGAATTCGACGCTCACCGGCGCGAGGGTGGACCAGAACTCGTCGAGCACGTCGTACCGAATGGGCGAGGCGCGTTGCCTCAGCTCGTCGAACCGGGCGCGCGCGTCGGTCACTGGTCGGCGATCCAGCGGTTCGCGAATTCCAGGAAGGCGTCGTTCTCATGCGAGGCGGCAACGGTCACGCGCACACCGTCGTCGCCGTAAGGACGCACGATGATGCGGCTGTTGGCCGAGTCGTTGGCGAACTCCTGTGCGCGACCGGGCAGCGGCAGCCAGACGAAGTTGGCCTGCGACGGAGGCACGGTGTAGCCGGCCTCGCGCAGTGCCGCGGTCACCCGGGCCCGTTCGGCGACGACGGCGTCGGTGCGGGCCAGCAGCTCGTCGGCGGCGTCCAGCGACGCGATCGCCGCCGCCTGCGAGATGCTCGTCGCACTGAACGGCACGTACACCTTGCCGAGTGCGGTGATGATGTCAGGATCGCCGACCGCGTACCCGACACGTAGTCCCGCGAGGCCGTATGCCTTCGAAAACGTGCGCAGCACAACCACATTGCTGTGTGCGCGAACCAGCGCGAAGCTGTCCGGCAGCATGTCGTCGGTGATGTACTCGACGTAGGCCTCGTCGAGCGCGATGAGGATGTGCGACGGCACCGCCTCGATGAACCGGGCCAGTGCGTCGGGGTCGACGACGGTGCTGGTCGGGTTGTTGGGATTGCAGACGAAGATCAGCCGGGTGCGGTCGGTGACGGCGGCCAGCATGGCGTCGAGGGCGTAGGTGTGGTCGGTCAGCGGCACCTGGACGGGGGTGGCGCCTGCAGTGCGGGTCTGCAGCGGGTAGATCTCGAAGCTGCGCCAGCCGTAGACCACCTCGTCGCCGACGGTCGAGGTGATCTGGATGAGCTGTTGGCACAGGCTCACCGAACCGCAGCCGACCGCGACGTGCTCGGGAGCGAAGTTGACGTGCTTGGCCAGCCGATCCTTCAACTCGACGTATCCGTTGTCGGGATAGCGGTTGACGATGTCCATGGCCTTCTCGACGGCCGCCCGCACGCTTGGGAGCGGCCCGTGTACGGTTTCGTTGCTCGCGATCTTGATCGCGCCCGGTACCGTCTTGCCCGGCGTGTAGGCCGGCAGGTCGGCCAGTTCAGGGCGCAGACGGGCAGTCACCCGACCAGTCTATGGGTCGCTGAAGTGCGCTTTGCCTGGTGGCGTTGCCCCTGTGTACTCTGTCGGATCGGCGGTAATCGTCGGGAGGCGTGCCAGAGCGGCCGAATGGGGCTCACTGCTAATGAGTTGTCGCCCTCAAAGGCGACCGGAGGTTCAAATCCTCTCGCCTCCGCCACACAACTGAATAGCTCGACACAGGCGCCCGTAGCTCAACGGATAGAGCATCTGACTACGGATCAGAAGGTTGGGGGTTCGAATCCCTTCGGGCGCGCCGCAGGTCAGCGTCCGTTCCCGCCATCTTGTGGGAGCGCCTCTGGTTCCGATTGACGACACCTTTGACGACAGCGCTGGAACCGCTCGATCACCTCGACGTAAGTTCCGGTCGTCACCTAAATCGAGCTGTGCCGCGGAATGCGCTGCATGGTCGCAGCATCAACACCCATTGCGAACAACAGCGTCGCGCACGAGTGGCGCAGATCGTGCAACCGAATCACGCTTACTCGGCACGCCGGCAAAGCGACTCGATGTTCGCCTGTGCAACCACCGGGTTGGCGAGCTGCTCTCGACGAAGCTGCCGAAGAATCGCGACGAGTTCGGCGGTTACTGCTACAGACGCCGCCGACGATTCGGTCTCCATGTCACGCATGCCAACTCAGACCCGACCCGCGTTGATATCCGCCGGAACCCCGCCTATTTCGGGACCAACATTTGAGACATCGTGACCAGGGCGAATTGCGATGGCAGCGGACGGCCGGAAGTGTCTCAAATGTGGCAAGACCCGCGAACCAAGCAGTGGTCACCGATCGTACGTCGGCCTGAAAGCCTGGTTGCTCGAATGTCACCGTCCAGGCCAACGTTAGTTCGATGATCTCCACTTGTTCCGGGTCAATCGGGACCAACAACGCAGCATTCCTTCGGGGATGTATTGCAGCTTGTCTCTTCGCCCTTGCACTCAGTTGTTTCCCAGAAAATGTCCAGCCGTTTGTGAGACATCGCTTTTTGGCGGCACGATTTGTGTCAAAGCACCTGAATTCTGACCTGGCAATGTGAAATTGACCCTCTCCCGCAGCCTGCGTCCGGCATTCATTGTGATTAGCGTTGAATTCCATACCGGCGTTGAATGTAGCCAGTAGCTGTGTTCGCCGTTGTTCTGTTGGAGGTCTTCGATGATCGTCGACTGCGCCCACTATCTCGACGGTAACCGTCAAAGCGACCGGCCGATCTCGTTGGATGAGGCCGCATTGCAATGTCATCAGGCCGGGTTCGTATGGCTGGGCATGGTCGAGCCCAGCGGCGAGGAGCTCGATGAGGTCAGGGAATGTTTCGGTCTGCACGAGCTTGCCGTCGAGGACGCCAAGACCTTTCACCTGCGCCCGAAGGTCGAAGAATACGAAAGCGGCGTGCAGCTGGTCATCCTTCGCACCGCCCGGTACAACAATGACCACGGCGAGGTCGATTTCGGCGAGATCAGCATCTTCGTCGGACCCAGTTTCGTCATTACGGTTCGACAGGGTGTCGCGAGTGAGTTACACGGTGCTCGCATGCGGCTCGAACAACATCCCAAACTGCTTGCACTTGGCACTAACTCGGTGCTCTGGGCAATCTTGGATCAGGTGATCAAGAGCTATGGCCCCGTCGTCGCCGAACTCGAATCCGACATCGAACAGGTCGAAGGCACCGTCTTCTCCGGCGTGGTCGCGCCGACCGAACGGATCTATGATCTGCGCCGCGAGGTCTCGGACTTCTATCGCGCGGTCCATCCGCTCCTCGCCGTGCTGACTCGCGTCGAGCGCAATGTCGACGAGGCGGAACTCCAGCCATACCTGCGCGATGTACACGACCACGTGCATCTCATCAGCGAGGAAGTCGCCGCCCAGAAGGACCTCCTGGCCACCGTCCTACAAGCGAATATGGCCGTCATCTCCGTGGAACAAACCGAGATCAGCGTGCGCCAAAACAGCACGATGGAACAGCTGACGATCCTCGCAACTGTGTTCCTCCCGCTGACGTTTATCACCGGTTTTTTCGGACAGAACTTTGCCTGGCTCACTGACAACATCACCGGCCTTCCCAAATTCATCGTGCTTGGAATCGGCGGGCTACTCCTTCCGTTGGCTCTTCTCTGGGTGTGGATGCGGCACAACCGACGGGCGATCGCCACAGCCAAAAGACGCGCCATGACGCATCGAAACGCCGTCCGCGCGGCGTGATGTCGGCCCAGTGCGCGAACCAGGCGAGCTCGATCACGTGCGGACGGTTTCAGCGTGTGCGGTCGGCACGGCCTGTCACAAACTCCATCAGTAGGCCGGATACATATCGGAGCTGTTGTGGATCGGGCGGTGCCGTAAGAGGTTGGCGCGACCGACAATTGCCCATAAGCGCAGGCATCGGCGGAATATTCATCCCAGTCAGGCCACTTGGTTTGCAAACAAACTGTTCGGAGCGATATGGGTCGCTTCTGTGACCGTGCTGGTTCGAGTTCTGGTGAATAGTGCATATCTAGAGCTGGAGCCGGTCGCGTCAGGTAAGACATCGCTAGCGACTTTCGCGGGTTCTCGCCAACTGGGCTGAGGAGCACGTCAAAGATCTTCGGCCGCAATAATATTCATGCACCATGATGGGCAGCTGGCAGTGATATTCTCGGCGCCGGTGTCGAGTTCGAGATCGTGAGCCCATGGCGAGATCTGCAGGCGCTGAACCTTTTACGGTCCATCCAGCGCGCGCTCGTTCGGTATATTGATGCATCGCTTTTGGTCATAGGTGATCGATATGAAAGCTCGGATTAGCGCTCGGTCGCCCCTCGCGCACGCCACTTCATCATCAGCCAGGCAGGCAGTGGCAGCGGTCGCGTGCAATCACAGTGGGTGCAGTAGAACGCCGGGCGGCGACCTGGCCGTTAGAACAGCCGAAAGGTGTGCAGTTCCTCGCTGATCGCGTGATCCGTGTGATGGCACTTCGGACACGCGACGGTTTGGTTGAAATTGCGGGTCATGGTCGATGCGGCACGCCCGTCAGCAGCAGCTCCGTTGATCTGCGCGGCATCTCGACGAACATCGCCATTGCGGCGCCGCGCTTGGGAAGTCGTACATGCCGCTTCCCCTTCTGCACGGCATTGACCACCTCTGCTGCCACCTTCTCCCGCGGAACGTCGGCGAACATTCCAAGACGGTAGAAGCGCGCGAACGACTTGCCCGTGGGTTCATAGTCGTCGGCCTGGGCGAGCATGTCGGTGGGCACCGGGCCCAGCTCGACCAACGTCGTGCCAAGCGGCAGTCCGCGGAAGTCGGTTCGCAGTCCCGCAGTGAAATGTGACAGTGCCGCCTTGGCCGCCGAGTATGTGACCAGGCCCGGTACCACCGCGGTTCCGGCCAACGATGACACGTTGACGATGTGGCCGCCGCCGCGCCGCAGCATCCGCGGGATCGCCTGTCGGCAGAGTTCGGCAGGCGCGAGGTAGCAGACTTCGGTGGTCATGCGGAGGATGTCGTCGGGCGCGTCCGCGAAGCCGGCGGGCATCCCGTTGCCAGCGTTGTTCACCAGCACATCGACCGGGCCCGCCTCGTCCTCGACACGACCGATCAGGTTCGCGACTTGCTCAGGGTCCGAAAGATCCGCCACATGTGCGCTACCGCCGAGCCGGGCGGCCGTGCTTTCTATCGCGTCTTTCGTACGTGCCACGAGCGCGACGGTGGATCCGGCGGCCGCGAACTTTTCGGCGAGGGCCTCCCCGATACCCCGCGATGCGCCGGTGATCAGGACTCGTCTGCCTTGGAGCTCCATCGTCGGAGCATAGCCACGCTTCGGGGTTTCGGCGTCGGAACTCTGCGTGCGCGATCATTATTGACGAATGACGCCCGCAACCGTCCGGTGTGTGATTGCGGCGAGTGCCGTCATCGCACTCTCCGGTTGCGGGCCGGGTGACGCGCCCGAGGCCGATGAGACGAGCCAGACGTCCAGCGCGAGTAGAGCGCCCGTGCCGAGCCAGGCATTCGGGCCGAATCACGCCGAGGGCGTCATCGAGAAGAAGATCGGCGAACCGGCGGGACTGAACTGTTCGGAGAATCCGGAAGAACCGTGTGACCTGAACTTCAATGTCACGGCGATACAGCAGGATGCCCGCTGCACCGCGGCAGCCGAGCCTCCCGGTCCCGGTCAGCAGTTCCTCCGGTTCGACATCGAGGCATTCTCGAGCTATCCCACGTTCGACTTCCAGGGCTCCGAGGACGCTCTGCTACTGCAGAACTGGAGCGTCGATGGCGCGGACGGCGCTTCCTTTCAGGACCTCACCTACTACTCCGAATGCAGTAAGGGTGCTGTACCCATCAGCAATCGACTGGCCGCTGGTGAGCATCCGCATGCGACGGTTGTGGTGCGCGCTCCGAAACCCGCAACGGCGCTGAGGTTTTCGTGGTTCGCGCTGACATGGGAATGGCCGATCCCGGGAGCGGATTAGGCAGGCGGCGGTGGGCCTGGCGGCGGCGGGGCAGGAGGCGGCGGCAGGCGGGGCGGCGGTGGCGCAGCCTCGGGCGGCGGCGGCGGCAGTGGTAAGAAAATCGGTGGCAGCCCAGGGATATTGACGACGTTGGGATCAGGCGGCGGGACGGCGTCCGGTGGAGGCGGCGGTGGCGTATCACTCGGCGGCCTGGGCGGGTAGTACACCGGTGCCGGTGAGACGCCATTGCTTGTGTTGATCGTGACGACAAAGCCCGGGACGGCCTTGTCCCTCGGCGTGGTGCCCACCACGGCACCCTTGGACAGATAGCTGTCGACGGGCGAGGGTTGGTCGGCGACCTGAAAACCGGCGTCTTGCAGCTTTTTACGAGCCGCGTCGAACTTCAGACCGGTGATGCTGGGCAACGGAACAGCCGGAGCACCGTCGACGTACCGCGGGTCAGTGGGCGGCAGCGCCACCGGACCGAAGTCGTTGGCGATCGGCTTCATCGCCGTGTACCAGGTGCGGGCGGGCTCGTTGCCGCCGTAGAGGTTCCCGGACGAGCATCTGCGCAGAGGCCACGAGCAAAGGTCGGACGGCGTCGGGGTGTCGTCGAAGATGTAGTTGGCGGCGGCGTACTGGTTGGTGAACCCGACGAATGCCGACGACCGATGGGATTCGGTGGTACCCGTCTTGCCCGACATCGGCAGATTCCAGCCGACCGAACCGGCCGAACTGGCCGCCGTTCCGTTGATGGCGTCCTTGCTGAGCGCATTGGCCAGCGTGTTGGCGAGCCCTTCCGGAACCACTTGTTCGCACTTGGCTGGCGGGAGCGGCACTTCGCGGCCGTTGCGGTCGAAGAGCTTGTCGATCGGGTTCGGTGGGCACCACATGCCGCCGGAGGCCAGCGTGGCGGCGACGTTCGACAGTTCGAGCGCGTTGAGTTCGAAGGGACCGAGTGTGAACGAGCCGAGGTTCTGCTGTTTCACCCAGTCGGCGAGGGTGCCGTTGTTGTTCGGGTCGTAGTCCTTAGCGCTTCCCGGCTCGGCGTAGGAGCGCAGCCCCAGCCGCACCGCCATATCCACCGCACGCGACACGCCGACCTGTTGGATCAGCTTGGCGAACGCGGTGTTCGGTGACTGTGCCAGCGCGTCGGTGACGTTCATCGGGGCGCGGCCGCCACCGCCTGCGTTCTTGACACACCACGTGCGCGGGGCACAGCCCGGGGTGTTGCTGTCACCGAGCCCAGTCCCCTGGAATGTCGCGGGGACGTCGAGTTGGGCCTTGATGCCCATTCCCATGTCGAGTGCCGCGGCCGTGGTGAAGATCTTGAACACCGATCCTGCCCCGTCGCCGACCGTCGTGAACGGCTGCGACTGCACCGTCTGTTTCGCGCCGAGTTCGAGCCCGTACGTGCGGTTGTCGCCCATGGCCAATAGGCGGTGCGCGTCCTTACCGGGCTTGATGACGCTCATGACGCTCGCGACGCCCTCCAGATCCGGGCTCGCGATTTTGTCGATCGCGCGTTTGACGGAGTCCTGCACCTTCGGGTCGAGCGTGGTGCGGATCAGGTAGCCGTTGCGCCCCAGGTCGTCCTTCCCGATGCCCGCACGCGCGAGGTATGACAGCGCGTAATCGCAGAAGAACGCGCGGTCGCCGGCTCCGATACAGCCCTGCGGCAGTGGGTTGGGCACGGGCAGGATGCCGAGCGGTTGCGCTTTGGCGGCCCGGACCTCATCGGCCCTGTCGGGGACGTTCTGGATCAGGGTGTCCAGGACCAGATTTCGTCGCGCCAAGGCTCCGTCGGGATTGGTATAGGGGTTCAGCGTGCTGGTGGACTTCACAATGCCCGCCAAAAGCGCCGCCTGCTGCCAGTTGAGGTCTGAGGCATTGACACCGAAGTAGGTCTTCGCCGCTTCCTGGACGCCGAAGCTGCCGTTGCCGAACGACACCAGGTTCAGATACCGGGTCAGGATCTCCGCCTTGGGCAGCGCCTTGTCGAGTTCCAGCGCCATCCGCATTTCGCGCAGCTTGCGTACCGGGGTGGTCTCGACCGCCGCCCGGCGCTGCTCGTCGGTCTGGGCGTTCACCAGCAGGTTGTAGTTCTTGACGTACTGCTGCTCGATGGTCGAACCGCCGCGGGTGTCGACGGCACCCTTCAGATAGCCGGCCAATCCGGTGAGGGAGCCCTGTAGGTCGACGCCGTTGTGCAGACCGAATCGCTTGTCCTCGATCGAGACGATCGCCAGCTTCATGGTGTCGGCGATGCGGTCACCGGGGATCACCCAGCGGCGCTGCGTGAATATCCACGCGATCGGGTTCCCCGCGGAGTCGACCATCGTGGAGATGATCGGCACTTCGCCTTCAAGAAGTCGGGCCGACTGCTGGGCCGCGACGTCGGAGAGTCGGTTGGCCACCGCGCCAGCGCCGCCGACGAACGGGAACACCAACGCCGCCATGAGCAGGCCCGCTGTCAGGACGTACAGAATCAGCTTGGCAGGCTTTGCTGCGCGCTGCTCCGACACGTCACAAGCCTATGGCGAATGCGACGAACGGATGGTCACATCACGGTCACGGGTGCACCCAAAAGCGATATGAGCAATGGAATCTGCCCATCTTCGATTTCCGGCTGATTCAACACATGCTGGAACATCGCGGTGCCGTTGAAGGAGCTGAGCACCAGTGCGAACATAGCCACAAGATTCTCACCGCCTGCCGCCCCGAGTTCGTCGGGAACGACGGCCCTCACGGTCTCGTAAATGTTCGCGATATAGACCGCCATGACGTCTTGTAACGTGTCCCGCAGTTTCTCGTCGGTGCGTGCGGCGACCGTCAGCTCGTAGATCACAGTGTTCGTCGGGCTGGCGGTGACGTCGCGGACGATTGTCAAGG
The DNA here is from genome assembly GCA_963751485.1 of uncultured Actinomycetota bacterium. GTDB lineage: Bacteria > Actinomycetota > Actinomycetes > Mycobacteriales > Mycobacteriaceae > Mycobacterium. Next base: position 305,901 of record CAVVUT010000011.1, read on the forward strand.
CCTCTTCGAGCGTCGGTTTGTCGCTAGGTATCTCGGCGACCCGACTCGCGGCCATATCCAATAGCCGCCGACCCGCCTCCTGGGCCGTCGCCGCCATGAAGTCGCCCATGGTTGGGAAGTGCCGGAACAACGCACCGTCGGACACCTGCGCCCGCTGGGTGATCACCTTCGCCGAGGCGCGCGCATACCCGACCTCGATGATCGTGTCGATGCTCGCGTCGAGCAGCCGCGCGATGGTGTCCGCGCGGCGCTGCTGCTGGGTTCTCGCCATGGCTAGATGGTGACGGCTTCACGCCGCCGCTGGCCGGCTTTCAGGAATCGGCCCGACTTCACGGTCTTTCCGTAGCCCTCGCGGAACTCGCCGTTGCGGTACACCACAGTCCCGTTGACACCGGTCGCCACGACCGCGGCGTCGTTGCGGTTCACCATGCGGGACAGGTCGCCGTAGAACGGCACCTTCTCCTCGTGGTAGGCGTCCACAGAGTCGTCGAGGCCGGCCGGGTCGATCACGACGAAGTCGGCGCGGTCCCCCTCACGCAGCGTGCCTCCCGGCAGCCCGAACCAGTCGGCGACCTCGGCGGTGAGCCGGTGAATCGCGTGCTGCGTCGTCATGAACGGCTCTCCGGCGAGCTCGGCGTCGCGGACTCGCCGCAGAAGCTTCACGGGGAAGTTGTAGAACGCCATGTTGCGCAGGTGCGCACCGGCGTCCGAGAAGCCCATGTGCACCGACGGGTCGACGGCGAGCGCGTTGAGTTGCTTGGGCCGGTGGTTGGCGACGATCGTCGTCCAGCGCACGTTGCGCTCGCCGTTGTCGACGAGCACGTCGAGGAAGGCGTCCAGCGGATGCAGGCCGCGTTCGTCGGCGATCTGCCCGAAGCTCTTGCCGATCAGCGTCTCGTCCGGGCATTCGACGATGGTGGCGTCGTGGAAGTCGCGGTGCCACAACGACGGGCCGAGCTTCTTGCGGTCGAACGACCGACGGAACCGGCGGCGGTACTCCTCGTCGGCGAGCAGCTCGTTGCGCTCGAGCTGGTCACGCAGGTGCAGGGCCGCTGTGCCTGCGCCGAACTCCTCGAAGACGGGTAGGTCGATGCCGTCGGAGTACAGCTCGAACGGCACCGGCAGATGCTGGAACCGCACGAAGGAACCGAACACCTTGTTCAAAATTCTTGTGCCGGGGCCGAATACGTGCACCGCGCCGGTGTTCGACTTGGCGTCGGCCGATACCAGCAGACTCATCCGGACCCCGGGGCGGCGGCCGAACAGCCGGCTGCTTGTCAGGAAAAACATCAGCGCTTCGACCGGGTTGGTGGTGTTGGGTGCGCTCTGCAGGATGCGGCCGCGCTTGCGCAGCACCTTGATCAGCCTGCGGCGCTCGCGCCAGGTGGCGAACGTCGACGGCAGTGCGCGGGACCGGAAGCGGTCGCCGTCGAGCTTGTCGATCGGCGCGTCCATGCCGGACATCCCGAGCAGGCCTGCGTCGAGCGCCTGCTCGAGCCGGTCGGCCATCCTCTCCAGTTCGGCGTCCGTCGGGCGGACGTCTGCGGTGGTGGCGCGGTCGAGTCCGAGTACAGAGGTGCGCAGATCCGAATGGCCGAGCATCGAGCTGACATTCGGGCCGAGTGGCAGGTCGTCGAGCACCTGAACATATTCGGCGGGCGTCGTCCACGTTTTCTTGGCCGCGAGCGCGCCGAGCACGAACTTGCGCGGCACCGCTTCGACGCGGCTGAAGAGGTCAGCGGCGTCTTCGGAGCTCGCGTAGACCGTCGACAGCGAGCAGTTGCCAAGCAGAAGGGTGGTCACACCGTGCCGCACCGACTCGCGCAAGCCTGGATCGAGCAGAACCTCGGCGTCGTAGTGGGTGTGGACGTCGATGAACCCGGGGGCGACCCACTTGCCCTCGGCGTCGATGATGTCGGGGCAGCCGGTCTCGTCGAGTGGCTCGGCGGACACCGTAGCCACGACGCCGTCCGAAATGCCCAGGTGACGGCGCTGTGGGCGGGCGCCCGTGCCGTCGAACCACAGGCCGTTGCGAACGATCACGTCGTAAGTCATGCGACGACCGTACCAAAGATAGTGAGTGCTTACAATCTTTTTCTGAGCACTAGGGTGACGGTATGGCGCCACCGGTGATCGCACGCTGGATCGACATCATCGAGAACGGCCGGACGGCCGACCTCGAGGACCTGCTCACAGAGGACGCGGTGTTCTACTCGCCCGCGGTGTTCTCGGCGCAGGAGGGCCGCGACAAGACCCTCGCCTATCTGACGGCCGCAGCGAAGATGTTCGGCGGCACCGACTTCCACTATGTGGAGCAGTGGTACGGCGAGCGGTCGGCGATCCTCGAGTTCGCCGCCACGGTCGACGGCAAATACGTCAACGGCATCGACATGATCCATTGGAACGACGACGACAAGATCGTCTCGGTCAAGGTGATGATGCGTCCGCTCAAGGGTCTGCAGGCGATCATGCCCAAGATGGCCGAGCTGCTGCAGCTCGCCTGACCGTGCGACTGCTACTGATCGCCGATACCCACGTCCCGAAGCGGGCGCGCGACCTGCCGGACCGGGTATGGGACGAGGTGACGCGCGCCGACGTCGTCCTGCACGCCGGCGATTGGGTGGAGCCGACGTTGCTCGATGCGCTGGAGGGAAAGGCCGACCGGCTCGTCGCATGTTGGGGTAACAACGACGGCGACGAGTTGCGGGCACGTCTGCCCGAGCGGGCCGACGCGGACCTGGGTGGCGTGCGGTTCACCGTCGTGCACGAGACCGGCGGCTCCGCGGGACGGGAGGCGCGGATGGCCAAGCTGTATCCCGACACCGACGTCCTCGTGTTCGGGCACAGCCACATCCCGTGGGACAGCACCGCGACGACCGGGCTGCGACTGCTCAATCCCGGGTCGCCGACCGACCGGCGACGGCAGCCGTTCTGTACCTATATGACCGCGACCGTCGACGACGGCAGGCTCTCCGCCGTCACGCTTCATCAGTTGGATCGACGCGATGCGTGACCGCGCGGCGAAAGTCAGCGATGTACACGAGATCGCATCCGGCATGCCGCATGTGACGCGGATCGAAGGGCCGAAGGGCAACTCCATCTATCAGGTCGGAGGCAAGTCATTCGTGTTCTTCCGCACGCCGCAACCCGACGCGGAGGATCCCGACACCGGTGAGCGCTATGCCGACGTGATCATGATCTGGGTGGAGTCCGAAAGCGACAAGCTCGCCCTCATCCAGGATCCGAAGGTGCCGTTCTTCACCACTGAGCGCTTCGAAGGGCACCCGTCGGTGTTGGTGCGCGCGAGCCGATTACGCGAGATCGGCAGGCGGGAGCTGACCGAACTCATCCAGGATGCGTGGCTGTCCCGGGCGTCGAATCGTCGTGCGGAGCGATGGCTGGCCGAGCACGGCGCCTAGTCCGCGTCAGGCACGGCGGAATGGTTGGCACCGCAGATGAACAGCGCCAACCGTGCAGGCTTGTCGCCGGGGTTCTTCCACCGGTGCCTGGTCCCGTTCTGCACAACGGTGTCTCCCTGGTTCAGGGTGACCTCCGCGCCGTCGTCGAGTTCGAGCACGACAGTGCCTTCGAGCACCACCTCGAAGTCGATCGTGTCGGTGGTGTGCATGCCTGGGTCTGACGGGTCCAGGTATCGCAGAAGCCCGGGCAGTTTCGCCTCGATGTCGGAGGCCGCGTCCTCGATGCTTGACGGATCCTGGTCACCCGCGACGGTGTGCGGCGGGACGGTGAAGAGGCCGAAGCGGAAGCCGCCGATGGGCGGAAAGTAGGAGCGCCAGTCCGGCATCGACCCGTCGTCGGGGAACTGGGACGTCGTGTCCCCGCCCCACAGTTGGTAGAACTCGGCCGACGGCAAAAGTAATGGCCGGTCTGGCTCGACCGCCTCGTCACTGGCGAACACTGACTTTCCGGACTCGTCGTGTCCGGTCACCACTCGGCGCACACCCATTCGGTCAGTGAATCACCGCTACGTGTAACCCCGCTGCCTATCTGAATATTGACAAACACATTGAAAGGCATACTTCCCATGTCACAGCGCGAAATCTCAATCGCCCAGCTGACTGCGACCCGAGCGTCGGGTGCGGTGGTCTGGATCCGTCTCTATGTGGGCCTGATCTTCATCGGTGAGGGCTTCCTGAAGTTTCTCCGGCCCGATTCGCTCGGCCCTGGCCGCTTCGCAAAGGTCGACATTCCGTTCTCGACCTTCACCGCCTACCTGGACGGGGTGTTCGAAATCGGGTGCGGCGCGGCGATCCTCGTCGGCCTGCTGGTCCGGCTGGCGACCCTACCGATGATCGTCGACATGATCGGCGCCATCGCGTTCACGAAGGTGCCGCTGCTGTTCGGCAGCGCGGCGCTGTACCCGAAGGAACACGGCTTCCTGGACTTCTTCCACGAGGGTCGGCTCGAGTTCGCGATGCTGTGCGGCAGTATCTTCCTGCTCATCGTCGGCGCGGGAGCGTACTCGCTCGACAGCCGGATGAACCGCTCGTTCGACAGCCCGATGAACCAGGACAGGACCCCAACACGTGCCCCTGTGGCAGCGGTCTAACCACTCACACAGGAACTTCTTAGGTCGATTCGTGGACGGTGGCAAATGATCGCGAGCCAGAATGAGGCGCGCCGTCCTCGAATCGGACCCGCGCAAAGGTCCCGCCCGGAGGGAGGCCTGCGACCGGTGACGGAGGCGGCGTATCCCAACTGGGATGCGGTTTACCGCGACAATGTCACCTGGGTGTATCGGCTGATGTACTCGAAGGTGGGAAACCAACCCGACGCCGAGGACCTCACCGCAGAGGTGTTCATGACGGCCCTGAAGCCGCTGCGCGTCTCCGCCACGGTGCCGGAGGTGCGCAAATATCTGAAGATGACGGCCCGCACGGTGCTTGCGGGCTACTGGCGTGACCGGATGGGCCGCGAGATCACCACGATCGACGAGGACCTGCCCGACGAAAGTGGGGGTGAGGTCATCGAATCGGACGCGCCCGACCGGGTGCGCGTAGTGCTGGCGAAGCTGCCGGACAATTATCGGCGCATTCTGGAACTTAGGTTCCTGCAGGCCTTCTCGGTTCGCGAGGCGGCACAACAAATGGGTGTTAGCGTCGCGAACGCCAAGGTGTTGCAGCACCGGGCGCTACAGACGGCTGCGCGGATCAGTGAGGAGGAGGCGTCATGAGTGGACGACCAGTGCGCCGCTTCGTCGACGCGTTGCTGCGCGGCGAGCGCACCGAACCCGCGCGCCCGGACGACATCGAAGCCCAGGAGATGAAGACGGCCATCGAGTTGCGCGCCGCCCGCACTGGCAGCGACTCGCCGCGCGAGGAGTTCGTCACCGATCTGCATCGCCGTATCGCGGCGGCCATGGACGACGGAGAACAGGACGACGCGGTGGTCCGGCGGCTGCCCAACAGCACCCGCAGGCAGGTCGTCATCGGAGGCGGGCTGGCGGCGGCTTCGGCGGCCACCGGCATCGTGGTGGGCCGCAACCTGCTGGCACCGTCGCCGACGCCGTCGCAGCAGGCATCGCCGCCGACGCAGGGTGTGATGGAACCGAACGCCGGTACCTGGCGGCCGGTCGGCGCGAGCGCCGATCTGCCGAAGGGCGGCGCCATGGCGTTCGACCTCGGCTCGATCAACGGCTTCGTGCACCGCACCGACGCACAGTTGGAGGCGGTGTCGGGCATCTGCACCCACCAGGGCTGCAAGCTCTGGCTGGATGCGCCCGACAGCAGGCTGCGCTGTCCCTGCCACTCGACGTCCTTCTCGCTGGAGGGTGACACGTTGACACATCAGCTCCCGACGGCTCCCCCGCCGTTGCCGAAGTACGAGGTGCGCGAAACCAAAGGCGTTATCGAGGTTTTCGCCCCAACCGAGTCCGCTTGACAGGGAGTGGTGGCAATGTCTGAGACATGGAACAGAAGCCGCCAACTGCCGTCATCGAGGCCGCGAACCGCGACCATCTGAGCAACCTGCCGTTCTCCGATACCGCCGACTTCGAAGACGCCGACAGGGGGTTCATCGGCGCGATGGAGCCCTGCGTCGTCAAGGCTGCCGACGGCAAGGTGGTGTGGGACAACGACGTCTACTCGTTCCTTTCCGGCGACGCGCCACCGACGGTGCACCCGAGCCTGTGGCGGCAGAGCCAGCTGTGTGCCAAGCAGGGCCTGTACGAGGTGGTCGAGGGCATCTATCAAGTCCGCGGCCTCGACCTGTCCAACGTCAGCTTCATCGAGGGTGACACCGGCGTCATCGTCATCGACCCGCTCGTCTGTACTGAGACGGCGGCGGCCGCCCTGGCGCTGTACCGCGCGCATCGCGGCGAGCGACCGGTCGTCGCCGTCATCTACACCCACAGCCACGTCGACCACTTCGGCGGCGTGCTGGGTGTGACGACGCAGGCCGATGTCGATGCGGGCAAGGTCGCGGTGATCGCGCCCGAGCATTTCACCGAACACGCCGTGCAGGAGAACGTGTACGCGGGCACGGCGATGGGGCGGCGAGCGGGATACATGTACGGAGCGGTGTTGGCGCGCGGGTCGCAGGGACAGATCGGCTGCGGGCTCGGTCAGACACCGTCGCTCGGTGAGGTGGCGTTGATCGTGCCGACGCTCGACATCCGCGAGACGGGTGAGAAGCACACGTTCGACGGCGTCGAGATCGAGTTCCAGATGGCGCCGGGCACCGAGGCGCCGGCCGAAATGCATTTCTACTTCCCGAAGTTCCGCGCGCTGTGCATGGCAGAGAACGCCACCCACAACCTGCACAACCTGCTGACGCTTCGCGGCGCCCTGGTTCGGGATCCGCACGGCTGGGCCGGCTATCTGACCGAGGCGATCGACACGTTCGCCGACCGCGCCGATGTGGTGTTCGCATCGCATCACTGGCCGACCTGGGGTAGGGACCGGATCGTCGAATTCCTTTCGCTGCAACGGGATCTGTACGCCTACTTGCACGACCAGACACTGCGGCAGCTCAACCAGGGCTTCACAGGGATCGAGATCGCCGAGACGTTCCAGATGCCCCCAGCACTGGAGAGGGCGTGGCATACCCATGGCTACTACGGTTCGGTCAGCCACAACGTCAAGGCGGTCTATCAGCGCTACATGGGATGGTTCGACGGCAACCCCGGCAGGCTGTGGGCGCATCCGCCGGAGGCCATCGGCCCGCGGTATGTCGAAGCCATGGGCGGCATCGACAACGTCGTCGAAATCGCTCGCAAGGCATTCGAAGGCGGCGACTTCCGCTGGGCGGCAACACTGCTCGATCACGCGATCTTCACCGACAAGGATCATGCGCCTGCTCGCGACCTCTACGCCGACACCCTCGAACAGCTCGCATACGGTTCGGAGAACGCGGTGTGGCGCAACTTCTTCCTGTCCGGTGTAACGGAGTTGCGGGACGGAAACTTCGGCACTCCGACACAAACGGCGCCACCGTCGATCATGAGCCAGTTGACGCCGGAGCAGATGTTCGACACGTTCGCGATCAATCTCAACGGTCCCAGGGCCTGGGATCTCGACGTCGCCGTCGACATCACCTTCCTCGACACCGCGACCAACTATCGGGTGACGGTGCGCAACGGTGTGCTGGTCTACCGGAAACGGCCCGCCGACGAGTCCACCGCACAGGCGACCATCAAGTGCGCAAACAAGATGCGGCTGTTGGCTTTTGCCGTGGGCGACGCCGATTCTCCTGGGCTTGAAGTCACGGGCGACGCCAACGCCTTGCCGTCGATCATCGCGGTGGTGGATCAGCCCAACCCGAGCTTCAACATCATCGAGCCATGAGACAGGTGCAGCACTTGGCCAGTGCCAGTGCCAGCGCCCGCCGAGGCCTCTTCTAGCCGGGACGGGGATTGGCTGTGCAGACCATCGATCTGGCCTACGTCGAGCGCGGCGTCCACGAGGAACTGGTCGCCTATGTGGCCGACCAGGAGGGCTATTACGAAGATGAAGGTGTTCATGTAGCCGTTCGCAACGGGATCGGCTGGGACCCGGAGCGTCTGCGCCGAGGCGCCTCCATCGGTCTGGGCCGGGCCTTGTTGCACCGGCTGACGGGTGGCATCGGCTGGAACGTGCTGAGCGTCAACACGCATCGTCCGCTGTTCTGGTTTGTCGGCAGCGCCGATGTGACTTCCATGGCGGATCTACGCGGGCGCCGCGTAGCGGTTCATCCTGCCCAAACGGCCCCCGGTTGGTTCACCCGGATCGTCCTGCGCAAGCACGGCCTAGACCCCGACCACGACCTGGAATGTATGGCGCGGCTTCCGGTTAACTACCAGATGGACCTGCGCCGGCTTCGAGACGGCTCGATAGACGCCGCCTGTGTGGGCACCACGTTCTCCCCCGAACAGGTCGCTGAGGAAGAAGGGTTCCACGTGCTGGCCTGGGTCGGCGACTACATCCAGATTCCCACCGTGGGCATCGCGGTGGACCCCGTCCACATACCGCTGGACAGCCCCGCACTGCAGGCGCTGGTGCGGGCCAACAATCGGGCCCTGCAGACGATCGCCGTACAACCCGGCCTGGCTGTCGACTACATCGCCTCGTTCCTCGACCGGCTCACGCGTGACGAAGTGCACCAGTACTACGAGCGCTACATTGGCCCGTACTTCACCGCCGACGGACAGGTGGACCTCGCCATTGCGCAGCAAGGGATCGACGCGGTCGCGGCTGAACTCGGCCTCGCCTCAGTAGCCGCCGACGAGATCTATCGGCCGCCCGCGTGAGCCGCGACACAGACACTACGGGATACCGCCGTCCACCCGGATGATCGATCCGCTGGTGTAGCTCGACGCATCCGACGCCAGATACAAAGCGGCGCCGATGATCTCAGCGGGATTGCCTAGACGTTTGAGCGCGAAGTGCTGCGCGCCCCTGGTCACGGCGGGTATGTCCCAGGCGTCGCTGATGTCAGTCAGGAACGGTCCAGGCATCAGCGTGTTCACCCGGACCGTCGGCCCGAACGCCAGCGCGAGGCCCTCGGTCAACGCGTTCAGCCCGGCCTTGGCCGCCGAATACGGTAGCTGTGCGGGCTGCGGCCGCCGCGATCCGCTCGAGCTGACATTGATGATCGAGCCGCCGCCATCGGCCACCATGCGCTCGCCGACCAGGGTGGACAGCCGGAATGGGCCCTTGAGGTTCAGGTTGACGACGGCATCGAACAACTTCTCGGTGACCGAGCCCAGCGACTCGTACAGCGGCGACATGCCAGCGTTGTTGATCAGGACATCGACCTTGCCGAACCGCTCGTAGGCGGCCTCGACCAGACCGTCGAGCTCGTCCCACCGGCCGACGTGCACTTGATATGGCATCGCGGCGCGACCGGTGGCCGATGCGATCTCGGCGGCGGCGGCCTCACACACCTCCATCTTGCGGCTGGCGATGATGACGTCGGCGCCGCACTGGGCCGCGGCGAACGCCATCTCCCTGCCGAGTCCCCTGCTGCCTCCAGTCACCAGCACGACCCGATCGGTGAGGTCGAACAATTCGTCGGCGTAGCCCATATCAGTTCTCCTTGCTGACGCGTGCTGATTCGCGGATCACCCGGTGCACGAAGCCGAGCTTGGCGACGACAGGCTCGGGGATCTCGAACGGATACAGGGGATTCTTGCCCATTGCGGTGTTCACCCGGTTGAAGAACAACGACATCCAATGCCAATCGAACAACATGCGTTCGATCGGCACGTCGGCGTAAGACTCCAGCGGGACGATATCGCGCGGCGCCGAAAAGCGAACTCGGTCAGCGTGAAGCACCATTCCCGCTTCCCTGCTCGTGTCGATGGTGTCGGTGATGTGCAGGTAATGGGCGAAACACTCGGCGAAGTCCTCCCACGGATGCATGGTCGCGTACTCGGAGATGAAGTCGTCTTCCCAGCCGTCCGGTGCTCCGAACTTGTAGTGCCGCGCAATGGCGTCGCTGTAGCTGGCTTGTTCGTCGCCGAAGAGGACCCGGCATTCTTCGAGGTATTTATCTGCGCCCTGGCCGGTTTCGACGAGCACGTTCTGGTAGTAGTGGCCGACCTCGTGACGGAAATGACCGAGCATGGTCCGGTAGGGCTCGCCCAGGCGGACTCGCAGCGACTCTCGGTAATCGTCGAGGGATTCGACGAGATCGATCGTGATGACGCCGTTGGCGTGGCCGATGATCACCTTCTCGCCCGTGCTGTAGCTGGACAGAAGGTCGAACGCCAGCCCGCCGTCCTTCTTCCAAAAGGGGTCGATCGGAAGACCGATGTCAGCGAGTTGGTACACCAAGCGACGCAAGGTTCTCGCGGTCGGCACAAGCTTCTCCCGCGCGATCGTGTCGTCGGCTTGGGGTTCCCGTCGGATCATCGAGTCCGCGAGGCACCTACCGCGCGCCTCAGGTGCCTGCTCTTCAGGCACGGACCAGTTGCAGCCCGACGTTTCTGATTGCGTGCAGCGCACCCACTGTTGATTGTCGATGTGTGCCACGTCGTCGACGAGCGGCACCATCGACATCGTCGGCAGATGGAAGCCGAGTGTCGTTTCGCAGGTAGGGCACCGAAGCGACTCGAACGCCGCGAAGCCGTTGCACACCGGGCAGGCGAATGCGCGCACGAGCCATATGGTGTCACGGTGCAATTGCTTCTCATCCGGCACGCGTTGCCGCTTCGCAGCGAACCCGGCCAGGGGTCCGATCCGGATCTGTCCGACGAAGGCGTCCAGCAGGCCGAGCGTCTACCGGAGGCGTTGAAGCGGTTCCCGATAACGCGACTGGTCAGCAGTCCGCAGCGGCGGTCGATCCAGACGGCGCAGCCGGTGGCCGATGCTCTCGGTCTGACCATCGACATCGACGACCGCATCGCCGAGTACGACCGCGACCTCGAGCACTACATCCCGATCGAGCAGATCGCGGCCGAATACCCCGAGGAGCTGGCACGGCTGGCCAGCGGCCATCTGCCGAGCACGGTCGACGAGGACGCGTTTCTGGCCCGCATCAACGACGGGATCCGGGATATCGCCGCGGTGGCCCGGCACGAGGACACCGTCGCGGTGTTCAGCCACGGCGGCGTGATCAACGGACTGCTGCACAGCATCCTGCGCACCGAGAAGATCCTGTGCGTCAACGTCGACTACGCAGGCGTCACCCGGCTGCTGTCCTCCCGCGACGGCAACCTGTACGTGGCGTCCGTCAACGGCACCGAACACGTATGGGATCTGCTGCCCAGAAATCAGCGGTGGTAGACAAGTCCGGTGACAACTTCGCTGGAAGGGCTCGACCTCGACGCGCTGGACCGCCACCTCAGGTCGGTGGGCATTCCGCGTAGCGGCGAGCTGCGCGCCGACCTGATCTCCGGTGGACGGTCTAACCTGACCTTCCTGGTGTGCGACGACGCATCGGAATGGGTGCTGCGACGGCCGCCGCTGCACGGGCTGACGCCGTCGGCGCATGACATGGCCCGTGAGTACCGGGTCGTCGCGGCTCTTGCGGACACCCCGGTTCCTGTCGCACGCGCCGTCACGATGCGCAACGACGACTCGGTCGGCGGCGCGCCGTTCCAGATGGTGGAGTACGTGCCTGGCCGCGTGGTACGCCAGGCCGATCAACTCGAGGCGCTGGGTGACGAGGAGACCATCAGCCGCTGCGTCGACGCCTTGATCAAGGTGCTCGCCGACCTGCACACGGTCGATCCGGAGGCTGTCGGGCTCGGCGACTTCGGCAAGCCCACCGGCTATCTGGAGCGCCAGGTGCGCCGCTGGGGCTCGCAGTGGGAACTTGTCAAACGCGAGAACGACCCCTTCGACGCCGACGTCCGAAAACTGCATTCGCTTCTCGCAGAATCGATTCCGTCACAGAGTCGGACTTCGATCGTGCACGGCGACTACCGCATCGACAACACGATCCTGGACAGCGAAGACGCCACCAAGGTACTGGCGGTGCTCGACTGGGAGATGTCGACACTGGGCGACCCGATCAGCGACGCGGCGCTGATGTGCGTGTACCGCCATCCGCTGTTCAATGTCATCCATGCGAGTTCGGCCTGGGCTTCTCCGTTGATGCCGGAAGCCGACGAACTCGCCCATCGGTATTCGCTTGCCGCAGAACAGCCTTTGGACAACTGGGACTTCTACATGGCGTTGGGCTACTTCAAGGTGGCGATCATCGCTGCGGGCATCGCATTCCGCGCAAGGATGGGTGGCGGTGTTGCGGCCGACACCGACAAAGTGGACAAGGCCGTCGGCCCGCTGATGGCCGAGGGCCTCGCCGCACTGAAGCAGTGAAACGCTGATGCGCCGGCTTGTTCGCCTTGGCGTGTGGACGCTGGTCGTCCTGTTCGTCGTACTGGTTGTCGTCAACAACACGGTGGCGAAGCTCCCGTCGATGCCACCTACCGACGGCAAGTACATCAGCTTGCACGGCAAGGACATTCACTACTTCGAGCAACCCGGTCAGGGCGTGCCCGTGGTGTTGATTCACGGGCTGCCCGGTACCTACAAGGACTTCGATCCCGTCATTCCCAAACTGGCGGGCCTGCATGTGATCTCGATCGACCGTCCGGGCTACGGCTGGTCGAGGGGCGGTTGGCTGCCGTACCAGGATCAGATCGATGTTGTGCACGACCTGTTGACCCAGCTCAAACTCGCTCCGGTGATCCTCGTCGGCCACTCGTTCGGTGGCACGCTGGCCCTGGGTGTCGCACGCCGATACCCGCAGGACATCGCGAAGATGATCCTGGTGGCGCCGGGCGCGGGTGGCAGCCGCTCGTCGGCGATGGAGATGCTCGAAGCGCGCTATGCCCGGGTCAGTCAGTTGCCGGTGGTGGCGGCCATCACGGATTTCAGCGTCAACAACGTCATCAAACGGGCCGCGGCGACGTCCGGCGCCGAGACCGCGTTCGCCCCGGGGAAGGTGGACCCCAGCTTCGAGCAGCGGCTGTTGTCGGTCTCGATGACGCCGGGAAACCTCGCGTCGTTCGCTTCGGATCAGCTTGATTTCAACGACACCTCGGCTTGGGTCGACGCGAACGTGCCGCAGATCCGGGTGCCGTCGGAGATCATCGGCGCGCAGGACGACCACTTCATCAGCACCGACGAGATCCGCAGGCTCGCCGACACATTGCCGGGCACGCAGCTGGTTACCGTCGACGGCAGCCACATGATCCCCTACACCCACCCCGACGTCATCGCCGAGCAGGTGAGAATCGCAGGCCGGCGCTAGAGGCCGGCCTTCAGATTGCGCTTGGCGGCACGGCGCAGCTGAACGATGCGGGCGGTTCCAGCTGCAACGGTCAGCAAGCCACCGCCGACCGCCGCGGCGAGAATCGCCACTCCACGCGGAAGGCTCCAGGTCCAGCCGAGGAACGCGAAGTCGGCAGGCTCGGTGTTCTGCGCGATGAAGATCAGCAGCACGATGAGGATCAGGAAGCCGGGGATCAGCGCCGACCACAGCGCAGCGGCCTTGGTGAACTTGACCGCGTTCTCGCGTGGGGGCGCAGGGGTAGCGGCGGGGGTTTCCTTATCCGGATGGGCCGGTAGCGGTGGAGGCGGCGGCTCCCCGCGCGCCGGTGAACCACCGATTGGCCGGTCGGGCGACACAGGGGGTTCGCTGGTCATGGGTTCATCTTTGCCCTTTCGGGCGGCGAATGAAACTACTTGTCCGATAGTGTCCGGTGGAGCTTGCGGCGAGAGGACATTGGGTATGTCGATAGCTATGCCGAACACCCGTAGGCGGTGCGTTGCGCTCTTCGCGGCCCTGTTGGTCCTGGTCACAGCGGCTTGTGGCAGCTCGAACCCGCTGGGCGGCGGCGAGATCTCCGGTGACCTGAAGTCGATCATCGTCGGCTCGGCCGATTTTCCGGAGTCGAAGATCATCGCCGAGATCTGGGCTCAATCGTTGGAAGCCAACGGTTTCACGGTGCGCAGGCAGTTCGGCATCGGCAGCCGCGAAACCTATATTCCCGCGGTCAGGGATCATTCGATCGATCTGATCCCCGAATACACCGGAAATCTGCTGCAGTACTTCGACAAGACCACCAAGGTGACGACGCCGGATGCCGTCCTGCTGGCCCTGTTCCGGGTACTGCCCGGCGATCTGTCGATCCTGAATCCGTCTCCTGCGGAGGACAAGGACACCGTGGCGGTCAGCTCCGACACCGCAAAGAAGTGGAACCTCAAGAGCATCGCCGACCTGGCGGCGCACTCGCCAGAGGTGAAGTTCGGTGCGCCGTCGGAGTTCCTGAACCGGGCCGAGGGCATACCCGGACTGAAGGCGAAGTACGGTCTCGATGTCGCGCCGAACAACTTCATCGCAATCAGCGACGGCGGCGGTCCCGCCACCGTGAAGGCGCTCGTGGACGGCACGGTCACCGCTGCGGACATCTTCAGCACATCGCCCGCGATCAAGAAGAACAATCTCGTGGTTCTCGAGGACCCCAAGAACAATTTCCTTGCGGCCAACGTCATCCCACTTCTCAGCTCGCAGAAGAAGTCTGACGAGATCAAGAAGGTGCTCGACGCCGTATCGGCCAAACTGACCACTGACGACCTCATCGAGCTCAATACCGCGACAGAGGGCAACTCGGGTGTTGACCCCGATGAGGCGGCCCGAAAATGGGTGCAAGACAACGGGTTCGACAAGCCGATTCAACAGAACTGAGCGGGATCAGCTGTGATCAAATTCGATGGTGTGACCAAGCAGTATCCGGACGGCACGGTCGCCGTCGACGACCTGACACTCGACGTGCCCGACGGCACGCTCACCGTCTTCGTGGGGCCGTCGGGCTGCGGTAAGACGACGTCCATGCGGATGATCAACCGAATGATCGACCCGACGTCGGGCACGCTGACGGTCAACGGCGATGACGTCACCAAGATCGATCCGGTCAAGCTGCGGCTGGGAATCGGCTACGTCATCCAGAGTGCGGGGCTGATGCCGCACCAGCGCGTCGTCGACAACGTCGCGACAGTGCCTGTGCTGAAAGGGGAATCGCGACGGTCAGCACGCAAGGCCGCACTCGGCGTGCTCGAGCGGGTCGGACTGGATCCCGCGCTGGCCAACCGCTACCCGGCTCAGCTGTCAGGCGGTCAGCAGCAGCGCGTCGGCGTGGCGCGGGCACTGGCGGCCGACCCGCCGATCCTGTTGATGGACGAGCCGTTCAGCGCCGTCGACCCGGTGGTCCGCGAAGAGCTGCAGGCCGAGATCCTGCGGCTGCAAAGCGAATTGCGCAAGACGATCGTGTTCGTCACGCACGACATCGACGAGGCCGTCAAGATCGGCGACAAGGTGGCAGTGTTCGGCGTAGGTGGGACGCTGCAGCAGTACGACGAACCGTCACGGCTGCTGTCAAACCCCGCCAACGACTTCGTCTCCGGGTTCATCGGCGCCGACCGCGGCTACCGCGGCCTGCAGTTCCGGCACGCGACCGGCCTTCCGCTGCACGAGATTCGGTCGGTGGCCGAAACCGACATCGACGGACTCTTACTCGGTCCCGACGACTGGGTGCTTGTCAACAGGTCCGACGGCAAGCCGTTTGGGTGGGTGAACGCCCAAGGTGTCGATCTGCACCGGAAGGGAAGTTCGCTCTACGACAGCACATACGGAGGCGGGTCGCTCTTCCGGCCCGAGCACTCGCTGCGCCAGGCGATGGACGCCGCACTGTCCTCGCCGTCGGGGTTGGGCGTCGCGGTCGACGACGACGGACAACTCATCGGCGGGGTGCGCGCCGACGATGTGCTCGAGGCGCTGAATTCGCAGCGGCGCGACGCGTTGCCGAAGCTTGGTTCCGAGGGCTAGCGTGCGCTACCTCCTCAACAACCTCGACGACGCCTGGGCGCTGACGATTATTCATCTGCGGCTCAGCCTGATTCCGATCGTGCTCGGTCTGCTGATCGCGGTGCCACTCGGCGCGCTTGTGCAGCGGACGACAGCGCTGAGACGGTTGACCACCATCACGGCCAGCATCATCTTCACCATTCCCTCGCTGGCGTTGTTCGTGGTGCTGCCGCTGATCATCCCGACACGGATCCTCGACGAGGCCAACGTGATCGTGGCGCTGACGCTGTACACGACGGCGCTGCTCGTGCGTGCCGTTCCCGAGGCGCTGGACGCGGTGCCGGAGGCGGTCCGCGACGCCGCCACCGCGGTCGGCTACCGGCCCCTCATCCGAATGCTGAAAGTTGAACTCCCGCTGTCGATCCCGGTGTTGGTGGCCAGTCTGCGCGTCGTCGCGGTCACGAACATCTCGATGGTGGCGGTCGGTTCGGTGATCGGCATCGGCGGCCTCGGCACGTGGTTCACCGAGGGCTATCAGTCGAACAAGAGCGACCAGATCATCGCGGGCATCATCGCGATCTTCGTGCTGGCGATCGTTGTCGATACGTTGATCATGCTTGCCGGGCGTCTGATCACGCCGTGGACCCGGGCGTCTCAGGCCGGCCGGGCCGGCAAGCCGAAGGCCACAGCCGAAGCGGTCGAGGCGGCGGCATGAACTTCCTCAACCAGGCGCTGTCCTACATCTTCACCGCGGACAATTGGGCCGGTCCGGCGGGGCTGGCCGCCCGCATTGGCGAGCATCTGCAGTACACCGTGATCGCGGTGTTCTTCTCCGCTCTCATCGCCATCCCGATCGGCATGATCATCGGCCACACCGGCCGCGGCACCTTCCTCGTCGTCACGGGTGTCAACGCGTTGCGTGCACTGCCCACACTCGGCGTGCTGTTGCTCGGCGTGCTGCTGTGGGGTCTGGGTCTGGTGCCGCCGACCGTCGCGCTGATGCTGCTCGGCATCCCGCCGCTTCTTGCAGGCACGTACGCGGGGATCGCCAACGTCGACAGGGCGGTCGTCGACGCCGCACGGTCGATGGGCATGACCGAGAGCCGAGTGTTGCTGCGAGTCGAGGTGCCAAACGCGATGCCGCTGATCCTCGGGGGTTTGCGGACCGCGACACTGCAGGTTGTCGCGACGGCCACCGTCGCCGCATACGCCAGCCTCGGCGGGCTGGGCCGCTATCTGATCGACGGCATCAAGGTGCGCGAGTTCTACCTGGCACTTGTCGGCGCGTTGATGGTGACCGCGCTCGCGTTGCTTCTCGATGCTGCGCTGGCCTTCGTGGTGTGGGCCTCGGTGCCCGGCACCGGGCGGCTCCGGAAAATGCCGCAACCGTTGCTGGGTGATGAAGTCGCCCTGGAATCCGGTGCAAGGGGCAAGAGCAGTTTCTCAGCACGTTCCGAACGAGGGGATGCTTCGCTTACGGTAGATGGGTGAGTGCAGAACAGCCCGCTGGTTTTCCCGCGATCTTGACATGGCGCGCGCATGACGTGCCGCGCATGGAATCCGTGCGGGTGCAGTTGTCTAACAACCGGATCAAGGCCTATGGCCGGATCGTGGCAGCGGCAACCGAGACTCACCCGCCGTTCTCCGCCTCCTATGATCTCGTCACCGACGAAGGAGGGGCGACCAAACGGCTGTCGCTGACCGTCACGCTCGCGGAGCGCGAACGCCAGCTGTCCATCGCCCGTGACGAAGAAAACATGTGGCTGGTGCAGGACCACTCGGGCCAGACGGTGCGGGCGGGCTACGACGGAGCCCTGGACGTCGACGTGATTTTCAGCCCGTTCTTCAACACGCTGCCGATTCGGCGAACGGGGCTGTATCGGGGCAACGACTCGCTGTCGGTTCCGGTGGTGTACGTATCGCTGCCCGACCTGGCGGTCAACCCGGTGACGATCAGCTACAGCAGCGCGTCCGACGGCATCAAACTGCACTCGCCGGTGGCGGACACCACCGTCACGGTGGACAGCGACGGATTCATCCTGGATTACCCAGGACTCGCAGAGCGGATTTGATCACCCCGCCGGCACGTCCGGCGGCCGCCAGTTCCTCACGCCAGCCGTCGCGGCCGATGACGATCGTGACGATCTGAGACCGTCGGAAGCCGGTGTATCGCGTGCGCGCGGCGTGCCCTTCCTCCACCAGCTCCGCCACCGATCCGTCGGTCGACAGCGACTTGCGCGCCTGCTTGAGCATGTTGATCGACTTGTCGAGCGCGGGCAGCAGCTGTTCGGCATTCGCTTCGCACATCGCCCGCACCAAATCGGGCGCCGTTGCCGCGACCCGGGTGCCGTCACGAAACGATCCGGCGGCCAGTGAAAAGGCCAGTGGCACGTCGGCGGCCGCCGCGGCCAACGCCTCGGCGAGCAGGTGCGGCAGGTGGGAGATGGCTGCGGCGGCGGCATCGTGCTCATCGGACCGGGCAGGCACGACGATCGCACCGCAGTCCAACGCCAGGTCCATCACCGTCGCCCAGACATCGGCGTCGACGTGATCATCGACACTGAGCACCCACGCCGCGCCGACGAACAGTTTCTCGCTGCCCGCCGCCCAGCCGGATTGCGCGGTGCCCGCCATCGGATGGCCGCCGACGAACCTGTCCAGCAGGCCGACCGCCTTCACCTCGTCCAGCACGGCGCCCTTGACGCTCGTCACGTCGGTCAGTGGGCAGTCCGGCGCGACGTCGCGCACGTGCCCGAGCACGATCGGCAAGGCGGGCATCGGCACGGCCAGCACGATCAACGCGTTCGTTTTGGCGGCCCGCTTCAGGGCCATCTCGATGTTCTCCGTGGCGTCGAATCCGTCGGCCTTCGCGGCCGTCACGCCCTCGACCGAGCGGTTGTAGCCGAACACCTCGCGGCCTGCCTCGGCTGCCGCGCGCATCACGGAGCCGCCGATGAGCCCGAGCCCCAATACACAAACGGGCGGTTTGGTCACGGCTTCAAGAGTGGCACATGATCTTGATGGCCTGACGTCGGGCTGTTGCCGATTGCTAGTCAAAAACCCTGGTCGGGGACTAGCGTAGGCGGCGATGGGACCACAGCGGGCACCTGCGCAGGACACCGAAGCCCTGGACGGCTTCGGTGTGGCTGTCGTCCGTGAGGACGGCAAGTGGCGCTGCACGGCGATGCGTCCCGCCGCGCTGACCAGCTTGGCGGCTGCCGAAACCGAACTGCGTGAACTGCGCAGTGCAGGGGCCGTATTCGGGCTGCTCGACGTCGACGACGAGTTCTTCGTCATCGTGCGCCCCGCGCCCGCGGGCACCCGGCTGCTGTTGTCGGATGCCACCGCGGCCCTGGACTACGACATCGCCGCCGAGGTGCTCGAGAAGCTCGATGCCGACATCGGCCCTGAGGACCTCGACGACGCCGACCCGTTCGAAGAGGGCGATCTGGGTCTGTTGTCCGATGTCGGGCTGCCCGACGCGGTGCTCGGCGTGATCATCTCGGAATACGACCTGTACGCCGACGAACAGCTGGGCCGTATCGCACGGGAGATGGGCTTCGCCGAGGAGCTCTCAGCGGTGCTCGATCGCCTCGATCGGTGACCGACGACGACCTCATCCGCGCCGCACTGGATGCCGCGAGCGCGGCCGGGCCTGACGATGTGCCGATCGGTGCGGTGGTGTTTGGGTCCGACGGGACGGAGTTGGCACGCGGGGCGAATGCGCGCGAGGCACTCGGGGATCCGACGGCGCATGCGGAGATCCTGGCTATGCGTGCCGCGGCTGCGGTGCTCGGCGACGGCTGGCGGCTCGAGGGCGCGACGCTGGCGGTGACCGTCGAGCCCTGCACGATGTGCGCAGGCGCTCTGGTAATGGCCCGGATAGCGCGGCTGGTGTTCGGCGCGTGGGAACCGAAGACCGGCGCGGTGGGGTCGCTGTGGGACGTGGTGCGCGATCGCCGCTTGACGCATCGGCCGGAGGTCGTCGGCGGCGTGCTGGCCGACGAATGCGCGGTGCCGCTCGAGGCATTCTTCGCCCGGCAGCGATTGGAATAGACCGTTGCGTGTTCGGTAGGCTGCGACACGGTGGCGTGTCCGAGCGGCCTAAGGAGCACGCCTCGAAAGCGTGTGACGGGTAACCCCCGTCCGAGGGTTCAAATCCCTCCGCCACCGCCAATAGCCGCCCCCTGGTTATGCAGGTAAGGGCGTTTTTTGCGTTTACTGTGGCCGCCTCTGCCTCCGGTCTGCCCACATTCCGTCACAGTCGGACGCTACGGTCTATTACTCGCGGCGGACCTCAGGGTGAGTCAGTGACCTGCCTCAGGCAGGACTAGTCAGCTAACTGGTTCCGATCATGATGGCCAAGCCCTGGCATAGCGATCCGAGAAAGATTAGTGCAAGCCCCTAGACCGTCACGCTTACCTTTGCCGTCTCGCTCACATCCCGAAGTAGTCGTCGATGATGGCGGCGTGCTCCGGGCACCGTGCGGCGGTGTCGCCGACGAGCAGCTGCCTGAGCTGGCCGGACGTGATGTCCAGCTGCATGCTCAGGTCCGCAGTGACGTTGATTATCCCGTACACCGACGGCTGCACGTCGAGCCGGTGGCACGCCCACGCCGTGATGCTGTCAAGGCCGGGAGCCGCGGCTGGCACGCTGTCCGGAAGCCACCGCACATCACTGTGCTGACCACCGGGACCGCCGACGCAGTTGCCCTGATCAGGGCTGTAGTATCCGGTCTCGCAGTAAGGCCGAGCGTTCGCCGTCCCCGCGCCCAGCACGGCCCCGGCAATCGCCAGGCCGCGAAGCGCGACACAGCCCGCGGCGTCCACCGCGAGCCACATTGCCTTCTTCATTCTTGCCAATTCCTTTTGGTCGGTTGATGCACTGGCCAGTCGTTCGGCGTCCCGCGGGTATCCACCCGGACCGTGCTGGTGCAGTACGCCTGTCTGGCCGCGCCCAATAGGTTCCTGGCTGACCATTGGGGCTCTCCTCTCAGCACAGCTCGATGACCGCGTCGCTGACCACCTGTTGCGCGTCGCTGGGCGCGAACACGCCACTGGCCGACACCATGCGAGCCGCCTGCTCTTCCTTCTTGCCGAGGTTCGGCGTGTCCTCGTCACCGGGGCCGATGTAGTCGCGGCAGACCCGGGAGCCGACGTTCACCGCGTCCGCCATGGTCTTGCACTGTGACGCCATCCCGACCCAAGTTGACGAGGTAGTCCGTCTCGTCACAAAGCCAGCCGACCGGGTACGGCCCGCTGCACCTAGGGGGCTTGGATACGGGGCTGGCGTGTGCTGCCGCCAGCGCGACCGCCGCGATGCCCAATGCGACCTCGCTCATGTCATCTCCTTCTCTCGTGCTTCGGCCTTCTGCCGTGGCCACGGGAACGCCGACGCGCCTCGTGCTCGCCCAGCGTTTGCACTATGAAGGCGTGATGCATTGTGCCGCAGCGGGTTTCATCTCACCGCACCAAGGGCAGTAGGCGATTTGGACTGGCCGACGATGTACGCCCACTGATCTTGCGACGACCCTTGCGCATTCCGCGCGAAAAAATGACGCCAGATCGGCCAGGCTCTCAGGGCCACATAGACAAACGCGACAATCGATCCGGAAGCAAGCTGACGCTTACACCTCACTAGTCGGTGGTGCAGTTGCCGTTGCCGTCGCAGTAGGTGGTCGTGGTGTACCAGCCACCGTCGTCGGTGTACGTGTTGCAGGTCGTGTTGGTCGTTGGCCCATAGAGCCCGTAGGTAGTGCTGCACTTGGTGGTGGGGCTGGCGTTGGCGGGCGCGGTGCCGACTGCCGCCGGGACGGCGACCATGGCGAAGGCGGCTAGGCCGCCGATGATCAGACGCTTCACGGTTTGCGACGTTCCTTGAGGGTGTGGTTGACAGCGAACGCGGCCCAAACCAGGGTCCACATACCACCCCACAGCAGCCAGAGGATCGCCATTCCTGATCCCATGCCCGCTGCAGCGGACGCGGATTCGTGGTCCAGGCTCTTATCCGATGCGGTGCTACCGGCAGCGGCGAACAAGATGAAGGTGGGTATCACCGTCCCGAGTAGCGAAAAAATCGCGAGGAGTGAGAACCCGTAGTGGATTGTGTACCTAGCTGGTGCGAGCTGCTGTTGCACCGGATACGGATATGGCTGTTGCTGTTGTGGATGCCACCCGCCTGAAGGGGATGGTGTTGGGGTACTCATTGATGTGAATCTCGTTCTCTTAGTTAGTATTTCATGCTATTTAGTTTCCTAAACGTTGTTGGGCACGGTTTTGTGCTGTCGGGTCCTCGAAGGCGAACCTGGCCATACGTCCGTCAAGACGCTTGCCTGCCCAGAGGCCGCGACGATCACCCCGGCCTACTTGCGGTAGGACCGGGGTGAACTTGTCGTGCCCGACGTGGGGCGCGGCCGTTGCCGCCCGCTAAGGCGGTGAATGGACCGTTAGCTACTCGATGGCTTCCACCCGTTGTTCAGATGGCGACCGCTGCTGAAGGCCGTGGAGAACTGTCCATTGCCCACCGCCCCGGCCTCGGCACCGTTGGCCACCGTCACCGAGATGTTGTTGTTGCCCCCGAACGGGTGCTGGTTCGGAGGTGCCGTGCTCCCGCCGTAGGAGAACGCGTTGCTGCCGTTGCCGATGACGACGCCGACGCTGTTGGTTCCCCACGCCCCGCCCCGGCTGCCGTTGCCGACGGCCACCGCGACGTTGTTGATACCCCTGGCGTCGGCCTTGGTCGGCAGCACGGCGTTGTCGTAGAACGGGTTGGGGCCGGGATTGCCAACGGCCACCGCGAGCGTGCCGGGTCCGAAGGCCACGGCCTCGGCGTTGCGGCCCAGTCCCACCGAGACGCCGCCGCCACCGGACGTGCAGCCCTTACCGATGCCGGTGCCGTTGAGTGAGGCACAGGACGCATTGGCCGTTCCCGCCCCGCTCAGCGCTGCGGCGATGGCGGCTGCTCCCGCTCCGGCGACCAGGGCCGCCTTGATCTGATTCTTCATTGTGTTCTTCCTTTTGTTTGCCGAGTGTCGGTTGGCCCTCGGTTAGCTCAATTCCCCAGCGCCTCAACGCGCTCCGGGCCGAAGGTGGGCGTCGAGTAGAGCGGACGGACTACGTCGACGGCTCGGGGCGGCCCTTGCGGGTGGGGTCAGCTCGCCGCGTATTGGATCATTGACTCTGAGGACACTTGACCGCCTGGCGACGTGATTGAGATGTCGGTGGCTCGTATCTGGTACCGCGTTCCATCGACCGGATTGGTGACGTCGAATCCGTGCGATGAGCGCACCGCGTTGGCGAGTTCAATGCTGGCGCTGTCGCTGAGCCGAAGACCACGGTAGTAGTAGTTCGCGGGCCCGATTTGGCAGACCACCAGTACCGATCGGGTTGTGCGGGCCATAACAACTGGAGAGCTTCCGGGGTCGCATCGAGCGCCGGGGTAGCCCACAAAGCCCTGCGCGTCGGTCCCTGGCAGGCTTACCTGCCGCGACGATGTAGACGACAGTGGCGAAGTGGTCGTCGGCTGTTCAGTGGTCGTCTCGGTGCTGGCCCCAGATGGTCCAAGGTCGGGACACCACGCGCCCGTCGCCGCGCCTGCGAAGTGGGCAGCGTCGTCTACGCTCCAGCTCGGGTGCATGTGCATTAGTTGCAGGCCCGCCTCGGCAAAGAAGGTGTCGGGCTGCTTGAGGTACGCGCATACGGCTTGGCCCTCGGTCAGCAGTTCGCGGTTGCTCATGTCGTCCGTGGGCACGCGATACATGTTGAGCGTGAGCAGAAACGCCTGATCGGTCGTGGTGTCGGCCGACGCGGCACCCACACCCACGCAGCTGCCAACGCTGATCGAGGCCGCGACGGCCCCGATCATCAGCAATCGTTTCAACATGTCAAGCCCTGCCTTCTGTCGTCCAGGTGCATGCAACGATAGGAAGCAGATGGCAATTATGTCAATAATGTGGTAACAATCTCCGAGTGATACGCCTCACAGCAGGACCGATGGCAAGACTGGCGAGCACGAACTTTCGTCGGTCGCCACCACGTTGTTTCCCCACCGGTTTGTCGGGCGTGGCCATCGGGGTGCAGGCGACTCTAAAAGCCCAACCACCAGCGGAGACGGAGAGTCGGCATGACGGCGGTGTACGCGGGGACGGCGGGCAGCGGTGAGAACTACCGCATCGAGCGCATTTGCCTCGACGCTGACCCGGCGTACGGGTTCGCTGAGGCTTACGACGGTATTGCGCTGGTGGAGCCGGTTCAGGCAATAGATGGAATGAAGTAGACATAGCGGCTCGACATTTCCGTCCTGATGCGTCATGATCGCTGCATGGACCGACGCGACCTGGCACGCCTCGGCCACTACGTCGTGAGTCGACGCGTGGCGCTGGGCTACCGCAACCGCACCGACCTGGCCAACAGCCTGCAGTTCACCGCGCGCACCCTGGCGGACATCGAGCACGGCGTTCGCAGGGCCAACCCCGGTACCTACGCCATGCTGGAGAACAAGCTGGCCTGGGCCCCGGGCAGCATTGACACCATCCTCACTGGCGGGGAACCCAAAGAAACCGTGGTCGAACTGCGTCGCCCCACTTCCGCCCCACTGGCCCACACAGCAAGAGACGCCCTCTCCCGCGCCGCGACCGAGGAGTTGCTCTTTGAGCTGCGACGCCGCATCATCGCCCCGCGCGACCGACGCCACGAGGCGTGGGACGACTGCGACGGCCTTGACCCACAAGGCGACTGGCCTGAACTGGACTCGCAGCCAGCACCTGACCGATCCGCTTCCCGACCCTGATGCGGTCTGCCGCGCCGTTCGTCCTCGACAGAGTTCCGGCGGCCAGGAGGCGCGCCGCAGTGGAAACGCTACTGGTTAGGACTACATTCGCGATCATGACAGTCGAACTGACGCAAGAGGTTTCCCGCAGGCTCGAATCGGATCGCTACGTGTGGTTGACCACCGTGACGAAATCCGGCCAGCCTGTACCCCGGCTCGTGTGGTTCTTCTTCGACGGCAACGAGGTGACCGTGTATTCGATGCCGAAAGCCGCGAAGATCGCGCACATCAAGGCCCGCCCGCAGGTCAGCCTGAACCTGGATTCCGATGGCAACGGCAGAGGGACCGTCGTGATCGCCGGCGCGGCCCGGGTCGACGCGGTCGGGGCCGATTCGCTCGCGGACGAGCAATATCAGGCCAAGTACCACGACTACGCCGTCAGCATCGGGATGGGCAACGAATATCTCGCCGCGTTCAGCACGCGGTTGAAGATCAGCGTCGACAAACTGTGGTCGACGCCCTCTGCTGGGTAGCCACGATCCCAGCGGGAAGCCTCCCGCCGGAGTGATCGGCGAGTGTGGCCAGGTGATGCTCGACATCGGGGAAGGTGACGCGCTGGCGGGTCTGCTCGCGAGGTTGAAGACGTGGCAGGCATCCAGCTCGAAGTCCTCGATTCACGCAAGGGGTTGTTCAAATCCCTCCGCCACTGCCAATAGCTTTCGACGGCCGGCTAGGCGCGTTTGGCCGCCTCCTGGGCGAGCTGTACGCGGGAAGTCAGGCCGAGTTTGGTGTAGACGTGGGTGAGATGGGCCTGCACCGTACGTGGTGAAACGAACAGTCGCGCGGCTACCTCCTTGTTGCCTAGGCCTTCGCTGACTAGTCTCACGACGTCGAGCTCGGCGCGGGTCAGCGACGCCCATCCGCTGCTGGCGCGTTTACGTTCACCACGACCGCGTTGTGCATAGGCGATGGCTTCCGGAATGGACAGCGCCGCACCCTCCGCCCATGCTGCGTCGAAGTCGTTCTTACCCAGAGCATCACGAAGCGCAGCAATGGTGGCTTCATCGCTCTCGTCTAGAATCTTGAAGCGCACCATGCTCATGTGGTGGCGGGCTGCGTCCGCAGCGCCGAAAAGGCGTGCCGCCAGTATGTGGTTGTCACTTCGAGCGGCTACGGCGCCGAGGCAGTCGAGTGCGAACGGGAGTACCAGATCACCGCCGTGGCGCGTAGCCAGGTCGAGCGCGTCGTATGCATCGTGTTCTGCGGCGTCAAGCTCACCTTGGGCGATCTCCACACGTGACCGCGATGTCAAGGCCGCCCCAAGACTCCAGTGCGTGGTCGCTGACACGACATCATCGGCCCAGCGACGGGCAGCGGCGAGATCGCCGCATGTCAGCGGAGCAAGCGGCGCCCAGGTGTAAATCCCCGCGGTCATGGGATCCATCAAGGTGCGCTCGCGCGCGGCTTCATATGCTTTCCACGCCGCGGACGCATCACCCGTAGCCAGGTGAACGGTGCCCAAGGCTGAGTGGGCAATTCCTATGTTGTACTCAAGGGACTCGGATACGCGTTCGAGGTTCTCAACCGCCTTTGACCGCGCGTTCGCAACATCTCCGAGGTAAGCCAGCACGAATGTTCGCGTGGACGACGCGGCCAGGGTGAGCGCCAAATCGTTGGCCGCGATGGACTCCTCGACCACCTCGCCGAGTCGGGCGGCGCACCCGATCAAGTCGCCGCGGAGGACCTGCGCCCAGCCCAGCACATACCGCAACTGACGAGAGAGGAAGCCGTCGCCGATGTCCTCCGCGATCCGAAGTCCTTCCTCGGCAGCTACTTCCGCCGCGGCGGGTTCGTAAGCTATGCGACCGGTCATCCAGTCGAGGGCGATGATCTGCGCCAACGACCGGGAATCGCCAAGCTCGCGCGCGAGTTCCGTCGCCTCTGCGAAGAACAGTCGGCCAACTTCACGGTCGCGCGGGTTGGCAAGGGCACCGCACGTGGTCAGCGCCCGCACCACAAGCGCTGGGTCGCCGAGTTCCCGTGCAATCGCCAGGGCCTGCTCTGCCTCTTCGCGGCCCTCGGTCGAGCCTGTCATCGACAGGAGCAGCGCTCTGTCCGCGGAAGCCCGCACGCGCGCAGGCGATGCGTGGGCGCTGGGTGGGCTTTCGCCGGCAAGCGCCGCGCTCAGCCAGTTCAGTCCTTCCTGCACGCGCCCCCGCGTCCACCAAAGCGGTTGCAGCGACGACGCCAACGCAAGCGCCAGCTCGGTGTCCGAGGTTTCCCGGCTCCAGGCGAAAGCTGCTCGTAGATTGTCTATTTCGGCTTCGGCCCACTCGACGCGCTCTTGGTAACCGCTGTCCGCGGGCGCGTCCAGCACGGCGGCCATCGCCGTGTAGTGGTCGCGGTGACGGATCCGTACGTCGTCACCTTCGCGGGACTCGTGCAGTTTCTCCTGCGCGTACTGACGAACGGTCTCCAGCAGCCGATACCGGGTGCCACGTCGGGTGTCCTCGGCGACCACGAGTGACTTGTCGACCAGCAGCGTGAGCTGGTCGAGCACGTGGTAGCGCTCCGCGTCGGCGCCGGCTGCGACAGCCTGCGCAGCGTCGATATCGAATCCGCCGAAAAACACCGCCAGCCTTCGGAACAACACCTGTTCCGGCTCGCTCAACAACGCGTGCGACCAGTCCACCGATGCGCGCAACGTCTGCTGGCGGCGCACAGCGGTACGCGCTCCTCCCGTCAGCAGGCGGAACTGGTCGTGCAGGCTGGCGACGATCTCGGCAGGCGACAGCGCACGGACCCGGGCCGCGGCGAGTTCGATGGCCAGCGGAAGGCCGTCGAGCCTGCGACAGATCTCGGTAACGGCTTCGGTGTTTTCCGGAGTGACCCGGAATTCGGGCTTGGTCCTGCGCGCGCGGTCGCTGAACAACTCGATCGCCTCGTCGGCGAGCGACAACGACGGCACCCGCCAGCTCACCTCGCCCGTCACGCCGATCGGCTCGCGACTTGTGCCAAGCAAAGTCAACGCCGGGCAGGCGCCCAACAGCGCGATAACCAGCTCCGCGCTGGCGTCGAGCAGATGTTCGCAGTTGTCGAGGAGTATCAGCATGCGGCGATCGCGAATGAACCGCAGCAGTACGTCCATAGTCTGCTGGCCGGGCTGATTGGGTAAGCCCAGCGCGCGCGCTGCGGTCACGGGCACCATGGCGGGATCGGTGATCGGCGCCAGGTCGACGTACCACACCCCGTCGGTGAACTCGGTGGCTACCTCGGCGGCGACCTGTATTGCCAGGCGCGTCTTGCCCGCGCCGCCCGCGCCGGTCAGTGTGACCAACCGGTTGTCGGCGAGTGCTTCGCGGATGCCGCGGATTTCTGCCTTGCGTCCGATGAAGCTCGACAGTTGCACCGGAAGATTCTCGGCCGCAACGACATTCGCTGTGCGCAGCGGCGGGAAGTCATTATGCAGATCGGGGTGGCAGAGTTGAGCGACCCGTTCGGGGCGGGGCAGGTCACGCAGCGGATGGGAGCCGAGGTCGTTAAGCGTGACGTCAGGTGGGAGTTGGTCGACGACAAGCGGTTCCGTCGCACCCGACAGCACGGTCTGGCCCCCGTGGGCGAGGTCCCGCAGTCGCGCGGTGCGATTGATCGTCGGGCCGATGTAGTTGCCCTCGTCGCGCATATGTACGTCACCGGTGTGCACGCCGATGCGCAGCTTGATCGGTGCCAATGGAGCTCGCTGCAAGTCCAGCGCGCAGGCCACCGCATCGGCGGCCCGGGAGAACGCAATGACGAAGCTGTCACCTTCGCCCTGTTCGACGGGGCGTACCCCGCGATGGGCGGCGACCGCGTCGGCCAAGGTCTGGTCGAGACGCTCGACGGCGGCCTTCATTGCGTCGGGCTGGGTCTCCCACAGGCGCGTCGAACCTTCGACGTCGGCCAGCAGCAGCGTGACCGTTCCAGTCGGAAGCTCGCTCATGTCCAGGTTCTTCCAGCTAGTTTCGCTCATGCTAGCCAGCATGCGGTGACGTCGATCGCCGAAACATCAGCGAAATCGCCAATTGTTGGAGCATGGGGATGCGTACATACGCGTCCGGCCACCGCCGATTTAGGCGTATTGGCCGATGGAGACTCGTCGCGGCGACCGGATAGTCCTTTGCATGACAAAAACCATGAGGGGCTTTGACTTCGTCGTCGTCGGCGCTGGCTCAGCGGGCTGCGCGACGGCGGGACGATTGGCCGCTGAGTCGTCGGCGAGTGTGCTGTTGATCGAAGCCGGTGGCTCGGACCGACGATTCACGATCCGGACGCCGCTGTTCGCGCCCATGCAGTACGGGACGTCGCTGGACTGGGCGTACGAGACCGAACCGGAGCCCGGCTGTGCCGATCGGCGCATCGCGCAACCGCGCGGTCGTGTCCTCGGCGGCTGCAGTGCGATGAATGGCATGTTCTGGATCAAGGGCAGCAATCTGGACTACGACGGCTGGCAGCTGCCCGGCTGGGGCTGGAATGACGTGGCGCCGGTGTTCACTCGGATCGAGGACGGTCCGATGCACATCACCCGCTCGCCGTATCCCGACGAGTTGTCTCATCAATTCGTCGCCTCAGCGCGGGCGGCGGGCGTCGCCGCTAACGACGAGGTCGGCGGACCCGAACTCGACGGTGCGGCGATCACGCCGGTCAACATTCACAAGGGCCAACGCTGGAGCGCCGCGCGCGGCTACCTGCGACGGGAGAAGAACCTGACCGTCGTCACCAAGGCGTTGGTCGACCATGTGATCATCCGCAACGGTCGTGCCGTCGGAGTCGAATACCGCCGTCGCGGACGCGCGCACCAGGCATTCGCCAACCAGGAGATCATCCTGAGCGCAGGCGCTTTCGGCACGCCGCAGCTCCTACAGTTGTCAGGTATCGGTCCGGCGGATCATCTCCGCCGGGTCGGGGTCACCCCGCTTGTCGACAGCCCCCGTGTCGGTAAGGGCTTGACTGACCACCCATTGACGTGGGCGGTGTGGTCCCTCGCACCCGGCTATGTCGGCCTCGCGGATGTCTCCAACCCAAAGTGGTTGCTGCAGTGGCTGTTACGTCGCAGTGGCAAGCTCGCCAGTAACGGCGGTGAGGCGCTGGCCCATATCCGGTCGACGGTCGACGTCCCGGCATGCGACGTTCAGCTGATCTTCACTCCTGCCGACGCTCGGGCCGAACCCCGGGGTGGAAGATTCGCGCCCGCGGTGTCAGTCGGGCACTCGTATTGGACACCCAAGAGCCGCGGAAGTGTCTTGATTCGTTCATCGGATCCCGCTGTACCACCGGCGATCCGGATGAACCAGTTCACCGAGCGCGAGGATATCGAGGCGCTCGTGCGTGCGATGCAGCGCACACGCGAGATCATCGCGACCGAGCCGATCGCGTCGACCGTTGAGCGCGAGCTCGTTCCAGGCCGGGGTGAGGATATCGAGACCTATATCAGGAACACCGCGAAAACCACCAGCCATCCGGCGTGCTCCGTCGCGATGGGCAGTGACGCTGATAGCCCCCTCGACGAGAATCTGCGCGTTCGAGGCGTGGACAACCTGCGCGTCGCGGATGCCTCTGCGCTACCCGAGATTCCCCGTGCGAACACCAACGCCCCGTCGATCATGATCGGCGAGCGCTGCGCGGATTTCATTCTCGCGAAAGCGATAACGCGCGACTGGCCCACTCCTCTTAACGCCGCTTGAGCCGAAAGACGGGGATATGACGACCAATGGCCGCCGTCTTGACGCGATAGTCGCCGTAACCCGCGTAGACCCGCTCAGCGAGCCCGAATAGGCGCGCATACTCGTCTGGGTCGGTGACCTCCGCCGCCACGAATTTCTCGTCGCCGAATTGGCATTCGGGGTTCGCCTTCAGGTTGTAATACCACTGCGGGTTTTTGGGTCCTCCGCCGTATGAGGCGATCAGTATTGGATCAGGTCCATCGTGGAAGTAGGTGAGCTGGCTCTCTCGCGGCTGACCCGATTTGGCACCCGTCGTCATGAGCGGGGCCGACGGAACCGTGCCCAAGATTGAGGGATACCGCCCGCCGGTCGCACGGTATAACCATGGGTCGATGCGGGGGGCGACACGGAGTCCGTACGCCAGGCCGAGGCGGGTGCGCCCAATGCGGACAAAGGCCCTATACAAGAGGCCGCGTTATTTGTTCGGATCGACGTAATACAGCGGCATGCGCCGGACCATACCCAGCGCACACTGCGAGCGGACCAGTACAGCAATATCGTCCGCCCTGGTCTGCGGACCCCGCGAACGCGACTAAACCGCGGAGGTCGGCAGATCTGGAAGTTTGCGACCAGCAGCGGTAAATCTTTGATTGACGGGTGCCGGTGGCGGGAGAATCCTCAAGGTGATCGCCGACCTTCGCGACGATCCGGGAGGACGGTAATGAGTTCAGAACATGTAACAGAACAAGTGCCGCTGGCCGAGATCCAAGAGGGTGACACGATCCAAGATCCCGAGTCGGGTCAGTGGTTCACCGTCACCCGAACAGCGGACGGCACAACGAGTGTCACTCACAAGCACTCAGATGGCGACAGGACGGTCATCGAGGGGTATCGCGTCTACTACGGCGACGAACGACAAGGTGATCAGGTCGATTCCTGGTGCGTTGTCGATTCCCGGTTCACTAAGGGCCTCGTCACTCGACAGGTGCGAGAGTAATCGCGAGCGTCCATGTGACTACAAGCGCACGCAAATGGCAGAGGTAGGCGTCGAACGCCGTTCGGCCTCACTCCTGGTGTGATCGCGCCCGTCTCGGTTCGCCTCAGCTTCCCTGATTCTGGCGTCCGCGGCGTGACTAGGGGTCAAGCCTCGACGACGTCCTTGATGCGTTCAAGTGTGGTGCGCATGTCGCGCATGTTTCGGCGCCTCCGCAGATACCCCCTAAACGACGTCGCCCGCAACAGAGGCGGAACAGGAATCCGGAACGACTCGGTCACGTCGGTCCCGCTGCCGTTAGGGGTGAACTTGTAGTGCCAGTTGTTGACTGCGCGGTTGCCGAGCAGCACGGCGAAACCGAACTCGCGACCCGGCTCGCACGCGGTCACCCGGCAGGTCGTCCAGTAGAGATCTCGTTACGCTTGACATGACCAACCAAGCACCCACCGCGGGTTCGGTAACTCCGTCGAGCCATTCCGCGTCAAACGTCTCCGGCGAGAATCGCCCGGTATTCCGGACGTCCGCGACGAGTGTCCAGATTTCCAGCGCGGGCGCTTCCATGTGAACTGTCACTGCTCCATGCACGGGCAGATCGTAGCGAGTTGCCCGGACTTACCGCTCGAATCAGCCAGCGGGCTGACCCGAGCGTTCTCAATCGGCTGGGGTCTAGGCGACTACAAGGGCAACAATTTAGCTGATTATCGGGCTTAGCCTTGTTGTCATGTCGTGGCGCAAGACTTACACGGGTTACAGCATCGGTTGCGCAGCCGTGTGGGCTGTAATTCTGAGTGTTGTTGCAGTTGTGCACCCCAATCGTCTGCACACCTTCCTCTTGATCGGCGCCGGGTGGTGGATCGGGTGGACTTCAGCGACGATTGCACGGTCGGTTTATCCGCCGCCCAAACTGAAGCTCCCCGCGACGTAGGCCCCCGTCGGGGACCTGAACAGAACTGCCAGCCTCGGGCAGAAGGCCGGCTGACCAGCAGAGGCGACGCCCGCCAACCCCTCCGCCACTACAAGGACGACGATTCAGCAGACTTAGCCAGCTACACACGAGGCTGTCAGCTGGGCGGGTCCACGATAAAGGTATGGCAGAGCATCCCCCGCCGCCAGCAGGCCAGCCTGGTTACGGCCCACTGCCGGGCCCCCCGACATCGAAGGGTTCCGGACGCATCCGCCTGCGCAATCCGCAGTCGATAGTCCTGATCGCGGTGATAATGATCGGCTTAGTCGCCGCCGGCCTGCTCGCCAGTGAGCTGTACGCCCGTCACCGCGCCGAGCGCGTGGTGGCGGCCGCCACCGAATGCTTGGTGCACGACAAGGCGAGTGTCTCGTTCGGCGCGACGCCGCTTCTGCTTCAGCTCGCGACCGACCACTACAGGAACATCTCGATCCACACGGCCGGCAATCGGATCGGCAACGCCCGAGGCATGAAGGCCGACGTGTGGATCGACGATGTCCGGTTGGACGGCGACGCCGTGCGCACCGTGGGAGCCCTAGACGCCATGATCACCTGGTCTGCCGACGGCATGAAGCAGAGCATCCAGGACGCGATCACGCCGTTGCGTGGTTTGGTCACCGGGGTCCAGACCAACCCGGACGACGGCACCATCAAGCTGCAGGGCAACCTGGGTGATGTCACCACCAAACCGCAGGTTACAGACGGACGAATAGCGCTGCAGGTGGTCGATGTCACCGGGCTGGGTTTGTTGCTGCCCAGCGAAATCGTGCAGTCTGCGCTAGACGCGTTCACCACCCATCTCACCGAGAATTATCCGGTCGGTATCCATGCCGATAGCGTGCAGATCACCTATGACGGTGTGACAGCGCATTATTCGACCCGAGACACGTCGATCCGGCAGAGCAACCAGGGCAACCAAGGGAACCAGGACAACCGGGACCCCTGCTTCGCAGGGCTGTAGGCCAGGCGCGCATGGCGGGGCGGAGGCTGCGAGCGCCTACGCGACAGCTAGCGCATCACTTTCGCAGATGTCGCGGGAGCACTGGCCGGGCCCGGGTGAGGGTGTAGCGCCTTACTTACTTAGGACCGGGGCAATTAGGGTGCTGGCTGCACTGGAAGCCGGCGACGTCGTATTGGCTCACTACGTGGGAGTTGCCGCTAGCCAGTCCCCCCGTGGAGGTCGGGTTGGCGTAAACCAACGCCGCGTGAGCGAATCCGGCGGTGTTGTGGCCTGGCGGTATCAAGGTGGGGTTATCACCCTCTGACTTGCTCGGTTGGCCGCCGCTGCCAGCGGGCGGGCCGGAGTGTGGGTTGTCGGCGAGGGCGACGCCGACGGGCGACAGTGCGACGAACGCGGTGACCAAGGCTGGCACGATGATGGCGCGTTTCATGATATTCCCCTATCTGCAGTTACATTCTGGACACGATGGAGGGAATCAACCGGTTCACGTTGGAAATGAATTTTTTGTGTCAGCGCATCGAATTATTTTGGGGCCCTTAGCTTTAATTGATGCGGAGCATTGCCTAGTCAGAGCGTCAGCGGCCTTTCAGCGAACGCACAGTTTACGACTCCGTCCGTGATTAGGCGCCGACACCACACTCGGATGCCGATCGGCAGCTCGTACAACGTCGCGCAACACTTGATCAAGCGTCCACGGCACCGCGTGGACACTCGCCGATCTACATCCCCCTTGACGAAGTCGAGCACGCCTCATCGGCCCCCGCATCCAATACTGCGGGTCGGACCTAGCCGACGCTGTTCACTTTGGTCTTGTGATTGCCGAAGACCCCAGCGAGTTTGTGGTTGCCAATCGCCGATGCACTGCTGAAGTTGCCCAACGTGAAGGCGGTGTTGTTCTTGCCCGGCGTAAACGGTGGAGGGACGCTGCCGCCCGCGATCGCGTCATTGCCGTTGCTCAGCAGAAACGCCCTGTTGTTGGTGCCGATCGCCGCTGAGCCGCTACCGTTGCCGACCGCGATGGCCCTATTGAAGGTGCCCTTTGCAACTGCGTCCGTGGGAACGACGGTCATGACGGATCCGTTGACGCCGGGGTTTCCGACCGCGGCGGCGAAATTGCCGACACCCGTTGAGGTCGTTTTGGCATCCACGCCGACAGAAATGGCACTGTTGAACAGCCCTTGAGCGCTGGCTGTCGAGTCGGGGCCAAGCGCAACCGCGAAGCTGGTCGGTGTGCTGGTACAGCCGCCGCCATTGCCAATTCCGTTGACTGACAAGCAGGTTGCGTGGGCTGATCCGGCTGAACGGAGCGCTGCCGCCGCGAACGCGCACGATATCGACGCGCCCAGCAGCAGCCTTCTACCCATGGAAGGGTGGGTGCACACGGTTCGTGAAGAAGTTCACGAACCGATCCTTGATGTCGTCGAAAATGCCGCCACGAGGTGTTTTAGGACCGTTCCGAGGCGGACCGACATTCGGCCTGGAGTTCGGGTTGGTGGATGACCCGTTGGACATGCCGGGTGAGCCCGGCTTGCCGGGCGCGTGCGGATGGGCCAGCGCAGGTACTGCTGGGGCAAAGACAATGCCGACGGTGGCGGCCGCCACCGCGGCAGCGACGCGAGGAGATCTGTTCACGGCTAGTCCCTTTCCTGTGCGTTGGCTATCGCTGATGAGTACGGTTTGTGGAGTTTGCTGCGACAGATTAATCGGCGCCTCGGGCATCGCATGGGCTTTTGCGAAAAGAGCAGCCCCAACGAGCGTGAGGCTACTGCGAAGACTGGTCGACGATTTCGCAGTGGCCTCACGTTCGCCGAACAATCCGGCGAGTCAGGACGCCTTCGGGATGGCGTCGTCACGAGGGGCAGTGCTGCGGTCGTGCAGCGCGTGAATCGTCATGTACACCAGTCCGATTCCGACAACCACCAAGGCCGACAGCGCCACGATCCAGTTGTCGTACCACGGAGCATCGGGCGTCCGCGGCCACGCCATGTTGATCATCGCGATGACGCCGTAAGCCAGTGCTGCCACTGTTGACCGCCACACCCCACTTGCCCAAGGTGTACTTGCCACTGGGGACCCACCCCTTCAGCCGTGCACGCAGGGCCGCGAACACGACCATCTGGAATGCCAGGTAGATACCGAAGGCGGCGAAGCTGATGATCTTGGTGATGGCGTCGGTGGAGAATTTCGACCCGAAGATGATCAACGCAGGCACCGCGGCGGCCACCAGTAGCGCGTAGGGCGGCACGTGGCGGGTCGCCGAGAACTTCTTCAGCAGCGAGCTGCCCATGATCATGTCGTCGCGGCCATACGAGTAGGCCAGTCGGCTGGCGGCGGCCTGCAGGCTCATCGCACAGGACAGGAACGATATGAGCACGACGAACAACACGATGCGGGCGCCCGTGGTGCCGAAGGCGTCGTTCAACACCGTGCTCACCGGATCTGTGTCCTCCCCGGCGATCACGGCTGGGATGTCGGTGACGGCTAACACCAGGGCCAGGCAGACGAAAGTTGCTGCGGCGCCGCCGATGTAGATGGTGCGGCGCATGGCCTTGGGGATCAACCGCCCCGGGTTCGGAACCTCTTCGGCGACGTCGCCGTAGGCTTCGAGGCAGGCCATCGATCGGTTGGCGCTGGCCTCGCGGTCACCGCCGTGGCCGCCGACGGCGTCGCCGAAGCTGTCGAGCACCAGCACGCCGACATCGTCGCCGTGCAGTGGCATCCTGAGGACTGCCACGCCACGTCAGACACCGACGCGGCACTCTTCGCTGACCTGATCGCCCGCGCCCGCAAACGAAAGGACTCGAAGTGACCGACGGTGATCGGGTGCTGCTCGAGGATGTGATGCCGGACCTTCCGATGCCGGAGAATCCGCGCGCGCATATCTGCGTCATCGGTTCGCTCAACTTCCCCGGCATCGGAGCCGAGGACATCGGGCTTGTCAAGCGATTCACCAGGACGGCGCTTACCACCTTGGTGGAGCTTGGTGCCTCCTACGAATTGTGGGATTCCACCGACGAGCTCGAGAAGCCCTCCGGCACGGCCCAGTTCGACGGACTCCTGATGCTCGGCGGCGGCGACATCGACGGCGCCTGCTACGGCGTCACCACCCCCAACCCCACCGCCTACGGTGTGGATGCGCGTGCCGACCGCGATGCATTCACCGCGATCGCGGCCGCCGAGGTCGCCGACGTTCCGGTCTTCGGAATCTGCCGGGGAGTGCAATTGCTCAACGTCGCCCGCGGCGGCACCATCGTGCCCGACATCGTCGACTTCGCGATGCACCATGGCGCACCTGGTGACCCGGTCTTTGTGACGAGCCGATCGACATCACTCCGGGCACCCGCCTGTGGGCCATCCTGGGTACGGATCGTGTGATCGGGCGTAACGGTCACCATCAGGCCGTGGACCGCGTCGGAGCGGGACTGGTGGTGGCGGGGCGAGCACTGGACGGCATCGTCGAAAGCATCGAGGATCCCGAGCGCTGGTACCTCGGCGTGCAATGGCACCCCGAGGACGAGGACGGATCGTATGCGGACCGGATGCGACTGTTCAGCGCATTCGTCGAAGCAGCCGAACAAACCCGTCAGGACCGCGTCGCGTAGCTGGCACCATAGCGGCATGGCGATCACCGCGCGCGGCTTGGCTCAGGTCGAGAGCCTCGGGCTGTCACTGGTCGCGGGGAAGCACGCCGCCGACCGGGAGATCACGTGGGCCCACGCCATCGAGTTGGCAGATCCCACACCGTATCTCGACGGTGGCGAGCTGGTGATGACCACGGGTATCAACGTGGGGATCGACGACGCGACACAGTTCGATTACGTCGCACGCCTGGCGTCCGCAGGCACCGCCGCCCTGGCCGTCGATACTGGCAGCACGTTCTCTGCTGTGCCCGCGGGAGTCCTTGCCGCAGGTGATGAATTCGAACTGCCGGTGCTGGAGGTACCCGCCTCAACGCCGTTCATCGCGATCGCACGCGTGGTCGTCGACGCACTCAAAGCCGACGAGCTGCAGTCAGTGCAGCGCGTGGTCGAGCAGCAGGAGGTGCTCGCCAGGGCAACATTGCGGGACGGTATCCCCGGCGTCGTCAGCGCTCTTGCCGACTCTTTGTCCGCGACAGTGGTGGTGGCCGATACCCATGGGCGGGTGTTGGCTGCAGGCGGGGCCGAACAGGAACGGCTCAGCGCGGTCCTGGGTGATCTGCACGGTGCTGCGCGGCAGGCGGGCCTGGTCACGGCTGACGGGGACGCCTTTGTCACTGTGCAGAAACTCCGTGCCGCCCAGCCGATTCGCGGCCACCTGGCGGTGCGGTCGGCACACCCCTTGTCCAACTCCGACCGTCTGCTTGTAGCGCATGCGGTGTCACTGATCTCGATCGCGCTGGAGAAGCCTGCCCGTGTAGTCGACGCCGAGCAGCGGCTGCGCACTGCGGTGACGAGCGAGATGCTGCGCGGCTCCGGTTCCGTCGACACCGGCGTGCTGCGGTACTTCGGATTCGACCCCAACGGTGACGTGGTGGTGGTGTCACTCGACGGCGCGGGTCCGGTACTGGCCGCCGAACAGGACCTGGGCCGAGTCCTAGCCGCCTCGGGGCCCTACCTGATGGCTCAGATCGACGAAGAGGTCGTGATCGTCGTGTCCGCCGTTGGAAGTAAGCGGCGCATCGCAGGTGTTCTCACCGAACTCGACGGCCCCCGCGGCGGCATGAGCCAGCCCATGCGCTTCGGCGAGCTGGACGTCGGGTTGGAGCAGGCGCGTATCGCCGTACGCTCGAGCGCCGCAGGCGCCCTCACCGAATTCACCGACCTCGGGGCTTTCGGCATCATGCTCGGCGGCCGCAGCACCGCCGAACTACGTGTCCTTGCATCGCCATTGGATCCACTGGCCGAGCAGGGCGAGGAATTGGTCGACACCCTGGCGGCATTCCTGACCCATAACGGTCAGATCGAAGCAGCGTCCGCGAGTCTGGGCGTTCATCGTCATACCACGCGCAACCGTCTTCAGCGCCTTAGTGAACTGCTGGCCGACGATCTGCAATCGGCCGATACGCGCACTCAACTCTGGCTGGCCATCCATGCGCGGAAGTTGTTGGCTATCAGAACAAGTTCATGACGGCGTGTCCCCGAGACGCGGCGGCCCGTTGCGGTAGGTGACGGGTGTGGCTGACAGAGTGATCGGATTGGCGACCTGGGGAGTGGGGCTGTCGGGCACTGTGACGGTCGCCTCGATGCCGAGCCTGCGGGCGAACTCGAAGGCTTCCGCGAGATCGTTGATGGGTCCGGCCGGGACGCCGGCGGCGGTCAGCTCCGCGTACCAGTGGTCGGCGCCGTTCGACTTCAGCGCAGGTTCGAGCGAGGCGCACAGGGCATCCCGGTTGGCCACGCGCAGCGGGTTGGTCACGAACCGCGGGTCGTCGGCCAGCCCGGGTTGGCCGATTGCGGCGGCGAAGGCTCTGAACTGCTTGTCGTTGCCGACGGCTATCGCAATGGGACGGTCGGCGGTCTCGAAGGTTTCGTAGGGGGTGATGCTGGGATGCCGGTTGCCCATGATGCCGGGAACTGCGCCTGCCCCCAGGTAGCCGGAGGCCTGATTCACAAGGGAGGACAGCAGGACCGAGAGCAGGTTGGTGTCAACACGCTGACCTTCGCCGGTCCTTTCGCGGTGTACCAGCGCGGCCAGGATACCGCTCAACGCGTGCAGTCCGGCCAGCACATCGACCACTGCCACACCAGCTTTCGTGGGACTCCCGGGCTCGGTACCGGTGACGCTCATCAGACCGCCGACCGCCTGCACCAGTAGGTCATAACCCGGTAGTTCGGCTCCGCCGTCGCGGCCGAACCCGGTGATCGAGCAGTAGACGATGTCGGGACGGATGGCGCGCAGATCGTCGTACCCCAGCCCGAGTTTCTCCATGGTGCCTGGCCGGAAGTTCTCCACCACGACGTCGGCCCCGGCGACCAGGTCACGTGCGCGCACCAGGTCGTCAGGATCGGTGAGGTCCAGCGCGACCGAGTGCTTGTTGCGGTTGACCGCGTTGAAATACGTTGCAACACCCTCTGAGTCGTGTGGCGGACCCCAATGTCGGGTGTCATCGCCGGTACCGGGGCGCTCGATCTTGATGATCTCCGCGCCAAAGTCGCCGAGCATCATCGTCGCGTACGGTCCGGCGAGCACCCGACTGAAGTCGACGACACGGATCCCGCCGAGGGCGCCCTGCGACGTCATGCTCCAGGCCTTCCGCCGCGCAGGTACACCGTGGTGGTGTGAGTGAAGAACTCCCGCGCCGCACCACCCTGCTCTTTGGGACCGAGACCGCTCTTCTTGGCACCACCGAACGGGACATGTGGGTCAGCGCCCGCTGATTCGGAATTCACATGCAGCACACCGACATCGATCTGATCGACAGCGTGCAGCACCCGGGTGAGATCCTGGGTGAAGATCGCTGCCGAGAGCCCGAACTCGCTGTCGTTCGCTGCATTGATCGCCTCGTCGGCATCGGAAGCGCGGCGCACCGCGAGGACGGGCCCGAACAGTTCGTCGGTCCAGATGTCGGCGGCCGTCCCGTCGAGTTCGACGATGGTCGGCGCCACGAAGTAGCCATCGGTCAGCGGACCCTCGGTGTACGGCTCTCCACCGGTGAGCATTGTCGCCCCCTGCGCAGCTGCGCCCTCGATACCGGCTTGGATCGACTTCAATGCCGACTCGTTGACCACCGGTCCCATCTGGGTCTTTTCCTCAGTGGGATCGCCGACGATCAGCGCACGCGCGCGCTTGGTGAGAGCTTCCAGGAAACGGTCGGCGATGCGGTCGGTGATGATCAATCGTGAAGTGGCGGTGCACTTCTGGCCGGTGGAGCGGAATGCGCCCAGCATGACCTGCTCGAGAGCCAGGTCCATATCGGCGTCGTCGAGAACCACCGCGGCGTTCTTACCGCCCATCTCGGCCTGCACCGGTACGCCGCGGGCCGCGGCGGTCGAGGCGATGCGTCGCCCGATCCCGGTGGAACCGGTGAAGGTGACGGCATCGATGCCGCCGTGGCCGACGATCGCATCGCCGATGTCGGACCCGCCGATGAGCAGGTTGAGCACTCCGGCGGGCAGTCCGCCGTCGCACAGCGCCTGGGCGAGCCGAATCGCCAACAGCGGAACGGTACTCGCGGGCTTCCACACGACCGTGTTGCCGTACACGAGTGCGGGTGCGATTTTCCACGCGGGGATCGCGATGGGGAAGTTGAACGGGGTGATGACGCCGACCACGCCGACGGGTTTGCGCGTCACCAGAATCTGCTCGCCCGCGCGGGGCGACGCGAAGATCTCGCCGGTCTGCCGGTCGCCCTCGTTGCCGTAGTACCGCAGGATCTGCGCGGCGCGTCGCACCTCACCGACCGCCTCGGCTTTGGTCTTGCCTTCCTCGGTGGCCAGTTCGACGCCCCAGGAATCGGCATTGCGCTCCACGATGTCTGCCGCCGCCGACAACACCGCACCCCGCTGGTGGATCGGGGTGGCGGCCCACGACGAGCCGGCCTCGGCTGCCGCAGCGACGGCGCCGTCGACGTCGGTGGCACCGGCCACACCGCCCTCGGCGATCGTGATGGCCGGGTGGGCGGGATTCAGGCTTCGCAGCGTGTCGCCGGCACCCGCGTACCAGCGGCCGGCAACCAGGTGCTGCAGCGTCGCGGTCATCAGCGGAACGCCGCCACGCCCGTGAGCGCCTTGCCGATGGACAGCAGGTGCATCTCGGAGGTGCCCTCGTAGGTCAGGACGGACTCCAGGTTGTTGGCGTGTCGCAGCGGCGAGTACTCCAGTGTGATTCCGCTGCCGCCCAACAGCGTTCG
This sequence comes from uncultured Actinomycetota bacterium, assembly GCA_963751485.1. Classification (GTDB taxonomy): domain Bacteria; phylum Actinomycetota; class Actinomycetes; order Mycobacteriales; family Mycobacteriaceae; genus Mycobacterium. The sequence continues at coordinate 346,866 of CAVVUT010000011.1, forward strand.
GCACTCGCGGGCGATCGCGATTGCTTCGCGCACGTTGTTGAGCTTGCCCAGGCTGACCTGTTCGGGTCGCACCCCTTCTGCGTCCTTGATGCGGCCAAGGTGGATAGCCAGCAGCAGACCCTTGCCGAGTTCGAGGGTCATATTGGCCAGCTTCTCCTGCGTGAGCTGGTAGTTGGTCAGTGGCTTGTCGAAGACTTCGCGTGACTGCGCGTAGGCGATGGCGGTTTCCAGGCTGTCGCGGGCGGCGCCCAAAGCTCCGAACACGATGCCGAAACGGGCCTCGTTCAGACACGACAGTGGTGCGGACAGGCCACTGGCATGGGGCAGCTGCGCCGATGCAGGTAGCCGGACGTTGTCGAGTACCAGTTCGGAGGTCACCGAGGCGCGCAACGACAGCTTGCGGTGAATCTCGTTGGCCGTGAATCCCGGTGTGTCAGTGGGTACCAGGAAGCCGCGGATACCGTCGTCGGTCTGTGCCCACACGGTGGCCACGTCGGCGAGGTTGCCGTTGGTGATCCACATCTTGGTGCCGTTGAGCACCCAGTCGCTCCCGTCGCGGCGGGCGCGCGTGCGCATGCCGGCGGGGTTGGAGCCGAAGTCGGGTTCGGTCAGGCCGAAGCAGCCGATTGCGTCGCCTGCGGCCAGGCGCGGCAGCCACTCGTTCTTCTGTTCCTCAGAGCCATACCGGTGGATGGAGAACATCGACAACGAACCCTGCACCGATACGAAGCTGCGGAACCCGCTGTCGCCGGCTTCCAGCTCCATGCACGCCAAGCCATAGCTGACGGCGTTGGTTCCGGCGCACCCGTAGCCGTCGAGATGCATCCCCAGCACGCCGAGGTCACCGAACTCCTTGGCCAGTTCCCTTGGCAGCGTGGCCGATTCGAACCATTCCTCGACGTTGGGCTTCAGCCGGGTTTCGACGAACTTGCGAACGGTGGCCGCGATATCGCGTTCATCGGCGTCGAGCAACCTGTCGGTGTCGAACAGTTCCAGCGGTGCGTAGGTGGCCTTCTTCGCAGCCGGTGCGGTGGCGAGTGTCATGGTTGAACTCCTAAGGGGTCAGAGCGTCGCGAAGCCCTGGCGCAGAACGTCGAAGGCCTCGATGAGTAATTCGTCGGAGATGGACAGTGGCGGCAGGAACCGCAGGACGTTGCCGAAAGTGCCTGCAGTCAGAGTCAATACGCCATTGTCGTGGCAGTGGCGCGCGAGCGCCGCTACGGCATCGCGGTTGGGCTCGCGGGTACCCGGCACGATCAACTCGGCGGCGATCATTGCACCGCGGCCGCGGATCTCGCCGATGACGTCGGTGGTGGCGGCGATGCTTTGAAGTTCGTGCACCATCAGTTCACCGATGGTGCGGGCGCGGACGAGGAGATCACCCCTCTCGATCTCCTCGAACGCGCCGAGGGCTGCCGCGCACGCGACGGGGTTGCCGCTGTAGGTGCCGCCGATTCCGCCGGCGTGCGCGGCATCCATGATGTCGGCGCGGCCGGTGACGGCGGCCAGCGGCAGTCCGCCGGCCAATCCCTTTGCCGTGGTGATGAGATCGGGCACGATGCCCTCGTGCTCGCAAGCGAACCAGGCGCCGGTGCGGGCGATTCCGGTCTGCACTTCGTCGGCGACAAGAAGGATTCCGCGGTCGCGACAGAAGTCGGCGACCGAACGCAGGAATCCCTCTGCGGGCACGATGAATCCGCCTTCGCCCTGGATGGGTTCGACGACGACACAGGCGACCGCGTCGGCGCCGAGCTGGGAATCGACGAGTTGAGTGAACTGGCTGAAGGCCTCGGCTGCGCAGTTGTCGGGACCCGACGGCCACCGGAACGGGTAGGCCATCGGTGCGCGGTACACCTCGGGGGCGAACGGGCCGAAGCCGTGCTTGTAGGGCTGGTTCTTGGCGGTCATCGACATGGTGAGCAGCGAGCGGCCGTGAAACGCGTGATCGAACACCACGACCGCGGATCGCCCGGTGGCGGCGCGGGCGTATTTGACCGCGTTCTCCACAGCTTCACTGCCGGTGTTGAACAGCGCGGTGCGCTTCTCGTGTGTGCCGGGGGTCAGCCGGTTCAGCGTTTCGGCGACCTCCAGGTACGGCTCGTAGGGTGTCGCCAGGAAGCAGGTGTGGGTGTAGCGCGCCAATTGATCAGTGGCGCGCGACACCACGGCAGGCGCCGCATTTCCGACCGTCGTGACGGCAATGCCGCTACCGAGATCGATGAACGAGTTGCCGTCCACGTCGACGACGACGCCGCCACCCGCCGCGGCGGCGTAGATCCCTGCGCTACTGGCCAGGCCCGCAGGGAGTGCGGCCCTGCGCCGTGCGGCCAGCTCGAGTGATCGGGGACCGGGAATCTGGGTGACGATACGGCGGCATTGCTGCAGTTCGAGCGCGCCCGTCATCGTGTCTGTCATGACACGAGCCTAAGGTGGCCGACCCGATCAGCCGATGGCCGAGATGGACAGAGCTACGGCCTAGAGTGTCCATTTCGGCCAATCGTGCCCGCAGCACGTGAGAGGTCTAGCGTTGATGTGGCGACGTTCCGCTGAACCGTCGATCGAGCGCGGCGATCATTCGGCTGAGTTCATGCTGAGTCGCATTGAGCTCCCGAACCTCGGCGCGTGCTCGCGCCATCGCCCGGAGCCCGACGACGTGACGGCCTTCGGTGCACTGACGGAGGTGCCCGCTACTGCGGGCAAGCTGCAATCGCGTCTGTTCCAGTTCGTCGGCAAGACTTCGCCTTAGACACGCGGCCTGCTCGGCGTCCGCTTGTGCCGACCGAACCCACTGCTCGCCAACAGCCACGGGTGTAATTTAACCGCTCCCTTAGGTTCCTGCCACGCGGGCCACATCATTGCAGGCGCTATGGGCTTAAGCGGTTTGCTCAATTTGCGCGGAATCCGCGGTGCGAGGCTTCCCATTCCTCGCGCCGGCGTTGCATGATCCGGGTCTCGCGGTTGTTGGCCCGGATCATCAAGGCCATCATCGCCGTAAGCAACACGAGTGAGCCGACGACCAGGATGACAGCTTCTGCTGCAGTCATGCGGTGGAGCGTATTCCCGGTTTGTAGCTGCGGGATGCGTAATCGAGTACTCGCCTTCGCGAGGCGTCAACTTTGTTGACGGCTTTCGCAAAGACACCCCCGCGGTGAACGCCGCGATCCTGGTCGCTGCAGGCGCTCAGTAGGGCCTACACCGGTCGCCTGATTGGTTTTCGCCGGAATCGATTCCAAACCGGCGAGCGTTCTCCATATTTATTGGGAACGAAGGGCGCGCCTATGACAGCTGAACGATTTCCGCAATCCCCTGCGGCCACGGCCGCGCTTACGGTGGCCACCAAGTTCTACTCGCCTGCGCTGCTCAACCATTGCGTGCGCTCCTATCTATGGGGAGCGAAGTATGCTGCGGCGCACAACATCACCTTCGACGATGAGCTGTACTACGTCTCGGCGATGCTTCACGACATCGGTCTCACCGAGGTGTTCGACAGCCACACCGTCGCCTTCGAGGTGGCTGGAGGCGACTTGGCGTGGGTCTTCGGCGTGGCGACGGGGTGGCCCGTCGACCGCGCGGCACGAGCGGCGGAGATCATCGTGCTGCACATGCGCGACGACGTGCCCGCCTCTGCCGACCCGGAATCCCACCTCCTGCAGGTCGCGACGAGCTGGGACGTAGTCGGGCGTCGGCCAGAGGAATTCACGCCGGAGGCAAGGGCTGAGATCCTCGCTCGCTATCCCCGACAAGGATTCTCGGCAGAGTTCGTGGCCTGCTTTGAAGATCAGGCCACGCGTAAGCCGGGCACTGCGGCCGCCGCGTCCATCGCCAACGATGGAGCCAGGCGCATCGCCGCCAACCCGCTCGACGCTTAGAGCTTGCCCACCACGAACGTCGCGGCCTGATCGGTCATGCCGTTCTTGTTGTAGAGGGCGTGATTGGCCCCGTCGCCCTCGCCGGCGCAGATCGGGTCGTTGGCGATGCTCCCTGTGAGAAACCGGGGTAGGTCACCGGGTAGACCGACACCGACTTGCCAGTGGCCGTCGAGCGCACGGCGTCGACGAACGACTGCCCGATGCCGCCGACGCCAGGGGCCTCGAAGGTGCCGCGGGCGAACACCACCTCGACGTCGGGACACGGTGCGGCGGCGGTGAGCGGAGCGGGCGCGCCGATCAACGCGAAAGCCGTGACCACTGCAGCACCGACGATTCGGCCTGTTTGGACTGGGTTCATGTCGCCCATGCTGGCACAGAGCGACAAACGGGCTTGGCACGACAACGGCGGCGCCCCCGATGGGGACGTCGCCGCCGTGTCGAACGATCAGTGCCTGGCTACGGGCAGGAGACCTCGATCTCGAAGGGCTTGTTCACCGGCTGCATCGGGTTGGCCATATCCACGCCTACCGCGTTTCCGGAGATCTTGTAGGTGCTGCCGTCCTTCTCGGCCTTCGCGTCACCCTGGCCCGCGTTCTCCTGGAATCCCAGCGTGACGCCGTTGACGTTGCCGAGGCCGACCGAGTGAACCGCTGGGCTGTCGCCTGAGCTGACCACCGCACCGATGCCAGTGGTGGCGTCGCCGATCGCGATGTTGACGTTGTCGCCCATCGTGCTGCAGACAACGGTGCCCTGAATGGACTGGTCCTTGCCGTCGATCGTGACGGTGCTCTTGCCCTGCGCTGACGCAGCCGAGGACGTCGCCCCGCTGGTATCGGACTTCTTCTCCGACGAACAGCCAGCCAGACCGGCGATCACAATCGCCGCGCCGCCGACGGCGACCACGAACCCACGCTTCACCACTGTCTCCTTTTGTTGACGCGGACCGTCAAGATCGGCGGACCGTCCCACAGAGTATGGGGGGCCACCCAGCAGCGGTCTTGGGATTGCAAGAAAATTTGCCTGTACGGCGTCTGGCTATCAGGTATGAGGACACCGCCCGCATCGATTGATTGAATACACAACGTGACGGAGCCGTCTTTCAGTGTCGAAGCGGAGCTTCCTGGGCGGTTTGGCCGCGCCGGTGTGATCCGAACGCCCCACGGCGACATCCACACTCCGGCGTTCATCGCCGTCGGGACCCAGGCCACCGTGAAGGCCGTCGTCCCGGAGACGATGAAAGAACTTGGCGCACAAGCTGTTTTGGCCAACGCCTACCACCTGTATCTTCAGCCAGGCGCAGACATCATCGAAGAGGCCGGTGGACTGGGCGCATTCATGAATTGGCCGGGGCCCACCTTCACCGACAGCGGCGGGTTCCAGGTGCTGTCGCTCGGCGCGGGTTTCCGCAAGGTGCTGGCCATGGACACCGAACGGGTGCAGGCCGACGACATCATCGCCGAAGGCAAGGAGCGGATGGCTCACGTCGACGACGACGGCGTCACGTTCACGTCGCATCTGGACGGCTCGACGCACCGCTTCACGCCTGAGGTGTCGATCGGCATCCAGCATCAGATCGGCGCCGACATCATCTTCGCGTTCGACGAACTGACCACGCTGGTGAACACTCGCGGCTACCAGGAGGAATCGGTCAAGCGCACCCACCGCTGGGCGGTGCGCTGCTTGGCCGAGCATCGCAGGCTGACCGAAGCCAATCCGGACCGGCCGGCGCAGGCGCTGTTCGGCGTGGTGCAGGGCGCCCAGTACGAGGACCTGCGGCGGGAAGCCACCCGCGGCCTGGTGGCCATCGTCGACGACGAGGGCCGCGGCTTCGACGGCTATGGCATCGGCGGTGCGTTGGAGAAGCAGAACCTGGCGACCATCGTCGGTTGGGTGAGCAGTGAACTGCCCGCAGACAAGCCGCGGCACATGCTGGGAATCAGTGAACCCGACGACCTGTTCAATGCGATCGCCGCGGGCGCCGACACCTTCGACTGCGTATCGCCGTCCCGCGTCGCCCGCAACGCGGCGGTGTACTCGGCGAGGGGTCGCTACAACATCACCAACGCCCGCTTCCGTCGCGACTTCACACCGATCGATGCCGAATGTGACTGCTACACCTGCGCGCATTACACCCGCGCTTACATCCACCACCTGTTCAAGGCCAAGGAGCTGCTGGCCGCGACACTGTGCACGATCCACAACGAGCGGTTCATCATCCGGCTCGTCGACCGGATCCGCACGGCGATCAGGGTTGGCGAATTCGACGAACTGCGGGCGCATGTTCTCGGCCAGTACTACCCAGCGTGATCCGCAGCGCTCTTTGACGTGTGTAGAATAACCAGATGACCGCCGCTGCGCAGCCGCAGGAACTGTTGGTGCGGCTTCTCGATCCGTCGAACCGGGCCGATCCGTATCCCGCGTACGCCGAGATTCGCGAGCGCGGCCCGATACGACTTCCCGAGATCAACCTGACGGTTTTCTCGTCGTACCGGGACTGCGACGAGGTACTGCGGCACCCGTCGGCGGCGAGCGACTTCCGCAAGGCGACTCCCGTGCAGGCCGCACTGTCGGCAGCCGACGAAGTCGACGCGTACGGCGAGCCGAGTTTCCTGTTTCTCGATCCGCCGGATCACACCCGGCTGCGCAAGCTCGTCAGCAAGGCGTTCGTGCCTAAGGTCGTCAAGGCGCTCGAACCGGACATCACAACACTGGTCGACGCGCTGCTCGACTCCGTCGCCCAGAAGGGCACGTTCGATGTGATCGCCGACCTCGCCCATCCGCTTCCGGTCGCGGTGATCTGCCGCCTGCTCGGCGTACCGCTTGAGGACGAGCCCGAGTTCAGTGCGGCCTCTGCGCTGTCGGTCCAGTCGCTGGATCCGTTCATCACCTTCACCGGCCAGGCGCCCGAGAACATGGAGCGCCAGGTCCAGGCCGAGGCGTGGCTCTTTGATTACCTTCGGGATTTGGTCACCCGCCGCCGATCCGATCCCGCCGACGACCTGATGTCGGCGTTGATCCAAGTCGAGGAGTCCGGCGATCAGCTGACCGAAGAAGAAATCATCGCCACCTGCACGCTGCTGTTGGTCGCGGGCCATGAGACGACGGTCAACCTGATCGCCAACGCGATTCTGGCGATGTTGCGTCAACCGCAGCAATGGGCGGCGCTGGCCGGGAACGCATCCCGGGTGCCTGCCGTGGTCGAGGAGACGCTGCGCTACGACCCACCCGTTCAGCTGATGGGCCGAATCGCGGCCGACGACATGACAATTGGCGAGACGACCGTCGTCAAGGGCGATACCACGATGTTGCTGCTGGCCGCGGCACAGCGGGATCCGGCGGCGTACGACCGACCCGATGAGTTCGACCCCGATCGAGAGTCGATCCGGCACTTGGCGTTCGGCAAGGGCCCGCACTTCTGCCTCGGTGCGCCGCTGGCCCGGCTGGAAGCCGCCGTCGCGCTGTCGGCTGTCACGGCCCGGTTCCCGCACGCCCGCATCGACGGCGACCCGGAATACAAGCAGAACCTGACACTGCGGGGGATGTCGGCGCTGCCGGTGGCGCTCTAGAGTTCGACCTCCGTCAGGACGCGGGCCATCGGGACACCGACGAGGGCGGGCGCCGAATCCTGGGAGGACCAGATTCGCTCGATCAAGAAGTCGCGGAATTTGCTTGCCGCGTTGACGTTCTCGAAGTGCAGGTGGATGACGATGTAATTCGGGTCTTCGGTCGGCTGGTAAACGTCGGTCTGCGTGACACCGGCCGCCTCACGGGCCGGTGCGAACTTCATGAAGGCGTCCCTCCAGGTCTCCAGGCCGTTGATCTCGTGCTCGATGTGCAGGACGGGCATCTGCACAGTGTGGACTACCTTCGTGGGTATGACTTCCACCTTGCTTGATTCGCGCGTCGCGGCCACCCTTCACAGGATGTTCGCCGAGTCCGATGCGCAAATGCCCGAGCTGGGCGAAATGTTCCGTCACGACACGCTGCCCGCCGAGGCGACTGCGCAGGAACGCGCCGACGCGTTGAGTGAGTTCTACCTGCCCGTCACCCCCGACGCCGGTCGCTTGATCTACTCGCTGGTGCGGGCCTCCCGCCCCGCGACCGTGGTGGAGTTCGGCATGTCGCTGGGCATCTCCGCGATCCACCTCGCGTCGGCGGTCCGCGACAACGGCACAGGCCGGGTGGTGACCACCGAACTCAGCGCGGACAAGGTCGCCGCGGCCACCCGCAACTTCGCGGATGCCGGGCTCGACGACCTGATCACCGTTCTGCACGGTGACGCGCTGGAGACCCTGAAGTCCGTCGAAGGACCCGTCGGGTTCGTCCTGCTGGACGGGTGGAAGGACCTCTACACGCCGGTACTCGAGCTGCTCGAGCCGCGGCTGGCGCCGGGGGCGCTGGTGGTCGCCGACAACACCAGCATGCCCGGCCTGCAGCCGTATCTGGAATACATGCGCGACCCCGCCAACGGCTACGTCAGCGTGAATTTCCCGGCCAGGGAATCCGACAGCATGGAGATCTCCTGCCGCGCGTGATCACGTCACCAGTGCGTCGATGACTTCCTGCGCGGCGCGCTCACCCGCGTCGACCGCACCCTCCATGTAGGCGCTCCAGGACGTCGCGGTATCGGTGGACGCCCAGTGGATCGGGCCGATCGGCACCGTAAGGGCGGGACCGTATTTGGTCCAGACATGCGGTCCGTGGTTGGCGTTGTAGCAGCCGCGCGTCCACTGCCGGTCCGACCACTCGCCGTCGACGTAGTACTCGGGATTGGCCGCCCGCGGGCCGTAATGGCGCACCAGCTCCGCGGTCATCGCCGCTCGGCGCTCGTCCTGCGGGAGCCTGCCGACCGTGCGGGCCTCATCGCCTTCAAGGAAGAGCAGGATCACGCCGTGATCGTCACCGGGAATACAGGTGTCGTTGGACATCCGCGCAGGCCCGACGTCGGAGATGAGTTGACCATTGAATCCGTCTGCGCGCCAGAAGGGTTCGTCGTAGATGAAGAACGCCTTCATCGCCGAGCCGTTGGGAAGTCGCTGGGTGAGTTGGTCGCGAATGCCGGACAGCGGCGGGTCGTACATGATTCGCCCCGCCAGGGTCGGTGAGATCGCCACGATGGCCCGGCGTCCGCGAGCCACCAGCCCGCCACGGCAGTGCACGGTCACGCTGTCGGCGGCGTGTTCGATCAGCAGCACGGGGGATTCGAGCACGATGTGGTCGGCGATGAGTGCGGCCAGCCTGCGCGGAATCTCGCTGGTGCCACCGACGAAGCGCGTGGTCTGCGCGCCGCCCTCGGACTCCGCGTACAGGTCTGAGGTCACCCCACAGGTCTGAATGGTGAAGAGCAGATGCAGGAATGACACCTCGGCGGTGGGCACCGCAAGAATGCCGACCGTGCAGATCTCCAGCAGGTTGCGGGCCACAACCGAAAGACCCTGGGCGTCATACCAAGCGCCCGCGGTGATCCCGTCCCACTCGGTCGCACGCGGCGCCTGCCACGGCGCTTCGACCGGAACCTCGGCGGCAAGCACGTCGAGCCTGCGCAGGACCAGCTCGAGTTCCTTCAAGTCCGACGCGAACCGGGTGTGAAACTCGTTCTCGCGCAACACGCCAGAGCCGGCCAGCTCGTAGGACGTCTCTCCCTCGTCGTACTGTGGGTAGGTCTCCACACCGAGTTCGGCCGCCAAGACGAACATCCGTTGATGGGTGTCGCCGATCCACTGCGCGCCGAGTTCGACCGGCACACCCGGGATGACCTCTTCGGTGAGGATGCGGCCGCCGACGCGCTCGTCGGCCTCGAGCACCAGCGGCGTGAGTCCCGCGGCGAGCACCTTCCTGGCGGCGATCATCCCCGAAAGACCAGCGCCGACGATGATGACGTCCGCTTCACGAACTTTCGGTTGCGTCGGTTGTGCCATATTGCCCAGTTCTCCCGCGAGCGTGCGTGTCTGCGGCCGACCCGCCGGAGAATTACCGTAGCCTGCGCACGCTCGCGCCTGCGTCACTTCGCGGAAGCCGTCGCGAAGACGGCGTGGAACTGCGCTCGCATGCGGATGTGTACCCAGCTCGCGGAAACTACAAGCGGGTTGAGGATTCGCTCCAAGAACTGTCGCGTCCGCTCTTCCTTCGGATTGCCGATCACCTCGGCGGGTGGTCCCTTCTCCAGGATGATGCCGTTGTCGGTGAACAGCACCTGATCGGAAACCTGCCTGGCGAACTGGATTTCGTGGGTGACGATCACCAGTGTCCAGCCCTCGACGGCGAGATCGCGGATCACCGACAGCACTTCGCCGACGAGTTCGGGGTCCAACGCCGACGTCGGTTCGTCGAACAGCACCACCTTCGGCTTGAGCGCGAGTGCACGCGCAATGCCCACCCGCTGCTGCTGGCCGCCCGAGAGTTGGAACGGATACTGGTCGCGTTTCTCGGCAAGACCCACCTGCTCGAGAAGCTCGACCGCCTCGGCCTCGACCTCATCCTTGGGGCGCTTCTGCACGACCAGCGGACCCTCGGTGACGTTCTGCAGCACCGTCTTGTGCGGGAACAGGTTATGGGCCTGAAACACCATCCCGCTCTGCGCGCGATACTTTCGCAGCTGTTCCTTGGATGCCGGTTTGGAGAAGTCGATTCGCTCGTCGCCGACCTGGATCACCCCCGCGTCGGGTACGTCCAGTGCGTTGAGTGCGCGCAACAGCGTCGTCTTGCCCGAACCGGAGGGGCCGATGATGGTGGTGGCCGAACCCTGCGCGACTTCGAATGACACTCCTCGTAGGACTTCGTTGTCGCCGAACGCCTTTCGGACATTCTCGACGGTGACACGGTTCTCAGTCATCGCGCCACATACCTTTCCAGTCGGCGTTCAACCCGACTTTGGCCGAACGAGAGCACCAGGCAGATGACCCAGTAGTAGACCGCGGCCGTTGTGTACAGAGCCAGGAAGTCGAAGGTCCGGGCAGCGATGATCTGCGATTGTCGCAGCAGTTCGGTGACCAGAATCGTCGACGCCAGCGACGTGTCCTTCAGCAGCGAGATCAACGTGTTGGACAGCGGCGGCACCGCAACCCTTGTGGCCTGCGGAAGGATGATGCGGCGCAGCGATCCCACATAGTTCAGGCCGATCGTTTCCGCCGCTTCCCACTGGCCCTTCGGGATGCTCTGGATCGCCGAGCGGATGATCTCGGCGGCGTAGCCTCCGACGTTCAGCGAGAACGCGATGATGGCCGCAGGCCACGGGTCGATCTTCACTCCGAGCTGCGGCAGTGCGTAGAACACGATGAACAGCTGCACCAGCAGCGGGGTTCCGCGTATCACCGAGATGTAGAACCGGGCGATGTTCGTCAGGACCCTGTTGGACGACAGCCGCCCGAGCGCGACCGCCAGTGCGATGGCGATGCCGATCACGAAGCTGATCACGGTGAGCGGAATCGTCTTAGTGATGGCGGCCTTGGCCAGCGGGCCGAGACTGCTGAGTACCAGCTGCCACGTCGACTGCGTTTCCTGTCGTGCGGGGGCCGTTTCCGGTCCACCCGAGGCATTTGCCTTCAAGTACTTCTGCGAGATTTTGGCGAGCGTGCCGTCGGACCGCAACTCGTCGAGCGCCTTGTTCAGATCGGGCAACAGTCCGCTGTTCTTACGGGCCGCGAAACCCTGCTCGCTCTTCTCGCCGACATTGCCTGCGATCTTCACGCTTTTGTCGCCGGTCTCGGCGAGGTAGGCGTATACCGCGATGCTGTCGTTGACGACGACATCGACCCGGCCCTGGTTCAACAGCTTGATGGCCTGGGTGAAGCCTTCGACGGCCTCGACGCTGGCGCCGGCCTTTCGTGCAATGTCTGACCAGTTGCTCGTGGCGTTCTCGGCTGCGACCTTGCCCTTCAGGTCGGCGAGCGACTTGATGGAGTTGTTGTCGGCGCGGGTGACGATGACGCCCTCACCGACCGAATACGGCTCGGACAGGTCGTACTTGGCCTGGCGCTCCGGGTTGATCGTCACCTCGTTGGCGACGACGTCGAATCGGTTGGCCTCCAGTGCCGCGAACATCGCGTCCCAGGGCGTTTCGACGAATTCGACTCTCACGCCGAGCTTTTCGCCGACGGCCTTGGCGACATCGACGTCGTAGCCGACGAGCTCGTTGTTGGCGTCGTGATAACTGAAGGGGGAGTACACGCCCTCGGTGCCGACGCGAAGCACACCGGACGACTTCACCTGGTTCTCACCGGACGAGCCGCCGCACGCCGCGCTCATCAGTGCCGCGAGCAGCACGAGCACGAGGAGGCCCCGCCGTATGTACATTTTCACTGCCGGACCGTAGCAACGGATGGCAGGTTGCCGAAGGGTTCTGCTCACGCTGGCTGGTATACCCAAATATGATCCGGCGCGATGCCACAGGAACTGACCGCCGAGCAGGCCGCCGCGCGCTCAACCCCGCAGACACGTTGGGCATACCGCTCGGTCCCGGTCAGCCGCCCGCATTCATGCGTGAACTGGGTGAGCGCACGGACTGGACCGATCTGCGGGTATACGGCGCGCTGCTCGCGGTGGGCACCGAACTGTTCTCCCGTCGGGGCGTCCATTACCTCTCCGGCTTCTACGGACCGCTCGAGCGGGCCTTGCGGGACATGGGCGCGGACATCGAGTTCACGCCGGCGGACTTCCGCCGCTTCGGCGCACTGCTCGAGCGTCAGTCGCCGCGCGTGATGACGACGGTCGTGATGCCACCCGACGCGGACGGATGGTGTTCGCTGTCGCTGCACGCGGGCGGCACGATTCGCGAATTGCAGCGCGCAGGAGCCGATCCCGAGCGTGTTCTCATCGTGGAGGTTTCGGGCGCCTACCCGCGGACGTTCGGATTAGGCGAACGTCATCGCCATGCGTTGCACACCGATGAGATCGACATCCTGGTTCGCTCGACCGACGCGCCGCTGGCGCTCCCTGGAGGGGAAGCGCCGCCCTCTGACGTCGACAAGGCCATCGCGAAGCACGCTGTCGACTTCATTCCGCCAGGCGCCACGCTGCAGACGGGAATCGGGTCGATTCCCAACCAGATCGCCACACTGCTGGCCGAAGGCGACGGCAGCGAATACGGCCTGCACAGCGAGATGTTCACCGACGGCTGTATGCGGCTGCACGACGCGGGCAAGGTCACCAACACCCGCAAGGGGCAATATGACGCCGTGAGCGTCACGACGTTCGCTTTCGGATCCCCGCAGCTCTACGCATGGTTAGACGGCAACGAGGCCGTCGCGTTCCTGCCCGTCGAGATCGTCAACGCGCCGGACGTGATCGGCGCCAACAGCGACATGGTCTCCATCAACGGCGCGCTCGCGATCGACATCCACGGTCAGGTCGTCGCCGACACCATCGACGGGAATCAGTTCAGCGGGATCGGCGGTGCAGAGGACTTCGTGGCGGGCGCCGGGCTGGAGTTTGTCGGACCGCTCGCTGATCTGCCTGCCGTCGACGTTCGAGAAGGACGGCGCACGACAGTCCCGCATCGTGCCGTGGTTCGGGCCAGGTGCGGTCATCACGACACCGCGCCACCAGGTCGACGTGATCGTCACCGAGTACGGCGCCGCGGAACTGGAGGGCAAGACGGTCCGGGAACGCGGGCGGGTGCTCGCGGCGATCGCGCACCCACAGTTCCGGGACGAACTGCTGGCCGCAGCCGAGCGCGCGTCCAACGGCCGCTCGCCGGTCACTCAAGCTGGCGAGTAGATCCAGGGCTGCTGCGGCAGCTTCGCGGGGTCGAACTCCTCGAGCATCCCGTCAAGGGTCGTCGCGCCGTACCCGAGCGACCCGGCGATCTGCTCGAGCGCGCTGGGCATGCCGATCTCGGCCAGAGTCACGGCGCCGTCGCGCTTGGCGAGCCGCGCCCCGTCCTCGTTGAGAACCAGCGCGACGTGCGCATACACGGGCTCCGGATGGCCGAGCAGGTTCGCGAGGTAGGCCTGCCGCGGCGACGACGCCAAGAGATCGTCGCCGCGCACCACCTGGTCGACGCCCTGCGCCGCGTCGTCCACGACGACTGCGAGGTTGTAGGCGGCGACGCCGTCGCCACGGCGGACGACGAAGTCGTCGACGGTCCCGGTGTAGTCGCCGTGTAGCACGTCGTGAATGGTGTAGACGGTCGCGTCCGTGCGTAGCCGCAGTGCGGGCGGGCGGCCGGTCTCCCTTCGGCGAGTATCCCGCTCGGCGTCGGTGAGGTCGCGGCAGGTGCCGGGATAGGCGCCCTGCGGTGCGTGCGGTGCTCGCGGCGCCTGCTGGATATCCTTTCTGCTGCAATAGCATTCGTACAAGAGGCCGCGCTCGGCCAGCGATGTGACGACGTCGTCGTAGCGTTTCGGGTGCTTCGTCTGCCACTCGGCCGGCTCATCCCAGGTGAGACCGATGGCGGCCAGGTCGTCGAGTTGACGCATCGCGATGTCGGTGTGTGTGCGGTCGTCGAGATCGTCGACCCGCATCAGGAAGCGCCTACCCGTAGAGCGGGCGAACAGCCACGCCAGCACGGCGGTTCGCAGATTGCCGATGTGCAGGTCGGCCGACGGGCTGGGCGCGAACCGACCCGCTCCGGTGGGGGTCACTGCCGCAATCTAGCGGAATCAGTCACGCTCCCACGGCGCAGTGTCGCCCATCTTCTTGTAGTACTTGCCGAGGTGGCTCTTCACGCGATCGACGTCGTCGGATGGGATGTCGATGCCTCCGCGCGCGCCGTCGGCGATCGCGGCGGCCGCGATCACACCGCGCGGCACGGCCTCCAGCTTGCCGTTGATGACGTCGGCGATGAGCAGCTTGTAGGCGGTGAAGTTGTCCTTCTTGTCGCTGTCATACCAAAGGTGGGCGTCGCGGTACTTCTGGTTGGGCTCATCCTCTGCGTCGGCCCATTTGCGGACCCGCTTCTCCGCCGCGTCGCCGTCCCATTCGCGGTCCCGGTCGGCGAGCGGCAGATCCTGAAATGCTGTTACTGACATGTCGGAGGCGTGCCCCGGCACCATCGGACCTAAACGCCCAGCGCGGCTGTGAATGCGGTGCAAAACCAGTCGACGTCTGAGGCCGAGAACACCAGCGGCGGGCGAATCTTCAGCACGTTGCCGTCGTGGCCGCATACCGAGATCAGTACTTGCCGCTCGCGCATTGCATTGACGAGCCGACGGGCTTCTGCGCGGTCGGGTTCCTTCGTGTCGGGGTCGCTGACCACTTCGACGCCCGTGTAGAGCCCGGCGCCGCGCACATCGCCGAGCCGTGGATCGCCGATGGCCGCCAACTCGGTCCGCAGCGCATCGCCGACCGTCCTGGCGTTGACCATCAGATCCTCTTGCTCGATGACATCGAGCACGGCCGACGCCGCGGCCATCGACACCGGGTTGCCGCCGAAGGTGTTGAAGTAGGGCACGCCGACCGCGAACGGTTTGAGCACATCGGCGCGAGCCGCCATCGCCGCTATCGGGATGCCGTTGCCCATCGGCTTGCCCATAGTGACGATGTCGGGGACGACGCCGTGCCGGTCGAAACCCCACATCGACGCACCCGTGCGCGAGAACCCGGGCTGTACCTCGTCGGCGATGAACACCCCGCCGCGGGCGCGGACCTCGTCGACGGCGCCCCTCAGCACGGGCTCGGCGAAGATGCCGTCCGACGAGAAAATGGTGTCGACGATCAGACAGCTCACCCCGTAGCCCGCCGCGATCAGATCGTCGGCGGCGCGCACCACGTCGCCGGTGAAGCGCGCGGCGACCTCGTCGGCAGGCTCGCGGTAGGTGTCGGGCGGGTCGACGAGACGCACGTTGGGTCCGATGCTCGTCGCACCTCCGAGCGACGGCGAGATCGCGGTCGCCGACGCGGTGTTGCCGTGATATGCGTCGCGTGTGATCACGATCCCCGTTGCGCCGGTGCGCATTTCGGCAACGCGAAGCGCAAGGTCGTTCACCTCTGATCCGGTGCAGGCGTACATCACCTGATCGACGGTGTCGGGCATGGTGGCCAGCAGCCGTTCGGAGTAGTCCACGATGCCGCGGTGCAGATACCGGGTATGCGTGTTCAGCGTTGCCATCTGCCGGGACACCGCGTCGACAACATGTGGGTGGCAATGTCCGACGCTGGCCACGTTGTTGTACGCGTCCAGATAGCGGACGCCGTCGGCGTCGAACAGGTGGCTGCCCTGCCCGCGAACCAGGTGCACAGGCTGGTCGTAGAACAGCCGGTAGGCAGGGCCGAGCACGCGCTCGCGGCGGGCGATCAGCGGGTCGCCTGCGCCGTCGGCCGTATAGCTGTTGGAGTCCATGATGTTGGAAAAGCTCATGGCCCGTGCCTCCGGCGTCGCAGTTGCTTGACGCCAGTCTGCTGCATCCACCGGTGGTAGGTCACACTGTTCAGGTGTCAGGACTGCCGCCCGATCACGACCAGTACGCACGCGCAGCGCTGCCGTCCTACGGGCGCGACCCGGACGCGCCGTTGCGGCTGCTCAGCCTGTCGGAGAATGCCACCTATCTGGTCGACGACGCCGACCCGATCGTGCTGCGGGTACATCGTGCCGACTACCACTCGCTGGAGGCCATTCGATCGGAGCTGGCCTGGATGGCCGCGCTACGGGAGCAGACCGATGTGGTGACACCGCAGCTGATCGCGGCGGGCGACGGCAGCGAGGTCGTCACCGTCGTCCGCAACGAACATCCGCTCAACGTGGACGCGGTGACATTCGTCCCCGGTTGCACGGCGGAGGAAAATCCGGAGGCGGTGGGCTTCGATCAGCTCGGGCGTATCACCGCCGCGTTGCACGACCATGTCCGGGACTGGGCGGCGCCGGACTACTTCACCCGGTTCTCCTGGAATACCGACACCATGATCGGACCGGAGGGCCGGTGGGGTAACTGGCGGCATGCGCCCGGGCTGACCGATGCCGATGAAGCGGTGATCGAACGGTCGGCGGCTGAGCTAGAGCGCAAGCTGGCCGAATTCGGTTGCACACCAGATCGTTTCGGATTGATACACGCCGATCTCCGGATGGCGAACCTAATGATCGACCCGGAGGTGCCTGCAAGGCCGATCACGGTCATCGACTTCGACGACTGCGGTTGGTCGTGGCACCTCGCCGATCTCGGCGCCGTGGTGTCCTTCATCGAGGACACCCCCGAGGCCGAGTCGATGATCGCGGGATGGCTTGCGGGCTACCGCGAAAGTCGCGACTTGCCCGCTGAGCACCTCGCGATGATCCCCTCGTTCGTGCTGCTGCGACGCCTGCAGTTGACGGCGTGGGTGGCGTCACATGCTCACGCCGACAGTGCCATCGAGTTCACCGAGGGTTTCGCCGACGGAACGGCACGTCTCGCCGACCGCTATCTGAACGACGGTGACTGGCTGCGCGACGCCGTCTACACGTAGCCGGTACGGCGTTCCCGCAGGCTCGAGGACAGACCGTCCAGAGCCTGGTCGACGTGGTCTGGCCAGTGGCCTGCTGCGATGCGGTGCACCGCCGAGTCTCCTTGGTAGGCACTCGAGATCACCACATCGGGTTCGAGGGTGCGCAGCAGTAGCAGGCTTTCCGCGAGCGTGTCCGCATCGCTGATGCCCTGGATGTAGCCGGCCCACCATGCGCCGTAGTCACCGAAAACCATCGTGTCGCCAGTGAACAGATATCTGCCCTCGGCGCCGTCGACCAGATAGCAGGTGCTGCCGGGCGAATGTCCCGGCGTGGGAATGACTTCCACGCCGTTGACGTCGACGTGGCGACTGCCAACTGGTACGTCGACGTGCGCGTGCTGCCCGATCTCGAGCAGTTCGGTGACCGGGGCGTGCAAGGCCGAGTCGAAATGGTCGGCGATCTTCGCGAGCATCGGGCCTGCCTCGTCGCGATGTGACAGGTACTGGTCGGCGACGCCGCCGAGGTCGTCGAGCTCGGAGAAGTCGGCATCCGTTGCGGTGGAATAGAACAGCGCGTTACGGCCGGTCCACAGGAAGGCGTGGGTGGTCAGCCCGGGAAACGGTGAGTCGGTTCGGGTCTGCCACAGATCTGTCAGTACTCGTTGCATGCGACCAGCGTGCAACCTCAACAATGCTTGAGGTCAAGTGGCGATGTTCTCCATCGTTGTCGCAGCGGTCTCGGCAGGCCGCGGGCCGCCCTTGGGCCACACTGTCGAACCCGGCCTGCGTCCCTCCAAGCGGATCGTCCACAGCGTGGCCTTGCAGGCCACCTCCTTGATGAATGCAGCCATGCGGCCACCGAAATGCCAGTCCAACGGGGTGTCGTCCTTGTGTGTGAATTGCCCGGTGGCCGACCGTCGGCCCAGGCTCACGCTGCCTCCGACATACGCCATGTCGAACCGGGCCGGGGCGGTTCCGGCGATGCGACTCAGCACGGTGTCGGCCGCGGTGATGCCAAGTGGTGCGGCGGCATAGCAGCTCATGCGCAGCGGTTGACCCGACGGCGACGCGGCGTCACCGGCTGCGACGATCCGTCCGTCGTCGACGCTGGTGAGTGTCTCGTCGGTGAACAGCCTGCCGAGGCGATCAGTGCGTAAACCGCTGTGGGCGGCCAATTCCGGCACGCCGAAGCCAGCCGCCCAGATGGTCACGGCGCTCGGGCGTGCGGTGCCGTCGGCGAATTCCACGGCATCCGAACGCACTTCGGTGACAACGTCGGTCTCGAGCAGGTTGACGCCGTGTCTGGTCAACCACTTGGCGATCGACCGACGGGCGGGCTCGCTGAAGGTGGGCGCGAGCCGTCCGCCGCAGACCAGCGTGACCGTCCGGCCCTGCTCGGCGAGCTCGGCGGCGGTTTCGATGCCGGTCAGCCCACCACCGACGACGGTGATCGGTGCGTGCGGGTCCATGTCGTCGATGGCAGTCCGTAGCCGCTCTGCGAGTTCCAGTTCCGCTATGGGATAGCTGAATTCGGCGGCGCCTGGCACAGAGGAGGGCGTCGATCCGGTGCTGCCGACCGCGTAGATGACGTAGTCGTAGTCCAGCGCACCTCCCGATACGAGCTGTACTTGACGGGCAGTGGTGTCGATGCGGGCGGCGCTGTCGACGACGAGCCGCACACCCTTTCCGAGCAACGAACCGTAGTCCGCGGTGACGTCGCGGGCGCTGGCAACGAAGTTGTGCAACCGGATCCGCTCGACGAATCTGGGCCGCGGATTGAGGAGAGTGATGTCGATGTCGGAACGCATCCGCAGATGGTTGACGGCGATGGTTCCGGCGTAGCCGCCGCCGATGACGACGACCTTTGGCGTTACGGTGTGATCGGTCATGCCCTCGAGACACCGCGGGCGGGCCGGACATGACAGAACGTGACGCACGTCACAGTCGGGTCAGTACACTCGCGTAATAAACCGTCAGGAAGATGCGGTGTGCCTGCCTATGCCCTAGTGCTTCACGGAGGACGGGTAATCGACCCCGAAACCGGATTCGATGCGATCTGCGACGTCGGCGTCGACGGGGGTACCATCGCTGCGATCAGCACCGCCCCGCTGCAGGGTCGTCGCGTGCTCGACGTCACGAATCGTGTTGTCGCGCCGGGGTTCATCGATTTGCACAGCCACTGCTTCGGCATCACAGGTCAGCGATTGCAGGCGTTCGACGGCATCACCACCGCACTCGAACTGGAGCTCGGCGTGCACCCGATCGACCGCGCCTATCAACTCGCCGCACTCCAGGGACGCCCGATCAACTACGGCTTCTCCGCGGGCTGGGCGGCGGCACGGCTTCACGTCAAGACCGGGAGGCCGTTGAGCGGTCACCCCACCGATGGGCTTATCGCCTTGGGAGTACCCGAATGGCAGACCGAGGCCAGCCCTGATGAGGTCAGCCGAATTCTGACGCTACTTGAGTCCGATCTCCGTGACGGCGCTCTTGGGATCGGCATTGTGATCGGTTATGCGCCACGCTTGACGCCCGCGGAATATGTGGCAGTCGCCCGCCTGGCGGCCGAGCGCGGCGTACCCACCTACACCCATGCCCGTGAACTCGTCGAGCAGGATCCTGACACTCCGATCGACGGGGCAGAGGAGATCGTGCGCGCCGCCGGCGAGACCGGCGCCCACATGCATTACTGTCACATCAACAGCACCTCACTGCGTCATCTGGACCGAGTGCTCGGCGTCGTCGAGCGCGCCCGGTCTCACGGCGCCCGTGTGTCCACCGAGGCTTACCCGTACGGCAGCGGAATGACCAGTGTCAACGCCTCGTTTCTGGACCCCGACGTGCTTCACCGGCGGGGGATCACCCCGCAGTCGATCCAGGACATCGCCACGGGCCGACGCTTCCGCAGCGCCGAGGACCTGGCCGAGGCACGCAAGACCAACAGAGGCGACCTCGTCTTTGTGGAGCTTCTCCAAGAGGACGACCCCGCAACGCGGGAACTACTCACTCGAGCGCTGGTATTCCCCGAAACCGCCATCGCCACAGACGGTTTCGAACCCATGCGGGCGGGCGTCGCATACGAAGGCGATCAATGGCCGATGCCCGCCGATTTCGTCACCCATCCACGCACCGTCGGCACATTCAGCCGGTCGATCCGCACCCTTTGGCGAGAGACCGGCGCTCTGACCCTGATGGAAGTGATCCGACGCAGCAGCCTGCTGCCTGCGCAGATCCTTGCGGAGTCCGTGCCCGCGATGTCGCGCAAGGGCCGCATACAGACAGGCGCCGACGCCGACATCGTGGTCTTCGACCCCGATACCGTCTCCGACCAAGCCACTTACACCGACACCACCGCACCGTCGACTGGGTTCGACTACGTCATCGTGAACGGTGTCGAGCTGGTCAGCCAGGGCTGCCTGCGCGTGGACCAATTGCCTGGCAAACCGGTCCGAGCCTGAGGCCTCATGGTCGCCATCGGTTTCAGCGAGGTCAGCTTCGGATGAGCCCAGGCACGATGTCCCCGAGGCTGAATGTGACCGGCTGTTCGAGTTGTTGGTAGGTGCACGAGCGCGGGTCGCGGTCGGGCCGCCAGCGGTTGAATTGGGCGGTGTGGCGGAACCTTTCGCCCTCCAAGTGGTCGTAGCGCACCTCGACCACACGCTCGGGCCGCAACGGCACGAATGAGAGGTCCTTGCCCGCGTTCCACCGGGAGCCCTCGTTCTTGCGCGGTGTGCGGTCGCCTGCGAAGTGCGCGGCCCAGTTCCACGGATGGTCGTCGAACGTCGTGACGAGCGGTTCCAGTTCGGTCAGCAGTGCGCGCCGCTTGGCCATCGGAAAGGCGCCGATGACGCCCACTGACGCCAGCGTTCCGTCGTCCTTGTAGAGGCCGAGCAACAGCGAGCCGACGGCGTCGGCACCCGATTTGTGCAACCGATAGCCCGCGACGACACAGTCTGCGGTGCGCTCGTGCTTGATCTTGAACATGATGCGTTTGTCCGGCTGATAGGGGATGGTCAGCGGTTTGGCGACGACCCCGTCCAGTCCCGCGCCCTCGAATTCGGAGAACCATCGCTCGGCTGTGGCGATATCGGTGGTCGCTGGTGTGACATGGATCGTCGGGCCCGAGTTGGCCAACGCGTTGACGAGGGCAGCGCGGCGCTCGCTGAACGGGCGCCGCGTGTAGTCGTCGTCGCCGAGGGCGAGTAGATCGAATGCGATGAACGATGCCGGTATTTGCTCGGCGAGCATGCGCACGCGCGACGCGGCCGGATGCAGCCGGAGCTGAAGCGCTTCGAAATCCAATCGGCCCTCGGTGGCGATGACGATCTCACCGTCGATGACGCAGCGATCGGGCAGCTCCGCTCGAGCCGCGTCCACCAGCTCGGGGAAGTATCGCGTCATGGGGCGCTCGTTGCGGCTGCCCAGCTCCACCTCGTCGCCGTCGCGGAAGCAGATCGACCGGAAACCGTCCCACTTCGGCTCATAGGAAGCATCGGGCGGGATCGTCGGGACCGACTTGGACAGCATCGGCGACACCGGCGGCATGACGGGCAAATCCACCGGTTCATTCTCGCCCTGACCGATGACATTGCCCGGCGTCACCGGTCTACGTGAGTATGGAAAGCGTGGATCTCCCGGTACAGCCGCCGATCGAGCCGATGTTGGCCAAGGCCCAGGCGAAGGTGCCCGACGAGGCGGGAGTGTGGTCGTACGAGCCCAAGTGGGACGGTTTCCGGGCGCTGATGTTTCGCGACGGCGACGAGCTCGTGCTGCAGTCTCGCAATGGCAAGGACCTCGGCCGGTACTTCCCGGAGCTTCTTGACGCACTGCGCGACGAGGTGGCGCAGCGATGCGTGCTCGACGGCGAGATCGTCGTCTCGCGGGAGATCGCCGGCCGTGTACGGCTCGACTGGGAGTCGCTGAGCCAGCGCATCCATCCCGCGGCCAGCCGCATCAAGATGCTGGCCGAGGAGACCCCGGCCCACTTCATCGGCTTCGACGCGTTGGCCACCGGCGACAAGTCGCTGCTCGGTGAGCCGTTCCGCCTTCGTCGAGAGGCGCTCGTTGACGCGGTGAACGAGAAGCAGTGGTGTCACGTCACCCGCACCACCGAGGACCCCGAGCAGGGCGTGCAATGGCTGACCACCTTTGAAGGCGCGGGCCTCGACGGTGTGATCGCCAAGCGTCTCGACGGCAAGTACGTGCCGGGCAAGCGCGAGATGGTCAAGGTCAAGCACGCCCGCGATGCCGACTGCGTGGCAATCGGTTACCGCATCCACAAGAGTGGTGAAGGCGTCGGCTCCATCCTGCTAGGCCTGTACCGCGACGACGGCGAACTCCAGATGGTCGGCGGCGCAGCATCTTTCACCGCCAAGGACCGGCTGAAGCTGCTCGGCGACCTCGAACCCCTGCGGGAGGGCAACGGCATGCGCGAAGGCGACCCCAGCCGGTGGAACTCCGCTGCCGACAAGCGTTGGATTCCAGTGCGGCCCGAGAAGGTGTGCGAGGTGGCGTACGACCAGATGGAGGGAAACACGGCGCACGGGCAACGGTTCCGGCACGCCGTGAAGTTCGTCCGCTGGCGGCCGGACCGCGAGCCGGAGAGCTGCACGTTCGACCAGCTCGACGTGCCGGTGAACTACGACCTCTACGACGTACTGGAGTCCTGAAATGGCAACGTCTGCAGAAGAACTCGACGTCGACGGCGTCAAGGTCCGGCTGACCAGTCCTGACAAGGTGTACTTCCCGAAGCTGGGCAAGGACGGGACGAAGCGCAAGCTGGTGGAGTACTACATGGCGGTCGCGAGCGGACCGATGTTGACCGCGCTGCGGGACCGACCCACCCATCTGCAGCGGTTTCCCGACGGCATCGACGGCGAGGAGATCTACCAGAAGCGCGTTCCGCAGAAGCATCCCGACTATCTGGAAACGTGTGTGGTGACGTTCCCGTCCGGCCGAACGGCCGACGCGCTCAAGGTGACTCACCCTTCGGCAATTGTGTGGGCCGCGCAGATGGGCACCATCACGCTGCACCCGTGGCAGGTCCGCTGCGCGGACACCGAGCATCCCGACGAGCTGCGCATCGACCTCGACCCCCAGCCGGGCACCGGGTTCAAGGAGGCCAGCGCGATCGCCGTCGATGTGCTCAAGCCGTTGCTCGACGAACTCGGAATGGTCGGCTTCCCGAAGACGTCCGGCGGCCGCGGCGTGCATGTGTTTCTGCGTATCAAGCCGGACTGGGACTTCATCGCCGTGCGACGGGCGGGCATTGCGATAGCCCGTGAGGTGGAGAGGCGGGCGCCCGACGCCGTCACGACGTCGTGGTGGAAGGAGGAGCGAGGCAAGCGGCTCTTCATCGACTACAACCAGAACGCGCGCGACCGCACCTTCGCGTCGGCGTACTCGGTGCGCAAGACCCCGATTGCGACGGTATCAATGCCCTTGACGTGGGATGAATTACGGGATGCCGATCCCGACGACTACACCATCGGCATCGTTCCGGCTCTGCTCGAGAAGCGGGGCGACGCGATGGCGGATCTCGATGCGGTCGCGCAGTCGATCGAGCCGCTGCTCGAGATGGTCAAGGCTGACGAGGAACGCGGCCTCGGCGATCTACCGTATCCACCGAGCTACCCGAAGATGCCCGGCGAGCCGCCACGGGTGCAGCCCAGCAAGAAGGTGGCGGCGAACTGGGACGATGAGGGGAATCCGGTCTAGCCACGCCGCCCGCAATTTTCGTTGTTGCGGTAGCCCTGTGGTTACCCATGGGTGTGTGTCTCCCTTTCCGGGATTGTTGTTGAACCGATGTCGTTCGGTGTGCATGCAACAGTAGGAAATAAACGGCAATTGTGGCAAAAATAATCGCGAAATAGTTTCCATGTGAGATGCCTCACAGTGAGTCTTCAAAGGAGACGTCTGAGGTATGACTTTCTGTCTATTGCCCCGTCGATGTTCGCGTCGGTTTTGTCGGGCGTCGCTGTGTGGTGATGAGAGACTGAGGTCCCGGCTACCAGCGCAGACGGGGAGGCGGCGTGACGGCAGGTGTGCGTGGGGACGGCGGGCAGTGGTGAGAGCTACCGCATCGAACGGGTCTACGTCGACGCTGAGCAGGCGTATGGGTTCGCCGAGGATTACAACGGTATTGCGCTGGTGGAGCCAGTTCAGGCAACGGATGGAATGAAATAGCCACAGCTGCTCGACATTGCCGTCCGCGTGCGTCATCATCAATCCATGGACCCACGCGCCCTGGCACGGCTCGGCCACCACGTCGTGAGTCGGCGCGTCGCGTTGGGCTTCCGCAGCCGCACCGACCTGGCCGACAGCGTGCCGTTCACCGTGCGCACGCTGGCCGACGTCGAGCAGGGTGTGCGCAAGGCCAGCCCGGGCACCTACGCCATGCTGGAAAACGCTCTGGCCTGGGTACCGGGCAGCATCGACACGATCCTCACTGGCGGGGATCCCCAAGAAACGGTGGTCGAACTGGCCCGCCCCGACCCAAACCGTTTGTCCCACACAGCAACAGACGCCCTCTCCCGCGCCGCCACCGAGGAATTGCTGCTGGAGCTACGACGCCGCATCATCGGCTCACGCGACAGACGCCACGAGGGGTGGAACGACTGGGACGACGGCCTTGACCCACACGGCGACTGGCCCCGAGGAGGGCTGGCAGCCAGCGCGGGCGCAAGTCTTATCGCGAGCGACGGGGAGCGGGACAGTGGATGACATCGAGAAGTCGAAAGTGATCTGGACATGAAATGGCGCAAGGTGTCCGGGGTCGCGGGGCCGACCTACTTCAGCGAAGACGGCCAGTGGACGATCCTCACCGTCACATTGGGTGAGCACCGCCTGGGCCGGGAACAGCAGCCCGTCGGCGAGTTCGCCACACAGCGGCTCGCCCAAAAGGCTGCTGCTGAGCAGGCGACTGACTAGTGAGCCAGCGACATCGTCGGCGCCGACTGCAAATCAGGGCATCATAGGAATGGTTGCACCTGACCGCTCGCGCTTATTTCGCGCGCAAAGCCCTACACCCCATGGTCGGATTATGCCAAGATGTGGCAAACGTTGGGCTAGTAGCGGCGCTTCCTTGGCTGGGCGGCATTTGATGGTTCTGTCGTATTTGCGCTTCGCTGCAGGTGTTTGCGCGCTGGCAGCAGGCCTACTGATTGGTTGTGCCTGGGTCGCGTCCGCCGTCGCCAACGCCGATTCCAGCAATTCTGCTGCGCACGGCGATGGCCGCACCAACTCTTCAACAGAGGGCAGTCATCCGGCACGCGGCCCAGTCGGCCACGTTACTCACACTCAACGGAGGAAGTTTCATCGCGTAACGAGCACGCTTGGCTCGGGCCACCAAACAGGCCAGCAGGCGTCCCCTGGCGCGAAAGGGCCGAAGCGAGAGCGTAGCGGGACGGACACCAAAGACCAGAGGAAAGACTCGGGCCTCACCGGGGATTCGAACGTCGTGGCACAGATGTCTGACTCGACATCGGTGTCCGGGCCGACATCCCCGCCCGACCCGGCACCCGCGCCCGTGTCCGACCCGGCACCCGCGTTCGCGTTCGCTCCGGCACCCGCGTCCGACCCGGCACCCGCGCCTGCGTCCGGGCCGACACCCGCGCCCGTGTCCGACCCGACACCCGCGCCAGACCCGACGCCCGCGCCCGTGTCCGACCCGGCACCCGCGCCTGCGTCCGACCCGGCACCCGCGCCCGTGCCCGACACCCGCGCCCGCGCCCGACCCGGCACCCGCGTCCGACCCGGCACCCGCGCCCGTGTCCGACCCGGCACCCGCGTCCGACCCGGCACCCGCATCCGACCCGGCACCCGCGCCCGGTCCGACCCGGCACCCGCGCCCGACCCGGCACCCGCGCCCGTGTCCGACCCGGCACCCGCATCCGACCCGGCATCCGCGCCTGCGTCCGACCCGACATCCACGCCCGACCCGGCACCCGCGCCCGTGTCCGACCCGGCACCCGCGCCCGTGTCCGACCCGGCACCCGCATCCGACCCGACATCCGCGCCTGCGTCCGGCTCGTCATCCACGCCAGACCCGGCGCCCGCGCCTGCGTCCGCTCCGGCACCGGCGTCCGTGTCCGCTCCGGCACCGGCGCCTGCCACGACACCGATTTCTGTAGTGGTCGCTCCAGTTGCTCAAGTGTTCCCGTGGTGGGTTCAGAAGCTGCTCACCTCGGTTTTCGGTGCGGTCGTCCCGCTGACGCAACTGCAGTCCGATCTTTACTCTTTCCTGTTGGGCCTCGCGGGGGTGGTGCCAGCAGAAGATGGATTTAGAGGCATCGACGGGTCCGGGTGGCCGGTGGCAGTGGATGAGTCGGTGGTGGCGCAATTGCGGCTGGTCCTACAACTTGCCGGTGTTCGGGGCGTGCCGCTGGCCGGCAACACCGCGGCTGCAACGCTTAGGGGGGTTGCGGCATCCATTTTCAGCGTGGCGAACGAGGTAGGTCGGGCGTCATCGCTGCCCGGGATGCCACCGCCAGCGCCCAATGGCGCCCTTCAGATGGGTTTGCGGTCGTTCTTCCCGCATGGCTTGGGTGACCTCCCGCGCGCCGCCTCACTATGGGCGCTGGCCGCTGTCGCTCTGCCAGGCATCGGCGGGCTTTTGTTCCTCACCCTGGCCGGGGTGCGCATAGGGTACCGCCAGGCTAAGGCTGGTTTCGCCTTGCGGGCAGCGGGCATCGCGCACTTCGCCCGTCCGGGGCCCTTAGGTGTCGTCCGATCGGGGTCATTGGTTGTCGTTCGTCCGCGGCGATTGCACGTCGTCCCTCCGGGGGCGTTAAGCGACCGATCGCTTCTCAACATCGCCTAGCGGCCTGGCGCATCCGGTATTCGATCGTCGACTCGTTGGCCCGCGAGGTGGAACGTCGGGCGCCCGACGCCGTCACCACGTCGTGGTGGAAGGAGGAGCGCGGCAAGCGGCTCTTCATCGACTACAACCAGAACGCGCGCGACCGCACCTTCGCGTCGGCGTACTCGGTGCGCAAGACCCCGATTGCGACGGTATCAATGCCCTTGACGTGGGATGAATTACGGGATGCCGATCCCGACGACTACACCATCGGCATCGTTCCGGCTCTGCTCGAGAAGCGGGGCGACGCGATGGCGGATCTCGACGCCATCGCCCAGTCGATCGAGCCGCTACTGGAGATGGTCAAGGCCGACGAGGAACGCGGCCTCGGCGATCTACCGTATCCACCGAGCTACCCGAAGATGCCCGGCGAGCCGCCGCGCGTGCAGCCCAGGAAGAAGGTGGCGGCGAACAGGGACGACGAAGGAAACAGGGTCTAAGACAAGCGAGTCCCGCGCCGAGGCCTAACCGCGGCTCGTCGTCGGGAAGCGGAACCGGGCAAGGCCTTGATCGCGCGCTGTGCCCACCCAGATCTCGCGGCCGACCTGCAGTGCGGTGGTAGCGGCGCCGAATGTGTCGGGCCCGTAGTCGATGAGCTCCTCCACCGCGAGTGTTTCTGCGTCCACGCCGAGCACCCGTGACGGGATACCCAGGCGTGGGTTCGGACCGAAGTGACCGGCCAGGAAGTCCTGCATGCTGGTTCCGTAGGTGCCCGCGGCGAGCAGGCGACCCGACGCCGACCACGTCAGATTGGCGACCATCACGCTCACCGCGACGGTGCTGGTGTCGGGGTCCGCGCAACCGCGGCGCACCTTTCTGATGCAGCGCGAGTTCCAGCCGCCGATGTACACCCATTGGCCGTCGGCGGAGATGGCCACACCGTTGGCGGTGTTGATCTGTGTGCCCGGCAGCGTGACCCAGCCGTCGGCAGGTGACCACTCGAGCACACCACCGGTGTCGGCGCCCGCCACCGCCAGCTCGACGCTGACCTCGCTGAGGCCGTCCGGGTCTCCGGTCGTGCTCACGACGAACCCGTCGCCAATGGCGGCGACGTCGTTGCCTGAGGCGTTGCCCGGGAGTTTCACTCCGCCAAGCCATCTCAGGCTGGGACGGGGACCGTCGAGGTCAACCTCGAATACTTCGACCGACTCGAAGCCACCGTGGTTGACGACGTAGAGCTCCGTGCGGCCGTCGCGCCGTAGCGCGACGTCGATGCCGTGCGGCCTGAACTTCAGCGGGTCGAGCT
Source organism: uncultured Actinomycetota bacterium (assembly GCA_963751485.1). Classification (GTDB taxonomy): domain Bacteria; phylum Actinomycetota; class Actinomycetes; order Mycobacteriales; family Mycobacteriaceae; genus Mycobacterium. The sequence continues at coordinate 375,193 of CAVVUT010000011.1, forward strand.
CTGATTGATCGGCGAACCGTAGGGAATCCAGGGCGCGGGCTGCGCCGTACGGGAAGATCTCGCTGCAAGCGCCGTCCTCGACGCGCACGGCATACAGCCGGCCGAGCGGTGCGGTCGGGCCCGTCATCCCGGATGTCAGGACCCATTCGCCGCCAGGGGCGACGACCAGGCCCTCCGCGTTGACCGGCCCCGCGATGTAGCCCGCCAGCTGGTCATGCATGGCTCAAGAATTACCGCAGTTATTGACTAGTGCGTAAGTATTCGACTACTTCACTCAGAATCCGACGCCGAATTGGAAGCCGGAGTCGTCATGATCCGGACAGAAGACATCCACGTAGACGGTGGTGAAGGTGTCCGGGGGGCCGCCGGAACGATTCGGATTGTGTACAGCCGGGACCGTGCAATCGGACAGCGATCGATAGCTTTGCCCGTTGAGCCAATTGATTTGGACGTCGTAGCCTTGGGCTTCCAAGTCGTCGATGACTACTCTGGCCGTCTGGTTGCCCCCCGCCGGGCAAGCGGGGTCGGCGATCGCGATCGGCGCGGCCACGATCAATGCCGCGCACGCTGCCATCGGCGGCGCCCCAATAATCGCCCGGCCGGTCGACACCCTTCCAACGATCCCCCCGTCGCCAACGTCTGCGCGGATTACCACCGAAATCGGTGTGGGAGTGGAGGCGTTGCGTCATCGTGGTCCCAACGGCGCAAGGGAGGATCGATGAACGCCCGACGGTTGATCGCGGCACTTGCCGTCTTCGCGGTGGTCGCCACCGGGCTCGGCATCACCATCGGGGTGATCACCGCGGACAAGCCGGCTCCACCCGTTGCGTCGGCGCCGCTACCCCCTGCACCACGAATGCCCACTCCGGCCGAGTTCCAGATCGGCGTCGTGGTCACGGATCAGAACTGCACCGGACCCGATGGATGTGTGTACAAGTATCGCATCGACCCCAAATACGTCGGCCGGCACCCATTGCCGGACAAAGAGATCAAGGTGGTGTACCAGGTGACCGGTGGGCACAAGCCACAAACCGGGGACTTCACCGTCCTGGGTGATCAGGCTCGGGTGCTGCAGGACGTACCCATCGACGGTCCGCCCGGCGCGAGATTCCAGGCGCTGGTCACGCAGATCGTGGAGTCGACGCCGTGAACGTGTGGCTGTTGTTCTCGCTGGTCATTCTGGTATCGGTGGGGTTCGCTGTCGGAGCCATCCTGGTGGCCAACCGCATCATCCCGAGTTCGATTGGTAAGGAACACAACTCGGTGTTGTCGCCCTTCCTGACCACGGTCGCCCTTGTGTACGGCGCGCTTCTCGGCTTCAACGTCGTCGTCGCGTGGGAGCAGTTCTCGTCGGCGGAGGTCAACGTCGCCAACGAGGCGTCCACCCTTGCGACGATGTACCGCCAGACCGTGGCGATGACGGCCCAGGAGCAGCTGGAGATTCGCGTTCTGCTTCGCAAGTACACGTCGGCCGTCAAAGGTCCCGAATGGCGGAAGCAAGAGCAGAACGAGGGTGCAGGCACCAGCGACGTTGCACGCACCGCGATCACGCAGATGTATCAGGTTTTCGGTCGGCAAGATCCGAACGCCGGATCGTCGGTGATCAACGGCGAGTTCCTCGGCCAACTCACCGTTCTGGCGTCGGAGCGGAACACCCGTGTGCTCGACGCCGAACCTCGCATCCCGTGGCTGCTGTGGTTCGGGCTCCTATTCGGCGGCGTGCTGCTCGTCGGACTGACGGCCTTCCTGCGGCTGGACAGCACGCGTGGCCACATCGTCCTGTCCGGCGCGGTCGCCATGCTGCTCGGATTGCTGCTGTTCATCATCTATGCCCTCGACCACCCATTCGGAGCCCAGGTCGGCATCACACCCGCACCGTTCGGGCACTCGCTCGAGGTGTTCGATGCTGTCGATAAGGCGACGTGACATGGCGACGACTTCACTTCTCCGTGCCGAAGAGGGCCTGCCAGGCGGCATGCTGGGAGCCGCCGACCCACGGTTCGCAAACGTCGTCCGCATCTTCGGCGGGATGTTTCCCGGCCGCCGGTTCGGCGGTGGATCGCTTGTCGTCTACATCGACGGCAAGCCCGTCGTCGATGTCTGGACCGGCTGGTTGGACCGAGCCGGCCAGGTGCCATGGACGGCCAACACCGCCGCGATGGTGTTCTCCGCGACGAAGGGAGTGGCCGCCACGGTCGTGCACCGGCTCGTCGACCGCGGGCTGCTCGATTACGACACCCCGGTCGCCGAGTACTGGCCGGAGTTCGGCGCCAACGGGAAGTCCGGCATCACCGTGCGCGACGTGTTGCGGCACCGGTCAGGTCTTTCGCATCTGAAGGGTGTGACGAAGGACGACCTGCTGGATCACCTCCTGATGGAAGAGCGGTTGGCCGCCGCTCCGGTCGACCACTTGCGGGGCTGGCCCGCGTATCACGCGCTGACGTTCGGGTGGATCCTTTCCGGTTTGTGCCGTGCGGTGACAGGCAGGGGCATGCGCGAGCTGATCCGTGACGAGGTCGCCCGTCCGCTGAACACCGACGGGCTGCACCTCGGCCGTCCGCCGGCCGGTTCGCCGACCAGGGTGGCAGAGATCCTCATCCCCCAAAACGCCCGGCCCAACCCGCTATTCGACTTCTTCGCACCCAAGGTGGCGGGCCTGCCGTTCTCGGGTGCGTTCGGCGCGATGTACTTCCCCGGCATCAGATCCTTTGTGCAGGGCGATATCCCATTCCTCGACGGCGAAGTGCCTGCCGCCAACGGGGTGGTGACCGGCCGGGGCCTGGCCAAGATGTACGCGGCGATCGCCAATGGTGGTGTGATCGACGGCGAGGAGTTTCTTTCGCCGGAACTGACCGACGGGCTGATCGGCAAGCCGAAGGTGCGGCCCGATCTGAACTTGGTGGTGCCGATGCCGTTTCACCTCGGTTACCACGAATCGCCAATTCCCGGTTTGCTCAAGGGGTTCGGCCACGTCGGCCTCGGCGGAACGATCGGCTGGGCGGATCCGTCAACCGGCAGCGCGTTCGCCTTCGTGCATAACCGGTTGCTGACGGCCATGGTGTTCGACATGGGATCGTTTGCTGGCCTTGCTCGTCCGTTGCGAAACGCCATCACCGCTGCGCGCAACAACGGCGCGATGACGGTGCCGCGCTACGGCGCGACATTCCGAGGTTCCGAACAGCACAGCGACACACCGAAAAAGCGTGTAGCAGGCAGGCGCTAGGCATCAGCAAATCTACGCGCGCGTAAGCCTGTGTACTGCCTTCGCGTCAGCTTGCGATCACCGTTATAGTGATCTTGGACGCCGTAAGTAGTGAATTAGCAACCTCTTTGGCCGACGGGGCGCGCCAAGCGGTATTCGGCGCCGTGCACCGTACGAACAATTTGCCGAGGGGATACTTGTGATTGATCTCAAAGCAGTTGCAGCAGGAACGTTCATCTCAGCCGGAATGGCTTTAGCCGCAATGGGTGTTAGCGCGGGTGTTGCGAACGCAGCCCCGGTGGCACCGGCCGGCGCCGGACCGCAAGTGTTGTTCGCCCAGGACGGACCGGGTCGTGGACACGGCCACGGACACGACGACTGGTGGTGGGACGACGGCGGCCGGGGCCCCAGGAACTGGGACCCCGTAGACGCATGCGTCGGCGTTCAGGGGCCGTTCGGCTTCGTTTCGGGCGGAGCCTGCATCTAGCCGCCAGTCGGCACCACACCGCGCGCCTGGGGTAGCGGCAGATCGTTGTAAGTCGCGATCCCGGGCGCCGCGGCGACGACTGCGGGGATGGCATGGATCGGCGGCATCGCCGTCATGATGTGGCCGATGACGAAGAGGTCCTCGATCGACTTCATGTTCTCGAACATGTCCGGCGGCGGCAGGAAACCCACCTGCATGTTGACGGTGGGCCGTCCTTCGATGGTGATCTTCCAGCCGTCGCCGTCGAGCTGCCAGTCCGGGTCGAGCGTCTGACCCTTCCGCCAGCGCACATTGAGGTCGACGACGGTCTTGCCGCCGACGCGGCCCTGCCAGCTGGCGAAGACGCCCGCGACGTGACCCGCCTTGATGGTCCACGACGCCATCTCGAGGTCTTCGGTGGTCTGCGCGTACTCGGTCTCGCACACCACGTCGTCGAGCTCGACGCCCAATGACTCGGCGACCAGTCGCACGGCTTCCTCGAACACCGCGGTGCCCTTCGCCGCCATCGGCCCCAGGTTGGGATCGTCGATCGGCATGCCGAAGCCCGCAGGCCGCTCGGTGTCGGGCGAGTCGTAGAGCGTCGTATCCGCGGACTCCGCGACGATCACCTTGTCCACCCGGTCGCAGGCCGAGGCCGCCACGATCGCCAGCAGATCGGCGAAGCCGGGGCTCACGCCTGAGCCGAAGATCGTCGCGTTGCCCTGCTTACATGCCTCCTCGATGCGGTCGCGGCCCTCGCCGAGGTTGTGCCCAGTGATGAACGACGCGGACGTCACCACGTTCACCCCGGCCGACAGGATGCGCACCAGTTCGTCGACGTCGATCCACATCGGGTTGTAGATGACGCAGTCGGGCTTCAGCGCCAGCAGCGCGTCGACGTCGTTGGTGGCCTTGACGCCGAGCGGTTCGATGCCGACCAGCTCGCCGACGTCGACGTCGTTCTTGTCCTTCGACCAGGCGTAACACCCGATGAGTTCGTAGTTCGGGTTCTTGGCGATGGCCTCGACGGAGCTCTTTCCGACGTTGCCCGTCGTCCACTGGACGACTCGATAGGGGGAGGTGTTTGGCACTCGCTCAGCATAGGGAACGCGGCGTGCCCAAATCGATGGCTTTCGGCCACAAAAATTTCGCGTTCTACGAGCCAGGTGTGAGCGTCGCCTTGGCGGTGCGCTGCTGCCCGCTGCGATCGATCCACGTCAGGTTGAGGACGTCACCCGGGTAGTGCCGGTCGAGGATGGCGGTCAGCGCGTTCGCCGAATCCAGCGGTTGGCCGTCGATGCTGGTGAGGACATCCCCGTCGACGAGACCGGCCTGGGCCGCGGGGCCGCCACGCAGCGCCTCGCGAATGATGACGCCCGGCACGTCAGCGTTCTGATCGCCCGCGGCGACGCCGACGCCGAGCAGCGTCGGCGGACCGACGTGCACGGTGTCCGAAGGGACCCGCGACCGGATCTGGTCGGCGATGCCCAGCGCCTGGTTGATCGGAATCGCAAAGCCCTTGCCGCCGGGGGCGAACCGATAGTTCACTGTAGCGGCGGTGATCACGCCGATCACCTGACCGCCACCGCTGACCAGCGGTCCGCCGGAGTCGCCCGCGCGGATTGGAGCCGCGATCTCGATCAGGCCGGTCAACTGGTCCGAACTGCCCGTCAGCGCGTCTTTGGCGTCGATTGTGCGGTCCAGGCTGGTGATGCTGCCCACCTCGCGGGTCGGATCGCCGCCTGCGTTCGCGTTGCCTATTGCAACGGCCGGATCCCCGATCACGACGGACGCCGAGTTGCCCAACGGCGCGGTCGGCAGACCGCCTGCGCCGCGCAATTGCAGCAGCGCGATGTCGTGTGTGCGGTCGTAGCCGACGAGGTCGACGCCGAAGCTCTGGCCGGTGCCGACGCTGTGGGCGGTGATCACGTCGGCGCCCTGCACGACGTGGAAGTTGGTCAGCACCTCACCGTTGGGATTGAGCACGATGCCGGTGCCCGCACCGACCGCGTGCTGGTAGTCGATGGTCGTGTCGATCTGGACGACGGCCGGTTCGACCGCCGCGATCGCGGAGTCCAGCGGCGCCGCAGCAGCAATCGCCGGGCGGACCGGCACTACCAGCGCGACAGCGGTGGCAAGCGCGATCAGCAGGCGATAAAAGGGCAAGCGGGCCATATGGGGGCTTTCGGCTGGGAACGGATTCTCATTACATCGTGGCAATGACTTGTTCCCGTGTCGACGTGACGCTAATCGTCCACCGCGACGCCGCCGCGTGAGCGCCTGCGCTTCCGGAGCGAGATCTTGCCTGACGAACGCCGGTTACGCAGCCCACCGTTTGTCCTCTCGACCGCGTTGACCTCGTCGGAGGTGCTTTCCTCGGCCTCGGTCTCGTCGGACGTGTCGTCGCCGGTCTCGTCCGCTGCCTCGGCAGTGACCTCGGCGGGCTTGTCTCCGGATTCCGTCGATTCCTCGGCCTCCGACGGCGCATCGCCGTCATCGGAGGAGGTTTCGCCTTCGTCGGCAGCGGCTTCCTCGGTTTCCTCTGCGGATTCCGCATCGGTCTCCGCTTCGTCGGCCTCATCAGCCTTGCCACGGCGACGACCGCGCCGCTTCTTCTCCTTTTTGGGCTTCAGCGGCTTCGGCGGCGGCGGCGGAAGCTCGGCAAGGTAGGCCAGGTAGAACGCGGCGATGCCGAGCAGCGCGATCGCCGCTGCGGCACCGTAGATGCCGAACAGCCAGCGCCCGGCGCTGTCCAGGCTGAGCCAGATCTCACTGATCGCCGTTCCGATGATGAGCACACCGGCCAGCACGTGCAGCGCGATCGAGGATGTCCGCAGCGACAGCGCCAGCTGCGGGGTGCCGAGCTCGGGCTTGCGGGTGCGCAGCAGCGTGAACACCACCGGCAGCGCGGCCAGGCCGATCAAGGCGCCCGTGACGATCCGCATGGCCGTGCCCAGCGCGTGGCCGGTGTCGCCGGTCAACTCCGGCCACCGCGGCAGAACGAAGAAGAAGTACAGGACGCCGGCGGCGATCGAAAACGACGCGTGCCAGAACACCGCAACTTTGCGGCTCATACTCCTCCTCAGATTTTCTGGGCCAAGGAGCGACCAGCTCAGACTGCCCACTGGTCGCCCCTCGGACCGAGTGCGGAGGATGCGGGATTTGAACCCGCGAGGGCTATTAACCCAACCCGCGTTCCAGGCGAGCGCCATAGGCCACTAGGCGAATCCTCCGCGGGTCATGGTAACCGACCAGGCTGAGCGGCCCGTCGGGCCGACCCTCCCGCTTCCCGGGTCGCTACGCTGTCCCCTGCCTGCAGCGTGGGCCCAGCCCTCCGGAGACCACGTACTAGACTCACCGTGGACCCCGCGCGGCGTCTATCCTGTGAACTCCCCCAGGGCCGGAAGGCAGCAAGGGTCAATGGGCTCTGTCGGGTGCGCGGGGTCCCCCTTTTTTCTGTAGACATTGAGGACGCATCGTGTCGTTTCACTCGCTCGGCCGTGACGAATTGCAGGCGCAGCACGAGTCGCAGAAGACCAACTACGCCGGACTGCGGGCCAAGCAGCTCAAACTCGACCTGACCCGGGGCAAGCCGTCACCGGCGCAGCTCGACCTGTCGAATGCGCTGCTGTCGCTTCCGGGCGACGACTACCGCGACGGCGAGGGCACCGACACCCGTAACTACGGCGGCCTGCACGGCCTGCCCGAACTGCGCTCCATCTTTAGTGAGCTGCTCGGCATCCCGGTGCAGAACCTGATCACGGGCAACAACTCCAGCCTCGAGCTGATGCACGACGTCGTGGTCTTCTCGCTACTGCATGGCGGCGTGGATTCGCCGAAGCCATGGGTCCAGGAAGCGGCCGTCAAGTTCCTGTGCCCGGCTCCCGGCTACGACCGGCACTTCGCGATCACCGAGAGCCTCGGCATCGAGATGATCAACGTCCCGATGCTCGAGGACGGCCCCGACGTCGACCTCATCGAGGAGCTCGTCGCCGCCGACCCGGCCATCAAGGGCATGTGGTGCGTGCCCGTGTTCTCCAACCCGACCGGCGTCACGTTCTCGTGGGAGAAGGTGCGACGGCTGGTGCAAATGCGAACGGCCGCACCGGATTTCCGGTTGTTCTGGGACAACGCGTACGCGGTGCACACGCTCACCCACGACTCGGTGCAGCAGATCGACGTGCTGGGGCTGGCCGCTGCGGCGGGCAACCAGAACCGGCCATACGTGTTCGCGTCGACGTCGAAGATCACCTTCGCGGGCGCGGGTGTCAGCTTCTTCGGCGGCTCGCTGGCCAACATCGCGTGGTACCTGCAGCATGCGGGCAAGAAGTCGATCGGCCCCGACAAGGTCAACCAGCTACGCCATCTGCGGTTCTTCAAGGACGCCGACGGGGTGCGGCTGCAGATGCAGCGCCACCAGCAACTCCTCGCGCCGAAGTTCGCGTTGGTGCAGGACATCCTCGAAGATCGGCTCGGCGAGTCGAAGATCGCGTCGTGGACCGACCCAAAGGGCGGGTACTTCGTCAACTTCGACGTGTGGCCCGGCACCGCGCGCCGTACGGTGTCGCTGGCGAAGGACGCCGGCATCGCCGTCACCGAGGCGGGCGCATCGTTCCCGTATCGAAAAGACCCGGAGGACAAGAACATTCGGATCGCGCCGACGTTCCCGTCGCTGCCCGACCTGAGGGAGGCCATCGACGGCCTCGCCACCTGCGCGCTGCTCGCGGCGACCGAAGCCCTGCTCAAGGACTGAGGTGTCCACCCGTCGGACCGCGTCGGTAGCCTGCTGAGCGTGGCGCTCTACCGCAAGTACCGACCGGCAACCTTCGCCGACGTTGTCGGCCAGGAGCACGTCACCGAGCCGCTGTCGACGGCGCTGTCCGCCGGTCGCATCAACCACGCCTATCTGTTCTCCGGGCCGAGGGGCTGCGGCAAGACGTCGTCGGCGCGGATCCTGGCCCGCTCGCTGAACTGCGTGCAGGGCCCGACGGCGACGCCGTGCGGGGTGTGCGACTCGTGCGTGGCGCTGGCGCCCAATGGCCCGGGCAGCGTCGACGTCGTCGAACTCGACGCGGCCAGCCACGGCGGCGTCGACGACACCCGCGAGCTTCGCGACCGCGCGTTCTACGCCCCGGCGCAGTCGAGGTACCGGATCTTTATCGTCGACGAAGCGCACATGGTGACGACGGCAGGCTTCAACGCGCTGCTGAAGATCGTCGAGGAGCCGCCCGACCACCTGATATTCGTGTTCGCGACCACCGAACCGGAGAAGGTGCTGCCGACCATCCGCTCGCGCACCCACCATTACCCGTTCCGGCTGCTGTCGCCGCGCACGATGCGGTCGCTTCTGGAACGGATTTGCGAGCAGGAGGGGGTGCAGGTCGACGAGACGGTCTACCCGTTGGTGATTCGCGCGGGCGGCGGCTCGCCGCGCGACACCCTGTCGGTGCTCGACCAGTTGCTCGCGGGTGCGGATGAGAATCGGGTCGGCTATCCCAGGGCGCTGGCGCTGCTGGGTGCGACGGACGTCGCGCTGATCGACGACGCCGTCGATGCGCTGGCCGCAGGGGATGCCGCGGCCCTGTTCGGTGCCGTCGAGGCCGTGATCGACGCCGGCCACGACCCGCGCCGGTTCGCCACCGATCTGCTCGAACGGTTCCGCGACCTGATCGTGCTGCAGGCGGTGCCCGACGCCGCCGCCCGCGGGGTGGTCGACGCGCCGGGCGATGTGCTGGACCGGATGCGCGATCAGGCCGGCTGCATCGGTGCGGGCACACTGGCGCGCTATGCCGAGGTGGTGCACGCAGGGCTCGGCGAAATGCGTGGAGCCACCGCGCCGCGGCTGCTGCTGGAGGTGGTGTGCGCTCGGCTGCTGCTGCCGTCGGCCAGCGACACCGAGTCGGCACTGCTTCAGCGGCTGGAACGTATCGAGACGCGGCTTGAGATGTCGATTCCCTCCGACGGCGCGGGTGCGACGCCGACTGCGGGAGCGGCCAAGCCGGCCAAGCAATACGTCCGCAAGACCAAGGCCGCCGCACCGTCGCCGGAGGAACCCGCGCCTGCGCCCGAGCCGGTGCCAACACCGCCGCCGCCCAAGCCCAAATCCGAGGCAGCCGAGCCTCCGCCGCCCCCTCCGTCGCCTCCGCCGGTGCAGCCGCCTGCCGACCCGGTCGTGGAGGCGCCGGCCGCCGCGGCCGCGGGAGAACCCGACGCCGCCGCGATACGCAGGCAGTGGTCCACGGTGCTGGACAAGGTGCGCGAACGCAGCCGTTCCCTGGCGGTGATGCTTGCCGGTGCGGTCGTCCGCGTCGTCGACGGCAAGACGCTGGTGCTCAGCCACGAGTCGGCGCCACTGGCCAAACGGCTCAACGAGCAGCGCAACACAGAGGTCGTCGAGGAGGCGCTCAAGGATGCGCTTGGCGTCGGGTTGAAGGTGCGCTACGAAGTCGGGGCAGCCACCGAAGTGCATGCGACCGCGTCGGCGGATGTCGAAGTCGCCCAAGTCCAGCGCGACGAAGAGGAAAGCATGATCGCGGAGGCCGGCAACGACCACTCCGACACCCCGCGGCGAGACCCCGAAGAGGCCGCGCTGGAGTTACTGCAGAGCGAACTCGGCGCTCGCCGAATCGACGGCGACTGAGAAAGTAATTCAGCGCTCTTTCAGCCAAACAGGCGGAGAATCACATGCGTGAGCATGGCAACCAGGCTCGCAATGATCGGCTTGGCGTCGTCACTCGTGTCGTCGGTGGCGGCATGTGGCGGAAGTACTGCGCCCGCCCCGGGTCCCAGCACCTCGGCGGCGCGGTCGTCTGCCGTGCCGATGAAGATCACCGATCCCTATTCGCCGAAGATTGATCCCGCGGCGTTCTCGACGACGATCGACAACTCCTTTCTGCCAATGGTTCCGGGCACCCGCACGATCTATCAGGCCCGCACCCCCGATGGTCTCCAAACGACGACGACCGAGGTCACCCGCGACACGAAGACGATCATGGGCGTCAAGACCGTGGTCGTCCACGACACGGTCAGTGTCGACGGCATCAGAACCGAAGACACGTTTGACTGGTATGCCCAAGACCGCGACGGCAATGTCTGGTATTTCGGCGAGGACACCAAGGAATTCCAGGACGAAACTGCCGTCACGACAGGATCGTTCGAGGCAGGCGTGAACGGCGCTCTACCCGGAATCGTCATGCTGGCCCACCCGCGCGTCGGCGATCAATACCGCCAAGAGTTTGCGAAGGGCGTCGCCGAGGACACCGGCGAGGTGCTCAGCCTGACCGGCAGCGAAAGATCCCCGCTGACTGGGCCTCTCGGCGATCTTCTGGTGACCAGAGACACTGACCTTCTGGACCCCACCGCGCCGGCCGAGAACAAGTATTACGCGCGTGGGCGCGGACTCATCCTCACCACGGAAGCCGGTGGGCGCGAGGAAGCCTTCAGGGTTGAGAAGTTCTGACCCTCCGACGTGTGTCATGGTGCACGCCGCGTGCACTCAGGTCGTCGAGCGTCCACCCGAGGACCGTCCGCGCGAGCGCGAATCCCAACGAAACGCCTTGGGTCCGGTCACTGTAGGCGTGCTCGGAGTCGTCGCGTTGGGCGTCGCGGTCTCGGCGATCACGGTCGTTTCCCGGGAACCCTTCGGCATCACCGGAGTCGTCCTGCCGACCCGCCCGGTCATGGTTACCACCACGACAGCGCCGCCACCACCGCCGTCCAGCGCGGCGCCGATTCCTCCCCCCGTCACCAGGGCACCCGCTGTCGCGCCGCCGGCGATCGCGCCGACACCGTTCAGCCGAGTGCGCAGCCAGCTCCGCCTCCGCCTCCGAACCCGGGCACCACGCGACCATCGCCCACCCATTCGCAGCCGAGCAGCGTGCACCCCACAACGCACAAACCATTCCCGCAGGAGACCACCGATTTCCCCGGCCCTCCCGGGACGAACGCCTGATCCGACGCTAGGGCGTCCACCACGGCCGCAGTGGAAGGCCGCCGTCGTTGCCGTCGTCGGCGAGCTTCACCGCGAGCACCTGGTGCAGCTGCACGACGTTGGTCTCGAAGCCCAGCCGCGAGCCGGCCATGTACAGGCCCCACACCTTGGCGGTAGGCAGGCCGACCTCCTCGACCGCCTCGTCCCAGTGCTCGACGAGGTTGCGGCACCAGTCGCGCAACGTCAACGCGTAGTGGTGGCGCAGGTTCTCCTCATGCACCACCTCCAGGCCGACGTCCTGGGCCTCGGTGATGATGCGGCCGGAGCCCGTCAGCTCGCCGTCGGGAAAGACGTAGCGGTCGATGAAGCCACCCGCGGAGGGTCCCTGGCGGTTGTCGTGCCGCGTAATGCAGTGGTTCAGCAGCAGCCCGCCGGCGCGCATCTTCGACTGTAGGAAGCCGAAGTACGACGGGTAGTTCTGCACGCCGATGTGTTCGGTCAGCCCGATCGACGACACCGCGTCGAAATCCGTTTCGCCGATGTCTCGGTAGTCGCCGTGGCGGACCTCGGCCAGATCGGTCAGACCCTGCTCAGCGATTGCCTTCTGCGCCCAGGCCGCCTGCTCCTTGGACAGCGTCACACCGATCGTCTTCACGCCGTGGCCAGCCGCGTAGCGGACCATGCCGCCCCAGCCGCAGCCTACGTCCAGCAGTCGGTCGCCGGGCTTCAGCCGCAGCTTCTCGAACACCAGCCGATACTTGTTCTCCTGCGCCTCTTCCAGCGAGGCGTCAGGGTGCGGATAGCACGCGCAGGTGTAGGTCATCGACGGACCGAGCACCCACTCGTAGAAGGCGTTCGACACGTCGTAGTGGTGGTGGATCGCCTCGGCGTCGCGAGTCTTGCTGTGCCGCAGCCCTTCTGCGATCCGGCGCCAGCGAGGCAGCACCTCCTGCGGCGGGGGCGCGATCGGCTTGAGGTGTTCGATCCCGATGGAGCGGACGATATTCGCCAGCACCCGCGCGGGCGGCCGCTTGAAGTCCATCTTTTCGGCGAGGGCGCGCAGCAGCTCGTACGGATCGCCGGGGTGCACGCCGTGCGGTTCGACGTCGCCGGAGACGTATGCCCGTGCCAGCCCGAGCTCACCCGGCGCGGTCGCGAGGTATGTCGTGCCGCGCGGCGTCAAGAGGTCCAGGCCGAGCGCCGCGTCGTCGGGTCCGGCCGTACTTCCGTCGTACGCGCTGAACTTGAGCGGCAGTCGACCTCCCGCCGCGAAGATCTCAAGGATCTCGGCCAGCGTCAGCTTCCTGGGCGGTGCATGAGTTTCATGCTCTTTGTAAGTCGTCATCGGTGTCCCCCGCTCTTCGCTTCGCCGCTCATCGCCGTTGTACCGCTTTCGCGTAGAGATCCAGCAGACGTGAATCGGGATCGTATGCCTTCTTCACGGTTTTATAGGCCTCCCCGCCATAGAGCTCGTCGAACTCATCCTGAGAATAAAAAGCGTCCGAATACAGCGATTTATGTCCGTCCAGCTTGCTGACCTTGCGTTCTATCAGTTTATTCGTGTGGCCCTCTTCCGGTCCGACCGGGACCGAGGACCAGAAGCCGACGTTGACATACGTCTGGTGCGGCTGAATCGGGTAGAGGGGCCAGCCGCCGTCGTCGCGCAGTCGCAAGGGGCACAGCCAGATCGGCTCGATCGGGACGTTCTCCAAGAACCAGCCGAGGAACTCGGCACACCGTCCGATGGGCACCTCGACGTCCTGAACGACGCGTTCCAGCGGCGGCCGGCCGTTGCGCTTCTCGATGCGGTCGGCGATGTTGAAGCGCTGGTCGTAGGCGATGAGCTTCCAGTAAAAGCTGCTACGCCGGTAGCGCCGCGGCCAGAACCGCCTGAGCTTCGGGTTCTGCGCGCCGAATGCCCGTGAGCACCAAAACCAGTCGGTGTCCCACCGCCACAGGTAGTCGTGGATGGTCAGCCGGTCGTGCTTCTCTTCGCCGTCGTGCTGGATGGACCGGTAGTAGACGCGCTGGCCGGTGTAATCGCTGACCGGGCCCGGTGTAGTGGTTTGTACGCCGATACACAGGTAGCTTTCATCCGCGCTGAACACCACGCCGTCGAGGTAGTCGACGGGCATGCCGTCGATTCCGCCGGTCTCGATGATCCGGTCCATCGCCGCGACCAGCTCCTGAAGCGAGTGGAAGCGCAGGTGTTTGAGCGCGACGAACGGTTTGACGGGTTCCAGCTCGATCTTCAGCCGGACCGAATAGCCGAGCGTGCCATACGAATTCGGGAACGCACGGTAGAGGTCGGCGTTCTGCTCCGGCGACGCGGTGATCACATTGCCTGTGCCGGTGAGGATGTCCATCTCGATGACCGACTCATGCGGGAGACCGTTGCGGAACGACGTCGACTCGATGCCGAGGCCGGTGACCGCGCCGCCGAGGGTGATGGTCTTCAGCTGCGGGACCACGAGCGGCGAAAGCCCGTAGGGAAGCGTCGCGGCGACCAGGTCCTCATAGGTGCACATGCCTGCGACGTCGGCCGTCCGCATATCGGGATCGACGGAGATGACCCCCGTCAGACCCGAGGTGTCCAGACCCTTGGCGTTGCTCTTCGCACGGGCCCGGAACAGGTTGGACGTCGGTTTGGCCAGGCGGACGGTGGCCGTCGGCGGGATGGCACGGTAGCTGGCAAGTAGCCGCTGCACGCCCGCGGCGTGAGCAGCACGTGCGTCGGTTGCCGGAACAGACACAGATATACGCTAGTCCGCGGCTGCAGCCGATGCGACCGCACACCGATGAGGGGAGTATCACGAAATGGGACAGGTCAGCGCGTCCAGCAGCATTCTGGTCGACGCCCCACCGGAGAAAGTGTTGGCGGCCGTTGCCGACTATCAGTCTGTCCGCCCGAAGATCCTGTCGTCGCACTACCGCGACTACCAGGTGCTCCAGGGCGGACAGGGTGCGGGCACCGTCGCCAGCTGGAAGCTGCAGGCCACCAAGTCGCGCGTCCGCGACGTCAAGGCCGACGTCGACGTGGCCGGGCACACGGTCATCGAGAAGGACGCCAACTCGTCGATGGTGACGAACTGGACCGTCGCGCCCGCCGGGCCAGGGTCGTCGGTCACCGTCAAGACGTCGTGGCAGGGCGCCGGCGGCATTGGCGGCTTCTTCGAGAAGACGTTTGCGCCCTTGGGGCTGAAGAAGATTCAGACCGAGGTGCTGGAGAACCTGAAGAAGACCGTCGAAAGCAGCTAGTTGCCCGCTAGCCCGCGCGCTGCTGCGAGGCGAGGAAGCCTGCGATACCGCGCACCACGGCGTCGGCGTACTTCTGCCTGCCCTCTTCGGTGGTGATCAGGCCCACGTCGGCCGGGTTCTTCATGTTGCCCAGCTCGATGAGGATCGACGGGTACTGCGCCAGGTTCAGACCCGCCAGATCGGCCCGCGGGTAGAGGCCGCCTGAGCCGATGTAGGTCGCGGGCACCAGGCCGGATGCCTGCAGCTGATCGCGCATCACCTGCGCGAACTGCACCGACGGGCCCGCCTGGGCCTGGTTGAGCGGCGGCGCCGAGTAGTTGACGTGGAAGCCGCGGCCGGTCGGCGGTCCGCCATCGGCGTGGATGCTGACGATCGCGTTGGGCTTCAGCGAGTTGGCCATCTCCGCGCGCTCGTCGACGCACGGCCCCAACCCGGTGTCGTTCCCGCGCGACATCGCGGTCCGCACGCCCAGCGCGGACAACTCCTGGCGAATTCGCAGCGTGGTGTCCCAGGTGAAGGTGTGTTCGGGGTAGCCGTTATCGGTCGAGGTGCCGCTTTCCTGGCAGTTCTTGGTGCCGCCGCGGCCGGTCGGTACCTGGCGGCTGATAGAACTGTCGTTGGCGCCGTTGTGGCCGGGGTCGAGGAAGACGATCATGCCCGCGATGTTGGCGGGCGCGGCGGAAGCTGGGCTGGCAAGTGTCGACGCGGCGACGATTAGGCAGGCAGCCGCGGTCGCGCCGACACGCAAGGTCGCTGACACGTGCACGGCGCCAAGGTAGCCCGCGGGCGTCTACGCTTGGAAGGCCGACCCGCCGCATGCACGCGAGCGAAACCAAGTCGAGACCAATATGCAAGGGGACTGTCATGCAACCCGAAGGCCAGCCCGACATGTCGGCACTCCTCGCGCAGGCGCAGCAGGTGCAGCAGAAGCTGATGGAAGCCCAGGAGCAACTCGCCAATTCCGAGGTGCACGGGCAGGCAGGCGGTGGTCTGGTTCAGGTCACCATGAAGGGCAGCGGCGAGGTGGTCGGCGTGTCGATCGACCCGAAGGTCGTCGACCCTGACGACGTCGAGACACTGCAGGACCTCATCGTCGGCGCGTTGACCGACGCGGCGCGTCAAGTGACGATCCTCGCGCAGGACAGGCTCGGGCCGCTTGCGGGTGGCATGGGCGAGCTGGGCATTCCGGGGCTGTAGTTGTTCGAGGGGCCCGTCCAGGATTTGATCGACGAGCTGGGCAAGCTGCCCGGCATCGGTCCGAAGAGCGCGCAGCGCATCGCGTTTCACCTGCTGTCGGTCGAGCCGCCGGACATCGACCGACTGACCGCGGTGCTGGGCAAGGTCCGCGACGGGGTGAAGTTCTGCGCGGTGTGCGGCAATGTCTCCGATGACGACCGCTGCCGGATCTGCTCCGATCCACGCCGGGATGCGTCGCTGGTGTGCGTCGTCGAGGAGCCCAAGGATGTGCAGGCCGTGGAGCGGACCCGCGAATTCCGCGGCCGGTACCACGTCTTGGGCGGTGCGCTGGATCCGCTGTCGGGTGTCGGGCCTGAGCAGTTGCGTATTCGCGAGCTGCTCAACAGGATTGGCGAGCGCGTGGACGGCGTGGACGTCGCCGAGGTGATCATCGCGACCGATCCGAATACCGAAGGCGAAGCGACGGCGACCTATCTGGTCCGGATGCTGCGCGACATACCCGGTTTGACCGTGACCCGCATCGCGTCCGGCCTGCCGATGGGCGGCGACCTCGAGTTCGCCGACGAGCTGACGCTCGGCCGCGCGCTCTCCGGCCGCCGCGCGCTTACTTAGGCCGCGACACTCGCGCCACGGTCGATCAACGCCGCCTCGACCCGCGCGAGCCATTCCTCGGGACGATCTTCGGCGATCACCCGAATAACCTTCCACCCCAGCGCTTCCAACATCCGAAGTCGGGCGATGTCCTTGACGTACTGCTTGCGATCCTTGCGGTGATGGTCGCCGTCGTATTCGACCGCGACCATGAAGTCCCGCCAGCCCATGTCGAGGAACGCAACCGGTCGCGTCGTCCCCGCGAGCACAGGTATCTGCGTCTCTGGATGCGGAAATCCCGCGTCGTGCAACCACAACCGGATCCGGCTTTCGCGCGGAGACTCCGCGCCGCCGTCGACCAGCGGGAGCAGTTCGCGAAGTTGCCGTATGCCCCGTGCTCGCGGATACCGCGTCGCGAGTGCGAGAACCGCGTCGATCGAGAACCTCTGATTCCACATGAGTGCGTCCAAACGAGCCAACGCTTCGGGCCGGTCGAGGTGGCGGCCGAGATCGAAGGCTGTCCGCACCCTCGTTGTGACGGGCAGGCCCGCGACGCGCGTGATCTCGTCGTCGGCCACTCGCTCGGTGCGGGGGATCATGCCTTCCTGCGCTGAGCATTTCGCTCCGACAAGCTCGATTGGCACATTCGGGTCCACCCAAGGGGCCCCGTGTAAGGCCGATGCGGCCACGCCTGAAATCACACCCGTGCGGCGTGACACGAGCCAAGCCCCTATCGCCCGGTCCCGCAAGGACACATCGCGGTCCTTGCGGACATACACCCCGCGAAAGAGATTCCTGTACCAGCGCCTGAGTTCGTGACGCGTCACCACACCCGCCGCGACGGCCTCGCCGCCCAAGATGACCTCACCCATGCGTGTATCGTGCCCGCAGGCACCGACATGTCGTGAATTTCGAGTTTTGTAGAGAAAGATGAGATGTGTTGAGGACCCCCTCGGCTCGGACGCACGCTAATTGCGTCAGAGAAATTTTCAGGAGCTCGAGGAGGTCCAATGACGATCGTAGGCGGCTTCGACGTGCATCGGAAGCAGTTGACATTCGACTACGTGGACACCGAAACCGGGGAGATACGCTCGGGCCAGATTCGTCCGGGCACCCGGAAGATGCTGCGGAGCTGGCTTGCCCAGCACTGCCCGAACGGTGATGGGGAATTCGCGCTGGAGGGCTGCACCGGGTGGCGGTATGTCGCAGAGGAGCTAGCGGGGGTCGGGGCGGTGGCGCATCTGGCTGACCCGGCCGAAGCCGCTGGGTTGCGGGGGCCTAAGAAGCGGGCCAAAAGTGATCGCACCGATGCCCGGCTGTTGCGCACGCTGTTGTGGGAGGGCCGGTTGCCGGAGTCGGCGATCCCACCGCCGCATGTGCTGGAGGTGCGCACGCTGGGCCGGTTGTACTGCGCGTTAATGGGCGAACGCCGCGCGTGGCAGCAGCGCATTCACGCCCAGCTGTTCCATCAGGGCTGCGCGCCTATTACGGCGCTGCTCTCGCAGACCGCCCGCGACGGACTGGCCACCGCCGAGCTCTCTGCAGCGGGGCGCCGCTATGTCGAGGCGGCGCTGCGTCGCATCGACGAGCTCACCGACGAAATCGAGCCGGTACGAACAGAATTGGTGAGCTTGGCCAAGCGTCAGCCCGGTTGCCGGGCGCTGCAGGCCCGCCATTACGGGGTCGGCTGGTTGTGCGCGGCGATCATCTGGGCTGAAATCGGCGACGCGCGCCGGTTTTCCAGTTCCGACCAGGTGGTGCGTTTTGCCGGGCTCGATGTCACCGTGTATTCCTCCGACGGCAAACGCTCGCCGGGGCATTTGTCCAAGCAGGGCTCACCGGCGCTGCGGTGGGCGGCGTTTGAGGCGGCCAAGTGCGCTGTGCGCGCCAGCTCGCCGGATTACGCCTACTACCACCAGGTGGCCCAGCGGATGCGTGGCAAGAGACAAACCAGCGGCAAGAACCCTACGTTGGCCGTCGAACGTAAGCTGCTGTGCCGCTGCTATCACACCCTGCGCGAGCTGGGTGACGCCGCGTTGGCGCCGCCGGGCCCGCAGCACCAGGTCGCCTGAAATGCACTGTGCGCGTGCCGTACCCGCCAATCATCTGATGCCTGCGGCTAGCTCCCTAACTCGCACTGTCGCCACCCATACCCGCGGTGGACGTCCCGGAAAGACTGAGCGGCCGCACCCTCACCAGCCCGCGCGCCGGGCACCCCATCCTCATCATGTCGCCGGACCTTGTCCGCGCACCCAGATAAGTCTGGGCGCCGGCACGCCCCACAACAGCAACACCTCGCACCACCGGAGGCAGCACATGACGTGAAACACCAGCAGATCCTCGTCGCCCCGCCGAACAGCATCCGGTTGACCGCGTCGGCGTCAAGGTCGTTCGTCCTCGCTAACGCTGCGGGCGCTCCACCTATGACCCTCGACCACGGGTCGACCGCTCCAGGCATGGGTCGACGACGAGGACCCAATGCAAAAATCCATTAACTTCACCCCTTTACGGGGGCCCTCAACACAGATAAGTGCGAGAAGGCTCCTACAGAACTCGGGTTTCGAGGATGCGCTACACGCGGCGGGGTGCGGCGAGTCGTTCGCGGCGTAGCAGGTCGACCTCCGGCAACTCGATCGGCGGCAGGTCGCCGACGACGCGGGACAGCAGGTGATCGGCGAGCTGTGGGTTTCGGGCCAGGCACGGGCCGTGCAGATACGTGGCGAGGACGCTGCCCTGCACCGCGCCGTCGAAACCGTCGCCGTCGCGGTTGCCCGCACCCTTCGTGACGCGGGCCAGCGGCTTGGCGTCGACACCCAACACCGTTCCGCCGCGGTGGTTTTCGAATCCGGTGAGCGGTTCGGTGAGCCCGGGCAGCAGCGGCTGGCTCACCACCTCGCCGATCGTCCGCTTCGGCTGCGGCGACGTCGTCAGGTCAAGTAGGCCGACGCCCTCGACCCGCTCACCCGCCGACGTCTCGTACCAATGGCCGAGCACCTGAATCGCCGCGCAGATCGCCAGCACCGGCGCGCCCTTCGCCGCCGCCTCCTGCAGGCCGGGATATCGAATGAGATGCCGCGTCGCGAGCCGCTGCGCATAGTCCTCGGCACCGCCCAGCGTGTACAGGTCCAGCGTCGAGGGCACCGGATCGTCGAGCGTGATCTCCACGATCTCGGCGTCAAAACCCCGCAGTCGCAGGCGTTGCCGCAACACCACCGAATTACCACCGTCGCCGTACGTACCCATCACATCGGGCAGCACCAACCCGATCCGCACCGCCGAGTCAGCCACGGCCGCCCCGTCCGAACGTCCGGTTCAGCTGCAGGAACGCCGTATAGTTCGCCACCACCTCGACATGTCCCGGCGGGCACGACGTGATCGCGTCAACGGCGTTGTGCACCAACGTGTGCTCGACGCCCGCGTAGCCGAGGCGCACGGCCAGATCCGTGCCGCGTTCGCCCGCGGCCACCACGGGGTGGTCCACGAAATGCTCGAAGTTGACGTCCCACAACCACGACAGGTCTTCGCCATCGGGCACCTGCCCGTTCACCGAGATCACCACGGAACCCGCATCAGTGTCGACCATCGACAGCGCTTCCTGCCAGCCCGCCGGGTTCTTCGCCAGCAGCATCCGCACCGTGTGCGCACCGAGTTGCACTGTGCTGTAACGGCCCGCGACCTCGTCGACGCCCGCCGTCGCCGTCACCGCCGCCGCAGGATCGGCGCCCATCGCGACCGCCGCCGCGACGGCCTGCGTCGCATTGCCACGGTTGACAGCCCCTGGCAACGCCAGCCGCATCGGCAGCGAGAGGCCTTCGGGCCCATAGATATTCGTGTCGTCGTACCACCACTGCGGGGTGGGGCGCTTGAAATCTGTTCCCGTCGAGTACCAGTGGGCCCCGTCGCGGACGATGATCTCGCCGCTGCGGGGGCAGCTGACCGAGTCGTTCGCCCATCCGCCGCCTGCGGCCACCCACACCACATTGGGGCTGTCGTAGGCCGCCGACGTCATCAGCACGTCATCGCAATTGGCGACGACGACCGTGTCGGGGTGACGGGCCAGGCCGGCCCGCAGCGTCCGCTCGATGTGATTGATCTCACCGACCCGGTCGAGCTGATCGCGGGACAGATTCAGCAGAACGATCACCCGCGGGTCGACCGCGTCGGCGACGTGCGGCACGTGCATCTCGTCGACTTCGAGCGCCGCCAGCTCCGCATCGCGCGTCCCAGCCAGCGCGGCCACCAGGCCGGCGTCCATGTTGGCGCCCTCGGCGTTCGTGGCGACGGGCCCCAGCGTGCCCAGCGCCGCCGCGGTCATCCTGGTGGTCGTCGACTTGCCGTTGGTGCCGGTCACGATGGCCGTGCGACGGCTTTCGCCGAGCTGGCGAAGGATGGATTTGTCCAGCGTCATCGCGACGAGGCCGCCGATCATCGCGCCCGCGCCGCGGCCGGTCACCCGCGACGACCAGCGCGCAGCGGCCCCAGCCGCCAGCGCCATACGTCCACGAGCGGTGACCATTCCCGGCATTTTAGGTGCCCGACACGCGGGATCACCGGCCGAGGCTTGTCGGATCGCCGTGCCATCCTGACGTTGTGAGCCACACCTGGGGCCGGCCGGCAGCCGAACCGGGGGCAGGCTGGGCCGTCGTCGATGTCGAGACGTCCGGCTTCCGACCAGGGCAGGCGCGCATTGTCAGCGTCGCGGCCCTGGCGGTCGGCGACGACGGCAATGTCGAGCGCAGCGTCTCCAGCCTGCTGAATCCGGGAGTCGATCCGGGGCCGACGCATGTGCACGGCCTGACGGCCGAGATGCTCGAGGGCCAGCCGTGCTTCGTCGACGTCGCCGCCGAACTGGTCGACGTACTGCGCGGTCGTACGCTCGTCGCCCACAACGTCGGCTTCGACTATTCGTTCCTCGCGGCCGAGGCGGAACTGGTCGGAGTCGAACTGCCCATCGACACCGTGATGTGCACGGTCGAACTCGCGCGGCGCCTCGACCTCGGCACCGAGAACCTACGGCTGGAGACGCTCGCATCGCATTGGGGCATCAGCCAGATGAAGCCGCACGACGCGCTCGACGATGCCCTCGTGCTGGCGCAGATACTGAAGCCCGCACTGGTCCGGGCGCGGGAACGCAAGGTCTGGCTGCCGTTGCGACCGGTCGAGCGGCACTGCTGGCCCAGCGGCCTGGTAACCCACGACGAGCTGCGCCCGCTGAAGATGCTCGCGTCGCGAATGCCCTGCCCGTATCTCAACCCGGGCCGGTTCATCGCGGGCCGCCCCCTGGTGCAGGGCATGCGAATTGCGCTCTCGGCGGAGGTGAACCGCACGCACGAGGAACTCATCGAGCGGATCCTGCACGCCGGGCTCGCCTACACCGAAGCCGTCGACCCCGAGACGTCGCTGGTGATCTGCAACGAGCCCGAACCCGAGCAGGGCAAGGGGTATCAGGCCAATGAGCTTGGCGTGCCAATGGTTTCCGACGCGGAGTTCATGGACGGGCTCGACGGTGTCGTCGGCGGCACCGGCATCGAGGAGTTCATCGACGACACCCTTACCGACGGCCAGTTCACCCTTTTCTAGCCGAGGTCATTCGGGCCGCGGCGTGCCCAGTGACGGTCCCGGCGTGAACGTCACCGGCAGCTTGGCCACCCCCGTCATCGTGGGATTGCCCGTGTACTTGTGCACACCGTCGAGGTCGATCTCGTAGTCCGGCATGCGGTCCAGGACCGCCTTGACCATCACTTCGAACATGACCCGGGCGAGCGGCGCGCCGATGCACCGGTGCGGGCCGAGGCCGAACGCGACGTGGTGGTTCGGCGAGCGGTCCAGCACCACCTCACCCGGCCGGTCGAACTGCTGCTCGTCGTGATTGGCGGCGATCCAGCTGATCAGCACCCGGTCGTTGCGCCGAAGCTGTTGGCCCGCAAGCACTGTGTCGCAGCTGACGGTTCGGCTCAGTTGCTTGTTCACCGAGAAGTAGCGCAGGAACTCGTCGGCCGCCGTCCTGTACAGCTCGGGGTGTTCGATCAGGTGCCTGCGCAGATCCGGGTGGATGCCGAGGTGTAGAAGGCTCAGCGCGGTCAGTGATGTCGTGGTGTCGACGCCGCCGCCGATCAGGTTCCACAGAATGTCGAGGAGCTGCGTGTCGTCAAGACGCTTGCCGTCGAACTCGAACTGGACGAGAAAGCTGGTGAGGTCGTCGCCCGGTTCGGCGCGTCTGGCCGCCGTGAACTTCAGCAGGCCGTCGAGCATCGCGGGCACCTCGGCGATGGCCTTCTCGTACTCGGCGCCGCCGGATGCGGCCATCACCGAATGGAACAGGTTGGCGTAGAGCTGCCAGTTGTCGTAGGGCAGGCCCATCAACCGCATCGTGAGGATGGCAGGCACCGGGCTGGCGTAGTCGAGCACGAGGTCCATCTGGCCGTCGGCGATCCGCTGGTCGAGAAACCAGTGCACCGACTGTTCCATGAACGGCCGCATCTTCTCGACGGCACCCGACGAGAAGAACGGCATCAGGGCCCGACGCAACGCCAGGTGGTAGGGGCCGTCGACCTCGCCGACGCCCAGCGGTGGCTGGCCCTCCGGGCGCGGCACACCCATTTCGCCTTGGTAGTTCACACCGTCGGCGGCGTCAGGCTCGTACTTGTGCGCGAAGGTGTCACCGTCGCGGGCTGCCTGCGTCACGGCGTCATAACCGGTGACGAACCAGAATCCGCCGTAGTTGTCGTTCCAGGCGACCGGGCACCGGCGGCGCAGGTCGGCGTTCACCTCCGCTTCGTTGCGGCTGTAATCGTCGGAATGATGATCGAAATCGACGATCGCGTCGGTGTGCACGTCCGGACGGCCCATTAGGCTATCTTTGCATCTTTAGGAGGCAAGCTGTGGGCAGTCACCGAACGGTCTTCAACCACGTCGGGTTGTGCGTGTCGGATCGCGAGCGGTCGCGCCGATTCTACGAGGGCCTGCTCGGGTTCCAGTTCTGGTGGGAGC
Organism: uncultured Actinomycetota bacterium; assembly: GCA_963751485.1. Taxonomy (GTDB): domain Bacteria; phylum Actinomycetota; class Actinomycetes; order Mycobacteriales; family Mycobacteriaceae; genus Mycobacterium. The sequence continues at coordinate 398,827 of CAVVUT010000011.1, forward strand.
TCGAACTGCCCGACGAGGGCACCGCGCAGCTTCTGCAGTTGGATGGACCGATCGGTGTTCGTGCGACGTATCTCGTTCGCGACGGCTTCGTGCTCGAGCTCATCGACTTCTCCACACGCGACGCGCAGGTCCGGCCGCAGCGCGTGATGGACGAAGTCGGGCTCACGCATATGTCGCTGTCCGTATCCGATCTGGCCGGGGTGCTCGCCGAGGTGGAGAGCTTCGGCGGAACGGTCGTCAAGGAAACGGCGACAGAGGCGTTCGCGATGATCCGCGATCCCGACGGGCAGCTGATCGAACTGCTTACCGACACCTGGTTGACAGCCCTGCCGCCGCGTCCGTAACGAACGTCTTGACAAGTACTACAGCCGTAGTGATACTGTCTGTCCATGACAACCACTACAGACGTAGTGCAATGTAGGTCCTTCTGGGCTTTCTACCGCCGCCGCGGCTACTTCTTCCGCGAAGTGGCGATGCTGACCATCGCGATCGGCTACTTCCTGCACCTGTACCGGGTGATCTTCGGCGACGACGCCACCCTGCATTACGTGGTCACCCAGGCCACCGACATCATGCTGATGATCCCGATGATCTACGCCGCGATCACCGGCATCGTCGGTTACCGCCGGATGCGGTTCGCGAACCGGGCACACAGGATCGCGATCACGGCGTCGATCGTCTACATCACCGCGAGCGTGCCGCTGCACATCTACGTCGGCCTTGTCCGGGGCGACATGGACCCCTACGTGCGCACGGCGGGTTACTGGTTCAGCTACCTACTGCTGATCGTGGTGTACCCGCTGTTCCTGACCATGCTGTGGAAGTTGAAGTACGAGGAGTGAGCACGATGGCCACACAAACCCAACCGCGCCAATCCTTTTCGGAGACCTACCGCAGGCACGGCTACTTCTTCAAAGAGGCGGCGATGCTGACCATCGGCCTCGGCGTGGTCATCCACCTGCTGCGGGTCATCTGCGGCGACGACTTCGCCATGCAGTACGTCGTCACGCCGACGACGGACAAGATCCTGCTTGTGCCAATGACTTACGCGGGCATCACCGGCATCCTGCTGCTGGTGCGCCAGCGCGTGGTGTTCGTCAACAAGCGGCACCGGGCGCTGTTCACCGGCTCGGTGGTCTACATCGCGGGCAGCGTGCCGCTGCACATCTACTGCTCGTACATCATCTGGGACACCCACCTGATGACGTGGTTCCCGATGTGGTTCAGCTACTTCCTGCTGATCGTTGTCTACCCGGTGTTCCTGACGCTCTTCTGGAAGCTGCAATATAAGAACTGATGCCTGCCAACCCCGAACGACGGATCCAGATCCTCGACGCCGCCATCGACATCCTGTGTGACGACGGCGTTGGGGGTCTTACGCATCGACAGGTCGACGTCCGCGCACGCGTACCCGCGGGGACCACGTCGAACTACTACCGGACCAGGCAGGCGCTCCTCGAAGCGACCGCCGCACGCACGGTGGAGCTCCATTGGCAGCGCGTCGAAGCCCTGCAGTCGGCCGTCGGGCCGATGAGCCGAGATGCGGTGAAGACCTTGATGATTCGCATGCTGGAGCCAGATGAGCAATTCCGTCGATGGACGCTCGCCCGATTCGAGTTGTTCATCGAGAGCACCCGGCGCGAAGAGCTGCGGCCGATGATGAAGGAGCTTCAGGCCGCGGCGGTGAAGTCGGCGACGCTCATATTCGAGGCCGCCGGCTTCACCCCCACACCGGAGCGGATGGACGAGCTCGCCAGAGTGCTGAACGGCTTCGTCTTCAGCAATCTGACGATCGCACCCGAACCGGGCACCCGGGATGCGGCCGACCTGGTGGACCGGCTGCTGAGCGCGTTCCTGGACTAGCTGAGCGCCTTGGCCTTCAGCGAGTCGAACTCGGCCTGGGAGATCGTGCCTGCTTCCAAAAGACCTTTCGCGTCGGCGATCTCCTGTGCAGGCGACCGGCCCGCGGCCTCTTTGATGTAGTCGTCGGTCTGCTTCTTGGCCGCGACTGCCGCGGCGCGTGCGCGCTCGGCCATGCCCTTCCCGCGCGCGAGTAGGTAAACCAACGCCCCGAGCCACGGGAAGACGATCAAGAAGAACACCCAGATGGCCTTCACGAAGCCCGACGTCTCATGGTCGCGCCAGAACAGATCCGTGAGGATCTGAAACAGCACGAGCAGGTAGGCAATCCACCCGAAGATGATCAGAAAGTGCCAGAGAAAATCCCAGGTAGAACCCCAGTTCATGTCCGCTCCTTAGTCAACGGATGAATGCGCAAAGAGTTGTGCGCGGGCGTCAGTCAATCACAGGTGAAGCCGGCGGCGCTCACCTTCCATGCCGCCGGCCTCACCTCAACGCAAGGATGACGAGTTTCAGCAGGGTGCCCAACGGGGATGTGTCCGAGCAACCTCACCATCGCGCCCGAGCCGGGCGCGCAGGGTGCCGCCGGTCTTGTGAACCGGCTGCTGAGCGTCTTCCTCGGTTAGCGCGCAGCCCGGTTGACTGCGGACACCACCGCGCGCAACGACGCCGTGGTGATCGATGTGGCGATGCCGACGCCCCACACGGTCTTGCCGCCGATGGAGGCCTCCACGTATGCGGCGGCCTGCGCCTCTTCACCCGCCGACAACGCGTGCTCGGAGTAATCCAGTACCGACACGTCGATTCCGATGGCGCCCAGGGCATCGACGAACGCCGCGAGCGGGCCGTTGCCTGCCCCGACGATCTCGCGCTCGACGCCGTCGACCTTCACGACCGCATCGATGGTGTCGGTGCCGCCGTCGACCTCGGAGGCGGTCACTTTCTGCCGGATCCGCTCCAACGGCCGCACCGGTGCCAGGTACTCCTCGAAGAAGACATCCCACATCTCCTTCGGGGACACCTCGCCGCCCTCGCCGTCGGTGATCTTCTGGATCGCCTGTGAGAACTCGATCTGCAGTCGCCGCGGCAGCGCAAGACCGTGATCGGCCTTCATGATGTAGGCCACGCCGCCCTTGCCGGACTGCGAATTCACCCGGATGACGGCCTCATACGTGCGCCCGACGTCGCGTGGATCGATCGGCAGATACGGCACCTGCCAGAGAATGTCGTCGACGTCGGCGTCCTGCTCATCGGCCGACACCTTCATCGCGTCGAGGCCCTTGTTGATCGCATCCTGGTGGCTGCCGGAGAACGCGGTGTAGACGAGATCGCCGCCGTACGGATGGCGTTCGGGTACCGGCAGCTGATTGCAGTACTCGACCGTACGCCGGATCTCGTCGATGTTGGAGAAGTCGATCTGCGGGTCGATACCGCGGGAGAACAGGTTCATGCCCAGCGTGACGATGCAGACGTTGCCGGTGCGCTCGCCGTTGCCGAACAGGCAGCCCTCGATCCGGTCCGCACCGGCCTGGTAGCCCAATTCGGCTGCGGCGACGGCTGTTCCGCGGTCGTTGTGCGGGTGCAGGCTCAAGATGATCGAGTCCCGCGGAGCCAGATGCCGGTGCATCCACTCGATCGAATCGGCGTACACGTTCGGTGTGGCCATTTCGACGGTGGCGGGCAGATTTACGATCAGCGGCACATCGGGCGTTGGCGCCACGATGTCGGCGACGGCGTTGCAGACCTCGACGGCGTATTCCAGCTCGGTGCCGGTGTAGGACTCCGGGCTGTACTCGTAGCGCCACAGCGTGCCGGGATACTTCTTGGCTTCCTCGACACACTTGCGTGCGCCGTCGGTGGCGATGGCCTTGACCGCATCCCGGTCGGCGCGGAAAACCACCCGCCGCTGCAGGATTGACGTCGAGTTGTAGAAGTGCACGATCGCGCGTGGTGCGCCTTCGCACGCCTGGAAGGTCCGCTCGATCAGCTCGGGCCGACACTGCGTCAGCACCTGAATGGTGACGTCGTCGGGAATGGCGCCCTCGGTGATGATTTCGCGGACGAAATCGAAGTCGGTCTGGCTGGCCGACGGGAAGCCGACCTCGATCTCCTTGTAACCCATGCGGACGAGCAGATCGAACATGCGTCGCTTGCGGGCCGGGCTCATCGGGTCGATCAGCGCCTGGTTGCCGTCGCGCAGGTCGACGGCGCACCACATGGGGGCGCGGTCGATGATTTTGTCGGGCCAGTTGCGGTCAAACGGAATCGGCACTGGCCCCGATGCCGGACTCCCGCCCGGCACCTCGTCGGCGAATTTACGGTAGCGGCTGATCGGCATCGCCGATCCGCGTTGGGTGTTCCATGCCGGCTGGCCCGCATTGGGCGCACCGGACGGTTTGGTGATCTGGCGTACCGACGCGAAGGCGTCGGGGGAATCCGGTGTGGATTTCGAGAAGGTAGTCACGATGTTTGCTCCGGGAGTGAAAAAGGGACTCGACCGGCGCATCGCGACCACCCGCGACGGGAAGCCGGTCTGGATCAGACCCCGTCGCGGCTGCCGAGAAGGAGCATCCGCTGCACCAAAATCATGGTGAGCCCACTGTAGCAAGCCCGGCTGGCAAGCCAAAACCCCGCGTCACAGACCCGCCAGCTGCGGCAGCGTCGCGTGGGCGACGACGAAGTAGATCATCAGGCCAGTGCCGTCCACGATTGTGGCGATCATGGGTGCGGAGACCACCGCGGGGTCGATCCGGATCTGCTTCAGCACCAGCGGCAGGATCGACGACACCAGCGCCGACCACACCACGATGGCGGCGACGGTGAGCGTGACCGTGAGCGCGATCTGCGGGCCGACACCGAGCGTGAACGCCCGGATCATCGCGGCGATGGCCATCGCCACCGCGATCAGCGCGCCCGTCGACATCTCCTTGGCCACGACGGCAGGCAGGTCACGGAACCGGACCTGGCCGGTGCCCATCGCGCGCACCAGCGTGGTCGTGATCTGGGTGCCGGTGTTACCGCCTGTGCCGATCAGCAGCGGAATGAAGAACGCCAGGGCGACCACGGCCTCCATCTCGTCCTCGAAGGCGCGCAGCACGGTTCCGGTGTAGGCCTCGGCCACGAACAGCACGAGCAGCCAGATGATGCGCTTGCGCCACAAATGCCAGGGCGAGGCCCGCAGATAGGGAACTTCGAGAGGCGTTGAGCCACCCTGCTTTTCGGCGTCTTCGGTGGTCTCGTCGGCGACGATGTCGACCGCCTGGTCCTCCGTGAGAATGCCGAGGAGCCGACGGTCCCCGTCGACGACCGCGAGCTGTTCGAGCCGTCGATTCAGGCACAGATGCGCGGCCTCCTCGGCTTCGGTGAGCGGGCCGACGGTCACGACGTCGTCCGCCATCAGGTCGGTGACCACGCGGTCCGCCTGGGCGAGCACCAGGCTGCGCAACGGCACTTCTCCGACCAGCTCATGATCGGGTCCGGTGACGTACACGCAGTTGCCGATATGGGCATCCAACGGCCGCTCGGAAATCCGGTCACGGATCTCGGCGATCGCCTCCTCGGCCGTGATCGTCGGACGGACGGCGAGAGTCTCCGTCGTCATATGCGCGGCGACCGAATCGGGACGCCACAACAGCATGCTGCGCTGGGCCTTGGCCTGCTCGATCGGCATCGCCGTCAGTACAGAGTCGCGATAGTCGGGCTGATACCGCCGCAGGATCTTGACCGCATGTTGCGGGTCCAGCGTGGCGAGCAGTTCGGCGGCCCTCGGCGTCGGCTGGGACTTGACGATTTTCGCGGCGAGGTGGACGTCGAGCGCCTCGAGCAGTTTGGGCGCGACGTCGGCAGTCAGCATGTCTCCGAGGCGATGTCGGTCCGCCGAGGAGAGCCGGGACAGCTGATAGGTGCGCTCCGCCGGGTCGTCGACGACGTCCAGCCACAGCTCGATGGCCTTGGGGTTCTGCATGTGGATCGCTTGACGCAGGCTGATCGCGGAGTCGCGGGCGACGTCGGTTGTGCTCATCAGCTAATCGTCCACTGTATTCGGACGCGCGCGGAGCCAATTCGAGCAAACAAGGAGTGAACGCCGCCGTGGCATGCCACGCCACACCATTAAAGTTGCTGCGATGAAACTCGATCGGCGGCTGTGGTTCGCCATCGCGATCGGGGTGATCGCCGTCGTCGTCCTCGTCCTGTCGCGTATTGGGGCGTTCGGCCATTCGTCCGAGGAATGCGCGCCGGTCAAAGACATGTTGGCGTTCAACAAGGCCCAGGGTGAGCAGATCGCGTCGAAAACCGGTGACGCCGAAGGAATCCCGAGCGTGGCCGAGGTGTCTGCCTATCAGAACTGGGCCGACGGTCTCGCCGAGCGCGCCCAGAACGTGCACGAACCGGAGCTCGCCCGAGACGCCACGCAGCTCGCCAGCCTCGCAGGAGAGTTCGTCGGAAAGTTCTCCGACCTGCGCACCGAAGCCCAGTCTCGCGCGCCGGGGGCGCCCGCACCCCCCGCGGTCTATCAGATGGACGTGTTGAACTCGCAGATAGCCGACTCACTCAAGAAACTGTCCGACGCCTGCGGCTGACCCGAAATCACAGCGGGGTGCCCCATCGGCCTGCGAACGCGACCGCATCGAGCGGCAGCCGCTGTCGGCCCTGGGCGTCGCGCTCGACGATCGCCTGCGGTGCGTTGGCGTAGTCGCCTAGCGAGCCGACCGCGACGACGGCGACGGCGCGCACGCCCTCCGGAATCCCGAACTCCTCGGCGGCGCCGTCGGCGTTGAAGCCCGCCATCGGATGTGCGACCAGTCCCCGCGACACCGCCTCGATGGTCAGCTGTGCGATCGCGGCGCCCGCGTCGACCGCCGCGTACCGGGCCGTCCTGTCGTCCTCGCCCTCCTCGATGCAGACCATGATCAGCGCGCCCGCCGCGTGGGCGTAGGTGTTGCCGCGCTTCAGCAGCCCGGTGATCTTGGTGAACGTCTCGTCGCCGCGGCGGCCCACGATGAACCGGACCGGTTGCCGATGCCCCCACGTCGCGGCCCAGCGCGCCGCCTCGAGCACCGCGATCAGCTGTTCGTCGTCGAGTACCGCGTCGGGGTCGAACATCCGTGGGCTCCACCGCGCGGCGATGTCCGGGTGGATCGGCACCTTGGTCTGCGCGGCTTTCTTGACCACATCCTGACGCTACCGGCGGAGTAAATGGGGTGCGCGAACCCCTTATCCTTGGTGGGATCTTCCGCAATACCCGAAAGGTTTGACAGTGGCGCTCGTCGTACAGAAGTACGGCGGATCCTCGGTATCTGACGCCGAACGGATCCGCCGCGTCGCCGAGCGCATCGTCGAGACCAGGAAGCAGGGCCACGACGTCGTCGTCGTGGTCTCGGCCATGGGCGACACCACCGATGACCTGCTCGACCTGGCCAGACAGGTCTGTCCGGCCCCGCCTGCGCGCGAAATGGACATGCTGCTCACCGCGGGTGAGCGAATCTCGAACGCGCTGGTCGCGATGGCCATCGACTCGCTCGGCGCCCAGGCCCGGTCGTTCACCGGGTCCCAGGCGGGCTTGATCACGACCGGAACCCACGGAAACGCCAAGATCATCGACGTCACGCCAGGCCGGCTGCGCTCGGCGCTCGACGAGGGCCTGATCGTGTTGGTCGCAGGCTTCCAGGGCGTCAGCCAGGACAGCAAGGACGTCACGACGCTCGGCCGGGGCGGCTCGGACACCACCGCCGTGGCGCTGGCCGCCGCATTGGACGCGGACGTCTGCGAGATCTACACCGACGTCGACGGCATCTTCACCGCCGACCCTCGCATCGTGCCCAATGCCCGGCACCTCGACACCGTCAGTTTCGAGGAGATGCTCGAGATGGCTGCGGCGGGAGCGAAGGTGCTCATGCTGCGCTGCGTGGAATACGCCCGCCGGTATGACGTTCCGATTCACGTCCGCTCGTCGTACACCGATAAGCCGGGCACGCTCGTCAAAGGATCGATGGAGGACATCCCCATGGAAGACGCCATCCTCACCGGAGTCGCACACGACCGCAGTGAGGCCAAGGTCACCGTCGTCGGCGTGCCCGACGTTCCCGGCTACGCCGCGAAGGTTTTCCGCGCCGTCGCCGACGCCGACGTGAACATCGACATGGTGCTTCAGAACATCTCCAAGGTGGAGGACGGCAAGACCGACATCACGTTCACCTGCTCGCGCGACAGCGGGCCCGGCGCGGTGGAGAAGCTCACCTCGCTGCAGGAGGAGATCGGCTTCACCAAGGTGCTCTACGACGATCACATCGGCAAGGTGTCGTTGATCGGCGCAGGCATGCGCAGCCACCCGGGCGTCACCGCGACGTTCTGCGAGGCGCTGGCTGGGGTCGGGGTGAACATCGACCTGATCTCCACCTCCGAGATCAGGATCTCGGTGCTGATCAAGGACACCGAGCTGGACAAGGCCGTCGCAGCTCTGCACGAGGCATTCGGCCTCGGCGGCGACGAGGAGGCAGTGGTGTACGCGGGAACGGGACGTTAGAGATGGTGAACATCGGTGTAGTCGGCGCGACCGGACAGGTCGGCCAGGTGATGCGGGCACTGCTCGACGAGCGCGATTTCCCTGCGACGTCGGTGCGGTTCTTCGCATCCGCGCGCTCGCAGGGCAAGAAGCTGGAATTCCGGGGGCAGCAGATCGAGGTCGAGGACGCCGAGACCGCCGACCCGTCGGGTCTGGACATCGCGCTGTTCTCCGCCGGCGCGACGATGTCGCGGGTGCAGGCCCCGCGGTTCGCCGCCGCGGGCGCCGTCGTCGTCGACAACTCGTCGGCCTGGCGCAAGGACCCCGACGTGCCGCTGGTCGTCAGCGAGGTCAACTTCGAGCGCGACGCGCGCAACCGGCCTAAGGGCATCATCGCCAATCCGAACTGCACCACGATGGCCGCGATGCCGGTGCTGAAGCCACTGCACGATGAGGCGGGGCTGGTCCGGATGATCGCGTCGAGCTATCAGGCGGTGTCGGGCAGCGGCCTGGCAGGCGTCGCGGAGCTCTTCGAGCAGGCCCGCGCGGTCGTCGACGACAGCGAGCAGCTGGTGCATGACGGCGGCGCGTTGGAGTTCCCGCCGTCGAACAAATACGTCGCCCCGATCGCGTTCAACGTTGTGCCGCTTGCGGGTTCGCTTGTCGATGACGGCTCGGGCGAGACCGATGAGGACCAGAAGCTGCGCAACGAGAGCCGCAAGATCCTGGGCATCCCAGACCTTTTGGTCAGCGGCACCTGCGTACGGGTGCCGGTGTATACGGGCCACTCACTGTCCATCAACGCCGAATTCGCCAGGCCGCTTTCACCGGAACGTGCGCGCGAAATTCTCGACGGCGCTCCCGGAGTGAAGCTTGTTGACGTGCCGACGCCACTGGCCGCCGCCGGAGTCGACGAGTCATTGGTCGGCCGGATCCGGTTGGATCCCGGCGTGCCCGACGGGCGAGGTCTTGCATTGTTCGTGTCCGGCGACAACCTGCGAAAGGGCGCCGCGCTGAACACGATTCAGATAGCCGAGTTGCTGGCCGCCGACCTGTGACACCCCTTCGCCGAAACTCACGTTTGGGCGGAAAAGTACGAGTAGTTCTCGCCATTACGTCGATTTCGGCGCTCGCCATGCCGGCCGCGCACGCCGATCCGCCGTCGCCGATTCCCGAGCCCATCTTGCCGCCACTGGCACCGGGTCAGGTGATGCGCATCGCGCCGGCGGCCGGAACCGGTACACCGACAAGGGATTACGGGATCGGCGCCACCGACCTGTGCGAGTTCATGGAGTTCCCCAGCGGGATTCTGCAGGTGTGCGGCGACAGCTTCGCCGGTGAGGGCGTCGGCTTCGGGGGCTGGTTCTCACCGATCGCACTGCACGTCGAGACCGACTCCATCGACGACCCCGAAGGGGTGCGCTACGACCGGGTCACCGGCACCGACAAACCCCTGCTCGCCGATCCGACGCCGCAGGGCGGATCGCAACTGCCCGCGGGTGTGGTCCAGATCAACCGCGAGAACTACATGATGGTGACCACCGCGAAGGATCTGCGGCCGCAGACGTCGCGGTTGGTGAAAGCCGATCCCGCGCGGGGGAATTGGCCGACGCTGCCCAACTCCGAACGGGATGCGGGATACGAAGGTGGACGGCAGAGCCAGATCAGTGGGTACTACGACCCGATACCGACGGCCGACTCGTCGACCGGCTGGGTTTATATAGTGGCCAACAACTTCGACCGCAGCGGTCCGGCTGTGCTCTACCGGACCAAGCGCGAGACGTTCACCGACCGCTCCAGCTGGCAAGGCTGGTCGTCGGCAGGCGGATGGGGCAAGCCGCCGACACCGCTGTGGCCGGATCGAGTGGGGGAGATGAGCATTCGGCAGATCGACGGTAAAACGGTGCTGTCCTACTTCAACGCCAGCACCGGCAACATGGAGGTTCGCGTCGCCGACAACCCCACCCAATTGGGCACCGCGCCGGTGACCACGGTGGTCTTCGCCAGCGACTGGCCCGATCCCGCTGAGGAACTGCCGCCGCCGGAAGACAACAGGTTGGCGCAGCCGTACGGCGGCTACATTTCGCCGGGGTCCACGCTCGATGAACTGCGCGTGTTCATCAGCCAGTGGAACACCCTGCCGCGGGCCCAGGCGCCATACCGCGTCATCCAGTTCGCGGTGAATCCGCTCAAGCCCGGCGAAACGCTGCCGGCCGGATGACGACGGCTCGCCCCTGCGTTTCGTTAAATCGACGGGCGCAGGGGGTATTCCGAAGAGTGCGAGGAATCGAGGATTCATGGATGACTCAGTCGATCACCACTCGTCGATGGCAGCCCGCGACGCCGCCCAGCGCGCGGCGGGAACTCCGCGAACGCCGGGATACCCTCGCTTGGGGCAGGGCGGTCAGCGAGAGGGACGCCGAGCAAGCAGAACGCAACGCCCAGGCCGCTTACGAACGCGCCCGGCGTGCGGCCTCGGCCGCGGCTGACAGCCTGGAAGAGTCGGCACTCCTGCACGAGCGGGTCGCCAAAGTCATGGAGGGCGCGGACGGGGACAACAGTCACCATCCCGACGCGGATCATGAGGACGCGGCTCGCCACCGGGAAGAGGCTCGAGTCGATCGACAGTTCGCCGCGGAGAAGCGGCGGGAGGCCGCCTCGGAGTAAGGCATGTTTTGGGGCACTAAGCCTGTTCGCGCTAACGCTTTCTCGACGCGGCCCTCGCCCTCACACGCTGGTGCGTGGTGAGTAAGAGTCGGTCGAACGTCGAGCGGGGTGGCACGGTCTCGTCGTACTCCAGCGCGCGGACATCGGCGATCAGCTGCTCGGCCAACGCCCGCAGCTTGACGTTCGTTTCCTGGGAGCGCCACTTCAGCAAGTCGAACGCCGCGTCGGCCTCAATGCGATAGATGAGCATGAGGATGCCCTTGGCCTGTTCGATCGCGGCCCGGTGCTCGGCGATTTCGGCGACCGCTTCAGTGATGATCGCGGCCCGTGCCTCACCGCTCGGTGTGACGTCGATGTAGAAGCCTTGCGTGCCCACCACGCGGCCCGTGTTGTCGTGCAAGCGTTCCCCGATGACGACGACCTCGCGGGTAGCGCCATGCACGGTGATGATGCGGTGCCGGGTGCTGAACGGCCTCCGCGTCCTGCGGACGTCCTCGAGGGTTGCCGCGACTTCCTCGTAGTCCCCCGGATGCTTGTGCGAGAGCACGAGCCGGGTTGTCGGCGTTACTGATCCGGGCTCGTAGCCGTGAATGCGGGCGACCTCCGGCGACCACTCCCAGCGTTCGTCCTCGAAGTAGAAGCGGAACCAACCGAATTGTTGCGGCGCCCCACCCGCCAGTGCCAACTCGACATTCGAGTCCTGGCTCATACCGCGGCCCCTGCGCTGGCCATGGCCAATTTTGACACGGGAGTTCCATTCACAGCTAATTCATAAGCAAATCAAGACAAGCGCATCGGAAGCGTTTGCATCCTTGGACCTATGAGCGAATCAACGTCGTCGTCAGACGAACCAACAACAAGCCCCGTGGCGACCACAACCGCGCCGCCACAGTCAACATATGTCGAGCGCGAGCGCGAGCGCGAGCGTCGGCCGCGCCGCTCGAGGCTCAACGCGGTCGCCGCCTGGGTCGGCATCGTCGCCGGGACCGTCTTCATCGTCGCCGTGATCTTCTTCAGCGGCTTCATCCTCGGTGCGCATGCCGGAGGCGGCCACCACGGCCACCACGGCCACCACGGTGGAGGAGATCGCGGCTGGGCCCAGTTCCATCGCGGTGGACCACCGATGTTCCCGATGGGGCCGATGGGCCCGCCGCCGTTCGGGCCCGGTGGGCCCGGTGGCGGTGGCCCCGGCGGCGGTGGCCCCGGCTTCCAGCAACAGCAGCCCCTGCAGCCGCCGACGACGTCCGCGCCGTCGCGCCCGTAGGAAAACCCCAGCGCCGAGTGTGCGGTTCTGCGCGCGCCTTACCGCGTTTCGCGTACGAATCCGCACACTCGGCCTTTGGTTGACCCGCCTTTTGGGTACCTCCTCTGTAAGCCGGCCTTCCAGCCCTCGTCGGCCGCCCAATCACAGTGAGGAGAGTCAGATGGCTGACAAGTTCACGACGACAGATGCCGGCGCACCGGCACCCAGCGTCGAGCACTCGCTGACCGTCGGTCCCGACGGCCCGATTCTGCTGCAGGACCACTACCTGATCGAGCAGATGGCCAACTTCAACCGGGAGCGCATCCCGGAGCGCCAGCCCCACGCCAAGGGCGGAGGGGCATTCGGCGAGTTCGAGGTGACCCAGGACGTCAGCAAGTTCACCAGGGCCGCCGTTTTCCAGCCAGGAACCAAGACCGACATGGTGGCCAGATTCTCTACCGTGGCAGGCGAGCGCGGCAGTCCAGACACCTGGCGGGATCCGCGCGGCTTCGCGCTGAAGTTCTATACCAGCGAAGGCAACTTCGACATGGTCGGGAACAACACCCCGGTGTTCTTCGTGCGCGACCCGATGAAGTTCCAGAACTTCATCCGCAGCCAGAAGCGGATGGCCGCGAACAATCTGCGCGACCACCACATGCAGTGGGACTTCTGGACGCTGTCACCCGAGTCGGCGCACCAGGTCACCTACCTGATGGGCGACCGGGGCATTCCGAAGACGTGGCGGAACATGAACGGCTACTCGAGCCATACCTACAGCTGGCTCAGTGCCGACAACGAACTGTTCTGGGTGAAGTACCACTTCAAGACCGACCAGGGCATCGACTTCCTCACCCAGGAGGACGCTGACCGGCTGGCCGGTGAGGACGGCGACTACCACCAGCGGGATCTCTACACGTCGATCGAGGACGGCAACTTCCCGTCCTGGACGCTGCACGTGCAGATCATGCCGTTCGAAGACGCCAAGACCTATCGGTTCAATCCCTTCGACCTGACCAAGGTGTGGCCGCACGGCGATTACCCATTGCACGAGGCGGGCCGGATGACGCTGAACCGCAACGTCACCGACTACCACACCCAGATCGAGCAGGCCGCGTTCGAGCCCAACAACATCGTGCCAGGCACCGGCCTGAGCCCGGACAAGATGCTGCTGGCACGGGGGTTCTCCTACTCAGACGCGCACCGCGCCCGGCTCGGGGTGAACTACAAGCAGATCCCGGTCAACGAGCCGCACGTCGAGGTCCGTGCGTATTCGAAGGACGGCGCGATGCGCATCCGCAACGCCACCGATCCGGTGTACACGCCGAATTCGATGGGCGGCCCCGAGGTGGACGCGAAGCGCGCGGCCGAGGTGCACTGGGCGTCCGACGGCGAGATGGTCCGCACGGCCTATGCGCTGCGCCAGGACGACGACGACTGGGGCCAGGCGGGCACGATGGTTCGCGAGGTGCTCGATGACGATGCGCGGGACCGGTTGGCCCACAACATCATCGGGCACGTGTCCGACGGCGTTCGTGAGCCCGTGCTGTCCAGGGTGTTCGAATACTGGCGCAACGTCGACCCGGATCTCGGCAAGAAGGTCGAGGAGGGTGTGCGCGCCAACCTGAACGGGAGCGGCTCCTAGCCGGTCCGACATGGGCGCCCCGGTTGCTTTCAGCCCCATTGAGGGACCGGGGCGTCTTGCCGTCTGAACCCGGGCTGGCATGATCAAGCCCATGAGCATCGAAGTCGTTTACACCGCAGAGTCAACCGCAACCGGGGGTGGCCGCGACGGTCACGTGAAGTCAACGACCGACAGAATCGACCTGGACACCCGGCCGCCGAAGGAGATGGGCGGCAACGGCGAGGGCACCAACCCCGAAGAGCTGTTCTCCGCCGGATACGCCGCATGTTTCCTCGGCGCGCTTCGGCTGGTGGCGCGCAACGAGAAGATCGACATCGACGACGCCTCCGGCATCACCGCTCAGGTCGGCTTCGGCAAGGACTCCGAAGGCGGATTCGGCATCAACGCACACCTGATCGGCTACCTGCCCGGTCTGGAGCAGAGTGCGGCCGAAGAGCTGATGGAGAAGGCACACGGGGTCTGCCCGTACTCAAAGGCCACAAGCGGCAACATCGACGTCAAGCTGTCGGCGAAGGTCTAGTCGCATGCGTGCCGTCGCCGTCACCGGCGTCGGTCTGGCCATCGGTCTGGCCCTGGCTTCCCCAGCGAATGCTCGCCCATCGGATCCGGGTGTGGTGAACTACGCCGTGCTCGGCAGGGGTTCGGTGGGCAACATCGTCGGCACGACGATGCGGTTCGAGTCGACGTTCTCCGATCCGTTCCAGTCGTATTGGGTCGACAATCCGGACTGCAACAACTGGGCCGACATCGGGCTGCCCGAGGTGTACGTCGACCCCGATCTGGCATCCTTCAACGGCGCTTCGACGCAGGAGTCGCCGACCGACATGACGCATTACGTCAAGCAGGCGGTCGGGGTGTTCGCCACCAACGACGCCGCGGGCCGGGCGTTCCATCGGGTCGTCGACCGAACCGTTGGCTGCTCGGGCCAGACCACGGCCATGCACCTGGACAACATGACCACCCAGGTGTGGTCGTTCACCGGGGGCCCCGCGTCGGCGACCAACGCCGACTGGGTCAAACAGGAGGCGGGCACCGACCGGCGCTGCTTCACCACCACCCGCGTGCTGGAGAACGTTCTGCTGCAGGCGAAAGTGTGTCAACCCGGAAATGGCGGGCCCGCGGTGAACGTGCTGGCAGGGGCCATGCAGAACACACTGGGGCAGTAGACCGCTCCGATTTGGGTATCCGTCACCGACCCGTCACACGAAAAATTGCGGTCCGCCAGAGAATTTTGTCAGTCGTCTCACCGAAGATGGGTAGAAGGCCGCGATCGTTCCAGACCCGGAAGGGATAGCTGGCATGACCAACACCATCACGACCGACCTGGACGAAGCGCACCCACCTGTCGCCGCTGATACGGAGCTGACCAGCGCGAACAGTGCAGCTATGCACATCGGCGAGGCCTGTCTCACCGATGGTCGGGTCGGGCTTGTCGGCCTGGAGATCGAGGCGCACTGCTTCGATCTGACCGACCCGGGCCGCCGCCCGGCATGGGATGAGATCACCGCGGTCATCGCCGGCGTGCCCGACCTGCCAGGCGGCAGCCGGATCACCGTCGAGCCCGGCGGGGCGGTGGAACTGTCCGGGCCGCCGTCGGTTGGGGTGCTCGCGGCGATCACCGCCATGAAGGCCGACCGAGCCGTGCTTTGCGCTGCGTTCGTCGACGCGGGATTCGGTCTGGTGCTGCTCGGCGCTGACCCGCTGCGGCCTGCCAAGCGGGTGAACCCCGGCGACCGCTACCGCGCGATGGAGCAGTTCTTCGCCGCCAGTCAGACCGGTGCGGCCGGCGCCGCGATGATGACGTCCACGGCGTCGGTGCAGGTCAACCTCGAAGCCGGGCCGCAATCCGACTGGGCGGCGCGCGTCCGGCTCGCTCACGCACTCGGGCCGACGATGGTCGCCATCGCGGCCAACTCACCGCTGCTCGGCGGCAAGTTCACCGGGTGGCACAGCTCGCGCCAGTGGGTGTGGAGCCAGCTCGATTCGGCGCGATGCGGGCCGATCCTCGGCGTGAACGGCGAAGACCCGGCCAGTGAGTGGGCGCGCTACGCGATGAAGGCGCCCGTGATGCTGGTGCACCCCACGCCCGAAATGGATGCGGTTCCGATCACCGACTGGGTGCCGTTCGCGGACTGGGCGGACGGACGCGTGCTTCTCGGCGACCGCAGACCGACGATGGCCGACCTCGAATACCACCTCACAACGCTGTTCCCGCCGGTGCGGCCGCGCCGATTCCTCGAGATCCGCTACCTCGACAGCGTCCCGGGCGCGCTGTGGCCCGCCGTGGTGTTCACCCTCACCACGCTGCTGGACGACCCGGCCGCCGCCGATATCGCCGCCGAGGCCACCGAACCGGTCGCGACGGCGTGGGATCGCGCGGCGCAGGTCGGGCTCGGTGACCGCAGGCTGCACGAGGCCGCTGACCGGTGCGTCCATGCGGCGGCCGAACGCGCTCCCGCCGAACTCGAGGAATCGATGCAGCTTTTGGTGCGTTCGGTCGAACAGGGACGTAGCCCGGCCGACGACTTCTCCGACCGGGTGGTGAGAAACGGGATCGCGACCGCGGTCACCGAACTGGCGCAAGGGGAGCTGTGACCGCACGCGAGACGCTTGCGCATCGGCTGACCAAGGCGCGCGACCGCACGCTTCGGTTGGTGGAGTTCGACGACGCCGAGCTGCACCGGCAATACGACCCGCTGATGAGCCCCCTGTTGTGGGACCTTGCGCACATCGGCTGGCAAGAGGAGCTGTGGCTGCTGCGCGGCAACAACCCCGATCGGCCGGGCATGCTGTCGCCGGACGTCGAGCGACTCTACGACGCGTTCGAGAACTCACGGGCCAGCAGGGTCGACCTGCCGCTGCTCCCGCCTTCTGACGCGAGGGCCTACTGCAGGACCGTGCGCAACAAGGCGCTGGACAGTCTCGACACCCTGGCCGACGACGACAGCGAGGCGGCGTTCAACTTCGGCCTGGTGGTGAGCCACGAGAACCAGCACGACGAAACGATGTTGCAGGCGCTGAACCTGCGGTCGGGTCCGCCGCTGCTGGATCGCGGAACACCACTTCCCCCAGGCAGATCGGGCGTGGCGGGGACGTCCGTGCTTGTGCCTGGTGGCCCGTTCGTCATCGGCGTCGACGCGGTCACCGAGCCGCAGTCACTGGACAACGAGCGGCCCGCACACGTCGTCGATGTGCCCGGCTTCCGCATCGGCCGCGTCCCGGTAACCAACGGTGAATGGCAGCAGTTCATCGACGACGGCGGCTACCGGCAGCCGCGATGGTGGTCCGAGCGAGGCTGGTCGCATCGAGAAAAGGCGGGGCTGACGGCACCGCAGTTCTGGAATCCGGACGGCACCCGCACGCGGTTCGGCCATGTGGAGGACATTCCCGCCGACGAGCCCGTCCAGCACGCCACGTACTTCGAGGCCGAGGCCTACGCGACGTGGTCAGGTGCGCGGCTGCCCACCGAATTCGAGTGGGAAAAGGCGTGCGCGTGGGACCCGAAAGCCGGTGAGCGGCGGCGCTTTCCGTGGGGCAGATCTGAACCCACCGCGCACTTGGCGAACCTCGGAGGCGACGCGCTGCGACCTGCGCCGGTCGGCGCGTATCCGGCGGGCGCGTCGGCCTACGGCGTCGAGCAGATGCTCGGCGACGTGTGGGAGTGGACTTCGTCACCGCTTCGGCCGTGGCCCGGTTTCACCCCGATGCTCTACGCGCTCTACAGCCAGCCGTTCTTCGACGGCGACTACAAGGTGTTGCGTGGCGGCGCATGGGCCGTCGCCGCCGACATTCTGCGGCCCAGCTTCCGCAACTGGGACCATCCGATCCGGCGGCAGATCTTCAGCGGTGTCCGGCTGGCCTGGGACATCTGATGTGCCGACACCTCGGTTGGCTGGGTGAGCCGCGTTCGGTGGCGTCGCTGGTGCTTGACCCTCCGTATGGCCTTCTGGTGCAGTCATATTCGCCGCGCAGGCAGAAGCACGGCCTGATGAACGCCGACGGCTGGGGCGTCGGCTTCTTCGACGACGGCATAGCCAGGCGCTGGCGCAGTGCCGCGCCATTGTGGAGCGACACCTCCTTCGCGTCGATGGCGCCAGCGCTCCACAGCGGATGCATTGTCGCCGCGGTCCGCTCGGCGAGTGTCGGGATGCCGATCGAACCGTCGGCGTCGGCGCCGTTCACCGATGGGCAGTGGCTGCTGTCGCACAACGGCCTTGTCGACCGCGCGGCGTTGCCGCCCTCGTCCGCGGCCGAATCCACCAACGACAGCGCGTTGCTGGCGGCACTGATCTTCGAACGCGGCATGGATGCGCTCGGCGACACCATCGCCGAGGTCGCGGCCGCTGATCTCAATGCCCGGCTGAACATTCTGGCAGGCAACGGATCCCAACTGCGAGCCACCACATGGGGTGACACCCTGTTCGTACTGAGAACAGCAGACGGTGTGGTGCTGGCGAGCGAACCGTTCGACGACGACCAGGGGTGGCAGGAGATCCCCGACCGGCACCTCGTCACTGTCGCAGGCTCGGACGTCCAACTGACCGGCTTGAAAGGATCGGCATGACCCTCTCGCTGTCCAACCATCTCGAGGCGGACTCTGCCACGCGGGCGTTGCGCCGCGATGTGTACGACGGTCTGACCCAGACACCGAAGTCGTTGCCGCCCAAGTGGTTCTACGACTCGGTGGGCAGCGACCTGTTCGACCAGATCACCCGGCTCCCCGAGTACTACCCGACGAGAGCCGAGGCCGAGATCCTGCGTGGCCGCGCCGTGGAGATCGCCATCGCATCCGGTGCCGACACGTTGGTGGAGCTGGGCAGCGGCACCTCCGAGAAGACCAGGCTGCTGCTGAACGCGCTGCGAGACAGCGGATCGTTGCGCCGGTTCGTTCCGTTCGATGTCGACGCGGGAATGCTGCAGGCGGCCAGCGCCGCCATCCTGGGCGAGTATCCGGGCATCGAGATCGACGCCGTCTGTGGTGATTTCGAGGAACACCTCGACAACATTCCCAAGGTCGGCAGGCGGCTGGTGGTGTTCCTCGGCTCCACGATCGGCAACCTGACAACGGGCCCGCGGGCCGAGTTCTTGTCGACGCTGTCAGAGACGCTGCAACCGGGCGACACCCTGCTGCTGGGCACCGATCTGGTCAAGGACGCCGGCAGGCTGGTGCGCGCGTACGACGACAGCGCGGGCGTGACGGCCCAGTTCAATCGCAACGTGCTTGCGGTCGTGAATCGCGAACTCGACGCCGATTTCGACCTCGACGCATTCGAGCATGTCGCCCGCTGGAACACCGCCGAGGAGCGCATCGAGATGTGGCTGCGGGCAGGCACTGCGCAACGCGTGACGGTCGACGCGCTGGATCTCACAGTCGATTTCGCCGCGGGCGAGGAGATGCTCACGGAGGTGTCGTGCAAGTTCCGGCCCGAGGGTGTCGCGCGCGAACTGGTCGACGCGGGCCTGCGCCGCACCCACTGGTGGACAGACAAAGGCGGAGACTTCGGGCTCTCGCTGTCGACGAAATGACGGCACTCGCGGATCATTGGCGCGCGTCACGGCCCACTGTCGCAGGCCTTCACCTGGATAGCGGGGCCTGCTCACGGCAAAGCTTTGCGGTCATCGACGCGGCCGCGCAGCATGCCAAACACGAGGCCGAGGTCGGCGGCTATGTCGCGGCGGAGGCGGCCGCACCTGCGCTCGACGCGGGCCGGGCCGCTATCGCCGCACTGACGGGGATGACCGCCTCCGACGTCGTCTTCACCACCGGCGCGAACCACTCGCTCGACCTGCTGCTCAGTAGCTGGACTGGTGCCCGCAGCGTCGCCTGCCTGCCCGGTGAGTACGGCCCGAACCTGGCGGTCATGGCGGCCAACGGATTTCAAGTCAGCGCGCTGCCAGTCGACGCGGACGGCCGGTTATCGGTCGACGAGGCCGCCACCGTCCTCGCGGTCAACCCGCCCGGACTGGTGCACCTGACCCCGCTGGCCAGCCACCGCGGCATCGTGCAGCCGGTGCGTGAGCTCGCCGATGTATGCCGCGGCCTCGGCATACCCCTTGTCGTCGACGCCGCCCAAGCGCTGGGCCACATCGACTGCGTGGTCGGTGCCGATGCAATCTACTCGTCATCCCGCAAATGGATTGCGGGCCCCCGCGGCGTCGGCATGCTCGCCATCAAACCCGTTCTGGCCGAAGGGCTTCGCCCGCGGCTGCCACCGCCGGAATGGAATCTGCCGTTCACCGTGATGCAACGACTGGAGCATGGTGAGACCAACCTCGCTGCGCGCGTTGGTCTTTCGGTTGCACTCGGTGAGTACCTCGCTGCCGGGCCCGAGCAGGTCCGCGCGACCCTGGCCGAGCTGGGCAGACTGACCCGCACCAGGCTGGCCGATATCGACGGGTGGCGGGTCGTCGAGCCTGTTGACGAGCCGACGTCGATCACCACGCTTGCGCCCTCCGCCGGCGCCGACCCGCAGCGCGTGCGGTCCTGGCTCATCGCCGAGCACCGCATCGTCACCACCTACGCCGAGGTGCAACGCGCCCCGTTCGAGATGGCCGCTCCGGTGCTTCGGGTGACACCGCATGTCGACTCCACCGCTGAGGACCTGGACATATTCGCCGAAGCCCTGACGGCCGCGACCGCCGAAGTGTGACGGAGCCCAACCTCTCCGAACGGGTAGGCGGTTCACTCTCCGGTCGAGCGCAATTGCGCTGCCCAAGGATTGAGTCTTCGCGCTCAGCTGTTCCGTGGATCACATCGCGTGCCTAGCTTCTCCTGTGACACCGGAGTGCAACCGCTAGGAGGCCGCCAGCCATGAAGGTCGAAGATCTACTCAAGCCGTTCCCCATCAAGGAGTTTCATCCCTTCCCCCGCGCCATGATGGGCCCGGGCGCCCACGAGATGGTCGGACCGGAAGCGCTCAAGATGGGTTTCAGGAAGACCCTGCTGATGTCCTCGGGTCTACGCGGCACCGACATCGTGCACAACATGGCCGAGTCGCTGAAGTGGCACGGCCTCGAGGTCGTCGTCTACGACCAGGTCGAGTCCAACCCCAAGGATTACAACGTCATGGACTCGGTGAAGCTCTACCAGGAGCAGGAGTGCGACAGCTTCATCTCCATCGGCGGTGGATCCACTCACGATGCCTGTAAGGGTGCGCGCATCTCGGTCGCCCACGACGGTCGCAACGTCAACGACTTCGAGGGCTTCAACATGTCCGAGAACCCGAAGAACCCGCCGCACATCGCGATCTCCACCACGGCGGGCACCGGATCCGAGACCTCTTGGGCCTACGTCATCACCGACACCACCACCGATCCCGACAACCCGCACAAATACGTCGCGTTCGACGACGCCTGCGTGGCGACGCTGGCCGTCGACGACCCGGTCCTCTACTACGACTGCCCTGTCGACTACACCGCACAGTGCGGCTTCGACGTGCTGGCCCACGCATCGGAGCCCTACGTCTCGCGGCTGAACTTCGAACCCTCGCTCGGCAACGCGATTCGCGCCATCAAGCTCACCGCCGAAAACCTGCGCGAGGCCACCTGGAATGGCCAGGACCTCGCAGGGCGCCAAGGCATGATGTACGCGCAGTACATCGCCGCCCAGGCGTTCAATTCCGGCGGGCTGGGCATCATCCACTCGATTTCGCACGCGGTGAGCGCCTTCTACGACACCCATCACGGGCTGAACAACGCCATCGCCCTGCCGCGGGTGTGGGCGTTCAACATGCCGGTGGCCTACAAGCGGTTCGCCGATATCGCCACGGCCATGGGTGTGGACACCTATGGCATGACCGACGTGCAGGCCGCCGACGCGGCGCTGGCCGCCGCGATCCGGCTGCTGCGCGATGTGAACATCATCGAGCGCTTCGTCGACGTCAAGCAGGACAGCTACTCGAAGAACCGGCTGGGCTCGGGGCCCACCAAGTACTACGAGAACGCACCGGTGATCAAGGGCGACAAGGCCGACGTGGACCGCATCACCCATCACGTGCTCGGTGACGCCTGCACCCCCGGCAACGCCAAGGAGTGCACCTTCGACACCGTTCGGCCCGTGGTCGACCACTGCATGAACGGCGATCTCGACGACCTGTTGAGCTGATGTTCGAATCCGTAGACGACGTTCGCGAGCGGTTCGCCGGCGAGGGCTACATCGCCGACGAGCCCCTTGCGACAACGGTTTTCCTGCAGACAAGGCTCGACAAGCCGCTCTTGATCGAAGGACCGGCGGGCGTCGGCAAGACGGAGCTGGCCAAGGTACTCGCGGCCGCCACCGGCCGCCGCCTCCTCCGGCTGCAGTGCTACGAGGGCCAGGACGAGACCAAGGCCCTCTACGAGTGGGACTACGGCAAGCAGCTGCTCTACACGCAGATACTGCGGGAGAAGATCGGTCAGATCGTCTCCGATGCGACGGACCTGGAGGAGGCGGTCGACCGCATCGGTGCCCAGGAGAGCGTGTTCTTCTCCGATCGCTTCCTCGCCCCGCGGCCGTTACTCGAGGCCGTGCGCTCAGAGGAGCCGGTGGTGCTGCTTATCGACGAGATCGATCGCGCCGACGAGGCGCTGGAGGCAGTGCTGCTGGAACTACTTGGGGAGTACCAGGTTTCGGTGCCCGAGATCGGAACATTCACCGCCAAGCACGCGCCGTACGTGATTCTGACCTCGAACAACACCCGCGATCTTGCGGCGGCGCTCAAGCGGCGCTGCCTGCACCTGTTCCTCGACTACCCGAGCGCCGAACGCGAGCTGGAGATCGTGCGGTCCAAGGACACCGGGCTCACCGACGCGCTCGCGGCGCAGCTCGTCGACGTGGTGCGCGGCCTGCGCGGGCTCGATCTACGCAAGGCGCCGAGCATCTCGGAGACCATCGACTGGGCCCGCACGCTCGCGGTGCTAGGGGTCGACGACCTGAACGCGAAGGTGTTGTCCGACACCGTTTCGGTGGTGGTCAAGTACGACAAGGACGTGCGCAAGGCGCTCGATGCGCTCCCGCGCCTGGTCGACCCGAACGCGAAAGTGCCTGCGTCACTGCACAACGGACATAGCCACGACCATGGCCACTCGCATTCTCACGGCCGCCACCACCACGATCACGATCACGGGCCGCATACCCACGTCCACGAGTCCGACGACGACGGACCCGATGGTAAGGCGGTGCGCGCGGCAAAGGACAAGCCGGGCCGGTTCACCGACGGGTACTACGGTTCGCCTAAGAGGGTGGGGCAAACGTCTCCGCCAAATCTTGGCCGGCGCCGGGTGTTGTAGGCACGTTCGTGGAAGCGACCCTGCACCGCTTCGTCCGGCTGTTGCGCCTTGCGGGACTTCGCATCTCGATCCCCGAGGCGCTGGACGCGATGCGGTGCGCCGGGCAGCCCGGTGTCCTGTCCTCCCGGGCTGTCCTGCACACCGCATTGCGCGTCGCACTGGTCAAGGACCAACGCGACGAGCCGATGTTCGACGAGGTGTTCGATGCTTTCTTCTCGCTGGTGCGCATCGGCGGGGACGACGCGGGCCACGGCCACAGCCACGCGCACGACGATCTCGTCGACACCGGGGCACTCGAGGCGTTCACGCTGTCCGACGAGCCAAGCGACACCCCGCAGGAGGGTCACGAACACGGCAAGCCGAAGAGCATCCGCGAGTACTTCAAACAGGAGGACCTGGCGCAGCAGTACAACCTGCACCAGGAGGCCAACAAGATCGATCTGGCCGCGCTGACCGACCAGATCGTCTTCTCGCAGGAGGGCGTGGGCGGCGACGAGAACAAGTACCGCGTCGAACTGTCCGCCGAGCGGATCCACGGCGCCGGTCCTCCCGGAACGCTGTCGTCGTCGAAGGGAACCAGTGTCGACGCGTCGCTCACGATTGCCGAACAGGACGCGTTGTTGGCGTGGCTCAATGATCTCGACGAGTCCGACGCCGATGGCGACGAGTCCGATGCCGCCGCGCTGCGCCGCAGGCTGACCGGCGTCCTGGAAAACCTGCCGCAAGCGCTCAAGCGGCACCTCGAGGCGCTGCTCGCGCTGGAGAACAAGATCGTCGAGACCCGCGAGCAGCGGGAAGCCAGGGTCGATCGGATGGCGGAGTCCGAGCGCGCCGAACTCGAGGATTCAGTGCGCCGATTGGCCCGCAGCCTGCACGGTGCGCTGACCCATCGGCGGCGCACTGCGGCGGCAGGCCGGGTCGATCCCGGTCAGACCATGCGTCGCAACATGCGCTTCGACGGCGTGCCGTTCGTCCCCGTCACGGTGCGCAGGGCCGAGGACCGGCCACGGCTGGTGGTGCTCGCCGACGTCAGCCTGTCCGTGCGCGCCACGGCGCGGTTCACGCTCAATCTGGTGCACGGCCTGCAGGACATGTTCGCGCAGGTGCGGTCGTTCGCCTTCGTCGCGGAGGTCGCGGAGACCACCGAACTGTTCCGCGACTTCCCGAGCGAGCGCGCCCTCGGCCTGATCTTCGGCGGCGACGTGCTGGATGTCGACGCCAACTCCGACTACGGCAGGGTCTTCGGCGAGTTCGTCGCCGAGCACGCGTCGGCAGTCACGCGCCGGACCACCGTCGTGGTCCTCGGCGATGGGCGCAACAACGGCAACGATCCCAACCTGGCCGCGTTCGACGAGATCACCCGCAGGGCCCGCGAGACGATCTGGCTGACGCCGGAGCCCCGATATTCATGGGGATTGGGCAGCTGTGACCTACCCGCCTACGCCGAGTACTGCAACCGGGTGCGGGTCGTGCGTGACCTGACCGGCTTGGAGCAGGCCGCAGAGGACCTCGCAGCCGGGGCCGTCGGCAGATGAGATCGCCGCGTCACCTACCCGATCGGGTAGGTAGCAGGCTGCCCGGTGTGCAGTTGGACCAGCATTGTTCGGGCCGTACTGTGGAGCCGGAACTGTTGTCTGGGTCACAGTTGGTGGAAATGCGGACAGTGAGAGATCTGGGGTTTGCGACGCCGCCGGGGGAATTGGTCCCCGAGTACCGGCGCGGCGCGACGAATGCGCAGCCAAGCAGGCTGCTGAAGTTCCACGCCCCGGAGATCGTGTTCGGCATCGATTCGATGGTCGAAGCGGCACACGCCGCGGTGCGGCTTGGTGCGTTGCGTCCGCTCCTCGTCACCGACCCGGGGCTGGTGGAAGCGGGCTGGGCCGACGAGATGGTGGCGCATCTGAAGGATCAGTGCGTCGACGCGCGGGTGTGGAGCGCGCTGACGCCCAATCCCAAGGATCATGAGATCGCCGCGGGCTTCCAGTGGTATGTCGAGCACGGTTGCGATGTGCTGGTCGCGGTCGGCGGGGGCTCGGTCATCGACGCGGCCAAGGGCATCGCGATCCTCGCCGCCAACGGTGGTGACATCCTCGACTACGAAGGCGTCGACAAGGCGACGGTGCCGATACCGCCGCTCGTGGTGGTGCCGTCCACCTCGGGAACGGGTGCCGACGTCTCGCAGTTCTGCATCGTCACCGACACCACCCGCAACACCAAGATCACCATTCTCGGCCGGGCACTCGTACCGGACATCACCGTCATCGACCCCCGACTGCTCACCACCATGCCCGAATGGCTGAACGCCGCAACGGGTCTTGACGCACTGACGCACGGAATCGAGGCGTTCGTCTCGCTCGGGCACAACCAGCTCACCGATCACCACGCGCTGCGGGCGGTGCGGATGGTGACCGACAACCTGGTGCACACCATCGACCGGCCCGACGAGATGCCCGCGCGGGTGATGATGGCGCAGGCAGCCCTGGAAGCGGGACTCGCCTTCACCAACGCCATCCTCGGTGCGGCACATGCGATGAGCCATCAGGTCGGCGGCCTGCTCGATCTTCCGCACGGTGTCATCAACGGGGTTCTGCTGCCACACGTCATCCGGTTCAACGCGGAGGCCGACCCTGAGCCGTACGCGCTGATAGCATCGTGCCTCGGCATCGCCGAAAGCCATTGTCCTGCTGACGAGGCCGCATTCGCGCTCGCCGACCGGATCCAGCGGCTGGCCGCCGACGTCGGAGTACCGAGGGGCCTGGCTCAGCTCGGCGTTCGTGACGAGGATGTGCCGCGACTGGCATCGACGGCACTGCGGGATGCGTGCATGTCCACCAATCCTCGGCCTGCCGACGATGCACAGATGCAGGCGCTGTTCCTGGCGGCTATGTGACCAGCGCCGGACTCGGCCGCAGCCAAGCGCCGCCAGACCTCGAACGTCTCACCGGAGTTCGTTCGGGTAAGGGCACGTTCTATCCCGAATTCCGGGTCACCGCACAGCGTTTGGAGCGAGTGGTCGCCGCACTGGACGCCATCTCACATGCGTTGGTGCAGACCGTCAATGGGCCGGAGAAGCTGGTCCGCGCAGTGGCGGAAGCCGCCCGCACACACCTCGACGCGGAGTGGGTACTGCTGGCCTTGGCAGACGGAGCCGTTCCCGAAGCCCGGCCGCGCCACCTCATCCTTGATGCCGACGGGTACGCCTACGCGTTCGAGGGCCTGTCGGGCGCCCGCGATCCCGGGCCTTACCTTCCCGACGTTGTCCTCAACCGGCTCAACGACATACTGCGGGGCCGACTCGGTCAGTTCCGCGTTCCGCTGATCGACGGCCACCACGCTCACGTGCCGATCGAACTGGACGGCGGCGTCGTCGGCGCATTCGCGGCCTGGACGCCCGATGTGCGCGTGCTCGACGGCACAGACGAGATAGTGATGCGCATTCTGGCCAGCCAGACGGCGGTGGCGTTGCAGAACTGTTCGCTGTTCCAAAAGGCGCAGGCGTCCCTGGAACAGGCCGAGACAGCATTCGCCGAGGCCAGCAAGCACGCCGCCGACCTCGCCGCGCGCAACGCCGAACTCTTGGCCACCCAGCGCGAACTCGGTGCGGCGCAACGTCATCAGATTCTGGATTCCGAGCGTCACCGGATCGCCCGCGAGCTGCACGACAGCGTCACCCAATGCGTGCTGTCGGCGGGTATGCAGATCGAGGTCTGCCGAAGCGAGCTGGACACCGACCGTCCCGCCGCAGGGGAGATCGGTCAACGGCTCGACGTGGCAAAGCATCTCACCCGGTCAGCGGTCGAGCAGCTGCGGTCGGCGATATACGCACTCAACCATCCCGGCGACGCGCATCGGTCCAGCCTTCCCGAGACGCTCGAGCAATTGGCCACGGTGCACATGCCCGAAGATCTCCGGATCGTGCTCCGCGTCGACGGTATGGCGGCCGAACTGCCGAGCGAGGTCGAGCACGGGCTGCTGCGCATCGCGGGTGAGGCGCTGTTCAACACGGCCGTGCACGGGCAGGCGACGCGAGCGATCGTGCGGTTGACCTACCGTCCCGACACCGTGACACTGTCGATCTCGGATGACGGCACCGGCGAGCCGGAGAAGCTGCGAATGATGTTGCGGCTGACCGAGGCTACTGATGTCGACGGCCACCACCGCGGCCTGGCCAACATGCGTGCTCGGGCTCAGGAGATGGGCGGCCGCTTCGATGTTCAACGCTCCAGGCTGGGCGGGGTGCGGGTGGTGGTCCGGATCCCGCGCGTCGTAGAGGAGGTCGGCTCATGAGCGTTCCTATCAGGTTGGTCCTCGTCGACGACCACGCCATCCTGCGAGAGGGCCTGCGGTCGGTGCTGGAACGCGAACGCGATCTCGTCATCGTCGGGGAGGCCTCATCGGAGGCCGAAGGTGAAGCCGTCGTCGGCAAGTTGGCGCCGGACGTCGTTCTCATGGATCTGAAACTGTCGGCCGGATCCGACTATGACGGTCTTTCGTTGTGCGCCAAGCTGTCCAGCCGCTATCCGGACATGGGCTTGCTGGTCCTCACCACATTCCTGGACGAGGATTTGGTCGTACGGGCAGTACACGCCGGTGCACGAGGCTATGTGGTCAAGGACGTGGACACCACCGAGCTGGTCCGCGCCATCAGGGCGGTTTCGGTGGGGCAGAGCGCGTTCGATTCGCGAAGCGCCGCCGCTGTCGTGCGGTCGCTGTCCGGCCGTGGCTCGCCCCAACAACAGCTCACCGACCGCGAGCTCGAGGTGTTGCGTCTGCTGGCAGCCGGCTTGTCCAACAACATGATCGGCGAGAAGCTCTACATTTCGGCCACCACCGCGAAGTTTCATGTCAGCAATATCATGCGCAAGCTGGAGGTGAGCAGGCGCGCCGAGGCGGTCTACGCCGCAAGTAAGCGCGGACTCATCTGAGCGGCGCCGGTGCCTGGCGATCGATGATCAGCCAGCCGCCGTGGTACTCCTCGACTCGTGCCCGAATGGCTTCGTTCGCGTTCGTAGTCCGGGCCGCGATGCTCTCTAACACCGTGCGGTCGAATCGCTGCACATGGCCGTAACAGACTCGCGGTTCGTCCTCGAAGGGTACCGCGATCACCACCCGGCCGCGCGCCAGACGCAACGCCTGACCGATCACCGCGTCGGCCGTCGCAGGCGTCAGATGCTCGAGGAGATGCAACACCGTGACCGTGTCGGCATAGCGATCGGGCAGCGGTACCTGCGCGGCATCGCAGCACAGGGTCCGTAGCGTACGGTGCATCCGCTTGCTGACCGCGGCCAGTAGCTTCATTGTCGGTGCGCTGAGATCTGTTGCCAACACGTCGATCCCGCGGCTGGCGACCTTTAGCGGGAAGAAGCCGAAGCACGATCCGAGGTCGACGAGACTGGTTCCTTGCAACAGTTGCGCGGCGTGCTCGTGTACCGGAGCGAAGGGGGCGATCCCGGCCTCGAGGCTTGCCATCGAATTCCGGTAGAACCGCAGAAACGCGGGCAGGCCCCCGTCGATCGTCGACCGGATGATGCCGGTGAACACCAACTCGAAGTCGCGCTGGCCTCGCAGAAGCCCCCTGTCGGCCAGTTCGTCGGCGAGCAATGGCGCGAGTTGGTCGGACAGCTCGTCTGACGTCAGATCGTGCTCGACCATGAGCAGATCACCGCGCCTTGCGACGCAGAACCTCCTCGTGCACACCGAATCCGAGTCCGTGTGCGGCCTGTGCGGCCCCCTGCGCCGGCTGACCCGGACCCCATGGCCGAACCACATGCCTCGTGGCGCGGGGGCCAGCGGATCGATCTGCGCGGGCCCTGCCTCGGTAACGAGAGCGGTCGGTGTCATGGATCCTCACGCTATTGCCCTGGCAGACCACGCACGCGCCCCGACCGGGCGTGATCGGCGGCCCGTCCGGATGGGTAGGAGACTGCCCGGTCGGCGAGTTCCGATGCAGCACAAGGTGCCATAGCGTCGGAGTTGTCAAGTCACCCGAACGCGGAGGAATGATGGCCGACCACATCGAAGCTGAAATCACGCCTGCGGCTGACCAACTCGTCGAAGAAACTCTCGTCGAGGAGGTCATGATCGATGGAATGTGCGGTGTCTACTGACGATTTCGACCTCGACGCGCGGTGGGCCCTGCACCCACAGGTCGCATTGCGAGAGGAATCGTTCGGCGCATTGCTGTATCACTTCGGTACGCGCAGGCTCTCGTTTCTGAAGGACGTCACGGTCGTCGAGGTGGTACGCGCGTTGCCTGACCACTCCAGCGCGAGGTCCGCGCTTGCGGCGGCCGGCGTGGAGACCATCGACATGTACTCCAAAGCGCTCGCAGTGCTGGCTGACTCACAGATGTTGGTGCGCGCATGACGACCATGGCGCCAGCGCGCCTCGTTGACCAGTTCGAGCTGGGCCTCGCGGCGCCGATCTGTCTGACATGGGAGTTGACCTACGCCTGCAATCTGGCCTGTGTGCACTGCCTGTCGTCGTCGGGCAGGCGCGACCCGCGGGAGCTGTCGACGCGGCAGTGCAAGGACATCATCGACGAGCTCGAACGCATGCAGGTGTTCTACGTCAACATCGGTGGCGGTGAACCGACCGTGCGGCCCGACTTCTGGGAACTGGTCGACTATGCCACCGCCCACCATGTCGGCGTGAAGTTCTCCACCAACGGCGTGCGTATCACACCCGAGGTGGCCACCCGATTGGCGTCGTCCGATTACGTCGACGTGCAGATCTCGCTCGACGGTGCCACCGCGGAGGTCAACGACGCGGTGCGCGGGCGCGGCTCGTTCGCGATGGCGATCCGGGCGCTGGAGAACCTCGCCGACGCGGGATTCGCCGACGCCAAGATCTCGGTCGTGGTGACGCGCCACAACGTGGGCCAACTCGATGCGTTCAAAACCCTCGCCGACCGGTATGGCGCCACACTGCGCATCACCCGACTGCGCCCCTCGGGCCGAGGCGCGGATGTCTGGGACGAGCTGCATCCCACGGCAGGTCAGCAGCGAGAGCTGTACGACTGGCTCGTCGCGCACGGTGACGGCGTGCTGACCGGCGATTCGTTCTTCCACCTGTCCGCGTTCGGCCAGTCGCTGCCGGGTTTGAACCTGTGCGGCGCAGGCAGGGTGGTGTGCCTGATCGATCCGGTTGGCGACGTCTACGCCTGCCCGTTCGCCATCCACGAGAAGTTCCTGGCCGGAAATGTGTTGGCCGACCGGAGTTTCGAGGCGGTCTGGCAGCATTCGGATCTCTTCACCGAGTTGCGGTCGCCGACAACGGGCGGTGCGTGCACGCGATGCTCGCACTTCGATGCGTGTCGTGGCGGGTGCATGGCGGCGAAGTTCTTCACCGGCCTTCCCCTGGACGGACCGGATCCCGAATGCGTAAGGGGATTCGGTGAGTCGGCGCTGCGAGCGGAGCGTGAGGTGCCGATGCCGGCGGTTGACCATTCTCGGTCGCTACCCCTGATGGTGGTCAATCGTCCTCCGAGACGGCGATGTGACGAGAACCCCCTTAGCGAGCTCGGTTAGGAGTCGAGATGACAAAGAACGAATGGTTCGAGACGGTCGCTCATGCGCAGCGGCTTGCAGCGAAGCGGCTGCCCAAGAGTGTCTACAGCGCGCTCGTCGCAGGCTCCGAGCGGGGGCTCACCATGGAGGACAATCTGGCCGCATTCGGTGAGCTCGGGTTCGCCCCACACGTCGCGGGACTGTCCAGTAAGCGGGACCTGTCGACAACCGTTATGGGTCAGTCGATTTCGATGCCGGTCTTCATCTCACCGACCGGCGTCCAGGCAGTGCATCCGGACGGTGAGGTGGCAGTGGCGCGGGCCGCTGCAGCCCGCGGCACGGCGATGAGTTTGAGCTCGTTCGCCAGCAAGCCGGTGGAGGAGGTCGTTGCGGCCAATCCGCAGACGTTCTTCCAGATGTACTGGACCGGAGATCGAAACACACTGCTGGCCCGGATGGAGCGTGCGCGCGCCGCCGGTGCGGTCGGTCTGATCGCCACACTGGACTGGTCGTTCTCCAACGGCCGCGACTGGGGCAGCCCGAAGATCCCCGAGAAGATCGACCTCCAGGCGATGCTGCGGTTGGCGCCGGAAGCGATCACCAGGCCGCGCTGGCTGGCCGCATTCGCCAGAACGGGCAAGGTGCCCGATCTGACCGCGCCCAACCTCACCCCCGCGGGCGGCACAGCGCCCACCTTCTTCGGCGCCTACGGCGAATGGATGCAGACACCGCTGCCGACCTGGGAAGATGTCGCGTGGTTGCGTGAGCAGTGGGGTGGTCCCTTCATGCTCAAGGGCGTCATGCGGGTCGACGATGCCAAGCGGGCGGTGGAGGCGGGAGTCAGCGCGATCTCGGTGTCCAACCACGGCGGCAACAATCTGGACGGCACGCCCGCTTCGATCCGCGCTTTACCCGCGATCGCGGCAGCTGTTGGCGGTGACGTCGAGATCGTGCTCGACGGCGGTATCCGTCGCGGCAGTGACGTCGTGAAGGCGGTGGCGCTCGGTGCACGCGCGGTGATGATCGGCCGGGCATACCTGTGGGGCCTGGCTGCCAACGGGCAGGCCGGTGTCGAGAACGTGCTCGACATCCTGCGAGGCGGAATCGATTCGGCGCTGATGGGTCTCGGGCACTCGTCGGTGCAGGATCTGCGACCCGGCGATCTGGTGGTGCCGCCGGGATTCGAGCGCAACCTCGGCGTACCGAGTCAGGCGTTGACCACCAGCAGTGTCGCGCGATAGTCCTCGAGCGAGATCGGATCGTCGGGTGTGCGCGGGTAGGGGTCGAGCGACTTCAGCGTGATCGTGTAGTCAGCGACGCGCGTGGTCTGCATGTTCTGCCCGGGTGCGGGGTTGGTGTTGAAATTCACTGTCGTAGAGGGGCTCCCGACAGGCTCGGCTACGAATGCGATGCGCGCCTGGCCGGTCCAGAAGCATTCGACCTCGGTCGGGCAACGCGAATCCTCGAGCACGTCGGTGAAGCGCAGGCGCAGGTTCTGCCCGCTGATCACGGCCTCCTGGCCGCCGCCGAGGGCGAACTCCTTGCCAAGCGCGAACTCGATGGGATCGGCCTCCGCTTTGCGTCCGCTCCCACAGCCCACCAGAGTGATGGTGATGGCCACAAGCGCGGCCACCGGGAGCCACGATCTGTTCACGCCTGCCGACTACGCTTTGTGCCCGGTCAGCAGAAAGGCCGGAAACTTCATCCGCCCCTTCTGGTCGAGATCGTGCGGGGGCATCGAAACACCCGGAATCTGAGGCACATTCGCATGGATGAAGGCGGGTTTGATCTCGTCAACCGCCCAGTATTTCGACACCGCCTCGCGCAGCTCTTCCGCCGTCACCTCGTTGGGCTTGGTGAGGGTGTCCATGTCGGGTGGAAAAGCGCCCCGGCGTGAGATCGATGCCGACGACGGTGTAGCCGTCCGCAGCGAGTGCGAGCGACAATTCGGCGAAGCCGCATCCCGCATCGAGCACGTCGCTGCGGAACTGACCCGCGCTCATCAGGGCGGCCAACTCGGGCTGCGGCTCACCGATATTCCACGGCGGCGGACCTTCGAAGTCGCCTTCCTCGCGATAGGCGCTGTCCCAGTTCATGACGTCGCTTGGCATGCGGCCCACGCTACGCCGGCGCCTCCCAGGTGTGCACTGGCTCGTTGCTGTGCATCCGTTCGCAGTACAGGTGCAGCATCTCGGCCAACGCGTTCGGCCGGGTCATGCCGCGCTCCTGCAGCGCCCGGACGGTCTCCACCTGCCATGCCGCGCCGTTGCGACCGGTCTTCGCGCGGCCCTCGATGACACCCAGATAGCGGTCCGACACCTCGTCGGCCACGCCCCAGCTGCGCAAGCCTTCTCGGGCCATCGGCAGTAGCTGCCGCAGCACCAGTTCGTCGGGCGTCACCTCGCCAAGGCCGGGCCAATACAGCCTGGCGTCCATCCCATGCTGGGCGGCCTCCAAGAAATTCTGGTGTGCCGCAGCGAAACTCATCTTGGTCCACAGCGGGCGGTCCTCTTCGGAGAGCGTCCGCAGCATGCCGTAGTAGAACGCCGAGTTGGCCATCATGTCGACGACCGTCGGCCCCGCGGGCAAGACACGGTTCTCCACCCTGAGGTGCGGCCTGCCGTCGACGACGTCGTACACCGGGCGGTTCCACCGGTAGATCGTGCCGTTGTGCAGGCGCAGCTCGGGCAGTTTCGGCGTGCGCCCTTCGGCCAGCTCGGCGACCGGGTCCTCGTCGGATACCTCGGGTAGCAGCGACGGGAAGTAGCGCACGTTCTCCTCGAACAGGTCGAAGATCGACGTGATCCACCGCTCGCCGAACCAGACGCGCGGCCGCACGCCCTGCGCCTTGAGCTCGTCAGGACGGGTGTCGGTGGCCTGAGCGAACAACTCGATGCGCGTCTCCGCCCACAGCTGATGCCCGAAGAAGAACGGCGAGTTGGCGCCGAGCGCCAGCTGCGGACCCGCAAGAACCTGGGCCGCGTTCCAGTTCTTCGCGAAGTCCTCGGGTGATACCTGGAGATGCAATTGCATGCTGGTGCAGGCGGATTCGGGTGCGATGGAGGCCGACTGGAGGCTGAGCCGCTCCGGACCCGCGATGTCGATCAGCAGATCCTCGCCGCGGGCGACGAAGATGGAGTCGTTGAGCGCCTGGTAGCGAGTCGACTCGCTCATCCAATCACCGGACAGGTGTTCCGGCATCAAGGTCGGCAGGATCCCGACCATCACGATGTGCGCGCCGTCCGTATTCGCCTTCGACTCAGCGGCGTTCAGGCTCGCGCGGACGTCGTTCTCCAGCTCCAGCGCCGCGCGACCGGGTAACGGCCGCGGGGGAACGTTGAATTCGATGTTGTAGGCGCCCAACTCGGTCTGGTAGGCGGGATCGGCGATCGAGGCCAGCACTTCCTCGTTCCGCATCGCGGGCTGATATCTGGCGTCGACGAGATTGCATTCGATCTCCATGCCCGTCAATGGGCGTTCGAACTCGAAACTCGACCGCGTCAGCATCGTTTCGAAGACGTCCAGGCACAACTGGACCTTGCGCCGGTATTCGCGGCGATGCTCGCGACTGAAGTCGGTCTGCTTCACCTCTTCGCCCACAAAGCCGATGCAACAGGCTTAGTGACGCGTGCGCAAGGAAATCGAGCATAAAACGCGGCGTTTTTGCCGGGCGGCTCACCCTCGCCGACCGCAGTACCGTCGGTCTTGTCGCCAACCAACGACAGGGAGTCCGATATGACTGAATCCGAGCCGACCACCCGGACGCAGGCGCCGACCACCCCGACGCAGGCACCGCCCGCCCAGGCGCCCGTCGGGCCGCCGCCGCACAACGTCGGCTGGGCCGTCGCCGCGGTGCTGTTCTTCTGGCCGCTCGCGTTCTCGGCCTTCAACCATGCTTTCAACGTGTATCCGCTGTGGGTGTCGGGGAACTACGCGGGCGCGCAGTACGCCTCCGACCGGGTGCGGCGGCTGGGTCAGCTGTCGCTGTGGATCGCGGGCGCCCTGCTGCTGGTGTTCGTCATCATCTACGCGATCTTCTTGATAGTGCTGTTCTCCCAGGGCGGCGGCTGGGGCGGCGGCGGCTGGGGCCACCACCATCGGATGATGGACGACTAGCGACGGCTCGCGACGGCGACCTGCGGGCCGATCAGGCCACCGCGCAACTCGATGTCGATCGATGGGTCAGCGTGTGCGGCGAGCGCGCGTAGCGCCGACGGGCTGTAGGTGCGCAGTGAGCTGATGACGCCGTCGTGCATGAACGGGATCCATGGCGCGAACGGCATCATCGTCGCCAGTCGCAGGATGTGCAGCGGCGACGGCGGCCGGGACAGGTCGATGATCAGCAGTGTGGTGGCCGCACGGGTGCCTTCGGCGAGCACCTTCGACGCGAGCGACGGCGGCAGGTGGTGAAACGACAGCACGAACACCGCGAGGTCGAAGTGCCGATCCGCGGCATCGATCGCCGTCGCGTCCATCTCGCGCACGGACGCGCGTGGATGTTCGCCGAGATCGCTAGCGGCGATGGCCTTGACCGATGCGGCCTCGACGTCGGTGACCGTGAGCTCGGCGGTGGGGTGCCATTCGAGCAGTTTGCGTGACAGTCCACCGTGGCCCGCCCCGAGCTCGAGGATCTTCGGATCCGGCACCTCGGCGACCTCTTCGAGTGCGATGCGCGCGAACTTCTCGGTATTTCCGAACGTCTCGCCTGTCCATTCGAGCGCCCGGATCACGCTGCGCTTCTTTTCCTCGTCGACGTCGTCGCGGTCGAGGTATTCGAGGCGATCGGTCTCGAGTAGCCGGTCGAGGCAGGATGCCTTGGGGCCGCCTCTGGGCATGCGGTCAATGTCGTCGATCTCGCCAGCCATGTAGTCCATGATGGACGACGGCGGCCGTCAGGAGGGGAGCAGGTAGTTGGCAGAGAATCGCGAGTTCGTAGCGGCGATCGACCAGGGCACCACCAGCACCCGATGCATGATCTTCGACCACGATGGTGCGGAGGTCGGACGCCATCAGCTCGAGCACGAGCAGATCCTGCCGAAGGCGGGCTGGGTCGAGCACAACCCCGTCGAGATCTGGGAGCGCACCGCGTCGGTACTCACATCGGCGCTGAACTCGACGAAGTTGTCCGCGAGTGACCTTGCAGCGCTTGGTATTACAAATCAACGCGAGACGTCGCTGGTGTGGAACCGCAAGACCGGGCGGCCGTATCACAACGCGATCGTCTGGCAGGACACCCGCACCGACCGCATCGCGTCGGCCCTCGACCGTGACGGCCGCGGCGAGGTGATCAGACGCAAGGCCGGCCTGCCGCCCGCCACCTACTTCGCAGGTGGCAAGGTGCAGTGGATCCTGGAGAACGTCGATGGCGTGCGTGCCGACGCCGCGAAGGGCGACGCGATCTTCGGCACCGCCGACTCGTGGGTGCTGTGGAACCTGACCGGTGGGCCGCGCGGCGGTGTGCACGTCACCGACGTCACCAACGCCAGCCGCACCATGCTGATGAACCTCGAGACGCTGGACTGGGACGACGAACTGCTGTCGTTCTTCGACATTCCCCGCGAGATGCTGCCCGAGATCAAACCGTCGTCGCTCGAGTCGGGCTACGGCACCACCCTCGACGACGGTCCGGCCGGCGGCCAGGTGCCGTTGACGGGAATCCTCGGCGACCAGCAGGCCGCGATGGTCGGGCAGGTGTGCTTGGACGCGGGCGAGGCGAAGAACACCTACGGCACCGGCAACTTCCTGCTGCTCAACACGGGCGAGAAGATCGTGCGCTCCGAGAACGGCCTGCTGACGACGGTGTGCTACCAGTTCGGTGGCGCGAAACCCGTTTACGCCCTTGAGGGTTCGATCGCCGTCACCGGCTCGGCCGTGCAGTGGCTGCGCGATCAATTGGGCATCATCAGCGGGGCAGCGCAGAGCGAGTCTCTGGCCCGGCAGGTCGACGACAACGGCGGCGTGTACTTCGTGCCCGCCTTCTCCGGCTTGTTCGCGCCGTACTGGCGGTCGGATGCCCGCGGCGCGATCGTCGGGCTGTCGCGATTCAACACCAACGCGCATGTGGCGCGAGCGACGCTCGAGGCCATCTGCTACCAGAGCCGCGACGTCGTCGACGCGATGGAGGCCGACTCGGGTGTGCACCTCGAGGTGCTCAAGGTCGACGGTGGCATCACCGCGAACGACCTGTGCATGCAGATCCAGGCCGACGTGCTCGGCGTCGACGTGGTCAAGCCCGTGGTCGCCGAGACGACAGCGCTGGGCGCCGCCTACGCCGCCGGGCTTGCGGTCGGGTTCTGGGAGAACCCCGACGACCTTCGGTCGAACTGGCAGGAGGACAAGCGGTGGAGTCCGAACTGGACTGAAGACCAGCGCGCCGCCGGCTATGCGGGTTGGCAGAAGGCGGTGCAGCGCACTTTGGACTGGGTCGACGTCGAGTGATTTCGGCGCGCTAACCGGCGCTCAGCGCACGGTAGCGCGCCGAAATCACAACTAGTGCACCGTTGCCAGTACCGGGCCTGATGGGTGCAGTGTGATGCCTGCCCGCATACGCAGCGATGCCGTCGGCACCAGTTGCAAGTGCGCCGACTGCGCGAGCACGGCGAGCGCGAGCGTCGCTTCCATCTGCGCCAGTCCCGCGCCAACGCAGATCCGTCGGCCACCTCCGAACGGCAGGTACGCGTACCGCGGACGGGTCGGTGCGCTGTCGTCGACGAATCGTTGTGGATCGAATTGATCTGGATTGCACCAGAATTCACGATTGCGGTGAAGAAGGTAGGGTGAGATTCCGACGGTGTCGCCTGCCGACACCGGAACCCCCGAGATGTCGTCGTCCTGCACGGCGTCGCGTTCGAGGTGCCACGCAGGCGGGTAGAGCCGCAGCGTCTCTGACACCACCGCCCGCGTCCACGGCAGCGCCTCGATGTCGGATACCTGTGGGTCCCGTCCGCACAGCGCGTCATCGACCTCGGCGACGAGCCGTTGGTGCGCGTCTGGATTCCGCGACAACAAGGTCAGTGCCCAGGTGAGCGCGTTGGCTGTGGTCTCGTGACCGGCGCAGATGAGCGTCATGACCTCGGCGTGGATCTCCGCGCGGGACAGCGGTACTTCATCCTGTCCGGCGGCCAGAAGCAGGTCGAGAAGGTCAGTTGGCTCGTCGTGGGGTGCATCGATGCGCGCGTCGATGATTCGGGCGGTCACCGTCTCCAACGTGTGCAGGGTCCAACCCAATCCGGGCACCATCCGAGGTGCGACGGTACGGAGGCGCTCCTCCGACACGGACATCGGAAGCATCGCCGCGAGTGAGACCGCGCTCTGCAGCCGCGTCACGGCCCGGCCGACCTGAGCCGCGTCTCCGGCCAGGTCGGCGCCGAACAGCACCCGGCCGATGACATCCATTGTCAGCGTGCGCATCTCGTCGACGATGTCGATCGTGCTGCCGGGTGTCCACTGCTCGAAGCGCTCTCGGGCGGCCGTGACGATCGCTGGTCCGAATGCTTGGATGTGGCGGTGGCTGAACACCGGCTGCACAAGCCCGCGGTGCCGCTGCCACCTTGCGCCCTCTGCGGTCAGCAGTCCGTCACCGAGGAAAGCCTTCAGCGGCCGATATGTGAAGGGTTTGACGTATCTGTCCTGGTGCGCAACGAGGACGTGTTCGACGTGCTCGGGCCGGTTCAGCAAGTAGAACATGTGCCTGCCCCTCCGCGGCACCGGAACCGAGACCACGTCGCCGTAATCGCGCTGGAGCGCAACGTATGTCGCCAATGGGTCGCGAACCAACCGGGTCCACCAACCCAGAGCGCGGATGCCTCTGGGTCCTGGCGGAACTGGTGCAGTCATCGTCAGCGCACTCGGGCGATCAACCGGCGTCGTCGAGTTGTGTGCGGGTCGCGTCGTCGAGCTCGATGTCGGCGACGGCGGTGTTTTCCTCCAGGTGGCCCACCGACGACGTGCCGGGTATCAGCAGCACGTTCGGTGCGATCGAGAGCGTCCACGCGAGCGCGATCTGCGCGGGCGTACGGCCCATCTCTTCGGCGGCCCGCTTGATAACGGGGTGGCCGAGGACGGGATTGTCCCGGGCGAACGCGGACCCGAGTGGGAAGAACGGAACGAATGCGATGTCGTGTTCGATGCACGCGTCCAGCACCGGCTGAGACGTCCGGTCGACGAGGTTGTACGCGTTCTGCACGCAGACGATCTCGGTGCGGTCCAGCGCAATCTGCAGATGCTCAATGACGATGCTGCTCAACCCGATTCCGCTGATCAACCCTTCGTCGCGGGCCTTGATCATCGTGTCGAGTTGACGGTCGAACAGTTTCCGGTCGACGTTGGCTGGCGCGTTGGGGTCACCGTTTTCGTCCTGGACGCGAAGGTTGACCGCGGCCAGCTTGTCGGTGCCGAGCGTCTCAAGGTTCTCCTCCAGGCTGGCGCGAAGCTGGTCGGGTTCTTGTGCGGGTAGCCACGCGCCGGAGTCGTCACGGCGGGCGCCGACCTTGCTCACCAATGCGAGGTCGGCAGGATACGGATGCAGCGCCTCGCGGATGAGCTCGTTGGAGACATTGGGCCCGTAGAACTGGGCGGTGTCGATGTGGTTGATGCCGAGTTCGATGGCCCGGCGGAGCACGGCGATGGCTTGGTCGTGGTCCCGTGGCGGACCGAACACACCGGGACCGGGTAACTGCATGGCGCCGAATCCGACGCGGCCGACATGGAATGAGCCCAGCGGGAACGTTTGCATACTGACTGCGTACACCATTCCCGCCGGGCTCACCCAGGGTGGATCCGAGTTACTCCGAATCGTCCGTTTCGCCGAGGATGTTGTACACCTCGCGGCGAGCATTGTTGACGATGTCCACGATTCGCGCCTGCTGCTCCTCGCTCGCGGCGTAGGCCGACTGAGCGACTGCCCCCATCAGCTGGCCGACTGCGGTGCGGAGGTTGACCTGGCCGGGGTCGACGCCTGCGGCGATCTCATCCCACGGCGGTGTCTCAACCTTTTCCGCGGCGGCACGGCCTTCGTCGGTGAGCTCGAAAAGCCGCTTGCTGCCTTCGCTTTCGGTGCCGACGATGAGGCCCTCGTCGACCAGCAGCTGCAGCGTCGGGTAGACCGATCCCGGGCTGGGACGCCACAGACCGCCGGAACGCTCTGCGATCTCCTGGATCATCTCGTAGCCGTGCATCGCACGGTCGGCGAGCAGAACCAGGATGGCGGCGCGGACGTCGCCACGCTTGCCTCGCCTGCCTCCGCCGCGACGACCACGCGGGCCGCCGAAACCGAATCCGCCGAAGCCGCCGCGCGGGTCGAAGCCGAAGCCCCCGCGACCGGGCCCGAATCCGGCCTGAAAGCCGGGTCCGAACGGACCGTGGCCGCCGGTGCCGTGTTCACGGAGATGTTCGCGGAATTCGCGACGGGCCTGCCGCCGCTGCTCGTGCAGGTCGCGGCGCTGATGGGGGTCGAACCCGAAGCCGAACCCGCCGGGTTGTGGTGTGAATGGGTCGTTCATGGAGAAAGTCCTTACTTTCGTCAGGAAACGCCATATGCGTTTCCGATAGATCAACGATATATCGGAAACTATCGTGATGCAACGTTCGGTCGACGACCTTCTGCGATGCACAAGTCGTGGTGTCGTTTTCTGCTGGTAGAGCGGGATGCCGGGCTGTTGGCGCGCGGAGGGTGACGGTCTTTCGTCAGGGCTTCTTGGGGCGCTGTGAAAGCGCTGTGCTCCCCAGCCATTCGCAGTAGTCGGCCCGCCGACGTGGCAGGGTCGGCGGGCCAAGGGTAGTTCCGTTAAGTCAGACGGCTGGAACGTCGATCTGATTCCGTCCGCAGAGCGTCGGCAGTAGATCCACAAACGCTTGATTGCTGCCAACCTCATCAACGCACGCGACATGCGGATACTGACACCATCAACACAGATCAACGTTGCCAAACGTCCAGGAACGAATTCCACGGAAACTGGATCTGGAGTGAGTAACGTCACCAGCCATGACGGTGAAGTGGCTGGCAGAACCGGAGGCCCACGACTTCGACGCGGCTGCTGACTATCTCAGCATGGTCGGCGACCCCGATGTCGTCGCAAAGACGGTTGAGGCGCTGCGGGGGGCCAAGCCGACGCACCGCAAGGCCAAGGACATTCTGCGGGCGGCAGGCCTGGCGCTGCTGCCGACGTCGAATCCACATGTGAAAGCGGACCTGGTCAAGATCCATGCGGGCAAGCAGCTTTCACCCATCCTGCTGGTGCGTGGCGATGCGATGCATGGTGCGCGACTGCAGATCGCCGACGGGTATCACCGGGTGTGCGCGAGCTATGTAACGGACGAAAACACGCCCATACCTTGTCTTTTGGTGTCCTGGCAGGAATGACCGGCTTCGGCTTTCACGCGCTGGCGCTGCTGGTAGCGATAGGGCTGGCAGGACCGCTGCTGGCGTCGCTTCCTGGCCTCCGCATTCCCGTGGTGATCGGTGAACTGCTGGTCGGTGTGGCCGTGGGCAAGACGGGCTTGGGCTTCGTCGATTACACCGACCCGACGTTCACGCTGCTGGCCAATGTCGGCTTCGCGCTTGTGATGTTCGTCGTCGGCACGCACGTTCCTGTGCGCAACAGCGCGTTGCGCTCCTCGATTCCGAAGGCTTTGGTCCGGGCTGTCCTGGTCGGCGCGGCTGCTGCGGTGTTGGGTGTGGTGTTGGCCGCGATTTTCCATACCGGTCATGCGGCGGTGTACGCGGTCCTGATGGCCTCGTCGTCTGCTGCGCTCGCTCTGCCGGTGATGGGCTCGCTGGGTCTGGACGGTCCGCCGGTGCTGTCGGTGACCGCCCAGATCGCGATCGCCGATGCTGCCTCGATTGTTCTGTTGCCGTTGGTGATTGATCCGTCGCGTGCGGTGCGCGCGGCGCTCGGAGGGTTGGCCATCGCGGCGTGTGCATTCGTTCTGTTCCTGGTGCTGCGGTCCGGGGACCGCTTAGGGTGGCGCAAGCGAGTGCACCGCTACTCGCAGAAGCACGGGCTCGCACTGGAGCTGCGTTTCAGCCTGCTCATCCTCTTCGTGTTGTGTGCACTTGCCACCACCACCCATGTATCGATCATGCTCGCGGGTTTTGCCCTCGGTCTTGTCATCGCCGCCGTCGGACCGCCCCGTCGGCTGGCGCGTCAGCTGTTCGGCATCACCGAGGGTTTCTTCGGGCCGCTGTTCTTCGTCTGGCTCGGCGCGTCGCTGCAGATCCGCGAGCTCGGTGAGCGCCCGGGCTTCATCCTGCTCGGGGTCGCCCTTGGAGTTGGTGCCCTGCTCGCCCATTGCGCCGCGCGGATGCTTGGCCTTCCGCTGACGCTGGCCGTGTTGTCGGGGGCGCAACTGGGTGTTCCCGTCGCAGCGGCGACGCTGGGCACCCAACAGCATCTGCTGGCTGCCGGCGAACCGTCGGCGTTGATGCTCGGCGCGCTGCTGACCATCGCCTCGACCTCGATCGCGGGCAAGTTCGCCGCCAGGCGTCAGAGAGCGGGCTCCAAGGAGTCGGCAGCGTAGCCGGCGGTGGCCCGGTGCGTGTTCGGGCTGACGCCGTAGGCCCGCTTGAATGCGCTGCTCAACGCAAACGGTGTGCTGTAGCCGACCTGCCTGGCCACCGCGGCGATCGTCGCCTCGCTGGACCGCAGCAGGTCCGCCGCCAGCGCCAGCCGCCAGCCGGTCAGGAACGCGATCGGCGGCTCGCCGACCAGCTCGTTGAATCGGCGTGCGAACACCGCACGCGAAGAGCCAACGGCCGCAGCGAGATTCGCCACCGTCCATGGGTGCGCTGGATTGTTGTAGATCAGCCGCAGGGCGGGCCCGACCACCGGATCGTGTTC
Organism: uncultured Actinomycetota bacterium; assembly: GCA_963751485.1. Classification (GTDB taxonomy): domain Bacteria; phylum Actinomycetota; class Actinomycetes; order Mycobacteriales; family Mycobacteriaceae; genus Mycobacterium. Next base: position 441,353 of record CAVVUT010000011.1, read on the forward strand.
GGCATCCCACCACGCGGGCGCGTTTTCGTCGCGGTCGAACCACGTGCGCAGCACCGAGATCAGCAGCAGGTCGAGCAGCCGGTCCAGGTAGGCCTCCTGGCCGGATCCGTCGCGTCCCGCCTCGCCGGCAAGCAGGTCGACCAACGGCGTTTCCCACTCGTGTGCGCGCAACACAAGGACGCTCGGCAGTGCTCCGAGCAGCCGGGCACTGACCTCGCTCTGACCTTCATAGGCGCAGACGATCGACCTGCTCGATCCACTTGCGCTGTTACCCCACGTCCGCACGCCGAGCGACATCTCGAACCGAAGGTCTTCGCCCGACAGAGTCGTGCAGCGCTGGCCGGGGTGAATCACCACCATCGGTTCGGTGGCGGGATCGTCGGCGAACACGTAGTGCTCGGTCCCCCGCGTCAGCGCCACGTCACCCGGGTCCAGCCAGACGATTCCGCCGCTCTCACCGGCGATGACCGCCCTGCCGTGTGTCTGGCAGATCAAGGTCAACGGCGCCTCGTCGCGGATGCTCATCGACCAAGGCGGATCCAGCATCATTCGCAGCACGAATGCGCCGCGCGCTCGCGCCCCGTCGAGCAGACCGACAACGGCATCCATGGTTGGAGCCTATCGCCAACCCGCCCGATTTGAGACGGATGCGTATGCGATCGGGATCCTCAGCCATGGATCGTCTCGACTGCGGCCGGTTGACTTCAGATCATGAACATGAGCCCCGTCGTCATCCTCACCTCTCTCGCCGCGATCGCAAGCGCCGCCGCGGCCGGCATGATGTACGTCTTCTCCACCTTCGTGATGCGCGGTCTGGATCGCACAGGGTCGGTCACTGCGATCACCGCGATGCGCGGAATCAACATCGATGCCAACTCGAATGGGCCGTTTCTGCTGGCGTACTTCTGTGCGACATTGCTTGCCGTGGCTGTCGGCATCGTCGCCGTCGTCCAGATCCGGCAGCCGGGCAGTGGATGGCTGTTGGCGGGTGCGATATTCGGTGTGCTGGGCGCACTCATCACGATCGCGTTCAACGTGCCGCTGAACAATCACCTCGACACCGTTGATCCGGCAGCAATCTCGTTGGCCGACGCCGCGCGCGAATGGGCTGCCTACCTCTCGACGTGGACCGCGTGGAACCACGTCCGCACCGTCACCTCGGTCATCGCGTCCGCATTGTTGCTGATCGGGCTGCGCTATCGCTGACGGTTAGCCCGGGGGTGCGAAGCCGCCGCCGTCCGACGACACGGGCGGCGGCGTTGCCTGGTGCGGCCGCGGCGGAGGCGCCCACTGCGGAGGTGGTGGCGGTCCCCACTGCGGAGGTGGTGGCGGTCCCCACTGCGGAGGTGGCGCTTGCGGCTGCGCGGGCATAGATCGCAGCCGTTCCAACTCCCGCCGGTGCCGCTCGGCAAGCACGGCTGCAAGCACATACTGCGGCGGAACGCCGGGCGGTGGCGGCGGCGAGATGCGGGCGACTACGTCACCTGCGATGCGATACGCCATCTGATCACGGATCTGTGGATCCAATTGCGATGCTCGGGAAAGGAATTGGCGGGCCAACTCGGTCTGTTCGGTGGTCAGGCCGGACAGCTGCAGAGACGAGGCCCACCATGCCAGGTTCGGCGGCATCATGGGCGGTGGTGACATCCTGGGTCCGCGCTCACTGATCACCACCGTTCCTGCGAAGATGTCGCCGATGCGTTTGCCCTTGGAATTCAGCACGCTGCAGATCACCGCGGGCCCGCCGACGAACATCCAGATCTCCACAAACGAGGCCAGCGCGCGAAACAGGGCCTGGCGGAAGCGTTCCGGGCCACCGTCGTCGGAGACGACCCGAAGTCCCAGCGCCATCTTGCCGAGCGTCCTGCCCCGCGTCGCGCTTTCGAACACCAGCGGATAGCCGATGAGCGTCAGCACGGTGAAGATAACCAGGATTGCGGCCGACAGCGCAGTATCGAACTGGCTCAGCGTCGCCGCCCACAGCGCCACGCCGATGAAGTAGCCGACGAGGATCACCGCGATATCGATCATCGCCGACAGCGCACGAACCGGAAGTTGGGCGATCTGCACGTCGAGGACGACGGCGTCGCCGGTGACCACCTGTTCTGCCGGGCCGACCATGACGATCCACGCTACTAGGATTTGCCAGGTGGATGTCGACGCGTTCGTGCTCGCCCATCGGCCGACGTGGGATCGGCTCGATGTGCTGGTCAAACGGCGCAGGCGGCTGACCGGCGCCGAGGTCGACGAACTGGTGGACCTCTACCAGCGGGTGTCGACGCACCTGTCGATGGTGCGGACGGCGTCCAGCGATTCGGTGCTGGTGGGCCGGTTGTCGTCGCTGGTGGCACGGGCCAGGTCGGCGGTGACGAGCGCTCATGCACCGCTGTGGAGCGAGTTCGTCCGCTTCTGGACCGTGTCGTTCCCGGTCGTCTGCTACCGATCGTGGCGATGGTGGGCAGGCACGGCGGTGGCGTTCCTGATCGTCACCGTGATCATCACGATGTGGGTGGCGGGTAATCCCGAGGTGCAGGCCACCGTCGGAACCCCCAGTGACATAGACCAATTGGTCAACCACGAGGTCGCCGACTATTACAGCCAGAATCCGGCGGCGTCGTTCGCGCTGCAGGTGTGGACCAACAACTCGTTGGTGGCCGCCCAATGCATCGCCTTTGCGCTGCTGCTCGGCATCCCCATCCCGTGGATCCTGTTCCAGAACGCCGCCAACCTCGGACTCATCGCGGGCCTGATGTTCAACGCAGGCAAGGGCGACATCATGCTCGGCCTGCTGGCCCCGCACGGACTGCTCGAGCTGACCGCCGTTTTTCTGGCAGGCGCCGTCGGCATGCAGCTGGGGTGGACCGTGATCTCGCCGGGCGATCGGCCCCGCGGACAGGCGCTCGCCGAGCGCGGCAGGGCAGTGGCCTCCGTCGCGGTCGGGCTGGTCGTCGTGCTGCTGGTTTCCGGCCTGATCGAAGCCCTCGTCACGCCATCGCCGTTGCCGACGTTCGTGCGCATCGGAATCGGGGTGCTCGCCGAGATCGGCTTCCTGTACTACGTGATTCACTTCGGCCGCAAGGCCGTGAGGGCGGGGGAGACCGGCGACGTGGACGACGCGCCGGACGTCGTCCCGACGCGCTGAACCTAGAGCCTGCCCGACGCCTTCATCGCCAGGTAGTGGTCGGCCAGCGCCGGGGCAAGATCCTCCGGCGGCGCGTCGACGACGTCCACGCCGTGGCGGCGCAGCCGGGACGCGATCGTGCGCCGGTCGTTACGGGCCCGCTCGGCCGCCGCGGCGTCGTACACCTGCGCGGCGTCCGCCCTGCCCACAGCGAGCTGGTCGACACGAGGGTCGGACACCGCAGCCAGAAGCACCTGATGCTTGGCCGACAGCTGCGGCAAGACCTCCATCAATCCCTCGTCGAGCGCCGACGCATTCAGGTCGGTCATCAACACCACGAGCGCGGGTCCGCGGACACGTCGCCGCACGGCGGCCACCATCGCGGTGGCGTCCGACTCGACCAATGCGGGCTGCAGCGGGGCCATCGCATTCACCAACTGCGACAGAAGCTCTGTGCGAGACGCGTTGAAGACGCCCGCCCGGTTCACCCGGTCGTGGGCGAGGAAGTCGACATGGTCGCCTGCCCGCGAAGCAAGGGCGGCCAACAGCAGTGCGGCGTCCATGGACCAGTCCAGTCGCGGCCAGCCGCCAGGGTCGGCCTTGGTGGGGTCGACGCCGACGCGCCCCGCCGACATCCGGCCGGTGTCCAGGACGATGACGACGCGACGATCGCGTTCGGGCCGCCAGGTGCGCACCACGACATCGCCACGACGCGCGGTGGCGCGCCAGTCGATGGAACGGACGTCGTCGCCGATGACATACTCACGTAGAGAGTCGAATTCGGTGCCCTGACCGCGGATCAGCACAGGAACCATGCCTTCCAGCTCGCGCAGCTTCGCCAGCCGGGACGGAAGATGCTTGCGGGACAGGAACGGCGGCAGTATCCGGATCTGCGACGGCACCCGGTGTGACGTCTGTCGGCCCGCAAGGCCGAGCGGCCCGATGGAACGAGCCGTCACCAACGCCGATTGCTGATCGCCACGACGCACCGGCCGCAGCCAGGTTTCCACCTGAATCTGTTGTCCGCCAGGCAAGTCGAGCGGGTGCGCGCGGGGCTCGGCCCGCCCACTGGGAGGCCAGGCGTCGCGGACCCGCCCCCGAAACCGGCGTCGGCCGACATTGTCGACCGTCAACCTGGCCGCAACAGGTTCGCCGAGGCGCGCGGCGGTGTCACCGGACCTTGTGAAGTGGAGCCGACGGGTGTTGGCGGCCAACGACACGTCGATCGCCACCGCCGCTATCAAGAGCACCAGCAGCACGGCGAATGCCGTTGCAGGCCAGGGAGACAACGCGATCGGCAGGACGCAGACGAGCGCGACCAGCCCGGCGCGGCCGGTGAGAACCACTATCGGGGAACCGGAACAGACGCCAGGATGCCGTCGAGCACGCCATCGGGATTGGCGCCCTCGAGTTCGGCCTCCGGCCGCAGCGCCACCCGGTGCCGCAGCGTCGACCGGGCCATCGCCTTGATATCGTCGGGGGTGACGTAGTTGCGCCCGGACAGCCACGCCCATGACCGCGCCGTCGCGAGCAACGCCGTCGCGCCTCGTGGTGACACACCGAGCTGCAAAGACGGGGAATGCCTTGTGGCGCCGACGATGTCGACGATATAGCCGAGTACCTCGTCCGCGACGAGGACCTCGCGGACCGCCGCCCGTCCCGCCGCCAGCTCCGCCGCACCGGCGACGGGCTGCACCGCGGACAGGTCACGCGGGTCGAAGCCGCGGGCGTGCCGATCCAGGATCGCTATCTCCTGATCGCGTGGCGGCAACGGCACGTTGAGCTTCAGCAGGAAACGGTCCAGCTGCGCTTCGGGAAGCTGGTAGGTGCCCTCGTACTCGATGGGGTTCTGGGTGGCGGCGACGATGAACGGGTCGGGAAGCGGACGTGGCTGACCTTCGACGCTGACCTGCCGCTCCTCCATCGCCTCGAGCAGCGCCGCCTGGGTCTTCGGCGGGGTCCGGTTGATTTCGTCGGCCAGCAGCAGGTTGGTGAATACCGGACCCGGGTGGAACTCGAATTCGGCGGTGCGGGCGTCGTAGACCAGCGAGCCGGTGACATCACCTGGCATCAGGTCCGGCGTGAATTGCACGCGCTTGAACTCCAATTGCAATGCTGCAGATAGGGTTCGCACCAGCAGGGTCTTGGCGACACCCGGCACGCCTTCGAGCAGAACGTGGCCGCGGCACAACAGCGCAATCACGAGGCCGCTGACGACGGCGTCCTGGCCGACGACCACTTTGGCGATTTCTGCCCGCAGGGCCAGCAACGCGTTCCGTGCTGAGTGTTGGTCGGTGGCCTGGGCAACTGGCTGAGTCACGACTGTGCGACCTGCCTTTCGATGTTGTCGAGAGCATTGGCGAGGTTTACCAGGTCGGTGTCGGTCGCGGGTGGCGGACCGAAGAGCGCGTGCCCGACGTAGTTCGGATCCTGGCCGCTGCGCTGGCCGATGGTTTGAATGATGGCCGCCTGCTCCGCGTTCGGTCCGAGGCCCAGTCGCGGGAGCAGGCGCTGCAGCGTCGCGGTGCGCAGTGCGTCTGCGGCGCGGTCGCTCGCGCGCTGGGAGCGGTAGAGCCTGCCGCGGCCTTCGACGGTTTCCGAGGCGCGCACCACGACCGGCAGGTGCTCGGCGACCAGCGGGCCGATGCGGCGGACTTTCCACAGGGCGACTAACAGCACGACCACACACAGCTGCCAGAAGATCCATTTGACGGTGTCGGGGATCAGATCGGAAAGTGATGCCCCGCCCGATGATTCGCCTTCGCTGTGTTGCGGTGCGTACCAGATGACGCGCGGCTGATCGCCTGCGAGGTTCATCGCGAGCGCGGCATTGCCTCGCTTGAGAAGGCCGGCGTTGGTCATGAAGTCGGAGGTTCCGACGACCGTCACGGTGCGGCCCGCATCCCGGTAGCGGACCACTGCGCCCTTGTAGCACCGCGTCACCGGCACCTCACCGGCTGCCTCGAAGGTGTCGCTCCCGTCGAGTTGCACATCTCCTGCATGGGTGGCCTCACGCAGATCGCAATCGGGAGTGCCGCCGAAACTGCCTTCCGTCGCGCGACGTACCGCGGGGGCGAGCGCCTCCCTGGTCCGCGACACGGGCTCGACCACTAGCCGATCGCCAGGGACGGCGGCCAGCCTGCGGAGTATGTCGTCATCGACGAGGTGGATCGTCTGCACCGTCACGACCAGAGCGTCGGGCCGCGCGGCACGTTCGACGGCTGCGATGTTGTCTGCGACGACCACGTCGACGCCTTGGCCACGCAGCAACGCGATCAGGGCGTGGGCGCCTTCGGAAGATGTTGAATTTGCGTCCATTCGGCCACCGGGCCGCGGAGCGGTCAGATAGGTGGTGATGCCTGCGACGACCGACACCACGATCACTGCGAGGAGGAGCCACCGTGCGGTGCGCCACCGATGCGCGATCGTCGGCGTGACGGCCGTCATCGGACCGTCGTCCAGGTGTCTCGTGCGGGTGCCGATGCGGTCGCGGCCGAGGCCGCACCGCGGGTCCGTAAATGGTCGTCGAGGTCGGCGATCAGCCGATAGCCGGGCTCGGTGCCAGGGCGCGACCCGTAGGTGACGTCGTTGAAAGCATCAGCGGCTTGGCGGAATTCGCCGGCAAGGGCGGGCAATTCGGCACCCACGTCCTTGGCGAGTTCGGTCGCAGTCCGGCCAGGCACGGGGTTGAGCACACCGTCTTCTTCGAGTTGGCGGGCCACCGCTCGCAACCGATGGCGGATGGCGGCGGCCCAATTACCGGCCGCCGCATACTGTTCGGCGGTGGCCCGATGCTGTGCGGCGCTGAGTTCGTGTGAGTCGAAGAGGGCATGTTCGCCGCCGCGGTTGGTGCGCATGGTGCGTCGGGCGATGCGCACGGCAACCACGACCGCCACCGCGAGAATGATGAGCAGGACGCTGACGGTGAACCAGCCGCCGGGCACCTTAGTGCCCTCCATGACGATGCGGTAGAACAAGTCGTCGAGCCACTCGCCGAGGCGATCTGTCCAAGAAGCCTTGGGGTAGATGGGTTTTGCGAGTTCGCGCTGCGCCGCCTCGTGGGCGGCCTGGCGGTCGATGTCTACTGCGGGCACGTCACGGCTGCCGAGTGAGCCAGAGGTGATCGGTCGAGTCCGGCGCGGCGTAGGGCGCGGTCACCGCTCCGGTTTGCAGGACCAGGTCGAACGCCTCGGCGCGGATCCGGCGATCGGTGTACAGCAGCACGACCGCTCCTGCGCTGAACGGCTCGGTGATGATCTGGCCGATGGCACCGCCGATCGCGATGAGCCCGAGCGAAATCAACACCGTCGTGGTGGATTTCGTACCGAACAGAAGGATCTGGCCGCCGACGCTGAACGGTATCGACACCGCGGCGGCGACAACGCCTGCGACGATCGTGGCGAGCAGTTTGATGCCAAGCACCCGCCAGAAGTCGTTTCTGATCAGCCTGACCGACCGCGAGATCGATGGAAACACCCCGAGCCGCTCCAGCACGATGAGCGGCGCCGCAAAGCTGAGCACGGTCCAGAGGTAGACGAGTAGCGCGATTACCGCGAGACCCAGCGGAATGGCGAGCACGAACGCCGCCACGCCACTCATCGTCGCCACGACGGCGACCACAACGACCACGATCGCAATGAGAATGACGATCCCGAGGAGCCACATCAGGCTGAAGCCGATGAGGGCGAGGAGACGCCCGCGTACCCGGCGCCATGCCTCTTCGATCGTGATGCCCGCACCGAACACCGCCCGCCCGACGATGACCGTCAACATGCCGGAAAGGATGACCGCCGAGAGCCCGGTGGTGAGCGCGCTGGCGATACCCGACGCCGACGAGCCAAGCGCCGCGGCCGTCGACGCTTCCTCGCCGCGCAGCACCCCGAGTTCACCGGTCGCGGCGAGCGGCCCGATCTGCAAAACCAGCGAGATGATCTGCGCAATCACCACGACCACAGTGGTCAGCCCAAGCGTCGCCTTGGGGTTGGCGCGGATGTAGGCGACGGCGCCGTTGAGGATGTCGGTCAGCGTCAGCGGCCGCAGCGGGATGACGCCCGGCTTGAGTGGCTGCGGCGCGGCGACGTAGCCAGGCGGGGGATAACCCGGCGGCGGATAGCCCGGTGGCGGGTAGCCGGGATAGCCGGGCGGCGGCGGAAAACCCTGGTAGCCCGGAGGCGGATAGCCCTGGTACCCGGGCTGCGGGTAGCCGGGATAACCCGGGGGTGGGTAGCCGGGCGGCGGATACCCCGGCGGCGGCGGGCCGGCCTGACCGAACCCTCCGGCGTCGTAGCTCATGATCACCATCCTGTCGATCACCGCGAAAATTGACAACGCGACCCTCTGCGCGGCCGGCTGGGTCCGTCGCCGGCGCTACGGTGGCGGCATGCCAACCGAGATAACCGTGCGAGGCTCCTTTTCGGCCTTCCAAGCGCCCGAGCGTGCGACCGTACACGCCACGATCGCGTTCGAGGGACCTGCGATGGAACCGGTCTACGACCGGGTGGCGCGTGACCTCGAGGCCGTCAAGGCGTCCGTCACCCCGCTGAGGACCGGAGACCACGGTCCGGTCACGTGGTGGTCGGCCGAACAATTGCGGACCTGGTCGACACGGCCGTGGAGCCAGGACGGCATCCAACTGCCGCTCGTCCACCACGCGAGGGTCGGTATCGAGGTGAAGTTCCGAGACTTCTCCGCGTTGTCGCGCTGGGTCGGCCAGCAGGTCGCGAGTACCGACGGATTCCGGGTGGACCGCGTCGAGTGGGCGCTCACGTCGAAACGACGGACGGAGTTGCAGCGCCAGGTTCGTACCAGGGCTGTCGAAGACGCCGTTCTGCGCGCGCAGCAGTACGCCGATGCGCTCGGGCTGAGCAGGATCCGTCCGATCGCCATCGCTGACGCAGGCATGCTCGGCGACGGGCTGCATCCCGAGAGAGCCGGCGAAGTCGCGATGATGCGTGCGTTAGGGGCGTCGGGCGCAGGTCCGAATGTCGAACTCGTGCCGGAGGACATCGAGGTTTCCGCGGCGGTCGACGCGCGGTTCGTCGGCGAGGACGCCGAGGCCACGGCGTAGCGTTTGCGTCATGGCGGATCTCAAGGACCAGCTGCGTGCTGACCTCACCAGTGCGATGAAGTCACAGGACAAATTGCGCACCGCGACGCTACGGATGCTGCTTTCCGCGATCAAGAACGAAGAGGTGTCGGGTAAGGAGCCGCGCGAACTGTCCGACGCTGACGTGATCAAGGTGCTGGCCAAGGAGTCGAAGAAGCGGGCCGAATCGGCGGAGATCTACACGCAGAACGGCCGCGGCGAACTGGCAGCCAACGAGCATGCGGAAGCCCGCGTCATCGACGAGTATCTGCCGACACAGCTGACCGAGGCGGAAGTGGCCGATGTGGTCGACACCGCCATCGCGCAGGTGGCCGAGGAAACCGGGGAAGCGCCCGGCATGAGGCAGATGGGTCTTGTGATGAAGGCCGCGACCGCGATCGCCGCAGGTAAGGCTGACGGTTCGCGGATCTCGGCGGCGGTCAAGGCCAGGCTGTAGTCGTTTCGGCGTCCGAGACCCGGGTAACCGGGGATCATGACGCGTTTTGGCTACACCCTGATGACCGAACAGAGCGGACCCAAAGACCTTGTCCGTTATGCCGTTTCGGCAGAGCGCGCGGGCTTTGACTTCGAAGTGTCCAGCGACCACTACTTCCCGTGGCTGTCGTCGCAGGGCCACGCACCGTATGCGTGGTCGGTGCTCGGCGCGGTAGCGCACGCCACCGAGCGGGTCGAGCTGTTCACCTACGTCACCTGCCCGACGATCCGCTACCACCCCGCAGTCGTCGCGCAGAAGGCGGCGACGTTGCAGATCCTCGCCGACGGACGCTTCACCCTGGGGCTCGGCAGCGGCGAGAACCTCAACGAGCACGTGGTCGGCAAGCGCTGGCCGACGGTGGCTCGGCGGCACGAGATGCTGCGCGAAGCGATCCAGATCATTCGCGAGCTGTTCACGGGCGAACTCGTCGACTGGAAGGGCGAATACTTCGAGGTCGACTCCGCCAGACTGTGGGACATCCCTGACACCCCGGTGCCCATCGCCGCGGCGGTGTCGGGCGACCGCTCGGTCGAGATGTTCTCCCCGCTGGCCGACCACCTGATCGCCGTCGAGCCGAACAAGGATCTCGTCGACTCCTGGCATGAGGCGCGGCGCGGCACCGGCCTACCCGGCGAAGTGCGCGTCATAGGTCAGATCCCGGTCTGCTGGGACCCTGACCGCGACGCCGCGATAGCGCGCGCACACGACCAGTTCCGCTGGTTCGCAGGCGGGTGGGCGGTCAACTCCGACCTGCCGACCACCGCCGGTTTCGAGGGCGCGACGCAATTCGTCAAGCCCGAGGACGTCGCTGAGTCGATTCCGTGCGGCCCCCGACCTGGACGGCATCGTCGAAGCCGTCCGCGAGTACTGGGACGCCGGCTTCACCGACATCGCGCTGGTGCAGATCGGCGGCGACAGCCAGGACCTGTTCCTCAAGGAGGCGGCGGGCTCACTGCTGGACAAATTGCGCACCGCGTCGCAGTGAAAGGGGTTGTGCGCGAAGGTCCTACACTCAGTTGTTTGCCGGGAGTCCGCTCGACCACTGTTGTTCTCCCGGGTCGGGGCGCAGTGCCACGAACTCGCGTTCGATATCAGGGTCGGGTGGCACCTCGGCGGCTCGGATCGCTGCCTCGAGGTTCTTGAGTTTGGCGGTGCCGACGACGGTTGTTGCCGCGCCAGAGCGCCATATGGAGTACTGATTGGCAAGGAACGCGAGGTCGATTCCGCGCTCGTCGGCGAGGACACGCATGCGCTCTGCGCTGTCTCGGATCGCTGGTGTTGCGGGGTGCTCGATTCGGATGTTGCTGCCGCCAGGCGTCAACAGTCCCAGCGAGACCGCCGCCGCATTCATGACCCCGACGCCGTGCCGGTCGGCCATCGGCACGATGCGTTCGGCCAGGGAGTTGTCGAGCAGGGTGCCGTGTGCGTAGGTCAGGATGACGTCGATACCGGGTTGTCGAACAACCTGTTCCATGGTCTTGAGGGGATAGCCCGTCATCCCGATAAACCGTGTCTTGCCTTCGTCTTTCAGCTGTTGAAGGGTGGCGAGACCGTCATCGAATACGGGGCCGAGCGGAACCCATTCGATGCTGTGGAGTTGAAAGATGTCGACGTGGTCGGTGCGCATCCGACGCAGGCTCTGCTCCAGGCTGGCACGCAACCGTTGCGGCGAGAAATCGAAGCCGTCACTGCCGAATCGGCCCGCCTTGGTCGCGAGGATGACGCGGTCGCGTCGATCGGCTAAAGCGACGCCGAGCCGTTCCTCGGCGCTTCCGTAGTGGACGGAGGTGTCAATTACGTTGACGCCCCTTTCGATCGCGCGGTGGACGACGTTGACCGCATCGTCGACCGTCGCACGACCGAACATCTCACCAATGGAAGCGGTACCGAGGGAAACGGGCGCGACGTCGAGTCCGGTCCTACCCAGCGGTCGCGTCTGCATGCGGACCAGTTTGGACGTCGCTGCCTCCGACCACAGGTGTTTGACGCGGCACTCCCACGATGTTCCAAGGTGGGGGTGTGGCCCGTGTGGCATTCTGCGGGAATGTCTGCTGCTCCGGCGGCTGCACCTTCGGGTGTCGTGACGTTTCTGTTCACCGATGTCGAGGGTTCGACCCGTCGGTGGGAGGCCGACGCCGATGGCATGCGCGCGGCGCTGGCCGCGCATGACGAGGTGTTGCGCGCAGCGATTGAGGCGCACGGCGGTTGGTTGTTCAAACACACCGGCGATGGTGTGTGCGCCGCATTCGCGTCACCGAGATCTGCAGTTGGTGCCGCGGTGGCCGCGCAGCGAAAACTCGAGTTGCCCGTGCGGATGGGCCTCGCAACCGGCGAAGCCGAGCCGCGGGAGGCTGACTACTTCGGTGCCGTGCTGAATCGTGCGGCGCGGGTGATGGCGACCGGACACGGCGGTCAGATCCTGCTGGCCGAGTCGACGGCGAGTCTGCTCAGTGACGTCGACTTGGTCGATCTCGGGTCCCGGCGGTTGCGGGATCTGCCCACCGCGATCGGGCTTTTCCAGGTCCGAGCGCCCGGCCTGCGCACAGATTTTCCTGCGTTGCGAGCGCTGGATACAAGTCGAGGGAACCTGCGCCCGGCGGTTTCCAGCTTCATCGGGCGCGAGTCCGAGGTCGCTGAGGTTCAAGCCGCATTGAAGGCACATCGGTTGGTGACGCTGATCGGCGTGGGCGGCGTCGGCAAGACCCGTCTGGCGATCGAGGTCGCTGCGCGCATGGCCGACGAATTCCCCGACGGCGTCTGGTTTTTCGACCTGGCTGCGGTCGCTGATCCGGCGGCAGTTCCCGATGCGGTATCCGCGGTGCTCGGCGTCGCCCAGCAGGCAGGCCATAGCGTGAGTGAGTCGGTGGCCGCCGCGCTGGACGGCCGCATCCGCCTGTTGGTGCTCGACAATTGCGAGCATGTGCGTGACGCGGCGGCAGATCTCATCGACACGATCAGGGTGCAGTCCTCGACGGTGAGGATTTTGGCCACCAGCCGCGAAGGATTGGGCGTCGCTGACGAGCAGTTGTGGCCCGTGCCCTCGCTAGATGTCGGCGCCGGAATCGACTCTGGCGCAGTGAATCTGTTCGTGGAACGCGCTCGCGGCGTGGCACCGAGCTTCGCGATGACGCAGTCCGAGGATGCCGCCGCGGTGGTGGAGATCTGCCGCCGTCTCGATGGGATCCCGCTGGCCATCGAGCTGGCTGCCGCGCGGATGGCGTCGATGACTCCCGGCGAGGTGCGCGATCGTCTGGACCATCGTTTCCGGCTGCTGGTCGGGTCGCGGCGTGGCATGAAACGACATCAGACGCTGCGCTACGCGGTCGCATGGTCCTATGATCACCTCGATGCCGCCGAGCAGACGCTACTGGAGCGGTGCTCGGTATTTGCCGGTGGATTCGACCTCGAAAGCGCTTGCGCTGTAGCCGGATCCGATGAGCCTGACGACTTCGCCGTCTTGGATTGCCTCGATGCGCTGGTGCGCAAGTCGCTGCTGGTGGCCGATCGATCATCGGGACGAACCAGATATTCGATGCTGGAAACGATCCGCGAGTTCGCCGAAGAGCAACTCGTCGTGGGCGGTTCGGCGACAGTGGCCCGGTCCGCGCACGCCCGCCATTTCGCCGGGCGTGAAGCCGATGTCATGGCCTTGTGGGACGGCGCCCACCAACGCGAGGCCTACGCCTGGTACGCAGTCGAACTGGCCAACCTGCGCACCGCGTTTCGCTGGGCCGCCGACCACGACGACATCGACGCCGCCGCCGCGATGGCCATCTACGCGCCGCTCCTCGGCGGTCTGTTCCACAGTTCTGAACCAATAGCCTGGGCAGAAGAGCTGATCGAGCCGGCCCGGGCTATGGGCCATCCCCGGCTTGCGTCCCTGTATGCGATCGCTTCCCTGTGCTTTATGGCCGGACGTATCGAGGAGGCCGTCGGCTACGCCGAGGCCGCCCAGACGGTGATCGGCAGTAGTGGCGACGACCAGGTGGCGTCCTACGCCGAGGGGTTACTAGCCATTGTGTACATCGCTATCGGCCAGCCCGAACGATGCGTCGAGTTTTGTCGCGCTCAGCTCGCGCGGGGCCGTGACGTGCAGAGACGCACCCGTGTATCCCTGGTCTTCGCACTGGCTTTCACCGGGGCCGGTGATGAGGCGAGGGCGTGCGCTAACGGGCTGATCGAAGCAGCCGAGGCCACCGGAAACCCTTATGCGCTCGCGGTCGCGCTGCAGGCTTATGGCGTGGCCTTCCGCGACACGGAACCCGTGCGTGCGCTGGCCGCTTTGCGTCGGGCCCGCGCGATCGCCGAAGGCAGCAACCGAATAACCGAGTCAATCGTGGCGGGCATTGTGTGCAGCCTCGAAGCCGAGCACGGTGACCCAATGGCCGCGTTCGATTACCTCGCGCTGGCGATCCGCACATTCGACGACGCGGGCCACACCGCGATGGTGCGCACCCCCTTGGCTTCGCTCGCCGCTCTTTTCGACCGGGTCGGCCGCTATGAACCGGCGGCCACCATTGCCGGCTTCGCCGCCAGTCCCATGACCGCAGCCTTCATTCCCGAGATCACCACCGCGATCACCCACCTACGCGATGTGCTCGGCGACCCGGCCTACGAATCACTCGCCCGTGCAGGCGACAAGATGACCGCCGCCGCCATGGCGACCTATGCGTACGACCAAATCGACCAGGCCCGAACAGAACTCGCACAACGTGGTTAATCAACAGTCACCATGAAGCAGTGAGGGTGGGTGCCGTGCGATGGCGCGTGTGGCTCGCGGCCGGTGCGATGGTGTCGGCCAGCCTGGCCGGCTGCTCGACATCACCGCAGCTGGGCGGGGGCCTACCGCTGCGCAAGGTATCCGAGACCGCTCTGACGGGCGGTGCGGTTCGATTCGACTACACCGCGCTCGATGCTGAGCGGGGGCGGTTGTTCATTGCCCACATGGGCGCGGGTGAACTCATCGACGTTGACGTGCACAGCCACGAAGTGGTGCGCACAGTGCCCGATCTGCCCGACGTGCATGGCGTTATCGTTGTGCCCGACAAGCATCGCGTATACGCCACGGCGACCGGCGACAACCAGCTCGTCGCCATCGACGAGGACTCAGGCCAGGTTGTGTTCCGCGCTCCGACGGACACCTATCCCGACGGCTTGGCCTACGACCCGATCAGGCGGGCCGTGTGGACGACGAACGAAAGCGCAGGCACCGAGACGGTTGTCGACGCCGCGACCGGCGCAATCCGCGCGACGGTTCCGTTGGGGGGTGAGGTGGGAAACGTCGCATACGACAGCTTTCTCGATCAGATGGTCGTCGCGGTGCAGGGCCGCAACGACCTCGCTGCCATCGATCCGGACAGTTTCACCGTCACGGAACGGATTCCCACGCCCGGTTGCGACCACCCCCACGGTCTTGCGCTCGACGCCACCGATCAGGTGATGTTCGTCGGCTGCGAAGCCAACGCCGCGATGGTGACGGTGGACCTGCCCAACCGAGCTGTCGTCGACCACCACGAAGTCGGCGAAACGCCCGACGTATTGGTCTATGACTCTGACGCAGGTCGCGTCTATATCGCCGCTGAGAGCGGTTGGGTCAGCGTATTCGATCACCACCAAGGTCATCTGACATCGCAGGGTTCAGCCCATCTCGCAGACGGCGCACATTCGCTTGCCCTCGATCCGAACTCCCACCACACCTACTTCCCGATACCCAAGGGCCCCAAGGGATCGCCGGTGTTATGGGAGTTCGAACCCCTCGATCGGCAAGCGTCGTAACGCAATTGGAGTAGCCGACCAAGCGCCTAAACGCCGTTGGTCCCGCTGTTGTTGTTCTCGATGCAGGACAGGTCGATATAGACCGTTTGGAATTGACCGGATTCCAGCGGGCCGCTCACCACGGGGTGGGTGCCGAGAACTTGGCAGTGTCTCTTCTGGTAGTCGTCCATGTAGGTGGCGTCCCTGCCAAGGCCGTTCAACATGACGGTGTATCCCCAGTCCTGGAGCTGCGTCACAACGTCGCCGGCGTAGGTGCCCAGATTCTGGATTTGGTCGGCGTGCCCAACGGCAGCACCGGTCAATCCGCCGGCAGCGAGCGATATCGCGATAAGCGCCTTTCCAACCATCGTTGTTCTCCTTTGAACACAGAGTGGATTCAAGGTGAACAGAAGCGTAACGCCAGCTGTGAGTGGAGCCTCGGCTTTTGCACTAACGGGGCAGTTGCTGGCACGCGCAGTCCTGCGGGCCAGAACAGAAACAGGGCTCTGACCGGAATGCCCAGTCAGAGTTTTCTACCTGCACGGCGCGAGTCGGGGTGGCGGGATTCGAACCCACGACCTCTTCGTCCCGAACGACACCACCAGGAGGTTTGGCGATGATGACAGCGGACTATGACCCGTCCCCGCTCTAGTAGGGATCTGGGAGGACCCGCGTCATAGGGTCGGACGTAGGGAACCAGCGCGCCGACAGGACGAACGGTGTGCGCAGTGTTCAGCCCGCCGCGACGGTGACGACTTCCCCGTTGGGCCGCTGCGGCTGCCCGGTGTGGCGATTCATCGGCAACGGCAACGGCTCCAAGGGATGACGGCGGATGTCGAGAGCTTGGTAGCCCACCAGTATCACCAACCCGGCGATGAGCGCCGCGGAGGCGCCGGCGTTACCCCAGTCCAGTCCGCCATGATCGCGGCTCTTGCTCAGGATGTTGCCCACTACAGCGCCCCAAGGGCGGGTCAGGATGAAGGCGATCCAGAACAGCAGTATGCCGTTGATGTTGGTGAAGTAGTGCGCGGCTAACAGCACCAGCATCGCCGCCGTCAGCACCAGCGCGGCGGGTCGCAGTCCCAGGCCCAGCCCGCCCGACAGGTAGTCCCCAGTGGAGGTGCCAAGGCTGTTGGAGAAGACGACGGCGATCCAGAACAGCACCTCGCCGGTGAGGGTGGCGACGTTCTCGACGTTGAGGGTCTGGCCGCTGCGCCACCAGACCAGCAGCACCAGAGCCAGGCCACTGCCGAGGATCAGCGCGCCGGTGGCCTGCCCCAGGTGGGACGTGTAGTTGATGAAGTCCGAGATTGTAGTGCCGGCGGTGCTGGTGAGGACCACCACGGTCCAGAACAGAGCCGGGTGAAAACGGTTGGCGCGCAACTGGATTGTGACGGCGACGAGAAAGATGGCGAGTAGCAGCACCGCGGCGCGAAGGGTGCCCAGCCCTAGCGTCTGGGAGAAGTAGTCACCGGCCGTCTCACCGAGTGTGGTGGCCAGGATTTTGATTGCCCAGAACAGCGCGGTGATGTGCGGCAGTTTGCGCAACACGTACTGGCCGGGCGTCCGGGGCATGTCTTTGTAGGCGTCAAACTTGTCCGCCATGTCCATTTCCCTTCGACCGGGTGTGATGGTCTGAAGTGTCTCAGGCGCGCCTGCGAGCGAACCGCACGAAATCGGCGCGCCGTTTCTGGACACAGCGAGTTCCCAGTTAGGTCATGAGGCCCCGGCTTCGGGCGCGCGATCACTTGTTGCGGTCAATCGTTGCGTGTTTCTTCCGCCAGCACCCGATAGACATTCGCGCGGCTGACACAGGGCTCTTTGACACAGGGCTCTTGCAATAACCTCTGCTGCGGACCACAACAGAAGAAGGCCCCTCACCGGATTCCGGATTGGGGCCTCTCACCTGCAATAACGCGAGTCGGGGTGGCGGGATTCGAACCCACGACCTCTTCGTCCCGAACGAAGCGCGCTACCAAGCTGCGCCACACCCCGCGTGAAGCCACGACAGCGTATCGCACCCGCCAGGTGTGCTGCCAAATCGATATCCCGGTGCCCAAACCGCATGACGTGACCTGGGGAACAGTCACGGTTTAGCGACGTAGGTCACGCCACGCCGCGGGATGGATCTGGATTGTCGGTGACGTTATGCACAATGACGGCAGATAGCCGCGTAACGGTCGAATCGAGGCGCGAGATGACTGGGTTGGGAGCCTCCATCTATGTGGGATTCTTCGCCCTGGCCGCGTTGTGGTTGTTCTTGACCTCCGACGGGCCCCTCACCCGGGACTCCGGAGATCAGACCCAGCGGCCGGACCGCTCGAACTCCACCAGCACTCCGGCAGCGGTCGACGGGTCGAGCCCGGCGCTGTCCAGCCACTCGTCGCTGAAATAGGTGTCGGTGTAGCGATCGCCGCTGTCGGCGATCAGCGTCACGACAGATCCGCTGCGCTCTTCGGCGACCATCTCGGCCAGCAGGCTGAATGCCCCCCACAAATTCGTACCCGTTGACGGCCCCACGCGCCGGCCAAGCACGCCGCTGACGTGACGTGATGCGGCGATCGATGCGGCGTCTGGGACGGCCACCATGCGGTCGACGACGTCGGGCAGGAAGGACGGCTCGACCCGCGGCCGGCCGATGCCCTCGATCCGCGACGACATTCCGGTGACGACATCGTCGCGACCCTGCGCGTACGCGGGGAAGAACGCGGAGTTCTCCGGATCGACCACACACAAGCGGGTTGGATAGCGGCGGTAGCGGATGAAGCGCCCGATGGTCGCGCTCGTCCCGCCGGTGCCCGCTCCGACGACGATCCACTCCGGGATCGGATGGGCCTCCTGCGCCATCTGCACATAGATCGACTCGGCGATGTTGTTGTTGCCGCGCCAGTCGGTGGCCCGCTCCGCGTTGGTGAACTGGTCGAGGTAGTGGCCGCCCGTCTCCTTGGCCAAACGCTCTGCTTCGGCGTACACCTGGGACGACTCCGCCACGAAATGGCAACGGCCGCCCTGTGATTCGATCAGAGCGATCTTCGAGGCACTCGTCGACGAGGTCATCACCGCGATGAACGGCAGTCCGAGCAGCGCCGCGAAATATGCTTCCGATACCGCCGTCGACCCCGACGACGCTTCGATCACTGTGGTGTTCTCACCGATCCACCCGTTACACAGCGCGTACAGGAACAGGGAGCGCGCCAGCCGATGCTTGAGGCTGCCGGTGATGTGGGTGGACTCGTCCTTCAGATACAGCGCGACGTCGACGCCGTCGCACCAGGCCGACGGCAGCGGGTAGCGCAGCAGATGGGTGTCGGCACTTCGCCGTGCATCGGCCTCGATGAGCCGGACGGCATTGTCCACCCACTCGCGTGGCTGGCTGCGAGACGCCGTCGAAGCCGTGTCCGTCACCGCACCGAAGCAGCCGGGTGCGATTGACCCACGCGTGCCCCCGCGTCCCGACCGCCGGTCGGCGCAGCCACCAGGGTGAGCAGCGTCGCCTCGGGTCGACAGCAGAACCGGACGGGAGCGAACGGCGATGTGCCGACGCCCGCCGAGACGTGCAGCGCCATGTGGGCGCCCCAGGTGGACGCGCCCTTGGCCCGCGACCGGTCCAGGTCGCAGTTGGTGACGATGGCGCCGTAGAAGGGCAGGCAGAGCTGGCCGCCGTGGGTGTGGCCGGCCATCACCAGCTGGTAGCCGTCGGTGGCGAACCGGTCGAGCACCCGCGGTTCCGGCGAGTGCGCCAGACCCAGCCGCAGGTTCGCGGTGATATCGGCCGGTCCGGCGATCGTCTCGTACCGGTCGCGCTTCAGGTGCGGGTCGTCCACGCCGGCGACCGCGATGCGCAGCCCTGCCACGTCGAACTCGCGACGGGTGTGCGTCATGTCGAGCCAGCCGCGTTCGGTGAATGCCGCCCGCAGGTCCTGCCACGGCAAGGGCTCACCGAAGGAGCGGTGCGTCGGTTTCGTCAGATAGTTGGCCGGGTTCTTCAGCCGCGGACCGAAGTAGTCATTGCTGCCGAATACGAAAACGCCAGGCACAGAAAGCAAATCGCCCAACGTCTGCACGACGGCGGGCACCGCCTTCGGATGCGCCAGGTTGTCGCCGGTGTTGACGACGAGATCAGGCTCGAGGCCGGCCAGCTCGCGCAGCCATGCCTGCTTGCGCCGCTGGTTGGGCCGCATGTGGATATCGCTGATGTGCAGCACCCGCAACGGCGTCGAACCGGGCGACAGGACAGGCATCGTCACCTCACGCGTGACGAACGCATTTCGCTCGATGATCGACGCATAGCCGATCCCGGCGACGAGCGAACCGGCGGCCACGGCCGCGGAATTCTTCAGGATCGAAGCGGCGGACATGGATGGCAGCCTACTGCCAGTCGCCTGCCCGTACCGCTTGTCACCCGCCGGGCGTTACCTAAGCCACACCGTTTACGGCGGTGGTGGCGCTGCAGGCGGGGGCGGCCCGAGCAGTGGGACGGTGATCGGAGGTAGGCCGGGGATCTCCACGACCGTCGACCCGATCTCCGGCGGCAAGCCGGGAATGCCGACCGGCGGTGGCGGCGGTGGCGGCGGGATGCCGTTGCTGACCTGGAGGGTGATGATCGAACCAGGAACGGTCTGGCCCGAGGGTGACGTGCCAACGACCGTGCCTGCGGACGAGCCGCTGTTGACGGAATTCGCCTGGTCGGCGACCTGGAAGCCGACCTCCTTCAGTCGCTGCCGCGCCAGATTCTGATCCATGCCCGACACGCTCGGTACCTTCGAGTTCGGCCCACCGTCGACGTAGCGCGGATCTGTCGGCGGCATCGTGACCGGGCCAGGGTTCTCGGCGATCGGTTTCATCGCGGTGAACCACGTCCGAGCCGGCTCGTTACCGCCGAACAGGTCGCCCGACCCGCACTGCCGTAGCGGATACGAACACAGGTCGGACGGGGTGGAGGAGTCGTCGTAGATGTAGCTGGCGGCGGCGTAGTTGTTCGTGAACCCGACGAAGCCCGACGAGCGGTGTGCTTCGGTGGTGCCCGTCTTGCCGGACACCGGCAGGGTCCAGCCGGCCGAACCGGCCGAACCCGCCGCAGTGCCGTTGCCGATCGCGTCATGACTGAGCGCGTTGGCGAGCGTGTTGGCCAAGCCCTCGGGGACGACCTGTTCGCAGGTTTCGGTGGTCACCGACACCTCTTGGCCGTGCCGGTCGAAGACCTTGTCTATCGGGTTCGGCGGGCACCAGACGCCGCCAGAGCCCAGCGTCGCGGCGACGTTCGACAACTCGAGCGCGTTGACCTCAATCGGGCCGAGCGTGAAGGACCCGAGGTTCTGTCGTTTGACGAAGTCGGCGAGGCTTTCGTTGCTGTTCGGGTCGTAGTCGCGCGCAGTGCCGGGCAGCGCATACGAGCGCAGGCCAAGCTTGACCGCCATGTCCACCGTGCGCTGCACCCCGACCTGGGAGATGAGCTTGGCGAACGCGGTGTTCGGCGAGGTGGCCAGGGCGTCGGTGACGCTCATCGAGCCGCGGTAGTTACCGGCGTTCTGCACGCACCACGTCGCAGGCGGGCAGCCCTTGGCTCCGCCGCTGCCGAGACCCTTGGCTTCGAAGCGGCTCGGCGCATCCAGGGTCGCGCTGATGCCCATCCCCATGTCAAGCGCGGCCGCCGTGGTGAAAATCTTGAAGATCGAGCCCGCGCCATCACCGACAAGCGAAAACGGTTGCGGCTGCATGGTTTCGCCCGCGTCGAGGTTCAGGCCGTAGGTGCGGTTGCTCGCCATCGCCACGACCGGATGGTTGTCCTTGCCCGGCCTGATGACGCTCATCACGCTGGCGACGCCCTGAAGGTCAGGGCTTGCGATGCCGTCGATCGCAGACTTCACCGACCCCTGGACGTCGGGGTCGAGCGTGGTCCTGATCAAATAGCCGCCCCTGGCCACCTGCTCCTTGCTGATGCCTGCGCGGGCCAGGTAGTCCAGCGCGTAGTCGCAGAAGAACGCGCGGTCGCCCGCGGCGATGCAGCCGCGAGGCAGTTCTTGGGGCTGCGGCAGGATGCCGAGCGGCTGCTGCTTGGCGGCGCGGAGCGCGTCGGCTTCCTGGGGCAGGTTGTCGATCATCGTGTCGAGCACGAGATTGCGGCGGGCCAGTGCGCCGTCGGGATTGGTGTACGGGTTCAGCGTGCTCGTGGACTGCACCATGCCTGCCAGCAGTGCGGCCTGCTGCCAGTTCAATTGGGAGGCGTCGATGCCGAAGTAGGTCTGCGCGGCATCCTGCACACCGAATGCGTTGTTACCGAACGAAACCAGGTTCAGATAGCGGGTGAGGATCTCCGGCTTCGTGAACGTCTTGTCCAACGTCAGCGCCATCCGGATCTCGCGCAGCTTGCGCGCTGGCGTGGTCTCGATCGCGGCCCGCTTCTCGGCATCGGTCTGCGCGATCACGAGCAGTTGGTAGTTCTTCACGTACTGCTGCTCGATGGTGGAGCCGCCGCGGGTGTCGACGTTGCCGGACATGTAACCCGACAGACCGGTCAGCGTGCCCTTCCAGTCGACGCCGTTGTGTTCGGCAAACCGCTTGTCCTCGATCGAGACGATCGCCAGCTTCATCGTGTTGGCGATCTGATCGCTTGGCACCTCGAACCGGCGTTGCGAATAAAGCCAGGCGATGACGTTGCCCTTGGCGTCGACCATCGTCGAGACTCCGGGCACCTCGCCCTCGACCAATTGGGCTGAGCCGTTAGCAACCACATCGGATGCCCGGTTGGACATCAAGCCGAAGCCTCCGACGACGGGGAACATCAACCCGGCCGCCACCACACTTGCCAGCAGGCAACACCACGCCAGCTTGATGACCGTGACCGTGGCCGGCGGTCGATTCGGCGGGCGCTCCGGCATGCCCTACAGACTAACTACGTCGGCGGGAGAAACTCACCCCGCGGCTAAGTTGCCAGCATAAATGGGTTTACGGAGGCGTAAGTTACGGACATCTACGGCGAGTCTGCACGGTTGTCCCAAAAAAGGGGCAAACAAACTGTTGCGTAAATACCGTCTGACCACCTAGCTTGTACCTACAGTGCGATTCAGGTAACAGAGACCTGCGCAATGTGGCGTAGATCGCATCAGCGTTCTACACAGGAGGACTGAGCCGTCAAGTAACGGCGGCTGGACTTAAGGGGAAACGCTGGTGTCGAGCACACGGCCCGTTGCGCGCAGGACAGGAACGACAACACTACCCAGCACATTGGTCCACGGCGCGGAGGCCGAGGCCCGGATTGCCTGGGTCTCCCAAGCCCGCTGTCGACAGGCGGACCCGGACGAATTGTTCGTGCGCGGAGCCGCCCAGCGCAAAGCCGCCGTGATTTGCAGGCACTGCCCGGTGATCCTGGAGTGTGGCGCCGATGCGCTCGACAATCGCGTGGAGTTCGGTGTGTGGGGAGGCATGACCGAACGACAGCGCCGCGCACTGCTCAAGCAGCACCCCGAGGTGGTTTCCTGGGCCGACTTCTTTGCCGCCCAGCGCAAACACCGCAGCGCGGTCTAGACCACCCCCTCTACGCCACTCACGGCTACGCCGCAGATGCCTCGCCGGTGATCTGATCGGCGATTGCTCGCAACGCCTCCAAGTCCGAGACGTCGAACGGCAACGACGGCACCCCGACGATCGCCACGTGCGGGTTGGCGCCGGTGAATCGCGACAACAGCCGAACCTCACGCTTGGCCGTACCCGCCCTCGCCGCGTGAATCCGCAGCACCGCCGCCGTGAGCGATTCAGGATCGTCGGCTTCCAGGACCTCGGCGGCCTCGCTGGCCTTGTCGGCATGCAGCGACGACAACATCGGATGGGTCCGGTTCAGGATCAGCCCGGCCAGCGGCATGTGCTCCTGAGAGAGCCGGTCGACGAAGAACGACGCCTCACGCAGCGCGTCCGGCTCCGCGGCCGACACCACGACGAACTGGGTGCCGCGCCGCTTCAGCAGTTCATAGGTGCGGTCGGCCTTCTCCCGGAAGCCACCGAACGTGGCATCCAGCGACTGAACGAAAGCCGCTGCGTCGGAAAGCATCTGCGAGCCCAGCACGGTCGATAGCGCGCGCATCGCGAGCCCCATCGCCCCCGACACCAGCTTCCCGATGCCGCGGCCCGGGCCGAGCAGCAGCTTCCACAGCCGGCTGTCCATGAAGCCGCCCAACCGTTTCGGCGCGTCAAGGAAGTCCAGCGCATTACGGGATGGCGGCGTGTCGACGACGACGAGATCCCATCGGTCCTGGGCGAGCAGCTGGCCGAGCTTCTCCATCGCCATGTACTCCTGCGTGCCCGCGAGCGACGTGGCGACCGTCTGATAGAACTGATTGTCCAAAATCGACTGTGCGCGTTCGGCTCCCGAGTACTGGATCACCATCTCGTCGAAAGTGCGGCGCATGTCGAGCATCATGGCGTGCAGCTCGCCGGACACCTCGGGGGCCAGTGGGACGCGCTGCGGCGTGTTGCCGAGGTCCTTGATTCCCAATGCCTGGGCCAGCCGCTTCGCGGGGTCGATGGTGAGTACGACGACGGTGCGGCCGTATTCGGCGGCTCGTAGCGCCATCGCGGCGGCGGTCGTGGTCTTACCGACACCGCCTGCGCCGCAACACACCACGACGCGATTGGACGTATCGGACAGGATCGACGCCATGTCCAGGGCAGGCGGTGTGGTGCTCATCGACGGGCTCCTCTGATCCGTTTCGCTCCGCTCACCGGACGCCCTGATGATTGAGCGCTTCGGCCAGCTCGTAGAGGCTGCCGAGGTCGACGCCGTCGGGAATGGCGGGCAGCTCGAGCCGGGGCACCTCGATTTCGTCGAGCTGTTCTGCGCTCTCGGCGCGGGCAGCGATCCGCGTGGCGTGCTGGATGGCTTCGGTGAGCAGACCCGCAAAATCACTGTCGGACAGCGTGATTCCCGTCTTCGCCAGATCGGCGCGCACAGTGTCGGCGTCGATATCGCCTTCAGCGGCCTTGGCCAGCGCGTCGGGCGTGAGGTACGTGGGGATGTTGCGGTTGACGATCACGCTGCCGATGGGCAGCTCCAGTTCCTGCAGCTCGTCGATCGCTTCCAGCGTCTCCTGCATCGGCAGCGCCTCGAGCAGGGTGACCAAGTGGATCGCCGTCAGGTCCGAATGCAGGACGCGGACGACGCTCTCGGCCTGTGAGTGCACGGGGCCGCCCTTGGCCAGATCGGAGACGGCCTTGGTGACGTCGAGGAACCGGGCGATGCGTCCGGTGGGTGGCGAGTCCACCACGATCGCGTCGTAGACGGGCTGCTTGCCCTTCTCGGCGCGGGTGACGATTTCCCGGATCTTTCCCGTCAACAGCACGTCACGCAGGCCCGGCGCGATCGTCGTCGCGAACTCGACGGCGCCGATGCGGCGCATCGCGCGGCCTGCGATCCCGAGGTTGTAGAACATTTCGAGGTATTCCAGGAAGGCCGCTTCGATGTCGATGGCCAGCGCGTTGACCGTTCCGCCGCCGTCGGCGGTGGCGATCTTCACTTCCTCGTAGGGCAGCGGCGGGACGTCGAAAAGCTGCGCAATGCCTTGGCGCCCTTCGACTTCGACCAAAAGCACCTTGCGGCCGCCCGCGGCCAGCGCCAGCGCCAAAGCGGCGGCGATGGTCGACTTGCCTGTGCCGCCTTTGCCCGTGACGAAGTGCAGTCGAGCCTTCGTCAGCCGGGACGGCCAGCCGACAGGTTTACGGCTGTTCGGATCGGTTGCCACCAGTGCATGCTAGCCAAGGGCTACCTCACGCCCGATAAGCTCAGCCACATGAGCGAACCGACCCGTTGGGAGTACGCCACGGTCCCATTGCTGACGCATGCCACCAAGCAGATCCTCGACCAGTGGGGCGAGGACGGTTGGGAGCTTGTCTCGGTGCTGCCAGGACCGACCGGCGAGCAGCACGTCGCATACCTGAAGCGGCCGAAATGAGCGCCGCGTCCTGGTCGGCCCGGCTTTCCGAACTGGGCATCGAACTACCTCCGGTGGTCAAACCCGTCGCGGCCTATGTGCCCGCGGTGCAGACCGGCAACCTCGTGTACACGGCGGGCCAGGTCCCGATGCAGGCCGGCTCGATGGCGCAGTCCGGGCACGTCGGCGGTGACGTCACCCCCGAGCAGGGCAAGGCGCTCGCCCGGATCTGCGCGCTCAACGCGCTGTCGGCGGTCGACGGGCTGGTCGGCATCGACGCCATCGTCCGGGTGGTCAAGGTCGTCGGCTTCGTCGCATCGGCTCCCGGATTCAACGGCCAGCCCGGCGTCATCAACGGCGCCTCCGAGCTTCTGGGCGAGGTGTTCGGCGAGGCGGGTGCGCATGCGCGGTCGGCCGTCGGGGTGTCGGAACTGCCGCTGAACGCGCCCGTCGAGGTCGAGCTCATCGTCGAGGTGAAGTGACCTCAGCGGTCGAGCATCCGGCCTACGGAGTGCTGCGCCCGGTGACGGAGACGGCATCGGTGCTGCTGTGCAACAATCCGGGCCTGCTGACCCTGGAAGGCACGAACACCTGGGTGTTGCGCGGTCGCGGTAACGACGAGATGGTGATCGTCGATCCAGGGCCCGACGATGCCGACCACATCGCGAAGATCGCCGAGCTCGGCAAGATCCCGCTGGTGCTGATCAGTCACAAGCACGACGACCACACCGGCGGTATCGACAAGATCGTCGACCTCACCGGCGCGGTCGTCCGCTCGGTGGGTAGTGGGTTTCTCCGCGGCCTCGGCGGCCCGCTGACCGACGGCGAGGTCATCGACGCCGCGGGCCTGCGCATCAAGGTGATGGCCACGCCCGGGCACACCACCGACTCACTGTCGTTCCTCCTCGAGGATGCGGTGCTGACCGCCGACACGGTGCTCGGCAGGGGCACCACCGTCATCGACTCCGAAGACGGCGCGCTCGGCGACTATCTCGAGTCGTTGAAGCGGCTGCAGGGTCTCGGCAGTCTGACCGTGCTTCCGGGTCACGGCCCCGAGCTCGCGGACATCGAGGCCGTCACGGCGATGTACCTGGCGCACCGCGAGGAGCGGCTCGAGCAGGTGCGGGATGCCTTGCGACAGCTAGGCGACGACGCGACCGCGCGACAGATCGTCGAACACGTCTACACCGACGTCGACGAGAAGCTGTGGGACGCCGCCGAGTGGAGCGTGCAGGCCCAGCTCGACTACCTCCGCTCGTAGTAGTGATTTCGGCGTGCGCCGTTGCGCTGAGCGCAACCAACCACGCCGAAATCGCTAACGGGCGCGACGGGCCAAGCGCTCGCTGTCCGAGATCAGCACGCTCTTGCCCTCCAAGCGGATCCAGCCGCGGTGGGCGAAATCGGCGAGCGCCTTGTTGACCGTCTCACGCGACGCACCGACCAGCTGGGCGATCTCTTCCTGCGTGAGGTCGTGCGTGACCCGAAGCGCGCCGCCTTCCTGCGTGCCGAACCGCTGCGCGAGCTGCAGCAGCTGCTTGGCAACGCGGCCGGGCACGTCGGTGAAGATCAGGTCGGCGAGGTTGTTGTTGGTGCGGCGCAGGCGGCGGGCCAACACACGCAGCAGCTGCTCGGCGATCTCGGGCCGGTCGGCGATCCATGCGCGCAGCGCGTCGCGGTCCATCGACACCGCGCGCACCTCGGTGATGGTCGTCGCGCTCGACGTCCGCGGTCCAGGGTCGAAGATCGACAGCTCGCCGAACATGTCCGACGGGCCCATGATCGTGAGCAGATTCTCGCGGCCATCCGGCGAACGGCGGCCGATCTTCACCTTGCCCGAAATAATGATGAAAAGCCGGTCGCCAGGCTCGCCCTCGGCGAACACGGTGTGTCCGCGCGGGAAGTCGACGGGCTGCAGTTGCTTCGTCAGCGCGGAAACGGCGCTCGGCTCGACTCCCTGGAAGATTCCGGCCCTGGCCAGGATCTCGTCCACGTTGCCCCTCTTAAGCTGTTGGGTGATATGACATGCGCACGCCGACCTCTATCCGGTTTGCGAGATCAGTCTAGAGGTAGGAAATTTCGTGCGTAGCCACGCTACACACGATTTGCATGCCGAGACGGCTGAAATTCAGGATTCGCACCGTTGTATGTATAAAGCGGCGCTGGCAAATTCGGCCACTCGTCAACGGTGATGTGGGTCCTGGGCACCTCGTGGGTCGAATCGCGTTCCTGAAGCCGACGGTGCATACAGTCCAGTGCCTCCGGCATACCCTCTATCGCCAGCGTACGGACTTCGTCGGCCTGTGCCTGCCGCAAAAACTCGGCCACATCGGCTGCCGAGACAGTGTCCCGATCGAGGCCGGTCTCGAGGCGCTCGAGACCGAAGGTCGCCAACATCAGCAACCCCGGAATGAAGGCCACGAGCAACCACGACACAAGGAGGTAGTAAACACGCCGAAGGTCTCGGTGGGATCACGAATTGTCACCGGTCCGCAGTTGAGTTGTCGGCGGTCTCAGTACGCTGGCAGCCGTGACTGTTGGTGAGTCGTCGGCCCAGAAGCCCGCGCGGGCCAAACCGGCCAAGCGCGCGTCGGCGCGTAAGTGGGATTCGGAGACCCATCTCGGCCTGGTGCGACGCGCCCGACGCATGGATCGGCTACTGGCGCAAGCGTTTCCGCATGTGTACTGCGAGCTGGACTTCACCAACCCGCTGGAGCTGACGGTGGCGACGATCCTGTCGGCCCAGAGCACCGACAAGGGCGTCAACCTCACCACCCCGGCGTTGTTCAAGAAGTACCGCACCGCCAAGGACTATGCACAGGCAGATCGCACCGAACTCGAAGAAATGGTTCGGCCGACGGGCTTCTACCGCAACAAGGCGAACTCGCTCATTCGGCTCGGCCAGGAACTCGTTGAGCGGTTCGACGGCGAGGTGCCGTCCACCATGGAGGAGCTCGTCACGCTGCCTGGGGTCGGCCGCAAAACCGCCAACGTCATCCTCGGCAACGCGTTCGGCATTCCCGGGATCACCGTTGACACCCACTTCGGCAGGCTGGTCCGCCGCTGGCGATGGACGGAGCTGGAGGACCCGGTCAAGGTGGAGCACGCGATCGGTGAGCTGATCGAGCGCGCCGAGTGGACCAACCTCAGCCATCGGGTGATCTTCCACGGCCGCCGCGTGTGCCACGCCCGCAAGCCGGCCTGTGGCGTGTGCGTGCTGGCCAAGGAGTGCCCGTCGTTCGGCGAAGGGCCGACGGACCCGCTGGTGGCCGCCCCGCTGGTGAAGGGTCCGGAGACCGAGCACCTGTTGGCGCTGGCCGGGCTGTAGCCACTCCTTCCCTTCATGAGCACGTCGACCCGCTGGACCATCGTCGTGCTCGCTGTCGTCGTCGCGCTCGGCGTCGGGCTGTGGACCCAGCTGGACCGCGATGGGTCGACGAGCGTGCCGGGTCAGGCTTCCGCACGGGAACGCCGCGACGCCGACACCCCAGGGGCGCTCGCCGAGCCCAGGGCGCGCGCAGGCCTGCAGCCGTGCCCCGCCGACGGGTCGGGCGAAGGCCCGCCGAAGCTGCGGGGCATCACGGTCGAGTGCGCGGGCGACGGCTCGCGCGTCGACGTCGCCAGGGCGCTGGCCGGGCGGGCGGTGGTGCTCAATTTGTGGGCGTACTGGTGCGCGCCGTGCGCCCAGGAACTGCCCGCGATGGCGGAGTATCAGCGACGCGTCGGCACCGCCGCGACGGTGGTCACGGTGCATCAGGACGAGAACGAAACCGCCGCGCTGTTGCGGCTGGCCGAGCTGGGCGTGCGGCTGCCGACACTGCAGGACGGGAGGCGGTTGATCGCAGCGGCTTTGCAGGTGCCCAATGTGATGCCCGCGACGGTGGTGCTGCGGTCGGACGGTAGCGTTGCCGAAATCCTGCCGCGTTCGTTCGCCAGTGCCGACGAGATCGCCGCTGCGGTCGGTCCACAGATAGGAGTGCCGGGGTGAGCTCCACGAGCGAACGGAGTCTGCTGACTCCCGACGCCGCTCCGGCGTGGCTCAAGCCGCTGGTCGACAACGCTCACGCCGTGAAGCGGGCGTACCGGCGACGGGTACCCGTCGAGCTGCTGGCGATGGTGACCGCGGCCAACGCGAAGGCGGCCGTCACCGGCGGCGGCCGCGAAGCCGCGGTGCTGGTGCTGTTCTCGGGTCCGCTTGATTCGTCATCCGGCGACCTGCCCGACGACGCGGATCTGTTGGTCACCGTCCGTGCGTCGACGCTGCGCCACCACGCCGGCCAGGCCGCGTTTCCCGGCGGTGCGGCCGATCCCGGCGACGAGGGCCCGATCCACACGGCGCTGCGCGAGGCCAACGAGGAGACCGGGATCGACGCAGGCCGGCTGCAGCCGCTGGCCACGCTGGAGAAGATGTTCATCCCGCCGTCGGGGTTTCATGTCGTTCCGGTCCTCGCCTACTCGCCGGACCCCGGGCCCGTCGCCGTCGTCGACGAATCCGAAACCGCGATCGTGGCGCGGGTACCGGTGCGCGCCTTCATCAATCCGGAGAACCGATTGATGGTGTACCGCAAGCAGAACACGCGCAAGCTCGCCGGGCCTGCGTTCCTGCTGAACGAGATGCTGGTGTGGGGGTTCACCGGCCATGTGATTTCGGCGATGCTCGATGTCGCCGGGTGGGCGCAGCCGTGGAACACCGAAGATGTGCGCGACCTGGATGAAGCGATGGCCCTCGTCGGTCATGACGGCACCGACGGGGAGGCCCAACTATGACATCGTCCCAGTGGCTCGACATGGCCGTCCTGTCGGTCGCGTTCGTCGCCGCGATCTCGGGATGGCGCTCCGGAGCGCTGGGCTCGTTGCTGTCGTTCATCGGTGTGGTGCTCGGCGCGGTGGCAGGCGTGCTGCTCGCCCCACACATCGTCACCCACGTCAGCGGTACGCGTACACAGCTTTTCATCACCCTGTTCTTGATCCTGGGTCTGGTGGTGATCGGCGAGATCGCCGGAGTGGTGCTTGGCCGGGCCGTGCGCGGCGCAATCCGCAATCCCGCTCTTCGCCTTGGCGATTCGGTGATCGGCGTCGCCGTGATGGTGTTGGCCGTGATGGTGGTGGCATATCTGCTTGCGACGCCGTTGACGTCGACCAACCAGCCGAACCTGTCTGCCGCGGTTCGCGGTTCGAAGGTGCTCACCCAGGTGGACGAGGTCGCGCCGCCCTGGTTGAAGGCGGTGCCCAACCGTCTCAAGGCACTGCTGGACACCTCCGGGCTGCCGGACGTGTTAGGCAACTTCGGCCGTACCCCGATCGTCAACGTCGACGCACCCGACGCCGCTCTGATCAACGATCCCGTGGTCGCCGCTGCCCGGCCGAGTGTGGCAAAGATCCGCGGTGTGGCACCCGGCTGCCAAAAAGTCTTGGAGGGAACGGGTTTCGTGGCCGCGCCCGAGCGGGTGATGTCCAACGCGCACGTCGTCGCGGGCGCGGAGACCGTCACCGTCGAGGTGGACGGCCAGACGTACGACGCCAAGGTGGTCTCCTACGACCCGGACGCGGACATCTCCATCCTCGATGTGCCCGGCCTTCCGTCACCGCCGCTGCGCTTCGCGGACGCTCCCGCGAAAACCGGCACTGACGCATTGGTGCTCGGTTACCCCGGCGGCGGCGACTTCCAGGCCACCCCTGCCCGTGTGCGCGAGACCATCGAGCTGAAAGGTCCCGACATCTACAAGTCGAGGACCGTCGACCGCGAGGTCTACACGATCAGAGGCACTGTGCGACAGGGTAATTCGGGCGGTCCGATGATCAACAAGCAGGGCGAGGTGCTCGGCGTGGTGTTCGGTGCGGCCGTCGACGACGCGGAGACCGGTTTTGTGCTGACCACAGAAGAGGTCGGCCATCAGCTCGGCAGACTCGGCAACACCCAGCCCGTCGCCACCGGTACCTGCGTTAGCTGACCGTCGGTCCCGTCTGGCCCAAGAAGCGCGACAGCTGGTCGTTGACGGCCTCCGGCGTCTCCTCGTGTGCGAAATGTCCTGCGCCGGCGACGGATACGTAGCGACCGTGCGGCGCATACCGCCGCGTGCGGTTCACCGCATCGGCCAGCACGTAGGGGTCGTCGTCACCACGGATGTGCAGCATCGGCACCGCGAGCGGCCGTTTCATCAGCCGCATGAACCGGCGGCCCTCACTCCGTAGTTGGCTTCGCACCGCCCAGCGCTGGTACTCCAGCGCCGAATGGGCGGCAGACGGAATCTGGATGGCCTTGCGCATGTGCCCGATGGTTTCGGAGAAGTCTTCTGATGCAAGCCATTTCCCGGCCGCCCGGGTCCGCACCAGCCGTTCGAGCTCCTCGGCGTTGTGGCGGGTGAGCTTGCGCTCCGGCCACATCGGCACCTGATAGCGCAGCATCCATGGCAACAGCGCAAGACCCTGATCGCGGCGGGACAGCGCCGACGAGCGCAGCGCGCCGGGATGGGGGGAGCTGATCACCGCGATCGCGCGGACCATCCGTGGGTGTAGCACCGACGTCGCCCAGCAGACCAGCCCGCCGTCGGCGTGGCCGATCAGTGTCGCCGACTGGTGGCCGAGCGCGCGGACCAGGCCCGCGGTGTCACCGGCGAGCGTCCAGCCGTCGTAGCCGCGGGGCGGTTTGTCGCTGCCGCCGTAGCCGCGCAGATCGACGGCGACGACGCGGGCGCCGGCGAGGCCGCGCAGTTGATGGCGCCACGACCACCAGAACGAACCGAATCCGTGCAGCAGTATCACCAGCGGGCGCTCCGTCAGCGTGGTGCCCGGTTCGTCGGCTTTGGGTTCGGCCTCCACGACGTGGAAGCGAATGCCGTTGGCGTGTACCTCCAGATGACGCCACGGACCGTCGATACGGACGACCGACGGATCGGGTGGGGCCATTACCAGCCGGACGGGTCCGCGGTCGGGTTGGCCGCCGCCTTACCGTCGGACGAGCTCAGCGCGGGCCTGTCGCGGCCGGGCGTCAACGCCTCGGGGATCTCCTTGACCGTTTCGATGGTCTTCTGCGGGCCTCGAATTCGACGCACCTTCAGGTAGCCGAACAGGGCGAGTACTGCCGTGACGATGAGCATGATGCCGAACACGATCAGGAAGGCCACCCACCGCCAGAGCCACGTGTCCAGCAGCTCGGCGAGGAAGAAGAAGAAAAAGAATGTCGAGTAGAAGAGCACGACCAGCGCGAGAATGAAGAAGACGCTGCCGGTCAGCCCCTTCTTCACGTCGCGGGTGATCTCCGCGCGCGCGAGTTCCACCTCGGCGCGCACCAGCGTGGACACCTGGGCCGTGGCGTCCTTGACCAGGTCGCCGATCGACGGGTCCGGTTTGGGTGCGTGCGGGTCTACCAGCGGTATCGAGGTCACTGTGGTCGGTACGCCATTCTTCCTGTCGACACTGCTCACGGAGTCCTCCCCAGTTGGATGTCGCCGCGGCAGCGGCTCCAGGTGTAGAGATGTCACCTGCGAATCATGTTGCCACGTCGTGTCGAGGTAGACGATCCCGGCTGAACGTTAGACTGTCGTTCACAGTTGAGTAGGCGGTCGGGACGTCGATGGGGGATGGGTTTTTGAGGACCGGGCACCGCTGGCTCCTACACGTTGCGGCGGCGATCGTGGTCCTTGCCGCGCTGGTAGGGCCGACCGCACCCATGGCATATGCCGATGAGCCGGTTCCGCTGGGCGGCGGCTCGGGGCATCGTCGTCAACGGCGACACGCTGTGCACGTTGACCACGATCGGCACCGATAACCGCGGCAACATGATCGGCTTCACCTCCGCACACTGCGGCGGCCCGGGCGCTCAGGTCGGCGCCGAGGGAGTGGAATCCGCCGGGGTGCTCGGCACCATGGTGGCGGGCAACGACTCGCTCGACTACGCGGTGATCCAGTTCGACCCTGCCAAGGTCCGGCCATTGAACAATGTCGACGGCTTCCAGATCGACGGCCTCGGCCCCGACCCGGTGACCGGGGACGTCGCGTGCAAGCTGGGCCGGACCACGGGGTCTTCGTGCGGCGTTGTCTGGGGACCCGGCCAGGACCCCGGCACGATCGTCAGCCAGGTGTGCGGACAGCCGGGTGACTCGGGGGCTCCCGTCACCGTCAACAACCGGCTCGTCGGCATGATCCATGGCGCCTTCGCCGAAGACCTACCGACGTGCGTCGTGAAGTACATCCCGCTGCACACGCCTGCGGTGGCCATGTCGATCAACGCACAGCTTGCCGACATCACCGCGAAGAACCGCCCGGGCTCGGGCTTCGTTCCGGTCGGCGCGACGGCGGCGACGACCTAGCGGTTACTTACTGGCCCGAATCGCCTCGAACACGGTGGGATCGACCAACGTCGAGGTGTCGCCGAGTTCACGGCCTTCGGCGACGTCGCGCAGCAGCCGTCGCATGATCTTGCCGCTGCGCGTCTTCGGGAGCTCGGGCACCACGTGAATCTCGCGCGGCCGGGCGATCTTTCCGATCTCCTTGGCGACCTGCTCACGCAGTTCGTCGACCATGTCGTCGTTGTCCTTGGCGCTTGCCTTGAGAATGACGAAGGCGCAGATGCCCTGGCCGGTCGTCTCGTCCGACGCCCCGACGACCGCTGCCTCCGCGACGCCGGAATGGCCGACGAGCGCCGACTCCACCTCGGTGGTGGAGATTCGGTGTCCCGACACGTTCATCACGTCGTCGATGCGGCCGAGCAGCCAGATGTTGCCGTCGGAGTCGACGCGCGCCCCGTCGCCTGCGAAGTACCAGCCCTTCTCCGCATAACGTGACCAGTAGGTCTCCTTGTACCGCTCGGGGTCGCCCCAGATACCGCGGAGCATCGACGGCCACGGCTGATCCAGCACCAAATAGCCGGTGACGTGCTCGCCCTCGTCGGCGCCGGGCACCAGCTCGTTGCCCTCTTCGTCGACGATCTTTGCCGTGATACCCGGCAGCGGCTGCATCGCCGAGCCCGGTTTTGTGGCGGTGACGCCCGGCAGCGGTGAGATCATGATCGATCCGGTCTCGGTCTGCCACCAGGTGTCCACAATAGGTGTTCGGTTGCCGCCAAAGGCATTCCGGTACCACAGCCACGCCTCAGGGTTGATCGGCTCGCCGACCGAGCCAAGCAGCCGCAGGCTGGACAGGTCGTGGGCATTGGGAATCTGGCGGCCCCACTTCATGAACATCCGGATCAGCGTCGGCGCTGTGTAATAGATTGTCACACCGTACTTTTCGATGAC
This sequence comes from uncultured Actinomycetota bacterium, assembly GCA_963751485.1. GTDB lineage: Bacteria > Actinomycetota > Actinomycetes > Mycobacteriales > Mycobacteriaceae > Mycobacterium. Next base: position 475,962 of record CAVVUT010000011.1, read on the forward strand.
CTCGAAGTGACGATGCTCGTTCGGTGACGCCGGTGTTCCCTCGTACACGACCTGTGTCACACCGTTTGACAATGGCCCGTAGACGATGTACGTGTGACCGGTCACCCAGCCGATATCGGCTGTGCACCAATACACGTCGCTCTCCGGCTTCACGTCGAAAACGTTGTAATGCGTGTAGGACGACTGGGTCAGGTATCCACCGGAGGTGTGCATGATGCCCTTCGGCTTGCCCGTGGTGCCCGACGTGTAGAGCAAAAACAGCGGATGCTCCGAGTCGAACGCCTCCGGGGTGTGCTCGGTCGACGCCGCATCGACGGTGTCGTGCCACCACAGGTCGCGACCCTCGGTCCATGGCGTGTCGATGCCGGTGCGCCGCACCACCAGCACATGCTCGACGGGGCTCTTATTGGCGGTCCCGTCCGCCGAAACCGCCTCATCGACCGACTCCTTGAGCGACACCGCGCTGCCGCGGCGGAACTGCCCGTCGCTGGTGATCACCAGCTTGGCCTCGGCGTCCTCGATACGGGCCTTCAAGGCGGCCGCCGAGAAGCCCGCGAACACCACCGAATGCAACACCCCCAGCCGCGCGCACGCCAGCATCGCGACGATGGCCTCCGGCAGCATCGGCATGTAAATGGCGACGCGGTCACCGGCCGTCAGGCCGAGTTCGGTCAGCGCGTTGGCGGCCTTGCACACCTCGTCCTTGAGCTCTGAATAGGTCAGGGTGCGGCTGTCTCCGACGGGCTCGCCCTCCCACAGGATCGCCACCCGGTCGCCGTTGCCCGCCTCGACGTGGCGGTCGACGCAGTTGTAGGCGACGTTGAGCTTGCCGCCGACGAACCACTTCGCAAACGGGGCCTCCGACCAGTCCAGCACCTCATCGAACGGCGTCTCCCAGGACAACCGGTTGGCCTGTTCCGCCCAGAACGCCGACCGATCGTTTTCGGCCGCCTTGTACAGCTCGGCGGTGGCATTGGCCTGAGCAGCGAAGTCATCGGCCGGCGGATAACTGGACTGACCCTCGGTGTGCTTATCGGACATGTCTGTGAGCCTAGTCACCTAACAGTTGCATCGACGTTGCCTGGTTCGGGCATCCCCGATGGAGTACCCATTTGAGCGCGGCTAGCGTTTCTCCGCGTGACGTCTCACCCGCTAGCGCCGTTGGCCGAGCTGCCTGGTGTCGCGGCCGCGGGCGAAGAGGCCGGCGAGGCGCTCGGCAAGGCGCACCGCCACCGGACGAACTTGCGGGGGTGGCCGGCGACCGCGGCGGAGGCCGCGTTGCGTGCGGCCAGGGCGTCATCGGTGCTCGAGGGCGGCGCGCTTGCGCTGCCGGAAAGCGGCGAGCCCGACCCGCTTCTGGCCGGTGCGCTACGGGTGTCGGAGGCGCTGGAGGGCGGCGCAACGAGCCTCGTCGGCATCTGGCAGAAGGCCCCGATGCAGGCGTTGGCGCGGCTGCACGCGCTGGCCGCCGCGGACCTCGTCGACGAGGACCGGTTGGGGCGCCCACGGGCCGACGCCGAGATCGGTCCCCGGCTCGAGTTGTTGGTCGACGTCGTGACGGGCAAATCCGACGTGCCTGCCGCCGTGCTCGCGGCCGTCGCGCATGGGGAACTCCTCACGCTGGCGCCGTTCGGTAGCGCCGACGGGTTGGTGGCGCGCGGCGTGTCGCGATTGGTGACGATCGCCAAGGGCCTCGACCCACACGGTCTCGGTGTGCCCGAGGTGTACTGGATGCGCCAATCCGTCGAATACCACTCCGCGGCAAGCGGATTCGCGTCCGGCACACCCGACGGTCTGACGGCGTGGTTGATCCTCAGTGCGCGCGCGTTGCGGGCTGGGGCGAGGGAGGCGTTGGCGATCGCCGAGGCTGCCGCCAAGTAGCAGCCCAGCAAAGCGAAAGCGGGCGACGTTCCGAAACTCGTTCGGCTCGCCGCCCGCTAGCACGGACTCCGGTTACCAAGCGTGCTCATCAGGTGTGCGTGGGTGGCCTCGGCGTCCTTGCGATGCGCTACGACTGCAACCCCACCCAAGGGGTCGTCGTGGTCGCCCGCTCTTCGCAATTGCGCAGGCCCGCAACACTTTTGCCTATTCCGCGGCTTTAGCTCCGCGTGGGTACCGGGATCCGTGCTGGGTAGCCTGGATCGGGAGGTCGAGCCTTCTCTTCCGGCTCGGTCTTGGCCTCTCCAAGCTCCGTGGTTCCTTTGTACTACGTGACCCCGGTCACAGCAAGGGTCAAGGCCGCGTGAAATTCGATCGTTACCACAAGTCCGTCAGCTACTACATCTGGTCGGACTCTATGGAGCGAATCGACGGAGCAGCGAGTATGTCAGCGCGCCGGCGAACAAGGCGCTGAGACCGACCGCGGCGGTGGTGGCGACGGCAGCACCGGAGGGCGCCGGGAAGCGGTCGCGAAGCGGCACCGGCCGCGAGAAAGTCAGCACCGGCCAGCTGCGTGCGGTGGCCTCCTTGCGCAGCCCACGGTCGGGGTTCACGACGGTCGGGTGGCCGACCGCTTCGAGCATCGGCAGGTCGGTGATCGAGTCGGAGTACGCGTAACAGTGCTCGAGCGCATACCCCTCGCGCGCCGCGAGTTCGTGGATGGCCTCGACCTTGCCCTCGCCGTAGCAGTAGTAGGCGACCTCGCCGGTGTACTTCCCGTCCTCGACGACCATCCTGGTCGCCATCGCGTGGGTGGCGCCGAGGGCCTTGGCGATCGGGGCGACGATCTCCTCGCCCGACGCCGAGACGACGACGACGTCGCGCCCACACAGTTTGTGGTCGGCGATGAGATTGGCGGCCTCGGCGAAGACCAGCGGGTCGACGATGTCATGCAGGGTCTCGTTGACGATCGACTTGACCTGTTCGACGTCCCACCCCGCGCACATATTGGTGATGTAGTTCCGCATGCGGTCCATCTGGTCGTGGTCAGCACCCGACATCAGGAAGAGGAATTGGGCGTAGCTCGACTTCAGCACGGCCCGCCGATTTATTAGCCCTTGATCGAAGAAGGGTTTGCTGAAAGCGAGCGTGCTGGACTTAGCAATTACCGTCTTGTCGAGGTCGAAGAACGCTGCCGTTCGAACGGGCTGCCCGCCTTTCGAGTTCGTTTGCGGTATGGAACCCCCCGCGGCCGCTGGGTCGGTCGCGGTCACAACGCCCAGCATAGGGGCGGTACGCGGCATCAACCGACCGAGCGTCCAAAATGGCAGTTCACGACGCGTTCTGACGCGTGCACTTGTCCGACGATATTGGGTGCTTTCGGAGGCAAGCACTACTTGCGCCTCTTGGGCTTTCCGTGTGTATAGTGAGGATTACTCGGCTTATGCCGGGTGTGCATCAGCCCGACCCCCCGGGGCTGATACACGACGACCTCCGCCTCCTCCCCCCCTGGCGGGGGTCGTCCCTTTTTTACGGACTTTTCGTTGTCCGGATAAGTGGGGAACTCCCGCTAAGTTGCGGAATCGCGTTTTCGGTGTCGGTCTTGGAACACGTTCCATCCACAGTTCGCGCCCCATGCACAGGCTCGGCCGCTGCCCTGGCACGACGTCGGCCGGTCCCCGCACTGTGGGCTGATGAACACAACGAGCGGTGTGCTCGCCATGGTCGCCGACCCGGCGATACGCGCCGACATCGACCGCGTCGCCGCGGCTGCCCGTGTCGCAGTGGTGCATGTTTCCCAGCCGCCGAGCCGACAGGCCTGGACCGGGGCATCGGCTGTACTGCTCGACGCCGACGCGGCTCGCAGTTGCGCCGGACTCGCGCTGCCTCGGCGCGGCCACATCATCTTGCTGACACGCGACGAACCGGCCGCCGGCGACTGGGAAGCGGCGATCGTCATCGGCGCGCAGAACGTCATGAGCTTGCCCTCCGACGAAGGCGAACTCGTCGCCGCACTGTCGGACGCCGCAGAATCCCGTCGCGATGACGGGCGCCGGGGTGTCGTCGTCGCCGTGATGGCGGGACGCGGCGGTGCAGGGGCATCGCTGTTCGCGACCGCCCTGGCTCACGTGGCCCCTGAGGCGTTGCTTGTCGATGCCGATCCGTGGAGCGGCGGCATCGATCTGGTGGTCGGCAGTGAGGAGGAGTCGGGATTGCGTTGGCCCGACCTCGCACTGGAGGGCGGGCGGATCGACATCGCGGCGTTGCGCCAGGCGTTGCCGGGGCGCGACGGTCTCAGCGTGCTGTCGAGTGTCCGGGCAGGCAACGACATTGACGCCGGACCACTGGCCGCGATCGTCGATGCGGGCCGACGAGGTGGCGCGACCGTCGTCTGCGATCTGCCACGCCGGTTGACCCGTGCCGTCGAGATCGCCACGGACGCTGCTGACTTGGTCGTTCTGGTGACAACGGCTGATGTCCGTGGGTGTGCCGCAACCACCGCGGTGGCGCAGTCGATTTCGGCGATCAATCCGAATGTCGGTCTTGTGGTGCGCGGCCCATCGCCGGGGGGCCTGCGGTCGGTGGATGTCGCGAGGATTGTCGATCTGCCTCTGCTGGCGGCGATGCGACCGCAACCAGGGCTGGCAGAAGCCGTGGAGCGGTACGGCCTGCGTATGCGGCATCACTCGCCGCTTGCGAAGGCGGCGCGCCAGGTGTTGGACATTCTTGCGCAGCATCCGTCGGTGGCGGCGGCATGACAGAGTCGTTGATCGATCGGGTGCGCGAGCGGTTGGCGGCCGAGTCGGCGCCGCTGCGACCGAGTGTCGTCGCCGCTGCGATCCGTGCCGAGTCGGGTGGAGTGCTGGGCGACACCGAGGTGTTGAGCAATCTGCGGATGTTGCAGACCGAGCTCACCGGTTTCGGCATCCTCGAGCCGCTGCTGCACGCGGAGGGCACGACCGATGTCTTGGTGACGGCGCCCGACGCGGTGTGGATCGATGATGGAAACGGGTTGCGGCGGAGCTCCATCCAGTTTGCCGACGAGGCTGCGGTGCGGCGTTTGGCGCAGCGGCTTGCCTTGAGCGTGGGCCGACGGCTCGACGAGGCGCAGCCGTGGGTCGATGGGAACCTGTCCGGGGCGGCCCGAGGTGAGTTCATGGTCCGGCTGCACGCGGTGCTCGCACCGATCGCCTCGGGCGGAACCTGTATCTCGCTGCGCGTGCTGCGACCGGCCACCCAGGATCTCGCCACGCTGACGCGGGCAGGCGCGATTCCTCAGGAGGCACGCGCACTGCTCGACGGGATCATCGCCGCGAGGCTTGCGGTGCTCGTGTCCGGCGGCACCGGCGCGGGAAAGACCACGCTGCTCGCCGCGGTACTGGGGGCGGTAGCCGCGGAGGAGCGGATCGTCTGCGTAGAGGACGCCGCCGAACTGCACCCACGGCATCCGCATGTCGTCAACCTCGTCGCCCGAAGCGCGAACGTCGAAGGGGTGGGCGAGATTACCGTCCGCGATCTGGTCCGGCAGGCGTTGCGGATGCGACCCGACCGAATCGTCGTCGGCGAGGTGCGCGGCGCAGAAGTCGTCGACCTGCTAGCCGCCCTCAACACGGGCCACGACGGTGGCGCCGGAACGGTGCACGCGAACAATCCCGGTGAAGTGCCAGCCCGGCTCGAGGCGCTGGCCGCGTTGGGTGGACTCGATCGCCTTGCGTTGCACAGTCAGCTCGCCGCCGCGGTGCAGGTGCTGCTGCACGTCGGACGCGACGCGAAAGGAATGCGGAGGCTCAATGAGATCGGCGTTCTGTGGCGTGATCCCACCGGCATCGTCGGCGTGGCATCCGCTTGGAGCGCTGACACCGGATTCGGAAGCGGCGCCGACGATCTGAGATCCCTGCTGCGGGCGCGAGGAGCGCTGTGACGAGCGCAGCGCTGGCCCTGGCGCTGGCGGTCGTCGTCGCACCGCAACCGACCCGCCATCGCTTGGAACCGCGAACTGTCAAGCGTCGCCGGGGACCGATGATCGTGATCGCGGTGGCGGTCACCGCGGCACTGATTTTGACACTGCCTGCCACGGCAATGCTGGGCGCCGCAATTCTCCTCGGCACTCTGGTGTTGCGGCGGCGACGAGCGAGTGCGCGGCGCGCCCGCGCCGCCGAAGCATCCGCCCTCCAAGGCGCTTTGGACGTACTGATTGGCGAACTACGGGTCGGTACTCATCCGGTCGCCGCATTCGAGGTCGCAGCACGCGAGACCGACGGGCCGGTGGCGGAGAACCTGCGCGCTGTCGCCGCGCGAGCGCGGCTCGGCGCTGATGTGGCTGCCGGACTGCGCAGCACTGCCGCGGCGTCGCGCCTGCCGTCGCACTGGCAGCGGTTGGCGCTGTTCTGGCGCCTGGCGCAAATTCACGGTCTCGCGATCGCGACGCTGATGCGCGCTGCCCATCGCGACATCGTTGAGCGGGAACAGTTTTCCGCCCGCGTCGACGCGGGAATGGCGGGAGCTCGCACCACCGCGGCGGTGCTGGCCGGCCTCCCGATCCTCGGCATCGGGCTCGGCCAACTCATCGGCGCCGAACCGCTCGGATTTCTATTGTCCGGTGGCGCGGGCGGCTGGTTGTTGGTCGTCGGTGTGACGTTGGCCTGCTGCGGTCTGCTGTGGTCGGACCGGATAACGGGACGGGCGCTGACATGAGTATCCCGGCATTGTTGTTGGCAGGGGCGCTCCTGATTGGTGCTGCGCCGACAAGAATGCGCTTGAGCAAGTCGACCGCAAATGTGGCATCGGCGGATCCGACGTCGGAGGTTTCCGATCCCTTGGCCATGGCGTCCGCTTTGGATGTCTTCGCGGCATGCCTCGCCTCGGGGATGGCGGTGTCGACAGCGGCGTCAGCGGCTGCACCGTCGGCGCCGCGTCCACTCGGGAAGGTCCTCGACCGCGCCGCAGACCTGTTGGCACTCGGTTCGGATCCGACGACGGCTTGGTCGAATCCCGATCTCCCGCTGGATAATCAGGCCGCAGCGCTGCTGCGGCTGGCACGACGGTCGGCAGCATCCGGGATCGCCCTCGCGCAGGGTGTCACCGAGCTGGCCGACAGCTCCCGCCACGATGCCGCATCGGCGGCGGACGCCAGGGCGCAACGCGCCTCGGTCCTGATCGCAGGCCCACTCGGATTGTGCTACCTGCCTGCCTTCGTCTGCCTGGGCATCGTTCCAATCGTCGCGGGTCTGGCAGGCGACGTGCTGGGATCGGGACTGACATGACGGTAAGTGAACAGATAGAAGGGAAATCAGATGGTAGCCAACAGGATTCGCGACATGAAAGCACGAATGGTGCTGTTGTTGGTCGACGATACTGGCATGTCGACGGTGGAGTACGCCATCGGGACGATCGCGGCCGCGGCATTTGGTGCGATTCTCTATACGGTCGTCACCGGCGACTCCATCGTGACGGCTCTGACCAACATCATCAATCGCGCGCTCAACACCAACGTCTGACCGGTGATCGCGGCGCCACCACCGTCGAGGCCGCCTTCGCCATTACCGCTTTGGTGTCGGTCATGGTGCTGTGTGTGGTTGGGATCTCCGCCACGTGGATGCAGATCCGATGCATCGACGCCGCCCGCGAAGCGGCCCGCCTTGCCGCCCGTGGTGACGAGGGGACCGCGGTGCAGGCCGCCCATGACATCGCCCCACTCGGTGCGCACGTGGACCTGCGAAACGACGGTGGGTTCGTGGAGGCGACGGTCACCACCGACGCAATGCTGTTGCCGGGGATCACGATTCGGGCGAATGCGGTGGCGGCCAGGGAATGGGGTGCGGGGTGAGCGTGGTTCGGCGACGCTCGTCGCCGTCGCGGCTATCGGTGCGTTGTTGGCATTGACTGTCGGCGGTTTCCACATCGGATCGGCGGTGATCTCCCGGCACCGGGCCCAGGCGGCGGCGGATCTGGCTGCGTTGGCCGCCGCGGCGCGCGTACCCGCAGGCATCGATGCGGCGTGCGGACAGGCATCGGCGATTGCGAATGCCATGAAGGTCGTCGTCGCCGGCTGCGCTGTTGAAGAGCTCGACGTCGTCGTCACCGTCAACGCCGGGCGGGCTAGTGCGGCCGCGCGGGCAGGGCCGGCTGACGCACAGAGCTAGTCGGCGTGCTTGTGCTTGCCCTTTTTGTTCTTTTTGTCCTTCTTCGCTCTGCGCGGTTTCTCGTCGGGCGCCGGTGATTCTTCGTCATCCTCGAATTCCACCACAGCCAACTCCGCCTCGGTCGGCAGACGCAGCGCCATCAGTGCTGCGAACGTGTCGGGTTGGAGTTCGACGCGATTGATGGTCATGTGTACAGGCGTCCATCCGCCGTCGTTGCCGCGCAGCCGCAGCACCCCACTGGTCGCCCCGTTACCGAATTCCAGTGTCATTCTTGCCATGTGCAGCGCGTCTGCCGGGTTGACCGAAGGCTTGCCTGCTTCTCCGGCGCGCCAGTCGAAGAACGGCGCGGGGTCATCGAGCCATTTGAGCAGTGTCCAGTTCACCGGGTCGACCAAAGCGCGATGCACTCCGGGACGGGCTAGCCCGTCGAGAATCTTCTGTGCCAAATGGTCCGGCGGCAATGACGGACCGTCGGCCTCGGCGCGCCAGTTCATGGCACGACAGATCAGACGTTCACTGCCGTCGTCCTGCGTCTCCGGGTTGGCGCGGGCGACGAAGCCGACGGAAATCGTCTCGCCGTGGTGATCGGTGACAGTCCAGGTGCTGCAGAGTTTCATGCCTGGCTCGCGCTTGATCGCCATCGCCAGCACCTTGGTCTCGCTTGCATTGAGGGCGCGCATCGGCAGGTCTTCGGCGAAAGTCCGGCCATGAGTGGCTTCTGTCGATGGATCCCTGCCGCTGTTGGCGATGGATTCCAGGGTGTCCGTCGCGACACCGGCGGTCAGGTCCCACTTCAGCGGTCCCACGACCATCCGTTCTGGCGGTTCCATGTCCAGCGGGCCAATCCAAACGTGGACACCGTGCAGCCGGCCATCCGACATCAGGACGGGCTCGGTACGGATTACGCGATCGTTTCGCGGCGTGATGGTGCTCATCGACTCGCCGGCGCGAACCGTTTCGGATATCGCGGTCTGAATCGCCATCAGGTCAGGACTTCGTCGTAGGAAGACCCTGATGGGGATGAGATTCTTGGTCAGGCGGCCGTCGGCGACAACCACAGGCTCGGCGCCCAGTGTTTCCACGAGCAGCCAGTCGTGGCTCATTGCGCAAATCTTACCGGTCCGCGATTTGCTGATCACCAGATCGGAATGACGACGAAATCCGCAGGTTCCTGGTATAGACCATGAATTTAACGTCGCCGAAAAAGCTTGCTGAAGTTGCCTGAGAGCCTCCGACGAGGTAATTTACGTCTGCGCCTGAAGAATCGGGGCGAAACGGATTGCGTTGTACTTTGTTTCGTCTCACCACGTCTGGCGCTCGGCGTGCCCGATCCGGCACCGTCGATCGCTGGTCCATGGGGGCGGCCGTCGAGGGGTCGGCCGTCGCCGTGGTTCTCACGACATGCTCTGGTCCAATTCGTTGAGCACTAGACGCAGCACACGAACCGCACCCGCCTTGTCCAACGGATCATTGCCGTTTCCACATTTGGGTGACTGCACGCACGACGGACAGCCGGACGGGCATTCGCACGCCTCGATCGCTGCCGCTGTGGCCTCCCACCAGGTGGCAATCCGATGAAACCCGCGATTGGCGAATCCTGCGCCGCCGGGGTAGCCGTCGTAGACGAAGATGGTCGGCAGGCCGGCCACCGGCCCAACCGCCGTCGACAATCCGCCGATGTCGCCGCGGTCGCAGCTGGCCACCAGGGGGAGCAACCCGATCGCCGCATGTTCGGCGGCGTGCAGTGCGCCTGGGACGCGCAAGGCTTCGACACCGTTGTCCTGCAATGCTTCCGGTGTGATGGTGCACATGACCGCCTTGGTGTCCAAAGTCCTGGTCGGCATGTCGAGTTCGATGAAATCGATCACCTCGCCGGATAGCTCGCGGCGAAGATAGCCGATCACCGTATTGCTCACCGACACCGGCACAAGTCCAAGTGTGATCGGACCGAACGTCTTTCGCTCGCCGGGTCCGGTCACCGCGATATCCGTCAACTCACGCGCGAATGTCGTGTAGCCAGGATCCTCGGCGTGCACGAATGCCACACCGTCTTCGAAATCGAGGGAGTCGACGACATACGACTCGCCCTGATGTAAATAGACCGCGCCGGGATGAACCGTCGCAGGTGCCCGACCGACGTCCGCGCTGCCCAGAAGGCGGCCCGTCTCGGTCTCCAGAATCGCGATCTGCCCGCCCGACGACCCGCGAATGTCGACGGCGGGGTGCGGATCGACACCGGGGCTGGGGAAGTACCCGCTGGGCCGCCTGCGCAACAGCCCGTCGTCGACGAGACCGTCCGCCACGGCTTCGGCGTTCCAGGCGCGCACCTCGGCATCGGTCAGCGGCAGCTCGGTTGCGGCGCAGAGCAATTGCGGGCCGAGTACATACGGGTTTCCGGGGTCGATGACCACTCGCTCGATTGGCTTGTCCAACAGCGCTTCCGGATGGTGTACGAGGTAGGTGTCCAACGGATCGTCGCGTGCGATCAAGAGGATGAGCGCGCCCTGCCCGCGGCGACCGGATCGGCCTGCCTGCTGCCAGAACGACGTCACGGTCCCCGGGAAGCCGGCAAGCACCACGGCATCGAGCCCCGCTATGTCGACACCCAGCTCGAGTGCGTTGGTGCTGGCTAGACCCCGTAAATCCCCTTCGGCCAGCGCTCGTTCGAGCTCGCGGCGGTCTTCGGCCAGATAACCCGCGCGATACGACGCCACCCGTTCCGCAAGCTCGGGGGCGACGTCTTCCAGGCGAGCGCGCGCACCGAGCGCCGTCAGCTCGGCGCCGCGACGCGATCGAACGAATGTCAACGTGCGCGCGCCTTCAGCAATCAGATCGGCCATCACTCTCGCCGCCTCGGCGCCGGCGGAACGCCGCACGGGCGCGCCGTTTTCGCCGACGAGATCGGTGCGCAGCGCGGGCTCCCACAGCGCTACCGTGCGCGCGCCCTGCGGCGAACCGTCCTCGGTGACCTCCCGCACCGTCTGACCGATCAGTTCCGTGGCGGTGGCCGCGGGTGACGCCGTCGTCGCGCTAGCGAAGATCACCGTCGGAGTCGCCGAGTAGCGGGCGCACAGCCGCAGCAGTCGGCGCAGGACCATCGCCACGTTCGAGCCGAAAATGCCACGATAGTAATGACATTCGTCGACGACGATGTAGCGGAGGTTTCGCAGGAACACCGCCCAGCGAGCGTGGTTGCGCAATAGGGACAGGTGGATCATGTCCGGATTGGAGAAGATCCAGCGCGACCGTTCGCGCGCGAATCGGCGCACCTCGGAGGGACTGTCGCCGTCGTACGCACTGGGGGCGACGTTGCCGAGTTTGGCGACGGCGTCGGTAAGTGATTGCGCGCTACGCAGCTGATCGTGGCCAAGCGCTTTCGTCGGCGACAAATAAAGTGCGCGCGCACGCGGATCTGTGGCGAATGCGGTCAGAATGGGCAGCTGATACGCGAGTGACTTACCCGATGCGGTTCCGGTGCTGAGGACGACGTGTCTGCCGTCGTAGGCCAGATTGGCCGCTTCGAATTGATGCGACCACGGCGCGGCGATGCCCCGATCAATGAACGCGCGCACCACATCCGGGTCGGCCCAATGTGGCCACGCGTGTGGTCGCGCCTGACGCGGTGGCAGATCTGCGACATGGCGCAGCGGCTGCTCGTCTGGATCGGTGCCTTCGACCGCGCAGGCGAGCAGCTCGCGGCCGAAATCCGACATTCTTGCCCTCCTGTGGATGAATTGTTCCCTAGTTGCTGTCGCAAGACTGTCGCGAAAGCGCTGAACATGATTGACTATGTGCGGTCGCAGCTTCTGTGTTCGTGTATATGCACTCGCAGGATCGACGTTGCGATCGCGGTTCCTGCGAGGGTTGTAGGTCGGGTCAAGTTCCGGCGACACACGCGTTGGTATGGCGGTCGGAACGGGCCCGGTACGCCGGAAGTCGGTGGACCGCACCCGGTATTAAGAGAAGGAAAGATCGAGAGATGCCACAGGGAACTGTGAAGTGGTTCAACGCGGAGAAGGGCTTCGGCTTCATCGCCCCCGAGGACGGCTCCGCCGATGTGTTTGTCCACTACACGGAAATTCAGGGATCCGGCTTCCGGACTCTTGAGGAAAACCAGAAGGTTGAGTTCGAGGTCGGTCAGAGCCCCAAGGGCCCGCAGGCAACCGGCGTTCGGTCCATCTGAGCAATCGAACCTGAACGATTCCCCCCGCACAGTCCGTGAGGATCGGCGGGGGGCTTTCGTTTCTGCGCACAACTGCGGCCCGCCGAGAGCGCACCTACGCTGCACTGGCCTACTGTCGTCTGGGTGAGCCAGCTGTCGTTTTTCTCGGCAGAGTCGGTGCCGCCAGCGGTCGCCGATCTGACGGGGCTTCTCGCCGCGCCCGGCCAGGTGGTCGTGGTCGGGGAGGGCGCACGGCTGTCGGTGGTCGTCGATCGCCCGTGGCGGGCCGTCGCGCTGGCCGAGATGATCGTCGAGGCCGGTTTGGAGCCGGAGATCTCCCGCACCGACGAGAACACGCCGCTCGTTCGCACCTGCGTGGACCCGCAGCTGCTCGGCATTGCCGCCGAATGGACCCGTGGAGCCGTCAAAACGGTGCCGCCGAACTGGTTGCCCGGACCACGTGAACTGCGGGCCTGGACGCTCGCAGCCGGTACGCCGGAGGCGGAGCGCTATCTCCTGGGTCTCGACCCCCACGCACCGCACACCCATTCCGCGCTTGCCTCGGCCCTGATGCGGGTAGGAATAGCACCAACTCTCATCGGCACTCGGGGCGCGCATCCGGCCCTGCGGATCAGCGGCCGTCGGCGGCTATCACGCCTGGTAGAGAACGTGGGGGAACCACCGGGCGATGTCGAGGCGTTCTCGCTATGGCCCCGGACTTGAGGGCATAGCGCCGGAGAGTCAGTTTGCGTCGGCACGTCCGGGGTGCGAAATTGTCAGTTGCCGACGGCAACGGATTTGACGCGAACGCATAATCTCGCGCCAGACGGCAACAAAGAAGTGGAGCGTAAGCACAGTTGGCTGACGGGGACCGCGGCAGCGGCCGCAACGGAAACGTGCGGCGACTCGTCATTGTCGAGTCGCCTACTAAGGCACGCAAAATAGCTGGCTACCTGGGTTCGAACTACATCGTCGAGTCATCCCGGGGCCACATCCGCGACTTGCCACGCAATGCCGCCGACGTGCCCGCGAAGTACAAATCGGAGCCGTGGGCGCGCCTCGGCGTGAACGTCGAGGACAACTTCGAGCCGCTCTACATCATCAGCCCGGAGAAGAAGAGCACGGTCGCCGAGCTGAAGGACCTGCTCAAGGACGTCGACGAGCTGTATCTGGCCACAGACGGCGACCGCGAGGGCGAGGCCATCGCGTGGCATCTGCTGGAGACGCTGAAGCCCCGTGTGCCCGTCAAGCGGATGGTGTTCCACGAGATCACCGAACCGGCCATCCGCGCGGCCGCCGAGGACCCGCGTGACCTCGACAATGACCTCGTCGACGCACAGGAGACCCGTCGCATCCTCGACCGGCTGTACGGATACGAGGTCAGCCCCGTTCTGTGGAAGAAGGTCGCGCCGAAGCTGTCGGCAGGCCGCGTCCAGTCGGTGGCGACCCGCATCATCGTGCAGCGCGAGCGCGAGCGGATGGCGTTCCGCAGCGCCGGCTACTGGGACGTCACCGCCGAACTGGATGCCAGCGTGTCCGACCCGCAGGCTTCCCCACCGACGTTCACCGCCAAGCTCAACACCGTCGACGGCAAGCGCGTGGCCACCGGCCGGGATTTCGACTCGCTCGGCGAGCTCAAAAAGCCCGACGAGGTGCTGGTGCTCAACGAGGCCAGCGCGGGCGCGTTGGCGACGGGCCTGCGTGGCGCGCAGCTCGAAGTCAGCTCCGTCGAGCAAAAGCCTTACACCCGCAGGCCGTATGCGCCGTTCATGACGTCGACGCTGCAGCAGGAGGCCGGCCGCAAGCTCAGGTTCTCGTCCGAGCGGACGATGAGCATCGCGCAGCGGCTGTACGAGAACGGCTACATCACTTATATGCGTACCGACTCCACGACGCTGTCGGAGTCGGCGATCAGCGCCGCTCGCAACCAGGCCCGTCAGTTGTACGGCGAGGAGTACGTGCATCCGACGCCGCGGCAGTACACGCGCAAGGTCAAGAATGCGCAAGAGGCGCACGAGGCGATCCGGCCCGCCGGTGACGTGTTCCAGACACCGGGTCAGCTGCATAGCCAGCTCGACACCGACGAGTTCCGCCTCTACGAGCTGATCTGGCAGCGCACGGTGGCCTCGCAGATGGCTGATGCGCGCGGAACGACTCTGTCGCTTCGCATTTCGGGACAGTCGAGCGACGGGCAGCAGGTCGTGTTCAACGCCAGCGGCCGCACCATCACGTTCGCAGGCTTCTTGAAGGCCTACGTCGAAAGCATCGACGAGCTCGCAGGCGGCGAGTCCGACGACGCCGAGAGCCGACTTCCGAATGTCGTCGAGGGCCAGCACATCGACGCCAAGCGGCTCACACCCGACGGCCACGTGACAACGCCGCCGGCGCGCTACACCGAGGCGTCGTTGATCAAGGCGCTGGAAGATCTTGGCATCGGCCGCCCGTCGACATACTCGTCGATCATCAAGACCATCCAGGACCGCGGATACGTCCACAAGAAGGGCAGCGCCCTGGTGCCGTCGTGGGTGGCGTTCGCCGTAACCGGTTTGCTCGAGCAGCATTTCGGGCGGCTGGTCGACTACGACTTCACCGCGGCCATGGAGGACGAGCTCGACGAGATCGCCGCGGGTCATGAGCAGCGCACGGTGTGGCTCACTAACTTCTACTTCGGTGGCGATCACGGTGTGCCGGAATCGATCGCTCGCTCCGGTGGCCTGAAGAAGCTCGTCGGCGTCAACCTCGAAGGCATCGATGCCCGAGAGGTCAACTCCATCAAGTTGTTTGACGATGAAGAGGGTCGTCCGATCTACGTACGCGTCGGCAAGAACGGCCCGTATCTCGAGCGCACCGTCATCGGCGAGGACGGTGAGCCCAAACCGCAGCGCGCCAACCTGAATGACGCGCTGACGCCCGACGAGCTGACGCTCGAGCTGGCCGAAAAGCTGTTCTCCACACCGCAGGAGGGCCGCGCACTGGGCGAGGACCCGGAGACCGGACACGAGATCGTCGCCAAGGACGGGCGCTACGGGCCGTATGTGACCGAGGTGCTGTCAGAACCGGACGAACCGGAGGATGGCGCTCCGGCGAAGAAGCGCAAGAGGCCCACCGGCCCCAAGCCGCGCACCGGATCACTGCTGCGGTCGATGAACTTGGAGACGGTGACGCTGGAGGATGCGCTGCGGCTGCTGTCGCTGCCCCGTGTCGTCGGTGTCGATCCGACCACCAACGAGGAGATCACCGCACAGAACGGTCGCTACGGGCCATACCTCAAGCGCGGCACCGACTCCCGTTCGTTGGCGACCGAAGAGCAGATGTTCGACATCACGCTCGATGAGGCGTTGAAGATCTATGCCGAGCCCAAACGGCGTGCGGGGCAGCGGGCTTCGACGCCGCCGCTGCGTGAGCTTGGCGAGGATCCGGCGACGGGGAAGCCGATGGTCATCAAGGACGGCCGGTTCGGCCCGTATGTGACCGACGGCGAGACCAACGCCAGCCTGCGCAAGGGTGACGACGTGCTGTCGATCACCGATGAACGGGCTGCCGAGCTGTTGGCCGACCGCCGTGCGCGCGGTCCGGTGAAGCGGGCGAAGAAGGCGCCGGCCAAGAAGGCTGCGAAGAAGGCGCCTGCCAAGAAGGCCGCCAAGAAGGCCTAGCTCGACACCTCGCTGGCTTCTTCGGCCTTTTCGGTTGATTCTCCGCTGGGCTCAACAAGGTTGAGCGGGCGTGCGAGCTGCGTCGGTGCGGCGCGGCCGCGGAGTTCGACGATTTCGCCGACGTCCCAGCACAGCGCTTCGGCGTCTAGGGCGCCGCTGACGGCGATCGCCGATGCCAGTACGTGGCCCTCCTCGAGCTTGGCGAGTTCGGTGAGGCGGGCGGCTTCGTTGACCGGGTCGCCGATAACGGTGTATTCGAACCGGGCCTGGGCACCGATGTGCCCGGCGATCGCACGCCCGGCCGATACGCCGATGCCGAACTCCATGTCGTAGCCAAGCATGTTGAGGAGCTCGTCGTGCAGCTCGCGCGAGGCCGCCAGCGCGGCACCCGAGGCGTCGGGATGCTCGATCGGTGCACCGAAGATGGCCAGCGCAGCGTCGCCCTGGAACTTGTTGACGAAGCCTCCGTGGCGGTTGACGGTGTCGACGACGACGCGGAAGAAGTCGTTGAGCAGGTTGACGACATCGGCCGCCGGCTGAGTCGACGCCAACTGTGTCGAACCGACCAGGTCGACGAACAACACCGCAACGTCGCGTTCCTGACCGCCGAGCTCGGTGCCGCGTTCGAGGGCGCGACGGGCGACGTCCTCGCCGACGTAGCGGCCGAACAAGTCGCGGAGCCTTTGCCGTTCGGCAAGGTCGCGAACCATGTCGTTGAATCCGGCTTGCAGCAAGCCCAACTCGCTGGCGTCGTAGATCTGCATGTGGGCGTTGTAGTTACCGCGCTGGACTTCGCCGAGCGCCCAACGCAATTGGCGAAGTGGATCGGCGATCGCCATCGCCACCAGGATCGTGCCTGCCAAACCGACCAGCAGAGCGGCGATGGCCATGATCAGGATCGGCGTGGTCAGCCGGTCTGCCGACGCGGTGAGAATCTGAAACTTGCTGGCCACCAATGCCAGCACGATCGCGAGGACCGGGACGCCAGTGGACAGCACCCACGTCAGCACCTGGCGCAGGATGACGCCCGCGGCGCGGTAGTTCTCCGGCACACCGCCGCGAAGCGCGGCCACGGCGACCGGGCGCAGGACCCGCTCGGATTGCAGGTAGCCGATGATGGCCGTCGCTGTCGCGCCGAGGGCGGTCGCCACCGCGACAACCGGCGCGACGTGGCTGGCGACCGGCCAACTGGCGACGATGAAGACGATTGAGCCCAGGCACCAGTTGGAGACGCTGATGATCGAGCGGTAGAACGGCATCTTCAGCGCGCGAGTGCGCGCCAGCTCGGTGGCGGCCGGGTCGCTTTCGACCAGCAGGCTGTCGCGGCGCTGCCAGCGCATGACCGGGATCAGCAGCCGCAGGCTGACGTAGGCGCCGACGGTGAACGACAGGAACAGGAAGCCCAGAAAAACGGCCAGGTTGAAGGCAGGCAGGTCCTGAAGCTGGATGCGGTCCTCGGGCGGCAGCCCGAATCGGAGAAAGCCCAGCACGAACAGCGCGCCGATGATGTCGGACTGCAGCATGCCGAGCGTGAACACCGGCCATGGCGTGCGCGCCACCCAGCGGACGAATGCGCTGATTCGCCCGACGGGAACGGCCTCGGTGGTCACCCGTCAACCGTATCGGGCCGGGCAGACCGGAAAGGTCGCTCTGGGACGGACGTGTCGGTTCGCAGCACTACTGTTACCTCTGATGGCCGGGGTATTTACGCGTCTGGTGGGTCAAGATGCTGTTGAGGCGGAGTTGGTGGCCGCCGCGCTGGCTGCGCGGGGTGACTCCGCTCACAATGGCAACGCCACCGGGACCATGACACATGCCTGGCTGGTCACAGGACCGCCCGGATCAGGCCGTTCAGTGGCTGCGCTGTGCTTTGCGGCGGCGCTGCAGTGCACGTCCGACGGTGTACCCGGCTGCGGCGAGTGCCGCGCGTGCACCACGACGATGGCGGGCACCCACGCCGATGTCCGCCGGATCATCCCCGAGGGGTTGTCGATCGGTGTGGACGAGATGCGCAACATCGTGCAGATCGCCTCGCGGCGGCCAGGGACGGGCCGGTGGCAGATCGTCGTGATCGAGGATGCCGACCGGCTGACCGAAGGCGCGGCGAACGCGCTGCTCAAGGTGGTTGAGGAGCCGCCGCCGTCGACGGTGTTCCTGCTGTGTGCGCCGTCGGTGGACCCGGCGGACATCGCGATCACGCTGCGGTCGCGCTGCAGGCATGTGGCGCTGGTTACGCCGCCGGTGGAGGCGATTGCGCAGGTGCTCGTCGACTCCGACGGCCTGCCCGCCGAGGAGGCGCAGTGGGCGGCGTCGGTCAGCGGCGGGCATGTGGGGCGGGCGCGGCGGCTGGCCACCGATGAGGAGGCCCGGAAGCGCCGGCAGAGGGCGCTGGGGCTGGCGCGTGACGCGGCCACGCCGTCGCGGGCGTATGGAGCGGCCGAGGAGTTGGTGGCGGCCGCGGAGGCTGAGGCGTTGGCGCTGACGTTCGACCGCAATGAGGCCGAGGCCGAGGAACTGCGGACCGCGCTGGGCGCCGGTGGCACGGGCAAAGGCACTGCGGGCACCATGCGCGGAGCGACGGGTGCCATGAAAGACCTTGAGCGACGGCAGAAGTCGCGCCAGACGCGGGCATCGCGCGATGCATTGGATCGGGCGCTGATCGATCTCGCGACCTATTTCCGCGATGCGCTGCTGGTCTCGGCGCAGGCGGGCGAGATCGAGCCGAATCACCCTGACATGTCGGACCGGGTGGCGGCGATGGCGGCCGTCGTGCCGCCGGACAGGCTATTGCGCTGTATCGAGGCGGTACTGGAGTGCCGGGAGGCGCTGGCGATCAACGTGAAGCCGAAGTTCGCGGTCGATGCGATGGTCGCGACGGTGGGTCGGGCTTTGCGGAACTGACTTGGGTGCGCGCTACGGCCTGCCGTAGACTCGTGCCGCCCGGTTGCACTGGGCGCGCCACCTTAGCTCAGTCGGTAGAGCGATTCACTCGTAATGAATAGGTCAGGAGTTCGATTCTCCTAGGTGGCTCCACGTACTTCCGCGAGCGACCATTGCTGCACACCGACACGCCGCATTTCCCCGGCATTTCGCGCACGCTCGCGGCTCGCGAGCGACGGTTGAGTGCTATTCGCCGAGCGCCTCCTGCGCAATCCTGCATGCGGTAGCGGCGGCGGGGAACCCCGCGTATCCGCTCGAGTGGTAGATGACCTCACCGATTTCGTCGTCGGTGAGCCCGTTGGTGCGCGCGATCTTGAAATGGATGCCAAGCTCATCGTTGGCCCTCAGGGCGATCAGCATGCCCAGCGTGACGAGGCTGCGATCGCGACGGCTGAGCCCCTCCCGTCCCCATATGCGACCGAAGACGTTCTCGAGGGAGAGCTCGAATAGCTCTGAGCTGTATCCGCTGCCGAGATTCACCTCACCGTCGGGTAGCAAGTCGGGCATCAACTCGCGGAAGACGTTCAATCCTGTTTCGCGCGCATCAGTCATGGACTCACCTTCGCACGGTGATCGACTAAACCGGCGCGAGGTATCCCACTGGGCCGGATGCAAGGCAGACCGACAGGGCGGCGGTGTTCGCACGCACGTTGATGGCGTCGCCTGCGCCGGGCAGCCGCACGAAGACACGGTTGAGCCCGGGGTGGACGGGCACCTTGGTCTCCCGACCGTCGGTCAGAGACATCGTCATAGAGCCTTCGCTGTTGGCGAGGTAGTTGATTTCCGCGGTCCAGTCCGCCGGAAGGAGCGGCCCGTCGAGCGGCATGCGTACCGGGAAATCGGGCTGAACGAGGTAGCCGCACTTGGGATCAGGCCCCTGCTTGATGGTCCGGACCCAGGTGACTTTCGCGTCGACGACATGACCTTGATTGTCGATCATGCGTAGTTGTGTTGTCGTGCTTTCGAATTCGGGTCGATCGGGAAGCAGCGCGAACATGTGGCTGGCGAGGTTCTCGGGGCCGACGACACGTTGCAGCACGAATGGGTCAACTTCTTGGTCGAGCATGGGTGCGCTGGACGCGGCATGTGCTAGGGCGAGATCTGCTTCGGCGTTCTGCAGGTACGGCTGGGCGGGATTCTGCCGCCAGACGGTCATGAATGTGGCGGTGGAGTAGAGACTGCTGACAATGAAAGCGGCCGTAGCGGTGACGATTACCGCTGTGCGTGCAGGAGATGCGTCGAGCCCTGTGGATCTCCGGCGGTTGGGTGCACACAACCCGACGGCCAAGAGAAGAGCGAGGACCACGACGAGGTCGGGGAAGTACCGCAGGGTCTGTGCGAGCTCCAACACAGTGAACCGAGACGACCGCATGAGATAGATCGGTATCTGGCAGGCGATCGCGTAGCCAACGGCGGCGACCCAGAGCAGTCCGATGCGCTCCTTGCGGAGGAACGAGACGACGACGACTACGGCGAGAGCCAGCCAGCCGAGCACCATGATGGTGACCGGCGGCGTTGCCCACGGCGACGCGGGAGCCCAGCGTTGCCAGTCCCACGGCCCGCCGGCAAGGCCGGGCACGATGCCGTGAGTGATGGAGCGGCTCAACAGGTCTCGCGTCATCGGTAGGTCGCGGCTCCAGCGCTCCTGGTTGACGACGACAAGGTAGAGAACGATCCAGGCGGCGGTCAGAGCGAGCGAACTGACCCAGAGCCTTGGTGCGCGGCGCCACACCGTTCGGAGCGCGGAACCGTCTCCGGTGACGTGGGCGAGCAATGCGCTGATCATGAAGGCGACGAAGGGGATAACGGCGGCCTTCTCGAAGAACAACAGGCCGCCGAAGTA
Organism: uncultured Actinomycetota bacterium; assembly: GCA_963751485.1. Taxonomy (GTDB): domain Bacteria; phylum Actinomycetota; class Actinomycetes; order Mycobacteriales; family Mycobacteriaceae; genus Mycobacterium. The sequence goes on from CAVVUT010000011.1 coordinate 496,581, forward strand.
GACGAGAAGTGCGGTGACGGCGTAGCGCTGATTGCCGGTTCGGACGAGCAGGATGGCGTCGCCACAGACCCATGCCATCGCGGCAAGCATCGGTAGCGAGTTCAATGCGGCTGCCCACCAGGCGAATCCAGGGATACCTAAGGGAGTGAAGAGTGCGAACGTCAGCGGAATGAGTAGGACGGGCCGCCACCCGAGGATCACATGCAGGGCGCGCAGGAGTGCGAGTGATACGAGCAGTTGCAGGACGACGAGGCTGATGGCCGGGCCGATCCAGTTCAGCGGGGCGACGTGGGTAATGGCGCCGGCGACGAGAAATGCGCCGGGCATGACGTGCCCGTCGTGATCGTCGAAGAGATAGCTCGGAGAGAAGATGCCCTCGGTGCCGGCGCGGCCGACAAGGATGAGGTCGTCCCAATAGAAGTAGCCGCGAAAGGCTAGGACCGCACGGATCACGAGTTGGACCGCGATCAAGGCGATGGCGGTCGAAGCAACCCAGTTGGTGCGGGTCAGCCGGACTGCCATACGTCCTTTCTGCTGGTCGGCGGGACCCTTCGACTGTACGGGTCGGCAGAATGGGGGCCGAGAAACAGTGCGCCGGGCGGTTCGAACGGCATGCTCATCTACAGCGAGAACCGGCGACTCATGACTCATCAGTCGTCGCCTATAACGGCCTCCGTGCAACGAGCTACCACCTGGGTATCAAGTGGTAGGGGCGCTTTTGCGCGCTGATGGTGTTAGCGGATCGTTTCCAACTGGCGCGGTTTGCCACGAGAGCTGCACTTAAGCTGGGGCAATGGACGGAAACGCCCCGTGGGGGGGTCAAGCTCCTTCGCCGCCGCCGACAGGCTCGCCCACGCCGATGCCGCACGCCGGGTCAGCGCCGCCACCGCCGTGGCCTCAGCAGCCTGTTGCCAAGCAGCCGCGCCGGGGCGTCCTTGTACCGATCGGCGTCGCCCTGGCGGTTCTGCTTTCTGCTGCGGCGCTTGTCGTCGCTCTTGTAAAGGGAACCGGCGACACGTCATCTGCGCCGACCGCGACACAGTCGGTGAAACCCGAGCCGACGCAAGTGTTCGTTGATAACGCTGACCGGGAAGTTTGTCAGGCCATGGGGCCGTTGATGCGTGAGAGTTCGGACGCCAGGAAGGCTTTCACCAATTCGGGTGCGCCAAACACACCCGAAAGAAAGGCTGCTATTCCGCAGTTTGTTACGGACTCCTACGATTGGGCACGTAGAGCGCAGGACATTCTGAATCAGCACTCTGACCCGCCGCGCTTTCTAACGCGGAATTTTCAACGCTATATCGATGACACATTAATGTACGCAGAAGGGCTGTCGCCCGACCGTGATTCAAGTATTTTCGAGAACCAACTCTATGACTTTGGTGTCATGGATTTGTCTGGGCTGATCGGAAGATGCAGCGAAGTAGACGTGCCCTGGTGGAAATAGCAATGCACGTTGCGGGCACGTGTTGTGAACGGTTGACTACGTGCTAGCCGACGGAGAGTTAGTGCCGAATCGCAAGTTTTCGGCTTTAATCGTCGGTGGCTTATGGCCGAGCACGTCTTCCGGCCAGTGCTCCACTGCCGCCGGTGAACTTCAGCAATTTTCGCAGCTCTCTAAGGTCCATGCTGATGATATAAGCCGCTCGGGGAACGGCTTGCTCGCCCAAAATTCGGGCCAGATGATCGACGCGATGCATGTCACGTATATGAAAGACAGTCAAGCCGTTCAAACACAATCTGAGCTGTACGGCGTTATGGCAGACGCCCTTCGTGAGTGCGGCCGCTTAATTCAAGATGCGAAATCACGGTTGGATTCGATTGACCAACATGCGCACGATGAGATCGATCAAGTTCTGAAAAGCAAGGGCGGTTGGTTCGGTCCCCTGGCGGTACTCGCAGCCATCTTTGCGACCATCACCCGTGCGCGCAATGAAGCTATAGCTGTAGTCACCGATACCGTTCGGTCGGTTGCGCAGCAGGCAGTAAAAATATTTTCGGCGGATGTGCCGATAGGTTCCTCGGGCAGCTCAACACCAGGTCTAGACGACCTCAAACGCGAATTGGGGATGGTGCCCGGCGGAAGTCGGGGCAGCCTCGGACTGTCAGGCGGTTTCGGCGGCAAACCGTTGGCACCGCCTCCTGACGTGAAGAGGGGGCCTGCCTGGGAGGAGGTCGGGGGGCAATCAACCGCGCCTGCTCACGGACTTCCGGATGAAACGAAGCGTGTAGAGAAACCCAGCTGGGAGTCCACTGGGGGACACTCTGTCGCGCCCGCTGCGAGTCAGGCAAAAGACGGAGCTTCAAGACTAGGCGATCCACTTCCCGAGGAACTCCAACCTCGTATCGATCTCCCCGGCAAACTGCCTCCTGCCACGGACACCGGCACCCCCACCCCCGCCGTTTCGGCGCCGATCAGTCCCATGTCCGGGATGTCAGGGACAGGCGGTTCCGCATTTCGGCCGGCGGGGATGCCCTCCACGCCAAGCACGCCGAGTATGCCCGCGACGCCCACCACGCCAGCTGCCAGCCTGCCGACGCCCACGTCGGCCGCCCAGGACCTCTCGCAGGGATTCACCAAAGGCCTTGCCTCCGGCGCTGGCAATCCATTGCCTCCGGCCGTTCCGCAGGCGCCGACTCCGCCACCTGCAGTTACTGACGTCAAGCCGGCATCCATCCCCGCTTCGGCTCCGCCGCCCGCCGCACCCACCACCCCCATCGTCAGCCACACGCCCCCACCCGCTCCTGCTGCGTCCCAAGCGGCACCTGCCGGGCCGATGTTCGCTGCGCCGCCCCCGCAGAACCTCGCCGCATTCGGCTCCGACTTGCCACGGTCGCCGGTAGCTCCGCCAACTCCATCGGCGCCCACCGTGTCCGCCAGCGGCAGCGGCGGTGCCGCTGCCATGCCTGCCGGCGCCACCCCCGGTGGCATCTCCTCGACCGGCGTTCCGCCCAGCGTTCTTGCCGCATCCGGTATCACCGCCACCGGCGCCGGTGCAGCCATGGTCAGCTCCGAGACTCAGGACCAACACCTCGACGACGCCATCCAGCTCGCCTATGAGCTGCTGCATTCCTCCCGGATGTATCCCGGTTTGCATTGGTGCGTGGGCATTTTCAAGGTTACAACGGGCATAGAAGCCGTCATCGTGAGCAACGACGGTGCTGGCTACATTCCCCCTGGCGTCTACCTACCCCGCTCCGCCCGAATGCTTTACGCCGATCCTGAACTGCCCGCCAGCTTCCAAGCCAAGTGGTTCGGCTGGGTCAACCCAGCCGCGACGATGGTCGCCTACGCCGCCGAGCGATCCGTGCTGGATCCCAATATCGAGCTGTACGCAGTGGCTGCAACCACCGACCCGGGCGGCTCCTCCGTGCTACCCGCTCGCCGCGCCGGGGTGCCCCATTATCAAGACTGCGATTCGACTCGCACCCCGTTCGAACCTGCCACACCCGCACCCGAGCTCGACGAATCTCGCCTACACCGCCTCGCCGTAATGTCCCCATCGACGTACGAACAACTCACCGACACCAATCTGCCTCCGACTGAACGACATTCGGCGGCCTGGGAAGCAACAGCCGGAGCCGTCGCGACAGCCCTCGCCCACGCCGAGCCCCTTCACATCGAAGTCGCACCCGTCATCCGCGAGATCCTCGGTGGCCTTTCGATCGGATCACCCATCTCCGACGATCAGTGGTCTGCGCTCGCTGAAGTCCGCCTGTACGGGAAGTCACTCTTCATGCGCCCCGGCTTTATCGACCTCGAGCCCTCCGGCGATCCGAACACCACGCTGGTCTATCGGGCGCATCACAATCTAGATCGCGCCGTGGAGGCGCTCTCGCTTTGGCGAAGCGAGAGCCCCGACTACGCCGACATCGTCTATGCCACTGAGCAAATCAGCAAGGAGGAGCAGCTGTGGCCGCAAAGAATATCAAGCTGAACGCCGACGAGACGCTGAGCCACGTCAGCAAGATCGCCGAAACGATGGCGGAAGCTGCAGTGCCGGGTCCTGTACCGCCTCCATCGGCGCCGGCGAGCCCCATCGACGTCGCCCTCAACGCGGTGGTCACAGCCGTCGCAGAGAAAGCCGCAGAGTCCTCCAAAGCCATTGCCGCCCGCGGCCTCGAGCACAACGCTGAATCGCTTCATGCCGTCGGTGTCATGCAGGCCCAGGAGGAAGAGAACGCCGCGCGGATCACCGAGATCCAAAGCGAGGTCCCCGGGGCGGGATTGACCGAGACCTAATTCACAAAGCGCCCGATCGGTATGGTGAGCCGATGCGCACAATGGTCACGGGGGCAGCCGGGTTCATCGGATCCACGCTGGTTGATCGCCTTCTCGCAGACGGACATGCCGTTATCGGCCTCGACGATCTCAGTTCTGGCCGCAGCACCAACCTCGGCAAGGCCGATCGCTCCTCCGACTTCGAATTCGTCAAGGCCGACATCGTCGACGCCGACCTCAACGGGCTGCTCGCCGACATTCAGCCCGAGGTGATCTTCCATCTCGCAGCCCAAATCTCCGTGAGCCAGTCGGTGCAGGACCCCCCGTTCGATGCGTCGGTAAACGTCCTCGGCACGGTGCGACTCGCCGAGGCCGCCCGCCGCGCGGGCGTCCGCAAGATCGTGCACACGTCGTCGGGCGGCTCGGTATACGGCACTCCGCCGACGTACCCCACCAGCGAGGACGCGCCGAGCAACCCAGCGTCGCCATACGCCGCCAGCAAGGTGGCAGGCGAGGTGTACTTCAACACCTTCCGCAATCTCTACGGCCTCGAGTGCTCGCACATCGCGCCTGCCAACGTCTACGGCCCGCGCCAGGATCCGCATGGTGAAGCCGGCGTCGTCGCCATCTTCTCGCGAGCCCTGCTTGCCGGAAAGCCCACGAGGATTTTCGGCGACGGGACGGATACCCGCGACTACGTTTACGTCGAAGACGTCGTCGACGCCTTCGTCCGCGCCGCCGGCGACGAAGGCGGGGGACAGCGCTTCAATATCGGAACTGGCGTGGAAACCTCTGTCCGCCAGCTACATTCCGTGATCGCAGCCGCCGCTGGCGCGCCGGACGAACCCGAGCTCCATCCACCAAGGCTCGGCGATCTGCGCCGGTCCTGCCTCGATATCAGCCGCGCCGAGAAGGTGCTCGGCTGGACTCCGAAGGTCAAGCTCGACGACGGCGTTGCGAAAACCGTCGCGTTCTTCCGCGACGAGCAGTAGGCCTAGACCTGTTCTTCGGGCACGCGAACACCCTGCAACGCAACGGCTCTGGCCAGCCGCGCGTATTTCAACTCCAGATCCTTGAACCGCATGTACGTGCTGAGCGTGGTGAACACGAACGCGATGATCAACGCGTACTCCATCAGATCCGCACCGCGGGCCACCCCAAGCCAATTCGCGACCACGGTGGTGTCGTCGGGCCGCAGGATGGCATAAACCGCGGCGATGACGAACAGCACGCCGCCGACCTTCACCCATGCCTTCGTGCGCGCGCTGGTGCGCGACAGCAACAGATAGACCAGGAGTACAACGATCGAAAGAATCAGTAGCGCCTGAATCCAGTTCATCGGGACAACCTTCCTCGCAACAACCCGTCGAAGACGATGTTCACGCCGTTGAGCAACGGCTGGCCTTTGGATTTCGAGTACTCGGTGTAGAGGATCTCGACCGGCTCTTCGGCTACCCGCCAACCGTTTTCGACCGCCAGCGTGATGAACTCGCTCGCGTGGCTCATGCCGCTCATCGTGATGTTGAGTCCGTCCGCGACTTTCTTGTTGAACACTCGAAGCCCGTTGTGTGCGTCGGTGAGGCCCAACTGACGGCTGCTCGGGCTCACTAACGCGGCTACCCGCAAGATGATTCGCTTCAACAATGGTGGCTTGCTCGCGGTCGGTTCGGCGAACCGGGTGCCTACCACCAAGTCGACGTCGTCGGTCGAAAGCCGGTCGATCATCCGGACGACGTCTTTGAGGCGGTGCTGCCCGTCGGCGTCGAAGGTCGCGAACACCTGGGCGCCGGGTTGGCTGCGGGCGTACTCGACACCGGTCTGGATCGCCGCGCCCTGGCCCAGGTTGACCGGATGCGGCACCACGTGTGCCCCTGCGCGCAGGGCGATGTCGCCCGTGTTGTCCTTGCTGCCGTCGTCGACCAGGACGACGTGGTCGAAAGCCGACCGTATGTCGGCGACGACGTCGCCGATAACGCTCGCCTCGTTGAAGGCGGGTACGACGATCCAAACATCCTGGTAACGCATGTCAATGTGCACCAAAATACACGGTCAGTTCGCCGCGGCCCTGGCAAGCGCGGCCAGGTGCACCGCAATTCCCACGATCGGGCCGCACAGCAGCGCGATCACCGTGCGCGTCTCCAGGCCCACCGGAAGCAGCAGCAACAACATCGACGCGACCGTCGCGCCGATCCAGCCCGCGGCGTACGCCCGGTGCAGGGCCGCGGCCACCGTCGCCGCACCCGTCAACGTCAGCAGCGCGATCGCGATGGCCGCCGTCGTCAGCCACGCAAGCAGCGCACCCCCCGCGCGGTACTCCTCGCCGAACGCCACCCGCAGCAGCCACGGCCCGAACAGCCCCGCCGCCAGCACGCCCACGGCCCCCAACCCGGCGACGACGGCCGCAGGCGCCACCAACGCCCGCAATCGTTCCGAGCGTAGGTCGACGAAGTGTGCGATCAGGTTGCCCTGCATCGCCGTCAACGGCACGAGCAGCGGCGCACGGGTCAGCGTCACGGCAAGGATCACCACGCCGCCCGTCGCACCCAGATCGCCCGATGTCGCCTTGAGCAGCACCGGAAATCCCATCACCAGGATCGCGCTTGCGCCCGCTGCGGCGATCGAATGCGCGGCGCCCCGCAGGAATGTGCCTGTCCCGCCGGCGGTCAGCAGATGGGCCGCCGCGCGCGTCGCGGGCGATGCGATCAACAGGATCAGCCACGCCACCGCCCCCGCTACCGTCGCCCACAGATAGCCGACGAGCCCCCAACTCAGGACGAACGTGATCGCCGCGACCGCTACCCGCATCCCCGCGTCGGTGACCATGAGCGCGCCGTACTGTGTCCACCGCCCGACACCGGCCAGCATGCCCAGCAGGGTGGCGTGCAGGCAGAAGCCGGCCAAACCGACGCTCAGCAGCGCCACGCTGAGCCAACGCGATTCGACGAAGACGTGCCCGGACCACAGCGGCGAAGTGGCCGCGATCACTGCGGCCGCGACCACGCCGACCATCGCCGCGACCCGCATCGGATGCGTTCGCGGACCCGCCACCACCTCGGTGTAGCTCGCCGAGCGGACTTCCCGCGTCGCCTCCTGCAACAGGCCGTTGGCGGCGCCCGTGACGAGACCGAACGCGCCCCAGAACACGCCGAAGACCGAGAAGCCCGCCGGCGCGAGGTCGCGCGCTGCCAGGTACAACACCGCGTACCCGCACAGTGCCGTCAGCACCGTGGCGGCGCCGACCCGTGCGACGCTGCCGCGAGTGATCGGGCCGGTGGGCGTGGCCGCGTCGGTCACAACGCCGGTACATCCTCGGAATACAGCCACGCATCCCACAGCGGTCGCAGCGACACGTCCGCATAGTTGGCCGCCAGGCCCGTGAAGTCGTCGGTCACCGCGGTGGAATGGCGGTGCCGCTTCGTCCAATCTCGCAGCAGCGCAAAGAAATTACTGTCGCCGATGACTCCGCGCAATGCGTGCAGCGTCAGCGCGCCGCGCTTGTACACGCGGTCGTCGAACATGTCGTGCGGCCCCGGGTCGGACAGCAGCAGGTCGTGTGGCGAGTCCGAGAGCCGCTCGTGGTAATGCTGTGCCCATTCGTCGGCGGTCTGGCCGCCGGACCCCTCTGACCACAGCCACTCGGCGTAACACGCGAATCCTTCGTGCAGCCAGATGTCGCGCCAGCGCCGGGCCGTCACCGAGTTGCCGAACCACTGATGCGCCAACTCGTGGGCGATCAGCCGCTCGGAGCCGCGTTGGCCGTCGCAATGGTTGGCGCCGAAGATCGAAATACCTTGCGCCTCAAGCGGTATCTCCAGATCGTCGTCGGTGACGACGACGGTGTAGCCGGTCGACAACGGATACGGTCCGAACAGCTTGCCGAACAGCTTCATCATCTCGGGTTGTCTGCCGAAGTCGTGATCGAAGTTCCGTTTCAACCGAGGCGGCAGCGCGGCCTGCATCAACACCGGCGACTTCTGCAACCGATACGCCTCATACATACCGATCTGAAGCGTGATCAGGTACGTCGAGGTCGGCTCGGCCAGCTCGTAGATCCACGTCGTCATGGCCGCACGGGTCCGCCGAGATTTCAACTCGCCGTTGGCGATTGCCCGGTAGGGGTTCTCGGTGCTGATCTGGATGCGGTAGCTGGCCTTAGAGCTTGGGTGGTCGTCGCACGGAAACCAGGACGCGGCGCCGTTGGGTTGCCCAGCCACCAGTACACCTTCACTGAGTTCCTCGAAACCGACTTCACCCCAGTAAGAACGGATCGGCCGAGGTGTTCCGCCGTAGCGGACAGCGATCGTCATCGCCGCCCCTGCGGGCAGCGATGAAGACAGCGTTATGTGAAGTTTGTTGCCAGAGCATCTGAACGAGGCGGGCCTGCGGCCGTTCACTGAAACCTTCGCCACCGAGAGGGCATCGGACAAATCCAGCGTGAACGTTCGCAATGCCGCCAGCGTCACCGCGGTGATGGTCGCCGTCCCCGCGAGCCGGTTGATCGCGACCTTGTACTCCAGATCGAGTTCGTAGCGCGACACGCGATATCCGAAATTGCCGTTGTGAGGCAGATACGGGTCGATGACCGGAACCTTTTTCGCCGCTTTCTTGGATCGAGTCACGCGGCGGTTTCCTCCGGCGCTTTGTCGGGCGGCGCATCACCGCGCTTCTTGCGGAACACATTCCACGGCGCGATCGGGTTGCCTTGCCAACGCGTCGACGGCGGAACCTCGTCGCCGCGCATCACCAGCGACGCCGGGCCGACGGTGGCGCCCGCGCCCAGCCGCGCCGCGGGCAGCGCGACGCAATGCGGGCCCAAGGTCGAACCCTCCTCCAGGACAACAGTGTCCATCCGCATCACGCGGTCGTGGAACAGGTGCGTCTGCACGACGCAGCCGCGGTTGACGGTGGCGCCCTTCTCCAGCGTGACCAGGTCCGCCTCCGGGAGCCAGTAAGACTCGCACCAGACACCCCGGCCGATCTTCGCGCCGAGCGCCCGCAGCCACAGGTTCATCACCGGCGTGCCGGTCGCGGCGCGGGCAAACCAGGGCCCTGCCACCGTTTCGACGAAGGTGTCCGACACCTCGTTGCGCCAGACGAAAGGCGACCACAGCGGATGTTCGACGGCCCGGATTCTGCCCACCACAACCCATTTCGCGATCACCGCGATGGCGCCCGCAACGGCTCCCGCGACCAACAGCACGACACCGCTGCCGAGCGCCGCCCACAGCCAACCGAACTCAACGGCCAAAAATTGCAGGGCGAACAGCACCGCCGCGCCGATCGCGAACGTCACGATCACCGGCACCAGCCGGCATGTCTCGACGAAACCGCGCATGACCTTCAGGCGGACCGGCGGGTGGAACGTGCGCAATGCGTCGGCGGCGGTCGGCTGGCGGCGCAACCGAATCGGCGGACTTCCCAGCCACGACGATCCGGCCTTCGACTTGCGCGGCGCCGCCGACAGCACCGCGACCAGCCCGTCGTCGGGCACCTTGCGCCCGGGCTGTGTGATGCCGGAATTACCAAGGAACGCGCGCTTTCCGATCGTCGCCTTGGCGACGTGTATCCAGCCGCCACCGAGCTCGTAGGACGCCACCATGGTGTCGTCGGCCAGGAATGCGCTGTCCTCGATGACGGTGAACTTCGGCGTCAGCAGCGCCGTGGAGATCTCGGTGCCGCGGCCGACCTTCGCGCCAAGCACGCGTAACCACGTCGGCGTCAGAAGGCTGGCGTACAGCGGGAAGAGATAGTGCCGGGCGGCGTCCATCAAGCGTTCGGTCGCCCAGATCTGCCAGCCACTGCGGCTGCGGACCGGGTGATAACCCTCGCGTAGCCACAGCGACAGCATCCGCACGCCGATGACCGTCAACACCGCATAGACGATCAGCGCCACCAGCGTCGCCACCGGCGTCCACACCAGTGCGGGGACGATGGCTTCGGTCAGCGACGCGGAGCCCCGGATGGCCCAGCCGACGACGGCCAGCCCGCACCCGAGCGCGGCAAGGGGCAAGGCGCCCAACAGCATTGACGTCACTCCGTAGACCAGCACCCAGAACGGCGCCCGCCCCGGCCGTTCCTCCGGCCACGGATGGCGAGCTTTACCCGACTTCACGGCGGGCGAACCCTTCCAGTACTGGCCCTTCTTCACCCGGCCGACCACACCCGAACCCGCAGCGACGTCGGCGTTCTTCCCCACCGTCGCATCCGGCAGCAGCGTCGTGCGCGCACCGATGGTGGCGTCATCGCCGATCGTGATCCTGCCGACGTGGAAGTGGTCGCCGTCGATCCAGTGCCCGGACAGGTCCACCTCCGGCTCGATCGAACTGCGGTGGCCCAGAGTGAGCATGCCGGTCACCGGTGGCGCCGAATGCAGGTCGACGCCCTTGCCGACCTTGTTGCCCAGCGCTCGCGCGTAATAAACCATCCACGGCGCGCCTGCCAGGTTCTCCGCACCGCTGGCGTCGGCCAACCGCTCGGCGAGCCACACCCGCAAGTGCTCCGAACCGCCGCGGCGGTACGTGCCCGGTTTGAGGAAGCCGATCAGCATTCGGGCGCTCAGCACCGCGATCCCCATCCGCCCGGCAGGCGTCACGAACAGCACGAACCCGCCGAGAATCCACCACCAGTTGATCGGAGCCAGCCACGGCGCGTGGCTCACGGTCGCGACGAGGTTGTTGATCAGCGCCAGCCAGACGACCCACTGCAGGCCGGTCAGCGTGGCCAGCGGCAGCGACATCACCACCTGGAAGGCCTGCGCCAGCAGCGGCATCGGCCGCACCACCCGCGTCACGACCTGCGGCGGCGGAGCCATCTCGTCGAGGAAGCCTGCCAGCGACCCCAACCGCGGATGGTCGTAGAGGTCGGCGACCGTCACCTGCGGGTACCGCTGGCGCAGCGCGGCGACCAACTGCGCCGCCGACAGCGAGCCGCCGCCGAGCGCAAAGAAGTCGGCTTCCGGACCGTCCACCGGCGCGGCCAGCACGTCGCGCCACAATCCGGCCAGCCAGCCCATCGTGCCGCCGAGGTCCGGCGCCTCCTCCTCGGGTTCGCCGGGCGGCGGCCACGGCAGCGCGTCGCGGTCCACCTTGCCCGACGTCCTGGTCGGCAGCTCGTCGACCAGCACCAGTCGCGGCACCAGGGCCGCGGGCAGCGACTCCGTCAGCGAGGTCCGCGCCGCGGCCAGGTCGAACTCGGGGTCGGCGCTGGCGATGTAGCCGACGAGCAGCGGGGTGCCGCTGGCGGTCTTACGCACCGCCGCCGCGCCGCCGCTGACCCCGGGCAGGTTCACCAGGGCCGCGTCGACCTCGCCGAGTTCGATGCGACGTCCGCCGACCTTGACCTGGTCGTCGGCGCGGCCCTGGAACATCAGGCCATCCGGCTCAAGTCGCACCAGATCACCGCTGCGGTACGCGCGGTTCCAGCCCAGCGTGGGCATCGGCGCGTATTTCTCCGCGTCCTTCTCCGGGTCCAGGTAGCGGGCCAACCCGACGCCGCCGATCACCAGCTCGCCGACCTCGCCGACGTTGACCGGGATGCCGTCCTTGTCGACGACGGCCAGATCCCAGCCGGGCAGCGGCAGCCCGATGCTGACCGGGCTGATGCCGTCGAGCTTGGCTGCGCACGCGACGACGGTGGCCTCGGTTGGGCCGTAGGTGTTCCACACCTCGCGGCCCGCGGCATCGGGCCCGGCGGCCAGCCGCTCGGCGAGATCCGGCGGGCACGCCTCGCCGCCGAAGATCAGCAGCCGCACCGCCTCCAACGCCTCGGCAGGCCACAGCGCCGCCAGCGTCGGCACCGTCGACACCACGGTGATGTCCTTCGACACCAGCCACGGCCCGAGATCCATACCGCTGCGCACCAGCGAGCGCGGCGCCGGTACCAGGCAGGCGCCGTTTCGCCACGCGAGCCACATCTCCTCGCAGGATGCGTCGAACGCGACGGACAACCCGGCCAGCACCCGGTCGCCGGGGCCAATCGGACTGTCCTGCAGGAACATCCGTGCCTCGGCGTCGACGAACGCGGCCGCATTGCGATGTGTGACGGCGACGCCCTTGGGTGTACCCGTCGACCCGGACGTGAAGATGATCCAGGCATCGTCGCGGCCCAGCGGCGGCGCAGCCCGCCAGCCACGCGAGTAGCCCGCCCCGCGGACGAGTCCCTGCTCGGTGATGACGCCGACGACATTCGCCTCGCCGAACACCAGCGCCGCCCGCTCGTCGGGGTCGTCGGCGTCGACCGGCACGTAGGCGGCGCCGGTAGCGAGCGTGGCAAGGATCGCCACGTAGAGGGCGTAGCTGCCCGACGGCATGCGGATACCGATGCGGTCGCCGCGACCGATCCCGCGGGCCGCCAGCCACGCGACGCTGTCCTCGATGTCGGAGACCAGCTCGCTGTAGGTGAGTTGCACTTCGCCGTCGTCGATTGCGGCCGCATCCGGATAGCGCTCCGCGGTGTCGTGCAGGATGTCGACGAGCGTTCGCGGCTCAGGGGCGTACGGCGATTGAACGTACTGCGCTGGTATTTCCGGCATCGCCACGCCTACAAGGTACTAAGCCAACGCACGGGCGCGTCTGCGCCTGACACGGCGTGTGATCAGAATTGCGACGACTACGGCAAGCGCGGCGATGACGTACCACTTGTAGTGGTCGAATGCGGCAAAGATCTCGACGATGTTCTCGCCGGCCAGGTATCCGACTCCGGCCCACGTGCACACCCACAGCACCGCGCCGAGCGCGTTGAAGGCGAGGAACTTCGCCCAGTGCACTCCGACGATCCCGGCCAGGAATCCGTTGAGCTGCCGCAGCCCCTCGATGAACCGCGCGATGGTGACGATCTTGCCGCCGTGCTCGTTGAAGTACTCCTCGGCGTGGTCGAGGCGCTCGGGCGTCAGGACCACGTAGCGACCGAAGCGCTCGACGAGCGGGCGGCCGTCGAAGTGTCCGACGGCGAAGCCGATGTTGTCGCCGATGATGGCGCCGAGAACAGCGACCAGGATCACCAACGCGATGTTCATATGGCCCGAACCCGCGAAGACCGCCGCGGCGATCAGGATCATCTCGCCGAGCACCGGCTGCAGATCCCCGAACACACCGGGTAGGTGGGTGTCGGTCATGTGTTGGATTCTCGCTGAGCGCAACCGTTGTCGCGTCGCGATCGGCCTTTTAGCGTGTCGGCGTGACGCGTGGACGCAGTAATCAGCACGAGCTGCGGCTCTTCGTGGCCGACGCGTCCGGCGACAACTGGAGCGAGCTGACATCCGGCGAGGCCACGACGGTGCGCCTTGCGGCGGCTGACCTGCAGCAGGCGCGACGGGCTCGCGGCAGGTTCGCCGACGACGTCGCGGTGATCCTCGACATCACCGTGTCGGTCGCCGCCGATTTTCGCTCCGCGCGAAATTCTATGCCGACTCCCGATGCCGAAACGCTGCAGTACGCCGGAACCATCGACGGGCTGGCCGGACTCGTCGCCGACATTTTCATGGCGGACGTCGCTGACGGCGTGACGTTCATTCCGGCGTCGCCGCAACAGGACATGCAGAGCCTGGCGGCCGCGGCGCTTGATCGCATCGCCCGGCGGCTGCCGCTGGCAGGCGCGGCCTGAGTTACGCCTCGAGCTCTCCGGCCAGTTTGCGTTCGATGCTCGCTCGGGTGACCGACGGCAGCACCAGGATCCCGTCGAGCTCGACTCGGGCCCGCGTGTAGGCGTTCTGGCGCTCCTGCGGCGTGGCGGCGTCGTCTTCGGCCAGCCTCAGCAGATTCTGCGCACGCGCAATGCGCTGCTGGTCGTCGGCGGAAAAGGTGCTGCGGCGCAGCCTGATCGCCTCGGTCTCGGCGACGTCGAACGCGGACACGTAGTCGTGAACGGCGTCGCGGTACTCCAGCTGCGCCTCACGGTCCCCATCGAGATCGGCGGCGTTCTCCGGCCGCAGAAGATCCGCGCGTCGCCTCGCCTTGTGGAACTCCATCGTCAGCGGGTTGCGCATGTCGGTCATCAGCGGGAAATCGAGCAGCTTCGCGACATCGATCTCGTACTCCAGCCATCGCGCGTCGGTCTGCCCGTGCCGGTCGATGACCCGCTTCAGCTCGCGCCGGTTCTTGACCTCATTGGTGCGCGTCCGACCGGCCGCCTCCGCGACGGCGATCTTGGTCTGCTGCTTGATCCGGTAGCGCTCGAGCCGACGGTCCGCCCGCCGCTCATTGGCCGCGGCGACCGCCCGCACGCCCCCGCCGATCATGCCGCCGAGCGGAAAGATCAGCCACCAGAAGTGGAACAAAGAATCCACACAGCCAGCATGCCAGCGTCAGGAAATTGCCTCGTAGACCAGCGTGGCGTAGCGCGCAGTGCGCTCATTGCCGAGAGTGCCCTGCCCCATCTTGTTCATCACGTAGGTGACGGTCGTGCGCCGGTCCGGGTTGATCAGCACCACCGAGCCACCCCATCCGCCCCAGAAGCAAACCCTCTCCCCGGGTGGCACGAAGGGCAGCACCTCAGGGGTGGCAAGGCCGTAGCCGATACCGAACTTCAGCGGCGCAGCCAGCACCAGATCCGGTCCGTGCGACTGGACTTCGAATATCCGCTCGATCGTCGGCGCCGACAACAGCTCGACACCATTGGCGGCTCCGCCCCGCGACACCGGCGACAACATGCGTGCCAGCGAGCGCGCGTTGCCGTGTCCGTTGACGGCGCCGAGGTCGGCGTCCCGCCACGCGGTGGTGTGGGCGATGTCCGCCTCCGGCGCGGGATTGGTGAGCGTCTTCCGCATCGGGCTGTCTTCTGGCAGCGCGTCGAACGGAATGTCGAAGGGCGGCGGAGGAATCAGCTGCGCGATGCGTCCGGCGTCCTCCGGTTTGGCGCCGATCTGGAAATCCGCTCCGAGCGGGCCTGCGATCTCGTCGCGCACGAAGTCCTTCAGCGACGTTCCTGCCGTGCGGCGAACCAGCTCACCGATCAGGAAGCCGTAGTTGAGCGCGTGGTAGCCCGACGCGGTGCCCGGCTCCCACCACGGCGCCTGCGCGGCGAGCATCGATGTCGCCTTGTCCCAGTCGAAAAGGTCGTCGGTCGTCATCTGTTCCTGCCATCCGGCAACACCGGAGGTGTAGGACAGCAGGTGACGCACCCTGACGTCTTCCTTGCCGTTGGCGGCGAACTCGGGCCAGTAGTTCGCGACGGGTGCGTCGAGGTCGAGCAGACCGCGATCGGCCAGCATCAGCGCGGACATACTCGTCACGGTCTTGGTGCTCGACCAGACGTTGACGATCGTGTCCTCGCCCCATGGCACCGTCTTCGCCGCGTCGGTATAGCCGCCCCAGATGTCGAGCACCGACTCGCCGTCGACGTCGATCGCGATCGCGGCGCCCACCTCGTTACCGCTGGCGAGCTCCTCACCCAGCGCTTCGGCGACCTTGTCGAATCGGGCTTCCGCGTGGCCATTTACGGCGTTGGTCATTCGTGCAAACTACGCCGCCGGGGCGGTCACCAGTTGTCGTACCCGCCTTCGGGCCCCAGCATCCGTTCCAGACGAGTGCGGTTGATGCGCGCCAACTCGTTGCGGACCACTTTGCGTTCGGTCTCAACGTCGTTGTGTATGCGATCGGTCACCGCCGCCAGCACATCCTGTGCGCAGTAGCCGTTGACGAACATGACGAAGCCGAAGCCGAACTGGTCCAGATAGTTTCGCGACGCGGCGGCCAGTTGGTCCATCACCTCGGCACGCTCGTCCCAGATCGCGCACTGCTCGGCCGCCGACTTCTCGCTGCCCGGCCGACGGCCGACGTCGGGATACGCCTGCAGGATCGAGTCGATGGACGGTTCCCCCAGCGCGAACAACAACTGGTCGGCCTGCCGGAACAACGAGTCGTGGTCGGAATACGGACGCCGGCGGGCCAAGTCGGCGGCCAGCGGAACGCTGTAGCAACACTCGTACAGCGCGTGCACCGCGCGGCGCATGGGCATGTCGTTGAAGACGCCTAACCCCATGCCCTGATGCATCAACACATCCTCATGATCCGAAAGTCAGACCACGCCGGCGTTACGCCGTGTTACAGCGAAGAAAACTCCTCCAGAGCAGACGGGCTTAGTGGCCCTCTTTCTTGTATCGCTCGATCGACCGGTTCACCTCGGCCTCGGCTTCTGCGCGGCCCGCCCAGTCGGCGGCCTTGACGTACTTACCGGGCTCCAGGTCCTTGTAGTGGACGAAGAAGTGCTTGATCGCCTCGAGCTCGAACGTCGGGACGTCGGCCAGGTCCTTGATGTGGTCCCACCGACCGTCGCCTGCAGGCACACACAGCACCTTGTCGTCGCCGCCCGCCTCGTCGGTCATCTGGAACATGGCGACCGGCCGGGCCTCGACGATGCACCCGGGGAACACCGACTCGGGCAACAGCACCAACGCGTCCAACGGGTCGCCGTCCTCGCCGAGCGTGTTCTCGATGAACCCGTAGTCGGTCGGATAGCCAAAGGCCGTGTAGAGGTAGCGATCCAGCTTGACCCGGCCGGAGTCGTGGTCGACCTCGTACTTGTTGCGCGAGCCCTTCGGGATCTCGATGACAACGTCAAACTCCACCGTCGCGGCTCCTTGTCCTGTGCAGTCGTCTTCGGGGACGGTCGTCACCCTAATAGAGGGGTCGGGCAGCCGGGCCATTCCCCTGGAAGCGCAGCGTGCGGTCAACGGGCGCAGACGCCGCTGACCTGTCACCTTCCTACAGCGGATACCCTGCTTGGGCAGGCCAGAGGCAGGAGAACCATGGGGCCCACACAGTGGCGACGGTCCACCCACATTGCAGTGGGGGTGGCCGTTGTGCTGGTGGTCACTGCAGTCGTGGTCGCCGCGGCGCTGACGAAGGGTGGCCACTCCAAGAACGTCGCGCTTCCACCCGCACCTGCGGCTGCGACGGCCAACCCGGCGATCAAGCCGGTGGCGGACACGGCGCAGAAACCCACGGCGGACAAGCTCGCCCAAACGCTGGCGCTGACGCTCGCCGACCCGAATCTGGGTGCCTTCACCGGCAGGATCACCGACGCTGAGACCGGTGATCAGCTGTGGGCACAGGGTGCCGATGTGCCGATGCAACCTGCGTCGGTGACCAAGGTGCTGACGACGTCCGCTGCGCTTCTCGGCTTGGACCGCGATGCCCGGCTCACGACGAAGGTCGTCACGTCCGATCAACGGCCCGGTGTGGTGGTCCTCAAGGGTGGCGGTGACCCGACGCTGTCAGCGGCACCCCCCGGCCAGGACACCTGGTACAAGGGCGCGGCGCGGATCAGCGACCTCGCCGACCAGGTGCGGCGCAGCGGTGTCAAGGTGACCGCGGTGCAAGTGGATATCAGCGCCTACAGCGGGCCGACGATGGCGCCCGGCTGGGATCCGCTCGACATCGACGGCGGGGACATCGCGCCGATGGAAGCGGTGATGCTCGACGGCGGCCGGACCCAGCCGGTCAGCGTCGACTCCGCCCGCTCCAGGACCCCCGCGCTCGACGCCGGTCGCGCGCTGGCCGTCGCGCTGCGCGTCGACCCTGCCACCGTGACAGTGCTGCCCGCGTCTCTCGACGGCGACAAGGAGATCGCCTCGGTGCAGTCGCCACCGCTGATCGAGCGATTGCGCCAGCTGATGAACGAGTCCGACAACGTGATGGCGGAGTCGACTGCGCGGGAAGTGGCTGCGGCACAAGGGAAACCGCAGAGCTTCGACGGGTCCGTCGCCGCGGTGCTCGGCGAGTTGAAGTCCGCCCACATCGACACCGGTGGCGCCCATCTGGTGGATTGCAGTGGATTGTCCGTCGAGGATCGGCTGACCGCCGAAACCCTGGACCAGACCGTCAATGCGGCCGCTGGTGACGATCAGCCGAAGTTGCGGCCGCTGGTCGACCTGTTGCCCATCGCCGGAGGCAGCGGCACGTTGTCCAACCGGTTCCTGGACGACGCCGGACGCGCATCGGCCGGCTGGCTGCGCGCCAAGACCGGGTCGTTGACGGGTACCAATTCGTTGGTCGGCATCGTCACCGACTCCAGCGGGCGGGTGCTGACGTTCGCACTGATCTCCAACAACGCGGGCCCGACGGGACGCACGGCGATCGATGCGTTCGCAGCGACGCTGCGGTCATGCGGGTGCGGCACATGAGCACGTCCAAGATCAACGTGGGCCGTGCCGTCGACTGGGGTTTCGCCGCGACGGTCGGAGCGAAGCTGGTCCGGCCGGGACCCGCGGCGACCGATTACACCCGCCGCCAGGTCATCGACCAACTGGCCAGCGCGGCGTTGCGCGCAGAAATGCCGGTGCGCGAGGTGACGGGGCTGAACGAGGGCGGCGAGCTACCCGACGCGCGCATCATCGACCGCACACAGTGGATCCGCGCCGCCACCCAATCCATGCGCGTGATGACCGGCGGATCCGACAACGGCGACCGGCCGCACTTCATCACGGGCCGCGTCACGGGCGCGCAGACCGGCGCGGTGCTGGCGTTCATCTCATCAGGCATCCTCGGTCAGTACGACCCGTTCGGGCCTGGCGGCGGTGAGCTGCTTCTGGTGTACCCCAACGTGATCTCCGTAGAGCGGCAGCTTCGGGTGCAGCCCGCGGACTTCCGGCTCTGGGTGTGCTTGCACGAGGTCACTCATCGCGTGCAGTTCCGGGCGAACCCGTGGCTGGCCGACCACATGTCGAATGCGCTGTCGGTGCTGACGCAGGAGACCGGCGAAGACATCACCGAAGTCATCGGCAGGCTGGCCGGCTTCGTCCGCGATCGCCGCGATGGTGTTCCGGCCGAACCGAATTCGACCGGAATCCTCGGCGTGCTGCGGGCGGTGCAGTCCGAACCGCAACAGCAGGCGCTGGACCAATTGCTGATGCTGGGCACACTGCTGGAAGGTCACGCCGACCATGTGATGGACGCCGTCGGGCCCGCCGTGGTGCCCTCGGTGGTCACCATCCGGCGGCGATTCAACGAGCGGCGCACCCGCAAGCAACCTCCGCTGCAACGGGTGCTGCGGGCGTTGCTCGGCATCGACGCCAAGATGAGCCAGTACACCCGCGGCAAGGCGTTCGTCGATCACGTGGTCGACAAAGTCGGCATGGCCCGGTTCAACGCGATCTGGTCGGGGCCTGAAACACTGCCGCTGCCAACCGAAATCGAAGAGCCTCAGCGATGGATCGACAGGGTGCTCTGACCGCGTTGCAGAACGCGGTCGCCGCGTTCGCCCGCCGCTACGCCGCCGCTGATGACCGGTGGTGCGTCGCGCTGTCGGGTGGCCCCGACTCACTGGCCCTGACCGCCGTCGCCGCCAAACTGAAGCCGACCACCGCGCTGATCGTCGACCACCAACTGCAACCGGATTCGCATCGGGTCGCGGAGACCGCCCGAGAGCAGGCTTTAACGCTGGGATGCGTTGATGCGCAGATCCTTTCCGTCGACGTCGGCACAGCGGGTGGGCCAGAAGCCGCCGCGCGAACCGCCCGCTACCGCGCACTCGACGAAGCGCGTGGCGACGCCCCGGTGCTTCTCGGGCACACCCTCGACGACCAGGCCGAGACGGTCCTGCTGGGGCTCGGTCGCGGCTCGGGCCCGCGGTCGATCGCAGGTATGCGGCCCGTCGACCCGCCGTGGTACCGCCCGCTGCTGGGCGTTCGACGCGCGATCACCCACGACGCGTGCGCCGAAATGCAGGTCGACCCGTGGCACGATCCGCACAACACCGACCGCCGGTACACCCGCACCCGGCTGCGCGCCGAGGTGCTGCCGCTGCTCGAGGACGTGCTGGGCGGCGGGGTGGCCGAGGCGCTGGCCCGCACGGCGATCGCGTTGCGCGAGGACTCCGAGACACTCGACGAACTCGCGCAGTGGGCGCTGGAAGCGGCAATCACTGGCGACGGCTCTCGACACCACGCACCTGACAGTGTTGCCGGAGGCGGTCCGACGAAGGGTCATCCGCAGCTGGCTGCTGGCGGGCGGCGCCTGCGATCTGACCGACAAGCAGATCCGCGGCGTCGACACCTTGGTCACCGCTTGGCGCGGTCAGGGCGGGGTCGCGGTCGGCTCCCCGCTGCGCAGCCAACGGCTAATCGCGGGCCGCAGCGGCGGGGTGCTGACCCTGCATCGGGAACCGGTCTCGAGTAGTTAGGGCGAACTCACGTTGGTCGAGGACGGGGACACGTGGCACGCTGTGGACGTGCCATCTGAGGAGCTGTACCCGGGCGACATCAAATCGGTGTTGCTCTCCGAGGATCAGATCCAGGCACGCGTGGCCGAGCTGGGTGCTCAGGTCGGTGCGGATTACCGGGACACCATCGACGCAAGCGGCCAGGACCTGCTGCTGGTCACGGTGCTGAAGGGCGCGGTCTTCTTCGTCACCGACCTGGCCAAGGCGATACCGCTGCCGACCCAGCTGGAGTTCATGGCGGTCAGCTCCTACGGCTCGTCGACGTCCTCGTCGGGCGTGGTGCGCATCCTCAAGGACCTCGACCGCGACATCAACGATCGGGACGTGCTGATCGTCGAGGACATCGTCGACTCCGGGCTGACCCTGTCCTGGCTGCTGCGAAACCTCGCGACGCGGCATCCGAGATCGCTGCGGGTGTGCGCGCTGATGCGGAAACCCGAAGCCGTGCGCGACGACGTAAACATGGCATACGTCGGCTTCGACATCCCCAACGAATTCGTCGTCGGCTACGGCCTCGACTACGCCGAGCGTTATCGCGACCTGCCGTATATCGGCACACTCGACCCGAAGGTGTACGAGGAGTTCTGACGCGAAACGGAATTCCACCAGACGAAGTTCGAGTGAGGGCCTGCTGGAATTCCGTTTCGCGGTGAAAGGTGAGGACATGAGCGAAACAGCTCTTCGCATCTGCCCGTTGTGTGAGGCCACCTGCGGGCTGACGCTCACGATCGAGGACGGCCGGGTGACCGGTACCCGCGGCGACGGAGCCGATGTGTTCAGCGCCGGCTTCATCTGCCCGAAGGGCGCCAGCTTCGCCGAACTGGACAACGATCCCGACCGACTGACTCGGCCGATGGTCCGCCGTGACGGCGCATTGACCGAAGCGACGTGGGACGAGGCGTTCGCCGTCGTCGCAGACCGGCTGGGCGCGGTGATCCGCGAGCACGGCGGGGCGTCGGTCGGGGTGTATCTGGGCAACCCGAACGCACACACCGTCGCGGGCAGCCTGTACCCGCCGTTGCTCATCCGCGGCCTCGGCACCCGCCAGGTGTTCTCCGCCAGCACGCTGGACCAGATGCCCAAACACGTTGCGCTGGGCCATATGTTCGGCAGCCCGGTCGCGTTCACGGTGCCCGATCTCGATCGCACCGACTATCTCGTCGTCATCGGCGCAAATCCGCTTGTGTCCAACGGCAGCCTGGCCACCGCCGCCGACTTCCCCGGCAAGCTGCGGGCGCTGCGCAGGCGCGGTGGCAAGCTCATCGTGATCGATCCCGCACGCACACGGACAGCCGAACTCGCCGACCGCCACATCGCTCCGCGCCCCGGCACCGACGCGGCGCTGTTGTTCGCCGTCGTGCACGTGCTCTTCGAGGAGGGCCTTGTCGCAACGGATCTCGGGGGACTGGCCGACCACGTCAACGGGTTCGACGACGTCCGCGGCCTTGCCGCCGGCTTCGCACCCGAGGACGTCACCGAGTACTGCGGCGTGCCCGCCGACGAGATTCGCACGCTGGCCCGCGAGCTGGCCGCATCGCCGACGGCCGCCGTCTACGGCCGAATAGGCACTTCCACAGTCGAATTCGGAACGCTCGGCAGCTGGCTGGTCGATGTCGTCAATGTCTTGACGGGCAACCTCGACCGCCCCGGCGGCGCGATGTTCCCGCTCGGCCCTGCGGTGCCCGCACCGCGGCCACCGAAGGCGGGCCGCGGCTTCAAGACCGGCCGCTGGCACAGCCGGGTGTCGGGCTACCCGGAAGCCCTGTCCGAACTGCCCGCCGCCGCGCTGGCCGAAGAGATCGACACCGCGGGCGACGGTCAGATCAAGGCGATGATCACCATCGCAGGAAATCCCGTGCTGTCTGCGCCCGACGGCGACCGGCTCGACCGCGCGCTCGACGCCGTCGGATTCATGCTCAGCATCGACCCGTATCTCAACGAGACCACGCGGCACGCGGATGTCATCCTTCCGCCGCCGCCCCCGTCGCAGAGCCCGCATTTCGATTTCGCGCTGAACAACCTCGCGGTCCGTAATAACGTTCGGTACTCGCCGCCGGTCTTGCCGCTCAACGGCCGGCCTGGCGAGGCGGAGATCCTGTCCCGCATCGCGCTGATCCTGTATGGCATCGGCGTGGACGGTGATCCGTCGCTCGTCGACGAGCAGGTGATCGCGACGACGCTGGCCAAAGAATCCGCCGACCCGACCTCGCCGGTGGCCGGTCGTGCTGTGGACGAGTTGACCGCGATGCTGGCTAAGGGCCCGGGATACGAACGCCGCCTCGACATGATGCTGCGGCTCGGCCCGTACGGCGACGCGTTCGGCGCCAAACCCGACGGTCTCACACTCGATCGCGTCAAGGCCGCACCGCACGGAATCGACCTCGGTCCGCTGCAGCCCCGGCTACCCGAAGTGCTCCGAACAACAAGCGGCCGAATCGAACTCGCACCAGAGCCGATGGTCGCCGACGCGGCGCGACTTCGCGACTCGCTCGGTCGGGGTGCCGACGGCTTCGTGCTGATCGGTCGTCGTCACCTACGCTCCAACAACAGCTGGATGCACAACGTGCCCGCGTTGAGTGGCGGGACGAACCGGTGCACGCTGCAGATCCATCCCGACGACGCCGCCGACCTCGGGCTCGCCGACACCGCCAAGGTCAAAGGGCCGGGCGGCGAACTGCTGGCCCCGGTCGAGCCGATGCCGGGGATGCGGCGCGGCGTGGTGTCATTGCCGCACGGCTGGGGTCACAACCGCGGCGGCACGCGGCAGGGCGTCGCGGCAGGGCAGCCCGGCGTCAACGTCAACCAGCTCAACGACGGCAATCGGCTCGATCCGCTGTCGGGCACGGCCGTGCTCAACGGCATCCCGGTCGATATCGCCCCCGCGGACTAAGTCAGCTCCCAGATCACCGTCACCGAGAAGCCGATGGTCTGCTGGCCCGGTTCGACCGGCACGGCTTCCATGGCCGCCCGCGGCATCGGCGCCGGGGTCGGCGTCGGCGGTGTGGTCCCGGACGACTCGGAGATCGAAATGACCTTGCCCAGAGTCAATCCCGACAACTGAGCGTACTGTCCGGCACGGTCCTTGGCGTCGTCGAAGGCGCGGGTCCGGGCGTCTTTCACCAGCTGCGAGTCGTCATCGATGGAGTAGCTCACGGAGTTGATGCGGGTGGCGTCGCCGCCGGTGGTGCCGATCAGCCCCAGCGTCTGCGACGCATTGTTCAGATTGCGGATCTTGACGTTGATCGAGTTGCTCGCCTGGTAGCCGACGATCGCGTTCGGGTTGTCGCTGCCGCCGTATTGGGGCTGCAAGGTCACGTTGGTCGTGGCGATGTCGTTGCGATCGATACCGGAGCTCGTCAGGGCGTTGATCACCGCTTGCATCCGGTCACTGGTCTGGTTCATGGCGGCGGTGACATCGGGTGCGTTGGCTTGAATCGAGACGTTCGCCGTCAACGTGTCGGGCGTGCCCTGCACTTCACCGGAGCCGACGACGGTCACCTGCCGGGTGTCCGAGCTTGCGGTCGGGATGATCGAGGGCCCGGACGATGACTTCGCATCGCAGCCCGACAGGCCGAGCGTGGCCAGCCCCGCCACAGCGAGGACGATCAGGCGGGTCGGAAGCTTCGCTCTCGCTGCGATCGGCATGCCTGGCAGCCTAGAGCACCCCGCGATCAGAGCAGGTTGAGTCGCTAGACGAACCGCTTTACGAACGCCACGGCGGTCTCGGCGACCTCCTGCCAACCGTGGTCGATGGTCAGCGAGTGTCCGCGGCCTTCGATCCGCGCGATCTCGGTGACACCTGGATTCTTCGCCTGGATCTTGTAGCTCGCCTCCGTGATTGCGAGCGGCACCGTGTTGTCGGCTTCTCCCGCGATGATCAGCAGCGGCCCGCGGTCGGGGTTCTTGTGGTCGACCCTTGTCTCGCCGCCGAACAAGTTGAAGTTGGCGACCGCCGCCTGGAACAGGGGAGCGCCCGGCGCGGGCACGTGATAGGTCTCGTACAGCTCCTTGGCCTCGGCCTCGTCGAGGTTGTTGGCCCAGCCGTACTTGAACTGGTCGAACGTCAAGGCGATCGCCTTGCCACGGTTGGCGGGGTTGCCGAGAACGGGCGCCGACGACTTGAGAGCTGAGACCGGGAGCGGGAGAACACCCTTGAAGGGCGCGTTGTCGATGGCTACGGTCGCGGCCGAGACGCCTTCACCCGCGATCTTTTGCGCGATCAGTCCGCCGAAAGAGTGGCCGACCACCACAGGCTTGCGATCCAGCTCGGATATCGCATTGAGATAGTGGTCGGTGACCTGCTGAACCTTTTTGTGTGCGAACACATCCGGGTTGGCATAAGCCTCTTTGACTGTCGCGGGGTCGTCGGGCCAGCCCGGCGCCACTGTGGTGTAGCCGTTTCCCTCGAACAGATCGCGCCACTTCTGCCAGCTGCCGGAGAGCAACCACAGTCCGTGTACGAACACCACTGGCACCAGCCCGGAGTCGTTGGCACGCTTGATCTCAGCCTGCTCCCACTCGGCGAGGACGGCTCCGGACTCGTGTCGTGCACTCATGGGACAGACATTATCGGGCCGATGTGCCCGCGTGCTGTAAATAAACTCACGAAGCTGTTAATCCACCAAGCTGAGACGCTGCAGGTCGGACACGTACTTGTCGATCAGGGACTCCGTGATGTGCGGGATGTCGCCGTCGGGGCCCACCTTGGCCGCCTGCACAGCGCCGCGGAACACCTCGGTCGGCGCGATGGCTCCGCGCACCGGCCGCTCGGGCTTGCGGTAGGCGTCGAGCAACGGCAGCACGCTGTTTCGCCGCTGCTGTTCGGGCAGGCCCGTCAACGCGGTCTCGAACCTGCTGAGCCACTCGTCGTAGTCGTCGATCCAGGCGATCTTGTGGCCGGCGCTGACGAGCCATTCGACAAACGTGTCCAGCGAGATGCCGTCGTCGTGGGGGTTCATCACGTCGTACGACCGATACCCGTCCGTCGCTGTCGCGGCGAGCGTGATGATCGACTCCGCCACGAAATCGGCAGGCAGCCCGTCGTAGTGAGCACGCTGCGGCCTGCCGTCGGCGTCGGTCTCGTAGAACGAGCGGGGCGCGATACCGGTTGCAAGAAGGCTGAGAATCAACCGGGTGAAGGCGTCCGGAACGTTCAACTGACCCTCGTACCGCCGGTGGGCGAGGATCATGTCGGACCTGAACACTGCGACGGGCAGGCCGCAGAGATCGTGGGCCTCGCGCAACAGCACCTCGCCTGCCCACTTGCTATTCGCATAGCCGTTGGCGTAGCTGCTGTCGACGGGGCGTTGCGAGCTGACCTCGCGGATATCGCCGTCCTCGACGAAGTCGTGTGCGGCAACCGACATCGCGACCGCGACGGTCGAGAGGTAGGTGACCGGCTTGATCTGCGCCGTGATCGCCAGCCGAATGACCTCGGCGGTGCCGACCACATTCGGGCCGAACTCTTCGCTGTAGGGCAACACGTGATTGACGAGTGCGGCGGGGTGGATGATCTGATCGACGTTGTGGGCCAAGTGATCCCACGTCAGCGCGTCCAGTCCGAGGTTGGGTTCGCCGATATCGCCCGGGATGACCTCGAGATGGTCAGCGGCCAGTCGGCGGAATCGCTTCAGCAGATTCGGATCGCCGCTGTCGAACGCCGCTTCCAGCCGCTTGCGGGCGGCGGCTTCATCGCGTCCGCGCACCACGGTGATCAACGTGCCACCGGTCTGGGCGGCCCGCTCGAGGAGTTCGAGTGCGAGGAACCGGCCGAGCCAGCCGTTCGCGCCCGTCAACAGGACGGTCTTCGGCTCGCCGGTCACATAGGCGACCCCCGGGGCTGCGGCCAGCGTGGCTTCATCGATGAATTTGTCGAGCGTGAGGTCGCTGGCACGGACCACGGTGGCGCCCTGCCCGTGCACACTCGCGAATGTCGGTCGCGTCGAGCCGGATTCGCGCTCGGCCTCGATGTAGCCGGCCAGTTGGCGTAGGTCACTCGTCGGCCCGACGATCACGCCTACAGGCACGTCGACGCCGAAGATGTCCCGCAGCAGGTTGGCGAACGTCAACGCCGACAGCGAGTCGCCGCCGAGGTCGGTGAAGTGGTCGTCGGGATTGACGTCGACATCGGTCGATCCGAGGACCGTCTGGGCGGCGTGAGTGACGCTCTCGAGTACGGGACGGTTCGCGGCGTTCTCGCGAAGGATCCGCAGTTCGTCAACACGGGCCGCGGCCAGTTCGGCATACAGCTGCTCCAGTCGCTCGCCGTAGTGGTCCTTCAGCCTGGGGCGCAATATCTTTCCGACACCGGACAGCAGACCGTTGGTGGCGGAGAACGGTTCGGTTTCGACCAGGAAGTCGACCGGCACCTCGTAGGTCTGCAGCTCGGCTTCGCGCGCCGTCTCGCGCAGCGAATCGGTGAGCGCCGCCTTCAATGCGCCGGTGTCCGAACCGAATCGCTGCAGCGCTTCACCGGTCGGAACGATCACCGCGAGCAGGTTGGGGCGTTCGCTGTTGCCGTAGACGAAGATCTGACGCACCAGCGGTGCGCCCGCGAAGACGGCCTCCAGATTGGCGACGGCTACGAACTCGCCCTGAGAAAGCTTGAGCACGTTCTTGCTTCGGTCGACATACGCCAGCCGGTCCGGTGCGATCTCGGCGACGACATCGCCGGTGCGGTAGTAACCGTCAGGGTCGAACACCTCGGCGGTGACATCGGGACGCTTGTAGTACCCTGGCATCGTCGTCTGGGTCTTGACCAGCAGCTCGCCTCGCGGATGAGGCGTGTCGGTCAGGAAGTAACCGAGTTCGGGGACGTCGACCAGCTTGTAGTCGATGACCGGCGGGCGCATCACGACGCCGTCTCTGGTGAGGCCGCCGACCTCGGTGGTGCCGTAACCGTCTGTGATGTGGACGCCGAGAACGGCGTCGATGAACGTCTTCATTTCCGCCGCCAGCGGTGCGGTGGCGACGAAGCCCCCGATCACCCGTCCGCCGAGGACATCATCGCGCAGCTCGGTTGTGGCGGCCGCTTCGGCGTTTTCGACGGTGGAGCCTTGGGCGACGAACCGGTCGACGGCGCTGCGGTACCGCTGGAACAGCATGTCGACGACGCGCGGTACCAACGGGATGTCGGTGGGACGTACCAGGGTCCAGTCGTCGAACAGCGTCGAAAGGTCGGATTCGGGCACGAAATAGCTTGTGCCGCCCGCCAGGAAGGCCGCCATGATGGGCAGCCGTCCGCCGACGTGGTTGAGCGGCATGAAGTTGACATTGAATACCGCTCCGCCGGTGGGCGGGGCGAAGTCCGCGGTCCACAGCCGGCCGATGATCTGCTCGGTGAGCATGGCGCCCTTGGGAGCCCCGGTGCTCCCCGAGGTGTACATGACGATCGCGAGCCGGTCGCCGGTGCCGGTGGTGTCCGCGGGCACCCGGGGTAAGGACCGTCCGTGCTCGACGACCTCGGCGAGCGTGTCGACTGCCACCGCAAGGCCCGCCTCTGTCAGCTTGGCCTTGGCCCGCTCGAGGCTTTCCCGTTCGTCGTCGACGTCGGGCCGGTAGTCGAAAACCACAAGCCTGCGCAGCGATGTGCTTTCGAGTGCCGATTCGACGGCGAGGTCGAGGTACTCGGCCCCGACCGCGATGACCGTGGGCTCGGTCTCGGCGATGATCGGCCGGAGTTGGGAGACCGGCGCGTTGTGCTGCAACGGCACGGACACCAGGCCGAGGTAGTTGCTCGCCAGGTCGACCGTCAGGTAGTCGGGGCTGGAGAAGCCGATCGTGGCGATGAAGTCGCCCGCCCTCACCGGGGCGCTCGAGTCGTCGTGCAGGGCGGTCGCGATGGCGCCGACGCGGTCCCAGACCTCTCGGTACGTGATCGTGTCGAAGCGGGGCAGCAGGCGATCGGTGGTGCGGCCGGTTGTGGTGTCGGTCACCAATTCCCGCGCGCGATGCCCGAGCGCGGGGCGGTCGGCATAGCCCTCGACGAGGGTTTGCAGAATCTCCACCAGCCGAAGGTCCGGCTTGCTTGCCGCCTCGATCACCTCGGCGATGGGCTTGGCCTTTCGGAACTGCGGGTCGTTCGCGTAGAGGTCGGCGATCCGGCGCTCAATTCGTTCTTGATTGGTCACCATCTGACCCCTTTCGCGCAAGCTTCAAATGGCGAAGCGCCCGGCGGCACTACTCAATTCCGCTGTGCGCCTGTGAGGCTCGGCACACAGCGGAATTCAAGCTACGGGCTAGGGTGTTACCAGAATTTTGCAGTGCTCATCTGGGCTGGCGAGGTCGTCGAATGCCGCACCGACGCCGTCCAACCCCACCTCGCCGGTGATCAGCGGCGCGACGTCGATTTCGCCCTCGGCGATTGCGCGCAAGGATTCGGCGAACTCGGCCACGTCGTAGGCGTTCACGAACTGCAGACTGATTTCCTTGGCTATGCCGAACAGCGGCAAGACGGCGTCGTCTTCCATGCAAACGCCAGCCACGATCACCCTGGTGCCAATGGGTGCGCGCCGCATGACGTCGTTGATGATCCCTGGGACGCCCACCGCCTCGAACACCACCGACGGCTTGACGTCGTCGAACGGTGATCCCAGCGCCGGATCCAACGTCTGGTGTGCGCCCATCGTCGTCGCGAGCCCACGCCGCTTCGGCGAATAGTCGGCAGCCACAATGCTTTCCACGCCTCGAAGGCGGAGTGCGGCGATGATGGCAAGGCCGATCGGGCCGCAGCCGATCACAAGGGCCACTTCACCGGGTTGGATCGACGACTTGTTGACCGCGTGCAGGCCGACCGCCATGGGTTCGGTGAGGGATGCGCGACGCGGGTCAAGCCCGTTGGGGATGGTCTGGAGCAGCGGCGCCGATAACAGCATCCGCTCGGCGTAGCCGCCGATGACGGTATTGCTCGACACGATTGGCTCGAAACCCTTGGGGGACAACAGCACAGGCAGCGAAGTCACCAATGTTCCCGGTGTTGGCGCGTCTGTATCGGGCCCTGCCTCGAGCACTTCCGCGCTGAACTCGTGACCCATGAACACATCGTCGGACAGGTCGACGGGCAGCCCGCCCTCGATCGGCATGCCCGTCATTTCTTTTGTCAGTCGTACCATCTGGGCGCCGTGCTTCGCGAAATGCAGGTCCGTGCCGCAGATCCCGCATGCCTTCACCCCGACGAGGACCTGCCCCGGCCCCGGCACCGGCTCGGCGACGTCGTCGCGAAGGATCATTCGCCCGTCGCGCAGCACAGAGGCGCGCATTACTGCTCCTTCTTCAGCTTGATTTCGTCGGTGTGTTCATTGATCGCTTTGACGATCGCTTCGCCCGCGCGGCCGAGCAGCTGATCGCGCATCCCCTTGGCCCAGTCGTGCGACGCCCGCGGCGCGGTCAGCTGGCCCTTGAAATGCGGCATGACCTCGCGTGCGAACAGCTCGTAGGAGTGGTAGGTGGCCTGCGGCGAGGCCCAATCGTGGCCGAGCAGCAGCAGGGTCCCGAAGCCGCCAGACGTCTCCAGCAGGTCTTGAATGTGGGCGATCGCGTCGCCCGGTGTGCCGATGCAGCAGTTGCCCTTGGCCGCGTACTCCGCGACGAACTCTCGCGGCGACTGCGTACCTTCGACGGAATTGGACAGCGGCACAAAGCCCGCCGCGCCGAAGTAGTTCGCGAAATCCTGCAGGCCGTATGTGCAGTCGTCGATGGCCTGATCGCATGTGTCGGCCAGGTGCATGATCGACAACACCCGCCAGTTCGCGCGGTCGGGCTCGTCTCGTCCCGACTTCTCGGCCTGGTCGACGACGACCTGCCAGGCGTTCTCCAGCGCGGCGTACCCGCCAGGCACCGACATCGACAGCGACAGCAGCGACGTGCCGAGTGCGCCTGCCAGCCGGGGCCCGGACGGGGAAATCATTGCCGCCGTGGATATCTCGGGGTACGGCCAGGTGTATGGCCGGATGTGGAGCTGCGCGTCGCGCAAGGTGAACCAATCGGAATGCCTGCTGATGCGCTCGTCGGGTGCGGCGCGGAACAGGGCGAGGATGGCCTCGAGCGACTCCTGCATCATGCGGCGCTGTTCGACGGGATCGATGCCCATCATGTAGGCGTCCGACGGCAGTGCGCCTGGTCCGGTGCCGAACATGACGCGGCCGCGGGTGATGTGGTCGAGCAGCACCCACCGGTCGGCCACCATCAACGGATGGTGATAGGGCAGCGACACCACGCCGGTGCCCAGCCGAATGTGCTTGGTGCGTTCGGCGGCCGCGGCGATGAACACCTCTGGACAGGCGATCAGTTCGTAGCCGCCGGAGTGATGCTCACCGAACCACGCTTCCTCGAAGCCGAGCCTGTCCAGCGCGACGGTTCGCTCGAGGTCGTATTCCAGTGCAGTGGTGGGAGATTGGCCCACGGGGTGAAACGGGGTGATGAACACCCCGAACCGCAGTGGCTTATCCGTCATGACTGCTCCACTTCGCGAAGGAATGCCAGCAGGATCCGGTTGACCTCTTCGGGGCGCTCCTGCTGCACCCAGTGCCCAGCGCCCTCGATCCACGTTTCGGTGTATGGGCCCGCAGCCACCTCGCGGGCGCGGGCCGGATTCATCGTCGGACCGACCGGGTCGGCCGTGCCGCTCGCGAACAGCGCGGGCACGGTGATCTTCGCGTCGGCGAGCTGTGGCGTCGACTCCCAATTGCGGTCGTAGTTGCGGTACCAGTTCAGTGCGCCGGTGAATCCGGTCCTGCTGAATTCGGTCACGTAGTACTCGAACTCGTCGGCGCTGATCCAGTCGGGCACCGTCGCGGGACCGTCCAGCAGCCCGGCGAACATTCCACTCATGGTGGCGGCGACGTCGGCCTCCATCTCGGCGTCCGCGAGGCCGGGTTCCTGGAAGCGCAGCATGTAGAAGTCATCGCCGAACTTCTGTCGCCAGCGTTCGGTGGGCCGTGACCGGGCGCGGGGAATCGGCGGCACGCTCAGGCCCGCGGCCGCTCTGACGCGCTCCGGGTGCAGCACCGCGGTGTGCCACACGACCATGGCGCCCCAGTCGTGGCCGATGAACACCGCCTCCTCCGTGCCGACGTCGTCGAGCAGACCGACGAGGTCGCCGGTGAGGGCGTGGATGTCGTAGTCCTCGACGGCCTCGGGTCGGCTGGAGCCGCCATAACCGCGTTGGTCGGGCGCCAGCACGTGGTAGCCGGCGTCGGCGAGCACGGGGATCTGGTGTCGCCAGGAGTAGGCCAGCTCCGGAAAACCGTGGGCCAATACGACGACGGGTGCTCCCCGGTCGCCTGCCTCGTACAGCCGCAATGCGACGCCGTTCATCTCAACTAACCGCTCGGTCGAGGTGAGCACGATTTCAGCCAAGCACAGGCCGTGCGGGTCGGAAAGGCCCCGCGAGTATGCGCTTCCATACGCCGTCGCGGCGCGTCCCGCACGAATCCGCACACCCGATGACGGTCGCCCAGCGAACGCCAAGCGAACCGTCGGGAACTGCCGAGCGTTGGTCAAGCGGTAGCCTTGACTATTCCAGCTGCGCGTATGGAAGGACGTGGCCGTCCTCGGCCGATGCTTGATGAACCGTAAAAATGTGATTCGCACGCTCACCGTGATCGCGGTTGTGCTGTTGCTGGGCTGGTCGTTCTTCTACTTCAGTGACAACACCCGCGGCTACAAGCCGGTCGACACCTCGGTGGCGATGGCCCAGATCAACAGCGACAACGTCAAGACCGCTCAGATCGACGACCGCGAGCAGCAGGTGCGCCTTGAGCTGAAGAGCGGCAACAGCGACACAGAAGACAGCGACAAGATCATCACGAAGTACCCGACCGGGTTCGGGGTGGACCTGTTCAACGCGCTGAGCGCCAAGAACGCCAAGGTCAACACCGTCGTGAACCAGGGCAGCATCTTCGGCTCGCTGCTCATCTACCTTCTGCCGCTGCTGCTCCTTGTCGGCTTGTTCGTGATGTTCTCCCGCATGCAGACCGGCGGCCGGATGGGCTTCGGGTTCGGCAAGTCGCGCGCCAAACAGCTCAACAAGGACATGCCGAAGACCACGTTCGCCGATGTGGCGGGTGTCGACGAGGCGGTCGAGGAGCTCTACGAGATCAAGGACTTCCTGCAGAACCCGTCGCGGTATCAGGCGCTCGGCGCCAAGATCCCCAAGGGCGTGCTGCTCTACGGCCCGCCGGGCACCGGCAAGACGTTGCTGGCCCGCGCCGTCGCAGGCGAGGCGGGCGTGCCGTTCTTCACGATCTCGGGCTCGGACTTCGTCGAGATGTTCGTCGGTGTCGGCGCCTCACGCGTGCGTGACCTCTTCGAGCAGGCCAAACAGAACAGCCCCTGCATCATTTTCGTCGACGAGATCGACGCCGTCGGTCGCCAGCGTGGCGCCGGGCTCGGCGGCGGTCACGACGAACGTGAGCAGACGCTGAATCAGCTGCTTGTCGAGATGGACGGCTTCGGCGAGCGCCAGGGCGTCATCCTGATCGCGGCCACCAACCGGCCCGACATCCTCGACCCGGCCCTGCTGCGGCCCGGCCGTTTCGACCGTCAGATCCCGGTGTCCAATCCGGATCTGGCCGGCCGTCGCGCAGTGTTCAGGGTGCACTCGCAGGGCAAGCCCATCGCCCCCGACGCCGACCTCGAAGGGCTGGCCAAGCGCACCGTCGGCATGTCCGGTGCCGACCTGGCCAACGTCATCAACGAGGCCGCCCTGCTGACCGCCCGCGAGAACGGCACCGTCATCACCGGCGCTGCACTGGAGGAGGCCGTCGACCGCGTCGTCGGCGGTCCGCGCCGCAAGAGCCGCATCATCAGTGAGCACGAGAAGAAGATCACCGCCTATCACGAAGGCGGCCACACTCTGGCCGCCTGGGCGATGCCCGACATCGATCCGATCTACAAGGTGACGATCCTGGCGCGTGGGCGCACCGGCGGCCACGCGATGTCTGTGCCTGAGGACGACAAGGGCCTGATGACCCGCTCGGAGATGATCGCCCGGCTGGTATTCGCGATGGGCGGACGCGCCGCCGAAGAGTTGGTGTTCCGCGAGCCGACCACCGGTGCGGTTTCCGACATCGAGCAGGCGACCAAGATCGCCCGCTCGATGGTCACCGAATACGGCATGAGTTCGCGGCTCGGCGCCGTTCGTTACGGCACCGAGCACGGCGACCCGTTCCTCGGCCGCACCATGGGTACGCAAGCCGACTATTCCCACGAGGTCGCACAGATCATCGACGACGAAGTCCGCAAGCTTATCGAGGCCGCCCACACCGAGGCCTGGGAGGTCCTCACCGAGTACCGCGACGTCCTCGACACATTGGCAGGCGAACTGCTGGAGAAGGAGACGCTGCACCGCGCCGAACTCGAAGCCATCTTCTCCGACGTCAAGAAGCGGCCGCGGTTGACGATGTTCGACGACTTCGGTGGTCGGGTCCCGTCCGACAAGCCGCCGATCAAGACGCCCGGCGAACTGGCGATCGAGCGCGGCGAGGAGTGGCCGAAGCCGGTGCCCGAGCCGGCATTCAAGGCGGCGATCGCTGCGGCCTCTCGAGCTGCCGAAGCACAACGACCGAACGGCTCGAACGGTGTCGGCGCCAACGGGACTCCGCCGAACGGTCCCACACAGCCCGACTACGGCGCCCCCGCCGGCTGGCACGCGCCGGGCTGGCCGCCGCCACCCCCGCCCGGCCAGTATCCGCCGGGTCAGTGGTACCCGCCGCCACCACCGACCGGATGGCAACAGCCCTATCCGCCGTATCAGCCCTATCCCTACCCCGGCCCGCAGCCGCCGCACGGTGGTCCGTCCGGTGCGCCCGGTCCTAATAACGAGGACGCGGACCAGGAATCGAACCGGCCTAATCCGCCGGCCCATGGCTGATACCAATCGGAGGCTTCAATGACGCGGCCACACAACAATTCCGCGACGTTCACCACCCCGGAGTTCGACCAACCGCGCGCCGAGGCGGCGATCCGGGAACTGCTGATCGCAGTCGGTGAGGACCCCAACCGGCACGGTCTCGAGGAGACACCGGCACGAGTCGCGCGCGCCTACAAGGAGATGTTCGCCGGGCTTTACACCGACCCGGACACGGTGCTGAACACCACATTTGACGAGCAGCACGACGAACTGGTGTTGGTGAAGCAGATTCCGTTGTACTCCACCTGCGAGCACCATCTGGTGGCGTTCCACGGCGTCGCCCACGTCGGGTACATCCCCGGCGTGGACGGCAGGGTGACGGGGCTGTCGAAGATCGCCAGGCTCGTCGACCTGTATGCGAAGCGGCCGCAGGTGCAGGAGCGGTTGACCGCGCAGATCGCAGATGCGTTGATGCGCAAGCTCGATCCGCGCGGCGCCATCGTCGTCATCGAGGCCGAGCATCTGTGCATGTCGATGCGCGGCGTGCGTAAGCCCGGTGCCAT
This sequence comes from uncultured Actinomycetota bacterium, assembly GCA_963751485.1. Taxonomy (GTDB): domain Bacteria; phylum Actinomycetota; class Actinomycetes; order Mycobacteriales; family Mycobacteriaceae; genus Mycobacterium. Next base: position 531,370 of record CAVVUT010000011.1, read on the forward strand.
CACCACCACCTCGGCGGTGCGCGGACAGTTCAAGTGCGATGCGGCATCGCGGTCCGAGGCCTTGGATCTGATCTTGCGGAAGTGAACCCAACAGGCGTGACGGTAATGGGAGTCGTGAACGTCACCGACGACTCCTTCTCCGACGGGGGTTTGTTCCTCGAGCGCGACCGCGCCGTCGAGCACGGCCTGACGCTTGCCGCCGACGGGGCGGCCATCGTCGACGTCGGCGGCGAGTCGACTCGACCCGGAGCCACCCGTATCGATGCCCGGGTGGAGACGGCCCGTGTGCTACCCGTCATCAAAGAGCTTGCCGGACAAGGCCTTACCGTCAGTATCGACACGATGCACGCCGCCGTCGCTCAGGCGGCGCTGGAGAACGGCGCACAGATCGTCAACGACGTGTCCGGCGGCCGCGTCGACCCGAACATGGCGGCCGTGGTGGCCGACGCCAAGGTGCCGTGGGTGCTGATGCACTGGCGCTCGGTCAGCGCTGACCGCCCGCACGACGTGCCGCCGTACGGCGATGTGGTTGCCGAGGTTCGCGACGAACTGCTGGCGGCCGTCGACGCCGCGGTGGCGGCAGGCGTCGATCCGGCAAACCTGATCATCGACCCCGGCCTCGGCTTCGCCAAGACAGGCGAACACAACTGGGCGCTGCTGCGCGCACTGCCCGAATTCGTCGGCACCGGAATCCCCGTGCTGGTCGGCGCATCGCGAAAACGCTTTCTCGGCACCCTTCTTGCCGACTCCGACGGCGAGCCGCGCCCGCCCGGTGGCCGCGAGACCGCAACCGCGGTGATCTCCGCCTTTGCCGCGTTGCACGGCGTCTGGGGCGTGCGTGTGCACGATGTGCGGGCATCGGTCGACGCGCTGAAGGTCGTCGAGGCGTGGTCGGATGGCTGACCGAATCGAGTTGCGCGGCTTGACCGTTCACGGACATCACGGGGTTTTTCCCGAGGAGCACCGCGACGGACAGGACTTCGTCGTCGACATCACGGTGTGGATCGACCTCGCGGCCGCAGCGGCCAGCGATGATCTCAACGACACGCTGGACTACGGCAGCCTGGCCAATCGCGCCGCCGAGATCGTGGGCGGGCCACCCCGGAATCTCATCGAGACGGTGGCAGGCGAAATCGCCGAGGACGTGATGGCCGACGAGCGGGTGCACGCCGTCGAGGTCGTGGTGCACAAACCCGCCGCCCCGATCCCGCAGCGTTTCGCCGACGTCGCCGTGGTGGCACGGCGGTCACGCAGGGGCGGACGCGGAGCCGCGCTATGACACGAGTGGTGCTGTCGATCGGGTCCAACACGGGCGACCGGCTGGCGCACCTGCAGTCGGTCGTCGACGGGCTCGGCGGCGCGCTGCGGGCGGTTTCCCCCGTCTACGAAACCGACGCGTGGGGCGGCGTCGAACAGGATGCCTTCCTCAACGCAGTGTTGATCGCCGACGATCCGCTGCTCGACGGCCACGGTTGGTTGCGGCGCGCACACGAATTCGAACACGGCGCGGACCGCGTCCGCGATCAGCGATGGGGTCCGCGCACCCTCGATGTGGATCTGGTCACATGCCATGACGGTGTGGCCGAGGTGATCATGCGTGACGACGACCTGACCCTGCCGCACCCGTTCGCCCATCAGCGCGCATTCGTAATGGTCCCGTGGCTGGACGTCGATCCGGACGCAACGCTGACCGTCGCCGGCGAGACCCGGCCCGTCGAGAAGCTGCTGGCAGAGCTCGATCCCGCCGAGCGCGACGGGGTGCGCAGGACCGAACTGGCGCTTGGCTGATGGGGCCGACCCGCAAGCGTGACCTGACGGCCGCGACGGTCGCCGCCGCCGTCTTGGCTTATCTGTTGGTGACGGCCCTGTACCGATGGTTTCCGCCCATCACCGTCTTGACCGGCCTATCGCTGCTTGCGGTGGCCATCGCGGAGGGCGGTTGGGCCTTCTATGTGCGGGCCAAGATCAACGAAGGGGAGATCGGCGACGGGCCGGGCTGGCTGCATCCGCTGGCCGTTGCCCGTTCGGTGATGATCGCCAAGGCGTCGGCGTGGGTCGGCGCGCTGGTGCTGGGTTGGTGGGTAGGGGTGCTCGTCTACCTTTTGCCAAGGCGGGGCACGCTTCGGGTGGCCGCTGAGGACACGGCGGGCGCGGTCGTGGCGGCCGTCAGTGCGCTTGCCCTGTTGGTCGCGGCGCTTTGGCTTCAGCATTGCTGCAAGTCGCCGCCGGAGCCGCCGGAGAACGGCGAAGGCGCCACGGAGTAGCTGGCCGACAACAGCGGACCCCGAATCGCCGCGGAGCACGACACGCTGAGTGACCTGTGGCGGGTACAGTCGCCCCATGACCGTTCTGACCCGTGGTGCCCGGCCGCGGCGCAGCGGTCGCAGGCCGGGTTGGCTGCTGTTCACAGTGTTGCTGGTCCTCGCAATCGGGGCTAGTTCGGCCCTCGTATTCACCAGCCGAGTGGAGTTGCTCAAGCTTGCGGTCATCCTCGCGTTGTGGGCCGCCGTGGCGGCCGCGTTCGTATCGGTGGTCTATCGGCGGCAAAGCGACGTCGACCGGGCCAGGGCGCGCGATCTGAAGCTTGTCTACGACTTGCAACTGGACCGCGAAATCTCGGCGCGACGTGAATACGAGCTGACGGTCGAAACGGAATTGCGCCGTGAGCTCTCCACCGAGATCCGCGCCCAGGCCGCCGACGAGGTGGCCGCGTTGCGCGCTGAGCTCGCCGCGCTGCGGGCGAATCTCGAGTACCTCTTCGACGCCGACCTGAGTCATCGTCCTGCGATTGAAACCGAGCACGGGCCTGAGCGCCCCGGCCGGGTTGCAAGCAGCAGGATCGACACCGACGACAACCCCAACACCAGAACCGAAGAAAACCCGATCATCGACGTTCCGGCGGAACCCCATGCGCCCGAACATGAATGGCAGCCGAATCCGCTCTTTGGTGGTGCACATCGCAGGGCGTCGGAGGCCGAGCCGACTCACGAGGAACGTATCGCCTGGGCAGCCGAGCAGCGGGCGGCCGAGCATCGCGCGGCTGAGGAACGTGCCGCCGCCGAGCAGCGCGCAGTCGCCGAACAGCGCGCGGCAGAGCAGCGCGCGGCAGCCGAGCAGCGGGCGGCGGAGCAGCGGGCCGCAGAACAACGCGCAGCTGAAGAACGCGCGGAGGAGGAGCGTCGCGCCGCCGAGCAGCGAGCTGTAGAACAGCAGGCCGCAGAACAACGTGCGGCAGAGCAGCACGCCGCCGAAGAGCGGGCAGCGGAAGAGCGGCGGGTGGCCGAAGAGCGTGCCGCTGAGGAACGGGCGGCCGAGCAGCGCGCCGCCGAGGAGCGCGCCCTTGCCGAACAGCGCGCGGCCTCACAACGTGCCGCAGAGGAAGAAGCCGCCCGACGGGCCGCCTCGCAGTGGCAGCCCGCACCGGAGGAGGGACAGTGGCTCCCCCCCGGGACGCCCGGCAGCAACTGGTCGCCGACCTCCACCGAGAACGGATCCGCCGACGAATACGTCGGCAGGCGACGTGCCCCCGAGCCGACGATGTCGGCGCCGTCCGCCGAGTCGCGCCGTGGACGTCACTCCGAATCCGCCGAAGGAGCCGATCCAGGACGTCCGTCGGCACCGTCGCCGACATTGGCCACGCCCCCACCGCCGCCGCACCCGCCTGCTTCCCAGGAACCCGCGCCACGCCATCGCAGTGCCGACGACGAGGAGGGTGGCGACACCGGCGGGCACTCCGTGGCCGATCTACTGGCCAGGCTGGAAGTCGGTTCGACCGAAGGCGGCCGTCGTCGTCGCCGTGAAGAGTGAGTTAATCTCTTAGCGACCGTCCGGTACCCGCAACGCAGGACCGGAACGAAAACGAATTCTTGCGAGGCCTTCTGCGATGGAGCAGTCTCCTACGCCAGCGTGGGGTCCCCAGGACGGGCCGCTGCGCCCGGCCCGGCTCTCTGTCGGAATCATCTCCGCAGGTCGGGTGGGTACCGCGCTCGGTGTGGCCCTGGAACGTGCCGGCCATGTCGTCGTGGCCTGCAGTGCGATATCTCAGGAGTCCCGGCAGCGGGCCGAGCGCAGGCTGCCCGACACCACGGTGCTGCCCGCCGATGAAGTCGCAGGCCGCGCGGAACTGCTCCTACTGTCCGTACCCGATGCCGAGCTCGCCAGTGTGGTTTCCGGGTTGGCGGCCACGCACGCGGTGCGGCCGGGGACCATCGTGGCGCACACGTCGGGGGCCAACGGCATCGCGGTGCTGAGCCCGCTGACGGAACAGGACTGCATCCCGTTGGCGATCCACCCGGCGATGACCTTCACCGGCGCCGACGAGGACATCACCCGGCTGCCCGACACCTGCTTCGGCATCACCGCCGCCGACGACATTGGCTACGCCATCGCACAGTCGCTGGTCCTCGAGATCGGCGGTGAGCCGTTCCGCGTCCGCGAGGACGCCCGCACGCTCTATCACGCGGCGCTGGCGCACGCCAGCAATCACATCGTCACCGTCGTGCTCGACGCGGTCGAGGCGCTGAGGTCCGCTCTGTGGGGCCAGGAGTTGCTCGGGCAGGAACTCGTCGGCGACGAGCCTGGTGGAATCGCAGAGCGCGTGGTCGGCCCGCTCGCACGTGCATCTCTGGAAAACGCGCTGCAGCGTGGACAGGCGGCACTGACCGGTCCGGTTGCCCGTGGCGACGCAGGCGCGGTCGCTGACCACCTACGGGCCCTGGCAGAGGTGGATCCGCAACTGGCACAGGCATATCGGGCGAACTCATTGCGTACCGCGCAGCGCGCACATGCGCCCGCCGAGGTCTTCAGGGTGCTAGAGGAGGCGGGGTAGGCGTGACGATTCGCAAGCCGCCGCAGTTCACTGCAGGTGAGCTCAATGTCTACCCGTCCCCGCAGGACGTGTCCGATGTGACGCGCACGCTGCGGCAGAGCGGACGACGGGTGATGCTGGTGCCGACCATGGGCGCCCTGCACGACGGGCACCTGACGCTGGTGCGAGCCGCCAAACGCGTTCAGGGCGCGGTCGTCGTGGTGTCGATCTTCGTCAACCCGCTGCAGTTCGGTGCCAACGAGGATCTCGACAAATACCCGAAGACCCTCGATGACGACCTCGCCCAGCTGCGCGCCGAAGGCGTCGAGATCGTCTTCACGCCGACGGCAGCTGCGATGTACCCCGAAGGACTGCGCACCTCCGTACAGCCAGGCCCGCTCGGTGGAGAGCTCGAAGGTGCCTCCCGGCCAACGCATTTCGCCGGCGTGCTCACCGTCGTCCTCAAACTCCTGCAGATCGTGCGGCCGGATCGGGCGTTCTTCGGCGAAAAGGACTACCAGCAGCTCGTGATGATCCGGCAGATGGTCGCCGACCTGAACGTCGACGTCGCGATCGTCGGCGTGCCCATCGTGCGCGAACCCGACGGGCTGGCGATGTCGTCGCGCAACCGCTACCTCGACGACGTCGAGCGCGAGCAGGCGGGCGCACTGTCGGCCGCCCTGCTGGCAGGGATGTACGCCGCGTCAGGTGGGACGGAGGCCGCGTTGGACGCGGCCCGCGCCGTGCTCGATGAGGTACCCGCAATCGATCTCGACTACCTGCAGGTGCGCGACCCGGAGCTCGGGCCCGCGCCGGCTGAGGGCATGGCGCGCATGCTCATCGCGGGCCGGCTTGGCACCACACGACTGCTCGACAACATCGCGATAGACATCGGGGCAACCGCCGGTACCGACGGGCAACGACCCGCCGGATCGGACGACAGCCACGAATTGCCATGGAGGAATTGATGTTACGAACCATGCTCAAATCGAAGATCCACCGCGCCAGAGTGACGCAGGCCGACCTGCACTACGTCGGCTCGGTGACGATCGACGCCGACCTGATGGAGGCCGCCGACCTGCTCGAGGGTGAACAGGTGACCATCGTCGACATCGACAACGGCGCTCGGCTGGTCACATACGCCATCACCGGCGAACGCGGCAGCGGCGTGATCGGGATCAACGGCGCGGCCGCGCATCTCGTGCATCCCGGTGATCTGGTCATCCTGATCGCGTACGGGACGATGGAGGACGCCGAAGCCCGCGCCTACCAGCCGCGCATCGTGTTCGTCGACGCCGACAACCGGCAGATCGACCTCGGGCACGACCCCGCACATGTCCCCGCCGACGCGGCCGAACTGCTATCGCCAAGGTGAGCTCGTGCTGTTAGCGATCGACGTCCGCAACACCCATACCGTCGTGGGTCTGATCTCCGGGTCGGGAGATCACGCAAAGGTGGTGCAGCACTGGCGGATCCGCACCGAGACCGAGGTGACATCCGACGAGCTGGCACTGACCATCGACGGCCTGATCGGCGACGACTCCGAGCGTCTCACCGGTGCGACCGGGCTCTCGACGGTGCCCTCTGTGCTGCACGAGGTGCGGGAGATGCTCGACCAGTACTGGCCGTCGGTGCCGCATGTGCTGATCGAACCGGGCGTCCGCACCGGGATTCCGCTCCTGGTCGACAACCCGAAAGAGGTTGGCGCCGACCGAATCGTCAACTGCCTCGCGGCATTCCACAAGTACCGCTCCGCCGCGATCGTCGTCGACTTCGGGTCGTCGATCTGCGTTGACGTCGTATCGGCCAAAGGCGAGTTCCTCGGTGGCGCGATCGCACCCGGCGTGCAGGTCTCGTCCGACGCCGCGGCCGCCCGGTCTGCGGCGCTGCGGCGCGTCGAGTTGACCCGGCCGCGCTCGGTCGTCGGCAAGAACACCGTGGAGTGCATGCAGGCCGGTGCGGTGTTCGGCTTCGCCGGTCTGGTCGACGGGCTGGTGTCGCGGGTGCGGCAGGACATCGAGGGGTTCGGCGGCGACGACGTCGCCGTGGTCGCCACCGGGCACACCGCCCCGCTGTTGCTGCCCGATCTGCACACCGTGCGGGACTACGACAACCACCTCACCCTCGACGGGCTGCGGCTGGTGTTCGAGCGCAACCGCGACAGCAATCGCGGCAGGCTGAAACAAGCCCGCTAAAGGAACGTTCGGCGAGTATGAAGTCGCCCACACCGAACGCGCGGTGTGAGCGGAGCCGGCTGACTCCAGGTCGCCGCGTTGATGGTTTCGATCATGGGTTGATTTAAGCTGGCACGTCGTGACCTCTCCTGATTCACCCGATATCGAGGCCGACATCCCCGAGCAGTTCCGGATTCGTCAGGCCAAACGCGAGCGGCTGCTCGCCGAGGGCCGCGAGCCCTACCCGGTCGAGGTCGCGCGCACCCACTCGCTCGCCGAGATCCGCGCCGCCTATCCCGACCTGCCGACCGACACCGAGACCGGCGACATCGTCGGCGTTGCCGGTCGCGTGGTGTTCGCTCGCAACTCCGGCAAGCTCTGCTTCGCCACCCTGCAGGAAGGCGACGGCACGCAGCTGCAGGCAATGATCAGCCTCGCCAAGGTGGGCCAGGACTCCCTCGACAACTGGAAGTCGGATGTCGATTTGGGCGACATCGTGTTCGTCCACGGCGAGGTGATCAGCTCGCGGCGCGGCGAATTGTCTGTGCTTGCCGAGTCTTGGCAAATCATTTCCAAGGCGCTACGACCCCTTCCCGTCGCCCACAAAGAGATGAGCGAGGAGTCGCGCGTCCGTCAGCGCTACGTGGATCTGATCGTGCGTCCGGAGGCCAGGGCCATCGCCCGCCAGCGCGTCGCCGTGGTGCGTGCGGTGCGCTCCGCGCTCGAGCGCCGCGGCTTCCTCGAGGTGGAAACGCCGATGTTGCAGACGTTGGCGGGCGGCGCTGCGGCTCGTCCGTTCGTAACGCATTCCAATGCACTCGATGCCGATCTCTACCTTCGCATCGCACCCGAACTCTTCCTGAAGCGCGCCTTGGTCGGTGGTTTGGAGAAGGTTTTCGAACTGAATCGCGTCTTCAGAAACGAAGGTGCCGATTCCACGCATTCACCAGAATTCGCGATGTTGGAGACATACGAGGCGTACGGCACGTATGACGATTCCGCGCGGATGACCCGCGAGGTTATTCAAGAAGTTGCGGATGAGGCCATTGGTACGAGAAGCGTGCCATTGCCCGATGGCACGACCTACGATCTCGATGGTGAATGGGCGGACATCCAAATGTATCCGTCGCTGACCGAAGCGCTCGGCGAAGAAGTCACCCCGGATACGCCCGTTGCGCGGCTGCTGGAGTTCGCTGGCGGGCTAGGTGTCGAGATACCCCGCGACCGTGGCTACGGACACGGGAAAATGGTCGAGGAGCTCTGGGAGCACACCGTTGGCGACAAGCTCTGGGCCCCGACCTTCGTCCGCGACTTTCCCACCGAGACCACGCCACTTACCCGCGCTCACCGCAGCATTCCCGGCGTTACCGAGAAATGGGATCTGTACATCCGCGGTTTCGAACTCGCGACCGGATATTCCGAACTCACCGATCCGGTGATACAGCGGGAAAGGTTCGCCGCACAGGCGCGTGCTGCCGCGGCCGGAGACGACGAGGCAATGGCGCTCGACGAGGATTTTCTCGCTGCCCTGGAGTATGGGATGCCGCCGTCGACCGGCACCGGAATGGGTATCGACCGGTTGTTGATGGCATTGACTGGACTGTCAATTCGGGAGACGGTTTTGTTCCCGATTGTGCGCCGCCAGAGCAACTGAACGCCCCTTCACAACCCCGTTGTTGAATGGCCTGCCCTGATATGGCACATTGGTGCAGGGTTTCACGAGGAAACTGGACACTAATGTGCCGTGCAGAAGGGTCAGTGTGAGCTAATGGCAAAGAAAGTTACCGTCACCTTGGTCGACGATTTCGACGGTGAAGGTGCTGCCGATGAAACGGTCGAATTCGGGCTCGACGGCGTGAGCTATGAGATCGACCTTTCGTCCAAGAATGCCGCGAAACTGCGTTCCGACCTGAAGCAGTGGGTCGATGCGGGCCGTCGCGTAGGCGGTCGGCGCCGTGGTCGCTCAGCCGGCTCGGGCCGCGGCCGTGCGGCGATCGACCGCGAGCAGAGCGCCGCGATCCGCGAGTGGGCCCGGCGCAACGGACACAACGTGTCCACCCGCGGCCGCATCCCCGCCGACGTGATCGACGCGTTCCACGCGGCAACATAATCGGGCGTTGCCAGAACGGCGCCCCGGCGCATATCGCCGCTCATCTTTCGCTAGCGGCGAACCGGTCGCGTCCGGGTTCAGGAAACGAATCCGCGAACAGGGGCGTTGCTATGAGCGGCGCCGGGTACAGGGCCTATGGCGCTTAGGGTCGTCGTCACGTCGCTTTCTGAACAACACCAGCAGGCAGCGCAGCGGCGGCAGTCGCCCACTAGACTCGGGTGACGGGTACGGCGTGCATGCGCGGTGCCTATTTGATGGAGAGCAGGTAACCACCGATGTTTGAGAGATTCACCGACCGAGCCCGCAGGGTCGTCGTCCTGGCTCAAGAAGAGGCCCGGATGCTCAACCACAACTACATCGGCACCGAGCACATCCTGTTGGGACTTATTCACGAGGGTGAAGGCGTAGCAGCCAAGTCGCTGGAATCACTGGGGATTTCGCTCGAGGGCGTTCGCAGCCAAGTCGAGGAGATCATCGGCCAGGGACAGCAGGCTCCGTCGGGCCACATCCCGTTCACCCCACGCGCCAAGAAGGTTCTGGAACTGAGCCTTCGCGAGGCGCTGCAGCTGGGCCACAACTACATCGGCACCGAGCACATCCTGCTCGGCCTCATCCGCGAGGGCGAAGGGGTCGCGGCCCAGGTGCTGGTGAAACTGGGCGCCGAACTGACCCGAGTGCGTCAGCAAGTCATCCAGCTGCTGAGTGGCTATCAGGGCAAGGAGACCGCGGAGGCCGGCACCGGCGGACGCGGCGGTGAGGCTGGCAACCCCTCCACCTCACTGGTGCTCGACCAGTTCGGTCGCAACCTGACCGCGGCGGCGATGGAGGGCAAGCTCGATCCCGTCATCGGCCGCGAGAAGGAAATCGAGCGGGTCATGCAGGTGCTGAGCCGACGCACCAAGAACAACCCGGTGCTGATCGGCGAGCCCGGCGTCGGCAAGACCGCCGTCGTCGAGGGGCTGGCGCAGGCCATCGTGCATGGCGAGGTGCCGGAGACGCTGAAGGACAAGCAGCTCTACACGCTTGACCTCGGGTCGTTGGTCGCAGGCAGCCGCTATCGCGGTGATTTCGAGGAACGCCTGAAGAAGGTGCTCAAGGAGATCAACACCCGCGGCGACATCATCCTGTTCATCGACGAGCTGCACACGCTCGTTGGTGCGGGTGCCGCCGAGGGCGCCATCGACGCCGCTTCGATCCTGAAGCCGAAGTTGGCCCGCGGCGAGCTGCAGACCATCGGCGCCACCACCCTCGACGAGTACCGCAAGTACATCGAGAAAGACGCCGCCTTGGAGCGCCGCTTCCAGCCGGTGCAAGTCGGCGAGCCGACGGTCGAGCACACCATCGCGATCCTCAAGGGTCTGCGCGACCGCTACGAGGCCCATCACCGGGTGTCGATCACCGATGGCGCGATTACCGCCGCGGCGACGCTGGCCGACCGCTACATCAACGACCGCTTCCTGCCCGATAAGGCGATCGACCTGATCGACGAGGCGGGCGCCCGGATGCGTATTCGCCGGATGACCGCGCCGCCGGACCTTCGCGAGTTCGACGAGAAGATCGCCGACGCGCGCAGGGAGAAGGAGTCCGCGATTGACGCGCAGGACTTCGAGAAGGCCGCCAGTCTCCGCGACAAGGAGAAGAATCTCGTCGCGCAGCGCACCGAGCGTGAGAAGCAGTGGCGCTCAGGCGATCTGGACGTGGTGGCCGAGGTCGACGACGAGCAGATCGCGGAGGTGCTTGGCAACTGGACCGGCATTCCCGTGTTCAAGCTGACCGAGGAGGAAACCACTCGGCTGCTGCGCATGGAGGATGAGCTGCACAAACGGATCATCGGCCAGGAGGACGCCGTCACGGCGGTCTCCAAGGCGATCCGGCGTACCCGCGCAGGGCTGAAGGATCCGCGGCGGCCCTCGGGCTCGTTCATCTTCGCCGGCCCGTCCGGCGTCGGTAAGACCGAGCTGTCCAAGGCGCTGGCCGAATTCCTCTTCGGTGACCAGGACGCGCTCATCCAGATCGACATGGGCGAGTTCCACGACCGCTTCACCGCCTCGCGGCTGTTCGGCGCCCCTCCGGGCTATGTCGGCTACGAGGAGGGCGGCCAGCTCACCGAGAAGGTGCGTCGCAAGCCGTTCTCGGTCGTGCTGTTCGACGAGATCGAGAAGGCGCACCAGGAGATCTACAACAGCCTGTTGCAGGTTCTGGAGGACGGTCGGCTCACCGACGGTCAGGGTCGCACGGTCGACTTCAAGAACACCGTGCTGATCTTCACCTCCAACCTCGGCACATCCGATATCTCGAAGGCGGTTGGTCTGGGCTTCACCCAGGGCGGCGGCGACAACAACTACGAGCGGATGAAGCAGAAGGTCAACGACGAGCTGAAGAAGCACTTCCGTCCGGAGTTCCTCAACCGTATCGACGACGTCATCGTCTTCCACCAGCTGACGAAGGACGAGATCATCCGGATGGTCGACCTGATGATCGGCCGGGTGGAGAAGCAGCTCAAGGGCAAGGACATGGCAATGGAGCTGACCGACAAGGCCAAGGCTCTGCTTGCCAAGCGCGGCTTCGACCCGGTGCTCGGCGCGCGGCCCCTGCGTCGCACGATCCAGCGCGAGATCGAGGACCAGCTGTCGGAGAAGATCCTGTTCGAGGAGGTCGGTCCCGGCCAGCTCGTCACGGTCGACGTCGACAACTGGGACGGCGAAGGGTCAGGCGAGGACGCGGTGTTCACCTTCACCGGGTCCAAGAAGCCGGCCAAGCCCGTCGAGGAAGCCGACCTGGCCAATGCCGGAGCCGCAGGCGCTTCGAGCGCGGCCTCGACCACCGAATAATTAACGGCCCTAACCGCAAAAGCCCCCGAGTCAATGGATTCGGGGGTTTTTGCTATGCCTCGACCCGATTGCTGGATGGTTTGTTTAGGATGTGCGATGTAATCGATGTGCCGAGGAATCTGGTGAGACTCCAGAACGGTCGCGCCACTGTGACAGTCAGACCCGACGCGCATCGCCCCTTCAGACCGGGACGCGAAATCCCCGAAAGGAACCTGATGACCACTCCAGAAGCGCGCCGGACACGAGTACCCGCGATCGACCTCTCGGCGACCAAGGCCGTGCTGTGGCTGACGCTCACGGCGTTCGTGGCCCTGCTGGTGCTCTACTTCGTCGGCCTGGACCAGGGCGCCACATCGGTGTTCGGCAGCAACACCTATGTGCACGAATTCGTGCACGACGCTCGCCATTTGCTCGGCTTCCCCTGCCACTGATTTCGGCGGAGCAGTCGAGCAGTGGAAAAACGAATAATCGCGCGCGGCCTACTGGCAGGCGCCATAGCTAGCGTCGTGGCGTTTCTCTTCGCCCGCACGTTCGTCGAGCCGGTGATCGACCGCGCCATCGCCTTCGAGGAAGCACATGCACGCGGACACGACCACGGAGTGGAGATCTTCAGCCGCGGCGTGCAGGCCAGTATCGGCATGGGCTTTGGTGTGCTCGCGTTCGGTGTCGCGATGGGCGCGTTGTTCGCGGTGGTCTACGCCGTGGTGTACGGCCGCGTCGGAAACCTGTCGCCGCGACTGCTTTCGGTGCTGGTGGCCGGTGGAATGTTCCTGTCGCTTTACGTGATCCCGTTCCTGAAGTACCCGGCCAATCCGCCTGCGGTCAGCCTCGAGGAGACGATCCGGCAGCGCACGCTGCTGTATCTGCTCATGGTCGTACTGTCGGCGGCGTTGTTCGCGGCCGCGGTGTGGTTGGGCCGCAACCTTGCGGAGCGGTTCGGGGCTTGGAGCGCGACATTGATCGCGACGGCGGGGTATGTCGTGGCCGTCGCGGTCGTGATGCTGATGCTGCCGACCATCGACGAGACGCCCGACGACTTCCCCGCGGATGCGCTCTACGAATTCCGGCTGTACTCGCTGGGCACCCAACTCGTCCTGTGGGCGATCATCGCGGTGGTGTTCGGATCGATGGCACAGCGGCTGCTCGGTGAGCCACACAGGCAGGAGAGTTACATTCGGGCATGAGCCCCGAAGGCGAGCGCGAGTAAGGATCGCAGCGAGGGACGAGCGAGGACCGGAGCGAGCGTGAGCCGAGGCATGGGCAGAGGCATGGGCAGCAGTGAGGTCGTCCGGCTGACGCTGGTGTCGCACGCCATGACCGATGCGATGTCGGCCGGACGGTTTCCCACCGACGAGCCGCTCAGTTCGGCGGGCTACCGCCAAGTCGACGCCTCCATCGATCTCGGTGTCACCGACAGCGCGTACTGCGGGCCGGAGAAGCGCACCAGGCAGACGGCGGAACTGCTTGGTCTGCAAGCGACGATCGACCAGCGACTGGCCGATCTGGACTGCGGTCGCTGGCGCGGCGATGTGCTCGCTGGCGTGCGGCCGGCCGACCTCGCGATCTGGCTGACCGATCCGGCACGGGCGCCGCACGGCGGCGAGTCCGTCGTCGACCTCATCAACCGCGTCGGCGGCTGGATGGAGACCTTGACCACCAGACGGGGCCGACTGGTCGCCGTCACGCATCCGGCGGTCATCCGCGCCGCCATCCTGGTGGCGCTCGACGCACCTGCGAAGTCGTTCTGGCGCATGGACATTGCACCCGTCAGCCGGACCGTGATGCATTTCCGCGGTCACGCGTGGACGCTGCGCTCCGCTAAATAAGTCAGGCGACGGGCGCCATGTCGAAGGCGTGGTGCGCGATCGACAGCAGCCACGCCGCGGCGGTCGGGCTGCGGAACTTCGGCCAGTTGCACTGGAAGCTGACCACCCACGCCTGACCCGTGTGGTCGACGGCATACCAGCTGAAGCTCAAGTCGCCAGGCAGGTTTCCGCCCTTGGCGCCGATATAGGGCCACTTCGCCCGGTCCAGATCGATACCCGGTATCGCCGACAGGATCTGCTTGATGGGGGCCGCCTCACCGACCGCCGAAGCCTGAAGCGCCGCATGCACCCGGCAGATGTCGTCAGCGGAGCCGTACCACTCGGCGCCGATATCCGACGCAGGGGTGTGGGTGCGTTCCGGATCAGGGTCGTAGGGGCGGGAATTGGTGTCCTGCAACAGTTGTGCGCGACCCTCGTGCGACGCCTTCGTCCACTGGTCGCGCAGGTTTGGCCTGCCCCAGCCGACCGAGAACAGCTCGTGCGCTGTCGGGAACGGCGTCATGCTTGCCGGGTCGTGGTGTCCGGCTTCGGCCAACGCCCGCTCGACGGCGCCGGGGCCGAGGTGTTCGATCAACAGATCCGTTGCCATGTTGTCACTTGCGGAGATCATCTGCTGGGCGGCGGTCCGCACCGACACCGTGGTCCCGTCGGGAACCTTGTCCAGACCTGCTGCGCCGACGGCCTTGCCCCACTTGGTGACGGTGAGCTGATCGTTCCAGTGCACCTTCCCCGACTTGACGGCATCCGAAACAGCAAGCAGCACATACAGTTTGAAGATGGACGCCAGTGGCAGGGACAGGTCGGTATTGGTACCCGCGACCAGCGAGCACTTGCCGTCGTTCACCTTCGACAACTGATACGAGTAGCGCGCCCCCGACTTGGTCAGCTCGGCGTCGATGTCCTTCCACGAGTTGATCACCGGCGGATCAAGCGTCACGTCGAAGCGATCGACCATGCCCGCGTCGTCGGTGCGCAGTTCGATGGTCTGCGCCACGCGGTAGTCCGTCAGCACGTGCAGCGTCGCGTGCCCCGCGCCGATCTGCACCCCGGTGACGGTGAACGGGCGGTCCCACCAGATCTTGTCCATCGTGACGCCGACGTCGTCCATGATCTTCGGCACGGCCAGCGTGCGGATCCCGTTGGGCCCGATCGGCCAGTCCGAGTTCAGCATGTCCATGACCTGCTTGGCGCGGAGGCCCTGCGGTGTGTAGGTGTCGATGTGGATGCTCTGCGCGGCACCGGCGGGCGCCGTCGGTCCGGCGTCGGCACAACCGCAAGCCAGGGCGGCAACCGTCGCAACGGCGAGCGTCAGCCTCGCCCAGCGGCGCGCCCGGCCCGCGTCACGCCTTGGCGTCGGTCCCCGCAACGTCCAGCACAACCTCGAACTCCAGAAGTGACGCTCCGGTGGCGACGGGATTCGCGCGCTGACCGGCATGTGCCTCGACGGCAGGCCCGGTCGCCCACGCCTGGAACGCCTCTTCAGACTCCCAATGCGTCACGACGAAGTAGCGGTCCTCGCCCTTGACCGGGCGGAGCAGCTGAAAGCCCAGGAAACCGGGCTGGTTGTCGACGGCGTGGGCACGGTGCGCGAACCGCTTCTCCAGCTCCGGACCGGCATCCGGCGGGACCTCGATTGCGTTTATCTTCACCACGGGCATGCGGCCAAGGCTACCGCCTGCACAAATCGGGCCTGACGCACCTAGGGTTCCAGCTATGACGGCGGAGGCGGGGGAGCAGAAGGACGAGGAGCGCCGCAAAGTCGGTCGCCTCGACAGGTTCTTCGAGCTGTCGGAGCGTGGTTCGACGCTCGCATCCGAGATCCGCGGCGGCGTTGTCACGTTCATCGCGATGGCCTACATCGTCGTGCTGAACCCGATCATCCTGTCCGCGGCCAAGGACGTCGACGGCCACAGCCTGGGCTTCGCGCAGGTCTCCGCCGCGACATCGCTGGCCGCGGGCGTCATGACGATTCTGTTCGGCCTCATCGCGAGGCTGCCCTTCGCATTCGCCGCGGGCCTCGGCATCAACTCGTTCCTCGCGACGACCGTGGTTGGCCAGGTGAGCTGGCCAGAGGCGATGGGCCTGGTCGTCATCAACGGCATCATCATCGTGATCCTCGCGGCCACCGGCCTGCGCACGCTGATCTTCGATGCGGTGCCGATGCAGCTCAAGCTTGCGATCACCGCGGGCATCGGGGCATTCATCCTCGTCATCGGCCTGGTCGACGCCGGCTTCATCGGATCCACCGGAGTTCCGTCGCCGCCGGTTGGCCTCGGCGCGATCGGAACCGGCACGATCAACACCGTTCCGACGCTCGTGTTCGTGTTCACATTGCTGCTCACCGCGATCCTGGTGATCCGGCACGTGCGGGGCGGCATCTTCATCGGGTTGGTCGCAGGCACGCTGCTGGCCGTCGTCATCGAGGCGATCTGGCACCTTGGCTCGGCACATCAGCACCCCGGCGGCTGGAGCCTGTCGGTGCCGGCGCTGTCCGGATCGCCGTTCGCGCTGCCCGATCTGTCCCTCGTCGGTGACTTCAGCCTCAACAGCTTCGGCCGCATCGGAGTGCTGGCCGCCGTAATGCTGGTGTTCACTTTGGTTTTCGCGAATTTCTTCGACGCGATGGGAACGTTCACCGGGCTGTCGCGTGAGTCGGGGGTGGCCGATGACCGCGGTACATTCCCGCGACTGCGCCCTGCGCTGATCGTCGAAGGCGCCGGTGCGATCGTCGGTGGTGCGACGTCGACGTCGTCCAACACCGTCTTCATCGAGTCGGCGGCAGGCATCGAGGAGGGCGCGCGCACCGGCGTGGCGAACCTGGTCACCGGTGTCCTGTTCTTCGCGGCGATGTTCGTGACGCCGCTGGCGTCGATCGTGCCCAGCGAGGTGGCCGCCGCAGCGCT
Organism: uncultured Actinomycetota bacterium; assembly: GCA_963751485.1. Lineage (GTDB taxonomy): Bacteria > Actinomycetota > Actinomycetes > Mycobacteriales > Mycobacteriaceae > Mycobacterium. The sequence goes on from CAVVUT010000011.1 coordinate 548,021, forward strand.
TGTCGTCGTCGGCGCGATGATGTTGTCGCACCTTCGCGACGTCGATCTCGCGGAGTTCTCGGTGACGCTGCCCGTCGTGCTGACAGTGGCGGTCATGCCGTTGAGTTACTCGATCGCCAACGGCATCGGAATCGGCTTCATCGCGTGGGTCATCATGCGCACGGCAGCAGGCAAGGCGCGCGAGATCAGCCCGCTGCTGTGGGTCGCCGCGGTGGGCTTCCTGGTCTACTTCGCCCGCGGCGGGATCGAATCGTTGATCGGCATGTAGCGCGGTGCCCGACGAACTACTGACCCCCCACGGGGGCCACGGCGAGCCGCTGGTGTTGGTGCACGGCTTGATGGGCCGGGGCAGTACCTGGTCGCGTCAGCTGCCGTGGCTGACGACGCACGGCGAGGTGTACACCTACGACGCGCCGTGGCACAGGGGCCGCGACGTCGCCGACCCGTATCCGATCAGCACGGAGCGATTCGTCGACGACCTCGGCGATGCGGTCGCGCAGCTCGGCAGGCCCGCGACCCTGATCGGCCACTCGATGGGCGGACTGCACTCGTGGTGTCTGGCGGCGGCCAGGCCCGAACTGGTGAAGGCGCTCGTCGTCGAGGACATGGCGCCGGACTTCCGCGGCCGCACCACCGGTCCGTGGGAACCGTGGCTGCATGCCCTGCCCGTCGAATTCGCTTCGGCTGCGCAGGTTTACGACGAGTTCGGCCCGGTGGCCGGCCAGTACTTCCTCAAGGCGTTCGACCGCACGGAAACCGGCTGGCGGCTGCACGGCCACACCAGGATCTGGATCGACATCGCCGCCGAATGGGGTACAAGGGACTACTGGGCGCAGTGGCAAGACGTACGGGTGCCTGCGCTTCTGATCGAGGCGGGCAACTCTGTCACCCCGCCGCGGCAGATGCTCCAGATGAATGAAACCGGCTACCGGACAACGTATTTGCACGTGCCCGGTGCCGGTCATTTGGTCCACGATGAGCGACCGCAGACCTATCAGACAGCGGTCGAGTCGTTCCTAGCGACGCTCGCCCCTCGCGCCTGACGCGGGCCAGAACGGCTGCTTCTCGAAGCGCGTGCGGATGGCGTCGACGTCGTGCGCGACGCGGAACCCGTCGCGGTCGTCCTCGAATAGCCTTCCCATCATCGGGGCTGACCACCGGAACTGGTTGAACCGAATGCGGAGCGAGTCGGAGCGATGCGCGGCCCAGCTCAGGGCGGCGGCGACGGCGAACGGGGACCCCAGGATCAGGAAGGTCATTGCAGTAGTCATGGCAGTAATCGTGCGCCGGTAAATATCCAGCCAACAGTGGCAGGAGGGACACGGTACGATAAGATACTGCCATGGCAATCGAGAAGGTATCGGCGCTGGTCCTTGACCGCGTTGCGGTTTTCGAGTTCGGCGTCATCTGCGAGGTCTTCGGGATCGACCGCTCCGCCGACGGCGTGCCCAACTTCGACTTCAAGGTGTGCGGACCCGAGGCAGGCATGCCGCTGCGGACCTCGGTCGGCGCGACGCTCATCCCCGATCACGGGCTGGACGACCTCGTCGGCGCGGACCTCGTGGCGATTCCGGCGATCGGCGGATCCGACTACCTGCCGGAGGCGTTGAAAGCGGTGCGGGCGGCCGCCGACGCGGGCGCGATAATCCTCACGGTCTGCTCCGGTGCATTCGTCGCGGGCGAGGCGGGCCTGCTCGACGGGCGCCCCTGTACGACGCACTGGATGCACGCCGACGAACTGGCGCGCCGCTTCCCGACCGCCAGGGTCGACCGCAACGTGCTGTTCGTCGACGACGGCAACCTGATCACCAGCGCGGGCACCGCGGCGGGCATCGACGCGTGTCTGCATCTGGTCCGTCGGGAGCTCGGCAGCGAGGTCACCAACAAGATCGCACGCCGGATGGTGGTGCCCCCGCAGCGCGACGGCGGCCAGCGGCAGTACATCGACCAGCCGATTCCGGTTCGCTGCTCGGAAGGGTTTGCGCCGCAGCTCGATTGGATCCTGGCCAACCTGGACAAGCCGCACACCGTTGCCACGCTGGCACGGCGTGCCAACATGTCTGCGCGGACCTTTGCCAGGCGCTTCGTCGACGAGACCGGCACCACGCCGATGCAATGGGTCACTGATCAGCGGGTGCTGTACGCGCGGCGGATGCTCGAGGAGACCGATCTCGACATCGACCGCATCGCCGACAGGTCGGGTTTCGGCACCGCGACGCTGCTGCGTCACCACTTCCGCAGGATCATCGGCGTCACACCGTCGGATTACCGACGCAGCTTCGCCTGCAGCATGGATCAGGCGTGCGCCCAGACCGCCTAGTCAAATCAATTGCGCGCCAAGGTGTAAACGCGCCAGCGGCCTGGCACGCCCTTCAGTTCGTGTTCGCCGTGTTCGGTGAACGAGCGGCGTGATCCGGTGACGATCTCGCGCACCGTCGAGGACACCAGCACCTCGCTCGGGCCCGCGAGTGCGGCGACCCGGGCCGCGATGTGCACGGCCATCCCCGCGATATCGGCCCCGCGCACCTCCACCTCGCCCGCGTGAACGCCTGCGCGGATCTGAATGCCGACTGGCCGGACGGCGTCGACGATCGCCTGTGCGCAGTCGAGCGCGATGGTGGGACTGGTGAACGTCGCGACAAAACCGTCTCCCGCGGTGTTCACTTCGCGGCCGTGAAATCGGTTGAGCTCGCGGCGGACAGTGCGGTCGTGGTTGTCGAGGAGATCATGCCAGCGGAGGTCGCCTAGCTCGGCGGCGCGCTGTGTCGACCCGACGATATCGGTGAAAACGATTGTGGTGAGTACACGTTCGATGTCGGATCCGCCACGTGCGCCGGTGACGAACTCCTCGATTTCGTCGAGTATCGGCCGAACATCGCCCGTCCAGTGCAGCGTGTCCGCGCCCGGCAGTTCGAGGTAACGCGATCCCGCGATGTGGTCGGCGATGTAGCGACCGTGGCCGACGGTGATCATCACGGCGTCCCTGCGGTGCATGACGAGAGTCGGCACGCCGATGCGGCTGAGCGTGTCGCGCAGGTCGGTTTCCGCGAGGACCTCCAGGATCGCCCGGGCTTCACTAGGTGACTGTGCCCTGTTTCCTGCGACGTCCCACCAGCGACGGAACGTCTCGTCGTCGGCGACGCTGGGTGCGATGGTCCGCAGTACGTCAAAACCCTGTTCCACTGCATCGGGGTCAAGGGCGACGGTGCCCCAGGGATTGTCGCCGACCACCTGGGCGCCCATGGGATAGTCGGGCGCCCACAGCGCGCGAGCGGAGCCGTTGACGATCACCAGTCCACGCACCCGCTCGGGGTGGTCAGCTGCCAGCACCATCCCCGTCATCGCGGTCCAGCCCGATCCGACGATCGTCACCTGCTCGCACCCGGCGGCGTCCATCACCGCGAGGGCGTCCTCGGCCCAGTACTTCGGCCCCAACGCCGCTATCGAGGTGGTGCGCGTCGACGCGCCCATGCCCCGCTGATCGAACCGGATGACCCGGGCGAACGATGCGAGGCGGCGGTGGAACCGGTAGAGCGCAGGCTCGGCGTCGATCGAATCGAAGGACACGAACGGGCCTGGCAGTACCAGCAGGTCGGCCGGACCGTCGCCGAGTATCTGATAGGCGATATCGAAGTCGCCCGACTTGGCGTAGCGCGTCCGCGGGACCTGTGCCACAGGCCAAGGCTAGCTTAGCTAGTCGCCCTCACCCGCCAGGGCAAAACGGCCGTCCGCCGTCTGCTCGACAAGCCCGTCGACGAGCAGCGAATCCAGCGCACGGTCGCGTTGCGCGGTGTCGGTCAGCCAGGCTGTATCGAGTTGTGCGCGGGTCACAGGGGACTCGTTGCCACGCAACACATCCAGCAGTCGGCCGCGGACCTGACGGTCGGTGCCCGCATACCGCTGCACCCGGCGTGCCGGTGCCGTCCCCGCCTGGAAACCGCCGGATTGCCAGGCGCACACGCTCAGCGGGCAGAGGCCGCACCGCGGGGCCCGCGCCGTGCACACCGTCGCGCCCAGCTCCATCAGCGCGACCGAAAAGCGCGGCGCATCATCGTCATTCGGCAACAGGGCGGCAACGTCGTCGAGGTCGCGCGGCGAGGAGGAAGCCGTCGCGTCCGCCCGGCCGTGTACGGCCCTCGCCACCACGCGGCGCACGTTCGTGTCGACGACGGGCACTCGCTGCCGGTAGGCGAAGCACGCGATGGCGCGGGCGGTATATGCCCCAATTCCCGGCAGCGACAACAGGGTTTCGACGTCTGTTGGCACTTCGTCGCCGTAGTCGGTTGCGATCGCCACCGCACACTCGTGCAGCCGCTTGGCCCGTCGCGGGTAACCGAGCTTGCCCCAGGCGCGCAGCACGTCCGCCGCACTGGCCGCCGCGGTCGCCGACGGTGTCGGCCAGCGTGCCACCCAGTCCAACCAGACGGGCTCAACCCGCGCGACGGGCGTCTGCTGCAGCATGAACTCGCTCACCAGCACCTGCCACGGCGTGACGCCGGGCCGTCGCCACGGCAGGTCCCGCTGCTCGCGCTCGTACCAGGTGAGGAGTTCGGTCGCATCGATCATCGGGCGCTCCGGCACAATGACGGCCATGCCCAACACGAATCCCCTGACCGCATGGAAGGCACTCAAGGAGGGTAACGAGCGCTTCGTCGCCGGAAAGCCCGAGCATCCGAGCCAGAGCATCGAGCATCGCGCCGCCCTCGCCGAGGGGCAGAAGCCGACAGCGGTGCTTTTTGGGTGCGCTGACAGCCGGGTGGCCGCCGAGATCATCTTCGACCAAGGACTCGGCGACATGTTCGTGGTGCGCACCGCGGGCCACGTCATCGACTCGGCGGTGCTCGGCTCGATCGAGTACGCCGTAACGGTGCTGAACGTGCCGCTGATCGCGGTGCTCGGCCATGACAGCTGCGGTGCTGTGAAGGCGACGGTCGCGGCACTCGATGACGGTGCGGTGCCGGCCGGCTACGTCCGTGACTTGGTGGAGCGGGTGACGCCGTCGATCCTCCTTGGCAGGCGCGACGGGTTGAGCAGGGTCGACGAATTCGAGGCCAGGCACGTGCACGAGACGGCCACTCAGCTGCGGGCCCGCAGCACGGCGATCGCCGAACGCCTCGACAACGGCACCCTGGCGATCGCCTGCCTGACCTATCACCTGGCCGATGGCCGGGCGGTTTTGCGGGATTACCTGGGCGACATCGGCGAAGGCTGACCCCGACACGCCGAGCGACCTCGGACGATTGTGTGTGACCTGCCCGTACCGTGAAGTTGTGCTGGATCTAGAACCGCATGGCCCGCTCCCCACGCAGATCTACTGGCGACGCAGGGCACTCGCGTTGGGCATCGCGGTCCTCGTCATCGGCGTCATCGCCGCCGTGGTGGTCGTGGTGGTCATGAACACCACCGGCGCGGAAACGAAGAACGCCGTCAAACCCGCACCGACGCAGGCCGCGCCGCCGACCCCGCTTCCTGGGGAGAACCCCGAAGTCAAGACGCCCGTCGTGCCGCCGCAGGTGAGCGCGCCCGCTCCCACGCCGACCCCGACCGCTGCTGTTACCCCGCCGCCGGTGCTTCAGGAGGGCGACGACTGCCCGGACTCGACGCTGGCCGTCAAGGGCATCACCAGCCAGCCGCAGTATGTGGTCGGTGAACAGCCGAAGTTCACCATGGTCGTGACGAACATCGGCCTGGTGGCCTGCAAGCGCGACGTCGGCGCGGCGGTGCTGGCGGCCTACGTCTACGGGCTGGACAACACCCGGCTGTGGTCGAACCTCGACTGCGCGCCGTCGAACGAGACGCTGGTCAAGACGTTCAATCCCGGTGAGCAGGTGACCACAGAGGTGACCTGGACCGGGATGGGTTCGGCGACCAACTGCCCGCTGCCGCGCCAGCCGATCGGACCCGGCACCTACAACCTGCTGGTCCAGCTGGGCAACCTGAGGTCAGCGGCTGTGCCCTTCGTGCTGGCCGCCCAGCCCGCACCTGCGGGCGAAGCGCCGCCGCCTGCACAAGGCACTCCGGCACCCGAACAGGCGCCCGCGCCCGCCGGTTAGGCCAGCCGGTCGGCGATCGTCGACTCGGCCAGCTGCGACAGACCTTCGCGAATGTGGCGCGCCCACATCGAGCCGATGCCTTCGACGGACTGCAGATCGTTCGCGCTGGCGGCGAGCAGACCCTGTAGCGACCCGAAATTGCGCACCAGCAGGTCCACGTGGGCGAACTGCAGACGCGGAATTCCCGCCATCGCGCGGTAGCCGCGTGAACTCATCGCCGAATCCTGCGCCTCCGGCGTCGACGGATAGCCGAAAACCCTTGCCAGCGTTGTGAAGTCGAGAAGTTCGGTGTCGGAGAGGCCGTCGAGCTCCTCCAGCGTCGTGGTCACCTGCACGGCCGTCGGCGGGTCTGGGTTGGCGTGGTAGTCGCGCACGATCAGCTCGCGGGCGGTGTCGTTGTCGCCGACCAGTTCCTCCAGCTGAAGCTTCAGCTGCCTGCCGTCGGTGCCGAGTTCGACGACGTCGGCGTCGATTTCGAGGCTGATCCTGCGCACCATCTCCAGCCGCTGCACCACCGTCATCACATCGCGAAGCGTGACGAAGTCCTCGATCTCGGCCGTTGACAGCTGCCTGCTCACCTCGTCGAGCCGCGACTTGTAGCGCTCCAGTGTGTCGATGGTCTGGTTGGCACGCGAGAGGATGGTCGCCGAATCGGGCACCACGTGCCGCTCGCCCGCGACGTATACGGTCACGATGTTCATCGAATGGCTAACGGAGATAACGGGATAACCGGTTTGGACGGCTGCACGCTCCGCCGACCGGTGCCGGGTGCCCGACTCGTCGGTCGGAATCGACGGATCGGGTACCAACTGGACGTTGGCCCGCAGGATCCGGGTGCCGTCGATGGACAGCACCACGGCGCCGTCCATCTTCGACAGCTCGCGCAGCCGGGTCGGTGCGTACGCGACGTCCAGCGAGAAGCCGCCGTCGCAGATCGTCTCGACGCTGTCGTCGTAGCCGAGCACGATCAGCGCGCCGGTGCGGCCGCGCAGGATGCGTTCGAGGCCGTCGCGCAGCGCGGTCCCGGGCGCGAGCCTGCCGATGGTCTCGCGAAGCGTGGGGCGGGCCAGCTGCACCACGGTGCGGCGGCTGGACTTCACGGACATTGCCCCTCCTTGGAGCGGCCGCCTTTCACAGTGCTGCTGATCTCCGTCAACACCTTCATCGCAGCGGTGATGTTGTCGGCCGCCATCGCCCGTAAGCCTATCGGCACGGTTTTCACGCCGGGCGGGACTACCGCACATGTGAACCCCAGGCGGGCGGCCTCGGCCAGCCGTCGCTCCATGCCGCTCACCCGGCGCAGATCCCCGGCCAGACCGACTTCGCCGATCGCGATGGCCGTCGTGGGCAGGGGAAGGTCGGCATAGGCCGACGCGATGGCCAACGCGACGGCCAGGTCCGACGACGGGTCGGTCAGCCGCATCCCGCCGACGGTCGACAGGTAGATATCGCACGGGCCGACCCTCAGGTGGGCGCGCTTCTCCAACACCGCCGCGATCATCGCCGCGCGCGCCGAGTCGATGCCGCTGACGGCACGCCGCGGCGTCGAGTTGGTCGGAACGGCGATCAGGGCCTGCACCTCGCCGATGAGCGGGCGCTTGCCGTCGAGCGTCACGGTGACCGCGGTGCCCGAAACCGGTGCGGGACGTTGGTCGAGGAACAGGCCCGACGGGTCGGCCACGCACTCGATTCCGTTGTCGTGCAACATGAAACAGCCGACCTCGTCGGCGGCCCCGAACCGGTTCTTGACGCCGCGCACCATGCGGAGCGCCGACGTCTTGTCGCCTTCGAAGTGCAGGACGACGTCGACGAGGTGTTCCAGCGACCTCGGCCCCGCGATCGCGCCGTCCTTGGTCACGTGGCCGACGAGGATGATCGCCACCCCCGTGGTCTTCGCCGTCATCGTCAGCGCCGTCGTGACGGCCCGCACCTGGGTGACTCCGCCGGTGACACCGTCGGCCTCGGTCGTCGACATGGTCTGCACCGAGTCGACCACCACAAGCGTCGGCCGGACCTCCTCGATATGTCCTAGCGCGGTCTGCAGGTCCGATTCCGCGGCCAGGTAGACGTCATCGTGGCTGCAACCGGTGCGTTCGGCGCGCATCCTGATCTGGCCCGCGGACTCCTCGCCCGACAGGTAGAGCGCGCGGCGGCCGGTTTCCGCCCACTTGTGGGCGACCTCCAGCAGCAGCGTCGACTTGCCGACGCCAGGATCGCCCGCCAGCAGCGTCACCGACCCTGGCACGATGCCGCCGCCAAGCACGCGGTCGAGCTCGCTGACGCCGGTGTGGAAGTGCTTGGTGGCCCCCGGGTCGATGGAGCTGATCGGCACGGCGGGCGTCGTCGGCGCTACCACACGCCGGGCAGCCGAACCGTTGACGGCAGCCAGCACAGCTACTTCGTCGACGGTGCCCCAGGTTCCGCAGTCCGGGCAGCGCCCGACCCATTTCGCGGTGACGTGGTGGCACTCAGAACAGCGATACTGCGAACGCGCCTTTGCCACGATGTGACGGTATCCGCCACGGCCGACAGATCCTCAGTGGCGACCGCTCGTGTCGCCGCCCGCGTTCATGACGGTGTCAACGACGCGGCGACTCGCCCGCGGAGATGGGCACCGCGACCTTGATCGGGCCCGCGTTCTGGAAGTTGAACGTGAAGTCGTACGTCAGGCCGTTGGTGATCGGCTTGCTCAGATCGACCTTGGCCTTGGCCGCGTCGGCGGTCTCTGACGCCTCGAGCGGTGCGATCTGCCCGTCGGGCTCGCCGACCACCAGCACATCGGTGGCAGGCAGCGCGGTGTCGCCCGTCAGGCTCACCGTGCCGTAATCCGACGTGATCGACGTCAGCTTGTCGGGCTTGTCGGGCGACTCGTTGGACGCCACGAACAGAAGTTCGACATCGCTGCCCGGCTGCACGTAGTCGGTTGCCTGCGCGGCCCGCAAATGCACGTTCCGGAGCGCGATGTTGCCCCCGGTCGCCGCGGTGCCGTTGACCGCCGCCTGCTGGGTCGCCGTCTGGGAGATCTGGCCGGCACTGCAGCCCGACAGGGCCGCGGCGGCCAGCGCGCAGGCCGCCAGGGCCACGGTGACGGTCGAACGGCGCGATTTGATGCGGTTCACCCGTAAAGCCTCCTGCTCGGCCGGCGAGGCGCCGGTGACGTCGGTCGCCAGTGACAAGGACCGGTTCGACTATGCACAGTAGTAGGTGGTGGTTGGCGGCGGTAGCGGAGGTGTCACCGACGTCGAATCGGGTTTGCCCTCAACCATCCACAGGCACGTGAGAGGGGTCGGGAAAGGGTCGCTGACCGGGGCAGACCTTGCACGGATTCGTCACCCTGTCAACCCCTATTCTTCACCTGTGGTGCCCCTGACCTGCACCGTTGGTCCGCACTTGTCCGCGCCCCGTGTTAGCATGGAGTATCGAAAGGGGCTCGAAACAGATGATTTTTAAGGTCGGAGACACCGTTGTCTATCCACACCACGGTGCTGCGTTGATCGAGGCGATCGAAACCCGGACCATCAAAGGCGAGCAAAAGGAATATCTCGTCTTGAAGGTCGCCCAGGGAGACCTCACAGTCCGAGTCCCCGCAGCGAATGCCGAGTATGTCGGCGTCCGCGACGTGGTCGGGCAAGAGGGCCTCGACAAGGTGTTTCAGGTGCTCCGCGCCCCCCACACCGAAGAGCCGACCAACTGGTCGCGCCGCTACAAGGCCAATCTCGAGAAGCTCGCCTCCGGCGATGTGAACAAGGTTGCCGAGGTCGTCCGTGACCTCTGGCGTCGGGATCAGGAACGCGGCCTGTCCGCAGGCGAGAAGCGGATGCTGGCGAAGGCCCGGCAGATCCTGGTCGGCGAACTGGCGCTCGCGGAGAACACCGACGACGCCAAGGCCGAGACCATCCTCGACGAGGTTCTGGCCGCCGCGTCCTGACGCATGAGCACGGTCGCCGTCGTCCCGGCAGCAGGGTCCGGGGAACGGTTGGCGGCTGGTGCGCCAAAGGCATTCGTCAACCTCACTGGTCGTCCGATGCTGGAGTACGCCCTGCGCGGTTTGCGTGACTCCGGCGTCGTCGACGACATCGTGGTCGCCGTTCCGCCCAATCGCATCGATCAGGCCAAGCTCGTCTTCGGTGGCGACGCGGTCATCGTGGCGGGCGGCGCCGATCGCACGGAGTCCGTTCGTCTCGCGCTTGCCGCGGTCGGGGATGCGGAGTTCGTCCTCGTGCACGACGCCGCACGGGCGCTGACGCCGCCGTCGCTGATCGCGCGCGTCGTCGCGGCGCTGCAGTCCGGTCATGCCGCGGTCGTGCCCGCGCTCCCGGTCAGCGACACCATCAAGGCCGTCGACGCCAACGGCGTCGTGCTCGGCACCCCCGAGCGCGCGGGCCTGCGCGCCGTACAGACCCCACAGGGCTTTCAGACCGAGTTGTTGCGCCGCGCCTACGAGCGGGCCGGAGCAGGCGGATTCACCGACGACGCGTCGATGGTCGAGATGATCGGCGCCCAGGTTCAGGTGGTCGAGGGCGACCCGCTGGCCTTCAAGATCACCACGCCGACGGATCTGCTGCTCGCCGAGGCCCTACTTGCGAGGGCCGAGTGAGCACGCCGCGGATCGGCCTCGGCACCGATGTGCATCCCATCCAGGCCGGCAGGCCGTGCTGGCTGCTTGGCCTGCTGTTCGAGGGCGCCGACGGGTGCGCGGGCCATTCGGACGGCGACGTCGCGGCGCACGCCCTGTGCGACGCGCTGCTGAGCGCAGCGGGCCTCGGCGACATCGGCGAGGTTTTCGGCACCGACGACCCGCGCTGGGCGGGCGTCAGCGGCGCGGACATGCTCGGCCATGTGCACGGCCTGCTCCGCCAGAACGGTTACCGCGTGGGCAATGCGGCCGTGCAGGTGATCGGGAACCGGCCGAAGGTGGGACCGCGGCGGGCCGAAGCGCAGCAGGCGCTCTCGAAGCTTCTGGACGCCCCTGTGTCGGTGTCGGCGACGACCACCGACGGCCTCGGCCTGACCGGCCGCGGGGAAGGTTTGGCCGCCATCGCTACCGCTTTGGTAGTTGACGCTCAATAGGCCGGTAAGCTGGCCCGTCGTGACCGACCTGCGGCTATACGACACGATGACGGGCGCCGTCCGTGATTTCGTGCCGGTGCGCCCCGGCCATGTGTCCATCTATCTCTGCGGCGCCACCGTGCAGGGCCTGCCGCACATCGGCCATGTCCGCAGCGGCGTGGCGTTCGACGTGTTGCGGCGCTGGCTGATGGCCAAGGGCGATGGCGTCGCGTTCATCCGCAATGTCACCGATATCGACGACAAGATCCTGAACAAGGCCGCCGACGCGGGCAGGCCGTGGTGGGAGTGGGCGGCCACCTACGAGCGGGCCTTCTCCGCCGCCTACGACGCGCTCGGCGTGTTGCCGCCGTCGGCGGAGCCGCGCGCGACCGGACACATCACCCAGATGGTCGAGCTGATCGATCGGCTCGTCGAGCGTGGCCACGCGTATGCGAGCGAGGGCGACGTGTATTTCGACGTGCAGAGCCTGCCCGATTACGGGAAGTTGTCCGGCCACCGGATCGAGGACGTGCACCAGGGCGAGGGAGTCGCGACGGGCAAGCGCGACCAGCGCGACTTCACGGTCTGGAAGGGCGAGAAGCCCGGCGAGCCGTCGTGGCCGACGCCGTGGGGCCGCGGCAGGCCCGGCTGGCACACCGAATGCGTCGCGATGTGCGAGGCGTATCTCGGGGCCGAGTTCGACATCCACGCCGGCGGAATGGATTTGATCTTCCCGCATCACGAGAACGAGATCGCCCAGGCCGAAGCCGCAGGCGATCCGTTCGCCCGATACTGGTTGCACAACGGCTGGGTCACCATGGGCGGCGAGAAGATGAGCAAGTCGCTGGGCAACGTGCTGGCGATTCCCGCTGTGCTGCAGCGGGTTCGGCCTGCCGAGCTGCGCTACTACCTCGGCAGCGCGCACTACCGGTCGATGCTGGAGTTCTCCGAGACCGCGCTGCAGGATGCGGCGAAGGCCTACACCGGAATCGAGGACTTCCTTCATCGTGTGCGCAATCGCGTCGGCACCGTCGAACCTGGTGAGTGGACGCCCGCGTTCGCCGCGGCGCTCGACGACGACCTCGCGGTGCCGATCGCGCTGGCCGAGGTGCACGCCGCCCGTGCCGAAGGCAACCGGGCGCTCGAAGCGGGTGACCACGAAACAGCGATGGCCCGGGCCGGATCGATCCGGGCGATGATGGACATCCTGGGCTGCGACCCGCTCGATGAGCGATGGGAATCCCGCGACGAGACATCGGCGGCGCTGGCGGCCGTAGATGTGTTGGTACATGCGGAGATTCAACGCCGTGAAGAGGCCCGCGAGCGCAGGGACTGGGCGGAGGCCGACGCGATCCGGGACCGGCTCAAGAAGGCGGGTATCGAAGTCACCGACACCGCCGACGGACCGCAGTGGACGCTGCTGGATGGGTATTCCGACTAAATGGCAGGCAATTCGCAGCGCCGGGGCGCGGTCCGCAAGGCGGGCACGAAGAAGGGCCCGAAGGTGGGCTCGGGCGGAGTGCGCCGCCGCGGGCTTGAAGGCCGGGGGGCTACGCCGCCCGCACACATGCGGCCCAACCATCCGGCCGCCAAACGTGCCGCGAAAGCTCAGCAGCAGCAGCGCAGGCAGCCGAAGCGCGCCGACGACAAGGAGATTGTGCTCGGCCGCAATCCCGTGCTCGAGTGCCTGCGAGCCGATGTGCCCGCCACCGCGCTGTACGTGGCGCTGGGCGCCGAAGCCGACGAGCGACTCACCGAATCCGTAAGGCGCGCAGCCGATGCCGGTATCGCGATCCTCGAGGTGCCGCGCGGAGATCTCGATCGGCTGAGCGCAAATGGGCTGCACCAGGGCATAGCGCTTCAGGTGCCGCCCTACGAGTACGCCCATCCCGACGATCTGCTCGCCGCCGCGTCCAACGACAGTGCACCGGCACTGCTGGTGGCGCTGGACAACATCTCCGATCCGCGCAACCTGGGCGCGATCGTCCGTTCGGTGTCGGGGTTCGGTGGGCACGGCGTGCTGATCCCGCAGCGCCGTTCGGCGTCGGTGACCGCAGTTGCGTGGCGAACGAGCGCAGGTGCAGCTGCGAGGCTTCCGGTGGCGCGGGCGACGAATCTTACTCGGACACTGAAGAATTGGCACGACGCGGGCCTGCAGGTCGTCGGTCTGGACGCGGACAGCGACATCAAGCTCGACGAGTTGGACGGCACCGACCCGATGGTCGTGGTGGTCGGCTCGGAGGGCAAGGGCCTGTCGCGGCTGGTGCGGGAGAACTGCGACGTCGTCGTGTCCATCCCGATGGCCGGGCCGACGGAGTCCTTGAACGCGTCGGTGGCAGCAGGCGTGGTGCTGGCCGAGGTCGCCCGACAGCGCAGGCGTTAAACCGGCGTATCGCGCCGCGGCCTGGTCAGCGTGAACTTGTCGACGGGCACGGCCGCACCGAACACTCCGTTGACCGCGTAGTAGGTGGCTGTTATCGAGGTCAGGCCGCCGGGCACGCCGGGATCGACATCGAATGCCACGAAGCCGCAGGGGTTTTCCATGTCGCGGAACACCGACCAGGGCGCGGACTCCTCGACGTATCGGGGCGCCTTGTGGTTGGTCGCGACGTCGAACTCGCCGACGCCGGTCAGCACGCGGCAGCGGGGCTCCTGGAAGAACATGCCGTTGGACGGGATGGACGTGCCGCCGCCGCCGATGACCAGGTGAACCGTCCCCTTGCTGGTGTCGATCACGTCCGCGCGAGAGTCGACGGGGGCGGGGGTGAGCGTGTCGCTGGGCAGTACACCGCGGATCGGGTGAGAGCGCTCGTAGTGGTGCTCGTGGCCACACACGACGAGATCGACTTCGTAGCGGTCGAACAGCGGCACCCAGTTCTCCCGGATAGCGAGGTCCGCACCGTTCGTGCGATTGCCGGTCGACACCGCGGTCTGGTGCATGCACACCACGGTCCAGTCGATTGCGCTGTCGGCACGTGTGCGGGCGAGTTCGTTTTCCAGCCAGCGCTTCTGGCCGTCACCCGAATAGCCGCGCACGTATGAATTGCCGCCGTCCTGATAGCAGATGTCGTCGTTGCTCAGGCTGATCACCCGCACCGATCCGGCCGTGAACGCGTACCACATGCCGCGCAACTCGGGCTCGGCGCCGGAGTCGGGCAATGCGAAGTAGGTCTGGTAGGCCCGGTAGCCGATGGGGCCGTTGCCCAGTTCGTTCTCGTGGTTGCCCGCTGCGGGCATCCACGGCCGGTAGCGCGCCGATCTGGTGTTGTTCTCGAACCAGGCCGACCACGTTCCGACTCGATCGTGTGCGAGGTTGGCGTAGCAGAGGTCGCCGTTGACGAGGTTGAACAGCGGCGCCGCGTGTTCCACGGCGGTGGTGATGTCTCCGGCGGCGGGTGATCCGCAGGTTGTCGCGGCCGAAGGCGCGGGCGACCGAGGCGTCAAGCGTCGGCGTCGACTGGTCGCCGAAGCTGGTGAACCGCAGCGCTGCCCGGCCGCGCGGCGCAGTTCGCACCGTGCCCAGCTCAGGGTCGGCACCATCGTGCATAGCGGCATAGACGTATTGGGTATCGGGCCACAGGCCGGTGATCGTGGCGTGGTGCGCATAGACCGCCTGGCCGGACGCGGCGTCCCGGTAGGTGATGGTCTCCGCGGCCGTCGTCTGACCCAGGCCGTCCTCGGCTGTGCCGAAAACCACCTGTGGCCTGGATACCGGTGCGGGGGTGTGCCAGGACACCACCACTTCCGTCGAGGCGTCCGCGCCGAACTGCAGATGCAGACCGCCGACGATGGGCGCATCCTTGGCGATCGTCATTCAGAGGACCTTCGTCAGTGTCGTCAGCTTCGGTTCGATTCCCGCGCCCGGCTTGGCCCGCCGCATCCTCTTGGCGACCCAGGGCGCGGCGAACGCCGCGGTCCATCGCAGGTTCGAGCGGAAGTCCCGCACCGGCGGCGCCGACGACAGCAGGGCGGCGGACCGGGTGGTGAGCCCGTGCGAAATCGCCAGCGTGTCAAGCACTTTAGCGGCAAAGCGCTCGTGTCCCAGCGGGGATAGATGGATGCGGTCGCCGTCCCACAGCCGGGCATCGCGAAACTCGCTGAACCGCCAGAAGTCGACGAGCTGCAGGCCGAGATCGTCGGCGATGTTGCGCAGCAATTCGTTGTACACCGCTGCCCGCCCGCGCAGCCGACGGAACAGCGGCACCGTGCCCAGATCGGCCGCGGTGAACGCGAGCACGACCGCGCCGGTCTGCTGCAGCGTCTTGAGCCCTTCGGCGTACCTGGACATCATGGTGTCGACGTCGTTGCGCATCAGCAGCAGGTTGTTCATCCCCGCGTAGATCGTGACGAGGTCGGGTTCGAGCATGACGGCGGTCTGGACCTGTTCGTGAAGGATCTCGTCCATCCGCCTGCCGCGGACGGCGAGGTTGGCGTAGCGAAGTTCAGGGTTGCGGTGAGCCAGCGCGACGGCCACGTGATCGGCCCATCCGCGCAGGCCGTTGGGACTCGTGGGGTACGGGTCTCCGACACCCTCGGTGAACGAGTCGCCGAGAGCCACGTACCGACTGAAAGGCCACGTATCCAATTTTGTGCGGATCGTATGGCGATTCGCTAATCACATCGCCGTCGGATAGCGACTAGACGTCAACCGTCCCACCGCTGTTCGCGTCGCCGTAACCGTTCCTTAGGCATGCGCCGCCGATGATGGCCGCGAGGGGAGGAGAGGACCGATGACCGCCTCGAGGACGGACACCGGATTCGCCCTTTCGTTCTCGGGTCGATTCAAGTTCGGCATCGACCAGTGGGCCTACGTTCCCTTCGATGTACCAGCGGGAATCAACCGCATCGAGGTCAGCACGTCGCACGACCAGTTCTCGCTGCTCGGAATCGGCCGCAACGTGCTCGACCTCGGCATCTTCGGGCCCGCGGGTCACGAGCTAGGTAACTTTGCGGGTTTCCGCGGTTGGTCGGGCGGCGCGAGAGCGGGCTTCATGCTGTCTGCAGTCAACGCGACCCCCGGCTACCTGGCAGGTCCCATCGAGCCCGGGCGGTGGGCACTTGCGCTCGGGCCGGTCGTCCTCAACCCGCTCGGCATGGACTGGCAGGCGCGCATCGTTCTGACCGAGGGAGTGCAGCCGTCGTTGCGGCGGCATGCGCCTGCCGTTCGGCGCGCCGTACAGCGTGATAGCCAGGCCGGCTGGTATCGAGGCGACTTGCACACGCACACAGTCCATTCCGACGGAAGGCGCCGAATCGATGAGATGGCCGAGGCGGCGAAGTCTGCGCGCCTGGATTTCGTCGTGTCCACCGACCACAACACCAATTCCGCGAACCGGGCGTGGGCTTCGGCGACCAGCACGGACCTCGAAGTCATCGCAGGCGAGGAAGTGACCACACGGCACGGCCATTGGCTGGCGGTCGGGCTGCCGCCCGACGGTTGGGTCGACTGGAGATACGCGCCGCGGGACGGCGTTTTCGCCGATTACGCCGCCCAGGTTCGAGCCGACGGGGGCCTGGTGGTCGCCGCGCATCCGTCGATTCCGCTACCGGGTTGTGCGTGGGAGTTCGGCTATCACGACGTGGACGCCATAGAGGTCTGGAACGGCCTGTGGAATGTCGATGACGAACTCTCGCTGCGGGTCTGGCATCAGCTATTGCGACAGGGCCGCAGGATCGTCGCGGTCGGCGGGAGCGACTCGCACGTGACCAACCAGCCGGTCGGCAGGCCGCAAACCGTCGTCTTCGCCGAGGAGATGTCGACGTCCGGGCTGATCGACGGACTGAAGAACGGCCGGTGCTATGTGGCGGAGTCGAACGCTGTGACGTTGGGGCTGAGCGCATCTCGCGATTGCGACACGGTCACGGTGACGACCGAGGTGTGTGGTACTCCCGAAGCGACGATCTCGTTGATCACTGACACCGGCTGCGTCGCGCGCACAAAGAGCGACGCGGACGGCACAGGGAATCTGGCATGGACCGCACCCCGCGGCGAGGCCCGATTCGCCAGGGTCGAGGTGCGGCGCCGGTCGCGGTTCCCTTCGATGCTGGCGCTGTCAAACCCTGTGTGGTTGGACGCGATTGCCTAGCTAAACGCTGTCAGGTTTGGTTGCGTTGGCCGACGAGGGGTTGTCGGTGTGGCCAGCCAAGGACGACATCGAACTCCCTCCAGTTGAACCGCAGATGGCCAAGGCTCGTATTCCATGTAGGCCCGGGTCTTCTCAAGGAAATTACGAAACCTAGGAGGGACCATGAGGAATCAATACGGGAATATCAGGAAGCTCGCGGGTGTGGCCGCCATGGCGACGTTGGTGACCACGGCGGGATGGGGCGTGGCCGCGGGTACGGCTCAAGCAGATATCGGGCCTGTGACTCACAACATCGTTTTCGTTCATCACCGCGCCATCGTCGGAGGTATCTTCCGAGAAGGCGGCCAAGTCGACCGCTTCTTTGACCATTTCTTCAACGATGACATGATGATTCGTCGATAACTGCGCAGGCCGGCTCGAGCGGCACCCGGCCGAGGCGGAGGCTGACCCCGCCCCGGCTGGGTGCCAAACGACCGCTGGGAATCTTGGGTGCACTGCTAAACGCCGAACAACCGCACTGCGGCCCACAGTGCTAGCACGGCGACCACGAGTGTCGGCGGTGTCGTGATCAGCCCGACGCGGCTGAATTCGCGGAACCCCGCGGTGAAATCGCGGCGGACAGCGCTGCGCCACAACAGGTTCGCCAGTGATCCCACATAGGTCAGGTTCGGCCCGATATTGACGCCGATCAACATTGCGAGCACCGCAGCGGGCCCCGACGAGGCCAGCAGCGGCAGCAGCACCAACACCGCGGGCAGGTTGTTGACGACGTTGGACAGCAGCGCTGCAACGGCCGCGATGCCGAGCAGCGCCAGAAAGCCTGCTCCGGCGGGCAGCAGTCCCCGCATGGCGTTTTCGAGGCCGTGCAGCATCAGCCCGTCGACCACCACACCGAGGCACAACACGAATATCAGGAAGGGCACGTCGGCGGCGGCGACGATGCGCCGGACCGACGTGTCCCGTCGCGCAAGCGCGCGCACGCCCAGCACAGCAGCTCCTGCAAAGGCTGCCCATGCCGGCGACAAGCCGAGCATCGACGCGACGGCAAATCCGGCCAACGTCAGGCCCAACACCACGAGCACGAACTTCGGCACCCCAGCCGTCTCGTGTGTCTCTTCGAGGTGGGGCTTCACCGCAAGGTCCTTGCTGAAAAGCCAACGCAGCAGTAGGAATTCGACGGCGACGGCCGCAAGCCAGGCGGGCGCCATGACCGCGGTGAACTGGAGGAACGAGATGCCCGCGGCGGTGAACGCCAACAGGTTCGTCAGGTTGGACACCGGAAGAAGCAGCGAGGCCGTATTGGCCAGATGCGCGGTGGCGTATGCATGCGGCCTTGCGGGCACCCACAGCGCCCGCGTTGTCGCGAGCACCACCGGGGTCAGCAGCACCACCGTCGCGTCAAGGCTCAATACCGCCGTCGTCGCGGCGCCGATGACGAACACCTTCGCCAGCAGCGCTCGCGTGTTGTCACCGTTGGCTGACCGCGCCATCGCCGCGCCCGCCGCGCGGAAGAGACCTTCGTCGTCACACAGCTGCGCGAGCACGAGCACGGCCGCGAGAAACCCGACGACGGGAAGCAACTGCCCGACCTTGTCGGTCGCCTCGCGCAGGGGGACCACATGGAGCCCGATCAGCAGCGCGGCAGCGGGGACTGCGGCAACGGCCTCGGGCCAGCCTCGCGGCTTGACCATCGCGAACGCGAGGACCACTGCCAGCGCGAGCAGTGCCAGCATCAACTCCACGGGTCAGCGCGCTGCCACAGCGTGGGCAGATGCAGGGGGATGCCGTCGTCGTCGGCGAGCGCGGTCAGCACCCGCATCGAGACGTCGAGGTCGTCGCCGGCGTACGGAAGCGCCCGCAGCGGCTTGGTCAGCGGCCGGAAGAAGTCATCCCAATGGATCAGCACGACGCGGCGCGCGCCGACGGTACGCACCGTCTCGGCCCAGTAGTCGACGAGGTAGCGCTCCGGTTGCACACCGAGCTGGCCGATACCGAGATACACCACCTCGGCGCGCTGTCCGGCGAGCGCACCGGGTACGAAGCCCGCGCTGCCGATGATGAGCAGGCGTCGATCTGTCGCCCGGTG
Source organism: uncultured Actinomycetota bacterium (assembly GCA_963751485.1). Classification (GTDB taxonomy): domain Bacteria; phylum Actinomycetota; class Actinomycetes; order Mycobacteriales; family Mycobacteriaceae; genus Mycobacterium. The sequence goes on from CAVVUT010000011.1 coordinate 567,295, forward strand.
GTGCACGACCGTGGACCACGCCTCACCGCACTTGTAGGCCGACGTCTTCACCGGCGGTGTGATGGGAGCGGTGATCACACCCGGAAACCGGTCCGGCGGACAGTGTTCCGATTCCAGCAGTGTGACGTCGTAGGCGCCGAGCGTGACGGGCTGCCCAGGCGTCGCGACGACCACCCGGTCCTGCGGGAGTCCGCCTCCGATGCCGACCTGTGCCGCCGACGAACCGCCGACCAGTCGCGCACCGGTGCGCCCGGCGACCACCGCCGAATCCATCGCGTGGTCGAAGTGGGTGTGCACCGGCAGCACCGCCTCCAGCCGGTCCACCCCCATCCGCTTCAGGCTGTCGTCGATGCGGGACGCCGACGGCGCGATCTGGCCGAGCCCGACGTTGGGCAGCCCCGGCCGGGAGAAGAAGCCGTCGGTCATCAGCGCGGACGACCCGTCGTCGACGAGGATCGTGGTGACGCCGGCCCAGGTCACCGTCAGCGGCGCGTCCTCGGCGGCTTCAGGCACGGTGAAATAGCCCGTGTAATTCTCGAGCTTGGGGCGGCCGGGCTTGAGTCGCATCAGGTGAACGCTGCCAGTTCGACGCCGTCGCCTGTCAGCCGGTCCCGAACTGCGGTCGCGATCTGCACCGCTCCGGGCGAATCACCGTGTACGCATACGGATTCGACGGTGATCGGGATGGTCGAACCGTCGACGGCGACGACGCGCCCCGACTGCACCATCGAGGCCACCCGGTCGGCGATCTCGGCAGGGTCGTGCAGCACGGCATTGCGCTCTCGGCGGGACACCAGTTGTCCGTCGGGCCGGTACGCGCGGTCGGCGAACGCCTCGGGCACGGTGCGCAGCCCGACGCGCTCTGCCTCGGCGAAGAACACCGACCCGGCTAAGCCCAGCACCGGCAGGTTCGGGTCGACGGCGTGCACCGCCTCCGCGACCGCTTGGGCCTGATCACGGTTGTTGACGATCGTGTTGTACAGCGCGCCATGGGGTTTGACGTAGGTGACGGCGGACCCGGCCACGTGAGCCAGCGCCTGCAGCGCGCCGATCTGGTAGATCACATCGGCGCGCAGATCCTCGGCCGTGACGTCGATGAAGCGACGGCCGAAGCCTGCCAGATCGCGGTAACCGACCTGCGCACCGATGCGGACCCCGCGCCGTGCGGCCTCCGTGCAGCTGGCGCTCAGCGTCGCCGGATCACCCGCATGGAAACCGCAGGCGACGTTGGCGCTGGTGACCAGGCCGAGCATGGCCTCGTCGTCGCCGAGCTTCCAGGTCCCGAAGCTTTCGCCGAGATCGGCGTTGAGGTCGACGGACACCATGCACGCCAGCGTAGATGGCACGCTGGTGGCGTGACCCGAGACCGTGGCGAAGTGCTGATCACCGCAACCGAACTGGCTCGACTGCTGGCCGGCGGCGGCCCGGTGACGATCCTCGACGTGCGATGGCAGCTGACCGAGCCCGACGGGCGGGCGGCCTACCAGGGAGGCCATGTCCCCGGCGCGGTGTACGTGTCGCTGGAAGACGAGCTCACCGACCACGCGGTCGAAGGACGCGGGCGGCATCCACTCCCGTCCGGCCGTGACCTCGAGGCCGCCGCGCGACGGTGGGGTGTCCAGGATGGCGTACCCGTGGTCGTCTACGACGACTGGAACCGGGCCGGATCAGCGCGCGCCTGGTGGGTGCTGACCACCGCGGGCCTGCGGGACGTCCGCATCCTCGACGGCGGCCTTGCCGCGTGGACGGCGGCCGGTGGCGCGTTGGAGACCGGGGCGGTCGCGCCGGAGCCCGGCGACGTGACGGTCCGTCACGACGACTTGTACGCCGGTGCACTCCCGACACTGTCGGCGAAACAGCTGACGTCGGTCGCCATCCTGCTCGACGCGAGGGCGCCCGACCGGTTCCGCGGCGACGTCGAACCGATCGATCCGGTGGCCGGTCACATCCCAGGAGCCCGCAACGCGCCGAGCACCGGCGTGCTGGCCGACGACGGCAGCTTCCTGTCCGAGCGCGACCTAACGCGACTGTTCGACGGCGTCGACGACGTCGGCGCCTACTGCGGCTCGGGTGTCACGGCGTCGGTGGTCGTTGCCGCCCTTGCCGCAGTGGGTGTCGACGCGGCCCTGTATCCGGGCTCGTGGTCCGAATGGTGTTCAGATCCAACGCATCCCGTTGAGACGGGTTAATCCGCGTGCGTGACGCGGCCGCGCCCGCCGACGGCCCAGCAGATCAGGAAGATGGCGAACGAGATCGTCGTGACGAACACGGACACCGGCACGCCAGGCGCAAGTGACAACAGGATGCCGCCGACCGCAGCGATCTCGGCGAACACCACCGAGGCGATGATCGTCGAGACGGGGGAGACGAAGACGCGGGCGGCCGCGGCGGCAGGTGTGATCAACAGCGACATCACCAACAGCGCACCGACGATCTGCACACCCTGAGCGGCGACGACGCCGACGAGCGCGGCGAACACGATGCCCATCGCGCGGACCGGCACACCGCGCGCGGCGGCCACCTCCTGGTCGACGGTGGCGAACAGCAGCGGGCGGTAGCAGGCGGCCAGCACGATCACGACCACCACGGTGACGACGGTGAGCAGCGCAAGGCCCGAGTAGCCGACGCCGACGATCTGCCCCGTCAGCAGGGCGAAGCTCGTGCCCGTGCGGCCCGGGTAGAGGTGGATGAAGAGCACGGCAAGGCCGAGGCCGAACGCCAATACGACCCCGATGGCGGAGTCGCGCTCGCGGCTGCGCTGGCCGAGGATGCCGAACAAGATGGCCGCTAGCGCGCTGCCGACGAGGGCCCCTGCGCCGACGTTCAAGCCGGTCAGCAACGCGAAAGCCCCTCCGGTCAACGATAATTCGCTGGATCCGTGTACCGCGAAGGACATCTGGCGCATCACGATGAACGGTCCGATCAGGCCGGAGACTAGTGCCAGCAGCGCGGCCGCCAGCAGCGCCTGCTGGACGAAGCCGCGACCGAGCAGGTCAGCGGTGACGTCGAAGTCGAACAGGTGCGAAAGCACGTCGGCGAGTCGGTCATTCATGGGTGTGCCCGCTCGCATGGCCGGAATGGTCGATGTGCTCCCCGACGACTACATAGCGGCCGTGCACCTTGACCACCTGGATGTCGGCGCGATAGAGCTCGGACAACGTCTCCGAGGTCATCACTTCCTCGACGGCCCCCACCCGGAATCGCCCGTCGACCAGATAGAGCACCCGATCCACATATGGCAGAACGGGATTCACCTCGTGCGTGACGAAGAGTACGGCGGTGCCCGCGTCGCGTCGCCGCTGGTTGATCAGCGCGGACACCAGCCGCGCGGCGGCCGGGTCGAGGTTGAGCAGCGGCTCGTCGCACAGCAGCAGAACAGGATCGCTGGCCAGCGCCTGCGCGACGCGCACCCGCTGAAGCTCACCGCCCGACATCACGCCCACCGGCACATCGGCGAGCCGGTCGGCGTTCACCCGACGCAACGCCGTCTGCACGGCCACGCGTCGTCGCGACCGGTCGGCGGGCCGCAGACTCGTCATGCCCCACCGGTGACCGTCCAGACCGAGCCCGACCAGGTCGCGGCCGCGAAGCGTCAGCCCGCTGTCGACCGATCGGTGCTGCGGGACATAGCCGATGAGATCGCTGCCCTCGGTGACCGTCTTGCCTCCGACCGTGACCGTGCCCGCCGTCAACGGCAGCTGACCGAGCAGCACCTTCAGCAGCGAGGTCTTTCCCGTCCCGTTCGGCCCGAGCACCGCGATGAATTCACCGGCGCGCACCGTCAGGTCGAGTTCATCCCAGAGCACCCTGTCGCCGAACGCCAGCCGGCCGTCCTTCAGGTCAACAACGTCAGCAGTCTCGACCAAGTGACTACCGATTCGCCTGTGGCGCTTTGTCGAACTGGCCTGCAACGTCGTTGGCGGTGTTGCGCTGCCACGTCAGATAGTCGAGACCTTCCGGCAGCGTCTCGGTGACCGTCACCACCGGCAGCCCCGCCTGCCTTGCCGCATCCTCGATCTGCTTGGTGGCCGCCGTCTGCGTTTGCGGGTTGAACAGGAGCACGGACACCTCGTGAGTATTGATCAAATCGAGCATCGCGGCGACATCGGCGGGTGACGGGTCGTCGCCCTCCTCGACTGCGCTGGCGAAGCCGGGCGGGGTGCGGTCGGTGATTCCCGCGGTACGCAGCAGGTAGTACGCGACAGGCTCGGTCGCGACGACGGACCCCGACGGATGCGCCTTGCCGATCGCCCGCTCGGACTCGGCGATGGCGTCGGTCTGTTGGCCGAATTTGGTTGCGTTGGCGCGATATTCGACGGCGTTCGCAGGGTCGATCTCGCCGAGGCGCTTGGCGATCTCTGCTGCGACGGCCTTCGCGACCGCCATGTCGTAGAAGACGTGTTCGTTGGCCTTCTCCTGGGTGCCGCGCATCGAGTAGGCGGCGATCGCGTCGGACTCGGGATCGCCTGCGAGTACGTCATCCACCCAGTGGTCGTAGCCACCGCCGTTGTAGACCACCAGCGATGCGTCGGTCATCGCGGCCACGTCGGCCGGGGTGGCTTCAAACGAGTGCGGGTCGGCCGCCGGGCCGGTCTCGATCGATTTGACCGACGCATGTTGCCCCGCGACGGCGCTCGCGACACTGCCCCACACATCGGTGGATGCGACGACGTTCATGGCGCCGTGGTCGTGGCGGGTTTCGCCGCTGTGACTGCATCCGATGCCGGCGAGCGCGACCGCCGTCAGACCGATTGCCAGCTTGATCGCCGACCTCCGCACTGCCGTCCTCCTAATACAAATGAAAACCGTTTCCAATAACTCTAACGCACCGACGCTGGCCAACGCCATCCGCACAGGTGTTTCGGCTAACGTCACGGGCATGTCCAGAGGTCCCACGCCACGGCGACGGGCAACCCTGGCTTCATTGGCCGCCGAACTGAAGGTCTCCCGCACCACCATCTCCAACGCGTACAACCGGCCCGACCAGTTGTCGGCCGACCTTCGCGAACGCGTGCTGGCCACGGCCAAGCGGATGGGCTACCCGGGGCCCGACCCGGTGGCGCGGTCGCTGCGCACCCGCAAGGCGGGCGCGGTCGGGCTGATGATGACCGAGCCGCTGAACTATTCATTCAGCGATCCGGCAGCGCTGGACTTCGTCGCGGGGCTCGCCGAGTCGTGCGAGGACGCCGGACAGGGACTTCTTCTGGTCGCCGTCGGACCGAACCGCACGGTGCAAGACGGGTCGGCCGCGGTGCTCGCGGCAGGCGTAGACGGCTTCGTGGTGTACTCGGCATCCGACGACGACCCGTACCTCCAGGTCGTCCTTCAGCGGCACCTGCCCGTCGTAGTGGTCGACCAACCCAAGGACGTACCCGGCACGTCGCGGGTCTGCATCGACGATCGCGCCGCGATGGCCGAGCTTGCCAAACACATTGTCGAGCTTGGCCACCGGGAGATCGGCCTGCTCACCATGCGACTCGGCAGGGAGCGCCCGCACGCTGGTGACCGGCCCGTGGTGGCCAGCCCCGACCGCCTGCGGACCCCGCATTTCCATGTGCAACGGGAACGCATCCACGGCGTCTACGACGCGATGGCCGAAGCGGGACTTGACCCGGCGTCGCTCACCGTCGTGGAAAGCTATGAGCACCAAGCGGCTTCGGGTGGGGCAGCCGCCGAGGTGGCACTCAGCGCTAATCCACGTCTGACCGCGCTGATGTGCACGGCCGACGTGCTCGCGCTGTCGGCGATGGACTATCTGCGGGGCCGGGGCATCTACGTGCCGGGCCAGATGACGATAACGGGGTTCGACGGTATTCCCGAGGCCTTGCGCCGTGGGTTGACCACCGTGAAGCAGCCCAGCCTCGAAAAGGGCAGGCGCGCAGGCCGTCTGCTGCACAGCCCGCCACGGTCCGGGCTGCCGGTGATCGATGTGCTCGACACCGAGGTGATTCGCGGCCGCACCTCCGGGCCGCCGGTCTGACTCAGGCGCCGAGCAGCTGCGCGCACCGCAGCAGGCCGAGGTGGCTGTAAGCCTGCGGATGGTTTCCCAGCGCGCGCTCGGCCACCGGGTCGTACTCCTCGGACAGCAGGCCGGTCGGGCCTGCGGCGGTGACCAGCCGGTCGAACAAGGCCTCGGCCTGTGAGCGCTGGTCGGTCAGCAGATACGCCTCGACCAGCCATGCGGCGCACAGGTGGAAGCCGCCCTCGGTGCCTGGCAACCCGTCGTCGCTGTGATAGCGGTAAACGGTTGCTCCGCTGCGTAACTCGGCTTCTATCGCGACGACCGTGGCGGCGAACCGGGGGTCGGACGGTGCGATGAGCCCGGACAATCCGATGTGCAGCGTCGCCGCGTCAAGGTCGGTGCCGTCATAGGCGGCGGTGTACGACTGCACCTCGTCGTTCCAACCGCGCTCCTGGACCTGCTGTGAGATCACGTCGCGCAGTGTCGCCCAACCCGGCGGCGTCTCCCTGCCGAACTCGGCGGCCAGTTTCAGCGCCAGGTCCACCGTCAACCAGCACATCACCTTCGAGTACACGTGGTGCCGCGGGGCGTCGCGGATCTCCCAGATGCCGTGATCGGGCTCTGCCCAACGGCTTTCGACGGCCGAAACCATCTCGCTGACGAGGTTCCAGTCGGCGTCGGTGAGAGCATCCGTTCGCCCACTGGCGACGCGCTTGTGGACCAGGTCGGAGATCAGCTGCACCACGGGTCCGAAAACATCAAGCTGCACCTGCGCATTCGCGGCGTTGCCGACCCGCACCGGCCGCGAGCCCGCGTAGCCGGGCAGCGAGTCGATCACTGCCTCGGGCCCGAGGATCGCACCGGACAGCGCATAGAGCGGGTGCAGCCGCTCCGGGCCGTGCATGGTCTCGATCACGCCGTGCAGCCAGTTGAGGTAGCCCTCAGCCTCTTCGGTGGAGCCCAGCGACACCAGCGCGGCCGCGGTCATCGCGGCGTCGCGAATCCAGCAGTAGCGGTAGTCCCAGTTGCGGACGCCGCCGATGTCCTCGGGCAGCGACGTGGTGGCCGCGGCCATGATCGCGCCGGTGTCGGCGTGTACGAGCCCGCGCAGCGTCAGCGCCGACCGCTTCATCAGCGACTGGTTAAGCTCGGGCAGCGTCAGCGTCGCCGCCCAGTCCCGCCAGTAGCTCTCCGCCCGTTCGCGCCTGGCGTCCTCGTCGACCGGGCTGTCGGACAGGTCCTCTGTGCCGCAGCGCAATTCGAGTACCACCGGGCCCTGCGACGGGTCGACAACGGCGCGAGCGGTCTCGTGGATGCCGTCGGCGACGATCTCCCACTCCACGCCGGGAGCCCGCAGCACCATCGGCTCGTTGGTGGCGAAGACCCGCAGCCCGCCTTCTTCGGCGCGCAGGTGCACGGGCGCCTGCGCGAACTCGGGCCGCGGCGCGAAGGACACCACCGCCTTGGCCTGCCCGCTGATCACCCGGACCAGATCGGTCCGCCCAACCCCGACATCGTGGGACAGGTAGTCGGTGACCAGCAGGCTGGCCCAACGGGTTTCGACGGTCATCGTCGCGTCGACGTAACGCTGGCTCAGCGGTAGTGCTTCACGTTCCGGACCGATCGCGAAGTGGCCGGCGTTGGCATCGCCGAGCAGTCGGGAGAAGACCGCGGCGGCATCGGCCTGCGGATGACACATCCACACCACGTCAGCCTCGGGTGTCAGCAGTGCGACGGTGCGGGCGTTCGACAGCATCGTCAGCCGCTCGATGGGTGTGGAGTGGCCGCCGAGCAGCCAGGTCCTGCGGCACTCCAGCAGGAAGGCCAACGCCGCCGCGACGTCCTCGGGCGAGTCCACCCGGTAGTCGGCCAGCGTCTCGCCATCGCCCACCTTGACGCCGACGTCGGGACCGTGCAGGCGGCGGAACGCCTTCTCGTCGGTCACGTCGTCGCCGAAGAACACCGCGGCCGAGGCGCCCTGCTGGTGCCGCAGGATGTCCAGCGCCTGCCCCTTGTCGGTTTGGATGACGGCGAACTCGAGAACCGCCTTGCCCGCTGTCATCTGGGCGTCCCACCCCTCCGCGCACGCCTTTGCCTTCTTCAGCGCCTCGTCGGCGTCGGCGGGGTCGGCGTTGCGGACGTGCAATGCGATGCTGGCGGGCTTGATCTCGATCGCCACGCCGGGGTATTCGGCGGCGATGGCCCCGAGCGCGTCTTTGATCTTGCGCAGCAACGCTTTTGCGTCGTCGTCGATGGCGTGTACGAACCCGGTGTCGAACTCCGAGCCGTGGCTGCCGACGAGATGGACCTCGGCGGGCATCCGGGACAGCGTCGCCAGGTCGCGTAACGCTCGCCCGGAGATCAGCGCGGCCACGGTCGATGGAAGCGCCGCCAGCTCGCGCAGCGCCGCCGCCGACTCGGTGAGCGGACGGGCGTCGTCGGGATTGTTCACGATCGGCGCCATGGTGCCGTCGTAATCGCACGCGATCAGGACCCGGGGAACGCGCGCAACCGTCGCGAGGGCGCGCTTCAGTTCGGCCGGTAACTCCTGCGTCACCCGCTAGATCTTAGGGTGCTCCCCGTCCCCGATAAGCAACCGAACGGCAAGGTCGAGGCGCTTGCTGACGTCGGTGGCCGACGCCCGGCGCGTCAGCCACGCCAGCAGGTTGGATAGCCAGACATCGGAGATGACCCTGGCGATGTGGTACTGGTCCTCGGTCGGCTCGCCCTCGCTCATGGCTCGCGCGAACATCGAGTCCATCAGCTTGCCGACGTGATCGACCTCGCCGGCCGCCGACGCGTCGGCGAACACGAATGCGCGCGTCATGGCCTCGGTCAGCAGCGGGTTGCGCTGCATCGCCCGGTTCAGCTTGCCGACCATGTGATTGAGCCGTTGGTACGGCGTGCCGCCGGTGAGGGCCGCGCGGTCGGTCTTGGCGTCGATGCGTTCGAACTCCCGGCCCAGGGCCGACACCAGCAGGTGCACCTTGGACGGGAAGTAGCGGTACAGGGTGCCGACGGCGACGTCGGCACGTTCGGCGACGGCGCGCATCTGGACGGCCTCGTAGCCGCCCTTGGAGGCGATCGCGAGGGTGGCGTCGAGGATGCGCTTGCGGCGCTCGCGCTGCGCTTCGGAGCCGAGTTCGGACTCGGCGAGCACGCTCACCGGCATCACCTGCGGCGGCCGCGATTCACCCCCGGAGGACGGGTTGGTTTGTGCTGGCGACGACATCCGGCGGACAGCTCCTTCATCATGCGGCGTCTTTGAAACGATACGCATGCCGATCTGTAGTTTTCTCACTTCAGTGCCCCTTCGGCACCGACGTGTCCTGCTGTAATGGCGGTCGACTTGACGGTCGAACGCTGGCACTATTAGAACACGTTCTAGTGAGAAGCATGGCTTTCTCGCACGAAGGCTTAGGAGTCCTGAAATGTCGCAGGCGTCAGCGACCATCGCCGACGAGCAGTTGGCCGCTCGTGAACTGGTCCGTAGCTGGGCTGCCGGGTCGAATGCCATAAAGGCGGCTCGCGACGTGGAACAGGGCGACGGGGACGCGTGGCGGGCGCCGTATGCGAGCCTCGCTCAACTAGGCATCTTCGGTGTGGCCCTGCCAGAGGACGTGGGCGGCGCGGACGGCACCGTCGACGACCTCTGCGCGATGGTCGACGAAGCCGCCGCGGCGATGGTGCCGGGCCCAATCGCCACCACCGCCGTTGCCACGCTCGTGGTGCCCAGTTCGCGGGCCGAGCTGCTGGGTGCGCTGGCCAGCGGGGAGCGCACCGCCGGGCTGGCGCTGACCGCCGACCTGAAATACGAGAACGGCCGGGCGTCTGGAACCGCCGAACACGTCCTCGGCGCCGACGACGCCGGGGTGCTGCTGCTGCCCGCCTCCGACACCGAATTCGTCCTCGTCGACTCGACGGCCGACGGTGTCACCGTGGAGGCGCTGACACCCACCGACTTCTCCCGGCCGCTGGCGCGGGTCGTGCTCAGCGATGTGCCCGCCGAAGTCCTGCCCGTTTCGAAGCGACGGGTCGAGGACCTCGCGGCGACGGTGCTGGCCGCCGAGGCCGCAGGCCTCGCGAGGTGGACGCTTCAGACCGCCACCGAATACGCAAAGGTTCGCGAGCAGTTCGGCAAGCCGATCGGCAGCTTCCAGGCGGTCAAGCACATGTGCGCCGAGATGCTGCTGCGCTCCGAACAGGTCGCCGTCGCCGCAAGTGACGCGGCCCGCGCCGCCAACGGCTCCGACGATCCGCAGCTGTCCATCGCCGCCGCCGTCGCGGCCGCCGCGGGTATCGAGTTCGCCAAGGCCAACGCCAAGGACTGCATCCAGGTGCTCGGCGGCATCGGCATCACCTGGGAACACGACGCGCACCTGTATCTGCGTCGGGCATACGGGATTTCACAGTTCCTCGGCGGCCCGTCGCGGTGGCTGCGCAGGGTCGCCGCGCTCACGCAGCAGGGCGTCCGCCGCGAACTGCACATCGACCTCGCCTCGGTCGAACACCTGCAGCCCGAGATCGCCGCAGCGGTGGCCGATGTCGGCGCCCTGCCCGCCGAGAAGCGCCAGATCGCGCTCGCCGAGGCGGGGTTGCAGGCCCCGCACTGGCCGCGGCCTTACGGTCGCGACGCCTCGCCTGCCGAGCAGCTGCTGATCGACCGGGAGATGGCCGAAGCGGGCGTCGAGCGCAAGGATCTGGTGATCGGCTGGTGGGCGGCGCCGACGATCCTCGAACACGGCAGCCCCGAGCAGATCGAGCGATTCGTGCCGCCGACCCTGACCGGCGAGCTCTTCTGGTGCCAGCTGTTCAGCGAGCCGGGTGCGGGCTCGGACTTGGCGTCACTGCGTATGAAAGCCGTTCGTGTGGACGGCGCGGACGCGAGGAGCACCGGAAAATCCGGTTGGAAGCTCACCGGGCAGAAGGTGTGGACGTCGCGGGCGAACTGGGCGCAATTCGGTGTCTGCCTGGCCCGCACCGATCCCGATGCGCCGAAGCACAAGGGCATCACCTACTTCCTCGTCGACATGTCGACGCCGGGCATCGACATCCGGCCGCTGCGCGAGATCACCGGTGAGGACCTCTTCAACGAGGTGTTCTTCGACGACGTGTTCGTGCCCGACGAGATGGTGGTCGGCGAGGTGAACGACGGCTGGCGGCTGGCGCGTACCACATTGGCCAACGAGCGGGTCGCGATGGCACACGGCACCGCGCTGGGCAATCCGATGGAAGAACTGCTGCGCACGGCGGCCGAGCTGGAGCTGGACCCTGCCGTGCAGGACAGCCTCGGCAGGCTGATCGTCGCCGCCCAGGTCGGTTCGCTGCTCGACCAGCGCATCGCCGAGCTGGCAGTCGGCGGCGCCGACCCGGGTCCTCAGGCAAGTGCCCGCAAGCTGATCGGTGTGCGGTACCGGCAGGCGCTTTCGGAGTTCCGGATGGACCTGTCCGAAGGCGCGGGTCTTGTCGAGAACAAGCCCGTGCACGACTTCCTCAACGTGCGCTGCCTGACCATCGCGGGCGGCACCGAGCAGATTCTGCTCACGATGGCCGGCGAGCGGCTGCTAGGCCTGCCGCGCTAGCACGACACTGCTGAACTGGCATTTCGTCGTCTATCCGATGAAAAGCACGACCGTGCTTTTATGCTTGAAGCCGTGAAACAGCGGCCCAAGGGGCAGCGCACCAGGGCCGCGATCCTCGCGGAGGCCGCGCGGCTCGCGACGGTCGACGGACTGGACGGCCTTTCCATCGGCGGGCTCGCCACAGCGATCGGGATGAGCAAGAGCGGTCTCTACGCTCACTTCGGCTCGAAAGAGGACTTGCAGTTGGCGACCGTCGCATCGGCGCGGGAGACCTTCGTCGCCGAGGTGTTCGTGCCCGCCGTCGCCGCGCCGCAGGGCGTCGCGCGGCTGCACGCCGCATGCGATGCGTTTCTGTCCCACATCGAGCGGCGGGTGTTTCCGGGCGGCTGCTTCTTCGCAGTGGCGGCCGCCGACATCGGTACGCGGCCAGGAGCGGTGCGCGATGCTGTCGCAGCGCAGCAACGTGACTGGACCGAACTTCTCGAGCGGCTTGCCCGCAAGGCGATGGACGTCGGCGAACTCGACCCCGGCGTCGACGCGGCCCAACTCGCCTTCGAGCTGAACGCGGTTCTGGTGTCCGCCAGTACGAACTTCATCCTCGAGGGAGACGCGGCGGTGTTCGACCGCGCCCGTGCGGCAGTCCGCCGACTATTGGGCCTGCGGCGCTAGCCGACCCCTGGTGCGTCGACGTTTTGGTGTCGCGCTGACATCGGACAACAACTCGGCCAAGCCGGATACCGGGATCTGGTCAAGGTGCTTCACCGCGTCGACGATGTCGTTGCGCAACCCGTCGTCGACGAACGGCTCGGTGAGCCAATCAAACTTCTCGACCACCCGGTCCCATGACATCGGGCGCGTCGGCGAACCCTCGAAATCGGACTGCTCCCGCGACACCGTCTGCCCGTTTCGGAGAGCGATGTGCACACGAGCCGACGTGCGTTCGGGATAGGCGGCCGTCAGGTCGGGTGCCGCCTCGACACGGACGCGTGAGAGCAGATCGACCACGTCGCCGCGATTGATTCGTTCGGTCTCGATCTGTTCGGGCCCCACCTGGCCGTCGAGCAGCGCGACCGCGCTGAGGTACTTGAGGTTGTAGTCGGCCTGTTCCTTGGTCACCGGGTGGTCCTTCTCGCCGTAACTGCCGCCACCCGCGAAGTCATAGGCACCTTGAAACACTTCGAGTGTCACTGCCGCCACGTCATCGCCGGAGAATCGATGTTCGTCGCGAAGGGCCAGCGTCGCATCGATGATGGCCTGCCCGTGGATCAGGGAACAGTACTGCTTGAGGTACGTCTGTTCGGCGGCGTTCAATGAACGGTCGCCGATCCGCATATCGATCTGCTGGCCGAAGAGTTGTTCCAATCCGTATGGGCCGTCGAAAAGCGCTCTCGGACCGGTGATCCCGCGACCGGCCAGCATGGTGGTGTACACAGCGCGCATTCCGGTGATGGCGGGCGAGATGCCTTTCCAGTTCGATACCGGCTCGGCGTGCACTGCCGCCAACGACACGTTGTCGACGGTCGACGCGGCGATCGCGGCAGATGTCTGCGCGCTATCGAATCCCAGTAGCCGTGCCGAGCCTGCGGCTGCGGACATCGCCAGCTGCAACGCATGGTTGAGCCCGCGCGCCATCACCGGAACCTGCGCACTGAATCGGCACTGCACTTCGTAGGCGACCGCAAGCGCAAGCAGGAAGTCGGCGCCGCTTGCGTTGACATGTTCGGCCACTGCGAAAACCGCGCCGAAATTGTCAGCTGGGTGGCACAGGCCTCCCGGTGTCAGGAATGTGTCGAGTAGGTCTGGATAGCGCACAAGGACCGCATTGAAGAACGCGGCCTGATCCACCGACGCCCGGCCACCGCCGACAAGGGTTGCGGTGGGTCGTCCGCTGAATTCTTCGGCGTGTGCCCGGATTGCCCCGATGAGCTCACCATCGAGTGCACCGACGGCACAGGCGATGCTGTCGAGCACGTTGCGTTTCAATGCCGTCAACGCCGAGGTGCTGATATCGGTCAGGGCTGCGTCGACGACGAAATCCGCGACCTGATCCACGATGTGTTTGTCTGTCATCACGATTGCTTCCTCTAGGCGGGCTACCTTCGAGTGAAGCCCGCACGACGCAACGCGTCCAGGACCGATCGCTTACCTGACTTCAGCCGAACTTCCCAACGCTTTTCAGGCCCCGAGGACGCTGCGATGCGGGTCATCGGCCGGTGTCCACCAACTGCCTGCCGGAGCGGAACGCCAGTGCCTGCTGTCGGCGTAGGCGCCCACCGATTCGACGACCTGACGCACCGCCTTCCGATCGTCGTCGGCGCGGTGCAGAAGCGACCACGTCCATAGTGGTACCGGGTCGGTTACGGGTGACTGGCTCAACGTGGGTGGGATAGCGGACGTGTGTCGCTTCGGTGACGCGAGGACCGGTGCACGCAGACGGCGCACATGTGCGTAGAACGCCTCGCCGGTGATGCCGCCGTCGTCGATCTCGTGTATACGCGCTCCGGTGTCCGCGGCGAATTCGCGTGCGTAGGCATTCCACGACGACCACGTCGCCGTGTGCGGGTCCACCAACACGGTGACGGCCGCCGCAGGGACCTGCTCGGCGGCACCCGGCCGAAGCGCGTGCAGTGGCTCGGCGTACGCCAGATGAACTGCCAATCCCCGTGTTTGGGCAGTACTCCTGTCGATCCAGGCGAACGTGAGATCGAGGCTGCCCTCCGCGACGCGGTCCGCTTGAGCGTGTGACGGCAACACCCATTCGTCGATGCGGACGGGCATCGTGCTTATCAGAGCGGTTATGTCGTCAGGCAACCAGCTGACGTAGCCCAATCGCAGCGGTGTGGTGTCGGCGGCCGTCCGGCGCACCCGCTGCTGGGCTTCATCGGCGAGTGCAAGGATCCCGCGCGCATCCTCCAGCAGGGAACGGCCCGCCTCGGTCAATTGGACGCCGCGGCGGTCCCTGATGAACAGCTCCGCGCCGAGATCCCGTTCCAGCGCGATGATCTGCTGCGACAGCGCCGGTCCGGAGATGTGGATACGTGCGGCGGCCCTGCCGTAATGCAACTCCTCAGCCACGGCGACGAAGTACCGAAGCTGCCGCAGTTCCATAGGCCGAGCCCCTGGCTCGACTTCAGCTGAAAGTGGTCTGCGCGCAGGCGGACGGCGTGGTCAGGTTCACCCCGCCGTAGACCACCTGGATCTGGGAGCACGCGAAGAACGCGGCCTTCGTGCTCGGCTGCCCGGTTTCCCAATTCGTTGGCATCGAGTCGCCGTCGACCTGGAAGCGCTCGATCGGCCCACCTCCGAAATAGGTCACCGAGATCTCCACGCTTGTGACCGCCTTGTACATCTTCGACAGCACGTTGTCGTGGTTGGCGCCCTTGACTTCTCGCGGGTTGCCCGACGGAGCGCTGTACTCGGCTTCCTGCCACACCTCGCGGTCCGGGCTACGCAGCGTGATGGTCTGTCGGGCCCAGGTGTCGCCGGGAAAGCCGGTGGGGCCGTCAGGTGTCAGCAGGTTGGCGGTGGTGTTGAAGTAGCACTTGTTCTCCGCCTGCACACAGTTGGCGGTGACGTGCATTTCGATGGTGTTCGCCGGATCGACGGGGATCGAAGTGGTGGCCGTGTTGGACGCGGCCGACGCCGTAGCGGGGTGCATGAGCACCGCCGTCAGCAGTCCCGCGCTTGCCGCTGCAAGCCGCTTCATGTGTGCTCCCCTCCAGTGCGGCGAATGGTAGCCCGGCGCTTATTCGTCGTAGGTGACTACCACTGAATCGGACCGCGGTCGAGCCTGGCAACCGAGGATCAGACCCTCGTCGAGGTCCTGCTGCTCGAGCACGTCGTTGACTTCCATCTCGACGTCGCCACTCTTCTTCAGCACCGCACACGCGCCGCAGTGGCCCTCGCGGCAGGAGAACGGCGCGTCGAGACCCTTATCGAGCAGCACGTCGAGGAGTTTGGCGTTGCGCGGCCAGCGGACCTCGTGCGTCTCACCGTCGAGGGTGACGATCGCCGTGGCTGGCCCCTCGTCGCTGTCGTCCTCCTCGATCACCACCGCCGCGAACGGGTCGGACTCCAGCGACTTGAACACCTCGATGTGGATGCGCTCGCCAGGCGCACCGGCGCTCTTCATCGCCTCTTCGGCGGCGGCCATGAACGGGCCTGGGCCGCAGATGTATGCGTCGTGGCCGACGTACGGCGCCGCGAGCACGGCGAGTGCCGCCGCGCTCGGCAGTCCCTGCACCGACTCCAGCCAGTGCACGACCGTGAGCCGGTCGGGGTACTTGGCGGCCAACTCGCGCAGCGCCCCGCCGAAGATGACCGAGTTCTCGTCGCGGTTGGCGTAGATGAGCACCACCCGACCGCTGCCCTCGGCGAGTGCCGACTTGCAGATCGACATCATCGGTGTGATGCCGCTGCCCGCGGCCAGCAGCAGGAAGTCGGTGTCGAGCGTCTTGGGCACGAATGTGCCCGACGGTGCGAGCACATGGATACGCATGCCGGGATGGGCGTTGTCGCACAGCCAGTGCGATGCATAGCCGCCGTCGGTGCGCTTGACGGTGACGGTCATCGGGTCGCCGGTGAACGGCGAACTGCACAGCGAGTAGCAGCGCGCGACCGAGCCGGTGCGGTCGCTGGGCACCCGCAGGGTCAGGAACTGCCCTGGCGCGTACCTCAGCCGATCGGCAGGGATATCGGCGCCGTCGGGCACGGCGAACACCAGGGAGCGGGCGTCGTCGGTCTCCTTGACGACGTCGGCCACCTGCAGTTCGAGCACGTGGCTACCGAGTGGCTCGTCCGTCACGCGGTGCCCTTCCTTGTCCAGCCTGCGGAGTAAGAACTAGAACAGGTTACAGAAATGCATGTGCGCTGGTCCAGCTATCGCAGGAATGCGTTGCTCGACACAAATCGTAACGTGTTCTAATCTTTCCTAAGTCCGTTTCTTCCGGGAGGCAAATCAGTGACGTCCATTGAACAGCGTGACGTGCAGTCGGTCCTAGCCGGCATCGACGACCTGTTGCCGCTGATCGCCAAGCGCGCCCAGGCGACCGAGGATCTGCGGCGGCTGCCCGACGAGACGGTTGCCGAACTCGACGAGGTCGGATTCTTCAAGCTGCTCCAGCCCGAGCAGTGGGGCGGCCTGCAGTGCGATCCGACGGCGTTCTACGAAGCGGTGCGTCGCATCGCCACGGCGTGCGGCTCCACCGGATGGGTGTCCTCGATCGTCGGCGTGCACAACTGGCACCTCGCCCTGTTCGACCAGCAGGCGCAGGAGGAGGTGTGGGGCGACGACCCCACCGTGCGCGTGTCGTCGTCGTATGCGCCGATGGGTGCGGGCCATGTCGTCGACGGGGGCTACCTCGTCAGCGGTTCGTGGAACTGGTCGTCGGGCTGTGACCATGCGACGTGGACGTTCGTCGGCGGCCCGGTGATCAAGGACGGCAGGCCGGTGGACTTCGGCAGCTTCCTGATCCCGCGCACCGAATATGAGATCGACGACGTCTGGCACGTCGTCGGACTTCGCGGCACGGGCAGCAACACCCTGAAGGTCAAGGACGTCTTCGTGCCGCGGCACCGGTTCCTGTCGTACAAGTCGATGAACGACCGCACCGCTGGCGGGCTGAAGACCAATACCGCGCCGGTGTACAAGATGCCTTGGGGCACTGTGCATCCCACGACGATCTCCGCGCCGATCGTCGGAATGGCGTACGGCGCCTACGACGCTCACGTCGAGCATCAGGGCAAGCGTGTGCGCGCCGCATTCGCGGGCGAGAAGGCCAAGGACGATCCGTTCGCCAAGGTGCGCATCGCCGAGGCGGCCAGTGACATCGACGCGGCGTGGCGGCAGCTGATCGGCAACGTCGGCGACGAGTTCGCATTGCTCAAGGACGGCAAGGAGATTCCGTTCGAGCTGCGCGCCCGCGCCCGCCGCGACCAGGTGCGCGCTACCGGACGTGCCATCGCCTCCATCGACCGGCTGTTCGAGGCGTCGGGTGCGACGGCGCTCAACAACGACGCTCCGGTGCAACGGTTCTGGCGCGACGCGCACGCAGGCCGCGTGCACGCCGCCAACGATCCGGAACGCGCCTACCTGATCTTCGGTAACAACGAATTCGGGCTGCCGCCCCAGGACACGATGGTCTGATGACGTCATTCGCCGCAGAAGCCGCACAACAGCAAGAGATCACGTTCGAGTCGACCTCCCGTTATGCGCAAGTCCGCGACGATATGCGGCTGCACTATCACGAGGCGGGTGTCGGCAACGAGAAGACGGTCGTGCTGCTGCACGGTGGCGGGCCTGGCGCGTCGAGCTGGTCGAACTTCTCGAAGAACATCGCGGTGCTGGCACAGCACTTCCATGTGCTGGCCGTCGATCAGCCGGGCTACGGGCACTCCGACAAGCACACCGAACACGAGCAATACAACCGCTACAGCGCCACCGCGCTGCTGAACCTGTTCGACCATCTCGGCATCGAAAGCGCTGACTTGGTAGGCAACTCACTGGGCGGCGGTACCGCAGTGCGGTTCGCGCTAGACAACGGCAGGCGGGCCGGGCGCCTCGTGCTGATGGGCCCCGGCGGGCTGTCGGTCAACCTGTTCGCGCCCGACCCGACGGAGGGCGTCAAGCTGCTGGGTAAGTTCACCGCCGAGCCGACGCGCGAGAACATGGAGAAGTTCCTGCGCATCATGGTCTTCGACCAGAAGCTGGTGACTCCCGAGCTGATCGACGAGCGGTTCGAGATCGCCAGCCAGCCCGAGTCGCTGGCCGCCGCGCGCGCCATGGGAAAGTCGTTCGCGGGCCCCGACTTCGAGCTCGGCATGATGTGGCGCGAGGTCTACAAGCTGCGCCAGCGCGTCCTTCTGATCTGGGGTCGCGAGGACCGCGTCAACCCGCTCGACGGTGCGCTGGTCGCCCTCAAGCAGATTCCGAAGGTTCAGTTGCACGTCTTCGGGCAGTGCGGACACTGGGCGCAGCTGGAGAAGTTCGACGAGTTCAACAAGCTGACTGTTGATTTTCTGACAGACGTTCCTGGGAATGGTGGGTCGTGAGCATCAAATCGCTTGGCTACCTGCGGATCGAGGCCACCGATATCGCGGCATGGCGGGAGTACGGACTGAAGGTCCTCGGCATGGTCGAGGGCAGCGGCGCTACCGAAGGTGCGCTCTATCTGCGGATGGACGAGTTCCCGGCGCGCCTTGTCATTGTCCCCGGCGAGAAGGACCGGCTGATTCAATCCGGCTGGGAGACAGCCAATGCCGCCGAGCTCCAGGACATCCGCAACCGGTTGGCCGTCGAGGGCACGCCGTACAAGGAGGCTTCGACCGCCGAGCTCGCCGACCGCCGCGTCGACGAGATGATCACGTTCGACGATCCGTCGGGCAATACGCTCGAAGTGTTTCACGGGGTCGCGCTCGAACACCGTCGCGTCGTCAGCCCGTACGGCCACAAGTTCATCACCGAGGATCAGGGCCTCGGCCATGTGGTGCTGACCACCAAGGACGACGCCGAATCGCTGCACTTCTATCGCGACGTGCTCGGTTTCTACCTCCGCGACTCCATGCGCCTGCCACCGCAATTGGTGGGCAGGCCCGCCGACGGGCCACCCGCGTGGCTGCGGTTCTTCGGCGTCAACCCCAGGCACCACAGCCTGGCGTTCATGCCGGGTGAGACGCCCAGCGGCATCGTGCATCTGATGGTCGAGGTGGGTAACTCCGACGACGTCGGTCTGTGCCTCGACCGCGCGCTGCGGCGCAAGGTGCCGATGTCGGCGACGCTGGGGCGGCACGTCAACGACAAGATGCTGTCGTTCTACATGAAGACGCCCGGCGGCTTCGACGTGGAATTCGGTTGCGAGGGACTGCAGGTCGAGAACGACGACGTGGGTCGCGCGGGAGAGCACCGCGGTCAGCCTCTGGGGCCACGACTTCAGCGTCGGCTTCAAGTAGCAGTGACAGCCGAACCACTGGACCCGCGCACATTCCGAAATGTGCTTGGGCAGTTCTGCACGGGCATCACGGTGATCACCACGATGCAGGACGGCGCGCCGACCGGGTTCGCCTGCCAGTCGTTCGCGGCGCTGTCGCTGGAACCGCCGCTGGTGCTGTTCTGCCCGACCAAGGTTTCGCGGTCCTGGAAGGCCATCGAGGCGACGGGCAAGTTCTGCGTCAATGTGCTGCACGAGAACCAGAAGGACGTCTCGGCGCGGTTCGGCTCGAAGGAACCCGACAAGTTCGCGGGAATCGACTGGGGCCCATCGAAACTCGGCTCGCCGGTGATCAAGGGCACGCTGGCGCACATCGACTGCACGGTGCACTCGGTGCACGACGGGGGCGATCACCTCGTAGTGTTCGGCGCGGTGCACTCGTTGACCGACGTGCCGCACAAGAAGCCGCGCCCGCTGCTCTTCTACAAGGGCCAGTACACCGGAATCGAGCCGGACAAGAACACCCCTGCGCACTGGCGCGACGACCTCGAGGCCTTCCTCACCGCCACGACAGACGATACCTGGCTCTAAGTCTTCTCGCCGATGAAGGCGATGATGGCGCCGGCTACCTCGCGGTGCATCGTGTCGTTCAGGATGTCGTGGTGCCCGCCCGCAAACTCCTTCAGCTGCAGAGGTCCTATCTGTTCGGCGTAGGCCGCCACCGCCCCGATCTGTGCGATCGGATCGGCGACCCCGTGCACGGCCAGCGTGGGGACCGTCAACCCCGGCAGGTCCTCGCCGAAGCGGTCCCATGCCGTGTCGAGCGCCCGCGCCAGCGGGGCGCCGTCGGCGTCCACGAACGCCAGCGGGTCGTTCTCGAGCGAGTCGAGGTAGAACGGGTCCAGAGACAGCCAGTGCGGGTCGAGATCGAACGAGCTGTCCGAATCGAGCATCTCCGGGATCGGGACCAGCGGGGCGCCCGAGATGACGCCTGCGCGGTAGCGGTCGGGCTGGTCGAGCAGCCGCGACAGCGTCACCACCGCACCGAACGAATGCCCCTGGGCGATCAGCGGCACGCCAGGGCGATCCCCTTCCGCAAGCTCGGTCAGCGCGTCGGCCAGATCGGAGCTGTCCGAGATGGAACCGAAGTCACCGCGAGCGCCGGGGCTGAGCCCGTGGCCGAACTGGTCGACCGCCCACAGGTCGTAGCCGGCGGCGTTGAGCGCGAATGCGTACCGGTGGTAGACGCCCGTGTGTTCGCCGAAGCCGTGCAGGAAGACAACGGCGGCCCGCGGCTCCTCGGCGGCCCAGTGGCGGTAGTAGGCCTTGCCCTTTGGATGGTCGATGAACGGCATGCCACGACTGCATCAGCTGGGTGCAGCACGCGCAAGGCTTCTGCGCTGCGGGCGTAAAAGGTCCGCCGTCCTTCCTTAGCTGTGATGCGGGCCACTCGCCGCGGGTAAGTGAGACCTAAGTAGCCAGTTTCGGGCCGTTGAGCCGTTGCATTTCTGCCACTCGTCAACCAATTGCTGCCATCGGAATTAAACCCGTGACCTCCCTGTTTAGTAAGGTATACCGGCGAGAGAAGAACCAAGAGCCGGTGAAACGGAGTAAGAGCCCACAAGGCTCGAGCCCCACACAGAAGAAAGAAGAAGGCACGAAAATGAAGAAGTTCGGGTTTGCCACCATCATCGCTAGCGGTCTGACTGCGGCCTTCCTCGGCCTCGCCGGTCCCGCGTCGGCTGGTGTGGACCACCTCGATTGGCTCAACAACATTCATCAGTCGGCGACCTCGCCGCAGGTGAACACCAGCGTTCAGCAGAGCCGCTAACCTCACACGACAGAAGGGGCACCCCAACCGGGGTGCCCCTTCTTGTTGCGTGCTGCGGGCAGTTTTTGACGGCTTCGGGTCGGGTATGTTCTTCGAGTGGGCGATCTTGACGGACGCACAGCGCTGGTCACCGGCGCCGCCAGCGGAATCGGGGCGGCGTGCGCGCGCGAGCTCGCCGCGAGAGGCGCGGAGGTCACCGTCGCCGACATCGACGACGCCGGAGCCAACTCGGTGGCGCACGAGATCGGCGGAAAAGCCTGGGTCGTCGACTTTTGCGATGTCGCGCCACTGGAGACGTTGAAGCTGCAAGCCGACATCCTGGTGAACAATGCGGGCATTCAGAGCATCGCCGCCATCCAGGAGTTCCCGCCGGATCGCTTCCGGATGATGCTGACCCTCATGGTGGAGACGCCGTTCCTCCTTGTTCGTGCGGCGTTGCCGCACATGTACTCCCAGGATTTCGGGCGGATCATCAACATCTCGTCGGTGCACGGTATTCGGGCCTCCGAGTACAAGGTC
This sequence comes from uncultured Actinomycetota bacterium, assembly GCA_963751485.1. Taxonomy (GTDB): domain Bacteria; phylum Actinomycetota; class Actinomycetes; order Mycobacteriales; family Mycobacteriaceae; genus Mycobacterium. The sequence goes on from CAVVUT010000011.1 coordinate 589,114, forward strand.
GCCTACGTCACGGCGAAACACGCGCTTGAGGGCCTGTCGAAGGTCACCGCACTCGAGGGCGGCCCTCATGGCGTGACGAGCAACTGCGTCAACCCCGGCTATGTGCGCACACCACTGGTGACCAAGCAGATCGCCGACCAGGCCCGCACGCACGGCATCCCGGAACAGGAAGTCGTCGAGCAGGTCCTGCTGAAGGAGAGTGCGATCAAGCGCCTCGTCGAGCCGGAAGAGGTTGCCGCGCTGGTGAGTTGGCTGGCATCAGCCGACGCGGGAATGGTCACGGGCGCGTCGTACTCGATGGACGGCGGCTGGAGCGCCCGGTGAGTCAGGCCAGCCACGCTCCGATGCGGGTCAACGCCTCCTCGATGTCGCTCGTCGGACCCGCGAAGGACAGCCGCACGTACGAGCCGCCGCGTTCGGTGTCGAAATCGATCCCGGGTGCGATGGCAACGCCGGTGTCGGCCAACAGCTTCGAGCAGAACGACAGCGAGTCGCCTGTCAGATGCGACACGTCGGCGTAGACGTAGAACGCGCCGTCGGTCGGCGCCAGCTTGTCGATCCCGATCTCCCGCAGCCCGTCGAGCAGCAGCCGACGGTTGGCGGCGTAGTGGTGAAGAAGAGCGTCCGCCTCGGCGGTCGACTCCGGCGTGAACGCCGCCACCGCGGCGATCTGGGACAGCACAGGCGGGCAGATGGTGAAGTTGCCCGTCAGGCAGTCAACCGCGCGCTGTAGTTCCTGGGGCACGAGCAGCCAGCCGAGTCGCCACCCGGTCATCGCGAAGTATTTGGAAAAGCTGTTCACCACAACGGCATTCCGTGACGTCTGCCATGCGCAGCTGGTGTCGGGCGCGCCCTCGTAGACCAGCCCGTGGTAGACCTCGTCGCTGATCAATCGGGCCCCCGACTCGTCGCACCACGACGCGATCGCCGCCAGCTCGTCGGGCGGTATCACTGTTCCGGTCGGATTCGCCGGGCTCGCGACGATGACGCCCTTCACCGGTGGGTCCAGCTCGGCCAGCATCTGGGCGGTCGGCTGGAATCTGGTCTCGGGTCCGCACTGGATATCGACGACCTCGCAGCCGAGCGCCGACAGGATGTTGCGGTAGCAGGGGTAGCCCGGGCTGGCCATGGCCACCCGGTCGCCGACGTCGAAGCACGACAGGAAGGCCAACAGGAATCCTCCCGACGAGCCCGTCGTGATGACGACGTCGGCGGGGTCGACGGCGAGGTCGTGACGGAGTTTGTAGGTCTGCGCGATCGCGGTCCGAAGCTCAGGGATGCCGAGCGCGACGGTGTAACCGAGGACAGTGTTGTCGAGCGCTTCTTTCGCCGCGGCGCGGACGGCCGCCGGTGCTCCTGCGCTCGGTTGGCCGGCTGACAGGTTCACCAGATCGCCGTGTGTGCGCTGGCGTTCCGCTGCGGCCAGCCACACGTCCATCACGTAGAACGGCGGAATGCCTGCGCGCAGCGCGACGCGATTGTCGGTCACGTTGGTCAGGCTAGGCGGCGCAGCGTCTCCCGCTTCACCCGGATCCGAATTGCGTTCAAACTCGACTCCCGCAGTTGTTGACGGCGACGTTCCATCTGCTCGCCCAGGGTGGCCAACCGGGCAGTGCCCAGCGCCTCGGCCTGGAAGAACATCACTTCCTCCTCCTCGCCCGCATGGTGCTCCAGAGTGGAGGCCAGCATGTCGAGTTCGGTGGCGAAATCGTCGGTCGCAGGGTCGGTACGCAGCACGACGGCGAGCTGGTCATCGATCTGGCGGTGCTGGGCATGAGACGCGCCGAGCAGGGTGCTGACTTCAGCGATCGCCGGATAGAACAGTTCGTCTTCGATCTGCACGTGCACCGTCAAGACCTCGGTCAGCTGGTCGATCAGGTCACGGCGCCTGCCTGCATCCTCGTTCGTCGTCGCCTTCAGCTGACCCAGGATGTCGCGCAGGTTGTCATGGTCCTCGATGAGGACGTCGTCGGCGTTCATCGGGACACTACCGCCGTCGCATATTTCGTCCGGTCGGAGTCGGATTCGACATGGGGTTGCCTGCGAATCTCGATGTGCCCGTCTTGAATCCGTGTCTCATAGCAGGCGAGCGGCGCGGTCGCCGGACCGTTGACCGGGGCACCGGATTCCAGGTCGAAACACGACCCGTGCCACGGACACACCAGGTCGCCACGGTAGAGCCAACCCTCCGACATCGGCGCGGCAAGGTGCGAGCACCGTTCACCGACCGCGTACACCTTCTGTCCGCGGCGGATGAGCACCACCGTCACGCCTTCGTGATTCACCCGGCGAGGCTCGTCGGGTGCGAGTTCATTGGTCGCCATCACCGGGACGAATTCGCGTGGCTCCAAACTGGTTTCGGATCGGTCGACGCCGACGCGATGGTGGAATACGAGGTCGCCGCCGAGGAAACCGGCCGTCGATGCGAGCAGATAGCCGAGCGCGCCGGTGCCGCGGCCCCAGGTGGATCGTCCGCGTCTGCGACTGCGCCATGAGGCGAGGTACAGACCGAGCGCCGATGTGTTGAGGATGCCGTGCATCAAACCGACGCGGCGCGCCGTGTCGTGGGTGTACTGCCAGTCGGTCGCTCCCGTGAGCGCGGCCCCGAGGCCGCCGACGATGCCGACCCCGATCGCGATGTCCGCGGCCTGGGCGAACCCCCGCGAGCGCGGCGTCAGGACGTCGATACCGTCGAGGACCAGCCCCGCCGTCCACGCCCCCATCGGGATATCGGTCAACGCGGGATGAATCGGGTGGCCGAGCCACGTGCCGTGAAGCAGGTTCTGAAGCCGTCGTCCCTGCGCTCCAAGCAGGTTGAAGCCCATAGCCATCGCGAGTTCGAGTTTGTAACCCGGTTGATCGAGCCATCGCTGCCGTTCGACGGCGTGTACGGCCTGGTCAGCCTTCTTTTGGATGTTGAGCATCTGTGCCCGCACCTCCCCGTGCTGTTTCGAGCTCCCTATCGGGACACGGGTGAGGACACTGGCTGGTTCAACCGACGAGTCGCCCGATGTCGTCGAGCAGGGACTCGGCGAGTGCGATATCGCCACGCAGATCACGGTCCTCGACGCCGCGCGGCAGCGTCGCGGCCAGCGCCAGCGCGTCGCCAACCACCCCGGTGAACTGGGTGCCGAGCTTGCGCTGGCGCATCAACCTGACGGCGCCGACGAGTTCGCAGCACAACAGCACCCGGTAGGCGGCGATGGACCGCTCGAGCTGCTGTGCGCCCTGTGACGCGAAGGTGGCATCCTCTTCCGCACCGCGGGACAGCACGAGCGTGCCCGCCGATGCGGGCTGTGCCGCATTGCGAATCTCGGCGATCGCGCCCGCTGCCACGTACTCGACCATCATCAGACCCGATGAGCCGTCGGCATCGGCGGCAAGGAATGGGTTGCCGCCGTTGGTATCCGGGTCGTTGAGCATCCTGATTCTGGAATGCGTGATCGGCGCGGTGAGAGCGAGCGCCAGAGTTGCGCCGTCCAGTTCGAGCGACAGCGATGCCTGGTAGAACGCACCGTGGTGGATCACGGTTTCGTTCTCGATGTCGAAGAGCGGATTCTCCTGCGCGCTGTTGAGGGTCCGCTCGAGTTGACCCTCGAGAGAATGCAGGGATGCCACCACGCTTGCCTGAGCCACCGGGTAGACCCGAAGCCCGTAGGGATCCTGAATACGTGCGGGCGCGCTGTTCGGCTGCCCCGTGGTCGCCAGTATGGTGCGTAATCGGTCGGCAACGGCGTCGACGTATGGCGCCGCCGATGCCCGTGCGGCAATCGACGACAGTGCTTGTGGATTTCCTTCGAGCGCTAGGAAACTCAGCGCATAGATCACGCTCGACGCGCGTTCGAGGCGGGACAGTTCCTCGAGGGAGAGGCAACCGCGTCCCACGGTCAGAGCGCTGCTGCTGATGAACGGCAACGCGCTGTCGGCGCCCCACTTCGGCATCGGGGTCAACGGCTTGGACGCGGGCCGCTCTCCGATCAACGTCAGGGCCGTACCTGCCAGGGGGGCAAGGTCGCCGGTGCCGATCGACGCGTACTGGCGCAGCTCGGGAAGCGCATCGTCGTTGAGCATCACCTCGAGCCCGGCGAGGATCGCAGGGTCGAGCCCCGCCCCAGGCACGCACAGCTGAATCAGTCGCACCGCAAGCATCGCCCGAACAGTCCTGTCATCGAGCGGATCTCCCGCATCGACAGCGTGACTTCGCAGTAGCCGCATGCCGTACTCGGCATCGGTGGGGGATACCGAAGTGGACCGATTCGCACCGACGCCGGTCGTTCGTCCGTAGATTTCGCATCTAGTGCTGAGCTCCGCGGCGATCTCGTGTGCCCTGGTCACGGCCGCGACGATTGCCGGGGAAACGGAGACCTGCTCACGACGGTCCGCGAGTGCCACCACGTCGTCGATGGTCGCGGATCCGTTAAGCACAAGCATGAAATTCTCCTTCATCTCTATCGCGAGCGGGCGATGAGTTCTATCATCACCAAAACCCCACATTGCCGCTAGATGGAATTCGGATTTTATTGAACGGAATTCGGGAACCGGCGCGGGGAGGAGGTCGCAGTGGCTGAACCGTCAACGCGGACGGTCGAGCGGGCGCTTGCCTTGCTCGCCGCCATCTGCGAGCGGGGCAGTGCGAATCTGGCGGACAGCGCCAGGGACTGCGAGCTGGCTCCGAGCACCGCACTGCGGCTGCTGCGCACGCTCGAAACCACGGGTTTCGTCAGTCGGGAGGAACAAGGCGGCATCTACCGGCCGGGGGCGCGGCTGATCCAGCTCGGGGCGCAAGCCCTGTCAAGCGAGTCGCTGGTCGACCTGGCCAGGCCGACGATGGAAAAGCTGGTCGCCGAGACGGGCGAATCGGTGTACCTCTCGGTCGAGGGCCACGGCGGGACCGCCCTGTACATCGGAATCGTGGAGGGCACCCACTCCGTCCGGCACACCAGCTGGGTCGGCCGAACCGTACCGCTCGACAAATCGGCGGCGGGCCGGGTGCTGCGCGGCCGCGTGCCCGACGTCGGATACGTGGTGGCGGAGCGAGGAGTCGAGGCCGACGTCACCGCGATCGCGTCCCCCGTGTACTCGGAAGCACGAACCGTCGCCGCGATGAGCCTGGTGATCCCCAGCTACCGCCTCACCAAGACCCAGGCCGCCGACTTCGGCCGGAAGCTGGCGGCAGCGGCGGGCGATGTCTCGGCGCAATTGAGTCGGTCAAGGAAATCAACCATCCCAGAAGGACAGTCATGATCAAGTTCGACAACGTCTCGAAGGTGTATCCGGACGGAACCGTCGCGGTCGACGGCCTCACCATCACCGCTCCGGCAGGCAAGATCACCACGCTCGTGGGCCCATCGGGCTGTGGCAAGACGACCTCGATGCGGATGATCAACCGCCTCATCGAGCCGTCGTCGGGCACCATCGAACTCGAGGGGGTCGACACCCAGACGCTGGACCGGGTCGCACTGCGCCGACGCATCGGATACGTGATCCAGAATGCCGGCCTGTTCCCCCACCGCACCGTCGTCGACAACGTAGCGGCCCTGCCCCGGCTGCTCGGCGGCAGCAAGAAGGAAACCCGTTCGGCGCAATGGAACTGCTCGAGCGCGTCGGACTGGATGCCAAGTTCGCCAAGCGCTATCCGTGGCAGCTGTCAGGTGGACAGCAGCAGCGGGTCGGGGTGGCGCGTGCGCTGGCGACGGACCCACCATTCCTGCTGATGGACGAGCCCTTCAGCGCGGTCGACCCCATCGTGCGCAATCAGCTTCAGGATGAGTTCCTGCGCCTGCAGGCCGACATCTCCAAGACGATCGTGATGGTCACGCACGATATCGACGAAGCGCTCAAGCTGGGCGACCAGGTCGTCGTGCTGCGGCAGGGCGGCACCCTCGCCCAGGCCGCGACGCCGGCCGAACTGCTGGCTGCGCCCAGCGATACGTTCGTCGCCGATTTCGTCGGCTCGGCGCGCGGCTACCGGGCGCTGAGCTTCCACGACTCGGATGACCGCCTCGAACTCGCCGATGAGCCGACCGTGACTGTGGGACAGGCGATATCGACGTTCCCATCGGTCGATGGGCGCTGGATTCTCGCGGTCGATCAGAACAAGGCACCCATCGGCTGGGTCGACAGGGAAAGCGTCCGCGGCGATCGTGTCGAAGACGGCGACGTCAACCTGAGTGCCACCTCGGCGTCGAAGGGCCAGCCACTTCGCGACCTGCTGAACTCGGCCCTGTCGAGCCCCAGCGGCCGATGCGTCGTGACGGACGAGTCGGGACGGCTGATCGGTACCGCAACCGATCACGACATCATCGATGCCATCAGGCGGGCCAAGGAAGCGCGGTCAGCGGCATGAACTGGATCTCGTCGAACACCGATCGAATCGTCTCGCTGACCATCAGCCATGCATGGCTCACCCTCGTGCCGACGATCCTCGGCCTGGTCGTCGCACTGCCGCTCGGCTGGTGGGCGCATCGTTCCGGACGCGGCTACGCGGCGATCGTCGGGACCGCGGGCCTGCTCTACACCATTCCGTCGCTCGCGCTGTTCATCATCCTTCCGGTCATCCTCGGCACGAAGATCCTCGATCCGATCAACATCGTTGTCGCACTGACTCTTTACACGGTGGCGCTCTTGGTCCGGGTGGTTGCCGACGGATTGAGCTCGGTGCCGCATGACACCGTGGCGGCCGCCGAAGCCATGGGATACCGCGGGTGGCAACGGCTGGTGCTGGTCGAACTGCCGGTCGCCGTCCCCGTCATCGCGGCGGGGATGCGGGTGGCCGTCGTCTCCAACGTCAGCATCGTCACCATGGCTGCGCTGCTTGGCATCCCGCAACTCGGTTCACTGTTCACCCAGGGCTTTCAGCTTCGCCTGTTCACCCCACTAATCGTCGGCGTGGTGTTGTGTGTCGTGCTGGCCGTCGTGTTCGACGGCGTCATCCTCTGGCTGAACAGACTGCTGACCCCGTGGCGGCAAAGGACGGTCACATCATGAACATCGGCGCCTGGTTAACCGACCCCGCGAACTGGACAGGTTCGGGCGGTATCCCCGCACAGGTCGGCTATCACCTCTTGTATTCCGCTGTCGCATTGCTCATCGCCATGGCGATCGCGGTACCGCTCGGCATTGTGATCGGCTATACCGGCAGAGGCGAGGCGTTGGTCGCGGGATTCGCGAATGCGTTGCGCGCGCTGCCGTCGCTGGGGCTGCTGGTGCTGCTCTTCCTCATCATCTCGCCGGTCGCGACGGGAAAACTCGTGTACGTGCTTCCAACAGTCATCGTCTTGGTGCTGTTGGCGGTGCCGCCGATCCTCACCGGGACGTACGCAGGAATTCAGAACGCGGACGCGGACGCCGTCGGCGCTGCCCGAGGCATGGGCTTCACCAAGCGTCAGATCCTCATGCGCGTCCAGATCCCTTGCGCGCTACCGCTGATGGTGTCAGGCGTGCGGGCGTCGACTCTGCAGATCGTGTCGACCGCGACCATCGCCGCATATCTCGGGCTGCAGGGCCTCGGCCGGTTCATCCTCGATGGCAGGGCGCAGGCGAACTTCGCCGAAATGGCGGGCGGCGCCATTCTTGTCGCCGTCCTCGCGATCGTCCTCGAGTTCGCCTTCGCCTGGCTCGGCCGAATCATCGTCTCACCCGGTCTGCGGCGAGTGGCGTCGAAAGATAGTTCACCGCTGGCCACTGCCGTCCTCGAACCGGCCACCACATAGGTGCCGTCCGGCACCGATCACCCAACAGGAGAACAGATATGAAGAAGCGCGGCATCCTTTCGGCACTGGCGGTCACCTCCGTTCTCGCGCTGTCCGCCTGCGGCGGCGGTGGTGGCAATCCACTGTCCGGCGGCGGAAACAGCGGCGGATCGGAGGGTTCGCAGGTCATCGTCGGCTCGGCGGACTTCACCGAGAGCCAGCTGATCGGCAGCATCTACTCGCAGGCGTTGCAGGCGGCCGGTGTGAAGACGAAGGAACAATTCAACATCGGCAGTCGCGAGGTGTACATCCAGGCGCTCAAGGACGGGTCCATCGATCTCGTTCCCGAGTACACCGGCGCACTGCTGAGCTATCTCGACCCGAAGTCGACCGCAGCGACCCCGGAAGCGGTGTCGGGCGAGCTGTCGAAGAAACTGCCAGAAGGCATTTCGATGCTGACGCCGTCTCCCGCGGAGGACAAGGATGTCGTCGCGGTGACACAGGCCACCGCCGACAAGTACCAGCTGAAGACGATCTCGGATCTGAAGCCGCACGCGGGCGAACTGGTGCTCGGCGGCCCGCCGGAATGGAAGACCAGGACTCAGGGTGTGGTTGGCCTGCGCGATGTCTACGGTCTCAACTTCAAGGACTTCGTCAGCCTCGACGCGGGTGGAACGTTGACCATGACCGCACTGACCAACGGTCAGATCCAAGCGGGCGATCTGTTCAGCACGGATCCCGGTCTGCACGCCAACCATCTGGTCGCTCTCGTGGATGACAAGAACCTGTTCGCCGCTGAGAACGTCGCCCCGCTGATCAAGTCGGCCAAGCAGAACGACACGATCAAGAAGACGCTCGACGCGGTCTCGGCGAAGCTCACCACCGATGACCTCATCAACATGAACGCGGAGGCGGCCAAGGGCACCAACCTGTCCGACATCGCCAAGAAGTGGGTCGCCGACGCAGGGATCGGCGCGAGCTAGAGCAGTTCGGACTCGAGCCGTCGCAGGTGCTCCTGCGGCGGCCCGAGCAGCTGCGCGCTGCCGTGCGCTCTCTTGAAGTACAGCTGGATGTCGTGCTCCCAGGTGATCGCGATGCCGCCGTGCATCTGCACGGCCTCGGCGACCACCTTGGAGAAGGCTTCGCTGGCCGACACCCGTGCCAGCGCGGCCGACGTCGGCGACGGCTCGGCGATGGCGTCGTTGACCACGGCGCGCGCGGACTGCACGGCGACGTACAGATCGGCCATCCGGTGCTTCAGCGCCTGGAAGCTGCCGATCGGCCTGCCGAACTGGACCCGCTCCTTGGTGTAGGCGACGGTCAGGTCGAGACACCTGGCGGCCGCACCGATCTGCTCGGCCGCGACCAGGAGCGCCGCGGTGTCGGCCAGGCCGGGATCGGGTCCGATATCCGCTGTGCCTGCAGGCTCGACCCGCGCCAACGGCCGTGTCAGGTCCATCGTGGCGGCGGGTGTCGCCGTGAACTCGGTCCACCGGGTCAACGTCGTGCCGTCGGTGCCGACGACGACATCCGCAATGGCGCCATTGACGACATAGTCGGGATCGAAGGCGACGGTCCCTATCGATGCACCTTCGGCCAGCCGCTCGAGCGCGTCGGTGTCGGGTTCGTCGGAGGCGAGCAGCGCCAGCTCGGCGAGTGTGGTGCCCAGCAACGGCGTGGGCACCAGCGCCCTACCGAGCTCTTCGAGGACGACGGCCGCATCGGCGAGTTCGCCTCCGGCACCGCCCAATTCCTCGGGTACCACAAGCGCGGCGGCGCCGACCTGTTCGCACAACAACTTCCACAGCGACTCGTCATAGCCGCGCTGCGACTCGGCCGCCGCACGCACCGCGGCGGGTGACGCATGTTTCTCGACCAACGCCGCGACGGTCTCGCGGAGCAGTTCCCGTTCTTCACTCACGACAGCGCCTCCAGAACCCGGCGGCGGTGCCACGTCGGATCACCCCACGCGGACCGGAGCGCCTGCACCCGCAGCAGTAGCAGCGACAGGTCGTGCTCCTGTGTGAAGCCGATGGCGCCGTGCGTCTGCAGCGAGGAGCGCGCCGACAGCAGCGCGGCGTCGGCGGCGGCCACCTGTGCGGCGCTGATGTCGCGCGCGGTATCCGAGGACGCGTCTGCCAGCGACAGCGCCGCCCCGTACACCAGCGGCCTGGCCAGCTCGACGGCGATGTAGACGTCGGCCAGCTTGTGTTTGATCGCCTGGTAGGAGCCGATGGTCCTGCCGAACTGGCTGCGCTGCTTGGCATACTCGACCGAGCCGTCGAGCATGGCCTGGCCCGCCCCGATGAGCTGCGCTGCGGTGGCGAGCACACCGAACTCGAAAGCCATTGCGGTGTCAGCCTTCCGCGCATCACCGGAAGCACTGACGTCGAAGAGCTTGCGTGCGGGGTCGACGGACTCATGTTGATCGCCTGCCACGCCGTCCCTTACCTCGTTCTCTCCTGCGACCAGGATGAGCCCGGCGGAGTCTGCGTCGACGGCGCGAGGCACGTGCGGGGGGAACGCGACGGTCGCGATGAGCTCACCGGATGCCAGTGCGCCGCTACGGTCGTCATCGGCGAGCAGAATCGGTGCCACAGCGACGGATTCGGTGACCGGACCGGGCACACCCCAGTATCCGAGGCGTTCGGCGGCCACCACGAGATCCACCGGGTGCGCGTCGATTCCGTCGAACCTTTCGGGCACCATCAGCGCCGTCACACCGAGGTCCGCCAGTGTGGACCAGATCTTGCGGCCGGGACCGGTGTCGCCTGCCGCCCAGGAACGTACGGCGCCGGGCACGTCGGCTGCCGAAAGCGCCGCGTCGATACTCGCCGCGAAGTCGCGCTGCTGTTCGTCGAGATCGAACTTCATTTGGTCTGCCCCTTGGGTTCGCGAGGCAGACCAAGCAGCCGCTCGGCGATGATGTTGCGCTGAATCTCGTTGGTACCCGCATAGATCGGGCCGCCGAGCGCGAACAGCAGCCCTTCGGTCCAGTTGTATTTGTCCTCCTCGCGTCCGGGAAAATCGACGAGCTCACCGTCGGCACCGCGCATGTCCAGTGCAGTCTGGTGTAGTGCCACGTCGAGGTCCGACCAGAACACCTTGGTCACCGACGACTCGGCGCCGAGCTCACCGCCCGCCGCGAGGCGGGTCACCGTGCCGAACGTGTGCAAGCGGTAGGCCTGAGCCTTGATCCAGGCGTCGGCGACCCTGTCGGTGAACACCGGGTCGGGGTTTGCCTTCCACTGCTCGACGAGACGCTCGGCGGGAGCGAGGAACCGCGCGGGGCTGCGCAGTGACATCCCGCGCTCGTTGCTCGAGGTGCTCATCGCGGCGCGCCAGCCGTCGTGGACGTCGCCGATGACGTCGTTGTCGGGAACGAACACGTCGTCGAGGAAGATCTCGCCGAAGCCGGTGTCGCCGCCGAGCTGTGCAATCGGCCGGACGGTCACGCCGTCGGCCTTCAGGTCGAACATGAAGTAGGTGAGCCCCTTGTGGCGCTCGGCTTCGGGGTCGGACCGGAACAGCCCGAATGCCCTGTCGCCGAACGGGGCTCGCGAACTCCAGATCTTCTGGCCGTTGAGCCTCCAGCCGCCGTCGGTCTTGGTGGCCGTCGAGCGCAGCGACGCCAGGTCGCTGCCGGACTCCGGCTCCGACCACGCCTGCGCCCAGATCTCCTCGCCGCTGGCCATCTTCGGCAGCACGCGGTCGAGCTGCTCCTCGGTGCCGTGAGCGAACAGCGTCGGAGCCAACATCGAGGTGCCGTTGGCACTGGCCCGTCCGGGCGCTCCCGCGCGGAAGTACTCCTCCTCGTAGACCACCCATTGGAGCAGGGTGGCGTCGCGGCCACCGTACTTGGCCGGCCATGCGATCACCGACAGGCCTGCGTCGAAAAGCACCTTGTCCCAACGCCGGTGCTGCTCGAAGCCCTCGGGGGTGTCATAGGACTTCGTCGGGAAGTGGTTCTTGTTCGCGGCGAGAAAGTCGCGGACGTCGGCCCGGAATTCCTCGGTCTCGGTGTCGAAAGCCAGATCCATCAGATCCGCTCCCGCAGTTGGGGTTTGACCACTTTTCCTCCAGGGTTGCGCGGCAGCACGTCGAGAAACGCCACCGATCGCGGGGTCTTGAAATTCGCCAGATGCTCACGCGTGTAAGCCTTCACGGTCTCCTCATCGAGTTCGGCACCTGGCAGCTTCACGATGAAAGCCTTGCCGACCTCACCGAGCCGCTCATCGGGAACACCGATCACGGCGGCTTCCGCAACGCCATCCAGCCGGGCAAGCACCTGTTCGATCTCGGCGGGGTAGACGTTGAAGCCGCCGCAGATGTACATGTCCTTGAGCCGGTCGGTGATCTTCAGGTTGCCCGCGTCGTCGACACATCCGACATCGCCTGTGTGCAGCCAGCCGTCGGCGTCGATGGTGTTGGCGGTGGCCTCCGGATCGTCGAGATAGCCGAGCATCACGTTCGGCCCGCGCAACAGCACCTCGCCGGTGCCGTCGTCAGCGGGGTTGTCGATGCGCAGTTCGAAGTCGGCGATCGGCCGCCCGCAGGTGGTGGCGACGGTGACCGCGTCGTCGTCGGCGCGGCACATCGTGCCGAACCCGCTGGCCTCGGTCAGCCCGTACGCCGTCAGCACGATGTCGATGTCGAGTTCGGACTGCATCCTCTCGATCAACACCACGGGGATCGTCGCCGCGCCGGTGACGGCGAACCGCAGCGAGCTCAGGTCGTAGTCGGCGCGCTTGGGGTGGTCGAGCAGCGTCTGGTAGATCGTCGGCGGCCCTGGCAGCACGGTGATCTGGTGCTCGGCCACCGCGGCCATCGCCTGTTCGGCGTCGAACGTCAACTGCGGGATCAGTGTTGCGCCGGTCTGCAGGCAGGCCAGAATGCCTGCCTTGTAGCCGAAGTTGTGGAAGAACGGGTTGATGCAGAGGTAGCGGTCGGCGCTGGTGACCTGTCCGCACTCGGCCCACGCGGCGGGCGCGTCGAGCGATTGGCGGTGCGCGCACAGCGCGCCCTTGCTGCGGCCGGTGGTGCCGGAGGTGAACAGGATGTCGGACACGTCGTCGGGTTTCACCGCGGCGGCGCGAGCATCGGCCGCATCCAAGTCGGTGCCGCGGGCGACGAACTCATCCCAGGTGCCGTCGGCCTTGTCGATCGGAACACGCACGATGTGGCGTAGCTCGGGAAGCGCGTCTCGATCCAGGTCGACGGTCTTGTCGGCGCCGAGGAACTCGCCTGCGGCCACCAGCAGCGGGGCCCCGGTGCGGGCCAGCACGTCGGCCGCCTCGCTGGCGGTGTACCGGGTGTTGAGCGGCACGAGGACGCCGCCCGCATAGGTGGTGGCCAGGCACGCGACGACCCAATGCCAGGTGTTCGGCGACCAGATCGCGACGCGGTCCCCGGCGCGCACGCCCATGTCGATCATGGCCGCGGCGGCCGTGCGGACCTCGTCGCGCAACTGCGCGAAGATCAGCCGCCGGTCACCGGTGACCAGCGCGTCGTGGTCGGAGAATTGGTCGGCAATCCGGTCCAGGACCTGCGGAATGGTCCTCAGATCGGGGGTCATCGATGCTCCTCTAACAAAGCAAGTGCTTGGTAGGTTAGCCTACAGACATGATAGAGGTCCAGGAGTTCCGGGCCGAGGTCCGCGACTGGCTCGCCGACAATCTCGTCGGTGAATACGCCGCGCTCAAGGGCCTCGGCGGGCCGGGTCGCGAGGACGAGGCGTTCGAGGAACGGCGGGCGTGGAACCGGCATCTGGCGGCGGCAGGCCTGACGTGTCTTGGCTGGCCGGAGGAGCACGGCGGCCGCGGACTTTCGGTCGCCCACCGCGTCGCGTTCTACGAGGAGTACGCCAAGGCCGACGCCCCCGATAAGGTGAATCACTTCGGTGAGGAGCTTCTCGGCCCGACGTTGATCGCCTACGGCACGCCCGAGCAGCAGAAGCGCTTCCTGCCGAACATCCTCGACGTCACCGAGCTGTGGTGCCAGGGCTATTCCGAGCCCGGCGCGGGCAGCGACCTCGCCAATGTCTCGACGACCGCCGAACTCGACGGCGATCAGTGGGTGATCAACGGCCAGAAGGTGTGGACGTCGATGGCGCACCTGTCGCAGTGGTGCTTTGTGGTGGCCCGCACCGAGAAGGGTTCCAAGCGTCACGCCGGCCTGTCGTATCTGCTGGTTCCGCTTGACCAGCCCGGCGTCGAAATCCGTCCGATCGTGCAGCTGACCGGAACGGCGGATTTCAACGAGGTGTTCTTCGACGATGCGCGGACAGACGCCGATCTCGTCGTCGGCCAGCCGGGTGACGGCTGGCGGGTGGCGATGGGGACGTTGACGTTCGAGCGCGGCGTGTCGACGCTGGGGCAGCAGATCCGTTATGCGCGTGAGCTTTCCAACCTGGTGCAGCTGGCCAAGGAGACCGGCGCGGCCGACGATCCGCTGATCCGCGAACGGCTGACGCGCTCGTGGGTCGGGCTGCAGACGATGCGGTCATACGCGCTGGCGACGATGGACGTGGAGGGAGGCGGCCAGGCCGCCGGAAAAGATAGTGTGTCGAAGTTGTTGTGGGCCAACTGGCATCGCGATCTCGGCGAGCTGGCGATGGACGTCGTCGGCAAGGCCGGTCTTGTTGCCAAGGACGGCAAGTTCGACGAATGGCAGCACCTCTACCTGTTCACCCGTGCCGACACCATCTACGGCGGCTCCAACGAGATCCAGCGCAACATCATCGCCGAGCGTGTCCTCGGTCTACCCCGAGAGGTGAAGGGATGAGCTTGACCGCGGACGAGAGGAGCACGATGAATCTTGAGGTGGCGCCGAAAGAGATTGACGGCCACGGACTTCTGACCGGGAAGGTCGTCGTTGTCACGGCGGCGGCAGGCACCGGCATCGGGTCTGCGGTGGCGCGCCGCGCGCTGGCCGAGGGCGCCGACGTGGTCGTGTCCGACCACCACGAGCGGCGGCTGGGCGAGACCCGCGACCAGCTGGCGGAGCTCGGGCTCGGCCGGGTGGAGAGCGTGGTGTGCGACGTGACGTCTACCGCACAGGTCGATGCGCTGATCGCGTCGACGACGGCCCGGATGGGTCGGTTGGATGTGCTCGTCAACAATGCGGGGCTGGGCGGGACGACGCCGGTGGTCGACATGACCGACGAGGAATGGGATCGCGTGCTCAACGTGACGCTGACCTCGACGATGCGCGCGACGCGCGCCGCGCTGCGGTACTTCCGCGACGCCGACCACGGCGGCGTGATCGTCAACAACGCCAGCGTGCTCGGCTGGCGGGCGCAGCATTCGCAGTCGCACTACGCGGCGGCCAAGGCTGGCGTGATGGCGCTGACTCGCTGCAGTGCGATTGAGGCCGTCGAGTACGGCGTGCGCATAAACGCTGTGTCGCCGAGCATCGCGCGGCACAAGTTCCTGGAGAAGACGAGTTCGGCGGACCTGCTTGACCGACTGTCAGAGGGCGAGGCGTTCGGCAGGGCGGCCGAACCGTGGGAGGTCGCGGCCACCATCGCGTTCTTGGCCAGTGACTACTCGAGTTACCTTACCGGAGAAGTGATTTCGGTCTCGAGCCAGCGCGCCTGAGCCGGCGTGTTATCGGCTGAGGAACCGGTCGCGGTCGACGATCGCCCGGTCGATCTCGCCGACGGCGACCTCCCGGTCCGACGCGTCGACGGCGCGCACCTGAAATGTCAGACGCTTGCCGGTGGGTTTTTCGGGCGCCGCGGCGTGCACCGCCACCGTGTCACCGACCGGGGTTGCGCGCAGGTGCTCGATCCGCACCGCGGTGCCCACTGTGGTCTGGCCCGGTCCGATCAGATGGGCGGCGGCCGCTACGGTTTCCGCCTCCAGCCAGGCGATCAGTGTGGGCGTCGCCAACACCGGCACATCACCGCTGCCCACGCTGGCCGCGGTGTCCGCTTCGGTCACCTGGTATTCCGCCACGCCTCACCGTAACGCCGGCGCGGCCGGTAGCTTGGCCGAGCAAGCGCTTGGTTGATATCCTCTGGAGGTGGACAAGGCAGCGGTGAGCCGGCGCGACGAGCTTCTGGATCTCGCCGCGACGATGTTCGCCGAACGCGGGCTGCGCGCGACGACCGTCCGCGACATCGCCGACTCCGCGGGAATTCTCTCCGGCAGCCTCTACCACCACTTCTCTTCCAAGGAAGAGATGGTCGACGAACTGCTGCGCGGCTTTCTCGACTGGCTCTTCGAGCGCTACCAGGAAATCGCAGCCACCGAGCCGAATCCGCTCGAGCGGCTCAAGGGACTGTTCATGGCGTCGTTCGAGGCGATCGAGGATCGGCACGCGCAGGTCGTCATCTACCAGGACGAGGCCAAGCGACTGTCGGGTCAGGAGCGGTTCTCCTATGTGGAGGAGCGCAATAGAGAACAGCGCAAGATGTGGCTGGACCTGCTCAACCAGGGCATCGAGGAGGGCTACTTCCGGCCGGACCTCGACGTCGACCTGGTCTACCGGTTCATCCGCGACACCACATGGGTTTCGGTCCGCTGGTATCAACCGGGCGGCCCACTGACGGCCGAGCAGGTCGGCCGCCAATATCTTTCAATCGTCCTCGGCGGTATCACCGCCACCGATGAGCGCTTGCGCGAAGAGCAAACGACATCAGCATCCAAAGGAGAGAAGTAATGCCCGAGGCGTACATCGTCGACGCTGTGCGGACACCCGTCGGCAAGAAGAACGGGTCATTGGCCGCGATACATCCGATCGATCTCGGCGTGCACGCATTCCGCGGGCTGTTCAACCGTGTCGACGTCGATCCGGCTGCTGTCGATGACGTCATCGTCGGCTGCGTCGACGCGCTCGGCGGCCAGGCAGGCAACATCGGGCGCAACGCATGGCTGGCGGCGGGCTATCCCGAAGAGGTGCCCGGCGTGACCGTGGACCGTCAGTGCGGCTCCAGCCAGCAGGCGATTTCCTTTGGTGCGCAAGCGATCCTGTCGGGCACGGCCGACGTCATCCTGGCAGGCGGCATGCAGAACATGAGCCAGATCCCCATCGCGTCGGCGATGGTGGTCGGCAAGGAGTTCGGCTTCACCTCGCCGACCAACGAGTCGGAGAACTGGCGGCACCGCTACGGCGACGAGGAGATCTCCCAGTTCCGCGGCGCCGAGCTGATCGCCGAGCGCTGGAACATCTCCCGCGAGGAGATGGAGCAGTTCGCGCTGACCAGCCATCAGCGAGCGTTCGCGGCAATCCGCGGCGGACACTTCGACAACGAGATCATCAGCGTCGGCGACTTCCGCATCGACGAGGGCCCGCGGGAAACGACGCTGGAGAAGATGGCGTCGCTGCAACCTCTCGCCGAGGGCGGCAGGCTGACCGCCGCGGTCGCGAGCCAGATCTCCGACGGCGCGAGCGCCGTCCTGCTCGCTTCGGAGCAGGCGGTCAAGGACCACAACCTCACACCGCGCGCCCGCATCCACCACATCAGTGCGCGCGGCGCCGATCCGGTGTTCATGCTGACCGGGCCGATCCCGGCGACGCGGTACGCGCTGGAGAAGACGGGCCTGTCCATCGACGACATCGACACGGTCGAGATCAACGAGGCCTTCGCGCCGGTCGTGCTCGCATGGCTGAAGGAGATCAAGGCCGACCCCGAGAAGGTCAACCCGAACGGCGGCGCGATCGCGCTCGGTCATCCGTTGGGCGCAACGGGCGCCAAGCTCTTCGCGACCATGCTGAACGAGTTGGAGCGCACCGGAGGCCGCTACGGCCTGCAGACCATGTGCGAGGGCGGCGGCACCGCCAACGTCACCATCATCGAGCGGCTCTAGACCTACTGCGCGAGTGCGAGACCGCCCAGCGCGATGATCCAGCTCGCGAAGCTTCCGACGAGGAAGTACTCGGTGACGTCGTCGATGCCGATGTTTCCGTTCTCCCTTGCCTTTTGGGCGTTGATCTCCGGGAACCGGATGATGCTCTTCGCGGCGACGACGGCGGTGGCTGCCGCGAGCTGACCGGCCAGCCCCAGCCCGAATATCAGCAGCCGCTCCATCGGGCCGAGCAGCCTGCCGCCCTTGAGTTTGTCCGACGGCTGCGGTTGCCCTTCGGGTTTCACCGCGCCAACAGAGCTGAGCACCAGCCGCACCAACTGGTTGCCGGTGACCAACTGCAGCAGCACTGCACCAACGACCATCAGCAGCCGGTTCGGGCTGACATCGCCGACACCGGGCACGTCGACCCACGACGACCACCGCCCGACGAGGCCGCCGACATCGGAGGCCAAGCCGGACAACAGAATCAGGACCGCGAGCGCGAGCCCGAACACGGCCAGTGGCGCGCCCTGGTGTTGGCCGCTGCGCTCTGCGCGGGCGCACAGCACGACCCACCCGATGCTCGCCACGGCGGCGATGATCAGTGGGGCGATGTCGCCGGGGTGCCAAAGCGCCGAGAGCGCCGCACACGCGATCACGGCGAGAGGCGCGGCGACCGGCGGCGCCCACGCAGCATTCGTCAGGCGCCGGACGATGTCCGCGATGCCCATCGCGATCAGCATCACCGCCAGGGCGCTCATGGCACGCTCCCCAGGTACTCCGACGCCAACACGATCAGGTCGAGACCGTCACGGCTCGCGCGCTGCGACACCGCCGAGGGGCTGATGCCTTCCGATGCGGCGATGTCCTTCTTGGTCTGGTTGTCCAACAGTGCCTTCACAATCCGGGTAGATCGGTCATCAAGCGATCCAAGCAGGTGGTCCCGACAAAACAGCGCCGCGTTCACCGCGTCCACGTCGGCCCTGCCGTCGTCGTTGACCCGGTACGACGTCCGCACCAGGGCCAGGCCGGGTTGGCGCTGGGCCGACGCCGTCCACTCGATCGCCTCCCGCGCCGCCCACCAACCGGGGCCGTCCTGGATGCCTGCGGTCTCGTCCAGCATGGTGACCGTCCCCCAGCCAATCCCGAATCGCACATCGATGTCCGGTGCGACGGCCAACCGCAGCGACAGCGCGGCGGCGATCGCCAGGCCGACACTCTCGAAGGCGCCCTGGAATTCGTCGCCGACCGTGAATGCCGGCGGATCGATCGCATCCTTGGCCACTCCGCGCAGGGCCTTGTTCAGCAGTCGGTGCGCCCCCGCGCGGTCGGCGAACGTTCGCGAACCGACGACATCGCCGATGAGCGTCGCGCGCAATGAAGGTTCTGGCTTCATTCGACTCATATGAAGATATTAGCTTCACAACGAGAAAATGAAGATCACAGCTTCATCTCTGGTAGGGCAGTCGATATCAGCCCGCTGGCACGTCCTCGGTCTGCGATTCGATGACCGTCCTCGATGGCGCGGTGCGTTCCCACAACACGGCCCCGACACACGCCGTCACCACCCAACCCGTTCCGACCGCACCACACCAGGTCAGCAGTGCCATCGCGACGCCGATCGGCCCGAGTTCCTCCCAGCCGCTGAGTACCGGGGGGAAGAGCCAGCGCGAACCGAGCGGCAGCACGATGCCGTCGATCACCACACCGGCGAGTCCCGCGAGCATGAGGTAGTTCCGGCCCCGTCCGCCGTCGCGGACCAGCAGTGCCGGGGTGAGCGACCAGAAGAACCAGACAGGGAACAGCGACAGCACGAAGCGCACCATGCGCATGCCGCCGTGGTGGTCGCCGCCGAACGCGATCCTGTCGCGCAGGCCGAGCATCGTCAGGTACAGCGCGAACCACACCACTCCGCGCCACAGTCGGCCCTTGAGGCTGAACTGTTCACGACGCCAGGCCTTGGCGAAGATCCCGGCGATCATGATGCCCATCGGGATGCCCCAGATCAGGAATCCGGCGACACCGAGGAATGTCCAGCTGGACTTCAGTGCTGACGAGTGGCCGAAGGCCTGGCGCACGTGGTCTGCGGCAGGGCGGACGAGGCCGAGCTCGCGGATGATCAACGTGCCGGGGCTGGCGTTGTCGGCGAATCCCCGCATGTAGCTGAAGCCCATGATCATCAACGGGATGACGGTGGTGAACAGCTGCACCGACACCATGGCGCCCAGCATGCCGCCGTCGATCTCGTTGAACCGGGCGATGATTGCGGCGACGGGTCGCAGATGCCGCGCCTCAGCCAGTCGTCGGTAGCGCGCTTCCAGCCGCGTCGAGCTTGGTGACACGGCCGACCGTACCTTGGCCGCCGGCTGACCGGCATCACCGCGAGTCGATTGACAGGAACTACGCAGCTACCGCTAGTCGGCGATGTGGCCTGCGGCAGCCCTGAGGTGTTTGACCGCGTCGCGGACGATCGATTCGATCAGCTCGGCGCACGACGGCAGATCGTCGAGGATGCCCGCGACCTGGCCCGATGCCAGCACGCCTGCATCGGTGTTGCCCTCGACAAGGCCGGCCTTCAGCAGCATCGGCGTGTTGGCTGCCATCACCACCTGCGACCAGGACAGCTCCTTGCCGTGCCGCATCTCGAGGCCGTCGCTGATCATCGACCGCCACGTCATCTTCGACATCTTCTTGAACTTCTGCGCATTGCGCACGGCGGCGCCGAACCCGCGCAGGCGCGAACCGCTTTCGAGTTTCTCGACCAGTCCGGTGCGCAGCACTCGGTGCGGCATGCCGTCGACGCGGGTGGACACCACGGTGCCGTCGAGGCCGGCCTGCAGGTACCGCTGCTTGACGGCGTCGGGCACGGTGGAATCCGAGGTCAGCAGGAAGCGCGTGCCCATCGCGACACCCGCCGCGCCGTAGGACAGCGCCGCGGCCAGCCCGCGGCCGTCGAAGAATCCGCCCGCCGCGACGACGGGGATGTCGACGGCGTCGAGTACCGACGGCAGCAGCAGCGTGGTGGCGATCGGTCCGGTGTGGCCACCGCCCTCGCCGCCCTGCACGATCACCGCATCGGCGCCCCAGCCTGCGACCTTCTTCGCGTGCTTGGCCAGCCCGACCGACGGAATCACCACCACGTCAGCCTCTTTGAGCTTGGCGATCAGATCCGGTTTGGGAGCGAGCGCGAAGGACGCCACCTTGACACCCTCGCGGATCAGCATGTCGACCCGGTCGTTCGCATCGCCCGCATCGGCACGGATGTTGATGCCGAACGGCTTGTCGGTCGCGGCCTTCACCTTGGTGACCGCGGTCTGCAGTTCGTCCAGCGTCATCGTCGCCGACGCGAGGATGCCGAGGCCGCCGGCATTGGACGTCGCCGCCACCAGACGGGCGCCGGCCACCCAGCCCATGCCGGTCTGAACGACTGGATGCTCGATCCCAATGAGCTCCGTCAGCGGGGTGCGCAGGGAAGTCACGATCGGATTTCCTTGTCCCGCAGCGACTTGGGATCGATGACCTCACGAAGGAGCGTCAGCTCCTCGCCCGTCGCGAGCCGGGTCTGCTCCGCGTCGTCGAGCCCGTGCACCTCGAACGAGGTGTTCTCGCTGACCTGGTCGGGTTCGATGCCGGGATGCAGCGACAGCGCCCGCATCGTGTGGTCGGGCCCGTTGAAGTCGAAGACGCCGAGGTTCGACACGACGCGGTAGACGTTGACGAAACGGTATGCCGGGTTATCGGGATCGACTTTGTCCCAACCAATTCCGGACACTATGTCGACGTGAGCGCAGAACACCCGCTTGGAATGATTGCCGACCCAGTAGCTGGTGGCGTGGTTGATGGTGTTGCCAGGCGCGCCTCGCACACCGAACATCTGCCGGGTCGGATGTTGCAGCGGGCCGAACGCCGACAGGTTCTGGTTGCCGTACCGGTCGATCTGGTTCGCGCCCATCACCACATGGCGACGGCCCCATGCCAGCGTCTCGAAGACGCGGCCGAACGGCATCCAGCCCTCGATCGCCCCTGCGGCGCCGATGGCGGGCGTGTCGGCCAGCAGCCGCGCCTCGCCGTCGGTCAGCAGGATGTCGGGGGAGAACGTCAGTCGGGCCAGCCGGGCACCGATGGACACCATGGTGGCCATCGGGCTGACCATGATCTCGCCTGCGTCGCGGAACAGCTCCGCACACGCGACGGCACACACCTCTGCGCGGGATACGGAGATCACTTCGATGCCTCCTCTCCCTTTCCGCTCCTGGCGTCCGCGGTGTCAAACTTGCGCACCGCCGCTTGGTAATCGGCCTCGTCGCCCGACAGATAGGTCGCGACGAAGGCCTGCCAGGTCTCGTCCGAACCCGCCGCCTCGGCGTAGTGGCGCTGAAACTTCTCGTCGCGCTTGTAGTCAGGTTCTGCGGTCGTGAAGTGGGCACCGTTAGGGGCCTCGACGACGGAGTCCACCATCATGCGATTGATCAGCAATGCCTGCGGTGGAACCGATTTCACCAGTTCTTCGGTCGGCACCACCCGCTCGACCGACAGGAACCGCCGTTGCGCGGCCATCAGGTACAGGTCGTCGAAGTACGGGTCGATGCCGGTGTAGGCCGCGTTGCCCTGTTCGTCGCCGACGTTCATGTGCACGAAGGCCGCGTCCAGGTTCAGCGCGGGCATCGCGACGAGCTCCTCGAAACCACCATCGGTGGGGTAGGGCGACTTCACCGTCTTCAGCTCATCGCCCCAGAACGCGCGCACATCGCTCCCGAGGCCGGCGCGGATGGGCAGGAACGGAAGCCGTTGTGCCGCCGCCTGTAAACCGCAACGCAGCATGCCCTCGTCCATCTCGCGAGATTCGATCGAGCCACTGGTGCGTGCCTTGCCGAACCACGGGTCGTAGAACGGCGGCGAGTCCAGCGACACGAAGCCGTAGTAGACCCGCTTGACCTTGCCTGCAGCGCAGAGCAATCCGATATCGGGTCCGCCGTAGGTCACCACGGTCAGGTCTGTGACATCGGTACGCAGCAGCGCGCGTACGAACGCCATCGGCTTGCGCCGCGACCCCCAGCCGCCGATGCCGATCGTCATACCGCTCTCGATCGAGGCGACCGCGTCGTCCAGAGTTGTTCTCTTGTCGCTCACTTGGATCCCTTGTCAGTCCCTGCGAATGCGTCGCGATGCTCGTCGGACACCCCGGCCAGGTTCAGTTCGAACGTGAAGCCCTGCTCCATCCGGTAGGAAGAGTTGACCTTCTGCACGTCGATGAGATTCAGCGCTTCCTTGGCCGCCCGGATGACCCGGGTGTCCTTGGCCGCGATGTCACGCGCGACTCGCAGTGCGGACTCGTCGAGATCGGCGCGCGGCACCACTTCGTGCACCGACCCGAAGTGATGCAGGGTCGCCGCGTCGACGGTGGCAGCTGTGAAGAACAGTCGCCGCATCATGTGTTGCGGCACAAGGCGCGACAGGTGGGTGGCTGCGCCAAGTGCGCCGCGCTCCACCTCGGGCAGCCCGAACGTCGCGTCGTCGGAGGCGACGATGACGTCGGCGTTGCCGACCAGGCCGATGCCGCCGCCGACACAGAACCCGTTGACGGCGGCGACGACCGGCACCGCGCACTCGTACACCGCGCGAAACGCCTCGAAGCAGCCGCGGTTGGCGTCGATGAGCGCGGTGAAGCCCTCGGTCTTCTGCATTTCCTTGATGTCGACGCCCGCGTTGAACCCGCGGCCCTCGGCCCGCAGGATCACCACGTGCGTGGACTGATCGCGGCCCGCGGCCGTGATGGCGTCGGCGAGTTCGAACCATCCGCGCGACGGGATCGCGTTGACGGGCGGGTAGTCGACGGTGACCGAGACGATGCCCGGCTCGACCGACTTGGTGGTGATCGTCATCGGCAGCTCCTGAAGTCTCCCCTGCTGGGGGCCGGTTACCTAAGCAAGCACTTGCTTGGTACGCTAGCACAGTGACCGACGCGGCTGACAGTGGTATCAACCTGCGACTGAGCGGTCGGGTCGTCCTCGTGACCGGCGGCGTACGAGGGGTTGGTGCTGGCATCAGCGCCGTCTTCGCCGGGCAAGGTGCGACCGTTGTGACGTGCGCAAGGCGGCCTGTCGAGGGATCGCCATACGCATTCCACTCGTGCGATGTCCGCGATGATGACTCGGTCAAGGCGCTCATCGACGCGATCGTCGCCGAGCACGGCCGCCTCGACGTGGTGGTCAACAATGCGGGCGGATCGCCCTACGTGCCCGCGGCCGAGGCGTCCGCGAAGTTCAGCAGCAAGATCATCGAGCTCAACCTGCTTGGCCCGCTGTCGGTTTCGACCCACGCGAACGCCGTGATGCAGAGCCAGGAGCACGGCGGGTCGATCGTGAACATCGCGAGCGTCAGCGGCAGGCGGCCGACGCCGGGAACGGTGGCCTACGGCGCGGCGAAAGCGGGCCTGGAGAACATCACCAGCACGCTCGCGGTCGAGTGGGCGCCCAAGGTGCGGGTGAACTCGGTCGTCGTCGGCATGGTGGAGACCGAACAGTCCGAATTGTTCTACGGCGATGCGGATTCCATCGCTGCGATTTCGAAGAACGTGCCGCTGGGCAGGCTCGCCAAGCCGTCAGATGTTGGCTGGGCGGCGGCCTTCCTCGCCTCCGATGCGGCGTCGTACATCAGCGGAGCGTCGCTCGAAGTGCACGGCGGCGGCGAGCCGCCGCACTACCTGGCCACCACAACCGCCGACCTCAAATAAACAAGGAGACGACGAATATGGGACTGCTCGACGGCCGCGTGGTCATCGTGACGGGCGCAGGCGGCGGCATCGGCCGCGCGCATGCGCTGGCGTTCGCCGCCGAAGGGGCGCGCGTCGTGGTCAACGACATCGGCGTCGGGCTCGACGGTTCGCCTGCGGGCGGTGGCAGTGCCGCGCAGGGCGTCGTCGACGAGATCGCCGCTGCGGGAGGTGAAGCCGTCACCAGCGGCGCGAACGTCGCCGACTGGGAGCAGGCCGAAGGCCTCGTCCAGACTGCCGTCGACACCTTCGGCGGGCTCGATGTCCTGGTGAACAATGCCGGCATCGTCCGTGACCGGATGTTCGCCAACACCAGTGAAGAGGAATTCGACGCCGTCGTCGCGGTGCACCTCAAGGGACACTTCGCGACGATGCGTCACGCGGCCGCCTACTGGCGCGCCCAGTCCAAAGCGGGCAATACGCCCGATGCCCGCATCATCAACACCAGTTCGGGCGCCGGTTTGCAGGGCAGCGTCGGGCAGGCGAACTACAGCGCTGCGAAGGCGGGCATCGCGGCCATGACACTTGTCGCCGCCGCCGAGATGGGCCGATACGGCGTCACCGTCAACGCCATCGCGCCGTCCGCGCGCACCAGGATGACCGAGACCGTCTTCGCGGACATGATGTCGACGCAAGGCAAAGACTTCGATTCGATGGCGCCGGAGAACATTTCGCCGCTGGTCGTGTGGCTTGGCAGTGTGGAGTCGCGCGATGTCACCGGCAAGATGTTCGAGGTCGAGGGCGGCATCATCCGCGTCGCGGAGGGCTGGGCTCACGGCCCCGAGGTGGACAAGGGTGCGCGCTGGGATCCGGCGGAACTGGGTCCTGTGGTCAACGACCTGCTGGCGAAGGCGCGTCCGCCGGTGCCGGTGTTCGGCGCCTGACGGACCTCACTTCTTGAGGCGTCGGCTTCCGCCGTGCCAATCCTCTTGTTTGCCAATCGAATCGGTATCGACACCAAAACTGGCCAGCTGCGAGTCGCTCGCGAAGGCTGCGCTTCATCTCGGCGAAACCACCGAATTCGGCGAGGCCGATCACGTGATCCCACAGCCGACCAGCATCCTCTGGGCTGGGAAGCCGGCTGATGACGGGTCCGAAGAACGCCGTCCCGTCAGGCGGCTGGAAGTGCAGGATCGGCGTGCCGACGTCGCGACCCGTCAGCGCGAGCGCCTCCTCGGTCTCCGCGCGGATCACCGTGTCGAGCGAAGTGTCGTCCAGGGCGTCCGCCAGCTCGACGGGCAGCCCGGCGTTGCGCAGCAGCGGCTCCAACACCCGTCGCGCGCCTTGATCGGCCCCGGACAGCGGGTCGATCTCCCGTGACGTGTCGAAGATCCGCATGCCGATCTGTCGGTACAGCGCATCGACGGGCTCGCCGCCGTGCTCCTCACGCGTGCGTGCGGCGACTCGCAGCAGCCGAAGGCCCGCGGTGTGGCCCGCCTCGTACTCCGGCGGGAAGTGCGCGTCATAGTCGATGTGCGCGTTGAGGATTCGGAGTGAGATGAACCGCCAGTCGACACGGTAGTCGCGCTGCTCGGCGACCATCCGAACCCACTTGCTGGTCATCCACGCAAACGGACACACCGGGTCGAAATAGAAGTGCAGGTCGTATGCCCGGGGTGTTGGCATGTTGCCAAACTACAGCGCGAGCAGACGCAAAAGTCCCCTACTTACTGGGATTTTGGGTACTTTTCCGTTCCCCTGCTCGCGCGTGGGCCCAGCTCGCGCAGAAAACTAGATCCTCTCGAGGATGGTGCCGGTCGAGAGCGCGCCGCCCGCGCACATCGTCACCAGCGCCGTGCTCTGATCCGTCCGCTCCAGCTCGTGCAGTGCGGTGGTGATCAGCCTGCTGCCGGTGCTGCCGACCGGATGGCCGAGCGCGATCGCGCCGCCATTGACGTTGACCTTGTCCATATCCGGGTTGTGCACGCGGGCCCACGACAGCACCACCGACGCGAAGGCCTCGTTGATCTCGGTGATGTCGATGTCGCCCATCTTCATCCCGGCCTTCTCGAGCACCTTCGCCGTGGACTGCACGGGCCCGTCGAGATGGTAGTACGGCTCGGCGCCGACCAATGCCTGGCTGATGATCCGCGCCCGCGGCCGCAAACCCAGCGCCTTGGCCTTGTCCTCGTCCATCCACAGCACCGCCGCGGCGCCGTCGGAGATCTGCGACGACGTGCCCGCGGTGTGGATGCCGCCGTCGAGCACCGGCTTCAGCGATGCCAGGCCCTCCAACGTGGTGTCGCGTAGTCCCTGGTCGCGGGTCACGAATGCGCGCTCGGAGGTCGGCTGCTTCTGCTCGTCGAGCACCGGCGCCTCGACGGGTGAGATCTCGCGGTCGAACCGGCCTTCGGCCCAGGCCTGCTTGGCTCTGCTCTGCGACTGGAAGCCCCAGCCGTCGATGTCCTCGCGGGTGATGCCGCGTCGCTTGGCGATCCGCTCGGCGGCGGTGAACTGATCGGGCAGGTCGATATCCCACGACGAGGGCCGCAGCACCGTGCGGTCTGGTCCCGCGTTGGCGCCGAGCCCGATGACGCTCATCGACTCGATGCCGCAAGCGATTCCGACATCGATGGCACCCGCCGCGATCAGCCCGGCGATCAGGTGGTTGGCCTGCTGCCCGCTGCCGCACTGGCAGTCGACGGTGGTGGCGCCGACGTGCTCGGGCAACCCGGCAACCAGCCACGCCACCCGGCTGACGTTGTTGGACTGCTCGGCGAACTGCGTGACGCAGCCACCGATGACCTGCTCGACCTCGCCGGCGTCGATGCCGGCCTTTTCCACCACGGCCTTCTGCACCGCACCGAGCAGCTCGGTCGGATGCAGGCCCGACAACCATCCATTCCGCTTGCCGATCGGGCTGCGGGTGGCTTCAACGATGACAGGGTTACCCATTCCGCCAGGCTAGAACACGTCTCATTACTATGCCAAGGCGGCGTTGAAGCCGAGCCTTTGATCTGCGCAGAAGGCATGTTTTACTGGCACTAGAACACGTTGCAATAAGGAGCTCTTTCGTATGGCATGCCCCATTTCGCCCGACTTCGACTTCCTCGACGCGACCCTGAACCTCGAGCGTCTGCCCGTCGAGGAGCTCGCGGAGCTCCGCAGGTCCGAGCCTATCCACTGGGTCGACGTCCCCGGCGGTACCGGCGGGTTCGGCGACAAAGGCTATTGGCTGGTGACCAAGCACGCCGACGTCAAAGAGGTGTCGAAGCGCAACGACATCTTCGGCAGCTCGCCGGACGGCGCGATTCCCACCTGGCCGCAGGGGATGACCCGCGACGCCATCGACCTGCAGAAGGCCGTCCTGCTGAACATGGACGCGCCGCAGCACACGCGCCTGCGCAAGATCATCTCCCGCGGCTTCACCCCTCGAGCCGTCGGACGGCTCGAGGAGGAACTTCGGACCCGCGCCCAGAAGATCGCCGAGACCGCCGCGTCCGAGGGGTCGGGCGACTTCGTCGAACAGGTGTCGTGCGAGCTGCCGCTGCAGGCGATCGCCGGGCTGCTCGGCGTACCTCAGGAGGACCGGGACAAGCTCTTCCGCTGGTCCAACGAGATGACCGCCGGCGAGGACCCGGAGTACGCCGACGTCGACCCCGCGATCTCGTCGTTCGAGCTCATCACCTATGCCATGAAGATGGCCGAGGAGCGGGCGAAGAACCCGACCGACGACATCGTCACGACGCTCATCGAGGCTGACGTCGAGGGCGAGAAGCTCTCCGACGACGAGTTCGGCTTCTTCGTGGTGATGCTCGCGGTGGCGGGCAACGAGACCACGCGTAACTCCATCACCCACGGCATGATCGCGTTCTCGCAGAACCCCGATCAGTGGGAGCTGTACAAGAAGGAACGTCCCGAGACCGCCGCCGACGAGATCGTCCGCTGGGCCACGCCGGTGTCGGCGTTCCAGCGCACCGCACTCGAGGACACCGAGCTTGGCGGCGTGAAGATCAAGAAGGGCGAGCGCGTGGTGATGTCCTACCGCTCAGCCAATTTCGAT
Source organism: uncultured Actinomycetota bacterium (assembly GCA_963751485.1). GTDB lineage: Bacteria > Actinomycetota > Actinomycetes > Mycobacteriales > Mycobacteriaceae > Mycobacterium. Next base: position 617,371 of record CAVVUT010000011.1, read on the forward strand.
GACGAGGTGTTCACCGATCCGCATTCCTTCGACATCCTGCGCAGCCCCAACCCACATGTCGGCTTCGGCGGCACCGGCGCGCACTACTGCATCGGCGCGAACCTCGCCAAGATGACCATCAACCTGATCTTCAACGCCGTCGCCGACCACATGCCGGATCTCAAGCCCATCGGCGAGCCCGAGCGGCTGATGTCGGGGTGGCTGAACGGCATCAAGCACTGGCAGGTTGACTACACGGGAAAGTGCCCGGTCAGTCACTGACCCCGCAGGCGAATCGAGGAGGATTCGGGTGGATTTCAGTCCGGACGAAGGGCAGCAAGCTGTCGCCGACGTTGTGACCGCGGTACTCGACAGGGATAGCGGCTGGGACGCTTTGGTCGCAGGCGGTGTGACCGCCCTCGGTGTGCCTGAGCGGCTCGGCGGCGACGGAGTGGGGCTGCCCGAGCTGACGACGGCGCTGACCGAGATCGGCAGGCACGGCACCACGGGCCCGGCGCTGGCCGTTCTCGGTGCGACGGCGGTTCTCGTCGATGTGGCGTCCGAGGCTCAGCAGGATCGCTACCTAGGCGCTGTCGCCAAGGGCTCGATCGTGACGTTGGCCCTAAACGAACCCGGCGCCGCACTGCCCGACAGGCCGGCTGCGACGCTTTCGGCAGGCAAGCTCAACGGCACGAAGATCGGCGTTCCCTATGCGGCGCAAGCGGACTGGATCGTCGTGACGGCCGACACCGGTGTGGTGGTGGTTTCGGCGAAGGCCGACGGTGTGCATGCGGCCAAGACGCCAACGTCCAACCACACCGACGAGTACGTGGTGAACTTCTCCGACGTCGCCGTATCCGACGACGACGCCCTGGCGGACGCAACGGCGAAGCGCGTCAATCAGCTGGCGCTTGCGACGACGGGTGCGTACGCCGCGGGGCTGGTGGCCGGGCGCTTGCGGCTGACCGCCGACTACGTCGCCAACCGCGAGCAGTTCGGCAAGCCCCTTTCGACGTTCCAGACCGTGGCCGCACAGTTGGCGGAGGTGTACATCGCATCGCGCACACTGACATTGGCCGCGACGTCGGTTGTCTGGCGACTGTCCGAAGGCCGCGACGCCGACCTGGACCTCGATGTGCTCGGCTACTGGCTCGCCTCCCAGGCGCCGCCGGTGATGCAGCTCTGCCACCACATGCACGGCGGCATGGGGATGGACATCGCCTACCCGATGGACCGTTACTACTCGACGATCAAGGACCTGACCCGGCTACTTGGCGGGCCGCAACACCGCCTCGACCTGGTGGGAGCGCAATGTACATCGAACTGACCCCCGAGCAGCGGGCCCTGCAAGCCGAACTGCGCGAATACTTTTCGAACCTCATCTCCCCCGAAGAGGCCAAGGAGATGGAAGCCGACCGGCACGGTAAGGCCTACCGCGCGGTGATCAAGCGAATGGGCTCCGACGGCAAGCTTGGCGTCGGCTGGCCCAAGGAATTCGGCGGCCTGGGTTACGGCCCCATCGAGCAGTCGATCTTCGTCAACGAGGCGCACCGCGCCGACGTGCCGCTGCCCGCGGTCACGCTGCAGACCGTCGGGCCGACCCTGCAGGTGTACGGCAGCGACGCGCAGAAGAAGAAGTTCCTGCCAGGCATCCTCGCCGGCGAGGTCCACTTCGCGATCGGCTACACCGAACCGGAGGCGGGCACCGACCTGGCGTCGTTGCGCACGTCCGCGGTCCGCCACGGCGACGAGTACATCGTCAACGGCCAGAAGGTCTTCACCACCGGTGGCCACGATGCCGACTACATTTGGCTGGCCTGCCGGACGGATCCGGAAGCCGTCAAGCACAAAGGCATTTCGATGCTGATCGTGGACACCACGGATCCGGGCTACTCGTGGACGCCGATGATCCTGTCCGACGGCGCACACCACACCAACGCCACGTACTACAACGACGTGCGGGTGCCTGCCGACATGCTCGTCGGCGAGGAGAACGGCGGCTGGCGGCTGATCACCACCCAGCTCAACAACGAACGGGTGATGCTGGGACCGGCAGGCCGGTTCGCGTCGCTGTACGACCGCATCCACTCGTGGGCCTCCAAGCCGGGAAGCAACGGCGACGTTCCGCTCGACCACGACGACGTCAAGCGCTCACTCGGTGAGCTCAAGGCGATGTGGCGCATCAACGAGCTGCTGAACTGGCAGGTGGCGGCGTCCGGCGAGACCATCGATGTCGCGGACGCGGCGGCGACGAAAGTGTTTGGCACCGAGCGTATTCAGTACGCCGGGCGGCTGGCCGAGGAGATCGTGGGCGCACACGGGAACCCGGCCGATGCCGACACCGCGGAACTGCTCGAGTGGCTCGACAGCCAGACCAAGCGGAACCTGGTGATCACGTTCGGGGGCGGAGTGAATGAGGTGATGCGAGAGATGATCGCTGCTTCGGGCCTGAAGGTGCCGAGGGTGCCCACGGTGACGCCGGAAGAGATTCACCGGACTGTCGCGGACATCAAGGCGGCAGGACCAAGTAAGCCGCGGGCAGGCCGCGATCCGGTCAACCAGCCGATGATCCGGCACTGGGTCGACGCCATCGGCGACGACAACCCCATCTACATCGACGAGGCGGCGGCCAAGACGGCAGGGCACCCCGGCATCGTCGCCCCGCCCGCGATGATCCAGGTGTGGACGATGATGGGCCTCGGCGGCGATCGCCCCGGCGACGACCCCATCGGCCCGATCATGGAATTGTTCGACGGCGCAGGCTATGTCGGCGTGGTAGCGACGAACTGCGATCAGACCTATCACCGGTACCTACGGCCCGGCGAGGACGTCAGCGTCGTCGCCGAGCTGACCGATGTCGTCGGCCCCAAACAGACCGCCCTCGGCGAGGGCTACTTCATCAGCCAGCGGATCACGTGGCAGGTCGGTGACGAAGACGTCGCCGAAATGGACTGGCGCATCTTGAAGTTCATTCCGCGTGAGCAGGGTGGTCCTGCGCCGTCGGAGGTTCCCGACGATCTGGACGCCGACTCGATGATGCGCCCGGCGTCCTCGCGCGACACCAAGTTCTTCTGGGACGGGGTGAGTGCCCACGAGTTGCGCATCCAGAAGCGTCCCGACGGCAGCCTGCAGCATCCGCCGGTGCCCGCGCTCTGGCAGGACAAAGAGGCGCCCACCGATTATCTCGTCGCCTCGGGCAAGGGCACCGTGTTCAGCTTCGTCGTGCACCACGCACCGAAGGTGCCCGGCCGCACGCTGCCCTTTGTCATCGCACTCGTCGAGCTGGAGGAAGGGGTGCGGATGCTCGGTGAGCTCCGCAATGTCGATCCGGCGACCGTGGAGATCGGAATGCCCGTCCGCGCAACGTATATCGACTTTCCCGAGGGGAAGAGCGGCCCCGCGTGGACGCTGTATGCATGGGAGCCTGACACGTGAGTGCACCAACTGTCGAGGTCGGCACGAAGCTGCCGGAGCTGTCGCTCTACGGCGATCCGACGTTCGTCGTGTCAACCGCGATCGCGACTCGCGACTACCAGGATGTCCACCACGACCGCGACAAGGCGCAGGCCAAGGGGTCCAAGGACATCTTCGTCAACATCCTCACCGACACCGGTCTGGTAGAGCGGTTCGTCACAGACTGGGCGGGGCCGACCGCGATCATCAAGTCGATCAAGCTGCGGCTCGGTGTGCCGTGGTACGCGTACGACACGGTGACGTTCAAGGGTGAGGTGACTGACGTTTCCGACGGGCTCGATCACGGTGAAAGTCGTTGGCAGCAACAGCCTCGGCGATCACGTGGTGGCGACCTCGACGCTGACGATCGGCGGTGCCTGATGCCACCCCGAAGGCGACCGGGAGTGAGGATCGCAGCGAGGAACGAGCGAGGACCGGAGCGAGCGGGAGCCGAGGAATGAGCAGCGCGTTGAGCGGCAAGGCCGCGATTGCCGGGATCGGCGCCACCGACTTCTCGAAGAACTCCGGCCGCAGCGAACTGCGGCTCGCCTCCGAGGCTGTGCTCGACGCGCTCGACGACGCAGGGCTCACGCCTGCCGACGTCGACGGCATGGTCACGTTCACGATGGACTCCAACACCGAGGTCGCCATTGCGCGAGCCACGGGTATCGGCGAGCTGAAGTTCTTCTCCAAGATCCACCACGGTGGCGGCGCGGCATGCGCGACGGTTCAGCAGGCGGCGATCGCGGTCGCGACGGGGGTCGCGGATTGCGTCGTCGCATACCGCGCCTTCAACGAGCGGTCGGGGCAGCGGTTCGGCCAGGTGCAGACTGCGGTTGGTGGAGAACGCGGACTCCACGGGCGTGGACAACTCGTTCTCCTATCCGCACGGGCTTGTCCACGCCGGCGGCTCAGGTGGCGATGATCGCCAAGCGGTACATGCACCTGTCTGGAGCAACCAGCAAGGACTTCGGCGCGGTGTCGGTGGCCGACCGCAAGCATGCCGCCAAGAACCCGAAGGCGTACTTCTACGAGAAGCCGATAACGATCGAGGACCATCAGAATTCGCGGTGGATCGCGGAACCGCTGCGGCTGCTCGACTGCTGTCAGGAGACGGACGGCGGCGTGGCACTGGTCGTAGTGTCGGCGGAACGGGCGAAAGACCTCAAGCACCGGCCCGCGGTCATCGAGGCCGCGATCGCAGGGCTCCAGCCCGGACCAGTACTCGATGGTGAGCTACTACCGGCCCGAGCTGAGGGCTGCCCGAAATGGGTCTGGTCGGCAGGCAGTTGTGGGCGCAGTCGGGGCTGACGCCGACCGACATCCAGACCGCGATCCTCTACGACCACTTCACTCCGTTCACGCTGATTCAGCTGGAGGAGTTGGGGTTCTGCGGTTAGGGTGAGGCCAAGGACTTCATCGCCGACGGCGCGATCGAGGTCGGCGGCCGACTGCCCATCAACACCCACGGCGGTCAGCTCGGTGAGGCCTACATCCACGGCATGAACGGCATCGCCGAGGGTGTGCGCCAGCTGCGCGGCACGTCGGTCAATCCCGTTCCCGACGTCGAGCACGTGCTCGTCACCGCGGGTACCGGGGTGCCGACGTCCGGGCTCATTCTGGGGTGAGCGCCTGAGGGCGTGTCCGAGCTGTAGGCGTCGGGCTCGTCGAGATTTGGCCTGACCCCTCAACAGTTTCGTGCGCCCCCGCCTACCTCGACGCCGGTAATGTCGATCCACGTAGCTGAACAGGCGTGAGGGGAGCCGTGTCGTGGGGATCCAGCCCGACGTCAGTCCGTACGGATCGCAGACCGTGACGGGTCCCGGCTGGCCGAACGTCGACGAGGATCAACTTGCGGCGGCCGCCGCCCAGTACGAGGCGTTCGCAGCCAAGCTAACCGGGGCGGTGGTGCCCCAGCAGACGAGTCAACTGATGAGCCTGACCGACAGCTGGAAGGGCGGTGGTGCGCTTGCCGCCACGGGGGAGGCCACCCAGATCATCGGCGGCCACGAGTCGAACGCGGCCCAGGCGGCTGCCATCGCCCTCAAATTGCGAAGCATGGAAGTGACGGTCGCGAAGACCAAGGCCTTGGTGAACGCCACCGCGCTCGAGGTCCAACGCGAATGCGAGGCGATTCAGGCGCTGCCAGTCAGCAACACCTCCGAACTGATTCAGAGTCGCGTCAAGATGGGCTTGTCACAGAACATCGCCTACGTGAACGCCAACACCACGGAGTTGGCCAACGGTCTCGGGGTCCCGCCGAACGTCCCCAATCCCAGCGCACCACCAGGAATGGCTCAGGCCCAGCAAGCCGGCCAAGACGGTTCGCAGCAGGCGACGCAGATGCTCGGGCAGCTGGGTGGCATGGCGGCGCAATTGCCGGGACAGCTCGCCGGAATGATCACTCAGGCGCCGCAGCAGCTCCTACAACCGCTGCAGCAGCTGACACAACCGTTGCAGCAGCTCACGTCGATGTTCGGTGGCAAAGGAGGCTTCAGCGCGGGAGGGACGCCGTTCTCGGCGTTCTCCAACCACCCGTTGGCCGGTGGGTCGGGCGCGGGCGGTGGGGCAGGCATGGTGAAGGCCGCGTCGGTACCCGGCTCCGGCGGCAGCCCCGCGCAGACCCCGTTGATGGCGAAACTGGTGGGCACTTCCCCGGAAGCCGTTGCGGTGCGCGCGAATGCGAGCAGTGCGGCGGTCGGCGGAGTGGCGCCGGTGGCGGCGGGCGCAGGGATGGGCGGCATGGGCATGATGGGCCAGCGCGGCGAGGGCAACGGAGGCTCCGCTGCATCGCTGCCGGCTCCGCCCCCGCTCGAGTACGACCTCGACGCGGACGTCGACGATGACTGGTGACTCGGGAGGTGCGCGCTGATGACTAGCCCGTTGGAGAAGCCCGAAGGCATCTCGTGGAACCCGGCGTCAGTCGAGATGCCGCCGATGCCGATGATTCCGCCCGGCGAGGATGCGATGAGCATGACGATCTCTGGAGTGCTGCCGACGCTGACCACGCCGCTGACCACCAGCGTGGCCGCGCTGTCGGCGAAGGAGGCCATGTTCTCGGGCAAGGTCGTCGAGGCCCAGTCGGCTTACCAGAATGCCGACGATTCTGGAGGACAGTCGGTCGGCCAGCTGTCCAGCATGATCGGTCAGGTTGGTCAGATGGCGCAGCAGGCTGGCGGCGCCGCCGGGGGCGCCAGCGGCGGTTCGAGCGTCTTCGGCTCGCTCATGGAACAGGCCATGAAGGCCGCTCAGGGCGGGGGTTCGGACAACGGGGGTTCGCAACAAGCGTCCGACGGCCAACCCGCGGCCGGCATCTCACCCGCGGGTCAGCCGACGGCCGGGCCGCCTATACTGGCCAGCCGTCCGGCGGCCAGGGTCCCGCAGGCGCGAGTGTTGGCGGTCCGCGGCCACGTGATGACAGCACCGCCCCAAGCCACGACCTCGGTCCCCAGCACGACGACCGCGAAGGCACACAGCATGGCGCGTCCGCCGAGCGGCCTGCTGTCGAAGTCCGCGGGACCCGGTGATCCTCGGACGGTGCGGGGCTCCCCCGACCGCTCCGCCCGAGCACCCGCGTCGCGGCGACGACGATCTCGCGCGCAGGATGTAGCGGGAGTGAATCGGCCCGTTAACACTAGGACACGCTGTTTTGGTGGTCGGTTTCGGCGTGACCGAACCGGGCGGTTGTGATCGACGCCGACAAGCGCTGGATATGGACGAAGCAGCGCGCTTCGATTTCCTACGTCGTCAATTGGTCCACGACGAGCGATCTGACCAAGACGGTCGGAGCGGGCATTGGACAGAGAGTGCGCCGACGGGGGATGTCCGTGCGCGGAATCGTTCTTGCCGGAGGGACCGGCTCGCGACTTCTCCCGATTACCATCGGGACGAGTAAGCAACTGCTGTCCGGTTACGACAAGCCGATGATCTACTACCCGCTGTCGACGCTGCTGCTCGCCGGCATCGGTGACATCCTGGTGATCACCTCACCGATTGACTCCGCCGCGTTCGGCAGGCTGCTGGGGGATGGCACCCAATTCGGCGTCCCCATCACCTCGCGGCTCAACCCGCACCAGAAGGGCTGGCCCAGGCGTTCGTCATCGGCGCACGGCACATCGGGACCGGCTCCGTGGCATTGGTCTTGGGGGACAACCTCTTCCACGGTCCGAAGCTGGGTGCGCAATTGGGACGATTCGGCGATATCTGCGGTGGGACGGTATCTGCATACCGGGTGGCAATCCCACCGCGTATGGCGTGGTTGAGTTCGACGCCCAGCACCGCGCCGTTTCGCTGGAGGAAAAGCCGAAGTCGCCACGATCCAACTGCGCCCTTCCTGGCCTGTACTTATACGACAACAACGTGGTCGATATCGCTGCATCGCTGTCACCGTCCGAGCCTGGTGAGTACGAGATCACCGATGTCAACCGGGTGTACCTCGAGCAAGCGAGGCTGTCGGTCGAGGTGATGTCGCGCGGGACGGCCTGGTTGGACCGGCACGTTCGACTCAATGCTGGACGCCGGCAACTACGTATGCACGACCAAACAGCGCCAAGAACTCAAAGTGGGAGTTCCCGAGGAGACTGCGTGGCGGCAGGGCTACATCACTGACGACGACCTGAGGGAGCGCGGCGAACTCCTCTTCAAGTACGGAGTGACCGACCTCGACGTCCGGAAGGTGATCGACTCACACCACGCGTCGGGGTCCATCGCCATGAGTCGAGCTGTTGGTTCGCCAGGAAGCTCTGCGACGGCGCCCAGGTCGAGCGCGCTCCAGCATGCGATTTGATTCACACAGTCGGCATTTCATCAGGCGCTCCGTTCCTGGCGTCGGTGGCTGTAAACGTGCCGCTAGACACGCTGGTTGTTCCAGATCTTCATGGAGCGTTGTCGTTCTCCCACAAGTCATTCAGATAGATCTTGTCCCAGAGGGTGTCCATCCCCCGCCAGAACCCGTCATGCTGATGCGCCGACAGTTCGCCATCCGCGGACAAGGTCTGCAGCGGCGTCTGCTCGAACACCGTCTCGTCGCCGTGGATGTAGTCGAGCATCGACGGCTCAGCCACGAAGAACCCTCCGTTGATCCAACCGCCATCGCCGATTGGCTTCTCCTGGAACGATACTCGGTCCTGATCGAATGCCAGAGTGCCGTAGTGAGACGGCGGCTGAACGGCGGTGACGGTTCTCGGAAACGAGCGAAGCCCCGAGTTGCAGCATGAGGGACGCCACATGGGTGCTAACGGCGGATTGCCTCGTCGCACGGCGACGCGGGCGCGCTCGCGGCCAACGTCCGCTCGGCGCGTCGGAAAAGTTTACAAATGTCGCCCGCAACCGGGTGGCGGCCCGGCGGTATGATTAGGACTTGCTGCGGCGAGAGCGCGTCGTCTTTCTGCGGTGTCTCCTCGACAGGACGGAATCCTGGGTAAAGCATGGTTCGTCTGGTTCACGTCACCACGGTGCCTGGGTCGCTCACTTTCTTCAAGGGGCAGGTCGGGTACCTGAAGGCCCGGGGAGTGGACGTGTGGGCGCTCTCCTCACCGGGCGAGCTGCTCGACCAGTTTGCCGCGTGTGAGGGTGTCCGGGTTCACGGCCTGGAGATGGCGCGGCGCATCACGCCGCTGCGCGACCTCGCCGCGACGGCCCGGCTGTGGCGCTGGCTGCGCAAGGTGCGGCCAGACATCGTCCACGCCCACACGCCGAAGGGCGGGCTGATTGGCATGCTGGGGGCGTGGCTGGCGCGGGTGCCGGTGCGGCTCTACCACATGCACGGCCTGCCGCTCATGACGGCGACGGGGTTGAAGCGGCGGCTGCTGCGGTGGACCGAAAAGATGTGCGTGCCTGCTGGACCACCAGGTCTTCTGCGTCAGTGCCTCGCTCCGTGAGGCCGCGGTGGCAGAGGGGTTGTGCCAGCCGGACAAGATTACGGTCCTGCACCACGGCAGCATCAACGGCGTTGCTGCCGAAACGGCGTTCAACCCGGCACGTGTCGGAGACACGGTCCGGGCCGCCGTGCGGGAACGATATGGCATACCACTCAATGCCGAGGTAGTAGGTTTCGTGGGCCGCGTGGTCCGTGACAAGGGGCTTGTTGAACTGGTGGAGGCGTGGCAGACGCTTCGCGCGGAACGTCCCGAGCTTCATCTGTTGGTCGTCGGTCCCTTCGAGCCACAAGACCCGCTGCCGCCAGAAGTCGAGAAGCTGCTGCGGACGGACCCGCGCGTTCACTTGACCGGGTTGAATTGGGACACGCCGCCTTTGTACGCGGCGATGGACGTCGTTGTGCTGCCGACGTACCGCGAAGGGTTCGGCATCGTCGCCATCGAGGCCGCCGCGATGGAGCTGCCCGTGGTCGCCACCGAAGTGCCCGGCTGCGTTGACGCCGTTCAAGACAGCGTGACGGGAACGCTGGTGCCACCGCGCCACGCGTCCGCGCTGAAGGAAGCGATCCGCCATTACCTGCTCGACCCGGAGCTGCGGCGTCGGCACGGCCGGGCCGGGCGGGAACGGGTGCTGCAGGAGCTTCGGCAGGAAGACGGTGGGAAGGCTGCTGCGCGAGTCCGCGCGCCTCTTACAAATGCGCGAGCGCCCTGATGTGTCAGCTTAGCTACTTCGACCTGAAAAAGGGTTAGTGGTCTGGGGTCGGTTCGGCGCGGCTGCCGGTGGCTGGCCGGGTAGCTGGCCGGTTCTGCTCTCAGAGGCCAGGCCGCTGATCTTGACCAGGTTGTGGGCGAAGACTCCGTGGCCGCACCAGGTTCGGGCTCCGGTGAGGGTGGTCAACTCGGTGCGATTCCATCCGTAGCTGCGTTTAGGTGGTTGATCCGGCCTTCGCATCCGGTTCGCCATTTGATCTTGGCGCGGAATGCTTTTCGGTGTTCAAATTGTCGGCGGGCGGTACTGGGCTTATTGGCACGCGGGATCGCGACGCGGCGGACGCCCAGGTCGTGCAGGTCGGCTTCCACCGAGGCGTACTCGTAGCCGCGATCAGCGGTCACCGCTGTGGGCGCCCGGCCGACACGCTCTGCGATACGTGCGATCGCCAGCGCCAATTGCGGCGCGTCCGCAGGGTTTCCGACCTCGACGGTGTGATCGAGGATGACCCCGTCAGCGTTGTCGACGACCTGGGCCTTGTAGCCGAATTCCACCGGTTTGCCGAGCCGGCCTTTGCGGATCGGACGGGCGTCGACGTCATGGAAACTGACGATCCGGGTGGCTGAATCGGGCATCACCCCGGCCAATCGGCTGCGGGTCTGGGCCACCACCGGCCCGTGCGTTGCAGCAGCGTATCGAGGTCATCGACCGCTCGGTGCAACCGCCCGCGGCGCGGACCGGTGGCGGTACGCAGGGTCCGTCGGGCGTTGCGGAGCACCACCTGGGCATCACGGATCGCCGATTCAGCGATGCCGGCGAGCTCCCCGGTGATTCGCAGTACCGCAGCCTGGCCCTCCTCGCGTGCCGCAGCGCCTCGCAGACGCAGCTTGGCCGCGATCGAGCGGGCCCGCCGACCTGCCGAGCGACGGCGGTCACGTACCCGGGTGCGGGTAGCCCCGCCGGCGGCCTGAATACGCGTGATCGTGCCGGCGATCGCTGCCCACGGCCTTGGCCAACAAGCCCGAGTCGGTCGGATAGCTCACCGCAGCGTCCACCACGGTGGTGTCGGCGCGGACCTTGTCGGTACGCAGCAGCTTATGCCCTACGGCCTTGGCCAACAACGCCTCGTTCAACCGGTGACCGCAGCATCTCCGCACCGGGGGGTGAGTTTCATCAGCGTGGTCGGGTGCGGAACCCGGGTGCCGAACGGGATTCGGCAGACCGTTGCCAGGAAATCGAATCACCGACTTCGCGGCACAGCGATCGAAACCCAGCCGGTAGCGGAACTTCAAGAACATCATCCGTAGATAGGTCTCCATCGGCACCGACGGACGACCGATACGCGGATCGAAAAACGGCGCAAACGGCGCGAAGAACGCCCGGTCATCGAGCAGTCTGTCCACCCGCGCCAACTCATCGGGCAACACCAACAGCTCCGACGGCAGTATCACGTCCCACAACAACGACTGGTCATTTACAGTTCTAAGCACGATGGCCTCGATCCCTTCTTGCCCAAGGGTTCGAGGCCATCATCTATTCAAACAACCCCAGCTCAGGCACCGCCACGCCCCGACTTTTT
>CAVVUT010000012.1:0-401093 GCA_963751485.1 uncultured Actinomycetota bacterium
GCGCTTGTGACGCTTTCAGGACTGCCTGTGCCTGCTCGGCTGATGGGAAGACAGCTGCTGTCTGTCGAAGTAAATAGGGTCCGCGTCCCGAGGCACTTCCGTACACATTCCCGAAGGTCTGGGTCTTGATCGCCTCGAAACTTGTTGCGCTGTAGACCTCATGCTCGCCCGTGAACACCACCCCTACACACGACCGAGGTGTCACCTGGCCCGCTTGGTCTCCGGTTCCATAGGAGGAGGAGTCCATCGCAAGTATGGTTCCGCCAAGAGAGGGGTCGTTGGAAACCTCGACCCCCAGCACTGTGCTGAGCTGGTCGGCGCTCAGCAATACGCGGTCGATCGCCTTCGATGAGAACGTCGGCGGCGGTAGGGGCTGCGTTTCATCGACTGAACCGATTCGTCCAGATCCATCGAGCCGCATTGCGCCATCGACCAATACCATTTTCAGCCAGCGGTCTTCGGTGTCGGACCCCCCGTCGTTCCGGACGTATCTGAGCCGGGCAACCACGCTGGTGGCGTCTCGAGGACTAATTGAAATTAGCGTTACCGACTGTATTGTCGCCCAAAACTCTACGAATTCGGGCTGTGGAGTCGTCTGCACGTCGGGATCACCATGACGGTTCCACAGAGTTTTCTGGCTTGATCCGCCCCGTCACAACACCCCAGATGCCCAGCCGTTGCCGCACGTCGAGCGGCGTAGGCTGGGTGTTCGCGAAGGCATCGGGGCAGGATCACATCCGGATTGGGAATCGCTCACCTTCGTCTGCCACCAGCCTGAAGTTTGTGGCAATCTGAACGGGGGTCGATTGCCCAGAAGGTGCATCGCGTGACCTACTGTATTGGCGTAATGCTTGACAAGGGCATGATTTTCGCCTCGGATTCCCGTACGAATGCCGGGGTGGATAACTTCGCCAAGTTCTGCAAGATGACGGTATTCGAGCGTCGCGGTAACCGCGTTGTCGTTCTGTTGAGTTCGGGAAACCTGGCCGGGACCCAGGCCGTCATCAGCGTATTGACGCAGCGTTGTGCTGACGGCGACGCGGCCACCAATCTCTTGGGTGCCCGGACGATGTTCGACGTCGTGAGGCTGGTCTCCGACGCGACGCGCGAAATCGAGAAACGCGACGCCGGGTACCTGGAAGAGAACAACATCCGCTTCAATGCCTCGTTCATTGTCGGTGGGCAGATCCTCGGCGAGCCGATACGGCTGTTCCGGACCTATGCCGAAGGCAATTTCATCGAAGCAGGGACCGACACGCTCTTCTTTCAGACCGGTGAAACCAAGTACGGAAAGCCGATCCTCGACCGAGTGCTTACGCAACATACGCCCCTGGCCGATGCCACGAAGTGTGTGCTGGTGTCTTTCGATTCAACGATGCGTAGCAATTTGTCGGTCGGTATGCCGATCGACCTGATTTGCTACGAACGGGACAGCCTCGAAGTGCAGTGGCGGCGGCGATTCGATGAGGGGGACCCCTGTTTCAGCGCCCTTAGCGACGAATGGGGCGAAGGTGTGCGGCAGGTGTTTCGCCATTTGCCCGAGTTGCGCTGGTGACGGGTTGTCACGGTGGATACCTTCATCATCACCTGTGAACACGGCGGTAACCGGATACCCGCGCCCTATCGGCGGCTGTTTCGGGGACAACGGGCGCTGCTGGATTCCCACCGTGGCTACGATCCCGGGTCGCTGGTCATATCGAAGGCACTCGCCAGTGCGTTCGCGGCGCCGCTGGTGGCTCCGACTGTCAGCCGTCTGCTTATCGATCTCAATCGTTCGATCGGCCACCCACAACTTTTTTCGGCGGTGACGCGCGCCGCGCCGGCCCAGACCCGGGCGCAGATCGTCGAACGGTATTACCGGCCCTATCGCATGCACCACATTTCGTCGCACAGCTTTCCCGCGGAGCTGGATGGCAGGGTGCGCGGCGCCGATGTGGGTTTGCTCCACCACCCCGGTCGGCGCGGGGAGGCCGAGGTGTGCGCCCGCTGGAAGGAAACGCTGGCGGCATTGGCTCCGGACCTTCGCGTACGCCGCAATTACCCCCAAGGCCGGCAAAGGAGACGGGTTAACCTCGTACTTGCGTGTGCGCTTCGCGCAGTGCGACTACGTCGAAATCGAACTGGAAGTCAACCAGGGCATCGTTTTCGCCGCCGGCCGACGCTGGATGGCGTTGCGGCGCAGGCTGATCGATTCGTTACGCACGGGATGTGCGGCCCCGGGCGCGCCATGATTCACGCCCTGCGCCAAGGAGCACACGTGAGAACCTTTTCCGCCACGGACATCGGCGGTCATGCGCGGCGTCACCCGCCGGATACCGGAGAGAAATAATGCAGATTCGCGTCGGCTTCGAAATGATCTACGACTGCCCGCAGCCCACCCCGATGATATTCAACCTCAACGTCCACTTCACCCGCGTGTCCGATCTCGTCGGCCGTGACGACCTGGTGGTCGACCCGCCGGTCCCGAGGGCAGCCTATCGTGACGGTTTTGGCAACTGGTGCACCCGCATTGTCGCGCCCAAGGGCCGCACGCGCGTCTGGGCCGATGCGTTCGTCAACGATACTGGCGTCCCCGACGCCATTGTTCCCCAGGCGCAACAGATTCCCGTGCCAGACCTGCCCGAGGAGACGCTTGTCTTCCTGCTCGGGAGCCGGTATTGCGAAACCGATCGGCTATCGGAGGCGGCGTGGAATCTTTTTGGGCAGACACCACCGGGATGGGACCGTGTGCAGGCAATCTGCGACTACGTCCACCGACATCTCACGTTCGGCTACGAGCACGCGCGCATGACCCGCACAGCGTTGGAAGCTTTTTATGACCGGTCCGGCGTCTGCCGTGATTTCACGCATCTTGCCGTGGCCTTCTGTCGCTGCATGAACATCCCTGCGCGCTACTGCACCGGGTACCTCGGCGACATCGGTGTGCCGCCGGTGGACGCTCCGATGGATTTCTCTGCCTGGTTCGAGGTGTTCCTCGGCGGACAATGGCATACCTTCGACGCGCGCCACAACACCCCGCGCATCGGCAGGGTGTTGATCGCGCGTGGCCGCGACGCCGCCGACGTCGCGCTCAGCAACACCTTCGGTCCCAACACATTGACGAGCTTCAGGGTGTGGACCGAGGAGGTACCTACCGGTTAAGTCACGCAGCCGAGCCGCCAAACGCCTCCACATGCTCCGGGCCTATGACCTACAGCTGCGGGACGGCTGCAAGACCAGCATCGGCGGCGACACCCAACTGGCGGCGGCGCCAGTCGGGAAGCGCACGCTCCGGCGCATCTACGCCTCCGTCACGGCTTCTGTTGCGCAGGAGGCGAGCTGACACGGCGCACTTTCGCACCCACGACACCACCGAGCGTCACAAGAACAAGGTCGTCAAGACGTACGGGGTTGTGTGGCGTTAACCCGACCGGGACCAGTTCGGCCTACCTATCCCGGTCAACCCAGACCACCCGAGGGGCCGAAGCGATGCGCGCTTGGCGGGAGACCTACACAGCGCGGCGCGCCACACGACAGGGACCAGCGCGCTGGCCGAGCAGAAGAGGCGGGGAGCTGCCGTTTGGGTACGACGCGCGCGGCTGGCTCGACGCGCAGGCGGTGAAGACCAGCCAGGTGAAGCTCGTGCAGCGCACGGTCAAGCCACCTCCCTGGCCTCGGCAGGCCACTGACGGACCAACTGGTCTCACCCGCTGTCGCAGGGCGGCTCTATGAACCACAAGGCGCTGAAGGTTTTTCAGGCTTTGTGAGAGCGGGCGGCGGACGCGGCCAGCTGCGATGCGGTCGGCGATCACGCCGAGCAGGCCGCCGTCTGAGTGGTAGGCAAGCCGAAATGTCACGATAGTTCGTCCCGGCCCCGCTTCGCGCAGCCGGAAGCGGCCGCGTTGGGTCACGCGGTGATGTTGATCCAAGGCAGGTCCCGAGCCGTGTCGAACTCCCCCACTTGGGCGGCGAGGATGGTGCTCTGTCTGCGCCCGCCCCGGCTTCATGGGCAGCGACGGCTGGGTCCGGTCGAGCGCCTGTACCGAGGACTTCTCGTCCATGCACAGCACGATCGCCTTCTCGGGAGGGCTGAGGTACAGACCGACCACGTCGATCAGTTTCTCCTCGAACTTCGGGTCGTTGGACAGCTTGAATGTCTCGACCAGGTGCGGTTTCAACCCGCGCGCGGCCGACACCCGCTGCACCGTCGCCGGGGACACCCGGGCCTTGGCCGCCATCGTCCGGCACGACCAGTGGGTCTGGCCGTCCGGCGTGGAATACCTGGTGAGGTGCACGATCTCGTCGATCTTCTTCTGCGGGATCGTGGACTTCCGGCACGCCCGGCCCGGACCTTCCCCAGCTTCGCCAAGCTCTCCTCGCGAACGGGCCGCCATGCCGAACTGTCGCCGGCTTCACCTCTACCTGCGCGGCGATCTCACATTGCACACGTGGAGCAACAGCGTCCTAGGTCGCTGATCTGGCGGTCGAGTTCGTGTTGATCCCACCGCGGCGCGGGTGGTGGCGAGCTGCCCGGCGCGTCGCGGAAACGAAACTTGCATGGTTCTTCCGCGTCCGTGCCACGCGGTCCGTTGTCGCTGTTGGATGCTGGTTGACGACGGCGTTTACTGGAGGTGTAGCACCAGAATCGCAGCCCGCGGTTGCGGTCTGGGGTCAGCGAAAACGATGGGATCCGCGATGCGCGGTAAGAAGATCGCACACACAACCGAGGCTGCCATAAACGTGCCAAGACAGGAGTGTCATCATGGGGCCGCGACAGGACCGAACCGATGTGGGTCGACACCCGACACCGCCCGAACACACGCCGCGGTTGCGGCTGAAACCCAAGGCTCCCCACTGCGGGTATGTCGATGGGGCATGGTGGCCGCACAGTGATGACCTGACTACCGAGCTTCCCGATCTGCTCGCGGTGCTCTCGGTGCGGCTCGGGCGCGTCGACCGCGTGCTGTACAAGCTCAACGACTGGGCGAAAGCACCCACCAAACTCGCCACCGGCGGCCGCGCGGTACGACTCGACGGATACCGACTCCAGCCGCCAAACACCATCGAAGTCCTCGGACTCAACCGCAACAGGATCGTTTTGCTGGTAGTCCCGCCCCACACTGACCCGGACCGCGCGCATGCCACCCTGATGGCCGCGGCGGCGCCGGACAACGACTCGACCGTCGATGGCCTGCTCATGATCAGCTTGCGAGATAGGGAATCCCGTACACAGAGAGCTGCCGCGCAAGAACGCTGGGACTCTGAAGGCGGAGCCGTGCGATAGCTCGTCGGCGTCGACGACCGCGCGACCAGTGTGCCCCCCGGGTCTTTAGGCCTGCTTCGTACGCCGCCGGTGATCACAACCTTAGGAGCTGACGACAGTGCCGTTTACCGACCCTGTATTTAAGGCATTTAACGATTTCGATCTTGACGACATGCCTGCGCAAGCAGATATTTCTCGGCGCATGCTCCGGCGACTCGAGGACATCGATAATTCGACCACCGCCGGTCCTGCCAGCCCAGCTGCGCGCGCCGCACTGGCAACCAGCGTCGTCGCACACGCCGTGGTTGAACTCGAGACCCAACTCATAGAGTTGAAAAGACAACTGACGACGAAGTAATCAACGAAAATGGGAACGAAGGTGGCCGAAACCCCTTGCTGGGGCAGGGATGTTCCATCCAGTCGAGCCTGACGCCGCGTCTGCGCCAACCATGGGAATGCACGGGGTCGACGTCCCATGCCCCAACAACTTTCGCCGACACCGACAGGACCAGTCGCCGGCCCCGGGGCTGGGTCGCCGCGCCCTAGGACTCTGGGACGGAGGCGAGGAACGAGACCGGCCGGGTACACGTAGGCAGGAGGGCGATGCTGACGGCGTGGCTGAACCGTGTAGCACCCGCCCCGACCGGAGATCCAACCACCCTGGGTCCAACGGGTTGGCAAATCCCGGGCGGTGCGACGTTTCGGGCGACGCAGCGAACGAGATCGCCATGTGCTGGGTGGCCGTCCAGGTGTCCGCCGTTCAGTAGGCGCCGACGTCATCCTCGGGGGCAGCGCGCCGGCGAGCATGAAGACAGCCCGGCGCCCGACCTCCACGGCGTGATCGGCAACGCGCTCATAGCAGCGGCCCAGCAGCGCGACGTCGACGGCGGCTCGGACACCGTGCTTCACGCGTAACGTGACGGAGCCGGCCTCATCGACGCGGTCGGTGCAGACGCGGTCGTGCGTGTCGGTAGGGGTGCCGGGGTTTGCTTTTGGGTCGGGCCGGGTAGACCGTGGCCGGGGGTGGCTCGATGGGCAGTGAGCGGTGGGGCGGCGGCGCGCGCTGGACTCGACGGTGCTCAACGATGCGGTCGCCACCCGGGACACGATCCCCCAGCTCGCGGAGTGTCTGCTTCGGCACGCAGACCGCTACCGGCCCGGGGAGTTCGGCATACGCGAGTCGGACGGCGCTCCTGACGAAAAGGAGGGCCGTCCGAAGCACGAACCACCTGGTTACCAAGCGTGCATGATGGCGCGGTGAAATGTGGCCTCGGCGTCAGGAGACATTTCCCGTCCTGACGCAAGCCCACCGCGCTGTGCCCAGTTGATGGGCCTCGCTTCGCGTGGGTGCCTAGTGCTCGTGCTGGGCGCCACAGCCGAGAGGAGGAATCTTCTCTTCCGGTCCGACCTTGGTCTGCCGTGGATCCGTACCTCAGGTCTACCCGCCGCCTAACCAGGTAAAGCAACAAAATGAGTTGGGCCGAGCGTTCAACGGGCATCTCGCCGACCATCACCGATTCCTGTTCGCGCCGAAGTTGGGCCGGATCGCCAGCATCGACGCCGATATCGCCCGACATCGGCGAGCAGATCGAGGCGCGTCTGGCCCCTTTCCTGTGGATGACGATCCTGGACACCAGGGTCCGCATCGCCGAAGACCTGGGCGCAGCGCCGGCACCCCTGGTGCTCGCGCAGGTGGAGTGCTACACCAGAAGGAGCGCAGCCAGCCGACACCCGTCGCGGTGGCGAGGTGCGGCAACCAGCATGTAGGAGGTGGTTGCTGTGCTTCATCCCGATCCCTTCCGTGACATCGACAGACTCGCCGCGCAGCTGCTCGGTACATCGCCCGGATCCGCCCGAGTCCCACTGGCGATGCCGATGGACCTCTACCGCTCCGGTGATCACTACGTGCTGCACGCCGACCTGCCGGGCGTGGACCCCGATTCGGTGGACGTCAGCGTTGATGGCGGCATCCTCACCGTGAAGGCACAACGCAGCGAACGCACCGAACACGACTCGTGCAGTGGCTGAGCTCCGAGCGCTTCACCGGCGGTTACATGCGTCGCCTGTCCCTCGGTGCGGACATCGACGCCGACCACATCGCCGCCACCTATCAGAACGGGGTGCTGACCGTAACCCTCCCGGTGGCGGCGAGGGCCAAGCCGCGCCGCATTGAGATCACCCACGGAGCACGTGAGGAAACAAAGGTCATCGAGCCCAGCGACTCATCCGACCAGCACACCACGACCTAACCTCTCTTCACCGGATGGGGTCCAGGCGGGTCATGCCGCCGGGCGTTGGCAGTGTGATGCCCGCGCATCGAGTGCGCCAACAGCACCCGGAGCTCTTCACCGAGGCCATCGTCCTCCCCGCTCGACAGGGTGACCGCCGAGTAGGCCGCTGAAACTGCCAGATCGGGACAATCGCCGATGTTGTTGTGCGCGGAAAATGTTGCCGTGCAACCCGCGACCGGCGCGACAGATTGCGGTCCGACAAACCGGAGTCGCTGCGGTAACCCGCGGCAGCGCTAGGTGCGAGCGCCGACAGCACCACAGGCTCCTGGCGGCCTGGTGGGGAAGCTTGAGGAAGCCGAGCGGCCGTTGCTCGACCCAATGTCTTCTATTCGTGCGACGCGCTTGTGTACGCGGACATCATGGTGCTCACGTACGGCATCGGTGATGCCGCGATAGGTGTCGCTGCCCGAACTACTTGACGCACTGAGTCCCTCGCCAACACGACCATGCTGTCGGATAACGTTGTGGGTCAACAATGTTGACATAGCTTCCAGCAGGGCGTTTACTGGAGGTCTAGACCGGAAACCGCTGCCGGCGGCTATGCGGATTCCCCTCGGGGCTAATGGGTTTCCGTTCTACCCCGCATTATCGGGTCCAGACCACTGCACGACGCCGACGCGCGTCGGAACACCGGGACACATACGTGTGACCCACCCCTACCGAGGGACCAGGACCACGATGAAGAAGTCTGACCACCAAAGACGAAATACTCTGAGCGAGAATGTGATCCACGTGGGTACGGGTTTCGTGGCGAAGGAGCGCCCACACGTGGTGGAGGCGTTGTCGACGCTCGGGCCGCACTTCGTAACAAGAGAACTTATTTCCAGAAGGGATTTCACGGTGGGGTGGGATGACGAGATAAAGGCGGAGCAACGCGCAGCATCCGACCAGACAGCAGAGCTTCAACGACGACGCATAGCTTCTTGCAGAAGGTATGCGGATGTGATTGATAAGGCGGCACCTGAGATTGCGGGCGCTTGTCGGAATTTGGGCGTCAAAAGCGAGGGCATTAAATGGCTTATAGAACCGAAGCAATGGGTGTTTGAAATTGGGCCGGGGGCTCATGTCACAATTAAGTCGACGGGGAAGTGGTATTTCAGTGACCCGACCGCGCAACGGTTGCACGAAAAAGTTGACAAGTACTACTACTGGGAAAAGTGCGAAACACGCAGCGACGAAAGAATTATCGAAGATTTAAAGGCGCAGGTTGAGAAAAAGGCAATGCCTCGCCGGCCAATTGTATATAAACAACACTGGCGGTTGGTGCATTGATCGCAGGCGGCTCAACATGGCACGACCGGGGAGCGGGGTGGCCACCGCCGGCCGGGGTCACGAACCTCGACCACGACCGCTACCTCTGACTGAAAGATCCGATCTGATGACTCAGAAGATTTGCTTTGATTGCTTCCATAAGTTGTGCCCTGACAAGCCAATTCGGAAGATTACGTTGGGTCGGCAATGCGTTGTGTGCAAAGCGCAAACGGATCGAACGGAAGAGATGATTCCTGTTGAGGCAGAGGACATTCCGCTGGCTAAGCAAATAGCTCAAGTGCCGCGGCGAGTACTACACCGAACTGAACGGTATGCCGACCAGCGTGTCGCTGTTCGTGTGGCTGCCTCGAGGAGCGGGCCAGGTGCGTCGAGATGCGGGCCAAGCGGGACCGCGCGATCCGCGACCTGTTCGGGCAATGAGCGCCGATCTCGATAAGGCCCAGCCGAGGGGGTGTAGTTGTCACATCGCTGTCACAACCGCCGGCACCGCCAGCAATCAGTAGCGGTATCCCATTGGGCACGTATTGGCCACAAAATCTGTCGAGCTAGTCTAGATATGGCCTCTAAACTGCATGGATACTAGTGCGAGATACTGGGATCGAACCAGTCGCTGCTTACTGGCAGCTTGACGCGGCAGAGTGAGGGCATATTAACGAGTTCTTATTAGCCTTGCGTTCGCCAGTAACCATTCGGGCGCTCTCAGGTTTGGGGGGTGGGGCCAAACTGTCGTTCCGGGTGCTCCAGCTTATCGAGTCGGCCGGCTATGACCTGGTGTAACCCGCACAAATACATCGGCGATGGCTTGAACTCCGCCTGAAAAGCGGGTGGTTGGGGGTTCGACCGCCGCGATGAGATGGTCGTGGTCGCCGCGAGTCTGGCGCGTTACGGGGCCGCCGCGCATGGCCGCCCACCGTCGAAACCGGGGCGGATCGTGATCCTGAGTTGCGAGGCAGCGGGATTCATCGCTGCTGGATGAACAACTGGCGGCCGGGCGGTGGCCAGCTGAAGGCGACTAGCGGGAGGGGGATCTCCGTTGTCCCTCAGGCTCCAACCCACGATCAGTCGGAATGACTCTTGCGTTCATCTCCCGAATGAGTTGCTCGACGCTCTCCTGACGGTTTGCGTATGAGTCCAGTTCCCGCGGCGGTCCTAGTGGATGCTGTATTGAGTACCAAAAATTGTCTAGACGACTATTCATTTTTCCTGCTTCTCTAGGTGTTCACCATAGCACAATTATGGCCGCTGACCTGCATTTATATGCCAGCAAATCGGTAGCACCGCAAGAGATAGGCGCCATGGTCCGCGCGGGCGTAGGACAACGAGAGAATCTCGAGCCTCGACGGTGACTGATTGGCGCAGCGATCGGCCGACGCCGCACCCCGAACGGGTCAGTGGTTGGGCCACCGCGGATCGCCGATTGGGTCGTTATCACGCTCGTGGGCTGTAATGAACACTTCGTAGAATCTTGAACGAAGCGGGCCGGTTGGCCGGCCGGCAGTGCCGGATCCGTTGACGCCGCTGTGTCTGGATTGGATCGCCGAGTTCGCCGAAGCGTTGGCGCCCTACGTGAATGGCGCCTACACCAATGTGCCCAATGCCGACATGGCGGACTGGGAGACCGCCTACTGGGGCGAAGGCGTCGACCGACTCCGCGCCATCAAGGCGAAGTACGACCCTAATAACGTGTTCAGCTTCGAGCAGAGCATTCCACTGCTGCACGACCGCCGGCGATAGCGGCGTCTAGACATCGCCGATCCAGAGGACCTGTGTCGCCGTCGACTCGAGATCCTTGGTAATGAACGGGGTGGCCACCGCCAGTACCGTGCCGTCGACGCCGATTACCAGCACTCCGAGGCTGAGCACGCCGAGCGCGAGCCAACGGCGCGTCATGGACCACTCACCCATGTAGCAGCAGTTCGGTGACCATGTGGGTGAAGTCGCATGGCGCCCCTCGCCCGACCTGAATTACCCACGCCGCGCCGGCGAAGAGGTTGTAGAGCGCCTCGGTGAACCAGACGGCAGTCAGATCGGTGCGGAATGCGCCTTCGCGCTGCCCGCGCTCGAAAAGTTGCCTGATCTCGGAGTCGATCTCTGCCCAGGCTTCCTTCGCCTGATTGGCATCGAAATCCTGACTCTGGGTGTTTCGGGCGGCGAAGCCACGGCATTGTCGCTGCCGGACGTTGGTGGTGTCGCTCGTTCCAAGAAGCGAAGCAGTTCGACGGGGAAGGGCAGGACCAGGGTGGAGTTCTTCTCCGCGGCGACCTCAACGACGGTTTCCAACAGCCGGAGTTGCAACGCTGCGGGGTGGTCGGCCATCACCGCTGCTGCTTGGGCCAGTTTCTCCGACGCTTGCAGTTCACCGTCGGCGGTGATCACTCGGGCCCGTCGCTCACGCTCTGCCTCAGCCTGGCGCGACATCGACCGTTTCATTGAATCCGGCAGGACGACATCTTTGATCTCGACGCGGTCGATCTGGACGCCCCACCCGACTGCTGGGCTGTCGATCATCAATTCCAGGCCCTGGTTGAGACGCTCCCGGTTGGACAGCAAGTCGTCCAGGTCGCTTTTGCCGATGATCGACCGCAGCGATGTCTGCGCGACCTGGCCGATCGCAGACACGTAGTCCTGGACATCGACGGAAGCGCGCACCGGATTGGCCACCTGGAAATAGACGACCGCATCGACTCGCACCGTTACGTTGTCTCGGGTGATGCCGTCCTGGGCGGGCACCGGCATCGTGACGATTTGCATGTTCACTTTGGCGAGGCGATCGACGAAGGGAACCAGCAGTGTCAGCCCTGGACCGCGGATGGCGTCTTGCACGCGTCCGAAGCGAAACACCACGCCACGTTCGAACTGTTTGACGACACGAACGCTTGCTCCCAGCCCGAGCGCACACAAGCCGGCTGCCGCAGCCACTGCCTCGAGGATGATCATCATGACAACATTGTCCTCTTCTTTGGCGCAGCGGCGACGGTGAAGACGGTGGCCACTGAGCAGCCGCAGACCGCGTGGCCGTAGCACGAGGTGCCGCACCGGGCCACCAAATCTCGGCGTTGTGTCGTGCGGCAGGCGAGTCACGGTGGCTAGCTGCGTGCCGTGATCTTCACGACGTCCGAATACCGGACTGTTGTCACGCACTTGTCACTACACGTGCGCCACATCCGGAAACGGCCTGGGACCGGTAGAGACCGTCAGGGCAGGTCAGCGGCTTCTGAGGCATGCGCCGACACCCATGGAAGCCTGCTTTTACGGACTGTAAATCCGTCGGCTTACGCCTACGCAGGTTCGAATCCTGCACCTGCCACTCTGGTCAGGCCTGTTTTTCAGCGGGGCGCCGGCGGTGGGAGGCGGCGTTGACGACGCCGAAGGGTTACCGCTACGCCTCTTTGGCGCGTATCAAGCTCGTCTAATCGGGGTGAGCACGCTAGCCGCGTCTGCGGCGGAGCATTTTCACCCGGAGAGTTCTTAGCATCCCGCGCATCGCGTAGGCGGCCGTCACCGCAGCCACCAGCAGCAAGATAATGAACGTCAGGAGCCAGTTCGTCTTGCCGTGGGGAACGTTCCACCAGATGATCGTGAATAGAACTACGCATAGAAACAGCACCACGTCGCGCCAGTTGCCCTTGTAGGCGCTTACCTCCTCGCGAAGCGAGCGGCTCGTGCGAACAGCCCGAATCAGGTCGTCGATGCGAACGTCGATGGTGTGCTGCAATTCGGCCCGCCTTACGACCTGCTCTTCCGGAATGCCACGCAGAATTTCTTGATCCTGTTTGATCATCCCGCGGAAGTTCGGAGCCTTGAGTTGGCCGGGCCCCTTCATTTGTCCCGTCGCTACGGCCAGTAGGAACCCCCCGGCTATCGGAGCCGAACCTAGTGCGAGGCTGGCCAGACCACTCATGCTGTGCCTCCTCCAATACCATCAGCGCCGCGATAATCCTGCCGCGAAAGTTCGGTCTCTTGCGTACAAACGGCGACCTTGCGAAATAGTGACTTCGGACGCGGGCGACTCGGTCACAGATTGGCTCGTGGTGTGTACCAGGCATATCTCGGCGGGGTCGCCGGACCCGTCACTGTGGCCTCGATGGCGCAGGCATCACCACTTCGTAGGGCTGAAGGGTGCGGTGCGTTCAGCAGAGGCTAACGGGGGTTCTCACAGGCTATTGATACTCGCTGCCCTGACCGGCGGGCTCGGAGTAGATTCAGGCACGTCTTGGCCTGGATTGATCGCGTAGAGGGTTCTATCTGTCGCAGCTTCGAGCAAGGGAGCAGCCATGTCGGATTCCGCCTCAGACATTGATGTCGAATCAGCGAGTGCGGTGGTTGCCCCGAAACTGCCAGGCGGTGCGACGCTGCCATTTCCACCGACGCCATCGGCGAGCGTTGCCGGGCGAACCTTGCAGGAGTCGACCTACGCTCAGCGTGTCACTCCGCCTCGGCTGCACGAGGATTCGCCCAATATCGTGATCGTGCTGATCGATGACGCCGGGCCGGGTCTGCCGACGACGTTCGGCGGCGAAGTGCGTACCGCGACGATGGACCGGATCTGCGCGGAAGGCGTCAGCTACAACCGATTCCATACCACTGCGATGTGTTCGCCGACACGCGCGTCGCTCTTGACCGGACGCAATCATCACGAGATCGGCAACGGGCAGATCGCCGAACTGGCCAACGATTGGGATGGCTACGCCGGGAAGATCCCGCGCAGCAGCGCCCTTGTGGCCGAGGTGCTCAAGGATTACGGCTACAGCACCGGGGCGTGGGGCAAGTGGCACAACACCCCCGCCGAGGACACCACGGCGGCCGGCCCATTCGAGGACTGGCCCGCCGGGTTGGGCTTCGAGTACTTCTACGGGTTCCTGGCCGGGGAGGCTTCGCAGTATGAGCCCCATCTGGTGCGTAACACCACTGTCGTGGCGCCGCCGAAGACGCCGGAGGAGGGCTACCACCTGTCGGAGGATCTGGCCGACGACGCGATCAACTGGTTGCGTAACCACAAGGCGCTGCAAGCCGATAGGCCTTTCTTCATGTATTGGGCCAGCGGCTGCCTGCACGGCCCGCACCACATCATGAAGGAATGGGCCGACCGGTACGCCGGGAGGTTTGACGACGGATGGGATACGTACCGGCAGCGGGTCTTCGAGCGCGCCAAGGACAAGGGCTGGATTCCACAAGACTGCGTACTCACCGCTCGTGACGAGCGGATGAAGGCGTGGGACGACATCCCCGAGGACGAAAGGCCGTTTCAGCGCCGGCTGATGGAGGTGGCCGCCGGATTCGCCGAACACTGTGACGTGCAGGTCGGACGCATCGTCGATGAGCTGGACCGGCTGGGCTACGGCGAGAACACGCTATTTCTCTACATCTGGGGAGATAACGGATCCTCGGCCGAGGGCCAGGACGGGACCATCGCCGAACTTCTTGCGCAGAACGGTATTCCGACCACCCCGCGGATGCATATCGAAGCGCTCGAGCAGCTCGGCGGTCTTGATGTGCTTGGCTCACCGAAGACCGACAACCAGTACCACTCCGGCTGGGGTTGGGCGGGCAGCACGCCGTACAAGGGGGTCAAACTGGTTGCCTCGCATCTGGGCGGGACCCGCAACCCGCTGGCCATCCGCTGGCCTAAGAAAGTCGCGGCCGACCCCGCGCCGCGGGATCACTTCCTGCACGTCAACGATGTCGTGCCGACGATATACGACATCGTGGGCATCGAGCCCCCGCTCATCGTCAACGGTGTGCCCCAAATCCCAATAGCCGGAGCAAGTTTCGCCCGGACGCTAACCGACCCATCGGCACCTGGCGGGAAGAAGACTCAGTACTTCGAGATCATGGGAAGCCGGGCGATTTATCACGACGGCTGGATGGCCTCGACGTTCGGCCCGCGGGTGCCGTGGCTGCCGGGATTGCCACCCGGAATTCACGACTGGACACCCGACAACGACCGCTGGGAGCTGTATCACCTCGCCGAGGACTGGTCACAGTCCCGCGACCTGGCCGCCGAGATGCCCGACAAGCTCGCCCAAATGCGCGAACTGTTCGCCATCGAAGCCGCCCGAAACCAGGTGCTCCCCATTGGTGGCGGCCTATGGGTGCCCATCTTCCACCCCGAGCTGCGCATCACACCGCCGTATCGTGAATGGGAGTTCCCCGGCGAAATCACCCGCATCCCCGAGTTCTGCGCACCCGCGCTGGGAAACAAGAACAACATCGTGACCGTCGAAGCCGACCTGCCCCCCAATGCGAGCGGAGTCATCTATGCCCTCGGCGGCTTCGCCGGCGGGGTCACCTGCTACCTCGACGACGGGTACCTGTGCTACGAGTACAACTGTTTCATCCTCTCGCGCACCAAGATTCGCTCCGCCACCAAACTGCAGCCGGGGCCGACCACTATCGTCGTGGAAACCCACTACGCCGAGCAGCGGCCCGCCGGACCGCTCGACATAACGCTGCGGGTAGGCCAGGAGGTCGTCGCGACGGGGCGGGTGCCGGTCAGCGCGCCGCTGTTGTTCACCGCCAACGACTGCTTCGACATCGGCATCTGCCTCGGCTCACCGGTGTCGGAGGATTACTACGACAAAGCGCCCTTCCGCTTTAACGGCAAAATCGAACGTGTCCGCGTGGCATACACCTGATACACCGACCCGCACGAAGTCACGCTGACGCCGCGTACTTCTCAGTTGCGGTGGACAGATCGCAGGCCTGCACAGCGTGGTAGGCGTTGAGGTCGAATGTGCGGGTCTGCTGGCGGAAGCGGAACGTGAAGCCCGGCCACATGGTGGTGATCCGGCCGAACTTGTCGCGGTACCAGCTCGCGCATCCGCCGACCTCCCACACCGAGTTTCGCAAGCCTTGTTGAATATCAGCGTTGTAGGCGCGTTGGACCTCTTCGCGGACCTCGACGGTTGCGATGCCGCGGCTTGTCGTCGTGCGGATGAGATCCCGCAGGTAGTTCAGCTGCGACTCGATCATGAAGACGGCCGACGTATGACCCGACCCTGTTCCGGGCCCGGTCATGACAAACAGGTTCGGGAAACCGTGCACGGTCGACCCCTTGTAGGCCTGCGCGCCCGCCCGTTGCCAGGTGTCGGCGAGGCTGTCGCCGTCGCGGCCGATGATGCGCTCGTTGGTCGGCGAGTCGGTGACATGGAAGCCGGTGGCAACCACGATCGCGTCGACCTCACGCACGCTGCCGTCGGCAGTGACGATGGCGTTCGGTCCTACCGCGGTGATGCCATCGGTGACGACATCGACGTGCGGTTGTGCCAGTGCCGGGTAGTAGGTGTTTGACATCAGCATGCGCTTGCAGCCGATCCGCCAGCGCGGGGTGACTTTGGCGCGCAGCTCGGTATCGGTGATCGCGCGCTCGATGTGGCGTTTGGCTAGTTTCTGCACCGGCACAAGCATTTTGGGTGCATACGTCAGGGCGCAACCGATGAGTTCCTTGCTCCAGTACATCGTGCTGCGTATCAACCGCTGGTAGCCGGGGATGTGCGTGAAGGCAAGCCGTTCTGCGGTGGTGTAGTCGCGGTCGAAACGCGGGAGGACCCACGGGGCGGTGCGCTGATACACGTCGAGCTGCCGCACAGTTTTGGCCAGTTCGGGGACGATCTGGATGGCCGAGGCTCCGGTGCCGATGACGGCGACGCGTTTGCCGGTCAGGTCGAAGTCGTGGTTCCATCGCGCGGAGTGGAAGATCTCGCCCTCGAACTCCTCGAGACCGTCAATGTCCGGCAGCGCTGGCTCGGTGAGCGGACCCACGGCCGAGACCACGACATTCGCCGTGAACGCCCCCTGCGAGGTGCTCACGTGCCACCGCGCCTCCTGGGTGTTCCAACGCACCTGGTGAACCTCGCATCCGAACCGGTGTTTGTCGAGCACCCGGTGCTGTCGGGCAACCCGCTGGATGTAGGCCTCGATTTCGGGCTGTTTGGAGTACGAACGGGTCCACGTGCGGTTCGGCGCGAACGAGTACGAGTACAAATGCGAAGGCACGTCACAAGCCGCCCCAGGGTAGGTGTTCACCCGCCAGGTGCCGCCGACATTAGTTCCCCGCTCGAGCACCAGAAAGTCTGTGTACCCGTCCTTTTGGAGCCCGATCGCGGCCCCGAGCCCGGAGAATCCGGCCCCGATGATCAATACGCCGACATGGTGGGGGTCGGTGTCGCTGGCGTGCGGTGCCGAGGCAGCGCAGCGCGCCGGTGACGGGGGTTCGATGTCAGTCATGGTGCTAGTTGGCGAGGAAGGTTGATGTGCGGGCGGAGAACCAGCGTGCCAGGGGCGGGGCAATGCGGGTCAGCGCGTAGGTCAGGTGCGCTTCGGGGGTGATCGGGGCGACCGCGCGATTCCGGCCGACCGCGCGCAGGATGTTGACCGCGACTTTCTCTGGTGAGTAGCCGCGCCGTTCATGCATGTGCGCGAGGCGCTCGGCCCGCTCTTCTGCGCGGGCCCCGCGCGTGACGCTGGTGCGCAGGATCGGGGTGTTGATCAGGCCGGGGCAGATGGTGGTCACCCCGATCTTGTGGCGGCGCAACTCCATGCGCAGCGCCTCGGAGAAGCCGAACGCGGCGAACTTGGTGACCGAGTAGGCGAACATGTGCGGAAGCGCCGAGTACCCGGCACCCGAGGCCACATTGGCGATTTGACCACCGATGCCGCGTTCGATCATGCGGGGGATGAAACGCTCGCAGCCTTGCACCAGCCCCATCACGTTGACGGCGATGATGCGGTCCCAGTCTTCGGGGGTGGTGTCGAAGAATCCGGCCCCGACGCCGATGCCCGCGTTGTTGATCAGCAGGTCCACCGTGTCGTACCGGGCGTGCACCGCGTCGGCGAAATCGTCCATCGACGCGGGGTCGGTGACGTCGACGGTCTGCGCGAGGACCTCGGCTCCTAGCCCGCGGGCGGTTTCGGCGGTCTCTTTCAGGCCGGCTTCGTTCAGATCGCAGATGGCCAGGCGTGCACCGCGTTGCGCGGACAGCAGGGCGGTGGCCCGGCCGATGCCGCTGCCGGCGCCGGTGATGAGCACGACACGGTTGTTCAGATTCTTGAGCTTCATTGGTGATTCCAATCGGTGGTGGCGGTCGCGGCCGTGTGGGACGCGGCAGGCGCAAGGTGGTGGCGCAGGAATTCGAGCTGATCGGCCAGGGCAACGTGCTGCGCGGGGCCATTTTCGGCGTCGAGGTGGTCGATGGGATATTCCCGCAGCTCCCCGCGGCGGGCGCTGGCGGCGGCTTGGCGGGCGCGGGCGGGCGGGGTGATGGTGTCGGCGGTGCCGGCCTGCACCAGCAGTGGGCAGGAAACGCGTGAGGCGAATCTGATCGGCCGGTTGAACGCCACGCCGAGCGCGGTGCGCGCGCACAGTTCGTTGCGCCAGCTCGGGCCCGCGATCGGCGTATACGCTTGTTCCGCGCCGTGTTTGGCGATGATCGCGCGCGAACCGGGTTCCCCGATCACCGGAACAAAATGCGGCGGGCGTCGCGTCAGGCCTCGAATCGCATCACGCAGACCGTGTCCGGTCACCCGGAACAGCTGGAGTACGCCGGCGTTGCGGGCAAGCTGCGCCAGCACCGTCAGACCGTCGACCGCCGGGGTCACCGACATCACTGCCGCGACGCGGCCGTCGTCGGCTGCGACGCGGAGGACATGACCGCCGGAAAACGAGATCCCCCATAGGACGATGCGCTCAGGATCGACGCCGGGCAGCCGCCGGGCGGCAGCGATTGCCGCGTGATAGTCCTGGCGCTGGCGTGAGGCCGATACCAGCTGGCGGGGCGATCCTCCCGAGGCGGCGAATCCGCGGTAATCGAACAGCACCACATCAAATCCGGAAGCGGCGAAACCCTGCGCGTAGGCCACCAAGCCGCCGGTGTCCCGAGTGCTCGCGAAACCCGGCGCCATCACCACACACGGCCGCCTGCCCGCGCCGGCGAATGCTTCGCCGCTAGCCGCGAAATGCCAAGCGGCGCAACGATCATCGCCACTGATGAAGCTGATCTCGTCCATAAGCCTGTCCCTCGTTCATCGGCGCTGTAACCCCTTCCGGGGTATTCAGCTGACCCGAAACTACGGCGCCGACGCTGCGGACGGAATCGCCCGTCGCACACACTTGGCGTAGCTGGGTGTGCCATCGCACACCGGATCGAGCGCCCGGGGCGGTGAACTCTGGATGGCGGCAAGGAAAGCTCTGATGCGAGCGGGCCTATGAGATCGTGGACCCAATTGCCGCTGTGCTCTGAAACGACCCGCCGCGGAGTTCCCGCTTAGAACGTCCAGGGCCAGCCTTGCGGCGTCACCCGGCCGATGGCGTCGCCTCGGTGGGACCGCGTTCGGCTACGCCCTGTGCAGGGGTGGTGGATGCCACTGGCCGGTGATCACTTCACGTTTCGGGGCGTACAGCCGCATGGTCAGCCCAAAGGGTGCCAGCGGCGCGGGCAGCCAGTTCGGCTCGTGTTGCGGGCCAGGTTTGGTGTGCTGCAGGTAGAGATCCAGCGACCCGTCCGCGTTGTACGTCAATGGGTCACGGTCACCGATAGCGAAGCGGTCGAGCTCGTTGGCGACTTGGAACCCGTCGCCGTCATACATCGTCACCGACCAAAACGCCGAGACCGGTGGCAGCTTGTCGGCATCGAAATGAATGGTGTAGTCGTTGTCCCCGGTGGTCGCGTTCCCGTCGGCGTCGGTGATCAGGAGGGGATAGACGGCGTCTTCCGGCGGGTTGGAGCCCAGCCCGATGAGTGCCACCACGGCGCGTTTGAAGTAGTAGTTGCCGTAGACCCCCATGGTCTCGGTGAACGTGATCCAGCCGTTGACGCTGGCGCCCAGGGTTGGTAACGCCGCACGCATGTCGTGCTGCGCCGCGGCGTACCCGGCGTCGATCTCGGCGCGTTGCTCCGCGCTGAACCCGTCGGCGTCAAACGCCCTGCCCGCGGCGATGCCCAGGTTCGCGATGCGGGCAAGCTGGTCGAAGTCCGAGCCGTGCGGCGGATTTGTGGTTAGCAGATTTGCGGCATAGCTGAAGAAGTCGACCGCGCTCATGCTGTTGACCGTTTGGGGCGGCTCGGTGCTGAGGTCGCATCCCGCGTCGACCACGTGCTCCACCGGCTTGCCCAGCGGGGTGATGCCGTAACCGTCCTGCACCTTGCGGACCGCGTCGTAGTCCGCCGGGCCGTTGGTTTGTGTGCGGCCGATGATCCACACATGCGGTGTGGGTGCGGCGATCACGGCCAAACCTGCGGGTAGATCGCCGGTGTATCCGGGGCCGGCGATGACGAAATCTTGGGCGTCTGTGCCGGTGGTGCGCTTGCCCAGGGTTGCGAAGACGTCGGTCCACATGTCGAGCAGCGGCAGCATGTAGTAGCGGTTGTCGGTGTCGGGCGCGTGCAGGATCACCGGTCCGGCGGTCAGATCAAGCCACGCCAGCGAGTACAGAGTATCGAAGTTCGGCAGGACCACGGCGCGCATGTCCGCAGTCGGAAACGCCCGGAAGTGATGAAACTCGTTGGGCGCCCCAAATCCCGCCTTGGTGCCCGCTGGGGTGTTGATCGACTGCCGTCGGGTGACATCCATCATCACCAACGGGTAAAAGTACAGCGCCGCTTCATAACTCAACGTGCGCACATCATCTGACAGAATGCTTACAGGCCTCTCCGTCTGTCATTCCGATGAGCCCTTTTCGCCTAGGCGAAACCAAAACTACCCCCGTCAGTGCGGATGCAGGGGTGATGTCAGCCGAGGATCGGGCTGAGGTCACCCGGTTGCGTCAGCCGGAGGCCGTGCCGATCAAGGCGATCGTCAGCGGCGCGTGTAAGGGGTGAGCTGGTGTCCTGTCGCACACATTGATGCAGGGTGATATGTGAATCGCGACCCATTGGACCGCGAATTAGATTGCACTGCTGGCCATTTGAGATTCCCCCAACGTACCGATAGGCTTCCGCCCGTACGGGCGGCCAGTGATGAACTGCCGAATGATCGGCAGTCGGGGGTCCCGACGTAATTATCTAGTCTTGAGCATTTGCGGTGCCGGTGGCCACATTGGCGATGGCGTCGGCGAAGCCTCGGGTGGTGATGCACATCGGCGCGCTGAACTCCTCCATGGTCAAGGACTGCTCCCAAGGCAGGTCGGCACTGCTTCGCAGCAGCGGCTTGGCGATCGCCAATGCGTGCGGCGGCAGCGCGGAGACCCGGTCGCACCAGTACAGCGCTCGGTCGATCAGCTCTTCATCGGGGACGACCTCGTTGACGAGACCGAGTTCGGCGGCACGGCGGGCGTCGATGTGCTTGCCTTCGACGTAGTAAGCGAAGGCTCGTCGGTAGCCGAGGGCACGGGTGAGTGCCCAGCTGGTGCCCACTTCCGGGACCAAGCCCAGCTTCCCGAAACCCGGGACGATCAAAGCATTCTCGGCCGCGATGGTGATATCGCAGGACAGCGCGAACGCCAAGCCCACCCCGGCGGCGGGACCATTGAGAGCGGCGATGAACGCCTTGTCAGTGCGCCCGATCAGCCGCACCATGGCGCCGAATTGATATCGCATCCATTGCCAGGGCGAGGTGGCGCCCTCGGTGTCGGCGGGATCGGCGAACCTGTCGACGGCGTCTTGCATCATCCGCAGGTCGCCGCCGGCGCTGAAAGCGCGACCCGCACCGGTGAGCACGATCGCGCGAATGCTGGGGTCGCGTGCCAACTGCTCGGCCTGTTCGAGCAGCTGAACCATCAGCGGCGCGCTCAAGACGTTGAGCTTGTCGGCGTCGGCCAGACGCAGGACTGCACGGTCACCGAGGCGCTCCACCTCGATAAGGCGGCGCTCCTCGGCGTGTGCGGCCTGCACGATCTCGGCGTAGGACTGCCACATAGTCACTTCTCCTTCGTTTCGTTTGGGCTTCCAACGCCTGCCAGGCACCTCCAGCCAGGACACGCTTGGCGCGGTGGGTTGCGACCCTGTGCGACCGGCAACCGGGCGGGGTCGGTTGACCCGAAACTACGGCGGTGATGCGGCGGACGGAATCGCCTGCTGCACACACTCCGCGGAGGTCGGTGTGCCGTGAAACATCGGATTAGCAGGATGACGACCTTTCTGGAATGCGGGGGAACAGCAGGAAGCGGATGTGCCGTCGCACACCTCGATACGACAAGGATGTGCTGCCGGCGATTACCCGCAGCCCTCCATCGTCTTAGGTTGGTCCTCGGCGCTGAACCGTGTAGCGCCAAGCAAGCCGGCCCTGGCGAGTTGATAGCAAGGACACTCCGATGAAGGTTCACCACCTCAACTGCGGCACCATGAACCCGCCCGCCACCGCCTCGGTGGTATGTCACGTGCTACTCGTCGAGACCGACAGTGGCCTGGTGCTGGTCGACACCGGCTTCGGCTCTCACGACTGCGCGGACCCAGCCGGGCGGGTCGGACCGCTGCGCCACCTACTCAGACCCATCCTCAGCCATGAGGAAACCGCTGCCCACCAAGTCGAGCAACTAGGATTCAGGCGTGACGATGTCCGCCATATCGTCGTCACGCACCTCGACCTGGACCACATCGGCGGTCTGTCCGACTTCCCGGAAGCCCAAATCCATGTCACTGCGGCCGAGGCGCTCGGCGCGATCACCTCACCTTCGCAGTTCGAGAAAACGCGGTACCGATGCGCTCAATGGGCACACCAGCCCAAGATCGTTGAACACGATCCGCGAGGGGAGAAGTGGCGAGGCTTCGCCGCGGCCAAGGAACTTGACGAGATCTCGCCCGGGATAGTGCTGATCTCGCTGCCCGGCCACACCCGCGGCCACGCCTGCGTGGCCGTCGATGCCGGCCACCGATGGGTGCTGCATGGCGGCGATTCGTTCTTCCACCACGGCACCCTCGACCGTCACGTCCACGTCCCTCGTGCCCTGGCGGCCATGGAAACTCTTATCGCATTCGATCGAAAAAGGGTGCGAGACAACCATTCCCGGCTCGCAGAGTTGTACCTGCGCGCAGACCCCGACTTATCCATCATCTGCTCACACGACCGGGCCCTGTACGAGCGAGCTCGTGCACATGCGTAGCGAACGGCCAAGCGCCCAAACGCCGATGCTCAACGGCGCTCAGGCACTGATCCGCACGCTGGTGGACGCCGGCGTGACGACGTGTTTCACGAATCCCGGCACGTCGGAGATGCACTTCGTCAGCGCGCTGGACACGGTCCCGCAGATGCGAGCCATCCTCACGTTGTTCGAGGGTGTCGCCACCGGCGCGGCCGACGGCTACGCACGGATGGCCGACCGGCCCGCCGCAACCCTGCTGCACCTAGGTCCCGGATTGGGCAACAGGCTCGCAAATCTGCACAACGCGCGAAAAGTCAAGGTGCCCATCGTCAACATCGTCGGCGATCACGCGACCTATCACGCCACCTACGACGCGCAACTGCAATCGGACATCGAGACCGTGGCGCGCAACGTCTCATCCTGGGTGCGGACCGCCAAGACCACCGAGGATCTGGCCCGCGACGCAGTAGACGCAGTCGCCACAGCGCACGGGCCACCCGGCCAGGTCGCGACGTTGATTCTGCCAGCAGATGTTTCATGGGAAGACGGCGCCGAGTCCGCCGTCCCGCTCGCACCATCTGTGCCTTCTGCTGTGACCGCAGAGGTCCTCGAGATTGTGGCGACGGCCTTACGCAGCGGCGAGCCGACCGGGATCCTGCTCGGAGGCAGGGCCTTGCGCGATGCTTCACTGCGGGCCGCGGCCCGTATCGCCGCGGTCAGCGGCGCGCAGGTATACGCCGAGGTGTTTCCGGCTCGACTGCAGCGCGGCGCGGGCCTGCCGTCTGTCGAGCGGCTCGCGTACTTCGCCGAGCTGGCTACCGTTCAACTTGGCCGGATCAAACACCTGATCCTTGTCGACGCGAAAGCCCCAGCGTCGTTCTTCGCCTACCCCGGCAAGCAGAGTTACCTGGTGCCCGACGGTTGCCAAGTCCACCAACTCGTCGGTGACAGTGGCGATGTGGTTTCCAGCCTGGACACGCTGGTCGAAAGGCTTGGCGCCGCCCGCGTGACGCCGAAGCTGCAGCAGCCTTTCCGGCCGAAGCCACCCACCGGGGCGCTCACCGCAGAGAAAGTGTGCCAAGCGATCGGGGCCGTGCTCCCTGAGCGGGCCATCATTTCCGACGAGGCACAAACCTCCGGGCTGACGCTCGCGACCCACACCCGTGGTGCGCCGCGACATGACGTGCTCACGCTTACGGGCGGTGCGATCGGACAGGGTCTCCCAGTCGCCGTCGGCGCGGCGGTGGCCTGCCCCGACCGGCCGGTCCTTGCGCTGCAAGGAGACGGGTCCGCCATGTACACCATTCAGGCGCTGTGGACCATGGCGCGCGAACAGCTCGACGTGACCGTCATCGTCTTCAACAACCGCTCCTATGCCATCCTCAACATCGAGCTTGAGCGGGTTGGCGCCGGCGCCGCGGGTGCCAGAGCGAAATCGCTACTGGATCTTGCCGATCCGAACCTCGACTTCGTGTACATCGGTCACGGCATGGGCGTTCCATCCGTCCGCGTGGCCACCGGTCAGGAGTTCACTGCAGCGCTCGAGCGGGCCCTCGCCGAACCAGGGCCGCACCTCATCGAGGCTGTCGTCCCAAGCGTTCAGTGGCTGGAAGCTGATGGGCATGCCGAGCCGCCCGACAGTCTTGGTGCCCACCGATTGCACCCGGCACCGTCTTAGATCGGTGTCCGCGAGGACAACGTGGCGACAGCCACTGACATTCTGGACACACCACCGGGCCCCTGCAACGAGCTAAGTTAGATCGTCGCTAGGTCGGGCACATCGCAGGCCGCACCCCAGGCGTTCACCCACCAGGTACCGCCGACGTTGTTTCCCGCTCGACCACGACGAAGTCCGTTTACCCGCTCTCTTGAAGTGTGGTCGCGGCGCCGAGGCCGGCACCCTGTGGATCCGCGTTCATCTGCCCGCCGTCTCTGTATTCGCCGATTCCGGGGTTGCGGAAACGCCAGCAGCCGTGGAGTTTTCAATGTAGGGCTTAAGGTGGTCTTCCAGCACGGTGCGCAACTTGGCCTGCAACACTTTCTGCAGCAGCGCGCCGGTGCCGGGAACCTTCGGCCGAAAGCGGATGGACCAGTCCAACTCGGTCTGCCCGCCGGACGGCGTCACGGTGATCTCGCCTTGGTGACAGGTCAGCGGTGACCCTTCAATGACGCGGTAGCGCAGGTTCTGCTGCGGGCTCGTGGCTATCACTTGCTCCACCACCTGGCCGACGCCGCGCGGGCCCTGCATCAATCGCTCCGAACCGACTCCGTGACGCTGTGTCCAGCCTTCCTGGCGCACCGTTACCGGGTCGAAACCGATCCAGTGGGCCATGTTGTCTTGATCGGTGATTGCGTCCCACACCTCGTCGACCGGTGCGTTGATCTTGATCCGGTGCTCGATCGGGCGCGTATCCGGATCCGGGCGCTTGTGCACCGGGCGTGGCTCGAATCCGAAGATCCGATCGGCCAGTCCGGGCGTCGTCCGAAGGATCTCGACTGAAAAGCCTTGCGGATCATTGACATAAACCACCGAGCCAGCCCCGGGTAGGTGAACCGGTCGGCAATTGGGCTTGGCCCCGAATGCCTCGGCACGTCGATAGACGGCGTTGAAGTCCGCCTTGCGGCGCGCGCCGACCGCGATGTTGAGGATGCCTTGGTCGGACAGGAGGTAGGCATCGGGCCGCGGCCTTCCAACGGGATCGAGGTACTGGACCACCTCGATCAGCACCTCGCCGCCGTCGAAGATCCTGCTTTCCGTGGTGGCACCCGCGAGGCCCCACAACGCCTCGTGCTCGGGCGTGCGAAGGGCCACGGTGCTTGCCTTGAGGCCGATGCCTGTTTCGAAAAACGCTGCGGCATCCGATAACTGGGGTACCGACACCGTCACCGAGCGGATCGCCGAAGGACAATCGATGTGCCCGTGCCGGTTGAATTCCGGCAACGGGTCGTCTTCCATGATTTCGACATAAACCCCGTCGGGGTTACGGACGCAGGCGCGCCGCCTGCCCTGCTCGCCCCGTGGGGTAGTCAGCGGCTGACTGCCAAGTCCGGCAAGCTTTTCCAGTGTGACGTCGAAGTCTTCGACCCAGATTCCGATACGGGCGTAGCCAATGTCGCAGGGCCGGAAATCCGCTGGCATCAGTTTGGCAACCGGGCGATCGAATTGGAACAATTCGAGCTGAAACCAGGAGTTTCGGCCCAGCAGCCACCAGCAGGTCGAGGCCGCGCCGGGTAGGCCCTGCACATTGGCCGCCAGCGGGCCCCGCATCAACGCGCGACTACCGCCTGCCGATAGTAGGCCGAAGCCTTCGCGAAACCAGCGTTCGGTGAGTCGCAAATCGACCACCGAGAAAGCGATCTGATTGAGCGGCGGCGCGAAGCCGTCAGTTCTTGAGCGCATTTTCGGTTTGCCCCTTTGTGATTTCGGCGGATTGCGCGGCGCTCTCGAGCCCGGCGAGGAAGTCAAGCAACGCTGCGTTGACTTCCTTCGGTCGCTCGATGGGCAGCCAATGGCCGGCACCTTCGAGCACCACGTTGCCTCGCAGGTCGGCTGCGTTTTGCTCCAATTTGGCAACGGCATCCGCAAGAAGCACATTCATCGGATCCAGGCTTCCGATCATGAAGTGGGACGGCTGCGTGATCTTGCTACCCACGAGGTGACTCGTTAGCTCGATGCCGCGGTCGATGCTGCGATACCAGTTGATCGGACCGCGGAACCCGTCGCGGTAGTCCTCGCAATACTGGTCGAGATCCTCTTCCGTGAGCCAGCTCGGCAGCGGATCGGGGTCGGCCAAGCCGTCGAGCATCTTTGAGCTGGCCGGTTTGGGACGCATGAAGCCAAATTCCGGTGCGTCACCGCTGACCGAGTAGTACAGCATGCGAATCGACCTGCGCACGTCGGCATCCAGTTCCGCCTCGGCCACACCGGGCTGCTGAAAGTAGACGGTGTAGACGAAGTTGTCGCCGAAATTCTCCTGGCGCGTCAGGGCGCCGACGGGCGTCCCAACAGTCGGCGGCACACTCAGCGCGAACACCGCACTGACCCGTTGCGGATACAGCGATGCCATGTACCAACCCACGATGGCGCCCCAGTCGTGCGTGACGAGCGTGAACGTCTCATGTCCCAATGCGTCGGCGATGCCGACGGCATCTGCAGACAGCGTGACCGTGTCATACGCCTGAGGGTCTGCCGGTTTGTCGCTGCCGCCATAGCCCCGTTGATCGGGAACAGCAACCTGATAGCCGGCGGCGACCAGGTCGTCGATCTGGTTCCGCCACAGGTATCCGGATTGCGGAAAGCCGTGCAGCAGAAGCAGTAACGGGCCCGTGCCTTCCACGACGACCTTCAGGGTAACGCCGTTGGTTTCGATCATGCGGACATTGCGTTGTTTCATGAGTGCCTCCTTGATGGCGTGTTGTAATTCGCGGCCGGGCTGGACGCGGTGGCCGACAGGTGGCGACCCAAGAAATCGAGCTGATCGTCGAGGAGCCGCTGATGTACGGGCTCGGTATAGACATCTACGTGGTCGATGGGATATTCGCGCAGTTCCCCGCGAACACCGGCTCTGGCGGCCGCTCGACGGGCGGTGGCGAGCGGGGCGACGCGGTCTGCGGTACCGGCCTGCACCAGCAGCGGGCAGCGGACTTGCGGCGCGAAAGTGATCGGCCGATTGAACGCCACCTCGAGCGCCGTGCGCGCGCACACCTCGTTGCGCCAGGTCGG
This sequence comes from uncultured Actinomycetota bacterium, assembly GCA_963751485.1. Lineage (GTDB taxonomy): Bacteria > Actinomycetota > Actinomycetes > Mycobacteriales > Mycobacteriaceae > Mycobacterium. The sequence goes on from CAVVUT010000012.1 coordinate 27,543, forward strand.
GCCCGCGACTTTGGTGTAGGACTGCTCCGCGCCATCCATCGCGAAGATCGCCCGCGAGCCCGGCTGTCCGACCATCGGCACTAGATGCGGCGTACGCCGTGTCATCGCCCGCTGCGCATCGCGCACACCGCGTGCGGCCGCGCGCACCAGCTGACGTGTGCCGACGCTGCGGGCCAGCTGTGCGAGCACCGCCACACCGTCGATCGCCGGGGTCAACGCAACTACCGCCGCTACGCGCCCGTCCTCGGCGGCAACGCGCACAACGTGACCGCCGGAGTACGAAACGCCCTACAGCACAAGGCGTTCCGGGTCGACTCCCGGCAACTGTCGGGAATTGGCGAGCGCGGCGCGGTAATCCTGGCGCTGGCGCGAAGCCGACACCAGCTGGCGCGGCGACCCGTCCGACCCGCCGAACCCGCGGTAGTCGAACAACACCACGTCTAGTCCCGCGGCAGCGAAGCCGCGCGCATAGTCGACCAAGGCGCTGGTGTCGCGAGTGCCCGCGAATCCCGGCGCCATCACCACGCACGGCACGCCGCGCGCACCGGCGAACGCATCGCCGTTCGCATTGAAATGCCAAGCGGCGCAACGGTCATGGCCACTGGTGAAGCTGATCTCGTCCATCCCGGTCCTAGTCCATAGGTGTTTCGTCTGACGCAGAACCTATGGCGCGGCAGCACCTCACGGAATCGCCCAACGCACACTCTTAGCCCGAAGTAGTGTGCTGCGGCACACCAAGTCCGAGGCGGGGGTGTGCCACGCTTTCCGCATGTCAATCCGCGACTACCAGATCGAGGTTTACCTGCAGGTCTGGCCCGGGCGGCGCCGTTGCTACCGATGGCCCGCACGGACTGCGAGGCATGCACTTGGGCGTGCCGCCGCGCATGGCTGTCGACGGCTATCCCAGCCTCAAGTACCTGACACTCGACGCGGTGTCGATTAGAGAGCGGTGAACAAATGAGACAACTGACGGCACTCGATGCGTTGTTCCTGGCCGCCGAAAACGACCGCACCCATGGCCATGTGAGTGCATTGGCGGTGTTTGACCCCGTCACCGCATCGGGCCGGCCGCTCGATGCGGCGCTGGTTCGCGAGCTGGTGACCGAGCGGATACACCTTCTTCCCCCGTTGCGGTGGCGACTGGCTGGTGTGCCGTTCGGTCTCGACCATCCGTACTGGGTTGACGAAGGCACTGTTGACGTCGACTACCACGTCCGCGAGATCGCGCTTCCCTCGCCGGGCGATCAGCGCCAGCTGGCTGAGCAGGTGGCTCACCTGATCTCCAGTCACCTGGACCGGGCACGCCCGTTGTGGGAGATGTACGTGATCCACGGGTTACATGACGGCGCGGTGGCGATGTTGACGAAGATGCATCACGCTGCGGTCGACGGGGTTTCGGGTGCAGAGGTCATGCGCGTCCTGCTCGACGACGACGCCACCGGTCGCGAGCCGGGGTCGACACCCGACCCAAACGATGAGCGCTTCCCATCCGACGTGGAGATGCTGGGCCGCGGCGTGGTCGGGATGTTGTGCCACCCGATCCGGGCGTTGCGCGCGATGCCGTCCACGTTGCCTCACCTCGACGACGTACCGACGATCCGCCACCTGCCCGGGGTGAAGGTGATCGCCCAGGGCTGCCGACAAATCAAGCGACTCGTGCCCGCCGCGGGTGACGCCGCCGTTGTAGCGGGCATCGACCTCGTCGCGCCCAAGACCCCATTCCAGACCGGGGTATCGGCGCATCGTCGGGTCGCGTTCGGGTCGCTGCCGCTTCATGACGTCAAGGCGATCAAGAACACATTCGGCTGCACAGTCAACGACGTTGTCGTGACTCTGTGCGCCGCCGGGCTGCGTTCCTGGCTCGGCGAGCGGGGTGAGCTACCGGCCGAACCCCTGCTGGGCGTCATGCCCGTGTCGGTACGGACCCGCGCGCAGATGGGTACCTTCGGCAACCAGGTCTCGGCCATGACCGTCGAGTTGCCCACGAACGTGGCCGGCCCCGCGCAACGGCTGCGCCGGGTCAGCGAGACCATGGGTGCTGCCAAGGAACGGCACCGCGCATTGCCGGCGTCGCTCATGCGGGACGTCAACGAGCTCATTCCGCCCGCCCTGTTCTCCCGCGCCGCGCGAGCAATGTCGCAGGCGACCGGACTCCCGGGTATCAATCAGCCAGTCAACCTGATGATCTCCAACGTCCCCGGTCCTTCGGCGCCGATGTACCTCGCCGGAGCACGGCAGCGAGCGCAGTACCCGATCTCTGGGGTTAAGGATCGGATCGGCCTGAACATCACGGTGTTCAGCTACGAGGATTCCCTCGAAATCGGCATCGTCGTCGACCGCGAGCAGATCGACGACCCGTGGCCCATCTTCAGCGCCCTGCGGGCCGGTCTGCGCGAGCTTCGTGACGTGCCCAACGTCCACTCTCCGAACGCCCACCCGAAGCGACGAGTAGTAAGGAGTCCCCATGACCTGTTGGTCAGGTAATCCCGATTTCGATTTGTTCAGGCTTCCCGACGAACACAACCAATTGCGCGCCGTGCTGCGCGACCTGTGTCAGAAGGAGATTGCGCCGTACGCGGCCGAAGTCGACGAGCATTCGCGTTTCCCGGAGGAGGCGCTCAAGGCGCTCGACGCTGCGGGCTTCTCGGCGGTGCATGTGCCCGAGGAGTACGGCGGGCAGGGCGCCGACGCGGTGGCCACCTGCATCGTGATCGAAGAGGTTGCGCGAGTAGATGCCTCGGCGTCGCTGATCCCGGGAGTCAACAAGCTGGGCACCGTGGGGCTGATCCTGAGCGGCTCAGAGCAGCTGAAGAAGCAAGTGCTGCCGACGCTGGCGTCGGGCGAGGCGCTGGCGTCGTATGCGCTCTCGGAGCGGGAGGCGGGAAGCGACGCGGCGTCGATGCGCACCCGGGCACGTCTGGACGGCGACCAATGGATTCTCAACGGCACCAAATGCTGGATCAGCAACGGCGGCCGGTCGACCTGGTACACGGTGATGGCGGTGACCGATCCCAACAAGGGCGCGAACGGAATATCGGCTTTCATGGTGCACAAGGACGACGAAGGCTTCAGCGTCGGACCAAAGGAACGCAAGCTGGGCATCAAGGGCTCGCCGACCACCGATCTGTATTTCGAGGACTGCCGCATCCCAGGCGACCGCATCATCGGAGATCCGGGCACGGGCTTCAAAACCGCATTGCGAACGCTCGACCACACCCGGCCCACCATCGGTGCGCAAGCAGTCGGAATCGCCCAGGGGGCGCTCGACGCGGCGACCGCATACACCAAGGAGCGCAAGCAGTTCGGCAAGGCGATCAGCGATTTCCAGGGTGTGCAGTTCATGCTCGCCGACATGGCGATGAAGATCGAGGCCGCTCGGTTGATGGTGTACACGGCCGCTGCGCGCGCCGAACGCGGCGAGCCGGCACTCGGGTTCATCTCATCGGCGTCCAAGTGCTTCGCCTCAGATGTCGCCATGGAAGTGACCACCGACGTCGTGCAGTTGTTCGGAGGCGCCGGCTACACCACCGACTTTCCGGTCGAGCGGATGATGCGCGACGCCAAGATCACCCAAATCTACGAGGGCACCAACCAGATTCAGCGCGTCGTCATGGCGCGCGCAGTTCTGGGCTAGGCGCAATTGACCTTAGCGGTGGTGTGCGGTGGCACACTAAAACCATGACGGCGGCTGCGCCGACCACGCGCACGTATGAACTGGTCGCGGCTATCGCAGATCGATTGGCCCTCGAGGTAGACGAGACCGTCGCGGCGATGGACGCGGCGGTGATCGAGGTCGTCCCCGAGTTCGGCGCGGACGCCGCGATCGCGGCCGAGCTCACCGCGACCAACCGCGGCAACTGGCAGCGATTCCTGGCGGTGGCGCGCCAGGCGCAATCCCCGCTCTCGGACGCGATCCCACCCGAGGCACTTGACTCCGCCCGTACCGTCGTGCGCCGCGGCATCGACCTGGACAGAATCTACGAGGGTTACCGGCGCGGCCACCAGGTCGGACTCGAGCGCTGGCTGGCCTGTGCATACGAGATCGTCGAGCCAGGGCCCGAGCTGATCGGTGTCACCGAGCTCTCGCTGTCACTCGCGTTCCGCTTTATCGACCAGACACTCGGCCGCGTGCTGGCGGAGGCCCAGCGCGAACGCGAAGAGGTCATCGGCGGTGCGCTCGCGCGCCGCACCGAGACCATCCGATTGATCCTCGACGGCGCCCCGATCGACCCCACTGCCGCGAGCCGCCGCCTCGGCTACGAACTGGACCGCCGGCATACCGCGGTCGTGGTGTGGGCGGAGTCGGCGGTCGCGCCCCACGGCGCGCTCGAGTCGGCTGCGGTGCTGCTCGCCCAAGCGGCGGGATCCCAACGGCCGCTGACACTTCCAGCCGGAACGACGACGCTGTGGGCGTGGATCGGCACGCCAAGTGAACCGGCGATCGAGGATCTTCGCTCGGCGGTCGAGCGATCACCGGACGGAGTGCGTGCCGCCGTCGGTCCGACCCGCCGCGGCATCGAAGGCTTTCGCGACAGCCATGAGGCCGCGCTTACCGTGCATCGGTTGCTGCTGGGCAACACTGCAAGTGGAAGTTTCGGTTCGTATCGGGAACTTGAGGTCACGGCGCTAGCGGCACACGATCCGCGCGCGGCGACCGCGTTCGTCGCGGCGACTCTGGGTCCGCTTGCCGAAGACAGCGCCACCGCAGCCCGACTGCGAGAAACGCTGCGTATCTACCTTGAGGAGGCAGACAACGCACCGCGCGCTGCGGCTCGCCTATACACCCACCGCAACACGGTCCTCAAGCGGGTAGCACGCGCGACCGAGCTGCTCGGTTTTGCGCCCGGCGAGCGACGGCTCGCCGTCGAGCTGGCCCTTGAGCTCCACCGGCACCTGCCACCTCACCCCAGCTGAGGTCATGCCGCGAAGCGACGCAGTGCCTTCGCGGCATCTTTGTTTCGTGCCCGCATGCGGGCGGGCGCGGTCTAAAGCACTACACGCAGTACGCGGCCCTGACCCGGGATCCTCGGATCGGCGATAGCTCGATCCAGAACTTCTCTCGTATGCGAGTCGGGTTTCTCGTGGGTAGCGAGCCGGTCGGTGAATAGAACCAGGGTGTCGCCCATTCGGGTAGCTGCAGGAGCGATGATGCCGTGGAATGCCCCCTCTCCTGATCACCGCATATTGACAGACAATGACTGAGAATTGATCGGAATCGGCGGGTTCTCGCAGGAGCTCCAAACCACCAAATCCTTTGTCTTACAGTCGAAGACAAGTACCAGGCCTCAACGATCCCCGCGGCGTAGCTATCGATGCGGCAGGCGGTGTCGAAGGGCAGCGGGATCGCCGCAGGCGCGCCGACCGCCAGATTCAATCTCGAAGAGGTCTATTCCGGGTTCATTGTTCAACACCTCGGGTTTGGCGACCCACAAATAGGCCAAGTAAATCCCACCGACGAGGACCATGCCACCGATCACCCACACCGGCGCCAACGAGGGGGCCGGCGCGATGACGAAGAAAATCACAAGGGCCGACCACACCAGCGCGCTGACCGCGATCGGCGTCTCGAACCCGGCCACGATGTGGTGAGTGACACCGTTGCGTTCTCGTTCGGACCATTTCAGTCGCTTGCGGTAAGCGTTTATGTCGCCGGCGATGTTGGCAAGCCCACTGAGCACTACACCGCGCGCCAGACTTCCTATCTGACGCCGGAGGACGCAGGCGACCACACCGGCGACGTCGATGGCGGCGCGTTCACCCAGCGCACAACAACAAGGCCGTTCGTCACCGGAATCGACGTGCTGGCACCGCGGTCAAACGGCGCGGTCGTGACGCTCGGCGATTCGATCACCGACGGCTTCCAGCAACCGGCGCCCACCGGGGCCGAGGCGCAGGACAGCCTCGACGCCGACGGACGGTGGCCCGACGTCCTCGCCCGCCGGCTGCTTGCCGCAAACCGGCCGCTGTCGGTGCTCAACTTGGGCATCGCCGGAAATGGGGTGCTGCGAGACGGAACTGCGCTCGGCTCAGATGTTTTCGGGCCCGCCGCAATCCGGCGGCTGGACGCCGATGTACTGAGCCAGGCCGGCGTCACGACGGTGATTGTCCTCGAGGGCATCAATGACTTGGCCGCGCCCCCCACCCCGACGGTCGAGGAGTTGCTGGGCGGCTACCGAGAGCTGATCGACCGCATGCACTCGCGGGGTCTGCGGGTGCTGCTCGGCACGATGACGCCGGTGGGCGGCGTCGAAGGTCTCGCTCCAGACACCGACGCCAAGCGCCAGGTCGTCAACACCTGGATCCGCGACCAGAGTCCGGATGGCTTTGTCGATTTCGACGCGGCGGTCCGCGACCCGGCCGACCCGTCGCGCATCAACCCACTCTTTGATGGCGGCGACCATCTGCATTTCAACCTTGCCGGCTACCTGGCGATGGGCAACGCCATCCCGCTCGAGCTGCTCCGCGATCCCGCGTGCTCGTGAGCCAGATGGCCGGATCTGTGTAATTAAACCGGCGGAAGCGTGGTGGCGAGGGCAATGCAGACCATCGTTCCGCCGAGGATGCTCAGCACGGCGTTGTGGCGCCACTTGTGCAGGGCGACCGTGACGACCAAACCGGAGAATTCGGGTATCCCGTTGGGCCAGTTCACCACATCGATCGAAGTGAGCGCATAAACAACGAGGATCGTGATCGCGCCGACCGGCATCCATCGGCCGACATCGGCGATGAGCGCGGATTCCCGCATCGCGTTCTTGACTGTGAAGGGGATCGCGCGCAGCGCAACGGTTATCGCGACCGCGGTAGCGAGCGTCTCCGCCAGGTATAGGTCACCGTGCATGACAGGGCCTGCGGTCGATCGCATGTCGGGCGACGAGGGTCAGGCCCAAAAGTGACATGGCAGCGAGCAGCATCGTCTTCGGCGCGAGAAGTACAGCCACGACCGCACAGCCCACTGCCAGCAGCATCGTTCGCATATCCGGGCGGGACCGATAGGCATCCATCATGAGCACGACGAAGAGGGCCGTCAGCACGAAGCCGAGCCCTTTGACGCCGCTGAGCAACGTGCCGCCAACGACTCCGCCGGCCAAGGCGCCGACTGCCCACGAAGCGTGCAGCCCTGCCTGTGTCCACAGGATGCGGCGGCTCCGCAGCGTCTCGGGGTCCTTTGCGGTCATGAGCGCATACGCCTCGTCGCACAGCGCGAAGACACTGTAAGCCTTTGCGAGACGGCCGTTCACACGGTGCAGCGGAAACGACAGCCCGTAGAACAAGTGCCGTGAGTTCACGACAAATGTCGTGGTCGCGATCGCGGCAAGCGGGGCGCCGACGGCGAGCATTCCGACGAGGATGAATTCCGCCGACCCGGCGAACATCGTCGCCGAGATGAGCGGCGCGATCCACCACGCAAATCCGTGGCTGGCGACGAGAACTCCGAATCCGATGCCGAGTGCGAACAGTCCCGCCCAGATGACCCAGTTCTCGCGCGCGGCGATGGCTAAATCGGTGCGCGTGAGTTCGGGTGAGGCATTCCTCGTGGTAGACGGCATATAAGCAACGATACGAAACTTGGCACGCACTTTGATTGCGAATATTTGCCGATACAAGCTATCAGACGCAATATATATGCTATGGATCGAGTCGATCGAGCAATAATTGCGATGCTGCAGGAGGATGGGCGGCTGACCAACCAGGAACTCGCCGACCGCGTCGGTCTCACGCCCGCGCCCTGTCTTCGCCGAGTCCGCCGGCTCGAAGCCGACGCTGTCATCACCGGATACACCGCAACCGTGGATCCTGCAGCACTCGGGCGTGAGTTCGAGGTCATCATCAACGCTGACCTCGTTGCCAAAGACCTGGCGACCGTCGAGGCATTCGAGGAGCGGGTCGCGGCCATGGACGAGGTCGCCGAACTACGGCGCATGTTCGGCATCCCGGACTACCTGATCCGGGTTCAGGTCGCCAACGCCGAAATCTACGAGCGCTGGCTCACGACGCGACTGATGGGAGATCCCGCGATCGCCCGAGTCGACTCCCGGATCACGATGAAGGTCATCAAAAGGCGGCCCTAATCAAACAAATTTCTCCCGCTTCGAAAAAACGCACCACCGGAGCCCGAGTTCGCGTACCGCCGTGCGGCCAACTGAGCGAACCAGGTTGTGCGCAAGCACCGCCATTGCCAGCGCAGCCTGCACAAGATCGGTGTGCATGTGCTCGTCAAACGCCGAGCCGATAACCCGGCGCGGTCGACCGAATCTCGAAATGACTTGACCGAGCAAACTAATGAAAACTGGCAGGAACGCGGTGTCTGCGAAGACAAGTCCCATGCAAGACGCTTTGGAGGAACCGCGTGACGGACAACCGGTCAAACGTAGAACTACGTGTGATCGCAAGCAACAAGCAATAGGATGACGGGGTGCAGCCCAGCGCGAGGGGAGGCGGCGGTGCGGGCGGCGAGGAGGTTCGCCGGGTCGGACCGGTTGACAGCACTGCGCGGCTCGACCTGAATGCCGATCAGACTGCGCGGCTGGATCCGGCGAGGCCGGCTGTCAGACCGTCGGGTCCACCCGAGCGGTCGGGACGGCAGAACGATGTCTCGTTGCGCGACGCGCTTCGGGTGCGTCGCGGCAGTGCGGTGGTGCGCCGCGCCCGCCCGGTTGGCAGCACTGCGCCGCTCGACCTGGACGCTGATCACACTGCGCGGCTGGATCTGGGCCGGGGGGCTGTTAGGCCTTCAGTTCCGCCGCGGCGGCTGGGACGGCAGAAGGGCATTTTATTTCGCGAAGCGCTTCGGAGGCGTCGCGGCGGCGCAGTAGTTCGCCGGGGGCAACCACCCGTCGACAGCACTGTGTGGCTGGATCTAAATGTCGACCCCACGGCGCGGCTGGATCTGGGCCGGGGGGCTGCTAGGCCGTCGGTTCCGCCGCGGCGGTCGGGACGGCCGAACGCTGCTCTATTGCGCGATGCGCGACCGGAGGACAGCACCGCACGGCGAGTTCTACCTAGGAGGGCCGGCGGGCCGTCGGTTCCGCCGCGGCGGTCGGAACAGCACACCGATGCGTCATTACGCGAAGCTGTGACTGCTGGCGAGCCAAATCCTTGGGGGCGTCGCTTCAAGCGGGCCGCAGTGGCGTTCAGTGCCGTTCTCCTTTTCGTCGCGCTAGTCGTCTTCAGTGCGCGGCCCTTCGGAAGTGACACCCTCGCCCAAAAGCCGTCGGTTCCCTCAGCCAGCAATGGCGGGTCATCTGCCGTGCCGGAGCCAGGACAATCACCGTCCAGTGAATCCGGAGCGCCTGATCGCCCGGGTGTCCATCAAGAGGGCTCATCCGGCGGTGCACTGCCACCGGCCCAAGGCGTGCAAGCGTTTTCGGGTGACCAGCAAGCACAGTCGAAGCCCGCCGAGCAGAGCGGGAATCGTCCGCCGACGTGGTGGCAGCTCCTCCTCAACACCGTTCTAGTCGTTCTGTCGCTGGGGTTGTTCACAGTCTCCGGTACCACCCTGTGGTGGATGCTGCACGCGTGGCGCAGTCCTGACGCGTTAGCAGCGACTGGTTTTCGGCGTCGAGCAGCTGCCGCACCTCGGTCGTTCTCATTGTTATTACCCGCTCGCCACGAACAGGATGTTCTCGCAGACACGATCGACGCGCTGGGGCGGCTCAACCACCCCAAGTACGAGGTGATCGTGATTATCGGTCACGACGACCCGGAGACGGAGTTCGTCGCGCGCGAGGCGGCGGCGCGCCACCCGCGGGTCGTCAAGGTGGTCATGGACTACAACGTGCCGAAGAATAAGCCCAAGGCGCTGAACACGGCGCTACCCGAATGCCGAGGCGACATCGTCGGGGTGTTCGACGCCGAGGATGAGGTACATCCCGGGCTGCTGCGTCTGATCGAAGCGCGGTTCGAGGAATCTGGTGCGGATGTTGTTCAGGCGGGCGTGCAGTTGATGAACGTCCAATCGAGTTGGTGGTCACTGCGCAACTGCCTGGAGTACTACTTCTGGTTCCGCTCCCGCTTGCATTTCCACGCGGCTAAACGGTTTATCCCGCTTGGTGGAAATACCGTGTTCACCCGCACCAAGTTACTGAGGGACGCCGGCGGCTGGGATCCCGACTGTCTGGCGGAGGACTGCGAGATCGGCGTGCGGTTGTCCGCCCGGGGTGCACTCGTGGCGGTCGCCTATGACCCACAAGCGGTCACCCGAGAAGAGACCCCCGGTTCCATCCGTGCGCTCGTCAAGCAGCGCACCCGCTGGGATCAAGGTTTCATGCAAGTGCTCCGTAAAGGGGAGTGGCGCAGGCTTCCTAGCCGCCGACAGCGTTGGTTGGCCCGTTACACCTTGGCGATGCCGTTCCTTCAGGCGGCAACGGGCGTGCTGATGCCACTGTCGATAGCGTCGATGTTCGTGCTGAAGGTTCCGGTGCCGACGGCTTTGGTGACGTTCATTCCGCTGGCGCCGACTCTCGTCACCGTGGCGGTGGAGTCTGCCGCACTCGGTGAGTTCGGACGGGAATTCGGCATCCGAATACGCATGCGCGATCAAGTGCGGCTACTGCTGGGCACGTTCCCGTACCAGCTGCTCATCGCAGCCGCAGCTGTGCGGGCGGTGTGGCGGGAGAGCCGCGGACACGGAGGCTGGGAAAAGACCGCGCACACCAATTCCCACCGCACCACCCCATCCGAGCAGCCGGTTCCGGTATGAGTGCGCGGCTAGATCTGGATGCGGATCACACCACCCGGCTAGACGTGGCTAGGGCGCCTGTTCGCCCGTCACTTCCGCCGAACCGGCCGGGACGGCCGAACTACGTTTCATTGTTCGATGCTCTGCGGGTGCGTTGGCGCGGCAATGCGGTGATTCGCCGCGCCCGATCGATTGACACCACTGTGCGGCTCGATCTGGATGCTGATCACACCACGCGGCTTGGCCTGGATGCTGATCACACCACGCGTCTGGATCTGGATGCCGATCACACCACGCGGCTTGGCCTGGATGCTGATCACACCACGCGTCTGGATCTGGATGCCGATCACACCGCGCAGCTGGATCTGGTGAGAGGCGCCGTTACGCCGTCGCTTCCGCCGTCGGGACGGCAAAACGATGTTGCGCTGCGTTTGCACAAGAAAGACCGAGAGGTGGTACGCCGCGCTCGATCTGTTGCAAACAGTCGTTTGTCACGTCTGAATCCCTCGATCCCGATTCTCGGAATCATGTTGATACTCACCGCGACAATGCGGTTGATCAACCTGACAGGGTCGCCTGCCCGACTTGACGACGAAGGCACGTATATGGCCCAGGCCTACGCCATGGTCCAGTGGGGAGAACTCGCCCACTACACCTACTGGTACGACCATCCGCCCGTCGGATGGCTCCAGTTGGCGCTGTGGATCGCAATCTCAGGTCCCGGCTTCGGCGGGAACGCGGTCGCTGCCGGGAGATACCTCATGGTCATCGTCGCCGTCATCACCGCCGCGCTACTGTGGGTCCTCGCACGCCGAATCGAAATGTCGCGGTCGGCAAGCGCGGCCGCAGTCGCTGTCTACGCGCTGTCTCCATTGGCAATCGCGTTGAGCCGCACGGTATACCTCGACAACGTCGCCACCGCGTGGATGCTGGGCGCCCTGGTGCTTCTGTGCTCACCCCGCTATCGACTATCGGCAATGTTCGGCGCTGCAACATGTTTCGGCATCGCGGTGTTGACCAAAGAGACCATGCTGCTGCTTCTGCCGATGTTCGCCTGGCTGGTTTGGACCAGGACCGCATCGGCGACCCGCCGCTACGCACTCGCCGTGTTCGTCGCCGTGTTCGGCGTGGTGGTGAGCACGTACATCTTGATGGCCGTCTTGCGCGGTGAGCTCGTCCCCGGGCCCGGGCACGTCAGTTTGTGGGACGGCATCCGGTTCCAGTTGTGGCAGCGCACGACGGGCGGGACGCTCGGTGATCCCTACTCGCTCAAACGCCATACCGTTAACGAATGGCTGCAGCTGGATCCGGCCCTCCCGTTACTGGCCGTCCCGATCGCGTTGGCCGCACTGTTCATAAAACGGTTGCGGCCGTTCGCGGTCGGATTGGTGATACTCATCGTCACGGTTCTCCGTCCCGGATACCTGCCGGTGCCGTTCGTTATCACAGCGCTGCCGTTGACAGCCCTTCTGGCCGCAGGCATTGGCGAGGTTGCACTGCGCTATCTGTTCCGCCAAGCTGAGGGGCGATCGATTGTCCTGCGGCGCATCCGTATTCCGGCGCTGGCCGCCCTGGCGCTGATCGTGTCCATCGCGGGGTCCTTCTGGCTGCCCGCCTATCACGGCTTGCTGGGGTCCGACGACGACCTGTCGATGCGGCAGACACTCAACTGGATCGAGCAGAACGTGCCGAAAACAGACCGTCTGATCGTCGACGATGCGTTTTGGGTGGACCTGATTCGGGACGGCCGTGACCGGCACGCTGTCGTATGGGCCTACAAGGTGGACACCGATCAGGAGGTGCAGGGCTGGGCGCCCAAAGGCTGGACCGACTACGACTGGGTCGTGTCGACAGCGAGCATGCGTGCCAACATGCCGCCGAACGGCATACTCGCCGACGCGGTCGCGCACTCACAGCCAGCGGCGACATTCGGCTCGGGCGGGACGCGAGTCGAGGTGCTCCGCATCGACAACGGCGCACCGACCTCGAAACCCCCGTCGCCCGCGGCGCCGCCGTTCGGAGGGCAACTCGCCGCCAGCCTTACCGCTGACACCGATCCCGATGTGCTCGCGATCCTGCAGTCTCCGACGGTGGATCAACGCGTGCTTGCTTCACTTGCGGTGATCGCTGCGACGAAACCTGTTCGGGTCGAAGAGATTTCGACTATTGATGGAGAAGGCGACACCGGAACGCCCCGACGTGATATCACGCTGAGCGGGCCTCGCGACCAGCTGCAAGCGGTAGCGGCATTTTTCGAACGCCAAGTTGGCCCGTTCGCGGTGCAGTCCGTGGATCTGACCCCCAAGGGACTGAGAATTCGATTTCCATTGCGCACCAAGGATATCGGTCTGGGTGCGGCGCCGGCTCCGCTGCAGGGCGATCCAGCCGCGCTGCGGGTGGCGGACCTGCGCCGCGAACGATCGGCCGAGCAGATCAACTTGGTGCGAATCGACGGCATCGCGGCCGGTTCGCTTGAGACGAGCGACGATGCAGATCCATCGGACTATCGCTCGGTGCCCGCGGGAACGTACGTCGTGGTGACGAACCGCGTCGGGGGAGGGGCCCCGGTCATACGCCAGGTACTCACCCTTCATCCCGGGGTGACGTACACGCTCGCACTCTTCTCCGCGGCCGAATCCAGCCAGGTCGTGACGCAACTGGCACCCGACGGCCCGCCCGCGGGCCCCACGCCCGACTCCGCCGTTCGGATGGTGCACGCTGCCAGTGCGACGGGCTCCGTCTACCTGGCGCTGGTAGCACCGGGGATGGTCGAGCCGATGGTGCTGGCGAACCAAGCTGGGTACGGGCTGATCACCGGGTATGCGACGGTCCCCCCGGGACAGTACGAGGCGGTGGTGACGGCAAACGGCAGGGAATGGCGTCAACCCGTTGAATTCCTTGGCGGCGAGCCGACGAGTCTCCTGCTCACCGACGGGCCCGACGGTCCCGTGCTGCGGACCCTGCGGGATGTTCCTGATGCCCCGGCCGCGTTGGATCCCCCGACGCTGACCATGCCCGCGCGCGCAGGCGTCACAGATAAAGCGAAAGCGCCTGCGATTGAACGCCCGGACGGAAGGCGGATCGCGGTCGTTCTGTGCATCGCCGCCATGTTGGGTGCAGCGGTCTTGATTGCGAGGGCGCGACCGAGGCAGCCCACATGAAGAGGCGACTGAGCACCGCCGCGGCAACTGCGCTCGTGCTGGTGTCGACGGTCGGCGCCGGCTGGTGGATCGCGAACGCCATCGATCCGCGGCAGGATGCCGCTCACATTGGCGGCATGCGGGAGGACACAGCGCGCAGCGCCGGCCGGGAGTTCCTCGATGAGTACGTCGAACACGACGGGCGGGTTGTGCGGCGTGACGAAGGTGGCGACGTCGTAAGCGAGGGCCAGAGCTACGGGATGCTCATCGCTGTGGCGGTCGATGACGAGGCTCGCTTCCGGTCAATATGGGACTGGACGAAGGTTCACCTGCGCCGCACCGACGGGCTGCTTGCCTGGCGCTGGGCCGATGGCAAGGTCACCGATGTCAACAGCGCTGCGGATGCCGATCTGGATGCGGCGCGGGCATTGGTGTTGGCCGGCCGACGCTTCAATGCACCGGAGCTCACCAAGGACGGCAGACGGCTGGGGGTCGCGATCCTGAACGACGAGACGGTCGCCGTCGGCACAGAAGCCGCACCGCTGAGCGATGTGAATCCGCCGGGTACCTGGGTGGCCGGATCGGGGCGCAGCCTGGTCGGCGGAAACTGGGCTGCTACGGCGCCGTACGTCGTCAACCCGGGGTACTTCAGTCCGCGCGCCGAACGGGACCTCTTCCAGGCATCAGCCGACCGCCGGTGGACGGACATCAGCCGCACCCAGCGGGTGCTGGGTTGGCAACTCATCGGGACCGGGTTGCTGCCGCCCGACTGGGCCACCGTCACTGAAGCCGGCCATGCCGTGCCCACCCGATCCCTCACCGGGGAGCCCGTCCAGTTCGGTCTCGACGCCGCGCGCCTGCCAATCCGGTTCGCGGAATCGTGCGATCGTGAGGACCGAGCTTTGGCGGGTGCGATGCGCCCGATCCTCACAGCGCCGGGTGTAGTTCCCGCGTTGCGCAACCTAAATGGATCGGCTGCCAGCGATTGGCAGCATCCCGTCGGCCTGGTCGCCGCGGCGGCCACAGAACAGGGTGCCGGCAATCCCGACGGTGCCGTCAAGCAGCTCGATGCCGCGGCCCAACTGGAGCACCGGTCTCCCAGCTATTACGGCGCGGCCTGGGTGGCGCTGGGCCGCATCATGTTGACCACGTCGCTGCTCGGCGACTGCCCGGCAGACAGCTGAGCCTTTCGTTCATCGCCTCGGCAGGTCTACCGATCCCTACGGCGGAGCGGTTTGACGGAATGCCGACCCTAGCCGAGACTCAAAGTCATTGGCCCTTAACGAGTTTGACTGCCGCGCCGGCCCTTTTAGGGCCGGTTGCAACAGTAGGACTAGTCACCTTCATCGTCGTCCCCCCGTGGCCCTTGTGGCCCCCGTGGCCCCACGGTGGCCCCGGAACTGGGTACCAAACCAGGGAGTGATGGCGGAAGTGGCGCGGCGCGCTCTCGCAGGGTGGTAACGTGCAATCCCTTCCGAGGTGACGTAAATGCTTGGCGGGCGGTCCAACTCAATGAAATTGCTCAGATCAACGGTCAAGTGGGCACAGTCGTGCCATGACTCTTCCCGGGAGTGAGCCGGCCGCCGTTGAGTGGGCCGACTTAGATCAAAGGTTCGGCCAGCTATCGATGCTCGACGGCTGGCTTCCGCTGATGATCGAACTCTTCGCGGGCCTGATTCTGGTGCTGGCGATCGGGTTTCGCTCGCGCGCCTGGTGGCTGCGCTGGATGCCGATTGTTGCGGTGGTCGGAGTCCTGACAGCGCTGGCGGTGCGGTGGTACGTCGCGTCCGAGGGGCTTGCAGGAGATCCTGCGCCCCTCCTGTTCTGGGTGTGGACCGGGTTGAGCGGGGCGGCGGTGGCAGTACTGGTGTTTGGTTGGCCCAGCGCCCGCTGGTGGAGGCGGATCGCTTCAGCGCTTTCGATCCCGTTGTGTCTGCTATGCGCCGTGCTGATGTTGAACATATGGGTCGGATATGTCCGGACGGTCGACGCCGCCTGGTACTTCTTCACCGGCGGGCCGCCACCTAACCAAGCCGACCTGGCGAGCGTGACGGCGATGGCCAGCAACGGCATCGTGCCGCACGAAGGCCGCATTGTGCCGGTGACGACAGGCTCCGAGGCGTCCGGATTCAAGCACCGTGGTGAACTGGTTTACCTGCCACCGGCGTGGTTCAGATCCGTGCCGCCACCCCGGCTGCCGGTCGTGATGCTCATCGGCGGTGAATTCGGCACCAGCATCGACTGGCTGTGGGCGGGACGCGCGCAGGAGACCGCCGACACATTCGCAATAGCCAACGGCGGCAACGCGCCCGTCCTTGTCTTCGTCGACGTTGGTGGCGCGTTTACCAAAGACACCGAATGTGTGAACGGCGCCCGTGGAAACGCCGCAGATCACCTCACCAAGGATGTGGTGCCGTTCATGGTCTCAACCTTCGGTGTGAGCACCCACAGCGCGAATTGGGGTATCGCCGGGTGGTCGATGGGCGGCACATGCGCTGTGAACCTGACGGTGATGCACCCAGACCTGTTCAGCGCATTTGTCGACATCGGCGGAGACATGGGGCCGAACGCCGGGACCAAGGAACAAACGGTCGAGCGCCTCTTCAATGGTGACGAGGCGGCGTGGGCGTCGTTTGATCCGACGACGGTGATGACACGGCACGGGCGCTACACCGGCGTATCGGGAGTGTTCGCAATCGAAGGACCGTTGGTCCCCGGGGAGCACGACGAGCACGCGTCCGCTGCGGACTCCCTTGCTGCCACTGCATCGGCGAACGGCATCGATTGCTCGATAATCGAAATCGAGAGCAAGCACGACTGGAGCGCCGGAGCGGCGGCATTCAAGCAAACGTTTGGCTGGCTGGCGAGTCAGCTGGGTACTCCGGGTGTCCCGTCGGCGCCGCATTCCGGAACGCCGGCCCCAGCAGCTGGGCCTTAACGCTGTTTTCAGCAACCTGCGGAAGTTCGGCAATAGCCCTCCGGTAGTCAATCTAGATGTCGGAAAACTATTGCGACACAACCAGATTCTCCAATTTCATAAGCGCGCTTTCAGCGCCTACGGTGGTTAGCCGATAGCGGTCCCGAATGCCGGGGAGGGACTATAACTCCGTTGGCTGACGGCTACAGGGCGGCTAACCCCCGGCAACCAGGCTCAGTGAAAGAAAACTGAATTGAGATCCCGCAGGCGACTGTCGGTCATCATGACGTCGCCGGCGGGATGCTCTGCTCGTACTGGAAGATGTTGTCGGGGTCGTACTTCGCCTTGATCCGACGCAGCCGGTCGACGTTGGATCCCCAGTAGGCGGTCTCCCAATCCGGCAGTCCGGCGTCCGGCACGTTGACGTAGGCGCCGAGTTCCTGGTCTACGCTCTGCCGCAGCGCCTGGCTGAACTCCGAGGTCCAGGCCATGGCCACGGTTTGGAGCTGCTCGTCGCTGTTTGCACGCGCCGTGCCGCCGGGGGGCGCGCTTCGCTTAACCGCCCCGCCGAAACCACCCACTTGGTAGTTGCTCTCATTTGTGGGGGGCGGGGAACCGCCTAGGACGAATTCGTTGACCACGTCGATCGCCTGCTTCGGAAACGGCTTGCTGGCGAACAGCGAGACGACCGACGCGTTCCCGGGCTGGTCCGCGGGCGGACCCTGGAATCCCGCGAATACGTCGCCCCAGTTCTCGTCCAGCGTCGTGACAGTCGGCTTGCCAATCGACAGCACCGAGGCCAACGCCTGCTTCACCTGTGCCACCGACCCGTTCGGGAGAGCCGCTGTCAGCCCCGCCACGTTTGGGTGGAACCCGAGCTCGACTCCGACACCGTTGTCGTTCAGCAGCGCGCTCTGGTATGCCGTGAAGATCTCCTGCAACGGGTACGGGGCGTCCCACATCGCCGACAGGTAGGCGACCTTGGGTGCTCGAGTCACCTTATAGGTGAGTGAGGTGACGACCCGAAGTTGCCGTTTCCAGCCCCGCGGAGGGCGAAGAGCAGGTCCGAGTCGCGGTTCACGTCTACCTCGATCGCCTTGGCGCCGGTGTCAGGCGACGCGACGACAATCTCGGCCGCCATCACCAAGTCGCAGGCCATGCCAAGCGAGCGAGTGAAGAGACCGAGGCCGCCGCCGAGAGTCGCGCCGATCACGCCTACTGAGGCCGCTTCCCCGGTCGGGATCACAAGGCCCTGCTGCGCGAGCGCGGTCACCGCCTCCAACTGTGTAAGCCCGGCGCCGACCTTCGCGGTAAGGGAGGCAGCGTCGATCTGGGCCGACTTCAGCTGGCTGACGTCGATCACCAGGCCGTTGTCTACGGCGTTCCAGCCCTGGAGCTGGTGGCGGCCGCTCCGCACGCGAAACGCGAGGTCGTTCTGCTGCGCCCAGGTGAGGGCGTTAACCACGTCCTGGGTGCACTGGGCGAAGACGATGACCATCGGATAGTGAACGAAGTTCTGATTCCAGCCGAGGCTCGCATCCGCGTAGTCGGAGTCCCAGGGATGGACGATTTTGCCGGTCAGCTCCGCCTTCGGCCAATTTGCGCCGCCGTCGGATCGGGCAATGCCCGGGGCCTGCGGCTGCAATGCCAGGGAGAACGGCTGCGGCGGCGCCAGCGGCCGCCGTTGCCTTGAGCAGGTCGCGACGAGAGACATCGTCCATGGTTATCCGTTGTCCCCGATGGAGTTACGTCAGTATTTCGGCTATCGGAGATAGGGTCGGCCCGGTCTGCAAAATCGATGGTGGCCGTCCAAGGAATAACCTGAACCCTCGATCCTTGAATCTTTTGGCGGTTACGGCATTTCGCTGACCCGATTCTGCTTATGCAGCCGGTTACCATGAGCACACTTTAGGATGCGATTGCTCAGTCCTCACTCCGAGGTGCGTGTGAAACTGCCCAAGACGCCGGGACACCTTGGGTGGGCGCTATTGAGTCTGAGCCTGGGCTTGCCGCTCGCCGCGCCCGCAGTGGCGGACCCTGCAAGCTCCCCCGGCCAGCCCGCGCAGTGGATCGTCGTAGGTGTGCCGGCCGCAACCGCGACAACAGGAACCCTCACCGCATTTCAGCGGGTCGGTCAGCAATGGAAGGTGGTCCTGGGACCGACGGCCGCCAAGGTGGGCGAGCTCGGTGTCGGCGCCCCTGCCGACGGTGTCCACCGAACCCCCGTGGGAACGTTCGCGTTCGACCAAGCCTTCGGTCGCCAGCCCAATCCGGGCACCAAGATGCCTTACTTCCAGGCTACTGAGCAAGACTGGTGGGACGAGGATGCCGGATCGCCTACCTATAACACGCACGTGCGCGGACCCGGAAGTCCCTCATCAATTACGGAAAACCTCTACGACTCCGGTTCGGTCTACGACTACGCCGTCAACATCGCGGTGAACCCCCAACGCATCCCGGGCCGGCTATCGGGGATTTTTCTCCACGTGACTGATGGCAGTCCCACGTGGGGATGTGTGGCTATCGGCCGCGACGAGATGCGTGCCGTGCTGAACTGGCTTGACCCTTCCGAGTCCCCACAAATCACCATCGGCGTCGGTAACCCATCGCTGGCCGCATCCGGATCGTGACCAGGCGCTAGCGCCAGATACCGCGCGATCAGCGATCAGCCAACTGATCAAGCGTCTGGAGCTGGAGCCTTATACGAGGTTTTACGGTCCCCTGGGAGAACTCGAACGCGGCGACGTCGTACTGGCTTACTACGTGGGAGTTGCCGCTACTCAGTCCCCCCTTGGAGTCCGGGTTGGCGTACACCGACTCCGCACGAGCGAACCCGCCGCTGTTGAAGCCGGGCGGTGCCTGCCGAGCGTTGGCGGACCCGTTGGACTGATTCGGTTGTCCGGTGCTAGTGCCGGTGGTGTTGCCGTTGTGCGCGTTGTCGGCGACGGCCACTGCGGCGGGCGACAACGCGACGACACGCTGACAACCCGGCAGGATGACGGAGCGCTTCATGAGATTTCCTCCGAATCGTGAGGGATGTTATTTATACGTTTGAGAGGCCTGACCGGTTGAACGCGATCAGACGGATTTCCTTGAGTGCTTGCTCAAGATCAGACTCAGCTGAGCGGCTGCGGGTTACCCCGACGAACGTGAACTAGCCCAATCGGACGCTAAATAACTTGCTGCCCAGTCATTTTCCGGGTACCTCACAGAAATGTTGAATCCAAAACACGTTGTCAGGCATTCACGCCGTCGCCGTTAGATTCAAATACTAAGCACCGCAATATAATTCATGAAGGAACTGTCGTACACCAAGCGCCGACGTCACCCTTTGGTCAGTGGGAGGGCACCGACAGCAGCTGCGTCTGTCTCTCGGGCGGCATTCCTTTCGCGAGCCAATCCTCGGTCCCTGCCTGCGCGGGTCGATGAGTTCCGCACCGTAACTGAAGTCCGACGTTCTGATGGCCAGAGGACACAACGGCGGAACCACTTTCAGGTCGACGCGACTTTCATACCGCTCGATGTCGAACGCGATGCGCTGACTGATCGCCAGCAGGATCGCACGCAGCCCCCGAGATCGGTTCTAACACAGGGCATGTCATCGTCGGAGGCGAGAATTACGGACAACGGTCCTCACGCGAGCACGCCGCGATCACTCCCCGGTATCTGGGTCTGCGTGTCGTCATCGCCAAATCGTTCGCCCGGATTCACTGGCAGAACCTGGCGAATTTCCGCATCTTGGCGGTCGAGTTCGAAGACCCCTCCGACTACGAGCGGATCGACCAAGACGATGTGTTGCGCATCGACGGCTTGCGCGAAGCCTTGAGTTCCGGATCGCCGCTCATCGCCCGCAACCAAACCCAGGACGCAGACATCGCACTGTGTCACCGACTGTCGCAACGCCAGGTCAAGGCAGTGCTCGCGGGCGGAGTGATCCCGTTACTGGCGGAGGACTCCGCCGAGCCGTCGTAGCGTTAGCTTGTCGAAATCCGCTGGTGGACAGTGAGCAGTAGCTGGTCGAATATCGACCGCGACGGCAAGTGCTCTCCGTACTCCCAGGCGCGGATCTCCGTCATCATCTGCTCGGCGAGTGAGCGGACTTTGACGTTCGCAACCTGCGATCTCCATTTGAGTATCTCGAAGGCGTGTTCGGCTTCGATGCGGTAGACGAACATCAGGACGCCTTTGACCCGTTCGATCACGGCTCGGCCGGCGGCGATCCCGGTGACAGCACGAGTGATCATCTGTTCATGGTCGTTGGGTGTGACATCGACGTAGAAACCCTGAGATCCCACGACGACGCCGGTGTCGTTGTACAGGCGCTCTCCGATGACGATGACTTCACGTACTTCGCCGTGCGTTGTGACGATCCGATGGCGGGTGCTGAACGGTTCGTAGCTGTGACGAATGTCCTCAATCGTCGCGGCGACGTGCTCGAGGTCATCGGGATGCTTGTGCGAGAGGACCAGAGTTGTGGTCGGGTGCGCCGTGCCAGGCTCGTAGCCGTGAATTCGCTCAGCTTCGGTTGACCATTCCCAGCGCTCGTCGGCGAAATAGAACTTGAACCAGCCGACCTCTTGAGGAACCCCAGCAGCCAACGCCTGCTCGGCTGGCGAAGCTGGGTCGGGGGGCATTAATTCAAGGTATCTGACTTGCACAGGTGATATTTGTGCAATGAGAACTTCGCCGCCCGCAGATGAATGACCATACCGCGGGGTATGTCGTGTGCCGTATGGTGGATGTGTTGGACGCCAATAGCTTTCAGCATCGGCGCGCACAGCGCAAAGGCCGGCTGCGCTGCGATCACGGGGATGTCGCAGGCCGCCGGCCTTGCTATCTGTTTCACTGGCTGTCGTGATCCCCAGCGTCGCGTTTGGTTCGGGCTTGAATCCCGGGATGAGGTGGGCCTCGCCCGATGCGGGTTCGGGCTTGAATCCGGGTTCGAGGTGCGCGGGAATTGCCCTGGAGTCGAGGCCCGGGCCGCCGAACAGTGCGCCGCAGGCGGCGAGTTTCTTGATGGTCACGGTGTACCTTTTGTTGCCTTGGGTGTTCATGGTTGGTCCTTGCTGTTTGTAGTTTCCCGAGTGTTTCTTGAGCTACCGCAAACGTATGGCGCCCACGAGGGGTCCGACTTCGGGCGAATGATGTGTTTGCTACCCATGCCCGTGGTGCAAACGATGTAGGCCCCGTTCCTGGGCCAGCGACCTTCGTGCGGTCAGCCGGGATTGCCGCGGTACCGATTGCGTGCGACGAGCGTGACGTGCAGGTCCTCGATCAACGGGTCGAGGAAGCGGCTTTTGAGTTCGTCGCCGTTTGCAGACATGTCGATCGGTCCAACGGTATCGCCAGGTGGCCGATCTATTAGGCAAACGAGGCGATAGCCGGTCGCCAAGGCCAGGGACTTCTACTGGCGCGAACGCGGCGCTCAATCGGCGAATGTGGATGGCGTGTTCTTTTCACAAGGAGGTGGGCTCTGATGAGCCGTGTCGCGGTGATCACGGGGGCCAGTCGGGGAATCGGTGCGGCGACTGCGTCGGTCCTCGCGGAGCGAGGGTTTCGCGTAGTCGTGAACTACCGGTCCAGCGTTGAGGAAGCAGAACAAGTGGTCCGAGCGGCCACCGACGCCGGAGGTGAGGCGGTGGCGATCCGGGCTGACGTCACCCAGGCCGACGAGGTGACCGAGATGATCGGCGAAACCGAACAGCAATGGGGCCGAGTCGACGTTCTCGTTCACAACGCGTTGATCCCCTTTGACGTCACCTCGTTCGCCGATCTGAGCTGGCAGCAGCTCGGCGGCAAGGTGGACCGCGAGTTGCGAGCCGCCTATTTGATCACCAAAGCCGTTACGCCGGGCATGATTTCCCGCGGCTACGGTCGACTCGTGTTTCTCAGCACGGGATTGTCGCGTCGTCCTCGTGAAGGCATGATCGCGCTGGGCACCGCCAAGGCGGCGATGGATCAGTTCGTCCGCTACATCGCACTCGAGCTGGCGCCGCATGGAATCACCGCGAACCTCGTCGCTCCGGCCACGGTGGACGAAACAAAGGTGACGGGGCAGTTGACGACCGAGCAGGTGGCGCGTCTCGGCGCGACCAATCCCATGGGCCGCCTGGTCCGCCCCGACGAGATAGCGAAGATGGTGGCGTTCCTGGCAAGCGAGGATGCCGGTTTCACCACCGGCGCCTATGTGCCGGTCAACGGCGGCCTTGCCATGGACTGAACGAAGTGCGTTGCGTAAGTCCCATCAAATCTGACAAAGGAATCGCCCTATGCACACGATCGACCTCGCCTTCGTTGGCCGCGGTGTCCACGAAGAGTTGATCGCCCACGTCGCCGACCAGGAGGGCTACTTCGGTGACGAGGAACTCCACGTCGCCATCCACGACGGCACCGGCTGGGACGAGGAGCGTCTACGGTCATACGCGACGATCGGCCTCGGAAGAGCCGTGTTGTCCCGGTTGACCGACGGCACCCCTTGGACGGCGCACAGCGTCAATACCCATCGCCCGCTCTTCTGGTTCATCGGCAACAGCGGTGTGACGTCCATGGCTGACCTTCGCGGGCGCCGACTTGCGGTACATGCGGCACACACCGCGCCCGGATGCTTCGCGCGAATCGTGCTGCGTCGGAATGGCCTTGACCCCGATCACGACCTCGAGTGTGTGGTGCGACATCCCGGCGACTATCAGATGGACCTGCGGCGGCTTCGCGATGCCTCGATCGACGCCGCCTATGTCGGAAGCACCGTCGGCCCCGAACAGATCGCCGCGGAGGAGGGTTTCCACGTGCTTGCCTGGGTGGGCGACCATTTTCAGATCCCGACCGTGGGGATCGCGGCGGACGCCACCCACTTTCCAGTCGGCGACCCGGCGTTGCAGGCGCTGGTGCGGGCCAACCGGCGCGCACTGAAAACGGTTGCAGACCAACCCGATCTCGCTGTCCATTATCTCGCATCGTTTCTGAACCGGATGACACGCGACGAGGTGCAGCGCTACTACGAAAGCTACATCGGCCCGTACTTCACGTCCGACGGCCGGGTCGATCTCGATACTGCCCGAGCGGCGATCGACGCCGTCGCAACAGAACTCGGCGTCGAGGCGGTACCTGCCGACGAGATCTATCAGACCGCCGGTTGACCCAGGAGGAGGGATGTCCGAGGGGAATCACCCAAGACGATCGCGCGGGGTGGCGGATGGCGGCAAGATCGTCTACGCAGTTTGAACTCGGGAGCCCCTCCCCGGCGAGTGGTTCCGAGAAGGAGGGCGGTGCCGCACGCTGCAGCGGTTCTACTCCTCGATTGGCTGACGCAGATTGAGAGGGCGCGATGACTGAAGCGTTCGTTCTGGGCGGAGTGCGGACACCGTTCGCGCGGTACGGGGGATCGTTGTCGCACCTGCGGCTCGATGATTTGTTGGGAATGACGATGCGCGGCGCCTGCGAGCGCGTCGGCCTGTCTGTGGAGCAGGTCGAGGACGTCATCGCCGGCTGTGTGAACCCGGCCCACGAGGGGATGGGGGATGTTGCGCGGTGGGCAGCACTGGCGGCGGGCTTCCCCGACAGCGTTGCGGGCGCGACCATCAATCGGTTCTGCGGTTCATCGGTAAGCGCGACGATCAACATCAGCCACGCAATCATGGCGGGCGACCTGAACGTCGGTATCGCATGCGGCGTGGAATCGATGTCGCGATCGGGCTGGGCGTGGATGAAGGGCGACGCGCCGTTTTCCCCTCGCGGTCCCCTTTTCCTGCTCGACACAATGTGGGCAGGAGCCGGAGGTCCACCGAACCCGGCCCTGCTCGCCCGCAACGCCTACATCTCGATGATCGAGACGGCGCAGAACGTCGCGGACCGCTATGGTTTGACACGTAAGGAGATCGACGCGTTCGCTTTGAGGTCTCAACAGCGCGCCGCAGCGGCCCGTGACTCGGGTCGGCTGGCCAAAGAGATTATGTCCGTGCCCATTCCGGCCACCAAAACCGCGCCGGCTCGAGTCTTCGAGCACGACGAGTTCATTCGCGATGACACCACCGCCGAACGGCTGGCCGCCCTACCGGTCCAGTCCGGCACCACGCAGATGACGGCAGGCAATTCGTCTCCGCTCACCGATGGGGCGAGCGCTGTCGCGATCGCCTCCGGAGAGAAGGCAGCTGAACTCGGTATCGCTCCGCTCGCTCGGGTTGTGTCATCGGCGGTCTACGCGCTCGACCCGCTGATGATGGGCCTCGGCCCGGCGTGGGCTATGCCGCTAGCGCTCAAGCGTGCAGGACTGACTCCAGATCAGGTCGACGTGTGGGAAGTTCACGAGGCGTTCAGCGCCCAAGCGCTGGGGGTGTTGCGCGAATTGTCCAATCAGCTGGGCGGTTTCACTATTACCGAGGACAAGTTGTCGCCCAATGGGGGAGCGGTCGCCACCGGTCACCCCTTCGGCGCCTCGGGGACGAGGTACGTGCTGACGTTGGCGACGGAACTTCGTGAGCGCAACGCCCGGTACGGAATAGTGGGCGTGTGCATCGGCTCAGGACAAGGGGTCGCCCTCGTGCTCGAGAACCCGGAAGCCGTTTGATTCTGCCGGCGTCCCTCAGCTCCCTCGAGGCACCTCGGCGAACCCCGGCTCGCCCGCGTCGACCACTGAATTGAATCGGTGGCGGGTTTCCAGTCGTTCGTTCATCTCCCGAATCGCACTCTCGGGAAGGCCAGTGACGCCAAAGTTTTCGCGTATGCGTTGAGGGTTCACCGATGACGTCAGAACTGCGGTTCCGCGCTGGATGCCCCATGCCAAAAGTACTTGGGCTGGAGTGATTCCGAAGAACCGGGCCATCGAGACGACTAGGGGATCGTCGAGCAGCCTCGGTTCGACGGCGTGCCCGAGCGGAGCGAATGCGAGTAGAACGATCCCTTCTGCATCGCAGTAGTCATGCAGTTGCCATTGCGGGTGATAGGGGTGTGACTCGACCTCGACGACCGCCGGTTTGATCCGAGCGGTGCCCACGATCCTTCGAACGCCCTCGACGTCGATGTCGGAGAGACCTATCGCTCGGGTGAGTCCCTCGTCGACGAGGGTTTGCATCGCGGCCCACGTCTCCTCGAGAGTGACGCCGTCGTCGTAGATCACGGCGCCGTTAGCGTCGCGCGGATCTTGGTCATCGCCGGGCTGGAATGCGAATGGGGTATGCATCAGGTACAGATCGACCGAGTCGAGTCCGAGTCTGTTGAGACTGGCCCGCAATGCGGGTTCCACTCGTTCAGGTCGATGGTTGTTGTTCCACAGCTTCGTCGTGACGAAGAGGTCCTCGCGACGGACAGTTCCGTCGGCTAGCAACTGTTTGAGCGTCGCGCCGACCTCTTCTTCATTGCGGTAGCGCTCGGCGCAGTCGAGGTGGCGGAATCCGGCCTCGACCGCGGCGATGGTGGCGTCGCGCGTTTCTGTGGCATCCGAAAGCAGCGTTCCGAATCCAAGCGCCGGAATCTCTCCGCCGCCATGGTTCAAGACGAATCTGCGCTGACTTGGTTTCTCAACTGATGTCATGTCGTTCAATCTCCTTGTGAAGGTGTCGTTTTCGGTCGGCCATGTCTGTTGTCTTTGAGGTGACTGACCGCCTCCGCTGTGGTCCAGACCGCGCCGGCCAGGAATCGGAAGTTCACCAGCGCAGCCAGATACCCGTCTCCTTCAGGCAGACGTGCGCCCGCCGTCGCGTCCTTGACCACTGCCACCTCGAAGCCCTGCTCGACAAGCTCGCGCATATGGCCTTCGACGCACAGGTTCGCCGCCATCCCGGCCAAGATGACTTGGTTGACGCCGCGCTTACGTAGCTGGAGCACAAGGTCATTCGACTCGGGTCCCACGATCTTGTGCGGCGAAGCGATCACGGTTCGTCCGTCGTGAATTTGGCGCTGAAACGCGGGCAGGAAATCGGCACCAGAGCCGGCGAAGCCGTCGGTCGTGTATGCGCCTTGGCGCGCGAACATGTCGACGGCGCTCATGAACTTTTCCAGCGGATCACCGAACGTCCACTGCTTGTCGGTCGGGTAGAAGTAGTGCGGTGACACCGCGACCGTGATCTCCGCTTGCTTCGCGGCGTCCAGCAGTTGGCCGATGTGGGCAACTGTGTCGTTCTCTCGGACGCTGCCACCGAACACCGGCCACGAGACACCGTCAGGGCTGAGGAAGTCGATCTGTGGATCGGTGAGTACCAGCGCGGCGCGCCGATGATCGAACACGAATCCGGAATCCGGCAGAGCAGGGTTCGGTGGTTCGGCATAGATCGCCGGGTCTGTCATCGCAGCCATCCTCGAGGTTGTCGGTCGTGTCGTTACACTGAAGCCCAGAATAGATGACCAGTCGTCTATAAATCCAGTCGACTTGGTCACACCCTTTCGAACAGCGCGGATCAGCTCAGAAGCGCGGGGAGCGTGACTTCTTCGAACCGGTCGTAGGGGTCGCGACTGCGGGTCACCTTCCCGCGAAGGGCCGCACCCTCCCATGCCTCGATCAGCGATGAGGCGAGCTCGTCGGCGGTGCGGTTGGTTGAAACTGTGGAGTCGTCCTGGCCGGAGCGCACACATTCCGCGAGAGCATCGTCCCAGCGGCCGAGAATGCGGGCCAGTTCGGCGCGAATCGGTTCGCTTGAACCTCCGAGCTCGAGCGACAAGTTGCCGACCAGGCAGCCCAGCAAGAAGTTGCCTGCCTCGTGCTCGTCGGTGAGTGCATTGAAGAAGCGCGTAATACGTTCTTGCGCAGGGCCACTCGCCTGGAGGATCGGTATCAGTCGCGCCTCGATGTCGGACCAGTAGTGGTCGAGAACCGCCGCGGCGAACGCTTCTTTGCTCGGGAAGTACGCATAGAACGATCCCTTCGGCACGCCTGCCGCGTCGGTGATGTCCTTGACGCCGCTGGCGGCGAACCCGCGCGCATGCACAAGATCGAGGCCCGCCTGCAGGAGGCGACGGCGGACCTCTGGGTTCGACGGCCGGGGCACAATGCCAATGGTAGCCGACCGGTCATTTATTTATGTGTTCAGAACAGGCCTCGGCGGGCACCGCAATCCAACGCGAGTGTTGAGCCGTGCAGGGCTACGGCCTCGGGTGCCAGCAGCTGAGTCACCGCCCAGCTGACCTCGTCGACCGTCGTCATCCGACCCAGCGGCGAGTGAGATCGGTATTCGTCGAGAACGGTGTCGACGGCGACTCCGCGCGCCTGTGCCTGTGCACCGGCGAATTGGCGAAGGCGATTGGTTTCCAAGGCGCCCGGGGAGATCATGTGCACCGTCACCCCCCGCGGCCCGTAAGCGTCGGCGAGCTGACGAATGAGATTCGCCAGGGCAGCGTTCGTGACACCGGCCCCGCATGTTTGCGGCGTGGGTTCGGAACCGAAGTGGCCGCCAATCGCCACAATTCGGGCGCCGTCAATGAACCGGTCCTCAACGGCACGAATGAGACGTAGCAGTCCGCCCAGCTTCAACGACACCGACCGCCCGAGGGCGTCGGGCTCGATCGTTGCCAACGGGCCGGCGGGCGGTACGGCTGCTGACTGAACCACCATCCGGACAGGCCCGGACACCGCGGCGGCGATCGTCTGACTTGACGAGTCGTCGCCGATGTCTGCCGGGCATGCCGTGATTCCGTTGTCGTTGGCGCTCAACTGCTCGAGGCGGACACGGTCGCGCGCCACGGCGACCACGGGTATCTCGGCGCTTCGAAGGCGGGCCACAATGGCGGCGCCGACCTCGCCGGTCGCTCCGACGACCACTGCTTGCGCGCTTTGGCTCATTGCGTTCTCGCCTCCTGCCTATTGCGTACACACGACTATTCCTCGTTCCCTTGCCGTCCGCGCCCGTCGAACACACTGGTCGCGATGCCGGGCCGAGGCCGCGGAACCCCGTCCGCAGATGCACCCGACCCTGTTAGAAATCAGCCTGACCAGCTAAAATCCCACCGCTCGAGAATCGGGCGGCGGGGATGGTGGCGCTTGACGGGATTTCGCAACACACGGATAGCGTCTCCGCGCTTACTCGGGCGGGACCGCGAGTGCGCGATCCTGGACGGCCTTCTGGCCGAGGTTCGCGAGGGTCGCAGTGCCGTGTTGCTGCTTCGAGGCGAGCCCGGGATCGGCAAGACGGCCCTGCTGCGTTACCTCATCGAGGCCGGATCGGATTTGACGCTGCTGCGGGCGACGGGTGTCGAGTCGGAAATGGAATTGCCCTACGCGGGACTCTACGAACTGTGCTTCCCGATCCTCGAAGGGCTCGATTCGTTGCCCGAGCCCCAACGGCGCGCCCTGAGCGTCGCGCTCGGTCTTTCGACCGGCGATAGCCTCGACAAGTTCTTGGTCGCACTGGGCGCACTGGGTCTTCTGGCCGCGGCATCCGAACTCGGGCCGCTGCTGTGCGTCATCGAAGATGCGCACTGGCTCGATCAAGCCTCGGCGCAGGTGCTTGGCTTCGTCGGTCGTCGGCTGCTCGCCGAACCGATCGGGTTGGTATTCGCCGCGCGTGCCCCGGTCAGCACGCCTGATCACTTGACGGGCCTACGCGAACTGCGCGTCGAGGGCGTTGACGACCGATCCGCGCGTGCCCTGCTCGGTTCGGTGAGTGCGGCACGCATCGACGACGACATTCGGGCCCGCATCATCGACGAGACGGGAGGTAATCCGCTCGGGCTGCTCGAGCTCGGCGCACGGATGATGACCGCGGGCTTCGCGGGCGGATTCGCGACGATCGACGGCGCCAGTCTTACCCACCGCATCGAAGACGAATACCTCGCACGGCTGAACGAACTGCCCGACGACACCCAACAATGGGCGCTGCTCGCCGCCGCAGATCCCGTCTGCGACACCACGATGATCAAACGGGCCGCGGCGAAACTCGGCCTGGCGGCCGATGCCGCATGGGCCGCTCTTGACGCCGGACTGATGTCAGTCGGCGCCTCGGTGCGGTTTCGCCATCCCTTGATGCGCTCGGCGGTCTACCGCGCGGCAAGCGCCGAGCGACGTCGGGCGGCACACGAAGCGTTGGCCTCGGTGGCCGACTCGGACGCCGATGCCGATCGTCGGGCGTGGCATCGCGCCTACGCCGCAAGTGGTGCCGATGAGGAAGTGGCGTCCGAATTGATCGGATCGGCTGACCGTGCCCGGCGGCGCGGAGGCGTCGCCGCGGCCGCCGCGTTCTTGGAACGTGCGGTTGTCTTGACGCCGGATGCCGCCGATCGCTCGGCACGAGCGCTGAAGGCGGCCCACGCCAAGTACGCCGCCGGAGACCTCGAGGCCACCGGCCGGCTATTGGCGGAGGCGGAAGTCGGCCGGCTTACCGACGTCGATCAGGCGAAGGCCGAATTGCTGCGCGCACAGATTGTTTTCACCCAGAACAGTGGCGGGGATGCACCCGCGATGCTCCTGCGGGCCGCCACCCGTCTTCGCGACTTGGACGTCGATCTTGCGCGTCTGGCGTACCTTCACGCACTCATCGCATCGATGTACGCGGGCCGACTCTGCGACCCCGACCTCCGACTCGACATTGCGAATGCCGCACGTTCACTGTCGGTGGATCCAGCGCCGACACCCGCTATGCAACTGCTCGTGCGTGGCATCGCCACCTGGACGGCAGAGGGCTATGCCACAGCCGCCCCCATACTCAAAGACGCAGTGCGCCAGTATCTGAACGGATCGCCCGATCCGGACTCCGTCGGCTTCGCCTTCAACACGATGGCCCTGCATCTGTGCGACGACAGCGCTTCATACGCGATGGTGAGCGGCCAGGGCGAGCTTGCTCGGCGGACCGGGATGATGAGCTGGCTTCCGCTGGACCTCGGCGTGTTGGCCGAGTTCTATCTGTATGCAGGCGATTTGGTGACCGCCGAAGCGCTGCGGCTGGAAGCCGACCAAATCGACCCGACGGTCGCAGCGCGCCATTCGCCCCGTATCGAACTGCTTGTGGCGGCGTGGCGCGGCGACGCACCGGGCACCTTGGGTCGGTTGCCGGCGTTGGCCGAAGCGGCGAGGGCGCGTGGCGAGGGCCAGTTGTTAGGCTATTCGGATTACGCGCAGGCGGTGCTTTTCAACGGTCTCGCCGATTACGAGCTGGCGGCCGATGCGGCGGAGAAGGCCGCTGCCGAAGGCGATTTCGTGCCGCTGCTGACTGCGCGCGGGCTGTACGAACTCGTGGAAGCAGCCGCTCGAAGTGACCAACTCGAACGCGCAGAAATCGCAGCCGAGCGGCTGTCGACTATCGCCGCTGCGAGCGGCACTGATTTCGCGTATGGGATGGCCGCCCGAAGTCGTGCGCTTGTCGCTGACGGAGATGCCGCCGACGCGCTCTACCGGGAAGCCATCGAGCGATTGAGTCGAACCAGGATGGCGATGCATGTCGCACGGGCACGACTGAGCTACGGCGAATGGTTGCGCCGCAACGGTCGTCGCATCGATGCGCGCACTGAGTTGAGGTCAGCGTATGCTGCGCTCGCCGCCATGGGTGCAGACGGGTTTGCCGAGCGCGCGCGCCGTGAGTTGCAGGCGACTGGTGAAAAGCTACGGAGGCGAACCGATTCCAGCGGGTCCGAGCTCACACCGCAGGAGCAGCAGATCGCTCAACTGGCGCGTGAGAGGCGCACGAATTCGGAGATCGGTGCGCAATTGTTCCTCAGCTCACGGACGGTGGAATGGCATCTCCGCAAGATTTTCGCCAAGCTCGAGATCACATCTCGCCGCGAACTCGACGCCGCGCTGGCGCGACGCGGAGTCCCGCCGGGCGCTGACGCAACCCGCGGCTAGATCCCGAACCAACGCTCGAGCACAAGGTGAAGCTCGTGCACTTCGTTCGCGTCCGGCGAGGCCTGTGACGAGGCCCAGGCCACATAACCGTCGGGGCGCACCAGGACAGCCGTAGCGGGCACTTCGCCGACGGGCGTTCCCGCGACTACGCCGAGACGATCTGCGACATCGGTCGCCGCAGCAGCGACCTTGCCGCTGTTGGTGAGATCGATAAGCAATGGCCTGCCATCGCGGGCCAACTCGGCAATGCGTCGTATTCCGCTGTCGTTAGTCACGGCGAATTCGGGAACCCAGCGGCCCACGAGCGGATGTACATCAACGCCAAGGGAATAGCGGTTCTCGGCCCCCGAGAGCAGGTCGCTGATCCGGCGAACATTGTTGGGGTCGGCCAGCAGATCCGAGAAGAGTTCGCGCAGTGCAGTCACTTCAGGACCGGGCCGGAAAAGAGCCAACTGGGCACGGCTGTGCATGAGAAGCCGCTCGGCGGCCGGTCGGCGCTCAGTCTCGTAGGTTGCGAGCAACGCGGGATCCACGCGCCCACTGACGACGGCCGCCAGCTTCCACCCGAGGTTCACCGCGTCCTGCAGGCCAAGGTTGAGACCCGGGCCGCCGATGGGCGAGTGCACGTGCGCGGCATCGCCGGCCAGAATCACCCGGCCGACCTGATACTGCGACGCTAGCCGCGAGTTGATGCCGGAGACCCGACGCAGATCCAGTGGCGCGCCAGTCGTTTTGGGGCGCAGCGGTACCTCTGTGCCAAGCACGCGTTCGGCGCTCGCTTCCAACTCCGCCAAGCTCATCGGTTGCGCCTCGTTGACATCGTCACTGTGGTGTTCGCGGGCCGACCTGTCGAGTTCGTAAGTCATCACCGCGACCCGGCTGCCCATTGCACCGGACGCGAAAACGCCATGGTCGGTTCGATGGAAGCGCAGCGGCGGCAGGCCAACGAACCCGGCTCCGTCGGGCGCCCCGGTGACAGGTTGAACCCATTGGTCCGGAGGTAGCACGTCAAAACCGATCCGAACGACGAGGTCGTGCGACGACATGCCGGGAAACTCGACGCCGAGAAGGTGGCGCGTCTTGCTTGTGCCGCCGTCGGCACCGACAAAGTAATGGGCCTTCAGGTCGTAGACACCACCCGGGCCGGCGACATGTACCGTCACGCAGTCGTCGTCTTGATCGAATCCCTCCAGACCGTGACCCCAACGAATATCCGCACCGTAGTCGCTCGCCCGCTCGGCAAACACTTGGACGAGTCCCCGCTGTTGAACGGGGATAACGAACAGTTGGGAGTCCGGCACCGCTGTGAGGTCCAGCGGAAAGCCGCCGAACATCGAACGCAGAGCGGGTTGCGGCGGCCCATCCGACCCGGTGAGCTCGCTGTACAGACCTCGGTGATCGAGGATCCGAGCCGCCTGACCGACGATGCGGTTGACCCGAGGATTCGGGTTGGGGCCGGGCATCGGGTCCAACACCACCGGCCGGATTCCAGCCAAGGCAAGTTCGCACGCAAGCATCAGTCCGTTCGGACCAGCCCCGGCGATGACGACATCAATCACAACTCAACGATGCAACGATGCGAACAACGCTCGCGCCCGTCGAAGACCCTGGACTCCCGTGTGGGCAGCCGAGCGGACAAGAATGGTGAATATACGCCGCAACGTCTGAAACTCGTAGGGTTGCAGAGAAGTCCCAAAGAAGCGAGGAACTCCCCATGACCGCAGAGTTGCCTGATCGTGCGCTGGAACTGCGTTCAACCGTGACGTCGCAGGCCACGGTTGAGCTCTCATTGGTGGACGTCGCTGTGCCGACCCCGGCCGCCAATGAGGTGGTGGTACGCGTGGAAGCCGCGCCGATCAACCCGTCCGACTTGGGCGTCCTCATCGCCGGCGCGGACATGACTACCGCGACGGTGCAGGGCACGGCCGAACGCCCGACCGTCACAGCATCGTTGGGAGCCGACGCGTTGGCCGGCCTTTCGGCTCGGATCGACAAACCACTTCCCGTTGGTAACGAGGGAGCGGGAACGGTCATAGCCGCGGGCCAGTCGGCCACCGCACAGGCCCTTCTCGGAAAGACGGTGGGAATCGCCGGTGGCGGCATGTACGCGCAATATCGAGTGATCGATGCTGCGGCTTGTCTCGTGTTGCCTGAAGGTACGACGGCGAAGGACGGGGCGTCGTCGTTCGTGAATCCACTGACGGCTCTCGGAATGCTGGAAACCATGCGCCGCGAGGGTCATTCCGGCCTTGTGCACACCGCCGCGGCGTCGAACCTCGGCCAGATGCTCGTGAAGCTGTGCACTGCCGACGGCGTGCCGCTCGTCAACATCGTCCGCAAGCCTGACCAAGAAGAACTGCTGCGCTCGCTTGGCGCTGTGCACGTCTGCAACACCGCATCGCCGAGCTTCACGACCGACCTCGTCGAAGCGCTCAAGGCGACGACGGCGGCATTGGCTTTCGACGCCACGGGTGGCGGGACGTTGGCGAGCCAGATCCTCAACGCCATGGAGGAAGCGGCCAGCTCGGGCGCGCAGGAGTACTCCCGGTACGGATCGGCCGTGCACAAGCAGGTGTACATCTACGGCGGGCTCGATACCAGCCCAACGATTCTCACCAGAAACTTTGGCATGGCGTGGGGCATAGGCGGGTGGCTGCTGACACCCTTCCTTCAGCAGGCGGGAATCGAGACCCTGGCCCGGCTCCGAGCCCGGGTGGCTGCGGAGATCACCACGACGTTCGCGAGTACATACACCCGGGAGGTCTCCCTCGCGGGCATGCTCCAGCCCGAGGCGTTCAACGGTTACCTCAGGCGGGCGACAGGCGAGAAGTATCTCCTCACTCCCCAGGCGCTTGCATAGCCCCGTGCACGCCGAAGCCGAGTTGTTCAAGGCCCTGGTGTTGATATCAGGACAGGGATTCGTCCAATTCGCCAAGCGAGGCGATCAGATCACTGTTGGCCGAGTAGTCGATCGGGCAGGCGATGACGCTGACGGTGTCGTCATCGAGCGCAGCCCGCAGCGTCGGGAGCAGCTCCGTAGCCGACGTTATTCGGTAGCCTTTCGCGCCGAAACTCTCGGCGTAGGAGACGAAGTCAGGATTCCCGAAGCGGGTGTCCACATTGTGTCCGATCTCGAGATCCATCTTCCAGCTGATCAAGCCGTAGGCGTTGTCATCCCAGATGAGGATCACCATCGGGGTCTTGAGCCGCAGGGCGGTCTCGATTTCCTGCGAGTTCATCAGGAATGAACCGTCGCCGTTCGCGACGAGTATCTTCGCGTCTGGCCGGGCGATCTTGGCCGCGATTGCCCCTGGCAGAGTCCACGCCATCGTCGAGAGTCCGTTCGAGATCAGACAGGTGTTGGGCTCATAGGTCGGGTACAGCCTGGCCATCCACATCTTGAGGGCGCCGGTGTCGACCAACACGATGTCATTGCGCCGCAATGCCGCTCGTGTGTCAGCGACGATGCGGGCAGGCGCGAGCGGGAACCTGTCGTCGGTGCGTCCCCGGTCGAGTTCTGCTGACAGCAGCTCACGGATCCGTGTGTGGCCTTCCGAATGTGGGTGTTCGCGAGTCACGCGTGTCGCCAGCGCATCGAGGGTGCCACCGATATCGGCCTGCAGCCCGACGGCGACGTCGTAGTGGGCGTCCACTTCTGCGGGAAAGCGATGGATGTGAATGATCTTCGTGTCGCCGCGCGGATTGATCCGGACCGGGTCGAACTCCTGCAACTCGTAGCCTGCGGCGACGATGACGTCGGCCTGGTCGAAGCCGAAGTTCACGTAGTCATGGCGCATGAAGCCGACCGCACCGAGCGCGAGCGGATGGTCGTCGGGCATGACGCCCTTGCCGTGGAACGTTGTCGCCACGGGAATGAGGAGTGCCTCGGCGAATCGGCGGACCGCCTCAGCCGCACCGCTGCGGGCGGCCCCGTGACCGGCCAGCAGGATGGGATTGCGCGCGGTGCGCAGAATCTCCGCCGCACGCTCCAGTTGGGCGACCGACGGATCGTCGGGCCGTGGAATGTTGACGGGCAGCGGGTTGAATCCCGACGGAGCGGCGGCGTCCTCGACGTCCTCGGGTATTGCGAGATAGACCGCTCCGGGTCGCTCGGTCTGCGCGAGCTTGAAGGCCTTGCGGACCATTTCCGGCACGGCTTCAGGAGTCGCGACCAGTGCCGACCACTTCGTCGCCGGCGCGAACATCGAGACCAGGTCGATGCTCTGGTGCGACTCCTTGTAGCTACGACCCATCCCGACCTGTGCCGAGATGGCAAGCAGCGGAGTGGAATTGGTGGTGGCATCGGCGACGCCAAGCAGGAGATTGATGGCCCCGGGACCCAGGGTGGCCGAGCAGACGCCGGCTCGGCCGGTCAATCGTCCATAGACCTCGGCCATGAACGACGCGCCCTGCTCGTGGCGCGTCAGCACATACTCGATCGACGACTTGGACAGCGCATCGACAAACCGGATGTTCTCCTCGCCGGGAATACCGAAGACATGCGTGACGCCTTCGTTCTCGAGGCACTCGACGATCAGTTCGGCTGTGGTGCGGCTCTGTTCGCTCACACGAGGGAGCCTAGTCGTGGCGGCGCGACCTCTACCCGCATAACCGGCCACGCGAATCGAGCCGCCACCCAGCGTCAGGGTGACGGGCCGACGGCTCGGTCAAGTGGTGGATCAGTTCACCAGCTGGGTGGCGTCGCCACCGGGATTGGGATTCACGGCCCTGATGGGGTCGTAGGTTTCGCGGGTCATCGAGTTGATGTACTTGCCTCTGCGGTCGTAGAACTTGCAGGTCTGGTCCAGTTGCGAACCGAAGCGATTCGGGTGCACGCCGTCATTGGTCCTCAGCTCGCTGTACGCGCCTGTCACCGCGTCATCGCGGCCGTCCAACGTCTGAGGCTGGGAAATGCATAGCTGCTTGAACTGGTCGAATTGCGCGTCCGCCTGGGCGGCCGGTGCGCCGATCACCATGGCGCCGACGGCAACTGCTCCTGCACCGAGGGCCGCCGCGCTGATCCGGCGCCAGACCGTGGTGTTGCTGTTCTTCTTCATGATGTTCTCCCTTGAGTTGTCGCAACCCGTTGTTGGGCTGCGTTCAACTGCTAGGAGCGATCGGCCGTCGTGATTCCCTCACTTTTTTCAAAAGATTTTTCGTGGATTGCGAATCCGCCCGCCGAGCTGCGCCATAGGCCCGTTCGATCGCCGGTCGGCTATCCGATGGGGCCACTCGTGGGGATACAGGCAGGCGGGGTGCAGTCGTCCTCCCCCACCCGCTTGGGTGGAATGTGGCCGGGCGCCACGACAGGTCCGCTCGACGGCACGTTTGGCGACTTTTTCGGTGGCTCAACGGGTCCGCCTGGACTGCTCGGGTCAGCGGGTCCGCCGATATCGCCGGGGGGTGCTTCCGGTCCGCCGGGGTTGCCGGGTGGGACGACGGGTCCGCCGGGGTTGACCGGGGGCGCAACGGGTCCGCCGGGGTTGCCGGGTGGGACGACGGGTCCGCCGGGGTTGACCGGGGGCGCAACGGGTCCGCCGGGGTTGCCGGGTGGGACGACGGGTCCGCCGGGGTTGACCGGGGGCGCAACGGGTCCGCCGGGGTCGCCTGGTGGGACGACGGGTCCGCCGGGGTTGACCGGGGGCGCAACGGGCCCGACAGGGTTGCCTGGTGGCACGACCGGTCCGGTTGACTTCTGTGGCGGCGAGGCGGGGCCCGCCGCTGTACCCGGAATCACAACCGGCGGCACGATTGGTGCTGCGGGACCGGGTTTGGGGTTGGAGGCGGGCTCCGGACTAATGGCTGACCGCGACGGCGCTGGGTGGCTGGTCGAGCTCGTCGGGTCAACCTGATAGATCCGCGGGACAGTGAGCAGGACTGCGCCGCCGGCGGCGACGATCGCGGCCACTCCCGCCACCGCCCAGATGTGACGCCGCAGATATCCCGGTGTCCCGTCTGTTGGCACCGACCGTTTCTGGACCGACGGCCCCGATTCGCCCGCGGTGGACGGTGCTGACGGTTGATCGGGGAGGTCGGAGGTGTCCAAATCGTGCGAGGGCCACCACGATGCGTCATTGGCGTGTGACGAGCCGGTGCCGACGCCGCGCGCATCCGGCTGCGAGCCGGGATGAGCGCTCGGGTGGCTACCCGATGGGGTCGGAACCGGAGATCCCGCAGGCGGCAACGCGTTTCCGGCGTGGAACAGCGTGCTCTTTCGCAACCACACGGGCGCGGGAACAGTCAGCGGCACGCTGCCTAGCAGCGCCGCGGGCGTCACCATTCTCGCCCGCTGTTCCTCACATAGCACGCAGCTCTCGATGTGTCGGGCGGCGCGTTTGCGCATCAATACCGTGAACTGGCCGTCCCAATGCTCCACCAACGCCGCCAACTCGGGGCACCGATTCGGATCGGCGCGGACCTGGCGGCACACCAGCAGTGCCCCCAACGAGCGGACGATGGTCTCGCGTAGCCGCTCGGCCAACGTATTGGCGTTCTTGTTCGTGACCCCCAACGCTTCGGCGAGCTCGGGGCCATCCAACCCCTGACGGTAGGACAGCTCCAACACCACCTGATCTCGATCAGAGAGCCCTCCGCAGGCGTCGCTTATCAGATCGGCCAATTCGCTACGTGCCGCAAGAGTCGCCAAATCGGGCTCCCCGCTGTGTGTTTCGGGTAATTGGTCACTGGGTTGTTCGCGACGGCGGTGCCGGATTCGGGCCAGCGCCTCGTTGCGGGCGATCGCGTACAGCCATGACCGCAGGCGCTCGGGTTCGCGGAGCTGGGTCAGCCGACTCGCGGCCGTGACGAAAACATCCTGAACGCAGTCGGCCGCGGCGTCGCGGTCGCGCAGCATGCCCACGCAGAAGTCGTGCAACCGATCGGCATAACGGTCGTAGATCGTGCCGAACGCGGCCCGGTCGCCCGATGCCGCCGCGAGAACCAACGCGGCGTCGTCGTCTGCCGCCGTGGGCGTTGGTCGGGCAGTCGTCACACATTGCTCCCAGCGGACTCCTGGCAAACGGTTAGGAATCACATCATCGCCCTCTCATGGGTGTGGCGCACTGGAATCAGCAACGCCGGCCTCAATCAGACGCGTTGCAGTTCCCTTGCTCCCTTGCGAACTGCGTTCACCAGCTATGAGGCGACAGCGGCCGCGATTCCCACACTTTTCTCCGAAAGAAAATCTGTGATGTTGGGGCACCACCACAGCGCGAAGGCCGACGGCGTTCACCTACGGGGACCGTTAGCCTTCCGGGGCGTAGATCCTGATGACGGAGCCGTCCGTGCCCAGCAAGATATAGCCGCCGCCCTGTCCGCCCTGGCTGACATGGACTCGAAGGGCCAGGCTGCCGTCCTCGGCGGATTGGATGTCGAGCCATTCGTCTGTGGGGTTGATGATGCCGAGCGTCTGCGGCGCATTGCGGACTCCATCGAGGACGGCCTGCACATCGAACTTGCTCAGATCGCCCACCGCCGTATGCAACGGGGTGGGGGCGTCGCTCTGCAGGTTCGCCCAGCTGTTGTCGCTGAAGATCCACAACACCGTCTTGTGGCCGTTCACCGCGTCGGGGCGGTAGAGGTCGGCGCGCTGACTGCGAATGTCGACCTGGTAGCCCAGGGTGTCCCCGAATTGCCTGCCCATCTGGGCGAAGAAGCCCGTCAGGCCGCCGATGCTCAGCAGGTCCGGCGGCGGCAGCGGCGTCGTCGTGGCGGTCTTGGATGTGGCGCTCGCCGCGGCGGCGCTACTGGTTGTCGCGGTGCCCGCGGTGCCCTGCGATGGTGAACCGCCGCCGCTGCCGAACAATCCCCAGCCGATCCCGACGGCCAACAGCAGAACGACCGCGGCCACGGCGACCCACATCCACTGCGACCCGGCGGGTGACTTCACCGTCGGCAGTTGCGCCGGTGCACTGTGGATCTGCAGGTCTGAAACCAGTGACTGCAGTTCGCCGACAGTGACGGCTTTGGTTGCCGCACTTACCCGCTCGCGGTGTTCTTCCATCGACAGCTGACCCTCGGCCAGGGCCGAATCCAGAATCTGGCACGTGTTGTTGCGGTCGTCGTCGGTCGCCCGGGTGTTCGCGGTCGCCACCGGACGATCCTATGAATCAGGGGATGTCTGATGGCCAGGTTCGCCAGACTGTGAGTCTGCTGTGGCGCCTCGCTATTTCACTCCGGGCCGATGACGTGGCAGACGGTCGTGCACGAAAGGATCGTCTGCGATCCGCGTTGCGGGGGCGGCGGCGCAGGAGCGGGCGGGGGCGGCGCGGCGGGGATCGTCGACAGCGGCGGCGCCGCGGGTGCGGGCGGCGGGGCGGCCGGAGCAGGAGCCGGCTTCGGCGGGGCTGCTGGGACAGGTGTCTGTGCCGGGGCGGCCGGTGGGGGCGCAGCCGGGGTTGCGGCCGGGGGCGGAATCGCCGCGATCTTGGCCGCAGTGAACGTCGCCGCCTGATCGACGAGCCCCGTCTCCA
The DNA here is from genome assembly GCA_963751485.1 of uncultured Actinomycetota bacterium. Classification (GTDB taxonomy): domain Bacteria; phylum Actinomycetota; class Actinomycetes; order Mycobacteriales; family Mycobacteriaceae; genus Mycobacterium. The sequence goes on from CAVVUT010000012.1 coordinate 67,510, forward strand.
CGTACTGCGTGTGCGCGTTGAAGTCTCCACCGCTCGAGCACACGAAGTCGTCTGGCACGCACAGTTCGACGGTCTTGTCCTTGTACATCGGCCCCACAGCGATGTCCGGCTGGTTGATCGCATGCATGAATCGATCATTGGGCTTACCGAACAGGGCCACCGCGGCGACGTGCTTCGCCATATCCTGGGGCATCGGGTTCGGCACTCCGTCGGGCGCGCCGTCGGGAATGACGTTGGCGGTGACGAAGCCGGCCACCGCTGCGCCTTGCGAGAATCCGCCGAGCACGATGTTGGTGTTCGGGCAATTCGCCGCCGTGGACTCGATGTGTGAGCTCGCATCCCGGATTCCGACCATGGCGGTGGGGAAGTCAAGCGTGGCCGGGTAGTCGACGGGATATACCCCGACCGACTTCGGGCTGACGCGGGTGCGAAGCGAATCCACGAACGCGTCTCCTGTCGGCCCGAGACCGGGGTCCTCCGTCGTGCCGCGCGCGAACACCACCTCGATATCAGGACACGGCTGCGCGGACGCCGACGGCGCAGCGATCAACGGCGCACAACTCGCCACCGTCGCGGCGCACACTGACAAGGTGATCTGGGCTCCCCTCACCGCGCAATGCTGACATACCAAGGGGACCTTGGCGATTCGAGAAACAAACAGTTAATTAACGTGGGGTGAATCGCCCGCGTCAGTATCCGCTGAGCAGACTCCTCACGCGGCCAAGGGCTTCCGGTCCGACCTTGCTGCAGATGCGGGACGGATCGGCGGGCCGCCGTCCCCACAGCAACAGAACGCGGGCCGCCGCGTCGGTTTCGAGGGTGGCAGCACCCTCGGCCTCCACCAGCCCGATGGTGGTGTGATCGGCGTCCGCTGTGAGTGCGACGTCGTTGCTGCCGTCAACCCGCAGTCGGGCCTCCACCCGCTCGCCGGGGTCGAGTCCCAGCGCCTTCGCACCCTTGGCGAGCAGAGGAGTCCCGACCGCGAACACGCTGTGGTCGGTCATCCACGGCTCGGCGAGCCGAGCCTGAGCGGCGGGATCGTCACCGGTGATGTCCCAGCCATGAAGAACGAGTTCTTCGCGCATGTGCTCGGCGAACCACGATGCCTTCATCGTGCGAGGCGTCCAGCCCACACCTGCATCGGGGATCGCATTGGCGGCCGCGGCGACCTCGCCCACTTCGGCCATCCGGTCGGTGCACGCCGACCACAAATCGTCGTCGGAAAGCGCGCGAAACGGCGGTTCGCGTTCCTCGAAGCTGCGAGTGGACACCGGATTGCCCTCGAGGTGCGCGCGCAACACCCGGGCCAACTCTTCGGCATTGCCCGCCTGATGGACGACGATGTCGCGCACCGTCCAGGCCTCACACCATGTGCCGGTCTCGGGTCGTCGCGCTCTGACCGCGTCGGCGAATGGCGCCCACTCGGGAAATCGATCTGCGTCGATCGTGCTGGTCATCTCGGTCCCTCCTGGTGATCACAGGACCACGAAAGAGGTATGCCCGCTTCGACGTTCGATATGCGCGCTTAGGCCGAGTCGATTGCCACTCGCCGAAGTATGGAATGCGCCATCCGTCACGTGACAGAACCCACGGGTTAATCGACCTGATCTATTCGTCGGCAACGCCGCCGAGATCACCGATCGAATCAGCAGTTACGTCGACAACGGGCTCGGGCACGTCATTCTCGCCAGATGTCACCGGTGCCGTCGGCGGACTCGACGAAATCAACGCCAACGCAGGGCAATTGCAGTCTTTGGTGGCCGCCCTCCGCAAGCTCGCGCCGGTGGGATGCGACTAGATCCGTGCGCAACCGCACACAAGCGCCGACCCACGTGTTCGAGCACTTGGACAGATGGCGGAATTGAACGCCGGATTCTGTGGTGACTCTGTGGCTTTCGTCGTGGGGCGCCTTGAAATACGTATTCACAAAGTTGAGTAATTCGATATGCGATTGGAGAGACCGGAGTAGCGTCCGAATTACGCGGCCGTCGACGACGCTATTGGTTGACAGCTTTGTCGAAAGCCGCGCCGATTGAAGCAGCAACTTCATCGCATGACCGTGTGGAGGCGCGATGGAAATCGCACTCGGCGTTTCGATGACGCCCACAACGGTCCGCATGGTCCTGGTTGAGGGCGATAAGGCGGATGGCCTCACCATGGACTGCGATCAATTCGCGCTCACGTCTGCGGTGGGAACACCATCGGCGAGCGCGTCAGAGCAGGTCAGTGCCGCGATCCTCACAACAGAGGAGAGCGCTAGCAGCCGAGGCCACCACCTGTGCACCTGCGGAATTGCCCTGAGCAGGGAATGCGACGCCGACGAGCTGCAGGCAAGTCTGGACGCGCGAGACGTCGAAGACGTCATCTTTGTCAGCGAACTGCAGGCAGCGGCCGCGCTTGCCCACGCCGTTGCCCGGGCGGTGGGGTACACCGCGACGGGATTGCTGTTCATCGAGCAGCGGAGGGCGGTGCTTGCGATCGTTGACACCGCCGATTGCTCGATCGCGGAGGTAGTCAGCCGAAGTCTTGACGGTGCCGACCCGATCACTGTCCTCGCGGAGATGCTGGCGAGCCGTCCCGCGCAGGGGCCGCAGGGTCTGTTCATCGTCGATTCAGACGGACGGGCCCCGGCCCTGAAGCCACATCTCGAGGCGGCGACCTCGTTGCCGATCATTTTCCCGGAAGAGCCTGAATGGGCGCTGGCGCGGGGAGCTGCGCTGGCGGCGGCGATGGCACCTCGTTTCGAAGCGTCCACCTCCGGCTTGGCGTATGCGCAGGACCCGGACGTAGAGGATTTCGCTCCAGTGGCGATGGAGACCGGGCCGCTGGCACGCGCCGATGTCGTCACGAAATACGCCGATGTCGTCGGGTGCGCATCGACGGAAACACTGGACGAGCCCGAAGTCGCCCGGTCCGCGGTTCGACGGTTCCTGTCTGTCGGCACCTTGGCCGCGTCGGTTCTTGTGATTGGTGTCGTTGCGATGGTCATGGCGTTGGCCGCAAGCTTGACGCCCACCTCGACTCAGCGTGCGCTCGAGATGCAGACGATATCGCCGCCCGAGCCGAGCGCAGCCGTGCCGGCTCCGCCGCCGCCGGTCGCCTATCAAGCCGCGCCCATGCCGCATCCGTCGGCCGTGGTGCAGGCGCCGCCGTTACCTGTGCCACCGCCGACGCAGCCAATACCACCGGCGCCGGTGCCCCTGTCCTCCACCGCGAAGACAGTCCGGGTAGAGCAGGCTCCGCGCACCGTGGTGGCGCAGGCACCGGCACCCAGGGCCGCCCAGGCGCCTGCCGAGGCTGTGGCCGAAACGCAAGCTCCCGCAGTCGCGCCCGAGGCAGCGATCGCGCCGGTGGCCGTCGACCCACCGCCGGCGCCCGAACCTGTTGGTGTAGAGCCAATGCCCGCAGCTGCGCCTGCGCCTCAACTTCCCGCAGCGCCGCCGTCGCTTCAGATTCCGCCGTTTGCATCACCGCTGCCGCCGATCGCACCAGCGCCGGCCGTCGTCCCGCAAGCGCCGATTTTGCGATGGCTACTGCAAAGAATCCCGGCCTTGGCGCCGCAACAGCAGCAGCCGGTAGCTCAGGCGCCGACTCCGCAGTGGCCGCAGTATCAAGCACCGCAATGGCCGCAGGCGCCTGCTCAACAGTGGCCGCAGTGGCCGCAGCAGGCTCCGGCCCTGCAGCCTCAAACGCCTCAGTGGCCTTCGCAGGCACAATCTCCGATGTGGCCGGAGCCGCCGGCTTACGTGTCACCACGCCTAGCTCCGCCGCCGACGCTCCCGCTGCCCCAATCACCTTCCAGCTCATCAGGTTTCCCGAATGAGACGACACCGGTATCCCCCGGCGACGACGGCCCATGGACTCCTTCGATGCCGATGTGGCCGTATCGCTGACTCGCAAAATTTGCGCGTCATCGCGCGCCGCTAGATCATGTCCTTCTCGGTCAACCAGCGCATCACGAACCAGCCGACGAACACCGGCAGCCAGCAGGTGAGCACCCGGTACAGCAGGACCGACGGGACGGCGATTCCGGTGGGCACGCCGAATGCGGCGAGACCACCGATCAACGCCGCCTCGACTGCGCCGACGCCGCCGGGGGTGGGCGCCGCCGACGCGAGCGTGCCGCCGATCATCGTGACGACGGTGACGGTGACGAACGACGTGTCGCCGCCGAACGCCTCGACGCAGGCCCACAATGCTAGCGCGGCACCGAGAGTCGTTGCGGCGCAACCAAGGACGATGATCACAAGTCGCCTGGGCTCGCGAGCGAGTTCGGCGAGGTCGTGCAGGACTTCCTTGGCCCTTGGGCCGACCGTCGTCGTGACCCATTTGCGCAGCGTCGGCACGACGGCCACAGCGGCGACGAATATCAGAATCAGAGCACCGGCGATATAGAGAACCGTCGCAGGGGGGACGAAATGTGACAGCTCGGCCGACGCTCCGGCGAAGGCGGTGAACAGGATCAGCAATACGAGGTGGGTGACCACCTGAACCGATTGCTGCAAGGCGACCGCAGTGGCGGCTCGTAGTGCGCCGAGCCCGCCCTTCTGCAGAAAGCGCGCACTGAGCGCTAGCCCGCCAACCCCGGCCGGTGTGGTGGTGGCGGCGAAGGTATTGGCGACCTGCATGAGAGTGAGATTGCGAAAGCTCACCAAGCCTTCTGCGCACGCCCACAGCGCAGCTGCCGCGCCGACATAGGTCAGCGCCGACACCGCCAGCCCCAGCAGTCCCCACCACCAGTTAGCCGTCCTCAGTTCGGAGAAGAAGGTCGGCACCGTGCTGATGAACGGCAGCGCGACATAAACCAGCGCTCCCAGAAGCACCATCTGAATGATCTGGTTGCGGTTGAAGCGCGTGATGGTCTCGGATCGGATCTCGTCGGCGCCCGTTTGGAGTTGCACTTGGTCGCGGGCGGCCGAGATGACCTTTTTGTATTCGACGACGGAATCGCGGATGCGTCTGGGCACAGCGGTTTTCGTGAGGCGCCGGGATGCGGTGAGGACGGCTTCCTTGCCGAAAACGCCCATGGCTGCGCGCACTGCGGTCGGCGCGTCATACAGCGCGCTTGTCGTCACCATCAGCTGCGCGACGTCGGATTGCATTTGCGCGTCCGTCGTCCCGTATTCGGCGAGCTCGAAACCGCCGAAGAGCACGGTGCCGTCGTCGACGGTGATCTTGATTGCGCGCAAGTCGCCGTGGGAGATCTGGTGATCGTGCAACACTCGCAGTGCGCCCCATATCCGGGCCACCAGTGTCGTGTCGACGACTTCGTCCAGCGGCGCGCCGCGGGCGGGCGTGTCCGCGTACAACATCCAGCCTCGACTCAGCGCGGTGACCGCCAGCGGCGAGGTATTGGCGAGTCCGAGATCGCCGATCGCAATGGCCATCAGCGCGCGGTGTTCGACGGCGCGGCGCATCGAGGCTTCGAACGGCGCGGTCTCGCCGCCCCGCAGCGTGATCTTGCGCCAGAGTTGGCGCAGCGCCCCGCCACTGCTCTGATTCGGGCTGTACAACTCCAGCACGGCCGTCGTGCCGTCGCTACAACCGGCCGTCAACACCAGCGAGCCTGGTCCCGATAGTCGAACGACCTTCAACGCGGTCACTGTGCACCCGCGTCTGGCCATCGCCCGAACGGCGGCGTCGAGTGGCACCTCGAGCGCAGGGGTGCCGACGACCAGCACGACGAGCGCCCCGACGAACCAGCCGACGGCAAGGCCAAGCAGTGAGCGGGCGGGCACAATGGCGCTGACGACGAGATGGATGGGCACGAAGGCAAGCAGCAGCGCCCACCACCAGCGCCGCCACCGCGCGGGCAGCCATGGTCCGGACACCGTGAGCATCGCGGCGAGCATGGCGATCCAGCGGGGGTCGTCAAGGAACTGCGACAGAAACGTCTTGGGCTGCTCGGCCACGTCGAAATGCCAGCGTGGCGCCGCGAAGCCACCCGGCCTGAACGACAGCGCGATCACGGCGACGATTCCCGACGCCGCGTAGGCGCCGAGAAGCTTCCACTGCCTGCCCGCGATCAGGCCGATGAGAATGGCGAACGGCAGCGCCAGGATCGCGATGCTGTAGGCCAGGTAGACCAGGTTGGACTGGGTGGGTGTGAGAACCCCGACGATTTCGGAGATCGACTTTTCCAGGGATACCCAGTCGTAGCGGGTGATCAGCGAGCTGACGATGACGACCGTCAGGAACAATGCCGCGAGCACGAGCCGCAGAATGTCGCTGGTGCGCCTGCTCAGCGGTTGCAGCAAGCTGCCCGAAACGGTGATCTCCCGTCCGTCAACTCGCACGCGGACTAGTTAACCGGACACCCTCAGCCGTGCACGACATTGCGCAGCGGTTCTCCCCGCTGCAGCCGGCCGATGTTGGCGACGATGTCGTCGACGCGGCCGGTGAACGTATCGCGGGTGACGCCGGAGGAATGGGGCGTCATCAGCAGGTTTGGCAGTTCGGCGAACGGCAGATCGCTGGGCGCGGCGACCCCGTCGACCGAAGGGTAGCGGTACCAGACGTCGATCGCGGCAGCCCGGATCGTGCCTGCCGCGAGGGCGTCGTATAGCGCGCGCTCCTGGACCAGGGGGCCACGGCCGACGTTGATGAGCACGCCGTCCGCGCCGAGCGCCCGGGCTTGTCGGGCACGGTGAGGTAGCCGTCGACGATCCCGCTGACCGTCCTGCCAGATCCAGTGCGTGTCGATGGCGGTGATGACACCCGGCGCCGCGGCGGCGACATGGGTGAACATCGCAAGCGAGACGTCAAAGTGGTTGTTGGAGTGCGAACCCCACGTCAGTCCCCACGCACTCATCGGGCTCTCCTGATACTCAAGACGCAAACCACTTGTCGCCGTTGGCCAACGGCCGGACCACGTTGGCGCAACGGGTCGACGTTCTGGTGGTCGCCGCGGCAGGTGGCTCGGCGACGCGAAAGCTCGTCAACCGCACAGTGATCGATGCGCTGGGTTATGACGGCTATCTGGTGAACATCGCACGGGGCAGCGTGGTCGACGAGGATGCGTTGGTCGATGCGCTGTCGATGGGCGGGCTGGCCGGAAGCGGGACGGTAGAGACGCGTGCCGCAATGGAGGCGCTGACGCTGCGCAATCTTGACAGCTTCCTGGCGTCGGGTGAGCTGGTGACGCCGGTGCCGCTGCCTGCGGCGGCCTCCGGCTAGCCGCCGAGTGTGTGGGCTACGTACGAGATTTCCCGAATTTCCGTACATAGCCCACACATTCGACGTCGTCAGTCGAATAGCAGCCCCCGTAGCGCGCGTTCGATCATTGCTTCGGGCTTCTCGGTGATGTCGACGTGCACGAGGTCGCTCCCGATCGTGAGTGTCGAAACCCCGTGCAGCAGCGACCACACCGGTCCGGCGATCGACCGCGGGTCGCCGTCGGCCATCAACTTCGCCCGCTGGCATTCGACGATCGTGTCGAGCAGGTCGGCGAAGGTGGTCAGGCCGGCCTCGAGCACTTCCGGGCTTTCGGTCTTGTCCAGCTCGGAGCCGAACATCACCTGGTAGTAGTCGGGGTGGGTGACGGCCCAGTGCACATATGCCCTCCCCATGTCGAGCACCCGCGCCGTCAGATCGGACGCGTCGGCGGCTGCCGCGCTCAGCGTCTCGTGAAGCTGCACGAAACCCTGGGTGGCGACGGCGGCCAGCAGTTGCGATTTGTCGGCGAAGTGGCGGTACGGCGCCGCGGCGCTGACGCCCGCACGGCGCGCCACCTCGCGCAGCGTGAACCCTTTCGGGCCTTTTTCCTTGACCAACTCCAATGCGGCTTCGGTCAGGGCGCGCTTGAGGTCGCCGTGGTGGTAGGTGTCTCGCTTCTGCTCATCCGAGGTTGTCGACGGGTCGGGAATCTTCGATCGCCTCGGCATGTTGACAATGCTAACATTCTATATGTTAATAGTGTCAACATCAGCGAGAAGGAGTCAACATGTCGGAGAACTACGGCGGCGGGTGGGCCGTCATCACCGGGGCGAGCTCGGGCCTTGGCGCGCTTTTCGCCGAGCAGCTCGCGGCGCGCGGGATGCCGCTGCTGCTTGCCGGACGCGACGAGCTGCGCCTGCAGCAGGTTCGTCAGCGCGTCCTGGCGCAGTCGCCGAAGACCGTCGTCGAAACGGCGGTCGGTGATCTGGGAACCGAATCGGGTATCGAGGACCTGATCGCCGCTTTCGGCGATCGGGAGGTCGGCGTGCTGGTGAACAACGCGGGTTTCGGAACCTACGGTCCAGTGGCAGAGGTCGATTCGGACCGGGAACGCGAACTCGTCGCTGTCAATGTCGATGCGCTGGTGCGTCTCACCCACGCGGTGCTTCCCGGGATGCTGGACCGCGGTCGCGGCGGCATTCTGAATGTGGCTTCCACCATCGCCTTCCAGCCGGCGCCGTATCAGGCGACCTACGGGGCGTCCAAGGCCTTCGTGCTGTCGTTCAGCGAGGCGCTGTGGGCCGAGACGAAGGGCTCGGGGGTCAAGGTGACCGCTCTGTGCCCGGGGCCGACGCGGACAGGTTTCGTGGATGCGCTCGCGGCCGACGTGACGGACGTCGCGATCTACAAGAAGCTCGGCGCGCCGGAGCCGGTGGTGGCCGCGGGGCTACGCGCGCTGGATCGCGGACGCCCTGTGGTCGTGCCGGGTCTGCGAAACCGGTTGCTGGCCAACATCGGCGGCATGACGCCCGGCTGGATGGCGACCTTCTTCAGCGGGCGGATGTTGCGTCCTGCACAGGTCGTGACGACGTGAGCGCAGGGTTCCTAACCGCCGCTGATGAGGCAGAGCGGATCGTCGCCGATGTGCGCGACGATGCCGAGGCGAGGATCCGCCTGGCCGCAGACACCTACGCCTTCGGCCGTTGGCGACACCGCTACAGTCCGTACCGGCGGGCGGTCGTTGCCTTCATGCGGTGGCAGCAGCGCAGGGGTGTCCTCAACGCGCCGGGTAACGACATCCCCGGCAGCCCGTGGTGGCGCGCCGTCAACGAAGCACTCCTTCGAGACACCGTCGAGGCGAAGCTTCTGGTGCTTCGCGGTGGCGGCATTCCGTCGCGACCGAGCGTCGCCCGGTGGATCGGCTTCTTCGATTCCCCCTCGGCCGAGTCGTGGTACTCCGCGCACAACGCCAGCGTCGTGGCCGGCTACCTGGCACACCGCGGGCTGGCGTGGCGCGAGACACCGGCGGAGCGGTTCTTCATGAACGTCGTGCTGGTGCGGGTGCTGTACGCGCACACGCTGTTGCTCGACTCGAAACTCGCGCTCGGGCGGTTGTTCTTCCTCGGACGTCTGGTGGGCCACCCTCGGATGAAGAGCCCGCAAGCATTACTGGCTATGAAACACGTTCTGCCAGAGAACTATCCGATCGATTCAACAGAGATCGGCGAGATCATCGCAGCCGAGAGCCCACTGGGTCGAATGCTCGACTACGGCGTGATCGGCGCCCGTATTGACGGGCTCTTCCAGACGTCGGCACGGGCGCTCGATGAGCCGCATCTTCTGAACCTGGTCCGAGAAGGGACTCCTGCGTACGCGTGGCCGGTGGATCAGCGTCACGTATGGCGACCACGATCGCGGTCGAGGCTCGCATCGTTCATCGGCTTGCTGACACTTCCTTCACCCGGCTGACAGCGTTTTCACAGGTCTCCCACCGCCTGCTCGTGGGAAGGTTTCGGAATGGCACAAAGCGGCGATAACGGCAACATGCCCCGCGGATTGCCATGCCGTTAACCAAAGGCGACGTTTTCGCCGGGTACACCGTGGTTCGCCTGCTCGGAACGGGCGGCATGGGAGAGGTGTATCTCGTCGAGCATCCACGGTTGCCGCGGTACGACGCGCTCAAGGTCCTGCCTGCTGAGCTCACTGTCGACCGGGAGTACCGCGGACGCTTCATCCGGGAAGCCGAGATGGCCGCCCGGCTGTGGCATCCGAACATCGTCGGCGTACACGACCGCGGCGAGTACAGCGGTCAGCTGTGGATCACGATGGACTACGTCGAAGGCAGCGATGCCGGGCAGATGCTGCAGAGTCACCACGGCAAGGGACTGCCACCCGAAATGGTCGTGCAGATCGTGTCCGAGGTGGCCGATGCGCTGGATTACGCCCACGAACAGGAGCTGCTGCACCGTGACGTGAAGCCATCCAATATTCTTCTCGCCCAGCCTGATTCCAGACCGGCCCGGGCATTGCTGGCCGACTTCGGAATAGCGCGCTGGGCGCAGGACGCCAGCGGACTGACCGCCACCGATATGACGGTGGGCACGGTGGCCTATGCCGCGCCGGAACAGCTGCTGGGCGACAAGCTCGACGGCCGCGCCGACCAATATGCGTTGGCCGCGACGGCCTTTCATCTCCTCACCGGCAAGCAGCTGTTCACGCACACCAATCCCGCGGTCGTCATCAGCCAGCATCTCACCGCGACACCGCCATCGATCACGGAACGCGCCCCGGAACTCTCGGGTCTCGGGCCTGCGTTCGAACGGGCGCTTGCTAAGTCGCCCGACGATCGCTTCGCCTCCTGTACGGACTTCGCCCGGGCGCTGGCGCGGGGCCTGTCCCCGACATCCGACGGGCTGCTACCCACCGATCCGACGGTCTCGGCCCGCGTCGCGCATCGACCGAAGAGTTCGCGATCGCGCAGGGTCAAGCTGGCCGCCGTGGCGACGGCAGTGCTGGCAGTGCTGGTCGGTACGGCCCTGGCGATCGGTCTGACGGTCGGCAGGGACACGCGCTCGAGCGCACCGGCCGCGCCGAGTGTCAGCACGCCGGTCGAGCCGGTGGTTCTGGTGGGCGCCGATTGTGCGACCCTGGGCGCCGCCGGTGTCACGACGACCGGAAAGCAAGCGTATTGCTCGCGGTTGTCCGCCACTGGTGACCAGATGTGGTCGATCTACCAGGGCCCGGTGCCGTCGCCCACGGACACGCCGGGTCCCAACGATCAGGTCTACCCGGCGGGCATCGAGCAGCAGGTGCGTGTCTGCGTGAGCCAGACGGGGCAGACGCGCGCCAAGTGCCGCGAGGACATCCGCGACGGCAACTTGGTTGGGCCGCCATAGGTATGGATGTCTGAAGCGTCAACACATGTTGACGCACGAGCGAGGAGAACCGACAGCGCCTGCGTCAGTAAGGCATATGACCCGGATTTGACGGAGCGTTAGAAGTCGTCGATGTCATCGACGTCGTCGAATTCGTCTTATACACCCCTAATTCGCTGGGCTTCGGCGCGGCGCTTACCAGCGCGAACACGCCGATGATGACCATGCCGGCCAGAGAGCTTATGGCAAAGAGCTTGAGAGTCATGACCACACTCCGATCCAGGTGCGCGTCCGGAGCGCACCCATAGCTTGATTACGAGTGGGGAGCGCCTCCGGGTCAAATACGCCGCCAAGCCAATGCTCGCCTAGATGAGTAATTCCAAGGGGTCAGTGGTCGTATGCGGTCAGTGATCGCAGGATCGGCTTCTCGGTTCTGTCGTTGTGCCAGATGGCGGCGGTGAGGGCGAGGATGCGTTGCAGGACGCGTGCGGCGACTCCGGCGATGGTTCGTCCTCCGTGGCGTTCGAGGTCGAGCTGGGTCTTGAGGGTGTTGTTGACCGATTCGATGACCTGCCGCAGCGGCTTGAAGAAGCCTTGTCCGGCACGGGGTTTCTCTCCCGCGCGGGCAGGGCGCAGCAGTTTGATGCGGGCGGCGGCGAGCGTGGCTTCGAATTGCCTGCCGTAGTAGTTCTTGTCGGCCATCAACATCTGAGCGGGATGCGTCGCGAGCAAGTTCGGGTCGGCGTCGAGCATCCCGAGCAGAATTTCGCGTTCGTCGGCCTTGGCGCCGGTCAGCGCGAACGCCACCGGCAGCCCCGACAGGGCGCATACCAGGTGCAGGCGCAGTCCCCAGAAGAAGCGCGAGTGCGACGCGCAGTACCCATACTCGGCCCAACCGGCCAGATCGGAGCGTTTCGCGGTCTCACGCGAGCGCCCGCACTCGACCGGAGTCGAGTCAACCACCCACACATCGTCGGTGCACCGCGAGGTGCACGCAACCAGATGCGCGATGACCGCACGCAGCATCCCGGTCGCTGCGCGCACCCGCTTGTTGTAGCCCGATTGTGTTGGCAGATAAGGAAACAACCCACGCAGCCGGCTGTTCGCGTAACGCAACCACCGCGCCTCTGAGGTGAATCCCAGCAGCGCTTGTAGCACCACCAGGGTGACCAGTTCGGCGTCATCGAGGCGCGGGGTGATCCCGACCCTGGGACGCCATGGCCGATACTGCGGATTGCTGATCAGGAAATCATCGGCGGTGACGTACAGTGCGGTAGCGAGGGTGTCCAGGTCGGCGTCCACTTCGGCCTCCAGTGCCAGGTTGGGTTAGCAACGCCAATCCTGGACACCCTCACCTTAAATTCACAGCAGCCACACCAGTAACACCCCTTGGAATTACTCATCTAGGGGCCGCCACTATCTAGGCGGGTGTTTCGGCGGCACGCTTGATGCGTCTGAGCGTCTCCTCGATGCCGCGATTGACTTGATGTCCCCGCGGGACAAGCGATTCGGCCAGTCTGTTGGGTAGCGAACACCAGAGGAACTGGAAAGACTCGGTGAGTAACGTGCCGGACTGCGACGGCTCCATCGTGTAACGCCAGCGTGTTTCGTCGCGGCCGGCACCGTCGTTGACCGTTGTGAAGCTGAATTCGCGGCCCCGCTCAGCCGTATCGACCACCACTGTTCTGTCCCAGCGCAAACGGCCGATCCGGTTGTACCCGCGAAACCGCGTGCCCGGTGCCGCCGCGCTTGCCCCGTCCAGCCACTCGCACCGGTAGCACTCCGGACTCCATTCGCCCATCCGGGTGACGTCGGCGATGAGGTCGTACACGAGTTCGGGAGGCGCCGCGATGTCGATGCTGCTGTGGCCGCGCCGAGCCGTGGGCATGGGCCGAGTATTTCACCGATGCGACATGTCGGGCGAGGCGCACGCCCGCCGACGGAACGTGGCACCGCCCGCACCTAGTGAGCGGGATGCGGGCGGCGCGAATCGCCCTAGTTTTGTCAGTTGACGCAGGCGTTGCCAGTTTGACCCACGCCGGCTCCCGAGACCCCATTCCCGTTAGCGCACCCCGGTGTGCCGGACTTGACACCCAACCCTGGAGGGACCTGCGACAACTTCGGCATGGGGCTGTCGTCGGCCTTTGGATGGTCGATTTGGTCGGTTTCGTCAGCGGTCTGCCCTAAACGGTAGAAGCGTCATCAATGCTTGTCCAAGACCAATTCGGGCATGACTAATGCATGAATTGGATGAATAGGTACTCGTCTTTCAGGCGGCTTTCTGAGCTTGAGATGTGTATCGACAGACCTCGGCGGTAGTGTCTGACGCGGACGAAAGGCAGAGGGGGATAGCTATGGACCTCGTGCTCGGTCTGTCGGCGACCTCGACAGCCGTCCGTTGGGTGCTTTCCGAAGGCTTGACGGGCGGAGGCGCCGCCGTGGATCGCGGGGCGCTGGACATCACGGATGTCGAGACGTTCGACGCCGAAGCCCTGCTGACGGTGCTGCTGGACGCCAACGAGGCGGTCGTGGAGAGCGGCGTGCACGCCGTCGGCGTGACGTGGACCGCCGATGGTGACGCCGTGGCGAACGCGATCCTTGCCGTCCTGGAAGCCCGGGACCTGAACAACGTCGTGGCCGTCTCCGAAACCGAGGCCGCCGAAGCGCTGGCCTGTGGCATCGCGGACATCGCCGGATACGAGGACACCGCGGTCTGCATCTTCGAACCCGACGCCACGCTGGTCGCAGTGGTGGACCCCGACGGCGTCACGGTCGACCGCCAGGACCGGCCGACCGACGGCACCGAAAACATCGAGCTGACCAGCAGCGTGATCGCGCTGGACCTCAACGACCGGCAGCTCGACGCGATCTTCGTGGTCGGTTCGACCGAGCTGGAACCGGCCATCGCTGAAATGGGCGCGGTCGCGGCCGCACCGGTGATCTCCGCGGCAGAGGCGGACATGGCCATGGCGCGCGGGGCCGCGGTGGCCGCTGCATTGGCGGTCAACGACCTGGACAGTCGACCGGAACCGCTGATGACGAGACTGCGGGGGATGTCGAAGGCAGGCGTGCTGACGTCCGTCCTTGTGGCCGCATCCTTGACCCTGGTGATTTCGCTGGCGGTCGCGCTGGGTCTGAGCGCAGGCTCCGACTCGACGTCCGAACAGACACAGAACGCCAATGCGACCGGCGAGCAGGTGAAGGAAGCGGTGCCGTCGGCGGCGAGGATCGCCGAAGCCGCGCCGAAGCTGGACCCGATTCCCGCCGCGAAACCGCCCAACCCGCTGCCATCAGCGCTGCCGTCGCCGCAGGAGATAGTGGCGGAGACGATGGTCGTGGCGCCGCCACCGGCTGCGGTACCCGACTATGCGCCGCCCGCCGCGGTTCCGCCCGCGCCTGCCTACGTGCCGCCTGCGCCTGTGTACGTGCCGCCCGCGCAACCGCAAGTGCCCGCGGTGGTGCCGAAACCGCGTCTGCGCGACCAGATCCTCGAGCGGATCCCGATCATCAACCGATTCCACGAACCGCAGTACGAGTACCCGGGTAACTAAGGGCGTCACCTAGCCCGGCGAGCGAGTGTTTGCACTGCGACACACCGCAAAATCATGTGCAAAAGTGGTCGCTCGCCCAGAGATTAGTCGGGCACAACAGATGTGAGCCCTAGCGCTTCTCGAAGTGCTGATAGTCCTTCGGTGTTCGCCAGTCGCCGCCCCAGCGCCAACCGCGATCGCTGAAGGCGCTGACGACCGGATCGCCGTCATGCAGTATCCCCGGATCGGTGCGGCTGCGGTCCAGCCAAGGCCCACCCGTCGCGGGCTCGATGTGGCCGCTGCTGTCGATGTACGGATTGAGCAAGGGGTTGATGTCGATGGCGCGGCCGTAGGCGTGCAGAGACGGCTCGTTCGATCCGGGCAGCGGGCGGCAGTTGAACGCCGAGGTGTTGTTGTCCTCCATCGACAGCTCGTCCTCGGCGCCGGGATAGTTGACGACTGACTGCATCTTCGCGATGGGGTAGCCGATGTTCCGCAATTGCTCGAAGATCGCGATCACGTCGGCGACCAGATCCTGGTGCACGATCAGCTCGCCGCGGTGCGTCTGCCCGTCGAAACCGACGTAGTCGAGCTCGACCCGGCGCAACTGCTCCGCCCCGACCGGACAGCCAGGCCGCCAACTGGCGCCGAGCTCGTCCGTCGTCACCGGAAGAACAGCCGGGGGCGGAGGCGCGGGCGGCTCGCTCGGCGGCGGTGGTGGCGGCGCCGGTGTCGTGGTCGTGGAGATAGGCGATGACGACGTCGTCGGCTCAGCCGGTGCAGTGCGGCTGCATTGCAGCAAGCTGGCGCTCACAATAGTCAGCACCACGAGTGTGGCGATTCGTCGATAGGCCCGGATGGCCCAACGATAACGGGCGCCCGACACGGTACTGATGTGCGCAAAGGTTTCGTGTGTTGCTTGTGGGGCGGGATGTGCTCCGGAGGCGACGCCAACGGTCCGCCCACTGCTTATCACACTCTCAGCCACGCGCCCTCGCAATAGGCGTAGACGTCAATTAATGTGATGCTCATGCATGCTCAAGCAGTCGGGCGCGCCGTAAAACGGGTTATTGCACTGACCACTCCAATGATTGTGCTAACCCGTAGTCGAGCAAATCTGACTGTCAGGGACGATAAGACGGCCTGACGATGTGGGAGCTCGCCCACCAACCGACCGTGCGCGACGTGATTACGTCTAACGGCGACCGGCAACATGATTTCGAAGCAATAGTGCGATCGCTCGGTGAGGGAGTGCTCGTCTTCCGGACGGCCGGCGACCTCAAGTACATCAATCCCGCCGCCATGGCGATCTTCGGTCTCGGGTCCGAACACGACGCTGCCGAGTTCTTCGAGCATGCGGCCACATCCCTGTGCTATTACGGAGACGGCAGGCGGGTGCCACGCGAGCTTCATCCACTCGCCTTTCGCACCGGCGCGGCGTTCAACAGGGACATCTACGGTGTGGAGCTGCCGAACGGGGAGCGTCGGTGGCTGTTCTTGAGCGTTCGTCCGCTGGTCCCCGTAGATCCATTTTCGGACGTGCTTGTCACCTTCTCCGACATCACCGCAGAGCGCGAGGATTTCTATCGCCTGATCCGTCGAGCCAATCACGATCCGTTGACCGGACTGCCCAACCGCGCCGTCGTTTCGCGCAGGATCGCCAAGGCGTTGGAGTCGACTGATCGCAGACGCCTGCGTGCGGTGCTGTTCATCGATCTGGACGACTTGAAAACCACCAACGACACGCTGGGTCATGATGCCGGCGACTGCCTCCTGAGCGCCGCCGCAACGCGGCTGCGGCAGTCCACCGGCCCCGTCGATCTCGTCGCACGGCACGGTGGGGACGAGTTCGTCGTTCTCGTCTGCGGCCATGCCAAACACCACCAACTCAACGCCTGGGTATCCCGACTGCGGGCGCGGCTGGCGGAACCGGTCACCATTGCCGGGACGTCGGTTCCGCTTCGCGCGAGCATCGGCGTCGTCGAGGTCGACCGCGACGACCGGCGAAGCGCCGAGGAGATTCTGCGCGCCGCGGACCGTGCGATGTACAAGGCGAAGCAGGCCGGTCGCGGTCACTGAACGTGTATCCACTGCGAATAATGCGGCCGGAATTCGCACTGAGCGCACGCTCTGCGCCTAGTCGGCCAGTAGGTTCACCATGCTGGTGAAGATGCGCGGAAAGCGCTTGGCGGCGGGCACGATTCGCGACCGTACCTTGGGCCAGGCGCTGGCGTGCAGAATGCCCGCGGTCAGCAACCGATAGCGGCGTGACATGCGCGTCCACTGCCGGTCGTAATCGGTGGGCCGTTCTTCGGCGACGCAGTTCACGAGCAGTTCGGCTGCGCTGAAGGAGATGCCAAGGCCTTCACCGGTCAGCGCGTCGACGTAGCCGGCTGCGTCGCCGACCAGCAGCACCCGCCCGGCCATCCTGCTGCGGACCCGTTGTCGCAGTGGGCCGGCCGCACGGTCGTGGCCGTGATCGTGACCGCTAAGCCGGTCCTTCAACGCGGGGAAGGCCTCGAGGTGGTCGTCGAAGCGGCCCTTGCGGGACGTGAGAATCGCGACGCCGACGCAGTCGTCGGCCACCGGCGTCACATACGCCTCGGCGTCTCCCGCCCAGTACACCTCGACGCAATCACTCCACGGCGTCATCACATGATGACGCCGAATTCCGAACCGCCGTGGCCCCGCCACAGGCCGGGCAAGGCCGAGCGACGCGCGAATCGGCGAATGCAGCCCATCGGCTGCGGCCAGATACCTGGCGCGATAGTCGCCCCACTCCACGGACGTCGCGTCCTGACGGAAATCGCCGACCTCTCCCTGCACGACTTTCACGCCTGCGGCCGCCGTCGCATCCAGCAGCGCGGCGTGCAACGCAGTCCGGCGCACCCCGAGCCCCGTTCCGGAAGTGAATCGTCCAGTGACACAACGCTGCTCGTCGAAGTAGCGGATGCCGCCGAACGGCTTGCCCTGCGCGTGCACGCCGAGGCTGTTCAGCTGCCGTACGGCATGCGGCATCAACCCCTCACCGCACGCCTTGTCGACGACGCCGCGCCGACGTTCGACCACCACGACTTCGAGGCCTGCGCGGGCGCCGTAGATCGCGGTGGCCAGCCCCGCCGGCCCCCCGCCCGCAACCAGTAGATCGATCACCGCAGCCTCGCCAGCGCCTCATTCTCGACCTTGATGCGTGTCGCGAGCAGTGCGGCGTTGAGCGCGGTGAACGTCAGCGCCGTGATCCACGCGGTGTGCACCAGCGGCAGTGCGACACCCTCGAGAACCACCGCGACGTAGTTGGGGTGCGGCACGAACCGATACGGGCCGCCGGTGACCCGCGATGCGTCGGGGACCACGACGACGCGGGTATTCCATTGGTGGCCAAGCGTTGTGATGCACCACCACCGTAGCGCCTGAGCCACAAGGACGAGTGCGAGCATCGGCCAGCCGAGCGCGGGCAGGAACGGCCTGTGCAGGGCGATCGCCTCCAGTAGGCACCCCGCCAGCAGCGCCGTGTGCAGAACGACCATCGCCGGATAGTGGCCCGCGCCGAACTCCTCGCCGCCGCGGGCCCTGCTCCAGGCCAGGTTACGTTGCGACACAACCAGTTCGGCGATGCGCTCAAGGCCGACGGCGGCGATCAGCAGCACATACCAGAACATGGTCTCAGTGCCAGCGCAGGAGCACCAGTTCGGCGCAGAAGCCCGGCCCCATCGCCATCAGCACGCCCGGTGTGTCGCTCTGTGGCGGCTTGGCGCGCGCGTCGCGCAGGATGTGCAGCACGGAGGCCGACGAGAGGTTGCCGATCTCGGCGAGCGAGCGCCACGACAACTCGAGCGCCTCATCATCGAGACCGAGTGCGGAGTTGATGGCCTCGAGCACCTTCGGGCCGCCGGGATGCGAAACCCATGAGCCGATGTCGTCGATCGTCAGATCGTGCTCGGCGAGAAAGCCGGTCACGTCGTCGGCGAGATATTTCTCGATGAGCTCGGGCAGGTCTGCCGACAGCACGAGCTTGAAGCCTGACGCGCCGACGTCCCATCCCATGGTGCCCAGCGAGTTGGGGTACATCCGGCTGCGCGTGGCCAGAATGTCGGGCCCCGGGGTGCGCTCGCGGGCCGCGCGCTTCTCGCCGACCGCGACGACGGCGGCCGCGCCGTCACCGAACAGGGCGCTGCCGACGAGGGTCGGCATTGTTGGCTCGGCCGCAGGAAACATCAGCGAGCACAGCTCGACCGATACCAGCACGGCGACGTCGTTGGGTGCGCCGCGGAGATAGTCGTGCAGCCGCGCGATACCTGCTGCGCCCGCCACACAACCCAGCCCGAAGATCGGCACGCGACGCACGTCGGGGCGAAGCCCGAGCCGTCCTGCGATGCGGGCGTCCAACGACGGCGTCGCCACGCCGGTCACGGTCGTCGTGAAGATCACGTCGACATCACTGGGATGCAGCCCTGCTTCGTCGAGGGCCCCGGTCAGGGCATCGCAGCCCAATTCCACGGCGTGCTCGATGAAAAGGTCGTTGGTCTCGCCGAAGTCGCCGAGCGACGGATAGTCATCGAGCGGAAGGATTAAGTGGCGGCTGTCGACCTTCGAGTGCTTGTGAAGGCCCCGGACGATCTCTTCGAGCCCTGAGAAGGCAGGCGCCTTGACGAAAAACTCGGTGATTTCCTGCTGGCTGTATCGATAGGGGGGTACGACCCCGTATACGCCCGCTATCACGCTTGCGTTGCCCACACTTTGGACACGAGTAACTGTGGTTGCCCGGTTCAATGTTCACTCACTTTCGTCAGTTTTGCCGGTGTGTCGGTCGGCGCTGACGCGGCACGAGCTCCTTCGTTGAGGCGGAGGCGGTGGTGCAGCCGGACGAGCGGTTGCGGTGCCCACCAGTTCCATTGGCCCATCACATGCATGAATGCGGGCACGAGCATCATTCGCACGAGGGTGGCGTCGACGAGAACCGCCAGAGTCAGTCCGAGGCCGAACATCCGCATGAACGACACATGCGCGGCGATGAGCGCGGCGAACGAGACCGACATGATGAGTGCGGCGGCGGTGATGATGCGGCCGGTGTGCGCGATGCCGAGCGCGACGGCTTCGTCGCTGTCGGCCCTGGTCTTCTTGCCCGCCTTGCTGAAGCGGAGCCAGAACTCGCGGATTCTGGCGACGAGGAACACCTCGTAGTCCATCGACAGCCCGAAAGCGATGCAGAAGAGCAGTACCGGCACGTTCGCGACGAGCGTCCCGCTCGGCGTCGTGCCGAACGCGCCGAGGTGTCCGTCCTGGAATATCCACACCATCGCGCCGAATGCGGCTGTCAGCGAAAGAACATTGAGAACAAGGGCTTTGAGCGGCACGACGATGCTGCCGGTTAGCAGGAACAGCAGCACGAACATGATGACGGCGATCAGCCCGAGCACGACCGGCAGCGTCGAGGCGATGGCGTCGACGCTGTCGCTGTTCACCTGCGCGGTGCCGGTCATGTCGACCTGCTTGCCGTCTGGCGTCGGCACGGCGTGCAGGTTGTCGAGTTGGGTTTCGGAGCTGTCCGAGAACAGCGGGGCGGTGCTGTTGACGGTGAGGAATGCGCTGCCGTCGGCCTGGCCGGTCGGCGCGGACGGCGGTCCGGCGGTCTTGCCGGAAACGAACGTGCCCATCGGCGCCGAGACGGCCGAAACATCGGCCACGCGTGACAGATTGGCGGCGTAGCCGGCGATGTCGTTTGCCGTCAATCCGTTTGTGCTCGGAATGACGACGGTGACGGCGGTATCGGAGTTGGTGGCGAAGTCGCGGCGCAACTCGTCGCCGACCTGATGCGCGGATGCGGTACCGGGCAGCACGCGGTCGTCGGGGAAACCCCATCGCACGCCGAGGAAGGGTGCACCGAACAACACCAGGACCGCGACGCCGACAAGACCGATGGGAACGGCGTGCCGCATAACGCGTTTGGCCGCTCGGTACCAGAACCTTTGCTCGACGGGGACGGGCGTCGGCTCGGGTCTGTGCAACACGCGGCGCGCGAGCCTGCGGACGTCAAGCGAATCCAGGCGGTCGCCGATGAGGACGAGGGCCGCGGGGGTGACGACGATCGCGGCGGTTGCGGCGAACGCGACGGTGGCGACGCCGGCGTAGGCGAACGACTTCAGGAAGTGCATCGGGAACAGCACGAGCACCACCATCGAGAGCGCGACGGTGGTTGCGGAGAACACGACGGTTCGCCCGGCCGACAGCATCATTCGGGCAAGCGCGTCCTCGCGGCGCGCGCCGTCGGCGAGCTCGTCGCGGTACCTGCTGATCATCAGCAGCGTGTAGTCGATCGCCAGCGCGAGGCCCATCGCCGTCGTGAGGTTGAGGGCGAATATCGACACATCGGTGGTGAACGAGATGATGCGCAGCACCGCGAGCGCGCCCAGGATCGCCATGCCGCCGACGGCGACCGGCAATGCGGCGGCCACCAGCCCGCCGAACACCCATACCAGCACGAGAAAGCTCAGCGGGATCGCGATCGACTCCATCAGCAACAGGTCTCGCTGCGACTGGTCGGTGACCTGGACGTTGACCATCGCGGTGCCGCCCGTGCGCACGCTGACGTTGCCGTCGCCGCGGCCGACTTGTTCGGACAGCTCTTTGGCATACGTCTGTTGCTGGCCGTCGTCGCCGGTGATGCCCGCGACGATGAGTCCGGCGGAGCGATCCTTGCTGACCAGGTCCGCCGCGGCCGCAGGCGGTGTCGTCCACGGCGACGTGACGGTGGCCACATGCGGAGAACGCTTTAGCTGGTCGACGATTCGGGTGCCGGTATCCCGGGCCTCGGGGCTATCGATGCCGTCGCGGTAGGAGACGACCACCAACAGCTGGACGTCGCCCTGGTGGAACTTGTCGGTCAACAGCTCGGTCGCCCTGGAGGATTCGGCGTTCGGGTCCTGGAATCCGCTGGCGGACAGGCTTTTGGCGACGGGCACACCGAAGACGCCGAGCGCGACAGCGAACAACGCCGCCGCGGTAACGACCCGACGCGGCGCGGCGATTGCCAGCCGTGCAATGCGGTACAGCAGTTCGATCCTCCGCTCGCGAACGGTCGCAGGAGCCGCGCTGATCCTCTACAGATACCTACGAACCAAACGGATCAGCGGTTCACGCCAACGAGCAGTTGCGATTTCGAGCGGGCTACCTTTGCGCGGGCTTAGAGGTCGCGGGGATCGTCGGGCACGTCGACGGCGTGTTCCGACAGCGCCTCGAGTGGCACCACTTCGAGAGTGCGTTCATGGGTGGAGGCGAGCACCACCGGAGCGGCGCAGCCGTCTTCGTAGGCCTTCAGCCAGTTCGCAGCGGTCACACACCAGCGGTCGCCGGGCACGAGGCCAGGGAAGCGAAATTCCGGGCGCGGCGTCGACAGGTCGTTGCCGATGAGGCCCTGGTGCTCGAGAAATTGCGCGGTCATGACGGCGCAGATGGTGTGCAGGCCGATGTCCTCGGGGCCGCTGGAGCAGCATCCGTCACGGTAGAAGCCGGTCATCGGGTCTGTGCCGCACGGCTCCATCGGGGTTCCCAAGACGTTGCGATCGACCATGGTCTCAGTATCGCTTGACCGGTCGCTAGTGTCGTCGGCATGGCTTCCATCACGCCCGTTCCTGGCAAACCGAACCTGCTCAACGGCGCCTACGCCGTAGCCGACCTGGGCTATACCGCCGACGAGTTCTTCGTCTCGGGCACGGCGTCGTCGTATGCCGGCGAAGGCGTCCAGGCGGAGTACACGACCCGGATCGTGGTGTACGCGCCGATCGATGCGACGAAGTTCAACGGGACGGTCCTCGTCGAGTGGCTGAATGTCAGCGGCGGAATCGACACGCCTGCGGTCTGGATGATGGCGCATCGCGAGATCGCCCGCGAGGGGTATGCGTACGTGGCGGTATCCGCGCAAAAAGTCGGTGTCGACGGCGGAATCACCATCACCGGCATGGACATGTCACTGAAAACGCAGGATCCGGAGCGGTATTCGGAGCTCGGCCATCCCGGCGACGCCTTCTCCTACGACATCTTCAGCCAGGTCGGCAGGCTGGTCCGAGAGGAGTCGGAGAGTGTGCTCGGCCGGTTCAAGCCGGAACACTTTGTGGCGGTGGGGGAGTCGCAGTCGGCGATGTTCCTGACGACGTACGTCAACGCCGTCGATCGGGTCGCGGGTGTCTACGACGGCTTTCTGATTCACTCGCGGTTCGGCGTGGCCGCACCGCTGGACGGCGAGTCCGCGTTGGAGGCGCTGCAGTCGAGCGGGTCGGACCCGGCCCCGTTCCGGCGCGATCTGCGCGTGCCGTTGATGAACATCATCACCGAGACCGATCTCGTCGGCGCGATCCTGGCGGGTTATTACCAGTCGAGGCAGCCCGACCACGAGCGGCTGAGGACGTGGGAGATCCCCGGCACGGCGCACGCCGACAACTACACGATCAAGGTCGGCTTCATCGACAGCGGTTCCGCGCCTCTGGAGGCGCTCGCAGCCGGGTACGCCCCGACCGACAACTTCATGGGCCAGGACCTGGGGTACTACATCAACTTCGCTCCGCAGCACCACTACGTTCTGCAGGCGGCGATCGCGGGCCTGGTCAGCTGGGTCCGCACCGGCACACCTCCGCAGAGCGCCCCGTTCCTGGAGATCGGCGAAGGCGATCCGCCGTCGTTGCTGCTCGACGAGAACGGGGTCGCCAAGGGCGGCGTCCGCACACCGTGGGTCGACGTGCCGGTTGCTCGAACGTCCGGAACCGCCAAGAGCGACAACATCCTGGCCCACCTGTTCGGGTCGGGTGAGCCATTCGACGACGAGACCCGCGCCAAGCTCTACCCGGGCGGGAAGAGCGAATACCTGGAACGGTTCACCGAGTCGCTCGACGCGACGATCGCGGCGGGATACCTGGTGCGGGCGGACCGCGAGGAAATCTTGGAGTTGGCCGCCGCGACGTACTAGGACGAACTAGGCAGGCGTGAACTTGACGGCGCGCATGCCTTCGCGCTGGGCCGCCTCGATGAACTCCTCGAGCGTCGGGGTCCGGTTGTCGCGGAACTTCAGGCCCATCATGCGCTGGGCTCTCGTGGGGCCGTAGGACTCGGCGACCCGGTGGGAGATGTTCGCGACGGTTGCGGGGTCGCGGATGAGCTCGCCGCGCATGGTCGTTTTCCTCCCGTCGTGCAGCACCTCGGCGTTGGCGCCGTCGCGGAAGTTGGCGGTCCAACCCGCGCTGGCGAGTGCGTAGAGGTCGTTGTCGACCTGGTGTGCGCTGACTGGAATGGAGAACTGGCGGCCGCTTTTGCGGCCCGTGAAGTTGAGCACCATCATCTGCCGGCGGAGGCCGCCCGCCAACGGGGTGCCCAGCAGGAATTTCACAGCCGGATTCACGGCGCGCAGAACGCCTTCCGGCGGATGAGAGATGGTGACCGCAGGGGACTGATCTGTCATGCCGCTACGGTAGGACGTAACGGAATCGGTAGTGTGGCAAACGTCGAAGACGCTGCGCCGCAGCAAACTTCGATTTCAAAGTGATCCCCGATTCCGGTAGAAAGTTAAGCGAACGCGTGAAACGGGAACACATCCATCGCTGCACGTGGGTCGCATTGTGGCGCCATCAATATGTCGGGGATGAACGGAAAGGATTGGCCAATGGCCTCCGCGCAGGGTGGCTCGCGGCTTGGCACGCGATTCGGACCCTATGAGCTGCAGTCGCTGATCGGCGTAGGCGGGATGGGTGAGGTCTATCGCGCCTACGACACCGTCCGGGAACGGATTGTGGCGGTCAAGGTCCTGCGTGCGGAGATGGCCGCGGACAAGAGCTACCAGGAGCGCTTTCGGCGCGAGTCACGGCTCGCGGCGCGGTTGCAGGAACCGCACGTCATCCCGGTGCACGACTTCGGCGACATCGACGGCACGTTGTACATCGACATGCGGCTGGTCGACGGCGCGAGCCTGAAGGACGAGCTGCGGGCGAACGGCCCGCTGGAGCCGAGGCGAGCGGCGTCGATCATCACGCAGGTGGCGGCCGCTTTGGACGCTGCGCATGCCGACGGCCTGGTGCACCGCGACATCAAGCCGGAGAACGTGCTGCTGACGCCGGACGACTTCGCGTATCTGGTCGACTTCGGCATCGCGCACGGCGAGGGCGACGCCAGCGTGACGTCGACGGGGTTGATCATCGGCTCATGCGCGTACATGGCGGCGGAAAGGTTTGCGGGAGGACAGGTCGGACCGGCGGCCGACATCTACTCGTTGACGTGTCTGCTGTACGAATGCCTCACCGGGCGGGCACCTTTCGAGACCGGCGGTGATTTGCGACAGCTGATGAGCGCGCACATGTTCTCGCCGCCGCCTCGGCCGAGCATCATGCGGCGGGACATCACAAAGGCGTTCGACGACGTGGTCGCGCGAGGAATGGCCAAGAAGCCGTCGGACAGGTACTCCTCGGCGGGAGAGCTGGCGAAGGCGGCGTCGGCGGCTGTGGGGACGGTTGAGCCGCCGCGGCCACCCCTTCCTGCGCCCAGCCCGCCGACGAGCACGAGGCAGTTCTCGGCGATCTACGAGAATCCGGCGGGGACGGGGTACACGCCGTATCCACCGCCGCCGCTGGTGCCAACCCCGCCGCCGGCGCAGCCGCGCTCCCGCAGGTTCGGGAAGTCGCAGGTGGCGCTGGCCGCGTCGGTGATCGTGCTGTTCGGCGTCGGCGGTGGTGCTGGCGTCGATGCTGATCTTCGGGAACCGGAACAGCGGGACGCAGCCGCAGACGACGCTGGCGGTGCCGCCGCCGGTAACGACGACGGAGACGGTCACGCCGTCGGCGACGTCGTCGTCACCTGCGACCACGACCACGACGCCTACGACCACAACGTCGGCGTCACCGGTCAGCTCGGCGCCGTTCGCAGGCATGTCAGGGACGGACGGCCAGGGCTTCATCGGCCACACAACGCGGTGTGACCCCGGCACGACTCCGGTGGCGGCGATCCAGACGGCGCAGTCGATGGCGGTGATATGCGAGATGTCGCCGGGGAACTACCAGTACCGCGGCGAGCGGCTGCGCGACGGCGCAAACGTGCAGCTCTCTGGTGCCACGCCCGCTGCAGGGGGATTCAACGCCAGCAACCCGGCCGACGGCGCCAACTACGAGGTGCGTCCGGACAGGCTGCGGATCCTCAGCGGTGCGCACGTGGATTCCGACGAGCCGGCGTGCAGTACGGGTCGCGATAGGGGAGTAGGCGGCGCCAGAGTCGCAAACAGGTCGCTGACGAGATCTAGGTCCCCGGCGGGCCTTGGTGCTAGTTGTCCTGCTGCAGATCGGTGCCGTGGCCGACCTGGAAGGCGTGCTTGCCCTTCGGTCCGATCGCGTAGGCGTTGGCCCGATTGCCGAGCACGACCGAGGTGTTGAACTTGCTCGGCTTGACCCGGGTTGACCTTTGGCGGCGTCAGCTCCGGGCTTGGCGGTCTAGCGGGTGGTCATCGCGAAGACCAGCGGCGCGATCGGTTGATTGGGCCCGCAGGGCTTGCCCTTGACTTCGATCACCCCGTTCATGCCGTCCAGATCGACGGTGTAGAACACGTCGGCCAATACCGGCACGCCGCCGTCGCACATGGCTCCATGCGGATCGGTGGTGGTGCCTTCGTAGCGGGTGCCCGCGCGGTTGACCACCAGATCCACCTTGGATCCGCTGGGCGCGGTCAGCTTGACGGTTTCGAAGCCGGTTTCTTCGACGTGCACCGGGATCGAATGCACCCCAGGCAAATTGAAGTCGTAGTCTCCGGTGGGTAGGGCGGCAGAAGCCGCTGGGGCCAGGACGAGCGCTGCTGCCGCGCCGAGGAGGCCGACTGCGAATGTTGTTCGTATCATGCGTGTTTCCTTTCGTTGTTGTGCCGTCGGGGGCGCAACGAGTACGCCCCCGACGACCGGCTGGTTAGCCGTTGTTGGTGCCGTTGTGGGCCGACTGGTTGTCGCCCGACGCGGTAGTCACGTTGCCGTCACCCGTGGAACGAGCCCGCGAGTGGCTGCCGAACACCGACGTCAGGTTGGTGTTGCCCTTGACGCTGGCCTTCGAGTTGCTGCCGACGATCGTGGTGATGTTGCCATTACCATTCACGCCCGCACCGTTCTTGTACTTCGGCGGCGACACCTTGTTGCCGTTGCCGAACACCGAGGTCAGGTTGGTGTTGCCTTTGACGCTGACCTTGTTGTCGTTCCCGGTCACGGTGGTGACGTCGGTGCTGCCCTTGACGTCGACCTTGTTGCCGTTGCCGAGCACGGTGGACAGGTTCAGATCCGGGTTGAGCGCGTTGCCGCCGGGAAGCTGTGAGCTGCCGGTGACGTTGTGCTTGTTGTCGTTCCCGAAGGTGTTGACTGCCACCAGGTTTCCGAAAGCGTTGGCTTCGTTGCCGTTGCCGACAACCAGGTTCTCAGCACCCAGACCCGCCGCGACGTTGGGGTTGATCGGCATGGTACTTTGCTCAGATACCCATGGTTGTCGTTGCCGATCTGGGTCACGTTCGACAACACACCTGTAGCGAATCCCTGGTTGCCGTTGCCGATCTGGGTGACCCCGTTGCCGAGGCCGTCCTGGGCCTGACCGAAGTTGCCATTGCCCACGTTGATGACGTGGTTGCCGCCGACGCTCAGGCTGGTCAGATCCTGCGGATTCACCTGGGGGATCGGAGCGCTATTCGCGACGGCGATGTTGTCGTTACCCACGTTGATCGCGGTGTTGGCAAGACCGGTGGCGATGGTCTGGTTGCCCTTGCCCACCCCGATGGCCGTGGTGAAGACCCCAGCGCTGACCGACGTGGAGTCGTCGCCCAGTGCGATGGCGGTGGCACCAAGACCGGCTGAGGTCGCGGTGGCATTAGTACCCGAGGCGGCCGAGAAGCTGCCGAAGGTGCTAGTGCAGCCGTTACCGTTGCCCAGGCCGAAGAACGACGCGCACGCCGCATCAGCCGTACCGGCACCCAACAGGCCAACGCCTGCGAACACCGAGGCCACTGCCGCCGCAAGGGTGGCTGTGGCTCCTATCTTCTTGCTGGATCTGGCGGTTCAGTTCAGCGATGACCCCGACCGTGGCCCGGGTGCTGGCGGCGAACGCTGCGGTCACCGGGGCGGGGGCGCCGAGCTGTCGGTACGCAACGCGGCTTGAATCCCTTGTGCCCGAGTATCGATATTGCGTTGTCGCTCAGCTGCTTTGAGCGCGGACCGGATTTTGGCCAAGCTTAGGCCGGCGGCCTGCGACGGGCTGGGGGCGCGACCCAAGATTGCCAGGGCGTCGCGGGCGTGCAGCTGGAACGCCTCCAATGCACCCGGGTAGTACTCGCGTAGTGCCGACCGCAGCGCGTTGGTGTGCTGGTTACGGTTCCAAATCAGATTTTGATGCGCCCGGGCCAGCACCTTGACCGCCTCGGCATCGACGGAGTCCCCGGCGACGGGGCGATGGTTGTGTCGATCGGTTCGCACGAGATCGGCCAAGAGTTGGCGTCGGCGGCATCGGATTTGGCCCCC
This sequence comes from uncultured Actinomycetota bacterium, assembly GCA_963751485.1. GTDB lineage: Bacteria > Actinomycetota > Actinomycetes > Mycobacteriales > Mycobacteriaceae > Mycobacterium. Next base: position 95,578 of record CAVVUT010000012.1, read on the forward strand.
GACACGTGATGGCGGTCGCGGTAGCGGGCAGCCGCCATCGGATTGATCGCATACACCTGGTAACCGGCGGCTACCAGCGCAGTGACCCACAACCCGCGATCGGTTTCGATCCCGATTACGACCCGATCGGGCTCTTCGGCGTACCCGGCCAGCAGCTGGTGGGACTCGCCGATCCCGGCGAGTCCCTCGGGTAATCGGCGCGAAGCCAGCCGCGCCCCGGTCTCGTCCATGAGATGGACGTCGTGATGGTCTTCTGCCCAGTCGTCACCGACGAATATCATGCAGCACCCTCCTTGGTCACCAACACGTTCGAGCCCAAGGGCGCCCGGCGACGAGCTAATGGATCAGTGCTCTGTTGGCACGACATCCCATCAGTGCTTGTAGGAACCCTTACCACCGGTCGGGGCGTGATCTAGCTCCAGAAGTCGGCCATCGCTACAGCTCGTAACGACGCTCACCGAACGGCGGCTCGGTCAACAGCGTCCCCCTCACCCAGAACCATCACGGGGAGGCGCGCTGTTCAATACTCTAGCTGTCATAGCTCGCATTCCTTACTGTGTAGATGGACGACGAACTGTTCCCCGTCCGGTTTTCGCTGCCTTTGTCTTGCGAACCTGCGGCAACGAGAGGAGTGGCTCGGTCGGAAGACCGGGCCACTCAGCCTGTGATGGGGTGGAGTCCCCCCGATAATCAGCCGGATGTTCTCGCTGCCCTGTTCGGGGTCGCAGAGAGTCTCCTGGCCGGCCTGCGCAATGACTTCGGCCAGCTCGTCGCGACGAAGAAGCTTCTCCCGTCCGTGATTTGCCCGAGGTTTCGGGCGAGTCGAGTGGCCCAGACCCCTCAAAATCTGGGCCACTCAGCCTGTGTTCTTTGTGATGTGGCCGGCGTCGGCGAACGACGTCAGCTGATTGACTCGCGTGGCCACGTCGACGATCGACTCGCCGGGATAGTTCTCCTGATGTGCTCGGCGCGCGTCAGCCTCGTTGGCGGCGAGGACGATTCGGGCGATGTGTCCGCCGCTCCCGCCTCTGCTGGTGACGACGAAAACGTCGTGCATCTCACGCCTCCTGTCTATGGCGGTCGCACCGCCGGCAAAAGTCTGCGTCGATGACGAAGGCGCTACCGTTGGCCGTTCGGTGTGCCAGCAAACAGTAGGAAGAAACTGGCAACTGTGTCAATAAAATAGAAAACAAGTCCGTAGTGATTTACGTCACAGCGGTAGAACCCGGCACAAGAACGGCACAGGTTTCCGCCAGTTGCCTCCGGCGATGTCTCGTTGCGGTTTAGCGCCACTTGGCGGGTGGGGGCTGTCAGACTGAGGTCCGGCCAGCGGCGGACCCGAGAGGCAGCGATGACGACGGTGTACGTGGTAACGGCGGGCAGCGGCGACACCTATCGCATCGAACGGGTCTACCTCGACAGCGATGAGGCCTACAAATTCGCCCAGGCCTACAACGGCATCGGGCCGGTGGATCCGGTGCAAGTCGAGGACTGGCAGGTCGGCGCCCCGCCGGTCGTTTATGACGGCCCATATTGGCGAGCGGAGTGGTGGGCGAGAATCCCTGCGAGCAAGCGCCGCGGCAGCCTGCGCGACACCGACGAGGGCGAACGGTTCGACGACTTCGCGATCCGCCAAGAATGGTGGACCGGGGACGCGCCGCCCGACGCCAAGGTCGTGCGCCGGGAACTGGCCGGGGTGCCAAGGGTGGAGGTGGTCGGGCTGTCCAAGGCGAAGGTCGAGGAGACCTTCTGGGACGCGATCACCCAAATCAGGGAACACCTCGCGGGCAATCCAGAGGAAATAATCTCTGCCCGTTTGTGCAGCAGATGGAAAGAAACGGGCATGGTGCCTCGACATCGCCGCCCGGGTGGGCCATGATCGGCGCATGGACCGCCGCTCCCTAGAACGGCTCGGCCACCACATCGTGAGCCGGCGCGTCGCGCTGGGCTACCGCAACCGCACCGACCTTGCCAACAGCCTGCAACTCACCGTGCGCACGTTGGCCGACATCGAGCACGGAGTCCGCAAGGCCAGCCCAGGCACCTACGCCATGCTGGAGAACAAGCTGGCCTGGGCGCCGGGCAGCATCGAGCACATCCTGGCCGGCGGGGAAGCCCGCGAAACCGTGACGGAACTGCGCCGGCCACCCTCCGCGCCGGTAACCCATGCCACGTCCGACGCTCTCGCCCGCGCGTCAACCGAGGAGTTGCTGCTCGAGCTACGCCGGCGCATCATGGCCCCACGCCACCGACGCCATCAAACCTGGGACGACTGGGATGAGGGCCTCGACCCACACGGCGACTGGCCCGAGCAAGGCTAGGTCGTTATCCCATGGCGAATCAGACCTTGGACACATCGACTCGGCTTGCCGTCGAACGCACCCGCCTGGCTAACGAGCGCACGCTGATGCCGTGGATACGCACCAGCACGTCCTTGATCGCGTTCGGTTTCACCATCTTCAAGTTCTTCCAATACCTGGCGACGCAGGAACACCGCAACACGGTCGTCAGTCCGTGGATCGTCGGGATGGCGATGATTCTCGTCGGCCTGACTGGCCTGGCGCCGGCATGGGTTCAGCACCGTCAGCAGATGAGGGCGCTGGTCGTGCTGAAGTTGTAGAGACTTCAGAGGCCGTATTGACGCACGGGCGTACACTCTCGGCAAACCTGATGTAGCTTCAATCGACACATCAGCGGGTTGGCTGCTGCCGAGGAGTAAACGCGGTGGATGCGACACCATTCGGGCATTACAAGCTCCAGGACCTGATCGGCCGGGGCGGAATGGGCGAGGTCTACAAGGCCTTCGACACCAAGACCGACCGTGTCGTCGCCCTCAAGGTTTTGCCGTCGCACCTGGCCAAAGACGAGGTCTTCCAGCAGCGATTCCGGCGTGAGTCACAGGCCGCGGCGGGTATCAACGAGCCCCATGTGGTGCCGATCCATGGTTTCGGCGAAATCGACGACAAGCTCTACCTGGACATGCGGCTCATCGACGGCCGCAATCTCGGCTCGATGCTCGAGGACGAAGAGGGCGAGAAACAGCCGCTGAAGCCCGCGCTGGCGGTATCGATCATCGACCAGGTCGCCGCCGCGCTCGATGCCGCACACGAGCTTGGGCTGATCCATCGCGACGTCAAGCCGTCGAACATCCTGGTCACCAAGAACGACTTCGCCTACCTGATCGACTTCGGCCTCGCTCGCTCCGCCGGCCAGCAAGGACTGACAACGGCGGGCAGCACGCTCGGCACGATGGCCTACATGTCGCCCGAGCGGTTCGAGGGCGGCGAGGTCGACCCGCGCTCGGATGTCTACGCGCTCACGTGCGTGCTCTACGAATGCCTGACAGGCTCGAAGCCCTATCCGGTGGACAGCCTCGAGCAGCAGATCGCCAAGCACATCAACGCAGCCGTGCCGAGGCCATCGGCGGTCGATTCGAAACTGGCCGCGTTCGATGAGGTCATCGCCAAGGGCATGGCGAAGAAGCCGAGCCGCCGCTACCAAACGGCCGGCGAGCTGGCGGACGCCGCGCGTCGCGCGCTGGCCGTGCCGGTGCGAACGACCGGCCGCTCTGGGCGGCATTCGGCAGGCCGGACCGCGGCGAAGACGTCGCGTGGCGGATTGTCCGCGCGCACGCTGGCGCTGCTGGGTGTTGCGGTGCTGGTCGGTGCGGCGCTGGTGTTCGGGGCGTGGCACTTCTGGGGCGAACGAGACAAGGGCGGATCGGCCGGGGCCACCACCACGGCGGCGACGCCTGGACCCGGAGAGGGCTCCGGCGGACCGGTGCCTGCGATCGCGGCGACGGTGCCCGATGCCATCAAGTCGACGGGCAAGCTGGTCGTCGGCGTCAATGTGCCTTATGCGCCAAACGAATTCAAGAACTCCTCGGGCGAGATCGTCGGCTTCGACGTCGACCTCATCAATGCGGTGGCCAAGACGTTGGGGCTGACGCCCGAGTACCAAGAGGCGCTGTTCTCCGACATCATCCCCGGCGTGCAGAGTGGACAGTACAACGTCGGAATGTCCTCGTTCACCGACACTATGGAGCGCCAGCAGCAGGTCGACTTCGTCACTTACTTCGAAGCCGGAACACTATGGGCCCAGCGGACCGGGTCGGGGATCGACCCCAATGCCGCATGCGGGCTTAAGGTCGGCATGACGCCGGGCTCAACACATGAAACCGTCGAGATCCCGGCTAAGAGCGATCAATGCGTCGCGGCGGGCCTTGCGCCGATCCAACCTGTCGTCTACGACCGTCAGGATGAGCTGACAGCGGCGTTGATCTCCGGCGAAATCGATGCGATATCAGCGGATTCACCGGTGACGGGATTCGCGATCAAGGGCAGCGGCGGTCAGCTCGAACCTGCGGGTGAGGTGTTCGACACCGCGCCGTACGGCTGGCCGGTGCAAAAAGATTCGCCGCTCGGAGAGTCGCTGCGCCAGGCGCTCGAGCATGTGATGTCCACCGGTGAGTACAAGGCCATCGCCACCAAGTGGGGCGTGGACAAGGGCATGATCGCCAAGCCGGTGATCAACGGCGCCATCAGCTGACCGATGCGGTGATATCACCGGCGATGCCGCTTTCCGACGGCTTACGCGGCGAGGTCGCGGCTTACCAGTCCAGGGTCGCGGCTTACCAGTCCGGGCTCGGCTGCCGGCCCGCGAGCTTCTGCACCACCCATTGATTGAGCGACACAGCTTGCTCGGTCGCCTCCATCGACAGCCGGGCGTGTAACGCGGGCGATGTACGGACAATGAAACGGCCGCTGAAGTTGCGCTCAGACAGCAGCTTTTGGCGGTTCACCGCCGAAGACTTCCTCACTCTCACGCAGGTATGCGCCCACCGCGGTCTCCGCGCGCGCGAGCGCCTCGTGCGCCGTCGGCGCAACCGCGTAAAGCCCAGTTATTTCAAGGCAGCGGGCGTAATACTCGTATGTCTCCGTCGACCACTCCAGCCGGTAGGTGTAGTGGTTCTGCATTGTCAAACGCTAACCCGACCGTGCGCACTTCACCGACACCAAATCGACACGCCCAGAAGTCACTCCCGTCACAAGAAGGCGACCCTGTATGCGGTCGAGATGCGATATCGCGGGTGATATCGCCGCGCCCTACGCGTCGAAGGCGATCGGCAGACTCGTCGGGCCGCTCAGCGTCACCATCGGCTTCCACGGCGACGGTCCGGTCTTGCGTGGGTTGGTCATCCGCCGGGTCACGGTCTTCAGAGCTTCGGCGATTTCGAGCCGCGCCAGGTTCGCCCCGAGGCAGTAGTGAATTCCCGCGCCGAAGGTCAGGATCGGCGGCAGCGACTCTCGGGTGATGTCGAAGCGGTCGGGGTCGTCGTAAATCGACGGATCTCGGTTCGCCACAGCCGTATTCACGATGACCATCGTGTCTTTGGGGAAGACGACCCCGCCGAACTCGACGTCCTCGGTCGCCATTCGCATGGTGGCACCCGCGATCGGACAGTGGCGCATCGTCTCATCGACGGCCCGCATCGCGAGGTCGGGCTGTTCGCCCAACAACGCCCACTGATCGGGGTGGTCGCACAGCACATCGATCGACGCGGCCACCTGGTTGCGGGTGGTGTCCGTGCCCGCCAGCAGCAACCCTCCGGCGAGCATGAGCAACTCGCTGTGGCTGAGCCGATCGCCGTCGTCCTCCACGCGGATGAGGTCGGAGAGCAGGTCGTCCGATAGCGTGTCGCGCCGTCGCTCGATCATCGCGGTGACGTAGTCGTCGAGCTCACCCCAGGCCCGCATGACGTTCGCAGCTTCGTCGGGACTGAACGCGAAGCTGAAGGCCTTGAAGACATCGTCGGCCCACAGCGCGAACTGCCGCCAGTCTTCCCGCGGCGCGCCGAGCAGGGCGCAGATGACCGGAATCGGATAGGGCCGCGCGACGTCTTCGACGATGTCGCACTGGCGATTTGGCGCGACGCCGTCGACCAACTCGTCGATCACGTCGGTGATCGTCGCGTGCAGACGCTCGACGGCCCGCGGCGTGAACGCCTTCGACACCAGGCCGCGCAGCCGCTGATGCTCGGGGCCCTCGAGGCCCAGCAGCGAGTTGACGACCTTGTCCCACAGCGGGCCCTCGATGATGCCCTGCATCGCCAGGTTCAGCCCCGGCGGGATCTGGAACCGGTGATCGCGAAGGGCGATGCGCACGAGGTCGTGCGAAAGAATCTCTGGCCCAAAGGGTCCCAGCGCGACCGGCCCTTGTTGCTGAGCCGCCCGCAGCCGGGGGTAGATCTGCGGGAACGACTCGGTGACGTCGTATTCGATCGTCGGCAGGGCGGCATCGAACACGCTCGGACAGGCGGCGTCGACTGTCATGTAGGCCTCCAGTGTCACCCGGGTATGGCTAGACACCTGCCCATGCACTGTATGGCCGTCCGAGAACGGGTGTCAATGACGCGGGGTCAAGACCCTGATGCCGGCTATCTGACGTTGCAGCCGCTGCCCATGTTGTGGCAGTGCCCACTACCGCTGCATGTGGGGCAGTGGCATCCGCACGCGATTTTGGCCTGCGGCGCCGGCCGCGGAATCGGCTGCACGATTTCTACGTCGACATCGCGGTCTCGATGACGGTCGCGTCCTGGCATGTCAACTCCTTTGGATTTGCTGACCTGCTCTGATTCGTCCGACGCTAGACCCTAATACGACCGAATAGGGCGAAACGGCTGCTTACGGCCGCCTGAGGGAAGACTGCGGCACGGGTGTAGGTTTGATGTCAGGCCGTTTCTCAGCAACGCCAGAAGTAGCTTTCCCGCGTATATGCGATCAGCCCGCGAATCGAACGCCGTTCGCTTTCGGCCCGACGTACGGATTCACATCCGTACTCCTAAAGGAACCGGTACATGGATTCGTCCTGCCTGCACAAGCCGCAGCCGTCGTGAACGGGTTGACAGGGTCGCGGCGCGTGGCCAGGCCCGTGAGGGTCGCCCTGGCGACGACGCTCGGTGGCGACATCGACGGAGCGTGGTGGCCGCATACCGCGTCGGTGGCACAGGAACTGCCGGAGCTGATCGCCTTTTTGCACAAGCCGCTCGGTGAGATCGTCGACATCTGCATCAACTGGCCGGCGACCGAGGGGCCCATCGACCTCGAATCGATCGTCACCGCCTCGCGCTCGCTGGTGTTGTCGAAGCAGAGGCCGCCACGCCTCATGGTGGTGGACGGTCGAGGCGCGTGCGCGAAACTGCTTGTGTTGCCGCACATGACATCCCCGGCTCTCGGCGCGCTGGTGATGCGTTGCGCGGCGGCCATGCCGATCGACGGACCGGAGCGAGCGGGCAGGTTGTTCGAGACCGCAGAACTGGTGATGCGCACCGCACAGGTCGAGAGCGCGAAGTGGACAGCCCGCTTGCACGCATGACGGCGCCGTTGCGCTGAAACTTTAGAAAACACGCTTGATCCCACCCCTGTTCCGTAGTCTGTCTGCGTGCTCGACGGGGCGATGCTCCTGTGGTGGATCCTGACGGTTCCATCGTTTCTGTTTGTCGCCATCGACATCTGGCGCACGACGCCCGAGTCGCCGGTCCTCAAGTGGGCCTTTGTGATTCTCACCGCGTTCACCGGGCCCCTTGGCGCCTTCTTCTATGTGCTGGGCTGCCGGGAGCCGCTGCAGGGCACCCATGAGCAGTACATCGCGACGCGCTGGCGCCAGGTGCTCGGGTCGACCATGCATTGCGTCGCGGGCGACGGGATCGGCATCGTCGCGGGCGCAGTCGTCGCGGCTGGCCTCGTGCTGACTTTCTGGCCGGATTTCCTGCTCGAGTACGTGCTCGGCTTCGGGTTCGGATGGGCCTTCTTCCAGGCGTTCGCCATGCGCGATATGGCGGGCGGGTCGTATCTGCGGTCGCTGAGGATGACGATCCTGCCCGAGCTGCTGTCGATGAACCTGCTGATGACGGGGATGGTGCTGACGTCACGGTTCGCGATGAAAAGCGTTGAGGGGGGTCATGATCCGACGCGACCGGAGTTCTGGTTCATCATGTCGATGGCATTGATCGCCGGATTCGTGTGCGCGTACCCGATCAACTGGTGGCTGGTCGCCAATCACCTGAAGCACGGCATGCTCACGGTCCGCAAGGAACCCGCGCCGTCGACGGCGGGCATGGACATGGGCGGGACGTCTGTCGACATGGCCGACATGGCGGAAGGGTCTGGCTCCGGCAACAGCGAGCCGGGTGTCGCCGTCAAGGCCGCGATGACTGTCCTGACATTCGCGATCCTCTCCGCGGCCCTCGCCATCGTCGTGCGATTTGCCATGTGAGGAAGATGTATCCATGACCTTCACCCGAGCCGTCACCGGCCTGCTGGTGATCGACCCGTACAACGACTTCATCTCCGACGGCGGCAAGGTCTGGGATCGCCTCAAGGGCGTTGCAGAAGCCAACGGCTGCATTCCGCACATGAAGCAGGTGCTCGATGCGGCGCGGGAAGCGGACATCCGCGTGTTCTACGCGTTGCACCACCGCTTCCGTCCCGGCGACTACGAGTCATGGAAGTACATCGCACCCATCCAGAAGGCCGCATGGGATCGCAAGACGTTCGAGTTCGGCACCTGGGGCGGCGAGCTGCGCGAGGAATTCCTGCCCCAGCCCGGCGACATCGTCGCCCAAGAGCATTGGTGCTCAAGTGGTTTTGCCAACACCGACCTGGACCTGCTGCTCAAGAAGCACGGCATCCACGAGCTGATCGCCATCGGCCTCATCGCGCATACCTGCCTGGAGGCCACGGTGAGATACGGCGCCGAGCTCGGTTACCAGGTCACCGTCGTGGAGGACGCGACGACGAGCTACTCCGATGACCACATGCACGCCGCACTGGAAGTGAACCTGCCGAACTACGCTGCCGTCGTGACCACCGACGAGGTCGTCGACGCCATCAGCGCGAGCCGATGAACGACAGAACGCGGCGGCTCCTCCTGGCGATTCGCAAGGAGATCCCCGAGGCACTGGCCGACGGGCAGGACCACGACGACGCCGAGGTCGCCGCGATGCTGCGCGAGCTGGGGATCGCGCTGATCGAGTGCGAGCAGCCAACGCAACTCGTCAGCGCGCGGCTGCAGGTGATCGCCCATAAATACACCCGTCATCCCGTCCGCGTCGTGGTCCTGCCCACCGCGTTGGTGGTCCAGGTCGGCACCGTCGCCTACGAGGTCGAAACGGTCGCGAATCCGACGACACAGCTGAACCTGGCCGGGCGTATCGACGCGATCGCCGAACTGGCGGAGGTCGGCGCCATCACTCCGGCCGACGCCGCGCGCGAGGCCGCCGCCGCCCGCAACACGAAGCCGCGGTTCGGCCCGATCACGACCGTGGTCGGCTACGTCATCACCACCCTCGGATTCGGCATGGTCATCAACCCGACGTGGGCGTCGCTGTGGGGTTATTGCTTCCTTGGGGCTGTGGTAGGCGCGATTGTCCTTCTGGGACGGCCCTTTCCGACGCTGAACGCGGTGTTGCCGACGGCGGCTGCGATGGTCGTCACCGTGCTGGCCACCTGGTTCGTCGCCGATGCGGCCAACGACGGGTTGCTGCGGGTGATCAGCCCGCCACTCGTGGCGATCCTGCCGGGGCTGGCGCTGACGATCGCGGCGATGGAATTGGCCAGCGCTCAAGTGATCAGCGGCGCGACCAGGCTGATCTACGGCGTGACGCAACTGATGCTGCTCGTGTTCGGCGTTGGCCTCGGCATTCACATCGCAGGCCGGGTCGCGCCCCAGCAGCCGTCGCCACAGATGGGCCCGTGGTCGCTGTACGCCGCCGTCGTGGTGATCGCTATCGGGCTGTACATCTACCTCTCGGCGCCCAAGGGATCGTTGGTGTGGCTGATGCTGGCGGTCGGCGTCGCACTGATCGGGCAGAAGCTGGGCGGGCTGTTCCTGTCGCCGACCCACTCTGGTGCCGTCGGCGCGTTTCTGGTGGTGCCCTTCGCGATGCTCGGGGCACGGGTCAAGACATCCCCGCCTGCGATCGTGATGATGCTCGCCGCATTCTGGGCGTTGGTGCCTGGCGCATTGAGCTTTCAGGAGCTCGGCAGGGCCGCCGCGGGCGTCGGAGGGAGCGACGTCGCGACGCTCGGCACCACCGTCGCCGCGATCTTTTCGATCGCCCTCGGCACCCTGATCGGCTGGAGCGGCTTCGAGACGATCAGGGCAGGGCTGGCGCGAGCGACCGGCGTGCCCGGTTCGCCCGCCGAGTAGACAACTTCTCGATAGTGTCGCCTGCGTGGACTTCGAGCTCGACGATGCCCAGCGCGAGTGGGTCGCCGAGGTAAAGCAATTCCTCGCGGAGAACGTCACCCCCGCGCTGCGGGCCGAGATGGCCGAGCACGGGCTCGAGTACCAGGGCGGCGAGCTGACGGCGTTTCGCCGCAAGATCGGCGAGAAGGGTTGGTTCGGGCTGAACTGGCCGACCGATTACGGCGGACTCGGCCTGACGGCCATGCATCAGCACCTGTTGATGAGCGAATTCGAGTACGCCGGTGTGCCGGGACCCGACCTCACGGTGACCTCGATCGCGCCGATGATCATGCGGCACGGCACCGAGCAGAACAAGAAGGAGTTCCTGCCGGGCATCGCACGGGGCGAGATCGTCTTCGCGCTCGGCTACTCCGAACCCAACGCAGGCACCGACCTGGCCAGCCTGCGCACCCGCGCTGTCCGCGACGGCGACGAATGGGTGATCAATGGATCCAAGATATGGAATAGCGGGGCCCAGCGCTCTACCCACGAATGGCTCTGTGTGCGAACGGATCCCGATGCGCCGCGGCATCGAGGCATCTCCGTGATTGCGGTGCCGATTGACAGTCCCGGCTTGGACATCCGTCCGCTGTACGCCTGGTCGGGCTACCGCACCAACGAGACGTTCTTCAACGATGTCCGTGTCCCGCTGACCAACCTGATCGGCGAGATGAATGCAGGCTGGACCTACATCACCGGCGCGCTGGACCTCGAGCGTGGCGCGTTGACGAATGCGGGCGATCTGCGGCGCGCACTCGACGACCTGATCGCCATGGCGGTCGACCCATCTCCAGCATTCCGTCGTCGCCTTGCGCAGGCCGAGGCCGACGTCGAAGTCGCCAGGCTGATGGGCTTGGAGGCCGCGTCGATACTCGACAGCGGACGTATCCCGTCGGTGGAGGTCAGCGTCGAGAAGATATTCACCAGCGAGTTGCGCCAGCGAATCGCCGACCTAGCAATCGATGTGCTGGGACCCGACGGCCTGCGCGTTGGCAACTTCTTCGAACGGCTGTATCGGGTATCGCCGCTGATGCGCTTCGGCGGCGGCACCAACGAGGTGCTGCGGGACGTCATCGCTCAGCGGGGTCACAAGATGCCGTCGTACGGTCGGTGACGTCATGCGAGTGATTCCCTCTCAGGACGAACGCGATCTGGCCGCGATGTGCCGCAGCGTGCTGGCCGCCGAGCTGGAGCCGGACGCGCAGTGGAAGGCGCTGGCCGACGCGGGCGTGCTTGCCCTGGTGAGCGACGGCAGCCTCAGCGATATCGGTGTGTTCTGCGTCGAAGCGGGAAGAGCATTGTGTCCCAGGGTGGTTCAGAGCACGGTGTATGCGGCATTGGCCGTCGACTGGCTCGGCGTTGGCTCGGAATGGCTGCCTCGGCTGACGTCGGGCGAGGCGCGCGGGACGGTGGCGTTGTTTGATCCGCACGACGCGGCCAACGGCCGGCGGGTCGACAATGTTGCAGAGTTCGTCCCCGACGCAGATCAGGCGGACGTAATTGTCGCGTCCACCGACGCGGGCGTGGTGGTCATCGACACCACGGCGTCGGGCATCACGATCGAGCCCGTGCCGATGATGGGCGGGTTTCCGGCTTTCACAGTGCGCTTCGGCGACGTCGAGATCGACGAGCCGGTGCCCGTCGATGCCGAGCAGCTGCGCAGGCTGGCGAATGCCGTTGTGGCGCTGGATTGTCTGGATCTGGTCGGCGTCGGCGAGGCGATGATCGACCGCACCGTGAGCTATACGAAGATGCGCGAACAATTCGGCAGGCCGATCGCGTCGTTCCAGGCGGCCCAACACATCGTCGCCGATATGCACATCGCGCTGGCGGCGGCTCGACTCGCGGCGCAGTCGGCGGTGTTCCAGATCGGGCGAGGCCGCACGGCGACACGGGAGACAGCCATCGCGCGGATGCGCGCGGCCGAGGTCAAGAAGATCACGCTCGACGCGCATCAGCTGCACGGCGGCATGGGCTACGTCGTCGACACCGGCCTGCATCGGTTCTCCGAGCGCGCGCGCATTCTTTCCACGCTCGGCGGCGGAGCCGATGTTGCCGCGAATTGGCTTGAGGGCGACATGAACTGGGGCGGCAGGCGATGACGGCGGACAGCCTCATCGACCCGGAGTCGGCCGAGAAAATCGGCCAGGTCGTCGCCGTCGCCACCGGCGAGGTGTATCGCCGCGACTGGCAGCGCTGGGCCGCAGCGGTGGGCGATCACAACCCGCTGTGGTTCGACCCCGACTACGCGCGGCAGCACGGATACCGCGACATCATCTGCCCGCCGCTGTATCTGCAGTACGCAATCCTGGGCGTCGCGGCGCTCGGTGACCTGAGGCCCGACGGCTCGAGCGGTGCGGTGACGGGCAGCATGGCCTTCCCACGCGCCCCGCGGCGGATGGCAGGCGGCGAAAGCACGACGTTCCACTTGCCCGCGTACCACGGCGACGAGGTCGAGATGACGCGCACCGTCGACTCGATCGTCGAAAAGGAAGGCAGGTCTGGGAAATTCGTGCTGGTGACCTGGCGAGCCGAATACCGCAACCAGCACCGCGAACTGCTCGCGGAAGCCACCACGTCGATGATCGCCAGGCCGGTATGAGCGCCTCACCTTCTCCCGCGAGCAGACGCAAAGGTACGCAAAAGCCCAGGACGGGTGGGACATATGCGTCTGCTCGCGAGAGAAGCCAGGTGTACTACGACGACGTCGACACCGGCGACGCCATCCCGGTGCTCACGGTCACCGTCGACGAGACGCAGATGTTCTTCTTCAGCGCAGCGACCTACAACGGCCACCGCATCCACTACGACAAGGAGTGGGCGCGCGACCGCGAGGGCTATGACAACGTGCTCGTGCAGGGGCCGTTGCAGGCGGCGCTGCTATCGCGTGCGCTGACCGACTGGATCGGCGGCGACGGGCGGCTGGTGGCGTTCTCGGTGCAGAACCGTGCGATCGCATTGCCGGGGCAAGAGTTGTCGTTCGGCGGCGTCGTCACCGAGAAGCGCGTCGACGGGCTGGTCGATCTCGACATCCACTGCAAGCGTGGCGACGACGTCCTGATGCCGGGCACCGCGACCGTCGCATTGCCGCAACGGAGCGCGACGTGACGGGTCTGCGTGGTGAAGCGGCCATCGTTGGCATCGCGGAGCTGCCCGCCGAGCGTCGGCAGACGGCGCCGCCGTCGTTCACGCTCGACCAGTACGCGCGCCTGGCGAAGATGGTCATCGAGGACGCAGGCGTGGATCCCGCAGTGGTCAATGGGCTTTCGACGCATGGTATCGCCGAGTCGGACTTGTTCGCGCCTGCCACGCTGTCGGAGTATCTCGGGCGGCCGCTCGATTTCGGCGACCGCGTGGACCTGGGTGGTGCGACGGCGGCGGGCATGGTGTGGCGGGCCGCGGCGGCGGTGGAGCTCGGGCAGTGCGACGCGGTATTGGTCGTCATGCCCGGTTCGACCGAGATCCCGCGGTCGGAGGCAAAGCCTGGGCGCAAGATCAGCTGGTACGGGGCGTCGAGCAACAACTACGGCTCACCGCAGGCCGAGTTCGAGATCCCGTACGGCAACGTCGGCCAGAACGGCCCATACGCGCAGATCGCGCAGCGCTACGCGGCCGAATTCGGCTACGACGCCGCGGCATTGGCGCGGATCGCAGTGCACCAGCGCGAGAACGCCTGCGCGCATCCCGGCGCGGTGTTCCATGGCAAGCCGATCACCGTCGACGATGTGCTGAACAGTCCGGTGATCGCCGACCCGATCCACATGCTCGAGACCGTCATGCGGGTGCAGGGCGGCGCCGGCGTGCTGATTGCCAACGCCGACGTCGCGCGCGGCGCCCGTCATCGCCCGGTGTGGATCAAGGGCTTCGGCGAGCACATCCGGTTCAAGACACCCACTTACGCCGACGACCTCATCCGCACGCCGATCGCCCGCGCCGCGGAGCGGGCGTTCGCGATGGCGGGAGTGCAGCGGTCCGACGTCGATATGGCGTCGATCTACGACTGCTACACGATCACCGTCCTGATGACGCTCGAGGACGCCGGCTTCTGCGGCAAGGGCGAGGGCATGAAATGGCTGACGGACCACGACCTGACCTTCCGCGGCGACTTCCCGATCAACACCGCGGGCGGACAGCTCTCGTATGGCCAGGCGGGTATGGCAGGCGGCATGCATCACGTCGTCGACGGCGCCCGCCAGGTGATGGGCCGTGGCGGCGACGCGCAGGTCGCCGATTGCAACGCGGCGTTCGTCACGGGTAACGGCGGCATCATGAGCGAGCAGGTCGCGCTGATCCTGGGTGGTGACTGACGTGACCGCACCACTGCCGGAGCCGACGCCGGTGTCGCAGCCGTTCTGGGATGCGTTGCGGGAGCATCGGATTCTGATCCAGTATTCGCCGTCGGCGGAGCAATACGTGTTCTACCCGCGCACGCTTGCGCCCGGAACACTGGCCGACGACCTGGAGTGGCGGGAGATCGACGGCGCTGGATCGCTGTACACCTACACCGTCGCGCGCAGGCCGACCGGGCCGCCGTGGGCGGAGAAGCTGCCGCAGCTGTTGGCCGTCGTCGAGTGGGACGTCGGCCCGCGGGTGAGCACCGAACTCGTCGACGTCGAACTCGACGACATTTGCATCGGCATGCGCGTGACACCGGTCTTCTGCGATGTGCCCGACGCGGGAATCACGCTGCTGCGGTACAGGCCCGCCACGGAGCGAGGCTTGTCCGAGCGACCAGGCGACGATGTTTGAGACGGTGCAGCAGCTTCTGCGCGCACGCCTGGACGACGACGCCGTCGCGATGATGCACGGCGATCGCACGTGGACCTGGCGCGAGCACTTGGCCGAAGCGGCGGCGGAGGCGTCGGCGTTGATCGCCATGGCCGACCCGTCGCGCCCGATGCATGTCGGCGCTCTGCTGGGAAACACCCCGGCGATGTTGCGGTCGATGGCGGCGGCCGCGCTCGGCGGATATGTGCTGTGCGGGATCAACACGACGCGCCGCGGCGACGGCCTCGCCGCCGACATCAGGCGCTCCGACTGTCAGCTGGTTCTTGCCAACGCCGAACACATGCCGTTGCTCGATGGCCTGGACCTGGGCGACGCCACGGTGCTCGACGTCGATGGCCCCGACTATCGCAAGGCTGTCGAATCGGCCGAACCGCTTGTGCCGCATCGCGAAGTCGAAGGCATGGATCCCGTCGTCATGCTCTTCACGTCGGGCACCAGCGGTGACCCGAAGGCCGTGCGGTTCGCGCACGCGATGGCGGTGATGTGCGGCGCCAGCCTGGCCGAGCGGTTCGAGTTGACGGCTGACGACGTGTGCTACCTGTCGATGCCGCTGTTCCACTCCAACGGCGTGGCCGCTGGTTGGATGGTGGCGCTGGCGTGCGGCGCGACGATGGTGCCCGAGAAGTTCTCGCCGTCGCGGCTCCTGCCCGACATCCGTCGGTACGGCGCCACGTACATGAACTACGTCGGCAAGCCGCTGGCATTGGTGCTGGCCACGCCTGAGAAGCCCGACGATGCGGACAACCCGCTGCGGGCGGCGTTCGGCAACGAAGCCACCCAACGCGACGTCGACGAGTTCGCGCGGCGGTTCGGGTGTCGCGTAGTGGACAGCTTCGGCTCCAGCGAGTTCGCAGTCGTCGTGATGCGTGAGGACGGCTGTCCGCCGGGATCGATCGGCAAGGGCTATCCGGGTGTCAGCGTGTATCACGCCGAAACCGTGACTGAATGCGCGCCAGCGCTTTTCGACGACAACGGCGCGCTGGTCAACTTCGACGAGGCGGTCGGCGAGCTGGTCAACACCTATGGCGTTGGCGGCTTCACCGGCTACTACAACGACGACGCGGCGACCCAGGAGCGCATGCGGCACGGCATGTACTGGTCGGGCGATCTGGCCTACCGCGACGCCGACGGCTGGATCTACCTCGCAGGCCGCACCGCCGACTGGATGCGAGTCGACGGGGAGAATCTCGCGGCAGGCCCGATCGAGCGGATCCTGCTGCGTCTGCCGGAGATCAATCACGTCGCGGTGTACGCAGTGCCGGACGAGCGCGTCGGCGACCAGGTGATGGCGGCCGTCGTCCTCAACGAGGGAGCGACGTTATCGCCCAAGCGATTCGAAGATTTCCTGGCAGAACAGCCCGACCTCTCCGCGAAGGCGTGGCCGAGGTTCGTCCGCATCAACGACGCGCTGCCGCAGACGGCGACCAACAAGATCCTCAAACGCGCGCTGATCCACGAGGGCGTCACCGCGGGCGACGGCGTCCTGTGGCAACGTGAAGCCCGCGGGCGCACGTTCGAACCGGCGTGACCGCTCAGGTATGTACGCTTTCAGGGGCATATTGCGTACAAGACTGCGCGCTCGCCAGGGGAGAAGGGGGATGACGACGCGATGACCACACCACCGCCACCAGAGGCCTTTTATTCCGTAGCCAGTGCGCTGCCCGTACAAATCGAGCCGGCCCGCGCGCTGCCGCCGCAGCCGAAGGACGACCCGTTCTACACCTACTCCGGCACCACGCCGCTCGACCAGCATCCGCCAGGTGCGGTGCTCGCGACGCGCAGCGTCGCCTACCATATCCTGGGACTCCCGACGCCGCTCAAGACCACGCAATTGCTGTACCGCTCGACGAGCCAGACCGGCAGGGCGACCGCCAACGTCACGTCCGTCATACAGCCGCTGGTCCAGCCCGATACGACGAGAATCCTGTCGTACCAATCCGCCTACGACTCGCTGAACCGCAATGATCAGCCGTCGTATGCGATCAACGGGGGCCTGACACTCGGCGGCCTGGTTTCCAGCGTCGAACTCGCGGTGTTCGGAATCTTTCTCGCGCAGGGCTACACAGTGATCGTGCCGGACACCGAAGGCCAGCGCGCCGACTTCGCGGCAGGCCCGGAATACGGCATGAACACCCTCGATTCGATCCAAGCCGCGTTCAACGCGTCAGCGGTCGAGACAGCGAGCAACGCGCACGTCGCACTGCTCGGCTACTCCGGAGGCGCGATCGCCAGCGAATGGGCTGCTGAACTCGCACCGACATACGCGCGAGATGTCAACGCCCGCTTGATCGGTGCGGCCATCGGCGGCGTTCTGGTCCATCCTGCGCACAACCTGTACTACGTCGAGGGCACGGAGGTCTGGGCGGGGGTGATGCCGATGGCGCTCATCGGGATCGCGCGTGCGTTCGAGGTCGACTTCACGCCGTATCTCACGCCGCGGGGTATGGATCTCTTCCGTGCGATGCAGAGTTCGTCGATCGTGCATGTCCTTGGGCAGCCGCCGTACCGGGGATTGAAGTGGACCGATGTCGTCATCGGTGAATACCCGACGCCGGAAAGCCTTCCGCTATTCGTCACGCTGGCCAACAAACTCATCATGGGTACTGGCGGCACGCCGACCATTCCGCTGTTCATCGCCCAGGGCGCCAACGGCTTTCCGGAGCGAACCCCGGGGAACAAGCCGGGGATCGGGCCGGGTGACGGCGTGATGATCGCGGGTGACGTCCGGTCGCTTGCACGCGAATACTGCGCGCGTGGGACCGTCGTGTCCTACCACCAGTACGACCTGCTCAGTCACACGTCGGCCGTCGGACTCTTTCTGCTGCAGGCCATCGGCTGGATCCATGACCGGTTCGCCGGAAAGCCAGCACCGAACAATTGCGCGTCGATCGCCGCCGGCAATCCGCTTGATCCCCTGCCGCTGCCCTAGTAGAGCGAACGCACGTCCCAGCCGGGACGACCGGTCGTCAGCCACGTCCGCCTGAAGTGCGGCGCGTTCCCGGCGCGTCTGCAGATATCGAGAAAGAAGTCGTCGATCCTGTTCGGTGAGATGATCGAACCCTGAGCGCTCCACCACCGGTTGTGGAACAGCACGATGCGGCCGTCGTCGAACCGGGGGAACAACATGCTACTCATCAACGTGCCCATGCCAGGGAATTTGTCGCGATCGAACAGTGGGATCTCGCGGCCACCCCGGCTCAGCGTGACGAAGAGGTTGCGGTCGACGGTGCACCGTTGGGCCGCGCGTCTCGGGCGTGACAGGGACAGCACGATGACGAGCAGACAGACCGCGCGGATGCGTCATCGGTATTCGACCTGCCAGTGCTTGATACCGTTGATCATGCTCGACCGCAGCCGCTCCGGTGCGGAGACGGGCTTCAAGTCGGGGATGTGGTCGGCGATCGCGTTGAACATCAAGTCGATGGTCATCCTGGCGAGGTTGGCGCCGACGCAATAGTGCGCGCCGGTGCCGCCGAATCCCAAGTGCGGGTTGGGGCTTCGCAGGATATCGAAGGTGAACGGATCGTCGAAGACGTCCTCGTCGAAGTTCGCCGAGCGGTAGAACAGCACCACCCGCTGGCCCTTCTTGATCTGCACTCCGCTGAGCTCGGTGTCGGCCAGCGCGGTGCGCTGGAACGCGGTGATCGGAGAGGCCCAGCGGATGACCTCGTCGGCGGCGGTCTTCGGGCGCCGGGCTTTGAACAGCTCCCACTGGTCGGGGTGGTCGGCGAAGGCCATCATGCCCTGGGTGATCGAGTTACGCGTCGTCTCGTTCCCTGCGACGGTCAGCGTGACGACGAACATCCCGAACTCTGCGTCGGTCAGCTGACCGTCGGCTTCGGAGTCGATCAGCGTGCTGACGATGTCGTCGCCCGGCTCCTCTTTCTTTCGCGCCGCCAATTGCATGGCATACCAGATCAATTCGGTCGTCGCGCCAAGCGAGTCGTACTCTGCGAACTCGGGGTCATCACCGCCGATCATTTGGTTGGTCCAGTCGAACAGCTTGTCGCGATCCTCCAGCGGGACGCCGAGCAGGCCTGCGATCGCCTGCAGCGGCAGCTCGCGCGCGACCTGAAGGACGAAGTCACCGGAGGTGTGGGTGGCGGCCTCGGCGGCGATGCGCTGCGCACGCTCGTCGAGCTCGGCGCGTAGCCGCTCGACGGCCCGCGGGGTGAACCCGCGCGAGATGATCTTGCGCAGCCGGGTGTGCTCGGGGTCGTCCATCATGATCATCGACAGCTTGGCGGCCTTGACCTGGCCCTTGACGTCCACCGCCGGATTGAAGTGTGGAACGACGGTCTTGGCTTCCGACGAGAACACGTCGCTGCGCAGCGACACTTCGCGGACGTCACGATGCTTGCTGATTACCCAGAAGCCACGGTCGCCGAAGCCGCCGACGTCGGGCGGCTGCTCGTTCCACCAGATCGGCGCAGCACGACGGACCTCGGCGAACTCCTCCGTCGGCAGCCGCGTCGCGTAGATGTCGGGATCGGTGAAGTCGAAGCCGGGCGGCAGGTTCGGAGCTGCCATCGTGAACCTCCTCAGGCTGACTTTCGTGATGTTAGCCAGCGATCGTGCGTTACGGTTCGGATCATGGACGATGGCGTGCTGCGGTTGATGCGTGCCACCAACGATGGGTATCCCGCCGTCGAGACGATGACCGCCCAGGAAGCACGGGCCGTGATGGTGGGGCGCCGGCTGGCCGTCACCAATCTCGGCGATGTCGCCAGTGCCGACGACCGGCTGATCCCCGGTCCGGACTGTGATGTGCCTGTGAGGATTTACCGGCCGCATGGAGACACCCGCCCCCGGCCTGCGGTGGTGTTTGCGCACGGCGGCGGGTTCGTGCTGTGCGACATCGATTCACATGACGGCTTCTGCCGGATGGTGTCGCGGTTCACCGAGGCGGTCGTCGTGTCGGTGGGCTACCGGCTCGCACCGGAGCATCGGGCGCCTGCGGCGGTGGAGGACATGTACGCGGCATTCTGCTGGGTGGTGGCCAACGCCGACGAACTCGGCATCGACCCGTCGCGGGTGTTCGTCGCAGGCGACAGTGCGGGCGGCAACCTGGCCGCCGTCACCGCGCTGATGTGTCGCGAACGGGGCACGGCGATGCCCGTCGGGCAGGTGCTGATCTATCCGGCGATCGAGCCGTTCTTCGACACCGAGAGCTACCGCAAGTATTCGACCGGATACGTCAACACCCGCGACGCGATGCAGTACTACTGGCGGCAGTACCTCGACGACAAGATGCCGTCGCCGGAGTATCTGGTGGCGCCGGCGCGGGCCGAATCGCACGAGGGCCTGCCGCCCGCGATCCTCGTCACCGCCGGATTCGATGTACTGCACAGCGAGGGTGTCTCGTATGCACGGAAGCTGCGCGCCGCGAATGTGCCTGTGGTGCACCGCGATTACCCTGGCTTGTTCCATGGCTTTGCCACGATGATGCCATTCGGTGCGGCGGATTCTGCCCGTGAACTGCTGTGGTCCGATATGCGGCGGCTGGTCGCGGTGGACGAGAAGGCGACGGTGTGAGGGTCGACGCCATCGTGATCGGCGCGGGCTTCGCAGGGCTCTACGCCGTACACCGGTGTTTGTCGGATGGTCTCACGGTGCTGGGTATCGAGGCCGCGCCGAGCGTCGGCGGCACTTGGTACTGGAACCGCTATCCCGGCGCTCGCTGCGACGTCGAAAGTGTCGACTACTCATACTCTTTCGACGACGAACTGCAGAGCGACTGGACGTGGACGGAACGGTTCGCGGCACAACCCGAGATCTTGGCCTACCTGGATCATGTCGCCGACCGGTTCGACCTGCGACAGCACTACTTGTTCGACACCGACGTGGTCGGCGCGCATTTCGACGAGGTGGCAGGCGAGTGGGTGGTCGAGACGTCGGCAGGCGAGACCCGCCGCGGCCGCTTCCTGCTGTGTGCAACGGGTTGCCTGTCGGCGGTGAACCGGCCCGACATCCCTGGGCTCGATGACTTCGCAGGCGAGGTGTACTACACGGCGGCTTGGCCGCGCGAGGACCCAGCGCTGCGCGGCAAGAAGATTGGCATTGTCGGGACGGGCTCGTCGGGCATACAGGTGACGCCGATCCTCGCTGAGCAGGCCGAGTCGTTGGTGGTGTTCCAGCGCTCGCCGAACTACACGATCCCGATGCCGAACTACCCGTGGTCGGATGAGGACCTCGAGCGCATCCGCGAGGAGTATCCGGAGCGACGGCGACGCTCGGCGTACGCCGCGGCGGGGACACCGCACGGTACGTATCACCAGAACGCGCTCGACACGGATCCCGAGGATCGGGACGTCGCGATGTGGGCGCGCTGGCGCGACGGCGGCGTGCTGTTCGCCAAGACCTTCCCCGACCAGATATCGGTGTTGGCGGCCAACGACATCGCGCGGCGGTTCGCAGAAGAACGGATCCGCGAAATCGTCGACGACCCTGCCGTCGCGGAGGACCTGATCCCGGTCGACCATCCGATCGGGACCAAGCGCATCTGCACCGACGCGGGCTACTACGCGACGTTCAACCGCGACAATGTGCGGCTGGTGAACCTCCGCCGCGAGCCGATCGAGGCCATCACGCCGAACGGTGTGCGCACGAACGAGGCGACGTACGACTGCGATGTGCTCGTGTTCGCAACGGGTTTCGACGCGCTGACGGGGGCGATGACGCGGATCGATCCCGTTGGGCCGGACGGGGATCGGTTGTCGGCGTTGTGGGCCGACGGGCCGCTGACGTTCCTGGGTGTGATGGTGCCGCGGCTGCCGAACCTGTTCAGCTTCAGCGGGCCTGGCAGCCCGTCGGTGCTGGCCAACATGGTGCTGCACGCCGAGGTGCAGGTCGATTGGGCGATCGAGTTGATGCTGGAAATGAGGCGGCGGGGCATCACCGAGGTCGAGCCGCGTCGCGACGCGGCGAAAGCGTGGACGATCCACGTCGGCGAGGCGGCGGAGAAGACGCTGTTCCCGAAGGCGCAGTCGTCGTGGTACCTGGGGTCGAACATCGACAGCAAGAAGCGGGTGTTCATGCCGTACATCGGCGGGTTCGGCAACTATCGCAAGTATCTCGATGATGTTGCGGCACAGGGCTATCCCGGCCTCGTGCTCACCACTCGCTGAGCAAGTAGTGCTGGCGAGCCGTTAACCGCGGATTTGGATGTCGTCGACGCCGCGGCTGCACTCCGTGCCGAAGGCGTTCACCACCTTCTCTTCGGGCGACGGTGCCCAGCAATCCCAGCCGTCGAAATGCACCCACTCGCCGTCACGCACGAGTGAGGGATCGGTCAAGTAGCGGTTGACGACGGCCATCGCGTCGGCGCAGGAGATGGTGCCCGCGGCGACGGTGACAGTGCCCGCTTGGGGAGGGGCGGCGGCGCCACAGTCGTCACCTGCCTCGCCCAGCGCGGCGGCGGTTGGGATCAGTGCTGCGGCGATGAAGACGAGCGCGGCGAGCCCGGCGCAGCGGCGAATCGGCATGGGGCGACTGTACGACAGCCGGCTTTTGCAGTTGCCAAGCTCGGAGCGAATTATTCGTCGCTGACGACCACGCAGATTGTCATCGTCACCGAAACATTCGCTCGGAGGCTGGCACGGTGATTAGTCCTGCACGGCCTTGGCGAGCGCGACGTACTTGGTCAGGTGGTCGGGATCCTGCGTCGCCTGCCGGACCACGCGGACGAGGACATAGCCGCGGGCGCGGTCTTCGTCGAAGCCCGCAGCGTCGACCAGCGCATAGAAACGGCGCTGAACGCCGAAGCGGATGTTGTCGGCGAGCTCGTCCCAGCGGTGCCACAACATCGGGGCGAGCTCGAAGTGGGGATCGCCGTTGAGCGGCTTGGGCGAGATGGCGAGCCACGGCTCGCGGTCCGCGGCGAGGACGTTGCCGTAGTGCAGGTCGCCGTGCAGCACGCGATCGCCTGGGTCGCCAGCGAGGTCGCGACATAAACCGATGGCCTGCTCGACGAGCCGGTGAGGGATCGACGCGCTACGTGGAAGTGACGCGAAGTCGTCGGCCCACTGCGCAAGAAGGGAAGCGAGCGTCGGCAGTTGCGGCATCGCCGGAACGTGAAGCCGACGGTAGAACCCGACGACCACCTCGCAGGCGTCGACGTCCGACAAGCCGACCAACGCCTCCGCCCGCAGCCGCTCCAGAAGCAGAGCCGCTCGATGGGGGTCGGCCCGCAACAGCCGCACCGACCCGTCGCCGTTCCACCGTCGCAGCACCACGTGCTCGTGCTCGGAGCTTCCGATCTTCAGCGCAGCCGAAGCGCCGTCGGACGTCCGCACGGGCAGCACGACGGAGCGCGAGGTGCGGACCACATCGCCGTCGGCGCGCAGATCCCAGTCGGCAACAAGGTCGTCGAACTGCGTCAATGGCTCGCCGCACCCCGATCGTGTGCCCGGGGCGGACCCGGTGACGTCGGTCGCACTGTCTCAGGCTGAGCCTGCTGCGGGCGTCGCACTCGACGGCTCTGCGGCGCGCACGGCGCGAATAAGTCCGTCTGCCACCCGGAATGCCTCGGTGTTCTGGTGGATGTACAAGATGGGGAGGCTGGCGGCTCGACGAAGCAACATGACGGCGAGGGCTGTGCTGGTATGCGACGGCACGACCAAGAGGCGCGCCCGGGCACGGCGACCAGTCAGGGTCATCACGCGTTGATGGCGGGCGTCGCGGCCGAGCACCGCCGCGTGACCGCGCCAATTGAGGGCGTTGAGATTTGGCAGACCCGCCAGAGCGGACCAGTTGACATCGATGTTGACGACCCGGCCCAGTGGTCGTTTCAGAGCATCGATCAGATCGGGGAGTTCGCGCGCGACCGACGACGTGTGCGGCCACCAGGCCCCGTCCAGCGCATTTCCGAGCTTGGGCGCCAGCGTGAGCCGGGTCGTGCCGCCGAGAGGCTGCCCCATCACCGAGTTTGGCGCGACGTTGTCGTGACGTCAGCCCGGATAGCCGAAATCGATTCGAGCACGGTAATTTTCATTGCGAACCAGCGCCATCCACGGATGATTCCTTAGCCTCGAAGCCGACACGACACGTCAGTGTAGGAGTCGGCGCACGAATCGGATCGCGCGATGATCTTGTTCGGCCCTCGGAGCCGATCACGCTGAGGACGAAACGGTTCACCGCCAACGTTACATCGGAGGCTGATCCGGGGCGCACCATGCTGGCGCCGGATCCGCCCAGGTAGCCGGCGCGTAGAATGATGACATCGGCGGCATGCCGCACGCGACCATCTGAGATTGCGTCGTCGCCGATTCGGTTGTATTGGGCCATTCGAGGCTCGGACAGGATCGTGCCCATGGCACTACAACGAAGTGCGGCCGTCGCCGGCCCACGTCATGGGGGACCCGAGAACACCCCGCGGCTCCGATTGAAGCGCAAGGCACCAATCAGCGGATATGTCGATGGGGCATGGTGGCCGCACAGTGATGATCTGCCGAAAGAACTTCCCGACCTGCTCTCGGTGCTGTCGGTGCGCCTTGGCACCGTCACGCGGGTGATGTACAACCTCGACGGGTGGGCAACGGCACCGCGGCGACTGACTTTCGGCGGCGGATGCACGGTTCGGCTCGACGGATACCACGGGCAACGGCCCAATACGCTAGAAGTTCTCGACGCTCACGGCAACAGAATTGTCCTGCTCGTCGTCCCGGCGCAAACTGACCCTGACCTTGCCCACTCGATCGTGATGGCCGCCGCAGCCGCAGACGATGTCACGAGTGTCGAATCCCTCCTCGCAGGCACTTCCGTCCAGGCGACTTGAGTTACGTAATCGCCTTCGCTCGAGGCCATTTGTGAAAGATCGTCCCGTGCTTCAGATTGGTGTGCGCGAGCGAGGTTGATTTACTGGCGAAAGTCGTTGTGCGTCAGCGCTTCTTGTCCTGTAACACCGCGTCGGCGGCCGACGCTGCCTTTGCCGCCGATTTGGCGTGTTTGGCGGCGCGCTTCTCCTTGAGTGATTTCCCGGATTTCTTGCTCATAGCCTGTCGAGGAGACTTGTCAGACACTGCTGGCCCCTTGATGTTGGGGGTCTGGATGGTCCCGATCTCTCGACCGTACTCCGTAGCCTGAACACCACCACTGGCAGGAATGGGCGTAGCGTCAACAGTGTCGGGCAGCTCGGTCGAGAGTGGACATGCTCGATCGGAAAAGGAAAAGCCCTCGATCATGACAGTTACCGTGACACTCCCGGATGGCGCTACCGATAAGTTCATGCGGTTCGGTGACGCCTACGTCAAGCACCATGACGGCAGGCTTGACGTCATCCGTGGCGGCGCGAAAGAGCCGTACAGCTATGCGTCGGGAGCGTGGACCGACGTTAAAGGTGACGAAAAGCGTTGGAAGAAGGGACGCTTCTGGAGTTGATCGAGCGACTCCTTCGACCACGCCGGGAATAATGCTCGGCGCAAGATAATGCATGAGCAAAACAGCGCTCGATGCCGGGTAACCTGCGCGCTGTGACCTGCGCGCTCGCCCGTGCTACCGTTTCACTGGGTGTTCTTCGACATCCGTTCAGATTGAGAGAAGTTGGAAAGTATGACGCAAGGAACCGTTAAATGGTTCAACGGTGATAAGGGCTTCGGCTTTATCGCTCCCGACGGTGGCGCACCCGACGTGTTCGTGCACTACTCGGAAATTCAGGGCAGCGGTTTTAAGTCGCTCGAGGAGAACCAACGGGTTCAATTCGAGGTCACGCAGGGGGCCAAGGGTCCTCAGGCAGTCGGTGTAACGGCGGTCTAGCGAGTTCTACGTTGCGTGGGCTGGTGGAAACTTTCCACCAGCCCACATTTTATTTTGTGTGCGCTTAATGGTGTCTCAGTCCGTGCGGGCTTGATCAGCCAGAGCGCCAAGATGATTGCGACGACGGGCCCGACGGCCATGATCAGATGCGCCTCGCGGCCACCGTGCGCCGTCAGCAGCGCCTGGCGCGTCTCATTGCGGGTGATTCCGGAGTGGGAGAGGTCGTGCACCATGTCGGTGAGGACGAGGTTGATTCCAACCAGGGCGAAGAGGGCAGGCCCGAGCGAGTATCCGCCCTCGTTGATGGTGCTCTTGACGGCGGAGACCGCCCACCGAGGTCGTCTGGTGCGCTGCTCATCATGATCGTGGCCTGCGGTGTTGTGACGAGGGCGCCGCCGACGACGATGAGCGCAGTGGTGGCGAAGACGACGGGCCGCGACGTGTCCAGGTCGAATGTCCTCAGCACCATCAGACCGGCGAACATGACGACAAGCCCGCTGATCAACACGGTGCGAGTACCGAGGCGATTGGCCACCGGACCTGCGGAGAAGGCCGCGACTGCCGCCATCGCGGTGGCGGGAATCAGCAGGAAGCCGAATACCTCGTGCGATTCCTTGCGGATGGTGACCAGGTAGAAGGACAACAGCACCATCGACCCGCCGAGGACGATGTTGAACACCACGCCGGCGGTGACGGCAGCGTTGAACTGGCTGGAGCGGAAGACCCGCATGTCCAGCGCTGGAGCCGACGTGCGGCGCTCATGGATGACGAACGCGCAGCCGGCCACCAGGCCCACGGCGACGGAGGTGATTCCGCTGGCGCCGTTTCGGGTACGAACCGCCAGGTGATGGCCAGGCCCACTGCGGCGATCACCGGCACCACGAGAAAGCATGCGCGCCAACCGATTGCATGCGCCAGCGCGCCACCGAGTGCGGGCAGCGGGGTGGCGACGGCGTAGCCGACGCCGAAGTACGCGGCGATCGCCGCGGCCCGTCGGCCGGGTGGGAACACCGCGTTGGTGATCGCCAGCGACAGGCCGATGAGGAACGCCAGTGTCACGCCGACGCCGGCTCTGGCGACCATCACGACGGCGGCCATCGGCGCGACGGCAGCGAGCGCGCTGAAGATGATCGCGCCGGACAGCTCGATCAGGCACATGCGGCGCATGCCGTACAGGTCGCCGAGCGCTGCCTGCGCTGAGCACGGCGGCCGCCATGGTCAGGGTGGCGAGACAGGAGACGAAGGTGGCGGTGGTTCCCGAGAGACGTATCGACGCTGATCATCGGTTTTGGCACCCGTCGGCACCCGGTGGATGCTGCTGGCCGCGGTCGGCCCGGCTCAGCGGAATGCGGCGTCGAGATACCGAGGCAACGGTGTCGGGCCCATAATGCGCAGTTCCCACGTCGTCGACGACGCCGTCGACCCCGACCATCGCACTCGATCGAAGGCTGGATCAATGTGAATCTTTGCTCGCTGCAGGCTGATTCGTGTTTTTCGACCATCGATCACCCCTTAGGTGTCGCCGCATCACCCCTGGTGTAGTGTTGAAATGGTTGGGAATCCAGCCAGTCCGGAATGCATAAGTTGTCTTCCACTGCTTTGCCGAGCAACCGCTCACGTCGGACACGCCGGGAACAACCGTCAATCGGAACTACGTTGAGCGCTCCGCCCGTCTATCCATCGTTGGCGCCCGCTGTTCGGCCGCAACACCCAGTCACACGCACCCGTGTCGGCCTCCTCAGCCCCTTTCCGCCGACCCTGGGCGCCGTGGCGACATTCAGCGCCGCCCTCGCTGATGGGTTGTGCGTGATGGGCGCCGACGTGAGCGTGGTACGGGTGGCCGACGGTTCGCCCTCGTCAGACGACCGGATTGTCGGAGAGCTGGTCAATGGCTCAGCCCGATCGGTCGGGGAGTGTGTCGAACTGCTCAACCAGAGCGACATCGCAGTGCTCCAGTATGACGACGGCACCTACGGGAATGTTGACGCAGGCGAGCTGGTGAACATCATCGACATGCTACGTGTGCCGTCGGTCGTAGTGGCCCATACGATCCTGAAAACCCCTACCGCCAAACAAAAATCGCAACTCGAGTGGATCGCGGCCACGGCAGATCGAGTGGTCGTCATGACCGGGGTAGCGAGACAACGGTTGTGTTCTGATTACCGCGTCGATCGCCGTAAGGTCGTCATGATCTCACACGGCGGAATCGTCCCGAGTGGGCCGCGTGTGAGGCGCCCGAGTCGGCCAACGCTTTTGACGTGGGGACTGCTGGGCCCTGGGAAGGGCATCGAGCGCGTGATCGAGGCGATGGGTTCGCTCAAGGACTTGCCCGGCCGGCCACGGTATCTGGTCGCGGGACCGACGCACCCACGAGTCCTGGCTGCCGACGGCGAAGCATACCGCGATGCCCGAATGGAACAAGCGACGCGCATCGGCGTCGCGGATTCGGTATCCCTCGACGGCCGCTACTGGAACAGGTCATCACTTCCAGACCTCGTACAATCCGCGGCGATCGTCGTACTGCCCTACGACTCAACGGATCAGGTCACCTCTGGCGTTCTGGTCGACGCCGTAGTGAGCGGCCGGCCGGTCGTGGCCACCGCGTTTCCGCACGCAGAAGAACTCCTCTCCGGCGGGGCGGGAATTGTCGTCGACCATGACGATCCCGATGCGCTGGTGGCCGCAATCCGCAGCATCCTGACGCAGCCGCGCCTTGCCGGTTCGATGGCGGCCGAGGCGCGTCGGCTGGCGCCAGAGATGGCCTGGCCCGCCGTGGTCGACGAGTACTTGCGGCTGGCGCACCGGCTCATCGCCGAACGCCCGGCAGTGATATGAACTATTTCGCCCCGCCTCCGAGGTTCGACCACCTGTTGTCATTGACCGACCGGCGCGGCACGTATGAGCACGCGAGTCTCGCCGAGTCCACATCCGAGGACGGTTACTGCACCGATGACGCAGCCCGCGTGCTTGTTGTCGCCACCCGAGAGCCCGGCCCCGACCCGACACTGAACGGCCTGGCCGGAATCGCTCTGCGGTTCGTGGGCGAGGCTCTGACACTGAAGGGCGCCTGCCGCAACCGGATGGACAGGACTGGACGTTGGCTAGACGAACCGACCCTGGAAGACAGTTGGGGCGTGTGCATTTGGGGCCTCGGGACCGCCGTGGGGCACAGTAACGTCGCCTGGTCTCGGCAGTCGGCCATCGTCCTGTTCGAGCGGGCCGCACAGGAGCGGTCGGCGTCGTCGCGGGCGATGGCGTTCGCGGCGGTGGGTGCCGCCGAAATGCTCGGCCACGACCCCGAGCACCACGCCGCACGCGAGCTCGTCACCGACTACGCGGCTATGGTCGCCGCACCGAACGGCGACACTGCGTGGCCGTGGCCTGAGCCGCGACTCACCTACGCGAACGCCGTTCTCCCCGAGGCGATGATCGCTGCGGGTGTCGTGCTCGCCGACGCGACGCTGCGACGGCGCGGCCTTGACCTGTTGGCGTGGCTGATCGACTGCGAAACGGCCGGCGACCATCTTTCGCCGACCCCGATTGCGGGCAGGGGCGCTGAAGACAGCGGGCCCGGCTTCGACCAGCAGCCCATCGAAGTGGCCACTCTCGCCAATGCCTGCGCGCGCGCCGCTGTTGTGGACCCGAGCCCGATCTGGTCCGCCGGCGTCGCAGCCGCAGCGGCCTGGTTTCTGGGTGCGAACGACGCGGGGGAGCCCATGTGGGACCCCGACACCGGTGGCGGATACGACCGTCTGCATGCCGACGGCGTGAGCGGCAACCAGAACGCGGAATCGACCCTGGCAGTGATCTCAACCTTGCAGCACGCTCGACGCCTGGCGACGGCGCGACACTTCTGACCTTTAGTCCACGAACTGCGCTCGATCAAAGGAGAACGACCACGATGAGGAAGTACGAGAGTCAACAGCGAGACGCTTTTCGTGAGAATGCGATCCACGTAGGTGTCGGTTTCGTTGCAAAGGAACATCCACACCTTGTGGAGATGTTGTCGGCGCTCGGGCCGCACCTGGGAAAGTGGGACCCGCGCCATGTGGACCTGGACGTATCCCTGCAGGACCGCGGCGGCAGGGAGCAGCGCGTCACCTTGCGCACCACCCTGCCCGGCCAACCGCCGCTGGTGGCGGTCGCAGAGAACCCAGACATCAACCGCGCGCTCTCCGAAGCCAAGCGTGAGCTGATCCGGCAGCTCGAACAGCAGAAGTCGGCGCGCGAACCCATGAACAACCGTCGGCTTCGGCGCGCCACGATCCGGCATCCAGGCGGTTCCGCATCGCCCGATGGCGCCGGAACCGCAACCTGAACGACCACAGTCCGCTACGCGGGCAGATAGTGAGACCAATCATGACGCACATCACCGAGCCACGCGCCATCAACAATCATGCCGACATGGGTGGACCGCATGCCGACATGGGTGGACCGCCCCAAGCGCCCGCCCGCAAGTCGTTGACCGTAACCGAAATACTGCGCGCAGGTGTTCGGCGCAGGACGAGACACAGGGAAAGGGCTTCAGCGGAATCCGTGTGGGACTCCGAAGGTGGGGCAGCCGAAAGGCAAGCGACCGACCCAGAAGACGGGTCGGCGCCGAGCGGCTCGGAGGGTTCATCGCAAAGGCAAACTCGCGTTGTCTGATAGCACTCCTTTCATCGGCACCTTGAAACGAGATGTCGGGGCAGAGCTCGAAGTCGAAATCACGGCGCCGACGACGCTGGAGTTCCAGATTGCTGTCGCGCCGCATCCCAATGCCGAGGTGTCGGAGTCGCTGACGTTCGTGTTGGACGGTAAGCCCGTGCAGCCCTTGGAGATCAGTGGTGTACACGGCAACCGCATTCACAAGCTGGACATCTCAGGGGGCAACCTCAAGGTCGACTACGCCGCGACCGTCATCGGTCGGACCGACCCCGCGCCGGTAACCGAGTACGACTTGTCCATGTACCTTCGTCCCAGCCGCTATGCGGAGGCCGACAAGTTCTTCGGCTTCGCTGCAACGGAATTCGGCAACTATGTCGATTCGACCACGTTGTTGGAGAAGGTGTCCTCGTGGGTGGGCACCAGGCTCAAGTACGTGCCGGGATCCAGCGACCCCATCGACGGTGCGACGGACACCTTGCTTGCCGGCGAGGGCGTGTGCCGCGACTATGCGCACCTCGTGGTGGCCCTACTCCGGGCCGTCAATGTGCCGGCCCGGCTGGTTTCGGTGTACGCGCCTGGCCTGTATCCGATGGACTTTCATGCGGTTGCCGAGGCGTTCGTCGAGGGGCACTGGCGGGTGGTCGACGGCACACTGTTGGCGCCGCGACAAACCCTGGTACGCATCGCCACCGGACGCGATGCCGCTGATACCGCATTCTTGGACAATCACAAGGGTGCGATCACCCTGAATAAGTTGGAGGTCACGGCCGTTGTCGACGGCGACCTTCCCAGGGACTCCATCGATGAGCTGGTGTCGATAGGCTAACGCGCTGAACGTGCCGGCTCGGTGCGATTGTCCAGGATCACGTGCGGATAGGCGTCGACGCGGTGCTGAAACGACAGAATGCTGGGATTGAGAACGACACCATCGCGGATCTCAATGGCGCGGGAGATCGTCGGAGTCTTATCCCATGTCGACGGGCCGGCCAGGACGGTTTCGATATGGGGCAACAACGCCTCGCTGATCTCCCAGGTCGCAGAGTTCCAGAGGTAGGACGGGCTGTGGTCGACAGCGTAATAGTGCACACCGCTTGCCACCTCAGTGATCGGGTCGGTGAACGAGGTCGGGTGTGCCCAGCTGAAACCCATACCGGTGTCACACGAGACGTCGACGATCAAACTTCCGGGAGCAAACGACGCCAAGTCGCTCTCAGTAGCGAAAACCAGCGGTGCGTTGGGATCTTGAAGGACGCAGTTGACGACGATGTCGTTGTTGGCGAGGAAGCGGGCCACTGGGATCGGGCCGTCCGGCAGATCGGCCCAGGTCCGCTCCGGCGTATCCGGGTCCTGTCCCATCTGGACGATCTGGGTGGAGTGAATCGGCGAAGCGACGGCGGCCACGTCTCGGTTGGTCAGCACACGCACATCGTCGACGCCGTGGGCGTTCAAAACCGTGACCGCGCCACGGGCGGTGGCGCCGAACCCGATCACTGCTGCGCGCAGACGGCGACCGTAGCTGCCGGTGATCCCTATCAGTTGCATGGCGTGCAGGACGGAGCAGTAGCCCGCGAGCTCGTTGTTCTTGTGAAACACGTGCAGGCCGAACCCGCCGTCGCGCTGCCAGTGATTCATCGCCTCGAAAGCGATGATTGTCAACCGCCGATCGATGGCGGTCTGCGTCAGGGCGTCATCCTGCACGCAGTGTGGCCAGCCCCAGACGATTTGTCCCGCACTGAGTTCCGCGAGGTCCTCGGCCTGAACTTTGGGCAGCAGGATGACGTCGCAGTCGGCGATGAGTTGTTCTCGGGTGCCGATTCCACCGACGAGACCTTTCAGCGCGTCGTCAGTGGCGCCAAAATCCGAGCCGTAGCCACGCTCAAGAAAGATTCGCGGCCGGACGCGACTGTCGATCCTGCTGAAATGTGCTGGATGTATTGGTAATCTACGCTCGTTTGGCTTGCGCGAGCGAGCCAGAATACCCAGCGAAAGTGGTTGCGCCTCAGCGCTTCTTGTCATGGAATAACGCTTCGGCGGACGACGTTTTCGCCGCTGTCTTGGCCTGCTTGGCGGCACGCTTCTCTTTCAGAGATTTTCCGGACTTCTTGGACATCGTTTGTCGAGGAGATTTATCAGACATTTTTCTCGCCCCTTGATTGTGGGGGCCTGGATGGTCCCGATTCCGTGACCTTACTCCTACTGCCCGGCGGCGGGCGCTATGCCTGCGACGTGGGTCTACAGCGTTGACGTATAACGTTGTCAGCGCTAAGCTGGGGATACGCCGACGCGTCGCCGTCAGACATCGTCAAGTCACGGCCAGTGTCCGTTCTCAGCTTCCGGTTCACGTAAGAGCCCACCAATTCCGCACGGTTCACCAGGACATCCCATTGGCAATTGCCGACATCGCTGCGTACACGCATCTGAACAAGACTGACATCGAGGCCCTCGGGTACGAACTGGACGCCATTCGATGCGACATCGAGGAGTCACTCGGTGAGAAGGATGCCGCCTATATCCGGCGCACCATCAACTTCCAACGGCTCCTTGACCTGGGCGGGCGGTTGCTTATCGGCGGCAGCCGGTCACGGGCCGGCTGGGTGTTGGGCACCGTGGCGCTGGCCTATGCGAAAAGTGTCGAGAACATGGAGATCAGCCACAACGTCCTCCATGGCCAATGGGATTGGATGAACGACCCCGAGATTCACTCGAGCGGCTGGGAGTGGGACATGGTCGGGGTCACCGCGCAGTGGAAGTACTCGCACAACTACCGCCACCACGTGTTCAGCAACGTGCTCGGCGCAGATGACGATCTCGGCTTCGGGGTGATGCGGGTAACCCGTGATCAGGCGTGGGAGCCACAATATCTGCTGCAGCCGCTGCAGAACTTGTTGTTGGCGGCGACATTCGAATGGGGCATCGCCCTGCACGGCGTCGATCTGGAGCGGATTGGGGCGGGGTCAGCCGCCGCAAAGGGTTCGCAGGTGCGGGCGTTGATCGGAAAGATCAGCCGCCAGGCTCTCAAGGACTACGTGTTCTTCCCGGCGCTGAGCCGATCTCGGTGGCGCAGAACCTTGGCTGCGAACGCAACGGCCAACCTTCTGCGCAACCTGTGGGCGTATGTCGTGATCTTCTGTGGGCATTTCCCCGATGGTGCGCAGAAGTTCACCGAAGACGTACTCGAAGATGAAACCCGGGCCGAATGGTACCTGCGGCAGATGCTGGGTGCCGCCAACTTCAAAGCGGGTCCGCTGATGGCGTTCTCGAGCGGCAACCTGTGTTACCAGATCGAGCACCACTTGTTTCCCGACCTGCCGAGTAACCGGTATGCACAGATCGCGGTGCGGGTGAGGGCGCTCTGTGACAAATACGACCTGCCCTATAACAGCAGTTCGCTGGTACACCAATATCTTTCAACGCTACGAACCATCAACCGACTGGCGCTTCCTAACGAATTGCTTGCGCCCCGCTAACAGAGGCTGGCCAGTGCCGTTCCGACGGTGCCGGCGGCGGGCAGCGATCCGTGCGGGTCGCAGATGTGCAGCAGTCGTGTGACTGCAGCACCAGGTACGAACACCCACCCGATTCCGGCGTGTGCGCAACCAACCGAGACTCTGTGCAGTGCAAAGAAACCTTCGGTGCCGAAGAATTCCAGACCACTCAAGTCCAGAACGATTCCTCGGCATCGCACCGCGTTGACGACCGCATAATCGGTGAGGGAGCACGCGTTCGCCCCGTCGATGTCGCCGCGTGCGCTGACGATAGCCACTGACGACGTCGTCCATCGAGTATCGAATCCTGCGGCTTGACGCGTGGCCAGTGATCGAGAATGGCTGCGAGAAGTGGTTCTTCCGGTCATGGCGACTCCGAGGATGAGACCCTCACCGGCGTGTCGCGGTGTAGGGCCCGCCCTGCAGAGTGCCGCCATCGCGAGACGACGATCAAAACGATTGTGTTGGCCGGCATTTCGTCCTGTCAGGTTGGTCGTGCTCGGAGGAAGTCGATGCGGGAACGAAGGCGCTCACGTCGCCGGAGCAACCGACGAATGTCTCTGTGTCGGCTCGGGTCCGCGGTCAGCTCAGCGGTGACGTACGGCGGTGTCTGCTCGTTGTTGGTGTTGGAGTCGGGTGTCGTGGGCTCGGTTCGTGAACGCGATGTGGGCTGCTGCGCGTCGGGTGTGGGGTCCGTGGTGTGCGGGCAGCCAGGCCAGAGAGCACTGCGGTTGAGCGGCGCCACCGCACCGACCATGATCCGAAAGAGGAACATCGCGCCGGTCCACCCCGAGAGGCGATAGCCGGGCACGCATATTTTCGGTCGGTGGGTGGGCCGCCTTTGCACTGGCCGCATGCGCGATCGCGGCGCCGATCACCACACTCAATCCAACGATGACAAGCATCTGCGCGCCTCTCATCTGGTGGGTTGATGTCCAGTCAACGCCGGTTCCGGCATCCTGTCAACAACGTTGACGAATAGCGTTAACATACGCGCGATGAGCGGAATCAGGTGCGGTTGTCGATGACCAAAGATGGGGACGTCGCCTGATCCCGGCGCCGACAGAATTGACCCGTCTGTCGCGACCGCCGGCGTCGCACCGCCACGCTGACACCACCGACCGGCTGAAATTCTCCGTGAACCAGCCTCGCGCGGTCGGAATCCAGCAAGCGAGGTTTTGCGGTTTGCGCTGATGGGATGCGGTTCTTCGCTACGCTCCCGATGACAGACCGGACCGCGAATCGGGGAGAGACCAGCATGAGCGAGCGTTCGATCGCCCGCGAGAAGGAGGCCGTCCGCATGAAGGAACAAGACAATGACGTTCGCTTGCTGCGCGAATTCGACCAGTTCGCGAAGTTCTCTGACAGCGACCTGAAGCGTGTCGTCAAAGCGGCGCACCGCACTTCGACGTCGGGGCCGTGGCCCCTGATCCGTGAGCAGACGGTGTCGGACGCCTGCTACATCCTGCTTAGCGGAGAGGCCGGGGTGTACGTCGGCCAGAACCACATCGCCACGGTCGGGCCGGGCGAGGTGATCGGCGAATCTGCCCTCAAACGCGGCAAACTGCGTGGGGCGACCGTGACGACGACGGGTCGAGCCGAGGTGTTGCATATCGACCGCGACGATCTCCACCGCCTGCTCGACGAGGTACCCGCGCTGCGCGAACTCATCGATGCGACTGTCGCTCGGCGCGTTCCGGACGCGGCGAAGGCTGACTGAGTCCCGCCTGAAGGCGGGCGGGTTGCACAGCCAGGCGGTTGCCAGCCAATCGGCAGATCCACTCCATACGATCGCGGCGACGAGGCGCGCAGTGAGCGCCGACGCCCGACGACGGAGGCTGGGCTGTGCGCATACTCTTTCGGTCCGCCGTCGTCGTCGCGAGCCTTCTGCTCGTCAGCGCCGCCGTCGCCCACGCCGATCCCGTACCGATAGCGGACGTTTCGCAGTCGGCGGACACGGATGACGGCTGGCACGTGACGGCCTCGCTGTCGAAGATGACGGTCAACTCGGTTCCGAACATGGCGGCGACCGCGTTGACCAAAGAGGCCTTCGTCACCGGGGAGGCGTCGGCCAAGATCGACGGTAGCGGCAAGTCGGCCGTCAACTCGGGTGAACTGATTCTGGGTGTGCAGCTGGGCTGTCAGGTCGACCTGAGCCAGGGCGGCAACTTCAGCCTCGGTGGCGACATCGGCGCCGGGGTCAACATCGGCAACGGCATCGGGCTCGGCGGTCTCGGGCCGTCGGCGTATGCCGACATCGACCCGAGCATCTCGGTGAACATCCTGCCCGGCAACATCACCACGATGGGGCTTGGCAAGAAGGCGTTGAAGGGACGCAACGGCGAGATCACCGTGCACGACGCGCACGTCAAGGTCGACGGCTGTGCCGGTCCCGTGGTGATGCGGTTCTTCGCTTACGCGGGGATCAGCACCGACAACGGAGACGACAGCGTCAATACATACGGGGACATCCTGACGCTATGAGCAGGGTGCGGAGGTTATGTGCAGGAGCTGTCGGGGCGGCGCTAGTTTTGACGTCGCCCGGAATCGCGTTGGCCGACAACACCAACGACAACAGCAATACGAACAACAACTCGGACGCGGGCGGTTACCTCGATACCGGCTCAGGCTCCGATGAGTCGAAGATGTGGCCGCCGACGAAGTTGGATTGGCCGCCGTCGGACATCTCGACCGCCGGCCTCAGCGATTCCGGCAAGGGCAGCGGCGATTCTGGTTCGGACAAGGCCACCCCGATCGTGATGCCGGACGGACAGGCTGCACCCCCCGCGGACGACGCCTCCCAGGACAGCGACAGTACCTCGACATCGACGACGCCAACGCCGATCGTGCCCGCGGGCGGGTGACCGACCTCACGTCGGTCGATTTCCCAGCTCAGCGGGCCAACCGGTAGGATGGTCTCAACGTCGGCGTTCGATAGAACGAGCCGACAACGTCGTGGATCACTTCCCAACCGTGCACACAGCACAAGGTTTTCTCGCGGCGATCGATATTGCCCACCGGCAATCTCGCCACACTTGCGCTCGCTCGTGCCGATATCCGCATGGCGAAGCGCAACCTGATGCCTGAAAGGCACTCACCATTACAAGCTCACAATCCTTTGCTGATCTCGGCGTGGACGAACGACTGATCCGGTCGCTCGCCGCGCGCGACATCCGCACCCCTTTTCCGATCCAGGAGAAGACGCTTCCCGACACGCTCGCCGGACGAGATGTGTTGGGCCGCGGCAAGACTGGCAGCGGAAAGACACTCGCGTTCGCCATCCCGCTGGTCACTCGGCTTGCGGCCATGCAACGTCGTGGCCGACCGAGCGGCCTGATCCTGGCGCCCACCCGTGAACTCGCGACCCAGATCGCCGCGACCCTCCAACCGCTGGCTGCTGCGCTCAACCTGAAGGTGACCACCATCTTCGGCGGCGTGCCGCAGAACCGCCAGGTGTCGGCGCTGCGCTCCGGTCTCGACATCGTGGTCGCGTGCCCCGGCCGTCTCGAAGACTTGATGCGGCAGCGAGTCCTCAATCTCGACTCGATCGAGGTCACTGTCATCGACGAAGCCGATCACATGGCTGATCTGGGCTTCTTGCCGGGAGTCACCAGGATCTTGGCGGCCACACCCGCGGGCGGGCAGCGACTGCTGTTCTCCGCGACGTTGGACAACGGCGTCGACCAGCTGGTGAAGCGGTTCCTTCATCATCCGGTCACGCATTCCGTCGACGAGGTGCACTCACCCGTGCCTCAGATGACCCACCACGTCTTCCACGTGGCGGGCGTGCAGGCCAAGAAAGAACTGGTACACCATCTCGCCTCGGGCACCGGTCGCCGAATTCTGTTCATGCGCACCAAACATCAGGCGCGCAAGCTCGCCAAACAGCTCACCGAGGCCGGCGTGCCGTCAGTTGACCTGCACGGCAACCTTTCTCAGCCGGCACGCGATCGCAACCTCGCTGCGTTCAGCTCAGGCAACGCGCGAGTGCTGGTCGCCACCGACATCGCCGCGCGCGGTGTGCACGTCGACGAGGTCGAACTCGTCGTGCACGTCGATCCGCCGATGGAGCACAAGGCCTACCTGCACCGGTCCGGTCGTACCGCGCGTGCGGGCAATTCCGGCGATGTGGTCACGGTGGTGCTGCCCGAGCAGCGCAGAGACACACAGGCGTTGATGCGTAAGGCCGGGATCAATGTCCGCCCGCAGGAAGTCATTGCCCACTCAGAGCCGGTGACGGCACTCGTCGGCGACATAGCCCCGTTCCGGCAGCCTGCACCCCGCAACGACCCGGCTGCGAAGGTTCCTGCCGCGAAGAAGGCCGGCTCCGGGCGTCGTCGACGTTCGGGGTCTCAATCCGGCGTCGGGCGGTCGCACCGTGACAACCACTCCGGTCGCCGGAGCCGGAACGACAAGCCGACCGCGAAACAGTAGGCCGCGCCGCTGCGGCAAGATAATTAACGCAGCAAATAGTTCCAAGCGAAATTCCTAAAGCTGGAATATCGCTGTGAAGGCGCTGTCACCTTGGGACTTTGATGGTGTCCAAATTGTCGAAAGTGCTCACGCTGGCAACAAATCAGCGAATACTCAGCCGACATACAACTAGCCCGTAGCGACCACCAGCGAATTCAACAATTGGTGCTCCGAAATACGGCCGCTCAGGCGCCTCAGACAAAGGACAGCGTCATGATGAGCAACATCACCCTTCAACGGTGTCTGCAACTTGGCGCGGGCGCTGTTCTGCTCGCGGCTGGAGCTAGCGTCACCGGCGTGCTCGGCGCAACGGCGACCTCCAGCGCGGCGGACGCCTATGTCGCTCTCTCCGTCGGCCTTGCCAACGACAACCCGCCTGTCCAAACGATCGGAGGCATGGCGATCGGACCCGACGCCGACCAGGCCAGGATCGCGTCGCTGTCGAACTGCCAGAACAACGGCGGAAATCACTGCGTATTCGAAGTCAGCGCCCAAAACTCTTGTGCCGCAGCGGCGGCCAACGACGCAGGCGAAATCGAGGCGGCGACGGACCCGTCGGTTCAAACCGCTGAGAACGCCGCGAAGAGCAAGTTGCAGAATCAAACAGGCGCCCACATCGTGGTGTCGGGCTGCTCGAATGGACAGGTTCAGCCACCGCCGCCGAATTCGCCAAACCCGCCGGCGCCACTGCAGGGGCCGACAGTGTCGTTCAAGACGATCGTCGGCGGTCGGGAGGCCGACATCACCGATCGCAGTGGTGTTTCGTCGCAATGCACCTACGCGACCGACAACTTCAACCGCGGTTTCGCGCTGCAGGCCCACTCCACCTACAACCTCAAGATCGTTCCCGCGGTACCGCAGTTCAAGAATTGGACCGTGACGATCACGTGCGACAACGGCACCAGCACCACGGCCACCGACTTCTTCTAAAGTCGCTCAGCACGGAGCTTCGATGGTGAACGGCAGGTTCTGTGTCTGCCCTGGATGGGCGGGATCGCCGACGACGGCGGTACCGGTGATCTTGTAGGCGCTGCTGCCGTTCGCGGCGGCCTCGGCCTTGCCGTTGGCGCCTCCGACGATGCCGTTGAGGCCGCCGATGTTCTCCAGGTTGACGGTCTGGACGATCGGCGCTTGGCCGCCCAGTTGCAGCAGAGCCCGCGCGGTTCCTGGGTCAGCGACTGCCCTGATCGTCAGCTGCTCCTCGACCTGGGTGCATGTCACCGACTGCGTCTGTGAGGACTTGTCGCCGATCGTGATTCGGCCGGAGCGTTGGGACGGCTCATTCGGCTCCGTGCCGACCATGCCGCACCCAGCGGCGACGGCGACTGCCATCGCTGCGGTTACCAATCCGATGAATCTGTTGCGCACCGAACACCTCCCCTTATCGGGGGATTACCCAAAGATACGCGCGGAATATACGTATTGGCGTCGGGCCTGTTCGGAACGCGGCACCGTGGCTGACGTCACACAAATGTGCGGGCGCGACCGTGCATGTGAGACGATGGTTCCAATCCACGCTGGCGTGTCGCTTCCGCCGCGTACCAACGCAAACCCGTTTTTGGAGTTTCGATGTCTGCCAAGCGTTTTCCTGCGGTTATGTCGTGGCCCCGCGCCCTGGCCTTGGCGATTGCCGCGGTCGTTCTCGGTGTCGTCGTTGGCGAGCTCGCGGCCATGCTGATCTTCGCGGGCTCGACCGACCGGCGGCTCGATCAGCAGGCCGCGCGTAGTGCCGAGGCCGCACCCGCCGTGGTAGCCGCATCGGCCGACCTCGAGCAGACGCGCCAGGCGCGCGCTGCTCTCGACGACGCCGTTACCAAGGCGGACCAACGCCGCGAGGAAGCGCTGGTCGTCGCGCGCTGCGAATTCAACCCGTCGCCTGCCTGCCCGCAGACGCATATCACCGGAGTACCGGGTGTCGGACCCGAAAATCGCACGGCGGACACATTTCTCGCGGACACGCAGCGACAGCTCGACAAGGCGGTCGGCGACCGCGACCGTCTTGCTCCTGGGCTTGATGCCAAGGCTGGCGCCGACGAGCAGGCGGTTACGCAGGCTCGTGAGGCCGCGAGCGCGAATGCGGACCGCGGATTCGGCGCGCGGTGGTTGGCGATGAACTCCTACACGCTCAGCAGCCCTGGGGTGACGGTGCTGCGAGCGCTGCTGACCGCTCTGTTCGTGTTGCTGTTCCTGTCGCCACTGATCCTGAGGCTGTCGCGGGCCAAGACGAGCGACGATCGGCGCACAGCCGCACGCGCTGTGCAGGAGCGGGCGGATCTGGAGGCTGACACCGCGATCGCGGTGAAGCGGGCCGAGGTGCGTGCCGCCATCGAAACGATGAAGGCCGAGCAAGAGTTGACGAATGCCCGCCGGGAGATCGAGGCGCAGAACGAGATCGATGAGGAGCAGCAGCGCCGTCGCGTCGCCGCGGCGCTGGATGCGCCGATGCAGGTGACGTCTGAGCGAGTCGTTGAGTCCGTCGCCGAGTTGGAGGTGGCGCCACCGGCCGAAGAGCTGGCGAACCTGCCTGCACTCGCCGAGGCGCGGGAAGCGGCCGAGAAGCGGACGCTGATCCCGACGGTGCCCGACGTGACGAAGGTCGCCGCACGCTGGATTCGTCCGTTCGTGCCGCCGATCGTCGCCAGCGCCATCGAGACGACGACCAAGCCGCTGCGCGGTGCGCGTCAGGTCTTCGAGGAGACCGAGGAGATCCACTTCAGCCTGAGGCGCAGCCACCGGGTGAGCGTGACGTCCGAGGAAGCGGATGACGCGACCGGGGAATCGGTGGAGGCGACGCCAACAGCGTTGGTCAAGCAGGCGAAGGCGACGCGGATCGACGGGCCGAAGCGGCAGGCGCGCACAGAGCTGCACGCGAGCGGCGGCAGTCGTCAGCTGCCGTCGGCCGACGCCTAGCCCGGGAGGATCGCTGTGAATTTGCTGTACGGGAATAAATTCAATCGCTTGGGGGTTTGAGGGACCCGTGCGCCAAGG
The DNA here is from genome assembly GCA_963751485.1 of uncultured Actinomycetota bacterium. Taxonomy (GTDB): domain Bacteria; phylum Actinomycetota; class Actinomycetes; order Mycobacteriales; family Mycobacteriaceae; genus Mycobacterium. The sequence goes on from CAVVUT010000012.1 coordinate 136,959, forward strand.
ACCTCTAGCCGGACGCTATCCGGCCGTAGCCGCCATGGTGACGCTTGCCCTGATTCCCTATCTGGCGCTGTCGGCGGCTCTCGACCCTCTGGTGCCGATCATCTCCGAGCAGCTGCACATGTCGGCTCAGACGATCAGCCTGAGTTCCGGTCTCGGGAATGCGGCCTACGCGGTGGGTACGGTCCTGGCGGTTCAGTTCGCCCAGCACCTGCCGCAGCGCAGGATGCTGCTCCTCTATGCGGTGGTGCTGGTCTTGGGGTCGGTGCTTGCCGCAGCGGCACAGAACGCGGGCATGTTCATCGGCGGGCATGTGCTGCAGGGGTTGGCGACGAGCATGCTGTTGATCGCCGCCGCGCCCCCGCTGACGATCGGCTTCCCGAGGGACAAACTGCGCAACACCGCGGTGATCATGAACATGTGCGTCTTCGGGGCGGTGGCCATCGGCCCATTCATCGGGGGCGCGCAGGCTGAGGCGCATGCGTGGCGGCCGCTGTTCTGGGTCATTGCGGCGATCGCGCTGTCGGCGCTCATCATGGCGGCGTTGACATTTGAGGACGCGCCGCCCGCGGATCTCGATGCGCCCCGTGACCTGCTGGCCATCGGGTTGGCGACGGTCGGGTGTACGGCCGCGTTCGTCGGTGCCGCACAGCTCACCACACACGGAATTTCGGACCTCGCGGCGAGTGTGCCGATGTTCGGCGGGCTGGCACTGATCGTGGTGTTGATCGTCTACCAGTTCAGGGCCCGGCGGCCGCTGCTGATTGTTCGCACGATGATGACGAGTGCGATCCCGGTCGCAGGCGTCGGTGTCGCGCTGTTCGCGGCGGCCGCATCGATTGCCGCGACGGCCCTGACGGCCAATGTGCTGCTGCAGAGCTTCAGCCCGGTGCAGGTCGGACTGCTGTACCTGCCGGAACTCGGCGGCGCCGTCGTGATGGCGTTCGTGTTCGGGTCCGTCATCACCCGGCGCGCCATGCATTACCTTCCGCTCGTCGGCATGGCGCTGCTGGCGGCCGGGATCGTCGTGTTCTGGTTCGCTCTCCCCGCAAGCGTGCCGCTGGCCCTGGTGGGCTCGGCGTTGACGGGTCTGGCGTTGGGAGCGACGGTGGCACCCGCGCTGTTCGTCGCCGGCTTTTCGCTGGAGTCGTCGAGTCTGCAGCGGGTGTTCGCGATCATCGAGCTGTTGCGGGCGGTGGCCGCGTTCATGGTTGCGCCGATCCTGGCCCACATCGCCGATGCATTGCCCGGTGATCTGGCCGCTGGCACGGGTGTCACGCTGTGGGTCGGTTTCGCGTTGGCGATCGGCGGCGCCCTGTTCGGGGTGGCGATCTACGTACTGAGCGGGGCGCGACCGCAGACGCCGAACCTGGAAGAATTCCTCGACGGGGAATCGCCTGCCTGGTATTCGCCGCCGCTGTTGGCGCGCCTTCGATCCGGGCTGCCGTCACCCGCCGAGCTCGACCGTGCTGAGGTCACGACAACGTCGGCGCACAGGAACGCCAGGACGTCAGTTGGGCCGGTGGTGTTCGCATACGACGGATCAGAGCTTGCAGCGTGCGCGATCAGAGGAGCCGCGTCCCAGCTGGCGCCGCATCGATCCGCCTTGGTGGTGTGTGTGTGGCAGCCGGTCGATGTCGGCTTCACGCCAACCGACACGAGGCACTTCGACGCCGGTTGCGCCCCGGAGGTACGAGAGGCGGCAGAGAACACGGCCGCCCACGGAGCGGCGCTTGCGGCGGACGCGGGATTCGAGGCCGACAGCATGGCGATTGAGGCCGCACCGACGTGGAAGGGCATCGTCGCGGCCGCCGACCAACATGAGGCGAGCCTGATCGTGCTGGGACCTCACCGCCGCAGCGGACTGCTGGGGCACCTGCAGGGCAGCGTGGCTGCCGCAGTCATCGCTCACTCGACGACGCCCGTCCTGGTCATACCCGAGTGCAACGGGGTCGCTGTCCCATCGACGCCCGCCGTCGAGTTCAGCCGGCAATAGCTCCGTCGAAAAAGTCGAGTTCCAGGCGCATCGCGCGCCGATAGGTTTTCGTCACTGCGGGACTGTCCTCGTCTTGGTCGTCGAGCAGTTTCTCCAGCTGGGCGGCCAGCGCCTCGAAGTCCGGGTCGGCGTACGTCTTCACCCACTCCGCGTACGGCCCTGCGGATTCGGCGTCCAGCGACGCGCCGAGAAAGGCGTAGAGCCGCATACACGGGGTCATCGCCGCGAAGATCACCGCCAACCCACTGGTCGCGGCGGTCGCCAGCAGGAACTCGGTGTAGGCGAGGGTGGCGGGAGTCGGCACGACGCCTGCCATGTCGATGCCCCAGCGGGCCGCGTAGGACGAGTGCAAGCCGAGCTCCTCGCGAACCCCGCCGAGCAGATCGGCCAGCGTGAGCAGTGTCGGCGTGTCGGTGCTGCGGGCGAGGGCCAAAGCGTATGCGCGGGCGAAGGATTCGAGGAAGAAGGCGTCCTGGGCGACGTAGTCTGCGAAGATCTCCCGGTCCAGGGAGCCATCGCCGAGACGACGGACGAACGGGTGGGCGAGCGCCTCGGCGGCCAAGTCGCTGTTGTCGGACCACAACCGGGCGGACAGTGTCATGCCGGCGCGGCCGGTTCGGCGAGCGCGTCGATTGTCCGCGGAGAGTCATACACACCACGAAGGGTAGTCACGGTGGTGTGAGTGGCCGCGCACCGCAGGACTATCGCAGTGCTTGCTCAGCCGTCGGTGACAGGCCCCGACGGTGGCGCCTCCTCACCGGCATCGTCCGGCGGTGTGGACAGCTGAATTGTCGGCTCGGTCGCCCGGTCGCGACGCAGGATGCGAAGCCCGGCGGTAGGCGCGGACAAATTCTCCGTCGGTGGAGCGAGCACCGTCGTCGAATCCTCCCTCAGCCGAACGATTCTCGGCATTTCGGCGGGTTGCGGAGGCCGCGCGGCTGTCGGTGGCGCGGAGGCCGATGGCGCAGGCGAGGAAGCGGCGGGGGCCGCGATCCGGGCGTCGCGGCGGCGTATCAGATAGCCCGCGAGCGGCCCGGTGAACAACATGACCACCAACACGGCGAGGCTCAGCGTGCAGACGACGACGTCGAACGTGCTGGTGATCTGCTGGGCCAGGTTGTTGCCGTAGACGGCGTCAGGCGACAGCTCGGCGTAGCGCGGGGCGAGCGCGACGCCGATGGCCAGGTTCGCGACCGTGAAGACGAACAGCAACCCACTGAACGCCGCGATCACGGTCAAAACGAGCTCGCCTCTAACGAGTTGGCGGTGCAGCCACCGTGCGATCAATCCGGTGATCACGTTGAACGCAGTCATCGCGACGCTGTCGTACAGGGCACGGGGGAGATCCAGTGACCAGGCGATCAGATAGTCGACGACGCGTAGCGCGGCTGCGGCGAACGCCCAGAACGCGATGAGTGTCAGGCATTTCTGCGCGGCCGAGCGGTAGGCGCCCAGCGTCGGCGGCTTGATCAGTAGGACGGCGTAGAGCGTGGTCGGTGCGACGATCGCGGCGGCGGCCGCCCAGAACAGATAACCCTCGTATCCGACGGCGGCCGTCGAGGTGTTCTGGGCGATGCCGTGGAAGGCGTCGACGTCGCGGCCGACGGGAAGGAGCCACACCAGCGTGGCCGCCAGCGCGCCCGATGCGCCAAGCGCAGTGGTGGCCAGCCGCGCGGCGGCGGTCTTCTCGATGAGCCAGCGCGACGCGATGACCAATGCGATCATCGCCTCCGCGCCGTAGAGCAGCGTGGTGACGATCACCGCGACGTCCCGGCCGCCGAACTCGCCGTTCGTGACGAACAGGTACCGCAGCCGCCAGTACACGTTGAAAGCAACCGCCAGCGTCGCGAGCGCGATGGATACCGCACCAAGCACCCGCGCGGCGGCATACCAGCGCCGAAAGCCGTTGTCCTGGACAGTGATACTGGTGATCGGTGGCTGCGATGCGAGCACCGCACCGCCGACGCCCATCAGTAGGCCGGGCCCGATCCCCGGCGGCACCAGACCGGTTCCGCCGTCGTGCCAGGTCTGCCAAAGCTGATATACGACGAAGCCGATTGCGACGAGCAGGTAGGCGACGCTGAGCAGCAGCCGGATCCGGCTTGTGCGGCGAACATCCTGGCCGGAGGCGGTGAGCCGGAACGGGCCGAGGTGCGGTGCGAGCGCGGCGAGGATGGCGAGCACCGTGACGACGACCACGACCGCGATGAGCAGGCCGTTGCCGACGGGCATACCGACACCGAAGTCGAGGTTCCACGGCAGCAGCAGCGCGACGATGAGTAGCGCGACCGCGACCCCGTCGCGCACGACATTGGCGCGGCCGGGCACGTAGCCGACTCGGGGCGACCGGGCGACGACGGCCGCGGCGGCAGTCGCCACCATGGCGGTGTCGGGCGCGTCGTAACGCTGGTCGCTCAACAGACGATTCCTTTCCAGAGTGACGACTCGAGGCAATGCCACCCCAGCGTGCCACTTTTGCCTCATTGCACAAGCAATTCGGGCGTCGACTCGACCGCCGTGGAGGCGAAAACCTGTGCGGTAGCTTTGGAACGTCGAAGGAGGCGAGGAGTGAACTCGTGGACGTAGTCCTCGGGGTGGCGGTCACCGGACAGGTGGCGCGTCTCGCGCTCATCGGTGCGTCCGCCTCGAGCGGCCAGGTGTTCGACGAGTATGCGCTCGACCTGACCGACGCCGCCGCGACTGAACTTTCCGACACCATCATCGGCACCAACCGTGCGGTGTCCGACTCGGGCAATCGGGTGGTCGCGACGCGGCTCTGCCTGCCCGACCCGTCAGAGGCCGAGACCTTGCGCATGGCCGTGTCGAACGCGGGAGTGCAGAACGTCGAAGTGGTGACGGAGACCGAGGCCGCCGCTGCGCTGGCTCGCAGTGCCGGCGCGGACGCCGCGCTACTGCTGGCAGCCGATGACACCGTGTCGCTGACGGTGATCGGCGAGGACGAGGAGTCGACCTCGGTTCTGGCGTCGATGCCCATCGGTACGGCGGGTGTGGCCGTCGCGTGCGCCGCCGTGCTGCAGCAGGCGCCGGAGACGACCACCCGGATCATGTTGGTGGGGCAGCGGCTGGACCTCGATTCGGTTGCGGCCGAACTCGTTTCGACGACGCCGGTGCAGGTTCCGCCGGATCCGGGCTTCGCGATCGCCCGAGGTGCCGCGCAGACGGCAGACGATGCCGGGTTCACCGCGGCGGGCGCGGCGACACAGATGGCGCCTGCTGCCGACGCGACGCAGGTGGGGCCGGCCGCCGCCGATGCGACGCAGGTGGCACCAGCTAGCGACGCGACGCAGATGGCGCCTGCTTCGGATGCAACGCAGATGGCCCCGGCAGCTGGCGACGCGACGCAGATGGGACCCGCTGCGGACGCTACGCAGATGGCAGCGGCGACGGACCCGGCGTTAGTTGGGCCGATGCTGGCCTACTCGCAGGACGAGCCGGACTTCTACGGCATGCCCGCTGAGTCGCTCGAGGAATTCGTTCCGGAGCAGGACGACGAGGCGGCATACACCGCGGCGATCGCGCCGCCACCGCCAAGGACACTGCTCATGGGCAGTGCGCTGGGGTTCGTGCTGATCAGCTTCGCGACGCTGGCCGTCACGGTGGCGGTCAATATCCGGCCGGTCGCCGACGTCAAAGCGCAGGCAGTACCGCCCGTCCAGTCGGATACCGTGCCGGGGCGTTACCTGCCTGCGGTGCCGCACCAGCCGGATCCGGTGGCGTTGCCGATCGCCGTGGTGTCGCCGCCGCCAGCCGCCCCGGCCTTGCCGAATGTCCCGACCCCCCGCGGTCCGGTGATCAACAACGTGCCGGTGGCCCCGCCGGCGTTGCAGCCGGGGCAGGCACCTGTGCCTCCGGCTCCGGGAGTGCCGCCGATCCCGGAGGTGCCACCAGTCCCGGTTCCGCCGACTGTTTTCCCGCCATGGAACCCGTTCCCGAGGCCGACGTTCCCGTGGCCGTGGCCGACGACGACTACAACGACACCGACCACCACAACGACGAGCCCGACAACAACGACGACCAGTCCGACGACAACGACGACAACAACGACTACGACGACCACCACGCCGACGACAACAACGACTACGACGACGTCGTCGCAGGCGCCGGTCATTGCGGTGGCCCCGCAGCCGAAGCCTGAGACGCCGCCGGAACCCGCTTACAAACCACCTGCTCTTGCACCCGAGCCTGCACCGGTGGCGCCTGCTCTTGCACCCGAGCCTGCACCGGTGGCGCCTGCACCCTGCGCCGGTTGCGCCCGCGCCGGTGGCGCCCGCGCCGGTGGCGCCCGCGCCGGCTCCTGCACCCGCGCTGGCTCCTGCACCAGCTCCCGTAATACCGGAGGCGCCCTCGGGTGGCAGTGGATCCTCCCCCAGCGGAGGTGGGGCTCCCGTAATACAGGCACCCGCGACGACGCCGGTGCTGTCGCCTTAATCCACTGCCAGCGAGCAGTGACAAGATTGAGCTTCGTGTGCGGTAGGCCGTCTGCGCGTAAGACCATCGCGGTTGGCGCTGCGGTGCTTGCCCTCGGTTCGGCCTGCTCACGGAGCGATGTACCGCAGTCGGCCACGTCCGAGCAGGCACCGCAGGCCCAAATTGTGCCCGCGCCCGCTCCAGCGCCGATGCCTGCCCCGACGCCGACAGCGCCGCCGGACGCAGCGCCCAATCCGGCATTCGACAAGGTCTCCAAGCTGATCAACGATGCGGTCGCCGCAAATAAGTTGCCGGGCGCTGTGCTGGTGATCGGGCACGGCGGCAAGGTCGTCTTCCATCAGGCGTACGGCGTACGGAAGCTTGCAGAAGAACCAGGCCTGAACGCATGGCCCGCACCCGCGGAGCCGATGACCGAGGACACGATCTTCGACTTGGCGTCGTTGACGAAACCCCTGGCGACGGCGCCTGCCGTCATGCAGCTGTACGAACAGGGCAAGGTCCAGTTCGACGATCCGGTGCAGAAGTATCTGCCGGAGTTCAACACCGCGAACGATCCGCAGCGCGCACGGGTGACGGTTCGCATGCTGCTGACGCACACGTCGGGCGAAACGGGCGACGTCGAGCTGGGAGATCCGTGGGGACTCGAGGGACCCGATAAGACAGAGGGCATTCATCGTGCGCTGACGACGCCGCTGGAGTCGAGCCCCGGTGAGGGTTTCCGCTACTCAGACATCAACTTCATTCTGCTGGGCGCGCTGATCGAGAAGATCAGCGGCGAGGCGGAGGACGATTACGTTCAGCAGCACGTATTCGCGCCGCTCGGAATGAAAGACACCCGCTTTCTCCCTGTGGCGAAAGCCTGTGGGCCGCATACGATTAGGGGAGCGGCGATTGGCTGGGAGCCCGCGGCAGCGGGTCGGGTGCTGGATCCGTGTGAAGCAGGGTCGTGGAGCACCGATCTGTTGTCGCGGATCGCACCGACGGCAAGGGATGACGAGAACAGGGGCGATCCGAGCAAGAACCCCGATATCGATTACCTGCTGCGGGGCACAGTGCAGGACACGACGGCGCGGCGCATGGGTGGCGTGGCCGGGCATGCGGGTGTCTTCTCGACGGCAGACGATGTGAGCAGGTATGCGCAGGAGTTGCTTGACCGGCTTGCAGGCCGTGCGAGCAGCTTTCCGCTGACGCAGCAGACGCTTGAGTTGATGACGACTCCGCAGCAGCCGGGACATACTGCTGGCCAAGTCGACGCGGCCAACGACGCCATCCGAAAAGCGTTGGCAGAGAAGGTGAAAGGCTGGGATCCGCTGCTCGATCCCCGCTATCCGGCGATCGGTGGACAGAACCTGCGCGGCCTTGGCTGGGATATCGATACGGGTCTGTCAAAGGCCCGGGGGATGGTTTTTCCGATCGGCAGCTTCGGCCACACGGGCTTCACCGGCACCTCGATTTGGATCGATCCGGGCTCGGATACCTATGTCGTTCTGCTCACCAACTCGATTCACGTGCGAGGCAGTGCACCGATCTCGGATCTGCGGGGTGATGTGGCGACGGCGACGGCCCAGGCCTTGCGTCTCTACGGCAGTGCGCCATAGAGGGCGGATACGCCCGAAAATTACTGCAAAGAGCACCGCCACGGCGGACTTACAGTCGAGCAATGGAATGGATCGAGGCCGACGTCGACGGTCTTTTGGCGTTGGGCGCCGTCTGCAAACGAGAGTCCGAGGCGCTCAGCGTCTTCCGCCCAGTGCCGGAGATGGGGAGCAGCTTTCAAGCGACGTCGACGGCAATCGACAGTGTGGTGAAGATGACCGACAGGGCCCAGAACCTCATCAGTATGCGGTTACGCGTGACGGGCCACACGATCATCAACGCCGCAGGCCGGCTCGCCAACTGTGACAACACATCACGCGAGCGGATTGCGGCGGTATGACAATCGCCCTCCCCACGCTCACCCAGATTCACAGTTGGAGCGTCGGGCATCTGGATGCGGCCGCCGACGCGTGGACGGCCCGCGCACGCGCATGGGAACGCTCCTACATCACGGTCGCTGGCGAGATATGGCACACCGGTGGCACGCCGTGGCGGGGTGCGGCCGCCGACGCCGCCGCCCAGCGCATCGTCGCGGACCGACGGGTGGTCATCTGCGCCGTTGATCTGTTGAGCGATGCGGCCGAAACGGCTCGAGTCGGCGCCACCGAAATTCGCACCGCAAGGCAAGTCGTGCTCCAGAAGATTGCCGCTGCGCGTGGCGCGGGGTTCGACGTCGAGGACGATCTGTCGATCGGCGATGTCACTACGTCGCGGCAGGCGGCTGCCGAGATGCACGCGCGAAGTATATGGAGAGCCGCCGATGCGCTGGTCGCCGTCGATGACAAAGTGGCGCGAGGCATCACTGAGGTCGCAAAAGGTCTGCAGGACTTGTGGTTTCCACCAATGCCGGAGGAGGAGTTCGGACGGGTGCTGCTTGCTGACTACGCCGGTCTGGCGGGGCCGGTTCCGGAGGCGCCGCATCTCGTCTACTGTCATCCGAGTGCTCGGCCCGACTTCTGGTGGTGTGAAGGTTACGACGTCGGCGGCGGTCCGTATGCTTTCGACTCGCCCTTCGACGCGTCAGGGGTGGCGTAGATGAGCGAATCGAATGCACAGCAGATCTGGCGACTCATTGTCGAGAGCACACAATTGGACGACGGCACGTGGCAGGCCGGACTCCCCGGTCGCAACTGGTGGGTGGCCGGTGACAGCGAGCAGGACGCGCGCGACCGGGCGGTTGCGCACGCTATCGAGGTTGGTGAAGACGCCGACGAGGTAGTGCGCAATACCCCGCGCCGTGTCATCGAACTCGAAGACGACGATCCGCGGATCGGCTGGCTGTGGCGCTTCACACCACAGACCGAGCAGTTCAGCGACGGCAGTTGGCGGGCGTGGTTCGCCAGCGGCGGATGGACCGTTACGGGGTCGACCGAAGAAGACGCCAGGGAGAAGGCCAACGCGGAGTGGTTTCGTCGTCGGGAAGACCCGGATGAGGTCGCTCGCAGACTCGCGATGATGCGCCGACACCTCGTCGACCCGGTCCCCGGCGTGCAGAACACGCCGAGCACGGTTCTGGAGTCGGCGTGGGACGACCCGAATCCGGTTCAGGCGGTGGGCTCGATCATCGAAGGTCTCGACGCGGCGCGTTGATCAGCGCAGGCCGGCTGTGTTCTTACGATGGCGTCACAATTGTTGACGCCGCCAGAAGTCAAGGTGCTCCCCAGCGCCGCCGCAGCTCACACTGGCGTAATTAACGCACTGCTCCTGACCTCCGGTTTGGCGGACAAGGCAAACCGGGTATGCGGATCGCATGGAGCGTCTGAGCGGTTTAGACGCCAGCTTCCTCTACATCGAATCTCCTACGGTGCCGCTGCATGTGTGCTCGGTAGTCGAACTGGACACGACCACCATGCCTGGTGGTTACAGCTTCGATCGATTCTGGAATCTGCTGGCGTCGCGCATCAGGGCCTTGCCCGAGCTACGGGCAAAGCTCGCAGACAGCCAGCTGAATCTGGACCATCCAGTGTGGGTTGAGGACAAGGACTTTGACTTGTCTCGGCATCTGTACCGAATCGGCTTGCCGTCGCCCGGTGGGCGCAGCGAACTGGCCGAAGTGTGCGGGCACATCGCGTCGACCCCGCTCGATCGCAGTAAACCGGTGTGGGAAATGTGGGTGATCGAAGGAGTAGCGGACACCGATGTGAGCGAGGGCGGTCCTCTCGCGTTGATGATCAAGGTTCACCATTCAGCGGTCGATGGGGTGTCGGCAACAAACCTCCTGACCAAGCTGTGCGACCCAGTGCCCGACGCTGCGCCTCCCGACGCCGTGGACGGCCCTGGTGATGCGACCCAGTTGGGAATCGCCGCGGGCGGCCTGGTGAGTTTCCTGACCCGTCCGGTGCAGCTGGCCAAGGTGCTGCCCGCGACCGTGTCGACCATCGTCGACACCGTGAGTCGCGCACGCAGCGGCATTGCGATGGCCGCGCCGTTTCGAGCTCCGAGCACACGGTTCAATGCGGAAATCACTGCTGAGCGCAGTATTGCCTTCGCGCAGCTGGACTTCGAAGATGTCAAGCGGGTGAAGAACCGGTTCGACCTCAAGATCAATGACGTGGTGATGGCGCTGTGCGCGGGTGCGCTACGCGAGTTTCTCCGTAGTCGAGGAGAGCTGCCGGACAAACCACTGGTGGCTGTGGTGCCGATGTCGGTGCACGACAAGTCCGATCGGCCCGGCCGCAACCAACTATCGGGAATGTTCTGCAACCTCCAAACACACATCGAGGATCCCGCTGAGCGTCTGCGGGCGATCGCCGAGAGCACCTCACGCGCGAAGGAGCACGGCCGCGCCATTGTTCCGACGCTGGCACTGGACTGGACACAAGTCGCGACCCGGACGCTGTTCGGTCTCGTATTGGGCCTGATGTCGCACACACCGCTGAAGACCACGCCGATCCACAACGTGATCATCTCGAACGTGGCCGCACCGGAGATGAAGCTGTATAACTTGGGCGCGGAAATGAAAGCGCTTTATCCGCTGGGCCCGATCTTTCAAGGTTCGGGCCTGAACATCACCGTGATGTCGCTGAGCGGAAAGCTCAATGTGGGCATTATTTCCTGCCGACAGATCGAGGAGGACCTGTGGGACCTCGCGGACGCTTTTGCTATCGAACTCGACACCTTGCTTGGGAGCACAACGAGCCCCCTCGTCTGAGCGGGCGGGCCGGCCGTCGCCCGTAGGTGGTTTGGGAGTATGCGCGATTCGGGGAAGCACTCAGTGGTGAACCCGGCGGGGAAACTCATCGAGGCGCTGGTGAATCCGCGCCGGGTTTCCGACCCGCAGCGCCTGCGCGGCGCAGTATCCGGTGCGACCGTTCTGGTCACCGGCGCATCCTTCGGCATCGGGGAGGCAACCGCGCGCAAGCTCGCCGAGGCGGGTGCGACGGTGCTTCTCGCAGCACGGTCGGCCGACGCGCTCGACGAGCTGGCGGCGACGATCAGCGCGGGCGGCGGACGCGCCGTGACTTATCCGGGCGACCTCAGTGACGAGGACACTGTCACGGCGCTGACGAAACGGATCATCGACGAACACGGTGCGCCGGACATCGTCGTGAGCAATGCGGGTAAGTCGATCCGGCGGTCGCTGCACGACCAGTACGACCGACCCCACGATTTCGATCGCACGATCGGCATCAACTACCTCGGCCCGATCCGTCTGCTGCTGGGGTTGTTGCCCGCGATGCGAGAGCGCGGGAGCGGCCATGTCGTGAACGTGTCCAGCGTCGGGGTCCGCGTTCCGCCAGGCCCGCGGTGGGGGGCGTATCAGGCGTCGAAGGGCGCGTTCGACATGTGGCTACGCAGCGTCGCGGCGGAATTGCACGCCGACGGGATCGACGTGACGACGATCTACATGGCGTTGATCCGCACCCGGATGATCGAGCCGACCGAGAGCCTGCGCAACGTTCCCGGGCTGGATCCCGACCAGGCGGCCGACATCATCGCGAAGGCGATCATCGAAAGACCGCGGACGATCGCGCCCTGGTGGTTGTGGCCTGCCGAGGTTGCCACGGTGCTGCTGCGGTCGCCGGTGGAGCGCGTGACGCAGGTGTGGTACCGCCGCACACGGGATTCTTAAGGGCGCGACCGATGACGGAAAGCTTGATAACGACGGGCTTGCGAGCGTTGGTGCGTTCGCGGCTGCTCGTGCCGCCGGGGCCGCTGGTATTTCCGCGGTTCGTTCGCGCAGTGGCGCGAGGTCGCGCGAGTCTCGTCACTCTGCTCGGGATGGCGGCGGCTCGATGGCCGGACCGAGTCGCGATAATCGACGACGATGGTGAGATCCGCTATCGCGAATTGCAGTCCCGGACTGAAACTTTGGCGTCAGAATTGCAGCGCCGCGGAGCACGCCCAGGCCAAGCCGTAGGGGTATTGTGCCGCAACGGCCGAGGGTTCGTGACGGCGGTGTTCGCGACGGCGCTGACGGGCGCCGACGTGGTGATGCTCAACACGGAGTTCCAGAGCAAGGCATTGGCGGATGCGCTGAGCTCGCACGAGATCGGGTTGGTGATCTGCGATACCGAGTTCGCTGAGCGAGCGCGTGCGGCGGGCGTTGATGTGGTGGATGCGGCCAGTGATAATGAACGTCAAGGTGATTCGCGGCCGAAGGTGAGGTCGGCGGGCCGCATCGTGCTGTTGACGTCCGGCACGACGGGATCGCCGAAGGGCGTGCCGCGCAAGCCCGAGATCGGCATGGCGTTGGGTATCGGGGCGTCGATCCTGGATCGGACAGGGCTAAAAGTCGGCTCGCGGGTTGCGATTCCGGTGCCCATGTTCCACGGGCTTGGTTTCGGCATAACGATCCTGGCGATAGGGCTGGGAGGCACCGTGCTCACGCGTTCGCGCTTCGATGCCGAAGCGGCGCTCGTTCAGGCGTCGACACGCCGGGCTGATGCAATGGCGGCCGTGCCGGTGATGTTGGCGCGAATGTTGGATCTGGACGACGAGGTACGACTGCGAAACCCGTTGTCGACGTTGCGGATAGTCATCTCGAGCGGGGCGCGGCTCGATCCGAGCCTTGCCGAGCGGTTCATGGATGAATACGGCGACATCATCTACAACGCCTATGGCTCGTCGGAGGTCGGTATCGGGGCGCTTGCGACTCCGTCGGATCTTCGCGAAGCGCCCGAGACGGTGGGCAGACCGGTGGTCGGATGCGCGGTGCGGATTCTCGACGACGAAGGCAGGGTGGTCGGCCCGGACGTGACGGGGCGGCTTTTCGTCGGCGGGGACCTGACGTTCGACGCGTACACGGGCGGTGAGAAGAGGGATGTCGTCGCCGATCTGATGGACACGGGCGACACCGGATACATGGACGCAGCGGGCAGGCTGTTCATCGTCGGACGGGCCGACGACATGATCGTCTCGGGCGGTGAGAACGTCTACCCCAGAGCGGTCGAGAACGCGCTCGCCGAACTGCCGGAGGTAGCCGACAACGCGGTGATCGGAGTGTCGGACGAGGACTATGGACAACGGCTCGCGGCATTCATCGTGCCCCAGGAGGGTGCCGCGATCGAGGAGGCGTCCATCAGAGAGTATCTGAAGGGCAAGGTATCTCGTTTCGAACAACCGCGAGACATCAAGATCGTGAAGACGATTCCGCGCAATCCGGCAGGGAAGGTCCTGCGCAACGAGTTAGAGCCGTCTGAATGACGGACGACCGGTATCATTTTCGTAATGCTCGATGATCGCCTTCGGCGTGTAACCGGTCGCAGCCATCGCCTTCACGAAGTCGACCAGCAAAACGTCGTGCCCCCCGACGGCCACGATATCGGGCTTCTGCGCTGCGACTGCCACGGCCACGGGAGCGAGGTCGGCGTTCGGCGGGAACAGTACGTAGTGCACGACGTTCAGCTCTGCGCCCTGCGCGCCCTGACGGAAACGCTCGGCCGTATTGTCGGAGAACGGTTAGTTGGCGCAGACGACGCCGCCGTGGACGGCTTCGGATTGGCGCTGTCGACGATAGACTGCATCGACTTGGCAGCGGTGGTGTAGACGCGGGAATGACGCTAAAGGTGAACTGGGGGTGGGCCTTCCATAGCGTCGGGAGATTACGCCGACGAGGCGATGCAGGGCACCTTGTACTTGGCACAGATCGGATACATCGCGATCTGCACTCCGCTGGTGTACGCGCCGAACATGGCGTTCACGCTTCCTCGGTGACCAGTAGAGACGCCGCGTCGGCGCCGGTAGAAAGGATCGCTATAGCAGTACTGTACGACGAGGTCGACTTGTATTTCTTGTCGCCGATGGCGATGCCGCCAGCCTTGTTCACGGTGTCGGCCCACATCTGGTATCCGCGCTGGGCGATCTGCGCGCCGGTCGCGGACGCGCCGGAGAGCTAGAGCACGGCGCCGACCTTGAACGTGTCGGACGCCCCGCCGCCGCCACTTTCGCCGCCGCATGCGGCGAGGAAGCTAGGGCCGGCAACCGCACCGCCCACCACGAGCGAGGCCAGGGTGAGGAAGCGTCGACGGTTGATGTTGCTGGGCATGGTTACTCCTCCTATGAGTCGCCCTTAAGGGCCGAGGGCCGAAACGGTGCATTGGTCAGCGACCCCCTAAATAGAGGTGGATCAGTTCGCGGTCGTCTTCCACGTCGGCGGGTGTGCCCTCGAACCGGTCGACAAGACACAAGGACATACATCGGGTAGGCGACGAGCAGCGCCTCGCGGATGTTCTGCTAGATCATGATCACGCCGACACCGCGCTTGGCCAGCTCGGCGGCGCGGACCAGGACATCGCCGACGAGCTTGGGAGACAGGCCGGCCGACGGTTCGTCGAACAACAGGAACCGGGGTTGGAGGACGAGCGCGCGGGCGATCGACAGGATCATCTGCTCGCCGCCGGAGAGCTGGCCTGCCTGCACGCCGTATCGCTCGCGCAGCCGCGGGAAATCCTCGAGCAGCTCGTCGATCCGCTTGTCCAGACTGCTGCCGGGAGCGGATCGTGTAGCCGCCGATCCGCAAGTTGTCCCGGACGGACAGCTGGGGGAACACGCCGCCGCCCTGCGGCATCATCGCCAGCCCACGGCCGAGGGTGCGATGCGATGGCAAGTGGGTGAGGTCGTCGTCGTCGATCGTGATCTTGCCCGCCCACGGGTTGATCACGCCCACCATCGCTTTCAGCAGGGTGCTCTTGCCGCAGCCGTTCGGCCCGAAGATGCAGGTGACGTCGCCGGTGCGGGCCGTCATCGATACCTCGTGCAGGATCTGCACACCGCCGTATCCCGCGTCGACCTTGTCGACCGTGACGACGCTGTCGCGGGTGTCGCGCGCCCTCGCTGTTCGTCACTCGGCGGACACCCCCAGATACGCCTCCATGACGTGCGGGTCGTGCGAGATCTCCTCGAAGCTGCCCTCCGCCACGATCTTTCCGGCGTCCATCACGATGATCCGGTCGCAGATGTCCTGTGCAAGTTCCATGTCGTGCTCGATGATCAGAAACGTCGTGCCGGCGTCGCGCATAGAACGAATCGCTTCGAGCATGATCTGACGCAGCCGCGGGTGGACACCGGCGGCGACCTCGTCCAGCAGCGCGACTTTCGGGTTCTGCATCAGCACCCGGCCCATCTCGAGCAGCCGCTGCTGCCCGCCGGACAGGCTGTTGGCGAGGTCGTCGGCGACGCGGGTGAGCTCGAGTCGCTCCAGCACAGCGTCCGCGTCGGCCCGTGGCGTTGTCCCAGTCGAACTGCACGGCGGAAGTCCAAAGGTTTTCCCGCACAGTCATGTTCACGAACAGCGCGGGGATCTGGAATGTGCGTCCGAGGCCGGACCTGGCGATCTTGTATGGAGCGAGCTTGGTGATGTTCTTGTCGAACAGCGAGATGGTGCCTTTGTCGGGCTTCAGGGCGCCGGTGAGCAGGTTGAACAGTGTGCTCTTGCCGCTGCCGTTGGGTCCGATGATGCCGACGATCTCGGCTTTCTCGACGCCGAAGGTGACGCCGTCGACCGCGCGGATGCCGCCGAAGGAGCGGTGAAGGTCGTCGACCGCGAGCACCGTCATTGGGTGGCCTCCGCGATCTGCTTCTCCGCTTGCCGCGGGGTCACGTCGTCACGGGCGCGGCCAAGATAGCTGACGTACCAACCGCATTCGTCGTGCTCGCTGACCGAGGCTGACGAGCCCGTCGGGCAGGAAAAGCACGATCAACATGACGAGCGAGGCCGACGATGATGATGTACGCGGTCGTCTCGCCGTAGCTGACGCGCAGCTGCTCCTGCAGCAGGAACATCGCGGTCGCGCCGAGCGCCGGGCCCCACGCGTGGCCGAGGCCGCCGACGAGCACCATGACCACCAGCTGGTCGGTGATGATGGTGTTCAGCACACTGTCGGGGTTGATGAACGTGATCCAGTAGGCGTTGATACCGCCCAGCACGGCCGGGATGATCGCGCTCAGGACAAAGGCCTCGATCTTGACCAGCGTGGTGTTGATGCCCTGGGCGCGGGCGGCGATCTCGTTGTCGCGCACCGCCTTTACCTGGAAGCCGAACCGCGAGCGCTCGAGCAGCAGATAGCACACGGCGTAGGCGATCGCCGCTGCGCCGAGCATCGCGTAGAAGAAGAAGTTGTCGTCGAGGCGGATCGGCGTCTTGAGTCCGCGGGAGCCGCCGGTGAAGCCGAGGACGGTGGTGAGTTCGCGAACCGCCTCGGCCAGCGCCCAGGTCGCGATGGCGAAGTAGGCGCCTTTCAGCCGCAGGGCAGGCCAGCCGACCAGCGCGGCGACGGCGCCGGCGATGACGGCGGCGACGGGTAGGGTCGCCCAGAAGTTCCAGTGCATGTTGGGCTGCATCAGGATCGCGGTGGTGTATGCGCCGATGCCGAAGAAGGCCACGTGGCCGAAGCTGATGTACCCGGCGTAGCCGCAGATCACGTTCCAGGACAGCGCGATTCCGGCCCACAATGCGATGCCAGTGGCCACCCGGATGTAATACGGCGAGGTCATCATGGGCAGCAGGCATAGAACCGCTACGACGACGGCGAGCACGCCGAGGTTGAGAAACGGGTTGCCTCCCGATGCGGGCCTGCTAAAGAGAAGAAAAAGAAGGAAAGAAAGAAGAAAAAAGAGAGGAAGAAAAGAGAGAAAGCTTGCTCATGCGAGGCCTCGTCGCGAGATGCCCTGCGGGAACAGCAGAAGCGCGACGAAAAGCAGCGCCGAAGACTACGAGCAGTGTGTAGTCGGCGCCGACGTAAGTCGTGACCAACGACTGCAACACGCCGAGGAACAGGCCGGCGGCCAGCACCCCGACGACGGAACCGAGCCCGGCGAGCACGACGACGAAGAAGGCGAAGAGCGTGTAGCGCAGGCCGACCTCCGGGGTCATGGCGTAGATCGCGCCGAGCAGCGCGCCAGCCATCGCGGTGAGGCCGGTGTAGATGGCGTACACCAGGCTGCTGATGCGTTTGACGTCGATGCCCATCAGCCCGGCGTTCTCCTTGCTCTGCGCGGTGGCGCGGATCGCGAGGCCGGTGCGGGTGTAGAAGAGGAACGCGAGGAACAGCCCGGTGGCGATGACGGCGAAGCCGAAGCCGGCGACGCGGATCGCGGGTGCGGTGATGCCGAGCAGATGGATGTTGCCGGTGAAGAATCCGGTGTGCACGGTGCGGGGGTTGTAGCCGAACGCAGTCAGCAGGCCGCCGCGGATCAGGGTGGCGAGGCCGAAGGTGAAGGCAAGCCCCATCAGCGCAGGTAGTGCGTACTTGCTGGTCCGGACCCGGTAGATCAACGGCGCGATGAGCCAGCCGAGGATCCCGGATGCGGCGCTAATCGCCACCACGCCCGTGCCCATGGCCCTTGCCACCGCCACCGCCACCAGGCCAACTCGGACCTGGGAACCACACCGGTGGTTGAAGAATCGGTGGGAGCCAGGGCAACTGGATGAGCGGCGGCGGCGGAGGCGGAGCCACTACGGGCAGGGCTGGTGCGGCGGGCGGTGGCGCCGCCACCGGGGCGGGCGCGAAGTCACGCACAACCGCTCGCGGTGGCGGCGGGGGAGGCAGGTTCTTCAGCTGCGCCATGGCGACCCGCGCAGGTGGCGGTACCGGCGGAGCGGGCGGAGGGAGCACCTGCGCCGCGGGAGGCTGTGCACTCTGCGCCGCGGGAGGCAGTGCCACAGCGCCGGGAGGCGCCGGCCTGGCATCCGAGCGTTGATCCGCGGTCGGCCGTACGGTGACCGCCACCGCGATCGTCAGTGCCAATATTCCGGCGACGAAGATCGCGGTCAGCGAGCTGCCGACCAAAAGGAACGGCTTCTTGCGTTCCGGCACCTCGTCCGGGTCTGAAGCGGCATCGGCGACGTCTGCAGGCACGTCGTAGCCAAGAAGATCGGCCACCAAGATCGATTGGGCCGTGGTGGCGTCGGGAAGTTGTGAGTAGGCCAGGCCGATGGTGGATGCGTCGTAGCGGGGCGCACTGGCCGACGCCAGCGCCGCACCCCGTGCCAACGCCAGTTGGGGTTCTTCCGGCGCCATGACGGGCATCGAAACAAGTTTTGCCAAATGCTCGTTGACCGCGGTGACATCGACGGCGGAGCCAACGACGAAGAGGCCTTCGGCCCCCGAATCCTGCACGTTTGGAGCGGTGACCATATCGGCAACCACCGCGATCGCGTCGCCACTGTGCAGGGTTTGGCTCAGCACCTTGACGACTGAGCCATCGGCGGTCTCGACGACCGCCAAGGTGGCCGTCTCGCGCTCCACGAAGACAAGTCCCGTCTTGTCGTAGTCCATCGCCCGGCCGACCGCCTGGGCCAGAGCCGCGGCAGCGTGCAACTCCGAAACCAGCAGCACATCCTCGACGCCGCGGGCGACCAACGCCTCCCGTAGGGCGGCCGCGTCCGCGCGATCGGTCCACGTCACCCCGGTCGACACCAGATGGTGGCCGGCGTCGATTGCGCCCTCGTGAGTCCCGAGAATCGTGTCGATGACGTCATCGGTCACCCGAGAAGTTGCCGAACCGCGCGTCGCGTCGATGTCGAAGACGTCGTGGTCGACGATGACACCGTCTGCCTTTTCGCCCTCAACGAGCGCAAGGCAGATCCTCGTGGGTGTCATCGACACACCGAGTACGAGTTCCACCGCCCCTCCAACACGTTTGCTAGGCGTATTCATCCTTCGGCCGGGAGGCGTCCCCACGAAGCGTCTATGGGATGGCGTCGACGTGGGCTCGCGCCTGCCCTGCATTCCAACTTACTCGCTCAGCCCGGTCCGCATAAGTTAAAGCGGTGAGATTGATTCCGTTGCGCGGTAAAACCTTTGCTGACGTTGCAACGCGACGTCAGAGCTGAGATTTGATGAAGGCAAGTACCTCGTCGGCGGTGGCAAAGCCGCCGAGATGGCTCTCCTCAGTGCGCAAGATCAGTTTGGCGTCGGGCAGCAAATCGACGGCCGCCTGCGCGTCCCGCAGCGGCACAATGTGGTCGGCGTCGCCATGCCACCAGCGCACCGGCGCGCTCACGTCGGCAAGCCGAAAGCCCCAGTCGCGTCCGAAAAGTCGGGCGTCATCGACGGTCGCCTGGAAGTGGCCCTTAGCGAGAAGGATGACATCGTCGATGAACATCCCTTCCATCTCTGGGTCGCGAAGTACCCGCCGATCGCCTTCGGGAGTGGTGCGCGCATAGGCCTGACAGGCCCAGTGCGCGAACGGGATTAGCGGCATCACCAACGCGGACACCGCGTGTGCGAGTGGACGTCGCAGCTCACTCAGGAGCGGGGCGAAGCGGCGGGCCAATTCGATTGCGCCGGTTGCGAGTGCGTCCGGGCCGACGGAAGGAACGACGCCGCCGAGCACCGCCACGGCCGCGACACGGTCGGCGAGAGGGGGCACCGCAGCGCATGCCAGCGCATAGGGACCGCCGCCAGAAAGACCGACGACGCCCAGTCGCTCGGCGCCTAGCGCGTCGGCAACATGAGCGACGTCTCTGGCCCAGTCGGCCACCGACTCGTAAGGGTGCGGGTCGGACAATCCGCTACCGGGCCGGCCCACCACCACGACGCGCAGGCCGAGCTTTTCAGCGGCGCGACGGCCGAGCAGCGGAAATTGCCGGCGCCCGCCGGGTGTGCCGTGGAACCACAGCACCGGATCTCCCGACGGATCACCGAATTCGGCGAAGCCCAGACGGCGGCCGTTGGGCAGGTAGAAACGGCCCTCGGCGCGCGGCTTATCGACGCGAGGTACGCCAAAGGGGTGCCGCATCGGGTTACTCATGCGCATCTTCTCAGGATCGTCCTCGGCAGACCCTTTCCTGGTGGAGATCGGCGAGACGGCAGGCGTCGTTAGCGGCTTGCCGCCCACGACGAGTCTGAGATGGCTTCGCGCCACTGTCAGTCGCCCCGGCTTGCGCGCGCCGGGGTTCTGCGGATCGGCGCCTTCGCAGTGCCCTGCCGAGGCTCGTTATCTGCTGGGAACCCATCGAGTTTTTCAGCAGAGCCGCCGAATCCCGAGTCGGTCGAGTCGCGCCGAGTTAGCTCCTCCTGAAGGGGCCACTTCTTGTCACGATATGGACGTTCGAGATTCAATTCCCATGGAAATGCCATTCGCTCCCCCGTTGTAGCGCCGTATCGGCAATTAGCGGAGAACGCTACCGCAATTCTTCGCGCTGTTGTGTAACTGTTCGATATAAGGTGAATTGCGACTGAATACCGTCCATGAATCATTGGCGTTCCTGAGTGCTGGCTTAGTGGTCGGTGCACGTCAGATGTGTCCTTCGGACATGAAGCGGCTGCCGTCTTTCGCATGAGAGCAATTGCCAACGGCGGCATCGGCGAAAAGAAAATGGATTCCGAACGCAAAAACATTTGTCGACGCCTTGTCGGCGAGCGAGCAGCGCTATGTCCCGAATACTTGCGGACATGCGGTAGTGAGCCGGCGCCTGCAATCGACGTGTGACGGCCCTTTTCAGTGGCATGCTCGTGGCATGGCGGCCATCCCGGAGACCCTGTATGCGAGGGATGGCGACGACAACCTCGCCTATCAGATCATCAGTGGCAGCGGGCCGGATCTGCTCTTCGTTCCCACCGCCACGTTCCCGATCGACCTGCTGTGGGACGAGCCCACGGTCACGGGTCACCTGCGCCGCCTGGCGTCGTTCAGCCGCTTGATCCTCACCGACCTCATGGGCGTGGGCAGCTCCGATGTGGTGGCGATCTATGACAGTCCCGCGATGCAGGCCTGGACCGACGGACTGGTCGCTGTGCTCGACGCGGTGGCGAGCGAGTGTGTATCGATCTTCGCGATGGCGGAGTCGGCGCTTCCCGCGATGCTGTTGGCGGCCAGCCATCCGCACAGGGTGCGATCACTGGTGTTGTGGAGCCCGTACGCGTCGTTCCTGAGGTGCCCCGAATACCCGGCCGGAATGCCGGAGTCGGCCCTCGCGCGTTACCTCGACACATATGGGGAGACTGTCGGGACGGGAGCGGTGGCCGAGTGGTTGGCGCCGAGTTGGGCCGGCGACGCCGCGAAGCGACGCTGGTGGGCACGCGGTGAGCGTCTTGCCGGTGGCCCAAGGTATTTCAAGGCGATACTGAGCCTGTTCCTGCATACCGATGTTCGTCCGGTCCTCGAAAGCATCCAGGCGCCAACGCTTCTCCTGCATCGGCGCGGTGATCGCCACGTTAATGCCGGTCATGCAGAGTATCTCGCCGCGCGGATCCCGAAGGCGCGGTGGGTCGAGTTGGACGGCGACGATCACGAATGGTTCGCCGGTGACGCCGAGCGCGTGCTCGACGAGATCGAGTCGTTCTTGACCGGGGCGCGGCGCGCCGCGCCGACCAATCGTGTGTTATCGACCGTTCTGTTCACCGACATCGTCGGATCGACGGAACGCGCGGCCGCGCTGGGCGACGACGCGTGGACGAGGGCGCTGGCTGCGCACAACCGCGTCGTCGAGCGGCATGTCGCCGGCGCCCGGGGAGCGGTCGTCAAGTTCACCGGCGACGGCGCACTCGCGACGTTCGATGGCCCGGCGCGAGCGATCAACTGCGCCTGCGCAATCCGCGATGCGCTGGACGATCTGGGCCTGCCGATCCGCACCGGCCTGCACACTGGCGAGGTGGAGATGAGCGACGGCGACGTGCACGGCATTGCGGTACACATCGCTGCTCGTATCATGGCGCTCGCTGAGCCTGGCGAAGTCCTTGTGTCGGGTGCGATCCCACCGCTGGTGCTCGGGTCCAGGATCGCGTTCGTCGACCGAGGCAGCCACGAATTGAAGGGCGTGCCGGACCGGTGGCCTGTCCTGGCGGTGGGCGAAACACGCGATTGAGAGCGGACTACCGCTATGGCAGAACGGTTTTCATCAACATGACGTTGTAGTCATTCCACTCCGACAGGTTGAAGTAGAGCGTTTTGCCAGTCGACCAGGGGTGCAGGAACGGTGCGTAGATGCCGCCGGGGTACTGCATGGACGGGACGAGCAACTGCTCCGGGCTCCAGGGCCCTTGTGGCGCAGGTGCGGTCCTGAACACGACGTCGTTGGCGCCATTGCAGTACATCGCCATGTACTGCCTGAGGTAGGTGTTGTACTGGGCTGACATCTCGCCGACCGGACCGGGGATGACCGGCGTCGCAGCCCCCGGATCGCCGGGAACCCAGGCGTTGCGGTCGGAGTTCCAGTACTCGTACCGGGTCGGGTCGGGTATTGCGCCTGGCGCGACCCGAGAAACATACGCCGAGCCGCTGCGGCCTGCCGGTGTGCCGAACGAGTAGATGTAGGGGTCGCCGGGGCCGGGCTTCATGAACGCGCCCTGCTGGAAGTTCTCATTTCCCGGAGCGTGCCGGGCTCCCGGAATGGCGCCCTCCCTCGGTGTGCGGACGGATCCGGGGTAGATGCCCCAGCGGTCGCCGTCGTCCGGGGACACCGCGATGGCCGAGTAGTTGGTTGTCCACGCGCCGTTGGCATCCCAACTCTTGATGGACATGTAGTTGAGGTACTGCTTTCCGCCGACGGAGATGCCTGCGGTCGGAATGATGCCGGTCTCATCGGGCGCCCACTTGGTGCTGTTGATGACTTGTCGGGAGATCCCTTGCGCCCACAGCGGTGAATTGGCCACCTTGATGGTGTCGGCCAGCGAGTCGTCCTGGCTACGCATGAGCACGTTGTACCGCCATTGATGACCGGGCGCGCTGCAGTAGCCGGAGGTGTCGCCGAAGGCCATCAGAATTTGACGGGAGCCGTTGTCCCACATGATCCCGAGGTCGGTTCCGGAGACGGCGAAGCGCTGCAGCGTGTTGTTCGGGCTGTTCGGTCCAGTCACCCAACCGACGAGCGATGTTCCGGGCGGGTCGGCCGGCGGAGCGGGAGCAGGAGCCGGAGCCGGAGCTGCTTGAGGAATCTCCTGTGCAGCGTCCGGCGATTGTTGGGCTGGCGCCGGTGGAATGGGCGGAGGCGCAACTTCCGCTTGCTTGTTTACCTGACCGGATTGCGGAGAGAACGCGTTGAGGATGGCTCGCGATAGCTGCCCGATTCTTGGTAGAGGTGAGTTCGGCTTCGCGTAGGCAGGCCGGTGCCCCACTGGTGGTCCGCCGGTTGTGGGGAGCGGCGCACGGGTCGCGGGGACCTGCGGCTGGGCCGTCGCGGCGGCATCTGTGCAGGGCTCGGCGAATGCGGGCGGCGCGACGCCAGTCACGGCGCACAGTCCGATAGCGGCCGCCGAAGCCACCGATACCGAGGCGATTCGCAAATACGCCTGCATGACACACCTTTCAAGGGGCCGCGACGTCGCCTTGACGTCAGCCAGTTAACGGATGTGACGATAGTGATCCCTGTGGCTCATGTGATCGGTGATGTACTGATAGGTATGCATCCGTGACCGTGTCGCTATACATCGATGTAATTCGCACATAGATGTAGGCAGCATCGAGTTTTCGCATCGCCCATCATCTTTCGTCCCGTTCTTCACGCTGTATGTGCTCGTTGTGAGGGCGCGGCTGACCTTGCCGCCGGAGCGGGCACGGCGACGGTCGTAACTGGGAATCGGCTGCGGTTCGGTGGATGGTGGGGGACGCACACAACCGTGTCGTCGAGCGGCACGTCGCCAGGGCGCGCGGAGCGGTCGTCAAGCTCACCGGCGTCGGCGCGCTCGCGACGTTCGATGGCCCGGCGCGAGCGACCAACTGCGCGTGCGTAATCCGTGACGCGTTGGACGACCTCGGCTTCCCGATCCGCACCGGCCTGCACACCGGCGAGGTGGAGATGGCCGACGGCGACGTGCACGGCATTGCGGTGCACATCGCTGCCCGGATCAAGGCGCTCGCAGCGCCAGGTGAAGTCCTTGTGTCAGGCGCGATCCCACCGCTGGTGCTTGGGTCCAGGATCGCGTGCGCCGACCGCGGCAGGTACGAATTGAAGGGCATGCCGGACCGGTGGCCTGTCGGTGCGCGAAACCCGCGATTGAGTGCGGGTTAGTGAGCCCCCACTCGTCGCGTCACCTCACTGTCAACAGCGGTGGCAATGTCATGGACGAGTCTCGAGTGCCATTTTTTTTGTGCGCCTCGAGGTCTCCAGCTAGCGCGTGGCAGTCTGGGCATACTTGAGGCGCCGAGGTCTTGTGCTGGCTCTGCTCCACGGTGCTCCGCCTCCTTGAAGGAAAGGGGTCTGGCTCGGCCGTGGCACGAACCAGCCCGGTGTCCACCCTGCGCGTTTAACAACTCAAAGATGCAACGATGGCGCGACGCGTACCGGGCGCGGCCGATCCGGGCTAACCGAAAGCCCGAGCGCAGATCTTCGCTGCGGGCGGGTGATCAAATGTCTGGTTGCGCCGGTTCCCGGGGCCGACTCTGGCATTCGGATCCGAACATCGGAACCCAATTACCGAAATACCAGAAGCCCCGCTTCCGCAAGCCACCGTCAAATGCGGGGGCAATTGTCCGGCCGCCGTACTCGAAAGGCTTGGGAGGCGGCGCATCCGGCAGCGGTGGATCTTCATTGGGAAGGTGATCGTAACTGCGTAGGCGCGTGCTCTTGTTTCAAGATCATCGATAGAAGTGAAGACTCGCGCCTTATCTGGTCAACGTGATGGTGTGTTGACCGACGGGAACCGCCACGGTCGCACCGGTCGGCTGGCCGTCGAGTAGCACCGTCGTGGCCGGTGGCAGAGCGGCGAGCGTGATGTGCGTGAGCGTGTCGGTCACCACGCCGATTGTCGACGCTGACAACGCGGCAAGCCCGGCCCTGGCGACATCCACAGTAAGGCCAGCGACGCGGGTGAGATTCAGCGCCAGGGAAGGCAACGGGTCGACAGCAGACCCGATCCGCCAGATGAGCTCGGTGTACAGCCCGGGGGAGAGGTCGAGGTCGGGTTCGAAGCCGCGATGACGCCACGTGGTGCGCGTGGGGTCCGGCCTCGCGTGAGACCTCGCGTCGACGGAGGCTTTCGCTCCCCGCGTGGCTGTAGTGTCCGGGTCGGCCGTCAGTTGCGACAGCCACCAGACCTGGTGCGGCCCGATACCGAGGTCATGGCGCACCAGCTGCGGATACCACGTGAAGGTGATGTGTCCGGGGTCGCCCTGCCGCAGACCAGTGCCCATGTGCGAAACCGGATCGTCGAACTCGTCTTTGAACACCCACCCGATGTGGTCCTCGGTCGGATAGACACTGAAGCGGTATCGGTAACCGAGCCGGTCGAGCTCGTGCACCTGGAACAAGATCGAGGAAAACGGCACCAACTCGTCCAGAAGGCCGTGGGCGATGACGAACGGAAGCCACCGCGCATTGACGAGCAGCCGCAAGGTGTCGCCCTCGCGCGCGCAGTGCGAGTCCGGGTCCAGGTTGGCCGGAATGTTCACGTCGGGCAGCAACTTCACGCCGCATGCGGGCGGGCCGGCCAGCACGACCGCCTGGGCGAACACTTCCGGATAGGCCAGCGCCAGCCTGTAGGTCCCGTAGCCGCCCATCGAGTAGCCCGAGATCACGGTGCGGTTGGGGTCGGTGCCGAGCTGCTCGGCCACGCGCGCCCAGACCTCCCACAGGTCAAGCTCGCCCTCGTCGAGATACCAGCACGAGGGACCGCGGGCCAACGGCGTCACCACCACCGAGTCCCGGTCTTCGCAGATTTGGTGCAGCAGCCGCGGGCCGATGGAAGCGAACTGGTTTTGGCCCAACGCAAGTGAATGCAGCAACAGTGTCAGCGGCAACATGCGGCCGGGGGCGTACGTCGAGGGAAGGCACACCGAGTAGGGCTGTACGCGGCCGAGGAACACGGGGTCGGTGCTCACCGGCGCGGTGTCAGCGACGCCCTGCCCCAGCTCGAGCGATGACACGTACCACCGGGTTGAGGTGCCCGTGACGACGGGCTCGTCGGTGGTGATGCGATCGGCGAGCGCGTCCCACGGGACGGCCAGCGAGAACTGGGACACGTCGCCGTCGGCGAGGGCGTCGGCCTGTGCCGCATCCGACCAGAAGTTCAGGTGCGCCTTCTCCTGGTCGTGGGTGCGGAAAGCGACGTTGTACACGTTCGGTTGCCCGGGCTTCGCGCCGTGGCTCAGGGGAACGTCGGCGAACCCATCGCCCTGGTCGTTCGCGAGTCCCGCGGCCAACCGGACCGTCCAGGTTCCGGCGGCTTCCACCAATGAACGCGGAACCCGGGCGAGGAAGGAGCGAGCCGACATGTCGACGGTGTGCTCGACGGGAGTTGACGCGTGTGTCGTGAGATCGATCAGCCGTGCGCCCGAGGCCGAGACGAGCAGTGCCAGGTCGATACCGGCGGAACGGACGCCCGCCCCCCCGGGCCAGTCGTCGGTGGTGGTCGTCGCGCGGTCGGTGTCGAACGTGAACAACGCGATGGGGACCGACGGGTCGAGCAGGGTGTTCCAGTCGACGCGCCACCAGGTGTCGGTGTCGGTGAGCCCTACGGCGACCCGGAAGATGTCGGCGCCGTTGCGGGCCGCTGGCCCGGCGGGATAAATGTACGTGCCGCGCGGGGGTGCCCCTCCGCTCGGCAGGCTGACCGGAACGCCGGCCGCCCCGTGGTCGTCGTACAGAAAGTCGGTCCAGAAAAGCGCACCGCCGGCGAAGCGGCTTGTGCCGCACGTGCGCGGGAACTCTTCACCGAACGGCCATCCGTCCGGTGCCGGAAGTTCGGGCTCGGGTCTGAGCGCCGCGGCAGGTACGCCTTCGGGCATCCCGTCGACCACCACCAGCTCCGAGGGCGGCGCAGGCGACGCCAGTGATACCGCACGCAACACCGTGTCGACGAGGTTGTGTCCGATGCGGATCGGCAGGAGCGCGAGGTCGACCAATGACATGACTTCAACCTATGGGCTGGTGGCCCGAGTCCGTAACCCACTACGGCTACCAAGTCTGCTCGACCGACATACAAATTGGCATCTGCGAAACTTCTTGAAATGCGGCGCAATTGGTCTTTTTCGTGGTCATTGCGCCTAGCCTCGGTGTATGGAGCGGCTCAGTGGCCTCGACGCGAGTTTTCTCTACATCGAAAGTTTTGATCAGCCTCTGCATGTGTGCTCGATCCTCGAGCTGGACACGTCAACGATGCCGGGTGGTTACACCTTTGATCGACTCCGCGACGAGTTGTCCTCAAGAATCGCGGCCATACCAGAGTTTCGGGCAAAGCTGGCCGACAGCCAGCTCAACTTGGATTATCCGGTGTGGGTCGACGACGATTCGTTCGATCTCGATCGTCATCTGGTGCGCATCGAACTGCCCTCGCCGGGGGGACGTCGGGAGTTGGCCGAGATCTGCGGCCACATCGCATCCGCGCCACTGGATCGCAGCAAGCCGCTGTGGGAGATGTGGGTGATCGAGGGTGTTGCCGACACCGACCCACGCGCCGGCGGTTTGCTGGCGGTGATGACCAAGGTCCATCACGCCGCGGTCGATGGCGTGAGCGGCGCCAACCTACTGTCGCAGCTGTGCAGCGCCGAACCCGACATGGCGCCGCCCGAACCGGTGGAGGGCCCAGGAGGGGGCGGCCCGTTGCAGATCGCGGCGGGTGGCCTGGTGAGGTTCGCCTCGCGTCCGTGGCAGCTGGTTAATCTGGTGCCGACGACTGTCGCAACAATCGTGAAGACCCTGAGGCGTGCGGGCAATGGTCTGACCATGGCGGCACCCTTCTCAGCGCCGGCGACCCGGTTCAACGCATCGGTCACCGCCGACCGCAACGTCGCGTTGGCGCAGCTCGATCTCGACGACATCAAGAAGGTCAAGGACCGTTTCAAGGTCACCGTCAACGACGTGGTGATGGCCTTGTGTGCGTCGGTGCTGCGGTGGTTCTTGAGCGATCACGGCGAGCTGCCCGCCAAGCCGCTGGTGGCGATGGTGCCGGTGTCGGTGCACGACAAATCCGACCGTCCGGGCCATAACCAGTTGTCTGGAATGTTCTGCAATCTCGAAACGAACATCGGTGACCCCGCGGCACGACTAAGAGCGATCGCCCGCGCGGACGCCGCTGCCAAGAACCACAGCTCTGCGATCAGTCCGACGCTGTTGCAGGACTGGGCGCAACTGGCCGCGCGTGCGGTGTTCGGCGCCGTGTTCCGGCTTGTGGCCGACTCGCCGCTCATCGGAAACCCCGTCCATAACCTCATCGTTTCGAATGTGCCGGGTCCGCAAGCGACGCTTTACTTCCTGGGCTGCGAAGTCGAGGCCATGTATCCGCTCGGCCCCCTGTTCCACGGCTGCGGGCTGAACATCACGGTGATGTCGCTGCACGGCAAGTTGAATGTGGGTGTCATCTCCTGCCCCGACCTCATGCCCGACCTGTGGCGACTGGCCGACGACTTCGATGTTGCGCTCGAGGAGTTGCTTGCATGCCAGGTTCCGACACGCATTTGAAGGTCCTACGCGGTGATCGGCGTGCCGGACGTCATGCCGGCGCTGCGAAGCGCACCACGCTACGTGCCCCATACCCCGCGGTCATGTCCCCAAAGGCCGCCTCGACGTCATCGATACCGACACGCCGTGTCACCAACGCCTCGAGGTCAAGCCGGCCTCGGCAGGCCAGCTCCGCGAGCACCGGGATGTCGCGTGCCGGGTCACTAGCGCCGTAGACGCTGCCCCGGATCGTCTTGCCGTCGGCCATCAACGACAGCGCCGGGAACGTCACCGATTCGTCGACGCCGGCCGCGCCCACCAGCGTGACTGTGCCACCGCGGCGGGTGGCGTCGTACGCAGCGCGGATCGTCGCGGGCTTGCCCACGACCTCGATCCCGTGATCCACTCCACCGCCGGTGAGTTCGCGGACCGCCGCGACGAGGTCGACCTTGGCCGCGTCGACCGTGTCAGTTGCGCCGTTGGCGATCGCCGCCGGAAGCTGCGCAGCCACCATGTCGGCGGCGATGATGGGCGCTCCCCCGGCCAGCCGGGCCCCCTGGATCCCAGCCAAACCGACACCACCGCAACCGATTACGAGCACACTCTCGCCCGGCTGTACGGCCGCCGTGCGCATCACCGCGCCGACCCCTGTCGTTACCGCGCAGCCCAGCAGCGCGGCGAGGTCGAGCGCCAGTGACGGGTCAACCGCCACGACCGCAGCAGCCGGAACCAGGGTCTGATCGGCCAGCGTCCCCGCACCCATGGAAGGCCACACCGCACCGTCGGCGCTTTCGACGTACGGCTCACCGAAGGCATGCTCGAGACCGCGCGGGCACAGCTGCGAATCGCCGCGCAGACAGTCGGGGCAGGTTCGGCACGGGACGTTCCAGGTGAGCACGACGTGGTCGCCCGGGCGAACGGTTGTCACGTCGGCGCCCACCTCGGCGACGATCCCCGCACCCTCGTGACCGAGCGTGCACGGCAGCAGGGCCGGCATGAGACCGTCGCGCACCGACAGGTCGGTGTGGCACACGCCGCTGGCCGCCAGCTGCACCACGACCTCGTGGCGGCAACCTCGACGGCCTATCCCACGTGCGCACCGAGGAGTTGTTGCTCGAGCGCGATGCCGTTGCACTCCTGCGCAAACTTGTACGCCTGCTCACCGTCGAGGTAGAGCCGTTCGATGCGGTAGGTGTCGCCACCGCCCGCCGTGAGCACGTACACCGTCGTCACGGCCGTCTCCCGTATCCACTGGTGGCTGGGCAACTCAGTCTCCCACCACCACGGTGGTCACGTCCGACAAACCGCTGGTCACCGACCGGCAGCCGCCCTACTCCGCGCCCGGGATGCAATCGGCGGCCACCATGTGAGCGGAAGCACACGGAAACTGTTCCACTTTTCATTGACAGGATTGCAGTATATTTCCTATTGTTGCTGCAACACCCCACACAAAGGAGCAAAAATGTTCATTCGACGCACAGTTATCGCGGCTGCATTGGTCGCGGTCCCGCTCGCGTTCGCGGCGCCGGCTCTGGCTGAGGCCGCACCCTGCAGCTACTTCGGGGCTGGCGAGTCGAATTCGGAGAGCCAGGGCATCTGCGGAGTGCCGGACCTGGCGGGCACCTTCGGCCAGGTGCGGACGAACCTGACGACCAACTTCAACCTCGGCACCGCGGCGGGCAACCTGCGGGACAACTTCAACCCCGGCACCGCGGCGGGCAACCTCGAGCACGCCATCACCCACGGTGTCGGCGAGCAAGACAAAAACGCCCCGTAACACCCCGTGACGACGAAGCCGCCCCCGAGTCCATCAGGACTCGGGGGCGGTTCGCTATCAGACACTTATGGCTGATTAGCGACAAAGACGGTGTGCGCTGCAAGGTCTTCCAGGCCTGCCATCGGTCCTGTCTCGAGTGGAGCTAACGGACGGGGGTTACCCGTCACACGCTTTCGAGGCGTGCTCCTTAGGCCGCTCGGCGGGAACGGATAAGTTCACCTCTGCCTGGTGCCCAGCCCCTCGCGGGGTACCAGTCCAAACGATGGTTCGACGGGACCGACTAGAAATCAACCAGCGGCCCGTCGGGACCAAGTCGTCCCGCGTTCGGGTCCCTGGAGTTGCACCCTGGTGCAGAAGTCGACGGGGACCGCCGGAGCCGATACTTGCTGTTTTTACACAAATAGCATTGACAGCCGGATCAAAGCGACGATAGTCGTCAGGTATGGCGCTGCTGCCAGACCCGACGCCCCGGGAGCGACAGCACATCCTGATCTCGGTTGACGACCACGTCATCGAGCCACCCGACATGTTCGACGGCCGTCTGCCCGCCGCGCTGGCCGAGCGGGCACCCAAGATCGTCGAGACCGACGGCCGCCAGGTGTGGCGCTACGAGGATCGCGAGTACCCGAACATCGGGCTCAACGCAGTCATCGGGCGGCCGAAAGAGGAATGGAGCATGGAGCCCGCGCGGTTCGACGAAATGCGGCGCGGCTGTTGGGATATCGATGCGCGTATCGCGGACATGGACCTCGCGGGCATCTGGGCGTCGCTGAACTTCCCGTCGCTGATCGCCGGGTTCTCGGGAACGGTGTTCTGGAAGAGCGACGACCCCGAACTCGGTCTCGCGGTGTTGCGGGCATGGAACGACTGGCATCTGGATGCCTGGGCCGGCGCGTACCCCGACCGGATCATCCCGCTGCAGCTGCCATGGCTGGCCGACCCGCAGCTGGCGGCTGAGGAGTTACGCCGCAACGCCGCGCGCGGCTTCAAGGCCGTGAGCTTCCCCGAGCTGCCCGCCCAGTGCGGGCTCCCGAGCCTGCACACCGGGGTCTGGGATCCGTTCCTGGCTGCGTGCGAGGAGACCGACACCGTCGTCTGCCTGCACACCGGCTCCGCGCAGTGGGCGCCCATCCCCGCACCCGACACCCCGTTCGAAACAATCACGACGCTGTTCCCCGTGAATGCCCTTGTCGCGTGCGCGGATTGGCTGTGGTCGGGCATACCGGTCCGCTTCCCAAAGCTGAACATAACCCTCGACGAAGGCGGCCTCGGCTGGGTGGCCATGCTCGCCGACCGGGCCGACTTCGTCCTCGCCCACTCCGGGTCTGGCCAGGAGGGTGGGTCGTGGAAGGGCGACCTGCTGCCGAGCGAGGTGCTGCGGCGCAACTTCTGGTTCTGCTCGATCGACGACCCATCGGCGTTTGGCGCGCTGGACGCGATCGGGGCCGAGCGCATCCTCGTCGAGAGCGACTACCCGCACGCCGACTCGACGTGGCCCGACACGCAAGAGGTTGTCGCGCGCAACGTTGCGAACCTATCGGCCGACGACGCCGCCAGGATCACCCACCGCAACGCCGCAGAGCTGTTCCGACACCCGCTGCCGGACGGTGGGTGGCCGGCGAACGTGTAGGAGGCTGCCGTGCTCGATCTTCTGATTCGTGATGCCGAGATCGTCGACGGCACAGGCGCTGCCGCCCGGCGCGGCGATGTCGGGGTGAAGGATGGACGGATCGTCGCGGTCGGAGATGTGGATGACTCGGCCGCGAAAACCGTTGATGCAGAAGGGCAGACGCTCACACCCGGCTTCGTCGATCTGCACACACACTATGACGCGCAGTTGTTCTGGGACCCGACGGCGAGCCCGTCGGTGCAGCACGGCGTCACCACGGTATTCGGCGGCAACTGCGGATTCACGCTGGCGCCCGCGGCGCCCGAGCAACAGGATTATCTGACGCGGATGCTGGCGCGCGTCGAGGGCATGCCGCTCGAGGCTTTGCGTGCCGGCCTCGACTGGCATTGGGAGTCGTTCGGCGACTGGCTCCATCGGCTCGACGGTCGCATCGCCGTCAATGCCGGCTTCTTGGTTGGACATTCGGCGATTCGGCTGGCGGCCATGGGCGATGACGCGGTCGGCGGCGATGCGTCCCCGGAGCAGATCGAAAAGATGGCCGCGCTGCTCGGTGGTGCGCTGACGGACGGTGCCATGGGATTGTCGACGTCGCAGTCGAACACCCACAACGACGGCTCGGGGCAGCCGGTGCCGTCGCGCAGCGCGTCACACCAGGAGCTGCTGGCGTTGGCGGCAGCGGTCCGCGCCCAGCCGGGGACCCAGCTGGAGGCGATCATCCCGGGCTGCCTGTCCGGCTTCACCGACGACGACATCGATCTGCTCACCGGCATGTCGAAGGCCGCAGACCGGCCGCTGAACTGGAACGTGCTCGGCGTCTCTGCGGGGAACCCCGAGGGGCACGAAAAGCAGTTGCGCGCCGGGGAAGTCGCCGCCGGACGCGGTGGCCGCGTGGTTGCGCTCACGCTGCCACACTCCACGAAGATCCGGCTGTCGTTCCTGTCCGGATTCGTGCTGGATGGGCTGCCGGGCTGGCGGGAGACGATGCATCTGCCGGTGGCGGAGCGGTTGCGGGCGCTGGCGGATCCGCAGGTGCGTCGCCGCCTCAATGAGGGTGCTCACTCCGAGGAGGCAGGCATCCTGCGAGGCCTCGCGAATTGGGAGCGGTTGATCGTCGTCGAGACGTTCGCCCGCGAAAACCACGACGCGACGGGCCGCACCGTGGGCGAGGTCGCCGCGGCGCGGGGTGGCGAGCCGTTCGACACACTGCTCGACGTCGTGATCGCCGATGAGTTGCGTACCGGGCTCTCGCCGCGGCCGTTCGGCGACGACGAGGCGGACTGGAAGATGCGTGCGCAGGTGTGGCGCAACCGGGACGCGGTGATCGGCGGCTCGGACGCCGGGGCCCATCTGGACATGATGTGCGGCGCGATCTACACGACATCGCTGCTCGGCCACGGCGTGCGCGAGCACCAGGTGGTGACACTCGAGGAGGCGGTTCGGCTGATCACCGACGTGCCGGCGCGGCTGTACGGGCTGAAGGAGCGCGGCAGGATCACACCCGGCTGGCACGCCGACCTGGTGATGTTCGATCCGGCGACCGTCGACCACGGTCCGGAGCAAACCCGCTACGACTTGCCTGCTGGCGCACCGCGTTTGGTCGCCGACGCGCGGGGGATTACGTCGGTGTGGGTAGCAGGAGTGGAGGTGTGCCACGACGGCGTGGCGACGGGCGCGATGCCGGGCACGGTGCTGCGGTCGGGTCGTGACACCGAGACGGTCACGGCCTCATGACCACCCGGGCACCACTCGAGGAGTTCGACCCCGCCAAGCTGCAGGACGGGCTGCTGATGGCCGTCGAGAACGTGCACGAAAAACTGCGCGAGGCACGCGAGAAACATCGTGTGATGGTCGGCAGCCCGGTCATCGATACTCCGGCGCAGAACCTCGATGTGGCGGGGGTGACGGTGCTGGGCTACGACGAGTGTCACACCGTGCTCACCGATTCCGAGAACTACTCGTCGTCGATCTACGAGCACATCATGGGTCCGGTCATGGGCCGCACACTGCTGGAAAAGGAAGGGGCCGAGCACCATTCGAGCCGCGCGCTGGTATCGCCGTTGTTCCGGGCGAAGCTGCTGGAGCGGTGGCGGACGGAGCTGGTCGAGGTGGTGGTGCATGAGCTGATCGACCGGTTCGCGTCGCGCGGCAAGGCAGATCTGGTGCGGGAGTTCACCTTTGCGTTCCCGGTACAGGTGATCGCGCGGCTGATGGGGCTGCCGCGTGAGGACTATGTCCGGTTCCAGCAGCTGTCGATCGAGCTGCTCAGCGTGGTCTATCACTGGGACATCGGGATGGCGGCCTCGGCGACGTTGAAGGAGTATTTCGGCGAGATCCTCGCCGAGCGGCGGCGAGATCCGCAGGACGACTTGATCAGCACGCTGGCCGAGTCCGAGATCGACGGCGAGCGGCTGTCCGACGACGAGATCTTCGCGTTTCTGTTGTTGATCCTGCCGGCGGGGGTGGAGACGACGTATCGGGCGTCGGGGAATCTGCTGGTGGCAATGCTGACGGAGCCGTCGCTGCTCGAGACGGTGCGGGCGGATCGCGCCATGCTGCGCGGTGCCATCGAGGAGGCGTTGCGCTGGGAGCCGCCGATCAGCACGGTGGTGCGAGTGGCCAAGCGCGATTGTGAGCTGGGCGGGATCGCGATCCCCAAGGGCACGAACGTGAGCGTGAGTGTGGCGGCGGCGAACCGGGACCCGACGCATTACCCAGACCCGGATCGGTTCGATCCGACGCGAAAGAACTTCGCGCATCTGACGTTTGGCGCGGGTCCGCATGTGTGCCTGGGCATGCCGCTGGCCCGGATGGAGACGGCGGTTGCGATAAATGCGCTGCTCGACCGGCTGCCGGACCTGCACCTCGACCCGGCGGTGCCACCGCCGGTGATCAACGGCGTGGCGTTCCGCTCGCCGGCGGCGCTGCCGGTGGAGTTCACCGCGGCGTAGTTTACGCACTGCGATTTGGGCTGCCCCCGGTGACCGCGCCCGAAGCAGGCCACGCTGCGTGCCCCATGGCCCAGAAGCTGCGCGGACTGCAGTCGGATCTCGCCCTGTGGTGCGGTCATCACGTCGTCGAACGGCTCGCTCGGTATTGCCGCGGCGTCTGGCCGAACCAGCGACGGCACGACCGGTTCAGCGCGCTCTGTTCGGAATAGCCGAGCAGACCGGCGATCTGCTGCAGATGCAGTCCCGGCACCGCGAGGTAACGCGCCGCATGCGCTCGGCGCTCACCGTCGATGATGTCGTGACAGCGCACGCCCTCGGCGGCAAGTTGTCGCTGCAGAGTCCGCGGATGCAGCGCGAGCTGGTCGGCGATGGCGTCGGCGCTGCATTGACCGGTGGGCAGCAGCCGCCTGGTCAGTTCGGCCACGCGTTCGGACAGCGCGGCAGTGCTGGGCAGGTAGGTGGATTCCAGGTACTTCGTCGCGATGCGTCGGGTCTCGGGATCGGCGGTGTCGATGGCCTTGTCGGCAACATGCGCGGACAGCTCGAATCCGCTCCAGGTCTGATTGAAGCGCACCGGGCAGCCCAGCTGCGCGCGGTAGGCGTCCTGCGATCCGTGCTGGCTGTGCATGAACGAGACCAGCCGAGGCCGGGCGTGCGGTCCGCCGAGGAGCCGAAGAATTTGCGCACCGATACCCATGCTGAGCTCGTAGCTCTGCGTCGGGTACGGAACGCCGGGCTCGGTCACTTCATACGTGCACTGCACGTCGGAGTCCGCAGATGCCCGGCCGACCGTCAGCGTCAACGCGGGGGAATGGACGTACAGGTAGCGCGCGATCGCCTCGAAACCGCCCAGCACCGTTTGGGCATTGCGGGCGATCACGGCAATGGGTCCGAGAATGTCGAGGCCCTGAAAACGGGAAAGGCGAAGCCCGAAATCCGGACACTTCAGATCCTCGGCACTCGCCTCCAGCAAGCGGATGAACGCGTCGACGGCGACGAAGCCGTCCGCTTGCTGTTCGGCGCCGACGGGGATACCGAAGCGCGCCAGGAACGACCCGGGGTCGCCGCCGAGTTCGCGCACCAGATCGCCGTAACCCCGCAGCGCCGCGGTGCGGATCAGACTGCCCATAAACATCACCTGTCGGAAAATGATAAAAACCTGTCGGGAACTGTCAAGACCCGCAGCGTCGCCGACGGCCATTCTTCTAGTCATGAACGCACAGCATTTCGACATCCTGATCATCGGCGCAGGTCTGTCGGGCATCGGGACGGCCGCTCAGTTGACCGCCGAGTTTCCGCACAAGACCCTCGCGGTGCTGGAGCGCCGCGAGCGCCTCGGGGGCACCTGGGACCTGTTCCGCTACCCGGGCATCCGCTCCGATTCGGACATGCTCACCTTCGGCTACAAGTTCCGGCCGTGGCAGGAGCTGAAGGTGCTTGCCGACGGACCGTCGATCCGCCAGTACATCGCCGACACCGCCGTCGAGTACGGCGTCGACGAGAAGATCCAGTACGGGCTGAAGATCGTCGGCGCTGACTGGTCGACAGCCGAGAGTCGCTGGACGGTGACCGCAGTGCACGAGGCGACGGGCGAGACGCGCCATTACACGTGTGGCTACCTCATCAGCTGCACGGGCTATTACAACTACGACGCGGGCTACCTGCCGACCTTCCCCGGCGCCGAGCGGTTCACGGGCCGCTGCGTCCATCCGCAGCATTGGCCCGAAGACCTCGACTACACGGGCAAGAAGGTCGTCGTGATCGGCAGCGGCGCAACGGCAGTCACCCTGGTTCCCGCGATGGCGGGCGACGCGGCGCACGTGACCATGCTGCAGCGCTCGCCGTCGTACGTGTTCTCCCTGCCCGCGTTCGACAAGATCTCACAGGCGCTGGGCCGCTTCCTGTCCGAGGAGACGGTGTACGCGCTCGGGCGCAAGCGCAACATCGTGATCCAGCGTTCGCTGTACAAGGCGTGCCGGCGCTGGCCGAAGACGATGCGCCGATTCCTGCTGTGGCAGGTGCGCCGTCGCGTCGGCGCGTCGTTCGACATGAGCCACTTCACCCCGAACTACATGCCGTGGGACGAGCGGCTGTGCGCGGTGCCCGACGGCGACCTGTTCGACGTACTGGCCTCCGGAGAGGCGTCGGTCGTCACGGATCAGATCGAAACCTTCACCGAGACAGGCATTCTGCTGAAGTCGGGCCGCGAGCTGGAGGCGGACATCATCGTCACCGCGACCGGTCTGAACCTGCAGATGCTCGGCGGCATGGCGCTGTCGGTCGACGGCGAGGCGCGTGAGCTGCACGACGCGATGACCTACAAAGGCGTGCTGGTGCAGGACATGCCCAACATGGCGTGGATGTTCGGCTACACCAACGCGCCGTGGACGCTGAAGTCCGACATGGCCGGTGAGTATCTCTGCCGGCTGATGCGGCACATGGACGACAACGGTCATGCGGTGGCGACGCCGCGCGATATCGAGGGCTGCGCGACGGGCGACGGCATGCTGGACCAACTGCAATCCGGCTACGTGCAGCGCGGCAAGGACGTCATGCCGCGCCAGGGTTCCAAGCTGCCGTGGCAGGTGCTGATGCACTACGAGAAGGACTCTCGGATGCTGCTCGACGAGCCCGTCGAGGACGGCGTGCTGTCGTTCGACGCGACGCGGGTGGAGGCATTCGCATGAGCATCCATCCAGGCGTGGTCCGCGCCGCGCTGCGCGGCTGCCGACCACTGTTGGCTTCCCGCCGGGTTACGGTCGGCGGCAAGCGCAGAATGTACGACCTGTTCACGCGGGTAGCTCGGGTGCCGAGGGGTACGGGCTACGACAGCGTCACCATCGCGGGTGTGCCGGTGGAGGGGGTGCGACCGCCGGGGGTGGACTCCGGCGCGACGCTGCTGTACCTGCACGGCGGCGCGTATGCACTGGG
The DNA here is from genome assembly GCA_963751485.1 of uncultured Actinomycetota bacterium. GTDB lineage: Bacteria > Actinomycetota > Actinomycetes > Mycobacteriales > Mycobacteriaceae > Mycobacterium. Next base: position 175,041 of record CAVVUT010000012.1, read on the forward strand.
TAGTGCCAAGGGCTATCGCGGCGTGGTGACGCGGCTGGCCGATGCGGCCGGGATGACGGCGCTGGTGCCCGACTACTCGCGGTCGCCGGAGGCGCGGTATCCGGTTGCGCTCGAGGAGATGGTCGCGGTCTATCACATCTTTGATCGACTATGGGGTCGAGCCGGAAAGCCTTGTCATTGTGGGCGATTCGGCGGGTGGAGGACTGGCGTTGTCGCTGGCCATGGCTCTTCGGGATCGCGGGATCCCCGGCCCGGCAGCGATCGGCTTGATCTGCCCGTGGGCCGACCTCGCCATCGACATCGACGGCGGGCGCCCAAAGACGTGTGATCCGCTGATCAATCCGTCGATGGCCGCCGAGTGGGCGCCGAGGTACGTGGGCGAGCATGACCCGCGGCTGCCCGGCATCTCGCCGGCGCGTGGCGACATGGCGGGGCTGCCGCCGATCGTGCTGCATTCGGCCGGCGACGATCCGCTGTGCATCGATGCGGACAAGATCGAGAAGGCCGCCGCAGAAGCGGGAACAGGGCTCGTCGAACACCGCAGGTTCGATGACCTGTGGCACGACTTTCATCTGCAGGCCGGCGTTCTCGCCGAGGCCGACGAGGCGATCAACGACATGGGCGCGCGGCTGCGCACCCTCATGACCGAAAAGGAAGCAGCGATATGAGTTCGTTCGAGGGCAAGGTCGCGGTCATCACCGGCGCGGGTTCGGGTATCGGCAGGGCGCTGGCACTCGATCTCGCGGCGAGGGGCGCAAAGCTGGCGCTGTCCGACATCGACGCCGATGGTCTCGCGGAGACGGTGCGTGCGGTGGAGGTGTTTGGGGCGGAGGTGAAGGCCGACCGGCTCAACGTCGCCGAACGGCAAGAGGTGCTGGCCTACGCCGACGACGTCGTCGCGCACTTCGGCACGGTGCACCAGGTGTACAACAATGCCGGCATCGCCCACAACGGCAACGTCGAGGATTCCGATTTCAAGGACATCGAACGGATCATGGACGTCGACTTCTGGGGTGTGGTGAACGGCACCAAAGCGTTTCTGCCGCATGTGATCGCGTCGGGTGACGGACACATCGTGAACATATCGAGCCTGTTCGGTCTGATCGCGGTGCCGGGTCAAAGTGCTTACAACGCAGCGAAGTTCGCGGTCCGTGGATTCACCGAGGCATTGCGGCAGGAGATGCTTGTCGCCGGGCATCCGGTGAAGGTGACGTGTGTGCATCCCGGCGGCATCAAGACCGCGGTCGCGCGCAATGCGACCGGTCTGCGACGGCGAGGATGCGCAGACGTTCGCGGAGTTCTTCGACAAGTACCTGGCGCTGCATTCGCCGGAGATGGCCGCGGCGACGATCGTCGACGGTGTCCGCGATGGCCGTGCGCGGGTGGTGATCGGCTGGGAGGCCAAAGCCCTCGACGTGCTGTCGCGGCTCACGGGGTCGGGGTATCAGCGGGTCATGGCCACCGCGGTTCGGCGGTTCTTCCCGTGGGCCAACAAGCGCTGACCGTCAGTTTCGTTTTGACTACCGCGGGGTAGCGGAGTGGCGATCCCACGGGAGACCATGAGGAATGGCAGGCCACGTGGACGTGCGGGCGTACGCCGAGCTCAACGACTTCTTGGGACCCGAGTCGCGTGGTCTGACCGTCCGCCGCCCGTTCCGAACTCATCAGACAGTCAAAGACGTTCTCGAGGCGATGGGCATTCCGCATACCGAGGTGGACCTCATCGTGGTGAATGGGAATGCCGAGGACTTCACGCACCGCCCGGCTCCCGGCGACCGCATCGCCGCGTACCCGATGTTCGAAGCGATCGACATCGGATCGACGGCCCGGCTGCGTCCGGCGCCGCTGCGCGATCCGCGCTTCGTCGTCGACGTCAACCTCGGTCGACTGGCGTGGCTGCTGCGACTGCTCGGGTTTGACGTGGTGTGGTCGAGTGATGCCGACGACGAGACCCTGGTTGATATCAGCCTCGCTCAGCGGCGCATCTTGCTGACCCGAGACCGTGCCCTGTTGAAACGCCGCATCATCACCCACGGCGTGTTCGTCCACTCCGACAAGCCCGAGGAGCAGACACTCGAGGTGATACGGCGTCTGGACCTGAGTGAACGGCTCGCGCCGTTTAGCCGCTGTCTGCGCTGCAACGGCGAGCTGGTCGGGGTTGCGAAGGAAGAGGTCGTCGATCGCCTCGAGCCGTTGACCCGCAGGTACTACACCAATTTCAGTCGGTGCGCGGACTGTGGCCGGATCTACTGGCGCGGGTCACACCATGCACGCATGGTCAAACTCGTCGAACGGCTCCGCGGCCGGCTGATCGACGCGACATAAAGCCCCGCGTAAGGCGCATTCTATTCATCGAATTCCTACTCCATGCTTGGGATTTCGCTCGGGCCACTGGCCGTGAGGTGGTGGTGTTCGAGCCGCTATCGGATTACGCTTTTGGGGTGGCCGGCAAGATAATCACGCCGGAAGCGCGCGGTTAGGCGGCATTCGCCGACCGTCCACGCATCCGCAAACCAACGAACTCAAGGACTGCCATGCCAAAGAAAACCGAATACGCGCAAGGCACGCCGAACTGGGTGGACTTACAGACCACCGATCAATCCGCCGCCAAGCAGTTTTATACGTCGCTGTTCGGCTGGAGCTATGACGACCGACCGATGCCCGACGGAGGTGCCGTATACGCGATGGCAACGGTGAACGGAGAAGCGGTGGCGGCCATTGCGCCGATGCCGCCGGGTGCACCGGAGGGTAGGCCGCCGATGTGGAACACCTACCTGGCGGTCGACGACGTGGACGCGGCAGTCGGCAAGGTCGCGCCGGCGGGCGGGCAGGTGCTGATGCAGCCCTTCGACATCGGCGATGCCGGCCGGATGGCCTTCGTTGCCGATCCGACCGGTGCGCCCGTGGCGCTGTGGCAGGCAAACCAACACATCGGCGCCACGCTGGTCAACGAGGCAGGCGCGGTCATCTGGAATGAATTGATCACGGACAAGCCGGATTCGGCGTTGCCGTTCTACGAAACCGTGGTCGGCTTGACCAACTCCACTATGGAGATGGCGCCGGGCCAGAACTACACGCTGCTCAAGGCCGGCGGGACGGACGTTGGCGGGTGCATGGAACCGCCGATGCCCGGCGTGCCGAACCATTGGCATGTCTACTTCGCGGTGGACGATGCCGACGCCACGGCGGCCAAGGCGGCCGCGGAGGGTGGGCAGATCGCCGCCGAGCCGTTCGACATTCCGTCGGTGGGGCGGTCCGCGGTTCTGACCGACCCGCAGGGCGCGGTGTTCAGCGTGTTGAAGCCTTCGCCGCAGCAGTAGGGGAGACTGCGGTCAGGCCATCTCGGGCACACGAAGGTGTGCGAGTGCCAACTCGAAGTCGCACTGGTCGAGTACCTCTGCGTTTGCTTCCTGGCTGCCCGTGGCTTTGATCCTGTCCAGTTGGTCCTTGTTCTGCTCAATCGCTTCGGCGGTGTCGAAGGTCGCCGCGGCCACGCCGCGACCCGACGCCCGGTCGACGAGCAGGCTGGCACTGCAGAATCCCTCCAGCTCCTCGAGGGCGGGCAGGAGAGTCCCTTTATAGAATTCGATGCCTCCGTCGAGTTGAGCCGGATCGACCTTGACCCAGGTGGCTCGGACGCAGGCGCCCTCACCCGCGCGGTGCTCGCGGTGCATGGCAGCGATTTCCCATTCCTCGATTTGGGCGCCACCACCGAAAAGCTCCGCGGCCCGGTCACGAATCGGCTGGAGGGCCTCGGCGCTCGCGCGCATCGCCTCCTCGGACTCCCAGGAGCTGGTGGCAATGCAGCGGCCTGACGTCCGGTCGACCAATAAGGACAGGCCGACGCACCCGTCGATGCCCTGGAGCGCGGGCATCACGCTATCGCGCATGTGCGCAATACCGTCGTCAATGGATGAGGGCTGCGCCTGGATTGTGGTGCTTCGTGCGTACATGATCTGCCTCCATTGTGTGTGGGGCAGCGTCTCGACGGCGCCGCCGGACCACTTCATCGTCCTCCCACGGGCAAGGCGTGGCAATGGGTGGCGGCTGTCAGCCTGATGGCAATTTCGAATGCTGAAACCCGCTGCGCGCCCGAGCAATACGCGCTTCACAATCTAGTGAGACTAATGAGTTCTGCGGCCAGGTAGTGGTGACGGCTGATGCCGAACAGCAGCGCGCCGTTCACCGTTTCCAAGGCGCTCAACATATAGAACCGGACCGACGCGTCGGTGGACGAGTCGAAGCACTGAGCGTTTTCGATTCAATCGACCGGGGGACATGATCGGTGGTCTCACAGTCAGAACCCGAATCCGATCCCCAGGCCGAACTCGAAATCCACGTTGACGCCTGGCACTTCGGTGACGACGTTCGCGTTGGGGTTGGCCACGCAGTAATCCACCTCGACACCGTCGACGACCTCGCTGGTGCATTTGGCGATGGGATCGGCCGAGCCGCTGGGCGCACCGGTGAAGGCGAAGGCGCCGACTGCGCTCGCCGCCGCCAAGAATCGGCCCGTTCGCGACCGCATTATTCGTTACTTCGCCAGCAGCCAGTGATAGAGCTCGAATGAACCCTGTTCGATGACGACGGTGTCGGCCACGAGCACCATCCCGTGAATTCCCCTGCGCAGCTCCTCTTTTGAGATTCCAGGCGGGCGATTGCGCCGTTCCGATATAAGTCGGACATCTTGATGCTTATAGCTGATGCTAAGATGCCAATATGCGCACGACGATTCGCATCGACGACGAGCTCTACCGCGAGGTGAAGGCGCGGGCCGCTCGATCCGGGCGCACCGTCGCGGCGGTCCTTGAAGACGCCGTGCGACGTGGCCTCGCGCCGTCCGAGCGACGGGCCGGAGGTCGGTATAGGGTCCGTGCGACAGGCAAGGGGGGTTTGCAGCCGGGAGTGGACCTCTCATCCAACGCCGCTGTCGCCGAGGTGATGGATGAGGGTGCCTCGGTCGATGCTCTGCGTTGACACGAACGTTCTCGTTTATGCCCACCGAGCCGATCTCCCCGAACATGCGGACTATCGCCCGTTGCTCGAGCGGCTCGCCAACGACGATGAACCGCTCGGTCTGCCGGATGTGGTGCTCAGCGGTTTCGTGCGTGTGGTGACCAATCGCCGGATCTTCAGTGCTCCGATGAGATCGGATGGGGCGTGGCAGGCGGTCGATGCGCTGCTGGCCGCTCCCGCGGCCAGCAGGCTTCGGGCAGGCGAGCGTCACTGGGCGTTGTTCCAGCAGCTCGCGACTGACATCAATGCGCGCGGCAACGACATTCCAGACGCCTATTTGGCCGCGTATGCGGTTGAGAACAACGCGACGTGGCTGAGCGCCGACCGTGGATTCGCGCGTTTCGACCGGCTGCGTTGGACTCATCCGATGGATATGTGAGAGCCACGATCGGTGAAGACGCGCGGCGTTGGTGATCAGCCCATCAATCACCCTGAGCCCCAACGGTTGGCTCGGCGGGAGGACATGCTTCCCGAAGTCGTCAACACTTGATGACGACTTGAAAACGACAACGCGCCAGACCGGCGCAACATGGCGGTTGGGGCCCGGTTACTGAGCTCCCACTCGTCGCCTCAAATCTGCGTCGACGGCGGTGGCGATGTCATGGACGAGCCTCGAGTGCCATTGCTTGTGCGCCTCTAGGTCTGCGGCCAGTGCATGACAGTCTGGGCATTCCAAAGGGGTGGAAGTCAGGTGCTGGGTTTGCTCCACGTTTCTGCACCTCCTCGAACAAAACGGGTCTGCCTCTCCACCGTGGCACGAACCTGACGCCCCGTCCACTGTCCGGCGTCCAATCCGTGGCTATGCGGGTGTGCGCCCGAGGGACACGTCGAGCTAAGCCCCGCGCCTTTGCGCGGTTCAACCGGCTGCGATGGAGTCATCCGCTCGATTCAATGGGACATCGGCAAGGGGAACTACGAGGTATGACGGTGTCGTGCCGCCCTGACGTAACTGGTATCGCCCACCGGCCAGCGCCCGACGGGCGGCCTTGGTGGGGACCAGGTGGGGGAAGTCGTATGTCGTCAGGGTGAGGCGAAGCCGGTGGTCGGACTCGATCAACGCCGCGGTGGCGAAGATCTCGACGTCGTAGCGGGTCAGCTCGCCGGGGACGACAGGTTGGGCGGCCGCGCGGGTGCTGAGGTGGTGGGGATGCAGGACGACGCCGTCGGGCAGAGACCACGTCCGCGCCGGGTCCAGCGCGCGCAGCGAGCCGAGCAGTGCGCCCTGTGTGAGCGGGCGGCTGGTGCCGTCGGGGAATACGTCGTCTAGATGGGCGACCCACAGCGTCTCGGTCGTGGTCGCGGTGGCGTGCACGGTCAGCGTGATCGGCCCGGCAAGCAGCCTGGGCGACGTGAACGGTTCGGTCGTGTAGGTCAGGGCGGCCCGCTGAAGTCGTCGGTTGTCGAGGTCATAGCGGATCCGTCTACCGCGTTGCGACGCAACGAAACTGGGCATTCCCAGGCTCCACTGCTCCAGGCTGCGACCGGCGATCGGGCCGCGCGGGGTGTACAGCAGTGTCGCCTCGGAATCGTCGGGGGTGGCGTCGGCGGACAGGCGTCCGGCCGGCGAGAGGTAGAACCGCGTCGGTTTGGCCTCCGGGAGGGGATATTCGTTGGCGTGGAACCATCGTGAGCTCCCGATGGCCTGGAAGGTCAGCGGCGGTGACGATACCGCGGCGGTGGAATCGTCTTTCAGCCAGTGGTCAAACCACCGCAGCTGCAAGGCATTCAGATGCAGTCCGCCGAAGTCCGAGACGTGATACCACGGTCCCATCAGCAGCTGGATCCGATCCGAGGTGGCCTGTCCGGGCGCCATCGGCGAGGTGGCGGGCCGTCCCGCGAAGGCGTTCTGCAGTGCGGCGTAGTTGAGCGGCGCACCACGTTGGAAGGCGTCGTGCCAGCCGCCGACGAGGAAGACCGCCACGCCGTTGTCGACGATGCGGGAGAGGACGGGGTCTGGCCGCAGGTTGTCCCAGAAGGGTCCGTCGAAGGCGGTGTCTCCGCCGTTGGCGGCGTCGGCGGTGAGCGTGCGGAAGTAATGGCGTTGGTCGCGTCCGCGCTGGCGCACCGCGGCCAAACCTCCCGCGCGGGGGCGCTCATGGTCGCCGCGGGTGAGGTATTCGAGTGACGGGTTGACGATGTTGAGCAGCCGGTACGTCGAGCCGTAGCCCTGCACGGCGCGCATGTGCGGTACTCCGCCCATGGTGGCGACGTCGCGGTAGAAGTCGTTGGCGGCCATCACCGGGAAGATCGCTTTGAGCGGCGAGTTCGGCCCGACCGCGGCCGCGACGAACAGCTGGTTGGCGCCCAGGTAGGAGATGCCGAACATGCCGACGCGTCCGTTCGCGTTCGGCAGCGTCGACGCCCACGCGACCAGGTCCGCGCCGTCCTGAGCCTGCTTGGGGCCGAACATTTCGAAGGAACCGCCCGAGGCGCCGGTGCCGCGAACGTCGACCATTACCTCGATGTAGCCCCGCTTGATGAGGTAGGGCGTCGCGCCGCCGCCGATCTGCGCGGCTGGCGGCGGCGCTTTCTTCCCGTAGGGGGTGATGGACACCAGCACGGGGAAGGGGCCCGCGGCGGGCTCGCCGGTGGTCGGCTCGGTCGGGTAGTGGATGTCGGCGCGAAGGACGACGCCGTCGCTCATCGGCACCGTGACGTTGTGCCGTACGCCGACGCCGTAGCGGGCCGGCCCCGGGGTCCACGGCGGCTGAAGGGGTGACGGGCTGGTCTTTCGCGGGCCGGGTGCTGCGATCCTGGCCATCGCGTTCTTCCCTGCGGTACGCAGCCTCGATGCGGCCGCGCTCGGTTTCGTCGTTTGTCTCTCCCAGCGCATCACCACGTCTTAGACCGTATGACGCGACGCGCGGTGTCCGTGCGCCGCCCCGCCACCGCCCGACTTTGCGTCACCACGGGTCATCGCCGGATTGGGAGCACGCTGGTCGCCACGGGACAACTCAGTCATGTTTGTCGCCGTCGGCACCCGCCCGTGGCGCCTTTGAGGTGCCGGCCTTTGGCGCACGCTGTGAGCGGGTCTTCTTCGCTGGCTTGGCTTGGGAGCGGGCTGTTTTTGTCGGCTTCGGTTCCGCGGCGGCTGCCCGGTTGGCAGCGGTCTTCAAGAGAAGCTTGTGCACGGCGGTGAGCATGACACGATCGTCGTTGGTGAACACGTTGTCGCCTCTAGGCTCGTCTTCGACCGCGGCACCGATACCGCAGGCAGCTGCGTACTGTTCGGGGGTGAGCCCATCGGCGGAATCCATGCAGCACTTGCCGAATGGCGGACACCCCTCCGGCAGGCCGCCGCCGAAACCCTCCCCGTTGGTGTATTGGTGGGCAATTTTGCCGGGGTAGCCGGGGTTTGACCCGTAGCTGGCGAGAACGATCCGAAGTCCAACGGGCTTGTAGGGCCAGAGACTGTTCAGGTCGCCCCTGTTGCCGTAGGCGATGACTCGTCGCCGATCGCCCAGCCAGTCCGCGATCGCCTGGTAGGCCTGATTCAACCCATCGGACTGGTTACCGGTGATTTGTCCCTGCCAGCTCTCCACATCGATCATCACCGCCATCCGTGGATGGGGCTGTCCAACAAGGTCCTTGAGCGTGTTAACGGTCTGCTGCCAGTTCTGCCGCCAGACGAAGTAGACGATGAAAAAGACAAGCGCGTTCTCGTCGCAGCGTCTCTTGCACCAGGCGTAGTTCGTTGCCCAGTTCCTGTCCCGATACGTGCCATCGTTGGACCGGATGGCGATCACTTGATAGGGGTAGGAATCATCTACCGGGCGTTGCCATTCCGACACGTCGGCATACAGGGTGTCGGTTACCGGGACCGCCGCGGCCGTGAGCACGGTTCCTGGATCCAGCGCGCCCGCCAGCCACGGCATGGGATCAATTTGAGAGCCCGCCCGCCAGACTGTGGGGTGCACTTCGAAGTGCAGGTGTGGGCCGGTGGATTGGCCGTTGCTTCCCACGTAGGCAATGTGCTGACCGGCGGCCACGCTGTCGCCTAGCCTCAGACCGGTGGCAAAGGCGTTCCACATGTGGCCGTAGACGGTGGTGCCGCCTCCTGCTGGAGCAGGGTGGTCGATCACGATCCACTGGCCGAAGCCCGTTGCTGCTCCTATGTATTGGACGGATCCGGCTTGCGCTGCGTAGATGTGCGTGCCGTCGTCGGCCGCGAAATCTTGCCCCCAATGCATCTGACGGTCGCGCGGACCAAATGGTGAGGACAGGTGATATGTTCCCGCCTTCAGCGGCATGTACCTACTCACCGGCATGACTCTCTCCGGATGCCTTGAATGTGGTATTCCGGCACCCAGCTTAAGCCACTTGACTTCGCGCGGGGAGGCGCTTGACCCGATTCCACGGGCTGGCTCCGGGAAACGATGAAGTGTTGATCAGATAACCAACTGAAGGCGTGTGTCCAAGCAAACCGCCTATGGATTGGGGCTATTCACTTCTCGGAGCACGTTGCCAGACAATGTGCGGATGGTCATGAGCCGTACACGGAGCGCATATGCCGAACCCTGATGCGGCGACCGTGCGCAGTCAGATACTGCGGCGACTGCGGTCCGGCGAGAAGGTCGCCGCGATCGCCGCGGAGACCGGGGTCAGCCGTTCGACGTTGTATCGATGGAAACGTGAAGATGCGCGCGCGGCAACAAGAGACCCTGCGCCGCGACCGCGGCAGACGATGACATCGGCAGCGGTGCCGGTGCCGGTGCTTGCTGCGGTCGACGGCAAAGTGGCCGACATGACCGGCCCCGGCATCACCGACCGATGGGGTGCGAGATGCGCCGATCTCGGCGCGTCGGTTCTGGCGCCCAACGGCAAACTGGTGTCGGTATTCGGAGACACCTTTTCCGGCAACAGGGTTGGGGAGGGCGATTGGCGTTCACCCATCGTCCTGATCGGTACCGGGGACGCCAACCACCAGATCCGGTACGAGTATGCCGGCGGTGCGGACCCGAATTATGCGCGGCAGCTGTGGGATTACGTCCACGACGACGCGAGCACAGGCTGGACCCACGGCGGCATCAGCACGGTGATCCCCTCCGACCTGCTGCGGTTGGGCCAATCTTTATACCTGCACGCGATCGTCAACCGCGGATTCGGAAATGTGATTTGGACTGAGATCTGGTCCTCCGCCGATAACGGCGTCTCGTGGCAGCACATGGGTGAAAAAGCCAAATTCCCTGGCGCATTGCACAACGGCTATGCGCAGTGCTGGTCGTGGGACTACGACCCCGACGACGGTTGGGTGTACATCGTCTCAACGGGGTTCCAGCGAGACAAAGGCATGATCCTGAGGCGTGTTCGCCCCGAGGACATCGGCGACATGTGGAAGTACTCAGGCTGGGGGTGGGCAAATAACCGGTGGTCATGGGGAAACGAACCCACGCCGATCACACCTGCCGGGGAAACGTGGGGCGAGCTGTGTTTGCGTCGGCTGGAGCGGGGCAAGTGGATCCTCGGCGGGTTCCTGTCCTCCCAATACGCATTGGGGTACCGCACAATCGAGTCGCCTGTCGCCGACCTTTACGAGGCGCCGGTTCAGATGCCGGTGGTCGGTACGTCGTGGGACCGCGAAGACCATGCAAACAATCGGGTGGCCCAGCTGTACGGCGGATATGTGCTGCGGGGTTCCCGACTCGATGTCTCAGGCGGCGTCGGTCTCGTCGTTTCCCAGTGGGACACCTTATGGGGCTGGCCGTATCGCGCGATGCAGTTCAAGGCGACCCTTAGTGACACGACCACGACAGGACCGAGTTCACGCGACGCGGTCAATCTCTGATGCCGGGTGGCGGCATCGCGTCGCTGCTCTGCGTGAGCACGTATAGGCACGAAGTGCCCACCGCAGAGCCATATGTCCGGCGCGCCAGCGTTCGACGTTGCCGGCGTGTCCGCGGCAGACGGAGATCGTCGACTCGACGCAGTTAGTCGGGCGCCACGTCCGGGCCAGGGTGGGCGGCGCTCCCAGACGCAGCACCGGCAGGTCGCAACCGGGCGATGATGCCGTCGAGGTCGAGGACGAACATGTCGGGCCGGAAGACGTGGCCGCCGGGGACCTCATGCGAATCATGCGGGATGCCGGCAGCGCTGAGGTCTTCGCGGAATTCTCGCTGGCCGGCGAGCACCTGTGTCTCCTGCACGCTGTCGAACCAGTTGACCGGGTCCGGACTGGTGCCCGCGACCAGGAAGATCCGCTTGTTCCGGTAGCTCTCGATTCGCTCGACCGGGTTGTCGGCGCTGACCCTGGCCTCGTCCCACGGCACACCGTAGACCGTGGCGCCGCCCAGTTCGACGACGGCCGAGCTCAAGTTTGCCCAATGCACGACGAGGCCGCCGTCGCGGCGCAGGCTCGCCGGGCCGGAGTGGGCGCTCGTCGAGGCGAAGTGGCCGTAGTACTTGGCTGCGTACTTCAGCGCGCCGAAGCCGCCCATGGAAAACCCACCGACCGCACGGCCGTCGTACTCGGCGAACGTTCGGAAGTTCGCCTCGATCCACGGGATCAGCTGGGCTATGTGGAACGTCTCCCAGTTCCGCGGGCCGACGAACGAGCCGACCGGGTTGCAGTACCAGCCCGCCTGCCCGCCGTCAGGCATCACCACGATGATCGGCTTTCCGGCGGTCAGGTTACGGATGCCCAGAAAGTCGAACTGGCGGAAATCCGCGGCGCCGCCGTGGAGCATGTAGAGGACGGGATAGGTGAGTCCGCTGGTGCGGTAGTCATCCGGAAGCAGGACGTTGATGCCGGGATTCCAGCCGATCGCGTCGGTCTGGAATCGGTAGTACCACAGGCGGGGATCGTTCTCGTTGCGGTCCACGATACGCAGGCCGAACCCGTCGCTACGCCCGACGAAGATGACTAGCACGTGCCCGACGTTGATGACGTTGGGATTGGCGATGCCGTTGACCTCGGCGATCAGCGGATAAAACGCGGCGTCACCATAGAAGCGCACAGCCAATGCCGACAGCGTGTCCCCGGCGACGACCGTGTATTTCGTGATGTCCGGGATGATGAGTTGTTGCCCCACATTGATGACGCTGGATTCGGCGATCCCGCTCGCGCCGGCGATCAGCCAAAACAGTTCCGCGTCACCGTAGAAGCGCTGTGCCAAACCGGACAGCGTGTCTCCCGCGACAACGGTGTATCTCGTGAAGTCGGGCATGATCAACCGTTGCCCCACATTGATGACGTTGGGATCAGCGACCCGGCTGGCGGTGGCGATCAGCCTATACAGCTCCGCGTCTCCATAGAATCGCAGCGCCAATGCCGACAGCGTTTCTCCCGCGACGACAATGTGTGTTCTGACCATTCGACTACTCCTTCAGTTGCAACTGGCTCTGGTACCACAGCCGTAGACCGATGGTTGTCGGTGGTTGCACTGGTAGGGCGGTGACTGCGGCACCTTCGTAGTTTTGAGAGGACTGTCGAAAGTAATGATGCCGCAACCGCCGTCGCCGTGGCGTGGGATTTACAGATGGGAGCGAAGGAACATCAAAACATCGTCTGCGGCGGCGAATCCGCCGAGGTGGCTTTCGTCGGGCATCAGGATCAGCTCGACATTGGACAGGTAGCTGATGGCCCGCTTGGCGTCGTCGAACGGGATGATCGCGTCGGCGTCGCCGTGCCACCAGCGCACGGGCGCGGCGATGTCGCTGAAGCGGAAGCCCCAGTCGCGGCCGAAGAGCCGGCCGTCGTCGACCATCGCCTGGAAGCCGCCGCGGGCGGCCAGGACGATGTCGTCGATGAACATCGCCTCGATGTCAGGATCGGCGAACACTCGCTTGTCGCCGTCGGGCATGATCGCCGACACGCCCTGGTAGGCAAGGTGGCCGAGCGGGATGATCGGCACGATCATCGCGCTGACAGCTGCGGCGAAGGGTCGGCGCATCACCGAGATGACGTCGGTGACGCGGCGGAGGAAGTCGATGCCGCCGGAGCTGGTCGCTTCTGGGCCGACCGACGGCGTGACGCCGCCGAGGACGGCGACGGCCGCGACCCGGCTAGCCAGCGCGGGCACCGCGGCGCAGGACAGCGCGTAGGGGCCGCCGCCGGACAGCCCGACGACGCCAAGGCGGTCCGCGCCAAGCGCGTCGGCGACGTGGGTCATGTCGCGGGCGAAGTCGGCGACCGCGGCGTACTCATGGGAGTCGGATAGTCCGGAGCCTGGGCGTTCGATCAGGACGACGCGCAGGCCGAGCCCTTCCGCGGCGCGGCGACCGACGAGCGGGAACTGGCGTCGCCCCCCGGGTGTGCCGTGAAACCACAGCACAACCGCCCCGTTGGGATCGCCGAACTCGGCGTACCCCAGGCACCTGCCACCGCGGAGGTAAAAGCGCCCTTCGGCGCGGGGTTTCTCGCATCGGGGCACGGCGGGTGGGTGGCGCCAGGGGTTGCTTGGGCTCATGGTCCGGCACGACTCCTTCGGCGCGCGGTGCGGTGGCAGCGTAAGGCTAGCTGACGCTGACCGTTTGCTGCCCGCCTCACAGCGACAGTGTCGTTCAGCGTGTGATGTGAAGGGGGAGGGATCAACGGCTGCACCGTTTCGACCGCAAGGATGTCGCTCGTAGTCGCCACCCGCGCAACGGCACGTCAGCCGAGGTCGTCGAGCACCTGTAGCCGCCGTTGTAGCCGGGGATGAAGGTGATGCCGGGACAGCCGCGGCAGCCGGCGCCACCGAGGTAGAGTCCATCGATGCCGATCAACATGTCGCGGAAACCCTTGGGCCCGAGCCAGTTCGGGCCCATCGGGTCGGGGTTCAGCAGTCCGTGGCAGAAGTCGCCGGCGGGGGCGCCGAACATGGTGTTCATGTGGTACGGCGCGAACGTGATGTGGCGGATCTGGATGTCCGTTGATTGAATTGATATCGTCGAGCACCGTCCCCGTACGAATTCTGTAATTTCCAAGAGTTTTTCGTGTGAGCTATCCCGCCGACGTCGCGTAAAGCCGTTAGGTGTACGGTTGGTGATGTTGGTAACCCAGCCAGTCCGGATTGCATTCGCCGTCTTCCGCTTATCGCCGAGCAACCGCTCATGCCGGACACGCAGGTAACAACCGTCAATCGGATTTACCTTGAGCGCTCCACCCTTCTTTGCGTCCGGCTTCTCCCTCTTCACATCGATCCTCGACCCTGTTGAGGCGAAACATTTATCCCGAACTGCTCGTGTCGGCGTCCTCAGTACCTATGCGCCGACACACTGTGGACTGGCGACGTTCACCGCTGCTCTGTCCGACGCCTTGTCCGCGAATGGCATCGATGTCAGTGTTGTTCGCATCGCCGACGGGGCACCTTCCTCGAGCGAGCGGGTAATCGGTGAGCTGGTCAGTGGTTCGGCGACATCCATAGCAGCGAGCTCCGAGCTGCTGAATCAGAACGACGTCGCGATCATCCAGCATGAGTACGGAATTTATGGTGGTGTCGACGGAGACGACGTGGTGGACATCGTCGACGGACTGCGTGTGCCGTCGATCGTCGTTGCCCACACAGTCCTCAAAGACCCGACACCACACCAGCGTTCGGTTCTGGAGGCGATCGCGGCGATGGCGGATCAAATCGTCGTCATGTCCGAGGCCGCGAGGTTGCGGTTATGTCTCGGATTCGACGTCGACCGCCGAAAGGTCACCACGATCCCGCACGGCGCGACCGTCGCGAGCGGCCCTGCTCTGAAGCGTCCGAGTCGGCCCACCCTGCTGACGTGGGGTCTACTGGGCCCTGGGAAGGGTGTCGAGCGGGTGATCGACGCGATGGGTTCGCTGCGCGATCTGCCCGGCCGGCCAGAGTATGTGGTCGCCGGCCAGACGCACCCGAAAGTCCTCGCCGAGGATGGCGAGGCATATCGCGACGCCCGAACGGAGCAAGCGCGCCGCGGCGGCGTAGCCGATTCGGTGACCTTCGACTCCCGCTACCGGACAGCGTCGACCTTGCCTGCCCTCATCCAGTCCGCGTCGGTCGTCGTCCTGCCGTATGACTCCACCGACCAGGTCACCTCTGGTGTTCTGGTCGACGCGATCGCATGTGGCCGGCCCGTCGTGGCCACCGCTTTTCCGCACGCCGTCGAGCTACTCGGTACCGGAGCGGGCATCGTCGTCGGCCACGACGATCCGGATGCCATGGCGTCCGCCCTGCGCCGAGTGCTGACGCAGCCGCGTCTTGCCGGGTCAATGGCCGCGGAAGCCCGTCGACTGGCGCCGGAGATGGCGTGGCCGGTGGTTGCGAGCACGTATGTGAGCCTGGCGGACCGGCTCCTCGCCGACCGGCGTGAGGCGCTGGTATGACCGCCGCGGCGCCGCCTTCCAAGTTCGACCATCTGCTGCGAATGACAGACCGTCGCGGCACCTTCGAGCATGCGTGCTTCGCTGAACCCCGGCCCGAGGACGGTTACTGCACCGACGACATGGCCCGCGTACTTGTCGTGGCTACCAGAGAGCCCGACGCCGACGGCCCGGTGAAAGGTCTCGCCGGGCTTGCGATCCGGTTCTTGAACGAGGCGCAGGCCTACAGCGGTGCATGCCGTAATCGCATGGACCGCAACGGCCGTTGGACCGACGAGCCGACCACGGACGACCATTGGGGCAGATGCATCTGGGGCCTCGGTACGGCCGCCGCTCACAGTGATGTGGGCATTGTGCAAAAGTTGGCGGTGATTCAGTTCGAGCGCGCCGCCCAGGCACGGTCGACATCGGCGCGTGCGATGGCTTTCGCCGCACTGGGAGCCGCCGAGCTTCTCGCCGTCGAGCCCGGGCACCAGGCGGCACGCAAGCTCATCACCGACTATGCGGCGTCGCTCGCCGCAGCTAATGGCGACAGCTCGTGGCCGTGGCCCGAGCCGCGGCTGGCTTACGGGAACGCGGTGCTTGCCGAGGCGATGATCGCCGCGGGAGTTGCGCTTGACGACATGGCATTGCAGCAGCGTGGCCTGGATCTGTTGGGCTGGCTACTCGACTACGAAACGGCAGACGGCCATCTGTCTCCCACCCCGGTTGGAGGCAGAGGGGCCGAAGACGTCAGGCCCGCGTTCGACCAGCAGCCAATCGAGGTGGCCGCACTGGCCGATGCGTGCGCGCGTGCCGCCGCCGTCGACGCCGCTGCGACCTGGCCCGACGGTGTCGCGGCCGCCGCAGCCTGGTTCCAGGGTGCCAACGACGCGGGACAGGTCATGTGGGACCCGGAGACGGGGGGCGGGTTCGACGGACTTCTCGCCGACGGGGTGAACCAGAACCAGGGCGCGGAGTCGACTCTGGCTGTGATCTCGACTCTGCAGCATGCTCGGCGTTTCGCCTTTGTCCCGCAATGACTTCGGTGCGGGTCGGACTCGTCACCCGTAGCCCACAGCGGCTCGCGGCCGACCCGTCGAGGGTCATCACCCGGCTATTCGTACCCGGGCAGGAAGGGTTCGAGCACCAGGACTCCCGAGCGGGAGCGGTGCTGAAACGCATCCTTGCCCTCGACGAGGATGAGGTGCGTTCGTCGTTGGACGACGTCGTCACGCGGTTCGGCGGGCGGCACCGAGATCTGGTCGGCACCTTTCGCGACCATGCCGGTGAACTAGCCGATCGCCTGAATACCGACATCAAACGGTCGCCGGCTCGAATGTTGTTGCTGGGAGCCACATTCACCAGCGAATACGCCATCGAGGCGGCGGCGTTGTGCAATCCGAGCATCGTGGCCCATCCTGATCAAGCGGGAACGGCTGCGGGCAGTCTGCGGTTCGTGATGAGCGTGCGGGGCATCGGCGAAGGGCACCGGTCATCGATCGGGTTTCGGACAGGAGTGGTCGACGCCGACGGAGGTGTCACGGTCGACGCTCCGACTCGGTTCGCCACCGTCGGATCGGTCGGGTCGACGCTGCTCGACGCTGCCGTGTTCCGCAGTGAGCTCGCGCGGCTTCGCGACGGGGGCGAGGCTGCCGACTACGTTCTCGATGCACTCGGTGATCGGTTCACCAGAGCCGACCTCGACGAACAACTCGACGCACTCCGGGCGCACATGAGGACCCGCGGCCACGCGCAGGAGACGATTTCGCTGATTCGGGCCATCACCGAGCGGTTCTACGCCGTCGGATTCGCCGACGATATACCGCTTTCCGAGCGGGTGCTGTACCCGGCGATGGGCGCCGAGGCGACTGGCATGGAGGACGCGCGCTTCGTCCGCTTCGTCGAAGACGACGGGTCGGTCAGGTTCTATGCGACCTATACGGCGTACAGCGGATCCCACATCAGCCAGCAGCTTCTGGAGACGACCGATTTCCTGTCGTTCACCTCAACGCCGATGGTTGGGAGCGCCGCCGCCAACAAGGGCCTGGCGCTGTTTCCGCGTCGCATCCGCGGACGCTTCGCAGCCATGTCGAGGTCCGACCGTGAATCGAATTCTGTTGCCTATTCCGATGATCCGTTCAATTGGCCGAGCGCCGCGCCCTGCCAGCAGCCTGCTCGAGCCTGGGAGGCGTTGCAGCTCGGCAACTGCGGACCGCCCATCGAAACCGAGGCCGGGTGGCTGGTGCTGACCCACGGCGTCGGTCCGATGCGTACCTACCGGATCGGGGCGATCCTGCTCGATCTCGAGGAGCCGACCCGCGTCATCGGTCAACTGCGGCAGCCGCTGCTGAGCCCAGCGGCCGACGAGCAGGACGGCTACGTCCCCAACGTCGTCTATTCGTGCGGTGCGTTGGTGCACGCCGGGACGTTGGTCATGCCCTACGGGATCGGCGATGCGGCCATCGGCATGGCAACTGTGCCGCTGCGTGAGCTGCTCGCTGAGCTCGGCGGTTAAGACGTCGGATAACCGGCCGACACATTCAAAGGAGAACCACCGCGATGAGGAAGTATGCAAGTCAACAGCGAGAGCCTCTTCGTGAGAACGCGATCCACGTGGGAGCCGGCTTCGTGGCGAAGGAGCGTTGGTACGTGGTGGAGGCGTTGTCGGCGCTCGGACCGCACCTGGGAAAGTGGCACCCTCGTGACGTCGAGCTGGAGGTGTCCCTTCAGGACCGCGGCGGCAAGGAGCAGCGCATCACCTTGCGCACCACGCTGCCGGGCATGCCACCGCTGGTGGCGGTCGCCGAGAACCCGGACATCGCTCGCGCCATATCGGAAGTGAAGCGTGAGCTGATCCGTCAGCTCGAGCACCAGAAGTCGGCCCGCGATCCCATGAAGAACCACCGCCTACGGCGTGAGACGATCCGGCATCCCGGCGCTTCTGAGGGGTAGCGCCGAGCCAGGGCACCGGTCCCGATTCTCTGCCCTTACCCAGCAACGTGGGCATACAGTGTTGACACACGACGTAGTCACAATTAAGCTGGGGATACGCCGACACCCTGCCGTCGTCTCTCGATCTCGGCCGGTGGTCCGCACTCAATTGGGTTCTCCCAGCAGCCCAGCCCCCCGCCGCCCGGCCGGATCGACAGGACATCCCATTGGCAATTGCCGACATCGCTGCGTACACGCATCTGAACAAGACCGACATCGAGGCCCTCGGGTACGAACTGGACGCCATTCGATGCGACATCGAGGAGTCACTCGGTGAGAAGGATGCCGCCTATATCCGGCGCACCATCAACTTCCAACGGCTCCTTGACCTGGGCGGGCGGTTGCTTATCGGCGGCAGCCGGTCACGGGCCGGCTGGGTGTTGGGCACCGTGGCGCTGGCCTATGCGAAAAGTGTCGAGAACATGGAGATCAGCCACAACGTCCTCCATGGCCAATGGGATTGGATGAACGACCCCGAGATTCACTCGAGCGGCTGGGAGTGGGACATGGTCGGGGTCACCGCGCAGTGGAAGTACTCGCACAACTACCGCCACCACGTGTTCAGCAACGTGCTCGGCGCAGATGACGATCTCGGCTTCGGGGTGATGCGGGTAACCCGTGATCAGGCGTGGGAGCCACAATATCTGCTGCAGCCGCTGCAGAACTTGTTGTTGGCGGCGACATTCGAATGGGGCATCGCCCTGCACGGCGTCGATCTGGAGCGGATTGGGGCGGGGTCAGCCGCCGCAAAGGGTTCGCAGGTGCGGGCGTTGATCGGAAAGATCGGCCGTCAGGCAGGCAAGGACTACGTGTTCTTCCCGGCGCTGAGCCGATCTCGGTGGCGCAGAACCTTGGCTGCGAACGCAACGGCCAACCTTCTGCGCAACCTGTGGGCGTATGTCGTGATCTTCTGTGGGCATTTCCCCGATGGTGCGCAGAAGTTCACCGAAGACGTACTCGAAGATGAAACCCGGGCCGAATGGTACCTGCGGCAGATGCTGGGTGCCGCCAACTTCAAAGCGGGTCCGCTGATGGCGTTCTCGAGCGGCAACCTGTGTTACCAGATCGAGCACCACTTGTTTCCCGACCTGCCGAGTAACCGGTATGCACAGATCGCGGTGCGGGTGAGGGCGCTCTGTGACAAATACGACCTGCCCTATAACAGCAGTTCGCTGGTACACCAATATCTTTCAACGCTACGAACCATCAACAGACTGGCGCTTCCCGACCGACTCCTGACCGCGCGGTAACGGGGGCTTGGAAAGACGTCACGCACCCGCCGTGCTGCTCCAGGAGGTTGGCCAGTGCCGCATCGACGGTGTCGACGGCGGGCAGCATTCCGTGGGAGTCGCAGATGCGTAGCAGTCGGGAGACAGCGGCACTTGGTACCACCACCCACCCCGTTCCGGCGTGTGCGCAACCAACCGAGACTCTGTGCAGCGCCGAGAAACCCTCGGTGCCAAAGAATTCCAGCCCGCTGAGATCTAGGATCAGTGCGCGGCACCGCACAGCGTTCACGATTGCGTAATCGGTGAGGGCGCTCGCGTTGGTTCCATCGATTTCGCCGTGTGCGCTGACAATGGCCACCGACGACATCGTCCATCGAGCGTCGAATCGCACCGCGTGACGCTGGGTGAGTGATCGAGGTTTGGTGCCAAAAAGAACAGACGTTTCGTTCATGGTGATCCCGGCGGGCATACGATCACCGGCGTGTGGGGCTCGGAGCGAGTGCTCCTTGAGTTCAGCGGCGGACAGCCGAACCCATCCCGAACTAGCTGAGGTTCTCAGCAACCATGACGTTACACCTGAAGGAGCTAGTTCGGACCGTGAACGCCTGCGGCGGGCCGGAGTCGGCAACCTGGCGGCCAGGACGAACTAGGATAGGAGCATCTCGCGGCGACTACGCCGCGAGCACGTGGCCGGTGGACAGTGCACGTTCGGGCACCGGCCGGACTGTGAGCGCAGGTGTCGGTGATGGCGGTGTTGGCCGCAGGCGATGACAGATCGCGGACATCCGAGCAGCTCAGTGCCGATGACGCCGATTTGCAAGCTGCCATCGGGAACCTCGCGGGCCTGGTTGCGGACAGTCTCGGGTTGCCTGAGCTGCTGGGTGAGGTGGCCGCCTTCGCAGTGGGCGCGATACCGGGCGCCGACGGTGCTGGAGTGACGCTGTTGCGGGGCGATCGGCCGGACAACATGGTGGCGGCGCTGGCAGCCAGCGCTCCCTTCGTCGCCGAGATCGACGAAATCCAGTACGTGACTCTTCATGAGGGTCCGTGTATCACCGCGGCGCTGGAACGTCGCACGGTGCGTTCCGGCTCGTTGGGTGGGGAGAAGATGTGGCCGCGGTTCGGTCCGCGCGTGGGCAGGTTGGGAGTGCACAGTGTCCTGTCGCTGCCACTGCTGCTGCCGGATCGGGTGGTCGGAGCGATCAACGTCTACTCACACGGAAAAGACGTCTTCGATGCGCACGCGGCCGAACTCGGCGAACTGTTCGCCAAACCGGCGGCGGTCGCTGTGCACAACGCCCAGATCCTCGCCGACGCGCTCTCTCTGACTGTCCGGTTGCAGACGGCGCTGTCGACGCGCCCGGTGATCGATCAGGCGATCGGCCTCATCCGGGGACGTACCGGGCGCAGCGTCGAGGATGCATTCGCACACCTACGGGCGATAAGTCAAGCTGAACACCGCAAGTTGTCCGACGTGGCTCAACAAATCGTCGACGAAGCGGTGCGTCGCGCCCGTGCCCGGCACACACCGACCGAGTAGGTCAAGAGCGTTCAGACGCCCGTGTGTCCTGGTTCTACAGCCGAACCGTTCGCGGGCTCGCCGCTGGTTGCCACGTCCGTCCACGACAATGCCGGTGGTTCGGCTGGGGCGAGCGGAGGTGTGATCTCTTTCGCGGCGGCTGTTTCCCGAGTGAGGAAGCTGCTGATTTCGCCGATCGCGCTCATCATGGGCGCGGGGAATACCACCGTGGTGTTCTTCTCGACTCCGAGCTCGGCCAACGTCTGCAGATTGCGCAGTTGCAAGGCGAGCGGGTGCGCCATCATCGTGTCCGATGCAGCCCCAAGGGCGGCAGCGGCCATCGATTCGCCTTCGGCGGCAATGATTTTGGCACGCTTCTCCCGCTCGGCCTCGGCTTGCCGGGCCATCGCGCGTTTCATGCTTTCGGGTAATTGAATGTCCTTGAGCTCGACGAGGTTGACTTCCACCCCCCACTCGAGGGTCGCCACATCAAGGATTTTCTGGATGTTGTCGTTGATGACGTCGGTTTCGGAGAGCGCCTCGTCGAGCGTGTGCTGACCGACCACCTTGCGCAGTGTCGTCTGTGCGATCTGGTTGATGGCGGATCCGACGTTCTCAATGGCGATCACCGATTTCACCGCGTCGACGACTCGGAAGTAGGCGACTGCGGAAATATCGACGCTCACGTTGTCGCGGGTGATGATGCCCTGCGACTGGATCGGCATCGTCACAATGCGCAGCGACACGCGCACCAGCCTGTCGACTACCGGGATGATCAGGGCCAGGCCGGGTTCCTTCACTCCGACGACCTTGCCCAGCCGGAACAACACACCTCTCTGGTATTGCGTCACCACCTTCACCGACTGCGTCAACCCGATAAGGACGACCACGGCGACAATGGCGACAATGACGAAAGAGACGGTCAGAGCATTCATGACATGTCCTTCAATGGAGACTCGGGAGTGGTCGGGCTGCGCGTGGCTATGTCGCAGCCGTCATCCAGCGAGCCGATGGACCCTCACCTCGTTCAGTTGATCGCGGGAGGTGAACGCTTCGTTTCGAAACGCCGTCGCTTGCTGCTGCAGGGTGCACGCCCTGTCCGTTTTGATGTCGACCTCGACCTTGGCCGCGTGAGCTCGCGTTTCGAACTCGTCGGCGAGCGCTTCTTGACGCCGAAGTCGTAGCGCATCGTCGTCGGTCTGTTCGCGGATCGTCGCGCCGCTGCCGCTGCCGCTGCCGCGCCGCGGCCGAATGCGTGTCTTGTACGCCACGAAGACCAGCACGCTGGCGAGCGCCAGTGTCGCCAGCGCGGCAACGACTATCAAAACCATTGTGTTGGTAACCATGTGGGTCCCTTTAGGTTGTTGAGCCGGTTGACGCATCAGTCGGTGGCGGCATCGGCGCCCGCCCCCGGGACGCCGAGTCGGAGCGACGCCACCGCGCCGACCGCGATCCCAAAGAGGAACAACGTGCCGGTCGACCCCGTGGGGTGATAGCCGAACACGGATGTGTCGGTCTGCGGGCGGGCCGCCCCTGCATTGCGCCGCACGCCACGATCGCGCGATCGCGGCGACGAGCAAGACAATCAACCAACGGTGACAAGCGTTCGAAGCTTCTCATCTGCTGGCATCTCCAGTACACGCCCAATTCGAAAATAAGTCAACAGTGTTGACACACGGTGTTATTCTACTATGTCTATACTTTGAAGCGACCTGAAGGGAAGTGCTGCCCGCGATGGCCAAACAGCGGACGTCGCCGGAACCCGGCGCCGACAGAATTGACCCGTCGGCCGCGGCCGCCGGCCAAACCGACGGTGTGGTCAGCCGGTCGGTGATCCTGCAGGCGGCGCTGGGGATCATCGACCGGGACGGCATCGAGGGCTTGTCCATGCGTCGCCTGAGCGAACAGGTGGGCCGAGATCCCACCGTGCTGTATCGGCACGTGCCGAGCAAGGCCGCGCTGCTCGACGGCGTCGCCGAGACCGTGCTCGGACAACTACGGGTAGATACCGCTGATCCAGACTGGGTGGGTCAGTTGCGCGCCGTGGCTCACGAGTTTCGACGGTTGGCTGTCGCACACCCGAATACGGTCGCTTTGTTGGTGACTCGGCCGCTGGCGACGCCGCTGGGTCAGCGCCCGCCGGGGATGCTACGGCCGCTGGAGGATGTCGTCGCCCTGCTCACCGCCGCCGGTTTCAGCGGGCCCGATGCCCTGCACATCTATCGGGTGCTCTTCGGTTACCTGCATGGCCACATCCTCAACGAGCTGCAGGAGGTGATCGAGCGACCCGAGGAGACCGACGATGTGCTGCGCCTGGGTCTGCATCGGCTGACGGTCACCGAGTTCCCTCAGGTGCGCGCGCTGGCATCGGTGCTGGCGTCCTACGACGGCGTCGCCGAACTCGACCGCGGCCTTGATCTGCTGTTCTTCGGCCTCACCGCCACCCTCACCCCACCGAAGGGGTCGCCTCGATCCTGATATCGGGCAACGTCTGGTCGACCAACTGCTGTCGATCGGCTGAGAGCTGTTGGGGGCGAGGGACATTCCTGACGTTGGCCGGAACGGAGGATATGGGGTGAACCCCACCGGAGCCCGGTGAAGGGAAGCGGCGTACCGTTAACAGTATCGAGCAGCTCGGTTTTCGAGCGAACATGCTCGACCAAAAAAGGACAATGTCATGGCTTCGCCAACAACGCTCCGCACGCCCTACGACCTACGTGTCGATCTCGTTAAGGACACCATCACGGCTCACTCCAAAATTGGCGACAAGGCGGCAGGCGAACTCGCCGTGCATATACTGCACGCGCTGAATTCAATCCCCGAGAAGATCCGCTGAACCGCGGACCCTCGGCGTTCCCCAATCCTTCACCAACGCGTCGGGGACTGAACCGACGTTGAAGGCGACGAAAAGAGTTGGAAAAAGGGCCGTTTCTTAGGTTGATCGATCACCCCAAGTCGAGCACCTGGAGTAGTGGACACCCAGCGTCGTCGTCAGTAGGCTGGAGTACGCTGACGCGCTGCTGTCGTCCCTGGATTTCGGCCGGTGGTCCGCACCCTTCTGGTTCTCAAACGAGCCAACCGTCGCCACGCAAGGATCACCGGGACATCTCTTGGCAATTGCCGACATCGCTGCATACGCTCATCTGAGCCAGACCGAGATCGAGTCCCTCGGAAACGAACTCGATACCATTCGTCGCGACGTCGTTGAGTCGCTCGGTGAACGGGACGCGGCCTATATCCGTCGCACAATTCAGTTCCAGCGGACGCTTGACGTCGTGGCGCGCCTGCTTATCGGCTGCAGCCAGTCAAGGGCCGGATGGGTCTTGGGAGCCGCGTCGCTGGCGTTCGCGAAGAGCGTCGAGAACATGGAGATCGGCCACAACGTCGGCCACGGCCAATGGGATTGGATGAACGACCCCGAGATCCACTCCAACACGTGGGAGTGGGACATGGTCGGCGTCTCCTCGCAGTGGAGGTATTCGCACAACTACCGCCATCACATGTTCAGCAACGTGGTCGGCGTCGACGACGATCTCGGTTTCGGCGTGATACGGGTAACCCGCGATGAGCCCTGGCGACTCGCTCACCTATTTCAGCCGGTTCGGAACCTGTTGTTGGCCAGCATCTTCGAGTGGGGCATCGGCCTTCACGGTGTCCATTCCGAACGGGATCGATTGGCGTCGGATGCCGCGAAGGTGGCCCAGGCGAGACGGGCGCTGATGGGAAAGATCGCGCGGCAAACCGTCAAGGACTATGTGCTCTTCCCGGCGCTGAGCGGACCTCGCTGGCGACGAACCTTGGCGGCAAACGCAGTGGCCAACCTTCTGCGCAATTTCTGGACGTACGTCGTGATCTTCTGCGGTCATTTCCCGGATGGCGCAGAGAAATTCACCGCCGACGTCCTCGAACATGAGACCCACGCCGAGTGGTACCTGCGGCAGATGCTGGGTGCTGCCAACTTCAAGGCCGGTCCGCTGCTGGCATTCTCCAGCGGCAATCTGTGTTTCCAGATCGAGCACCATCTGTTTCCCGACCTACCGAGTAACCGCCTGGCGCAGATCGCGGTGCGGGTTCGGGCGCTGTGCGACAAGTACGATCTGCCCTATACCAGCGGTCCGCTTGTCCGCCAATATCTTTTGACGCTGCGAACCATCCACAAACTGGCACTTCCGGACGGGCTCCTGGTGGCCACATCCGACGACGCGCCGGAAACAGCATCGGAGCGGAAATTCGGTACCGGCGCGACGGCCTCTGTCGAATCGGGCGGCCCAATAATTGGGCTTGGAACGGCGTCGCGGGCGCTTGGACGGCGTCGAAACCCGGGCGCCCGATAAAGCAGGCGCACTTCGGTGACCTCGGCGCAGCGACGGCAAGAATCCCGATATCGACCAGCCGCTACGAGGGACGGTGCACGACGTAGCTGACCGCATATCTGCACGATCCCACTCTCAGAACAGGTCGTCGAGCACCTGCGGGTCGTGCGGTAATCGTTCGCCAAACTGATCACCGAGTTGTGCGTTTCGCGCTACGCTGATGTGCCGGACATCGATCTGAAAACGGAAGTGGCGGGCCGGTGCTTGCGGCGGCACGTGTTGTGGTCGTTGAGAATTCGGCTACCCGCCAAGGGGCAGGCTGTCGGGTTCTAGCCGTCAGACTTGGCGCCAGGGCGGCTGGGCCGGGGACACCAATTGGAGGTCCACGGGTCCGAGGCCGAAGATCGCGATCACGGCGGGCTCGGTTTGGCCGGCGGGCACGCCATCGTAGTGCGGTGTGCGGGCGGTGCGCTTGACGTAGCCGCCGGCGCCGACGGGTTCGGCGTCGTGCGGCCGGAAGTCGTTGCCACTGTTGACCCACCAGGTCCCGGAGACGACAACGCAGATTCTATCGGTGACATAGCTGTGGGGTGCGCTGAACCAGCCGGGGTTCCGCTTCATCATCACCAAATACGGACCGGGCTTGTTGAGATCCCCGTATAGCGCCGCCATTTCGCCGCTTTGTGCCGGTAGATTGCCCCACGCTTGGAACTTGATGTCCGAGTACGCTTGGACGAACGTTTCCTTCGGATCGGGCGGATGCGGGTTGGGTGACGGGGGCAGCGCGGAGTGACTACTGCTTCGCATGCATCCGGCGAGAGCCACAGCCAAGGGCGCGATGAGCACAGAGCGGCGACCGACGTCCATGACGGCCAGCATGCACCCCACCGAACGAATTGTCTTCAGCGCTACCTGGCATCCGACGGTATGGCTGGCCGGACAGTTGCGTCCGGAGCCCTCACGTCACGACGATTGACGCTGGCCGACGCGTGCGTGCCGACCGTAGCGCCGTAACGGCTCGGTCAGGGCGTACTTGCGTCCGCGGTGAGCTCGATGGGCAATGCTGTGGTTGCAGTATCTTTTCGTGCAGCCGGTCTCACGACCACGTAGACGAGAATGACCAGGGTGAGCGCCAACAAGAGTGCGGCGACGGGGCCATCGCCGTAGCCCAGTGCGCCGGCCTTATGCGGTTTGCTCAACCAGTCTGCCACTGAGGTGCCCAGTGGTCTGGTGATGATGTACGCCCACCAAAAGGCGACGATGCCGTTGAGTCGAAAGCGCCAATGCGCCAGCGCGGCCGCGACGACGCCCACTCCCGTCGTCACTGCGTACGGCACGCCAAAGTCCTTATGTGCCACATCAGCCGCCATGGTTCCAAAGACGGCGACCATCATCACTGCCGACCAGTAGGCGAATGGATTGTAGGTCCGCGTACGGATCTGCACCCACAGGGCGAGCGCGAAGCCGATCAGACCGATGATCAGGCCAACGGAGTGCAGGGCGCTCAGCACGAAATCCGATGCGGCCTCGCCCATTCCCGTCGTAAGTAGTTTGAGAATCCAGAACGACGGCGTGATCTGGGACACTTTGGAAGGCAATGCGTCTTGACGTGTCTTATTCGAGGGCAACACAGTTCAGTTCCTCTTGCTCGCCATATCGATACGGCCACGGCAGTGTCGGCACTGACGAAATCCGCCCGGCGTGCGGATAACTTCACCGCACGTGCCGCCAAGTTAGGACTTGACGTTGAGAATCTGCTAAGGGCGTTATGAGCAGCGCCTCATCAAATATGCACCGCTGCAGTATTTTCCAGGTGGCAGGAATGCTCAATTGGTGGCAGCCGGTGGCTGCCGATCTCAGCACACGACGATCGTGTGCTCGTCAGAAACTGGCCTTCGGCACATCCATGCCGCGAGTGACCTGCGCCGGCCCGGCGGCCGAGGGGCGCACGTCGATATCGAAGATCGCGGTTGGGATGTAGACCGTCGAGCACGAGTTCGGGATGTCCACCACGCCGGACAGCCGGCCCTCGATCGGTGCCGAACCCAGGATCATGTACGCCTGTATATCGCTGTAGCCGAACTTGGTCAGATAGTCGATGGCGTGCAGGCAGGCCCGCTGGTACGACAGGTGCGAGTCCAGGTAGTGCTGCACCCCATCAAGGGTGACCGAGGTGCCGGAAAACGCCAGCCACTGGCTGTACTGCGGGTCGACGTTGCCCGGCATGAAGATCGCGTTCTCGGAGACGCCGTAGGTTTCCATGCCGCCCTTGATCAGGTCGACGCCCAAGTCGATGAACCCGCCCATCTCGATTGCACCGCAGAACGTGATCTCGCCGTCGCCCTGGGAGAAGTGCAGGTCACCCACCGAGAGATTGGCGCCGTCGACGAAGACCGGGTAGAAGACCCTGGTCCCCTTGGTGAGGTTCTTGATGTCCTGGTTGCCGCCGTTCTCCCGTGGTGGTGCGGTGCGGGCAGCCTCGGCGGCCACCCGAGTGAAGTCGGCGCCGCTGAGGGAGCCAAGGACGGCGGAGTCCGCAAGCGGGGGCAGCGCCAACGGTGGCACCCGGTTCGGGTCGGTGTCGATCAGTGCTTGCTCGCGGGCGTTCCACTTGGCCAGCAGCTCCGAGGAGGGTGCGGTACCCATCAGCCCCGGGTGCACGATGCCGGTGTAGGAGACTCCCGGCACGTGCCGTGACGTCGCGACCCCGCCGCGGAAGTCCCAGATCACCTTGTAGGCGTCGGGGAACCACTCGGTGAGGAACCCGCCGCCGTTCTTCGTCGCGAACACGCCGGTGTAGCCCCAGCCCTGGCCGGCCAACGGTCCCGAGTCCTCCTGCGGGATCGGGCCGACATCGAGGATGTCGACGATGAGCAGGTCGCCGGGTTGCGCGCCCGCGACGGCGATCGGCCCGCTGAGCACGTGCACGCTAGGAAGCGGCGCGTTAAGCACATCCTCGGCGGAGTCGTCGTTGTGGATGGCACCGTCGAACCACTCACGACAGTGCACGCGGAAGGTATCGCCTGGCTTGACCTGGACCTGGGCCGGGATGTCCGGATGCCACCGGTTGTGGCCAACGATCTGCTGCTCGGTGAACTTCTTTGAGGAATCGAGGGGGAACACAACTTTCGGCATCGGATCTCCTGATGGATTTAGTTGGGTGCGCGCGGTCAGCAACCTGGCGTGTGCACACGGCCGCACTCGCGGCGTCGGAGTGTGCTCAATACACCGCCTGCGGCCGGAATGTCTTTGCGGGCCTCAGCGGGCTGTCGCCCGGGAGACGCACCTGCCGGGCTGATGCACATGATTAGGGCCTCGGCAGGCGCTGTAGAGCCGGACTCAGTGCGGCCGCTGGGCTCCGCGTGCGGGCCCGGTGTGGGGGTAGATCCGACACCACTTCAGGCTCGTCGCGGGTCTTCTCCGTGTTGTCGATCGCGGCCACGATCGCACGAGGCGCCAGCGAGAGCATCGGCGCTGAGAAGACCCGCACCGCCTCGCTGTTACAAACCGGGCATGGCGCCCGAGGCCCTGCCGTTCCGATGGGCCGGCTCAAGTCGAAGACGCCGTCCACGACACAGCGGTACCGGTACCGCGCCATGCACCGCAGTATCGCAGGATTCTGCCCATCGGAGACGGGATTGGCTAGAAGCGTGGGGTTCGAGAAGGCACGGGTTACCAACAAAACCCATCCATGTTCGTTATCATCAGACGCATCAAGGCATTTCGGATTCGGCGGAGTTACCGATAATCCATCAGGTACCGGACGCGCCGATGATGCGCTGGCAGGTGCTTTCCACGAGGAGGGGGTGCCATTCGGATGGATGAGTTCCCGCAGGACTACGAGGTCTTCGACCTCGGCGATGTGACGCTGCAGCGCGGCGCGACTCTGCGCGACGCCAAGCTTGCATATAAGACGTACGGCGAACTGAACGCCGACAAGAGCAACGCGATCGTGTATCCGACCTGGTACTCGGGGCGTCACTGGGACAACGAGTGGCTGATCGGAGACGGCATGGCCCTCGACCCGGCCAAGTACTTCATCATCGTGCCGAACATGCTGGGCAATGGGCTTTCGAGCTCGCCCTCCAATACGCCGCCGCCTTACAACGCCGCGCGCTTCCCGGACGTCACTTTCTACGACCAGGTCGAGCAGCAGCACAGGCTCGTGACCTCGTTCGGGATCGAGACGCTCCCGCTCGTGACCGGCTGGTCGATGGGCGCCGGGCAGACCTACCAGTGGGCCGTCAGCTACCCGGACATGGTCCAGCGGGCGTTGCCATTCTGCGGCTCGTCCAAAACGAGCGAGCACAACGTCGTATTCCTCGAGGGCGTGAAGTCCGCGCTGACGGCGGACGCCGCGTTCAAAGAGGGCTGGTACACCCAGAAACCCGTCAAAGGCCTGCGCGCCGCTGCTCGCGTGTATGCCGGCTGGGGCTTCTCGCAGGCCTTCTACTGGCAGCAGGAGTACAAGACGATGGGCTACTCCTCGCTCGAGGACTTCCTCGTCGGCTTCTGGGAGGGCTTCTTCCTCGACCGCCGCGACCCGAACAACCTGCTGACGATGCTGTGGACCTGGCAGAACGGCAACGTCGGCGCGACGCCCGGCCGCGGGTTCGACGGCGACCAGGTCGCCGCGCTGAGGACCATCAAGGCCAAGATGATCGTGCTGCCGGCGCTCAAGGACCTCTACTTCCCGCCCGAGGACGAGGAGTTCGCCGTCAGCCACATCCCGAACGCCGAATTGCGTGTCATTCCGGGCGTTTACGGCCACTTCGCGGGCGGCGGCGCGAACCCCGACGACATCAAGTTCATCGACGACGTCCTTAAAGAGCTCCTCGCGAGCTGAGGGAGATCAGCCATGGCCGTGCCGCCGCAGGCATCAGCGGCGTTCGCCACCGAAGCCGCCACGGCGTACCGCCGTGAACTCAGGGCCGTGGCCAAGTCTCCGGCAGGCCATGGCCGCCGTCGGCCACCACTACCGTCCCGGTGACGAACGAGGCTGACTCGTGGGCGAGAAAGAGCACGCACGCGGCGATCTCCTCCGGCGTGCCACTGCGCCCGATCGGTCCTGCCGCCGCGGCGGCGGCCTCGAACGGCAACTGTGAATCGGTGGAGATGTAGCCTGGCGCAACGACGTTCACGGTGACGCCGTCTCCGACGACCTCCAGGGCCAGTGCCTGCGACAAGCCCACCAGGCCCGCCTTCGCGGCGGTGTAGGTCGACTGACCCGGCATCGCGTTCACCGTGCCCGTGGTCGACCCGATTGACACGATTCGCCCGTATCCGGCTGCTGTCATCAGGGGGATCACCGACCGGCACATGAGAAATGCCGTCGTGAGGTTGCGGGCCAGCGCCGCATCCCAGGCGGCGAGCGACATCTCCGCGACGTCGTCGTCGGTGTCCCAACCCGCTGTCACCGACGTCATGCCGGCGTTGTTTACCAGCACGTCGACCCGACCCCACCGGTCCAGCGCGGCGTGCACCAGACTGTCGGCCGCCCCGTCGACGGTCAGGTCGGCGATCACCCCGACGGCCGCGTCGCCGAGTTCTGCGGCTCGCTGATGCACGCGCTCGGAGGTGGCGCCCAGCACGACCCGGCCGCCCTCCGCGACGAGCGCGCGTGCCACCGCCGCACCGATGCCGCCCGGCGCTCCGGCGCCGGTCACGATTGCCACCCGATCCCGAAAGCGCGCCACGGGTCTAAACCTATCCCGGGCCGGTTGGGCGGGTGCGTCCCAGCGGGAATCACTTGAGTCACAAGCGGGCGACCGTGGTGCCTCGTGAATAGAGATATCGCCTGCGATATCACGTCTCGGGCGGACACGGCTCGAACCGGGGCAGCACCGGTTCAGCCGAGGTCGTCGAGCCTACGCGGCTTCGTGCACTTCATCGCTGGACCGAGATCCACTGGCCGACTCGAGCGCTGTCGGCGATTGCTTCGCCGACGAGGACCTGCTCGAGTCCGTCGTCGAATGTCGGATAGTTCTGCGTCTCAGGTGTTTTCCCGCGTTCGATGGCTGCGTAGACCGCGCCGAACATTGCCTTGAACGCATCTGGATAGCCTTGCGCATGTCCGGGTGGATAATCACCCGTATCACGCAGCTGCAGCTGGTTCGGCCCGTCGCGGTAGCCGATCCACAACTGCTCAGGATTCTCCAATCCCCACGCCAGTGACGCCCCGGCTCCGCTCACCTCAAAGCTCAAGTTGTTCTTGCGACCCGGCGACACCTGCGACAGAGTCAGCACACCTCGCGCGCCGCCGGAGAATCGCAGGAGCACACCTGCCATGTCTTCGGTCGTCACCGTCACCGGTTCGCCTGTTCCATCCGACTGCGCGAACGTCTCGACAGACCCGGTCGGGCGGAGCCGCTGCGGGATCACCGTCGTCAGATCGGCCATCACGGCGTCAACGCGCTGACCGATGACGTAGCCAACGAGATCCAGCCAGTGCGAACCGATGTCACCGACCACACGCAAAGACCCGCCGACCGCCGTGTCGAGGCGCCAATTCCAATCGGTGTCCTTGGCCAGCCAGTCCTGAAGGTAGTGTCCGGTGACCAGCCGCACGGGTCCGACGGACCCGGAACGCACGCGCGACGCCGCATCCTGGCAGAGCGGGTAGAAGCGGTTGATGAAGCAGACGGCGTTGACGAGTCCGAATTCGGCTGCGGTGGCGCAGAGTTCGTGGGCCTGCGCCGGTGTCAGTGCGAGCGGTTTCTCGCAGATGACGTGCTTGCCTGCACGCAGCGCCGCGAGCGACTGCTCGTGGTGCAGGTGGTTCGGCGAACAGATGTGGACGGCATCGACTCGGTCGTCGTCGAGCATCTCGTCGAAGCTTCCGTAGGCCGGCGCCAACCCCGACGACGCGGCGCGCTGCGGCGATGGAACCCACGACGCCGACCACCGAAACCCCGATGCGGCCCAGAGCTTCTGCGTGCACACGGCCCATGAATCCTGTGCCGACGATGGCTGCGCGTAGATCGGTCATGTGCGGAACAGGAACCTTTCGACCTTGCCGAGACGCAGCACCACCGCGAACGCCAGGGCAACCACGGCGATGAAGAACGCCGACACCGCGCCGAGTGCTGGCGATATGGCGCCACGCAGACCCGAGTACACAAACACCGGAAGCGTCTGGTTGTCGATAGTTGTCAGCACTTGGCTGACGACGAAATCAGTGATGCTGAGCACGAATACGACGAGCGCGCCCGTCACGATTCCCGGCGCCAGCAGAGGCAGACGCACGAAGAGGAACTGCTCGACGGGATCGGCGCCAAGTGTTGCGGCGGCGGGGACGACGTTGGGATCGGTGTCCTCGATCGCGGCCAACACCGTCCACAGCATGAACGGGAAAGCAGGTCACGGCGACCGCGACGGCGACCGCGGTGAGGCTGCCACGGACACCGATGCGGCCGTACAGATCGAAGTAGGCGAACGCGGTGACGATCGTCGGCGAACTCAGCCCTAGCGACAGCAGGACGGTGAAAAGCGTTCTGCTGTAGCGGCCGACGTTGGGCAGTGCGATGGCGGCAGGCACACCACAGAGGATGTTGAGGCCGACGCTCACCCCGGCGACGAAGAGGCTGTTGCCGAGCGCCGTCCACACCGCCGGGTTGGTGAACATCTCGCTGTACCAGTGAATCGTGAAACCTTTTGGCGGGAACGTGAGTAGCTCGCCCTGCGACAGGGACGCGACAACGACGAGGACGGTGGGTGCCAATAGCGGGATCAGGGCGCAGACGGTGACGATGCCCGCGAGACGAATGCGCTTCATCGTGACCGTCGCTTGCGTGTGCGTCCCACAGCGAGGATCACGGCGGTGCCGATGCTGACGATCACCAGCAACAGGATGCCGATCGCCGCGCCTTGTGGCGGGTTACCGAGTCCGAGGTAGCGGTCCTGAAGGAAATTCGAGACGAAGTTCTTCAGCCCGCGGCCGAGGATGGCGGGGTCGGCGAACGCGGCCATCGTCAGCGCGAAGCACGCGGCGAAGGCGGCGACGATCCCGACCCTCAGCTGGGGGAGTGTGACCCGCAGAAACACAGTGAGGGGTCGCGCACCGAGAGTGGCTGCGGCAGAGCCGAGTTCAGGATCGATGCGCAGCACGGCCGGCAGCAGCACGACGACCGCGGCGGGCAGCAGGATCTGGACGATGCCGATGCCGATACCCCACAGATTCCCGACCAGACGCAGACCGGTCAGCCACTCGATCGGACCGCCGGGACCGATGGTGACGAGCAAGCCGAACGTGCGAGTGATGTCGCCGGTGAGCATCGGCACGAACACTCCGATCAGCAGCGCGAGCCGCAGGCCCCGTCGTCGCACCCGGGTCAGCGTCAGCGCGTACGGGATCGCGATGGCGACGGCGGCAAGAGGGGCGAGCACGGCCATCACGAGCGATCTCGCCAGCACGGTGTGGAACTGCGAGTCGCCGATCAGTCCGGTGTACTGCTCGAGGGACAGTGGCCCTTCGACGGCGAGGAAGCTGTCATAGGAGTGCAGGCTGCTCCACAGCAGCACAGCGAGCCCGGCGACCAGCGACCCGGCCAGCACCAGTCCGGGAACCAGCGCCACGAAGCGCCGCAGCCGCCGTGGGAACGACTTTCGCGAACAGCGTGCGCACCGTGATGAGCGCGTCGACGAGCCGCCAGGTGGGCGAGGCTGCGCGGGACTCCAGCTCCTGCCACTGCTCGGAAACCGATCGTGAGTGCATGGTCAGGCCTGCGTGACGATGGGAACGTCGTCGGCGTTCCAGGCGACCACGACGGGATCGCCGACGTGGTGCGTCGCGGTGCACCGGCCGGCGGGGACGTGGACGGCCGCGGTGGGTCCGCAGTCGAGCTGCACCTGGTAGAAGGTGCCGTGTCCGTCGAAGGCGGAGAACAGGATTCGACCGGCCAGCTCGTTGTCGTAGCAGTGCGGGGTCTCGTCGGCGGCCGAGCAGGCGCAGGCGTTCGGGCCGCATGACGGCGGTGGCCTTGCCGAGCGGCACGGATGCCTGCACGGCGACGGCGACGCCCGAACTGTGCAGTGCCCGTGTGCCGTTGGCGGTGACGACGTCGCCTTCGAGCAGCAGCGGGTCGCCGAGGAAGCCGGCGACGAACGTGGTGGCGGGGTTGGCGTACAGCTCGGTGCCGGGTCCGCACTGCACGATGCGGCCGTTGTCCATGACGGCGATGCGGTCGCTGACCATCAGGGCTTCGCGCTGGTCGTGGGTGACGTTGACGATCGTGACGCCGAGCTCGCGATGGATGCGGGTGAGCTCGAGTTGCATGGACTCGCGGAGCCGGCGGTCCAGCGCGGACAGGGGTTCGTCGAGCAGCAGGATGCGGGGCTCGTACACGAGGGCTCGCGCCAGGGCGACGCGCTGGCTCTGGCCGCCGCTGAGCTCGCTGATGGTGCGATGCTGCAGTTCGGGCAGCTGCACGAGGTCCAGCGCGGCGGCGACCCGGGTGGCGGTCTCCTTGCGTCCGACGCGACGCATGCGGAGCGGAAAGGCGACGTTGTCGCCGACGCTGAGGTGAGGGAACAGCGCCAGCGACTGGAAGACGACGCCGAGCTCACGGGTGTGCGCGGGGCGGCCGGTCATGCTGCGGCCGCCGATGACGACGTCGCCGCCGTCGGCGTCGAGCAGGCCCGCGATGATGCGCAGCAGCGTGGACTTGCCCGAGCCGGATGGTCCGAGGAGCGTGAAGAACTCGCCCTCGCCGATCTCGACGGACACGTCGTGAAGGACGACGGAGTCGCCGTAGCTCTTGCCGACGTGCTCCACCCGTATGGCGGCGGTCATCGGTCGCGTCCTATCGCCCGATCGCGCCGTCGAAGGCCTTCTGCCATGCCTCGTCATTCTTCGCCATGAGAGGGATGGGCGCCACGATCGCCTTGACGGCCTTCAGGTCGTCCGCGGAGCGCGGGAACACGCCGTTGTTGTCGGACATGTATTTCGGCACGGTCGCATCGGGGTTCACCGGGATGAGGCCGAGCTTGTCGGCGACGACGGACTGAACTTCGGGATCCAGAAGGTAATTGGCGAACACCTGCGCGTAGTAGGCGTTGTTGTCGGGGATGCCCTTGTGGATGTAGTAGGCGTCGCCGACGACGTAGAGGCCGTCGGTGGGGGCGACGAGCGCGACGGGCGCGCCGGCGTTCTGGGCCTGGATGCCCGACCCGCTGTTGGAGATCGCGAGCTTGACCGAGCCGTTGGTCAGCGCGGTGACGACGTCGGCGTTGGAGCCGAGCTGCGCGAGGTTGGGCTTCAGCTCGCCGATGCGCGCCCAGACGGGGTCCATGCCCTGCGGCGGGTTCTGCGCGGGGTCGACGCCCATCGACTGGGCGAAGCCGAACGCGGTGCTCGAGTAGATGGTGTCGACGGCGAGGCTCTGGGCCAGCTCGGGCTTGAACAGGTCGTTCCAGGTGCGGACCGTGTTGGGGTCGACCTTGTCGGTGCGGACGATGAACGGCACCGTGAGCGTGTAGGGGTTGACGTACTTCCAGGGGTCACCCTGCTTGTGATCCGGGGGCGCGGCGGTCTCGGCGGTCACCTTGGCGAGATTCGGGGCGAGCTGCGGATTGATCGGAATCGTCCATCCGCGTGCGGCATTGGTGTAGGCGCGCTGCTGGGCGTTGAAGCTGGCGTCGGCGCTCGGCCGTTGGCCCGAGGAGATCTCCTGGTTGAGTTTGGCATAGCTCACGGCCTCGTCGGTGGTGTCCCAGACGATCGGGATGCCGGTGTCGGCGGTGAACTTCTTGGCGGCGGTGTCGGCGTAGACCTTCTCCTGGTCGCCGCTCCAGATGCGGATGACGAGGCGGTCGGGTTTGGCGGGCGGTTCGGACGGGACGCCGGTGCTTGTGGTGCCCGACGCAGTGTTGCTGCCATTGCTGCTACAGGCCGAAAAGCCGGTCGCGGCAAGGATTCCGACGGCCGCGACGGCGATGATGCGTCTGATTCTCACAACGGCTCCTCGGGTTAGTGGGGAAGAAGTTCGGACGAGTCCAGCGGCATCATCGGCGCCAGGTGGCGGTAGCCCAATACCAGTGCGTTGGGCTCCTTTCCGAGCATCTCGACGATGTCGGCTTCGCCTTCGATCTTCGACAGGGCCGCGGCGGCGAACACCTCGTCCTCGTGCTCGATGTCGATGTTGCCTTCGTAGCCGACTTCGGTGAGTGCGGTGATGACTCTGTGCCAGTCGATGACGCCCCAGCCCGGCGCACGGAAGCGCCACCATCCGTTGCCGAATCCCTGCAGTTCGCCGAACGCCTGGCCGTAGAACCCGAGCACGCCGCGCTTGCGTTCGTCGATGTCGATGTCTTTGGCGTGGAAATGCACGATGCGGTCGCCGAAGTCGCGGATCGCCTGGATGTAGTCGATGCCGAGGAAGACCAGGTGCGACGGGTCGATCTCCAGGCCGAGCGCGCGCGACGGGACGGCGTCGAACATGGCCTTCCAGATTTCGGGACTGAAGGCCAGGTTCTCGCCCGTGCGGTCCTTGTGGTTGAGCATCGGGCAGTTCTCGATGCCGATGCGGATGCCGAGATCCTCAGCTTCGGAACAGAATTCGGTGAACAGCTCGGTGAAGGGCTCCATGCAGGCCTCGACGGTCCACCCGGGTGTCATGCCGACGAACGTGCAGACGGCGGGGACCTCCATGCGGTCGGCGAGTTGCATCACCTTGCGGAAGTAGCGCTTGTATTCGGCGGCTTCGGCCTTGTCGGCGGTGAGGTAGTTGGGGTAGTAGCCCAGCGCCGAGATCTGGATGCCGCGGCTGTCGAGGTCGGCGCGGATCTCCTTGATCCGTTCGTCGGTGACGTCGTCGGCGTTGAGTGACGACTGCGGCCAGGCGGAAAGCTCCAGCGACGTGAAGCCGGTGTCCTGGGCGAACTGGGCGATGTCGCGGCTGTAGTCGGTGTAGAAGCCGAGCCTCATGGGATCCCTCGCAACGTTGGGTCTTGCTGACGTCACTGACGCTATGAGACGCCTTCCGTCGATGTCTAGAACAACTTGCGTCGATCTATGACGGAACTGGTGCGGCTGTCGTCGCTGCAGCGCCGGGTGGTCTCGGCGCTGCACACTCATGGACCGCTGGCGCGATCGGAGCTGACGGATCTGCTGGACGTCAGCCGCTCACGTCTTTCGCCCGAGGTGGCCCACCTGGTGGCGAAAAAGGTTGCGCGAGAGGAACTGTCGACGGCGTCGACGGGCGGGCGGCGGGCGACGCAGCTGAAGCTCGGCAACGAGGAGTTCGGGGTGGTCGCCGGGGTGGATATCGACGCGGGCGGCGTGTCGCTGGTGCTGTTGCACCTCGACGGGACGGTGGTGGCTCGCAGCAGCGTGGAGTGTGAGCAGCCGTGGGAACCTGCGCAGACGCTGAAGGCAATCGATGCGGCGATGAAGGCGGAGGTGGCCAAGGCGGGCAGTGTGCTGCGGCTGATCGGGGTGTCGATTGCCGCGGACATCGACAACGTGGGTCAGGTGTCGGAGCCGCCGCCGACGATGCCGCGGTGGGCAGGCGTCTCGATAGGGGCGCACTTTGCGCGGCGGTTCGGGGTGCCGGCATTTGCGGAGAACGACGTCAACGTCCTGGCGGTCGCGGAACGGGCCAGGCGTGGGCCGGCATCGGGTCTTCGGACGTACGCGGTCGTCAAGGTGAGCAGTGGCGTGGGGTGCGGGCTGGTGGTCAACGGCGAGTTGGCAAGGGGCAGTGACGGATACGCCGGCGACATCGGGCACGTGTGCATCGACCCGGCCAGCGAAGCGGTGTGCGCCTGCGGTAACAGGGGATGCCTCGAAGCGCTGGTGTCGGCGCCGGTGCTGGTGCGCGAGGCCGAGGCGATGGCGGAGGCGGGGCAGAGTCCTAGCGCTGGTGCAGTTGCGGAAGTCGGGACCGTTGTCGCTCGAGGCGATCGGTCAAGCCGCGCAGTTGGAGGATCCGGCGACGACGGCGATGCTGAGAGCGGCGGGCAGGCATGTCGGTTATGCGATCGCGGGATTGGTGACGATCTTGAATCCGGCTGCGGTGTTCATCTCGACGGGCATCCGCGGTGCGGAAGATGTCGTGCTTTCCGCGGTGCGGCAGCGGGTCTACGAGCACGCGCGGCCGGCTGCGACGCGGGGACTGG
Organism: uncultured Actinomycetota bacterium; assembly: GCA_963751485.1. Classification (GTDB taxonomy): domain Bacteria; phylum Actinomycetota; class Actinomycetes; order Mycobacteriales; family Mycobacteriaceae; genus Mycobacterium. The sequence continues at coordinate 213,477 of CAVVUT010000012.1, forward strand.
TCATCGGCACGTGTCAGTTGGGTCGCGAAGACGGCGCCGTGGGGGCGGCCGAATACGCGTGCCACGCGATGGTGGCATCTGGATGACGGGCGGTGGTCAGCCGAGGTCGTCGAGGCTGAGCCAGTGGGGCGACCCGTCGACCTGGTTGGTTTCAGAACAGTTGGAGTAGGTTTCCATCGCAGCACTTGTGATGAAATTCACCACGCTCCTGTCAACGCCCCACTGCTGGGCCAGCTGCTGGTCCACGACTCCGAAATCGTCAGCAGTCATGTGTCGCTTCTGGAGAAAGGTACGACAGGCGTCGTGGGCGACGTTGATCGCTAGCGTGGGGTTGGCGGTCCAGATCGGTGATTGCGCCGTACGGTGGATAGGCCGGGTTATCAGAGGCCAGCTTCTGTAAGAACCGTTGGTCATCGTCCGCAGTGGGTGCAAATGTGGGCGGTGGCGGCGGCGGGGGGATTGAAAGTGTCACCCCGGGGGAGTACGGGGAAGCGTGGAGCAACAGCACGTACTGATTAGGCTGCGTTCCGTTCGGCACATCGAAGGTCAGGACTGATAAAGCAGCATTGCCGGGATTGATGGCGATGCGATCTGCTGTGTCATAGTCCTCGGTCGTCATGGCACGCATGTCCGGAGAAAACTCACGGCCTTCGCTATCCACGAGCCTCTGGTAATCCGCCGAGTAGGTCTGCGGGCTTCTGCCGACATTCTCGACCTGCACGCTCACAACAACAAAGATCCCTTGGGGTCTCACTTCGTCTGGCTTGTCGAAATCGATGACGTCATCCGTGCTCGAATCGTTCGACCGTGAATGCGAAGGTGGCATCGATGGCTTTCTGACCAACGGCGACGGGCGTCGGCGGCGCGGTCGGCGATGACGATGGTGCCGGAGCGGGCGTTGCAACCGTGACGGTCCTCGTCGCAGGAGGTGGAGCGTGGCGGTGCACTACAAGCAGCGAGGAACACCGCGATGGTGATCGGCACGGGACCTGCGAACAGTTTCGCGCTTAACCGGTACAAGGCCAGTCCGTGGGGCCGCGCTGAAACTCGACCATGCCGCCGTCGGTTACTTGGACGTAGAACCGCTGGCCGTTACCGATCCACTCCCAGGCCGTCTGCCCCTCAATCTGCGGGCGCACTGCACCAGTCGATCCCATGGAACGGCTGTCTCACCGGGAGCCTCTGCCTAAGCCAGGCAACCATGTCGGACTGCGACACGTCGTAAAACCATTCCTCACTGTTAGTCCGCACCGTTTCCGGATTCGACGGAGCCAGCCATGTCCCGGGGGGTAAGTCGATCTCGGCTTTATCCGAAGCGGCAGTGGCGCGGAGTCGTTCGCCATTGTCGAGCGAGGCCCCGGCGGCGGTTGCGGGTTGTACGAGTCGGGCAGTGGAGCGGTGCAGTTCTGGCGACCGCTGCCATCCGTTACTGGCTGCCACCGAAACATAATCTCGCCAAGGTTTTTTGAATTAATAGACAGTTTGGGTGATGTAACGGAGATGAACAGATCTTCCGTATCGGTAGTCCAGTCCCAGGCCACAATGTCTGGCTTTACCGTCATCGTCGCCTCTGCAATACGGCACACCCCTGAACGGTCTGCCCGACGGGCAACTGCGCCTTGATCATGGTGGCGGCCTGGTCATAGGGAACGGTGTAGTACCAAGCCTCTTCGTCGGCTTCCTGGTGGTTGCGTTCCGTGCTGGCCGCCGGGACGGTGATCTCGGGGAGCATGTGGGAGTGCGGTCCCGGCGCTGCGGTGACCGGGGCCGATGGCGCTGTTGTCGTCGGCGATGGCGCTGCCTCGGGGGATGTTGCAGTCCTGCTCGTCGGCGATTGACTGGGCGTGCCAGTGCAGCTCGTCAGGATCAGTGGCAGCAGACAGATGATTATGAGCCTCATGGTGTTGACCCCCTAAGCTCTTCCCGTTTTGTATTAAACCTTGCAACCATCGGGGGTCGGTATGGTTCGACGATGTCGATGTGGCGGACTACGAGACGTACATCCGCGACGTGATCGACAAGGCGCCGCCCCCGACCTCACAGGAGATCTCCCGGCTCAAACCGCTATTCGCCTCGCCGAGCGGGCTGGATCGTCGGCAGTGGGTGGCACACGCGCTCCGTTATGGTCTCGGCCCTGCCGAGTGAATGACCAACGAGACGATGTATGGAACCTGCCGTGACATCATGATCGGCCGGAGCTTTCCCGAAGTGAGGACGAGTCCGTCGTGAAGGACTGGCGGTCAGACGAGGTCGTCGAGCACCTGATACCCGGCGTTATAGCCGGGGATGAAGGTGATGCCAGGCCCGCCGTGGCAGCCTGCACCGCCGAGGTAGAGGCCGTCGATGCCGATGGGTAGATCGCGGAAACCTTTGGGCCCGGGGCGGTTCGGGCCCATCAGATCCGGGTGCAGCAGTCCGTGGCAGAAGTCGCCAGCGGGGGCGCCGAACATGGTGTTCATGTGGTACGGCGCGAAGGTGATGTGCCGGATCTGGATGTCCTTGAAGTTGGGGGCGTATTTCGTGATCTTGTCGACGACGCGGTCGGCCATCTCGTTCTTGAGGTGGCCGTGTTGGTCGCGGGGGGTTTCGACGGGGAAGGCGTAGGCGCTGGCGGCGTGCATGCCGGGCGGGGCCATGGCCGGGTCGTGCACGGATGGGATCTGCATACCGAGCGACGGGTTGTCGGGGACGATGCCGCGGCAGGCGTTCTCCCATTGCCGTTGTTGCTCTTCGGGTGAGCCGAACATTCCGACGGAGGGTTGCATGCCGGATTCGTTGAGGAACTCGTAGGGCGGGGCGAATTCGGGCAGGCCGTCGAGGGCGAAGTGCATTTGGACGAAGGAGGCGCGGTGGTCGCGGCCCTTCAGCCGGTCGAGCATGCTGTGGACGGACTGGTTTGGGCGACAAACTTAGCCGGCGTTTAATCTGGCGCTACAAAAACTGCCGCACATGCTCAAGCTCAATTCCGATCTGATTCGCGAGGCTTGTGACCGTTGTAGGTGGGTTCGTCAGCGAGAACGCTTCGCCCCTCAAAGGCCCCTCGCTTAGTTGCGAACTTGGTGTGCTCAATGATGAGGGCATCCGCGTAACCTTCCAGCAATTTCCTTCCGCAATCGCAAGGGTCTGCCCGTCGCGCAACAAAGCGCACTTACCTCGATCCGTATCAACAAGGACACCGCATGTCTTGTCATAGTCGCCGATCACCGTTGCGATCCTCCCAGCCACTACGCGCGGGACAGCTTGTCCTGCCGACACGAACCAGAAGCCATCGCGGAAATCGACACTCCACCGACGGTCTTCCGCGACTTCGTCGACAGCTGCCCGGACCGCGGCGTTTGGGTCGTCCACATACTCCTGAGCCAACGCAATCATCTCCTCGACACCCGCGAGTCCCGCTACCCGGCTGTAGCTCTGCGTCGGTTGGTAGAGGTACTGCTCGCTGAGTTGAGGCTCGGCCATCGCCACATACAGCCAAACCGCGTCCCACGCTCGTCGAAGGGTCAGATCCTCCTCCCGACCTCCATGCAACGAGGCATCCTGTTCAAGCAGCGCAAGCCCGACCGCAGCCAGCGAGCCAAGGAAATCAAGCGCGCGTTCGGGTACCGCCTCGTCTTTGGACGGCGGCAGCGCGATGATCGCGTCAGCCAATGGCGGCCGCCAGGATTCGTCGTCGGGACCCCAGACACCCGCTGCTAGCAAGTCCAAGATCAGTTGAACGACAAGCATTCGCAATTCCAGGCTTGGACGCGGACTTGCGTGCGACTTCTTCGCGAGCTTCACAGCAAAGTTGCGCATCTTCTGATGCATTGAAGCCGGTACGGTCGGGGGCGGACGTCCAGCCGACTCGTCTTGCTCGGCAATTGGGTCGGCTGACTCCGGATCCTCGTCTTCCGCAATGTCTTCCGTATTGCCGCCAAAATCGACATCCCACTGCTGCAACCGCGTGGGCGTAGGGGCTCTCGTAATCGATGTGAACGGAAACAGTGACGCCGTAAAATTCGGACCAATGGTCGCTTCTGTGCCCTGCAGCCAGAGAGTCCATCGGTCAATACTCGACGCCGGAGTTGGCTGCCGCCGCGCGGGGGACGATGAGGCGCCGTGGCGTACGGTGCGCCGCGTTTTCGGCGAGAAGTCGGAGGAGATCCGTTTCGAAGCGTCTCTGCAGTTTTTCGTCACTGAAGACATCGCCGAACTGCTGTCGAAGCCGAGGGGCAGACGAATCGACCTGTCGTGGAAGGCATCGCGTCGTGTCGGTGAGAAACACCGCCGGAGTTATGTACGGCTGTTTCGGATCATCCACTACTGCGCGAACGGCTGCGCCCATCTGCTCAGGCGCTTGGAAACGGGAGACGATAGCTCCCAGTACGGCGTTAGTGCTTGGCCGAATCACGTGACATTGCTGCCACGTCCCAGGACCTCCGTTGGGAGATGTCTCGATCAGAATGGCGGCGTCTGTACCCGCCAGGAGCTCTACGGTAATGCCATCATCTTGGCGGCGGGCACCCAGCAGAGTCACGGGTGGTTTTTGTCGAGATTGAGAATCGGCCGGCATAGTGGATCGCGTCCGAAGCACATCTAGCGCAACGTTTGTGCCTTCTGGCATGAGCGATTGATCCACACCGAAGACTGCGGCGAGTTCACAGTTCCCACCCTGGTCAGTACTCGCCAGCAGGGCGGCGTAGCTGAGGTTAGGGCTCCCCACCATTGCCATGTACTGGCCTTCGAGGGCCCACTCCACCAGCTTTCCATGACTCATTCGTCGGTCAGCTTCAGGTAGATCGCGAAACTCAGCGTGGGCCGCTTGCCCCGCCGCATCAACCAAGCTCGACCCTGCATAGCTGCTCAGGGTCGGCTGGAAGCCGACGATCAGTTGATCTGGTTTGAACCGAGCGACGAATTCGCGGACCGCGGACGACGCCGGGTCGAAGAACGGCGCGGCTAACGCAAGGGAGTCGACCCGGCCGAGAGGCAACTGGTCGATGAAACGTCTCTCGAGGTTGCCAAGTATGCGTAAAGCGGGCACCGAGTCATCGGTGACGTCAGGCGTGATAATCGCCGCAACCTCGGCGACCGTTGATGCGATCCAAGAAGGCATCGCTACGTGCCGATGGAGCGCGCTTAGCCACTGCGACAGCTCGGTTAGTGCGGCCGGTCCGCTTCGTCGACTCGATCGCAGCACCAACCAAAGCTCGTCATTATGGCCCCAACCCGAGGTGGTCGGATTTCCAGAGCCAATCGCTATCCACACGTCCTCCTCGCCGACCAGTACAGCGAGTTTCGGGTGGAATGCGCCCCGGCAGCTGACATTCGCATGCTGATACGACATACCCGCGAGGCGTACGTCGGCGGGGTCATGGACGGCCTGATGAGCGTCGGCGAGCACCGTTATGCGAGCTCCCAATCCGCGGGCCATTGACACAAGCCGCTTCTCGAAGAAGGCAAGATCAAGGGTGTACCCAGTGATAAGTACCTCAAGCAGCCTGGCGCCGTCGACCCGCTGCTGCCATTGACGGATCAATGCGAGGGGCGACTGAAAGTCGAAGCGTACGTGCGTCATTCGGGCAGCCCCAGAAGATCGCGGCCCGCTGGGGTCACCGCGGTTCCGCCGTTCGTCTCGGAAAATAACCCCAAGCTGTGTGCAGATTTGACCTACTTGGTCTACTCGCACTCCGATATTTCCGGCGCCCTCCGCGCTTTCGGCGAACCAGCGGCCCTCTCGTTCATGGAGCTTCGTCGGCAAGATCATCTGGCCGTTGTTCTCGACCCGCATCTTGCGTAGCGCGACCCGATGCGACTGGGCGAGCATGTCATCGACGAGTGCGCACGCAAAATCACCGAGCGGGCGAGACCGATACTCGGTGTACTGTCCCCGAACCCAGTGAGGATCCAGGAACACCCGACGTTGCGTTGAACCACCTAAGAATGCGGATAGGACTTCGCCATCGAGGTACTCAGGCCGGAACGCACCAAGGAGGAGAACTGCGATCGATGCTTCCACCCCCGAATAATTCTCCATTGAGGTGTTGCTCGGCGGGCGCCGGATGACCGCTGACTTGCACGGGTGGAAGTCCGTCAACAAAAGCAGAAACGGTGCCAGTCCCAACCTGGTCTCGAATCCAATCGTGAAGCTCCTCTCGACTGACTGGGTCGGCTGCAGCAAGCACTTCGCCCACAAGCGCAGACCAGAGCGCTCGCCACGCTCCGACGGAGTGGTGCCGAAGTAGCACCCCCCGCCACGCCTCTGCCTGACGACGTTCCTCAGTGAAAACCGGATCGCTTTCAATACGGTCGCCGTAGGCGACGCCATCAGCCAGCATGAATTGCCAACGGTGAGAGTCCGGACAGAGCTGAACCGAACGCGCAAGGATTCGCAGCGTTGATCGCCGCATGATGTCGGGAGCTAGCCAATCGTCGGGAATGTGGACGCGCATGACGGTTGCACTCAGTACCTCGCTAAGCGGCTCCACATCTGGCGAGGTCTCCTCCATACTGGTCAACGAGACGTAGTCGGAAATGTCGCTGGCCCTAGGGGCGCGCTCGGTACACACCCGGAGCAGGGGTTCGTACATCTGCTTGACCGGAGCTGGACACGCCCTAGCCCCGCGCCTGATTGCGTTGCCCTCCGCCGACGCGATCTTGAGCACCAGGGTCGAGCCACGATACTGCGACCAGTAACCCCACGACCGCGTGGAGTAGGAGCCCGCGCCGATGTCGGCGAGGTGCTCCTCGCGACCCTGCTTAAGCAGGCGGGAGACGGTGTCGGCTCCGTGCATGCTTCTAGCGCCGGCCAGGTTGCCCGTGTCCGGATCCAAGGCCGACGCCCACGCCAAAGCAACCTCGGAATTCCGCACCAGCTGCCGACATGCAGGCGCGTCCAAGTCGCGCGCGCCGGCGACTTCAGCTAACGCCCAGTAGAACGAGTAGTAGCGAGCGATGGTCGTGAGGGTTGTTACCCCAGGCACGAGCAAGCTCACCCGGTTGAGTACTGGCTGCTCGACTGCTAACGGGTACACGCCGCCTCGAGTCGTCAACCCAGGAGCGCACCACGCCGGTCCTTCAACAGTCGCAACTCCCATGGAACCCCCAGACGCGGACCCCGAGTCCCATAATTACATCGCAGGCTCATAGCGTGTTGACAACGCACGAAATGTAGGCCGTTGGCAACAGGTTCGAAGGTGGGCGACGTGATCCTCCCTACTGTGCCGTTTCTACAACCCCCGCGAAGGGCAGTTATGAGACGTTGGTCTAGCCGAGGTCGTCGAGCACCTGGTAGCCGGCGTTGTAGCCGGGGATGAAGGTGATGCCGGGGCCGCCGTGGCAGCCGGCGCCGCCGAGGTAGAGCCCGTCGATGCCGATCGGCAGGTCGCGGAAACCCTTGGGCCCGGGCCGGTTCGGGCCCATCAGGTCGGGGTGCAGCAGTCCGTGGCAGAAGTCGCCGGCGGGGGCGCCGAACATGGTGTTCATGTGGTACGGCGCGAAGGTGATGTGGCGGATCTGGATGTCCTTGAAGTTGGGGGCGTATCGGCTGATCTTGTCGACGACGCGGTCGGCCATCTCGTTCTTCAGGTGGCCGTGTTGGTCGCGCGGGGTTTCGACGGGGAACGCGTAGGCGTAGGCGCTGGCGGCGTGCATGCCGGGCGGCGCCATGGCGGTGTCGTGCACCGACGGGATCTGCATGCCCAGCGACGGGTTGTCGGGGACGATGCCGCGGCAGGCGTTCTCCCATTGCCGTTGCTGCTCTTCGGGTGAGCCGAAGATGCCGACGGACGGTTGCATGCCGGGCTCGTTGAGGAACTCGTACGGCGGGGCGAATTCGGGCAGGCCGTCGAGCGCGAAGTGCATCTGGACGAAGGAGGCGCGGTGGTCGCGGCCCTTGCAGGCGGTCGAGCAGTTGGGCCGAGACGTGATCGGCGCCAACGAGTTCGGTGAGGGTGGTGTCGGGGGAGAGGTTGGAGACGACGACGGGCGCGGTGATGGTCTCGCCGTGGTTGGTGCGGACGCCGGTGACCTTGTTGTCGTCGACGAGGATCTGCTCGACCTTGGTGCGGTAGCGGATCTCGCCGCCGCGGCTCTCGAACATCTCGCGGAGGTGTTCGGTGAGGGCGCCGATGCCGCCTTCGAGTTTGGTCATCATCTGCCCGCCCTCTTCGGGGACGGCGAGGGCGAAGGCGAGGCAGGTGGCGCTGCCGGGGGTGTAGGGGCCGCGGTAGGTGGAGTTGATGGCGAGGAAGGCGAGCATGCCGCGCATGACGGAGTGCTTCGTCTTGTCGGGCAGGTAGCGGTCGATGACGTCCATGGCGGAGCCGAAGAGGGTTTCGTGGATGGCGCGGCGCTCGGCTTCGTTTGCGGCGCAGGCGTACATCTCGTCGATGGTCTTGGGTGGCTTGCGGACGTCGAAGCGGCCCAATGCTTTTGCGGGGCCTTGGCTCCAGGCGATGAGTTCGGCCATGCCCATGACGGCGTCGATGCCGTGCTTCTCGGCGAGGTGGGTCATGAGTTCCATGGGGTCGCGGTAGAAGATCATGGCTTCTTCGCCGGCCTCGCCGATGTTGACGGACATGACGTCGGCGTCGACGGTGGGCAGGGTGTCGAGGCCGAGGTCTTTGGTGATCTCGCTGGGGGTGGGGAACTGCACGGACCCGGCGATCTCGTAGCGGAAGCCGTCGATGAGCTCGACGGTGGCGGCCATGCCGCCGGCGTAGGTGTTGGCCTCGAGGATCAGGGTCTTGAGGCCGGCGCGTTGGAGGAGGGCGGCGGCGGTGAGTCCGTTGTGTCCGGCGCCGACGACGATCGCGTCATAGTCACTCATGGGATCGGCAATATATGTCAGTACTGACGCAATTGTGTCGGTACTGACAAATTTGTGGGATAGGCTCGCCGGCACCATGGCGACGCCGGTCAATCTGCATCAGCAGCGCCGCCAGGCGACGAAGGAGGCGCTGCGGCGGGTGGCGCTGGAGCGGTTCAAGCGGGACGGGTTCGCGAATGTCACGGTGACGGAACTGGCCGCGGAGGCCGGGGTCACGGAGCGGACGTTCTTCCGGCACTTCCCGACGAAGGAAGCGGTGCTGTTCGAGGACTACGAGACGCAGCTGGAGTGGCTGGCGGAGGCGTTGGCGCGGCGACCGGCGTCAGAGAATCTGTTCGACGCGGTGCTGGCGAGCGTGGTCAGCTTCCCGCACGACCTGGAAGTGGTGCGCCAGGCGGCGCTGCTGCGGGCGGAGCTGATCGGGGGTGAGCGGGCGGCGGGTCACCTGCGGGTGGTGCAAGCGTCGTTCGCGGAGGTGATCACCGATTTCGTCCGGATCGCGCTACGCCGACGTGCCTGATATCGGGCTGAAGGCGGAAGTGGCCGGCGCAGCGCTGGCGGCGGCACTCGTTGTGGCGGTGGAAAATTGGGGCCGCGGCGGCTGCACAGGCGACCTCGGCCAGATCGTCAGCGGACAGTGTGGCCTGGTGCGATCAGGGCTCGCGCCGCTGAGCTGACGGCGTTCACCTATCGGCGAAGTGTCGTCGCGGCCAATTGCGTCCGGCGAGTGGATCGACGTCGTGGTCAGCGTGATCGTGTTACGCCCGGCACGAATCCTGGGTCGCTGAGGGCGGCGGTCGTCACCGCGCTCCAACGGTCAGATCGCGGTCGTTCGCGTGATGTCGCCGCACCACGGGCTTGCAGCGTTCTGCACATTGGCTCGCGGGTGCTATCTACGTCGTAGAGTCACCACGTGGCGGAGATGAACCCAGGGATCTACGAGGTTCTCGTCACAGAGGCGCTGCGCAGCGATCTGGACTCAGTCCAGAAGCGCACCCGCAAAACGCGACCGCTGCACACGGCTGAGGCTGCGGATCGGATCGCGCTGCATCTGAGCCGCCAGTTTGAGCGATCCCTCGCTGCCGTAGGTGACAGCGAGCGAGTCCGGGTCGGCATCGAAGTCGCGCGTGATCTGATTGCACGGCTTGCCGAGCTCGTCGACGCCGACACGTCCGCCTCACCCGTTGAACCGGGCGAGGTCCTGCATGCGATCCTCGAACGGCGGCCCGACGGAATGCCGCAGCCGATCGCTGAACCGCTTATCCCATTACTTGATTCCACGCTGTTGACGAACGCGCCCGGCGAGCCGGGCCTGTTGAACCAGCTCGACGCCGAGATCGATTCGGCCGAAGCCATCGACGTCGTCATGGCCTTTATCCGACGCAGCGGAATCAATCCGCTTCTCGCGTCACTGCGTCGGCACTGTGAACGCGGCAGACCGCTGCGCGCTCTCACCACCGTCTACACCGGTTCCACCGAGCGGGCTGCGATCGAGCAGCTCACCGACCTCGGCGCCGAGGTGCGTGTCTCCTACGATGTCAGCACCACTCGCCTCCACGCGAAAGCGTGGATCTTCCATCGCCGCTCGGGTTTCTCGACCGCCTATGTCGGCTCGTCGAACCTTACTCACTCCGCCCAGGTCACCGGCTTGGAGTGGAACATCCGCGCCTCGACGGCCCGGAACCCCGACATCCTGGCCAAGTTTGAGGCGGTGTTCGAGAGCTACTGGCAGAGCAGCGATTTCGTTCCCTACGACCGAGAACAGTTCGACAATCTGGTCGCTCGCGCCGACACCGGACCCTTCGTTTACCTCAGCCCGATCGAGCTTCGCCTCGAACCGTTTCAGGAGCGGCTGCTTGAACAGATCGCGCTGTCACGCGGCCGCGGTCACCATCGCAACTTGCTCGTCGCCGCGACCGGCACGGGCAAAACCGTCATGGCGGCCGTCGATTATGGGCGGCTTCGTGACGAATTGCAGCGGTCCCGTCTGCTGTTCGTGGCCCACCGCAACGAGATCCTCGATCAGAGCCTTGCCACCTTCCGTCACGCCTTGCGCGACGCGTCGTTCGGCGAGAAATGGATCGGCGGATCCCGCCCGCAACACTTCGACCACGTCTTCGCCTCGATCCAGAGCCTCAATGCCGCCAACCTCGAGGATCTTGCGCCCGATCACTTCGACGTCGTGATCGTCGACGAGTTCCACCACGCGGCGGCGCCGTCGTATCGCAAGCTCCTCGATCACGTGCAGCCCGTCGAGCTGCTGGGCCTTACCGCCACGCCCGAACGCAGCGACGGCCTGCCGATCCTGCACTGGTTCGACGACCGCATCGCCGCCGAGCTGCGGCTGTGGGACGCCATCGACCAACAGCGGCTGTCGCCGTTCATGTACTTCGGCATCCACGACGGGCTTGACCTGACCGACATCCCGTGGCGGCGCGGCCAGGGCTACGACGTCGAAGCCCTGAGCAGCCTCTACACCAGTACGGACGCCTGGGCCCGCACCGTCCTGCAAGAGGCGCTCCGTCTGGCAGACGATCCCGCCACCATGCGCGCGCTGGGCTTCTGCGTCAGCATCGAACACGCCCAGTTCATGGCCAAGCACTTCAACCAGCACCACATACCTGCCGTCGCGGTGTGGGGTGACAGCCCGGCGGCCGACCGCACGGCGGCGTTGCGAGACCTCGCCGCCGGCACGATCCGCGTCGTGTTCTCCGTCGACCTGTTCAACGAGGGCGTCGACGTGCCCGCGGTCGACACTGTGCTCATGCTGCGTCCCACCGAGAGCCCGACGCTATTCCTCCAGCAACTCGGCCGCGGTCTGCGTCGGTCGACGGGCAAGACGTTTTGCACCGTGCTGGACTTCGTGGGCACCCATCGCCGCGAGTTCCGCTTCGACCGCCGTTACCGCGCTCTGATCGGTGGTACGCGTCGCGACATCGAACGGGCTGTGCAGCAAGGCTTTCCATTCCTGCCCGCTGGGTGCTACATGCAGCTTGACGAGAAAGCGTCCGAGATCGTGCTGCGGAGCCTCCGCGAAGCGATTCCCACTCGCTGGCCAGCCCGCGTCGACGAACTGCGGGTCGTCCACGCGGCCTACCCCGAGGTCACGCTGTCGCAGTACCTCGAGGAGTCCGGACTCGACTTGCCCGACGTGTACGACGGCTCACGCGGCTGGTCCGATCTATGCGAGGCCGCCGGGGTGCCGATCGCGCCGGCGGGAGGGTATGAGAAGCCGCTGCGGAAAGCATTGGGCCGACTGCTGCACATCGACGACGACGAGCGCATCGCCACCTACCGGCGACTCCTGGAATCGTCAACGCGCGCCTGACGTTTCCGCGATGCCGGAGCGTGAGCGGCGCCTGGTGCGCATGCTCGTCGCCGGCCTGGGCCGATCAGGTGCTGACCAAGGACCACTCGCTGCAAGACGGCGTGGATCTTGTTTGGTCGCACCCGCAGGTGTGCGCCGAGCTCGCCCAGCTCCTCGTCGAGCTCGACGACCGGGTCGACCACCTGCACGGGGAGCTCGAGCGTCATCCCGACGTTCCGCTGCAGGTGCACGCCCGCTACACGCGCATCGAGATCCTGGCCGCCTTCGGCATCGGGGATCGGGCTAAGGTGTCCCCATGGCGGGAGGGCGTGTACGAAGCCAAAGGCGCCAATGCCGAGCTGTTGGCCTTCACGCTCGACAAGAGCAGCGGCGCGTTCTCACCGACCACCCGCTACCGCGACTACGCCATCAGCCCCACGCTCATCCATTGGGAGAGTCAGTCGATGACCCGCGCTGACAGCGACACGGGTCTGCGATACCGAAACCACGAGCGCGACGGTCGTTCGATCATGCTGTTCACCCGCCTGCGCGCCGACGACCGCGCCTTCTGGTTCCTCGGTCCTGCCACCTACCGCGGCCACGAAGGTGAGAAGCCGATGGCGATCACGTGGGAGCTGCGCACGCCGTTGCCGGGGGATCTGTATCAGTCGTTTGCGGCTGCGGTGGCGTGACGGCGGAAATGCTGTTCGCGATCTAGCCCAACCAGCGATCGCGGCCCGCCTTACGGCGATGCGCGCCGCGTCGATGACGCAACGCGGCTGTATGACGAAACCCGGAGGCGAAGGTGCTGCCAAGCGCTCCTAGACGGGAAGGGGACGGCGCTTTCCCGGCATGGATACGGGAAATGGGAGCACCACCGCCGAGGGGGTTTCGCCACGAGTCGTCCGTCCTGCTGTCACCAGTCAGTGGATCCCGGGCGATGTGAGCCAGGACGCGAAACTAACCGAACTCGACGAGGAGCTGTTCGAGCGGGTGACTGCAGCCGTCAAGCCTGGCGATCAAATCGCGACGCTAAGTGACAAGCGTCCGAACAAAATTGTCTCGATCGACCGGTTCGGTATTGCCGTTGAAACCCTCCGGTCGGATCAACTGGGATCCGGTCCTCAGATAGTCTCCGCTTAAATGGTCATCGTGGCATGGAACCATCTGCTTTAGCACGGCGAGTTGGGTCAGAACGAGCTACTCAACGAGCTCAACGTGAAACGTTCGGCCTTCGTCTGCACTCTGCTGGCCCAGTTTCCGGACGTTGTCGTGGTGTCGACCAGGCCGACCGTCCTGCAACTCATTTCGTAGAGCGACGGCTGACTTACGTCACGCCCACCTCGGCGGGAAGCCGATGTCCAACCGCTCGCTCTGCTTGTAACCCGACCACGTCGGCACACCGGCCGGCTGGCCGCGATAGATTCCCCGCGCGGCCGCGACCACCCGGTCGTGCTGGGTCGGCCACTGCAGAATCGGCGGCGATCTGCTCCAGCACGTCCCGCTGCCGCGCGAGCACCCGGTCGACGATCGTCACCGCCGGCAACGCTCCGCTCTTGTCGCCGTTGCACCGCGCGCACGCGAGCACCAGGTTCGACAGTCCGTCGATTCCGACCAGCGACCACGGCAGCACGTGATCGATCGGGTTGTTCGCCGGCAGATGTGTTCCGCAGTAGAAGCAGTGCGGCCCGAACGCCTCCTTGAACGGCTCGCGCACGACAGCCAGCGCGGTGCGCTCTCGCCCGAACAGATGCCCCGCCACATCGGGGACCTCGGCGTCGAGAGAACTTGTTCATCCGGCGCACATCCTCGACCCACATGATCTCCAGCGCCGGCTTCAGCAGCCCCGCCAACCGCGCAAGGCCATGCGCAACGCCGGGTTTCAGCTCGATCGCGTCGCCATGCGCACGCAGCGTCGACCGCGACACGTGATCGTGCAGGAACGAGTCGTCGTAGAGGAACGGGTCACTCGTCGACGAGCCGGCAGCTTCTGCAGCCGATGCAACGGCTGCTGCGCCAGGCACAGCGTGATCTCGTCGATCGCCCGCTCGGTACGCCTCAGGTGCGCGTAACCGCGCTACGTCGACCGAGCCGGCACACGACCTGCCGCCGCACGTAAGCTCGTTCGTGGCGATCAGTATTCGCGCGCGCGGCTGCGTCGACTGGCGCAACTCGTGCCCGTCGAACGGCCGAACCTGCTGCCAGTAGATCTCCAGCACCCGATGCGCCAGCTCGGGCAGCGGCACCCGCAGCGTGTCCTCCGGCCGCTCCGGCAGGTTCTCGATGCAGTGCTCGACGAGCGCCATCAACGTCGCCAACTTGTACGTCGCCGTGCGCAGGCCCGTCTCCAGGATCGCCACCACACGCTGTCCCAGCAGTAGCGGGTTGACGGCCTCACTGTCCACGGCTGCCCCCCGATGTCGCCGCCCAGCGGTTCAACTGCATCACCGCATTATCGCGCCAGGGAGGGACGCCGTGGGCAAACTCGTCCGAGACCAGTCAGAAGTCCGAATACCAGTCGCCAACAGTTTTCTGAAATGGTTGTATAAAGCTCCCACGTCGATGCGAGCACACCAGGTGTTAGGTCGGTGATCGCCAGAACGGGTGGTATCGCGGCAAGAAGTTGAGCTGCCCGCGCGGGAGCATCACCGTCGTCGAGGAGTAGTCGGCCCTGCCGGTTGGTGACCGTGATGCTGAGTAGGCTGACGGCATAAAGGTCCGCCGCATGCACAGAATCCGGTGGATTCGGTTTGATGTCGCGGAAGCTGCTACCGACTGGCCGGCGGTGTTGTGCCTCCAATGCCACGAACTCATGGATACCGGCGATTATCAAAGCTTCCTCGACTTTCGGTTCGACCAGAACCCAGCGTGCCCAAGATGCGGTGCTCGCCGCACTCGCAGCACTTTCTATGGAATGCCGTCCGCGCCTTGGAACATCCCGCCGTGGCGACATGCGGCGGGGTGCTGCGTATCAGATGAGGCCTGGCGTTGCGACGCCTGTGGCCACGAGGGGTGACCACAGGAGTTCAGCTACGGGACAGGACTCGGTGTTCAGGTCATCGTTGATGCCGATCCGACCCACGTATCAAGTTCCGCTGGGTACGTTCGGCCCGTGGGTTCCGTTATCAAGCGAATCGCTTTGAGCACCGGTGGCGGCGATGCGCCGGGGCTCAACGCTGTCATACGCGCGGCGACGCTCGCGGCGCGCAATCGCGACTGGGAGGTCGTCGGCATCCGCGACGGGTTCAACGGCTTGCTCTTTCCGGAGCGGTATCCCCGACGGCGGGACGATCGAGATGACTCGGGACCGAGTTCGCGGCATCGTCTACCAGGGCGGCACGATTCTCGGCACCACCAACCGCGGCAGCCCGATCGCCTTCCCAGTGCAGCAGGCCGACGGCACGTGGATCGAGGTCGACCGAACCGAGGAGCTGCTCGGCCGCTTCGCGGAGCACCGGATAGACGCGTTGGTCACCGTCGGTGGGGACGGGTCGATGGTCATAGCTGACCATCTGCACCAGGCCGGGCTGCGCGTGGTCGGCGTGCCCAAGACCATCGACAACGATCTCGAAAACACGGCATCCACTTTCGGTTTCGACACCGCCGTCGAGTTCGCTTCGGAGTGCATCGACCGGCTGTTCTCCACTGCGACATCGCACGGCCGGATCATCGTGGTGGAGGTGATGGGCCGCTACGCCGGATGGATCGCGTCGCAAAGTGTCCGCGAGACGTCGCGTCGAGCGCAGCCTGACCGTGCGCCGGTAGAAACGTGCGCCGGTGGAAAAGCGTAATCAGATGCTGACGCCCCGTAATCGAGAGGCCGCGCCGGAGTTGTGGGCGCTGTTGCACTTGTGACTACGCGCCTGGCCCGCGACAATCAGCCGACCGGCCGAATCGAGTCTGCGCCCAGCTCAATCGACGCTGACAGCCTCGACGATGTTCAGCCGCGCCGCCCGCACCGCAGGCGCTACCGACCCGACAAGACACAGCGCCAACGCGCCCACCCCGATCAAGACCATCGTCAAGTTCGCGTGCCACGCAACGTCAATACTCAATACATTCGTCAACGCAATGGACGTCAAATACTGAATCGCGGCCCCCAAGACAAGCCCGAGCGCCCCGCCGACCACACCGACGCCCGCCGCCTCGGCCAGCACCGCCTTCAACGTGAATAGCCGTGTCGCGCCGATCGCGCGCAGCACGCCGATCTCGCGGCGCCTGTCCAGTACCGACAGCATCAACGTGTTCAGCAGCGTGACGGCCGAGACCACCACCACGATCCACGCGATGATCGAGATGACGGCGATCACCTGATCCAGCGCACTGCTGACGCCCTCCAGCGCATCGTCGCCGGAGTACACGAACGCATCCGGCGACACGACGTCTCGGATCGCCGCCTGCACCTTCGCCGGGTGGGCACCGTCGGCGACATTGATCTCCAGGTCGCTGGCACCCGGTCGCTGAAACCACGCCTGCATCGCGTTCAGACTCATCGCGATCGTCCCGGTCATCCCCGAGAAGTACGGGACCAGCTCGAGCACCTGGACCCGGTGCTCGCCGGTCGGCGTGTTCAGCGTGATCATGTCTCCGGCGCCGACCCCCATCGCCCGGCCGAGATCACGCGACAGCGCCACCCCCTCCCCGGCCAGCAGTTGGCTCCGGTCGCGTGGCGCCATCGAGGTGTAGATGTCGCGGTGCGAACCCTGCGCGATCCCCAGCAGCATCACCCGGGTGCCACCCACCGTCGCGAACGCCATCTGGTCGGGCACCACCCGCTCTACTCCCGGAACCGCCCGCACCTTGGCTTCGGTGTCCGGCGGCAGCAGGGTGCTCGAATAGTCCGTCGCCGCAGCCGAACTGACCCACACGTCGGCATCGGCGACCGACGCGAACGACGCCACCGTCGAGTCGACCGCATTGGTTGTCGCACCCGTCACCGCGACCGTCGTGACCACGGCCGTCAGTACCGTCATCATCGCCACCCACATCCGTTGCGGCGCTCGCTCGATGCTCGCCGCTCCCAGCACACCCGCCGCGCCGAACAGCCGCGTCACCCCGGCCGCCGCCCGAATGATCGGACCCGAGAAGGCGAAACACAACGCGCTGGCACCGACGAACGCCAACGCGATCGAAGCCACCGCGATGCGGCCCAGATCGGCGACCACCACCAATACCGTCAGCCCTATCAACACCACACCGAAAACGCCCGCGGCGATCCGCAGTCGATACGACCCGGCCTGCGCCGTCGCCGCACCACTGGGTGCCAGCGCCTCGACCGGCGCCACGGTGTGCACCTGGCGCGCCGCGAGCGCAGAGGCCACTACGCTCGCAACCACCCCCGCCGCGATCGCCAGCGGAATTACCCATGGCTGCAGCACATATTCGATGCGTGCCTCCAGCGACTGCACCATCGTCGACGGCAGACTGCCGATTGCGAAGTGACCGATGAACACCCCGATCACCGAACCGATAACGCCGCCGATAAAACCGAGGAGAGCGGACTCGAACAGCATGTCCGACATGATCATTCGGCGTCGACCACCAAGCGCCCGCATTGTCGAGATGGTCGGACGCCGCTGCGCGATCGCGATGCTCATGGCGTTGTAGCTAAGGAACGCCGCAACCACTAACGACACCGACGCCGCCAACAACGTCATCGCCTGAAGGATCGCGAACGAGCTTCCGGCCTGCGCGGCGCGGAAGCTCGGCGTGGCCACCACCGCCCGCCCGCCGATCGCGGCAGTCACGGCCGCGCGGACCTGCCCGACGTCGGCACCCGGCTTGGTGAACACCAGGATCGAGTCCACCCGATGCTCGCGCCCGGTCACCTGCTGGGCCAGCGCCAATGGCGCCACCACGAAATGGCCGTCGTTGAGGCGGTGTGCCGCAGGGCCTTTCAGCACCTCGACGGCGGTGGCCCGCGTCGACCCCAGGTCGAACTGCTCACCCTTGGCGACACCGACCCCGTAGCCGACGACCACCCCGTTGGGTGCCGAGGTCCCAGGTTCGCCCTCCTGATATTGATCGCGGATCGCAGTCTCCAGATCGGAGTGCAGTGCCGCCGCGTTCTGGCCCACGCCGAGCAGCAGGTTGCGGTCGGACTTCACCGTCACCGGCGCCCGGATCAGCGGCACGGCCGCGGTGACGTTCTCCACCCCGGCGACGATGGGAAACAGCGCCTCGTCGAACCCGTCGTCAGTGATACCCGAGACCTCGAGGTTCGCGTCACCACCGATGCTGGACGCCAGCCGATTGATCGAACCGGTGATCGAGCCGGACACTCCGAGCACGGCGACCAGCAGTGCAGCGGACACCGCGACCACCGCGACCGACGCCAGCGCACGCCCCCAATGCGTCCGCAGCTCACGGACATTGAGGACGATCAGCCGACTGTATGCAGCGGGAAACACTGCGCTACAACCGGTTTAAGCGGTGGCTTCCTACCCGCTTGTTGTCCAGCGCCGCCAGTTCGGAGGCCAGGTCTTTGATGACGTCTGTCACCGCCTCGGCATATGGTCTGCGCGCGTGACGCCCGGTGCTGGGCGCCTCGCCGGTCAGCACGTCGGCGGTCACGGCCCCGTCATGCAGCGTGACCACCCGATCGGTCTCCGCGGCCGCCTCCAGGTTGTGCGTCACCATCACCACCGCGCGCTCGTCGCCCACGTCGTGCGCCACGTTGTGCAGCAGTTCCAGGATCGCGGCGCCGGTCGCCGAATCCAGGTTCCCCGTCGGCTCGTCGGCCAGGATCAGCGGCGGATCCATCATGAGCGCGCGCGCCACCGCCACGCGTTGCATCTGCCCGCCGGACAACTCGGCCGGACGATGCTCGAGCCGGTTGCCGAGCCCGACCAGCCGCAGCAGCTGGATCGCGTCCTGGCGGACGTGCTTGAGCTTGTGCCCGTCGAGCAGCATCGGGATCGCCACGTTCTCCCACGCCGTCAACGTCGGCAACAGATTGAAGAACTGGAAGATGAAGCCCACCTTGTGGCGCCGGAAGGTCGACTGCTGGTCATCGGTCATGGCCGCGATCTCGGCGCCGTCGAACCGTATCGATCCCGAGTCGGGCGAATCTAGTGCTCCGAGCAGATGCAGCAGCGTGCTCTTGCCTGCACCGGACGGGCCCACGATCGCAGTGAACTCGCCGCCGTAGATCTGCAGGTTCAGACCGTCCAACGCGCGGACCAGCCGTCCGCCGGCGCGGTACTGCCGGACCACGTTGGTCAGTTGCACGCTCAGCGACACGTCACATCCACGTCACCGCTGGGGCAGTGCGTCCAGACCGGGAAAGCTCCGCTCGCCGAAGCAGGCGTGAACCTTCTGGCCGAGCTTGCGGTTTCCGGTCATGATCGCGTTGAGCAACGTCGCGACGTGTGCGTAGACAGCCTGGTTGTCTGGCGCGTCCATGTGGGTGAACGGCGGTGTGCCCGCGAGCGGAACGACCGGCAGGCCGAGGATCTGTTCTGCGGCCCGAAACACAGGCGCATCCAAGACCGCGACGAAATGCTGGATGTCGTCGCGGATCGCCGCGGCGGCGACAACGCCCATGATCTGCAGGTGAATGGCCGACAGCTTGCGGCGGTAGCGTCGCGGCACGGCCGCGGTCGCCCCGTCCCAGCACCGATCGAGATCATCGATGCCGTGGTAGCGCATAACGTCGCCGACGGGAATCGCGATGGGCGCGATCGGCGACTTGATGCTGCAGTCCAGATCCACGATGGTCTTCAGGCCGGCCGGCGAATTCCGGATCATCCGCAGCACGCCCGCCGGTTGCTGGGCCTGCCTGTCGATGGCGAGAAAGAAAACACTGCTCTCGTCGTACGGGCCGTACTCCTGCTTCATGGTGGCGGCGTCGTTACCCCACGACTGCTGAAACACCTCGCGCTCGAGTTGTCGGGCGATATCAGCGTGCGGGTCCGTTCCGTCGACCTCGAAACACACGAACCGCTCGCACGTCGCGATCTTTCGAGTGCCGAGAAACTCGCGGGTCAACGCGTCGCGTTCGCAATCGGATAGGCCGTACTGCGGCCCTTGACCGGCGGCGATGCGGCTGTACGAGAGATCAGACATAGATGACGGTCGACCACTGCGGCCGGTGTGCGGCACGGGCAAGGTCGATCACTGAACGGTGCTCCCCACCTGGTCAAAGTGTTTGATCGCGGCTCGAGTTGCGATCGAAATTCCGGCCCAGGAGCCTGGGCTACCCGCGACACTGCCATCATGGGCGAACGGACGCAAACGCGGCGCTGCTCGATTGTGTCGCGCTGACCGGATCATCCGGTGGTCGAGTCGCCGCCGTCTGGTAGCCAGCACGAACTCGGCGAACACTTCGAAACGACCGCTGAATCGATGGCGGTATCAGTCGCGCCGCACCGTACCCATGGTCATGACGTCGATATTTGTCCTGCGACTGCGCCGTATCGCTCGACGCGATCCTGATCCCCGAGGGCGTTGTACAGCACGATTCGTGTCGCGATTCCGCCCTACCTGTCCTTCAGCGCGTCGGCCAAACCGTCCCAGGTCGACTCAATCGCGAACGCCGCTATGTGGTAGTCCGTGATCTGGGTGCTCACCTGTTCGGGCATCAACAACGCGCGCGTCGCCGGATTGGCGCCGAGCATCTCATCGAGCACCGCCGACTTCTCGCCGGCGTTCAACTCCGCGTTGCCATTCAGCGCGTCGACCCGGTAGTACGGATAGCCGCCCAGCATTTCGTCGGCGCCTTCGCCGGTGAACACCACCTTGATGCCCGCGGCTCTCACGGCACGGCTGAGCAGATACTTCGCGACGCCGTGCCCGTTGAACATCTGCGTTTCGGCATGCCAGATCGCATCGGCGAACGAGTCGGCGATCTCGCGCCCCGTGATCGGAACGGTCGCCCGGCGGCGGTGCCCCGAAGTGAAGCCGCGGAGTGCGCATCTTCAGTCGGTCATGGCACGGGCCATTCGTGCACCGGGGCGCCGGTGTGCGCATGCTCGACATAGCGGCGCGTCATCTCATGCAGGGCCGTGACGCGCTCCAGCCCGCGCTCCTCGAGGTGGCGCACCATCTCGGTCTGCCAGGCAGCGCCGGTGCGGCCGCGTCGAACCCGCGCTTCGATGACACCGAGGTACCGGTCGCGGTCGTCGGCGTCCACACCCCAGGCGTCGAGCCCGGACGCCGCAAGCGGCAGCAGGACATCACGGGTGAGCTGAACGACCGGGTACTCGACGCCGCGCCACGAAAGTCGCGCCGCCAACCCATCGCGTGCCGCGCGGTGCAGGTCGCGCTCGGCTATCGCGAAGGGCATTTCTGTCCATGGGGCAGGGTCGGTGTCGACGATCGTGCGGACCAGTCCGTAGTAGAACGCGGCGTTGGCGATCATGTCGACGGCAGTCGGTCCGCTGGGCAGCACGCGGTTCTCGATGCGCAGTTGCGGACGCCCGGCCTGGACGTCATAGACGGGACGGTTCCAGCGCCACACCGTGCCGTTATGCAGCCGAAGCTCACGCAGGCCCGGCACGCGGCCGGACTCGAAGGCGGCATCGGGATCCTCGGACTCCAGCGTCGGAAACAGCGGCGGAAACTCCC
Organism: uncultured Actinomycetota bacterium; assembly: GCA_963751485.1. Classification (GTDB taxonomy): domain Bacteria; phylum Actinomycetota; class Actinomycetes; order Mycobacteriales; family Mycobacteriaceae; genus Mycobacterium. Next base: position 235,160 of record CAVVUT010000012.1, read on the forward strand.
CGACGACTTCGTCGAAGAGCTCCACGGGGTCGTTGATCCACCGGTCGCCGAGGCGGACACGCGCCGGTGCGCCGGTCTGGACCTCGCTGGGTCGGCGGGTGTCGAGCAGCTGCTCCATCAGGGTGATGCGGGTTTCCTGCCATGCCTGGTTACCGAGCAGGTACGGCGAGTTGGCGGCCACCGCCACTTGCATTCCGGCGATCGTCTGGGCGGCGTTGTAGTAGGCGGCGAAACGCTCCGGCGGCACCCGCAGGTGCAGCTGCAGGCTGGTCGCGGCAGCATCGGGGGCCACTGAATCGGTGGTGAACTCCACCGGCTCGCACCCGTCGACGATGCTCACCACGAACGGCCGGTGGCGAGCGGCGCGCATGCGCCGCGCCAACAACTCGTAGCGCGGGTTGTGGGAGATCCGCTCGACGGTCAGCTGCTCGGCGCTCAGGGTGGGCAGCGTGCCGACGGTAACCATCCGGACGCCGAGCCCCTCGATCCGCGCCCGGCACTGGTCGAACACGCCGGTGAGGTCGGATTCGCTGTCCCGCAGCACGCGGCCCGACAGCCGGCGGGGAGCGATGTTCAACTCGACGTTGAACTGGCCGAGCTCGTGCTGCATGTCGGTCCGGCCCAGGCGTTCCAGGACCGTGTCGTTGATCAGCCGCGGCCGGCCCAACGGGTCCACGAGATCGAGCTCCACCTCCATACCGATGGTGTCCTCATGGGCGACGAACCAGCCGTCGTCGACCATGCGCCGCAACACGGCAACACAGCGCTGGAGCCTGCGCTTCACCGCGGGGTCGCGGGCGGCAGCCAGGGCCGACGCCTCCACGCGCTCACCCATGGCGCACCTCCTCTCGGCACTTCTCAAATCCCGACCGCCACAACGGCACGGCAGATCAACACAACGCTGAGGTGACGTTTACGCCTGCCGGTCATCGGACGCAAGGCCGGGCTCGCTTGATGAGCGGAGAGCCAGGCGGCCTGTGTGAACCGGCGCGCTGCAGCTGCCGTGGCTGGCCGATCCGCAGCTCGCGGGTACATCAATGATCGCCAAACCGGTTCCCACATCCTGCTCTTCGTGCGCGAAACAAAAACAAGTGCGCTCGGCCCATCGCCTCTGTGTTCCTCGGCCCGACCGATTACGTCACGCGCGAGGGCGATCGTCCGATGGCGATCACGTGGAAGTTGCGCAGACCAATGCCGACGGAGATGTACCTGGTGTCGCGGGCGGCTGTTGCGTGATCAAACCTTGGCGCGCATCCACTCCGGTGGAAAGGTGACGTCCAACCTCACGCTGTGTTTGTACCCCGACCACGTCGGCACACCGGCCGGTTGGCCACGGTAGATGCCACGCGCCGCCGCCACCACTCGCTCATGTTGCGTCGGCCAGTAGATATCGGACGAAATCTGTTCCAGCACAACACGATCACGCTTGAGAACGCGATCCACGATCGCGAGAGCCGGCAGCGCCCCACTCTTGTCACCGTTACAGCGGGCGCAGGACAGCACCAGATTCGAGAGCCCGTCGATGCCCACCAACGACCACGGCAGCACGTGGTCGATCGGATTGTCGGCCGGCAGGTGCGCGCCGCAGTAGAAGCAGTGCGGCCCGAAAGCTTCCTTGAATGGGTCGCGGACGGCGGCCAACACGGCGCGTTCCCGACCGAATAGGTGACCCGCCACATCGGGCACCTCTGCGTCGAGGAACCTGTTCATCCGGCGGACATCGTCGACCCACATGATCTCCAGCGCCGGCCGCAGCAACCCTGCCAGCCGAGCCAACCCGTGCGCCACTCCCGGCTTCAGCACGATCGCATCGCCGTGCTCCCGCAGGCTCTTACGCGACACGTTCTCACCCAGGAACGAGTCGTCGTACAGAAACGGATCGCTGGTCGACGCGCCCGGCAGCTTCTGCAGTCGCGGTAGCGGCTGTTTCGCCAACGCAATGACGATTTTGTCGATCGCCTGCCGGTAGGCGTCCGGCGCCCGCATCATCGCCACCTCGAGCGAGAGTCCTCCATCGCCGACACCGGAGGCAAGACGCAGGGCCTTCGTCGCGTCCGTGATCCGCGCCTTGCTCCCGGTTCGGCGCTGCATGAGCTCATGGCCTTCGAACGGTCGAACCTGGCGCCAGTAGAGCGCAAGCACCCGATGCGCCAAGCCGGCGATCGGGACCCGCAGCGCGTCGTCGAGGTGTTCCGGCAGGTTCTCGATGCTATGCCCGATGAGTGCCATCAAGGTTGCCAGCTTGTACGTGGCGTCACGCTGCCCGGTCTCCAGGATCGCAACGACGCGCTGCCCCAACAGCAGTGGATCGGCCGACATATCCCCCACGACGCAAGACTATGACGACGCCCGCGCCCCGCTGCTGGCCCAGCTGGACGCGCACGGCATCCGGCTGGTGCCGGTGCGCCACGAGGCGGCAGGCGTGTATATGGCTGAAGATCTCTCTTGCACGGGGGTGTTCCGGTGCTGGTGATCACTTCCCAGCACCGCAGCGCCCCAAGCCGCAGACATCACAGGCTTGCAAAGTGCTAGCAGATCGCTAGTGAACTGCATACAATGTCGGACGTGCGAACCTTGTACCTCCGCAATGTCCCCGATGACGTGATGGACCGCCTGGAACGACTGGCCCTCCTCTCGAAAATGTCGGTGACCGCCGTCGCAATCCGCGAACTCGATGCCGCAACCCGCCGTGTCGCCAACGCGGCGTTGGTTGCCACGCTGCCCGATCTCAATATCCCGACGGATTCGATCGTGGAGTCGGTGCAAGCAGAGCGGCGGTGATTGTCCTCGACGCCTCTGCGGCAGTGTCGGCGCTCTTGCAGGACGGGCGGGCCCGTCGGCTTGTCGCCGATGAGGTGTTGCACGTACCCCACCTGGTGGACGCCGAGGTCGTCAGTGCCCTGCGTCGTCTCGTTGCTGCCGGATCCTTGAAAGCCAGCGACGGCCGTGGCTGCCTCGACGTGTGGAGCCGACTCGGGTTGATCCGCTATGCCGCAGGGCCCCTGCTCGAGCGGGTATGGGACCTTCGCGCGGGTATCTCGGCTTACGATGCGATGTACGTCGCGCTCGCCGAGAGTCTGGACTGTCCCCTGGTCACCGCCGACGCCAGGCTGAGCAGAGCGCCAGCCCTGAGGTGCGCGGTCACCGTGGTACCCGATTGAGTTCGGCACCACTCACCGCTTGCGGCGAAGTGCCCTGCGCGCCAACACTGCTGCAGCGGGGCTGATGCGGTCCCGCTCCACCGATGAGGCGGGAACGTCGGTGACGTTGACAAGGACCTGCCGGGCCGCGAGACACCGCACCGAGTACTCACTGACGGGTCGACCATCGGAGTACCGCCAGCCGAGTTCTGCTAGAAGAGAAGCTATTTCGCCATAGGCCAGTTTGGTGCCTGTGGAGCCGCCCGCGTAGGCCAACAGGAGCAGGGTCGCCTGTGTTTCGAACTTGTCACCGGTGTTGGGCAACAGGCGGCAGGCAAGATGCTCCCAGAGTGTCTCGGTATCTGCCTGCGCCGCGGCTCCCGCACGGGTCAACCGCAGCGCGCTCTTGTACTTGCGCAGCAACCCCATGGCCTGCAGGCTCTGACGGAAGTGGAGAAGGGGTGCACACTGCGCCTCACGGTTGTGTGTTCCGATCCAATCAGCCATCGCGGGAAGCACTTTCGACGCTTCTGCGACATCGGCTGGCTTGAGGTAACCCGCTGCAGTCAACGGGATGTCGCTGTCCTTGGCCCGGTCGAGGAACCACTGGTGGGCTCGCAGGCTGTTCGTCGGGTCGATGTGATCGAGCGAGGTGGGTTCATCCTTGACGCGCAGCGCTCGCTCCGTGAGGTTCTCGCCGTGGGCGGTGTAGGTGAGCCTGTGCACGAGGTCGATCAGGCGTGGATCGATGCCCGACTCGCGCAGGAGGAAGAATGGACCGCGCAGCGCTGTGTTGACCCTCTCGCGCTCGAAACGGCTTGGGTCATCCAGAATCTCGGCGAGGCCCTCGCCGTCGGTGATACCGCCACAGTCCTCCGGAGGCGCTGCCCGGCGGCCGTCGATGACGACGGCGGTGGCGTAGTCGGAATCTGCCGCGGGCAGGATCTGTTCGAGTCGCAGTGTCAGCTCCCAGGTATCGCCGTAGTCGTACAGGTAGCGCAGCGCATCCCCGGGTTCGCACAGAGTTTCGTCCAGTCGCACCTCGGCTGCGGGCAACCCATCCTCGGGATCATCCCAGTCGTCACCCTCGACGTCATAGGGACACAGGAACAGCTGGCTGTAATGATCGAAGGCGCCGCCGCCGAGCGAGAACCGATGCAGATGGGAGTCGGTCCAACCAAAAGCCACCTGCAGAACCTGATGCAGAACGTCGAGCGGTACATCCGAACGCAGGTCGATCAGCCGCCAGATCGGGGGCTCCGCGTGATCGAGGTCAGCGCGCACGCGGTAGAGCACGACGTCGTCCCGCGCGGGGTGGCGCAGATCGGGCCGCGGCACCAAGTCCGGCACGACGTGAAGGAATCCGCGACGTTTCACTCCTTGCCCTGCCTCACCAGTCGACTCGCAACGATCCGGTCTGTCACCAGCCCAGAGTAGGGTCCGCGCGGTAAACGACGCACGCAGGCGAGGGGCCGGTGGTTCTCGAGGCCACGGCGGGCTTCAACGTCATGGAGCTGCAGACCGCCGCGCGCGAGGGCCTCGACATCACCGGTGATCGTGTTCGCCGAGGGATCGTGGACCATGGAGGAGCTCAACGAACTCGCCTTGTACGGAACGACTTTCGGGACGGCCCGGAGTGAGGTGCGGTGGGACATCGTCGCGCAGGGCCTCCGCTGCCACGGCGAGTACGTCGAGCGCATCGAGGACCTCGACGGCGCCCTGAACCGCGCCCGCGAACACGACGGCCCCGGCCTGGTCTGCGTGCGCAGCGACCACGCCGCCAACTTGGCGATACCGGCCGAGATGACGGCGCGCTTCTTCGAGGTCTATTCCGGCCCGGCCAAGCCGGCCGCGGTCTGAGCGTCCCGCGGCGATCGCGGGTGTCTAGATCGCCCCGACGAGGCCCGACTGCCGCAGCGCGACGTCGATGAAATCCTGCACCGGACGGGACCGGAAGAATCCGGTGTGGGCGCCCTGGTACCAGATGATCTCCGGCCGGCCCCAGTGCTCCCAGAGGCGCATCACCTGGTCGCGGGGGTTCACCAGCCGGTCGGCCAGCCCTCCGTAGATGAAGCGGCCCGCCATCGGTACCCGCGGCGTCAGCGACAGCGGCGAGAGCATCCGGCCGAGCGGTTCGGCCAGCACCATCATTTCGCGGCGCGGGTCGTCGTCGCGCAGGCCTCCGTGGCGTCCGAGCACGTCGATCAAGTTGGCCACGGGTACGCCCAGCACCGCGCAGGTCAGGCCGTCCTCGAGGCTGGCGACGAGCGCGGTGATGTAGCCCCCGAGGGACATGCTGTTCAGGCCGATCGGGGAGTCGGGTTCCTGCATGCGGATCCACGTGATCAGCCGCCGGACATCCCACACCGCCTGAGCCACCGCGTGCACGTCGTCGACGATGTCGGTGCCCGGGAATGCCGCACCTTTTACCTTGCGCGGGCCGTGCAGCGGCAGCACCGGGAGCACCACGTTGAGACCGAGATCCTCGTGCAGATGCCGGGCGCGGAACAGCCTCAAGTCGACCGAGCCCCGGCCCATCAGGGCGCCGTGCACGCAGACGACCCAGGGCCGCGGTACGTGGTGGCGCATGACCAGCGCCTGCTCACGCCTGTTCGCGGCGTAGCCCAGCCACCGTTCACGGCCCGGTTCGCCCGGACGGGGCTCGTACCCGCTGTCGAACGTCAGGCGGTCGAGGATTTGTCGGCGGATCTTCACCGGGTAGATGGTCACGTCGGTCAGGCTCGGCGGGGCGGCAAAGAACCCCTCCGGCCTGTCCAGGAATCCATGCTGCGCGTAATACTCCAGCGCCGCACCGATCTCGCGATTGGCTCGGTCGAGCGCACCCGCGCCGCCGACGGGCAGAAACAGGCGGAAGCCCAGCAGTACGAGCTCGTCGTGGAACACCTGCCTCGCCACGGCGAGGGTCGGTCGCGCAAGGGGCAACTCGTCGGGACGCTGATCGATGTTCTCGGGTACGGGCTGATTCATGAACTCGCGGGCCCGCACGAACGGCGTGGTCACGTCCGCGGGACGGGCCAGTCGCCGCGCGCGACCGTTGCTGCTCTCGGGTGCGGCCATACCACGACGTTAACCCTGGCTGGTCCGGGTTCGAAGGGACTTGGGTCCATTGAAAGGGGGTCTATTGCCCGGTGAAAACGCCATGTAGGGGCGTTACTTTCGGCATGTATGTATCGCGAATCGGGCGCCGTCGTGATCTGAAAGGAAGTCCCGGGCGCGGAAACACAACGAGGTGGGAAGCGCATGAGCGGCAAAGATTTTGACGACTCAGAACTGGCCAAGTGGGATCCGGGTTTCGTCGAGTTGGCACGAAAGGTGGTCACACCGATTGCCAAACTCTGGTTCCGGGCAGAGGTGCGGGGTCTGGAATCCTTGCCGTCCGCCGGCGGCGTATTGGTGGTGGGCAACCACTCCGGTGGGGCGATGACGCCCGACGTGCTCGTGCTGGCGCCCGCCTTCTACGCGGCGTTCGGGTACGACCGCCCGTTCTACACCCTTGCTCACTACGGCCTCTTCAAGACGCCGTTGGCCGGATCGTTGCGTCGGATCGGCGTCATCCATGCCGACCGGGAGAATGCGGCGAAGGCGCTGCGCTCCGGTGGTGTGGTGCTGGTCTTCCCGGGCGGCGACTACGACGCGTACCGATCCACGTTTGCCCAGAACAAGATCGACTTCCACGGCCGGAAGGGGTATGTGCGGACCGCCATCGAAGCCGGTGTGCCCATCGTGCCTGCGGTGTCGATCGGTGGCCAGGAAACCCAGCTCTTCCTCACCCGGGGAGCCTGGCTGGCAAAACAATTGCGTCTCAAGCGCTTACGGACCGAGATCCTGCCGTTGGCTCTAGGCTTCCCATTCGGCCTGACGTCGACGGTCCCCGCCAATTTTCCCCTGCCATCCAAGATCGTCACCGAGCTGCTCGAGCCGATCGACATCGCCGCCCATTTTGGTGACGACCCCGACATCGACGAGGTCGACGCCCACGTACGCGGCGTGATGCAGAGTGCGCTCGACCGGCTGGCACGGCAGCGGCGGTTCCCGGTGCTGGGCTGAACGCTGTCATGCCTTGCGGGAAGAGGCGCACCGAACAGCCTCGACGAGCTGCTCGCGGAAGCGAAGTTCGTGATCGAGCCCGTGACCGAGAGCCAGGCCCGTCTGGCTCGTCAGGCCTACACAGACTTAAGGAAGCGGCCACCGCGCACGGTTGAATTTCGGCGATTGTCTTTCCTACGCGTTGGCGCTCGACACACGGGAGCCGCTGCTGTGGAAAGGCGATGACTTCGAGCACACGGGTATAGAGTCCGCGCTCACGCGGTAGGTGCGTGCTGCCGTAAAGCTCAAGCTCGACTTCACCGCCCTCTCAGCCACATTCGGCACTACACGCCGCGCGAATCGAATGAGCCCGAGACCCGGGGGCTGGACCACGCTTAATTGCTCTGAAGACCATGCTTTTGTGGCGCGTCAACATATGTTGACGCCGCCAGGAGCGCAAGTGGTCCGACGAAGAGCTCAAGTGGAGGCTTTCTTCATGTCGTAGATCGGCTGGTCCTTAGCGGCTTGCGAGGCGAACGTATCCCGGTAGAAGGCCAGCATCGGGTCGTTGGTGTTGCGGATCGGCGGCGTGGTGAACGGGTGCTTCTGGCGGTCATACACCTCGGGTATCAACACATCCTTCGCCGCTTCGCGCAGGACGTGCTTTTCCCGGATGCCTTTCACTTTCATGTTCACCGGCACGCGAGCCGCGACTTCGGCGACACGGTGATCCAGGAACGGCACCCGCCCTTCGATGGAGTGCGCCATCTCCATCCGATCGGCCAGATAGTTCAGAATGAAATTCGGCAGCACCGTTTTGCCATTGATATACAGCACCTGATTCAGCCGGTCGCGGCCGGTGACGCGTTGCGCGACCGGCAACCGATCCAGCGCCGACACCAGCGGCTGAAACTCCCGAACCGACGCCGGCGAGATCATCGCGGAACAACGCCGCCACGCTATTCGTCTGCGCCGCGCTCACATTCAGCGTCGCCGGCAGCCAGCCGAGCCTGCGCTCCACCGCCCGCATCTCCGGGCTGTCAACTTGCGTCGGCATCAACAACGCGCGCGTCGCCGGATTGGCGCCGAGCATCTCATCGAGCAGCGCCGACTTCTCGCCGGCACTCAACGCCGCGTTGCCATTCAGCGCGTCGACCCGGTAGTACGGATAGCCGCCCAGCACTTCGTCGGCGCCTTCGCCGGTGAACACCACCTTGATGCCCGCGGCTCTCACGGCACGGCTGAGCAGATACTTCGCGACGCCGTGTCCGTTGAACATCTGCGTTTCGGCATGCCAAATCGCATCTGCGAACGAGTCGGCGATCTCCCGCCCCGTGATGGGAATTGGGTGATACGTCGCGCCGACATGCTTGGCGTGAGCTTCAGCGACGCTCGCCTCGTCATAGAGCGCGTCGGCGTCGGCTGATGCAGCTCCTGGCGCCGCCAGCCTGAGTTGGCAACACGCCGGGCGGGGTGATCGGGTTGAGGCTCGGAGCGCGGAATGATGGGCGGCTGATGAGCTCGCCTATGGCAAGTTGTTCAAGGTAGGTCTTGGAGAGCGCGCACACGCCCAGCTCGGCGAGGCCGAAGGTGCCCGCCGAACAAGACGTTCCGTGTGTTCGGCCCAATGACCGCTTGCCGGCGAAGCACTTGGCCCGGCTCGTTGCCGAGTTGGTCGACGAGCATTTAGATCTTGTGCGCATTCGGGGTGCGGATGACGAGGCGCGCGGTGGGCCGCCCTACGATCCGCGGCTGATGGCGCTCCTGTTGTACGCCTACACCACCGGGGTGTGCTCATCGCGGATGATCGAACGCAAGTGCGTCGACGATGCCGCCTTCCGGTGGCTGACCGCCGGCGCGTCCCCGGGCTATCGAGCGATCGCCGATTTCCGCAAGCAGCACCAGTCTGCGCTCGGATACCTGTTCGTGCAGGCGTTGGCGTTGCGCCGGCCCGCGGGTGTGGTCTGCCTGGGCCGGGTCGCTCTCGACAGGACGAGGGTCGCGAAGGACAGGGCTCTCGTGGAGGAGGTCTCGGCCCTCCTGACCGGCGCCGAACGGGTCGATGAAGCCGAGGACGCGGCGTTCGGGACAAATCGTCGTGTCGGCCAGCAGCCGCAGCGACTGCGGCGACGAGATATTGGGCTGGCTAGGATCTTCGGGACCAAGGCCTCCCTGGACGCCAAGATCGGGCCGGGCCAGGAGTTGGGCGCCTGGGCCGACGTCCGGGGCGACAGGGATGAGGCGATTGGCACGGCGGGGCACACTACCGCGAGACCGAAGGGGCGGCGGGCGATGGTCGGCGCACTGTTGCTGGCAGTGGCGGTCGCAGGCGGATTCGCCGTCGCGATGCACAAGACGCTCACGCTCTCCGTCGACGGCTCACCGATGACGGTCTCGACGATGAAGTCGCGGGTGATCGACGTGGTGCGGGACAACGGCTTCGCCGTCGACAACCACGACGAGCTGTATCCGGCTGCCGATCAGCCGGTCCATCAGTCCGACACCATCGTGCTGAAACGCGGCCGGCCGTTGCAGGTGTCGGTGGACGGCGGGCAGAGCAAGCAGGCGTGGACGACGGCCTTGACGGTCGACGAGGCCCTCAAGCAGCTGTCGATACGCGACGCCGCCCCCGCCGCGGCATCTCGTTTCAGCCGAGTGCCATTGGCCGGCATGGTGTTGTCGCTGGTCAGCGCGAAGAAGGTGCAGATCGTCGACGGCAGTGTGGCCAGCGACCGGCGGCTGGCGGCGCCGAATGTGGGGCTCTTGCTAGCGGCGGCCGGTGCGCCGCTCGAGCAAGGCGACAAAGTGTTCCCGCCGGCGTCGACGTCAGTCAACGAGGGCATGAAGATCGTGGTCACCCGTATCCGGACGTTGACCGTCACCGCGCGGATCACGCTGCTGCCCCGGGCGTACCACGTCCAGGATCCGACGATGAACATGAGCCGCCACGTTGTGGAGAACCTGGGCACCACTGGAACCCAGGTTGTCACCTTCGCGGTGTCGACCGTCAACGGTGTCGAAACCGGGCGGTCGCCGGTGAAGAACGAGATCGTGGCACCCGCCCGGCCCTCGGTGCTGCGGGTCGGTGCCAAGCCGGGCACCCAGGTGCCGCCGGTGCTCAACGGCGCGACCTGGGACGCGCTGAGCGCCTGCGAGTCCGGCGGCAATTGGGCGATCAACACCGGCAACGGTTTCTATGGGGGCGTGCAGTTCAACCAAAGCACGTGGGAGCGGCACGGTGGACTGCGTTACGCGCCGCGAGCAGACCTGGCCACCCGGGAAGAGCAGATCGCAATCGCCGAGGTGACTCGGGCAGTTCAGGGCTGGGGCGCCTGGCCGGTATGCAGCGTCATAGCGGGGGTGCGCTGACCATTCGCGTGCTCGGCGGTGATCGACAGTCGTTGGGTCGACATCGCCGAGTCGGCTCCAACGGACTCGCGGACCAGGCAGTCGCGAGACCAGCCGTCCGCCACTTCCCCGCCATCCGCAGAATCCACGGATTCTGCGCCGCCACATCGACTTTCGGATCCGGTGCCTCGCCTCGATGTAACTGGACGCTTGACGACTCCACGGGCGAGGACATCGAAATAGCGCTCGGGGAGCTGTGGTTGCGTACCCCTTCCTTCGGTTCGGACACACCTCGCTCGTCGCGGCAGCGAGCCCGCCGACTGGCCGGGCGTTGTCTGCAAGAGGTGCCGGGACACGATGGGCGACAACTTCCTCGACTTCCGGTTCGCACGCCATCCGCCGTGCCCGGAGTGCCATGCCCGTCGCACGAAGCGAGCCATCTATGGGTTGCCGCTACGCCGTACGTCGAGCCCTGGAGGCACCTCAGCGGCTGCTGCGTCAGCGACGAGAAGTGGACCTGCTCGAAATGCCGGCACACATGGTGACGGGCAGCAGCGGTCAGGCCGCGCGCCGGTCGATCAATCTCGCTGGTTCGACCGCGACGGCGGAGACCGCCTGCGCCATCTGCTCATGCCCGTCCCGCACTCCGCGGTAGCTCAGCAGATACCGGTCGATCTGCTCGCGGCGCAGCGGTTGAGCCCAGACGTTCGCGCCTTCAATCTCGATGCCGCTGTCGTTTGACTTCGCCCGGTTGCGGGCGCCGATGCGGAACCCCACGACCGATGCGACCATCAACACAACCAGGCTGCCCCCGGTGATCCCGGCCAGAGCGCTATCGGTGGCCAGCGCGTAGACGAACGTCCCCAGCGCGACGAACGCCAGCAGTAACAGCACGTACGCCACATATGTCATCGAAACCCGTCGCAATGTCCTCAACATGTCGATCACCTCTCGAAACTCGCCGATGAATATTCGAAACGCTACGTGTAGCGTAGCGCTACGGTTGGTGTAGCGTTTTTCCGACCGCGGATATTCCGCTGACGACCAAGGAGGGCCGATGGCGCAGCGACAAGACGTCGACGACGGCATCGCCGACGCCACGCTGGCACTGCTGCGCACCAGGGGCCCCCGGTCGGTGACGGTCGAGGCGGTGGCGGCGCGCTCTGGCATCGCGAAGACCACCATCTACCGCCGCTACCGAGACCGCCGGGACATGCTGTCCGCCGCGCTGTCGCGGGTAACCACACCCGAACCGCTTGCCGTGCAGGCCGACGCGCCGGATCGGCTGCGGTGGCTCATCAAAGAAGCGGTCAAGACCGTGGAGGTCGGTATCGGCTACGGCGGCCTGGCCGCCTTGCTCACCGATGAGGATCCCGCCTTCACCAAGCTCTTCCGCCGAATCCTCGCCAAGCAGCGGGCCGAACTGGAATCAGTGATCGATGCCGGAAAGGCCGACGGGTCTTTCCGCGCCGATGCCGACGGCGCGACACTCGTCGACGCCGTGGTCGGCGCGCACATCGCCGAGCGCACCCGCACGGGGCGGGTCGCTGCGGGATGGGAAGGCAGATTGTTCGACCTCTTCTGGCCGACCGTGCGGGTCTGAGCCACGATTCCGCGAATTCGGCACACGTCCGATCTACCCTCCATCATTGTGGGGCCCCTGCATGACCATCACGCCGCACGAAGCCCCGCGCCTTGCCAATGGCGCAGAGCGCAAGGTCTACCAAGCGCTGCTCGAACAGGTGCAGCCAACGACCGGGTCATCCCCTGCCAGCGCGTTACCCCGACCACCTCAAGGACTACGAGGTCGACTTCGTCGTCGCCATCGAAGGTGCTGGCATCGCGTGGCTGGAGATCAAGCGCGGCGAGGTCTGGCACGACGGCGACACATGGTGGCAGACGCGTCGTGGTGGCCACGAACACAAGATCAAGCCGGTCCGTCAGGCCCGCGAAGCCGGCTATGCGTTGCGCGAGTTCATCGAGAACGACGACCGCTGGAGCCAGGGCCGGCTGCGGTGGGATCACGTAATCGTGCTGCCGAACGCCGAGATCGCCGACGACTTCGCCTTGCCGGAGTGTCCGCAGTGGAAGGTCATCGACCGCGACGACCTCGCGTCGATGGCTTCACCACCGCGCAGTTACATTGGCACCGAGCTGTTCGGCAATCTTCACAGCCGAATCGGCCGGGTCGGCGCTGCACGTATTGACGTCGACAATGATGTTGTTTCTGTGCGCCAGGGCGTGTCCGCAGCCCCAGCCGGGGGCGGCGGCGTTTAGTTCGGTCGCGATGACGCTCAGTGTGCCGTCAACGTTGGCGATCGGTCCGACGGACCACTGCGTCTCGCTCTGCGTGTGGGTGTACTCATGGCAGGCCAGCCATCGCTCGGCGGAGGCGTCGAAGAACTCTCCGGCTTTTTCGATGCTCGGAAACAACACCAACGCCTGCTTGAGATAGTGCGTGAACTTGTCGCCGTTGTTCAGACTCTGATCGCGCTCCGCCCAGTAGCCGCTGTCGGCATAAACCGGCGCCTCCGCCGCGCCGTCGATGGCCAGGCACTCCTGCGGCGCCATGGTGGCGCTGTTGTCGGACATCGTGGTCTGCTGATATGTGACCGCCATCCCGGCCGTTCCCATAGCGACGTTCACCTGTTCGGGGTCGAGCAGCAACCCCGCAAGCTCGCGCTCAACAAGAGGGCGCGGAATCATCGACGGGGTGGGCGTGGGTGACTCGGCGTTGCCTGTACTCGTGCACCCGGCGATCGAAACGCAGATGACTGCAACCGCAAGTGCGGCCGTTGGCTGGTGCATGTGTACCTCCCCATGCCAGTTGTGCCCAACCCGGCAGCCTGGCGCGACCTCCCCTCGCGCGGCTCTTGAAGAAATGGTGCCGCAATTCCATCGACGTCTAGGTCAAATGGTTGGTGTTTTTCGGTAACGAAGGACGGCGTTTTTGATAACGATTAACGAGGCCCTGTGAGTGAACGGCACTCGCAGCCGCCTGGCTTCGTGACCGACCGCGGGCTCGGTAGCGCCCTCGCTGGTGTCTGCTTCGCAACTCTCAGCTGAGTCTGGTCCTCGAATCCGGCACCATGGTGATGTGGGGCTCTCCGAAATGACGCTGCTCAAGGCGGCCGGCGAGCTGGTCTACGCCCGGGGCGAAGACTACGTACGTTTTGTCCGAGGGCTCCGCACCACCGGATACAAGGCCTACGCGTCGATCCAGGCCAAGAAGGTCTACACCGTGGAGCTCGACTGGTCCGGTCCGCTACCCGACGGGTCCTGTACCTGCCCGCACAATGCCGATGGCAACTTCTGCAAGCATCTGGTTGCGACCGGACTCGCCGCGATCGACTCCGGACGGGTAACTGTCGACGACACAACCAGCAATACGGCCGAGGCTGTGCTGGAAGCAGCGCTGCAGGCGATGGACGTCGACGAGCTGCGCGACCTGGTCATGACCCTTGCGCAGCGCGATGACGGCGTCCGCCGCATGTTGGAGATTCGCGCCACGACGGCCTCAGGTGACGACGCGCAAGCCAAAGCCGAGCTGGAGTCCTATGTTCGAAACACGTTGGCGTTCCGCGGCTTTATTGACTACCGACGGTCCTTTGACGTCGCGGCCGTGGCCAGTGAAGTGCTCGACGAACTCGAGAACCACTTGAACAGTGGCGCCGCCGAAACTGTGCGGCCGGCGTTGCTGCGGGCACTGACCCGACTGCGCAAGATCACCGAGCAGGCCGACGACTCCTCGGGCTCGATCGGTGGTGAATGTCAGCGAGCCGCCGACCTCTACGCGCGGGCCTGCCGACTCGGCGAGCCCGACCCAGTGAAACTCGCGACGTGGCTGGTGAAATTCCGCGCTGACTCGCCGGGATGGCCCCACCTGGAATTGGCGGACTTCGTCGACTCGTTCGACGAGCGCGCACTCGCTACCTACCGCCGGGCGGTGGCAGCGCTGAATCGCAAGCTTGAAGATCGTGATCAATTCGGGCGGTTCGAAATCGACGCGATGCTGCTGGAGCTCGCCGATCACGACGGTGATGTCGACCGCGCCGTCCACTTGCTCAGTCAGCGGGAACACCCGCAGTACGGGGCGATCGTCGACCGGTTGCGGGCAGCCGGCCGTACCGAGGATGCAGTGGCATGGATCGATCGCGCTGTAGCCGACCGGCGAATCTCGAGCCACGGTGGTGGCAACGAATACTGGCTGAGCCCCGACGACGTCGCCGCGACCTATCAGGGACTGGGCCGGATCGAGGATGCGGTCGCCGTTCTTCGCGCAGACTTCTTGCGGCAACCGTCAGTCCCCACCTACCGTGTCCTGCTCGATTTCGCAGCCGGTATCAATCGTGCGGAGGCCGAACGCATTTGGGCAATCGACCAGGCGCAGCTGCTGGCATCTGACCGTTACGCCCACGGCGCAGTCCTGGTACAGCTGTTGCTCAGTGAGGGTGATGTCGAGGCCGCTTGGCAGGCCGCCGACCGTTACGGTCCCGGCTGGGCGTGGCGGGAACTGGCCGACCGAGGCGCCATGGCTCGGCCTGTCGACGCTGCCGACCTATACCGGCCGCAGCTCGAGAATGATCTGCGGTATCCCGACACCAAGCTCTATCCCGGCATTGCTGCGACATTGGCGACGATGGCCGAACTCTATGACCGTGGCGGTCGCAGCGCCGATTTCGCCTCGTTCATCGCGCAGATCCGCCAAGACTACGGTAGGAGGCCCTCGCTGATGAAAGCACTGGACGCGAAGGGGCTTTGACGGGCGGGCGGCGTTGTCACTGCCCGTGAGTAGCGTCCGCGATATGAGTGACGGACGGCGAGCGCGCAGGGCCAAACAGGTGCGGCGGGACGAGCGGCGGGCGAAGAAGCGTAACGAGGAAAGTTCTGCCGACACGACACTCAGGGACGCGATACGTCGTGCCCTGGCGCGTCGGCATCCACTCGGTCTGCTCAGTATGGCCAGCATGGTGATCCATGTGGCGAAACCCGAATCGCTCACATCGCGCAAAGTGCGATATCAGTTATCTGGATCGGGTCCTGACTGGCTTGATCGATACGCGGGATCGGGAGACGACCGCGCTGCTGGCCGTCATCGCCGAACTTCTCGTCGACGATCCAGCGCCACAGCTCCGATGCCGACACGAGCTGGCTGAACGAAGCGAGCATCTGCCGCGATGGATCAGCGCTCTACCGCGGGTCGACGTCTACCGCGCGGTGCGCAGAACCAATGTGTTCGGTGATGTCGACGAACTCGTGATCGGTATGCGACTCGACGGTGAGCACGAGCTGACCATCGCCGTCCAGATCGACCACAACGCGTTGTCGAGCATTGTCGATGCGGGCGCGGTCCCGAATCCGATCGACGAAACGCTTGCGCGGCTGGCCGAATCCAGCAGCGACACTGACGTTTTCGAGATGACGCTGGCCGATGCGCGGGTGTGGATCGAGGATGCGCTCGCCAGGCCGACATTCGCGCCAAAGACTGACGCCTGGCCGCTCTACCGGGCACTAGTTCGGTGGCTGGTTAATCGGCTACCAGAGGGTGGTGAACACCGGTCACCGACAGTGCCGCCGGAGTCGAATGAGGAGCTCTGCGACAGGTTCTTCGCGACCAATTCCGCCGCGCCGTTTACCGACTCCGGTCATCGAGAGCTGCTGCTGGAGCTCGTCGAGTCCGGTACGGGTGACCCACTTCGATGGAGCGCGACGCGCGTCGAACGAGCGATCGGCGAGACGCCCTACTTCGAGGACAGCATTCCGTTGGAGGTGGTACTGGACGCTCCCGATCTGCTGCGCGCGTTCATCCCATTCGCGCACGCGCAGAGTGGGATACGAGACGAACTGACGTCGCGAACACTCGCAGTGATCGATGCACTGCGGTCGAGCTACAAGCGGGACGTGCTGAGGCGCGCCAGCTACTGGGGGCTCGATGATGCGGTCTGAACATCGCGGACAGCTGTCGCGATTCGGGAACTCGATGCCGCGACTCGACGGGTCGACAACGCCGCGTTGATCGCGACGCTGCCAGATCTCGAGATCGCGACCGAGACCATCGTCGAGCAGTTGAAGTCCGAACGCAGGTGATCGTCATCGACGCGTCGGCGGCAGTCTCAGCGCTGCTGACCGATGGTCAGGCTCGCCGACTACTCGCCGTCGAATCTTTTCACGCGCCGCACCTGGTGCCCTGATTGGCAACGCCGCTTCGGATCTCCTGGAACGTGTTTGGGAACTCCGCGCCGCCGTGACAACGTACGGCGCGATGCATGTCGCACTCGCTGAAAACTTGGATTTCGCCCTGGTTACGACGGATGCGCGGCTGTCCGGGGCGAACGGACCTCGTTGTGCCATAACGGTCGTGCCACGGTGCACGTCTCTGCGGTCGACGGCAATACGCCGGCGTCGATCGGGCAGCCGAAAGTTGTCGTACCCGGCTGCGATGATGTGGTCATGACTTCGACCGCATCCTCTGGCGCTGTTGCGGTGCGTCCTGATGAGCGCCTCGAGGTGTTGTTTGAGGAGTTGTCGGAGCTGGCTGGGCAGCGCAACGCGATTGATGGGCGCATCGTGGAGATCGCTGCGGAGATAGATCGCGACGAGCTGTGTGGTGCTACGGGGGCGCGGTCGGTGGCGGCGTTGATGGCGTGGAAGACCGGTTCGTCCTCGGCAAACGCTCACACGATCGCTGCTGTCGCGCGCCGGTGGACCGAGTTTCCCCGCTGCGTCCAGGGGTTGCGGGAGGGCCGGCTGTCACTGGATCAGGTCGGCGTGATCGCCGAGCGGGCAGGTGAGGGTTCTGATGAGCATTATGCGGCGCTGGCCGAGGTCGCCACGGTCAGCCAGCTGCGCACCGCGATCAAACTCGAACCGCGACCGCAACCCGATCCACGACCGGAGCCGCAGCGGTCAATCACCAAAACCACCGACGAGCAGTTCACCTGCTGGCGGATCAAACTGCCGCATGTGGACGCGGCGAAGTTCGATGCAGCCTTGCAGTCGCACCAGGATGCGCTGATCGCCGAGTGGAAGCGCGATCACGACGACGACCGACCCTCCCAAAATCGGCCGCCGTTGCCGGGCACTGGCGAGGCGTTCATGCGGTTGGTCGAGGCCGGGTGGGATGCCGAGGCCGCTCGTCGTCCGCATGGGCAGCACACCACGGTGGTGGTGCATCTGGATCTCAACCAGCGGGTCGCTGCGCTGCATTTAGGTCCGCTGTTGTCGGAGGCTGAGCGTCGTTATCTGTTGTGTGATGCCACCTGTGAGGTGTGGTTCGAACGTGACGGGCAAGTCATCGGCTCGGGTCGAGCGACGCGGGTGATAAACCGTCGGCTTCGTCGTGCCCTCGAGCATCGTCATCCCACGTGTGCGGTGCCTGGTTGTGGCGCTACTCGTGGTCTGCACGCCCATCACATCCGGCATTGGGAAGACGGCGGCCCGACCGAGTTGGACAACCTCGTCCTGTTGTGTCCTTATCATCACCGGTTGCATCATCGGGGTGTCATCACCATCACCGGGCCGGCTCACCGGCTCACCGTCACCGACAGCGCGGATCGGGAATTGAGCGCGGGATCGCTTGCCCGTCCGCCGAACCGACCCCCACCTGCTGTGGCGCCCTATCGGGGGCCCACCGGTGAGCGCGCCGACTGGTGGTGGTACGACCCCTTCCAACCCCAACCACCACCGACCAACAACTAAGCCGCTCACCCGGGGTCGACGAGTACCGGCCGCTCTGGGGCATTACGGAATTCGTTGGCAATATGCGCAGTTAACGCATTCTGCAAATTGATGCTGATGAGTGCACGGTGCGACGAGAGCGCGTTCAGCCGCGCAAGTCGACGGGTATCGGCTCGGCACGCCACCGTCGACGGCGCTGGACCTTCAGGTGGTCTTCTGCGCCAAAAACCGGTCTGGTGCGGAGACCGCACCGCGAACGCCACCGCGAGCGGGGCAGCGGGTCGTCTGTACCAGAAGAACGCGCGGGGCGACGGTTTGTAGCGCCACCGACGGCAGTGGTTCCGCTTTGACGTACCGGTGCCGTGTTGATCGACCAACCTGAACGGGACGACGATCTGGCCGGCGGCGGGCACTGTTATGCGA
The DNA here is from genome assembly GCA_963751485.1 of uncultured Actinomycetota bacterium. Classification (GTDB taxonomy): domain Bacteria; phylum Actinomycetota; class Actinomycetes; order Mycobacteriales; family Mycobacteriaceae; genus Mycobacterium. The sequence goes on from CAVVUT010000012.1 coordinate 253,795, forward strand.
GCCATGCGGCTCCACGCCTCGCCTTCGTTGCCCGCCGCTTTCACGATGAGGGCACCGGTCGGGAAGGCGTTGTCGCCGGCCGCCCCGCCTGGGTCAAGGACCGAATCGATGAAGCGCGAGTCGTCGTCGAGACCGTCGCCTGCGGAGGCGTCGTCGCCGAAGCTCATGTTGATGACCACGGGTTTGCCCAGATCCTTGGCAGTGCGCAGGCAGTACAGCACGCCGTCGGCGAACTGCCTTGCCCAGGGCACTTCGCCGCCGGACTGTTTGTAGAACAGCTTGAGCTCGGGGTCGCCGAGCGGGATCTTGACCGCGATGATGTCGGCTTCCATGAGCCATCCTCGTCGCGCGCTTCGATCGGCGCAGCGTTTTATCGGTGGTCGCGTGGAGCTACTGCGGCTCACGCCAACGAAAACAGCTCTTGCAGCACAACCACACTCGCCACACGCTGCAGGCCGCCTTCCACCGCGATGCGTTGATCGTCCGGGACTTCGAGCAGCTGATCGAGCGCGGCGGACACCTTCTTCATGTCGTAGATCGGCTGGTCCTTTGCGGCTTGCGAGGCGAACGTATCCCGGTAGAACGCGAGCATCGGGTCGTTGGTGTTGCGTGTCGGCGGCGTCGTGAACGGGTGCTTCTGGCGGTCATACACCTCCGGTATCAAGACATCCTTCGCCGCTTCCCGAAGGAGGTGTTTTTCCCGAATGCCTTTCACTTTCATGTTCACCGGCACACGAGCCGCCACTTCGGCGACCCGGTGGTCCAAGAACGGCACCCGTCCTTCGATGGAGTGCGCCATCTCCATCCGATCGGCGAGATAGTTCAGTATGAAATTCGGCAGCACCGTCTTGCCATTGATATACAGCACCTGATTGAGGTGGTCGCGGCCAGCGACGCGTTGCGCAATCGGCAAGCGATCCAGCGCCGACACCAGCGGCTGAAACTCCCGAACGGACGCCGGCAGATCATCGCGGAACAACGGGGCCGCGCTGTTGGTCTGGGCCGCAGCCACATTGAGCGTCGCCGGCAGCCAGCCGAGCCTGCGCTCCACCGCCTGCATCTCCTGGCTGCTCACCTGCTCCGGCATCAACAACGCGCGCGTCGCCGGATTGGCCCCGAGCATCTCATCGAGCAGCGCCGACTTCTCGCCTGCACTCAACGCCGCATTGCCATTCAGCGCGTCGACCCGGTAGTACGGATAGCCGCCCAGCATTTCGTCGGCGCCTTCGCCGGTGAACACCACCTTGATGCCCGCGGCTCTCACGGCACGGCTGAGCAGATACTTCGCGACGCCGTGTCCGTTGAACATCTGCGTTTCGGCATGCCAAATCGCATCTGCGAACGAGTCGGCGATCTCCCGCCCCGTGATGGGAATTGGGTGATACGTCGCGCCGACGTGCTTCGCCTGAGCTTCCGCAACGCTGGCTTCGTCATAGAGCGGATTCTCAAATGTCAACGTAAACGCGCGGATTGGCCGGTCCATCTCCTGCTGCGCGAGCCCGAGGACCGCGCACGAGTCGATGCCGCCACTCAGATACGACGCCACCTCGACATCGGCGACCAGCCTCTGCCGCACGGCATCGGAAAGAACCTCGCGGAATTCCTCGACGACCTCAGCCTCGCTTCGCGTGTCTCTCCGCATCTGCTCCGCAGTCGGAATCTCCCAGTCCCAATACGGATAGATGCGCACAACGCCATCTCTGGCGATCGCATAGCAACCCGGCGGCACGGTACTGATGCCGGCGAATTCGGTTTTCTCGTGCGACCTGCCCATACCTCCGACAGCGCCCTCGAGGTCCCACGCCGCCGGCACCCCCAGCGCCAACAGCGCCTTTATCTCCGACGCGAAGAACACTTCGCCGTTCACCACTGCGTAGTAGAGCGGCTTGACCCCGAAGCGATCGCGCACCGCGATCATCGCCCGTTGGCGTTCGTCGGCGATGACCATCGCGAACTCGCCTCGTAGGAGGGTCGCGGCTTGCATGCCACGCTCCTGGTAGAGGTGCAGCGCGATCTCACTGTCGCTCTCGGTGGAGAAGCGATAGCCACTCGCTCGCAGACGCTCGCGAATCTCGCGGTAACCGTAAAACTCGCCGTTCACCACCATGTGCACCGCGCCATCCGGGCTCGTCATCGGCTGACTGCCGTTGTTCAAACCGATGATCGACAACCGCGTGTGCCCGAGCGTCCACTGCCCGTCACGCGACGTCCAGATGCCGGTGCCGTCCGGCCCGCGGTGTTCCAACAGCTTGAGCGCCGCATCGCACCGGTCACTCGGAAGACCGTGACGTGTCATCGTGGCGAATATTCCGCACATGCGTTGTGTCCTCCGACATCGTTGTCGCGCGCCGACCTGAGTGCGTCGGCACAAAGAGAGAGCACCTCCCACGATGCCGACGCCGAACTGGCAGCGATGTTTCATCGAGGTTAACGCCCGGGCTTTTACTCGCCATTCCCTCTCGGCGGACTGACCCTCGGCGAGACTCCGTCGACCGCAGGATGCGGAAATCCTCGGATACACCACCAACGGGGCGTAACGCGCAATTGACGAGTGTGCTGTTATCCGATTCACAGACACCAACCAGCCCGAACCAGCGCACAGTCCTCGCGGTCCTGGCCGCCCACCCAGACCAGCATGTCCGCGCGGACACGCTGATTGACGCACTGTGGGGTTCCGACCCGCCGCCCACCGCCGAGCGGGTTTTCATGTCTGCGATGGCTGGCGCGTGGAGTAGCGGATGGCATGAATTTCCCTTCTAAAGGTTGCTCGTCACGCAGGCACGCTTGCGGGTTGAGGACGCGCCAGCAGTGCCGTGAAGCGCTCGTAGCTGAAGATCGCCATCACATAGAAGGCGACGTCGGCGACGATGCTGCCCAGCACAAAGCCGACCGCCGTGCTCCCCACGACCAACGGGCCAAGATAGAGCGCGATTGGTCTGATGCTGATGCTGTCGATCACCTCGGCCGGGCCGAACTCGACGGCGATGCTGCGCGCGGCGAGACCGTTGGCGACGAGCACCCGCATCGGCCAGCTTCGGCCGGCCTGCGCGCGGTACGACCAGCGCACCGCGTTGAAGTACGCGGCCGCGTAATAGCCAGCCGATGCGCCGATGGTGGCCGCGATCACGGCGGCGGCATACGAGTCCGTCAGGGCATAGGTGGCCGCGGCGGTACCCGCCTGGCCCACCCATCCGGCGATCTCATTGGGCGCATATCGCCGCAGCCACTCGAAGAGCTTGTGGCGGATTCGACGTTGAGTCCCCATGGTCTTGCTCCCGTCCTGATGGCTGCACCAAGGATCGGACCGTGACGTTGCAGGTGCGCTGCAGCACGATTGCAGACCTCGTCCTAGCGCGCGTCGACGTCGGTTATGCAGGCCAGCCGCCGCAATGACGTGCCTCGGACTACGGTTGGGGCTGGTCTGCCTCTGAGTGCCGAGCCGCCTCGTGAGCCAACTGCATGCGGGAGGTCACGCTGAGTTTGGCGTAGACGTGCGTGAGGTGGGTTTGCACGGTCCGCGGTGAGACGAAAAGCCGGGTGGCGATGTCCTTGTTGCCCAATCCCTCGCGGACCAGCCGCACCACGTCACGCTCGGCGGGCGTGAGCGCGCCCCAGCCGGTAGCCGGGCGTTTGCGTTCGCCGCGGCCTCGCTGCGCATAGGCGATCGCCTCCTCGATGGACAGGGCCGCGCCCTCGGCCCACGCGGATTCAAAGTCTTTCTCGCCCAAAGCATCACGCATCGAGGCCACCGAGGCTTCGTAGCCGGCGTCCCAGACCTTGAACCGGACCGCGCCCCTGCGTTCCCGGATCGGCGTGTGCTGCGCCGAAGAGCCGGGCGGCTTCGCGGTGACTGCCGGCGTCGCCGGCCAGACCAGCGAGGCATTCGAGGATGTCGGGGATGAGCAGATAAGTCTCAACTTCGGCGGCACACGCGAGCGCGTCGTGGGCGTCGCGTTCGGCCTGGTCTGGCTCACCCTTGCGCGATCGCTACCTGGGCGCGCGTCGACAGCGCCGCCGTCAGGTAATAGCCGGTTGTGCCAGTGACCGCCTCGTCGGCAAAGCGGCGGGCCGCGACCAGATCCCCGCCCGCCAGCGCGGCCAGCGCACTGAGGACGCGCCGAATCGCCGCCGTCTGGGACAGGGCACTCAGCTGCGGCCAGGCCTCGCATCGCGTCCTGCGCCGTCGCAGCATCGCCGGCGGCCAGGGCCGCGCCGACCAACGCCGCGTAGCCCATGGCCGCGTAGATTCCACCCACCTCGGCGGCGGCCTCGATGGCCGCGTCGGCGGCGGCCCGGGCCGCACCCGTGTCACCCTGCCACGCCAGCACGACACCCAGGTACGCGAGGCTATTCACTTCAAAGAGCACCATCGTGAGCTGCCTGGGCCTCGGCCACCAGCTCGCCGAATTGTGCGGCGGCACCGGCTAGATCGCCCTGGAATACCTGTGCCGCTCCGAGGCAGAAGCGGCACAGGCGCGAGCCGAACCGGTCACCGATGGCGTCGGCGAGGTCGCGTCCTTCTTCGCCGGCCCCGTGCACAGCCGAACGGATCACCCGCATTGGCTGCCGCGGTCGCCTGGCAGGCGAGGATCTGGCTGAGCCGCCACCGATCGTCCAACGCCCGGGCGAGGCCGATCGCCTCGGCGAAGTACGCGCTCGGCCATCTCGGCGCTGACGACGGCGGCGATAAGGCCGCAGGCGGTCAGCGCCCGCGCCAGCAGCGCCGGGTCATCGACCTCACGCGCGATCGCCAGGGCCTGCTGAGCCTGAGACAGGCTGTCGGCGTCGCCCACCCAGATGGCGAGCATGGCCCTGTCGGCGAGCGCCCGCGCACGCACCGCGGGCGCCACCCGGGAGTGCTGCGCGTCGAGGTCGGCCAGGGCGGCGTCGAACCAGGCCAGCCCTTCCCGGATGCGGCCCCGCGCCGGCCACAGCGGCTGCAGCGAGCGACGCCAGCGCCAACGCCAGCTCGACGTCGGAGTTTTCGCGGCTCCACGCGAACGCGGCGCGCAGGTTGTCGATCTCGGTTTCGGCCTGCTCGACACGCCGCTCATAGTCACTGGCCTGCCGGCGCGTCAAGCAGGGCGGCCATCGCCGTGTAGTGATCGCGGTGACATGAGCGCACGGAGTCGGCCTCGCTGGACTCGGCGAGTTTTTCCAGGGCGTATTGGCGCACCGTCTCCAACAGCCGGTAGCGGGTACGCCCCGCGCTGTCGTCGGCCACCACCAGCGACTTGTCCACCAGCAGGGTGAGCTGATCGAGCACTTGGTAGCGCTCCACCTCGTCATCCCCGGCGACCGCCTGGGCAGCGTCGAGGTCGAAGCCACCCACAAACACCGCCAGCCGCCGAAACAGGACCTGCTCCGGCTGGGTCAACAAGCGCGTGTGACCAGTCCACCGAGGCGCGCAGGGTCTGCTGGCGGCGCACCGCGGTGCGCGCCCCACCGGTCAACAGCCGGAACCGGTCATGCAGGCTGTCGAGGATCTCGGCCAGGGACAAGGCCCGCACCCGCGCGGCCGCCAGCTCGATCGCCAGCGGCATGCCGTCGAGGCGCCGGCAGATCTCGGTGATGCGCGGCGACGTTGTCGTCGGTGACGCGGAAGGCGGGTCGGGCTCGCCGGGCACGGTCGGTGAACAACTCGATGGCTTCGTCGGCCAGCGATAGCGATGGCACCCGCCAGCGTCGCTTCACCTGTCACGCCGAGCGGCTCACGACTGGTCGCGAGCAACGTCAGCCTCGGCGCAGCACCGAGGACAGAGACGCACCAACGCGGCGCTCGCATCCAGCAGATGCTCGCAGTTGTCCAGCACCACCAGCATGTGCCGGTCACGAAAGAACCCCAGCAGCGTATCCATCGTCGGGCGGCCCGGCTGGTCGGGCAGTCCCAGCGCGCGGGCCACCGTAACCGGAACCACGTCAGGGTCGGTGATCGGGGCGAGATCGACATACCACGCCCCGTTACCGAACTGGCCCGCCAGTTCGGTGGCGACATGCACAGCCAGACGGGTCTTTCCCACCCCTCCCGCGCCGGTCAAGGGTGACCAGCCGGTTGACGTCCAGCAGTCGAGCTATCTCGTTCATCTCGTCAACGCGCCCGACGAAACTGGAGAGCTGGACCGGAAGGCGTTGGGCAGCAACCGTTTCACGTTCCCGCAACGGCGGGAACTCGTTGTGCAGGTCGGGATGGCATAGCTGCACCACCCGCTCAGGACGCGGGAAGATCCCGCAGCGGATGGGTGCCGAGATCGTTCAGCCACGCCCCATCGGGCAGCAGGTCCGCCACCAGATCGCTCGGTGATGCCGGATAGCACGGTTTGACCGCCATGTGCCAGTTCGCGCAGCCGGGCCGCGCGGTTGATGGTCGGGCCGATGTAGTTACCCTCGTCGCGCAGCCGCACTTCTCCGGTATGCACGCCGATTCGCAGCCGAATCGGCGCCAACGGCGCCAGTTGCAACGCCAGCGCACACGCCACCGCGTCGCTGCTGCCGGTGAACGCGACCACGAAGCTGTCACCTTCGCCCTGCTCGACCGGACGCACCCCGTGATGGGCAGAGACAAGTTCGGCCAGCGTGCGGTCCAGATTGGCGAAGGCCGCCGACATCTCCTCCGACGCGGTCTCCCACAACCGAGTCGATCCCTCGACATCAGCGAGCAGCAAAGTCACCGTGCCGGTCGGAACAAGCCCACTCACACCATCGTCGCTCCAGTTCAACACCGGCATCTCAATGCGCGGGTGAATCTGGCTCATGCTAGCCACCCTCGGTCAGCCGCGGGCTGCAAACATCGGCAAAGACGCGCAGATTCCCTGCCAACCACGACAACATCTACGCAAATTGGCCGATGATGAAGGCGGCTGGAGATCGGACACTTGACTTGATCACCCACGAGGAGACTGCAATGGTTGAGACAAGCACATCCTCTGACGTTGCCGAGCTTCCGCCGCCGCCAAGGAACCCGTTGACGTATGCGGCAGCAGATGAAGACTGTCAGGGCGTTTCACACCGGCCAGGAGGTCCTTCGCGACGCCGGCGGGCCAGTGACGCGCTTGAAGTACGGCCCGACATGGCTGCTGCCGGAGGCGGTGCTCGCAACGTCACCACAAGCGGCCCGCGACATTCTTGGTCGGGACCGGCAACTCCGCCGAGCGGAGCCCGCCCACGACGAGGTGCGTTACTTGCTCGGTGCAAGCCTTTTCACGCTCAAACATGATCCCTGGCTGCCCCGTCGGCGTGCGCTGCAGCCGGTCTTCACCAAACAAAACGTTCGCGCCTTCGGCGGGCACATGGCTCAGGCCGCCGACATGGTCGCCGCGAGCTGGAGCGACGGCCAACAAGTCGATCTCGACGCCGAGTGCCGCCGACTCACGCTGAGAGCACTCGGCCGCTCGGTACTCGGGATCGATCTCGACGAGCGCGCCGACGCGATCGCCGAACCCTTGAGGACAGCCCTCGGCTATGTCACAGCGCGGATGACTCAGTCCCGTCAAACCACCCCGCTGGCTGCCCACTCCCGCCCGCCGACGAGCCCGCGCTGCGGCCGCTACCTTGCGCCGACTAGCCGCAGAGGTCCTGCAGGCCTGCCGCGACGACCCTACTCGCGACGCTCCTCTGGTACAGGCGATGATCGCCGCGACCGACCCGGCTACCGGCCGCCCACTGACCGACGACGAGATACGCAACGAACTCATTGTGTTCATGTCGGCCGGACACGACACCACCGCCACGACCCTGACCTACGCGCTGTGGGCGCTCGGCCACCACCCCGACATGCAGGACCGGGTACGCGCCGAAACCGACGCCATCGGTGACCAAGAGCTCACCCCCGACGACGTTTCCCGGCTGCGCTACACAGTGCAGGTGCTGCACGAGGCGCTGCGCCTATGCCCGCCGGCCCCATCGATTCCCCGACTGATCACCCGCGACATCGAGGTCGACGGATATCTCGTGAAGGCAGGCACGCTCTGCACGGTAGGGGTTTACGCGATGCACCGCGACCCCGCCCTGTGGGAAGACCCCCTGGGGTTCGACCCCGATCGGTTCAGCCCGGAAAACTCCACGGGCCGCGACCGCTGGCAATACATCCCCTTCAGCGCGGGTCCGCGCACCTGCATCGGCGACCACTTCGCCATGCTCGAGGCCACTCTCGCACTGGCTACCATCATCCGGCGCACCGAAATTCGCTCCCTCACCGACGATTTCCCGCTCGCTCTGCCCTTCACGATGGTCGCCGCAGGACCCATCCGCGCGCAGGTGAACGTCGCGCACCCCGCGTTAGACGGAAAGTTCCGCCCGCTGAGGGCAGCCCAGACGACGGCGCTCTGACGTTGGCCCGTCTCGTCGCGTCGCTGCTACCGCACTGTGTCGCGCCGAACCGCCGGAACCGTTGCCAGGGAGTTATAAGGTTCGGGAAGAACCGCAGGTAGGTGAGTGCGATGAGCCAACAGTCGCAATGGATGCTAACCCGGCGGGGTTTCCTCGCCACCTCGGCGGTCGCTGTTCCGGTGATGTTCCTCGCCGGCTGTCCGAGCACCGAGGGAACCTTTGAGGTCTTGCGGGTAAAGGCGTTCAGCTGCAACAAGTTGAGAGCGCAAAACGGCGAAACATTAACGCTGCGTTGGGATTATGACAATGCCGACCAGCTCAAGATGCAGAAGCTACGTTTTCTGCGGCTGCACTTGAGTGGGATCGCGCCGGAACTGGTCGATCTCGAGCTGGATCAGCGCTCGCGCGACTTCACCTTCGACGGCCCGATAACGGTCGAAATCCAGGCGACGAATGAAGAGGTCACCGAGCAGTCGCCGTTCAGGCCCGGCTTCTCCGCAGGCCTCACTGTTCACCAGGTACAGGATCTGTTCGTCAAAGCCACATTTCAATCGGCATCCAACACTCCCGGTTTTCCGTACCTCGGCTATACGCAAGACGAACACGGGATTCTCACTAACAACCCCGTGGCTGTCGAATTCACCCAGTTCGCGGGATTCTTCGATGAGAACGGCGACGGCCGGATCGACCCGCTCGTACCGTTCTTCGCCCCGTCCACCGCCGCGTTCCGCGGGCTATCCATCACGGGCGTCGAGGATCAGGGATTTGGCTTCACCGAAGGGCCCAGTTTTCCGTTCCAATCATTCAGTCACCCCGAGATAGGCCGCACGAACGGCATGATCTACGCGGGGGCGATCGTGATGAACGGCCAGGACGTTCCGTACAAGGCCGACGACGGCAATGGCTTCGCCAGGGTGTCGGTTCACACGGGTCAGGGAGCGGCGACTCCCTCGACGGCGGTCAATGCAGCCGGTCCGCCCGTCAGTGCCTCGCTCGGCTTTGATCCAATTTTCATCGGAATCCCGTTGCTCGAGGCTGGCCAGCTAAACCTGGCCGACATTCAGGTCGGCAACCTCAATCAGAAGTTAGTCGCCACCGTCACGACTAACGCATTACTGCTCGCGAGTTCCTCGTTCGGCGAAGTCAACACCCTCACCGTCAACCGGTCGGCGAGCCTGGCGACGGGTGACATCAAAGGTGCGACGGCCGGAATAACCGTGACGCCGAGAGTGGGTAGTGGTCCCTTCGATGCCCTGGTCGGGATGTCGAACCTGACGTGGCAGACGGACTATCGGAAGGACACGGACCTGCTGCAGGTCATATCGCTGGCACCGTAACGCGCTCGTTCACGCGGGGTACCAGTGAGAGCTCGCTGCGGTTGCGACGCGAACGTATGGTCTCGCTCGCTAGGAAATGAGCAGGAGCGCCGAAGTCATGAGCATGACGGCCGCAGTGAGGCCGTGGACTCCCAGGGCGATCGACTTGGAGCCGCCGTTGCCGAGCACGATGGCCGCGTCGACGATCGGGATGATCGTGGCGGCCAATATCACCCAGCCGAGCAGGTGCGTCGCGCCCGCGGCCATGAGAATGAAGACGAACAACCCCGCTGCGATGTCGCGGATGCCTTTGACGGTCAGATAGGCGCCGGCGGATCGCTGGCTGAGATCTGGTTGCACACCGTAGCCGGCGGCGGCGACGCGCGGCGCGACAATAAACCGTGCGCCGATGAATATGATGCCCGCGGCTATGAGTCCGGCGAGCGTGTAGGCGATGGTTGTTGTGGTCATGTCGAACACTCCTGGGTTTGTCAGTGAATTGGCGAGAATGATGTCGGGTCAAGCTGCACCGACTGGACGTCGACAATCTCGTCGACATTGAAGCCGGCCATGTCCGCGGCGAATTCTGGGCTGGCCATGACATGTCGCGTGAGTTGTTCGGGATCGGCCCCATGTGGATAGCGGATCAGCGCGACGAGTCGATTCGCGCCGCCGCTTCGCTCCGACCACACACCGTGCGTGGTGACCCCGAATGTCGTGAAGGTTGCCAGGTGGCGGGCCCAGTGAACGTTCGCATACTGCTGCAGAGCCTCAGGCGATCGCAGGGTGTAGATCCTGAGTTGAAACATCGAATGCTGCGCTCCCTCAATTGATGTCGGCTGGCGTGGATCTGTGGGCGTGGGGTGTCAGATCATCAGCACTACGCACATCGCGGCGAGTGCGAGACCCTGCAGGATGGCGCGAGCGTTGATGATTCGATCCCAATCGGCCTGCAGGACACGCACATCCGGCAACACCCGGCCGCTGTCAGCGGCGGTGGTGAGCTGTCGGTTGATCGGCGCACTCACGCGGGTGTAGAGCACCAGCCAGACCAACAGCAGCACAACGGCGACACCGGCCGCGATGGTCTGAGCCCAGTGCCCGGCGAGCGCAGCAAGTGCGGTGCTTGCGGCGGCGGCGACGACACCGATTGCCCCCGGCACGGGCATTCGCCGGTCGCCGTAGCGGTGCACAAACCCGGTCACCGCGCCCAGTGCCCGATCGTCGAGGCGGGCCAACGCGGGTCGCAACACCATCGCGCAGAACACGTCGGTGCCGTAGACCACCGCGGTACCCATGATGGCGATCAGGGCCGCGAGCTGCGCGAACTGCGTCATGGCCACGTCGAAGCCTCCCTTTCGATGTCACTGCTAGTCGATTCTAGCGATGCTAGCGACACTGTCGACGGATGTCAATAGCAGTGCTAGTAGAGCTAGCGATGCTATCGTTGGGTATGCCTATCGAGGACCGTCGTGCACGCGAGCGAGCTGCGCGACGCCAGCTGATTACCACGACGGCGCGCCGGCTGGCCGAAGCCGAAGGGTGGGATGCCGTCACCACGCGTCGACTGTCCGCCGAGATCGAATACAGCCAGCCCGTTCTCTATGCGCACTTCGCCAATATGGATCAGCTCGCTCAGGCCGTCGCCATCGACGGATTCGGCGAACTCGCCGAGACACTACACACCGCGCGCGCCGGCGCCGCGACGACCACCGACGCGCTAAGACGGCTGGCGCACGCCTACGTCGACTTCGCCCGACAAAACCCGGCGCTTTACGACGCGATGTTCACCCGCTCGACCACATTGCACTTCGCCGCCGAAGACACGCCGCCCGAATTGGAAGCGGCGTTCACAGAGCTACGCGACGCGGTTGCAGCACTTGCCGAGAACCAAGATGCAGACACACTCGCCGAGGTGTTCTGGTCAGCGCTGCACGGACTGGTCACCCTCACCCGCAATGGCAGGCTGCGTCCAAGCCACGACGCCGACCGCGTCGACCTTCTGATCGATCAACTTGCCTCCCAACACGAAAACATGCGCTGAGCAGCCACCAACCTCGGGGTGTCGGTCGCCGAGCGTACGGTCCGCGCCATGAGCGATGGACGCAGGCGACGTCGGGCGAAGCAGGCACGACGCGACACTCGGCGAACGAAGGCGCGTGAGAGGAGAACTCGGGAAGAAGCATTATTCGCCGAGGTAATACGCGAGGCGCTGAACGGTGCGCATCCTCTTGGTCTGCTCAGCCTGGCCAGCATCGTGATTCGCATGACAGTGCCCGATCCCTTTCCTAAATGGGGATCTCAAAAACGCGAGCCGATCGATATGGATTATCTCATCGGCAGTTTGACGCGCGAGCCGAGTAGGGAGACTACCGCACTGCTGGCGGTGCTCACCGAACTCATGGTTGGCGAGAAGGATCGGCAGGATCGCTGCCGGCGAGAGGTCGCTTCGCAGAACTATTCACTGCCGGAATCGATCTCACGACTGGCGCAAATTCGGCCTTACCGGGCGGTGCGGGCAACGCATGTGCTCGGTGATGAGGACGAGTTGCTGGTAGGTGCCGAGCTTGTGGGCGGGTACGAACTGACCTGTGTGGTCCACATCAACCACAACATGTTTTCAGAGGTCGACGATGCATACTTCGTGCCGGATTCGATCGACAAGGTGCTTGCCGGCGCCATTGAACGCAACAACGACCCGGACGTCAGCTTCGTCGATATGAGCCTGGCAGATGCGCGGGCGTGGATTGATCATGGACTTGAGCGCGCCCTGTTCCCTATCGAGTCCGGCTCGTGGCCCCATTGCCGGCCTCTGGTGGAATGGCTGGTCACGCATCTGCCCGAAGGCGGTGTGAAGTTTGAAACGCCCGAATGGGATTGGGCATCACTCTCGAAGTTGGTTCGCAGCTTCTTCGCTTCGCGGTCAGGTGCGCGGTTCAAGCTCCTCTATACCGAAGAGTTGCTGCAGGAACTGATCGAGTCGGGTAGTGGGGACCCGCTGCGTTGGAGCGCAGCGCGTATCGCCCGAGTGCTGGACGGTACACCGTTTTACGACGAGCACGTTCCGTTGATGAGTGTGCTGGAGATACCCGAGTTGTTGCGGGCATTTGTTCCGTTTGCCCACTCACAGAGCGGAATCCGGGACGAACTCACGGCGAAGGCATTAGCGGTCATCGACGAAAAGGGTCCGGTATACAGGCGAGCAGTACTCGAGAAAGCGGAGTACTGGGAGTGAAGGCCAAACTGTGGAGCTAATCGTCCGAGTCCGGACGTTCTTGTTCGGTCAGCGTCTGCAGAAGGCCAACGATCTGTTGTTGTCCGGCGGCTGCAGCATCGAGCTTGCCGCGGATCTCCGTGAACCCTCGGTCGACATGATCGCGGAGGTCGACGAAGTCGTCTCGAAGAGCGTTGAAGCTGGCCGTCGTCGCATGGCGAAAGTCGCGGAGTTCGCCCCGGATGGCGCTGACGTCGCGGTCTGCAGCCCCGGCTAGTACTCGTGCGGCCGCGGCGTCGTGCTCGCTTGCTTGAACGCGCCCGGTCAAGTCCCGTACTTGATGCTCGAGGGCACTAACCCGCGGTTCGAGATCCCCAGCCTCCATATACGAAGCGTACCGGCGTCGGCCGATAGTGAAGACAGAAGTTTCGCGCCGTCCCGCCTTCAGCGAAAGGGCGACAACAGCCCACCGCCGCCGCAGGGCGTCAGCAAATGTTGACGCCTCGTAATCGACAGTCGCACTGGAGTTGTGGCTGATGTTGCTATTGGGGCGATCGCGTGCCGAGTCACGACCCGGAGCCCTCGTTCGCCAGTCTCGCCGAGTCGGCCTCCAATTCGGCGAACGTCATCTGCAACAGTGACACCGCGTCGCCAATCCTGCCGACCTCTCCATCGTCCAGTGCGACGCCCATGGTGCGTGCCGTCGCCGACAACTCGAGCAGCCCGGCGTACACGGTGGCCACCTCGTCCACTGCGGCAGTCAGCTTCTCGACAAGTCGGTCCCGACGCGACTGCAACCGACCCACCGTCCTGGTGATCGACTCAGCCGCATGTTCGCCCCGTCCGGAGACGTTGTAAGCCAACCCGATCGCCTCGTCCATCGCATCCACCGCCGCCGCCGTCTGAACCACCGACGGCCGTGCCGCATCGGCAGCAGCCAACGCCTCGTCAGCCTGGAACCGAACCGCGTCAGGTAACGCCTTGCCCTGCAGCGTCCGCAACGAGCGCACGTGACCGTCGAACAGCATGATCAGCCCGTGCTGTTGCGTGCCGACTCGCGACGTCCCCTGACGCCTCGACACTCCGCCGACCATGATCGCCGTACCCAACATCACCGCCGCGGTCGTCGCCGCCAGCGGTACGGAACAGCCCAACGTCCACGCCAGCGCTCCGCCGAACACCGACACCAACCACGCCCACGGCTCACGCAAGCTCGCGAACCATCTAAAGCCACTGTCCGCCATCAGAAGTTCGACAGCACGTTTGTGAATACCGTGTCGATCGTCGACGGGTCCGTGGCGTCATACACGGCGGCTCGTGACGCCTCGGAGATGCGCCGCAGCGTGTCCAGATCGGCATCCTTCCCATACGCGATGGTGAAGACCCGCACGCCACCCTCGCCAGCTTGGTCGCTCAGCTGGCGGATCAGGCCGTCGAGATCGGTGTCGTCCGGGTTCTCGTTCTTTCCGTCGGTCATGACCACGACGGCATTGATCGTGTCCGCACCCGCGGTCCTACGGACCTCCTCGGCCGCCTTTCTCGTGACGGCGTACAGCGGCGTGCCGCCCGACGGGATCAGCTGCTGGATACGCCGGGTCACATCGTCTCGCTGCGGCCCGAGCGGTTCGGTGCCCAAATACTGGAAATACACCTGGCCTTCGGCCGGGAATGCCCACAGCCCGACCTCATCGGCGTCGGACAACTCGGCCAGCCCATGCACCGCCGCCGCCTGCGCGAGCTCCAGCCTGGTCTTGCCCGCCCCCGCTGACTGCTCCATCGATCCCGAGACGTCCAGCACCAGCAGCACATGCGCCTTCTTGCGCAGCTCGGCCCACGTCGCGCGGACCGCCGACAGCACCGGCGGGCTCGGCGGCGCGAGGATGGGAACGCCGATACCTTCGCGCAGGTAATCGCTGTTGGTGACGGCCTTGCCGGGATGGCCTTCGTAGGGCCGGAACCCGGCGTCGGTGAACATCTGCTGTTGGGCGGGCTCGCGCAAAAACGCCATGAAATCAGACGCGCCCGCCTGCTTTCCCCGCTCCGACCACGATGCTTGCAGCACCGCAAAAGGGTTGTCGCTGTTCAGCGTTCCCTCTCGCGGATAGATGGCGACCAGCGGCACCCGCGGCTTACCGTGCCCGCCCGCCGCCTCGAGATCCCCCGTCGGGTTGCCGTTGTTGTAGTCCACCACCGATTTCTCTTCGACGGTCACCGCGCCGACATAACCCAGCGCCGCGCCGGCGTCGTCCGCCCTCTGCAGGTTCGTCAGAAACGTGAGCGCGGTGTCGCCGTAGTGCGCGACCGACCTCTCCACACCGGCGACGAACTCGCGCACGCGCGGGTCCTTCAGCGTGTCCAGCGTCAGGTCGCTGGACACACCCGTGGCCGCCACGAACACCCCGATCGTGGCGGACAGTCCCGTTGTGGAGATATTGGGATTGGTCTTGCCCAGCTTGAAGGTTCCCCACTCCGGGTGACCTTTGGCGCCCCACCCCGCTGGGTCGTTCGCAAGGCGCAGCAGGTCCGCCCAGCCGAGCGTCGCGTCCGGCCACCCCAGTGCCCGGGCCATCGGCTCGGGCATCGCCAGCACAATCGGCGTCGACGCCACCGGGGGTGCCTCCGCTGGAAGGATGTCCGGTCGGTCCTGGGCGGAGCGGTCGTAGCGCAGCAGTTGTAGCCACGTCGACGCCGCAGGCGACCAGGCGTCCGGGGCCGGGCCCCAGGCCGAATCCCAACCGGCCTCGGCCAGCCGGGACTCCGCGATGCCGGAAGTCATTGGGACGATGGAGATTCCATAGCATTTGCCGTCGGCGAGTCGATCGGAGGCGTTATACCGCTTGGCGGCTTCATCCATCAAGTCGGACTTCTCGACCGATACCGCGACGACCGCGGTGGTGCATCCCGCACGCGGGATGTCGGGCTTGTCATCGTGATGTTTCCACCAGTAGGTGACGCCGACGACCATCAGCCCCGCGATCGTCGCGGCCAGCAATGCCCTTCCGTTAGTGGTCATTTGGCGCCTCCTCGATGTCGTTCCACCATGGTGGCGATCAGTTCGTCCGCACGGAATAGTGCAACGAATTTCCTTGCACGATCCACAGATTCGTGGACGCGGCTAGCCGTGGAGCTTGCGATAGGCGTCGATGGCGCCCGGATGCAGGGGGATGAGGCCGGTCTGGATCATCGTGGGAGGTGCGAGATACTGCAGGCCTCGCACGTACGGAGGCACTAATTGCGAGGCCTCCGTGGCGAGTACGTCCACGACGGCAGCGACCAGATCGGTAGCGATGTCGTGGCGGCACAGCAGCAGATCGGGCACGCCGATGGCACGAATGCCGGGCGGCACGTACCCGCCGCTCGGCACTTGCCGCACTACGTACGGGAAGTCGGCGAGGCGGCTCATCGGCGTCGCCAGTGAACCGGTGTCGAGCATCCGCAGGGGGAGTGTGCCGTGCAGCTCGGCGATCGCCGGTGTCGGCACACCGCCCGACCACACCAATGCGTCGATACCGTCGTCGGCCAGCCGCGCCAGCGCCTCTTTGAGGCGGTAGTTCTGCACGTCCACCCGGCCGCGAAGGCCTGCCGCGTCGAAGAGAAATTCGCTGGTCGCCGCACCCCCGGACCGGGCTGCGCCGAAGGAGACCTGCATTCCGGCAAGATCTGAAAGCTGTTTCACGGCAGCGGATTCGCGAACGATCACCTGCAGATAGTTCTCGTAGACCCGGGCCACCGCCAGAGGTGCGGTCGTCGACGGATCGGCGGCCCGGTCTCGCTCGGTGACGTCAGCGAGCGCCAGGCCAATGTCGGCGTCCCCTGCACGCAGGCGGGCCAGGTTCTCGACGGTGCCCTCGGTCTCTGCGACGTCGACGGTGATGCCCGGATAGCGGGCCTGGATCCGCTTCGCGAGGATCTGCGCGAACGCCAGATACATACCGCCCGGATCGCCTGCGGCCAGCCGAATGCGTCCTTCGGGGTCGGAGCGGATGCAGCCCGCAGCAAGTGCCATCGTCGCCGCGGCGATGAATGCGCGACGACTCAATCCGCCAGATCTGTTTTGCCTCATGTTGTTTCGCTTGCAGGCGGCAGACTGTAGCGAACCAGAAAGCCCCCTTCGGGTGCCTTCTCCACCGAGATCGTCCCGCCGTGGCCCGCGGTGATCTCGGCCGCGATCGCCAGCCCGAGGCCGGTTCCTGCGCCGTCGTTGTGCGCCCGCCAGAACCGCGTCGCCGCCCGGGCCAGATCCTCGTCGGGCAGGCCGGTGCCGTCGTCGCTCACGACCAATTCGACGGTCTCGTCGTTCTGATCGGTCGCCACAGTCACCGTCGCGCCCGCCCCGGCGTAGCGTTGCGCGTTCTCCAGCGCGACATCGAGCAACTGTTCCACCTCATGGCGCGGGAGTTGCACCGTCAGCCCGGGCGTCGCCGATCGGTTCGTCAGTTGCTGGCCGTTGCCGGCGAGCACCGGTTGCCAGTACGACGCGCGTTCCTCGATCACGTCCGCGAGGTCGGCGGATTCCGCGGCCGCGGTGGTGATCCCGACTTGACGGCTCCCACTGACCTGCTCCGCACGGGCCAGTCGCAGCAGTTGCTCCAACAGGTTTTCGAACCGGTCCAGCTCGGCGGTCATCGAGCCGTAGGTCGGCCGACCGTCCTCGGACACATAGTCCTCGAGGGTGTCCGCACGCAGGCGAACCGCGGCCAGCGGATTGCGCAACTGATGGGACGCGTCGGCGATCAGCCGCCGTTGACGGTCCAGCGACGCCCGCACCAACTGTGCCATCGTGTTGAACGCCGACGTGAAGTGCCGCAACTCGGGGGGCCCGGCCACATTGGCGGGTGGCCCGGTGACTCCTTCGGTCATCTCGGCGACCGCACGCTCCAGCCCGTCGAGCGGGCGCAGCACCCATCTGGTCAGTGATCGGCCGACCACCACCGCCAGCACCAGGAATGCCAGACCGCCCACCGCTACCCAGAGCCAGCCAACCGCAACATCGCGCGCGGCGACCGTCGGGTCAACGGCCAGAACGACGGCGCCGACGAGCTCCCCGCCGTTTCGGACACCTGCCGTCGCGAGAAGCCTCTGCCGATCCCACGGAAGAATCGAATCCCATTGTGACGCAGGGGCATCGACGAGAGCGTGGGCCGCCGCGGCCGCGACGCCCGCGTCGGCGATATCAAGTCCGCGCGACGCCACGGTCTGCCCGTCGGAATCGATGACGAGTACCCCTTCGCCGTACACCTCGTAGTAGCGGTCGAGGAGACGCTGTAACGGGGTGTCCGGGCCGGCGGCCGCGTCGGCCAGCGACGCAAGCTGTCTGTCGCGTTCTGCCGACAGTTCCGCCGTGCGGCGGTCCGCCAGACTCAGCGCCAGAGGAACGGCGAGCGCCGCCACAGCCAATAGCAACAGCACGACGAGGACGCCACGAACCCGCAAGCCCATGTCAGGGGTCCAGCCGAAAACCGAAGCCGCGCATCGTGTGCAGTGGAAGCCCGCTGAGTTTGGCTCTGATCTGTCCGATGAAGAAGTCCAGAGATCTCGAGCGCCCGACCACCGCGGTGCCCCACACCTCGAGCATCAGTTCTTCGCGGCTGACGGCCTCACCCTGACGCGCGGCGAGCGTGGCAAGAATCTGGTACTCGGTCTTGGTCAACGATTGCGGGGTTCCATCCACCGTCACCTCATGGCGCTCGGGGTCGATGGTCACGGGGCCTGCCACCACCGGGGCCGACGAGCCGGGCTCACCCGCGACGCGGCGGACCCGTCGCATCACGGCGTCAATCCGCGCCAGCAGCACCGCTTTGCGGACCGGCTTGACCAGGTAGTCGTCGGCGCCCGCGCGCAGACCCAGCACGACGGCGCCGTCACTGTCCCGCGCCGTCATGATGACCACCGGCACCGACGAAGCCCGACGGAGCGTGCGCAGCACGTCGAGGCCGTCCATATCGGGCAGCCCGAGATCCAGCAGCACCAGGTCGCAGCCCTTGACCCGATTGAGGGCGTCGCCGCCGCGGCCGGCTCGCACGACGGAGGCGCCGGCGTGACCGAGAAGCTCGGCCAGCGCCGACGCCACCCCCTCGTCATCCTCGACAAGCAGTACCTGCATGGCGCTGATGCTAAGCAGGGTCGGCCATGACCTCATGGACTTTGGCCTGTTCCGGTGTGCCCGACTGGAGCTCACGCGTCTCGCGCTCCAGCTGCGAACGGCGTGAGGATTCACCCATGAAGACATAGACCAACAGCGAGATCAGCCCGCAACCGGCGACGTAGAAGAAGAACCAGTTCTCATGACCGATGTTCTTCAACCACAGGGCGACGTATTCCGTACTTCCGCCGAAGACCGCGACGGTCAGCGCATACGGCAGGCCGACGCCCAGCGCCCTGATGCGGGCCGGGAAGAGCTCCGCCTTGACCACGGCATTGATGGACGTATAGCCGGAGACGATGATCAGGCCGACCATCATCAGGCCGAATGCCGGCAGTGCGGACTGGGTGTGGGACACCGCGGTGAGCAGCGGGACGGTGCACAGCGTCGCGCCGACGCCGAACGCGATGAGCAGCGGTCGGCGACCGATGCGATCCGACAGCGCGCCGAACGCCGGCTGTATGCACACGAAGATCAGAAGCGCGACGAAGTTGATCCACGTGACCTGCTCCTTGGGCAGACCTGCCGTGTTGATCATGAACTTCTGCATGTACGTGGTGAACGTGTAGAACGCGATGGTGCCGCCGAGCGTGAGACCCACGACGGTCAGGCACTCGCGCGGATAGGAGAGCAGGACCCGCAGGCTGCCGCGTTCGGTGTCCGCGTCGCTTTCGGCGACGGCGAGTTTGTAGTTCGCCGACTCGTCCATCGTGCGCCGCAGCCACATGACGGTGACCGCTGCCGCCGCGCCGATGACGAACGCGATACGCCATCCCCAGCTGTGCATCTGCGCCGAGGTGAGGAGCTGCTGAAGAATGATCTGCACTCCCAGCGCGACGAGTTGGCCACTGGTCAGCGTCACGTACTGGAAGCTCGAGTAGAAGCCACGGCGGTGCGGGGTGGCGACCTCACTCAAATACGTTGCCGAGGTGCCGTATTCGCCGCCCAGCGACAGCCCCTGTAGCAGCCGGAGCGCGACGAGCAGGATCGGCGCCATCGCACCGATCTGGGCATAACCCGGCAACAGGGCGATGCCGAGCGAGCCGGCGCCCATCAACGACACCGACAGCGTCAGCGCCGCGCGACGGCCGAACCGGTCGGCATACCGACCGAACATCCAGCCGCCGAGCGGTCGCACCAGGAAGCCGACCGCGAAGATGCCCGCGGTGTTCAACAGCTGCGCGGTCTGGTTCCCCGACGGGAAGAACACACTCGCGAAATAGATGCTGAACGCCGCATAGGCGTACCAGTCGTACCACTCGATCAAGTTGCCGAGCGAACCCCGAATCACGTTGGCGGCCACCGACCTGGTAGGCGCTTGTTCTATCTGCATGTCCTCAACCCCTTCGTTGGCAGGTAGGTGCTGATCTTGTGGCTGCCCTCACGGCCTGGGAAGTCGTCTGGTCACAATGACTGCGATTCCTTGCACAATCCTCAGATTGGTGAGCAACGTTGTGCCGCAGTCTTTGGATCGTGCAAGGAAAACGCCTTTCCTCTTTCCGGCTCCGTGGATCGGTCACACCATGGGGCTTGCAGGAGGAGGTCATGACATGCAGCTCACCGTCGAAGGCTCACACCCGGGCATCGCGCCAAAGGCATGCAGCCACGAAACAATCCACCACTTCCGCGTGACGCCTATCGACGTCGGCGATACCGGCCTCGTCGATGCAGGCACATTGCTCGAATGGGTCGACAAAGCTGCCCACACCACCGCCGCGCGGTGGTGCGCCGGCCACTGCGTTGCCGCGTCCGTCGGCAACATTCACCTCGACCGGCCCATCGGTGTCGGCGAACTCGTCGACGTGCGCGCCACGCTCGTCTACACGGGGCGCAGCAGTATGCACATCCTCATCACCATCCGTTGCAGCGAGCCGGCTCAAGCGAAGGTGCCTCAAAGCGCGCAGTGCGCGATAGTTTTCGTTGCATTCGACGCCAACGGCGAACCCATGGAAGTTCCCCGGTGGACGCCACTGACCATGCTCGAACTGCAACGGCACCGGCAGGCCCGTGCGCGGGTGCGGATGCGGAAGCGCATCGAAGACGCGATGGAAGCCGAGACCTATACCGCGGAGGGCACCGCGCCCAGCGCGACCCTGCGGTTCCGCGCGGCGTCGACGGACGCCGACGGCGTTGGCAAGGTGCGCGGCGGGCGGGTCATGCGCTGGGTCGACGAGGTCGGCTACGCGTGCGGGGCTGACTGGACGGGCGCTGACGTCGTCACGTCCTACGTCGCCGGGATCCGGTTGTGCAAGCCCGTTTTCGTCGGCGACGTCGTCGATGTCATCGCGCGGATCATTCATACCGGGCCGCGCAGCGTGCACATGAGTGTTCGCGTCGTGATCGCCGGAGTGCTGGTGGCACAGGGAGTGGTCGTGGTCGTGTCACTCAGCGCGGATGGGAAAGCCCAGCCTGTTCCTCAGTGGCGACCCGCCTCCGATGAGGACGGTCGACTCGATCGGCATGCCCGGCACCTGATCGAACTCAGGCAATACCTCGAACCTTTCACGACTGCATGCGCTGCTTAACCGCCGAACGTGAAGCCACTGCGAAGATTCCCACGGATTTTCGCAGTGGGTTCACGTTGGGTGAAGGCGCCGACCGATTCTGCCCTATCGGGAAGTAGGCGGCTGCCGCGGAGATAACAGCGCCGCGAGTTCTTCGCGACTGGTGGTACCGGTCTTCGCCATCGCTTTGTAAATGTGGCCTTCGACCGTGCGGGCCGACACCGTAAGTCGCTCAGCGATTTCGCGATTGCTCAGGCCCTGGCCTAGCAGCAGCACGATCTCTCGTTCTCGATCCGTCAGCGGCAGCGGTTCGCGCGCCTGCCGCAGCATCGGCGTATCCGCTCCGCTTCGCACCGCGAGCGCTTCGGCCCTCGCCGCGCATCCCAGCGCCGAACCCCGCAGGTTCTGTCGATTGTGCGCAAGCGCAGCCTGCGCCGCCGCATCAACCGCAGACACCCCGTCGCCTATTTCCTCGAAAGCTTCTGAAAAAGCGGCTATCTGAGCGCCATCGCCCGCAGTCAACGCTGCCGCGAAATTGGCCGCAAGGCCGACGCGCGGGCCCTCGACGACTCCACCGAGCTCTCGCAGTCGCGCCTCGCACGACCGGTCGCCGAACTGCGCCGCCGTCTGCAGGCACATCACTTCCGCGTCGAATCGTCCATTTGCTCTTGCGCTTTCGGCCGCCGACTGCAATATCGCTATCGCTTCGCTCACTGCACCCTGCCCAGCAGCTACCCACGCCCTCGCCAGGCCCTTCTCGTAATCCAGTGTCCTGAACGGTCGTCGGACCGTCCCGAGCTTCTCGAGTACGGCTTCTGCCTCCTGCCATCGACCACGCATCGCGAGCGCTGTCGCTCGCGGAATGCCGTACCGATACCCCCACCCCTGCGCGTGGCCCGTTGCGTTCAGTGCACTTGCCGCCTGCTCCAACAACTCGCACGCCTCAACGAGCCGACCCGCACCCAACGCCGCGCGGCCTGCGATCGCCGGACCTAACAGGTGCGCCGTTCCAGGGAGGTCCGCTGCCTGGCCTCGCGCCCACTCCGCCACCTCGAGCGCTTCGCCGATGCGGCCCGCCAGCACCAGTGCTGTTACATGCGAGTCCGCAATGTTGAACCTCATGTGCGGCGCATCCGAACACCGGGCCGCGATCTCGTATCCCGCCTCCGCGACTGCTACTGCTTCCGATGTCCGTCCCGCGTCCGCATACACGGTGGCCAGCGCCCACGCCGTTTCCGCACCGACGATCGGCGGCAGCTCGTCCAACACCAAGTTCTCGAGAGCCGCCACGGATTCAGCAGGCCGATCGGCCGCGAACATGTACACCCCGCGGACCGCGTCGATACTCGTCCGCGCCTGCCCAACGCCAACCCGCGCGGCGCCTTCCCCGATTGCATCTTCCGCACGGCCCGGTTCCGCCATTGCCCACAGCAAGTTGCTCGCCCGAAGGTACGTGAACCGGGCGTGCTGCTCGTCGGTCAACTCGTCGACCGGCACCGTCTCAAGCACCTCGTCGGCGTCCTGTCCTCGGCCCAGCCACGACAGTGCGTGCGCTCGGAGGAACATCGCTTCGGGTCCGCCGCCTGCGCGCTCCGCCGCCTTCGCCAGCCGATCGGCGAGCACCAGATCACCCAGAGCGATCGCGCCCCTCGTCGCGCGTATCAGCAGGTCAGCGTCGGGCTCGAGATCCGAGTCCAAGGTCAGCGCACCCCGGCGGACCACGACCCTCATATCGTCCCGGTTGTCGCCAGCCCCCAATTCGGTGGCGAGCAGGCCCCGCAGCCGACGTAGTCGAGTCTGTGCCGCGGTTTTCCGCCGCACCTCGCCGTACAAGGGGTGCGCCATCCAGACCTCGATGCGGTCGTCGACGTCATCGAGCCTGATCAGTGCACGGAGATCGGCTTCCTCAACCGAATCAGGGGAGGTGATCCGATGAAGCGCCGCCAGCTCGATCGGCTCGCCCACGGCGAGCGCATCCACGGCGTCGGCGACCCCCGCGGGCAGATCCCCGATGCGGGCCTCGATCAACTCGACCAATCCCGGCGGCACGACCGGCTCGCCCGCCCACTGCCAATAACCACTCCTTTTGTCCAGCCGGTCATCCGCGAACGCCTGCTCGACGATGTGTCGCAGATACAGCGGGTTCCCGCGCGTCAGCTTCCACAGGCCGCCCGCCATATCCGGCTCGATCGAGCCGACCAACGTCTCTGACAACAGCGCCGTCGTATCCTCGGGCGACAACGTCGCCAAATCAATCCGCTCGAACTGACCGAGCTTCCAAAGCTCCTCTACTCCAACGGGAATCGTCATGTCATCCCGTTCAGTCAGCAGAACCTTGGCGACACCTCGTTGCACGATCTGCTGCAAGACGAACATCGACAGGTCGTCGAGCAGGTGCGGGTCGTCGACGCCTATCACGACAGGTGCGGCCGACGGAGCCGCCGTCAGCGACTCGATCACCTCACACACCAGGTGCAGGCTGTCGCCGCCGGCCAGCCCCGCCCACGACGCCAACGCACCGAGCGGAAGCCCCCGCCCGCATGACGTGCCGACAACCCACCGAACCTTGCGTCCCGCAGACGCGGCAGCGGCCAAGGCTTCCCGTGCGACCCGGCTCTTCCCGACGCCGGATGGCCCGCAGATCACGGCGCCGGACGTCGTCGGATCGGACATCGCGGACTCGATGAGCCGCATCTCCTTCGCACGCCCGACCAACGGCCACGTCAACCGCATACGAACAGCCTAAAAGACCAGGTGAACGCCGCGTGGCCTAACGAAGTACCCAGCCCGAGGCGTAAGTAGTCGCCGTCGCGGCAAGCCCTCGAATCCAAGTAGTCCACTACTCTCTCTGCCCCCGCTGCGCAGGGCGAATATCGATGTAACCGGTACGTCAATTGCCGCTATAGCGCCCGAACGGGAGACCGAGATGAGCAATCATGAGCTTGCTCCTCAAGTTACGGGGACGAAGCGGGTGGGCATGTGGTGATCGCAGTGGGGACTCCTCTCACGTTGGACGCTCGTGCCTCCCGCGCGTGGGTGCGCCGGTTCGCCCGCACCACACCTGGCGTGGTCGTCGCCATCGCAGTCGTCGTCGCGGCGGCCTGCATCCTCGCCGGAGTCGTCTCCGCGGCCGCGGTCACCTCCCGAATCGCCGAGCAGAAGGCCGTCCTCGACCATTCGGAGCCGTTCGCCTACGCCGCGCAGAACCTCTACGCCGCGTCGTCGGCGGCCGACGCCGCCGCGGCGACCGCGTTCCTCTCCGGCGGATCCCAGACCCCGCTGATGCGGGCGCGCTATCAACAGGCAATGGCAGCCGCAACATCCGCCTTGGCCGACGCGACCGCAGGCGCGCCCGACGCCGACACCCGCAAGGCGCTCGCAGAGGTATCGGCGCAACTGACCACGTATGCCGGCCTCGTCGAGGCGGCGCGAGCCAACGGTGTGCAGGGCTTCCCGATCGGGTCGTCGTACCTACGCGAGGCGTCGTCGTTGATGCAGACGCAGTTGCTTCCCGGTGCCGAGAAGGTCTACGCCGCCGACCTCACCCGAGTCGACCAGGCCCAGCGTCGCATCGGCTCGCTTCCCAAGGTCGGTCTCACGCTGCTGATACTGGCCATGCTCGCGATCGTCGTCGAGCTCGGCGGTGATGGCCAGGCGCACCAACAGACAGTTCAATGTCGGGTTGGTCGCCGCTGGGGTGGTCGCGCTTCTGGTGAGTGCGTGCATCGTCGGAGCCGTTCACCTCGCGGCCGGTGAGATCGAGCGCGGCCGGACCGAGGGCACCGAGAAGTTCGGTCAGCTCGCGGAGGCGCGAATCCTTGCCCAGCAAGCCCGGACCGACGAAACCCTGCAACTGATCACGCGCGGCGACATCACCGCCAGCGAGAAGTCTTTCAACGGCCATATCGACGAACTCCAGGCGCGGCTCGGCAACAGTTCGCCTGCCGCGGCGGAGGCCGTGAACAAATGGGTCGCCGGCCACCGCGAACAGGTGGATGCCTACCGAGCCGGCGACTATCCGGGTGCGGTGGCGCAAGCGCTCGGCACCGATCCCGGCGCATCGGGCGCGCAGTTCGCAGTCGTCGAGTCGACCCTGAGCGACGCGTTGGAGCAAGCCCGAACGACCATGCGCGACCACACGTCCGACGCGGGGGAGTACCTGGTATGGATCCCCACGGCGGCCCTGGGGTTGATGACGGCGGCCGCGGCCGCTGTCGTCATCGGGCTGTGGCCACGGCTCAAGGAATTCCTATGAGAACCCGTGTCGCGGCACTTCTTCTCGGTATCGCCATCGCGGTGGCCGGGTGTAATGCCGCCGCGACGCCAACACCGTCGGTGTCGATCGCACCGGCGCCCGTGAGACCCGCAGGCGCGCAGGACATCACGACAACGCCTCAACCGCCGAACAATGACTGCGGTGATCGAGAGGCCAGCCTGCGGCCCGGACCGCTGCCGTCGCCTGACGCAATGCCTGCGGGCTCGACGATGGCCGACATCGCAGCCCGCGGGCGACTCATCGTCGGCGTCGACCAGAGCACCTACATGTTCGGCTATCGTGATCCAGGCTCCGTCGAGTTGAAGGGTTTTGACATCGACCTCGCCAGGGAGATCGCGCGCAGGATCTTCGGCGACCCGAATAGCGTCGAGTTGCAGGTGGTCGATGCCAGTCAGCGCGAGACAGCGCTCAAGTCCGGTCAGGTCGATCTGGTGGTCCGGACTTACTCCATCACATGTGACCGCAAGAAAGAGGTCGAGTTCTCCACGACGTACTTCTACGCCAACCAGCGCATTCTTGTGGCGAAGGACTCCCAAATCCATTCTGCAGCTGACCTTGTTGGCAAGCGCGTATGTGCAGTCTCGGGCACGACGTCGTTGCCGCGGCTCTTGGCGGTGAACCCCAACCTCACGGTGGTCGGGGTGGCCAACTGGACCGATTGTCTGCTGATGCTGCAGCAGGGGCAGGTCGATGCGATCAGCACTGACGACGCCGTGCTCGCGGGACTTGCCCGACAGGACCCGAACATGGAGATGGTTGGCCCAAGTCTCGGTATCGAGCCCTACGGAGTGGGGATCAAGATGGGCAACGACGATCTGGTTCGATTCGTCAACGGCGTCCTCGATGAGATCCGCACCGACGGAACATGGAACCAGCTGTATGACAGATGGCTGACCAGTCTCGGACCATCGCCCGGGCCTCCGGCACCAAGGTATCAGGACTGACCATGACGATCCGTACCATCGACGACCTGTCGACGAAACTCGTTGAACTGGAGAGCCATCCGGGCCTCGAACACCTAAGGCGTTATTCGCCCTCTGGCCTGACCGCGCAGCGGTGGGCGGTGGTCGAAGGTGTGCTCGCAAAGCTGTGGAACGACCTGACCGAATCACGCGTCGCCAGTCTCGAGCAGGCCAATGGCGCGTACGCGGAGGTGAAGGAGTTCCTCGACGCCGTCGACGAGATCAACTCGACGGTCGCGAAGAAGATTGCCCCGTCGCTGAAGCAGATCGATGACGCCGGCGCCGCAGTCCCGACGGAGATCACCGATCTGTTGGCGGTATCGGCGTCCGACCCGCTGTCCTTGACGACCGACGATATCGATCGGCGCATCACTGCAATCGCGGAACTGGTTGCTCTGCAGGCGAACTGGCCTGATGCGGTAGCCGATACGGCCGCTCGGCTCGATGCATTGCGCGATGCGACACGGCATGCGGCGCAGACTCGTGAACGCGCGACGGCGACGGTGCTGACGGGGCCGCTTCCGGTGTCGACCGACGCCGAACCCGAGTTGCGCGCAGAACTGGAGTCGATGACCGCGTCGGATCCGACGGCGCTCCGCGTGCTTCAGCTGCGAGCCGAGTCTGCGCTGGAGCGCATCCGTCAGGACGAGGCGTTGGCGCAGGGCCTGCTCGACCGGTGCACCGAGCTGAAAGGGCGACTGCGTGCATATGAAGCCAAGGCCGCGCGGCTCGGGCTGGCGGAGGATCGCGAACTGTTGTCGTCGCGGCGCATCGCGTCCGGTCTGCTCTCGCGAAAACCGTGCGACTTGCGCGCGGTAACGCAAGCCATCGTGGACTACCAGCAGATGGTGACCGCCAAGCGGGAGAAGACGCGATGACGTGCGCTGAACTCGATTGCGGCGGGACGGTCGTCGACGGCTACTGCGACGTCTGCGGGACGGCGCCCGCCGTCGAGCCGCCGTCGAAAACCCTGACCGCGACGGCGCCCATGGCGTCGACGCCACGGTCTCGCGGATCGGTCCGCACCGGATCATCGTCGTCCGCCAGTGCTCGCGGCCGCCTCGGTGCAGGCGTCATCTCGATACCGCCGGTACCCAAGGGCAACCCGGCCAAGGCGATCCTGACCGACCCGCAGGTTCCCGAAACGCAGCGATTCTGCGGCCATTCCGACTGCAGCCAACCCGTCGGGCGCGCCCGCGACGGCAATCCCGGTCGCACCGAAGGCTTCTGCACCTCGTGCGGGACCCCGTTCTCGTTCGTACCCAAGCTTTCTCGCGGCGACCTGATCGGCGGGCAGTATGAGGTGCGTGGCTGCATCGCCCACGGCGGCCTCGGCTGGATCTACCTGGCGATCGACCGCAACGTCCACAACCGCTGGGTCGTGCTCAAGGGTTTGGTCAACTCCGGCGACGCTGACGCCATGGCTACCGCCGAGGCCGAAGCATTCGCACTCGCCGGGGTTGAGCACCCGAACATCGTCAAGATCCACAACTTCGTCGAGCACAAGGATTCGTCCGGCGCGGCGATGGGCTACATCGTCATGGAGTACGTCGGCGGGACATCGCTCAAGCAGATCCGCAAGACGAACAACGGCCCTCTCCCGCCCGCTCATGCGGTCGCGTACATCGTCGAGATCGCACCTGCACTCGGTTACCTGCACGAGGAAGGCCTCGCCTACTGCGACTTCAAGCCCGACAACGTGATGCAGAGCGACGAACAGCTCAAGCTCATCGACCTCGGTGCCACCGTCGCCATGGATGACGAGGACGCGGTGATCTACGGGACGCGCGGCTACCAGGCGCCCGAGATCGCTCGAACCGGGCCGACCGTCGCCACCGACGTATACACCGTCGGGCGCACGCTTGCGATTCTCGTCACGGACTTCCCTCAGACGAACGGCCGCTCCGCCGGCCAGCTTCCTGGACCCAAAGAGGTGCCGGTATTCGCACAGCACGAGTCGTTGTACCGGGCCATCCTTCGCGCGACTGACACCGACGCCGCGAAGCGGTTCCCGTCCATGGACGAGCTGGCCGATCAGTTGACCGGCGTCCTGCACGAGATCGCCGCCGCCGACAGCGGTCGCCCGCAGCCGCGGCTGTCGACTCACTTCAGTCCGCAGCGCGCCATCTACGGGGCGGGCTGGGACGTGCCGCTGACCGTGGCCTCGGTGATCGCCGCGCTCGGCGTTCCACGGGTCGACGCGAACGACCCCGGCGCAGCGTTGCTCGCGACGACGAGCGGCACACCACCCGCCCAACTCGAGCAGACGCTCGCGCACGCCGTCGGCGAGTCGCACCACCGCACCAACTCCGTCGAGGTTCCGCTGCGACTGGTTCGCGCATCGCTGGAGCTCGGCGCCGCCAAGGAAGCGCGCAAGCGGCTGGCCGAACTCGAATCGGTCATCCCCGGCGACTGGCGGCTGAGGTGGTACAGCGGACAGTGCGCTCTGCTGGAAAACGACTTCGCCGCCGCTACAGCAGATTTCGATGCTGTCCTGGCGATGCTGCCCGGCGAACTCGACCCCAAACTCGCACTGGCCGCGACCGCCGAGCTCCGTGGCGCGCACGCGGATGCCACCCGCTACTACGAGACGGTGTGGCGGACGAACCACACGTTCTACAGCGCGGCGTTCGGCCTCGCGCGCGAGCGTGCGCGTGCGGGCAACCGAGCGGGCGCCATTGCCACTCTCGACCAGATCACCGCCGCATCAGCCCATTTCACCGCCGCAGGCATCGCCGCGATCGAGATCCTTCTCGACGGCCGAACCGCCGACGACATCGACGAACCGGCGCTGCTCGATGCGGGCAAGCGCGCGTCGTCGCTGACGATCGAATCCGCGGCCAAGCGAGAGACGCTCCGACTCAACGTGGTCGGCGCCGCGCTGGGCTGGCTCGAAGCGGGGAACACGCCGAAGGCCTCGCGGCTGCTCGGCTGCGACTTCGACGAAGACGGTATCCGGACCGGAATGGAAGAGTGCTATCGCGCACTCGCGCACGAGACGACCGACGTTTGGGGGCGTATCGACTTGGTGGAAAAGGCGAATGCGGTCCGGCCAAGGACAAGACTATGAGCGGCGGGGAGGTGACGTGCATGCAATGCGGAGAGACGGTCGTGCCTGACGACCGGTTCTGTGAGAGCTGCGGCACGGTGCTGTCCGCCGTCCGTCGCGTCGCGGTTCCCGCCGCCGCGCCGGATCCGCCGAGCGTCTGCACCGAATGCGGTGAGGGTACCTACGTCGACCAGTACTGCTCTGTGTGCGGCCAGCGGCGTGCCGAACCCGATCGCGACCAGGCCGACCTCGAGGGCATCGTCCTCGTCACCGACCGGGGCCTTCAACATCCGCGCAACGAGGATGCCGCGGCGGCGGGAATCGTCGCGTGCGAAAGGGGCGACGCGATCGCCGTCGCCGTGTGTGACGGCGTGTCCAGCTCGTCTGCCGCCGACACGGCCGCCAGGGGCGCTTCGGCCGCCGGGGTGGAAGCGATGCTGAACGCCCTTGCCGCTTCGGGTAATTCACACTCGGCGGTGCTGGCGGGACTGACCGCAGCCGCGAAAGCGGCAGCCGATGCAGGCGCCGACACCCCGAGTATGGAAATAGCGCCGTCATGTACCTACGCGGCGGTGGCCGTCATGCCCACCTCGACGGGCGACGTGGAGGTCGCCGTCGGCAACGTGGGGGACAGTCGGGTCTACTGGCTGCCCGATCCTCCCGCCGTTGCGCGACGCCTCACGGTCGACGACTCCGTCGCGCAGGAACTGATTTCCGCGGGCGCGGCGGCCGATTCGGTCGCGGTGCAGGCGGGCGAGCACACCCTGACCCGGTGGCTCGGTGCCGATGCCGGAGCGACGCCGTGGTCGGCGTCTGGTACGCCATTCATCACCGTCAGCGAGCCCGGCCTTCTTCTGCTGTGCAGCGACGGCCTGTGGAACTACCTCCCCGAAGCCGAAGATATCGCACGGATCTGCGCCGGAAAGGACGTGACGACTGCGGCATCCGCACTCGTCGAGTACGCACTGGCCGCCGGAGGCCAGGACAACATCACCGTCGCGGTGATCCCCATCGGAGGTCGTCCATGAGTTCGGCAGAGCAGCAGAGCGTTTCGGACATCACCGTCGATGTCGACCACAACCCGTACCTCGCAGAGGGAGCCGGGACAGTCGACGCGATCGTCACCATCGCCGTCGGAAGCGACGTTGAGATGGACAAGGCACCGGAACGGGTTGAGGCCATCATCATCGACTGCTCGACGTCGATGTTGTCGCCGCGTGACAAGTTCGAAGAAGCGAAGCGGGCCACCGCCGCCGCGGTCGACGAAATGGTCGACGGCACCTACTTCACGGTCGTCGCCGGATCCGAGATGGCCCGGCCCGTATATCCGGACGACGGTCTACCCGTGCAGGCCAGCAATGCCACCAGAGCGGCAGCCGCACGAGCCGTGGACGGGCTGCAGCCCAACGGCGGGACGGCGATCGGCACCTGGCTGGCCCATGTTCGTAAGATCGCCGGCCGGTTTCCCGGTGCGCTCACGCACGCGATCCTGCTCACCGACGGAAAGGACGAGCACGAAACACCCGAGGATCTTGGCGAGCAGATCGGGCTCAGCGAAGGCGAATTCACCTGTGACTGCCGAGGAGTGGGCACCGACTGGCGCGTCGAGGAGCTAAGGGCGATCTCGTCTGCCCTGCATGGCACCGTCGATATCGTCGCCGACCCGGCAGATCTCGCCGACGACTTCGCGGCGATGATGCGCGACTCCATGGCCAAGTCGATTCCCGATCTGACGCTGCGATTGTGGACTCCGGCAGGCGCGCGCGTCGTGTTCGTCAAACAGGTCGCGCCGACGGTAGAGGACCTCACTGCACGCCGGGTCGAGGTGGAGAGTCAGTGGGGCGATTACCCGCTCGGCGCATGGGGTCACGAGGACCGCGACTACCACCTACAGGTCGAGGTCGAACCGGCCCCGGCAGGTCGCGAGAAGCTCGCGGCGCGTATCAATGTCGTCGCCGGCGACGAGAAACTCGGCGAGGGACGCGTCATTGCGAAGTGGACCACGGACACCGCGTTGTCGGCCGGGATCAGTGAACGGGTGGCGCACTACACAGGTCAGGCGAAACTCGCGCAGGACATTCAAGAGGGCTTGGAGGCGCGCAGAAACGGCGACACCGCCACGGCGACCGCAAAGCTGGGGCGGGCCAGGGAACTCGCCGTCGAATCCGGCAACGACACCGCGAAGCTGCTGCTCGACAAGTTGATCGAGGTCGATGAACACACCGGTACCGCCCGGTTGCGGCCCGACGTCGCCGCCGCAGACGAGATGGCCCTCGACGCGCGATCCACCCGAACCGCGCGCGTACGGAAGGAGGCCTGATGCCGACCTGCCCTGACGGTCATGCCACAGACGCCACCGACTACTGCACGGTGTGCGGATCGCCCGTTGCGCCGCCCGCGACAAAGCCCGCAGCCGCGACGTCGTGTCCGGCCTGCGGTGCATCGATCAGCGGGCGGTTCTGTGAATCGTGCGGGCACGACTCGGCGCTCCCCGCACCCCCCAAAATGGAGGCCGCACCTTCGGCCGCCGAGACACAGGTCCAATGGACCGCCGTCGTCTCCGCGGACAAGGAGTACTACAAGCGCGTCATCGCCCGCGGTGGCCCCGATACCGTCGAGTTCCCGGAAGTCTTTCCTGAACGCCGAATCAGGCTGTACGACAACACATTGATCGGGCGAGGCAACCGAAGGCAAGGCGTCGATCCCGGCATCGACCTCGGTATCCACCCGATTGACCGCGGCGTCTCCACGCAGCACGCCGTCCTGCAACTCAAGGACTCCGACCTGACGATCACCGACCTCGGGTCGACCAACGGCACAAGCCTCAACGACAGCGACGACCTGCTCGGAAACGGCGTGGAGACCGCACTGGCCGACGGCGACCGCATTCACGTCGGCGCCTGGACCACCATCACGGTCAACAAGTCCGAGAAGCGACGGACATGACCGACCAGGATCGCGAACTGCATGACGCCCGCGAGCAGTTGGCCGCGAGCCGGGAGATCCTTGCGGCGCTCGGCCGCCACGCCTTCGACCCTGGCGCGGTCCTGGACACCGTGCTCGAATACGCGGCGCGCCTGTGCGGGGCGGCGGCCTCTCAGCTGTTCATCCGCGACGGCGACGTGTTCCGGCTGTCCCGGGTTTCCGACGAGACTCCCGAGGAGTACCGCAGATACCTGATGGCGCACCCAATCGCGCGAAACCGGTCATCGACTGTCGGCCGCGCGGCCGAGGAGAAGAGCACCGTCCAGATCCTCGACGTGCTCGCCGACGCCGACTACGGGCGCCTGGATCTGCAGCGGCTCACCGGTTTTCGCACGCTGATGTCGACGCCGATGGTCCTGCAGGACGAGGTGGTCGGTGTGCTGGCGATGTGGCGCACCGATGTCGCGCCGTTCGACGGCCGTGAGCGTCAACTCCTCGAGGAGTTCGCCGTGCAGGGCGCGATCGTGCTGCGCCAGGTCGACCTGATGCGCGCCCTCGAATCGCGGGGCGCCGAGCTTTCGGACAAGGTCGAACAACTCGAAGCCCTCCGCGAGGTCGACGAAGCCGTCGGATCGAGCCTCGACCTCGACGAGGTCCTTGAACGCATCGTCACCAACGCCGTGCGATTGACCAACCTCGGCTTCGGCGACATCACCCTCAGCACCGAGGGCGGGTCGATCCTGGAGTACGACGAGGCGACCGACTCGTTCCACGTCCGCGGCAGATACGGCAGCAGCCCGGCCCTGTGGGAGCTGTTGCGGGACATCACCATTGACCGCAAGTCGAGCCTCATCGGCCAGACCGTCCTCGCTGACCAGCCGCTCGAGATTCCCGATCTAGGCGCAGTGGAACGCGACGATTTCCTGGAAACCATCTTCCGGGACGGCTGGCGATCGGTACTCGCCGTCCCAATGATCGTCGGCGACGAGATGATCGGCGTGCTGGTGATCCGCCGACGTGGCACCGGCGATTACCCACCCGACGTCGTCGAATTGCTCGAAACCTTCGCCAGTCAATCGGCGCTCGCGATCGTCAACGCCCGCCTGTATCGCGAGCTCGAAACGCAGAGTCGCGAGCTCGAAATCGCAAGCAATCACAAGTCGGAGTTCCTGGCGAGCATGTCCCATGAACTGCGAACGCCGCTGAACGCCGTCATCGGCTTCTCGGAAGTGTTGCTGGAGCGGATGTTCGGCGAGATCAACGAGCGTCAGGAGGAATACCTTCGTGATATCTGGAACTCAGGGCGACATCTGCTGGCGCTCCTCAACGAGATCCTCGACCTGTCAAAGGTCGAGGCGGGCCAGATGGTGCTCGATCCGAGCGTCTTCTCGGTCGCCAGCGCCCTCGAGTACACGCTGGCGATGGTGCGCGAGCGCGCCGCGGCGCACGCCATCACGATCTCGGTCGAGATCGCCGACGACGTCGGTGAGATCGAGGCGGACGAGCTGCGGTTCAAACAGGTCGTGTTGAACTTGCTGCACAACGCGGTCAAGTTCACACCGGACGGCGGCAGCGTGTCCCTCCGCGCCAACCGGAAGGACGCCGAACTGATTGTCACGGTGACCGACACGGGTATCGGGGTGCCGCCCGAGGATCAGGAAAAGATCTTCGACTCGTTCCAGCAGGGTGGCCGCGGGCCGACACGGGAAGAGGGGACGGGGCTCGGGCTGACGCTGTGCCGGAAGATCGTCGCGCTGTTCGGCGGGCGAATGTGGTTGGACAGCACGGTAGGTGAGGGGAGTACGTTCGGCTTCGCTATTCCGACGGCGACGCGAGCCGCCGAAGTGAGCACTGAGCAGCGTGACGGCGAGTTCCCGGTCGTGGTTCTCGTCGACGACGACCGGGCTTCGCTCGACCTCATGTCGGCATACCTCGAAGACGCGCAGGTGCAGGTGCTCCGCGCAACCGACGGCGTCAGCGGTCTCGAGTTGATCCGCAAGGTGCTGCCCGCCGCGGTCGTGCTCGACATCAAGCTGCCGCGGCTCGACGGCTGGCAGGTGTTGGCCGAACTCAAGGCGGCCGACGACACCGCCGCCATTCCCGTCGTCATCGCCTCGATCGTCGACGACCGGCACAGGGGAATGGCGGCCGGCGCCGACATCCAGTTGCTCAAGCCGGTCAGTCGCGACGACCTGATCGGCGCATTGCGGAAGGTTGGCGCATTGCAGGAAGGGGGCGGTTGATGGATGATCCGGTAACTGTCTTGGCGGTCGACGACCAGGCGGTGAACCTGCGTCTGCTCGACGCGGTGTTGAGCCCGCGCGGACATCGCGTGTTGACCGCATCGTCGGGAGCCGACGGGCTCGCATTGCTCGATACCGAAGACATCGACATCGTGCTGCTCGATGTCGTGATGCCGGAAATGGACGGCTACGAAGTGTGCCGCAAGATCCGGTCCAATCAGTCGACGGAGTTCCTTCCCGTCGTGATGATCACGGCCAGCGGCAGCGAGCAGCGACTGAACGCCCTGATGGCCGGCGCCGACGACTTCATCACCAAGCCATTCGACCAGAGCGAGCTGCTGGCCCGCGTCGCATCGCTGGCTCGGATCAAGCGGTACCACGACACCATCCGACGACAGGCCGCCGAGCTGGCCGAATGGAACACACAGCTCGAGTCCCGCGTCGCCGAGCAGGTTAACGAGCTGGAGCGCTCGAACCGGTTACGCCGTTTCCTGTCACCGCAATTGGCCGACCTCGTCACCGGCGACGAGAGCATGCTCCAAAGCCACCGGCGCGAAATCGTCGTGCTGTTCGCCGATATTCGGAACTTCACCCCGTTCGCCGAGGCCAGCGAGCCGGAGGAGGTAATGAGTGTCCTCGCCCAGTACCACACGGCATTAGGTGCATTGGTCCACGAATACCAAGGCACCCTGGAGCGATTCACCGGCGACGGCATCATGGTGTTCTTCAACGATCCGATCCTGCACGACGATGCCGCCGAACGCGCGGTCCGGATGGCGCTGAAAATTCGGGACGCGGTCAAGGACCTGTCCGTCGGATGGCGTCGGCGCGGCCACGATCTCGCTCTGGGGCAGGGGATCGCCCAAGGTTTCGCGACGCTCGGCCGTATCGGCTTCGAAGGCCGCTTCGACTACGCCGCCATCGGCAGCGTCACCAACATGTCCGCCCGCCTGTGCTCGGACGCCGGGCCGTGGCAGGTACTGGTCACCGACCAAATCCTCGCAGCCATCGAGGACAAGGCCGTCGCCGAGTTCGTCGGCGACGTGCAACCCAAGGGATTCAGCCGGACCGTGCGAGTCCACAACATCTGCGAAATGAACGAGGTGAGCACATGACGCAAGTCCAAGCCCCGAGCCGAACTCTGGTACAGCTCAACGAAGAAGACCGCTACCGCGTGTTCGACGAGCTGCAGCAGTCAATGGGTCAGGCCTGGGATTCGATCCAGAAGAACCTCGAAGACGAATCGGTCGTCGTGGTGCCCTCGATCAGCATCGAGCGCACGACCGCGGCCAGCGGCACCGTCAATCAGGCGATGGAGGAGCGCGCGCTGTTCCTCCTGCTGCTTCTTCGGCAGCCGCGGTTGCGGATGATTTATGTGACATCGCAGCCGATTTCGGAAGCGATCATCGAGTACTACCTCGGGCTGTTGCCCGGCGTCATACCCAGCCATGCCCGCGCCCGGCTCACGCTGGTCCCGGTCGGCGACGCGTCGGGAATGTCACTCAGTTCGAAGCTGCTGGCGCGGCCGAGGCTGTTGAGGGAGATCCGGTCACTGATCCCGAACCCCGAGCGCTCTCATCTGATCCCGTACAACACCACGCAGCTCGAGCGGGATGTGGCGCTGTCGCTGGGCATTCCGATGTATGGAGCCGATCCGCGGCTCGTCGACCTAGGCAGCAAGACGGGCTGCCGCCGCATGTTCGAGGAGTGCGGGGTGCAGTATCCGATCGGAGCCGAGGACCTGCACAGCGTCGACGACATCGTGGCCGCTGTCCAAGGCATGCGGGCGCGCCGCCCGTCCATCAAGCACGCGATCGTCAAGATCAACGAGGGCGTGTCGGGCTCTGGCAATGCATCGATGGATCTCGACGATCTGCCTGCGCCCGGTGCGGCGGACGAAGCCTCGGCGATCGCCGAGCGGTTGCAGCAGATCCGACCGGAGTCGGAGAAGCTGACGGTGCCCGACTTCCTGGACCGTTTCGAGAAGGGCGGCGGCATCGTCGAAGAGCGGATCACCGGGGTTGCGCTGGAGAGCCCGAGCGTGCAGATGCGGGCGTTGCCGGACGGCACAGTGGAACTGCTGTCCACACACGACCAACTCCTCGGCGGGGCCAGCGGTCAGAAGTATCTCGGTTGTGTGTTCCCGGCCGACCAGGGATATGCGGCGAAGATCGCCGAACCGGCGATGGTGGTCGGGCGTCACCTCGCGCAGCGCGGCGTATTAGGCCGCTTCGCAGTGGATTTCGTGACCGTGAAGGACGAATCGGGAGAATGGACGCCGTATGCGATCGAGCTGAACCTGCGCAAGGGCGGGACGACGCATCCGTTCCTCACGCTGCAGTTCTTGTGCGGCGGCAATTACGACGGGGAGCGAGGCGTGTTCCTGACTCCCGAAGGGTTGTGCAAGTATCTGGTTGCGACGGACCATCTCGAGGACGACCGGCTCAAGGTGCTGACCGTCGACGACCTCTTCGACGTGGTCGTGCAGCACGGTTTGCACTTCGACCAGTCGCGGCGAACGGGCGTGGTGTTCCACATGATCAGCTGCCTCACCGAGTGCGGCCGCATCGGCATGACCGCCGTCGGTGATACGCCCGAGGAAGCGTGGCGGCTCTATCAGGAGGCGGAGGAGGTGCTCCTCCGCGAGGCGGATCTGGCGCTTCAGGAGGAAGCGATTCGGTAGGTGAGGCGTCATCAATTGAGGACGGCGTGCAATCGCTGGCTGCGAGATTGCCGGGCTCCATGTGCCGAACATACTGGCGTTCGTAGAGGGTCAACGCATCAGCTTTGGCTCGCCGACAGTCACGAACCGGTGCCGACCGCGGAGCGTCAGCAATTGTTGACGGCTTGCAATCGACACACCGCGCCGGAGTTGTGGCCGCTGTTGCGCATGTGACGGAGACGCAGAAATGCTATCCGTCGAGCATCGCCACACCGTCGCGCCATGCGTTGACGACGTCTTCGACACGCTGGTGAACTTGTGCTCGCGCCGATTCGCGGTCGACACCTGACATGAGCAGGGCGTCGTACTCGGTGTCGATATGGCGGACGGAGGCGACGACGGCGAGGCGTACAGCGTCGCGGTCCAAGGCTCTCCCGGCGGCGCTTCGTCCCACACGGCCGCTTCCGCGTGCCGCCGCATGAAATGCGATCGCCTTGGCGCGGTCGACCGGACAACCCGGGAACTGCTCACGAATCGCCATGGCGAACTCACTCTGGAAGCGGGCGTCCTGATCGGCCCGGCGGCTCTGTTCGCGTATCCTGCGGCGGGCGCGAACGTCGGCATCGGAGAGGCACTCTTGTGCGGCCTGCTCGATCGCTGCCGGCTCCGCCAGGATGCCTTGCCGTTCATAGCGATTGCGTCGTGTGCTCCAGCGCACCACCACAGCCGACAGTCGGCTGCCTTTCGTGGCGCGCCGGGTGAGCGCGGTGTTCCCGGACGGCAAGAACTCGAGGTGGCCGAGGTCGGAGCAGTCCAGGCACAGTGCACCCGCCTTGTCCTTGAGCAGAAAGTCGCCGGTGTCACCGCAGCATGCGCACGTCCACTCGTTGTGGGGAGAGATCACAAAGATCCGTCCGGGACGGGGTGGGCGCTCGACGACAGGGTCAGGAACGTCGGTCGACGCCCAATGGGTGCGGTAGGCGCGTTCGCCGTCTGCGTCACCGTCGGCGGTGAATTGCAGATCTTGGTAATCGCGTTCTGACGCCTTGAGCCCACGATCTTCGGCCCAGTGCTGCAACGCTGTGAAGGCTGCGGTGACCTTCTCGGAGTCGACTCCAATGCAGCGATCGAGCGTCGGAACACGGCCTCGCTCCCACCGCTCGACATTCGACTGGGCCAACCAGCCGAGACCGACGAGCACATCGATGGGACGGACAGAGCGCCGTTCGGCCAGCAGTGTCTCAGCGATCCGTGCCACCCGTGTTTCGAGGCGTGCCATAACAAGGTCGACGTTACTTCTGCCGTGCGACAAGGTGCAGTCACTAATCGACGTCGAAATCCCAGTTGACGGTGAAGCCCTGGTGCAGGACGAGAGCGGTCAGTACGTCGATCCGCTCGCCAAGGGACCACGACTCGACATCGAACCCATCGTCGCTGAAGAATGCGTAATTCAGCGACGATTCAGGCGTCGTGCGAGACCGATAGACGATGGCATCAATATCGGTCCACCAGCGCCTGGTGGCGTCGACAAGTCGATGGCACGTGGCCCAGACGTCAGGATGGTGCCCGGTGCTGATCTGGTCGTCCACTTGGAGCACGTCGAGGTTCTTCTCGGTGCGCAGGTCGAGCACCCGCAGGTTACGCGCGGATACGAGTCGGACAAGGTGGTGAGTTCGATGGTCGGCCGGAATTACGAGTCCCGTCGATCGGTATCGCTCTCGGAAGGCGCCGGTAAGTGTGGCCGCGGCATACCGAGTGCGGAAGGCACCCGGTCGCGGATCGAAGCGGTAACGGGGTTCTGCAAAGCCGGCCCAGTCCCAGGCGGCGGGCGGGGCTGCGTCCACTCGCCATATCTCGCTTCCTGCCGGAATCGATCGACGGCGCAGGCCGGCGGGCCTGTCATCGGCGAACGGGGCGAGGTAGCCGGCGGGAAGCTTAGGCACCGAGGGAGGTCAGCATCCGCCAGGCGATATCGGCGGTCTTGGGGTTGCGCAGGGCCTCCACGAGCGAAATGTCGCCGAGTTCATCATGTTTGAGTCGCATGATCCGGTCGGCGGCCAGGGGATCCGAGGTGAAGCGTGCTAGTAGCTCGAGTATCCGCGGTAGGTCTGGGCGCGTCCGGCCACCATCGAATTGCCAAGCAGGAAACCAGGTCTGGTTACCGACAGCACTGCCGATCAGCTTGCCTCGGCTCCGAAGCCGGTGAACCGCCTGAGGCGTACGCAACTTCAAAAGCGCCTGCACGTCCGGCGTCCGCAGCGAACCGTCGACGAAATCCTCGACGAGCGTGGCGCGGCGCTGATCGCTCAGCGTGCGCGCCGCGACTCGCTCCAAGGTTCCCTGTGGAGTCGTCGGGGCGGCGAGCAAGGCATCGAGGACTCTTGCGAATCGCCTGTCCTTCTGCGCGCGGACGGCCACCTGATGAGCGAGCGGGGTAGCGGCGGCGGTCATACAGAAAGCCTACACCCGGTCGTGTCATTGAAACAATCGAAACAGACCAAGCTGGGCCGATCCGCACATGCTGGGTAGAAAGGTACCAATGGCTCTGAACATCAAGGACGAGTCGGTCCATGAGGTCGTCAAGCGGATCGCTCAAATCACCGGTGAGTCTCAAGCGCGTTGCTCTACGACGACCGTGGCCTGCCGACGTGATCGTCGACACCTCGGCAGTCATCGCGATCCTCACTGCCGAGGATGACGCGGCGATCTACGCCCACGCCATCGCGGGTGCCAACGTGCGAAGGCTCTCTGCGGCAAGCTATCTCGAGTGCGGAGTAGTTTTGGACACCCAGCGAGATCCGGTCGTCAGTAGAAGCCTCGACGAGCTGCTTGCCGAAGCGAAGATCATGATCGAGCCCGTGACCGAGCACCACGCCCGCCTGGCCCGCCAGGCGTACGCAGACTTTGGGAAGGGAAGCGGCCACCGTGCCGGATTAAACTTCGGCGACTGCCTTTCCTACGCACTGGCGCTCGACACACGTGAGCCACTGCTCTGGAAAGGCGACGCCTTCGGACACACGGGTATTGCGTCCGCGCTCACGCGGTAGGTGCGCTTTTGGGGCGCGTCAACATATGCTGACGCCACCAGATCGGCAGGTGGTCCCGCGAAGAGCTCAAGTTGTCGGTGCCGCAACCGATCCGATTAGAACAGTGATAGCTGTCGCGTGGTCTCGTCGCCGAACTTCTGGGGGACTGGCCGTTGACGCACTCGCACCGGCCACCAGAACCAGCGTCCGAGCAGCGCGGCGATCGACGGCGTCATGAACGATCGGACGATCAGCGTGTCGAACATCAGACCAAGTGCGATCGTCGTGCCAATCTGGCCGAGCACCGTCAGGTCGCTGAAGATGAACGACGCCATCGTGAACGCGAACACCAACCCCGCGGCCGTCACCACCGAACCGCTCCCGGCCATCGACCGGATGATGCCGGTGTTGATGCCGGCATGGATCTCCTCCTTGAACCGGGAGACCAGCAGCAGGTTGTAGTCCGACCCCACGGCGAGCAGAAGGATCACCGCCAAAGGCAATATCACCCAATACAAGTTGATGCCCAACAGGTGCTGCCACACCAACACCGACAGGCCGACTGACGCACCCAACGACAGCGCCACGGTGCCCACGATGACGAGCGCCGCAACCAGACTCCTCGTGATGAACATCATGATCAGCAGGATGAGGCTCAGCGAGGCGATGCCTGCGATGATCAGGTCGTAATGCGCCATCTCCGAAATGTCCTTGTAGGTGGCCGCTGTACCACCGATGTAGATCTTGGACCCGGCCAACGGCGTACCCTTCACGGCCTCCTGCGCCGCGTGTCTGATCGTGTTGATGTGTGAAATACCCTCGGGCGTAGCCGGATCCCCGTCGTGGGTGATGATCATCCGCGCGGCCTTGCCGTCCGGCGAGAGGAACAGCTTCAACCCGCGCAGGAACTCGGGATTGCTGAACGCCTCGGGCGGTAGATAGAAGGAGTCGTCGGTCTTCGACGCGTCGTACGCCTGGCCGAGCGCGGTCGAGTTCTGCAGCGCCGCCTGGCTCTGGTCGTAAATGCCCGACGTGGTGGCGTAGTTCGTCATCGTCAGGTCGCGGTTGGTCTGCTGATTTTGGATCTGCGGCGGGATCAGCGCGAGCAGGTTCGGCTGCAGCTCATCCAGCTTGGCGATGCTCCCCGAGACGCTGGCAAGCTGGTCTGTCAGCGCGTCGATCCCGTCGAGCGCATCGAAGAGCGACCGCAACGCGGCGCACACCGGGATGTCGAAACAGTGTGGCTCCCAGTAGAAGTAGTTGCGAATCGGGCGGAAGAAATCGTCGAAGTTGGCGATCTTGTCGCGCAGATCCTGTGCGACGGCGACGGTCTGTTTGAATGCCTCGCTCTGCTCGTGTGTGATGTCGCTGGACTGCTGCTGCAAGGAATACTGCTGCCGCAAGATGTTGATCGTGTCGTTGATGACGCCCACTTGCTTGAGAAGGTCGGCGGCCCGGTCCTGCTGGAAGGGCAGGTTGTTGATCTGCGCTGCACTGTTCGCGCTGATCTGAAACGGGATCGACGTGTGGTCCAGCGGCGTACCCAGCGGCCGCGTGATCGACTGCACCTGCGCAATGCCGTCGGTGTGGAAGACGGCCTTGGCCACCCGCTCCAGCAGGATCATGTCGGTGGGATTACGAAGATCGTGATCGGTCTCGATCATCAGCAGTTCGGGATTCAGCCGCGCCTTCGAGAAGTGCCGCTCCGCGGCGGCGTATCCCACATTGGACGGGGCACTGGCCGGCATGTACCGGCTGATGTCGTAACTCACCTTGTAACCGGACAGCGCGGCCAGCCCGACGAAGGCGAGCGCCAGCGTGGCGATCAGAATCGGCCCCGGCCACCGCACGATCGCCGTCCCGATCCGCCGCCAGCCCCGCTTGGCCGTCTTGCGCTTGGGCTCCAGCAGTCCGAACCGGCTGCCGATCACCAGCACGGCGGGCGAGAGCGTCAACGAGGCGATCAATGCAACGAGCACGCCGATCGCGGCGGGAATCCCGAGGCTCTGGAAATACGGCAGGCGGGTGAAGTACAGGCAGGCCACCGCGCCGGCGATGGTCAGGCCCGAGCCGAGAATCACGTGCGACGTCCCGCGGTACATGTCGTAGAAGGCGGCCTCCCGGTCCATGCCTTCGTTTCGCCGCTCGTGATATCGGCCGAGCAGGAAAATGACATAGTCCGTTCCGGCGGCGATGACCAGAAGCGTCAGGAGGTTGGTCGAATACGTCGACAGGCCAATGACTCCGACGTTCGCCAAGAACGCCACGATCCCGCGCGCCGCCGACATCTCGACGAGCACCGTGACGAGGGCCAGGATCATCGTGATCGGCGAGCGGTAGACCAGTAGCAACATCAGCGCGATCACACCGACCGTCAACAATGTGACCGTCACGGTGCTCTCGTTGCCCACCTCGAACTGATCGGCGATCTGGGCTGCGGAGCCTGCGACGTAGGCGTGGATGCCCGGCGGGGCAGGCGTTTTGGCGATGATGTCGCGAAGCGCGTCGACCGATTCCAGCGACAACGCCTCGCCCTGGTTGCCTGCGAGGAACACCTGGACGTAGGCGGCCTTCCCGTCCGGGCTCTGCGAGCCCGCGGCGGTCAGCGGATCGCCCCAGAAGTCCTGCACATGCTCGACGTGCTTGGTGTCTTCGTTGAATCGCTTGACCAGCTCGTCGTAGTAGCGGTGCGCTTCGGCGCCGAGGGGCTGGTCGCCTTCGAGCACCACCATCGCCGCACTGTCGGAGTCGAACTCGTGGAACACCTTGCCGATGCGCTGGAACGCCTGCAGTGAAGGCGAATCCGGAGAGCTCAACGCCACGTTGTGTTGTTCACCCACCGCCTCCAGTTGCGGCACAAGCACGTTCGTCAGGGCGGCGACGGCCAGCCAGAACAACACGATCGGCACGCAGAGCCAACGAATCCACCTGGCGACCCGGTCGGTCAGTGTTGGGCGTTCGGCGAGGTGGTTGCTCATCCGGACTTATCCAAGCAGTAGGTGAAGGCGTTCAGGGTATTGACTGTGCGCTCGTCTTTGACGACGTCGTCGATCTTGATGCGGCAGCCGATGGAGTCGCTGTCACCTTGGGCCGAGACGTTGACGAAGACGGCCGGTTGGGTGGTGGTGGTGTCGTAGGCCCACGGCAGCGTCGCGTCGTCGACGTGCTGTGGTTGGGCGTTGACGTCCAGGTAGGTGATGGTCGCGACGGTGCCAGGAGCGCCGAAGACCTCCATGACGACGTGCTTGGGGTTGAACGGCACGATCTCGTTGGCTGCTCCGCTGGGGGTGGAGGTGACGTCCTTGGAGCCGAAGATGCCGTTGAGGCGGTACACCGCGAGTCCCGCGATCGCGACCACGAGCACGGCGACCAGAAGCATCCACCGTCGCAACAATCGGCTTCCGAGCGAAAACCGCTGCATCCGCGACCCTTTCGACGAGCGGCGACACGTTGACGGACGGTACGACGTTTCTTCAGCGGGGAAGCCATATCAACCTAGTTGACAGTACGGTACGGGACCGGACCGCACAAGCGGTACGGGTGCGCGCGGGCGTGTCATGAGCGCCCGACATTGTGGCGGGTGAGGCCCGGGAGCAGCACGTTGTCGACGAGTTCTTGGATGGTGCGGCCGGACGGGGCACGGCCGGTCAGCACCGAGCGGTAGATGAGGTAGCCGGGCAACATGTCCCAGAGGTCCTCGGTGACGGCGGAGCCCTC
Organism: uncultured Actinomycetota bacterium; assembly: GCA_963751485.1. Lineage (GTDB taxonomy): Bacteria > Actinomycetota > Actinomycetes > Mycobacteriales > Mycobacteriaceae > Mycobacterium. The sequence goes on from CAVVUT010000012.1 coordinate 298,156, forward strand.
GATCTCACCGCGATCGACCGCTCGGGCGAGGACGTTTGCCATGAGCGCTTTCCGCTGGTCAAGGAACTGTTCCTGCATCATGGCGTCGAGCTCGGTACTCCGAGACGTTTCCACAAGCACCGCCCGAATGGTGCTCGCATGGGTGCTGACGTGAGCGCAGATCTGCTCGCCCAATTTCAGCAGATCACCACGAAGCGTGCCGGTGTCCGGGTCGACCGCGACCTGCCGGGTGCCTTCGACGAATGCGGCCAACACGAGTTCGGCCTTGGTCGGCCACCGTCGGTAGAGCGTGGCCTTGCTGGCGCGCGCGGTGGCGGCCACCGCATCGAGGGTCAACCGGTCGTAGCCGTGTTCCTGCAGCAGCTCCAGCGTCACCGCAAGCAGCTCACACTCCCGTGGCGACCACGGAGACTCCGCGTCACCATCGGAACTGCGGATCACGGTGGCCTCCATGGAACCAGTTGACACGTGCGAACGAGTATCAGGCAAGTCTGCGGTGCGTCGAAAGGTTTGCGAGTCCAAAGTCATGGGAAAGCGGTGTTCAATATTTGTCCTGTTCGCAAGGAGGCGACCATGGCAGCGCCAACTGAGACCCAAGGCGTGATCCGCAGCATCATTCCCGCACGGATCGACCGACTGCCCTGGTCGCCGTTCCATACCCGCATGGTCGTCGCGCTGGGTGTGGCCTGGATCCTCGACGGGCTAGAGATCACCGTGGCCAGCTCGGTGGCCGACACGCTCACCCAGCCCGAGACGCTTGCCCTGTCGTCGGCGGCGGTCGGATTCATCGCCAGCGTGTATCTGGCCGGTGAGGTCGTCGGCGCACTGTTCTTCGGGCGACTGTCGGACAAGCTCGGCCGGCGCAACCTTTTCATGGTCACGCTGGGCGTCTACCTCATCGGCAGCGGTCTCACGGCATTGACACTGGGCAACGGCGTGGGCTGGATCGTGTTCCTGTATGTCACCCGGTTTATCGCAGGCATGGGCATCGGCGGCGAGTACGCCGCCATCAATTCGGCAATAGACGAGCTGATCCCCGCCCGCTTCCGGGGCCGAGTCGACATCGCGGTCAACGGAACGTATTGGGGCGGTGCGATTCTCGGCACTCTCGGGACGTTCGTGTTCCTCAAGGTCATCGACCTCAGCCTGGGTTGGCGGCTGGCCTTCCTGATCGGCCCGGTGTTGGGGCTGGTGATTCTGTTTGTGCGACGGCACTTGCCGGAGAGCCCGCGCTGGCAGGTGATGAACGGCCGCGTCGACGACGCCGAGCAGTCGATCTCCTATATCGAGCAGGAGGTGGAGGCCACCGGTGTCAAACTGCCCCCGGTCGACGAGACCAGAGCCATCGAGCTGCGGCCGACCGAGAAGATCGGCTATCTCGCGCTGACACGAGTGTTGTTCCGCGACTACCCGACCCGCTCCATTTTGGGTGCGGTACTCATGATCAGCCAGTCGTTCCTCTACAACGCCATCTTCTTCACGTACACCTTGGTGCTCGGCAAGTTCTACGGGGTGCCCTCGGGGTCGACGCCGCTGTACCTCATCGCATTCGCCGTCGGAAACCTAGCGGGTCCGTTGACCATTGGGCATTTCTTCGACACCATCGGCCGCAAGAAGATGATCGCCGGGACGTACATATTGTCCGGCCTTCTGCTTGCCGTCAGCGCGGTCCTGTTCAACGCCGGGGTGCTCAACGCGATCACTCAGACGATCGCCTGGTGTGTCATCTTCTATTTCGCATCAGCCGGGGCCAGCGCCGCCTATCTCACCGTCAGCGAGATATTCCCGCTCGAGGTCCGGGCGAAGGCCATCGCGGTGTTCTTCGCCATCGCACAGTGCTTCGGTGCCCTCGGTCCGGTGATCTACGGCGCGCTCATCGGCGACGGCTCCCGCCCCTTCCTGCTGTTCCTCGGCTATCTGCTCGGTGCGGCCGTGATGATCGCCGGCGGCCTGGTCGCCTGGTTCCTCGCGGTCGATGCCGAAGGCAAGTCGCTGGAAGAGATCGCCACCCCACTGTCCGCCGCAGGCGTCGAACGACGCAGGGGTTCGGTCCGCGCGGAGGGCGCCACGCGGCCCTACTCTCCCTGAGCTATCTGTCGCGCGACGGCGCCGTATCGCTCGAGGCGGTCATGATCGCCCATGGCGTTGTAGAGGACGATGCGCGTCGCCGTTCCGCCGTATTTCGCTGTCAGTGCGTTGGCCAAGCCGTCCCATGTCGACTCGGTCGCGAACGTCGCGATGTGCTCGTCGGTGATCTGCGTCGCCATCCCCTTGAAGTCGCCCTCCTTCTGCTTCTCCCGGATCCGCGCTGTCGTCCCCTCGAATCCCGCCTCGTCCCAGATGAACCCGTAATTCGGCGTGCTCCCGTAGAAGCTCATGCTCGCCCGCACCAGCTCACGCTCATTGTGCCGTTCTTCGTCGCTGTCGCCGACGATCGTCATCACCGGCACAATCACCGCGATGTCGTTCGGTGAGCGTCCCGACTTCTCGGCTCCCTCAGCCACATTCGGCACGACATGCCTCGCGATATACCCGGGCTCGCCCAGCGGATGCACATGCACCCCGTCCGCCACCTCGCCTGCCATCCGCAGCATCCACGGATTCACGGCGGCGATGTCCACCTTCGGATCCGGCGCATCGATCGGCCCCGCGCTCCATTGCGGCGTGATGAAGTCCAGGCTGTAGAAATCGCCGTGGTGATCCAGCGTCCCTGTCCGGAACGCCTTGAAGCACGCCTTCACCGCTCGTACGTAATCCCGCAGCCGCGGGCCTGGCCGCTCGAAATCCATCCCGTATCGCCGCACCACATGCGTGCGCACCTGCGTGCCCAGGCCCAGCCGGAACTTGCCGCCTGTCGCCTCCTGCAATTCCCAGGCCGTCGCCGCCGTCACGAACGGGCTCCGTGGGAACGCCACCGCCACGCCCGTCGACAGCTCCAGACCCAGCGCCGCCTGCGATGCCAACGCCGCATTGAGGTAGGCCGTCCGGCCCGTTTCGGTGAACAGCAACCCCGAGAAGCCCGCGACCTGCACACTTCGCGCCAGATCGCCGATCCTGGACAAAGGCTGTGGAATCGTCATAGCGTCGACCTGCACGCCCGAACAGTACGCCCCACAGGTTTCCGACAGTGATCTTGAAGAGTACTGTTCGCCTAGTCACCGCAGGTCAACCCAAGAGGTCAGTCAAGGTGGAAATCAAAAAGTTAGCTGCGGCCTTCGCAGGCGTAACCGTTGTGTTCGGCTTTGGAGCCATGGCGCCGGCGTCGGCCGCCGACCCCCAAGTGTTCGGTCTCCAGCAGACGGTCGCCGAGCCCAACGGCGGCGAGATCGGCTACACGGTCACGAGGTTCTTCCCGAGCGAGGACGCCATCCCGTACCCGGTGACCGGCCAGCTGTACGAAGTCTCGGTGCGCGCCGACGCGATCAACGGAATGCCCACTCCTATGGTCGGGGCCTTCAGCGCCCGAACCGACAGCGGGCAGAGCTATCCCGCCATCGCGAATGTCTGGACGCCGCAAGGCCTTAGCGGCACGACGTTGCTGCCGGGCGGCCACGCCAGCGGCATTGTCTACTTCGATGCCGTGGGCGAAGCGCCGACAAGCGTCGTCTACAACGGCGCCGGCGAAACGTTGACGTGGATCGAACCGCCGGTTGCTCCGCCGGCAGAAGAGGCCGCCCCGGATGAAGGTGCCAGCGGCAGCGGCGAGTCTGCGGCAGCTCCCGAATCGGAGAGTCCAGACACCAGCGCGGCGGCGAAGGCGGAGGGCAACTCGGATGTAGCGGTGCAGGACGAAGGGTAGGTTGCCGGGGCCGCGCCACTGCCTCAACGGCGCGGCGGGACCTGAGCCGCCCACGCGAGGAACTCGTCGGCGGTGAATACCGGCTTTCCGTACTCCAGGGCCTTGCGCGCCTTCCCTGACTGCGAACCCGCCTCCGCCGTCACCAGCACCTCACAGCGTGTCTTCGACACCGACTTGACCGGCCTCAACCCTGCGGATTCCGCCAGCTCTTCCATCTCCCAGCGCTCGACGATCCGTCCCGCGTTGTCCTGGGCAGTGCCGGTGAAACAGATCCGCGCGCCCGGTACCAGGACATCGCCGATATCGTCGCGCTCCAAAAACACCGACTCCGAGACGATTTCGACGCCCAGCAGCTTGGACGCTTCCTGCAGCCGGTTCACCACCTCCACCGACAGCTGCGTCCGCTCAGCCGCCGCGCGCAACTGATCGGCGACCGACTGCCGGGCGGGGGCTGTCCAGGTCGTCTGGGAGGCGTCATCAAATGTTGTTGACGCCGTTGCGACGCCCAGTACCACGGCGCCGACGTCCCGGCTGACCCGCAGCAGTGCCGACAGCCCCGGTAGATGCTCTGCGGCAGGGGTCGGCACCGCCGAGTCCCTGCTGACCAGGAGACCCGAAAGAGACTCCGCCGGTTCAGGTTCCTCGAACGCCGACGAGCCGGCTTCGGTATCCGACCCGCCGTGCGCCTCAAGCGCCGACCGCGCCCGCTCCAAGGCCGTCCGCCCCGACACCCGTGATCCCCGCAGCTCCACGCCTAACGGCATTGCCGTGACATACCCCAATCGCTTGAGCTCGAAGTCGATCAGGCCCAGCATCTCGTCCACTCCGACACCGACCGGCGTACAGCCCGCAAGCATCGGCGCGATCACCGCCCACGCTTCCCGCAGCGTCGGGGCCAGTAACACGTCGGAGACGCTGATTCCGAACGTCTTTCGCGCATCCGCCAGATCCCGCTGCGGATTCACCAACGTGGAAATCGCCGTGCCATCGTCGAACGCCACCGCGAGCTCAACCGGTCGTGGCCGCGACATCCGGCCCTCGTCGCCAACCGTGAGCATGCCGATAGCGCAGTATCGCCGGGCGCCCGATTCGCTGACCGAAGTCCGCAGGAACCGGGCGATACGACGGTCGGTCTTCAGATCTTTAGGCAGCACAGGCCTTTTCAGCACCAGCCCGGCCAGTGACGTGCAGCGGCTCAGCGCCACATACAGCTGACCCGTCGAGAACATCCCGCCGGTGAGGTCGACGACCAGCCGCTCCAGCGTCTGGCCCTGACTCTTGTGGATCGTGATGGCCCACGCCAGCTTGAACGGCAGCTGGGTGTACGAGCCGATCACCTCGCGGCCCAACGAGCCACCGGAGACCACGGGCCGCGTCGCCTCCCACGTGAAGGGTGTGACGTCGGCGCAGGAGCCGTCTGCGAACTCCACTTCGACGACGGCTCCGTAGCGGTCGTAGTCGATGCCGATGACCCGGCCGATGGTGCCGTTGACCCAGCGGTCGCCCTGGTCGTTGTTCAGCATCATCACCTGCGCACCGACCTTGAAGCGCAGGGTTTCTTCGACGGGCGGGTCGAATAGCGACAGATCTCCCGACGCCCGCGCGCGGTGAACCATTTCATCACCCGGCAAGCGTTCGAGGTGCTGGCGGTTGCGCGCCGTCACCAGGCGGTTGGTCGGCGCCAGCGTCAGCCAGAACTCGTCATCGGGTGGAACGAAGTCCGCGTCGGCGCGCGCGTTGAGCTGTTCCTGAGCATGACCGAGCAGCACACCCTCGCGGATCTCGTTGAGAATGGCCGTCATCCGATCGTCGCCGAGCTGACGGAACACCGTCGTCAACGCAACGGTCGGGAAGTCCTCGCGCTCGAAACTGTGAGCGGAAAAGAAGTACGGCGTCTCGTAGCCGGTCGAGAAGCCCGCCGAAAAGAACCCAGCCTCATCCTCACTGACGACCGGTGGCAGCTGGCAGAGATCTCCTACCAACACGATCTGCACCCCGCCGAACGGCGTTCCTGGTGCCGGTCCGAACCGCGACAGGGCCGACGCCACCATGTCGAACACGTCGGCACGCACCATCGACGCCTCGTCGATGATCAGCGTCTGCAGAGATGCGAGCGTTTTGGCGAACCGGCCCGGGCGGTATTCGCCGCCGCGGACGTCATCGAGCGACGTCGAAGTGCGGAAACCGAACAGCCGGTGGATGGTGTAGCCGTCAACGTTCAGTGCGGCGATACCCGTCGGCGCCACCACGACCACATTGCGGTGGGTCTCGGCCATGAACAAGCGAATCAACGTCGACTTACCCGTGCCCGCCTTGCCGGTCAGGAAGACGTGTCTGCCGCCTGCCAGCAACTCGAGTGCATAACGGAACTCGTCGGTGAGGACCAGCCCGTCGGTCACCCCCGCCACGATTACCAACGTTATCGCGTCGATAGGGAGGGAATCATTCGGCGACACGGTGCGGGCCCATGGACACGATGTAGTGTCCTCACTAGGCTTTTCCTATGCCGACGCGCTGCCGTCTCGTTTTCGATCTCGGCCGGTGGTCCGCAATTTCGGGGTTCGCGCACGAGCCCACCATCGCGAGACGGACGGATCAACAGGACATCCATTGGCCATTGCCGACATTGCTGCATACGCACATCTGAGCCAGGCAGACATCGAGGCCCTCGGCGACGAACTGGATACCGTTCGCCGCGACATCGAGGAGTCACTCGGAGAACGAGATGCCGCCTACATCCGTCGGACCATCACGTTCCAGCGGATGCTCGACCTTCTGGCGCGCCTGCTCATCGGGTGCAGCCGGTCGCGGGCAGGTTGCGTCGCGGGGACCGCAGCACTGGCCTTCGCGAAGAGTGTCGAGAACATGGAGATCGGCCACAACGTCGGCCACGGCCAATGGGATTGGATGAACGACCCCGAGATCCACTCGAACACGTGGGAATGGGACATGGTCGCCGTCTCTTCGCAGTGGAGGTACTCGCACAATTACCGCCACCATGTGTTCAGCAACGTGGTCGGCGTCGACGACGATCTCGGCTTCGGCGTGATACGCGTGACCCGCGATGAGCCCTGGCAACCCGCCCATCTGCTGCAGCCGCTGCGAAATCTGCTGTTGGCCAGCATCTTCGAGTGGGGCATCGGCCTTCACGGTGTCCATTCCGAGCGCGATCGGTTGGCACCCGATGACCGAAAGGTGGCCAAGGCCAGACGCACGCTGGCTACAAAGATCGCGCGGCAGGCCGTCAAGGACTACGTGCTCTTCCCTGCGCTGAGCCGTCGCCAATGGCGCCGAACCTTGGCCGCCAACGTCTCCGCCAACCTCCTGCGCAACCTCTGGGCGTACGTCGTGATCTTCTGCGGCCACTTCCCCGACGGCGCAGAGAAATTCACCGCCGACGTCCTCGAACACGAGTCGCACGCAGAGTGGTACCTGCGGCAGATGCTCGGCGCGGCGAACTTCAAGGCCGGCCCGTTGCTGGCGTTCGCGAGCGGCAACCTGTGCTATCAGATCGAGCATCACCTGTTTCCCGACCTACCCAGTAATCGTCTCGCCGAGATCGCGGTGAGGGTGCAGGCGCTGTGCGACAAATACGATCTGCCCTATACCAGCGGTCCGCTTGTGCGCCAATACTTTCTGACGCTAAGGACGATTCACAAATTGGCACTCCCGGACGTGTTCCTTAAAGCGTCGAGCGACGATGCGCCGGAGACCGCGTCGGAACGGAAGTTCGCCGACGGTCATTCGTCGGCTGCCGATTCGGGTGGCCCGATCGTCGGGCTCCGCACGGCGGTGCGTAACCGCTCGCGCGATGTTATTCGCCGCGCTGCGGCGAAAAGCGGAACGCTCTATCCACCTCCGACCACACCCGATCGCTGACGTCGGTCAGGGTGACCATCAACATCGAGTCGGTGGCAGGCAGAAGCGTTGCGTCCGATGCGAGGGTGGCGATCGGGTAGCCGTCGCTGTGGTTCCAGTTCGTGACGGCGTCCGGATCGCGCAACAGGCGGATCCAGTCTTCTGGCGAAGCGCCTGACTGCCCGACGAGCAGCGCGGCCAGCGATTGTCCCTCGAGGGTCCCTGCCGTGTGGTAACCGAGCATTCTTTCGCAGGCGGGGTTGGCGTAGACGACGACTCCGTCGAGTCCGACGACGATCGTCGCAAAGTCCAGCCGGCTCAGCAGCATCTCTGAGGGACGTCCCCGAAGCACCTCGGCCGAACTTCGAGGCGGAGTTTTGCGGCGTTCGCCCTTCCAGCCCTGGGCACTCTGGACGCCGTCAAGGGGAATGGGGATTGCGGGGGATGAGTTGTAATCGATCACGGTGCTCCCGGCATGCGGATGTCACCGGTTTGGCCGACGCGAGCGGAGCGCTCATGCGAGGCGGCGGCAGACTGCGGCCACCTCCTTCCGGCCTGGCTGTTATTTCAACAATTGCAGGGTAGCAATTTTCTGCGAGCTCTCACGCCGAGCTGCCGCGACGTGCTACTGCGCGCCGCACCGCTTCGTCCACCAGCCGCGTTGCCACCACCACCAGCTTGACGTTTTCGGCCTGGCTCAGCCGCGTCAGCCGGTCGAATGCCTCCTCCGCGGTCGCGCCCGAGCGGCTGCGGATGATCCCGATCGCCTGATCGATCACCGCCCGGCTGCCCAACGCCCGCAGCAATTGGTTGGTCCGCTCCTGCGCGCGGTCGAGCAGCTGACCGTTGTACACCGACACCGCCGCTGGCCCCGCGAATTGCGTCCCCAGCGTCACGGCGTGCTCGCCGAACGCGTCACGGCTATAGGCATAGCTGTTGATCGCGCCGATCACCTGGTCGCCCACGATCAGCGGAAGTGACAGCGCGGAATGCACGGCCATCCGCGCCACCCGCCCACCGAAGTGGGGCCACCGGCTGTCACTGCCCAGCGATCCGCTGACTACTACGCGCTGTGACTCCATGCTCGTGATGCAGGGTCCCTCGTGGAGCTCTTTGTACTGCACCTTGTCAATGTCGTCGACGAACTGTGCGGTGGCCGCCCACGACCTGATGTGCGGTATGCCCTCGTGCGACTGCAACAACGCGACGCCCGCGCCGTCGGCGCCTGGGATCGCCCGCGCCGCGAATTCGGCCACGTCCGCGAGCAGATCGATCACCCCGCGAGCGCCGGCCACCAGCCCGGCCACGCCGGTGAGGCTTGCATACAGGTCCACCTCGTCCGCTTCGCGCTGCGCGGCGGACACGTCGGGCCGAGCCGGCGATTCCCGACCAGGCTGGGCGTCGTAATCTGCCATCTTGCATAACAAATCTACTCGCCACCGAGCGATGAATTGGTCCCAACCAATCAGGTCACCAGCGCCAGGGCGTGCGCGCGTCGCAGCTTGCCCGATGGCGTCTTGGGAATCGTGCCCGGCTCCAGCACCACCACATTGCGCGGCCTTACGTCGACCTCGGCCAACACCTCGTGTGCCACCTGCCGCTCAACGCGGCGCACGTGGTCGTGATCGTCGAAGTCCCTGCACTCGACGGCAACCGCAAATGTCTCCCGCGAGAAACCGGCGTCCAGTCGCACCGCGACGGCGCAACCAGGCCGCACCCCCGCGACCCGGCACGCGGCGCGTTCGATGTCGGTCGGGAAGATGTTGCGCCCAGCCATGATGATGACGTCCTTGAGCCGCCCGCACACGACGACCCTGCCGGTCTCGGTGAGATAGCCCAGGTCGCCGGTGTCGTACCAGCCGCGCTCGTCCTGCGCCGAGATGAAGCCCGCCGCCGTGGTGTAACCCCTGGTGACCGGATCGCCGCGCACCTCGATGACGCCGACCCCGCGGGCCGGCAACTCTGAACCGTCCTCGTCGACGATGCGGACCTCCAAGCCGTCCAGTGGCTTTCCCAGCGACACCAGCCGCCGGGTGTGACCCCTGGTCGCAGGGACCGCGCGATGCAGCACGGCCAGCAGGTCGGCGTCCACCTCGTCGATGACCATGCCTCGACCGCATTCCGAGAACGACACTGCGACGGTCGCCTCTGCCATGCCGTAACCGGGAATGATCGCCTCGGGCCTCAGCCCGAACGGTGCCCCCGCTTCGCACAGGTCCTCGACGTCGAGAGGATCCACCTGTTCGGCGCCCGACAACGCCCACCGCAGTGACGACAAATCGAACTGTCCGGGTGACGCCTGTCTGCGCAACCGCTTCGCGAAGAGGTTGTAGGCGAAGTTCGGCGCCGCCGTCATCGTGCCCTTGTACTTGTCAATCAGCTTGGCCCACAACAACGTATCTCGGAGAAAGTCCATCGGGGTGACCTTCACCAGCTCGGCGCCCATATACATGGGCACCGCCAGATAACCTGTCATGCCCATGTCGTGAAAGCACGGCAGCCAGCTGACGATCACGTCGGTGTCGACGTCGAAATCACAGCCAAGGACCATCGCGTCGGCGTTGGCGACGATATTGGCGTGGGTGATCTGAACGGCCTTCGGCGATCCCGTCGAGCCCGACGTCAGCTGCATCAGCGCGACGTCGTCTTCGGCGGTGTGGACTGGCGACACCGGGGTGCCTGCGAGCAGCGCCTTGACGGTCAACACCGTCATGCCGAGCCCGGACAGCACCGGCGCCGCGGCCATGAACGGCTCGGAGATGACGACGGCCTTCGCCGAGATCATCTTGATGACGGCCGCCGTCTCTTCGGCCCAGCGCACCAGGTCGGTGCGTGCGGTGGGCTGGTGCAGCATGGTCAGGCTGGCCCCACGCATCCAGATGCCCTGAGCGGTCGGTGCGATCTCCACGGGCGCGCCGGCGAGCACGGCTACGGCGTCACCATGGCAGATGTCCGCCTCGGCAAGGCCACCCGCCACGCAACTGGCGCGCTCGTGCACATCGGCCCAACTGTGCCGGACGGGCCTGTCCGGCTCGCCGGTGACCATGCCCCTGAGGCTCCAGTGTGCGTTGCCATACATGGTCTCGGTGAATCGGCTCACGACAACTCCTTCGGGTCTACCCGCGACGATGGCGCATAGACGTTATGTCGGTAACCCCGCGCGCAATTGCGAGCGCACGTCACCAGGAACGGCGGCTGACGTCGGGTTCAGCACCCTCACGGCGGGGAGTCCACATCGCCGCCGCGACGTTTCCGTGAGGCTGGAGAGTCAACCCGGTTAGACGGTACCGCTTCGGCGGCCGTTTTACCCGCATTGAGCGACGCACCGCGAGGTCAGGCGCCCTCGCGTAGTCGACGGCCCAGTCCGGATGCGCGTACCGCACGCCGGTCAACCGCGGCGCGGACAGCCGCCTCCGCGCCGACCACGCGCACCCGCTTCTTCGCGCGGGTAACCGCCGTATAGAACAGCTCTCGCATCAACAGCCGCGAATCCTCCTGCGGCAATAGCACCGTGACCTCGTCGGCCTGGCTGCCCTGGCTCTTGTGGATCGTCATCGCATGCATCGTATCGACGTCCGACAGCCGGCTCGTCGCGAACTCCAGCCGTTCCGTCCCTGCGATCACTGCCCGCAGCACACCGTCGCGCACCAACGTGACGCCCGTATCGCCGTTGTACAGCCCCAGCCCGTAGTCGTTCGCCGTCACCAGAACCGGTCGTCCCGCATACCAATCCGACCAGATCGACTCGCCAGTTTCCTCCGCCAGCCAACGCTCGACCTGACGGTTCCAGAACCGGACGCCGTACGGGCCCCGCCGATGCGCGCACAACAGCCGATGCTCGTCCAGCGTCCGCAGCGCCTCATCGGCATTGTCCAGAATCGCGGCCTCACGCAGTCGCTTCGCATGCGGTACAACCACTTTACGTAGATGCTCCGACGGTTGGTCCGTGTCGATCCATTCGATGTGATCGCCGCCGGCTCGCAGCACGTCGATGGCCTGGTCCGGATTGCCATCTCTGATCGCTGACGCGAGCGCGCCGATCGACTCACCGAACCGGTGCGGAGTCTTCAACGACGCGAGCTTCGATTCGTCCAGCCCGTCGACCAGATCGGCCAGCACCGCGCCCGCTTCCACCGACGCCAGCTGATCCGGATCGCCGACGAGGATCAACCGCGCATCCGGGCGCACCGCTTCCAGCAGTCGCGCCATCATCGTCAACGACACCATCGACGTCTCGTCGACGACGATCACGTCGTGCGGCAACCGATTGCCGCGGTTGTGCCGGAATCTCGCGGACGTGTCCGGCCTGCTCCCCAGCAACCGGTGCAACGTCGTCGCATGCATCCCCGACAGCGCCTGCCGGTCGGACTCGTCCAGCTTGTCGACCTCCAGCTGCACCGCCTCTTGCAAGCGCGCCGCTGCCTTACCCGTCGGCGCCGCCAATGCGATCCGCAACCGCGTACCGCTCGCAAGCAGTGCAAGCAGCCGCGCCACCGTCGTCGTCTTGCCCGTGCCCGGGCCGCCCGTCAGCACCGTCAACCCCTGCGCCAACGCCACCTTCGCCGCCGCTCGCTGTTCCTCGAACCCGGCTGGGAACAGCCGATCGATGTCGGGCGACACCTTCTCGGGCTTGATTGCGATCATCGTGTGCACATCGTCGGCGACCTGCTGCTCTTCCAGCCAGTACCGGTCGAGGTACAGCAGGTCTCCCTCCAGCCGCAGCGTCGGCGGCGTGCTTGCTAGCGTGCTCGCCCGAATAGCCGCCAGCCACACATCTACATCCGGCCACGCCAACCCGTCCACACCGACCTGCGCCTCGACCGACCGCAGGTCCACGCACACCGACCCGTTGCGGAGCGCCCGCACCGCCAATGCCACCGCCAGTGCGACCGTCTCGTCTAGCTCCTTGGCCAATGCGGTGAGTCGCTGCGCCACATGGACATCCGACGACTCGAGTACTTCGGCGTCGGTGAATGCCCGAAGGAGTCCCGTCGCGCCGAGCGCCTGCCGCCATTCCATCGTCGTCATGCGACCGCCCGCCCCTCGTCGAGCAGATCCGACATCGCCACGATCAGGGCCACGGGTGGTTGCCAGCTGAACACCGCCGCGGGGCGGCCGTCGACCACCGGGGTGTGCGGCCCGCACATACCGCGCAGGAACAAATACATCACGCCACCCAGATGCTTCTCGGGTGCATACCCGGGCAGCCGCCACCGCAGGAACCTATGCAGCACAACGCTGTACAACAGCGCCTGCAGCGGATAGTCCGAATGCAGCATCGCCTCGGCCAGTCGCGGTTGGGAGTAGTCTGCGGCAGTCAGCGGCTCCGTTGGATCACCCAGCCAGTTCGTCTTGTAGTCGACGACCACGTACCGGTCATTGATCCGCAGCACCGCATCCACCGAACCCGACAAGTACCCCTTCAATGGCTGGCCGCCCAGCGCCTTGCTCGTCAACCGGTCGGCATACGACGCCAGTGGGTCATGCTTCGGCAGGTGCTCCCGCACTAGCTCGCCGACATCCGACAGTCGAATCTCCGGCGCGGCGGCCCGTAGATCGCCACCGGCCAAGGGGAATTCGAAGTCCATCTCGCGCATCCGGTCCGATAGCCCGATCTGCCGTAGCGTCAAGCCGTCGGCCAGCGGGCCGAGGGGAGTGTCGTGCATTGGCAGCATCGCCGCCGCCAGCTCGGCAGCGGGCACGTCGATCGGCCACCACACGGCGTGCTCGCGGATCTGCGCCTCCAGTTCCGCGGCCAGGTCAGCCGCGAACGGGTCGGCGGTCTCCAGCACTGCGTGCACCAGCGTGCCGAACTTCGCGCCCATCGGGAGATCTGCCATCGGCGACGGCACGTCCGCACCGACCGCCGACGTCGTCAACGGGATCTCGGCGACCTCATCGTCGAGCTCGATCACTTCGGGCTCACTGCTCACCGGGGTCGTCTCCGCGGCGCGAATCAGACCCGAATACGACGTGCGCCGCCACGCGGCGTCGATCTTGCGGTGGAAGTGGCGCGCAGCGAGATCCGTCCGCGGTTCATCTGCGGGCAAGGCAGGCACCGCCCGCGTCCCAGACTCCTCGATGACGAGACCGCCCGCCGCCTCCCACTCCTGGAAACGCGCCATCGCGTCGGCGTCCGAGATCTTGTCCGGCGAACAGCGATCCGGCACTGCGGCCTCACCCGGGTGACGTCCTCGCAGTAGCCGTGACAACCCGCCGTTCGGTTCGTCGTACGACGGCGCCCACCACGCAACCACTTGCGACTGCGCGCGCGTCATCGCCACATACATCAGTCGGCTGTCATCGCTGGCATCCTCGCGCCGGCCCAGCGCCGAGACTGTGTTGAAGTCCGGGCTGTCCGTCCCGCCCACGTGCAGGCACCGCTGATCGCCGTCGTGGAACAGCACCAGCTCGCGGCTCTGCACATTGCGGTTGAATGCGAACGGCAGATAGACGATCGGGAACTGCTGGCCCTTTGCCACCCACACCGTCATGATCTGCACCGCGGCCGCATCGTGATCCAGCCGCCGCGCGCGTTCGGTTGTGCCGCTGCGTTCTTCACGCTGCGCGCGCAGCCAATCACGTAGCGCAGGAAGGCTGAAGTGTTCGCGGTGTGCCGCCTCCTGCAGCAGTTGCGTCATGTGCGCAAGGTCGGTCATCTGCCGCTCACCGCCCTGCCACGACAGGACGCGTTCGCCCATCTCGTTGCGCTGCGCGGCCTCGAAGATCGCAGCGACTCCGCGTTCGCGGGCATGACCCGCCCACTCGCGCAGCGTCTGCGCGACGTCGTCGGTAAGTGCGTCGCCGCCGTCGACGAGATCCTCTGCGGTCTTGCCGAAGAACATCGTCGCAGCGGCCGCGCGCACCATGCCCGGGCGGTGCGGCTGGTCGAATGCCTCCAGCAGGCACAGCCAGTCCTCGGCGGCCTCCGAGTTGAAGATGTCGGAATCGCCGGTGTACACCGCAGGGATGCCTGCCTCGCAGAGCGCCCAGTAGCAGGCGCGGGCGTCTTTGTGGCTCTCGACGATCACCGCGACATCCCGGGCTTCCAGCGGCCTGCCGTCGAAGGTGGCGTCGCTCGTCAGCAGCTCACCGATGTCGGCGGCCAGGTCTTGCGGGATGTGCACGCGCAGATCGGGTATTGCAATGATCCGGGTTCCGCTGCGGCCGAACATCTCCCGCTTCACGACCCGGAGGCGAAACGGGTCGTCGCAGGGAGCGCCCTCGAGCCGCGAGCCGTGGTACTGCGCTTCGACGTCGTGGACGATGATCCGCGGGTCGCCGAGTTGGGCGCCACCCAGCAGGGTCTGCAGTCGATTCACCAGCGCCGAGTCGCTGCGCCAGTTCTTGCCGAGGGTCATCCGGACGCCCGCGGTCTCCGCGGCCTTCAGGTACGTCACGATGTCGCCGCCGCGGAATGCGTAGATGGCCTGCTTCGGGTCGCCGATCAGGATCAGCGTCGAACGGTCGGTGAACGCGCGGTCGATCACCTTCCACTGCACGGGGTCGGTGTCCTGGAACTCGTCGACCATCACAATGGGCCACCGCTGATGCATCCGCAGCTGAGCGGGCGAGTCGTCGGCGTTCAGCGCATCCGCCAACCGGGTCAATAAGTCGTCGTAGCCGAGGATGCGGCGCTTCCGCTTGCGGATTTCCAGCTCGGCCAGAACATCTTTCGCGAAGCCGACGCACACCGCGGCCCGCGAATCGGCCGCGGGCTGCTTCGGGCGCAGCTCCGTCGCCGGATGTTTGACGACCTCGTGGGCGAGTCGTAGCGCGTCGGCGTGGCTCAACAGCGGGTCGTCGCGCTCGAGGCCGAAGTGGCGGAGGTAGAGGTCGTCGACGATCTCGGCGACCAGCTCGTCGAGGCTTTCCACCAGTGTCACGCCCGCGTCGGAGTCGCCGGCCACCCCGAGTGACTTGAGCACCATCTGACAGAACTGGTGCGTCGTGGCGATCGTCGCGGCGTCGAAGGATGCCAGCGCGTCACGCAGCCGCCGACGACGGTGGTCGAGCTCGTCGGCGCTGCCCTTGAGCAGGTGCTCGACGATCTGGTTGTCGCCGACCGACGACGGGTCGTCGAAAGCCGCGACCGCGTCGACGATTTGGCGTCGCACCCGGTCGCGAAGCTCCTGCGTCGCCGCCCGCCCGAACGTGATGAGCAGCATCTGGTCGAGCGTCGCCTCGCCATCGGCGATGTATCGCGTCACAAGGCCAGCCAGCGCGAACGTCTTGCCCGTCCCCGCGCTCGCCTCCAGCACGGTGGTCGACCGCGCCGCGGGCAGCGGACCCAACAGATCGAAGTTGTCCATCGTCAGTCCATCGCTCGCAGCATCGGCAACCATAGGCGGCACGCGTACTCGTCGAGGCCCGCATCGATGAGGACCTTGAGCCACGCCCCCGCGCCCCATGTCCGGACGTGGGCCGGCTCGGCGTCGTCACCGGGATAGCGGTCGGACTTCCATCGGTACCCCGCGGACCGCTCCGGATCGCCGTGGGTGTGAACGGCTTCCGCCCATGCGTACGACGTCTTCGCTGGCAGGGGCAACGGTGCCCGTCGACCCTCGTCGTACATGTGCGACCAGATCGGCCAGCAGTTCGACCGCCGACTCCGCCGGCCGCCGCAGCGAGTCCTGCCGCGGAGTGGTGGTCTTCTTGCCGCGGCCGATACAGATTGCCGCCCAATCGCGGGTCGGATCGTGAGCAAGCAAGGCCAGCAACGGGATCCACGACTGCAGCAGGTGGCGTCCATCGAGTTTGGAGTACGTCACTGCGACGAGTCGATCGCCGAACACCGGCGACACCGTGCCGGTCAGTCGTCGCCCGCCGAGGTCGATGTCGACGTCGATGGCGTCGGGTTCTGCATTGCGGTAAGCACGGGCGGCATCGGCCAGCAGTGCGGACTGCTCGCAGATCTCCTTGGCTTTGCGCCATCCCAGCTGACCTGGCGGCAGGGTGCCGCGCCGCCACTCGGCGTCCCGGGCCTGGGCCGGATCCATGCCGTGCAACATGTCGTCGAGCATCCGGTCGCCGACCGTCCACTCCTCGAGGGCATTGATGTCGACCGGCATGGCGTCCTCGACACCGTCGACCTCCCACGGCAGCGTGAAGTCGAGCGCGCGGTAGAACCCCTTCACGGGATCGCGGAAGAAGGCGGCGAGGTCGGCGAGCACGACGTCGTCGGGCGGGGGAGCGGGCAGCGGGCCGGAGATGAACCGCGGTTTCTCGGCACGGTCGCCGGACCGGGCGCGTGCGGCGTTCAGCACGGTCGAATCGAAGGTGAACGGCTCGTTGGGGATCAGTTGGCCCGGAATGACATTGCGGGTGTCGAAGGGCTGCAACGGATGTTTGACGACGATCGTGCCGCGCACCTTGCGCTCGGTCGTCACGTCGAGCGTGTCGAGGAGCTCGGCCAGCGGCACGGCCGGCGGCCGCTCCTGGCCGGAGTACTCGTTGGCGCCGGTGTAGGTGATGACGAGCTTCTCGGTCGCGGCGCCGACGGCGTCGAGGAGCAATTGCCTGTCCTCGGAGCGGATGTCGCGTTCGCCGGTCATCGGATTGCGGGCGAGCACGTCATCGCCGTCGACGACGCCGATACGCGGGAAGACGCCGTCGTCGAGACCGACGAGGCAGACCACCCGATGCGGCACCGAGCGCATCGGCACCATCGTGCACACGGTCAGCGTGCCTGTCCGGAAGTTGGCGCGGGTGGGCCGTCCGGCGAGATGGCGGTCAAGAAGGGCGCGGACGTCTTGGAGGCGCATCGTCGTCTCTGCCCGCGGGCCCGAATCGGTGAGCACATCGCCGAATTCGCGCTGCAGCTGACTGGTCTGCCAGGCATCGTCGTCGCCGACGCGCGCCAGCAGGTTGATGCCGTCCTCCAGTGCGGTCAGCCAATCCCGCAACGGCCTTGCCCCGGTGAGAGATTCGACAACATGCTGCAGACGGTCGACGTACTCGGCCAGCTGGCCTGCAAGCTCGACGCGGTTGCTGCTGACATCGTCGAGTGGCAGTGTGGTGTCGATCCAGGCGCGTGAGTCGTCGGACATCGCCACACCCGCGAGGACGCGGTCGATGCCGAAACGCCAAGTGTTCTGGACGAAGTCGACGCCGTAGGGCTTGCGGTGGTCGCGGTCGAAGCCCCAGCGGATATTCGCCTGGCGTACCCAGCGGGTGATGTCCTCGAGGTTGTCGTCGGTGAAACCGAAGCGCGCGCGAACGGGCGCCGCCTGGGCGAGATTGAGCACCTCGCTGGACGTGGCCCGACCACCGGCGAGGGCGAGCAGTTGCGACGACACGCCGAGCAGCGGGTTGGTCTGCACGAGCGACCGGTCGGCGAGGCGCACCCGCAGCTGGTGTGCGGGATGCACACCCTTGATCATGTCGCCGAGGCCGAAGCCGGCGACTATCAGCGGCGCGTAGGTCTCGATGTCTGGACACATGACGAGGATGTCGCGGGGCTCGAGCGTTTCGTCGTCGGCGAGCAGGCCGAGCAAAACCTCACGGAGGATATCGATTTGGCGGGCGGGGCCGTGGCAGCTGTGTACCTGCACCGAGCGATCGTCGGGCCCGTGGCTTCGGCCCGTGGGTCGCACCGCGTTGGCGGTGATGTCGGCCTGCAGCCATCCCAGAAGTGTGTCGGGGCGGTCGCCGCCGCCGAGGTATTCGTCGGTCTGCGGATCGGCAGGCAGGCCGCGTTGGAGTTCGCGAAGGTCGCGGCCGAGGGTGGCCAGCAGCGGATGGCCCACCTCGCGATGGCTGGTGTCGTCGCGGCGAGGAATCTGGCCGTGTACGTCGGCGAGGGACTGCCACAGGTTGTCGCTCGGGTGCGGGAGCCACAGGTGAAGGTCGTGGTGGGTTGACAGCGCGTCGAGCAGTTCGATCTCGGTGCTGGGCAACCGGGTATGCCCGAAGAGGGAGATCCGCTCGGGCAGGTCGGTGGGCGACTCTTGCAGTGTGACAAGGGTTTTGGCATGGCGGATGTGCGGAGCGTCGGCGTCGACACGGTCCAGCAGAGCACGCCACAGGGGTGGCTGCCAGTCGAGGTCTGCATCGAGCCCGTCGGTGGCGTCGTTCTCCCAGTCGATGAGCAGCTGCGGCCGTTGGCGCGCGTAGGATGCGAAGAGTCCGGCCAGCCGTCGCGCGACGGCGTAGCGCCTGCCCTGCCGCAGCTCCTTCTCCTCGCTTCCGTCCGCTTCGAAATGCCCGAGATGGGTGGCCAGCGTCTTGCACCAGGCGTCGTTGCAGCTTTCGTCGACGACCTCGATCAGCGGCCAGACAAGGGAGTCGGGATGCCACGGGTCGTCGTCCTCGGTCCCGGTGATCTCGGCGATGAGCGAGCGCGGGTTACGGAAGGAAATGCCCGCGCAGACGCCGTCCTGCCCGGTCCCGCGGCCGAGAATGTGGGACAGCCGCTGGCTCAGCCACCGCTCGACCCCTTTGGCCGGAACGATGACGAGCTCCTCGGCGAAGGGGTCCGGCAGGGGATTTGAGAGAAGGTTGCCGAGGCCGCCGGCCAAGAGGTCGGTTCGTTCAGCACGGTGGAGATGCAAGCCCATCGGTGGCAACCCTAGGAGGTACCTCCGACGCAGTCAGCCGAACCTCGGTTGTCGGCTGCGTCTGGCGCCACCTTTTTTGCTGGAGGCGTCAACACATGTTGACGCCGTCGGGGCGTGCACGGTCCTGCTGACCGGCGAAGCCCGTTGTCACATGCGGATGCGAGAGTGGAGACAAGAGGAAGGGAGGGCCTCAATTGAGTGAGACGACGACGTCGCCGCGACTGGGCGAGAAGTTCCAGGAGGCACTCGGCTACGCGGCCGCGTTACACAACACGCAGACTCGCAAAGCGAGTGAGGTGCCGTATGTCGGGCATCTCCTGTCTGTCGCAGGCCTGGTCATCGAGGCTGACGGCACCGAGACCGAGGCGATCGCGGCGCTTCTGCACGATGCGGCCGAGGACCAGGGCGGTGACGCGACGCTGGCCGAGATCGAGGGGCGGTTCGGCCCCGAAGTCGCAAAGATCGTCGCGGAGTGCAGCGACACGGTCGTGACGCCCAAGCCGCCGTGGCGGCAGCGCAAGGAGAACTACATCAAGCACCTCGACGAGGCGTCCGATAGCACTATTCGGGTGTCAATGGCCGACAAGCTCGACAACTCGAGGGCCATCCTTCGCGACCTCCGCAGGGAAGGCTCGCAGGTGTGGCAGCGCTTCAACACGAAGGACCCGCAGGACCATCTCTGGTACTACCGGTCGCTGCTGGAGGTCTATCGGCGCCGAAGCGACAGCTGGCTACTGGATGAGCTCGCGCGGGTGATCCAGACACTCGAAGAAGAAGTCGGACCGCGAAGTAGTCACCAAGCGGTCGGCCGTTGATCGACCGATGATGGTCACATGACCAGAGACGAGATCATGAGAGCGCGGTTCCGGTGCTCGCTGCGGTGCCGATGCGGGGTGGACTACCGACCGGCCGTCCCGACCGACCCGACGATCTACCGCTTCTACGAGGCCCTGCAGGTCTATGGCGGCGCCATCAAGGAACTGATTCACGAGCAGTTCGGCGACGGCATCATGAGCGCCATCAACTTCAGCATGACCTTGGAGAAGAAGCCGCATCCCGCCGGCGATCGCGTCGTCGTCACATTCGACGGCAAATTCCTGCCCTACGACTGGACTGCGGCGGAGTCCTGAGGGCACACAGCAACCACATAGCAGCGCCCGGCAGTGTGGACCCGTGCAAGACAGACACGAACCCCGGCGTGGCCCACGACCTGCACGTCCTTTTTTCCCGACGCCGGGCCTTGCAGCTGGCCGGCGTCGCAGGCGTGTCCGTATTGGTAGCGGCGTGCTCCACCAGCACAGATAAGAAGGCGACTGGCACGACGACCACGTTGACGGCGAAGTCGACGGACGCATCCGGCGGCACAGCCGATACCGCCTGCGCGAAGACGACGCCGGCCGAGACCGCCGGTCCCTTTCCGGCCGACGGCTCGAACGGCCCCAACGTCCTCGGCGAGGATGGCGTCGTCCGCAGCGACATCCGGACCAGCTTCGGGTTCCTCTCCGGCTGGGCCGAGGGCGTCCAGACGACAATCGAGCGACAAGAACTATCTTCGCGGCGTTCAGGTCGCCGACCAGGACGGCCGCGTGTCCTTCACCTCGGTCTTCCCGGCCTGCGGGAGCGATCGATGGCCACACATCAACGTAGAGGTGTTCGGCTCGGCCGGATCGGCCGTTGCCGGTGAGAACGCCCGCCTGACGTCGCAGATCGCTCTGCCGGAGGCCGCCTGCAAGAAGCGATCCGGACAGCGCCCTACTCGTCACGATGACGATCGGCGTCGGCGCGAAGACGACAGGCCCTCCACCCGGCTGATCCACGTGCCACCATGGGCCTATGCCTGAAGACGAGATGGCCTCCGAACACGAGTTCAACAAACACAACATCGACGACAAGATCTACCTCGTCGGCTCGGCCGCCGGCCGCGACGCGAGCCCCGCCTGGGTGTTCAACCTTCGCGCACATCCCGACGTTCAGGTGGAGATCGGCTCGGACCCGCCGAAGCCCGTCGTCGCCCACGAATTGCCCCGCGACGATCGCGACCGAATTTTCGCGACCGTCAAAGAACGCGCTCCCGGATTTGCCGAATACGAGAAGCGCACCGACCGCGTGATCCCCATATTCGAAATTGCCACCAAGGCGTAACCAATAGGGTCGGCGCGGCTCCGACGCGCGTTCTATAGTTGGAGCCCGGTCGGGCGTGCCCGACCGACAATCCCGGCCCATGCCGACCCACATTGGAGTGCAATTGCTTTGGTCTCGTCGCGTTCGCGTCGCCTCTGCCGTCGGGGCAGTGGCGGCGTTGGTGCTGCTCGGCGGAGACGTCGCATCGACGTCTACCGCCCAGTGCTCGACGAAGTGCCAAGTGGCAAGCGCCGCGCACACCGAGTCGGCCCCTGAACCGATCGCTCCCCAGCCCGCCGCCCTGGGCGTCTTTCCCCAGCCGCAGGCCGACGACGTCAACCCCGCAGCACCCGTATCCGTCACCGCCTTCTCCGGAAGCATCGACGACGTCAACATGGTCAACGACGGCGGCAGGGTCGTGCCCGGCGCACTGACGCCCGACCGCAAGGGCTGGCATCCGACCGAACAGCTCGGCTATGGGCGCACCTACACCATGACCGTCGCCGCCCGCGGCCCCAGCGGCATGCCGTCGCGTCAAACGTCGAGCTTCACCACCTTGTCGCCCGACTACGAGACCGCCGTCAACCTGAACACCACGGCCGGCTTCTCGCTCGTCGACGGCAACACCTACGGCGTCGGCACCGTCGTCGTCGCCCACTTCGACGAACCGATCACCGACAAGCTTGCCGCCGAGAAGCGCTTGCACGTCACCACGAACCCGCCCATCGCTGGATCCTGGAACTGGGTCGACGACCAGAACGCCCACTGGCGGCCCGAAAAGTACTATGCCCCAGGAACTTCCGTCGACGTGTCCGCCGACATCTACGGCTCACGGCTCGGCGACGGCATGTATGGCCAAGAGGACGAACATGTTTCGTTCAAGATCGGCGACGCGCACGTCTCCATCGCCGACGACAACACCAAACAGGTCAGCGTGTTCGACAACGGCAAGCTGGTCCGCACCATGCCGACCTCCATGGGTATGGGCGGCACCCAGACCATCGGCGGCAGGACACTGTCGTTCTGGACGCCGCCGGGCGTCTACACGGTGATGGACAAGGCCAATCCGGTGGTCATGGACTCCTCGACCTTCGGGCTGCCGATCAATTCGCGCCTTGGCTACCGCGAAACCATTCCGTACGCCACCCGCATCAGCATGGACGGCATCTACCTGCACCAGCTGAACGCCACTGTTTGGGCGCAGGGCAACACCGACACATCGCACGGCTGCCTGAATCTCAACGGCGATAACGCCGTATGGTTCTTCGACTTCTCCGTTCCCGGCGACGTCGTGGAGGTCCGCAACACCGGCGGACCGCCGCTGACCATCGCCCAGAACGGCGACTGGACCGTGCCGTGGGACCAGTGGCGCAAGGGAAGCGCCCTCAACGCCTAACGGTGGAGAACCGCCATGGGCGCCGTCGGCTCGCCGGGAACTTTCTGCGCGACCGCCTTCGACTCGGGGGCCAGCGGATCGCCCGACGTCGGCTCAGGAGAACCTGCGCGTACCGCCTCGAGTTGCGCGGCGAACGCGATGCCCAGTAACAGCGCGACCGACGACAGGTTCGCCCAAAGCAATAGCGCGAAGATTCCCGTCAACGGTCCGTAGGTGCTGCCGAACGAGCCGCTCTTCACGACATACAACGCGAGCAGACCCGTCAGCAACAGCCACAGCACAAGCGCCACCCCGGACCCGAACGCCAACCACGAGAACGCCGGCTGCTGCCGACGCGGCGCACGCATCAGGACAACGGTGAACGACGCCCACGCCAACAGCACTCCCACCGGCCAGCAGCCGAACGTCCACAGGTGCTTGAAGGTGTCATCGAAGCCGTATGTCGCGGCGAGCGATTCGCCCAGCGCGTCGCCGGCGATGATGACGACGAAGCCCAGCTGCATCAGCAGTCCGGCCGTCAACGCCATCAGCATTGCCCGGCTGTACTTCTGTAGCGCGGGCCGATCGCGTTCGATGCCGTAGATGCGGTTGGCGCCCCGCTCGATCTGACCCATGGCTGTGGTCAGCGCGACGATCGCGGCCAGCAGGCCCAGCCACAACGCGAAATGCCCGACCGTCACACCCTGGTCGTGGGTCCGTTGCGCGGCCTGCTCCACCATGTCGCCCTGGTCCTTGCCGGGCAGTACGCCCGCCACCGTCGAGATGATGACCTGCCCCACCTTCTGCTGATGCAGCGCGCTGGCCAGGCCGACGACCGCGATGATCAACGGGATGAACGACAGCAACAACTGCAGCGCGAGCGCGCGGGCGTGAGAGAAGCCGTCGGCGTACCTGAACCGAATGAACGAGTTCTTCACCAAGTTCCAGCGGCCGTAGCGCCGCAACGCGGTGACGGCATCGTCCGCAGAGAGTTCGTCCCCGGAGATCGTGATCGTCTCCGGCACGCGAGATGACGTACCCATCAGATCCTCCCTGCTCGGCTACGCGGCGGCCGCCGACGACTGAGGCACGCGCACAACAAGCGCGCCGGGCTCGACACGTACGTCGATGCAACAACCCTCGCCGATCACTTCACCGTCCATTTGACGAGGCACCGCCCGGTCGGTCTTGATCCAAATCGTCTGTCCGCGATAGTGTTCCAGGTGCCGGTCGTGCGCGCGGTGCCGTATGATCCGGTACGCCACCCGAACCCAGTCGCGCAGTGTCCGCGGCGCAATCACGACCACGTCCAGCAGGCCGTCGTCGGCCGCGGCGTCCGGCAACAGCTCGAGACCCCCTTCGAGCTGCCCGACGTTTCCCACCAGCACCGTGCGTGCGGACCTTCGCAATTCCTGGCCGTCGTCAATGCGCAACCGTACCCGCATCACCGGGTCTCGCAGATGCCGAAGGGCACTGGCCACATAGGCCGGCCAACCCGCAACCCGCTTCATGCGCTCGGTGGTGTCGGCCATCATCGCGGCGTCGAAACCAATCCCGGCCATCACCGCGAAGGGCCGGTCGTCGAGCCGACCCAAATCGATTCGGCGTTCGACACCGTCGACCGCGGCGGCCAGCGCATCATCGAACTCGAGCGGAATTCCCAGATTGCGGGCCAGCAGATTGCCGCTGCCGACAGGAATGATCGCGACGGGCACGCCGCTGTCGGCCAATGCACCAAGGCAAGCCATCACGGTGCCGTCGCCGCCGCAGATCACGACGAGTTGAACCTTCGCCGCGACGGCCGCCTCCGCCATCCCGCGACCGGGATCCTCCGGTGTCGTCTCCAACCACAACGACGGTGTCCAACCCGCGGTTGTCAGCGCCTTGTCGATCCGACTCTGTACATCCGCCATGTCCGACTTAGCCGGATTGACGACGACTGCTGCGCGCATCAGCCACTCACCAGCCTCCTGTCGGCGTCGACGGCCGCGCGGGGGCTGCCGCCGGCATCATGGCTCCGCACATAGATGATGACGATGCTCAGCCAGATCGTTCCCAGCATCGCACCGGCCAGCACGTCGGTCGGATAGTGCATGCCGCGGTAGACGCGGCTGCAGGCGATCGTGAGAGGTATTGCGGCACAAAGAAACACGGTCGCAACAGTGAGCCATCGATTCCGGCTGTGCCACAACACGATCGCCGCGATCGACCCGTAAAAGCAGATGGCCGCGGCCGTGTGGCCTGACGGGAACGACGACGTCGGCGGCGCTACGTCCAGATGCGGGACGGTGGGCCGCGGCCGGTCGATGAAGAATGTCGTCGCCATGAACACGGCCGTTTCGCCGACCACCGCGTAGATGACCACCAGCGACTCGCGCCAGCGTCCGAACCTCCAGCGACACACCGCAGCAGCGATAACCGTGAGGACGATGATCGTCGGCGTGGCCGACAGCATCGTGACGAACTTGCTCGCCGAAACCTCCTCTTGCTGACGGTATTCCACCAGCCGTCGAGGTATGTCGGCATCCCACTTGCCGAACGCGCTCGACGGCAACACGTGGGTGACGAGATAGCCCACGAGCACCATCAGAGCGACAAGACATACGGCCGGGACGACAAGCCACCCGACATCCCGCACGACACCCCCGACACCTTGTGAGCGCACGTGGTGGGAATACCCCGTCAGACAGGCGTTTACTCCACGGTCAAATTTCGCCGCTTTCCGCAGGTCAAGACGCAGGCGGCTGCTCGGCGCTGGTGACTTCCGCAGGTCCGTCGACGGGCTGATCCGTCTCACGCCGCCACGCGACATACGCCCACGTGGTGACCGCGACCCAGGTGATGCCGAGGGTGATGCCGGCCAACACGTCGCTGACGAAGTGGACGCCGAGCATCACCCGGGCGAGCGAGACCGTGCCGACGACCAATCCCGCCACAACAACGGCCGCGATGCGCCCGCGGCGGGGCAGGAAGCGCAACACCAGGAGGAGCAACAGGCAGCAGCCGATGGATGCGTTGAGTGCATGGCCGGACGGAAACGACATACCGGGAGCCGTCGCAACCGGGTTCGGCAGAACAGGGCGGGCGCGATCGACGGCCACCTTCAAGGCCAACCCGAGCGCGGCGCCGCCGAAGACGGTGACGAGAAGCCACGCTGCGTGGCGGCGCTCGCCGCGGAACAGGTACACCACGGCGACGATTGTGAGCGCGACCCGGAAGACGTTCGGGTCCAAGACACGACTGATGACCTCAGCCGTCCGCACGAGGTCCGGATGAGTGGTGTCGTACCGCCGGAAGAGGTGGGCGACGCCGGCGTCGATGCCGTGCAGCGGCCCCCATCCCGCACGGACAAGCAGGAGCAGAAGCCCGAACGTCACAGCGGCGAACAGCGTACCGATCAGCGCCGCGCCGAGCCGCAAACCGAATCGCTCGTCGGCGGCGGATAGATGGTGATGGACGGGTGCCCACGGCCGCTGCACCATGCCAAGGTGTTCCCCTCGCGGAGGCGCGATACACCGAAACTTTCGCGGCGCATCCATTCGATATCCGGAACATCGTTGTCATGGTTGGGAAACAAAGCGGGCCTAACTTCGCCGAATGACCCAAGACGTCAGCAAGGAGCCGGTGAACGAAGCCGTCGTCGCCGACCTCGACACGATGACGGCCACCAAGGAAACACTCGAGGACTACACGCTGCGCTTCGCCCCGCGCAGCTACCGCAAGTGGTCGACTCGGGTGGTGGGCATCTCCGCGCTTGGCGGCATCGCCTATCTGGCTGATTTCGCGATCGGCGCCAACATCGGTATCTCCTATGGCACTACCAACGCATTGTGGGGTATCGCTATCTTCGCCGTCGTCATCTTCCTGACCGGTTTCCCGCTCGCCTATTACGCGGCCCGTTACAACATGGATCTCGACCTCATCACCCGTGGCAGCGGTTTCGGCTACTACGGATCGGTCGTCACCAACGTCATCATGGCGACGTTCACGTTCATCTTCTTTGCGCTCGAGGGCTCGATCATGGCCCAAGGCCTCAAGCTCGGGCTCGGTATCCCGCTGTGGCTGGGCTACGCGGCATCGACGCTGATCATCTTCCCGTTGGTCATCTACGGCATGAAAGTGCTTTCCACACGTGTGCTCACTGTGCCTGAGCACCGACAAGGTGGCCGACCACGTGCTACCCGCACAGCTCTAACGGCGGGCGAACTCCGGGGTGGATTGCGGAAGTAGGCCGACGCCGACGAGATAGGCGGGGATCACCGTCAACTGAGGAAAGCGCTCCAACAGCTTCAGCAGTGCCGCCGGTGGCCGTGCCGCCTCGCGGCCCTGCAGAACGGCGGCGAGCACCACGCGATGCAGGATGCGTTGCACTGATTGCGTCGCGATTGTCGGCACTATTCGACGCCGACGGACCGATGCGAGCTGCTTGTCGGTTACGCGGCCCGTCCGAAGCGGTTGTGCCAGAAGACCTGCGGTTGCGACGGCGTCGGCGATCGCCAGATTGATGCCGACCCCGCCGACCGGCGACATCGCATGTGCCGCATCGCCGATGCAGAGCACGCCGTCGCTGTGCCACCGCCGCAGGCGATCCAGCTTGACTTCCAGCATCTTGACGTCATCCCACGACGTGATCGCCTCTGGCGACGATTCGGGGATCAGCTCGGCGAGCTCGGCATGGAACGCGTCGAGGCCGCGCGCCCGTAACTCCGCATCGCTTCCCTTCGGAATCAGATACGCGATCTGGAAATAACCCTCGCGCGGAATCATGATCAACGCGCGTCCAGGTTTGGTGCGAGGGATCAGTGAGAACTGCGCCTGATGATCACGCGGCATCCGAAACCACCACACGTCGAACGGCACTGGGTATTCGCGGATGGGTAGGCCGGCGTCACGGCGGACCACCGACGCCCGGCCGTCGCATCCCACGACGAGGTCGGCTCGCAGCTCGCCGTCGCCATCCGGACTGGTGTACCTCACGCCGGTGACCCTGCCTCCCTCACGCAGCAGGCCGGTGACGTCGTGCCGCATGCGCACCGAGAAGGTGGGCTCCGCCTTTCCGACATCGGCGATCAGGTCGAGCAGATCCCACTGCGGAACCATCGCCACGTAGGGATGGGGCTGCGACCGGAGACGACGGAAGTCCACCAGCGTGTACAGGTGGCCGTCGACGTCGAACTGACCCCTCTCGACCACGCTGTGCGGCAGCTCGTCGAACCGCTCGAACAGGCCGAGCTGGTCGAGCAGCCGCATGGTGATGGGATGCACGGTGTCGCCTCGAAAGTCCCGCAGGAAGTCGGCGTGCTTCTCCAACACGGTGACCTCGACGCCGGCGCGCGCCAACAGCAATCCCAGGAAAAGTCCCGCCGGGCCGCCACCGACGACCGCGCATGTCGTTTTGTCGCTCACGATGCCACCTGTATCCGTTGATACGAGTTTTGCCCGTCTCGCAGCGACATTGTCGCGCAGAGCTGGGCGCATTTGAACCGGTGCCTGGCTGCGGGGTAGCTGCGGGAGGCGTCAGCATTTGTTGACGGCCCTCGGGGCTTGGGTGGCGGGGTCGGCAGCCGCTGTTGAATACAAAATCCCTGCTCACCGCGCCGGCTGGCCGCCAAAGCTTAACGATCTTGAAACCGGTCGATTACTGTGATCCGGCTCACTACCGCGCTATATTGTGTCTGCTGTCACATAGAAGGGGCATCCCATGGCAGAAGTGCACAACGGCGCGGTGCTTGCGTCCCAGGCCAGCGCGTCGCGTGCCACACCATCACGCAGCCATGCCCACTTGTGGTGGGGCATCCTGCTGGTGGTCATCGGCGTCGCCGCGATCGCCGCCATCGTCGTAACGGCGGTGATGGGCCTGACTACCGAGGCCCTGATCATCGCCATCTTCACCGGCGCGTTCTTCTCGCGCTGCGCCTGCTGACGGGTCGGCCGCACTCGACGGGCTAATCGCCCGTCCGCTCGAACCTGTCCTGGAAATCACCGCCGCCGGTGCATGCACCGCCCGGCAAAACCGTCTGGGTGCCGCTTCCGGTGAGCACCGCGATCGGGTCGTCCATCTGCTTGGGTTCCGGGTACTCCGCCGTGATCGTGATCTGCGAGGTGCCGCCTGCCGCGCACGACGTGTTTCCCTTCTCGTTGCGCGTCCACTTATTGGCGGCGTAGATCAGCGTGACGGCCTCCTGGCCCGCGTGGAACAGGCTCATGCAGCGGTCGCCGGTCCGAAGGCAGTACGTATTCGCGGAAAGCACCTTCGGCGGGACGACATTGCCGTTCGTGAACGTCGTCGTCTCCCGATAGCGGCCGCGCAGCGCATCGGCCGGGCTCGCCGCGTGCGGGGGCAGGACTGCCGGATCCGGCACCTTGCTGAGGTCGGGGTCGCCGGTTCGCGTGAACTTCACGGCTCTCTTTGCGGCACAGAGGCTGTCGGTGGACGCCCGGATCGTCTCGCCCGTGAGCGTGCCGTCGGGCTGCGGCTTCAACGTGTAGATCACCCAGATCTCCGACGGCTGATCGCCGCCGCACGCCGCCGTGGCCAGTCCCACCGCCACCCATGTGCCGCCCAACTGATCGAACGTCAGATTCGACACCAGCGCGATACCGCCGTCACTGCTGTTCGCCGCCGTCGCCACACACCCACCCGCACCGCACTGCGAGCGCACGGCCCAATCGCTCGTCGTAGCAGGCGCACCAGGAACCGGCTTGTCCGACAGGTCGGTCCCCGGCCCGTAGTCGACGCGAAAGTTGCCGCTGAACTCGACGCCGCCTGCGGCCGCGGTTGACGGTGCCGTGCTCCCGGAATCGTCGTGCTGAGTGATTTCGATGAATGCGACGACACCGGCTATCAACACCAGCGTCGCGACAAACACCAAGGCGCCGACCAGGATTCCGTGCCGATTGCCCTGTCGCTTCGGCGGCGCAGGCGGCGGTGGCTGTTGCCGCGGCAACAGCTGCGGCTGCGAATGAGGACCGCTGAACTGAGTCGGCGCCGAGTGCGGATAGGGGACAGGAGTCTGCGAGGCGGGCGTGGCGGGCCCGACCTGCGTCCACGGTTGTTGCGGCCAGCTTTTCGCGCTCGGAGCGCTCTGCGGCGGGGGTGCGGCCTTGGCTAGTGGGCCGCTCGATCGGGAAACGACCTCTCTTGCCGCAGAAGCCATTTCGATCGCAGTCGGATAACGCTGCGCGGGCTTCTTGGCGAGCCCGATGGCGATGACGTCGTCCAGCGCCGACGGGATTGTGCCCGTCTTCTCCGACGGCCGCGGCGGCGGGGCGACCATGTGGCCGACGGCGATCTGCTCCAGCGTGTTGCCCGGGTACGGCTGCTGGCCTGTGAGGCATTGGTAGAGCACACATGCCAGCGCGTAGATGTCGGAACTCGGGTGAATCTCGTTGGTGTTGAATCGTTCCGGCGCCATGTACGCCCACGTGCCGATCGCCGCGCCGGTCTGCGTGACGCCGGTGTCCTCGGCCGTGCGGGCGATACCGAAATCGATGAGGTACGCGAAGTCGTTTCCGCCGAGCAGGATGTTGGACGGTTTGACGTCGCGGTGTACCAGTCCCGCGCGATGAGCATTGTGCAGCGCCGAGGCGATCTGCTCGATGATCGACACCGCGCGCATGGGGTCGAGCGGGCCCTCGTCGATCAGCGTCTGCAGGTCCGTGCCGCTGATCAGCCGCATGGTCACATACAGCCGACCGTCGATCTCGCCGACGTCGTAGATCGGTACGACGTGCGGGTCGTCCAGACGCGCAGCGGCGCGCGCCTCGCGGCGGAACCGCTTGTCGAACTCGGGGTCCTTGGCATAGTGGGGGAGCAGCATCTTCAGCGCCACGACGCGGTCGATGGCGGTGTCGTAGGCGCGCCACACCTCGCCCATGCCGCCTCGGCCCAGCAACTCGATCAGCCGGTAGCGGCCGAAGGGCGTGCCCTCCGCAGGCTCGGCGCCTTTCGGCGGTGTCGTGCCCTCCGGCGTCTCGGCGCCGTCAGGCGACTCGCTGCCCTCCACCCGGCTCACGATATCGGCCGATCACGCCCGTGGGCGTGATAGCAGGGTCCCGCCGACGGTCAGCCTTGTTCTACGACATTGGATCCGGCGTTGTCTATCTGTGGAGATCCTGAATGGAAGGTCACCCGGTTGTCGAAACCAGAGGCGCCGATCGCGTCGGCGTTATCGACGGTGACGTTGTTGTTCATTCCCGCCACGGCCACCCGCACGCAGTGCCCCGTGATATTCACCGTATTGCGGATGCCGCTGATGGTCACAGTGCCGTCGGTGCAGTTGATCGTCTTGGTGCTGTCGATGCCCGAGACGCTGGCCGGCGTATCCGGTGATGCAGTGATGACCTCGGAATCCGGCGCGCCCGGTGCCGCCGGAGCGTTGGGCGACGCGGGAGCGTTCGGTGCTGCGGGCATACTCGGCATGCTCGGAAAGCTGGGAACGCTTGGCAGGTTGATGATTCCGCCGCCGGACACATGCGACATCTTCGTGGTGAAGACGACGACGCCCGCCGCGACGGCGGCGAGGACCACCGCGATCATCGCGAACACGCCCCACGGAATGCCGCCCGACGACCGCCGCCGCGGCGCGGGGAATTGAGTGCCGAAAGGTGCGCCGCCATATTGCTGTGTGCCATAGGGCTGCTGAGTCTCATAGGGCTGCGATCCGTATTGCGGTGCTGTGTAGGGCTGCATCCCGTAGTTCTGACCGGTGTAGTCGGGCTGGCTGTACCCGGACACCGGAGGCGGCAGGTACGCAGAGCCGCTGCTCGATTGGCTGCCACCCAGTTCACTTGCCTGGGCTTGATCGTTGAGCGATCGCTCGAGCTCCCGGATACGGGCCTCGGGGTCCTCGTCAGAGCTCATGCGCAGATGGTCCCACAGCCCAGGCGACGACGTGACCTAGTCGATGGACGCGCCGGTGGTCTTCGACGAACGGGATGGCGCCGAGCCAAAACCCGATCAGTGGGAGCCCGACGGCCCACGCGATGCTGCCGATGACGCTGAAGGTGAGGAACACCGAATACCGCATCGTCGATGCGCCGGCCACGACCGGTGTGTAGGTGCGCACCACGCCGATGAAGGGCGCGATGACGAGGATCTTGGCGCCGTGCCGCTCGAAGAACTCGTGCGACGTCGTCAGGTACCGCTTCTTGAAGAACCGGGAGTCGTCCTGCCTGAACACAGCGGGCCCGACGCGCCTACCGATCACGTAGGCGCATTGCGCGCCCAATACCGCGGCGACCGCCGTGCACGGCGTGAGAACCCAGATGTCGACGGGCGTAGTCGCCTGCGCCGCAATCATTCCGGCGGTGAACAGCAGTGTGTCGCCGGGCAGGAAGGGATACAGCAGACCTGTCTCGAAGAAGATGATGACCATCACCCCGACCAGCACCGCCGAGCCGAAAACTCCGCCGTTGCCCAGCCAGTACATCGGATCCATCAGCGCGGGAAGCGCGATCACCGAGGTCACGCCCGGTCAAGTTACCGCTGCGACCTTTCCAGTCGGCGAACTCGACGCAAAGTCGGGTCCTATGTCATCGCCTTGGCGGCCGCAATATGCCCGTGGAAGCCAAGTGAAGTCGCGGTCGCCAGGTATCGGTCCGCCACCTCTCGATAGCGGTTCTCGTCTCCCCGCGCGCGAGCAATAAAGGCTCGTGAGCGCACGTAGTGCAGATCAAATCCAACGATGTCATCGGTCGGCATCGCGGCGACTGCCCTGTCGAGTGCTTCCTGAGCCGCATCGATATCGCCCCTGCCGCCGCGCCGAACAAGCGATTCCACCAAAATGGCGGTGGCTATCGGCCAGATACTTTCCCCGGTGGGAAACAGCTGGTCAGCTGCCCTCCGCGACAGTTCAACTGCGGCGTCGAGGTCTCCTGCCGCCAACTTTGCCATCGCTGCGATGGAGTCCATGAAGCCGAGCATCGCGTAACTGAAGCTGTTGCGTTCGACGTCTTCCCGGGCCTCGGCGAGTAACGCGAGGCCGGCTTCATGCTGGGTGCCGCCCGTGAAGATCAGCACGGTGCCGCGAGCGGACCGAGCGAGGTCCAGTGCCAGGTTGTCGCCCGACCTCTGGGCGCGCTCCAGCAATTCCTCGGTGTCGCGCAGTGCCGTCGCGTCCGCGGGGAGGATCCAGGGCACCGCAGTCGCGTATACGAAGAACATCACTGCCGACAGAGTGGCTACATCCGCTCTTTTTGCGATCGCGAAGGCCTGTTGGTAATCCTCTCGCCAGCCCGGGTGCCCAAAGGCCCATCTACCAATGCAGCGGAAGGCCAACCCGATGGCCAACGGGGATCCCATGACGCCGCTGCCCATCTCGGTATCACCGTCGGCAAGGGTGACGACGCGATCCGCCAATCGCAGTACCTCGTAGACCTCGCCGGCCTGAAGTTTGGCAGAGAGTGCGCCGAAGGCGAATCCCACTGTGAGTGCGGGATCGTCAATGGCTTCGAAAAGCCGGATCTGTTCAGTCGCAAGGTCGGACGCTTCCGCGTGATGTGAAGCGAATTGCTGTGTAATCAGTCCGGTCATGCCTATGGCAAGTGAGCTCTTGTCGCCCGCTGCCTCACACAGGGCGCGCAACTCATCGAAGCCGGTCTCCGCACCGCTGCCGCCGACGCGAAATGCGCTCGCGCATAGAAGTGTTCGCGGTGCGATCCGCATGGCCATTCGTTCAGGGACGTCCTCCGGCAAGCTGTCCGCGACCTCCCTGGCGCTGCGCCAGCTTGTGTGCGCCGCGACGATGTCGCGGTCGGCCGCCCACGCTGCCGCACGCATATGCCAGGTGTACGCCGCAGGTAGATCGTCCGCCGCTTCGAGATGCTCAGCGATCAGGGCTGCCTTCTCGTCGACGTGTTCGATTTCATCCGCCAGGCGACGGTGCAGCGCTGCGCGATCGGACTTGAGCTGTGACTCGTAGGCGACCGTACGAATCAGCGGATGGCGAAATACGTACTCCGCCTTGGGTGTGAACCTGATCTGATCGATGAGTTCTGCCTGGATCAACTGCGGCAGCGCAGTTTCACCCACCAAGGTCGCAGGCAGTTCGGCGTCGAACTGCGAGCCGATCACCGCCGCGGCGTTCAGCGTGCGCTTGGCAACCGCATCCAGCCGGTCGATGCGGGCGGCGATAGCGGCCTGCAAGGTGGCGGGCACAGTGGCTTCGGCAGCGGCACCGTCAGACCGATAAGCACCGCGCTCGCCCAGCAGCACTCCTCGGCCGGCAAGGTCCCGGACGATCTCCTGCGCGAAGAATGGGTTGCCGGCTGCCCGATCGGTGATCTGAGTCGTCAACGACGCGAGCGAGGGGTCTGGCCCCAACATCTCGATAACGAGCGCACCTGTCTCCGAATCATTCAATGGCGCGAGTGCGATCGTCTGGGCGCCGGGTGTCGTACTGAGCGGACCGCGGTACTCGGGCCGATACGTCATCAGCACCAGCGAGGGTGTCCGGGGGATGACCGCGAGAAAGTCCATCAGCAGCGACTCGCTGACCTGGTCTATCCAGTGCACATCCTCGATGAGGAAGACAGCAGGCGTCGACCGGGCCAACGACGCGCTGTTGACCAGGGCCGTGAGTCGCCGCCTGCGGGCGTCCGGAGCGATGTCCGGCGATGGCACCGCCGGGTCGCGGATACCGAGCAGATCATCCAGGAGAAGTAGATCCTCGGCGTCCGCGTCGGGTGCGCGGGCCCGTGTCTGGGCGCGGGCTCCCTCCTCGCCGAGTTCGTCGGCGCCAAAGACGCCGCGAAGTAGTCGCCCAACGGCGTGGAAAGGGATTTCAGTGGCATGAGACTCGCAAAACGTCGAGTACACCGATACCCCGCGGCTGGCAGCGAGGGCCACCAACTCGGCGACCAGCCTGCTCTTGCCGATGCCTGGCGGTGCCGCGATGCCTACGACGGCTCCGGTACCCGTCAGCGACCGGTCGAGTACTCCGGTGAGTGCTGCCAATTCCCATTGGCGGCCAACCAGAGTCGTGTTGCGGCCGCCGATGGCCTGGTGCTCGGCGATGTCCAACAGCCGACGGGCCGGCACCGGCTGCCCGGACCCCTTGATTTGGACCAGCTCCGGCTCATCCAGAACAACGGCCTGTTCGATGAGCCGTGCGGTGGACTCGCTGAGCATCACCCCGCCCGGCGGCGCCGCCGATTCCATCCGCTGGGCCATTCCGACTTGTTCGCCGATGGCCGTGTAAGCACCTGCGCCCGAACCGATTTCGCCAGCAATCACCTCGCCGGAGTTCAAGCCCACCCGGAGAGCCAGGTCGACACCGTCCCGGGCATTGACGTCGCGCGCCAACCTCGTCACCTCGACCTGAAGGTCGAGCGCGGCAAGGCATGCACGAAAGGCATGGTCCTCCAACGCCACCGGTGCTCCGAAGACGGCCATGATTCCGTCGCCGGTGAACTTGTCCACCGTGCCGCGGTAGCGCTGCACGATAACCGTCGCATGCTTTACCAGATCGGTCATGATCTCTCGTAGGCGTTCCGCGCCCACCGCGGCGGCGATGTCCATCGAATGCACGACGTCGGCGAACAGGACGGTCACCTGCTTGTACTCCGCTGCGGCTTCGGACTGGCCGATCGGGGATCCGCATCCGTGGCAGAAGCGGGCATTCTCCAGCGGTTCGGTGCCACAGGTCGAGCACACCGCCATCATCCGGCCTCCCAAGGAACTCACAGCTATTGAACAGCGCTCTCGTTCCTGTGGTCGCCAATACGGCAATCCCGACGACGATCCGCCGCATTTTCCCCACCGCGCTGACGGAGACTGGCTCAGCGGCGCAGCAGCGGTTGGAGCAGCTCGTGGTTCAGTGCGGGCGATCGGTGGCCGTCGCGTCCGGTCATCGATTCAGTTCGCGACCAAGGCGTTGAGCACCGCCTCTTCGACCGCGTACACGGTGGCCGCGTAGAACGCATCGATGCGGTTCCATGGCAGATGCTGGGCCGTGAAGATCTCGTCGTCGGACGGCTCCCCGGTCGGGAAGCCAGTGCGCGACGGGCCATCGTTGGCGGTCGAGAATGCCAAGAACAGGTCGCCGCTGAAGACGCTGCCCGTCGTGCCGGTTCTCGCCAACCCCAGCGGAACTCGCCGCGCCAACCCCGTGCACTGCGCCGCGTTGAGTGGCGCATCGGTGGCCACCACCACGATCACCGATCCCGCACCTGCCGGTGCGCGGAGATCTTCGGCCATCCAGTCGGTCTCCTCCATCGGATTCTCGATGTCGACCAGTTGGCCGACCGGGACCCCGTTGATGGTGAGTTCCTCGCGCGAGCCGAAGTTCGCCTGGACGAACGCGCCCACCGTGTAGGTGGTGTCGCCGAACGGCACCCGCCGCGATGACGTGCCGCTGCCGCCTTTGAACGCGTAGCAGTTCATCCCCGTCCCACCGCCGACGGAACCCTCTGCCAACGGGCCGGTTCGGGCTGAGTCGAGCGCCTGCCGCGCGACTGCCGGCGTGACGTGTCCGCCGTTGATGTCGTTGAGGTAGCCGTCCCATGTCTCGGCGCACACCGGTAGAAGCCATTGGCGCGCGAGGCGCGGGTGTACCTCGTTCAGCCATTCGATCACTCCGGTATGGCAGGCGCCGACGGCGTGGGTGTTGGAGATCGTGATGGGCAAGGCCAGCTCGCCGACCTCGTCGATCCACGCCGTACCCGTCATCTCGCCGTTGCCGTTGAGGCTGAATCGACCTGCAGCGCAGGGTCTTCCCACGCCTTGACGGCCGCGGGGCAGGATGGCGGTCACACCCGTCCGGACAGGCCCGCTGCCGACGGTCATCGCGCCGTCGCCGCTGATCAGCGTGGCATAGCCGACTTCGACTCCAGCGACGTCGGTGATGGCGTTATGCGGACCTGGCTCGCCGCGCAGTTGGATGCCGAGGTCACGGGCGCGAGTGTGCTTGGTAGTCAACTGCTTTTCTTCCTCGTCGGCTTGCCGGTCGACCGCGTCACCGCCGTCGGAGGTGGGTCAGCGGGCTCGGAGCATTCCGGGATGTCGGTGCAACGCGTGGCGACCGCCGCGTAGCTGTGGATCAGTGCGGCCGCGCGCGGTGGCGGCAGCGCGCGGTTGTCGGTGGTGATGTGCAGGCCGTAGGCATCCTCGAGGGCGACGAGGTTCTGCGCGATGTCCAGCGGCTTGCTCTGCAACTCGAAATATCCTTGCGCCTGCCCTGTTTCGAGGATGCCGAGGTAGAGAGCGACCTGCTTGTCATAGAGCGCAGTCACCAGCGCGGAGTGAGTGTCCCGGAACGCCAGGTAGGAATCCAGTCGGTACAGCGCGGTGACCAGGGCGTCGTCCGACGACCACGGTATGCCGGTACTGATCATCGCCGACAGCTTCTCCCGCGCGTCGACCAGCTCGGTCACGACGTCCATCCGGTCGCGGAAGAACCGCTCACTGGCGCGCTGATACACCTCGGTCAGCAGTCCCGCGAAGTCGGTGAAGTAGTAGTGGACCGTTCCGGATGACACGCCTGCGATCTCGGCGACGTCGCGGATGCGCAGACCGTCGAGCCCTCTGTCGCGGATCGCCAGCAGTGCCGCGGACATGATCGCCTCGCGCGCTGCATCCTGATCTTTGCGTCGTGCCATGTCTCCTCAATCGGTGTTAGCGATCAAAGAATAATTGCATCGACTTTAGGTCTTGACAAGCCGGTATCAGATTTTCTTTGATTAGGAGTCAAAGAAAGGTTTCGAATGACCGAACAGAACCCAGCCCCCGTGGCATCCGAAAGTGTGTGGCCGACGCCCGCGGGCCCTCCCGCGTACCAGCAGCAACTACAGCGTGCGCTCACGATGAAGGAGAACATCCTGATCACGCTGTCGGCGGTCACGCCTGCGTCCAGCGTGTTCATCATCGTTCCCACCGTTCTGCTCGGCGTCGGCGGTGCTTCGGTGATGACGATGTTGATCGGCGCGATCGCGGCGCTGTTCGTCGCCCTGTGCTACGCGGAACTCGCGGCCACCTACCCGATCACCGGCGGCGAATACACCTGGGCTGCAAGGCTTCTGGGCAAGCCTGCGGGATTCGCCATCTTCGTGCTCACCTTGATGAGCGCGGTGCTGATCACCGCCGTCATCGCCTTGGGCACCGGTGAGTACCTCGGGGTCGCCTGGCCCGGTCTGGCAGGAAAGTGGGTGGGCGTCGCGGTCATCGTGGTGACCACGGGCGTCGCGGTGCTGAACATACGCACCAACGCCTGGGTAACCGGCATCTTCCTGGCGGTCGAGATCGCCGCGATCGCCGTCATGTCGGTGCTGGGCTTCGCCCACGCCGAACGCGGACCCGCGGAGTTCTTCCATGCTCAGATCGCAAACGGGGACTCACTCGCCAACGTCGGCCTCGGCGCGGTGGTAGGGCTGGTTCCCGTAGCCCTGTTCGCTTACAACGGCTACGGCGCCGCGATCTACTACGTCGAGGAGACCAAGAACGCCGCGAAGACGATCGGGCGCGTGATCGTCGTATGCCTGGTGGTGACCGTCGCCGTGGAGATCATCCCGCTGGCGGCCGTCGTGATGGGCGCTCCGTCGATGACCGACCTCCTGAGTAGCGACGCTCCGATGAACTACTTCCTGGTCGAGCGGGGCGGGTCGACACTCAACGTCGTCATCAGCGTCGGGATCGCGATCGCCATCATCAACGCCGTCATCGCCATCATCCTGCAGGTCGCCCGCCAGCTGTTCGCGTCGGCTCGCGACCGGTCCTGGCCGGAGCCCATCGACCGGGTCCTCTCGACGGTGCACCCCAAGCTGCACACCCCGGTCGCGGCGACATTGGTGGTCGGTGCGTGCGCCGCGCTCGCGGCGAGCTTCATCCCACTGGACTGGCTGATCACCGCGACGGGTGCGAGCGTCGTCGCGATTTACCTCGCGGTCGCGATCGCCGCACTGCGACTCCGTCGTCCGGGTGCACGATCCAGCGCCGGTTATCGCATGCCGGTGTGGCCGCTGCCGCCCCTGGTCGTGATCGCGTTGATGGGCTATGTCACTTACCAATTGGCGGTCTCGGCACTGAGTCAGTTGATCGTGGCGATAGGAACGATCGTGGTCGGAGCCGTGTACTACTACGGCTTCATTCATCCGCGTCGCGACGAGCGCTGGCTGCTCGCCGACCCGATCAATGAGGAGATCGACGAGTCGTCCTGACCGCGGAGTTTGTCCGGGCGCGAATACGGCAACTCCGACAATCATGATCGGAACAATTCGCTCCGTAGTCCTCGACTGCAAAGAGCCCGAAAAGCTCGCAGGCTTCTATCAGGGCGTACTCGGCGGCGCCGTGCACAAGCAGGACGACACGTGGTCCGTGCTGACCGACCCGACGGGGCGGCGGCTGGCCTTCCAACACTCCCCGCAGCACGAGCCGCCGCAATTCCCTGACGAACGCGGCTCCCAACAGTTCCATCTGGACATCCGGGTCGAGGACGTCGACAGCGCGGAGCCGGAGGTGCTGGCCCTCGGCGCGACCCGGGTGACCGGCGCCGTCGAGGACGGCACTTTCCGCGTCTACCGCGACCCGGCCGGGCATACGTTCTGCCTGGTGTGGGGAGCTCCGGAAGACGGTGCCTGAACGCGCTCGTCAAATGTGACCAAACACTGACAGCAACCGCTGGGCGCGTCGCCGAGCGGGTATCCAAGAAGTGTGGTGGC
This sequence comes from uncultured Actinomycetota bacterium, assembly GCA_963751485.1. Classification (GTDB taxonomy): domain Bacteria; phylum Actinomycetota; class Actinomycetes; order Mycobacteriales; family Mycobacteriaceae; genus Mycobacterium. Next base: position 337,520 of record CAVVUT010000012.1, read on the forward strand.
ACCTGGCTCCATCGCCATCGGTAGTGGTCCGGCAGGGTTGACCGCTGCCGAGGTGTTTCGCCGGAAGCACCCGAAGATTCCTGTCCACATCCTGTCCAGCGACGCCGCGCTGCCCTATGCCAAGCCGCCGCTCAGCAAGTCCTACCTGTGCGGGCGGGATCCCAAGCTCGACCTGCACAGCCCGGGCTGGTTCATCCGGCAGGGCATCCAACTGCACCGCGGCATCACCGTCGAGCACATCGACCCCGCCAACCGCGAAGTCGTCACCGCCGCTGGCCGGCGCTACAGCTACTGGCACCTGGTACTCGCATCCGGCGCAACCCCCGTTCCGCTCGACGTGCCCGGCGGGGAAGCGGCGCTGTCGCTGCACTCGTTCGCCGACGCGGTGGTGCTGCGGATGGCCGCCAACAACTCCGATTCCGCCGTCGTGGTCGGCGGCGGGCTGATCGGTTGTGAGGCGGCGTCCTGTCTCGCCACCCGCGGTGTCGCGACCACTGTTGTGGCGCCCGAGCGGGTACCCGTACACCGTAGGTTCGGCATCGAGGTCGGCGAGCGCGTCGTGAAGATGTTGTCCGACAGCGGTGTTCGCTTCATCGGTTCCACCAGCGTCGCGGCCGTCGAGGACCGCGAGGTCACCCTCGACACCGGCTGGGCGGGCTACCCTGCGGCGTCGATGTGCCCGAATTCGCCTGCGCCATCGGCAAGTACGAGCTGACATACCTCGGCTGGGGCACGTGCTACCAGGAACTGCATCGTCATCGACGACCGCGATGGGTTCACCGCGACCTACCGGTCCGCCACGAAGTCGTCGGCGTGCTGACCGCTAGAGCCAATCCCGGCGCTTGAACATCCAATACAACACCAGCACAAGCAAGACGATGACGGACGTGCTCACCACGAAGCCGCCGACGGTGTTGATGCCCGGATAGTTCACGTTCTGCCCGTAGAACCCCGTGATCGCCGTCGGCACCGCGATGATCGCCGCCCAACCGGTGAGCTTCTTCATCACGGTGTTCAACCGCGCATCCTGAAGCGACAGGTTGGTTTCGAACACCGTCGTGACCATGTCCCGCAGCGACTCCGTCCACTCCGACGCCCGCAGCACATGGTCGTAGAGGTCGGAATACAGCGGGTCGAGCTCCGGTGAGATCTTCGCGTCGAGCCTGCGGTGCTGAATCGAGTTGACTACCTCGCGCATCGGCAACACCACCCGGCGCAACTCGACCAGGTCCTTGCGCAGCCGGAACGTCTTGCGCTGCAACCCACCGCGCGGAGTGTTGTTGGCGAACAGGTCGTCCTCCAGCCCCTCGATGCCCTCGTCGAGCGATTGCACCGCCTCGAAGTGGCCGTCGACGATGTAGTCGAGCAGGCCGTGCACCAATGAGCCGACCCCGTACTCCTGCCCGCCGAGCTCGTCGAAGCGCTGCGATACCCCGTCGATGTCGAGATGCGGCGACAGCCGAACGGTGATCAGCCCGCGCGGCAGCACGAATCCGGAGATGCGGTGGATGTCGAGGCAGGACTGGGATTCGTCGTCGGGCTGGACGACGGTGACCGAGTACACCGTGAAGAAGGTGTGGGTCCGATAGATGACCGCCTTGGTGCGTTCGGCGTCGGCGATGGAATCCTCGACGGCCCACGTGTTGAGTCCGAGCTCCTGGGCGAGGTCGGTGAGCTTCGCGTGGTCGGGCTCCAAGAGGTCGCACCACACCAGCGCGTCATCCTCTGCGAGGTAATCGGATATCGCCGAGAATTCGAAGTCGTCCTGCGGCTTGCCCTTGCGCCACACCCGGCCCGTTACTTGGGTCACTTTCACATCATGTCAGCGCAAACCGCGTAAAGCCGGTGGTAAAAGGGAATGGTGGAGGGATGACCACGCCACCCAGACCCTCGGGCGCCTTCGCCGCTGCCCCGCCGCTGTACGGTTAAATGTGGCAATCCATCAGGGGCTTCTCGCCGCCGTCGAGGACAGGCGAGGGGTAGACGCCGCCAATCGTCTCTGCGAGGCGTGTGTAAACCTGATGGATATCGATGCTGCGGCGATCTCATTGGTCTTCGACGGTGCCAGCGCGGGAACCCTTGGCTCCAGCGGTGGGTCCGCCCGCATCTACGACGAGCTCCAATTCACTCTCGGCGAAGGCCCCTGCCTGGATTCGGTGTTGCATCGCCTACCGGTCCTGGTGGCAGACCTCGCCGACCCCGCCGACAGCCGCTGGCCGGCCTACGGCCCGGCGATGCTGGCGAACGGCATCCGATTCGTCATCGCAATACCGATTGTGGTGGCGGGCGAACATGTCGGCGCACTGGATCTTTTTCGCACAACGCCGGGGCAACTCAACGCCGAACAATTCTCCGCCGCCGTCGTCGCCGCCGAACTCGCCGGTATCCCGCTGCTGGACCTGATGGAGGGCGACATGCAGGCCGCCGTAGGCGACCCGACCAGCGATGCCTGGGCCGAGTTGACTGAACTCAGCCGCGCCGAGGTCAGTCAGGCGACCGGCATGTTGATCGCCCAGCTCGGCATCGAGCCCGCCGAAGCGCTGGTGCGACTGCGCGCTCACGCCTACACCACCGACCGCACCGCTTCCGAGGTGGCCAGAGACATCCTCGATCGCCGACTCATACTGGAGGTCGACTGATGCGCGCCGACTCCACAAGCTCCTGGCACAATTCAGAATGGAGGGCAAGATGACCGACAACCCCCGCGAAACGCAGATGTTGGGCGCTGTCGTCACCCTCGTCGACAGCCTGCTCGACGATTTCGATTTGGTGGATCTGTTGACCGATCTCACCGCGAGCTGCGTCGAGCTGCTCGACGTCGCGGCCGCCGGGCTTCTTCTTGCCGACCCGCTGGGGCAGCTGCGCGTGCTGGCGGCGACCTCCGAACAGGCCCGCGAACTGGAGTTCTTTCAGCTGCAGGCCGACGAAGGCCCGTGTGTTGACTGCTACACGACAGGCCAGCCGGTATCGGTTTCCGACCTCGGCGCCGCCGACACCCGGTGGCCGCGGTTCTTCCCCGCCGCCGTCGACGCCGGGTTCGCCTCGGTGCACGCCGTCCCAATGCGTGCCGCCGGAATTGTGTTGGGCGCCTTGGGTTTGTTCGGCACGCGGCCCGGGGAGCTCAACGAGCCCGATCTGCTCGTGAGCCAGACGCTGGCCCACATAGCGTGTGTGGCGATCCTGCAGGAACACCCGCCCACACCGGTGACGGTGATGCCGCGGCTGCGGTCCGTGTTGGCCGGCCGTGTCGTGGTCGAGCAGGCCAAGGGTTTCCTTCGCGAACGCCTCGACGTGTCGGTCGAGGAGGCTTTCCGGCTGTTGCGGACATATGCCCGCGTCCAGGGTCAGCACCTCACCAACGTCGCCCGGCGCCTGATAACCGACCGGGCATCCCAGCCCGAGCTTGTTGCGGCCTTTTCGGAGCTAGCGAACGCGCCTCGGGACTAGCTGGTAACTATGTTGGCGTCGCGCGCGAGCGCGCTTCACCGCTTCGTCGACCAGCTGCTGGGCGACGACGTGCAGCTTGACGTTCTCGCCCTGGCTGATCCGGATGAGCCGGTCGAACCCATCCTCTGCAGTCCCGCCCGACCGACTGCGCACGATGCCGATGGCCCGGTCGATCACCGAGCGGCTGCTCAGCGCACGCTGTAGCTGTTCGGCTCTGCCCCGCGCGTCGGTCAACAGCTTGGCGTTGTGGACCGATACCGCCGCAGGCCCGGCGAATTGAGTTCCCAACTGAACCGCATGGTCGCCGAACGCATCTCGGGCGTACGCGTAGGAGTTGATGGCGCCGATCACGGGGTTTCGTACTGGATGATGTCGATCTGGCGGACGAATTGGGCCGTGGCGGCCCACGCCAGCGGCCGCTGCGGGCCGGTAGACGCATCGATCAGCGTGACGCCGGCACGAGGAAGGCGGATCAGCTTATGAGCGCCAATGCATGGGCACGCCGCAGCTTTCCCGACGGCGTCTTGGGGATCATCCCCGGCTCGAGCACGACGACATTGCGGGGCCGCACGTTGACCTCGGCGACCACCTCGTGCGCGACCTGGTGCTCGATGCGCAGCACCTCGTCATGGTCGTCGTAGGCGGTGGATTCCACGGCCACGGCGAAAGATTCCCGCGAGTGTCCGGCGTCCAGCCGCACCGCGACGGCGCAGCCGGGCCGCACACCTTCGACGCGGCTGGCAGCGCGCTCGATGTCTGTCGGATAGATGTTGCGGCCCGCCATGATGATGACGTCCTTCAGCCGTCCACACACCACGACGCTGCCCGCCTCGGTGAGGTAGCCGAGATCGCCCGTGTCGTACCAACCGTTGTCATCCTGCGCCGAGACGAATCCGGCCGCGGTGGTGTACCCCAGCGTGACCGGTTCACCTCGCACCTCGATGACACCGACGCCGCGCGCAGGCAGCACGGCACCGTCGACGTCGACGATGCGCGCCTCGAGGCCCTTCAGCAGACTTCCGAGTGAGACCAGCCGACGGGTTCGGCCGTGCGTCGCTGGCACGGCCCGGCGCAAGACCGCGAGCAGGTCGGCGTCCACCTCGTCGACCTCCAGGCCCGAGCCGCACCTGGTGAACGACACCGCAACGGTCGCCTCGGCCATGCCGTAGGCAGGCAGGATTGCCTCCGGCCGCAAGCCGAATGGTGCGCCTGCTTCGCAGAGCTCGGCCACGTCGACCGGGTCGACCTGTTCGGCCCCCGACAGCGCCCACCGCAGTGACGAGAGGTCGAATTGGCCAGGCGTGGCCTGCCTGCGCAGTCGCTTGGCCAGGAGGTTGTAGGCGAAGTTCGGTGCTGCGGTCATCGTGCCCTTGTATTTGTCGATCAGCTTGGCCCACAGCAATGTGTCGCGCAGGAAGTCCATCGGGGTGATCTTGACCAGCTCGACACCGAAATACATTGGTACCGCCAGAAATCCGGTCATGCCCATGTCGTGGAAGCACGGCAGCCAACTGACGATCACGTCGTTGGCCGGGTCGACTTCCGCTCCGGCGAACATCGCCTCGGCGTTGGCGACGAAGTTGCGGTGGCTGATCCGGACCGCCTTGGGTGAGCCCGTTGACCCCGATGTCAACTGCATCAGGGCCAGATCGTCGTCATTGGTGTCAACGGGGTCGATCGGCCCACATTCGAGCAACTCGCCGATGGTCAACACCCGCAGACCCAACTCGGCCAACAGCGGCGCCGCGGGCATGAACGGGTCCGAAACGACGACCGCGTTCGCGCGGATCATGTCGATGATGCCGGTGGTATCTGCCGCCCAGCGGGCCAGGTCCGTTCGCGGAGTGGGTTGGTGCAGCATGGTCAGACTCGCGCCGCGCATCCAAATGCCTTGGGCGCTCGGCGCTATCTCGACCGGAGCGCCCGCCAGCGCGGCGACCGCATCACCGTGACCGATACCGGCCCGTGCAAGTCCACCAGCGATACGTCTTGCGCGCTCGTGTACTTGAGCCCAGGTGTGTCGGACAGGTGCGTCGGGCTCACCTGTGACCATGCCCTTGAGGCTCCGCCGGGCATTGCAGTACATCGTCTCGGTTAATGTGCTCACGACAATCCCCTTGGCTCCGGCGCTGTGACGCGTGGTGGTTGCGCGGGGTGACCCGACATGCAGACGCTGCGCGAGCCGCTGAGGCACAACCACCGTCCGCCCGCGGTGGGGTGGACGGTTACTACGGAAGTTCTTGGCCCCCTCTTCGTGAACCCCAGATATCGCCGCGCGCCGGCCGGAGCGCGGTGCCGAGATTTCAAGCGCCCTGAATGTACAGACTCGGGCGACATCGGGCGCGGCAGCACGCCGAAGCGTGCTCAAGTTGAGACCAGCATTGATTCCGTTGGTAGGAGAGCCCGCTGGATAGCGAAAGCGCAACCGTGAACTGGCGGCTCCGTCGCAGTGCTGAGCACTTTCCGACGGGAGTCCAAATCGCCGTCGCGCCTTATAGGGAAGGCTGAGAAAGTCAGCCGAATCCGACGGTACCGCTTGGACCGCTCGATATCACTCTTTCGGTGGCTGTTTCGCGATCAATCCGCGTGAGGGAAGTGCGCGTTGTGGGTCGCAGATCCGCGCAACCCGCGTCACGGCCGGGCTGGGGACGAGCGTCCAGGCGACTTCGGCGGTTACGCAGCGCTGACCGATGAGACGTAGAGTCGAAAAGCATTCGACGCCAAAGAAATCCACATCGCTTAGATCGACGATGAGGCGTCGGCTGTTGGCGCCGTGGCGGAACACGTATCGTGCTAGTTCTTCGTGGTTCGACGCGTCCATTTCACCGGCTGCGCTGATACGGACCACGGTCGCGCTGTGCCAGTCGGTGCGGAGACGCAGCCGGTTGCCGGCGTTGGTCTCATTGGATCTGGTTGGCGCGTTGGAACCGGGTGACCCGGTTGATAAGAGAGCGGGCATGGCAGATCGACTCCATTGGTCGTAAGTCTTTGAATTGGTTGCGTCTAGAAGGCCCGCACGGCAGGTTTCTGAATTCCTGCACGCCTACAACGTTTCCGGAGGCTGGAAACTCAACCTTGCTGTCAGCCTACCCCGGATCGCTCGCGATCGAAGAATCCGCCCGGATTCTCACGGATTCGCCAACCTGAGTCGTTGATCGTGCTATCCGGCGGGCGGGGCCCAGCCGAACCCGTCGAGGACTGACGTCACCCCGACCTTCCATCGCCGCTCGATCTCCGGTGCCGACGTGCCCAGCCACCTGCCCGCCTCCTGCACCGCCAAACCCTGTGCCAGCGCGAGCAACACGTGTGCGATGTCGATGGGGTCCCCGCCGAGGATCCCCTTGGCGATGCACCGCTGAATCCTGCCGACGAAGATCTCACGCACAGCCGCCCCCGCCGCCAATTCGTCTGGGCCCGGCTCGAAATCGGCGAACGGGCGCGAGAACATCACCTGCGCCAGCTTCGGATACGCGCGGCAGAACAGCCGAAACACCGGTACCAGCCGCTCGAGATCGCCGAGCGCATCGTCGGTCTCGGGGATCTTGGCCAGTTCGGCGCCCAGCAGGCGGAAGCCCTCGAAGAACATCGCCCGCACCAGGCCGGCCTTGTCGTCGAACAGTTCGTAGACCGCGGGCACCGATGTGCCCGCCCGCTCGGCCACCCGCCGCGTCGTGAACCGTGCGATCCCTTCCTCGCCCAGCGTTGCGATCGCAACTTTTAGCACCCGATCCCGAAGTTCGGGCGTGCGCTGCTTCGCCCTCGGCATTGCCGCGGCCTAGCTGGCGGCGAATTCCGTTGGCAGCCCGTCGATTCCGGCGCGGATCGCCGCCAACGCGGACTCGCGCGCCTTCAACTTGCTCGCCAGGTGGGCGCCCGCATGCAACGTGGCGGCCGCCTCCGTCGCGACCTCCTGCGCGCGGCCGAGCACCTTGTCCGCGTCGACGATCTCGTCGAGCCAGCCGGCCGCGATTGCCTCGTCGCCGACGAACGTCGACGCCATCGACACACCGCGGTGGAACGCCGCGGGCGTCAGCCGCATCCGCATGATCTCGATCGCGGAGATCGGAATCGTCATCCCGATCGCCACCTCGATGGCCTGGCACCGCGACTTCGGCGCGCCGATCCGATGGTCGCCGCTCAGCAGAAGGAACGAGCCCATCGCGATCGCCGGACCCGTCGCCGCCATGATGACCGGCACCGGGAGCGTCAGGCACCGCACCGACAGCTCGAAGCCGCCCGCCAACATGCCGAGCGCCGCCTTAGCGTCGCCGGACTGGAACACCGAGAGGTCGAATCCGCCGCTGAACACCCGCTGGTTGCCTGCCAGCACGACGGCCTTGGCGTCGTCCTTCTCGGCGCGATCGAGCGCCTCGTTGATCGCGGTCTGCATTGCCGGCCCGAGGACGTTGACCTTGCCGTCGTCGAGCGCGATCGTCGCGACGGACTCGTTGAGCTCGTAGTTCACCGTGCTGGTCATCGGGCCTCCATTGACGTGCGGTTTTCGTTTCAGATCGATGTTACGAAACGATGTTACGAAAACCAAGCGCGCGGGGCCGTTACGTCATCCCAGATTGCGGCGGTGGCGACCATTGATCACCCGGGTTTCGGCGTTGTCGTCGTCGTACGGAGGCTCGTCGTCCGGCGGCGGCGCGGCGTCGTACTCCGGCGGGAGTCCGTCGTAGCGCGGCTGATTGTCATACCGCTGCGGCTGCGGCTGCGGCGGCACCTCGTAACGCGGCAGTTGTTGCTGCGGCAGCTCATCGACCGACACGGCTGCCACCGGCGCTACCTGGGGCCTCGGCTTCGGCAGCTCCTGCTCGACGGCGAACTGACTGCGATAGCGGTCGCGCTGCTCATTGGCGGCCGCGTTGATCTTGTTGATCTCGGACTGGAGCACCTCTTGGCGGCTCTCGGTCGTCACGTAGTGGTAGTAGGTCAACAGGCCGCGCAGCAGTTCGAGCTTCTGCTTCTCCTGCCGGGCCAGGTCGTGTGTGGTGAGCAGCTCCAGCCGCTCGACTGGATGCAGCGTGCCCCAGTCGAGCACCGCGGGAGTGCGGTATTGGTGCGCGGAGCGTTTCGTCTTCGCCTTCCCCTGGCGGGAATTGGGTTGGTCGTAGAACGCGACGGCGCCGGCGAAGCGCGAACCGATGGACTCGCCGAGCTGTTTGCGATCCAGTGCCGAATCCCAGACCGTGCGCCATTCCTGCGACGGTGCGAGATACGGGATCTCGGCGGGCAGCTTCAGCGGCACGATGTCGACGAAATTGTCTGCATCCGCGCTCTCATATCGCGGAACCGTGGGCGGAGTGGCGAATTCGAACTTGATTCCGTAGGCCGGTTTCTGGCCGAAGTTCTTCACGACGAGTTCGACGAGGTGCCAATCCTGCGCGCTGGGCTCCATGAACATCGCGACGTTCGGCTTCGCGAGATCCTCGCCCTCGTCCTTGGATCGCTGGAACTGCCGCCACGCGTAGACCAGAGCGGCAATCGTGACGCAGACGGCCAGCCAGGCCGCGATCGCGGTCCAGGCTCCTGAGGAGAGATTCGCAATATCGCTCGCGCGGTCGTCGAACCAATCCGTAATCCCCACGCGTCGCTTATATCATGATCTGCCCATTAGGTCAGAATTCAATATCAGTGACCAGGGCAAGTTTGCTGTCACGGCAATTCTGGTGAGTTAGATGAGGCTGAAGTGCCTCACAGGGTCACATCTGTACATTGCCGGAGGGGCTAGCCACTAACTCCTGTGACACCGCTGCGAATCATCGCCGCCAATTCCTCGCGGTCGGAGATGTCGAGTTTGATGCACGCGCGATAGAGGTGGCCTTCCACGGTGCGAACCGACACCACCAACCGGTCGGCGATCTCCTTGTTGCTCAGTCCAGCCGCGACCAGGTTGGCGATCTCGCGCTCGCGAACGGTCAGGGGCAGCGGGTGTGCGGCCAGATCCAGCGCGGGCGTGCGGATCCCGCCGCACTCTGCGGCAAGCCTCGTCGCCGCCGCGGCCGACTCGACACTGCAGCGGCGGTTGTCGGCCGCCTCGAACGCCACTGCCGCCTGCGCAGCCGCATCGGCCGCCGACAGCAGCGCGCCCAACCGCTCGAACTGCTGCGCCGACTCGGCGAGTTTGGCGGCGTCATGGTCGCGCGCCGCTGTGGCATGCGCCGCGATGGCCGACGCCAGGCGGCCGCCGACGCCGGTGGCGAGATCGACCAGCCGATCCAGGCAGGTCTGGTCGCCGAACCGCACCGCGTCGTGCAGCGCCAGCATCTCGATCGCGGTCTGCTTCGACTCCGCCGCCAGCCGTGCGGCGTCGAGCGCCAATTCGATTGCGACGCTGACGTTTCCCTCCGCGGCGGCGAGCCAAGCCTCGGCGATCCGCAGCTGTGGGCCGAACACTGCGACGTGCTTGCCGCTGCGGGTCCTCAGCTCGGCGACCATCTTGGCGCCGGCCTCCGTTCGGCTGAGCGCGCAGTACGACTGCGCCAGCAGCAGGCGGGCCGGGAAGCTCCACGATGCCGCCGACTCGGACGTCAGCGCCGCGACGGTCTGCTCCATTCGGGACACGGTGTCGGCGAAGCGGCCGCGGCCGAGCTCGACCGTGCCGACCAGAACATTGGCCATCCCCCACGCCAGATACTGGCCCGCCGAGGTGATCCGCACGATATCCGCGGATCGTTGTGCGGCGGTGTCGAAGTCGCCGCCGATCACAAGTGCGCGAACTTCACCGAACGCGGTCAGATAGCGCAGCAGGCCGTCGACCTTGTCGTCGATCTGATGGCCGCGTTCGGCGACGGCCTCGACCTCGTCTCCGCGGCCCATCAGCGCCAGCGCCAGCGCGCCGCCGAACACCGCCCATTCCACCGCCGCGGCCGATGCGTCCTGGCTGGCCAGCACGAGCTTGGACAGCTCGACGGCCTCTTCTAGCTCGTTCTCGAACAACCGGGACGCCGACGCTACACCCGCGACCACCAATTTGAGTCCAGGTTGAGCGACCCTGTCGCTCAACAGGTTCAGCACCTCGTCGGCGCCTTCGGCGTCGCCCATCGACCAGTGCAGGTTGGCGATACGCACCAGACCCCAGCGCACCAGCTCGAGTTCGTTCATCGCGCCGGGGTCGAATGCGCTGAGCGTCTCCTCGGCCTCCGCGGACTTGCCCTGCCACAGCAGCGAGCGCGCCAGCAGCTCACTGGCCACCAGCCCGCCGCCGCGGTTCACCGCCGCGCGGGCCAACCGCTCGCCGAGCGTCACATTGGTGAGCGCGATCGCATCTCGTGCTGCGGACACCAGGAGGTCGAGCTCGGGGGACTGGTCGCTGTCGAGGGTCAACTCCGCCAGCCGAATTCGATCCGCGGGGCCCCGCAGCGGCTGGCCCTGCAGCGCCTGCACGACCTCGCCGCGCAGTCGACGCGCGGCCGCCATGCCCAGCCGCCGCCGGATCACCTCACCGAACAGTGGATGGTTGAAGCGGACATCGATGCTGTTGTGCTCTTCGACGACGCGGACCAGGCCGCGGTTCTCGGCATCCTCGACGGCCTCGACGCCTGCGATGCCGCCCAACGTGTCGAGGTCCAGCGGCTCACAGAAAGTCAGCAGCCTCAGCGCGTGCAACACGTTGTCGGGCAACTGGTCGACGCGGCTGTCCAACAGCGAGGCCAATTCGGAGGTGACCGCTGTGCGGCCGCGCATCTGCCACACCCCGCGGACCTGACGGAGCGTGCCCGCCTCCAATGCGCCTTCGACCAAATGCCGCACGAACAATGCGTTACCGCCGGACGCCTCCCACATCAGATCGGCCGACAGCCCTTCCACCCGTCCGCCGAGCGCCGATTCAACCAGCGTCACGCACTGCTCCTTGCTGAACGGCGTGAGGTGCAGGCGCAGCAGATAGCCGTCTTTCCACAGCGAGGTGATCGCGTCGGGAACCGTTTCACCGGCCCGAATGGTCGCCACGATGCGCACGGACCCGTCCAGCGCCAGCTGATGCAACAGCGTTGCTGAGAGTTGGTCGAGCAAATGCGCATCGTCGACGCCGATCACCGAATGTCCTTCGGAGATAATCGTTTCGCGCGCCGCGGCGAGGAACGCCACCGGATCTCGCGATGTCGCAGCGCCCACCAAGTGCGCGAAGACACCGAGCGGGATGCTTCGCGCCGACTCGGTGCCCGCGACCCACTGCACGCGCGTCGGCAGTGACTGCGTGACCAAGCGAGCAAGCGTTGTTTTGCCAACGCCCGCATCGCCGACCAGAACGATGCCGCAAACGCCTTGTTGGTCGACGAGTGCCGACCGGATGGCCGAGTATTCGCTATCGCGCTGGACGACCGGCCATTTCTGGGCCATAACCAGCGACTTTACTACTCAACCACGCACGGGGCGCGGTGTTGACACACCCGAATTCCTGCGCGAGCCAGCAATTTTGGCTTATGACGCCACCGCTGTGAGCGCATCGGAGTCCTCCTCCGCCTGCACCGTTGGCGCTGTGTCGAGACACGGCATCCGCTCGGCGCGCGCCGCCCAGTCCAAATCGGTCCACATGATTCGGTACGGCAGCCTGCGCCAATAATCGGAATGGGCACGCAGATACACGTCGACGCTCGCATGCACGAGTGCGTCCTCGGGCACCTTCCGGAAACGCAATGACGGCGCGCCTTCGGCGAGCGCGTCGAGTTCGGTCGGTGCGGGAGCGCGCTCCAGGTCGACGTCGGCGAGGATCGCACCGGCGTTGACCATGCCGTCGAGCATCCAGTCGAGCGTGATGTCGGCCAGCGGCCAGTACGCGTTCGGCCCTCCGACGACATCGCAGTGCGTGCCGCGGAACCAGACTTCTTCGATGTCGGGGTTCACACCGATACGGCATTCGCCGAAAGGTCCCCATCCGCCATCGATGGCGACCGCGTGCCGCCCGGAGATTACGTTGCTCAACGACTCGTTGTTGCAAACCGCCGGTGTGCCAGGCACTTTCACCGTGTCCCACAGTCCGAGGAAGTGCACCGGAACGGCGACATCACGGCCGTGGGCCAGCGCGCGCACCAGTCGCTGGATCTGGTTCCAGTCGGCTGACGTTCGGCCGATGCTCGGGAGTGCGAAGGCGGCCAACGCGTACTCCACGACGTGGTCGGAGCGCTCATCAAGGATCCCGATGGTGCCGAGCATTCGGGCCAGCGCGCGCGCACAGTAGGCGCCGCGTCCCGCGCCGAGGAGGAAGATCCGGTCCTCCGGCTCCCAGTTCTCGGCCAGGAAGAAGTACGCGTCGACGACCGCCTCCCGTGCCTCGGCGGCGACTGTGTCGCGCCACTGGCGGGCCATCGGGTTGAAGAGGCGAGGTGAGCGCAGCGCCGCCTCGCCGGCGTCATACCAGGTGAGCTGACCGTCGCTGTCGGTGTCGAGTAGTCGGAACAACGTCTCGGCGTTGGTGGCATCGCGCGGACCGGGACGATCGGTTGTGCTGTCGAAGCACACGATGAGGTTCTTCATAGCAAACTCCCTGACACCACGCCCCGTGAACTCGAAGCGCTGACAGACAAAGTTTGCCCCGCTGATGCTGCTGTGTCATGCGTATTGCACTACTCGAAAAATTTGGCCTTCGATTTCAGCATTGAGTGAGGTCGCTCAACGCGGATTCGGTTGCCATCAAGCTGCGCACACCTGCATATCGATACCAAATCGCGGCATCAGGGCAGGTCATGCCGTAGAAACTGAACCCGAAGGGCGCTTGCCGCGGTTTGTCACCGCGGCCTAGGCCGTTGCTGTGCAGTTGTGCGATGCTGCGCCTAGCGATGCAATTGTGGCGATACAGAGCAACGCATCGCCACAAGCTCAGCCCACCGGTAGCTCGACGCCCGGGCTCATCGGATCGGCATGCAACTCGATCGTGTCCGGCACCGTTCCCTGCGGCACGTCATAGGCGAGGCCGACATCGACCTGGCCGCCTGCCGGGATGTCGACGAATCCGCCGCCGACGTAGAAGGTGGCCTCGTCGTCGATGTTGTACACCTGGCCCCCCGCCTTCAGCTTCTGCAAGGTGCCGAGGAACTGGCCGGGGTCCCCGCTGGTGTTCGCCACGGTCAAGTGCACGACGATGAACTCGCCCTGCGCGTCCTTGGTGAGGTAGTCGTTGGTCGGGTCGGTCACGGTGGTGCCGCTGTCGGCGCCAGTCACCGTGAACGTCAGCGGACCGTCAACGGCGCCCGTGCCGGGCGGCGGCGTCGCCGCTTCGGTCGAGGGGGCAGCCTCCGACGTGGTCGTGTCTTTGCTTGTGGCCGTTGATGATTGGCTGCTCGATGGCTTGCTCAGCTGCGTCTTGTTGTCCTTGTGGATGACGAACGCATAGACCGCGGCCAGGATCAGCACCAACAGCAGCGCGGCTACCGCACCGCCGAATCCCATGATCAGCTTGCGGTTGTCCACAGGGCTAGGCGGCTCCGTGCCCGCCGGGGGCTCGACGGCGGGCGGTTCGGCAGGCGTCGGCGTGGTGGCGTCGGCATAGGGGGCGGGCTCAGGTGTGGGCTCGGCCGTCCAGTCGCGCAGCGGCACCTTTGTCGTCGGCTGTTCGGTGAGCGGGACGGGCGCCGGCTCGCGGGTGGGTTCCGGCGTCGACCGCGGCTCCGGCGTCGATGTGGGCTCCGACGAAAAGCCCTGCGGCGCCGCGTCCGGCTCGAGCGGCGGCGGCTCGAACGACCACTCGCGCAGCGGCACGTTCGTCGTCGGCTGCTCGGTCGCCGGCAGGGGATCGTGGTCGGGCTCCGGACTCGGTTCGGGCTCGGGGTCCGGCGCACGGTGCGCACCCACGTGTGCGCCGGCCGGTTGGGCCGGTTCGGCTGCCGCAGGTGGCTCGTCGGCCGCGGGCTGCTCGGGTGTCCGATGCTCAGTCCAGTTGCCGCCGTCCCAGTACCGGAGCTGACCAGCCTGCTCAGGATCGGGATACCAACCTGCGGGGGTGGGCGGTGTCGTCATGGAGTGGGGTCCTCCCGTTGGGCGCCCGCGGGCGCTCCGGCAGCACGGCGGCATCGCCGTGGTCAGAACCCTACTAAGAGATCATCCGCCCATCAGCATTCGCCACTGTTCCAGATTGCTCGCCCGGTATACGTAATTGTTACGCCGCACGTCGGACAGGGACGCGTTGGGCTCCATGGAATACCAGTGGCCCGGGAAGACAGTCGGGTCGCCCGGTAGCTGTGCGAGCTGCTGCAGGCTGCGGTACATGTCGTCGACGCTGCCGCCGGGGAAGTCGGTGCGGCCGCAGCCTTCGAGGAACAAGGTGTCGCCGGCAACCAGCATGCCGTCGAGCAGGAAGCACTGGCTGCCTGGCGTGTGGCCGGGTGTGTGCAGGAACTCGATCTCGACGTCGCCGACGCTGATCTTGTCGCCGTGTTCGTGCGAGGTGAGGTCGCTGCGCGCGATGCCGGTAACACGCGAAACCCAGTCCGCCTCAAGACTATTGACGTGCACCGGCACGCTTTGACGCTCCAGCAGCTCGGCGAGGCCCTTGAGCTCGAAGCCCATCATCGCCCCGCCGACGTGGTCGGGATGGTGGTGGGTGACCAGCGCGCCGGACAGTTTCATGCCGTCGGCTTCGATGATGTCGAGGAGGTCGTCGGCGGCGTACGCCGGATCCACGACGACGGTGTCGCCGGTCTCGCGGTCGCCGATCAGATAGGAGAAGTTGCGCATCTGCTGGGCGATCACGTCGTCCTTGGCGAAGTCGTGCCCAGACAGCAGCTGCCGAAAGTACAGGCGTTCGGTCATGGAAACAGACTAGGGGTCAGTTGGCTTCATCCTCTTTGTGCAGGCGCACCTTGCGGGTGGTGCTGCTCTCGTCGAGGTCGGCGACCTCGTTGCGGGAGCGCAGGAAGTCGCTGAACGAGCGGAAGCCCAGCGACTTCTCGGAGAACGACGGGTCCATGCGCTTCATCTGCGCCTTGACCGCCGAATTGTGCAGCCAGTCGGCGTCTTCCTTCTCGTGCCCGATACGCAGCGCCCGCTCCAGCAGACCGGTCGCGGCGGCCTGTGCATCCGCGGGCTCCGGTTCGTCGTCAGCGCTCTTGGACTTCGCTCGCTTGGTGGCCTTCTTGGCAGGGACGGGCGCCATGGTGGGGATGCCGGGCAGCGCGTCGTAGGTGACGAACTCGTCGCACGCCGACGCCAGCGACCGGCTGCTGGCACCGGCCACGCCGATGCCGACCACATAACGGCCGAGCCGCTTGCACCGCTGTGCGAGCGCGATGTAGTCGGAGTCGCCGCCGACGATCACTACATGGGTGAGGTCGGGCAGCCGGAACATGTCCTCGACCGCGTCGACGGCCAGCCGGATGTCGGCGCCGTTCTTGCCGTAGGCCGCCGCAGGGAAGAGCTGCACCAGGTCGACCGCCCGCCCGACGAGCTGGCCCCGGTAGTCGGAGTTGATGTCGGCGGACCAGTCGGCGTACGCCCTCGTCAGCACGAGCGTCCCGAATGACGAGGCGAAGTCGATGATGGCCCCTACGTCGACGGTCGCCGTCGTCAGCTTGTCCGTCTCCAGCCCCCGCGACCTGTCTTTCTGGAACGAGTTGCGCCCGTGCACCTGGTCGTAGCGGGAGATCACGATGTTGTCGAAATCGAGGTAGACCGCCACGCGTGGCGTCTCGCCTGCTGCAACCGCCTCCGGCATGCGTCTGTCCTATCACACCCGTGGCCGGTCAACCCCGGGCGCTTCGATCACCAACGCGCTCGTCTACGACGTCCCGGTGGGCACCGATCCGGAAACCATCGAGCTGCGCGACGGGCCTTTCTCGGACGGCGTAACCGTCGGCCTCTAAGCGGTTTGGCGACCTAAACGCCGAGAATGTACCCTCTTTAAGGCCCGCGGGCATGACTGCGCGGGGCCAGGCCCCCTTAGCTCAGTCGGTAGAGCGTTTCCATGGTAAGGAAAAGGTCAACGGTTCGATTCCGTTAGGGGGCTCGGTGGTCACCAGGCGAGCGAAGCGACGGAGTGTGGCGCTAGTGCTAGTAGGTGGCACCCGGATGGCGGTGTAGCTCAGCTGGTTAGAGCGCACGACTCATAATCGTGAGGTCGGGGGATCGAGCCCCCCCACCGCTACAAGACAAGAACGAGACTGTGAAAGAGGGCAGCTGACGTGGCGTCCAGTACCGACGTACGGCCAAAGATCACCTTGGCCTGCGAGGTGTGCAAGCACCGCAACTACATCACCAAGAAGAACCGCCGCAACGACCCCGACCGGCTGGAGCTGAAGAAGTTCTGCCCCAACTGTGGCAAGCACCAGCCGCACAAAGAGTCGCGGTAACCCGCCGACCTTCGGCGTTTGCTGAGGACTTGGGTAGGTTCACAAGCCGTGTCGTTTCTAGACGGTCTGGTCGGCCTCCACTACCGGCATCCCGACCACTACGAGGTTGGCCGGGAGAAGATCCGCGAGTACGCCGTGGCGGTCAAGAACGACGATTCGTCGTTCTATGACGAGAAAGCCGCGGCCGAACTGGGCTACGATGCGATCCTGGCGCCGCTGACGTTCATCTCCGTCTTCGGGTACCAGGCGCAGCTGGCGATGTTTAAGACCAACAACATCGCGATCACGGACGCCAAGATCGTCCAGGTCGACCAGGAGCTCAAGTTCCTGAAGCCGATCAAGGCGGGCGACCGTCTCTACTGCGATGTTCACGTGCACTCGATCCGCCAGTCGTTCGGCGCGGACATCATCGTGACCAAGACCATCGTGACGAACGACAACGGTGACATTGTGCAAGAGACCTATACGACCCTTGCGGGTCGGACAGCAGATAATGGGGAAGAAGGTGGCTTTAGCGATGGCTCTGCGTGAGTTCGATTCGGTGAAGGTAGGTGACGAGCTTCCCGAGAAGGTCATTCCGCTGACCCGGCAGGACCTGGTGAACTACGCGGGCGTGTCGGGCGACCTCAACCCGATCCACTGGGACGACGACATCGCCAAGCAGGTCGGTCTGGACACAGCGATCGCGCACGGCATGCTCACCATGGGCCTCGGCGGCGGCTACGTCACCTCCTGGGTGGGCGACCCGGCCGCGGTCACCGAGTTCAACGTGCGTTTCACTGCTGTCGTGCCGGTGCCGAACGACGGCGTCGGCGCGGAGATCACGTTCAACGGCAAGGTGAAATCCGTTGACCCCGGAACGAAGTCGGTCACCATCGCGCTGTCGGCGACAAGCGGCGGCAAGAAAATCTTCGGCCGCGCTGTCGCAAGCGCTAAGCTGGCGTAGCGGATGGCTATCAAGACCGATGTCCTGGGAATGGTCCACGAGTACCCCGACTACTTCGTGATCGGCCGCGAGAAAATCCGCGAGTACGCCGCCGCGATCAAGTCGTTCGACCCCGCCTCGCATGATGAAGCGGCCGCCGCGGCACTCGGTCACATCGCGCTGGTGGCGCCACCGACCTTTATTTCGACGCTGGCACTGCTGATGCAGCGCGACTTCTTCCGCAAGGTCGACACCGGCTTCGAGACCATGCAGATCGTGCAGGTCGACCAGAAGTTCAAGTACTACAAGCCGATGCTGGCCGGCGACAAGGTGTGGGGCCGGATGGAGGTGATCTCCGTCGACGAGCGCTTCGGCGCGGACATCGTCGTGACCAGGAACCTGGCGCTGGACGAGAACGGCGAGCTTTTCCTGGAGGCGTTCACGACGCTGATGGGCCACGAGGGCGATAACTCGATAACGCTGAAATACGACCTCGAAAGCGGCCAGGTCGTACGGACGGCCGCCAAAAAGCCCACGTCGGACGAGGAGCCCGGGGCCGACGGCGAAGCAAAGGCGGATTAGTAACAACCTCCAGCGCCGATGTACACTCGGACCTCGGGGTTTTCCCAGTTAAGCGCGCTGTCCGTCGGTTTCTGATCGGCCGATCGGGGAGCGCGCGAGTTGTGTGAGCCCCGAGCGGGATGATGGCCTGCCAGCAGTGCCATCCTTGAAGGGGCGTAGCTCAACTGGCAGAGCAGCGGTCTCCAAAACCGCAGGTTGCAGGTTCAAGTCCTGTCGCCCCTGCTCAACTGAATACTCGACAGGTGTGGACACTGGAAGGTGACTACACAAAGACATCCATCGACAAAGGAAGTATGCGGTGAGCGACGAGCCTGAAGGTACCGGCTCCGTGGTGACGCAGCCGGTGCGCCCCACCGGCAAACGGTCACGGCGCGGGACCGCTGCCGACGACATCGACACGGACTCCGGGGCGCAGGAAGCCGCCTCCCTGGAGGACGAGGCCAAGGCCAAGAAGAAGAAGGCCAAGAAGGCCGCCAAGGGACCGCGCAGCAACCCCATCGCGTACGTCATCAACTACCTGCGCGAGGTCATCGGCGAGCTTCGCAAGGTCATCTGGCCGAACCGCAAGCAGATGGCCACCTACACCACCGTCGTGCTGGTCTTCCTGGCGTTCATGGTGACGCTGATCGGACTGGTCGACCTCGGTGTCGCCCGGCTCGTGATGCTGGCGTTCGGCGGCTGACCGAGATTATTGAGAGGACTGACAAGTGACTAGCTTCGACGGCGAGACGGCCGCGGGCGTGTCCGACGCGCTCGCCGAAGCCGCTGACCCGGCGATCGTGATCGCAGACGAGGCCGCCGAGCATCTCGAGGAGACCACCGCGGCCGAGGCCGTCGAGGACGACCCGCTGCCATCCCACGAGGCCCAGGAATCCGGCGACTCCGATGCGTCCGAGGCCTCCGAGGCTGACGCCCCGGCCGAGCCTGCGGCAGACGAGGACGAGGATCCCGCGGTCGCACTCAAGAAGGACCTGCGCCTGCGGCCCGGCGAGTGGTACGTCATCCACTCCTACGCCGGCTACGAGAACAAGGTGAAGGCCAACCTCGAGACCCGCGTGCAGAACCTGGACGTCGGCGATTACATCTTCCAGGTCGAAGTGCCCACCGAAGAGGTCACCGAGATCAAGAACGGCCAGCGCAAGCAGGTCAACCGCAAGGTGCTGCCGGGCTACATCCTGGTCCGCATGGAACTCAACGACGAGTCGTGGGGTGCGGTGCGCAACACGCCGGGCGTCACCGGCTTCGTCGGCGCGACGTCGCGGCCGTCGCCGCTGACGCTCGACGACGTCGTGAAGTTCCTACTGCCGCCCGCCGCGGCGAAGAAGCCCGCCAAGAGCACGGCTGGGGCCGCCTCCTCCGAGGCGACCCTGGAACGCGCGCCCATCGAGGTCGATTTCGCAGTCGGCGAGTCGGTCACCGTCATGGACGGCCCGTTTGCGACGTTGCCCGCCTCGATCAGCGAGGTCAACGCCGAACAGCAGAAGCTCAAGGTGCTGGTGTCCATCTTCGGCCGCGAAACACCTGTCGAACTGACCTTCAACCAGGTCGCCAAAATCTAGTGATTTGGGCGTAGTTGGTTGCGGTGAGCGCAACTAACCACGCCGAAATCGCAAAGGAACGAGAGAGGAACACCAACACCCATGGCCCCGAGAAAGAAAGTCGCCGGGCTGATCAAGCTGCAGATCCAGGCCGGGCAGGCCAACCCCGCCCCGCCGGTCGGTCCCGCGCTCGGCCAGCACGGCGTCAACATCATGGAGTTCTGCAAGGCGTACAACGCCGCGACGGAGAACCAGCGCGGCAACGTCATCCCCGTGGAGATCACCGTCTACGAGGACCGCAGCTTCACCTTCAACCTCAAGACCCCGCCGGCCGCCAAGCTGCTGCTGAAGGCCGCAGGCGTGCCGAAGGGCTCGGGCGAGCCGCACAAGACCAAGGTCGCCAAGGTGACCTGGGATCAGGTGCGCGAGATCGCCGAGACCAAGAAGGAAGACTTGAACGCCAACGACATTGATCAGGCGGCCAAGATCATCGCCGGGACCGCCCGGTCGATGGGGATCACGGTCGAGTAGCCGTAGGCGGATCGACCCGACACAAGGTCGAGTAGTTCCGCATAGATCCCCGTGGGAGGGCCAGCTTCGGCCCGCCAACCACAACTCTGATTAGGAGATACGAATGAGCAAGAACAGCAAGGCATATCGCGAAGCCGCCGAGAAGGTGGACCGGGACCGGCTCTATTCGCCCCTGGAGGCTGCGAAGCTGGCCAAGGAGACGTCGTCGAAGAAGCAGGACGCGACCGTCGAGGTCGCCATCCGGCTCGGCGTCGACCCGCGCAAGGCGGACCAGATGGTGCGCGGCACCGTCAACCTGCCGCACGGCACCGGTAAGACCGCCCGCGTCGCGGTGTTCGCCGTAGGCGACAAGGCCGAAGAGGCCAAGGCCGCGGGCGCCGACGAGGTCGGTAGCGACGACCTTATCGAGAAGATCCAGGGCGGTTTCCTGGACTTCGACGCCGCGATCGCCACGCCCGATCAGATGGCGAAGGTCGGCAAGATCGCCCGCATTCTCGGCCCGCGTGGCCTGATGCCGAACCCGAAGACGGGCACCGTCACGCCGGATATCACCAAGGCGGTCAACGACATCAAGGGCGGCAAGATCAACTTCCGCGTCGACAAGCAGGCCAACCTGCACTTCGTGATCGGCAAGGCGTCGTTTGACGAGACGTCGCTTGCCGAGAACTACGGCGCCGCGCTTGACGAGATCCTGCGGGCCAAGCCGTCGTCGTCGAAGGGCCGCTACCTGAAGAAGATCGTCGTCTCGACGACCACCGGCCCGGGCATCCCGGTCGACCCGTCGGTTACGCGTAACTTCGCCGAGGCCTGAGCCCGTCGAACGTGAAGGTATTGCCCACTTTTCGCCGATTTGTGGGCATTACCTTCACGCTCGCGGCCGCGTTGGCGGCCGCACCCGCCGTCGCGGACGCTGAACCGGCGACCGCGGCCGACGCCGGATTCGTCGACATCACCACCGTCATCCCCGACGCCGTCGTCGACCTGAAATACGCGACGCCCGACAATTTCGTCGGCAAGCCGTTGTACCCGGCCGACGCGCATTGCCTCGTGCACCAGTCGCTGGCGCCCGGTCTGGCCAAGGCGGCCGAGGTGTTTCGGGCCAAGGGCGAGAAGATGGTGTTCTGGGACTGCTATCGCCCGCACGCGGTTCAGGTCGAGATGTTCGACGCCGTGCCGGACCCGAACTGGGTGGCGCGCCCCGGCACGTCGGCGCGCAGCCACGAATCGGGCCGCTCGGTCGACGTGACGCTGGCCGACGCGCACTACGGGTGGCTCATCGACATGGGCACCGGCTTCGACGACTTCTCCGCCAAGGCAAAGGCTTTCGCGACCGACGGGGTCACCGCCGATCAGCAGGCCAACAGGAAGTGGCTGCGCGACGGCATGAGCGCAGGCGGGCTCGCCGTGTACTCAGGTGAGTGGTGGCACTTCGACGGCCCCGACGCCAACGTGGGCCAGCCGATCCTCGACGTCCCGCTGACCTGACGGGTCACCTTCCCGCGCGAGCTGGGCCCACGCGCCAGCTGGGGAACGCAAATGTCCGGGTGCTCCTGGGCTTTTGCGGACCTTTGCGTCTCAGTGTGAATGTGGGTGTGCCGCCGAGCTAGGATGAGCACTCGTTGATCCGGCGGGTGAGGAAAGCGCGGGCGGGATCCGAGCCCGTCAGCTCCAGAGCACGTCCGTACCACGTGAGCGCCTCGTCGGTGCGGCCCGACCGCCGCAGCAGATCGGCGCGAATCGACGGCACGCTGCCCGATCGTGCCAGCCGCGGATCGTCGGCCACGGCGTCGAGTTCCGCCAGTCCGGCGTCGAAACCATCGCGGAAGCCAACCGCCAGCGCCCGATTGGCCCGGGCCACAGGCGAATCGGCGATCGTCAGCAGCCGGTCGTAGGCGGCGCAGATCGTCGTCCAGTCGGTCTCTTCCCACCTCGGCGCCGTCGCATGCAGCGCCGCGATCACGGCCTGCGGCAGATACGGCCCCGTCGCGCCTGCCGCCAACTCGAGCCGTTGAAGACCTCTGGCGATCCTCGCGTGGTCCCACCGGCTGCGGTCCTGTTCGTCCAGCGGTACCAATGCGCCATCGGCGTCCACTCGGGTATGCCGTCGCGAATCGTGCAGCAGCACAAGAGCGGCCAGCGCGTGGGCGTCGCGCTCGTTCGGCATCAGCGCACACAACTCGCTCGCAAGTCGGACACCCTCGTCGCACAGCTCGTCGCGGATCGCCGACGACCCCGCGGTCGACCAGTAGCCCTCGGTGAACACCGAGTAGATGCAGCTGAGCACATGCGGGGTGCGCTCGGGCAGCAGCTCGGCAGGTGGCACCCGCAACGGAATGTTCGCATGCCGAATCTTGCTCTTGGCACGGGTGATTCGCTGTGCCACCGCCGATTCGGACTGCAGGAGCGCTCTCGAGATCTCGGGCACCGTCAACCCGGAGATCAGCCGCAGCGTCAGCGCCAGCTGTGACGGCCGGTCCAACGCCGGGTGCGCGCAGGTGAACATCATCCGCAGCTCGTCGTCGCGGACGGGATGCGGCACGCCCGCATTCTCCGTGCGAGCCCGTATGTCGTCGACCACAGCAGCGAGTTCCTTTCCAGGACGGGCTGATTCGCGCCGCAACCGGTCCAGCGCGCGGTTGCGGGCGACGGTCACGATCCAGCCGCGCGCGTTGTCCGGCACGCCGTCGCGCGGCCAGGCCCGCAGGGCTTCGGCGAAGGCCTCCTGGACAGCGTCCTCGGCAACGGTGAGGTCACCCGACCAGCGGGCAAGTGTCGCCACGGCTGGTCCCCACTCGCGCCGAAAGACGCTGTCCAGATTGGCCATTCAGTGTCAGAGACCGGATACGCCGGCCAGCCGCCGCAGCTCAACCGTTGTCGCGGGGATCATCGACGCCACCTTGACCGCCTCGTCACGATCGGCGGCGTTGATGTAGTAGAACCCGTTGGCGACCTCCGCACCCTCGACGTAAGGCCCGTCGGTCAGTAACACCTGGCCGTCGCGAACCCGCACGGTCGTCGCCGTCGACGGCGGATGCAGCGGAGCGCCGCCGACCGCGCGGTCGCCTGCGAGCTTGCCGAACTCGGCGTGTGCCGCGAGGCCCTCCTCCCACCGCTGGCTACCGGGTTCGACGACCTCGCCGGCCGGCTCAAGCAGCAGCGCAAGCCAGCTGTCGCCGCCGAGCGGCGCTCGGGCGGGGGAGAAGTGGACCATCGGCCACACCTCGACCGCGCCCTGCGTCGTCACCGGGATGTCGCGTGCGAGCGCCAGGGCCTCGTCGAGGTTCTCCGCCTCGAAGACGTAGTAGCCGCACGCCAGCTCGGCGCCCTCGGCGAACGGGCCGTCGGTGATCACGGGGGCATCAGGGCCGCCGGTGATGCGGGCGGCGGTGGCCGACGGTGCCAGTGCGTCACCCGCGCGGATCGCCGATGCGGCCTTGGCGTGGAAGGCCTGGTAGGCCGCCATCCCTTCGGCGGCCTCCTCGGGCGTGAGTTCATGTTCGGGGCTGATCAACAAGGCAAAGTAATGCATTTTCAAGACCTCTCACGTAGCGAGCAGAACCCTCTTGTTCCACTCTCTACCCGTCTGACGAACGGGGTGCCGCGAATCCGACAACCGCTAGCGAGAGCGATCTGCGTCTCTTCCAGCGTCGTCTCGGCGCGTTCAAAGCACGCGCTGCTATAGGTCTGGGTAGGGTTCAGGCACAGCCGATAAACGTCGTCGGAAGGGCCGTAGTGGTGCTGCACGTCGCAGAGGTGCGGTGTCAGGGGGATCGACTGCCCGTCCAAATATGGCAGAACGTCTCATTATTTTGTCCGACGATGACGGCTTGTTGCAGGTGTGACGTAAGTAGTAGTCGGGGTCACGTTTTCCCAGATCGGAACCGTGAAAGGACACTTCAAATGCAACGATTCGTTTGCGCCGATTCACGACTGAAGCACTTCGTCTCTTAGACTACACTTATGGAAAGTGCTTCTGTGCATGGTGCACCCCGTCGGGGAGTAGGGCCAGCCACCGAGCCCTACTTGGATGAGCACGGTCTCATCGCCCTGCCAGACGGCATTAACCTGTCAACGCTGCTGGAGAAGAACATTGCCGACTTCGGACACGCGCTGGCCTACCGCTACGTCGAATACAGCCACCAGCCTGACGGCAACCTGAAAGAGCTCACCTGGGACCAGGTCGGTACGCGCTCCCGCGCCATCGGCGCCCGGCTCCAGCAGGTCACCTCGCGTGGCGACCGCGTCGCGATCCTCTGCCCGCAGGGCCTCGACTACGTGACGGGCTTTTTCGCCGCGATTCAGGCGGGCAACATCGCGGTGCCCCTCTTCGCGCCTGAGCTCCCCGGCCACGCCGAGCGCCTCGACGCCGTCGTGACCGACTGCCAGCCCGCCGTGGTGCTCACGACCACCGCCGTCGGCGACGCCGTGCAGAAATTCGTGCGGCTGATGCCGCGCGAGAAGCGTCCGCGCATCATCGCCGTGGACGCCATCCCCGACACCGTGGAGTCCACGTTCGCGCCGGTGGAGATGGACTCCGACGAGATCGCCTACCTTCAGTACACGTCGGGTTCGACGCGGACTCCGACGGGCGTGGAGATCAGTCACCGCGCCGCGGGAACGAACCTGCTGCAGATGGTGCTCTCCATCGGCCTCGAGGGCGACTTCGACATCAACGGCGTCAGCTGGCTGCCGCTGTACCACGACATGGGGCTGATGATGATCGGCTTTCCGCTCCTCTACGGCGGGCATCTCACCTTCATGTCTCCGATGGCGTTCGTCCGCAGGCCGCTGCGCTGGATCCAGGTGCTGGCCAGCGAGTCGCGGAACTGCCATATCGTCTCGCCCGCACCGAATTTCGCGTTCGACCTGGTGGCGCAGCGTGGCATGCCGAGCAGCAACTCGATCGACCTGAGCAACGTCGTCTTCATCAACGGGTCAGAACCGGTGAACCTCGAATCGATCATGACGTTCACCGAGGCATTCCTGCCCTACGGCTTGACCAAAACCGCGGTTCGGCCGTCCTACGGCATGGCCGAGGCGGCACTGTTCGTGTCATCGATCCGCCCGTACACCGAGCCGACCGCCGTGTACCTCGACCGCGAGCAGCTGGGGTGCGGCCGGGCCGTGCGGGTCGAGGCCGACGCTCCCAACGCCCTTGCCCAAGTGTCGTGCGGCGAGGTCGCGGTGAGCCAGTGGGCGGCGATCGCCGATCCCGACACCGGTCAGGAACTGCCCGACGAGCGCGTCGGCGAGATCTGGCTGCACGGCGACAACATCGGTCGCGGCTACTGGGCGCGGCCGGAGGAGACCGAGTACACGTTCGGCAACAAGTTGCAGTCCCGGCTCGACTCCGGCAGCCACGCCGAGGGCGCCAAACCCGATGCGACGTGGCTGCGCACCGGCGACCTGGGCTGCTACATCGACGGCGACCTGTACATCACCGGCCGGATCAAGGACATGGTGATCGTCGACGGCCGCAACCACTACCCGCAGGACATCGAGGCGACCGTCGCCGAAGCATCGGAGGGTATTCGCCACGGCTTCGTCGCGGCGTTCTCGGTCCCGACGCGAGAGCTGCCCAACGGCGCTCCGAGGGACACCAGCGAGAAGCTGGTCATCGTCGCCGAGCGCGGGCCGGGGGCCGGCCGGGCCGATCCGCAGCCGATCGTCGACGCCGTCCGAAGGGCGGTGTCGCGCAAGCATGCCGTCAACGTCTACGACGTCCGGTTGGTCGCCGCCGGCGTCATCCCGCGCACCACCAGCGGCAAGCTGGCGCGGCGTGCATGCCGGGCGGAATACCTCGACGGGACGCTCAGCACCCACTGACTAGCCGCGCGAGCGACCGCTTTTGTACAGATTTTCGCGGCGTGTCGCGTGCAAACATGGTCGCTCGCGGTGCAGGGCGAGTCGCCTCGAGCCGAGGCGGGCCGAGGGGGGCTCGGCGCTAGGAGTGCCCTGAACAATACGGGCCCCATCGTGTGGTGGGGCTGATGTGCGGGGAGTTTCGCGAGTGGTTTCGATGGTGACGTGCTGCGGCTGGCTGGTGCGGGTTGGCGTGTGCGGCAGGATGATTGGCTGTGGTGGCCTGTTTAGGCCAGTGCCCAGGCGGTTCCGTCATGGACCAGGCCGAGGGTGATCAGTCGGCGTAGGTTGAGCGCGGCGGCTCGGTGATGTAGCCAATGGTCGTTCTTGGAGACGCCGCGGTAACGGACTCTTCGGTTGCCGCGGGTGAGCCAGGCGATGGTCCGTTCGACCATGGGCCGGTGCTGACGGTATTCAGTCAGCCAATCCGGATCACTCGCCGCCTGCCGGGCGGCGCGTTGCAGCGCGTCATAGGCGCCGACTTTGAGTTTCTTACCCGTGCGACTGCGGGTGCATCGGGCCCGCAGCGGACATTGCGCGCAGGCCACGCCGAACGTGGCAAATCCGGTGCGGCTGATCGTTCGGGTCAGCTTGTTGGGGCAGGTCGCCGTCCGGCTGGCGTGGTCGACGGTGAAATCATCGACGGTGAACCCATCCGGTGTGGCCCTGGGCACTGGTGCGGGTTTGACCCGATCGGTGTGGCCGCGCTCGGCCAGCTCGGAGCGGAAATCCCCTGAACCGTAAGCAGAATCGGCCAACACCGTTACCGGTGAATCCTCGTCAGCCAGCAGCTCCAGCCCCACCGCAGCTTCATGGTTGTCGGTCCCGGTGGCCTTGGTCAACGCGCAGTCGGTGATGATGCCGGTGTCGGGCTCGATGGCCAGATGGCCCTTGAATCCGTCCTGGCGGCGGTGCACCGTCTTGTGCACATGACGGGTGTCGGGATCCACGGTGGAAATCACCCGATCCGAGGCCACCCGCTGGGCGATGCGCCACCGCCCGTCCGTGCCATCGGAACCCTCGACGGGTTCCACGTCCTGGCCGGCGATCAGCGCCAGCAGCGCCACCGCCTCAGCCGCCCGCGCCCCCAGCTCCTGATCGGGCAGATACCCCAACAGCCGGTGCGCATCGCTGACCAGGGCGTCCACCAGCCGCTCCCGGGCCTCGACATCGTCCCAGGCGATCGCCGGCTTGCCCGGGTCGTCATAGTCGTGGGCGGTGCAGTGCTCAGTGATCACCTCGGCCGCACCCGCCACCTCGCGGCGCACCCGGCGGATCGCGCCGATCAGCTGGGTGACGGTGTCCTGGGTGGCCACCGCATCATCGAGCACCGTGGAATCCAGCGCGCGCCGGGTCTTGCCCGTCAGCGCCCCGGTCGCGGCCACCACGGCCTTGACCGCGTCAAAGATCCGGTCCGGTCGATCCGAAGCCGCCAACCGGCGCCGCCAATAGGTCAGCGTCGTGGCGTGAAACGCCCCCGCAGTGACCGGCATCCCGCACGCCGCCTTCCACCGCAGATCAAACATCACCGCATCCACGGTTTCGCTATCGGACAACCCGTGCAACGCCTGCAACGTGATCACCGCGGCCATCACATCGGCGGGCACGCTGGGCCGACCCCGACCAGAAGGAAACAAATCGGCGAACATCTCATCCGGGAACAGCTCAGCCCGATGCGCCGCCAGGAACGCAAACACACTGTCCGCCTTCAGAAGATGACCCGCTACCGACTCCGCATCCAACAGTTCGCGCTGACCATCCGATCGCCCCTGCACACCACAATCATCGCCAACAATCACCCCCAACAGGCCGACCGCCGCGCCGAATTATTCAGGGCACTCCTAGGCGGCGGCGCCGGGCTTCAGATACGTGACGAGGTTGCAGTCGAGCATCTCGTCGGCGAAATAGTTCTGGCAGCCGCGCAGATACTTCATGTACCTGTCGTAGACCTCTTCGGTAGTCACCTGGAGCACGGTTTCCTTCTTGGCTTCCAAGGTGTCGGCCCACGTGCGCAGCGTCCGCACATAGTGCGTCTGCAGCGAAAGGCACTCGGGCACAACGAATCCAGCCTTCTCGCCGTGCTCCACCATCATCTTGGCGGTCGGGACGCGGCCGCCGGGGAAGATCTCGGTGATGATGAACTTGATGAACCGCGCCACCTCGAACGTCAGCTTCTTTCCGCGCGCGAGGTAGTCGTCGGGATGGAAGGCGGTGCTGCTCTGGATCGTCATCCGCCCGTCGTCGGGCAAGATGTTGAAAGTGTTCTTGAAGAAGTCGTCGTAGCGCTCAAATCCGAAGTGCTCGAACGCCTCTATTGACACGATGCGGTCGACGGGGTCGCTGAACTGCTCCCAGCCGCGCAGCAGCACCTTGTGTGAGCGATCGGTGTCAACGGCGTCGAGAAGCTGCTCGCAATACGCGTGCTGGTTCTTCGACAGCGTCAGACCGATGACGTTGACGTCGTACTTCTCGAGCGCGCGCTTCATCGTGGCGCCCCAGCCGCAACCGATGTCCAGCAGCGTCATCCCCGGCTTGAGATCAAGCTTGTCGAGGTTGAGATCGACCTTGGCGATCTGCGCCTCTTCCAGCGTCATGTCATCGCGGGTGAAGTACGCGCAGCTGTATGTTCGAGTCGGGTCCTGGAACAACCCGAAGAAATCATCGGAGAGATCGTAATGCGCCTGGATTTCTTCGAAATGTGGCTGCATCCCGTCCGCCTTTACGGACATACCCGTCAACTCGCCTCCCGATTAATCGATCAGAATCCTAGTGCGCAGGGATTCCGACTTGTCCGGCACCCTACCCGCAAGGCGGTCGCCCGAGCGATTTCTTCGGTGCCCGTCCGCTTATGAATTACTTTTACTTTTCCATTGTGAACTGGTTGATGTCGACATAGCCGATCCGAAAACCTTCGGCAGTGCCCCTCAGAAACTTCATGTACCGCTCATAGATTTCTTCGGACTGGATCGCGATCGCCTCGCACCTGCGGGATTCGAGCACATCGGCCCACATGTCCAAAGTCTTGGCGAAGTCCGACTGCAGCGACTGAACGCGGGTCACCGTGAAACCCGCTTTGGTCGCGTGTTCCTCGACTTTCTCGATCGATGGCAAACGACCGCCCGGGAAAATCTCGGTCATCACGAACTTGATGAAGCGCGCGAACGAAAAGGTGATCGGAATGCTGCGGTCGGTCATCTGCGGGGCGGTCAGTGCGGTGATCGAGTGGACCATCATCACGCCGTCGTCGGGCATCAGGTCGTAGGCGAACGTGAAGAAGTCGTCGAAGCGCTCGAACCCGAAGTGCTCCAGAGCCTCGATGACGACGATCCGATCGACGGGCTCCTTGACCTCCGCCCAGTCGTGCAGCAGCACCTTGTAGGTCCGGTCGGAGTCGGCGCTGGCCAGCAGCTTTTGGCAATACTCGTGCTGGTTCTCGCTCAGCGTGACGCCGACGACGTTGACGTCGTATTTCTCCATCGCCCGCTTCATCATCGAGCCCCAGCCGCAGCCCACGTCGAGCAGCGTCATGCCGGGCTTCAGACCCAGCTTGTCGAGGCTCAGGTCGAGCTTGGCGAGCTGAGCCTCTTCCATCGTCATGTCGTCACGTGGAAAATACGCACAGCTGTAGGTGACCGTCGGGTCGGTGAACAGCTGAAAGAACTCGTCGGAGAGGTCGTAGTGTGCGCGAACCTCACCAACGCTCTGGTGTTTCTTCACCGCCGCCGCGGTTTGCTCGGCCATTACTTCTCCAGCGTGAACTGGTTTACGTCGATATAGCCGACCCGGAACCCGTCCGCGCAGCCCGTCAGGTACTTCATGTACCGCTCGTAGACCTCTTCAGACTGGATGGCGATCGCCTCATCTTTCTTGGCCTCGAGGTTCGCGGCCCAGATGTCCAGCGTACGGGCATAGTGCGGCTGCAGGGACTGTCGACGCGCCAGTGTGAAGCTGGCCTTGCTGCTGTGGTCGGTGACCTTCTCGATCGACGGCAGCCGGCCGCCGGGGAAGATCTCGGTGATCATGAACTTGACGAAACGGGCGAAATTGAAGGTCAGTGGCATGCCGCGCTCGACCATCTGCGGGCCAGTCAAGGCCGTGATGGTGTGCAGCAGCATGACGCCGTCATCGGGCATTGCGTCGTAGGCCATCGTGAAGAAGTCGTCGTAGCGGTCGAAGCCGAAGTGCTCGAAGGCGCCGATGGACACGATGCGGTCGACGGGCTCGTCGAACTCCTCCCAGCCCTTCAGCATGACCCGCTTGGTGCGGGGGCTGTCGGAGGCCTCGAAGACCTGCTCGACGTGCGCGGCCTGGTTCTTGCTCAGCGTCAGGCCAATGACGTTGACGTCGTACTTCTCGATCGCCCGCATCATCGTCGAGCCCCAGCCGCAGCCGACGTCGAGCAGGGTCATTCCGGGCTCGAGGCCGAGCTTGCCGAGCGCCAGGTCGACCTTGGCCCGCTGTGCTTCCTCCAGCGTCATGTCGTCTCGCTCGAAGTATGCGCAGCTGTAGGTCCGGATCGGGTCCAGGAACAGCGCGAAGAAGTCGTCCGACAGGTCGTAGTGCGCCTGAACGTCCTCGAAGTGCGGTTTCAGGGTCGATTTGGCCTTGTCTGCCATGTCGATGCGCCTCTCTGGGTTGGGCAGGCATCCCTCGGAAATCCAATGGTGGAGGAACTGCCCACGGGATGCGCCAGGGAATCGACCCCCGATGCCTCCCGCCTGGGAATGCTAGCCGATTTCGCGGTAACCGCCGAATCGGGAAAACGCGTTGATCAGGCTGCTTCGGCGAAGTTCGTTTTCAGTTCGCTGACGACCTCGTCCCACAGCTCCTCTGGCAGGTCGTGGGCCATCGCGTCGATCAGCACCAGCCGCGCGCCTTTGATTGCGTGTGCGATGGCGCGGCCGCCGCTCGGCCGCATCAGCTTGTCGGCCCTGCCGTGTATCACCACTGTTGGTGCCGTGACTTGACGGTCGTAGCGCAGCAGGCTGCCGCTGCCGAGGACAGCGGCGAAGTGCCTGGCGATGCCCGCGGGGTAGTAGGCCCGCTCGTAGCCCTCGAAGGCGTCGGCGCGCAGCTTGTCGTCCGACTGGGGATAGCCGGGGCTGCCGATGATCTTGCCGACCCGCACCAAGTTGGCGACGATCGCCTCCTGGGTGGAGTCCGCGGGCCGCTGCAGCAGCGCACGCAGTTGTTTGTATCCCGGCGGCGGCAGGAACGCCTGGTTGTTACTGGAGAAGATGATGCCGAGCGTCCTGGTGCGCTGCGGGAATCTGGCCGCGAAGATCTGGGCGATCATCCCGCCCATCGACCCGCCGACGATGTGGGCGTCGTCGATGCCCAGATGGTCCAGCAGCGCCGCGGCGTCGTCGGCCATGTCCTCCAGCGTGTAGACCGCCGGGCTGGGCTTGCCGAGGAATGAGCGCACCATCCGCGGCGGCAGCGCCGCGCCGGTGTGGCGGCCGGTCACCTTCGACGACAGACCGACGTCGCGGTTGTCGTATCGGATGACGCGCAGACCCTGATCCATCAGCTTCTCGCAGAAACCCTTGCGCCACAACAACAATTGCGCGCCGAGGCCCATGATGAGCAGCACCGCGGGATGGTTGGGGTCACCCATGTCCTCGTAGTAGATGTCGAGATCGCCGGATTTGGCAGTGCCGGTGCGGATGTCCACTTACGCGTCGACCTCGTTTTTCTCGGGGTCCTCGTACTCGCGGCTGACCTCGACCATGAAGTTGGCGAAGTAGCCCGTCAGCTGCGGATCCGACATCATCTGCCAGCGTGGCGCGAGCAGCTTCATGTAGCGCTCGACGTAGAGGAACTGCTTGCCGATCAGCACCAGCTCGCGCGGCAGTTTGACGTCGTAGGCGTCGGCCAGCGTGGAGAGCTGCTTGCCGATCTCGGCGTACGACATGTCGCCGAGGTTCTGCATGGTCAGCGGCGTGGCGAACTTCTCCAAGTCCATGGCGGCCTGCGCCTCGGGTTTCATGGTGCCGACGGCGCCCATCAGCACGACGATCTTGCCCGCGGCGGCGTGGTCCTTCTTGACCAACAGCGCGTAGACGAGTTCGCGCAGCAGCCAACGGGTGCGCGGGTCGATGCGGCCCATGATGCCGAAGTCGAAGAACACGATCTTGCCGTCGTGGTCGACGTAGAGGTTGCCCGCATGCAGGTCGCCGTGGAACAGCCCGTGCCGCAGGCCGCCCTCGAAGACGCTGAACAACAGGGCCTTGACGAGGTCTGTGCCGTCGAAGCCGGCCTTGCGGATTGCCGCGACGTCGTCGATGCGGGTGCCCTGGATGCGCTCCATCGTCAACACCCGAGCACTCGTCAGATCCCAATACACTTGTGGCACACGGATGTTCTTGCCCAGCGGGGAAGCGTGCATGTGCGACACCCAGGCGTCCATCGACTGCGCCTCGAGGCGGAAGTCCAGCTCCTCGGCGAGGTTGTCGGCGAAGTCGGCGACGACGTCCTGCGCAGAGAGGCGTCGGCCCAGCTTGGCCAGCTCGACGATCTGCGCGCCGCGCTTGAGGATCTGCAGATCGGCGGCGACGCGGCGGCGGATGCCGGGCCGCTGGATCTTGACGACGACCTCTTCGCCGCTGTGCAGGGTGGCGTAGTGCACCTGTGCGATCGACGCCGATGCGAACGGCTCGTCGTCGAACGACTTGAACAGGTTCTCGGGCTCGTCGCCGAGTTCCTCGACGAAGAGCTTGTGCACCTCGTCGGTGTCGGCGGGCGGCACCCGGTCGAGCAGGCTGCGGAACTCACGGCTCAGCGGTTCGCCGAAGGCGCCGGGGCTGGACGCGATGATCTGACCGAATTTGACGTAGGTGGGGCCGAGGTCGGCGAACGTCTGCGGAATCTCGCGGATGATCTTCTGCTGTAGCGAGCCACGGGTGGCGAGCTTGGTGACGACCCGTGCGCCGGTGCGGGTTATCTGCCAACCCGTCGCTCCGATGCGGGCGGCCTCGATGGGCAACGGCACCCGATCAAGCCTGGCCACCTCGCGGTGCTTAGTCGTACTCATAGGTAGCAGTCTCTCAAAATCCGCGGTGACCCGTAAAAACGTGTGGACCCGATCACAATGACCCGCTGCTGTGGCGGCGTCTCCGCCCTTGAGCAGAATGCGCACAACTTCAAGATCGCTGGTTACCACCGGTAGTGAGCACAAGCGCGTCACCGGCTTCTGAGCTCCGTAACTTCGGACGCAACCAACGTCTGAGGAGCGCAAATGGCAACCCTAACGACCAGGTCGCAGGGCACTTCGATGAAGCGGGTCGCAGCGGCCAGCTTTGTGGGGTCGGCGATCGAGTATTACGACTTCTACATCTACGGCACCGCGGCGGCGCTGGTGTTTCCCAAGGTGTTCTTCCCGCACCTCGGGTCAACGTTGGCGACCGTGGCGTCGATGGCCACCTTCGCGGCGGCCTTCCTGTCCCGGCCACTCGGCGCGGCGTTCTTCGGCCACTTCGGCGACCGGCTCGGCCGCAAGTCCACCCTGATCGCCACGATGTCGATCATGGGCCTGTCGACGTTCGCGGTGGGTCTGGTGCCCGGCGCGGCGACGGTCGGCATGGCCGCCCCGCTGACCCTGCTGACGCTTCGGCTCATGCAGGGATTCGCCGTCGGTGGCGAGTGGGCAGGCGCCGCGCTGCTGTCGGCGGAGTACGCGCCCGCCGAGTCCCGCGGCCGGTACGGGATGTTCACCCAGATGGGCGTCGGCAGCGGCCTCGTCATGAGCAGCCTGCTGTTTCTGGTCGTGAACAAGACGATCGGCGAGGCCAGTCCAGCGTTCATCCACTGGGGCTGGCGGATCCCGTTCCTGTTCAGTGTGGTGCTCATCGCGATCGCCCTCTACGTCCGGCTGAACGTCGCCGAGACGCCGGTGTTCGCTGAAGAGAAAAAGGCGGCCTCCCCGGTCACGCCATTGGCCGCGCTGTTCAAGACGCAGCGTCGCGAGGTCGTTCTCGCCGCGGGCAGCATGATCGGCTTCTTCACCCTCGGCTACATGTCGAATGCCTACTTCATGGGTTACGCCCATACGCACGTTGGCTTTTCGCCGGACCTGATCCTGAAGGTCGGACTGCTCGGCGGTGTGATCGTGGTGGTGTTCAACGCGCTGAGCGCCGCGGCGAGTGACATCTTCGGTCGTCGCCGCGTCATCATCGCGGCGTTGGCGGTCGGCGTTCCGTGGTCGTTCGTCGTGATGCCGCTGATCGACACCGGCAATGCCGCGCTGTTCGCGCTGGCGATGTCGGGCACCTACGCGATTGCGGCCAGTTCGTACGGCCCGATGGCGGCGTTCATCCCAGAGATCTTCGGCACGCGGTACCGCTACAGCGGTGCGGGCCTTTCGCTCAACATCGCGGGGTTGGTCGGCGGCGCGGTGCCGACGATCATCGCCGCGCCGATACTCGCGACCTGGGGCGTGCCCGCGATCGGCATCATGATGACGGCCGTGGTTCTGGTCAGCCTCGTGTGCACCGTCCTGCTGCCCGAGACGAAAGGCACTGCGCTGCACGGTCAGTGAGCGTCCCTCTACATAACATCAAGAAGCACTAAGGAGAAGTCACATGAATACCAACAAGTCGAAGCGTTTCGTCCACTTCATCACGG
This sequence comes from uncultured Actinomycetota bacterium, assembly GCA_963751485.1. Lineage (GTDB taxonomy): Bacteria > Actinomycetota > Actinomycetes > Mycobacteriales > Mycobacteriaceae > Mycobacterium. The sequence continues at coordinate 372,310 of CAVVUT010000012.1, forward strand.
GCGCGGTTGCAGCCGCGGGCATCCTCGGCGGTGGCGCTTTGGGGCTCGCCGCTGGCGCGAATGCAGAAGCCGCAACACCTGCGCAGATAAAGCAGGAGGCGACCGAAGTACAGGCCCCCGTTACGGGGCAGCCCCCTGCCCAGCGGAAGGGCACCCCCGCGCGTCCGGTGGCGCATAAGCCGTCGCCGACCATCCCCGGCGAGCCCAGCCACCCACCCCGCAAGTGACGCCCGCAGAGCTAACGCTGCTGGAATTCCGTTTCGCGCGTGGGGGGTCAGGCGAAAAGCTGTGCTCGACCTCGTCGCGGCTGAGCACCGGGTCGGAGCCGGGCACGTAGGTGGGCAGCGTGTGCGGCACCGTCGCGCCGGCCTTCACCCTGGCTTGCGCCTGACGGAACTCGGGGATCGGGCCCGTCGCCGCCGTCAGCCCGTTGATGACCGTCCACACCGCGGTGCGGCGGGCGGTGCGCTCGACGATGTTGGGGTTGGTGTGCTGCACCATCTGCGCCGCGCACTTCGGCAACGTGTCGCGGATCGACCAGTCGACCGCGCTCTGGCCGAACTTCTCGAAGCCAGACCGTCGATCACCGGACCCGCACCGTTGCCGACGGAGGAGCAGGGCCTACCCGGGTAGTCAGTCAGCGGGCCAGTGCGAAGTTCTCGGTGAGCGCCTCGACAATGGGGCGCCACACCGGTTCGGGTAGATCGTGACCCATGCCGTCGACGACGACGAATCGCGCGCCGGGGATCGCCCTGGCCAGGCTGCGGCCGTTGCGCGGCCGGACCATCGGGTCGACGGTGCCGTGGATGACGACCGTCGGCGCGCTGATGCTCTTGGTGTAGCGGAGCAAGCTGCCGGTGCCGAGGATGGCGTCGAACTGACGCATCATGCCCTGCGGGTAGTCGCTGCGGGCGCGCAGCTCCTCGACCCGTCGGCGCAGTGCATCGACAGGCGGTAAATAGTTGGGGCCGTTGATGATCGAGATGCTGCGGACCTCGGCGGCGAGCCGCTCTTCCCAGGGCGCATCCTTCTTCGGTCCGCCGAAGGCCAGCCTGATCACCCGCCATCGGGGCACCGCCGAGAGCAGCCGGTTCGAACTGGACATGATCAGCGCCAGCGACGCGACCCTGTCGGGATGGCTGGCGGCCAGCACCTGGGCGATCATGCCGCCCATCGATGCGCCGACGACGTGGGCCCGCTCGATGCCGAGGTGGTCGAGCAGACCTTTCACGTCGTCGGCCATGTCCACCAGCGTGTAGGGCACCCTGCTGCGGCGTCCCGTCACGTGGCGCAGCACCCGCGGGTACACCGAGCCGTCGGCCTTCAGGCCGTGCAGCTTGGTCGACAGCCCGGTGTCGCGGTGGTCGAACCGGATGAGCCGATATCCCTCTCGAACCAGGCGATCGCAGAACCCGTCAGGCCACATCGGCAACTGCGCGCCGACGCCCATGATCAGCAGCACGGGCGGGGCGGCGGGGTTGTACCGCGCACGCGAGGAGCGAGAAGGGCGGAGGTCCTCGTAGAACAATTCGACGTCCCCGCACAGCGCGGTGCCCGTCCGGGTTTGCATCACACCTTTCTACGCTGTCGCCTTCCACGGCTTGATCCAGTCGGTCTCGGGCCAGCCCTCGACGCCTGCCATCAACTCGTACATCGTTGCGCCGTCGATGGATTCGCGGATGATGTCGCCGTGGCCCGCGTGCCGGGTGAGCTCCTCGACCAGATGCATCGCCACCCAGCGGACGTTCCAGAAGTCCAGATCCTGCGGGAACCACGGCACATCGTGGGGAACGGGAACCTGGGTGTCGAGATCGGCCTCGGCGAAGATCCGCAGGGTGTCCTCGTTCTGTGCGCGCAGCGTGTCGAGCAGCTGCTCGAGGGTTTCGTCGTCGCGCATCACGTACTGGTCCTGGTATTCGGCCGCCTGCTCCTCGAACGGCCGGTCGTCGCGCGGCGGGGAGCCGGGCGCCGCCGTCACGCGCCCCATCCAGCTGCGCTGCACTCCGGCGACGTGTTTGATCAGGCCGCCGATCGACAGCGCGCTCACCGACGGCGTCGACCTGGCCTGCTCGTCGGTCAGCCCATAGGCGATCGCGAGGAAGGCATTCTGGTTATGCCGCAAGAACTCGATCAAGGTCTGGCGCTCGTCCTTGGCGGGTGGAGGCATACCGGGCATTGACTACTTCTCCTTCTTCTCGGGGCTGTTGGCGTAAAGGTCTCGGATGCAGGCGATTTCGGCGCCGTGATGAATGGTCTCGCGGTTGATGTGCAGGATCAGCGTGCTGATCGGATACTCCGCGTACGGACCCTCGGCGGGACCGCACGGCCGATCCAGCTCATCATCGTCGAGCCCGCGGACGCCGGCGATCCAATTCTCGTAGGCGTCGTCGAGCTGACGCAGCGCGGTCGCCGCATCGGTGGCGTAGGGCCAGCTCTGGTAATCCGCGGGCGGCCCGCCGAAATGCGAATGGTTGCGCATCGCCAGCACTCCGACGATGACATGCGCCAGCCGCCACGCGATCGTGGTGAACGGGGCGGGTTCCGGCGCCGGATATTCGAAGTCGATCGAGCCGTCATCGTGAACCGTCCAGCAGTTCGGTACCGGGCACCAGAAGTACTCGTCGTCGGTCAGGCCGTCGAGCCGTGGCCGCAGCTGGTTGGTCCAGTGGAAGTCGATCTGGTCGGCGAGCTGGCTGACTAGATGCTTTTGGTCTGTCTTCGCGCTCATGACATCAACCTCTCATCTATATAGGACAGTTTCTGTCCTAAGACTGTGCGAGTCTGAAAACATGTCCGAGACGACGAGCCGAGTGCTGCAGCTGCTGGGTCTGCTGCAGTCGCGACGGGTGTGGACAGGCGACGAGCTTGCCGAGCGGCTCGGGGTGACCACCAGAAGCGTGCGGCGCGACGTCGATCGGTTGCGTGACCTGGGCTATCCCGTGCTGGCCAGCAAGGGCCACGGCGGCGGCTACCAGTTGGGTGCGGGCGCCGCGCTGCCGCCGCTGCTGCTGGACCCCGACGAGGCCGTCGCGATGGCCGTCTGCCTGCGGCTGGCTGCCGGCGGCAGCGTCGCGGGCGTCGGCGAGTCGGCGCTGCGGGCGCTCAGCAAGCTGGATCAGGTGATGCCGTCGCGGCTGCGCTCGCAGGTGTCCGCCGTGCACGACGCAACGGTCACGCTGACCTGGAATTCGTCGGAATCGCCCGTCGAACCCGATGTGCTGATGACGCTGGCCCGCGCCTGCCGCGACCGCGAGCACGTGTCGGCGTCCTACGTCGACCGCGCGGGCAACGCCACTGAGCGGCGGCTCGAGCCGTATCAACTCGTCACGACGGGAAGGCGCTGGTATCTGCTGGCGTACGACCGCGACCGCCAGGACTGGCGCAGCCTGCGGCTCGACCGGATGCGCGATGTGCAGGCGCGCGGCAGCACGTTCGTCGCCAGGGATGCACCCGACGCGGCGGCCTATGTGCGCAGGTCGATCAGCGCGTCGCCGTACCGACATATCGCAAGAGTCCGCTATTTCGCACCTGAACACGTTGTGGCTCAGCGCTTCTCGCCGTCATCGGTAACGATAGAACCGGATGGGCCGGACGCCTGCATCGTGACGGCGGGTGCCGACGACCCGGAGCGGATGGTGTTCTATTTCGCGACGGTCGGTTGCGATTTCGAGGTGCTCGAACCACCCGAAGTCGCCGACGCGGTCGATTATGTCGCCGAGCGGTTGCGGCGTGCGGCCAGCAGGCCATGACGTCGGCGTTTGGCTGCGGATCCGCGCAACCGCAGGCGCAGCAGCAGCAGTCTGCGGTGCGCCTCGAAGCCCATCGACAGCGGGTCGGCCCAGTTCCGCGAGCCGCCTGATGTCTTCTCTTCAGTCGTCATGATGTCTCCATTGTGGCATTTCGGACCGACGGCTGCAGACGGCACGCCGTGAGATATGCAACAGCTCAGTCTCGAAATGAATTGCGGCCCAACCGCACTCAACAGGCGGGCGACGAAACGGCATATGGGGCGTGGAAACCGGGTGTGACAAGGCTCACGTGAAGCGCGTCAGGCTGTGATGCCCAACCGGTCGATGAGCACAAGAAACGCGACCGCGAAGTCGTTTCCGGCCGTTTCCGTGCGCACCCGCTTCCAGTCGACTCGCTCACGCACGGCGCGGGCGGCGGGCAGCAGCGCCGCGAAATCGCAGTGGTGTTCGTTGAGCGAATTCAGCTTCTCGGCAATGACGCGCGTCGGCGACAACACCGGCATCCGGATGGCAAGCACGTCGAGCTCCTCCGCCGACGCGATCGTGTCGGCATCGACCGGCATCCCGTTCAGCCGGTGCAGGACGTCGACGACGAAGTTGCCGTCGATGCAGGCCTTGAACAGCCAGTCCTCGGGCGTGCGCTCGATGTGGAACCCGGCCTTCTCCAGCGTCAGCGCGGCCGCTTCGGTGTCGACCTCGGCGACCACGAAATCGACGTCGTGCACCGGCTCGGGCCCGCCATTGGCCCACAGCGCGTAACTTCCTGCCAGCGCGAACTCCGGCCCGTGCGCTTTGAGCGCCGAGGCCGCGTGCTTGAGCGCATCGCGCAGATCGATCGTCGACATCGTGGGTATGTAGTACCCATGCGGATGGCCACCTTCAACATCCTGCACGGACGCAGCCTGCACGACGGCGCCGTGGAGCTGGACAGGCTCGAGGAGTCCATCCGCTCGCTCGACGCCGACGTGCTGGCGCTGCAGGAGGTCGATCTCGACCAGCCCCGCTCGTCGATGGCCGACCTCACGGCCGTGGCGGCCCACGCCATGGGCGCCGTCAGCCACCGATTCGTCGCGGCCATCTCGGGCACGCCGGGTGCGACGTGGATGGCCGCCACCGGGCGCGAGCAGCCGGGCACCGCGGCGTACGGCATCGCGCTGCTGTCGAGGTTTCACGTGCGGAGCTGGCAGGTGGTGCGGCTGCCGCGGATCCCGACGACGTTTCCGATGTACCTGCGCGAGCCGAACACGGTGACGATGGTCAAGGAAGAGCCGCGCGCGGCGATGGTGGCGCGGCTGGACACGCCGTTGGGGGCGATGACGGTCGCCAACACGCACCTGTCGTTCGTGCCGGGCTGGAACCGCGTGCAGCTGCGCCATCTGGTCCGGGACCTGCGCGGCTTCGAGGGCCCGCGGGTGCTGATGGGGGACCTGAACATGACGCCCGCCAAGGTGAGCAGGCGGTTCGGGCTGCGACCTCTGGGCGTGGCGCCGACCTTCCCGACGGACGAACCGCATCGCCAGCTCGACCACATCCTCACCGACGATCCGGCGCTGCACGCCGACGGCTGCGATGCGCCGATCCTGCCGATCTCGGACCATCGCGCGCTCGTTGTGGACGTTTCGCGGCCCTAACTACGTAGGGTGGCGGGGTGACGTTCAGCGTGACCTCCGCTGAGTCGACGGACCTCTTCGTCGGGCCGCCTGACGCGCTGCTGCAGGTGGTCCGGGTCGCCCACACTGGCGGCACGGCGCCCATCACCGTCGAGGGCGACGGCCTCACCACGCCGCAGCCAGCTCTGGCCGATCCGGCAGGCGGCGTCGTCGAGGTGGCCGTCAAGGTGGCCGATCCCGTGCCCGGCGAGCACCGCGCGGCGCGCGTACGGGCCGGCGACACCGCCACCGAGTTCGAGTTCGTCGCCGCCGAGCCCGGCTGGACCATGTTCATGATCAGCCACTTCCACTACGACCCGGTGTGGTGGAACACCCAGGCCGCCTACACCAGTTTGTGGACCGAGGAGCCGCCGGGCCGGGCCAGGCAGACCAACGGGTTCAACCTGGTGGCCGCGCACCTCGAAATGGCGCGCAGGGACCCGGAATACAAGTTCGTACTCGCCGAGGTGGACTACCTCAAGCCGTACTGGGGCACCCATCCGGAGGATCGCGCCGACCTGCGCCGGTTCATCCGGGAGGGGCGCGTCGAGATCATGGGCGGCACCTATAACGAGCCGAACACCAACCTGACCAGTCCCGAGACGACGGTCCGGAACTTCGTGAACGGCATGGGTTTTCAGCGTGATGTGATGGGCGCCGAGCCTGCCACCGCCTGGCAGCTCGACGCGTTCGGCCACGATCCGCAGTTCCCCGGCATGGCCGCTGACGCCGGGCTGACGTCGAGTTCGTGGGCGCGTGGGCCGCACCACCAGTGGGGCCCGATGCAGAACCAGGGCGATCCGAGGCGCATGCAGTTCTCCAGCGAGTTCGAGTGGATCTCGCCGTCGGGCCGCGGCCTGCTCACCCACTACATGCCTGCGCACTACTCGGCGGGCTGGTGGATGGACTCGTCGGCGACCCTCGAGGAGGCCGAAACCGCGACCTACAAGCTGTTCGCCGAGCTGAAGAAGGTCGCGCTGACGCGCAATGTGCTGCTACCCGTCGGCACCGACTACACACCACCGAACAAGTGGGTCACCGACATTCACCGCGACTGGAACGCGCGCTACACGTGGCCGCGGTTCGTCTGCGGCCTGCCGCGGGAGTTCTTCGCCTCCGTGCGGGCCGAACTGGACGAGCGCGGAATCGAGGCGTCGCCACAGACCCGCGACATGAATCCGGTCTACACCGGCAAGGACGTCTCGTACATCGACACCAAGCAGGCGAACAGGGAGGCCGAGAACGCCGTGCTGGACGGCGAGCGGTTCGCGGTGTTCGCCGGGCTGCTCAGCGGGGCCACCTACCCGCAGGCCGCCATGGAGAAGGCCTGGGTGCAGCTGGCCTACGGCGCGCACCACGACGCCATCACCGGCTCGGAGTCCGATCAGGTGTACCTCGACCTGCTGACCGGTTGGCGCGACGCATGGGAGCTGGGCCGCACCGCACGCGACAGTGCGCTCTCGCTGATCTCCAGCGCCGTCGAGGGTTCGGTGGTGGTGTGGAACACGCTGACGCACAAGCGAACCGACGTGGTGACGGCTCGACTGGATGCACCGCTCGGTGACGGTGTGCGCGTCGTCGACGCCGACGGCAAAGACGTGCCCGCGCTTGTCGAGCACGGTGGCCGTTCGGTCAGCTGGCTGGCGCGCGACATCCCGTCGCTAGGTTGGCGCGGCTATCGCCTGTCGGCTGGGTCAACACACGAGGGGCTGGGAACCTCTGGGCGACAGGGATTTTCCAGAGGTCGCCAATGAGCGCTACCGGCTGCGTATCGACCCCGCCCGCGGCGGTGGCGTGTCCTCGCTGACCGACGACGGACGCGAACTTCTGGCCGACGGCAAGCTCGGCAACGAGCTGGCGGTCTACGACGAGTACCCGTCGCACCCGCAGGCGGGTGAAGGACCGTGGCACCTGCTGCCGAAGGGGCCGGTCGTCGTCTCGTCGAGTTCCCCCGCCGAGTCGGTGCATTGCTACCGCTCACCGCTGGGCGAGCGGGTCGTCGTGCGCGGACGGATCGGGTCGCTGTTGCGGTACACCCAGACTCTGACGCTGTGGAAGGGCGTGGCGCGGGTGGACTGCAGCACGACGATCGACGAGTTCACCGGCGAGGACAACCTGTTGCGGGTGCGGTGGCCGTGCCCGGTACCCGGGGCCATGCCGGTCAGCGAGGTCGGCGACGCGGTCATCGGCCGGGGCTTCGCGCTGCTGCACGAGCCCGGCTCCGACAAATCCGTCGACACTGCGACCCATCCCTACACGCTGGACAATCCGGCGTACGGCTGGTTCGGGCTGTCGTCGGCGATGAGGGTTCGTATCGCGGACGCGAGGAGCGAAAAAAACCGCGCGGGCGGTGTGCGTGCGGTGTCGGTGGCCGAGGTGGTATCGCCCACCGAGGCGGAGTCGTCGGCACTGGCACGCGACCTGATGGTGGCGCTGGTGCGTGCGGGCGTCACAGCGACATGCAGCAGCGCCGACAAACCCCGCTACGGCGACCTCAGTGTCGACTCCAACCTGCCCGATGCCCGCATCGCGCTCGGCGGCCCGGACCAGAACCCTTTCACCGCAGCCGTTTTGGCCGAGGCCGATCCCACGTACGCCGAGGAACTCAAGCGTCAGCTGTATGCCACGGGCACCGCCAGGGTGTGGGTGCCGGCCGCGGAACCTCTCGCGACGACCTGGCTGCCGGGTGCAGACCTGCGCGGTGTGCTGGCTCTGCCGGTGCTCATCATCGCGAGCGGTAACGGTCTCGACGAGGCGGTCGCGTCGGTCGTCGACGATCTCGCAGACGCTGAAATCGCCGTCGACCAACAGGTTCCGGCGGGTACGGAGCCGTTCGAGCAGCGAACCGTCGCGGTGCTGAATCGCGGGATGCCGAGCTTCGCGGTCGACTCCGAGGGAACGCTGCACACGTCGGTGATGCGGTCATGCACCGGTTGGCCGTCCGGCGTGTGGATCGATCCGCAGCCTCGTCGCAGCGCGCCCGACGGCTCGAACTTCCAGCTGCAGCACTGGACGCACACGTTCGACTACGCGCTGGCCTCCGGCGACGGCGACTGGCGATCGGCCGCCGTTCCTGCCCGCAGCGCGGAGTTCTCCCATCCGCTGCTGGCTGTCACCGGAACCGCCAGTGCGGCAGGCGGATTGCCGAGCTGGGGTTCGCTCCTGGAGGTCGAACCCGCCGGATCGGTGCAGCTGGCTGCGCTGAAGGCCGCGGGCAATCCGTTGGCATCCGGCAGCAGCCAGCCGGTCAATCCGACGGAGTCGGTGGCGATCCGGCTAGTCGAAACAGCAGGGGCGACAACCAATGTCGCGATCACCTCCGGGCTGCGCAGGGTGTCATCGGCGTCGCGCGTCGACCTGCTCGAGCAGCCGCGGCTCAAACAGCACATCTCGTCGGAGGGCCTGACCCTGCACGGCTACGAGATCGCCACCGTGCTGGCTCGGCTCAACATGCCGCAGCTACTCGATGCCGACCACACGCAGCTCGCCCCCGAGGTCGAGGCGGCGCAGCCGCTGTACGCACGGTACTGGCTGCACAACCGCGGGCCCGCGCCGCTCGGCGGGTTGCCTGCGGTCGCGCACCTGCACCCGCAGACCACCGTCGCCGAGCCGAACGACGAAGTGGTTCTGCGGCTTACCGCCGCAAGCAACTGCACCGACTCTGCGCTTCACGGCACCGTGCGGTTGGTGTGCCCCCGCGGCTGGACGGCCAGCCCCGCGCGGCTGCCCTTCATGCTGCCCAGCGGTGAACATCTGGAAGCCGACATTGTGCTGACGCTGCCGCCGGACGCGCAGCCGGGGCTCTACCCGATTCGGGCCCAGCTCGCCGTCACCGGCGACAACGCCGAGGTGATGCCCGCGTCGTGGCGCCAGGTCGTCGAGGACGTTGCCGTCGTCGCGGTGGGTACGCCGTCGGAGGACAACGACCTGGTCTACCTCGTCGACGGACCCAAGGACGTCGAGGTGGCCGCCGGCGAACGGGCGCGGATGACGGTGACCGTCGGCACCGCCGCAGGCGCGAGCCTGACCGTCGAGGCGCATCTGATCAGCCCGTGGGGTACCTGGGAGTGGATGGGCCCGGCCGCGCAGGGCTCGGTGCTGCCCAGCGGCGAAACGGTGGACATCGGATTCGATGTCGCGCCGCCGCCGTGGGTGCAGCCGGGGGAGTGGTGGGCGCTCGTCCGGCTGGGTTGTGCAGGACGGCTGGTCTATTCGCCCGCGGTGAAGGTGACGGTCCGATGAGTCGGCTCGCCGCCACCGTCGCCGGGATCGACGTTCCCGTCGCCGACATCGACGCCCGAGAAGCCGAGCTGCGCGACGCGATGCCCGCCGCATCGCTGCCGCGGGCGGGCACGAGCGAGGGACGCCAGCTGCGTCGCTGGCTGACCCAGCTGCTGGTGACCGAACGGGTGATCGCCGCCGAAGCCGCGACGGCAGGCGTCACCGCCGACGAGGCTCCCGCGGAAGAGCAACTGCTGCCAGATAATTCGGCCCGGCTCGAGATCGGGAGTGTGGCCGCGGCGGCATTGGGCGACCCGCTCGCCCGTGCGATGTTCGCCTGGGTGACGGCGGCGGTCGACGTCACCGACGCTGAGGTGACCGACTACCACGCCCGCAACCCGCTGCGGTTCGCCGCCCCGTCAGATATCGGAAACGGCTGGCGCACTGCGACACTCGAAACGCCGTCGCTGCAAGCGGTGCGGCCGTTGATCGTCGAGCACCTGCGTGGCGCCGCCTGCCGTCGCGCATTCAGGCTGTGGCTAGACGCCCGGCGCGACGCACTGGTGCGGCTCGCCCCCGGCTACGAGCATCCCGGCGATCCCCGTCAGCCCGACAACACACACCGGCACTGATGGCCGATCCGACGCTCGCGATCGACATCGGCGGCACGAAGATCGCCGTCGGACTGGTCAATGACGACGGTGAGCTTGCCCACCACGCGCAGCTGCCGACGCCGGACGGTGATGACGAGGCGATCTGGGCGGTGGTCGACTCGCTGGTCACCGAGGCGCTCGCCCAGGCCGACGGTCACGTTCGTGGCGTCGGCATCTCGTCGGCCGGCCCCATCGACCTGCCATCGGGCACCGTCAGCCCGATCAATATCACTGCGTGGCAACGCTTTCCGATCATCGAGCGGGTGACCGAACTGGTCGGCGCGCAGGCCAGACTTGGCGGCGACGGCCTGTGCATGGCGCTCGGCGAGCGGTGGCGGGGCGCGGGCCGCGGCGCGCACTTCATGCTGGGCATGGTGGTGTCGACGGGCATCGGCGGTGGGCTGGTGCTCGACGGTGCGCCCTATGACGGCCGGACCGGTAACGCCGGGCACGTCGGCCACGTCGTTGTCGACCCCGACGGTGCGCCGTGCACATGCGGCGGCCGCGGATGCGTGGAGACGATCGCGTCGGGTCCGCACATCGCAAAGTGGGCCCGCGACAATGGCTGGAAGGCGCCGCCGGACGCCGACGCGAAGGAACTCGCCGACGCAGCCAATGCAGGTGATTCCATAGCGATCAAAGCATTCCGGCGTTGCGCGACTTACGTCGCGGCGATGATCGCGTCTGTCGGGGCGGTGTGCGACCTCGACCTAGTGGTCGTCGGCGGAGGAGTGTCGAAGTCGGGGCCACTGCTGTTCGACCCGTTGCGCGAGGAGCTGGCGATCTATGCCGGCCTCGACTTCATCCGCGATCTGCGCGTCGTGCCCGCCGAACTCGGCGGTGACGCGGGCCTCGTCGGCGCCGCGGCATTGGCGATTTCGGCGCGCTAGCGGGCGCTGAGCGCCGCTTAGCGCGCCGAAATCACTGAAGACTCGAGCCGCGGTGGGTGTCCAGGATCAGTAGCGCCACGTGCAGCGACACCATCGACTCGGCATCGGCGAGGTCGACGCCGAGGGTCCGCTCGATGTTGGACAGCCTCTTGTAGAGCGCGGGCCTGCTGAGGTGCAGCTGCTTGGCAAGCGCCGCCTTGTTGCCCGCCAACTGCAGATACTCGCGCAGTATCGTGAGATCTGTTGGAGTTCGGGCACTCTCGACCCTCAGGAGCGCCCTGAGCTCCGTTTCGGCGAAGGTCTGCACGCGTGGGTCGTCCTGCAACAGGGAGATCAGCCCGCGCAGCCGTACGTCGGAGGCGCGGTAGAACGGCCGCGGGTCACCCCGCATCGCCAGCGCCACTTCCGCGACATGGGCCGCCTCGCCGATGCCATGAACCGCATCGCTGACGAGCTCGCACGGCTCACCGACTGCCAGCACCGAACGATGTCGGCCGTCGGCCCGCGTGAGCTCGCGCGCCATCGCCGTTCCCAACGCCGTCCACGTCTTGTCCGACCCACCCTTGTTTGCACCAGGTGCGACGACGGCCCCGATCTCGCCATCGCCGCGGACGGTGAACAGGCCGGTGTGGCCCGATGCGTTCACCGTGTGCACGACCGCATCCAGAAGTGACATGTTGCGGCGTTGATCGGCGACCGGATCTCCCGCCTCCGCGGTGAACGGGCCGCGCACCACCAGCGGGTAATACTTTGACGCCTTCCGAAGGCCCAATGCGTGTGCGCGAGCGGCGATTTCCCTCTCGTCGCTCACTCGGTTGCGCAGGACGTCGTCGATCAGGCCACTCTGTGCCTGTTGATGCAGCCCGGATCGGTCGCGTTCGATCATCCGGTTAAGCGCCAGCGCGGCCGAGGCGCGTTCGAGAACCATCCTGGTGCGGCTTGCATCGGCGGGGGACCGCGGCACGATGAGCCTGCCCCATTCCTCGCCGCGCGGCCCGACCGCCGTGACGGCCCACTGCTCGGTGTCGTCGCCCTCCGAGACGCGACGGGATCGTATCTCCCAGTCCTCCAGCAGCTCGGCGGTCGTGTCAGGACCCTGCGCGACCGCAAGCGCTTGGTGCGCAAGGTCTTCCAGCACCACGGGCTCGTCGAGCATGCGTGCGGCGGCGCCGACGATGCCGGTCGCCGAGACACGCCTCATGCTCAGGTCGGTGAACGCCCGATGCACCCTGCGGTCGAAAGCCACCTCCTCGAACTGTTCGGAAACAATCCTGCGGTGCACCTCCTCGGTCACCTCGACGAACCTGACGGTGTGGTGCAGGGCCACCAGAACCAGGTTCAGGTCCTCGGCCACCGCGGCCGCGGAGGCGGGAAGGGGACCCGCCGCCCCGAGTTCGACGACGACACCAAGCGCGTCGGCATCGGCCAGGCCGCGCAGATAGTGTCCTGGCGCGTCGCGCAGTGCGGCGCCGGTGGTGAGGACCAATTCGCCGCCCTGCAGCCAGGCGGATAGGTCAGCGACGTCGCCGACGTGCACCCAGCGCACCGGGTCGTTCCACCGGCGCGCGCTGAGAACCTCCGGTTGGCCGGCCCGCACGACTGGCAGTCCAATCACGTCAGCGACCGTCAACGGCATTTACATAGTGTAAATCTCAGGGGGTTTTTCGATACGGTATGTACCAGTTCACCTGGCCCGCGGCGCATCACACTGGGCGTACCGGCGGTCGACCGCATCGCTTAACCACGTCAGGAGAACGCCCCATGTCAGTCACCATCACCCACTGGATCGACAACGCCCCGTTCGCGGGTGGCTCGGGCGACACCGCGCCGGTGACGAACCCGGCGACCGGTGAGGTGACCGGGCAGGTGGCACTGGGCAGCGTGGAGGATGCTCGCGCCGTGATCGACGCCGCGGTGGCCGCGTTCCCGGCGTGGCGGGACACCTCGCTGGCCAAGAGGGTTCAAGTGCTCTTTAAATTCAGGGAGCTGCTCAACGAGCGCAAGGGTGAGCTGGCCGAGATCATCACCAGCGAGCACGGCAAGGTCGTCTCCGACGCGCTCGGCGAAGTGTCAGCGGGGCCAGGAAGTCGTCGAATTCGCCTGCGGCATCCCGCATCTGCTCAAGGGCGGCTTCACCGAGAACGCCTCGACGAACGTCGACGTCTACTCCATCCGCCAGCCGCTCGGCCCTGTCGGCATCATCAGCCCGTTCAACTTCCCCGCCATGGTGCCGATGTGGTTCTTCCCCATCGCCATCGCCACCGGCAACACCGTCGTGCTCAAGCCGTCAGAGAAGGACCCGTCCGCATCGCTGTGGATCGCGGAGCTGTGGGCCGAAGCCGGGCTGCCGCCAGGGGTGTTCAACGTGCTGCAGGGCGACAAGACCGCCGTCGACGAGCTGCTGACCAACAAGGCCATCAAGTCGGTCGTCGTTCGTCGGTTCCACCCCGATCGCGCAGTACGTGTACGCCACCGGTACCGCGGCCGGTAAGCGGGTGCAGGCGCTCGGCGGCGCGAAGAACCACGCGGTGATCCTGCCCGACGCCGATCTGGACCTGGCCGCCGATGCGATGGTCAACGCCGGCTTCGGCTCGGCCGGTGAACGCTGCATGGCCATCAGTGCGTGTGTGGCGGTCGGCCCGATCGCCGATGACCTGGTCGCCAAGATCGCCGAGCGTGCTGAGAAGATCCGCACCGGTGACGGCACCCGCGACGCCGACATGGGCCCGCTGGTCACCAAGGCCCACCGCGACAAGGTCGCGTCCTACATCGATGCGGGCGAGGCCGACGGCGCCAAGATCGTCGTCGACGGCCGCGCGGTCGAGGCAGACGGGGCCGAGGACGGCTTCTGGCTGGGCCCGACGCTGATCGACCACGTCACCGCGGAGATGAGCATCTACACCGACGAGATCTTCGGACCCGTGCTGTCGGTGGTGCGCGTCGAAACCTATGACGAGGCCATGGATTTGATCAACGCCAACCCGTACGGCAATGGCACGGCGATCTTCACCAACGACGGCGGCGCCGCGCGGCGCTTCCAGAACGAGGTCGAGGTCGGCATGATCGGCATCAACGTGCCGATCCCGGTTCCGATGGCCTACTACAGCTTCGGCGGCTGGAAGGCCTCGCTGTTCGGCGACACCCACGCCCACGGCGCCGAAGGCGTGCACTTCTTCACCCGCGGCAAGGCGATCACCCAGCGTTGGCTGGATCCCAGCCACGGCGGCATCAACCTCGGCTTCCCCGAGAACAAGTGAGCGAGAACAATATGACCATGGCACCCGAAACCGCCTTGTTGCCAAACGGCTTGGCCGTCGACGAGGCACGCTCACAGGCCGACCGCGCGCACGAACTCGACCGCGCGCACGTCTTCCACTCATGGTCGGCGCAAGCGCAGATCAACCCGATGACCGTCGTCGCGGCCGACGGGTCCTACATCTGGGACGGCGACGGAAATCGCCTGCTGGACTTCTCATCTCAGCTGGTGTTCACCAACATCGGCCACCAGCATCCCAAGGTGGTGTCTGCCATTCAGGCGCAGGCCGCCAAGCTGTGCACGATCGCGCCACAGCATGCCAACGACGCGCGTTCGGAAGCGGCGCGGCTGATCGCCGAGCACACGCCTGGCGAGCTGAACCGGGTCTTCTTCACCAACGGCGGCGCCGACGCGAACGAGCACGCGGTGCGCATGGCCCGTCTGCACACCGGCCGCTACAAGGTCCTGACGCGGTACCGCTCCTACCACGGCGGCACCGACACCGCGATCAACATGACCGGTGACCCGCGACGCTGGCCCAACGACTACGCCAGCAGCGGCGTCGTGCACTTCTTCGGCCCGTTCCTATATCGCACGCGGTTCCACTCGACCACCGAGGCCGAGGAGACCCAGCGCGCGCTCGAGCACCTCGACGAGGTCATCCGGCTCGAGGGGCCGTCGACCATCGCGGCGATCGTGCTGGAATCCGTCCCCGGCACGGCGGGCATCATGATCCCGCCGCCCGGCTACATGGCAGGCGTGCGGGAGATCTGCGACCGCTACGGCATCGTCTTCATCGCCGACGAGGTGATGGCCGGCTTCGGACGAACCGGAAAGTGGTTCGGCATCGACCATTTCGACGTCACGCCCGACCTGCTGACGTTCGCCAAGGGTGTCACCTCCGGATACGTGCCGCTCGGTGGCGTCGCTATCAGCCCCGCGATCTACGAGACGTTCGCCCATCGTCCCTACCCCGGTGGCCTGACCTACTCGGGTCACCCGTTGGCCTGCGCCGCGGCCGTCGCGACGATCAACACGATGCGTGAAGAAGGCATCGTCGAGAACGCCGCGCGCATCGGCGAGGAGGTCGTCGGACCCGCGCTCGCCCAGATCGCAAGCAGGCATCCCAGCGTCGGTGAGGTCCGCGGGCTCGGAATGTTCTGGGCCGTCGAGCTCGTCGCGAACCAGGCCACTAGGGAGCCACTCGCACCTTACGGCGGCAGCAGCCCGGCGCTGAACGAGACCATCGCGGCGTGCAAGAAGGGCGGGATGATCCCGTTCGCGAACTTCAACCGCATCCACGTCGTGCCGCCGTGCAACGTCAGCGAGCAGGAGGCCCGCGAAGGCTTGGCCATCCTCGACGATGCGCTGGCCGCCGCCGACGCCCACGTGAAGTAGCGCCAAGCGCACTGTCGTCGCGGTGCAAGGGGAGTCGGGAACACCGCCGTTTTGGCTGATCGGGGGGCGGTCCGCTACTCTTGACCCGTTCCACCGAAGACCGTCGGTCACCGAGAAATCGGTTGAAGGTCCGGGATTGTCCCGGCGGCCCACGCAGGAGGACGAGGTAGTCGTGTATCAGCGCGCCCCGGCCATCTGCGTCGGGGCGTTCGTCATTTCCGGGCTGAATCCTTCTCTTTGACTGTCGGTCACCAACCACGAGGAGGCATGCATGGCCAAGGCTGACAAGGCCACCGCGGTTGCCGACATCGCCGAGCAGTTCAAGGAGGCGACGGCGACGCTCGTCACCGAGTACCGCGGACTGACGGTGGCCAACCTCAAGGACCTGCGCCGCTCGCTCGGTGACTCCGCTACCTACACCGTCGCCAAGAACACGCTGGTCAAGCGTGCCGCGGCGGAGGCCGGTATCGAGGGCCTCGACGAGTTGTTCGTCGGCCCCACCGCGATCGCGTTCGTCAAGGGCGAGGCGGTCGACGCGGCCAAGGCGATCAAGAAGTTCGCCAAGGACAACAAGGCGCTGGTCGTCAAGGGCGGCTACATGGACGGACGACCGCTGTCCGTCTCGGAGATCGAAAAGATCGCAGATCTCGAGTCCCGCGAGGTGCTGCTGGCCAAGCTGGCTGGCGCGATGAAGGGCAATCTGACCAAGGCGGCGGGGCTGTTCAACGCTCCCGCTTCTCAGGTCGCACGGCTGGCTGCCGCACTGCAGGAGAAGAAGGCTGCAGAAGAAGCTGCCGCGTAAATCACATCAACCCACCAGCTCACACAAGAAATAAGGAAAGGCCAACACCATGGCAAAGCTGTCCACTGACGAACTGCTCGATGCGTTCAAGGAACTGACCCTGCTCGAGCTCTCCGAGTTCGTGAAGGCGTTCGAGGAGACCTTCGACGTCACCGCCGCCGCTCCGGTCGCCGTTGCGGCTGCCCCCGGCGCCGCTGCAGGCGCCCCCGCCGAGGCCGTTGAGGAGCAGTCGGAGTTCGACGTCATCCTCGAGGCCGCCGGCGACAAGAAGATCGGCGTCATCAAGGTCGTCCGCGAGATTGTTTCCGGCCTGGGCCTCAAGGAGGCCAAGGATCTGGTCGACGGGGCTCCCAAGCCGGTGCTCGAGAAGGTCGCCAAGGAAGCCGCCAACGAGGCCAAGGACAAGCTCGAGGCCGCAGGCGCGACGGTTACCGTCAAGTAGTTTCACTTCACGCTGTGGGGCTGATCTGGCAAACAGGTCAGCCCCACAGTTGTTTTTGCCGTCCTTGCAGGTCGGAGCCGAGATGTGACCTCCGGCAAGTGTCGCGCAACCGGCGTCGTAAGCTACAGTGACTCAAGCCACAGGCGGGAGGCGTGTGGCGGCATAACCTACCGGCGGAAGGAATTCGCGTGGGCATTGGCATTCAGGTGGAGGGGCTGACCAAGTCCTTCGGGCCCCAGCGAATCTGGGAAGACGTCACCTTCGACGTTCCGCCGGGCGAGGTCAGCGTGCTGCTCGGCCCGTCGGGTACCGGTAAGTCGGTGTTTTTGAAGTCCCTGATCGGGCTGCTGCGCCCGGAGCGGGGCTCCATCGTCGTCGACGGCACGAACATCATCGAGTGCTCGGCCAAGGAGCTCTACGAGATCCGGACGCTGTTCGGCGTGATGTTCCAGGACGGCGCCCTGTTCGGCTCGATGAGCCTCTTCGACAACACCGCTTTCCCGTTGCGTGAGCACACCAAGAAGAAGGAAAGCGAAATCCGCAACATCGTCATGGAGAAGCTTGAGGTCGTCGGTCTGGCCGGCGACGAGAACAAGTTCCCCGGCGAGATCTCCGGCGGTATGCGCAAGCGCGCCGGCCTGGCGCGCTCGCTGGTGCTCGACCCGCAGATCATCCTCTGCGACGAGCCCGACTCGGGTCTGGATCCGGTTCGTACCGCCTACCTGTCCCAGCTGATGATCGACATCAACGCGCAGATCGACGCGACGTTCCTGATCGTCACGCACAACATCAACATCGCCCGCACAGTGCCGGACAACATCGGGATGCTCTTCCGCAAGCATCTGGTGATGTTCGGTCCGCGCGAGGTTCTGCTGACCAGCGATGAGCCCGTGGTGAAGCAGTTCCTCAACGGTCGCCGCCTCGGCCCCATCGGCATGTCCGAGGAGAAGGACGAGACGCAGATGGCCGAGGAGCAGGCCATGGTCGACGCCGGTCACCACGACGGCGGCGTCGAAGAGATCACGGGTGTGCCGCCGCAGATCACGGCGACCCCCGGCATGCCCGTCCGCCAGGCCGTCGGCCGCCGGCAGGCGCGCGTCCGCGAGATCATGCACACGCTGCCGCCGAATGCTCAGGAGGCGATCCGCGACGACCTCGAGGGCACGCACAAGTACGCCACAAACGAGTTCGGCAGCGAGGCGGCTCGCCGTCGCCAGGGCGATGAGGACAACACCGACACCGCGTCGATCCCGGTCAGCCGGGACAGGTAGACACAAGCACCACAGCAGTCCGCACCCGCCAACTCGGGTGCGGACTTTTGTGCGCTACGGAGTGCTCGCGGCGACCTGCGGGTTCATGCAGACGGCCTGATTGGACAAGAAGTAACCGATGTCATTGCACGGGTTGGGCGGCGGCGGGCTTTCGGCCATGCCCGCAGGCGGCGGCGTGTCCTGAATGCAGCCCGGCGCCCACGGCATGTTCGGCGGGCAAACCGGGCCTGCCGGTTGGACAGCCGGTGCGACAGCCTGCTCATCGGGGATGTCGGCCGCAACGGCCGCCTCTGGGGCACCTGTGCCATTGGGCGGCGGCGCCTCAGGAGGGGTGCATCCCGGTGTCGGGGCGACCATCGGGGCACACGGCTCGGCGGCCGCCGGTGCGGCGGCCGGGCCGACCATCATGGCGGCGGCACCAACGGCCGTGGCGCCGAGGATGAGCATTCGGTCGGACCACATAGTCGCCCCCTTCGGCGATGCACGGTGCTGCCACGGGCAGCAAACTCACAGCTATAGACACGCTAGACCTGCGACCGGCACAAAGTGCCGGTTTGGCCGAACCCCGGTTACGGTGACGGCATGGCCGTCGAGCAGAAGCCGGCTGGCTAGGGCCCGTGCCCGTCGGGAGAGGCCCGCTTCGTTGCGGCGGCCAAACGAAAAGTCCTGGGGCTGTTTGGGTCTCGGCTTCTCGTCGGCGCAGCGATCCGGCTCGGCGCAGCGATCCGGCTCGGCTGAAAGGCTTGCTGGCTCCCGCCGCCCCGATACGCCTGAGCCCAATTCTGTAAACACCCTCCTGACGCCCGTCCCCGGCGCTACCGTTACCGGCGGTCGGGGGACAGGAGACAGCGTGGTCGACCGGTTCGTGCTTTGGCTCGGTGCCAGCGCGGTGTGCGCCGGTGTGGCGGTGGGGATGCTGGCCGGGGCGGGCGTGGCGAATGCGCACACCGAATCCGACGGAGACGGCGGCGCGAAGACGTCGCAGTCGGCGAAACCCGCTGAGAACAAACCGGATTCGGATCAAGGCGATGCGGCGAAGAAGCCGCGGCACAGGCAGCACGTCGGCGAAGTCGGGGGCGATGGCGGCGCGGCGGCCAAGACGACGGACGCCGTCGCCGATACAGCGGACACCAGCACCGACGGCGCCCGCACGGGCCCCAGGTCCGACGCGGGTAAGCAGACCGCCAAGCTGATCAGCAACGTCGTCAACGCCATCACGCACGCGCCCGACCGCAAGGTCCTCGTCCATAGGACGCAGCCGACCGACCCGGTCGACACCGTCGACGCGGTCGCGACGAAGGCGGCCGTCGTCAGCGACGACCCCGCCACGCCGCTACGGCCGACGGCAATCGCCCAGCGCATCGTCAATGCCGTCACCAACGCCGTCACCAATGGGGTCACCGATGCCGCCGCGGTCAAGCCGGCCCAAACCAACGTCGCATTGTCGACGCCGGCGCTCATCATGTCGACCGTCACCGCCTCGGCTCCGCAGATCGACGTGCCGCCCGCCATCAGCGCGATCGGCACGGCGATTTTCGGCCTGATCTCGTTCGGCGAGAGCGCGATCGAGGGCCCGCCGAAGGCACTCCCTGGAAGCGGCGTCACCGTCAAGCGGTCGACACTCGTCATCGGTGACCAGGAAGTCCCCGCGGACTGGTACTTCCCGCAGGGTTACCACCCGAACAGCGACACCGCGCCCGAGCGGATCATCTATCTGCAGCACGGATTCCTGGCCAGGGGAGTGTTCTACGACTACACCGCCTCCTACCTGGCCGAAGAGACGAACAGCATCGTCGTCGCCCCGACGATAACGTCGAACATCTTCGCCACCGACGGCATGTGGCTCGGCGGTGACCAGATGCACCAGGCCGCCGCCGACCTGTTCAACGACGACAACACGGCACTGCTGGAAAGCGCGCAGGAGGCCGGCTACACCCAGGACGAGTTGCCGCAGAACGTCGTACTGGTCGGCCATTCGCTCGGCGGCGGCTTCGTCATCGACACCGCCCGCTATATGGTCGCGAACCAGGAGAACGGCGACTCCACCTACTACCACCTGGCAGGCGTGCTGATGCTCGACGGCGTCTCGTTCACCGACCCGGTGCCGATCCTGGAGGGCATCCCGCCCGACATCCCGGTCTACAACCTGTCGGCGACGCCCTACTTCTGGAACCTGTTCGGCACGATGGACAACGCCCTGGCTCAGGTGCGCGGCGACCAGTTCCACGGGGCGCAGCTGCTCGGCGGCCTGCACTCGGACTCGATGATCGGCGGCAACCCGCTGATCCAGTTCGGTGCCTATCTGGTGACGGGCTTCTCGCTGCCCAGCAATGTTGCGGGCTCGCAGGTCCTGGCCGCAGGGTGGATCAACGACATGTTCGCCTGCGAGAACGACCCCAATTGCGAGAAGACGGGAATCTACGGCGAGCCGGGCGACGTCCTCACGATCCCGACGAGCATGGGGCCCGCCTTCGGCCTGGTTCAGCCGAAGCCGGGCATCTTCGACACGTTTGCCCGCGAGTTGACGGCGGTCTTCTTCGGGCTGCTGGGGCACATCAACTTCGCCACCGACGTGCCCGCCGCGCAGGAAACGGGCGTCTTGCAGGAAATCTCCGCCTGAAACACGCGGTTATCTCTTGACGAAAGGGGTCCGACGGGCCAGTCTGTTGGGCAGCATGTGTAAACGGGTCGAGGACGCCAGCCAGCGCCCGAGTTGATTCTGCATGCCGTGGTTGAGGAATACGCCGTCCTGCGCTATTGTTGGACGTTGCGCTGGCTGCCTCCTGCCCATCTACCGCCTCTGACACCGTGGTCCTAGCCTGAGCCCCGTTCGGCTCAGTCATCTAGTCGCGTGCCCGTTGTTCGGGGCCGTCTGGACACAGGAGATCGCCAGCCGAACCGACGCAGAGTTCGCGGCGTAGGGACGGTGCAAACCAGCCCGAAAGTCGCATTAGGTGCTGGAAGGATGCATCTTGGCAGTCTCCCGCCAGAGCAAGTCCGCTACTACTACTTCTAGCTCCGTACCCGGAGCACCAAATCGAATTTCGTTCGCCAAGCTCCGTGAGCCTCTCGAGGTTCCGGGGCTCCTTGACGTGCAGACCGAGTCCTTCGAATGGCTGATCGGCTCCGAGCACTGGCGTGAGGTCGCCACCGCCCGCGGCGACGTCAACCCCGTCGGTGGCCTCGAAGAGGTGCTGTCGGAGCTCTCGCCCGATCGAGGACTTCTCCGGATCGATGTCGCTGTCGTTCAGCGATCCGCGCTTCGACGAGGTCAAGGCACCGGTCGACGAGTGCAAAGACAAGGACATGACGTACGCGGCCCCGCTGTTCGTCACGGCCGAGTTCATCAACAACAACACCGGCGAGATCAAGAGCCAGACGGTGTTCATGGGCGACTTCCCGATGATGACCGAGAAGGGCACCTTCATCATCAACGGCACCGAGCGTGTCGTCGTCAGCCAGCTGGTCCGGTCGCCGGGCGTCTACTTCGACGAGACCCGCGACAAGACCACCGAGAAGACGCTGCACAGCGTCAAGGTGATCCCCGGCCGCGGCGCGTGGCTGGAGTTCGACGTCGACAAGCGCGACACCGTCGGCGTGCGTATCGACCGCAAGCGTCGTCAGCCGGTCACCGTGCTGCTGAAGGCGCTGGGCTGGACCACCGAGCAGATCACCGAGCGGTTCGGCTTCTCCGAGATCATGATGTCGACGCTGGAGAAGGACAACACCGCAGGCACCGACGAGGCGCTGCTGGACATCTACCGCAAGCTGCGCCCGGGCGAGCCGCCGACCAAGGAGTCCGCGCAGACCCTGCTGGAGAACCTGTTCTTCAAGGAGAAGCGCTACGACCTGGCCCGGGTGGGCCGCTACAAGGTCAACAAGAAGCTCGGCCTGCACGCCGGTGAGCCGATCACCACGTCGACGCTGACCGAAGAGGACGTCGTCGCCACCATCGAGTACCTGGTGCGTCTGCACGAGGGCCAGACCGCGATGACCGCCCCCGGCGGCGTCGAGGTTCCGGTGGAGACCGACGACATCGACCACTTCGGCAACCGTCGGCTGCGCACCGTCGGCGAGCTGATCCAGAACCAGATCCGGGTCGGCCTGTCCCGCATGGAGCGCGTCGTGCGCGAGCGCATGACGACTCAGGACGTCGAGGCGATCACGCCGCAGACCCTGATCAACATCCGTCCCGTCGTGGCGGCGATCAAGGAGTTCTTCGGCACCAGCCAGCTGTCGCAGTTCATGGACCAGAACAACCCGCTGTCGGGTCTGACCCACAAGCGCCGCCTTTCGGCGCTGGGCCCCGGCGGTCTGTCCCGTGAGCGCGCCGGCCTCGAGGTCCGCGACGTGCACTCCAGCCACTACGGCCGCATGTGCCCGATCGAGACGCCTGAAGGCCCGAACATCGGCCTGATCGGCTCGCTGTCGGTGTACGCGCGGGTGAACCCGTTCGGCTTCATCGAGACGCCGTACCGCAAGGTGAACAACGGTGTCGTCAGCGACGAGATCGAGTACCTGACCGCCGACGAGGAGGACCGCCACGTCGTGGCGCAGGCCAACTCGCCGATCGACGACAAGGGCAAGTTCACCGAGGAGCGCGTCCTGGTCCGTCGTAAGGGCGGCGAGGTCGAGTACGTCTCGGCGACCGAGGTCGACTACATGGACGTCTCGCCGCGCCAGATGGTGTCGGTGGCCACGGCCATGATCCCGTTCCTCGAGCACGACGACGCCAACCGCGCCCTGATGGGTGCCAACATGCAGCGCCAGGCGGTTCCGCTGGTGCGCAGCGAGGCCCCGCTGGTCGGCACCGGCATGGAGCTGCGCGCCGCGATCGACGCCGGCGACGTCGTCGTCGCCGACAAGGCAGGCGTGATCGAGGAGGTCTCGGCCGACTACATCACCGTGATGGCCGACGACGGCACCCGGCACACCTACCGGATGCGCAAGTTCGCCCGGTCCAACCACGGCACCTGCGCCAACCAGCGCCCGATCGTCGATCAGGGCGACCGGGTCGAGGCCGGCCAGGTCATCGCCGACGGTCCCTGCACCGAGCACGGCGAGATGGCGCTCGGCAAGAACCTGCTCGTGGCGATCATGCCGTGGGAAGGCCACAACTACGAGGACGCGATCATCCTCTCCAACCGTCTGGTCGAAGAGGACGTGCTCACCTCGATCCACATCGAGGAGCACGAGATCGATGCCCGCGACACCAAGCTGGGCGCCGAGGAGATCACCAGGGACATCCCGAACGTCTCCGATGAGGTGCTGGCCGACCTCGACGAGCGCGGCATCGTCCGCATCGGCGCCGAGGTCCGCGACGGCGACATCCTGGTCGGCAAGGTCACCCCGAAGGGCGAGACCGAGCTGACCCCGGAGGAGCGGCTGCTCCGCGCGATCTTCGGTGAGAAGGCGCGCGAGGTCCGCGACACGTCGCTGAAGGTGCCGCACGGCGAGTCCGGCAAGGTCATCGGCATCCGCGTGTTCTCCCGCGAGGACGACGACGAGCTGCCTGCCGGCGTCAACGAGTTGGTCCGCGTCTACGTGGCCCAGAAGCGCAAGATCTCCGACGGCGACAAGCTCGCCGGACGCCACGGCAACAAGGGCGTCATCGGCAAGATCCTGGCCGTCGAGGACATGCCGTTCCTGCCGGACGGCACGCCGGTCGACATCATCCTGAACACGCACGGTGTGCCGCGACGGATGAACATCGGCCAGATCCTGGAGACCCACCTCGGGTGGGTGGCCAAGAGCGGCTGGAAGGTCGACGGCTCAGCCCGACTGGGCCGCCAACCTGCCCGAAGAGCTGTTGGAGGCCGAGCCGGACACCATCGTGTCGACGCCGGTGTTCGACGGCGCCCAGCGAGGACGAGCTGCAGGGTCTGCTGTCCTCGACGCTGCCGAACCGCGACGGCGACACGCTCGTCGACGCGGACGGCAAGGCCGAGCTGTTCGACGGCCGCAGTGGCGAACCGTTCCCGTACCCGGTGACGGTCGGCTACATGTACATCCTCAAGCTGCACCACCTGGTGGACGACAAGATCCACGCCCGGTCCACCGGCCCGTACTCGATGATCACCCAGCAGCCGCTGGGCGGTAAGGCGCAGTTCGGTGGCCAGCGGTTCGGTGAGATGGAGTGCTGGGCCATGCAGGCCTACGGCGCGGCGTACACGCTGCAGGAGCTGTTGACCATCAAGTCCGACGACACCGTCGGCCGGGTCAAGGTGTACGAGGCGATCGTCAAGGGCGAGAACATCCCCGAGCCGGGCATTCCCGAGTCGTTCAAGGTGCTGCTCAAGGAGCTGCAGTCGTTGTGCCTCAACGTCGAGGTGCTGTCGAGTGACGGCGCCGCGATCGAAATGCGCGACGGCGACGACGAGGACCTGGAGCGCGCTGCTGCGAACCTGGGAATCAACTTGTCCCGCAACGAATCTGCTTCTGTCGAGGATCTTGCTTAATTACGGCATTGTTTAACTAGTCCCGAAAGGGGAAAGGGAGTTACGTGCTAGACGTCAACTTCTTCGATGAACTCCGCATCGGCCTTGCCACCGCGGACGACATCCGTCAACTGGTCCTTCGGCGAGGTCAAGAAGCCGGAGACCATCAACTACCGCACGCTGAAGCCAGAGAAGGACGGCCTGTTCTGCGAGAAGATCTTCGGACCGACTCGCGACTGGGAGTGCTACTGCGGCAAGTACAAGCGCGTCCGCTTCAAGGGCATCATCTGTGAGCGCTGCGGCGTCGAGGTGACTCGCGCCAAGGTGCGTCGTGAGCGGATGGGCCACATCGAGCTGGCCGCGCCGGTCACGCACATCTGGTACTTCAAGGGCGTGCCGTCGCGTCTGGGCTACCTGCTCGACCTGGCGCCGAAGGATCTCGAGAAGATCATCTACTTCGCGGCCTACGTCATCACCGCCGTGGACGACGAGATGCGGCACAACGAGCTGTCGACGCTCGAGGCCGAGATGGTCGTCGAGCGCAAGGCCGTCGAGGATCAGCGCGACTCCGACCTCGAGGCGCGTGCGCAGAAGCTCGAGGCCGACCTGAAGGAGCTCGAGGAGGAGGGCGCCAAGTCCGACGTCCGGCGCAAGGTCCGCGACGGCGGCGAGCGCGAGATGCGTCAGCTCCGCGACCGTGCCCAGCGTGAGCTGGACCGGCTCGAGGAGATCTGGACGCACCTTCACCAAGCTGGCTCCCAAGCAGCTGATCGTCGACGAGGTGCTCTACCGCGAGCTCGTCGACCGCTACGGCGAGTACTTCCAGGGCGCCATGGGCGCGGAGTCGATCAAGAAGCTCATCGAGAACTTCGACATCGACGCCGAGGCCGAGTCGCTGCGCGACGTCATCCGTAACGGCAAGGGGCAGAAGAAGCTTCGTGCTCTCAAGCGGCTGAAGGTCGTCGCCGCGTTCCAGCAGACGGGCAACTCGCCGATGGGCATGGTGCTCGACGCGGTGCCGGTGATCCCGCCGGAACTGCGCCCGATGGTGCAGCTCGACGGTGGCCGGTTCGCCACGTCGGACCTCAACGACCTGTACCGCCGCGTCATCAACCGCAACAACCGGCTCAAGAGGCTGATCGACCTCGGCGCGCCCGAGATCATCGTCAACAACGAGAAGCGGATGCTGCAGGAGTCGGTGGACGCGCTGTTCGACAACGGCCGCCGCGGCCGTCCGGTCACCGGACCGGGCAACCGTCCGCTCAAGTCGCTGTCGGATCTGCTCAAGGGCAAGCAGGGCCGGTTCCGTCAGAACCTGCTCGGCAAGCGCGTCGACTACTCCGGCCGTTCGGTCATCGTGGTCGGCCCGCAGCTCAAGCTGCACCAGTGCGGTCTGCCCAAGCTGATGGCGCTCGAGCTGTTCAAGCCGTTCGTGATGAAGCGTCTGGTCGACCTGAACCACGCGCAGAACATCAAGAGCGCCAAGCGGATGGTGGAGCGTCAGCGTCCGCAGGTGTGGGATGTGCTCGAAGAGGTCATCGGCGAGCATCCGGTGCTGCTGAACCGCGCACCGACGCTGCACCGCCTCGGCATCCAGGCCTTCGAGCCGCATGCTGGTGGAGGGCAAGGCAATTCAGCTGCACCCGCTGGTGTGCGAGGCGTTCAACGCCGACTTCGACGGCGACCAGATGGCGGTGCACCTGCCGCTGTCCGCCGAGGCGCAGGCCGAGGCACGCATCCTGATGCTGTCGTCGAACAACATCCTGTCGCCTGCGTCGGGCCGCCCGCTGGCCATGCCGCGTCTGGACATGGTGACCGGGCTGTACTTCCTGACCACCGAGATCCCGGGCGACACCGGCGAGTACCTGCCGGCCGCCAAGGACAAGCCGGAGTCGGGTGTGTACAGCTCGCCGGCCGAGGCGATCATGGCGCTGGACCGCGGAGCGCTGTCGGTGCGGGCCAAGATCAAGGTGCGGCTGACGCAGCTGCGTCCGCCCGCCGAGGTCGAGGCCGAGCTGTTCGGCGACGAGGGCTGGAAGCCGGGCGACGCCTGGACGGCGGAGACCACGCTGGGCCGGGTGATGTTCAACGAGCTGCTGCCGATCAGCTATCCGTTCATCAACGAGCAGATGCACAAGAAGGTGCAGGCGTCGATCATCAACGACCTGGCCGAGCGCTACCCGATGATCGTGGTCGCGCAGACCGTGGACAAGCTCAAGGACGCCGGCTTCTACTGGGCCACCCGCTCGGGTGTCACCGTGTCGATGGCCGACGTGCTGGTGCCGCCGAAGAAGCAGGAGATCCTGGACCGCTACGAGAAGGAAGCCGACGGGATCGAGAAGAAGTACCAGCGCGGCGCTCTGAACCACGACGAGCGCAACGGCGAGCTGGTCAAGATCTGGCAGCAGGCGACCGAAGAGGTCGGTGAGGCGCTGGAGGCGCACTACCCGGAGGACAACCCGATCATCACGATCGTGAAGTCCGGCGCGACGGGCAACCTCACCCAGACCCGCACGCTGGCCGGCATGAAGGGTCTGGTGACCAACCCGAAGGGTGAGTTCATCCCGCGTCCGATCAAGTCCTCGTTCCGCGAGGGCCTGACGGTGCTGGAGTACTTCATCAACACCCACGGCGCCCGAAAGGGTCTGGCGGACACCGCTCTTCGTACCGCCGACTCGGGTTACCTGACCCGTCGTCTGGTGGACGTGAGCCAGGACGTCATCGTCCGCGAGACCGACTGCGAGACCGAGCGCGGCATCAACGTCACGCTGGCCGAGCTGGCAGCCGACGGCGCGCACATCCGCGATCAGCACATCGAAACGTCGGCGTACGCGCGGACTCTGGCCGCCGACGCCGTCGACGAGAAGGGCAACGTCGTCGTCGAGCGTGGTCACGATCTTGGTGACCCGGCGATCGATGCGCTGCTCGCGGCGGGCATCACCGAGGTCAAGGTCCGCTCCGTGCTGACCTGCACGACGGGCACCGGCGTGTGCGCGATGTGCTACGGCCGTTCGATGGCGACCGGCAAGCTGGTCGACATCGGCGAGGCGGTCGGCATCGTGGCCGCGCAGTCCATCGGCGAGCCCGGCACGCAGCTGACCATGCGTACCTTCCACCAGGGTGGTGTCGGTGAGGACATCACCGGTGGTCTGCCCCGCGTGCAGGAGCTGTTCGAGGCCCGCGTGCCGCGGAACAAGGCGCCGATCGCCGACGTCAGCGGTCGGGTGCAGCTCGAGGAGAGCGAGGCGCTTCTACAAGATCACCATCGTCCCCGACGACGGTGGCGAGGAAGTCGTCTACGACAAGCTGCCCAAGCGCAACCGCGCCTCAAGGTGTTCAAGCACGAGGACGGCTCGGAGCGGCTGCTCACCGACGGCGACCACGTCGAGGTCGGCCAGCAGCTGATGGAAGGCTCCGCGGACCCGCACGAGGTGCTGCGTGTCCAGGGCCCCCGCGAGGTGCAGATCCACCTCGTCAAGGAGGTCCAGGAGGTCTACCGCGCTCAGGGTGTGTCGATCCACGACAAGCACATCGAGGTGATCGTCCGGCAGATGCTGCGTCGCGTCACGATCATCGATTCGGGTGCGACGGAGTTCCTGCCCGGCTCGCTGACCGAACGTGGCGAGTTCGAGACCGAGAACCGTCGGGTGGTTGCCGAGGGTGGCGAGCCCGCGGCGGGTCGCCCGGTGCTGATGGGCATCACGAAGGCGTCGCTGGCCACGGACTCGTGGCTGTCGGCGGCGTCGTTCCAGGAGACCACTCGCGTGCTGACCGATGCGGCGATCAACTGCCGCAGCGACAAGCTGCAGGGTCTGAAGGAGAACGTGATCATCGGCAAGCTGATCCCGGCCGGTACCGGCATCAACCGGTACCGCAACATCCAGGTGCAGCCGACCGAGGAGGCGCGGGCTGCCGCGTACACGATCCCGTCCTACGAGGATCAGTACTACAGCCCGGACTT
This sequence comes from uncultured Actinomycetota bacterium, assembly GCA_963751485.1. GTDB lineage: Bacteria > Actinomycetota > Actinomycetes > Mycobacteriales > Mycobacteriaceae > Mycobacterium. Next base: position 401,039 of record CAVVUT010000012.1, read on the forward strand.
CGGCCAGGCCACCGGTGCCGCGGTTCCGCTGGACGACTACGGCTACAGCGACTAC
>CAVVUT010000013.1:0-407371 GCA_963751485.1 uncultured Actinomycetota bacterium
CCGACGTGCACAGGAGCGCCGGCGGCCGGGCTGAGACCGCATCGGTCGCTTGGAGGGTGAGTACGTTGTCGCAAAGCGCGCAGGAGATTGCCCATACGTCCAGTCCCCACCTGTCCCGACAGCTCGGGATGTGGGCGATCGTCGGCTTGGGTCTCGGATACATGACCCCGATGACCGTCTTCGACACCTTCGGAATCGTCTCGGGTGAGACGAACGCGGTGGTGCCGCTCGCCTACCTCGCCGCGTTGGTCGCGATGGTTTTCACCGCGATCAGCTACGGCCGGATGACGCGTGTCTACCCCTCGGCGGGATCGGCGTATACCTACGCGTCCGAGACGATCCATCCGAACTTCGGGTTCCTCGTCGGGTGGTCATCGCTGCTCGACTACCTGCTGCTGCCGATGGTCAACGCGGTCATCGGCCGCATCTACTTCGAGTCGTTCTTCCCGGAGGCCCCGTCGTGGGTGTTCGTCGTCGTGTACGTCGCGGTGATCACCGCGTTCAATTTCTTGAGCATGAAGGGAACGTCTCGGGTCAACGGGATCCTCGTGGTGTTCCAGGTTGTGCTCATCGCCACGTTCGTCGTCCTGGCCTGGCTCGCGCTGAAGGATGGCATGGGCGAGGGCACGATCTTCACACTGAACCCGCTGTACCACGCGGGCGTCGAAATGGGGGCCGTGTTGGCGGGCGCCACCGTGGTGTGCTTCTCGTTCATCGGGTTCGACGCGATCACGATGTACAGCGAGGAGGCCAAGACGCCGGACACCGTTCCCAAAGCGATCGTCCTCGCACTGCTCATCGGCGGCGCGATCTTCTTCGTCGCGGCGTGGTTCAGCCAGTCCGTGTTCCCGACCCTCGACGGCTTCGAGGTCACCGACGACACGCTTCCCGAGATGGCGCTGAAGGTGGGCGGCGCGTTCTTCAAGATCTTGTTCATCTCGGCCGCCCTCGCCGCCGTGGTCGCCTCGAGCCTCTCGTCGCATGCCAGCGTGTCCCGCATGATCTACGTCATGGGCCGCAACGGCAGGGGCCGCATCCCGCGGTTCCTGTCGTACATCCACCCGAGGTTCCTGACCCCGACGCACGCCGTCCTCATCGTCGGCGTCGTGTCGCTGCTGGCCGTCAAGTTCACGCTCGAGTTCATCTCGGCGATGATCAACTTCGGTGCCCTCATCGCGTTCACGGTCGTGAACCTGACAGTCATCGTCTTCTACGCGTTCCGTATGAAGCAGCGGCGCACGCCCAAGGAGATCTTCAGAAACATCGTGCTGCCGTTCATCGGCATGTGTCTCACCGGCCGTGCTCTGGGTGAACCTGCATGTCGACGCTCTGCTCTACGGCACTATCTGGCTCGCGATCGGAATCATCCTGCTCTTCTTCATGACCCGCGGCTTCCGCGCACCGCTGACGATGAAGATCGAGGAGGAGACCCTTGCCGAGGAGGGCACGCCCGTGCCCCACATCAAGCACGGTGGCGTGTGACCGATTAGGCGACTTCGTCGACCAGCACCAAGGTCGACACCACAGCCGCAGCGGCTGACTCCTGGTCACGCTGCGCGACAGCGCCGCACCCGACTACGGCAGCATCGGCGGCGTCGCCCTGGTGCTGATCCTGGGTCTCGGGATGATCCTGCTCGGCGTTGTGGTCATGCTTGTCATGGGCGCCCGTCAGCCGGCGTTCTTCCGCGGCGAGACGCTGCCAAAGACATGCCGGTCCTTGTCGTCGACGAGCCGTAGCGATCGGCCTAGCGCTCAGTGCATGTGCGCCGCCTCCTCGGCGGCGAGGTGTTCGGCCGTGCCGGTGTGGCAGGTCCCACCCTCGGCCTTCGGCGCTGGGCGCAACATCGATCGACGGGTTCTGGTCGAAGAACCCGGCCGGCTTCAACCAGAACGAAATCGTGTCGACCGGCATGATCGGCCACTCCTCGACACGAGGTGATGTGGTGGATGCCGAAGACATACCAGAGCACGACGTCGGCGTTTTCCAGCGGCGCATCGTCCTTGATCCACTCCGTCAGACCGGTATCAACGGTGGACTGCGTCGGATACTTGCCGCACGGCCAGCGCTGGTCGTCGTCGTGCCGAGTGACCCACAGCGTGTGACCGATCACCGGCGCCCGAAGATATTGCGGCGTAGCGGGATCCATCATGGCCGGGAACGCGGCGCCGGGCACCAGCTTGTAGGCGACCGGCGTGCCGTACCGGTTCAGCTTGTCCGGGTTCATCACCTTCCAGCCGCGCTGTGTGTCCCAGTTGTAGTCGCGGGCGCCGGTTTTCTCGGACGTGATCGGGGTGGACGTGGTGACCACAGCTAGTCCGTAGGGGTTTTCGTCGGACACCGGGGGTGCGACCGAGTCGACTTCGACGACAGTGTTCGCCGAACCGTCGACGTCCAGATCGAGGCGAGCGACGAGGAAGTGCTGGTGGATCGGCGCGTAGGTGCGGTTGTCGACGACGGTGCCGTAGGGCGGCGCGTCGCCCTCGGCAAAGGGGGTGGTGACCATGATGCCGGTCGCGCGTACCTCGCACTCGATGTTGCCGTCCTGGTAAAAGCGCCAGTAGACGAGGTACTCGTAGTTCGCGACGGTGGCGTGACAGGAGACCACCATGCGACGCTGGCGGCGCACCTCGGCGCCGGTCACCAGATCGACGTGCTTCCAGAGCACGGCGTTGTCCTCTTCGTGTAGACAGATCGCGTTTTTTATCTCGTATGGTGCCCCCGCGGAGTCGTGCAGCACCGCGTCGATGTAACGGATCTCGCCGAGGCAGTCGCAGCCCAGTTCCAGCGAGGTGGTCATGAAGCCCAGCCCCCACTCGCCGATGTCGTAGGCGGTCCTGCGGTAGTGGTCGAACGTGGGGTCGCGGTAGGGCACGACCATCTCGGCGAACGACATGCGGTAGGCGATATCGCGCCGTACCCCGTGATCGTCATAACCGACCTGATAGATCACCGGGCCCTCGCGATGATTGAAGCCGAGGCGCATCGACCAGTTCTGCCAACGTAATTCGGTGCCGTCCAGCGTGAAGGACGTGCCCTCCGGCTGGGTGATGTGTAGCGGTTTCAGATCGGTGCGCTGGTCACCCGTCCACGCTCCTGGCACGTACTCGCCGGCCACAGTCGGCATTCCGACGTCGTACTCATCCTCGATCTCGAGGAGCTCGAGCGTGTTCATGTCGACAAGGACCTTCATCCCAGCAACCGGATGGGCGTACGGGTTCCCGTCGGGCGTCTCGCGGATCCACAAGTCACACCAGCCCAGCCGTCGGTCACTGTACTTCTCGGGCATCAGCGCCTTGCCGTAGGTCCAGACGTCAACGATGAGGCCGCTCGTATCAGTGATGCCGCGCTCGCGCAGTTTGGCGTGGATGTCCGGGTGGCTGCGGAGCATCTGGTGGACCTCGTGGAACTCGTCGACCGTGAAGTTCGGGGTGACGTCCGGAATCTGCTTGATCGAAACGACGGCATCGCCGGTGAGGTCGACGGTCGCTTCATATGTCTTGTTGTCCAACCGGTTCCAGACCACCGCGAACGAGTGCCGTGGCATCGCGTCGCCGACTTGCCAAGCCAGCACGTCCTGCTTGGCGGGTTCCACCAACTCAATCGACGCGAAGCGGAAGGTGTCGGTGACGTGCCCATCGCGACGCAATATTTCGGTGGTTCGCCTGAACTCGTCCGCACTCAGTGGTTCCAGCGGGTGCGATGCCATCGCCGTCCGCCCTTCCAAGCCCCGACCCGACGGCCGACACGCGTGACCCGATCAGGGTCGAGCCGGCGAGCCCGGGCCTCTCGCCGAGCCGTGGACGACCGTTGATGACAGACGGACGATACCCGGGGAGGCGGCGCTGAACGGCGCAAACAGCAGTATGCGCACCACTGAATATCAGTCGGGCAGTTCGATTGGCCCGATCTCACCGAACACGTCCCCGGGACCCGGATTGTCCGGATGGGTACGACCACCGAAATGCCGCTGGATACCCCAGACCGCGTTCAACGCGGTCTGCACCGCGCCCTCCACCCACGCCGGAGTCCACGAGATGTCGTCACCCGCAAGGAAGATGCCCCGCTGATGAGCGGGAAAGTCGTCCTGCATGAAGTGCGAGTACATCCGCAGGTTGTATCGGTAGTGCCCGGGCAGGGCACCCTTGAACGCGCCGAGGGAGTGCTCATCGGCCTCCCAGGACACGGTGATCGGGTCGCCGACGATGTGGCTGGCGATGTCGACGTCGGGATAGATCTTCTTGAGCGCCGAGAGTGCCAGCCGAACCCGATGCTCGACCGTATGCGGCAGCATCTTCAAGGCGTCGCTCATCCAGGAGTAGGTCAGGCAGATCACGGCCGGTCGGTCGTCGCCGTTGTCAAACAGGTAGGTCCCGCGGGTCAACCGGTCGGTCAGCGTCGTACTCATCACGTCGCGTCCGGTGTTCGGATCCTTGTCCTTCCAGAACGGTCGGTCGACCATCACGAAGGTCTTCGAGGACTGCATGTATCGGGTGCGATCCAGTGCGGTCCACAGCTTGTACGAAAACAGGCTCTCGTCGCAGCTGATCTGGGTGGTTAGCAGCCAGCCCTGACAGGTAACGAGCACCGCTGGAAAGCGCCGGGCCACCCCCCATACGTCTGTGATCTCAAACCCATTGTCGGCGTGCGTCATTCGTGCCACACCCGGCCTAGTACCACCGGAGTGCAGGGATGCCAGCGACGTGCCCACCGGCCAGTGCGTGAGGCTCGGGGGCGCGAACTCCCACAGGCCACGCGGCACCTGCTCGGCGCCGCCGACGATGAGGCGCTGCTCGTCGTCACAGTTGGTCATGACGACGCGGAAGATCTCCAGCATCGAGTTCGGGAAATCCGAGTCCCATCCCCCGGTCCCGAAACCGACCTGACCAAACACCTCTCGGTGATGGAAAGACAACTTGGAGAACGCGTCGGAACTCGCCACGAAGTCGTAGAACGTGCGGTCGTCCCAGGTCGGCACCAGGTTGTTCCACAATGACTTCAGGCTCGCCACATCACGGGTTCGGATCGCATCCTGAATCTCGGTGAACGCCACGTCTTCCAATGCGTCGGCCCACGCCTGCGCTACCTCCTGGAACAGCGCGGGCAGGGTGTCGGGCTGCTCGGCGTAATGCGTCGCGCCTTCGATATGGATGACCGTGCTGTTGGACCCCGACGTAAGCGGGTTGGGAAACGGTGAGGTTTTCAGTCCCAGTAGGTCGACGTAGTGATAGAAGGAGGTCGACGAGACCGGGAACCGCATTCCGCCCAGCTCTGCGACCACACCGGTCGGCGCACCCTCGAATTGCTGTGACCGCAACCGGCCACCCATGTGGGAGGCCTCGTACACAACGGGCCGCAGGCCCAGTTTCATCAGTTCGTACGCCGCGACCATGCCGGACATACCGGCCCCCACGATCGCGACTTCCTCGCCAAGACGCTCCTCGGGGATCGAGCCGAGTCCGGCCGGGTGGGTGATCCAGTCGTCGAAAGGAAATGGAAAGTCGGGGCCGAACATCGTGACCGGCCGGTCTGAATTGTCTTCCGCGACAGTGAATTCGTTCACCATGTCCATAGCCCCCAACGGGATGAGCGCCGGTTGCCGGCTACTTGACGTAAGCGACGGGGGTTAGAGCGGGGGGATCCGCCAGCGGCTCCGATTGGTAGTTATTTCGGATGCCGTCGATGTAGTGCCGGCAGCGCGGTGTGAGGCCTTCCGCCGTCTGCATCCGACCCTTGGTGACCAGGATGCCCAAATCGGCCCCACAGAACCGAAAATCTCCAGGGCCGTAGACCCGAAGGAAAAACGCCTCGTCCTCGCCAGTGATTTCGTGCCAGTCGTTGCTCACCCGCGCGAACTCGAGTTCGCCGTCCTCGCTGAGATGGTATGTGCCAGTGCGAGGCGCGGCAAGAAGCCGTTCGACCGAATTCACGGTGGTCTCCTTCATGATCAACTGCGACCAAACATCAACGGCGGCAAGGTCACGCCAGCGGTCGTTGATCTCTTCGACGTTCACCGTGTAATCCACGTCCATGAATTCCAGGAGATGGAACAAGAACAACGGCACGTCTGCGTATGCGCCCGCGGTCACGTTTGTCATCGACGAGGCGCCGGAAATGCGCGGATTGATTTCACCGAGGTATACCTCATCGGTGTCGAGGTCGATCAAGACGTCGACCTCGAGGAACCCCAGATAGCCTTCTTGTGCGAGTCGATCACCCATCTTGCGCACGTGGTTGATGGCACTGGCGCGGTGATCGTCGGAAAGCGCTTCGGGGAACAGGTCGTTTCCACACCAGCCACCCTTGTACGGGGTCAGCTCGGGATAGCCCGTCAGATCGGTCATGAAGGGTCCGACAACGGTGCCGTGCCGAGTGATGCAGGCCTCGACCGCGGCGGCCTTGTTATTGATCCGCTTCATCACCTTCAGCTCTTGTCCGATCATGTGCTCGGCGTTGTCATCCCAGTCCGCCTCCGACTTGATGAAGAACGTCGTCTTGCCAGAATCACCGTAGGGCGTCTGGACGACCAGGTCGGCGCCGAGCTTGGCCGAGTCGGCCAGCGCCTGCAGCTCGGTATAGGAATCGGCGTTGCCGAGCACATTTGGCACCGAAGGAGCGCCGGCCTCGTTGCCCAGTTGGGTGGTGACGATCTTCGAATCAAGCCGCCGCCGCAGGGAATCGGGCGGCAGGATCAGCTTGTAGCCCAGTTCGCGGCAGATCTCCTCGGTTTCCTCGTCAAAGAAAACCATCGCGACCATCGGTGTGCCCCCACGGCGTTGCAGATAGGCGCGAACCTCCGCATCGCGCAGCAGATAGTTGTTGATGTGCTCGCTTGACTCGAACTCGACGTACGGCTTGTTCTTCGGAGTGAAGACCCGTGGATGCGCACCGTCCCATGAGTCGTAATAGGCGATGTACTGGAAGTTGCGCACCCAGCGGTCGATGCCAAGCAGATTGAACGCCGTCGGGCCGACGAAGTAGATCGGCTGCTCGTTCGTCCGAAAGAACGTCCGTATTTCGGCGATTCCGTTCAGGCCGCCACTACCGAAGAGCCGCGACAACGTGCGTTTGGGAGTGCGTCTCGGCGTGGACGACTTCCGCTGACGGGTCGCGCGGGTCTTTTGCTCGGCCATCATCGCCTCCTGCGGCTTCGACCTCCCCCGGCGTCGCGCGACGCATCGAGCGTGAGTCCAGCGTAGGCCGAAGCCCGCCCCCCTTCAGTCATATGGCGCGAAACCTACTCATATGCCTCATTTCCCCGATCGATCGGACTTGCCGTGGCGGCTCGAGCCCGCTATGACTCCTGGCGTTCGCGGGCTCTCCCCTGCGGACGGCCGGCCCGCGAGCGCCCCTGCGATCGCGTCGAACGCGCGCAGCGTGTTTTGCAAGTAGACGGGGCTTTGCGGATCCGGCCAGCTCGACAGTTTGACGCACACCGTGTGCGTGCGGCGCGTGACGTGGATCAGTTGACCGTAGATGCCTTGGCACAGCAGCACGGCGCCGTAAGGTCCCGGGCGGAACCAGAATTGATTGCGATACCACCCACCGGGCATCGACAACTCTGCCGGAGAGGCGACGAAAACGGACCGCGCGTCGGCGTCGACCGCCCACGCCTCGCGCAGCCACCGCGATCCGACCACGGTTCGCTCGCCGTCGCGCTCGTCAGGTACGGAGCCGCCGTCGAGCAGCATCTGACCGAATCTCGCCAGATCCCTCGCGGTCGCGCACAGACCCCCGTCGTGCACCGCTGTGCCCAGCCCGTCGCACAGGATCTCGGCATCGAACTCTGCGCCCAGCGGCTGCCAGACCAGCGTCGATATCAGCTCCGCCATCGGCTTGCCTGCAGCTTGTTCACACACCCAGCCCAACACGTCGGTTTCGGCCGACCGGTAAAGGAAGCGCTGGTCGTGCGGTGCTTCGGCGGACAGCCCGACGAGGTATCGATACAACCCGCGTGGCGATGCCTCGCCGGGCGCCGATGACTCACCAATCCATCGCGCCAGCACCCCCAGCTCGGCTTCCGGGTCGAGGTAATCCTCGCGGAATCGCACGCCGCTGCGCATGTCCAGTAGGTGCCGCACCGTCGCACCGGCATAGCCGCTGGCTGAAAGCTCAGGAACGTACGCGGTGACCGGCTGGTCGGTATCCAGCAGGTTCCGGTCGACCAGTGCGGCGGCGACGCATCCCACCACCGACTTCGATATCGACAGCACCGCATGCGTACGCTCGGGCGCCCCCTCGGGGGCATACCACTCGGCCACCAGCTCGCCGTCCTGCAGCACGACGTAGGCGTCGGTGTACGTGTCAGTCATGACTTGCCCCGCCGTCGTCACCGATCCGTCCACGCTGGTCAATGTCACGTCGGTGACGACAACAGGCGCGTGAGCCTGGATCAACTCTCGGGGCGGCCCGCTTCGGCGCGGAATCGGCAGTGTCGGCAGGATGTCCCTGACGTGCCAGAACGCCCAGCGATTAAAGGGAGGCAACTGCCAGTTCTCGGCCGTCGCCCCAACGCCGGCAGCCGATTCACCGCCCTCACCCGTCGCCATAAGACCCGATCGTAGGCACCGGCCGATTTCGGTCTAACCGGCGTCGACGAGGAGACGCAAAAGCGCGTGTCCGCTCGGCGTGTCGGGGAACTTTGCGTCTCAGCGCTAGGAGCGCGGCTATTTGGCGAGGGTGAACTGTCCGACGTTGGTGATGCCGCGCCGGAAGAAGTCCGCACACCCGGTCAGGTAGCGCATGTAGCGCTCGTACACCTCGTCGGACGTAAGCGCGATCGCCTGCTCCTTGTTGGCGGCCAGGTTGGCCGCCCAGATGTCGAGCGTCTTGGCGTAGTGCGGCCGCAGCAGGTGCGTGCGTTCGAGGGTGAATCCCGAACCGGCGGCGAGTGCTTCGATGTCCTCCACACAGGGCAGTTGCCCGCCGGGGAAGATCTCGCTGCCGATGAACTGCATGAACTTCAGGTCTGTGATGGTCAGCTTGATGCCGTTGTCGTGGAAGTAGTTTTGCGGGTGCGCCAGGATGGTGTGCAGCAGCATTCTGCCGTCAGCGGGCAGGATGGAATAAGTCCGCTCGAAGAACACCGGGTAGCGATCCGCCTTGAACGCCTCGAACGCGCCGATCGACACGATCCGGTCGACGGGCTCGTTGAATTCCTCCCAGCCCTGCAGCCTCACCTCGGCGGTTCGTTGCGTCGGGATCGACGCCATCAGCGCCTTGCTGTACTCATACTGGTTGCGGCTCAACGTGATACCGATGACGTTGACGTCGCAGACCTCGATGGCGCGCCGCAGGGCGCCGCCCCACCCGCAGCCGACGTCGAGCAGCGTCATACCGGGTTGCAGGTCCAACTTGCCGAGCGCCAGGTCGAATTTGGCGATCTGAGCCTCGTCCAGGGACATGTCGTCGCGTTCGAAGTACGAACACGTATAGCCCATCGTCGGCCCGAGGAACAACGCGAAGAAGTCATCGGAGAGGTCGTAGATCGACTGCGATTCCTCGTAGTACGGTTCCAGATCCGACACTGCATCCGACATAAAAGCACTACCCCGCTCTACTCGTCACACAGGTCAGGCGGGCGACGGACCGAGCAGAGCAGGCGAATGCGCAATCGCACGATCCCGGCTCCCGACTGGACCGGTAGTCACATTACGAAGTTAACCTATCCAGGTTACGATGCGAACCCAAGTCCGCAGCTCAGTACGAGTAGAAGCCCTTTCCTGACTTCTTGCCGAGCCGGCCCGCCTCGACCATCCGCAGCAACAGCGGCGGCGGGGCGTAGTTCGGGTCCTTGTATTCGTCGTACATCGAGTCCGCGATGAGCTTCATCGTGTCGAGTCCGATGAGATCGGACAGCCGCAGCGGGCCCATCGGGTGCGACAGCCCCGCCACGATGGCCGTATCGATGTCCTCGACAGTTGCGACGCCCGCCTCGGCCATCCGGATGGCCGAAAGCAGATAGGGCACCAGCAACGCGTTGACGATGAAACCCGACCGGTCACCGCATCGCACGACCTTCTTGCCCAGCACGTCGCTTGCGAACGTCTCCACCCGCGCCACCGCGTCGTCGTTGGTGACCAGCGTGCTGATCAACTCCACGAGCGGCAGCACCGGCACCGGATTGAAGAAGTGCAGCCCGAGCACGCGACCCGGATTCTTGGTCGCCGCAGCGATCTTCATGATGGGGATGCTGGACGTATTCGACGCGAGCACCGCTTCAGGATCGGTGACCAGTTCGTCGAGCGTGGCGAAGATCTTGGCCTTGACGGTCTCGGACTCGACGACGGCTTCGATCACCAGCTGGCGGTCCCACAGGTCGGCAAGGTTCGTGGTGAAGGTCAGCCTGCCCAGTGCGGTGTCGCGATGGCTTTCCGAGAGCTTGCCTTTACTGGCCGCTCGCTCCAGCGAACTGGTGATGTGCTTGCGGCCCGCGGCGATCAGCTCTTCGGTCGGCTCGTAGACCACCACGTCCACCCCGCCGCGCGCGCACACCTCCGCGATGCCCGAGCCCATCTGCCCGGCGCCGACGACGCCCACTCTTTCAATGCTCACTTGATCTCCTCTTGCAACAATGAGCCCCGCCCGGATCAACAGGCGGGGCTCATGCCGTCATGCCCTAGCGATCGTCAGTGGAACTGGCCCTCTTCGGTCGAGCCCGCGAGCGCGGTGGTCGACGAGGTCGGGTCCACGGTGGTGGCGATCCGGTCGAAGTAGCCCGCGCCGACCTCGCGCTGGTGCTTGGTCGCGGTGTAGCCCCGCTCCTCGGCGTCGAACTCGCGCTCCTGCAGCTCGACGTACGCGCTCATCTGGTTGCGGGCGTAGCCGTAGGCCAGATCGAACATCGAGTAGTTCAGGGCGTGGAAGCCGGCCAGCGTGATGAACTGGAACTTGAAGCCCATCGCGCCGAGCTCCTTCTGGAACTTCGCGATCGTCGCGTCGTCCAGGTGCTTGCGCCAGTTGAACGACGGCGAGCAGTTGTAGGCCAGCATCTGGTCCGGGAACTCGCTCTTGACGCCCTCGGCGAACTTCGCTGCCAGCTCGAGATCCGGGGTGCCGGTCTCCATCCAGATCAGATCGGAGTACGGCGCGTAGGCCTTGGCGCGGGCGATGCACGGCTCGAGACCGTTCTTCACCCGGTAGAAGCCCTCGGCGGTGCGCTCACCGGTGATGAACGGACGGTCGCGCTCGTCGACGTCGGAGGTGATCAGCGTCGCGGCCTCGGCGTCGGTACGGGCGATGACGACCGTCGGCACGTCGGCGACGTCGGCCGCGAGACGGGCCGAGGTCAGGGTGCGGATGTGCTGCTGGGTCGGGATCAGCACCTTGCCACCGAGGTGGCCGCACTTCTTCTCCGAAGCCAGCTGGTCCTCCCAGTGCGAACCGGCGACACCGGCCGCGATCATCGCCTTCTGCAGCTCGTAGACGTTCAGCGCGCCACCGAAGCCGGCCTCACCGTCGGCGACGATCGGGGCCAGCCAGTTCTCGACGGACGTGTCGCCCTCGACCTTGGCGATCTCGTCGGCGCGCAGCAGCGCGTTGTTGATGCGGCGCACCACCTGCGGCACGGAGTTGGCCGGGTAGAGGCTCTGGTCGGGGTAGGTGTGACCGGACAGGTTCGCGTCACCGGCGACCTGCCAGCCCGACAGGTAGATGGCCTTCAGGCCGGCGCGCACCTGCTGGACGGCCATGTTTCCGGTCAGCGCGCCGAGCGCGTTGACGAACTCCAGATCGTTCAGCTGGCTCCACAGCACCTCGGCGCCGCGGCGGGCCAGGGTGGCCTCCTCGACGACGGTGCCCTGCAGCGCGACCACATCGGCCGGGGTGTAGGTGCGCTCGATGCCCTTCCACCGCGGGTTGGTGTCCCAGTCGTGCTGGATCTGCTCGGGTGATTTCGGCGTGCCAACGGTAGACATTGACTGCTCCTCCAAATTTCTGTCGAACATCGCTACGGCGTTGCCTTGGTTCAAATATTGTTAACGCCGAAACAACTTGGCTGTTGGGCTAATCCGAGGATGCATCAAGACATATGCGCAGGTCCACCCGTTTCGATTGCCAAGTTTCGCTAACGGTCCGCGGCGACTTGCAAAGATTGCAAAGGCGGCCGTCACCTGAAACGGTTCAGTTGCTACCGGCCGGTAGCTCGTTTGCGCTGGTCAGTACGCCCGTACTGTTAAACGGTTCGCGTCAGAGCGGGAAGATGGCTGCGATGGCCTTCGTCTCGTCGCCGACCGCGTATGTGAGCGTTGTAACAGTGCGATCGGTCAGCTCGGCGCCGAATTGTTCGGTCGATCCCGCGGGGTGGACGTGCTTGATGATCTCCAGCTTGTCGCCGAGCGCCACCGCCGCGTCGTGTTCGATCGTCACCCGCAGCGGAGCCTTGACCAACTCCGGCTGGCTGTAGAGGTAGTCCTCGATCACCGACCAGTACACCGAGTTGTTCATGTGGTCGAAGATGTCGATGTCGCTGACGCGCACCGGGTAGTCACGGATTTCCGAAGCGTCCTCGCGGCTACCGGCCTTCAGATAGGCCTTCCACCGCAACCTGCCTTCACTGGTGGTGCGCTGCAGGCCCTCGATGAAGTCGTCGGCGATGCGGGCCGGCCCCTGGGTCTCCCGGTTGATGTTGATCCAGAACGCCTCGGATTCGACGAGACCGCCCTTGCGGCCGTCGATACGCACCCGCATCTCACACCAGCGGTTCGACGTCCCCGAGCACCATCGGCGCAGCCGAAGCATGTCCTGGAACTCGATCGGCTCGACCATGTCGATCATCGTGCGGCGGACGATCCACAGCGGATGTGTCTCTTCGAAGCCGAGTTCCCGCAGGTGGTCGGAGCCGATGTCCTGGATGTGGCGGGTAGCGGCGTCGAACCGCAGTCGACCGACCCGATCGATGTCGCCGACGCGCAACGGCCATTGCAGATCGAAGACATCCGGATGCGGGTCGGGCACAGGCATCATCACCTTCGCCAAGCCGGTGCTACCTGCGATTCCCGCCATGATCGGTTCTCCCCTGCTACTCCAAAGAGCTCTGCTGAATACTGCCACAGCGGCCCGGCTGCCAAGAATGCGAAGGCCGCCTTCGCAGGCGGTTATGCTGGCTGACGTGGCCAAAACGTTCGTCGGTTCACGCGTGCGGCAGCTGCGAAGCGAGCGCGGTTTCAGCCAGGCCGCGCTGGCGCAGATGCTGGAGATCTCGCCGAGCTACCTCAACCAGATCGAGCACGACGTACGGCCGCTGACGGTCGCGGTGCTGCTGCGGATCACCGAGGTCTTCGGCGTTGACGCGACGTTCTTCTCGTCCCAGGACGACACCCGGCTGGTCGCCGAGCTGCGCGAGGTGACCATGGACCGCGACCTCGACATCGACGTCGACCCGGCGGAGATCGCCGAGATCGTGCACGCCCATCCCACGCTGGCCCGCGCGATGGTCAACCTGCATCAGCGCTACCGGATCACCACCACCCAGCTGGCCGCCGCGACCGAGGACCGGTTCGCCGACGGCAGCGGCAGTGGCAGCGGCTCGATCACGATGCCGCACGAGGAGGTGCGCGACTACTTCTACCAGCGGCAGAACTATCTGCACGAACTCGACACCGCCGCCGAGGACCTGACGATCAACTTGCGCATGCACCGCGGCGACCTGGCCCGCGACCTGTCCGACCGGCTCAAGGCGGTGCACGGTGTGCACATCGTTCGGCGCACCGACCTCGGCGACACGGTGCTGCACCGCTATGACCCCGTCTCACGGCGGCTGGAGATCGGCAGCCACCTGTCGTCGGGGCAGCAGGTGTTCAAGATGGCGGCCGAGCTCGCCTACCTCGAATTCGGCGATCTCATCGACAAACTCGTCCAGGACGGGAAGTTCACCAGCGAGGAGTCGACGACGCTGGCCCGGCTCGGCCTCGCCAACTACTTCGCCGCCGCGACGGTGTTGCCGTACGGGCAGTTCCATGAGGTTGCCGAGAAGTTCCGCTACGACGTCGAGCGGCTCTCGGCGTTCTACTCCGTCAGCTACGAGACGATCGCGCACCGGCTGTCGACACTGCAGCGGCCGTCCATGCGAGGCGTCCCGTTCTCGTTCGTCCGGGTGGACAAGGCGGGCAACATGTCAAAGCGCCAGTCCGCCACCGGTTTTCACTTCTCATCGAGCGGCGGCACCTGTCCGCTGTGGAATGTCTACGAGACCTTCGCCAACCCAGGAAAGATCCTGGTACAGATCGCCGAGATGCCCGACGGCCGCAGCTACATGTGGGTGGCGCGCACGGTCGAACGACGCGCATCGCGATATGGTCAGCCCGGCAAGACATTTGCGATCGGGCTCGGGTGCGAACTGCGGCATGCGCACCGGCTCGTCTACTCGGAGGGACTGGACTTGTCGGGCAACATCGCCACCCCGATCGGAGCAGGCTGCCGGGTCTGCGAACGCGACAACTGCCCGCAGCGCGCGTTCCCCGCACTGGGCCGTTCGCTCGATATCGACGAGCACCGCAGCACCGTGTCGCCCTACCTGGTGAAGCAATCGTGAGCGCGCCTGCCCGCATCGAGCCGGGAGGCTTCCGCGAACTGGGCCCGCTGAACTGGGTGATCGCCAAGATCGGTGCGCGTGGCATCCGCAGGCCGCGGTTCAGTCTCTTGAACGTGATCGGCCAGCACAAGCTCCTTTTCCTCGCGTGGCTGCCCTATAGCGGAATGCTGCTCGGCCTGCTGAGCAAGCTGCCGGTCAAGGACGCCGAGGTCGTCATCCTGCGCGTCGGGCACCTGCGCGACTGCGAGTACGAACTGCAGCAGCACCGTCGGCTCGCGAAGACCCGCGGCATCGGACCCGACCTGCAGGCCAAGATCTTCGAGGGCCCCGACGCCGAGGGCCTCACCGACCGCCAGCGCGCGCTCATCACCGCCACCGACGAGTTCGTCGTCACCCGCGGGGTGTCACCGGAGACCTGGGCGACGCTGGCAAGCCATCTGACCAAGGCGCAGCTGATCGAATTCTGCTTGTTGGCAGCGCAATACGACGGGCTGGCCGCCACCATCGCCACGCTGAATGTTCCTCTGGACTTCCCCGACTGAACGCGCAAGAGTTTGATCATGAATTTCAAACTCGAGGTGGTCGTGCTACCGGTCAGCGACGTCGACCGTGCGAAACAGTTCTACGAGTCACTCGGCTGGCGCCTGGACGCCGACTTTCCCGGCGACGGCGGATTCCGGGTCGTGCAGTTCACGCCTCCGGGTTCGTCCGCGTCCATCATCTTCGGCAGCGAGGTCACGTCGGCCGCGCCGGGCTCAGCGCAGGGTCTGTATCTGGTCGTCGACGACATCGAGGCGGCGCGCGAGGAGCTTGCCGGCCGCGACGTCGACGTGTCGGAGGTGTACCACGACGCCGGCGGCGTGTTCGAGCACGCAGGCAGCGAGCACAGGGTGCCCGGACCCGACCCCGACCGCGGCAGCTACGCGTCGTTCGCGTCGTTCACCGACCCCGACGGGAACGGCTGGCGGCTGCAGGAGATTCGGGAGCGCCTACCAGGCCGCTAGCGCCGAAATTGCGCTCACGGTCGTCCTGCGACCGGCGCATTCACAGCCCTCACTGCAATCTCGACGTCAGTCGATGAACTGTGCACTCCCTGTGGGGGACCTCGCGCGCGCCTGAATCCGCCTGACGGTTCTTCAGCGTCCGTTAAGCGCTGCTTTGCGACATTCGCGCAGGGGTCGAAATCAATACCTCATGTCTCTGAAGGGGGAGATGCAATGCACTCAAGATCATTTCGACGTCGCGCACGCCTCTGCGCGGCCGCCGCTGGAATGGCCGCGCTGGTTTCGCTCGGCCTGACCACAACGACCGTCCAAGCGGCTGCGCCGCGAACGGACCTACCGCAAGTGGGCCAGATGACCGGCGGCCAAACGATTACCACGACCACGCCGCCGACTGTACCCGCGCTCGCGTCCGTGGCTCCCACGGTGAAAGCATCGAAACCAAAGGGCTTTTGAGCTAGCGGCAGCACACCGTCCACAGCTCGTGGGCGGCCGACAGTCGCAACGCCTCTTCGGGTGAATCGGCCGCGAAGAACGCCTGTTCCAGTCGCTCGCCGGTGGTCGCGGCTCGCAACCACTCGACAACCGTTGTCCTGGAGACGGATTCGAATGGCCTGCTTCCTGCGAACACCGCGTCGACCAGATCGGCGAGGTGCAGCGCGGCGGGAAGTGAGTCGACGGATCCCAACATGTCGAGGTGGTCGGCAATGGGCAGCCCGCACGAGCAGGTCGAGCGCCGACGGGCAGTCCGAGAAGTAGCCGAGGCCGGCCGGGTGGTTAAGCAGGAGCGCCGACGGAAGTCGAACACTGGCGCCTGTATCGCCACCGTCAGGTCCATCAGCCGCGGGAGGAAATATCGCTGGGCGTCGTCGTCGACGGACATGACGTGCACGGCGACGAGTTGCGGCACTGTCAGGGCTCGCAACGCTGTCGTCCGGATGTCCTCCGCCGACCACTCCGGACCGCACTGCTCGCAGACCCACAGCTCTGCGGGAAGCGGGTAGGCGACGAACTGCCGGTAGATCTGTTCGACGCCGGCAGCCAGACTGACTAGAGGTACGTCACTCCGAGCACGACGAGCGACAGCAGCACGGGCGATATCGGCAGCGCGCACAGAAACGCCGCCCACACCTCTGACTTGCGTTGGTAGGCAAGCCAACCCATCAGCGCGGCCACAACGCCGACGACGAACGACACCGCGGCGACGACAAGCACCCAGTCGCTGACCGTGCGCGTGGCGATGGCGGCGGAGATCCCGGCCAGCCACAGCATGTGGCCGATGATCAATCCGCCGATGCCGGCGACCCAGATCGCTCTCAAAAGTTGATCATGTGGCCGACGAGCCCGTGGAAGCACTCTTGCAGCGCCTCCGACATCGTCGGGTGGGTGTGTACGTTGCGCGCAAGTTCGGTGGCGGTCAGATCCCACTTCTGCGCCAGGGTCAGCTCCGGCAGCAGCTCCGATACGTCATGGCCGATCAGGTGGCCGCCGATCAGCTCGCCGTAGCGGCCGTCGGCGATCAGCTTCACGAATCCGCTCGGGTCGCCGACGCCGTGGGCCTTGGCGTTGGCGGTGAAGGGGAACTTGGCGACCTTGACGTCGTAGCCCTCCTCACGCGCCTGCTCCTCGGTCAGGCCGAAGCTGGCCACCTGCGGCTGGCAGAACGTCGCGCGAGGCAACATCCGGTAGTCGCCGAGCGGCAAAGTGTCTGCGCCGCCGATGGTTTCGGAGGCGACGACGCCCTGTGCCTCCGCGACGTGCGCGAGCTGCAGCAGCCCGGTGACGTCGCCGATCGCATAGATGTGCGGCACATTGGTGCGCATGTAGTCGTCGATGCCGATGGCCTTGCGGTCGGTGATCTGCACACCGGCCTTGTCGAGGCCGTAGCCCTCGACGTTGGGCGCAAACCCGATGGCCTGCAACACCTTCTCGGTCTTGATCTCCTCGGACTTGCCGTCCTTGCTGACCGTGACCCGGACGGAGCCGTCGGCCCCCTCATCTGAGATCGCCTCGACCTCGGTGCCGGTGAGCACCTTCACCCCGAGCTTCTTGAACTGCTTCTCGATCTCCTTGGACACCTCGGCGTCCTCGTTGGGCAGCGCCCGCGGCAGGAACTCGACGATCGTGACGTCGACGCCGTAGTTCTTCATCACGTAACCGAACTCCATGCCGATCGCGCCCGCGCCCGCGATCACGATCGAGGACGGCAGCTCCCGCGACATGATCAGCTCTTCATAGGTGACGACGTTCTCCGACAGCGAGGTGCCCGGCACCAACCGGGTGCTGCTGCCGGTCGCGATGATGATGTTGTCGAACGTCACCTTCTCGGTGCCGCCCTCGTTGAGGTTGACCTCGAGGGTGTGGTCGTCGGTGAACTTGCCGTAGCCGTGGATCTCGGTGATCTTGTTCTTCTTCATCAGGAAGTGCACGCCGGCGACACGGCCCTCGGCGACCTTCCTACTCCGGTCGAACGCGACGCCGTAGTCGAACGTGGCCTCCCCGCTGATGCCGAACTGCTTGGCCTCCTTGGTGAAGATGTGCGCGAGTTCGGCGTTGCGCAGCAGCGCCTTGGACGGAATGCAGCCGACGTTGAGGCACACCCCGCCCCAGTACTTGGGCTCGACGACTGCGGTGTTCAGCCCGAGTTGCGCGGCGCGAATCGCTGCCACGTACCCGCCGGGACCTGCTCCAAGAACAACGACGTCATAGTGGGTCACCCCGCCAACCCTAGTAGGGCACCAGGCCGAGCAGACAGCGGCTTGCTCGATCGCAGAAGTAGATGCCGTACAGCACCGAGGCCGCGGCCGTCGAGGCGAAGGGGGCGGACACCAGCGCTATCGCCAGCGCCGAGACGAGCGGTTTGTTCTGCACCATGGCCGTCAGCACGGCCGCGACGGTGCAGACCACCAGGTACACCAGCACGACGAACAGGGCAGGCGTCTTGTCGATCGAGTGGTACCACCAGAGGTACAGGGCGAGCCCGACGATGGCCGCGACGATCCACACCGGGACCAGGACGAGGGCGAACGTCCAGCGTTTGAGGTGTGGCGCCTCATCGACGACGGTGTCCTCCTCGACGATGGTGTCCCCCTGCTCAGACACCGGACGCCCCCTCGATCGCGACGAGCACCCCGAACCATCCCGGCACCATCGCGACGAGAAAGACACCCAGCGCGGTGACCCATGAGCGTTTGGAGAACAGGATCACCAGCATCCCGATGATCGCGGGAACACCGACGACGAGGCCGACCGTGACGTCGGGCCGGACCCGTGCCGTGATCAGCGACGTCGCCGCGACGCCTGCAAGCAGCCCTACCGCCGTGCCGACCATGATCGCGCTGGTCAACAACCACGCCCGCGGAAGCGGAATCACGTATACGACCCTACTGGCGTGGCCGCCCGCTAAGCCTGTTCTCGCGCGGCGCGCCCCGCCGGGATCGGACACGCATCGACCGCCTCGGCCACGATGTGCGTGCCCGACGACGCAGGCCGTGCGCCCCGCTCATAGTCCGCACCCGTCAATGGCGGATCGTCGGCAAGCATCCGGTTCTCGTCGTCGGTGAACGCGCGGCCGCGCGACAGGAACCGGAAGCCCTCAGGGGCCTCCAGGCTGAACCCGCCGCCGCGGCCCGGCACCAGGTCGATGACCAGCTGGGTGTGCTTCCATGCCTCGAACTGCGGCCCGGAGATCCACACCGGCACTCCGGCGTCGCCGACGTCGAGGACGCCAAGCAGGATGTCGCGGTCCCCGACGATGAAATCGCCGTCCGGGTAGCACATCGGCGACGACCCGTCGCAGCAGCCGCCGGACTGGTGGAACATCACCGGTCCGTGCTGGTCGACCAGCTTGGTCAACAGGTCGGCGGCCGCGCGGGTGACCAACGCCCTTGAAGGCGCCGATTCCTGCGGGAGCCGTATCACGTTTGAAACGATAGACCCTGACCTAGGCTCGCGGGCGTGAGCGATTCCACGCCCGGTGCCGGTTCGCCGACCGAACTGGCACAGGCGCTCGAAGCGACCGGCTATCTCGCCGACGAAGGCGTGGCGACGGCCGCATACCTGGCATTGCGAATGGGACGACCGCTGTTCTGCGAGGGTGAGCCCGGCACAGGAAAGACGTCACTCGCCGCCGCGCTCGCCGAGGCGCTGCACCTGCGACTGATCCGCCTGCAGTGCCACGAGGGCATCGACGCGGCGCAGGCGCTCTACGACTGGGATTTCCCTCGGCAGCTACTGCACCTGCGGACACTCGAGGCCGCCAGCGCCGGACACCTCGAGGCCGAATCCGCCGAACGCTCCCTCTACACCGAGCGGTTCCTGCTGGCGCGACCGCTGTTGCGGGCGCTCACCGAAGCACCGTGCGTGCTTCTCGTCGACGAAATCGACAGGGCCGACGACGAATTCGAAGCGTTCCTGCTCGAGGTGCTCGACGAGAACGCGGTGACCATCCCCGAACTCGGCGAGGTGCGGGCGGCGACGCCGCCGATGGTGGTGCTCACGTCCAACCGCACCCGCGACGTGCACGACGCCCTCAAGCGGCGCTGCCTTTACCACTGGCTCGAGCATCCCGACCTGGCGCGTGAAATCGCGATTCTTCGCCGCCGCATCCCCGGTATCAGCGAGGCGCTCGCCGACCAGGTGGCCAGGGCGGTGCACGCGCTGCGTGGCATGGAACTGGTCAAGCCGCCCGGCGTCGCCGAATCGCTGGACTGGGCACGGGCGCTGCGTGAACTCGACCGCGATGTCCTCGACGCGCAGACCGCGGCGGCCACGCTCGGCGCGGTCGTCAAGTACCACGAGGACCTGGAGCGCGTCGCCAGGCTGGGGCTGGACCGACTGCTGGCGGGGTGAGACGCGAATGCCTGTCACCACCGACCCGCTGATCGGCGTCGCGGGTTTCGCGCGTGCCCTCGCGGCCGCGGGGTTGGCGGTGGCTTCGGATTCCGTCGAGACCTACACGCGGGCACTGCGTGAGGTCGATGTCGCCGACCCCCGGCAGGTGTACTGGACCGGCCGCGCGACCCTGTGCCGAAGCCCCGACGAGATCCCGCGCTACGACCTGGTGTTCGAGAGCTGGTTCGGCGGAACCGTGCCCAAGCGCGCGCCTCATCGCCCGCAGCGGCCACGTCGCTCCCGAATCGCCGCCCTGGATACCGCCGGTGGCACCGACACCGACACCGATGCGCCTGGACTGCGGGCCGCGGCCGCCGACACCGAGATCCTTCGCCACCGGGACATCGTCGAACTGACCGCCGCCGAGCGGGCGCATCTCGCCGAGCTCATCGCCGAACTACGACCGCACCCCGCGACTCGCCCGGCCTTGCGGCTGCGTCCGTCGCGTCGGGGCCGCGTCGATCCGCGGCGCACTCTGCGCCACATGCTCGCCGCGGGTGGCGAACCGGTGCGGCCAAGGCATCACCGCAAGGCCACCCGGCCGCGCCGAACGGTGTTGCTGCTCGATGTATCCGGCTCGATGAGCCCATATGCGGATGCGCTGCTGCGCTTCGCGCACGTCGTCGCCCGCGCAAATCCGACCACCGAGGTGTTCTCGCTCGGCACCCGCATGACCCGGCTGACGCGGGCGCTGCGCATCCGCGATGCCGAACTGGCTCTGGCCACCGCTGGCCGGGCGGTGCCCGACTGGGCAGGCGGAACCCGGCTCGGCGAGACGATGGGAGCGTTCCTTGACCGCTGGGGGCGGCGCGGTCTCGCCCGTGGCGCGGTTGTGGTGGTCTTCTCCGACGGCTGGGAGCGCGGTGACCCGACGCTGCTCGCCGAACAGATGGCTGCCTTGCGACGTCTCGCCCATGCGGTGCTGTGGGTGAACCCGCATGCCGGGGCGGACGGTTATCTGCCGGTGCAATCCGGGATCGCGGCCGCGCTGCCGTTCATCGATCGGTTGCTGGCAGGCCACAGCCTCGCGACGCTGCAGCGGCTACTCGACGAAATCCGCAACGTCTGACCACGACTGGCGCGGAACCGGTTTCGTCGTTTCCGACGTTCGTGGCCGCCAGCCAGAGCAGAGTAGACCTATGCGCATCAACGTCACCGTCGATGGAACGGCTTATAGCGACGACGTGGAGCCGCGGCTTCTACTCGTGCACTACCTTCGCGACCGGCTCGGCAAGGTCGGCACCGTGGTCGGCTGCGATACCAGCAACTGCGGCGCGTGCACCGTTCACCTCAACGGGTACAGCGTCAAGTCCTGCTCTGTGCTCGCCGTGCAGGCCGACGGCGGCGACGTCGTGACCGTCGAAGGGCTGTCGCGAGACGGGACGCTGCACCCCGTCCAGGAGGCGTTCCGCGACAACCATGCACTGCAGTGCGGCTTCTGCACCCCCGGCATGATCATGCAGGCCATCGACCTGCTCGCCGAGGACCCCCACCCGGACGAACACGCCATAAGGCACGGCCTGGAAGGCAACCTGTGCCGCTGCACGGGATACCAGAACATCGTCAGGGCAGTCCAGGATGCGGCGCAGCGGCTGGAAGCCAAAATGGTTGCTGCCCAAGCTGATTCGGCAGGAGGCGTACGATGACCGCCACCGCCGAGCCCGAAATCGGCAAGGCGAGGGTCCGCAAGGAGGACCAGCACCTGATCACCGGTCGCACCCGGTGGACCGACAACATCGTGTTGCCGGGCATGCAGCACATGGCCATCCTGCGCAGTCCCGTCGCGCATGCCCGCATCACCGGTGTCGACACGACGGCCGCGCGCAGCATGCCCGGCGTGGTCGCGGTCTTCACCGGCGCCGACGTCGCCGCGGAGCAAGGCAGCCTGCCCAACGCATGGCCGATCACCGAGGACATGAAAGCGCCACCCGCACCGTCGCTCGCGGTGGACACGGTGAACTTCGCGGGCGAAGCCGTCGCCGTCGTCGTGGCCCGCAGCGCTTATGAAGCGCAGGACGCGCTCGAAGGCATCGACGTCGACTATGACGAGCTCCCTGTGGTGCTCGATCTCGCGGCGGCGGCCGCGGACGGCGCGGAGTTGGTGTATCCCGATCTCGGCACCAACATCAGCGCGGTGTGGACGTTCGACTCCGCGGAGGCAGGCACCGGTGCCGACGTCGAAGAGGCCATCCGCGACGCCGAAGTGCTCGTGGCGCGCACCTTCCGCCAGCAGCGGCTGATTCCGGCGTTCATGGAGCCGCGCTCGGTGGTGGTCGATCCGACCGGACCGCAGCTCACGGTGTGGTCGGCCACCCAGGTCCCGCACATCCTGCGACTCATGCTGGCGATGACGCTGGAGATCCCTGAACACAAAGTGCGCGTGATCGCCCCGGATGTCGGAGGCGGATTCGGCGGCAAGTTGCAGGTGACGCCGGAAGAGGTGATCACCCTTCTCGCCGCGAGACGACTCGGAAAGCCGGTCAAGTACACCGAATCGCGCAGCGAGTCCATGCTCGCGGCACACCACGGCCGTGACCAGATCCAGAAGCTGACGCTGGCCGCGCGCCGGGACGGCACCGTCACTGGGCTGAAGGTCGAACTCCTCGCCGATATGGGCGCCTATCTACGGTTGGTCACCTCGGGCATACCGATCCTGGGCGCGTTCATGTTCAACGGCATCTACAAGTTCGGTTCGTATCACTTCACGTGCACCAACGTCTTCACGAACAAGGTGCCCACCGACGCGTACCGCGGCGCCGGCCGCCCCGAGGCAACCTTCGCCATCGAGCGGATGATGGACGAGCTCGCCGCCGAGTTGTCGCGTGACCCGCTCGAGCTGCGCGCCCAGAACTGGATCAGCCACGAGGAATTCCCATTCGACACCGTCGCCGGATTGACCTACGACTCGGGCAATTACGAAGCTGCCACCGCGCAGGCGCGGGAGTTGTTCGACTACGACGGGTTGCGACGCGAACAGACCGAGCGCCGTGAGCGCCAGGATCCGGTACAGCTCGGCATCGGCGTTTCGACGTTCACCGAGATGTGCGGTCTGGCCCCGTCGCGCACCCTCGGTGCGCTGTCATACGGGGCGGGCGGCTGGGAGCACGCGGCGATCCGCATGCTGCCGACCGGCAAGGTGGAAGTGGTCACCGGGTCGTCGCCGCACGGCCAGGGCCATGAGACGGCGTGGAGCCAGATCGTCGCCGACCAACTCGGAGTCCCGTTCGAGGACGTCGAAATCCTTCACGGCGACACCCAATCCTCGCCGCGCGGCCTGGACACCTACGGATCGCGATCACTGGCGGTCGGAGCGATCGCGGTGGTCAAGGCGGCGGACAAGGTGATCGCCAAGGCCAAGCCGTTGGCGGCCCACATGATGGAATGCGCCGAGGACGATCTGGAATTCAGCGCAGGACAGTTCCGCGTGACGGGTACCGAGAAGGCCGTCACACTCCCCGAGATCGCTCTCGCCGTATTCGCCGCGCACGACCTGCCCGACGGTGTGGAACCGAACCTTGATGCCGAGGCCACATACGACCCGGAGAACTTCTCGTTCCCGCACGGTACGCATCTGTGCGCCACCGAAGTGGACACCGAGACCGGGCAGGTGCGGATTCGCTCCTATGTCTGCGTCGACGACATCGGGCGCGTGGTCAACCCGCTGATCGTCGACGGACAGGTGCACGGCGGACTCGCGCAGGGCATCGCGCAGGCACTGTACGAGGAGGCCGTGCACGACGAGTCGGGCACACTCATCAACGCCTCGTTTTCGGAGTACCTGGTGCCGTCGGCGGCCGATCTGCCGTCGTTCACCACCGGACGAACTGAAACGCCTGCCACCACAAATCCGCTCGGGGTCAAGGGCGTCGGTGAGGCAGGCACGATCGCATCGACGCCGGCAGTGGTCAACGCGGTCATCGATGCGGTCCGCCATCTCGGCGTTGAGGACATCGAAATGCCTTGCAGCCCAATGCGCGTCTGGCACGCCATCAATGAGGTCCAGGGAGGTGCCCGATGATCCCGCCCAATTTTGACTATGTCGCCCCGACCACCGTCGAGGATGCGGTCGCGGCGCTCGCAGGAGCCGGAGAGGACGCCAAGATCATCGCGGGCGGGCAGAGCTTGATGCCGGTGCTGCGGTTGCGGCTGTCCGCGCCTACCGTGCTCGTCGACCTTGGCCGAATCGAAGGCCTCCGCGGCGTGCGCGACGACGGCGACGCCTTGGTGATCGGTGCAATGACGACGTACTACGGCCTGCTGGGCAATCCACTCATCAGCAAGCATGCGCTGCTCCTTGCCGATGCCACCCGCACCGTAGCCGACCCGCAGATCCGGCACCGCGGGACGCTGGGTGGGAACGTCGCACATGCCGATCCCGCTGGTGACTTGGCTGCACCGGTGCTGGCGTTGGAGGCGACGATGACGGTTGTCGGCCCGTCGGGAAGGCGCACGATTCCCGCCGCGGAGTTCTTCGTCGACCTGTTCACCACCGCGCTGCAATCCGACGAAATCCTCACGGAGATAAGGATTCCGAAGCACACCGATTGGGCGGCGCACTATGAGAAGCTGCACCGCGTTGCGCAAGCCTGGTCGATCGTGGCAGTCGCTGCAACCGTTGACGTCGATCAGGGGACCATCCGACAGGCTCGAATCGCGCTCACCAATGTGGCGCCGGTGCCGGTGCGCGCCCGAAGCGTGGAGGAGGCGCTGATCGGTCAGCCCGCGAGGGAGGACGTGATTCGGGCGGCAGCGGAGCACGCCGCGGAGGGCATCGACCCGATGAGCGACGGGAATGCCGACGCCGACTATCGCAGCCACCTTTCGAAAGTGCTGACGAGGCGGGCGGTCGCGACAGCGGCGGGCGTTTAGATACCGTCGCCGCGCCGCGAGCGAGCGGCACGCACGAACGGCGCCGTCGACGACGGCAGCAGCATGGACATGTCGGCGGGATAGATCACATCGAGGTCCACCGTCGACGCGAACCGATACGGTTGTGCGGCAAGCAATCCCGTGAACTGCTTACGCAGCCGCGATACCTCGGCCCGCACGGTGACGCTGCGCGACGAGTCGCCGTAGAGGTCGTCGGCAAGTTCGGTCGCGGACCTACCCGCGGGCGAGGTTGCCAGCACGAGAAGGATTTCGGCGTGGCGTTGCGAGATATCGTGACGCCAGGCGGTGAACTGACCCGCCATCTCCAGCAACGGCCCATCGGGATTGCGTAGGTCCAGCGTCACGTGGGCGAGCTGACCGGCTGAGTCGTCGGTGGCCAGCCGAACCAACCACCCGCCGGGCAGGGGCTCGATGTCGCACGGGCCGAGGGTCGACAAGCGCACCCGCCCTGGCGCGATGTCGGTGATGTTCGTGGGTAACAGGATCCGGTTGTGCAGTGGCATCGCATCGACGGCCGCCACCCAGCCGTCCTGGTCCACTGCGAGTGCTGGGCTGCCGATGCGCGCGAGAATGGGCGCAGCCACCGTACGCAGCCGGTTGAGTGTGCGGTCGTGCTGTTCGCGCAGATGTGACTCGGCCAGCCGGGCGACCGCATCCACCAACGCGACGGTCGTCGGATGGACGGTGGCCGCCGGGCCAGAGACGTCAACGACGCCGATGACCTGCCCGGTCCTCGGGTCACGGATCGGCGCACCCGCGCAGGTCCACGGGTGGTGGCTGCGCAGGTAGTGCTCGGCCGAGAACACCTGAACGGCCCGCTTGGACGCCAGCGCAGTACCGATCGCGTTGGTGCCGACCGCCGTCTCGCCCCAGTGTGCGCCCTCGACGAAGCCGAGCCGGTCGGCATGGCCGAGCACCTGCGTCGACCCGGACCGCCACAGCACGCGGCCCTGTGCGTCGGCCACGACGAGAATGTTCTCGCCTTCGGCGACAAGTGATTCCAGCCCGCGGGCGATCTCGTCGAGAACCTCGACGAGGCCCGAAGCGCCGCGCAGCGCGTCGAGCGCGCTCGACTCCACGATTGGCGCAGGCATCTCGTCGGGGCCGATGCCCTTCGACATCAACCGTCGCCACGAGTCCTCGATCACCTGGCGCGGACGAGCGGGTGCGCGGTCGCCCGCCATCGTGGCGTCGTAGACCGCGGACATCAGCCGCGCGTAGGTGCGCGGGTCCTCGCCGACCGCCACCGCGGGCTCAGGCACTGGCTGACCTTGCATCAGTGCCGATTGTGCTCTCCATCACACCTCCTGGCCAACCGCGCGTCAGCGGTAGACCAGACCGCCGTCGATCAGGCCGGACTGTCCCGTCATGTAGTCGGCGTCGTCGCTCGCCAGATACGAGACGAAGCCGGCGACGTCATCGGGCGTTTCGGCACGTCCCAGTGCGATACCGCCGACGAACTTGTGGTAAGTCTCGCCCTCGGCTGCGCCGGTGAGCTCGGCGAACCGCTTGTCGATTTCGACCCACATGTCGGTACCTACCACGCCAGGGCAGTAGGCGTTGACCGTGATGCCGTCGGCGGCGTGCTCCTTGGCGGCCGCCTGGGTCAGGGCGCGGACGGCGAACTTCGTCGCGCTGTAGACCCCGAGCATCGCGAAGCCGTCGTGGCCGGCGATCGACGAGGCGTTGATGATCCTGCTGATCTTTCCGCTGCCCTGGTTGCCGAGCTCTTTGAACTTCGCGACCGCCGCCTGGATGCCCCACAGCACACCGTCGACGTTCACCGCCCATATCTTCGCGACGTCGTCGGGTGTGACGTCGGCGATCGGCCCCACCAGGGCGATACCGGCGTTGTTGACCATGATGTCGAAGCCGCCGAGCGCCGACGCGGCATGGTCGACGGCGGCGAACACCTGATCGCGGTCGCCGACATCGGCGACGAACGTCGTTGCCTTGCAGCCGATCTCGGCGATCTCGTCGGCGACGCTGTTGATGCCGTCGGGACGAACGTCGACCAGCGCGATGTCGGCGCCGTCGCGCGCGAGGCGCAACGCGATACCGCGCCCGATTCCTCGCGCGCCGCCCGTGACCAGTGCGACCTTTCCGGTGAGCGTCATCTCGTGTTGTTCCCCTCTAGACAGCCGGATCGACCAGCACTTTCATCTTCTTGCCCGCGTGCAACGCCTCGAAGCCCTCGTCGATGACGTCGTCGATGGCGATCGGGGTGACCCAGCCCGTGGTGTCGTACGCGCCCCTGGCCATCAGCCCGATGACCGCCTCGAAATCGGCTCCGGTGTAGCAGAGCGAACCCTGGATCCGGGATTCGTTCATCACCAGGTTCAGCAGCGGAGTCGACAGCGGCTTCTCGTAGATCGCTACGCTGACCATCGGCCTGCGTGCCCCGACACAGCTCAACGCGGTTTCCACGGCAGGCGTCACACCCGCCGCGTCGAACACCGCGTCCGCCCCACGGCCTGCGGTGTGATCGGCGATGAACGCGGGCACGTCGACGGCGGCCGGATCCAGCGTCGACGCCCCCAGCGCCTCGATCGATGCCCGCCGCGTCGCCGACGGCTCGACGACGAAGACGTCGTCAACCCCGTTGCCGCGCAATGCGAACCACAGTCCGATACCGATCGGTCCCGCGCCGAACACCATCGCGGTGTCGCCACCTTTCGCCTCGCCGAGGGTGACGGCGTGGTAGGCCACCGACATCGGCTCGACAAGCGCACCCAGTTCGAGTGACACGTTGTCGGGCAACCTGTGCAGCATCTCGCTCGGGACGACGGTGTACTCGGCCATGCCGCCGTCGGACATCAGGCCGTGGAAACCGATTTGCGCACAGACGTTGTAGTTGCCCGCGCGGCAGCTGGGGCACTGCCCGCATTTGTAGATCGGTTCGACGGCGACGCGGTCGCCCTCGGTCCAGCCGTCGACACCCGAGCCGACCTCGGTGATGACGCCGGAGAACTCGTGTCCGATCGTCAACGGCAGCTGTTGGCCGGTCAGCGGATGGGGTGCGGTCGGTACGAAGATCGGCCCGGCGTAGTACTCGTGCAGATCGGTGCCGCAGATCCCGTTGAAGCCGACCTTCAGCTTCACGGTTCCAGGACGCACCTCGGGTTCCGGCACGTCGGCGATTTCGACCTTGTTGGGTCCGTGGTAGACGGCTGCTTTCATGCGGCAGTTCTATGTGACCGCGACCACACCCCGAAAGAGTTGCAGACCGTTGCAACCCGCCCGTCAGTCACGCCGAAACCAACGTTTGGGCGAATTTGTGCGAGTAACTCAGACCATTTCGTCGATTTCGACATGGTGCCGACCGTCGTCAGGTCGAACTTCTGCGCGTGGTGGCGGCGGTGGCCGCGCGGGGTCGAGCAATCGAGATCGACGAAATGGCGGGATTTACTCGCAAAAGTTCGCCCATTCGTTGGTTTGGGCGAATAGGGGCGTGGACTGCAACCGGCTGCAACCCTTGTGGCTGGGGGCGATCGGGTGTGTGGTGAGTCACATGACTCAGACGCTGGACCACGCCACCACCCTCACCCCGCAACAGCGGGTGCAGGCCTGGCTCGCGGATTTCGAATCGGCCCTCGCCGTACGTGACATCGACCGCGCGGTCGCGAAGTTCGCCACCGACAGCTTTTGGCGCGACCTGGTCGCGTTCACCTGGAACATAAAGACGGTCGAGGGCCGCGACCAGATCGCAGGCATGCTCGGCGAACGCCTGGCCGCCACCGACCCGTCGAACTTCCGCACCCGCGAGGACGCCACCGAGGACGCCGGTGTGCTGTCGGCGTTCATCGAGTTCGACACCGCCGTCGGCCGCGGCGTCGGCCACCTGCGGCTCAAAGGCGACCCGGCGGGCGATCAGGCGTGGACGCTGCTGACAGCGCTGCAGGAACTGAAGGGCCACGAGGAGCGCAAAGGCCCGTCGCGAGTGCTGGGCGCCGTGCACGGCAGCGATCCGGACACCCGCTCGTGGGCGGAGAAGCGGGCGGACGAACAAACCGCCCTCGGCTATCAGACACAGCCGTACACCCTCGTCGTCGGCGGCGGGCAGGGCGGGATCGCGCTCGGCGCGCGGCTGCGTCAGCTGGGGGTGCCCAGCATCGTCGTCGACCGTCACGAACGGCCTGGAGACCAGTGGCGCAAGCGTTACAAGTCGCTGTGCCTGCACGACCCCGTCTGGTACGACCATCTGCCCTACCTGCAGTTCCCCGCGAACTGGCCGGTGTTCGCACCCAAGGACAAGATCGGCGACTGGCTGGAGTTCTACACCCGGGTGATGGAGGTGCCGTACTGGCCGAAGACGACGTGTCTGTCGGCGTCGTTCGACGAGAACGCCAAGCAATGGACGGTCGAAGTGGACCGCGACGGCGAGCGTCTCACGCTGCACCCGACGCATCTCGTGCTGGCGACGGGCATGTCGGGCAAGCCGAGCATGCCGACGCTGGCCGGCCAGGACGTGTTCCGCGGCGACCAGCATCACTCCAGCGCACATCCGGGGCCCGATGCCTACGTCGGCAAGAAGGCGGTCGTGGTCGGATCCAACAACTCCGCCCACGACATCTGTAAGGCGTTGTACGAGAACGGTGTCGACGTGACGATGGTGCAGCGGTCGTCGACGCATATCGTCAAGTCGGACTCGCTGATGGAGCTCGGGCTGGGCGACCTGTACTCGGAGCGGGCGGTGGCCTCAGGCATGACGACGGAGAAGGCCGACCTGACGTTCGCCTCGCTGCCGTACCGGATCCTGCATGAATTCCAGATCCCGGTGTACAACGCGATCCGCGAGCGGGACAAGGACTTCTACGACCGACTGGCCGCTGCGGGCTTCGAACTCGACTGGGGCGACGACGAATCCGGACTGTTCATGAAGTACCTGCGCCGCGGTTCGGGCTACTACATCGACGTCGGCGCGTCCGACCTGGTGGCCGATGGCGCGATCAAACTGGCGCACGGTCAGGTCGACCACCTCACCGAGGATTCGGTGGTGCTGGCCGACGGCACCGAACTGCCCGCCGATGTCGTCGTCTACGCCACCGGCTTCGGGTCGATGAACGGCTGGGCGGCCGACCTCATCGGCCAGGACGTCGCCGACAAGGTCGGCAAGGTGTGGGGGCTCGGCTCCGACACCGGCAAGGACCCGGGTCCGTGGGAAGGCGAGCAGCGAAACATGTGGAAGCCGACCCAACAGGAGAACCTCTGGTTCCACGGCGGCAATCTGCATCAGTCGCGGCACTATTCGCTGTATCTGGCCCTGCAACTCAAGGCGCGCTACGAGGGCATCCCGACCCCCGTGTACGGCTTGCAGGAGGTCCATCACCTGAGCTGAGCACCGAGAAGCCAGAATGGCGGGATGACCGACCCGTACCTCTGGCTCGAGGACATCACCGGCGACGACGCGCTTGGCTGGGTTCGCGAACACAACGAACCGACGCTGGCCGAGTTGTCCGACGAACGATTCGAGCGGATGCGCGCCGAGGCACTCGAGGTGCTCGACACCGATTCGCGCGTGCCGTACGTGCGGCGCCGCGGCGACCACCTGTACAACTTCTGGCGCGATGCGGCCAACCCGAAAGGTTTGTGGCGTCGCACCACGTTGAACAGCTACCGGACCGACGCACCGGACTGGGATGTGGTGATCGACCTCGACGCCCTGGCCGCCGCCGATGACGAGAACTGGGTGTGGGCGGGCGCCAATGTCATCGAACCCGACCACGAACTGGCGCTCGTCAGCCTGTCCCGCGGCGGCTCAGACGCCGCGGTGGTTCGCGAGTTCGACATGCGCACAATGAAATTCGTCGCAGACGGCTTCGAGGTGCCGGAGGCGAAGACCCAGATCAGCTGGGAGGACGAGGATACCGTGCTGATCGGCACGGACTTCGGCGAGGGCTCGCTGACCGACTCTGGATATCCCCGGTTGGTCAAAAGATGGCGCCGCGGAACGCCTCTCGACGATGCCGAGACATTGTTCAGCGGGTCGCCCGCAGACGTGATCGTCGCGGCGGCAAGGGACCGCACACCGGGCTTCGAGCGCACGCACCTGAGCCGTGCCGTCGACTTCTTCAACGACGAGGTGTACGAGCTTTGCGACGACGGCGAGCTGATCCGCATCGACGCGCCCACCGATGCCACGGTGTCGATTCACCGCAACTGGCTGCTGATCGAGCTGCGCACCGACTGGTACACCGGGACCGACTCGTATTCGGCAGGCTCGCTGATCGCCGCCGACTACGACGGATTCCTCTCCGGCACAGCCGATCTGCACGTCGTCTTTCAACCCGACGACCACACCAGCCTGCATCACTATGCGTGGACGCGCGACAAGCTGATCATCGTCACGCTCGCCGACGTCGTCAGCCGCGCCCACACGGTGACGCCGGGCACGTGGGCCACCGAGCCGGTGGCGGACATTCCGGACAACACCAACATCGTCATCGTCGACACCGACGAACTCGGCGACGAGGTGTTCCTGGACTTGAGCGGATTCACCACACCATCGCGGCTGGTGCACGGACCGGTCGAGGGGCCGCTCGAACAGATCAAGGCTGCGCCCGCCTTCTTCGACGCCGAAGACGTCACCGTCACACAGTATTTCGCGAAATCTAAGGACGGCACCGCGATCCCGTACTTCGTGGTCGGGCACCGCGACACATCCGGCCCGGCGCCCACCCTGCTCGGCGGCTACGGCGGCTTCGAAGTAGCCAGGACACCGGGTTATGACGGTGTGCTCGGCAGGCTCTGGCTGGCCCGCGGCGGAACGTACGTACTGGCCAACATCCGTGGTGGCGGCGAATACGGGCCCACATGGCACACCCAGGCCATGCGGGAGGGCCGTCACCTGGTGGCCGAGGACTTCGCCTCGGTCGCAGAGGATTTGGTGCGGCGCGGCATCACGACCGTCGAGGGGCTCGGCGCGCAGGGCGGCAGCAACGGCGGGCTGCTGATGGGTGTCATGCTGACGCAATACCCGGAGTTGTTCGGTGCGCTCGTGTGCAGCGTTCCGCTGCTCGACATGCGGCGGTTTCACCTTCTGCTGGCGGGCGCGTCGTGGGTGGCGGAGTACGGCGACCCCGACAACCTGGACGACTGGGAGTTCATCGCCAAGTACTCGCCGTACCAGAACATCTCGGCGGACCGCCGCTATCCGCCTGTTCTCATCACCACATCGACCCGTGACGACCGGGTCCATCCCGGGCATGCCCGCAAGATGACCGCCGCGCTGGAGGCCGCGGGCCACCAGGTGCACTACTACGAGAACATCGAAGGCGGCCATGCCGGCGCCGCCGACAACGCGCAGACCGCGTTCCGGTCCGCGCTGATCTTCGAGTTCCTGCACCGCACACTGCACACTTAGCGCGTCGAGCACCCCGCAGGCCGCGGTAGGCTTGCAGCAAACAAGTGTCGGCTAACTGCTGGAGAGAGATATGTGGGTGGAACCCGACGTTCTCGAGGATGGCGCGGACGTTTCGCGCAATGCCGGGAAAATCGCGCTGAGCGGTGCCGATGCGCTCGAACAGGCCCCGATCCCCGCAGCCATGTTCGGTGACTTCGACGCCGCCCACGCCTTCCACAGCAAGCTGACCGCCGGGCATCAGTCGCATGTGCGGGCGATGCGCGGCAACCATCGGACCCTCACCGACGTCGGCGACAAGGCGCACACCGCCGCGACCTCGTTCGAGGAAACGGAAGCGCACAACCGCACCGCAATCGCCAACGTGCCGGATGCCTGACTATCCGCAGCTGGTCTACCTGAGTGTCCCTGAACTGATCGCCGCCGCCGGGGGTGATCCCTGGCAGGTCGACGACACCATCCAGTCTGGTGCGCCCGGCGAGATCAGCGAGTTGGCCGACTCGTTCTACAACGCGGGCGTCTCGATGACTCAGACATCCGACGAGTTCACCGCCGCCAAGAAGCGGTTCCAGGCGGCCTGGGACCGCGACGACCCCGCGCATCCGATCAATGACTCCGTCGAGGTGCAGCGCGCCACCCAGGTGTTGCAGCTGAACAGGGAGTCCATCACCCGCGTCGGCGTCGACCTGCAGAACATCGCGGCGTCGCTCGCCGAAGCCCAACGCAGCGGCCATGTTTCGATCGGAAACCTCAACGGCCGACTCGTCCAGATCGACAACACCATCGCCTCCGAGATCGCGCAGGCGCAGGCCGACGGCGTCCAGCTGGACTGGTCGGCGCTGAAGATCGCCGCCGTCGACGCCACCAAACAGGGCCTGGGCGAGATGAACTCGGTGCGCGACGCGTACGGCAACACGCTGAGCCAGACCCGCGTTGAAATGGCGGCCGAGGGATACGTCTCCGATCCGATCGACGGCGCCGTCTCCGACAACACAAGGACGGTTGCCGACCAGGCGCGTGCCGACGCCGAGAAGTACGGCGCCGACCAACGGGCCGCCGACGAGGCACTCGTCAACTCCCCAGGGCCGTGGACACCGGAGAAGAAGGCCGCCGCGGGCAGGCTGCGCGATTTCAACACGATCATGAGCCCCAACCCCGATCCGGAGCAGGTCCGCTATGCCGGAGAGCGACTCAACGACTACCACACCGCCAAGGTCGTCGGCCCCCTGCCTCGGGATCCGATCTTCGGTCGTGACGCCCGTCAGCGCGCCCAGGAACGGCTGGCCACCCAGGCCATGCTGGAGCAGGGCCTGGGGCCGATGGCACCGAAGGACCCCAACGCGGCCACCGCGTCGCTGGACATGGGCGAGGCGAAGGCCCGCCAGATCGCCATGCAACGGGCGACCGACTCGCTGGTCCGCGCAGGGATGTCGCACGACGGCGCCGTCAAGGCAGTTGACGACCTGGCGCGTGGCGTTCCGTGGAATCAACTGCTCGAGCACGACGGCCAGTTGATCGCGGGCCTCGGGGCAGGTGGCGACGCGATCGACAGGGGACTGTCGAACGGCAGGCACTATCTGCCCGGCGAGTTCACCACCGCCGACGCGGGCATTCTCGGCGACGTCAGCAAGAAGCTGGGTGCCGCCGGGATCGGGATCGACATCTTCGACATGGGCTACGACATCACGCACGGCGATCCGGCGGGCAAGCGCATCGGCGAGTTCGTGGGCAGCAACGGCGCCTCCTACCTCGCGGCAATCGGCACCGCAGCCATGGCCGGGTCGGTTTTCGGACCCGAGGGGACGTTCATCGCGGTAGTGATCGCCAGCGTCGCGGCATCCGAAGGCGGCAAGCGGCTGGGAGGTTGGGTTGGTAGCCAGTTCGACAACTAGCGCCGCGCCCGTCTGGTCCACCGTTGCGCTCGTTGCAGCAGGTCTGGTTTTCGTCGCAACGATCGTCGGGCTGTTTCTCGTCAAGGACAACCGAACCGAACGCCGCCTGTTCTGGTCGGGCACGTTCGTCATGCTTGTGTTCGCGACTATTGCCGTCCTACCTCGCGGAACGGGCACGGCCGTCGCGCTTTTCGTCGCCGGGGGTCTCGTGCTCGTGCTCTACGCCTACCTCAGAACGGACTACCTGAAGATCGGTGGCAAGGTGTACAACGTGTGGACGTTGATACGCCGGGATCGCTAGGAGTGCCGTAATGCGCGTCGTCATCGCCGGAGGCCACGGGAAGATCGCCCTCGTCCTGGAACGCCTGCTCTCCCAGCGGGGCGACTCGGTCGCGGGACTCATCCGCAATCCCGAGCAGACCGCCGACCTCGAGGCGGCAGGCGCCGAACCCGTCGTCATCGATCTGGAGAAGGCCTCCGTCGACGCGGTCGCCGAACATCTGCGCGGCGCCGACGCCGTCGTGTTCGCCGCGGGCGCGGGGCCCGGCAGCGGGGCGGCGCGCAAGGAGACGGTCGACCGCGACGCGGCGATCCTGCTGGCCGATGCCGCGGAGGCCGCGGGCGTCGACCGGTATCTGATGATCTCCGCGATGGCCGCCGACCCGCAGGCCACCGCCGACGATCCGGTATTCGAGACATACCTGCGCGCGAAAGGGGTTGCCGACGACGCGATCCGAGCTCGTGGCGCACTGAGCTGGACCGTCGTGCGACCCGGCATGCTGACGAACGATGCGGGCACCGGAAGCGTGACCGCAGGGGAATCGACCGGCCGCGGAAGCATTGCGCGTGAGGACGTCGCGGCGGTGCTCGTCGCGGTGCTCGACGAACCGCGCACCGCAGGCCAGACCTTTGACCTCATTTCCGGCGAGACACCGATCACCGAAGCCGTCGCCGCGCTCGCGCGCTGACGCGATACTGCAGGCATGCCGACGACGCCGCAATTCGAGACCCTGCTCTACAAGACGGAGCCGCCCGTCGCGACCATCACGCTCAACCGGCCGGAGGCGCTGAACACGATCGTGCCGCCGATGCCCGACGAGATCGAAACGGCGATCGGACTGGCCGAACGTAACCCGGCTATCAAGGTGATCGTGCTGCGCGGCGCCGGACGCGCGTTCTCCGGCGGCTACGACTTCGGCGGCGGCTTCCAGCACTGGGGCGACGCGATGATGACGGAAGGCCGCTGGGATCCAGGCAAGGACTTCGCGATGGTGAGCGGCAGAGCGACCGGGCCGACGCAGAAGTTCATGGCCATCTGGCGTGCGTCGAAACCAGTCATCGCCCAGGTGCACGGCTGGTGTGTCGGCGGGGCAAGCGACTACGCGCTGTGCGCCGACATCGTGATCGCCAGTGACGACGCTGTCATCGGCACACCGTACGCCCGGATGTGGGGCGCCTATCTAACCGGAATGTGGTTGTACCGGCTCAGTTTGGCCAAGGTGAAATGGCATTCACTGACCGGCGAGCCGCTGACCGGGAATGAGGCGGCGGCGGTCGAGCTCATCAACGAGTCCGTGCCGTTCGAGCGGCTTGGAGGCGCGAGTGGCTGAGGTGGCGGCGATGCTGAGCCGAATTCCATTGTCGCAGTTGCAAGCTCAGAAGCTCATCGTCAACCAGGCATATGACAACATGGGGCTGGCGTCGACCCAGACCCTGGGCGGCATTCTCGACGGCTTGATGCGCAACACACCCGACGCGATCGCGTTCATCGAGACCGCAGCCGCCGACGGGGTGCGCACCGCGGTCGAGCAACGCGACGGCCCGTGGGGCGACTACAGCCAGGCGCCGCCGGACCGGCGTCCCGACCCGTCGCACATCATCGAGCCCTAGGCGTCGGCCCGCAGGCCGATGAGCGCGTCCAGGTCAGCGATCGCGCGCAGCGTGTCGTTCAGATGTGTGCACGTGCTGATGCCGACGAACTCGCCGCGGACCCGGTCACGCAACTCCGCCAACGCCATTCCCTCTGTGCGCGTGGCACTTCCGATGGCGCCGGGGCACTCCTGCCACGGCAGCACCCGCACGATCGCGGTGACCGAGCCGATCGTCCGCGTCGACACATCGACCGAGCCCTCGACCGTGTATTCGTGCACGATCGTCTCGACACCGTCGCCGTCGACGTGGCTGTCGCGGAAGTGGGCATCGAAGCGGTCGTCGGGACGGAGGTCGAGCCTGCGGAACCGTCGCATGCCGTGCGGCCGAAGCGTTTCGACGGTGTGGATGCCGTCGGTGTCGAGCGGCGGTGCGACGGGGCCGTGCACCGACGGGATGGTGCCGTTGCGTTTGGCGTAGGGAACCAGGGAGGCGTCGGCCGCGAAGCCCGCGCAGATGCCTGCCATGTGGTCGGCCGCGCCGGGCGGCAGCTTCGCCTCGATGCCGAGATTGATCTCTGCGTGCTGCACCGCGTAACCGGACACCAACGCCGCACCGACCCAGTCGTCGAGCAGGAGGTACAGCAAGCTCGCGCGCCGCAGCTCGTCGGGAAACAGCTTGCCGACCGTCGCGCGGAACCCCGGGCCAACGCGTGCGGCGGCCAGTTGCGCGAGCCGGTCGTCCGGCGGATCCGAGGCGATGTCGTCGATGGCCCGGTCCACCAGGTGCGCGCTGATGCCGATCTCGTCGAGGACGTCCACCGTGTCCGGAGTGCGTGCGACCGCGTCGCGGGCGCGCAGGTCGACATCGGACCTGCCCGTGCCTGCCGGGTGGGTGTCGATGGTGCTGGTGCGCCGCAGTGCGCCTGCTACCAGCGGCGGCCATGTCTGGACGGGCCGGTGCGGGCCCTGGATGTCCGTGACGAATGGCATTCGACGACTTTAGTCGCTTCTTCGCAGGCCACCCAGCATCGAGGCGATGATCCCCAACACCACCAGCACGACGCCGACGGCCAGTGTCACGTTCAGCCAGTGGTGCAGGCTGGCTTCGGCCTGGTTGACCATCACGTCGGCGACGGTGCGGATGTCCCCGGTCGTGCGGTTCAGCGCGTCGTTGATATAGCGCTGGCCGATCTCCAACCCGGCCCACCCAGCCGCGCCGACGAGCAGTCCCGAAACACCAAGCGCCGCAAGCGCTTTACCATGTGAGCGCGCCGTCGCCAGCGTCAGCAGCGCGAAGAAGGCAGTGAGCACGCACACGCCGCCGCTCGCCCACGGGCCCCACGTCGCCAGCGGCCGCAGCTGGCCGGGCCGCAACGCCGAGGACTCGGGCACCGTGATCGGCACCATCACGGTCTGCGGGACCTCGAGGTTGAGGTTGCCCAGCGTCTGTTTCAGCGATGAATCGTTGAGCATCGGCGCGATGTCGATGAGCCACCTGTCGCCTGCGCCCTCCTCCTGCTTGACCGAGTCGGTGAACATCCAGCGGTGGGCAATGCGGTTGGCCTGGGCGAACTGTCCGGGGAAACCGGAGTTCGCGGTGTAGGCCGCGGTCACGCCACTGACGAGCTCGGTGTTGTTGAGGTCGTAGCCGTTCTTGGCAGCGAGCGCGGTGATCTGCGTCGCCAGCTCCGACGCCATCGCCTCCTGAAGTCGCGGATTCTTGGCGGCAGCCGCAGCAAGAGCGCCATAGCCGTCCTCGCTGACCACGTTCCGCTGCGCCCACATCGCGGGGACCGCCGCGGCGAGCAGGACCGTCGTGATGAGCCAGAACAGCAGCGCCGCGACAAACCGCACGCTGTCCTCCTCTAGCTGCAGGGACGCGCGGCGTCAGTCGGCCAGGGCGCGCCCCACGATGAGGGGGTCCGGTCGCCCGACCACCTCATGATCCTTGTTGTCGTAGTCGAACTTACTCAGCACGTGGCGCATGGCGTTGATCCGGGCGCGCTTCTTGTCGTTGCTCTTGACGACGGTCCACGGGGCGACCTCGGTGTCCGTCCAGGCAAACATGTCTTCCTTGGCCGCGGTGTACTCGTCCCATTTGTCCAACGAGGCGAGGTCCGTCGGCGAGAGCTTCCACTGCCGGACCGGATCGACCTGGCGGATGGTGAACCGCGTGCGCTGCTCGGACGACGTCACGGAGAACCACAGCTTGGTCAGGCTTATGCCGTCGTTGACGAGCATCTGCTCGAAAAGCGGTACCTGGCGGATGAATTCGGCGTGTTGTTTGGGAGTGCAGAACCCCATCACCCGCTCGACGCCCGCGCGGTTGTACCAGGACCTGTCGAACAGCACGATCTCCCCCGCTGCGGGGAAGTGGTGAATGTAGCGCTGGAAGTACCACTGGGTGCGCTCGCGGTCGGTCGGCTTCTCCAGGGCGACCACGCGTGCTCCACGCGGGTTGAGGTGTTCCATGAAGCGTTTGATGGTGCCACCCTTGCCCGCGGCGTCGCGGCCCTCGAACACGATGACATGCCGATGGCCGTGCGCTTGGCTCCACTTCTGCAGCTTCAGCAGTTCGATCTGCAGCAGCCGCTTCTGCTCCTCGTACTCGTCGCGCCCCATGCGGTCGTCGTAGGGGTAGTCTCTCGCCAGGTGTCGACGGGAACGCCGTCGACGTTCAGCAGCACGGGATCGTCATCGTCGTCGTCGTGGACGCGGTAGGCGTGCGAATCCAGAGTCACCGGCAAACGGTAACCACGCGCGCATACACAAAAATGAACCCGCGGTGAACGAGCGGTGGATTATTTGGCGGTGCGCCGCGGACGTAGCAGGGCGAGCCGGGTCATCAGCTTGTTCATCCGCGCCAACGCCTTGTGCGAGTTGTTGTAATAGTTGCCGCCCGCACCGACATTGGTGCGCGGCGCGACGACCGCTTCCTGCCTGCAGTACTTGCGCAGGCCCTCGGCGCCGCCGAACCGTGCGCCCATTCCCGACGTCTTCCATCCGCCCATCGGCGCGGTGGTGCACATCAGGTTGGAGATGACGTCGTTGACGTTGACCGCACCGCAATCAAGCTGGACCGCAACCTCTTTGGCGCGTTCGATGTCCTTGGAGAAGACCGACGCGGACAGGCCGTACGGGCTGTCATTGGCGAGCCGTACGGCCTCTTCGACCGACGACACCCGCATGATCGGCAGCGTCGGCCCGAACGTCTCCTCGGTCATGCACGCCATCGAGTGGTCGACGTCGACGAGCACCGTCGGCGGGTAGAAGCTGCCCCGGCCGTCCGTGCGCTTTCCGCCGGTGAGCGCTTTCGCGCCCGCGGCAACCGCATCGCGAACGTGCCGCTCGGTCACCGCCAGCTGCTCGTCGTTGATCATCGAACCCAAGTCATAGCCCTGGCCCGCGCCCATTTTCAGCTTCTTGACGTCGCGGACCACCGCATCGACGAACTGGTCGTAGACAGAGTCGAGCACGTACACCCGCTCGACCGACACACAGGTCTGGCCCGCATTGAACATCGCGCCCCACACCGCGGCGTGCGCGGCGAGGTCGACGTCGGCATCCTCCAGCACGATCATCGGGTCCTTGCCGCCGAGCTCGAGGCTGACCGGCGTGAGCGTGCGTGCGGCGCGCTCCATCACCTTGGCGCCGGTCGCGCTGGACCCGGTGAACTGGATGAAGTCGGAGTTGTCGATGACGGCCTCGGACACCTCGCGGGCCCCCTGCGCCAGCGCAAGCACCTCGGGCGCACCCGAGTCGTGCCAGCCGCGCAGCAGGACCTCGGCGGTCAGCGGCGTGCGTTCGGACGGCTTCAGCAGCACCGAGCATCCCGCGGCGAGCGCGCCGATGGCGTCCATCAGGGCGTTGGCCACCGGGTAGTTCCATGGCGCGATGATGCCGACCACCTGACGCGGCCGGAAGTGCACGGTGACCTTCTTGATCGCCAGGAACGGTAGCGATGCGGGCCGCGTCTCGGGCGCGAGCGCCTTCTCCATCGTCTTGATGTAGTACGACAGGATCATGATCAGCAGCGGCACCTCTTGGGCCGCGTCGACGGCCGACTTGCCGGTCTCCTTGATCAGCAGCGACTCGATCTCGTCACGGTGCTCGCCGAGCCAGACGGCATAGCGGGCGAGAACCTTGGCGCGGCCCTTGGCGCCCCTGGTCTCCCACTCCTTCTGCGCCTCACGCAGGCTTGCCACGATCCGCGGTACGTCGGCGGGGTCGGTCCAGCGCACCTGCCCGGCGACTTCGCCGGTCGCGGGGTTGCGGATGGTGGTCGCAGACGAGGGCGAATCAACTTCTGGCGTCGCGGTCATAAGCCCATGTTAACCACCGGTGTGATCTGCATCGCACCCGGGTTGACGCCTGTCAAGTTTGGCGACGAGCGCCGCCAGGCAGACCACGGCGCTGCCGAGCAGGAGGCCGCCGACGGTGTCGGTGAAGTAGTGGAATGTGACACCCACACCGAGCATGACGAGCGGGACGACAACCACCGCGGTCGCCACCGCCCACCGCGCGGCGCAAGTCGCCATGATGAGGAGGCCCACCACGATCACCGTGGTGGTCACGTGGCCGCTCGGATAGGCCAACCCGCCTTCCTTGTCGCGTTCGAACATCGGCTTGAGCAACCTGACGATCGCGATGCCGACCGCAGGCGCCACCACGGCCATGGCCGCCAGCCGCCACCGCTCGTTGGTAGACGAGCACGGCGAACACAATCACCAACACGCCGATGAGCAGGCGCGGGTCGGCCATCACTGCCAGATGGCGCGCTGGGCCGTGTCGGTGATTGGCCTGAACCAGTCGTCAACGGGTGTCGACGCCTTGCCCACCGCCAGGCCGAGAACGAGCATCGCCGTCAAACCGATGGGCGGCCACAGGCGAATTGCCCAACCCGCGGCGGTATGGCGCACCGTCAGCGGGCGATGCCGCGTATGTAGGCGGCCTGGCCGAGGTGCTGCGCGCAGTCGTCGATGATGCTGACCAG
This sequence comes from uncultured Actinomycetota bacterium, assembly GCA_963751485.1. Taxonomy (GTDB): domain Bacteria; phylum Actinomycetota; class Actinomycetes; order Mycobacteriales; family Mycobacteriaceae; genus Mycobacterium. The sequence goes on from CAVVUT010000013.1 coordinate 41,429, forward strand.
CCGCGCGCTCGCGGTGACCGGCGGTGTCCAGTGCGTGTCGACGACGCGCTCCAACTCCTCGGCCGTCACCGAAGCGATGTACTCCAGCGTCACCTTGTGCACGGCGTGGTAGTAGCCGGCCAGAAGGTCGGCGGGCGCCCGCACCTTGCCGACGTCGTCGGGCCCGTGCCCGTAGCCGTGGTCGTTGCCCGCCAGATCGAGGCCGAACCGGTCGTCCCAGCCGTCGCGGGTCCACACCTGCTCGATGCCCGCGATGTCGCAGAGCTGGAGGTCCTGCACTCGCGCGCTGTGCCAGATCAGCCACGCGATGCTGTTGGCCTCTGCCGTCGGGCGGAAGAACGACACCTCGTCGGTCAGGTCGTCGGTGAGGTCGTCGACGTGCTCGATCAACCGCGTGAAAGAGTCTCGGAGGAATTCGCGGACGGCTTGCACATCGGACTCAGGCATGCCGCCGACGCTACCCGCTGCCAGATAACACCGCCGCGCCATAGGACCAGCACAACAACAGGGCCAGTTCGACGTCGAGCCGGTCGTCGTCGATGGGTCGGCCGCGGCGCTCCGCGGCCCGGCCCACTCGGTACTTCACCGAGTTGAAATGCAGGTTGAGTTTTTCGCCTGCTGACTTATAGCTGGCACCGTCACTCAAGTAGACACGCAACGTTTCACGCAGCCGGGCATCGTTGGCCGTGTCTGAGGCCAGTGCGCCCAACGTCTCGGCAACGAATTCTCTTGCTTCGTCGAGGTTTTCGCTGAGCAATGTCGCAGCGGCGAGGCCAGGGTCGCTGGCCGCGGTGACGCCACCGGTGCCTGCGGCAACGGCGACGGCGCGCGTTCGGATGGCCTGACGGTGTGATCTGCGGAAGCCGTCGACGCCCCGCAACGGCGTGCCGAGCGCCACCGCGGGCGCATCATGGCGGGTACTCAGGTAATCGCGGGCGGTGTCGATCGCGTTCGCCGCAGTTGCCGTCGACAGCGGTATCCAGCCCCACCCGCTGTTGCGATCGGCCGCTACAAATAACGGACTGCCCTGTGCCGCAACGGCTTCCGCGAGATCACGAAGCACTGCCTCGAGGCGGCCGAGCCCATCTTCGTGCTCGGAGTCGTCCCGCCACCACAACGCCAGCGCCAGATGGATGCCTTGCATCGGATACCTCAGTGCGGCAGTGAGGGTGTCGGTGTCGGCAGACGAGAGGGCCGGTGGGGTGGCGAGTACTTCGCGCACCCGCAGCGCCCTTGCGCTGTTCTGGTTGGCCAACCACCGATCGCGTTCCTCCCCATAGACCACCACCACCTGCTGGCTGATCCAGTCGATGTAGCGGAACGACACCGTGGTGATCCGCTCGAACACCGCCAACCCGATCCGTGGCTCGAGCCCGGTGGCGTTGACCTCCTCGGCCGCGGCGTCGATCACCAAGGCGTGCCCCAGTCGATACGCCCGCACCAACGCGTCCATCGGCACCCCGCGCTGGGCCACCCGGCGCGCGTACTCCAGCGCAGCGGTGGGGGGCAAAATGTTGTCAAGCGATATGTCGTGGCGCAGGGCGTGAAAGATGGTCTCGACGTTGCCCGCGACACTGGCCCCAAGCAGTTGCACCAGCTCGGGGTCGCCGCGCAGCTGGGTGATATCGCTGGCCAGAGCCTCTTGTACGGTACGGCTCACCGCCATTTGACGGGCCATCAAGCGGTCCATCACCACGGCCGATGCGGCGCTGACAGCCGGATCCATGCCCTGAGCCTAGAGCGGATTTTTGTTTCCCTGCGACAAACCGCCAGGCCAAGTTCATCGGCGCGAGACGGTGTGAGACAGCCCACCCGATCCATACCGTGGTGACATGAACCTCGCCACCCTGCCAGACCGCCGCGCCACGGCGGCCCCGCACGCGCCGGCCGTCGCCGACGACGCTCTCGACCTCGACAACACCGGATTTCTCGACGCGGTGACCCGGGCGGCTGCCGCGCTGCGGTCGGCCGGCGTCAGCCCCGGCGACGTCGTCGCGCTCATGCTGCCGAATCGAGCCGAGTTCGTCGTCGCACTCTTCGCCGCCTGGCGCCTCGGCGCCGCGGTCACCCCGATCAGCCCGACCCTCGTCGGCGCCGAGATGTCCTATCAGATCGCCGATGCCGATGCGTCGGTACTGGTCGTCGACCGGCCCGTGGAGACCGAGGTGGCGGTGCTGCGCCTCGAGGACCTCGCGGCCGGGTCGCCGGAGCCGATCGCTGCGGCCGACGTCGCAGGCGACGCGCTGGCGCTGTTGATCTACACCAGCGGGACCACCGGAAGGCCCAAGGGCGTGATGCTCGATCACGCCAACGTCGATGCCATGTGCGCCATGGTTATCGAAGGCTTCGAGCTCACCGACACCGACCACAGCCTTCTGATACTGCCGCTGTTTCACGTCAACGCCATCGTGGTCAGCACGCTGTCCCCGCTGGTCGCAGGCGGACGGGCCACCATCGCGGGCCGGTTCAACCCGGCAACCTTCTTCGAACGGCTCGAAACCACCCGTGCGACTTACTTTTCCGCGGTGCCGACCATCTACACCATGCTGGTCGGGCTGCCCTCCGAGGTGCTGCCCGACACCCGCTCGGTGCGGTTCGCGGTATGCGGCGCGGCACCGGCCAGCGTCGAACTCCTCGAGAAGTTCGAGCGCCGCTATGGCATCGGCCTCATCGAGGGCTACGGGCTTTCCGAAGGTTCCTGCGCCAGCACCGGCAATCCGCTCAATGGCAGGCGCAAGCCGGGTACGGTCGGTACTCCGTTGCCGGGGCAAGAGATCCGCATCGTCGATACCGCAGGAAACACGTTGCCCGACGGTGAGATCGGCGAGGTGATCATCAAGGGCCCCAACGTTATGCGGGGCTACCTGAACCGGCCGGAGGAGACCGCGAAAACCGTCGTCGACGGCTGGCTGCACACCGGCGACGTGGGCCGCTTCGACGAAGACGGCTACCTGGTACTGGTGGACCGGGCCAAGGACATGATCATCCGCGGCGGCGAGAACATCTACCCCAAGGAGATCGAAACCGTCGTCTACCAGCTGCCCGCAATCGCCGAGGCCGCCGTTGTTGGACGCGCCGACCCGGTCTACGGCGAGCAACCGGTGCTCTTCGCCTCTCTGCACGCCGGTGCGAATCTGGACACCGAGCGCATCCGCGAACACCTGACGGCATCACTGTCGAAATACAAACTGCCCGTGGAGATCACAGTTCTCCCCGAGCTACCCAAGAATGCCGTCGGCAAAATCGACAAACCCTCGCTACGTAAAGCGCTCGCGACCGCGAGTGCGCGACCCTAGCCCGAACAAGTCACAAGGAGTACCACCATGGGATTCGTGAAACCGACGCTACCCGACGTCGACTACGAGGAATTTCTGCGCATGCCGCTCATGGAGCGCATCCGGATCATGTGCCTCAAATGGGTGGATCAGGGCTACGGCGCCCCGCGAATGATCCACGCGCTCTACATTGTCAAGCTGGTGTTCTTCTATGCCATCGGCGGAGTCGCCATCGCGACAGCCACCTCCCACCTTCCGGCGTTCTGGCATGTGTCCGAGTGGTGGAATCAGCCCATCGTCTACCAGAAGGCGGTGCTGTGGACCATCCTGCTGGAACTGATCGGCATGGCCGGATCCTGGGGCCCGCTGGCCGGCAAGACCAAACCGATGACAGGTGGCTACCGGTTCTGGGCCAAGCTGAACACCATCCGGCTGCGCCCGTGGAAGGCGGTGCCCTTCACCAACGGCGACCGTCGCACCTGGTTCGACATCATCGTGTACCTGGCGCTGATCCTCAGCGTCGTGGTGGCATTGGTAATGCCTGGCGTGCACAGTGATTCACTGAGCGCGGTCCTGCCAGCCAACACGTCGGGATTGGTCGATCCGGCGCTGCTGATTGCCCCGATGGTGTTGCTCGTGTTGATCGGCCTGCGGGACAAGACCATCTTCCTGGCCGCCCGCGGTGAGCAGTACCTGCCTGCGCTGCTGTTCTTCACTGTGCTGCCGTTCGTCGACATGATCATCGCGGGCAAGCTGCTGATCGGCATGGTGTGGATCTGGGCCGGAATCTCCAAGTTCGGGCCCCATTTCACCAACGTCATCCCGCCGATGGTGAGCAACAGCCCGGCGATTCCGTTCAAGTGGCTCAAGCGTGCGCACTACCGCAACTACCCGCACGACCTGCGGCCCTCGCATCTTGCGACGTTCATGGCGCACGGCCCTGGCAGTTTCGTGGAGATCGTTGCACCGCTTGCGCTTCTGCTGTCGCCCTGGCCGTGGCTCACCTTCTGCGCGACGGCGGTCATGGTGTGCTTCCACCTGTTCATCATCTCGACATTTCCGCTCGCCGTGCCGGTGGAGTGGAATGTGCTGTTCGCCTACATCACCATCTTCCTGTTCATCGGGTTCCCCAACTGGAACGGCTACGCGATCTGGGACATGTCATCGCCCTGGCTGACCGTTCTGCTGCTGATCGGGCTGTGCTTCTTCCCGGTACTGGGGAACCTGCGACCCGACCTGGTCTCGTTCCTGCCTGCAATGCGACAGTATGCGGGCAACTGGGCATCCGCGGTATGGACGTTCACGCCGGGTGCCGAGCAGAAACTGAACCGGGTCACGCGATCCGCGCCCAACTCGGTCGACCAGTACATCGCTTTCGGTTGGGAGCCGTTGGTGGCGGAGATCTTCGCGCAGCAGGTCACTGCGTGGCGAGCCATGCACAGCCAGGGCCGTGGTCTGTATTCGGTTCTGCTGAAATGCCTCCCAGACATCGACAGCCGTACGGTCCGGGAAGGGGAGATGTCGTGCAATACGATCATCGGATTCAACTTCGGCGACGGCCACCTGCACAATGAGGATTTGATCCGGGCCATTCAGTCAGAGGCCCAGTTCGAGCCGGGCGAGTTCGTGGTGGCCTGGGTGGAATCGCAACCCATTCACCGTAAGACACAGGAGTACAAGGTGATCGACGCAGCCCTCGGTGTCATCGAGCGGGGTACCTGGAACGTCGAGGACCTGGTCAACGAGCAGCCGTGGCTGCCCAACGGGCCGATCCCGTTGAACGTGACGTGGGTTCGGCCGGAGAGCGGCCACGGGGCGCTCACATGAGCACCGCGGTGGTGGTTGGCAGCGGGCCCAACGGGCTCGCCGCCGCCATCACGTTGGCCGCCAAGGGTGTCGACGTCACGGTGCTGGAAGCCGCCGACGCGATCGGGGGCGGTGTCCGCTCCGGCGAGGGCATCGTCGACGGCCTCGTGCATGACCATTGCGCAGCGATCCATCCGATGGCGGTCGGTTCGGCCTTCCTCAACGGCCTGGCGCTGGAGCGCCACGGTCTACGGTGGAGGTGGCCCGAGATCGACTGCGCGCATCCGCTCGACGGCGGAGACGCCGGGCTGCTGTATCGCAGCGTCGCCGACACAGCGGCCGGGCTCGGCGCCGACGGCTCGCGGTGGCAGCGGGCATTCGGCGGGCCATCCGCCGGCTTCGACACTCTCTCCCAGGACATCATGGGCCCGCTGCTGCGGGTCCCGAAGCATCCGATCGCCCTGGCCCGGTTCGGCGCGCCGACGGTGTTGCCTGCGTCGGCATTCGCCCGGTTGTTCCGCACCAAGAGGGCAAGGGCATTGTTCGGAGGCGTTGCGGCGCACACCTTTCGACCGCTGCATTACCCGCTGACCTCCGCGATCGGCCTCGGCATCATCACCGCGGGCCATCGGTACGGCTGGCCGGTGGCCGGGGGCGGGTCGCAGGCGATCACCGACGCGCTGACGGCGGTCCTCGCTGAGTTGGGCGTCAAGGTGCAGACCGGGGTGCGCGTCGAGTCCGCCGCCCAACTGCCGTCAGCCGATGTCACGATGTTCGACCTGGCCCCGACGGCCGTGGCCGACATCATGGGTGATCGCCTGCCGCGGCGGGTGGCCCGTGGATTCCGTGGATTCCGTTACGGCCCTGGCGCATTCAAGGTGGACTTCGCCGTCGAGGGCCCGATACCGTGGGCCAACCCTCGGGTGGGTACGGCTGGGACGGTCCACCTGGGCGGGGATTTCGACGAGGTCGCCGCGACCGAACGCGATATCCACGCCGGGCGGATGCCGCAGCGGCCATTCGTGCTGGTCGGCCAGCAGTACCTCGCCGACCCGGGGCGCTCCGCGGGCGACATCAACCCGATCTACTCCTATGCTCATGTGCCACAGGGTTATTCCGGCGACGCAACCGAGGCGATCATCGGACAGTTCGAGCGGTTCGCACCCGGCTTCCGCGACCGTGTTGTCGGCATGGCCGTGCGGTCTACCACCGAGATGTCGGTATACAACCCCAACTATGTTGGCGGTGATATATGCACGGGAGCAAAGGATCTCCGGCAGTTGGTGTTTGGCCCGCGGGTCACGATGCAGCCGTATCGGCTCGGTGTCCCTGGCATGTTCATCTGCTCGGCAGCGACGCCGCCGGGGCCTGGCGCGCACGGGATGTGCGGGGCCAACGCCGCCGCGCTGGCGTTGGCCCATCTCGCTCGCTGAGCGAATGGCTCGGGTGTTCAGCGTGACAGCGTGATCGCCCGCTCCGGACAGTTCTCCTCGCCGATCGCCGCGCGTTTCTCGAGCTCGCCCGAGACCTCGCCGACGAGGACGACCGAGTGGCCCACCTCGTCGGCGTCGAAGACGTCGGGCGCCAACGTGTAACAGCGACCGTGGCCGGTGCAGAGTTCGGCGTCGACCGAGACGCGCGTCACCGGGTCGCCACCGGGAAGGTGAGCGGCAGCGATTCCACAGAGCGCAGCGCGCTGGTGTACTTGAGCTCGGTACCCTTGCGAATCGCGTAATCCGGTATCCGACGGTGGAATTCGCGCAACGCGACGCGTAGTTCGAGGCGAGCCAGATGCGAGCCAAGACAGCGGTGGGGGCCGCCGCCGAAGGCGCGATGCCGGTTGGGACTGCGTGCGAAGTCGACGACGTCCGGGTCGTCGAATTCGGCCGGGTCGGTGTTGGCCGCGCCCAGCAGTGGACTGACCCGTTCTCCCTTGCTTATCGGGCATCCGCCGACCTCGACGTCCTCCAGCGCGATACGCGCCACCCCGGGTACCGGCGTCTCCCACCGCAGCAGCTCTTCGATCGCGCCCGGCAGGATGTCGGGCTGTTCGATGAGCAGATGGCGCTGGCCGGGATGCTGGGCCAGATAGACGAAGAAGCAGTCCAGAGAATCCGTCACGGTGTCCAGGCCCGCGATGAGAAAGAGGAAGCAGATGTCCAGTAATTCCTCACGGGAAAGCGGTTCACCGGCGATGTTCGAAGCGATCAGCGCGGACAGTACGTCCTCGCGCGGGTTGGCGATGTGGTCGTCGATCGCGCGCTCGAAGTACTCATAGATCTGCTGGGCGGCAGGCGCCGCCGCCTCGCGGTGTTCCCTGAATCCCTCGGCGCCCGCAGGCCGGATCACGTCGTCCTTCCAGGCCAGGAATTTATCGAGGTCTTCCAGCGGGAGGCCCAGCAGTTGGAGGAATACCGTGCACGGCAGCGGGACTGCGAACTCGGAGTGGAAATCGCACTCACCGCGGTCGGCGAACCGGTCGATCATCTCGTTCACCAAGGCGGTGACGGCCGGTTCCCGACTCGCCATCTCTCGCGGCGTGAAGAGCGGATCGAGGATGCGGCGGTACTTGGCGTGCTCGGGCGGGTCGACCTGCAGAGGGATCAGCGGGCGCACGTTGCCCAAGTCGACGGCATCCATGTTGGACGAGAACACATCGGTCCGCTTGAGCGCCATCTCGATGTCGGCGAGCCTGCTGAGAACGACGGGGCCTTCCGGGCCCGGCCGAAATACCGGGGACGACTCTCGCAACATCTTGTACATCGGCTGTGGCTCGGCAAGGCCCGCCACTGACTGGTCCACATAGCCTTCGGTGTCCGTCATTGCGCCAGCGTGACACCGGCGTCGGGATTCTCCAATCATATTATTTGACAGTTATATGAACTAGTGGTGATATGAAGGCGTGGACGCATTCGCAGTGATCGCCGATCCCACCAGACGGCGCATCCTGGACACACTGCGCGAGGGGGCCACCGACGTCGGGAGTCTCGTTGAACGGCTGCGTATTTCGCAGCCATTGGCGTCCAAGCATCTCGGCGTGCTGCGGGATGCGGGGGCTGTCGACGTCGAGGTCGACGGCAAGCGCCGCGTCTATCGGCTCGCCGAAGACCCGCTGCCCGCGGTGCTGGCCTGGGTGACGCCGTATCACCGCAAGTGGTCCGCGGGTCTCGACCGCCTGTCCCAACTCATCGAGGAGGAGCAGACATGACGCACCCATTGCAGGGAACATTGGAAAACCGAGACAGCGCCTGGATTTTGACGCTTGTCCGCGACTTCAGGCATCCGCCCGAGACGGTGTGGCCGTGGCTCACCGATCCCGACCGGCTGCGGCGCTGGTCACCGGTTGTACCGGACCGGCCCTTCGACAGCGTCGGCACGCGGCAGGTCCGCGAGAACCCCGGCGACGAACCGGTGACGGGCGACGTGATTGCGGTCGATCCGCCGCACGAACTCGTGCACCGCTGGGGCGACGACGTCGTGCGCTGGCGACTCGCGGCGACCGACACCGGCTGCAGGCTGACCCTCGAGCAGACCATGCGCGAGCGCGACCCCGGCGCAATGAATGCGGCCGGTTGGCACCTATGCCTCGACGTGCTCGACGACGTCCTCGGCGGCTCGGACCGGCCGCGCATCGTCGGGCAGGATGCGGCCGAACATGGCTGGGAAGCGTTGCGGGACAGCTACGCCGAGCAGCTCGGCGGCTAGCTACTCCGGCGGAGCGCCGTGAAAGACCGCTTCGACGTTGTTGCCGTCGGGGTCGCGGACGAACGCGCCGAAATAGCCGGGGTGGTACTCCGGCCACAGCTTAGGCGCGTGCAGCGATTCTGCGCCCAGGCCCAGCGCGGTGTCGTAGAAGGCCTGCACGGCGGCGTGATCCTTGGCATGGAACGCGACGTGGACCTCACGGTTGGGGCCGTTCGCCTCCCCCACGTTCATGTCGGCGATCCAGAAGTCGGGCTTGCCGTCCCTGCCGTATCCGATGGCCACTTGATAGTCCAGCTGCCTGCTGTAACCCAGCACTGAAAGGACCGCATCGTAGAAGGCTTTCGATTCTTCCCAGTCTGCACAGTTGATTCCCAGGTGGTCGATCACCGCCCCATCCTGGCATGGCGCCCCGAGGCAGTCGTAGATTCAGCTCATGGCGTATGACCTGATAATTCGCAACGGCACCATCGTCGACGGCCTCGGCGGCGAGCCCTACACAGGCGATGTCGCGGTCATCGACGGCGTCATCGCAGCCGTCGGAGACGTCGACGGCGAGGCGGCGCGGGAGATCGACGCGACCGGGCTGCTGGTCACTCCCGGCTTCGTCGACCTGCACACGCACTACGACGGGCAGGCCATCTGGTCGGAGCGGATGACACCGTCGTCCGCCCACGGAGTGACGACCGCGGTGATGGGCAACTGCGGCGTCGGCTTTGCGCCGTGCCGGTCCGAGGACCACGAGGTGCTCGTCGACGTGATGGCCGGGGTTGAGGACATTCCAGGCGTCGTGATGGTCGACGGGCTGCCGTGGACGTGGGAAACCTTCCCCGAGTTCATGGATGCGCTCGACGCGGGCAAGCGCGACATCGACGTGGCGGCGTTTCTGCCGCACTCGCCGCTGCGGGTGTACGTCATGGGCCGGCGCGGGGTCGACCGCGAACCCGCCACCGGTGAAGACCTCTCGCAGATGCGCAAGCTGGCTGCCGAGGCGATTCACGTCGGGGCGCTTGGCTTCGCGTCGTCGCGGCTGACGATCCACAAGACCGAAAGCGGTCACCCGATTCCGAGTTTCGACGCAGGCCATGACGAGATCGAGGCCATCGCCCGCGGCGTCGATGACGCAGGCGGCGGCCTGATTCAGTTCGTCCCAGACCTCGTCGCGGGTGACTACGAGCCCGTGCTGCAGACGGTGTTCGACGTCGCGGCCGACGTCGGGCTGCCGGTCACGTTCACGTTGGCGATCGGCAATGCGGGTCCGGCCTTCTTCGAGGACGCGCTGACCATGGTGGAGAAAGCCAACGCCAACGGCGGGGACATCACCGCGCAGATCTTTCCGAGGCCCATCGGCCTGGTGATCGGGCTGGAGTTGTCGGGCAATCCGTTCGTGATGTATCCGAGCTATCGCGAGATCGCACATCTGCCGCTCGCCGAGAAGGTTGCCGAAATGCGTAAACCCGAAGTGCGGGAACGTATTCTGAATGACAAGCCGGCCTCAGACGGTCACCCGTTGATGTTCGCGGTGCAGGCGTTCAACTGGATCTTCCCGCTGGGCGATCCGCCGAACTACGAGCCCGACCCGGCCGACAGCATCGGCGCTCGCGCCAAGGCCCGCGGCGTCAGCCCGCTGGAGGAGGCCTACGACCGGCTCCTCGGCGACGACGGCCACGCGATGCTTCTGGTGACGCTGGCCAACTTCCGCGACGCATCGTTGGACACCGTCGCCGAACTGGTCCGCCGCGAGGACGTCGTGCTCGGCCTTGGCGACGGTGGCGCCCACTACGGAATGATCTGCGACGCAAGCTTTCCCACCTACATGCTGACGCACTGGGTGCGTGACAGGGCGTCGGGTCGGCTGACCGTCGCCGAGGCGGTGCGCGAACTGACCTCGGCGCCCGCCCGGGTGGCGGGGCTGGCCGACCGCGGCCGAATCGCGATGGGCTACAAGGCCGATCTGAACGTGGTCGACCCCGACGCACTGCGGCTGCACAAGCCGATCGTGCGGTACGACCTGCCCGCGGGCGGGCGCCGGCTCGACCAGGGCGCCGACGGATACGTCGCGACGATCGTCTCCGGCGAGATCATCGCCGAGAACGGTGTGCCCACCGACGCCCGTCCCGGCAAGCTGGTGCGCGGCCGCCAGCCCGCTCCCGCATCGGCATGACGCGCGTCGCGCCGCTGGCCCCTCCGTGGAGTGAGTCGGACGCCGCCGACATCAACAGCTGGGGTCATCCCGACCGCACCTACGAACCGCTGCTACTCGTGCGGTGCCTGCAACGGCATCCGGCGCTGGCCGCCCGGCTGCGCAAGCTCGGTGAAGCGCTCTACATCGAGGCGAGGCTGCCCGCGCGGACGCGGACGATCGCCATCCTGCGCATCTGCGCGCTGGTGGGCTGCGAATACGAGTGGGGCGGGCAGGCGGCGTTCTGGGGCCCGGTCGCCGGCGTCAGCGACGACGAGTGCGACGCGCTGGTGACCGGCGAGCCGACGACCCGCGCTGGTCAGCGGCCGAGCGCGTCCTGATCGGCGCCGTCGACGAAGTGGAGCGCACAGGTTCATGGTCGGAGTCGACGTGGCGCGCGCTCGCCGATCAGCTCGACGACGAACAGCGGATGGAACTGCTCATCGCCGTCGGCTGGTACCGGACGATCTGCACGCTGTGCAACGGGCTGGCGCTGCCCGTCGAGGGCTGGATGCGGCGCTGGCCGTCAGCCGACTGAGCGACGGTCGCGGCGCAGCCCGGGATGTTGCTTGCGCAGGGTCGACAGCAGTACAGGTCGCGGAAGTGCTTGCATGAAGCGGGTACTCAGCACGTTGCGTAGGCCGGCGATGACGATACCGCGGTCGTTCTCGAGCGCCTCGACGCCGATGCGGGCCACGTCGCGAGACGGCATCCACAGGAACTTCGGGAATGACGCGGCGAACTTCTCCTCGTCCATACCCGCCGCTTGCAGGAAGCCGGTGTGCACCGGGCCCGGCGCGAGCATGGCCACGGTGACGCCGGTGTCCGCCAGTTCAGCGCGCACGCCTTCGGTGTAGGTCTTCACGAACGCCTTGGTGGCCGCATAGCCGGACTGGCCGGGGAACGGGTGATAGCCGGCGGTGGACCCGACGTTGAGGATGGCGCCGCGACCGCGGGGCACCATCTGCTGCACAGCGCGCGTGGTCAGGTCGATGACGGCCTCGACGTTCACGCGCACCTGCGCTATCTCGTCGGCAACCGGGGTCTTCGTCACCGAGCCGATGGTGCCGATACCCGCATTGTTGACGAGGATGTCGACGGTCAGTCCGCGGGCGGCGACGGCGTCGAAAAGGCCTGCGCGAGCGTCGGGGTCGGCGACGTCACAGGCGATGGCCTCGACGCGCACGGTGTTCCCGAGCTCGGCGGCGAGCTCCTTCAGCCGGTCTTCGCGACGGGCGACCAGCGTCACGCCGTGGCCACGTTGTGCCAGCTCACGCGCGATGTCCGCGCCGATGCCCGAGGAGGCGCCGGTGATGACGGCGGTGTCGGTGGGTGATGGAGTCGGAAGAGGCATTTCAGCTACAACCCTGCTGCTGTGCGGATTCATCCGCAAGTCGCTGCGGGCTGCTCACGCCCAGATGTCGGTGATCGGGGGCGCGTTGGCGGCCAACCCGGTCTTCGGCAGGCCGTACATCTCCTCGATGGTGGACAACACGTTGTAGTGGCTGATCGGCTGGCTGTAAGCGCCGGGTTTCACGTGCCCGCCGTAGATGATCGTCGGGATCTGGTTCTGCGAGCCGCCGTCGTCCTCGTCGAACGTGATGATCAACAGGCTGTTGTTGCCCGCCGCCCAGTTCGCATAGTGCGACAGGTTGTTGTACAGCCAGGTGTCCGCTTGGGGGATGGTGCCGTCGTGCATGTCGTTGTCCAGGTTCGGGACCACGAACGACACCGTGGGCAGGCTCGCGTAATCGGTTCGGTTGTTGAAGGCCGAGAACGGCACCGACGTCGCCGCGGGCACATTGGTGAAGTTGGCCCACGGCACATGCTTGCGGGCGTACTTGCCTGCACTGCAGTCGGTGGCACCGACCGAGGGTAGGTCTTCCGAGAAGCCGCCGAACGTGTAGCCCGCCGCCAGCAACTCCGAAGCCAGGTTCGGCGTCGCGCCTGCATTGACCGGGCACGCGTCCGAGGTCAGCCCAAATGTGTTGCCGGAGAACAGCGCAAGATAGTTGGGCTCGCTCGGATGCGTCTCGGCGAACGACTGTGTCATGTTCGCGCCGCTGCCTGCGAGGGCGTTGATGTACGGCGCCGACTTGCTACCGATGACCGCGCCGTCGGGCTTGTTCTCCTCGATGACGATCACGATGTGCGCGGGCACAGGAAGCCCTTGCGCGGCGACGACGGGCGCAGGTCCCGCCATGGTCAGCGCGCACGTCACGGCGAATACCCGCCACCAGCGCCTCATGCAGCGAAGTGTAGGTATCGATTCGACGAGGTCAGAGTTCTGACACGGGTTGAGCGACAAAACCGAGCGACAAGCGTGATCTGGCGGGGAGGATGACTGACATGAGCGTGCAGGTGGATATCGACCGACTCGCTGACGAACTGGCCCACTTCACGTTCGCCTACCTGGTCACCGTCGGCGACGACTATCACGCGCACACCGTCGCCGTCGAACCCGTCCTTGCCGACGGCGTGATCGATGTCGGTCCCGTCGGCGGCAGCACGCGAAGGAACGTCATCGCCCACAGCGACGTCACGCTCGTCTGGCCGCCGAGTGAGCCCGGCGGCTACTCGCTGATCGTCGACGGCGAAGGCCGCCCAGGCGACGACGCGTTGACCGTCCTGCCGAGCCGCGCCGTGCTGCACCGCAAGGCGGCGCCGGGGGTGGCGACGAAGCCAGGCTGTAAGGATGACTGCCTGCCGCTTGAAAAACACTGAGCGTCACGCGTTTCGATGATCGTGGTGCCAGAATCCTCACTGGTGCGCGCAGCCACCAGCCTGTTCTCCTCATGCACGAGAGGCACTCCCATGTCCGACGAATCCGAAACCCAGATCCCCGCCTACACGGATGTGCCGATCGGCCTCGATGCCACCGGCTCGCGCAGGGAGTTCGACAGCCTCGGCAGCGTCGAGGTGCCCGCCGACAAATACTGGGGCGCCCAGACCCAGCGCTCCCTCGAACACTTCTCGATCGGCGACGACCACATGCCGATCGAGGTCTACCGCGCCTACGGGCTGGTGAAAAAAGCGTGCGCGTTGGTCAACTCGGAGGCCGGGCGACTCGCCGACTGGCGCGCCAAAACCATCGTCCAGGCGGCCGACGAAGCGATCGCGGGCAAGCTCGACGACCAGTTTCCGCTGTACGTGTGGCAGACCGGGTCGGGCACGCAGAGCAACATGAACGTCAACGAGGTGCTGTCCAACCGCGCGATCCAGCTGCTCGGCGGCGACCTCGGCAGCCAACAGCCCGTCGGGCCCAACGACCACGTCAACATGGGCCAGAGCAGTAATGACACCTTCCCAACCGCCATGCACGTCGCAGCGGTCACGTTCATCGACGAACAGCTGGTGCCGAAGGTGACGGCGCTGCACGACGAGCTCGCCGTCAAGTCCGCCGAATGGATGGACGTGGTCAAGATCGGCCGCACCCATCTCGAGGACGCGGTGCCGTTGACCGTCGGCCAGGAATGGTCCGGCTACGCCGCCCAACTTCAGGCCGCGCTGGCTGAGATCGCCCACGCTCGCGAGGGCCTGCTGCAACTCGCGGTGGGCGGCACGGCGGTCGGCACCGGGCTGAACGCACCCGCGGGATTCGGTGCGAACGTCGCATCAACGCTGGCCCAGCTCACCGGGGCCGGCTACGTGACGGCGCCGAACAAGTTCGCCGCGCTCGGTTCGCTAGACCCGATGGTCCGCGCCCACGGCGCACTGCGCGGTCTTGCGGTCGCGCTGATGAAGATCGCCAACGACATGCGGTGGCTGGCATCCGGCCCCCGCTGCGGTTTCGGTGAGCTGCTGCTGCCTGCCAACGAGCCGGGGTCATCGATCATGCCGGGCAAAGTCAATCCGACGCAGTGTGAGGCGCTGGTGATGATCACCATCCAGGTGATCGGCAATGACACCGCGGTGGCGCTGGCCGGTTCACAGGGCAACTTCGAGCTCAACGCGATGCGGCCGGTGATCATCAACAACTTCTTGCACTCGGCGCGCATCCTGGCCGACGGCTGCGAGAAGTTCCTCACCTATTCGGTAAAGGGCACCGCGCTCAACACCGATCGCATCAAGTCGTACGTGGACAAGAGCGCGATGCTGGTGACGGCGCTGTCCCCGGTGATCGGTTACCAGAACGCCGCGCGCATCGCCGAGGACGCCGTCGCCAACGACACCACCCTGCGTGAGGCCGCGCTCGCTTCCGGCAAGGTGACCGCCGAGCAGTTCGACTCCATCGTCGACCCGCTCGCCATGGTCGGCGACGGCGTCGCGGGCGCATGATCGCCCGCTTCTGATGGCCGACGAACGCTACGACACCCTGCTGGCGGCGACCGCGCTGCTCTACGCGAACGGTCAGTCGACCCAGATGACCCAAACCGCAGTCGAGCGGCTCAACCGCGGCCTGGGTGTGGACGCGGGGGTGGTCCCGTCGTGGTCGATGCTGACGCTGACCGCGGCCGGGTCCCGCGAGACCGTGATGACCGCGGCGGTGTCGCCGACGGCTATCAACATGCGCCGCGTGGCGACCATGATGGCCGTCGTCGACGCGGCGCAGGACGGCCCACTCGAGCTTGAACAGGTGGCCGCCGGGGTGGTCGACGCCGAAGCCCAATCAGTCTCCGGCACAGCGGCTTTCGTGATCGCTTGTGCGACGGGTGCGTCGGCGTTGGCCGTCATCTACGGAGCCACCCAACCACTGGCGGTTCTGCTGGTGGCGCTATCCGCCGCGGCGGGCGGTCTGCTGCGGAGGTGGTCTGGCGCCGCAGGAGCAGGCCCGCTGGTGCAGGCCTTTGTGGCGGCTCTCATCGCCGGGGCCGTCGGCGCGGCGGCCACCCACCTGCATCTCGGCGCGTCCGTTGCGGTAGTTGCCATCTGCCCGGCGATGGTATTGGTGCCGGGCCCGCACATCCTCAACGGCGCGCTGGATCTGCTCGACCTGCGGGTGACACTGGGACTCGCGCGGCTGGCCTATGGACTGCTCGTGCTCACCGCCATCGGCTTCGGCCTGATCGTCGGGCTGCGCGCGGGCGGTCAGACGCTTGCGGTGACGGCGCCGTCGGCCACCGCGCCCCTGATCGTCGACGTCCTCGCCGCCGGTGTCGCCGCGGCGTCCTACCCGGTGTACTTCTCCATGCCGTGGCGGATGCTCGGCTGGCCGGTGGCCGTTGGCATGCTGGCCCACGGCGTCCACTGGTATGCCCTCGACTGGGGAGCCAGCCTTGCTATCGCGGCGTTCGCGTCCTGTTTGTTGGTCGGGGTGCTACTGGTGCCGGTTTCCCATCACAAGCGAATCCCGTTCGCCGGCATCGGATTCGCCGCGGTCGTCGCGCTGGTTCCCGGCGTGTTCGTGTTCCGCACGCTGGCCGGCTTCATCGTGTTTGCAGGTTCCCCTTCAGCACAGCTGTTGAGCGCCGCCACGGGCGACCTGATCGGCGCGACGGTGATCGTCGCCGGGATGGCGCTCGGATTGGCGTTGCCGATGCACCTGTACGCCAGTTGGTTGGCTCGGCACGAGGTGTGAACGGCGTCGCGGTCGAGTGGGCGGTCATACCGGGCAGCCCGCCGCTCGCAGTTTCGTCCGCACCCGCTCGATGATGACGTGCGGCCGTGACATCATCTCCGCACTGACACGGACAACGGTCCAGCCGGTGGACTCGAGCATCGCGATCCGTTCGATGTCCCAAGATCGTTGCCGACCGTCGGTCCAGTGCTGAACGCCGTCGTATTCGACGACGACCTTCCACTGACGCCAGCCCATATCGACGCGGATGCGCAGATCCCGAAATTCGATCTGCGTTTCGGGCGCAGGCAGACCACCGCGAATGAGCAGCAGACGAAGCCGGCTCTCCTGCGGGGATTCCGCACCGCCGTCGACCAATTGGAGTGCCGAGCGCAGACGTGCGACACCTCGCACTCCCCGGCGCGCATCGGCTATGGCGGACACCTCGACGGGCTTGACCCCGGTCGCGTTCATCAGCGCGTCCAGCATCGGAATGGCCTGGGGCAGAGGCAGAGTGCGTCCGATGTCGAATGCGGTCCGGGCAGGTGACGTCACGTGCATCCGCGCGATGGCGCAGACTTCATCCGGAGCCAGATCCCAGGTGTGCACGACGATGCCCGCCTGCGCATGCCGGTCGGCGCGGACGACCTCCGCAGGCGCCGACGGATCGAGCCACTTCGTGCCGAACACCGCCGCGGCCGACAGACCGCCCAGCGTCGCTCCCGTCGACAGCCATGCGGCGCGTGCCCTCAGTCGCGCTGTGAGTTCGACGTCGCGCCGAAGGTACACGTCGCGGTATATCGCCCGATGGTCGCGGGTGAGCTCGCGCCTGGTCAGATCGCCGCGACGCACTGCGGCGCTTCCGATGAACGGTTCCATGCCCGCACATTCGCCGCGAGCGCCGACGACTGTGGGTGCTGTGCACACAATCCGCCGCGATCCTGTGCATAGGGCCCACAGTGGGGATAACGAAAAGCCCGACCCCTTGTGGGGGCCGGGCTTTTTCGTAGACGAAGGACTGTTTAGAAGTCCATGCCGCCCATACCACCGGTCGGGTCGCCGACAGCTGCGGCGGCCTTCTCCGGCTTGTCTGCGACGACCGCCTCGGTCGTCAGGAACAGCGCCGCGATGGACGCAGCGTTCTGCAGCGCCGAGCGCGTCACCTTGACCGGGTCGGCCACGCCTGCCTTCAGCAGATCCTCGTACTCATTGGTCTGGGCGTTCAGGCCGTGGCCGGCCGGAAGGTTGCGGACCTTCTCGGCGACGACGCCCGGCTCCAGGCCCGAGTTGAAGGCGATCTGCTTCAGCGGGGCCTCCAGCGCGACCTTGACGATGTTCGCGCCGGTGGCCTCGTCACCGGTGAGCTTCAGCTCCTCCAGCGCAGGAGCCGACTGCAGCAGGGCCACGCCGCCACCGGCGACGATGCCCTCCTCGACGGCCGCCTTGGCGTTGCGGACCGCGTCCTCGATGCGGTGCTTGCGCTCCTTGAGCTCCACCTCGGTGGCGGCGCCGGCCTTGATCACCGCAACACCGCCGGCCAGCTTGGCCAGGCGCTCCTGCAGCTTCTCGCGGTCGTAGTCGGAGTCGCTGTTCTCGATCTCCTGCCGAATCTGCGCGACCCGGCCCGCGATCGCCTCGCTGTCACCGGCACCCTCGACGATGGTGGTCTCGTCCTTGGTGACGACGACCTTGCGGGCGCTGCCGAGCAGCGAGACGTCGGCGGTCTCCAGCGAGAGACCGACCTCTTCGCTGACGACCTGGCCACCGGTGAGGATGGCCATGTCCTGCAGCATCGCCTTGCGGCGGTCACCGAAGCCCGGGGCCTTGACGGCGACGGACTTGAAGGTGCCGCGGATCTTGTTGACGACCAGGGTGGACAGCGCCTCGCCCTCGACGTCCTCGGCGATGATCAGGAGCGGCTTGCCGGACTGGATGACCTTCTCCAGCAGCGGCAGCAGATCCTTGACCGTCGACACCTTCGACGAGACGAGCAGGATGTACGGATCCTCGAGGACCGCTTCCTGACGCTCGGCATCGGTGACGAAGTAACCCGAGATGTAGCCCTTGTCGAAGCGCATGCCCTCGGTGAGCTCGAGCTGCAGGCCGAAGGTGTTCGACTCCTCGACGGTGATGACACCCTCGTTGCCGACCTTGTCCATGGCCTCGGCGATCAGCTCACCGATCTGGGTGTCGCCGGCCGAGATCGCGGCGGTGGCAGCGATCTGCTCCTTGGTCTCGACCTCCTTGGCCGACTTGAGCAGCGTCTCGGTGATCTTCTCGACGGCCTTCTCGATGCCGCGCTTCAGGGCGAGCGGGTTGGCACCCGCCGCGACGTTGCGCAGGCCCTCGCGAACGAGCGCCTGGGCCAGCACGGTGGCGGTGGTGGTGCCGTCGCCCGCGACGTCGTCGGTCTTCTTGGCGACTTCCTTGACCAGCTCAGCGCCGATCTTCTCGTACGGGTCCTCCAGCTCGATCTCCTTGGCGATGGACACGCCGTCGTTGGTGATCGTGGGGGCGCCCCACTTCTTCTCAAGGACGACGTTGCGGCCCTTGGGGCCCAGCGTCACCCGTACCGCGTCGGCGAGGGCATTCAGGCCCCGCTCGAGGCCACGACGGGCCTCTTCGTCATACGCAATTGTTTTAGCCATTGCGAAGTGTTTCCTCCGGATTGGGGATGGCACGTCTGTGGTCGGGTGCAGTGCCCGCGACGGACGGCTGGGGATGTGCTCCGCGCTTGCGGCCCCTGCCTCACCGTCCCGACCTAGCACTCACTGGTCGCGAGTGCCAACTGCATTTTTAGCACTCGCGCTGGGCGAGTGCAAGGTTGATCCAACCGCGACACAGCCGATTGCCAGAGCAGTTGGCGACAGTATCGTCATGACGGTTCCCGGCCTCGGCCCGCTCCCGGTATCGGGATGGCAGAGCCCCGCCTGGCTTGTGCTGTTGGGGGCGCCGGTGGTCCTGCTGGCCCTATATCTGCTGGCCAACGGCCGTAGGCGCAGGCGGGTGACCCGCTTCGCAGGCGCGTCCGAATCGGTCGTGTCGTCCCGCCCGTCGCGGTGGCGACATCTGCCCATTGCGTTGATTCTCTTGGCACTCGTGCCGATGAGCATCGCGCTGGCTCAACCGAGCAGGGATGTTCGCGTACCGCGTAACCGGGCGGTGATGATGCTCGTCATCGACGTATCCGCCTCGATGGGCGCCACCGATGTGCCGCCCACCCGATTGGACGCCGCCCGACAGGCCGCCAAGCAGTTCGCCGGGCAGCTGACGCCTGGCGTCAACCTCGGCCTCATCGCCTTCTCGGGATCGCCCACTGTGTTGGTGTCGCCCAGTCCACAGCACAACCTCACCGTCGACGCCCTCGACAAACTGCGTACCGACGAGAGCACCGCGACCGGACAGGCGATTTTCGCTGCACTGCAAGCCATTCAGACCGTCAACACCGTTCTGCAGGGACCGGCGGACTCGCCGCCTCCGGCACGGATAGTCCTGCTGTCCGACGGCAAGGAGAACAAGCCCGACAATCCAGACGCCACCGATGGCGCCTATACCGCCGCGCGCGCCGCACGACAGCGGGGTGTCCCGATCACCACGATCGCGTTCGGCACACCGACAGGCCATGTGGAGATCAAGAATGACTCCGTGCCCGTTCCCGTCGACCCCGACATGATGAAGATGATCGCCCAGCTGTCCGGCGGCCAGACCTCCGCCGCCGAGAACGTCGACGAGCTCAACCGCCAGTTCAGCAAGGTTCCAGACCAGTTGGGCTACCAGACCGTCCGCGGCCCCGCGACCGCGGGCTGGCTGCGCCTCGCCGTGCTCATCGGCGTTCTCGGCGCCACGCTCGGTCTGCTGATCAACCGCCGCTTGCCGGTGTGATCGTCAGGCGGGCAACCGCCGGTTGAGATACACCGCGGCCACCAGTGCGCCGATGAGCGCCAGCGCGCCCAGCCTGATCCACGCCGCGCTCGCGTCGCCGGAAATCGTCTCGTATCCGATGACTCGCTGCAGGGTCGCGTACACGCTTTCCAGCTGATCGAGGCTGTCGGCATGGAACATCTGTCCGCCGGAGATCTCGCTGATCCTCTGCAGGGTCGTGTCGTCCACTGGCACGGGTATCTCCTCGCCGTCGACATCGACGATTCCATCGGGCGTGCCAAACGAGATGGTCGATATCGCGACACCTTGATCCTTGGCGGCACGGGCGGCCGTGAACGCGCCGCGAGGCATATCGGGGTCGCCCGGCACGGTTTCCTTGCCGTCGGACTCGAGGACGATGCGCGCAGGCGGCGGGCCATCCCCCCCGCCGAGCACGGCGACGGTCGCCGCGATCGCCTGCAGCGCGGTGAAGATCCCCTCGCCCGTCGCGGTGCGCTCGGCGGCCTGCAGCGTGTCGATCGACGCCTTGACGGCCGCATGGTCGGGTGTTGGCGCCATCATCAGGGTCGCGCTGCCTGCATATGCGACGAGGCCGAGGTTGATGCCCGGCGTCAGTTCGTCGGCGAACTGTTTACCTGCCTCCTTCGCCGCCGCCAGCCGAGTGGGTGCCACGTCGGTGGCCGCCATCGACTCGGAGACATCGATCACCAGCATGGCCACCGCACGATTGCGCGGAACCTGGATGTCGTGCGTCGGGCCTGCCATCGCCGTGGTCAACAGCGCGAGCGACGCCACGAGCAGCGCCGCGGGCACATGTCGCCAGCGGTTGGTGGGCGGCGGCGAAACCTGTTGTAACAGATCGAAATTGGCGAACCGCAACACATGGCGCCGTCGTTTCCGCAGCGCCATCGCATACATCGCGACCAGCGCCACGATGACGACGAAGAACAACAGCAACCAGGCGCTGGAGAACCCCGACAGTGAAAACGTGCCAATCAACGGAATCGTCATCGCCTGCGCATCCGTTCGCGCAGCTGCGGGTCGCTCTCCCACCACAGGCCCGACGACCCGGCCGAGTCTTCGGACGCCGACTGATCGAGCGCGGCGTCGACGATCTTGGCGGTGCTGCGTTCGTCGGAGGAGAACTGATGCATCAGCACAGCGATGAACCCGACACCGAGCACGTCACCCACCAGCCACAGGACACCGGCGCCGATCGACTGGTCGACGCGCATGCTCGGCCCCCACCGGCGGTCGATGTGCATGTAGTAGCCGGCTGCGATCAACGGCCCGAGCCACAGCACGATGCCGAGCACACCGTCGCCGAGCGATTCGGCGATGCTGATCACGAGGGAAAGCAGCTGCGAATACCGGTGCGGCACGGGATCGGCCTGCAGGCGCGCGTAGAAGTACGCGAAGCCGACCGCCACCAGCAGCGCGTTGGTCAGACACGCCACCGAATAGTGCTGTAGCGCAGCGGTATACCAGGGTGTCAGGTACAGCAGCCACGGAGTCGCGAGCATCGCCAATGACGTTGTCGCCGGATGCAGCATCAGTCGCGATGACCTGCTCGCCAACAACCGGTCCACCCGGACTCTCGGTCCGAGCGCGTGACCGATGACGGTGACGGGCCTGCCCATTGCGAGGAAGAACGGCGCGACGAACAGCAGAAGCAGAACTTGCAGCGCGCGCACCCAGAACAGCACGCGCTGCGTAGACGCCGACCATGCTCATCGTCGCGAAAACCGTCAGTACAAGGCCAGTGCCGAACCACCACACGTATCGCCGCGCGGTCGCGTCGGCGCGCCGCCAAGCCCAGCCGTAGGCAACTGCGACCGCGACGACGACGACCGCGGCAGCGCTGTCCCAGCACCAGCTGGTCAGCGCCGTCGACCAGGTAAGCGGCACAGTCTCCGGGCTCATAGAAGGCCACTATGGGTCGCCGACCTGTCAGAGCCCTGTGCCCAGCCCGCCCGATTACTTCGCGCGCAAGCCGTCCAGGAAGACCTCGGTGAGCCGCTCGGCCGCGTCCCGGTTGTAGCCCTGCATCGCCTGGGCGCCGACCGTCAGGGCCTTGACGTCGGGCACGTCGAGATCGCGTCGGACCGTGCCTGCCCTCTGGGCGGCCCGCAGCAGGTCGCCGATCAAACCCAGAAACGCCTCCTCGGCGTCCGGCGCCGCGCTCTTGATATCGACACCGGCTCCCGCGAGCGCATCGACGAGACCCTGGTCGGTCGCGCCCCAGTCCAGCACCATCGAGCGCAGGAAGCTGAACAGCGCCTCGCCCGCCCCCTTCGTGGTCAGCAGGGCCCGACCGCTTTCCACGATGTGCTCGAGCCGGTCCTCGACGACGGCCCGGTACAGATCCTCTTTCGTCGGGAAATGCCGGTACACCGTTCCCGCACCCACCCCGGCGCGCCGCGCGATCTCGTCGATCGGCACCGACAAGCCCTCGGCCGCGAACGTGTCGTAGGCAACCTCCAGCACGCGGGCGCGGTTACGGGCAGCGTCCGCACGCAGCGGTTTCTCGGGTTGGGCCAAATCACACCCTCTCGGGAATTGACTAAACGGGGCGTGCGTTCCGTATATTCGTAACCAAACGGGGCGCACGCTCCGTTTAACACTCTACCGAGGAGATTCCATGCCGAACTGGACAACCGCCAACATTCCCGACCAGACCGGCCGCACGGCCGTCATCACCGGCGCCAACACCGGCCTGGGTTACGAGACCGCCGCCGCGCTCGCCGCAAAGGGCGCCCATGTGGTGCTGGCAGTGCGCAACGCCGACAAAGGCAACGCCGCCGCCGACCTGATCGCCAGGCGCACGCCGGCCGCCAGCGTCGCCGTGCAGGAGCTCGACCTGTCGTCGCTCGAGTCCGTCCGGGCCGGAGCGGACGAATTGCGTTCCGCGCACGACACCATCGACTTGCTGATCAACAACGCGGGAGTGATGATGACGCCCAAGTCGACCACCAAGGACGGCTTCGAATTACAGTTCGGCACAAACCATTTGGGCCACTTCGCGTTCACCGGCCTGCTGCTCGATCGGCTGCTTCCCGTTCCGGGTTCGCGCGTCGTCACGGTCAGCAGCGTCGGCCACCGGTTCGCGCGCAACGGGATCAACTTCGACGATCTGCAGTCGGAGAGGAACTACGGCAGGATCGCCGCATACGGGCAGGCCAAGCTCGCCAACCTGATGTTCACCTACGAACTGCAACGTCGCCTGCAAGGCACCAACACCATCGCCGCTGCCGCGCACCCCGGTGGTTCGCGGACCGAGCTGGCGCGCAACCTGCCAACGCTGGTGCGCGTCGTCGAAGGCGTGCTCTCGCCGCTGTTCCAGGGCGCCGACATGGGTGCGCTTCCCACGCTGCGCGCGGCGACCGATCCCGGTGTGATCGGCGGCCAGTACTTCGGCCCCGACGGATTCGGCGAGCAGCGCGGCTATCCGAAGGTCGTGGCGTCGAGCGGGGTTTCGCACGACATCGACGCGCAGCGGCGGCTGTGGACGGTGTCGGAGCAGCTGACCGGCGTGACGTTCCCGGTACCCGCGCTGGTCTAGTCAGCGCAGGTCGAGCAACTCCTCGTGGAAGCCGCCGAACCGGCGCTCCGGATCGGTCAGGTGCACTTCGAGGATCCAGTGGCAGACACGCCCGGTGCGGTCGGTGCGCCGCATCGGGTTGTCTGACCCCGGAGCGATGTAGGACTCGATCGCATCGCCCGCGATCTTCTCGTGCGGGAACTCGCCGACCAGATGGCCCGCGATGGTCCCGCCGAACTCCCAGCCCGCGTCGTGACTGAGATCCACGACGTGGTCGAACAATTCGGCGCCCGTGATGTCGGGGTGCGAGTCGAAATACTCCCGCCCCTTCGCCCACACCCGCGGCAGGTCGTCGCGCAGCGCGTGCTTGCGCTCGTCGTCGCCGAGCACGAACGTGCGCCCGAAATCGGCCTCCCACCGATCGAAGATCGGGCCGAAATCGCAGAACACGATGTCGTCGCCGGCGATGGTGCGGTCCGGCGGATTCTTCTTGTAGGGCTGCAGCGTGTTCTCCCCCGCACGCACGATTCGCTTGTGCCAGTGCCGCTCGACGCCGAACATCTCGACGGCCAGATCGCGGATCTCGTCGGACAACTGGCGCTCGCCGACGCCTGCACGGATCATGCCGCTGCGCTCGATCTCGTCGAACAACTGCTCCGCCCTATTCTGGGCATCGAGGAGCATTTCGGTGCGGAGGTTCTCGTCCGTCTTCGCAGGGTTGCCCACTCAGCCGATGTTACGACCGCAATGGAGCGTTGATGTCACTCGTCGTGCCGCCCTACCCACCGCCGCGATACACCGATGACGAACCGGAGGTCAGTGCCTGGCTTCGGAGAGGCACCGATCCGCCGGACTACACGCCGCCCGGCGGTCTCGGCGGCTATCACTATCTGGCCAACGAGCAACAGACCAACGGCGACTACGGCCTGTACCGCGTCGACATCCCTCCCAACGGCGGCGGCCCCGGCCCGCACTTTCACCGCGCGATGTCGGAGGCGTTCTTCGTGCTGTCGGGGACTGTGAAGCTCTACGACGGCAACGGCTGGGTCGACGGCACGCAGAACGACTTCCTCTATGTCCCGCCGGGCGGCATCCACGGGTTCCGCAATGAGTCCGACGCGCCGACATCGCTGTTGATGCTGTTTGCTCCAGGCGCACCCCGCGAGCACTATTTCGAGGGCCTCGCCCAGCTCGGGGACATGAGCCCCGAGGAGATCCGCGACTGGCTTGTCAAGAACGACAACTTCTTCGTCGGGTAGCCCCCGAAGTTACGCGAGTTCCTGGCCGGCCAGCGGTACGAACTCCCACCCGGCCGCCCGGAGCGTAGGAAGGGCGGCGGCGACCCCGGCTGCGGTGCCGGATGCGGGATGGTTCATGTGGGCCAGCACGATCGAGCCGGGGTACGCCCTGGTGAGCGCGGTGCCGACCGCTCGGGCCGACGCCGTCGCACCGTTGTCTGCGTTGACGGAGAACCCGACCGGTGTGAGGCCAAGGTCGTGGACGATCTGCACCCCGACGTCGTCGTAGTGGGCGGTACCCGGACGGAACCACTCGGGCGCCCGTCCGATCAGCGACGCAATCCGGTTCTGATTCGTCCACACCTCGGCCACTGCCTCGTCGGCGGATCGGGTGCCGCCGATGCCGTAGGCGGACCGCCCGGTCACCGACAGCGGCATATGGCGAGTGCCATGGTTGCCGATGTCGAACAACGGATTCGCCGCCAGTTGCTCGATGCGGCCGGGGTTCGCATCGATCCACTTGGAGCAGATGAACAACAGCGCGGGCACCTGGTTCTGCTCGAGCGTGGTCAGCAACGCGTCGTCGCAAGCCCGGTCGCACGCGTCGAAGGTCAGCGCGAGCTGGCGGCCTGCGGCGGTGAACCCCGCAACGATCCCGGGCAGCGCCATGCCCCACTGGGTCGGACGACGATCCCGATTGAGGGCGGCAACGGTGCCAGGGTCGATCCCCGACGCGGCGAAGACGTTGCTCGGGAATACGGCACGACAGCCCAATGCGGCCGCCGTGACTGCCGTCGCCGACAGGAACGTCCGCCGAGTGGGCACGCCTGCACGGTAGATCCACAGCCTGCGGGGACGATGCGAACGAGGTGGTAAACCGCTGAATAGCGCGACACGCCAAATCCCGTGTCCCAGCGTGTCATTGGACCCGCCTCGGACCGTGCCTTAGACTGCCCGTCGACCAGATAGGAGTCTTGGGTGCGGGCTAACGCTGCGCCCGACACCCAGGCTTTACGGAGCTGGCAGCGTCGGGCATTGGTGCGGTATCTTGCCGCCAAACCGCGGGATTTCCTGGCTGTCGCGACCCCCGGCTCAGGCAAGACGACATTTGCCCTACGTGTCGCAGGCGAACTGCTGGCCGAACGCGTCGTCGACCAGATCACCGTCGTGGTGCCGACCGAACACCTCAAGACACAGTGGGCGATGGCAGGCGCTCGCGCAGGCATCGCGCTCGATCCGAAGTTTTCCAACTCCGCCGCGCACACCTCGTCGGAATACCACGGCGTCGTCGTCACGTACGCCCAAGTCGCCAGCCACCCGGCCCGGCACCGGGTGCGCACCGAGAACCGCCGCACCCTCGTCGTGTTCGACGAGATCCATCACGGCGGGGACGCCAAAAGCTGGGGTGAGGCAATCCGCGAGGCGTTCGACGATGCGACCCGACGGCTCGCGCTGACGGGCACACCGTTTCGCAGCGACGACTCCGCGATCCCGTTCGTCACCTATGCACCCGACGGCGGCGGGCTGATGCGCTCACAGGCCGACCACACCTACGGCTACTCCGAGGCGCTCGCCGACGGCGTCGTCCGGCCGGTGGTGTTTCTGGCCTACTCCGGCGAGGCGCGCTGGCGCACAAGCGCTGGCGAGGAGCACGCGGCCCGCCTCGGCGAGCCGCTGAACGCCGAACAGACCGCACGAGCGTGGCGCACCGTCCTCGACGCCAGGGGCGAGTGGATCCCCGCCGTGCTGCAGGCCGCCGACACCCGGCTCACCCAACTGCGCAACGGCGGGGTGCCCGATGCCGGGGCCATGGTGATCGCATCCGACCAGAAGGCGGCACGTGCGTATGCGGCCGCGCTGACGAGGCTGACCGGTGAGACGCCGACCGTGGTGCTGTCCGACGACCCCGGCTCGTCGGCACGCATCGCCGATTTCTCGGCGGGAACCAGCCGCTGGCTCGTCGCGGTCCGGATGGTGTCAGAAGGTGTCGACGTGCCGCGGCTCGCGGTCGGTGTCTACGCCACCAGCGCCTCGACGCCGCTGTTCTTCGCCCAGGCGATCGGCCGGTACGTCCGGTCGAGGCGGCCGGGCGAGATGGCCAGCATCTTCCTGCCGTCGGTGCCGACCCTGCTCGACCTGGCCAGCCAGATGGAGGCCCAGCGCGACCACGTGCTCGGCAAGCCGCACCGCGAGTCACAGGGTTTCGAGGACGCGGCGCGCGAGAAGTCCGAACCCGACGACGACAACGGCTTCGAGTCGCTTGGCGCCGATGCCGAGCTGGACCAGGTCATCTTCGACGGCTCCTCCTTCGGCACCGCCACACCAGCAGGCAGCGAGGAGGAGGCGGACTATCTCGGCATTCCCGGCCTGCTAGACGCCTCGACGATGCGAGACCTGTTGCGGCGCAGGCAAGAAGAGCAGATTACTAAGCGCACCGCATCGGGTGAGGTGCCGCGCGTGTCGACGCACGGGCAGCTGCGCGAACTACGCAGCCAGCTGAACGCGCTCGTGACCGTCGCACATCACCGCACGGGAAGGCCGCACGGCTGGATCCACAACGAACTGCGCAGGCTGTGCGGCGGCCCGCCGCTCGCCGCGGCGACAACCGACCAGCTGAAGGCCCGCATCGAAGCGGTCCGCAGCCTGAACGGCTAACGCGCAGAGGCCAAGTCGGCCAGATGCTTCAGCGAGTTGTCGAGGTGCTTTGGATCGAACGGTGGAAACCCGATGGCCTCGCGCTGCTGCGCCGGCACCCCCGACCAGTCGTAAGTCAGGGTGACTTCGGTGCGGTCGTCGCCGACCGGCTCGAGGTCGTAGCGCCAGAACCATCCGCCGAACTCGACGGGGTCGTCGGCCGACCCTTGGCGACCGGGGATATGCCCGGGTTGCGCCCCCGGCAGCCATGCGATGGCGCGTGGACGGTCGAACACCTCGACCCGGTTCGCCATTTCGTAGTGCTTGTTGGGGTGGTTGTCGTGGTACATCCCGATCCGGAAGATCTGGCCGGTCGCGGTCAGCTGCTCGCCGTCCACCGCGTCCCGCACCCACCCGGTGCCGTCGATCGCCGCATGCGTCGTCGGGTCGGCCAACACGTCGAATACCGTCTGGGCAGGGGCGTTCACGGTCAGGGCCGCATGAATGTTCTCGTTGCTCATACCCATACAGACCGCCGCGGGGCCGCCGACTCATCGCGCGGGTTATGACCGCTTCGCATTGGACAAGATCCCGTCGACGACCTTCTGCGCCTGGTCGGTGATGTTCTTGTCGTCGCACACGACCGCCTCGGCCACCACGTTGGCCCACACCCCGAGCACATGCTGGCATCGCTGCCCGGGAGCGATATCGCCTGCGACGGTGCGGTCCTGAATGATCAGGTTGCCCTGCGTACGGACATCGGCCAGGGTCGGCTTGGTCGTCAAGTTGTCACCACCCTTGACCGCCAGCGCCGCCCCGGCACAGGCCTGCCATTCCCGCTGCGAGTCGGCACGGAACTTCTCGGCACTCTCGGCGCTCGGCAACAACGCCACCGACTGATCGACGATGTGATTGGACGGGCTGCCCTCCGGCGGCACGATCAGGCTCTGCCTGGCGGCGATGAACCCCGACGGGTCATACATCCGCGCCTCGAACGGATAGATCGCCGCGGTGCATTCGGGACGGTTGAAATCAGCCGCCGCGTCGAGCACCGTGCTTGATGTCTGCGATTCGTGCAAGGTCTCGCCGACGATCCCGCTGACCTGTTCCGGTTTCAACAGCAGGCCGCCCACCGCCGCGGGTTGCACAAGATTGGCCGTCGTCGGGCCAGGGGACACGCCCGCCGGGTTCGGCGCAGGCGTCGCTTCGCCTCCCGACCGTGTCAGCCTCGGCACGAGCAGCACGGCGCCGACGATGACCACGACGGCGGCCAGCGCCGCGGCGATGAGCCATGTTCGGTTGGGCCCCTTGGGTTTCGGCGTGCCGCCACCAAGACCGGCGAGAGGCTGTGCCGGGCCGACCATCGTCGGGTGGTCGGTCTGCCCGGTGGCGCCGGTCAGCTGGGAGAGCGCCGTCGCGAAGTCACGACATGTCGGATACCTGTTGGCCGGCTCCTTGGCCATCGCCCGTTGGATCACCGGGTCCAGACGCGCCAGGTCCGGCCTGACGTCCGAAATCCGCGGTGGTGGCGACGACAGGTGACTGCTGATGACGATCCCGACGTTCGAGTTGTCGTACGGGGGTTTCCCGGTGAGCAGCTGGAACGCCGTCGCCGCCAGTGCGTACTGGTCGGTGCGGCCGTCGAGTGACGCACCAGTCAGCTGCTCAGGCGGCGCGTAGGCGAACGAGCCGACCGTCATATTCGTCGCGGTCAGACCGGCGTTGTCGTCCATGTGCCGGGCAATACCGAAGTCACTCAACAGAATTCGGCGCTGCTGCGTCGAACCCTGGGATTCGCTCAACAGGATGTTGGCCGGCTTCACGTCGCGGTGCAGCAGGCCGCGTTCGTGCGCATAGTCGAGTGCGTCGGCAACGGCGGTGACGATCTCGGCCGCGAACTGCGGAGACATTCCCGAGGGATAGCGTTCGCGGACCAGGGCGGCGACGTCGGTGCCCTCGACGTAGTCCATGGTGATCCACAGCTGACCGTTCGACTCGCCGCGGTCGTGCACCGCGACGATATGCGGATGCCACAGGTCTGCGGCGATGTCGCCCTCACGGTTGAACCGCTGACGAAACTCGTTGTCGGATGTAGCCGCGGCGGGCAGGATCTTGAGCGCCTCGCGGCGCGGTAGCCGGGGATGTTCGACGAGGTACACCTCACCCATGCCGCCGGCCCCCAGCTTGCGCAGGATCGCGAACCCAGCAAACGTGTCGCCCTGGGCCGGAGGCATGCGCGAAGTCTATAGCCGTGTCGATGTATCCGACGCCGAAATCCCTCGTCGGACGTACGATTAGCGCGGCAAATCCAGCGTCATGAGAGCGAAGGCTGCCCATGGATCAACGACCCTTGATCGAGATTCGCGACTGGGGTCGTCGTCCGCGCCGGGTTACCCTGCACGGCCCGATCGTCGTCGGCCGTGACTGCGCGGGAGAAGTCCTCGGAGACTCCGAGGTATCGCGAGAACACCTGCGGCTGGTGCCATCTCCCACCGCGTTGTCCGTCGTCGACCTCGGCAGTCGCAACGGCACGACGCTCAATGGCGTCGCCCTGACCGGGCGCGTCGCGCTCACCTCGGGTGACGTGATCCGCCTCGGCCGTTCCGAGATCATCGTGCTTTCGATGCCCACCGTCCGCAGCAGCGAACACGCCCCACCGGAGCCGGATGTCGACGCCACCCGGATGAACATGCGGGCCATCTCCCTGCCGCCGCCCCCGCCGGTCACCGAGGCCAAACCATCGTCGCCCGCGGTGGCGCTCGCCGAACGCGTGCTCGGCATCGACCCCACCGGCGAGCGGGAGCTGTTCCCCGCGTACACCGAGATCCCGGCGCGCCTGCCGTTGCGGCTATGGCAGGCGATCCGCATCGGCAGCGTGATCGGCTACTTCGCCTTGGTGGTAACGCTTTTCGTGCGGCCTCAGACCGGGCTCTTCGTGTTCTTCGGGATCATCGTGCCGCTGCTTCCCGCGCTCTTCCTCGTCGCGCCGGGCGTGTGGCGCAACTTCTGTCCGATGGCCGCGACCAACCAGGTGCCCCGGCTGTTCGGCTTCACCCGCGCACTCGACCCACCCGATTGGCTGCGTAACCGCGGCTACCTCATCTCGGTTGCGGGTTTCTTCGGCATCGCCGGTGCCCGGATCGCCGGCCTCGACAAGAGCGGCATCGCAACCGGAGTCGTCCTCATTCTGGTGATCTCGGTGGCCTTCGCGGGTGGCTACGTGTTCAAGGGCAAAAGCGGCTGGTGCAGCAGCATCTGCCCGCTGTTCGCGCTGCAGCGCGCCTATGGCCAGACGCCGTATCTCACCGAGCCCAACAACCACTGCCCTACCTGCGTGGGATGCGCGAAGAACTGTTACGACTTCAAGCCAAGGGCCGCGTATCAGGCCGATATGACCGACCCCGACCGCAGTTGGAGCGGTGCGCGCAAGCTGTTCGTCGGTGCGCTGCCGGGATTCATCCTCGGCTTCTTCACACTTCGCGCCGACGCCCACATGCCCATGCTGGAGCGCTACTCACTCCTGCTTCTGTTCATGTTCGTCAGCGTCGGGCTGTTCTTCGCCATCGACGCCGTATTACCGCTGAGCTCCTCGATGGTTGCGGTCTTTTACGCGGCCGCCGCGCTGAACATCTTCTACTGGTTCGCCGGTCCTGTCCTGGTCGCCTCGTTCGCGCACCTGACCGGAATCAACATCGGTTGGTTCCGCTGGGTCATCAGCGCCCTGATCCTGCTGGCCACCCTGCTGTGGATCGCGCGCACCCGCGTCGTCGAGTTGCAGTTCGCATGGACCACGGGAACGCGGACCGAGCCAGTGCTGCTCATGCCGCCCAAGGTGCAGGCCTCTGCGCAGCCGGAGAGCGCCGCCAGCGTCCGCTTCGAATCCGACGGCACCGCGGTGGCCGCCGAGGTCGGCACCAGCCTGCTCGAGATCGCCGAACTGAACAACCAGCCGATCGAGGCGGGTTGTCGCATGGGTGTCTGCGGCGCGGACCCGGTGGCGGTGCTCGACGGCATGACGTGTCTGACGCAGCCGGGAGGAGACGAGCAGAACACGTTGCGGCGCCTCGGCTTCGGCAAGTCCACCCGGATGGCATGCTGCGCGCGGATCGAATCGGGCACCGTCACGGTGTCGCTGACGCCGGAACCGGGCGACATCGATGGCGCCAAGCCGACGCATTTCGACCGATCGATCGTCAGCGTCGTGGTGATCGGCGGCGGTATCGCAGGGGTCACCGCGGCCGACTTCATCCGGCGGGGTCACCCCGACTGCGAGATCCACCTCGTCGGCCAGGAGTCGCATGCGCTGTACAACCGGATGGGAATCTCCCGGCTGGTCTACGGCAGGTCGGCGATGCAGGGCCTCTACTTGCTGCCCGAGCAGTGGTACGACGACCACGGGGTGTACGCGTGGCTCAACACGGTCGCGCGGGGCATCGACATCCGCGGGCAGCGCGTCTTCCTCGGCACCGGTGAGACGCTGCCCTACGACCGGTTGATTCTCGCAATGGGCTCCAGCGCGGCACGACCGTCGATCGACGGCCTGGATCGCCCCGGCAGCTTCTTCCTTCGCGAGGCCTCCGACGCAATGCGGCTACGCGCATACGTCCAGCAACACCGCTGCCGTGAGGCGGTGGTGGCGGGCGGCGGACTGCTCGGCCTGGAAGCGGCCTACTCGCTGCACCTCCTCGGGGTGCGGGTGACGGTGCTGGAACGGGGCAAGCGACTGCTGAGCAAGCAGATCGACCCGCGGTGTTCGGAGGTGGTGGAGAACCACTTCGCAAAGGCCGGCGTCGCCGTTCTCAAACAGGCCGAGACATCGAAGGTGGTCGGATCGCCTGCGGTCAGCGGGGTCGTCCTCAAGGACGGCCGCCATGTGCCATGCCAGATCTTCATGGCCGCGACCGGAATCCGCCCCAACATCGATTTGGCCCGCGACGCCGGGATTCCCGTCGACAAGGGCGTTCTGGTGGACGACCACCTGCGCACACGCGTGCGCGGGGTCTACGCGGCGGGCGACGTCGCCCAACTCGGCAAGCAGGTGTACGGGCTGTGGCCGGTCGCCGTCGAACAAGCCGAGGCCGCTGCCGTCAACGCGCTCGGCGGTGACATGTCAGTGACCGCCGACACTCCGGCCACCATCCTGAAAGGCGTTGGCCTGGAGCTGTTCTCGATCGGCAGGACCGAAGCGGAACCGCACGACGACGTCATCGTCATCGAGCGTCCGACCGTGCCGTCGTACCGGCGGCTGGTGCTCTCAAATGGATGCGTCGTCGGTGCGACCGTCCTCGGCCACCATCCCTCCGACGTCACCGCGGCCAAGACCGCGGTACCCAAGAAGGTTCGGATCAGCCCAGACGCGCGGGCCGCGTTGCGGTCGGGCGACTGGAGCGCGCTGACCGCCGAGCCGTCGCCCGCGTTCTGAGCTATTCGCCCACCCGGTGGGTCGCGATCCACTCACCGACCCGCAGGCTCCAGCCGGGCTCGAGCTTCATTGGGGCCGTGCCGATTTGGGTCCATTCCGTGGCACCGGGTGCGGCGATGAACGTGCCCGCACTTGTCAACGCGTCGCGCACGTAGACACCGTTCCGGTCGACGGTGATGTAGGCATGCACTCGCGACACGTAGGGGTCGTACTGCAACACGATCGGCGACGCCGACGCATTGCGCACAGCGTCGTCGGAGAGCGGAGCGCGGCCGATGACATACGACCGGTCCAACTGATAGACAGCGCCATCGGGCGTCGCCAGCACGCCGACGGCGGTCGACACCGCAGCCGTCTGCACCGGGGGCGCTTTCGGCGCGCGCGGGGTCAACTCCGTCGCAGGCTCCTCGGGACGCGCCGAAATACGTTCGGTGGCAACGGTTTCCGCGTGCCCGGCCGGGCCTCCCGCCAGCACGGCGAACCCGCCTCCGCCGACGACGCCTGCCCGCAGGTCGGTACGCGGAATCGCGGTAAGTGCGGACTGACCATGCCTCACCTCGACCCTCCGCAGCCCGCCGGACAGCAACTGCCTGACCCACCTCGGATCCGACTCACCCGACAGGTCGCGAGCCCCCTGCTGTGTCTCGGCGTGCACCGACACCCGCCCCCGCAACAGCACGTGCACGCCATCCTGCGACGGCACCACCGCGCCGAACGACACGGCCTTCGCGGGCCCGAACACGACAGGACCCAGTTGATCGGCCAGGGCCGGACCTGCGTGCGGGTTGCGGGCCGCGGCGGCCACCGCCGCAATCACCGCGGCCGCATGATCGTCGTTGGTGACGGTGTACACCACCGCGTCGCCGAATCGCGCGATGAGGCCATCGCCGCGTGCCACCCTCACGGTGAACGGTATTGCCTGCACCGGCAGCCCTTTCTCGATCGGCCGGTGCAATCGTAGTTCCGCGGGGTTGAGCGCGTGGCCGCTACAGACCCAAGAGATCCGGCAGGTCGGCGACCGAGTCGATGACGTGGTTGGGCTGCATCGCGAACTCGTCGGCGGCCCACCGGTCCAGGGTGTCCTGCCGGAACTTGCCGGTGCGCACCAACACGCCCGTCATGCCGACCACCTGCGCGGCCAGCACGTCATTGTTCAGGTCGTCGCCGATCATGTACATCTCGTCGGGGTCGACACCCAGACGCGAAGCGGCGGCGAGGAATCCGGCAGGGGCGGGCTTGCCGACGGCGGTGGCCTTGCGCCCCGAGGTCTCCTCCATCCCGATCAGGTACATGCCGGTGTCGACGCGCAGGCCTTCGGTGGTGTTCCACGACGTGCTGCGGTGCATGGCGACGACGGGCACGCCCTGGGCCATCCAGTCGTAGACCCAACTGAGCGTCAGATGGTTGTATTCGGGACCGGCGCCGCCGAGCAGGATCACGTCGGGGGTCTCCGGCGCCGGGCCGTCGGGGCCGTAGTCGCCGGCGTAGACGATGTCGATGCCCGGCATGTCCTCGGCGATCTGCCCGCTGTTGACCAGGAAGCACCGCGCGTCCGGGTACTGGCCACGGACGTATTCCGCCGTCAGCGCCGCCGCGGTGATCACCTCGTCGGCGGCCACCTCCATGCCCGCATCGGTCAGCAGCCGGGCGATCTGCCTGCGGGTGCGGGTCGTGGTGTTGGTCAGATACGACCGGGCGATCTGGTTGTCGGCCAGCACGCGCAGGGTGTCAGCGGCGCCTTCGATGGGCTTCCACGAGGTCACCAAGACGCCATCGATGTCGAACAGCACGCCACCGACCGCCATGCTGCCGACAGTAAACGGCAAATGAATCCGCGCAAATCGGGGGTCAACCCCACTGTGCGTAGTAAGGCCGCCCCGGCTTGCCCTTCTCGACCAGGATGAACACCACACCCCACGGATCGGCGAACCAGGTGGTGCGCACACCGGCGATGTCGGCGACGCCGTCGACCAGAAAGACAACGCCCTTGTCTTCCAGCGTCTTTCGGGTTTCGTCCAGATTGTCGCAGATCAGGCCGACGTGCGTGAGGCCGTGGTCGGCGAGGCCCGCCGCCCGTCGCCCGTCACCGCCGTCGGTGTGGATGTATTCGATGACCTCCAGCACCCGGTCGCCGTCGTCGCTGAACCCCACGATCGCCGCCTTCATCGCCGGTTCGGGCAGCAATTCGCCCATGTCGGCGCGGATGGCGTCGCCCTCCATCACATACGGCGGCGAGAGCACTGTGAGTCCCAGCACGTCGTGGTAGAAGGCGACCGCCGCCTCGCAGTCGGGAACGCATACCGCGGTGTGTGCCAGCCCCGTGATCACGTCACCGATTGTGACGCACGCGCCCACTCGCTTTCGGCCACCCACGGCGATGCCGTCCCCGCGATCGACCATGCGAGGTCCGCAGGAACGTCGATCACCCGGTAGTGCTTGACGCCCGCCGCGGTGGCCGCGACCAGCGTCGCCACGCCTGCCCTGCGCTGAAACAACGTCTGGCGCACGGTCCATCCGATGACGCCCGCGGTGGCGATGCAGTCACGGCGCAACTCCAGGCTGCCCGCCCTCGCCACCAGCCACCGCTCGTCGACCCGATGCCCCAACGCGCGCGCCCGGTCGGCGGCCAGAAGGGCGGAACACAGCGCCAACACCGCCAGCACGATCCACGCCCACAGCGGGATGGTCACGAAGAAGGTCGCAACGACCAATACGATCGCGGCGACCGCGGGCGCCGCGATCGCGCGAGTCCACCGTCTGCGCGTCGCCGCGGAGCCGTGTCCGCGCACCGGGGCGGTCACCGCATCGGCGTCTTCGATCAACCCGGCCAGCACCGACTCTGCGGTGCCCGCGGGGCACGGCGGAAGCAGCAGCGACGCCTCGCCGCCACCCGCGACGCCGGTCATCACGGCATCCAGCCGCGCCCCACCGAGCAGCCGGACCAGCAGCGGCTGCCGCAGTGTTCCGCCGCGCAGCCTGCGCATGTCGAAGGTGTGCTCACGCTTGCGCAGCAGGCCGTGCTCGAGATGAAGGACGTCGGCGTCTCGCCGCAGCACCAGGTTGCCGTAGGTCACCAACGACCGCAGCACCGACAACACGACCGACAACAGCACCACGACCGCGACGGCGACCGCCACGCTTGAGACAATCCCGAATCGCTCCGCGGCATCGCGCCCCGACTCGGCGAGACGCGAATGCTGCAGCACCGCACCGAGCCCCGCCTGGTACACCACGCCAACCGCGGCGACGATCATGGCAAGACCGGTGAAACTCAGCGGGCTGTAGCGCAGCCAGGACGGCGACCAGTGGGCAAGGACCCGGCCCGTCGGCGCCGTGCGCTCCTCGCCGGTGTCGTCGGCCCGCGTCAGCGAGTCGGCCAGCAGGATCGACCGCAGCCGGGGCACTTCCCCTGCGGGCACCGCGTCCAGTGCAAACACCGTGTCGCCCTTGGCTTCCTGCCCGGTGCTGACCCGAAGCACCGTAAGGCCCAGCAGCTGATGCAACAACCGGGCGTCGGTTTGCACCGAACGAATCCTGTTGCGCGGCACCGATATCACCTTGCGCTGCAGTACACCGGTGCGCAACTGCACCTCGTCGGGCTCGATGCGGAAGCTCGTGGTGAACCACCGCAGGATGCCGAACCCGACGGTGATCGCCAGCGCCGCCACCGACCACATCGGGTTGCCGGTCGCCGAGCCGAGGACGACCGCACCGACGAGCAGGGGGATCTGCCGCAGCACCTCATGAACCGGATGCACCAACAACATTCGCGGGCTGAGCCGATGCCACACCCGTTCGGTCGCGGGTGTGGTCACGTCGCGTCCTCGGCGCCGATCGCGGCGATATCGGTCAGCTTCGCGACCACCCGGTCCGCGACGTCGGAGTCGAGCGCCACGATGCGCACCGCACCGGCCGACGATGCCGTCGTGACGGTGACGTTGGCCAACCCGAACAGCCGGTCCACCGGACCGCGATAGGTGTCCACCGTCTGCACCCGGGAAATGGGCGCGATCCGGCGCTCCTGGATCAACCAGCCCGACCGGGTGTACACCGCCTTCGGACCGATCTCCCAGCGGTGCACCCGGTACCGCCACAGCGGCACGACCACCACGAACACCACGATGCCCACAGCGGTCGCGGCGGCCGCCGCGATGTGCAGTGACGTCAGACGGCGGTCGATGACGAACCACACCAGCTGTGCCGCCGCGAGCATCAGCCACGGAATCGCCGCGCCGATCGCCCACACAAGCGGCGCTTTGCGGCTCGGCCGATTCGCCGGATCAACCAGATCCATCAGGCAGTCGTCCTTCGCAGATGCACGCACTCGGTGACGCCGAAGATCCGCAGGGTTCGAAGAGTCCGTGCGGGGATCTGCGCTGCCACCTCCGCGGTGGCGGCGATGATCGGCTCGTCGACGTCGAAGCTCTCCCCTCCGCTGACGATCGTCGCGCGGCCCGCCGCAAGCACGTTGCGCAGCCAGTCGGCCCTGGTGCCGTACGGCAGGGCGATCAGGACGCCGTCGAGCGCGGGGATGGTGTCGACGGGCGTCTCGTAGGTGCGGCCGCTGGTCCGCCCGACATGGCGGATGATCGACGTCTGGGCGCCTGCCGACCCGGCGCTGCGCAGCACCCTGGGATTCGTCAGCGACCTGTTGAGCCTGCGCACGGCGTCGATCACCGGCGGCAGCTTCCACCGCATACCCGCCACGAGCAGGGCGAGCATCACGACACCGACCCCTGCGACCGCCCCGACGACGACCGCGGCCGCCCGAACCACTGCTCGCCCCGACACGTAAACGACCGTAACCGGCCGTGGGTATCGTGCTGGTCATGACTGCCAAGTGGTCCGCCGCAGACGTACCAGACCAGTCCGGGCGCGTCGCCATCGTCACCGGCTCCAACACCGGTATCGGCTATGGAGCAGCGGCCGTGCTGGCCGCCAAGGGCGCGCATGTCGTGCTCGCCGTGCGCAACATAGACAAGGGCAACGACGCCAAGGCGCGAATCACTGCAGCGAGCCCCAACGCCGTCGTCACCGTGCAGGAACTCGACCTTACGTCGCTGGACAACATCCGCAAGGCCGCCGACGAGCTGCGCACCGCCCATCCGCGCATCGACCTGCTGATCAACAACGCGGGCGTGATGTACACGGACAAGGCCAAAACCAAGGACGGCTTCGAGCTGCAGTTCGGCACAAACCACCTCGGTCACTTCGCGCTGACGGGTCAGCTCCTCGTCAACATGCTGGCCGTGGACGGTTCCCGGGTGGTGACGGTCAGCAGCGTCGGCCACCGCATCAGGGCCCGAATTCATTTCGAGGACCTTCAGTTGGATAACAATTACGATCGCGTCGTCGCCTACGGCCAATCGAAGCTGGCAAACCTGCTGTTCACATACGAACTGGCGCGACGGCTCAACCTCAAGGCTGCCCCGACGATCGCGACGGCCGCACATCCCGGCGCGGCTGACACCGACCTGCTTCGGAACATGCCGGGCGGCATCAGGCAGGTCGGCCAGTTCGTCTGGTCGACATTCATCGCGCAGAGCGCGGATATGGGTGCCCTTCCCACGTTGCGCGCCGCTACCGATCCTGGCGCGAAGAACGCCGAGTACTACGGCCCAGGAGGCTTCGGTGAGCAGCGCGGCGCACCGAAAGTCGTTAAGTCCAGCGCACAATCGCACGACGAGGACATTCAGCGCCGTCTGTGGAGCGTCTCCGAGGAGCTCACTGGCGTGAAGTATCCGGTCTGACGCCATGCGGTCCGTGGAAGAGCATCAGGGTGTCGTCGCCGGACTGATCGCGGCCCGCCCGCCGGTCGACATGCCTCTCGCCGACACGCTCGGGCTGGTGCTCGCCGACGATGTCGTCGCGCCGCTGTCGCTGCCCGGCTTCGACAATTCGGCGATGGACGGTTACGCCGTCGTGGCCGATGACATCGCGGCAGCGAGCGAGGACGGGCCGGTGCAGCTGCCCGTCGCCGAGGACATCCCCGCGGGGCGCACCGACCTTTTGACGCTGAAACCCGGTACGGCACACCGAATTATGACGGGTGCGCCGGTCCCGTCCGGCGCCACCGCGGTGATTCCGGTGGAAGCCACCGACGGGGGTACGGACACCGTGACGATCCGCGCCACCGCCAAGGCGGGACAGCACATCCGGCGCGCAGGCGAGGATGTCACGGCGGGCACCACCGTGCTGCACGCCGGGCAGGTCGTCACACCCGCCGTGCTCGGCCTCGCCGCGGCATTGGGCCTCGGCGAGCTGAAGGTCGTTCCGCGACAACGGGTTCTGGTGATGTCGACGGGTACGGAGCTGGTCGCTCCCGGCGCGCCGCTGCAGCCGGGGCAGATCTACGAGTCGAACGCGTTCATGCTCGCCGCGGCGGTGCGCGATGCGGGAGCGGAGGTGGTCGCATCGGCGATGACCGGTGACGACGTCGCCCAGTTCCGTGCGGCGCTTCAGGAGCACGCCCGCGAAGCCGATCTGATCATCACCACGGGCGGGGTGAGTGCAGGCGCCTACGAGGTCGTCAAGGACGCGCTCGGCGGGGAGGTCGAGTTCGTCAAGGTGGCGATGCAGCCCGGCATGCCGCAGGGTGCCGGCCGGGTCGGCGGCACGCCGATCATCACGCTGCCCGGCAATCCGGTCAGTGCCCTGGTGTCGTTCGAGGTCTTCATCCGCGCACCGCTGCGTGCGGCGATGGGCCAGACGGCACCCGGCCGCCCGCGGCTGACGGCGGAATTGACCGAGGACCTGACATCGCCGCGCGGCAAGCGGCAGTTCCGCCGCGGCGTTTTCGACGCGAAGAAGGAATCGGTCACCAGCTACGGGCCTCCGGCCAGCCATCATCTGCGCTGGCTCGCGTCGGCCAACTGTCTGCTGGAGATCGGCGAGGACGTCACAGAAGTGGCTGCGGGGTCCGCTGTACAGGTTTGGGACCTGTCAAACGGGTAGCCACCCGTAGAATCGCCACACGATGGCCAGACGCCCCGACCTCAGATCAGGCCCCGCGCGACTTGTGGCCCTGGCGAAAACCACGATTCCCCCGATGCACCCCGCTGGGCTGCCGTTTGTCGGCGCCAGCCTCGCGCTCGCCGCGGCCGGCCGCAGGAATCGCTGGCTGCGCCGGGCCGGTTTGCTGGCCGCGGGCGCGAACGCGGCGTTCTTCCGCCACCCGCCACGGGTGCCGCCGACCCGCCCCGGCGTGGTCGTCGCACCCGCCGACGGACTGATCTGCCTCATCGAGGAAGCGATACCGCCCGCCGAGCTGAATCTGCCTGACCGGCCGCAGCCGCGGATCAGCATCTTCCTTTCGATCTTCGACGCGCATGTCCAACGCATCCCCATCAGCGGTGAGGTGGTGACGGTCGTGCACCGGCCAGGGCTGTACAAATCCGCCGAGCTCGCCGCGGCCAGCCAGGACAACGAACGCAACAGCGTGCTGATCCGCTCGCCCGAGGGTCACGAGGTGGTGGCCGTGCAGATCGCGGGACTGGTCGCGCGGCGCATCGTGTGCGACATCAAGCCGGGCGAGAAGGTGTCGATCGGGGCTACCTACGGCCTGATCCGGTACGGGTCGCGGCTGGACACCTACCTTCCCGAGGGGTCCGAGGTGCTCGTGCTGCCGGGTCAGCGGGCGGTCGGCGGCGAGACCATCCTCGCGGAGCTGCCCCGATGAAGCCCCGCGTCAAGAGGCCCGTGGTGAGCCTCAAGGTGCTGCCGAGCGCGATGACGGTCGCGGCGATCTGCCTCGGGCTGTCGGCGGTGAAGTTCGCGCTGGACAACCGGCCGACCGAGGCCATGGCGTTCCTGGCGATCGCCGCGATCCTGGACGCACTCGACGGCCGCTTCGCGCGACTGCTCAAGGCCACCTCGAAGATGGGCGAGGAGCTCGACTCGCTGGCCGACGCGGTGAATTTCGGTGTCGCACCGGCACTCATCGTCTACGGCACGTTGTTGTCGCACTCGCGGGTCGGCTGGATCGTCGTTCTGCTGTACGCCGTCTGCATCGTGCTGCGGCTCGCCCGCTACAACGCGATGCTTGCCGAGGACCAGCCTGCCTACACCAAGGAGTTCTTCGTCGGCATGCCGGCACCGGCCGGTGCGATCGGCGCGATCGGACCGCTGGCCGCCAAGATGCAGTTCGGCGACGGCTGGTGGACCTCCGAACCCGCCGTGGTGATCTGGACGATCGGCGTTTCACTACTTGTGGTCAGCGCCATCCCGATGCGCAAGGTGCATACCTTCGCGATCTCGCAGAACATGGTCGTCCCGCTGCTGGTGCTGCTCGCCATCGGTGTCGCCGCCTCAATCCTGTACGGCTACATCGTGATCATGGTGATCATCGTGGGCTACGTGATCCACATCCCGTTCGCGGTCCGAACAGAGGCGTGGTTGAAGAAGCACCCCGAGGTGTGGGGAGACAAGCCGAAAGCGCAACGCCAGGCGCGGCGGGCGAGCCGGGCGGTCCGCCGGGCCCATCCACACCGCCGGTCCATGGCCAGGCTCGGACTACGCAGACCACCGGGCCACTGACATGACCGGGTTCGACGTCGCGGACCGTCCGCTGCCGCGCCAACAACTCACCCTCACTGCGCGACTGAACACGTCTGCCCTCGACTCGCGCCGCGGTGTTGTCCGGCTTCATCCGGAAGCCATTGCAGCACTTGGTATTCGAGAGTGGGATGCCGTCTCGCTGACCGGCTCGCGAACCACGGCGGCGGTCGTCGGAAAGGCGCCGTCCGAAACACCCGCGGGGACCGCACTGCTCGACGACGTCACGCTCTCCAACGCCGGGCTGCGGGAGAACACCACCGTGCTCGTCGCCCCCGTCACGGTGTACGGCGCCAGGTCGGTGGCGGTGCGCGGATCGAATCTGGCCACCCAGTCGATCTCGTCGGCGACACTTCGCCAGGCCCTGCTCGGCAAGGTGATGACGGTCGGCGACACGGTATCCCTGTTGCCGCGCGAACTCGGGCCCGACATCCCGACGACGCAGGCCAGCAGTGCGCTGGCGTCGGCCGTCGGGATCACCTGGACCTCCGAGCTGCTGACGGTGACCGGTGTCGATCCCGCAGGAACCGTTAGCGTGCAACCGAATTCGGTGGTGAACTGGGGTGACGGCGTCGCGCCATCACCACAGGCGGCAACCACCCAGCACGTCGTGATCACCCCGGAGAAGTCGGCGACCGTCAACATCGACGACCTCAAGGGACAGCACGCGCAGGCCAGCAGGCTCACCGAGTGGCTGAAGCTCGCACTCGACCAGCCGGACCTACTCCACACACTCGGTGCCAAACCCAATCTCGGCGTGCTGATCTCGGGTCCCGCGGGCGTCGGCAAGGCTGCGCTGGTGCGCGCGGTATGCGCCGACCGGCGGCTGGTGGAACTGGACGGTCCGGAAGTGGGCGCGCTGCGCGCCGAGGACCGCCTCAAGAGCGTGGCATCGGCGGTGGCGTCGGTGCGCGACGGCGGCGGGGTCCTGTTGATCACCGACATCGACGCGCTGCTTCCCGCGACCGCGGACCCTGTTTCGACACTGATTCTCACCGAACTGCGCAATGCCGTCGCCACACCGGGCGTCGCGTTCGTCGCCACCTCGCAGCGCCCGGAAGACCTCGACCCGCGTCTGCGCGCACCCGACCTCTGCGACCGGGAACTTGGCCTGAGCCTGCCCGATGCGACCGTGCGCAGGCAGTTGCTCGAGGTGTTGTTGCGCGACGTGCCGTCCAAGGATCTCGATCTCGGTGAGATCGCCGACCGGACACCGGGTTTCGTCGTCGCCGATCTCGCTGCCCTGGTACGCGAAGCCGCGCTTCGGGCGGCGGCGAGGGCCAGCGACGACGAGCAGGCGCCGATCCTGACCCAGGATGACCTGACCGGTGCGCTCAGCGTCATCCGGCCGCTGTCGAGATCGGCCACCGAAGAGGTGTCGGTCGGCTCGGTGACGCTCGACGACGTCGGCGACATGGCGGACACCAAACAGGCGCTGACCGAGGCCGTGCTGTGGCCGCTGCAGCATCCCGAAACCTTCGAGCGGCTCGGCGTCGACCCGCCCCGGGGTGTGCTGCTGTACGGACCGCCGGGCTGCGGCAAGACGT
This sequence comes from uncultured Actinomycetota bacterium, assembly GCA_963751485.1. Lineage (GTDB taxonomy): Bacteria > Actinomycetota > Actinomycetes > Mycobacteriales > Mycobacteriaceae > Mycobacterium. The sequence continues at coordinate 84,708 of CAVVUT010000013.1, forward strand.
TCGTCGTGCGCGCGCTGGCCAGTTCCGGGCGGCTTTCGGTGCACGCGGTCAAAGGCGCCGAGCTGATGGACAAATGGGTCGGCTCGTCGGAGAAGGCCGTGCGGGACCTGTTCCGGCGGGCGCGCGACTCGGCGCCGTCGCTGGTGTTCCTCGACGAGCTCGACGCGCTCGCCCCGCGACGCGGGCAGAGCTTCGACTCCGGTGTCACCGACCGGGTGGTCGCGGCGCTCCTGACCGAACTCGACGGCATCGAGCCGTTGCGCAACGTCGTCGTGGTCGGTGCGACCAACCGACCCGACCTGATCGACCCCGCGCTGCTTCGCCCAGGCCGGCTGGAGAAGCTGGTCTTCGTCGAGCCGCCTGATGCCGACGCCCGTCGCGAGATCCTGCGCACCGCAGGCAAATCCATTCCGCTGAGCGACGACGTCGACCTCGATGCCCTCGCCGGCGAGCTGGAGGGCTACAGCGCCGCGGACTGCGTAGCGCTGTTGCGTGAGGCCGCACTCACGGCCATGCGGCGATCGATCGACGCCGCGGACGTGACAGCCGCGGACGTGGCCAAGGCCCGTGAGTCCGTCCGCCCGTCGCTGGACCCGGCGCAGGTCGAGTCCCTGCGCGCATTCTCGGCCTCGCGCTAAGGCTCGACGAGTTCCGCAAGTTTCTGGATGGACGCTTGCAGCTTGTCCTCGGTGGTGGCCTGCGCCCGCGGCAGCCGATTCTTATCGGTCAGCTGCGTCCAGTCGTAGGTGTGGGTGACGAGCGTCCGCCCGGCATCGAGCGGCTCGAGCTGCCATCGCCAAAGATGACCCGGCGGTTTCTTGCCGGGTTCCGAAGGCCGCCATGCAATCAGCCTGCCCTCGTCGAATTCGACGACATGGTTTTCCCTGACGCTGCCCATGGTCAGCGCCATCGTGAACACGTCGCCCACGGCGTGCACGCGTTGGCCTTCGTCGGCCTCGGCAAGGTTGTCGTTGCCGTCCAGCTTGGGCTGCAGCGATGGATCGGCGAGGAATTCGAAGATCTTGTCCGCGGGCGCCGCGATCTCGCGGCTCGCGGTGACGACTCGAGAAGTCATACTGGGATTCAACAACATCTTGACAGTGACAAGTTACTGCGGCATAGTCGCCAATAGAACTAGGCACTGTCAAGATCGACGACGAGAGGCACCCATGACCGCCCCAACCGCACAACCTGTCCGGGCCGGTGATCGCGAGCGCGAGAGGACCGCCGACCAACTCGGCCAGGCGATGGCCCAGGGGTATCTCGCGATGGACGAGTACGAGACCCGGCTGCAGGCCGCGTTCGGCGCACACACCACCGCCGAGTTGCGCCTGCTCGTGGCCGACCTGCCGCTTGCCCAGCTACGTCGCAACGACCCGCGCCGTCGCGAAGCCAGGCGTGCCGCCGCGCACCGAAGTGTTCAGATCCACGTGGCCGGCTATCTCGCGATGGTCGTCATCGTGCTCGCGGTGTGGCTGGCCGTCGGCCTGACCGCGGGCGCCTGGTACTTCTGGCCGATCTGGCCCATCCTCGGCGCGGGCATCGGCGTCGTGGGACACGCGCTGCCAATTCGCTTCGCGATGCCGTGCCAGGCGAATCAGGGTTCGATGAAGCCTGCGCGGATCACGTAACGCGTCAGCGCCAGACGGTCCCGCAGCCCGAGCTTGGCCAGGGTGTTCGTCCGGTGCCTGTCGACCGTCTTGACGCTGATCCCCAGCGTGTTCGCGATCTCGCGGGACGAATAGCCCTCGGCCACCGACTTGAGCACATAGCCCGACGCACCCGCCTTGAGCGCCTCGAAGAAGTACTGCTCGTTGTCGTGCATCGACAGGATCAGCATCCGCACGTACGGTCAGCGCCTCGTGCCCGTCGGCGGCCTCGGCGACCACCTGCAGATCCGGTTCGGCGTCCAGGATCATCCGCAGCCCGCTTCGTACCAGGGCGTGGTCGTCGGCAAGCAGGATTCGCGCGGGCTGGGCGAGCATCACTCGCCCCGCTCCCGCAGTGGGACGACCAGCCGCACCTCGGTGCCCTCCCCCTTCGGCGAAGCGATCGTCAGCGCCGCGTTCACCAGCACCGCCCGCTCGCGCATGCCGTTGATCTCGGCGCCCTCGACGACCGCACCGTCCTTGCCGTCGTCGGCGATGCGCAACGTCAACTGATCGACGGTGGTGTGCAGGTCGAGCCACACCTTGCCCGCATCGGCATGGCGCGCGATGTTCGTCAGGCTCTCCTGGGCGACGCGGTAGCAGACCAATTCGACGTCGTGCGGCAGCCGATCATTCTGCGCTGCAATGTGTTTCACCACTGCGATCAGCTTCTGGCGGTTCACCCGGTACGGCGTCGTCGTGACGCTGTTGAGCACCGCACTGGCGTGGGTCTACGTCTGGCTGCGTTACTTCTGACCGGGACGCCGGCACCAGTGATCGATCGCCGCTGCGGCGTGCCACGGGGTGGCCAGCCGGTCATCGGCCCACGCGACATAACCGTCGGGGCGCACCAGCACCGCGGCGGGCACGCTGGGATCGCGGTGTATTGCATGCACCACGTCGGTGCGGTCCACCTCGACGTCCTCGGTCGTGGCCATCACGAATTTGCCTGCGCGCAGCAATTCGTAGAGCCGGGTGCCACCGCAGTCGACGTCGGGCATGCGCTTACCGACCATCTTGTGGTCGCCGCGAGCGGCCCGCGGATAGGAGATGCCGATGCCGCTGAGAAATCCCGCCATCATCCGCTTGGTGTGCGGTATCCGGGTCAAGGCGCCGATCGCGATGGTCTGTACGAATCGCTGCGCCCTGGACCGGCCCAGCACCAGCTGGTTGAACGCATCGGTCATCCGGAGCACCGTGGCGCCGACCGGATGCCGTTCACCTTCGTAGCTGTCCAGCAGCCAGCTCGGCGCGGTCCCACCGATGGCCTCGGTCAGTTTCCAGCCGAGGTTCATCGCGTCGCCGATGCCCGTGTTCATGCCCTGCCCACCCAGCGGCGAATGCACGTGCGCGGCGTCGCCCGCGATGAACACCCGACCGGCGCGATAGTGCTCGGCCTGCTTGCGCTCGGACAGGAATCGGGAGCTCCACCGCATCTCTTTCATGCCGTAGTCCTCGCCTGCGATGCGGTGGAAAGCGTCGCGAATCTCGGCTTCTGTGACCGGTTCGGTGAGTGGAGCCTGTTCGCGCAGCCGATCCCAGGCGATCGCGCGAAACCACCCGTCGCCGAACGGGATCATCAGCACCACTCCGCGCTCGTTGGTCACGCCCGAGAGCGTCTCCTGCGGCGCCCGCGTGAGCTGTACATCGGCGAGCAGGATGTGGGTCTCGTACTGCCTGCCGACGAAGTCGATGCCGACCAGCCGCCGCACGGTGCTGTGCGCGCCATCGCACCCCACCACATATTTCGCCCTGATCTGCTCGCCGCTCGCACGGTCCACCGTCACGCCGTCGTCGTCCTGAGTCAGCCCGACCACCTCGGCGCCCCAGTCGATCGGCACCCCGAGTGCGTCTGTACGCGTCTGAAGCACGTGCTCGGTGCCGCTTTGCGGAACGATCAACAACATCGCGAAGCGGCTTGGCAGATCGCGCAGATTCATGGTGGTCCCGCCCGGCGGCGCGACCTCGTAGACCGGTACCCCTCGCGGAAGCAATTCATCGGCCATGCCGCGCGCGTCGAGCAACTCGAGGGTGCGTGCATGCACGGCAAACGCCCTGGTGATGTTCGGCATGTCGGTGCGTTCTTCGAGGAGCCGGACCTTGACGCCGCCGAGGGCCAATTCGCCCGCAAGCATCAGGCCGGTAGGCCCTGCCCCTACAACTACTACGTCGGTAGTCTCCACGAGGCGGGATGGTAGCTGCATCCGCCCACGTAGACTGGCGTTAAGACAAAGCCTTCACCCGGCTGACACCCCGACCCGACTCGATCGGAGTGCCATGCTCGCCATTCTCTTCGCCCACGCGGTCGCCACCGCGTTGGCTCCCCTTCTGGTGTACCGGTGGGGGCGGATGGCGTTCTATCCGCTGTCCCTCGTTCCGCTGGGTTCGTTGGTCTGGGTCGGGCTGAACTGGCCGGCGCGGGGACAGGCGCACACGGTGACCCTGCAGTGGGTGCCGGAGCTGTCGATGAACATCGCGCTCCGGTTCGACGCGCTCTCCGCGATCATCAGCGTATTGGTGTTGGGCATCGGCGCTCTTGTGCTGTTCTACTGCGGCGACTACTTCCACCACCACGACGACACAGAAGAGAAACGGCTGCCCAGCTTCGCCGCCGAGCTGGTCGCGTTCGCGGGCGCCATGTTCGGCCTCGTGGTCAGCGACAACATGCTGGTGCTCTACGTGTTCTGGGAGCTCACCACCGTGCTGTCCTTCCTGCTCGTCGGCCATTACGCCGAACGGGCCACCAGCCGCAAGGCCGCCGTGCAGGCGCTGCTGGTGACGACGGCGGGCGGCCTGGCCATGCTGGTCGGCATCGTGATGCTCGGCACGATCTCGGGCACCTATCTGCTGTCCGAACTGATCGCTGCGCCGCCGTCGGGGCTGGCGGTATCCGTCGCGATCGTGCTGATTCTCGTAGGCGCACTGGCGAAGTCGGCAATAGTTCCGCTGCACTTCTGGCTGCCGGGCGCGATGGCCGCGCCGACGCCGGTGAGCGCGTATCTGCACGCCGCCGCGATGGTCAAGGCAGGCGTGTATCTGATCGCGCGGATGACACCCGGGTTCGCCGACGCGCCGCCGTGGCGGCCGATGGTGGTCACGCTCGGCGTGCTGACCGTGTTGCTCGCAGGCTGGCGCGCCGTGCGCGAATACGACCTGAAGCTGATCCTCGCCTTCGGCACGGTCAGCCAGCTCGGCCTGATCACCGTGATGGTCGGGGCGGGCGGCAGCGACATGATGCTGGCCGGGCTGGCGCTGCTGTGCGCGCATGCGATGTTCAAGGCCACGCTGTTCATGGTCGTCGGCATCATCGACCACGCCACCGGCACCCGCGACATCCGCAGGCTGGCCTGGCTCGGCTCGCGTAACAAGCCGCTGCTTGTCATCGCCATCGGCGCGACCGCGAGCATGGCTGCGCTGCCGCCGTTCCTCGGCTTCGTCGCCAAGGAGGCCGACTTCGAAACGCTTCTGCACAGCGAATCCCTGGGCTCGGCAGCGCCTTTCGTGCTCGCAGGCATCGTCTTCGGCTCGGTGTTCACCACCATCTACAGCCTGCGCTTCCTGTGGGGCGCGTTCGCGAAGAAGGGAAGGGCCGAACCCAGCAAGCGCGTCGCGGCCATGCACGAGCCGCACGCCACATTCCTCGCGGCGCCGGCGATCCTGGCCGCGGCCGGGCTGCTGTTCGGTTTGTGGCCGGCCCCGCTGGACCGCGCGCTGGACACCTACGCCGACACGGTCCCCGGTGGGGCGGACTACGACCTCGCACTGTGGCACGGCCTTGGGCTGCCACTCCTGCTGTCCGCCTTGGTGCTTGCGGTCGGAACCGCGGCCTTCTTCGGAAGGGCGCGGCTGCGCCGGGCCAGAATGGGCTACCTGCCGTTGGGCAACGCCGACCGCATCTACGACGCGGCGATCCGGGGGTTGGACATGCTCTCCGTCCGGCTGACGGGCACCACCCAGCGCGGCTCGCTCACCGCCACTCAGTCGGTGATCCTCGCGACGCTGGCCGTGGTGCCGGTCGTGGCGCTGACGCTCGGCGCGCGCGACCGGCCCGAGTTCGCGCTGTGGGATTCGCCGCTGCAGGTGGTCGTCGGCCTGTTGATGCTTGCCGCCGCGCTCGGGGCGACGGTGATGCGCAACCGGTTGGCCGCAGTGCTTCTGGTGGGGGTCACCGGCTACGGCTGCGGCGCCATCTTCGCCTTCCACGGGGCGCCCGACCTGGCGCTGACGCAGTTCCTGGTGGAGACCATCACGCTCGTCGTCTTCGTACTGGTGTTGCGGACACTGCCCGCCGAATCCGACAGCGCCAAGATCCGCAAGCACCGGTTGCCCCGCGCCGCGCTTGCGATCGCGGTCGGCGCCAGCGTGACCACGCTTGCGGCGTTCGCGATGGCCGCCCGCACCGGCACGCCGATCGCCGAGCTGCTTCCCGACGCCGCGTACTACCGCGGACACGGTTCCAACACCGTCAATGTGCTTCTTGTCGACATCCGGGCATGGGACACGCTCGGCGAGATCTCGGTGCTGCTGGTCGCCGCGACCGGCGTGGCGTCAATGGTGTTCCGCCACCGGCGTTTCGGTGCCGCGCCGCGGGTCGCCGACGCAGGCCAGCCCGACATTCCGCCGACTTCGGCGATCGCGACCAGCCCCGCTGCGGGCGGCATCACCTGGCTGCGCGGCAGCGAACTGCGCGATCCGCGACACCGCTCCCTGGTACTCGAGGTCGCGACGCGGATGATCTTCCCGCTCATCATGGTGTTGTCGGCGTACTTCTTCTTCGCGGGCCACAACACGCCGGGCGGCGGCTTCGCCGGTGGGCTGACCGCCGGGCTGGCGCTCGTGCTGCGGTATCTCGCGGGCGGACGTTACGAGCTCGGTGAGACGCTGCCGTTGGACGCGGGCAAGGTCCTCGGCGTCGGGCTCGCCCTTTCGGCATGCACGGCGGTCGCGTCGCTGTTCCTCGGCGCGCCTGTGCTGTCATCGGCGGTGCTGCAGTTCGACATTCCGGTGCTGGGTCACGTCAAGCTCGTCACCGCGCTGTTCTTCGACCTCGGCGTGTACCTGATCGTCGTCGGTCTCGTGCTCGACGTGCTGCGCAGCCTTGGCGCCCGCGTCGACGTCGACATGGCTGAGCAGCGGCCCGCGGCGGTGGCGCGATGACCACATTCCTGATTCCGCTCGTGCTGGTCGGCGGTCTCACCAGCGTCGGGGTGTATCTGCTGCTGGAACGCGGCCTCACCCGAATGTTGCTCGGGCTCTTGCTCATCGGCAATGCCGTCAACCTGCTGATCCTGATGGTCGGCGGCCCGTCGGGCAACCCGCCGGTGCGCGGCAGGATCAGCAACGGCGAGACGGCGACCGCAGATCCGTTGGCGCAGGGCATGATCCTGACCGCCATCGTCATCAGCATGGGCATCGCGGCGTTCGTGCTGTCGTTGATCTACCGCACATATCGGCTGACCACAGACGAAGAGGTCGTCAACGATCCCGAGGACACCCGCGTTTCTCAGCTCACCGACGAGGAGCTCGAAGCACTCGACGAAGCCAGGCCTGTCCCGCAGCCTGCCCGCGACACCGACGAGCCAGACGAGCTGGACGCGCTGCCAGGGATGGAGGGATCGCGGTGAGCACATCTGCCGTCTTGACTCCACTGCCCGTGCTGATCCCGTTGCTCGGCGCGGCGGCGACGATGTTCGCGGGCCGAAGGCCACGACTGCAGCGCACCATCACGCTGGCCGCGCTGTCGGCCGTGGTGGTCGTGTGCGCTGCCCTGCTGTACCTGACCGATCGCGACGGCACGCTCGCGCTGCACGTCGGCGGCTGGGCGCAGAGCGTGCCAGGCATGGGCCCGCTGGGCATAACCCTTGTGGTGGACCGGCTTTCGGCGCTGATGCTGGTCGTGTCGTCGATCGTGTTGCTGGCCGTCGTGTTCTACGCCATCGGGCAGGGCATCCGCGACGGCGGGGAGCACCAACCGGTGTCGATCTTCCTGCCCACCTACCTCGCGCTGTCCGCCGGTGTGTGCAATGCGTTCCTGGCAGGCGATCTGTTCAATCTGTTCGTCGGGTTCGAGGTGCTGCTCGCGGCCAGCTTCGTGCTGTTGACCATCGGCGCGAGCACCGAGCGGGTCAGGGTCGGCATCTCCTACGTGATGGTGTCGATGGTGTCGTCGGTGATCTTCCTGATCGGCATCGCGCTCATTTACGCCGCGACCGGCACCCTCAACATGGCCGAGGTCGCCGTCCGGCTCGACGGCGTATCGCCGGGCACCCGAAGCGCGCTGTTCGCCGTGCTGCTCGTGGCGTTCGGCATCAAGGCCGCGGTGTTCCCGCTGTCGAGCTGGCTGCCCGACTCCTACCCGACGGCACCCGCGCCCGTCACCGCTGTGTTCGCCGGCCTGCTGACGAAAGTCGGTGTCTACGCGATCATCCGGGCGCACACGCTGCTGTTCCCCGGCGCAGGCCTTGACCGCATGTTGATGGTGGCGGCTTTCCTCACGATGATCGTCGGCATCCTCGGTGCCATCGCCCAGAGCGACATCAAGCGGCTGTTGTCCTTCACCCTCGTCAGCCACATCGGCTACATGGTGTTCGGCATCGCGCTGTCCAGCGAACTGGGGCTGTCGGGTGCGATCTACTATGTCGCCCACCACATTCTGGTGCAGACGACGCTGTTTCTCGTCGTCGGCCTGATCGAGCGGCAGGCGGGCGCGTCGACATTGCAGCGCCTGGGCGGGCTTGCCGCGGCCAGCCCGCTGCTGGCGTTCGTGTTCGTGGTGCCCGCGCTCAATCTCGGTGGTATACCGCCGTTTTCCGGGTTCATCGGCAAGGTCGCGCTGCTGGAGGCCGGCGCCCAGAGTGGGTCCGTGCTGGCGTGGCTGCTCGTCGGCGGCAGCGTGGTGACCAGCCTGCTGACGCTGTACGTCATTTCCCGGGTTTGGACACTGGCGTTCTGGCGCGCCCGCGCCGACGCGCCCGAGGGTCATCTCGCGGCTGCCGCGCCTTCGGTCCTGCTCGACGACGCCGAGGACATCGCATTGGACGAGCGCGTCGACGTCGGCCGCATGCCGGTCGGCATGCTGGCCCCGACCGGGGCGCTGATCGCGGTGGGGCTGACACTGACCGTGCTCGCCGGTCCGATCGTCTCCTACGCCGATCGCGCGGCGGCCGAGGTGCTCGACCGCGACCGCTACATCTCCGCTGTGCTCGGGGAGGTGAGGCCATGAGACGCCACCTGCTGCGGGCGTGGGTGCTGTGCTGGCTGATGCTGGTATGGGTTCTGTTGTGGGGCAAGGTATCTGCCGCTAACATCGTCGGCGGCCTGGTGATCGCGCTGTTGATCACGGTGTTGTTGCCGCTTCCCGCGGTGCCCGTCGAAGGCCGGGTTCATCCGCTTTCCCTGTTGCGACTGATCGTCGTGGTCGCCTACCAGTTGGTGCTGTCGTCCGTGCAGGTGGCCTGGCTGGCGATCAAGCCGGGACCGCCGCCGACGAGTGCCGTGCTGCGCGCTCACATGGCGATCAAGTCCGATCTGGTGCTGGCGCTGGCCGTCAACATCCTCACGGTGATTCCGGGCTCGATGGTGCTCGAGGTCGACCAGGAGCGACGGCTGCTCTACGTGCATGTGATCGACGTCGGCAACGAGAAGGCGGTGGCCCGCTTCTACCGCCAGGTCGAACAGATGGAGCGGCTGCTGATGGCGACGTTCGAACGCGAAACGGAATTCCAGCAGGCCCCTACTCGCACTTCTTCTGCTGGAATTCCGTTTCGCGGAGAAGAGGGTGAGGCATGAATGTGGTTTGGGTGATCGCCGCTGTGATGCTGTCCGCGGCCGCGGCCATCGTGATGTTCCGGATTCTGGCCGGGCCCACCACGCTGGACCGGTTGGTGGGGCTGGACACCCTGGTGGCGGTGACGATGTGCGCGATAGGAGTGTGGGCCGCCTACAGCCTGGACACGACGGTGACCTACAGCCTCACCGCGCTCGCGCTGATCAGCTTCGTCGGCTCGGTGAGCGTCGCGCGCTTCCGGGTGCCCGACGCGGACAAGCGCCGCGAGAGCAGGTATCCGCGATGAACGTTCCGGAGATCCTCACCGCGGTGCTTGTGCTCGGCGGTTCGGCGCTGGCGCTGACGGCCGCGATCGGCGTCGTCCGGTTCCCCGACACCCTGTCGCGCATGCACGCGGCGACCAAGCCGCAGGTGCTGGGCCTGCTGCTGGTGCTGGCCGGGGCGGCGATCCGGCTGCGTGGCAATGTGGATGTCGGCATGCTGATTCTGACAGGCACGTTCACGCTGATCACCGCGCCGGTCGTGGCCAACCGGGTGGGGCAACTGGCATACCGCGAGCAGAACCTTCACGACCTGCTCACCAAGGACGAACTGCACGAGTATGCCGAAGGCGGACCGAATGGCAAGAACTGACGACGACTCCTGGGACATCACCGAAAGCGTCGGCGCGACCGCACTGGGCGTGGCGTGGGCGCGGTCCCAGGAGTCGACGTCGCAGTGCCCGCTGTACACCGACCCCTACGCGCAGATGTTCATCGACGAGGCCATCGCACGCGGCTGGAAACTCCCGCCGACCCCCGTCGTCGAGCGGATCCGGTCGATCTCCGGATACGCCGCCTCGCGCACCAAATGGTTCGACGAGTTCTTCATCGCCGCGGGTGCGGCAGGCATCGACCAGGCGGTGATCCTCGCCGCGGGTCTGGACGCACGGGCGTGGCGGCTGCCATGGAACGACGGCAGCGTGGTCTACGAGATCGACCAGCCGAAGGTGCTTGCGTTCAAGGCCGAGACCTTGCGCGCACACCATGTTGAGCCGGCCGCCACCTACGTCGCCGTTCCTGTCGACCTTCGGCATGACTGGCCAAAGGCGTTGCGGGATGCGGGATTCGACCCCGGCGAGCCGACGGCGTGGGCGGCCGAGGGACTGCTGCCCTACCTGCCCGCCGAGGCGCAGGATCTGTTGTTCGAGCGCATCGCCGAGCTCAGCGCACGCGGCAGCCGCGTGGGAGTGGAATCCTTCAGTGACGGTTTCTTCGACAGGGAGTATCAGGACAGCCGCCGCGAGCAGATGCGCCGCCTGCGCGAGGAGGCGGGCGTCGCAGACGACGACGCACCCGACGTCGGTGATCTGTGGTACATCGAGGATCGCACCGATCTCACCGAGTGGTTCGCCGAGCGGGGCTGGGAAGTATCGGCCATCGACGCGACGGACCTGATGACGAGATACGGCAGGGCGGGCGCCGAGGACACCACGCCCCGTACGGATTTCGTCGAGGCGAAGCTGGCCTCCTAGTCGCCCGACAGCTGGAACTCGACCAGTGCGCTGACGGTCTCCACGGCGTCGCGCAGTGCCGTCACGCGTGCCGCGACCGTCGGCGCCGCGAGCACCGCGTACCGGTCGGCCTGCCCCATGGGGAGACGGGTTGTCAACGCGTACAACCACATTGCGGCGTCGGGTGCGGCATCGGCGCCGGCGACGATGTCCCGCGCGTTGACATCGGCACCCTGGGAGCTGGCGATCCGCTCGAACAGCGCGACCATGCGGTCCTCGACGTCCCGGATGTCGTCAGCGGCGACCGATTCGCCCGGCTCGTCGGGCCAGACCTCGACGGCCGCCCGCGGATAGGGATTGTCGGGCTGCCACTCCAGCACCCGGATCCGCTCAGCCATCACACAATTGAGCCGGTAGCGGCCGTCGCCGAAATCGGCGACCTCGGTGATGTGCGCCAGCGTCCCCACGTCGTTTCGGCTGTCCCCGCCGCCCACTTCGCGGCCCGCCTCGATCAGCACGACGCCGAACGCGGGGTCGTCCATCGCGAGGCAGTCGGCCACCAGTGCCGAGTAGCGGGGCTCGAAGATCCGAAGCGGCAGCTCCTCACCCGGCAGCATCGCCCGCTCCAGCGGGAACATCGGTGTGACGGCCACGGTCAGATGTCCAGCTCGCTGACCAGCGCATCGACCACCGCGCGCAGATCACCGTCGTTGTCCTCGGCGACCCGCCGCTGGCGTTGGTAGGACGCGCCGAGCTCGTAGATCTCGGCCACTCTGGCGAGCTCGTCGGCGCAGCGCAATGATTTCGCGACCGGCTCGAGCCGGTTGAGCAGTTCGTCGAGGTCCTCGGTGACCAGCCGTTCGTTGCTGTCGGCGTCCAGGATGATCACCGCGTCGAGGCCGTAACGCGCAGCGCGCCATTTGTTTTCCTGCACGTGCCACGGCGGCATGGTCGGCAGCTGCTCACCGGCGTCCAGCCGCCGGTCCAGATCCACGATCAGGCAGTGGGTCAATGCCGTCAGCGCGCTGAGCTCACGAAGGTTGGACACGCCGTCGAAGATGCGCACCTCCACGGTGCCGAGATGCGGGGAAGGCCTTATATCCCAACGGATCTCGTTCATGTGGTCGATGATGCCGGTCTTCTTCTGGTCGTGGACGAAGCCCTCCCACTGCGCCCACGTCTGAAAGTGGAACGGCAGGCCTGCCGTCGGCAGCTGCTGGAACATCATCGCGCGGTTGCTGGCATAGCCAGTGTCCTCACCGTCCCAGTAGGGCGATGACGACGACAGCGCAAGCAGGTGCGGATAGTGTTTCAGCAGCGAGGTGACGATCGGCATCACCTTGTGCGCCGACGAGATACCGACGTGCACGTGCACACCCCAGATCAGCATCTGGCGGCCCCACCACTGTGTGCGCTTGATCAACTCCGCGTAGCGAGGCGCATCGGTCAGCTTCTGGGCCGACCATTTCGCGAACGGATGCGTACCCGCGCAGAACAGTTCCATGCCTCGATCGCGCACGATGCGGCGCGCAGGCAGCAGCGTGGCGGACAGGTCGTCCATCGCCTGGCCGGCGTTCTCGCAGATGCCCGTGACGACCTCGACGGTGTTGCGCAGCAATTCCTTGTGCACACGCGGGTTTTCACCGATTTCGGCGATGACCGCGGCCGCCTCGTTGCTCAGGTCACGGGTCTCGGCGTCGACGAGTGCGAATTCCCATTCGACGCCAACAGTCGGCCGGGGTGACCCGGCGAAATCGATGTGACTGTTAACCGGTGCCGATAACACCGCACGCGACCCGCTTTCCGGCGTCGCCGGTGGCCATCGTGGTCTGGTCGGGCGGCGGAGTGCCGTTGATCTGCTGGTAGCGCTCCGGCGGGATGTTGGCGAAGTTGTCGGCCTTCTCGTGGATGATGATCGACGTCTTTGCGCCCGCCTGCAGGTCCTCCGCGGTGAACGCGTCGGTGGTGGTGACCAGTTCGGCGGTGCCGTCCTGGCGCACCTGCAGCGACGTCAGGTCACCACTGGCCGGATGGCCGTTGTGGCCGGGCGCCTGGAAATGCGCTCCCGCGGAATCGAAATCCCCTGGCGGGCCTCCGGTCGGCGCGACGGAGTCGGCTTCACACTTGCCGACCGAGTGAATGTGCAGACCGTGGAAGCCCGGTGTCAGCTGACCCGAACCGGTCGTCTTGACGGTGATGGTCACGAAGCCGGAGCTGAACTCGAAGTCGGCGGTCGCCACCGTGGTGCCGCCTGCGTTCTTCAGTTGCGCGGTGAGTTTCTCGCCGGAGGCGGCGTGTCCTTCGTTCTGACCCTCACCGGCCGACGGAGACGGCGCAGGCGATCCGGTCCAGACCGGCGGGGTGGTGCCCGGCTGTGTCGCCACTGGTTCGTTGGGGCTGCAGGCACTCAGCGCGAGTGCGGGCACGGCGAAGAGGGCAGCGACTGCCACGGTCCTGAACATGCCCGTGAGCCTATCCCGTCACCGCCACGATCACGCCCGGTGGTTGCTCGGCCAGTCCGGGCGCCCTTGGTTCCACCGGAGCTTGCAGCAGTTGGCCGACCTGATCGGCGGATTCCTTCTCGCCTGGCGCGTCGCTGAAGTAGACGGTGGTCGCCGTCACACCCTCGAGGGTGAGGTTTCCGGTCTCGGTGACGTTCCAGCCGGCCTGCCGCAGCTGGTTCGCGGTGTTCTCGGCGGCACCGGGGGTCTCGGAGATGTTGTAGACCCGCACGTCGGCCTTGGCCGCCGGTGCGGGAGACGCCGGCGGAGGTGTCGCGGTGGTGGACACGGTGGCCACCGGGGAATCGTCGGCGCTGGAGTCGTCACCTGAGCCCATCGCCTGGAAGCCGACCAGCAGAAAGACCACGCCCAGAAACAGCAGCACCATCACCATGGCGCGAAGGGGCAGTCCGGAGGAGTCGGAATGGCGCTCGTTCATCGCGCCCTACTGTATCGGCGCGGTGTGCAGACCCACGAAATCCTCAGGTCACCTCGAAGCCGAGGCGGCGCGCGGCCCGCGCTTTCTGCCTGCTGGCCCGCAGCCGCCGAAGGCGCTTGACCAGCATCGGATCGGCTGCCAGCGCCTCGGGACGGTCCACAAGCGCGTTCAGCACCTGGTAGTAGCGTGTCGCCGACATCGAGAACAGTTCCTTGATGGCGTCTTCCTTCGCACCCGCGTATTTCCACCACTGGCGCTCGAACGCCAGAATGTCGTGTTCTCGGCGGGTCAGCCCATCACTGAGAGCTGAGTCGTCCCCGGATTGCTCAGTCCGCGCCATGGCGCCGTCCATGTTGCTCCTGGACCCTTCCCACACTCGAGCTCGCTAGCGATACGGCGAATATTCAACCACGGCATCGCTTGCTGGGCCGTCAGCCAACCGGGCGAGTCGGCTCACTTAAGCTTGCCAACCGTGGCAGTAAGACCCATCCGAATCGTCGGAGATCCCGTACTACACACCGCAGCGACTCCCGTGCCGGTGGCCGACGATGGTTCGCTGCCATCCGATCTTGCCGACTTGATCACAGACCTCTTCGAGACAATGGACGCCGCATACGGCGTCGGGCTCGCGGCAAACCAGATCGGTGTGTCGGCGCGGGTGTTCGTCTACGACTGTGCGGAAGACCGCGGCAAGACCGCGCGTCGCCGCGGCGTGATCGTCAATCCGGTGCTCGAGACCTCCGAGGTGCCCGAGACGATGCCGGATCCCGACGACGACGACGAAGGCTGCCTGTCGGTGCCCGGCGAGAACTTCCCCACCGGCCGTGCCGACTGGGCCCGGGTGACCGGGCTGGACGCCGACGGCACCCCGATCACGCTCGAGGGCAACGGGCTGTTCGCGCGCATGCTGCAGCACGAAACCGGGCACCTCGACGGGTTCCTCTACCTGGACCGGCTCGTCGGCAGGTACGCGCGCAGCGCGAAGCGGGCGGTGAAGTCGCACGGTTGGGGTGTCCCCGGGCTGACGTGGATGCCCGGCGAGGACCCCGACCCGTTCGGTCACTAGCGTGGCCGACCTGCCCGCGGTGGGCACCCGGGTCAGCCTGCGCTACCGGCGCCCCGCCGGTTCGGTGCCGCCTCTGACCGACGTGATCGGCCACCTGATCGAAACGGGTACCCGGCTGAAGGTGCAGACGAAAACCGGTGCGGTGGTGGAGATCGCGCCCGACGATGTCGTTGCGGTGCGCGCATTGACCGCGGCGCCGATGCGTACGTCGCAGATCCGCGCGACCGAGCACGCCGCTGCGCTGGCGTGGCCCGGCACCGAACAGACATGGATCGACGGCTGGCTGCTTCGCGGTGCGGGAGGTCATACGCACCGCGCGAATTCGGCTGTGCCGCTTGGCCTCGAGGCCAGCACGGCTGCGATACCCGCGATCGCCAAATGGTACGCACAGCGCGGACAGACCCCGTGGCTCGCCGTGCCCGACCGGTTGCTTGCGGTGCCGAAAGGCGTTCCGGTGCATCTGGAGACGGTCGTGATGGTGCGCGATCTGCCCGCCGGTGAGCCCGATGCGACCGTGTTGCTGGCACCGCAACCTGACGAGCACTGGCTGCGGCTCTACCAACGGGACGTCCCCGTCGACGTGTTGACCGCCGTCGTCGACGGCACTGTCACGTTCGGCACCCGAACCGGGGCGGCCGTGGGACGTGCGGCGGTGACGACCGCGCCCGAGGGGACCCGCTGGGCGGGACTGTCGGCCGTACGAGTGGCCGACGACCAGCGGCGTCGCGGGCACGCACGCGCACTGTGCTCGGCGCTGATGGCGTGGGCCGAAGGGCAGGGCGCACGCAGCAGCTACGTACAGGTGCTGGTCGACAACGCCGCCGCGATCGCGCTGTATGAGCGGCTGGGGTTCACCGCCGCGCACCGAACCCGCTACATCGACGCCCGTAGCCTGTAGCCATGCGGCTGGCGACGTGGAACGTGAACTCGATCCGGGCCCGCGTCGACCGCGTCACCGACTGGCTGGAGCGCGCCGACGTCGACGTGCTCGCGATGCAGGAGACCAAGTGCTCTGACGACCAGTTCCCGACGATGCCGTTCGCCGCCATCGGTTACGAGGTCGTGCACTGCGGATTCAACCAGTGGAACGGTGTTGCGATCGCGTCGCGGGTCGGCGTCGACGATGTGCAGGTCGGCTTCGACGGGCAGCCGACGTGGAGTGACAATGCCGCCGCGGACGTGAGGAGCGGAAAGGCCCCGGTCGAGGCGGCGGCCGAAGCGCGGGCGCTCGGCGCGACGTGTGACGGCGTTCGGGTGTGGAGCCTGTACGTGCCCAACGGTCGCACGGTCGATTCACCGCACTACGGCTACAAGCTGGAGTGGCTTGCCGCACTGAGAAATACGGCGCATGCGTGGCTGGCCGACGACCCGCAGGCGCAGATCGCGCTGACCGGCGATTGGAACATCGCACCGACGGACGACGACGTGTGGAGCGTCGAGTTCTACCGCGGCAGCACCCACGTGACCGGACCCGAACGCGCTGCCTTCAATGCGGTCATCGAAGCCCAATTCGCTGATGTGGTAAGGCCTTTCACACCGGGCCCAGCGGTGTTCACCTACTGGGACTACACACAACTGCGATTCCCGAAAAACCGCGGCATGCGCATCGACTTCATCCTCGGCTCCCCAGCACTGGCGGCGCGGGTCAGCCACGCCGAGATCGTCCGCGAGGAACGCAAGGGCAAAGCGCCCAGCGATCATGCGCCGGTGCTCGTCGAACTGGCAGGCGCCTGAGTTCTGCGAAGACTCTGCACAATGAGTTACGGGGAATTACCCTCACGGCGATAGCACCGATCCGACCTTTCGGCGCTATAGGCACAGGGGTGGTGTGATGGACGAGCAGAATGCCGAATTGCGCTTGGCAGTGGTGTGCTACGGCGGCGTATCGCTGGCCGTTTACATGCACGGAGTCACCAAGGAGCTTCACAAATTAATTTGCGCTGCAAGGCAATTCGATACGAGACGCGGAAAGAATCCGTTCCCGAACGGAACAGAGAAGGTGTACTTCGATGCGCTGACCGACATCGCCGAGCACGGCCCAAGACTGCAGGTGAACATCGACATCATCGGCGGCACGTCCGCGGGTGGCATCAATGGCATCGCGTTGGGCAAGGCCATCGCTCGCAACGCCAGCCTCGAGCCGCTGAAGAAGGTCTGGATCGACGACGGCGACATCCGCAAGCTCCTTCGCGGGACGCGGATATTTGGGCTCGTCGCGCAGGTCGCATCGACCGTCGTCCGCCAGCTGGTCAGGATCCTCGGCTCGTCATCGCCGTTGCGTGGGGAGTACATGTCCAAGCTGCTGCTTGAAGCACTGACGGCGATGGAAGACAATCGTGATTCCGACGCCGACTCGCTGTTGTCAGATGCAGACCGCGGGCTGGAGCTGTACGTGCCGACAACGGATCTCAGCGGATTCGAGGTGCTGGTTCCGTCTGGCATCGGGGGAGCCAGCAACAGGGACCGCGACTACCGTCAGGTGCTGACGTTCAGCGGCACGGGGACCGATCTGGTCCAGTTCGGGCCGGACTACACCGCTGATCTGGCATTCGCCGGCCGCGCGACCTCCAGCTTCCCCGGCGCATTCGCCCCAGTCAGCCAACGTATGTTCAGAGAGGAAGTGGACAAGGAGGTCCAACTCCACCCGGATACCACCTTCCTATGCCAGTACGACAAGGACCGGACCGATGACGTCTTCTTCGTCGACGGAGGTGTCCTGGACAACGCGCCGTTCGATCTGGTGATCGATGCGATCGTCAGGCGTAGGGCACAAATGCGGGTGTACAGAGAGCTGATTTACATCGAGCCCGATCCGGGTCAGGAACTCTATTCGAGCACCCGTGAGAAGCCGGTAGACACGAAGAGGCGATACCTCAAGGACCTTGTCGCTGTCTCGACTGTGCGCGGCAGCCATCCGATCCTGACGGACTTGACCAAGCTGCGCGATATGAACTGGCGGATCGCCGAGGTCCAGGCGATCGCCGAGCAACAGGAGAGTTATGTCGAAAAGAGAACGAATGCGGCTCTGCAAGAGATGGGGTCGGACAAAGCCGAACAAGGGCAACCGTTGCCCGCGGAAACGCTGAGCACCGCGCAACTTGTCGACAATCTCACGGGCGCCGACGAGGGCCCGACACCGGACGGGCTGATCCAGGCTGTGTCGGACAAGGTGTACGCCAAGGCGCGGGACTCTCTGGGTCCGGCGTGGTCGACATATCAGCGGCTGAAGTTCGAAGCCGTGATGAATCGGCTCGCAGATGAAGTGAACCGGTGTTTCGGATCCGCGAGACCGTCTGCAAAAGCGGGTTTCGTCGTCGCCACGTGGATCGCCTGGGCACGTCAGCACGACGTGTGGCAAGGGGGACACACACGTGCGCTCGGCGATCTGTTGCGACAGACCGACATGCCGTATCGCGAACGGCGGTTGATGTTCATCCTCGGCCAAATCAACAACTTGTACGACTTCGTCGGCGACCAAGGTTGGCGACCGCCGGTCGAGGATCTCAACGCACTGAAGTCGACGGTCTGGGACATGATCACCAAGATTCGGGACGTGACCTTCGGTGCGGTCGCGCTGATCTACGGGGACCACGCATTGGATTTCCTGCGCCTGAGCGACGAGGGCGTCGTCAAGGTCGATCCCGAGGACTTCGCGAGGGATGACCAGAACCGGCAACGACTCCAGGAAGTCTTCAACCGGTATGCCGATGAACTGAAGCCGGCATGCGATGACAGCCACCAGCTTCTCGATGCGTTTCAGAAGTACACCAAGAACTGGGGGTCGGAAACAGCCAAGAACTCGCTGCTCAACCGGTATCTGGGATTCGCGCTCTGGGACGGCATCCTCTTCCCGACGATCTCTCTGACGGAGTTGCCTCAGCTCACGCCGATTCCGGTAGCGCAGTTCAGCCCGATCGCCGCGGGCGCACTGAAACCACCCATCGAGGAGCGCCGGAGGCTCAGGTCACCGGAGGAGGGCGAGCCGACGCCGGCCAAGCTGAAGGGCCTTCCTGTCCATCATTTCGCAGCCTTCTTCGAGGCGGAGTTCCGCGAAAACGACTACCTCTGGGGCAGATTGGACGGCGCGGAGCTGATCCTGAAGATGCTCACAGATGTGGCGAATAAGCACGCCACCACGCCTGTCAAGGCGACGGACCATCTGGCGGATGCGCTGAAAGCAGTCCTCGACACCGAAAAGGGCCTGAAACGAGTCGAGGACCTCCGCGCCTATCTCGAGACTCAAGTTGAGGATCTTCGCCAAAAGTCCACGGCCCCAACGAAAGTGAGTACCGGTCCCGTCTGACCGACTCAACCGAACATCGGCAGGGCGCGCCTGCGCGCCAATGCATCCATGCCCCGCTGAATACTTGATTCAATCTCACGGTACTTGTGTTCGATGTACTCCGCGTCGTCCGCACGAGCCGGGTCGTGGTCGACGTCGACCGCGGGCATGAGGCGGGTCCTGATCTTGGCCGGAAGGGGAAACTGCGGCAACGCGGCAGGCGCCACGCCCCACGGCAGCGATAACGCCGCCGGGAAGACCTTCAGCCGCAGCAGCTTGTCCAACCGCAGCATCTGCGAGAGTCGGTCGCCGCGGATCAGCACAGGCATCGCGTCGCCAGCCCCTACCGTCGCGATCGGAACAATCGGGACCCCTGCGCGAATGGCCATCTTCACGAAGCCGCTGCGACCTGCGAGGTTGGCCCTGTCGCGTTCGTGCCACGGTCGCAGGGAGTCCACTTCGCCGCCCGGCCATACAGCAACGTCGCGACCCTCTGCCAGTGCTGTCGCCATCGAATCCGGTGCGGCGGGAAGCACGCCCATCGCGCGAAAGTATCTACCGATCAAGGGGATCGCCATCAGGGCATCATGTGCGGTGCCGTGCAGAAGCCTGTCCTGGCCGAAACGCCGCCACCATTGGACGCCGACGGTCCACGCGTCCCATACAAACGGGGCGCCGGAGTGGATGCCCACTAGAAGCACCGGCGGCTCGGGAAGGTTCTCCCAGCCGTCGAACTCCATGCGGAACCAGTAGTCGACCAAAGCGTTCCAGAAGAACATCTGGCGCTGCATCGTCGCTTCGTCCGGACCCTGCAAATCCCATTCGCCTGCACGTTCGGCCAGCCAGCCTTGATGTCGTGGGATCGGTGGCCGACGCTGGTCACGAAGACCGGATACCCCGCATCGCGAGAGCGTTACACCCGATCAGGCAGCGTTGTCTGCGTTCGGTGCGGTGGCGTAGCGGCCGGGGTTGAACAGCGACGCGACCAACCCGATCACCATCATCACCGCTGCGGCGATGAAGACCACGGTGAGGCCGGAGTGGAACGGCTCGGTGATCAGGTGCGGGAAGAACGTCTTACCGGTGAGCACGTCGGCATTGACCCCCGGCTGCTGAAGCGCACCCGATGGAGTCAGCAGCTCGCGCGATCGGGTTGTAGCCGAGGAACGCCGCGAACAGGCTGCCGACGGGTGGCAGGTTGGCAACGTCGTTTGCCACCGACGCGGAGACACCTTGCTCCTGCAGGCCCTGGCTCATCGCGCCGGGCAGCGTGTGCGCGAGCCCGACGATCATCAGCGAGAAGAAGATGCCGATCGACAACGACGACCCCGCGTTGAAGAACGTCGCGCGCACGCCCGACGCGGCACCGCGCTCGGCGGCGGGAACGCTGGACATGATCGCCGCCGTATTGGGCGCGGTGAAGATGCCTCCGCCGAGCCCGTTGAGGAAGACCAGCACCGCGAACACCCAGTAGTTGAAGTCCACCGGGATCATCACCAGCGCGACGAAGGTCACGGCCATCAGCGCCATGCCGCCGACGGTGAAGGGACGGGCGCCGAAGCGGTCCGACAGCGATCCGGCAAGCGGCCCGGCGACCAGGAAGCCCGCAGTCATCGGCAGCATGTAGATGCCTGCCCACAGCGGGGTCGATTCGAAGCTGTAGCCGTGCAACGGAAGCCAGATGCCCTGCAGCCAGACGATGAGCATGAACTGAAGGCCGCCACGACCGACCGACGACATCAGCCCGGCGAGGTTGCCCATCCCGAACGCCGTCGAACGGAACAACCGGATGTTCACCATCGGCTGGGCCACCCGCAGTTCGATGAAGCAGAAGGCCACCAACAGACCCACCCCGGCGATGATCGCGCCGAGCACCCACGGACTGGCCCATCCGGTGGTGGCGTCTCCATAGGGCTGGATGCCGTAGGTGATACCGGTCAGCAGAACCGTCAGCCCGATGCCGAACGTCAGACAGCCCGCCCAGTCCAGCTTGCCCGGGGTGCGCACACCGAGTTCATGCAGCGAACGCAGGCTCCAGATGGTGCCGATGATGCCGATCGGGCACACCGACCCAGAACACCGCCTTCCAGTGCCATTCGGACAGCACGCCGCCGATCAGCAGGCCGAGGAACGACCCGGCGACCGCGGCCACCATGTTCACGCCCGAGCGCCATTCCGCGCTGATTGGCGGGGAACGCGTCGGTCAGGATCGCCGACGACGACGCCATCAGCATCGCGCCGCCGATGCCCTGGATCACACGCCAGCCGATCAGCCACAACGCGCCGCCGCCGAGATGGAACGGGTCGAAGGACAGCGCGATTGCCGCGATGGTGAAGACGATGAAGCCGAGGTTGTAGATGCGGACCCGGCCGAACATGTCGCCGAGCCGGCCGAAGAGCACGACCAGCACGGCCGTGACCACCAGGTAGCCCATCAGCATCCACAGCAGGTAGCTGACGTTGCCGGGGGCCAGAGGATTAAGCCCGATGCCCCGGAAGATCGCCGGCAGCGAGATCAGCACGATCGACGCGTTGATCGTCGCCAGCAGCGTGCCCAGCGTGGTGTTGGACAGCGCGATCCACTTGTAGTAGGGGTGGTCGTGGTCGATCGCCTTCCGGCGCCGCCCAGTCTCGGTCACGGCTACTTCGGGGTTCGCCACGATCGGGGGTTTCGTCATCTCGATCTCAGTCGTCATCTAGCTCTTCGCTTACGTATCGTCTCGGCTCAAAACACATATATTAGCTATACAAACCTTCAGCGGGGCAATCTGTGTTCCCGACGGCGCTGCGATAGCGTGGAGTCGGCCACAGAAACCACGCGGGAGCGCACACCAGTGCGCTGAGAGGACGGCTGGGGCCGTCGACCGTACGAACCTGACCGGGTAATGCCGGCGTAGGGAGTTGATCATGACGACGTCGCTGTCGATCCGTCCGTCACCACCGGCCCGATCGCGGGCAGCACGAAGATCTACCGCGACGCCCGACGGTGCCCGGGTGCCGTTCCGCCGGGTGCAACCTGACCAACGGCGAGCACCTGGACCTCTACGACACCTCCGGCCCCTACACCGATCCCGACGCCGTCATCGACCTGACCGCGGGCCTGCCGCCGCGCGCCGCGACGTGGTGCGCGACCGCGGCACCCAGCTGCAGCGCGCGCGGGCCGGCGAGATCACCGCCGAGATGGCGTTCATCGCCGCGCGCGAGGGCGTCGCCCGCCGAGCTGGTGCGCGACGAGGTCGCCCGCGGCCGCGCGGTGATCCCGGCCAACCACAACCACCCCGAGAGCGAGCCGATGATCATCGGCAAGGCGTTCGCGGTGAAGGTCAACGCCAACATCGGCAACTCCGCGGTCACCTCGTCGATCGCCGAGGAGGTCGACAAGATGGTGTGGGCCACCCGCTGGGGCGCCGACACCATCATGGACCTGTCCACCGGCCAGCGACATCCACGAGACCCGCGAGTGGATCCTGCGCAACTCCCCGGTGCCGGTCGGCACGGTGCCGATCTACCAGGCGCTGGAGAAGGTCAACGGCGATCCGACCGCAGCTGACCTGGGAGACTCTACCGCGACACCGTGATCGAGCAGTGCGAGCAGGGCGTGGACTACATGACCGTGCACGCCGGGGTGCTGCTGCGCTACGTGCCGCTGACCGTCAAGCGGGTCACCGGCATCGTGTCGCGCGGCGGTTCGATCATGGCGGCGTGGTGCCTGGCGCACCACCGGGAGTCGTTCCTGTACACCCACTTCGAGCGAGCTGTGCGAGATCCTGGCCCGCTACGACGTCACCTTCTCCCTCGGCGACGGACTGCGGCCCGGCTCGATCGCCGACGCCAACGACGCGGCGCAGTTCGCCGAGCTGCGCACCCTCGGCGAGCTGACCAAGATCGCGAAATCCCATGGCGTGCAGGTGATGATCGAAGGGCCCGGGCCACGTCCCGATGCACAAGATCGTCGAGAACGTGCGGCTCGAGGAGGAGCTGTGCGAGGAGGCGCCGTTCTACACGCTCGGCCCGCTGGCCACCGACATCGCACCCGGCCTACGACCACATCACCTCGGCGATCGGCGCGGCGATCATCGCCCAGGCCGGCACCGCGATGCTGTGCTACGTCACCCCGAAGGAGCACCTCGGGCTGCCCGACCGCAAGGACGTCAAGGACGGCGTGATCGCCTACAAGATCGCCGCGCACGCCGCCGACCTGGCCAAGGGGCATCCGCGCGCCCAGCAGCGCGACGACGCGCTGTCCACGGCGCGGTTCGAGTTCCGGTGGAACGACCAGTTCGCGCTGTCGCTCGACCCGGACACCGCGCGCGAGTTCCACGACGAGACGCTGCCCGCCGAGCCGGCCAAGACCGCGCACTTCTGCTCGATGTGCGGGCCCGAAGTTCTGCTCGATGCGCATCACCCAGGACGTCCGCGACGCCACCCGGTCGACGTCGAGCAAGGGATGGCCGAGAAGTCCGGAGTTCGCCGAGCACGGCAACCGGGTGTATCTGCCCTTGACCGCGATCGAGCGCGTGAAGTTCCTTCCGCTGCCCCACCGGGCCAGACCCCGCTGCGGGTGCATGACCATCGCCGGCTCCGACTCCGGCGGCGGTGCGGGCATCCAGGCCGACATGCGCACCTTCGCTCTGCTCGGCATGCACGCCTGCGTCGCGGTGACAGCGGTGACGGTGCAGAACTCGGTGGGCGTCAAGGGTTTTCACGAGATTCCCGCTGGACGTCATCGCCGGCCAGATCGCGAGCGGTGGCGACCGATATCGGGATACAGGCCGCCAAGACCGGGCATGCTGGCGTCGTCCGCGATCATCGCCACGGTGGCCGAGACCTGGCGTGCGCAGGGGCTGGCGGGTGACGGTGCCGTTGGTCGTCGATCCGGTGTGCGCGTCGATGCACGGCGACCCGCTGCTGCACCCGAGCGCGCTGGATTCGCTTCGCGGCGAACTGTTTCCGCTGGCGACGCTGGTCACCCCGAACCTCGACGAGGTGCGACTGCTCGTCGACATCGATGTCGTCGACGCAGACCTCCCAGCGCGAGGCGGCCCGCGCCCTGCACGCGCTCGGGCCGCAGTGGGCACTGGTCAAGGGCGGGCATCTGCGGTCCTCGCCGCGACAGCCCCGACCTGCTGTACGACGGCACGGACTTCTACGAGTTCGACGCACCGCGCATCGACACCGGCGACGATCACGGCGCCGGCGACACGCTGGCCGCGGCCACGGCCAGCGCGCTGGCGCACGGCTACTCAGTCCCCGACGCCGTCGCGTTCGCCAAGTCGTGGGTGACCGAATGTCTGCGCGCCGCCTATCCGTTGGGTCACGGTCACGGGCCGGTGTCGCCGTTGTTCAGACTGGGCTCGTGAACATCGACTCGATAGCGGGCATCGGCCACGAACCCGACGGAAAGCCGGTCGGCGTCGTCGTGCTGACCCACGGCGCGGGCGGTAGCCGGGAGTCCGCGCTGCTGAAGAAGATCTGTGACGAATGGGCCCGTCGGGGCTGGCTCGCGGTGCGCTACAACCTGCCCTATCGCAGGCGGCGGCCGAAGGGCCCGCCGTCCGGATCCGCGGCGAAGGATCAGGCGGGCATCGTCGAAGCCATCGAACTGGTGCGCACGATGGCCGACGGCCCCGTCATCGCAGGCGGCCATTCCTACGGCGGGCGGATGACGTCGATGGTCGTTGCCGAGGGCACCGCCAAGATCGATGTGCTGACGCTGTTCTCGTACCCACTGCACCCGCCGGGAAAGCCGGAGCGGCTGCGTACCGAGCACCTGCCGAGCATCGATGTGCCGACGGTGTTCACCCACGGCACGTCAGACCCGTTCGGCTCGATCGAGGAGTTGCGCGCCGCCGCTGCGCTGATCCCCGCAGCCACCGAGCTCGTCGAAGTCACCGGCGCCCGTCACGACCTCGGCTCCAAGTCGCTGGACGTGCCGGGCCTCGCCGTCGACGCGGCGCTACGGTTGCTCCCGTGAGCATGCCGCCGGGCCATCCACCACCTCATCAGTCACCGCCGCAGGGACCGTATCCTTCGCCGCCGCAACAACAGCCGTACCCTCCTCCGCCGCCACCCGGTCCCTACCCCGGCCAGCCACCCGGTCCGTACTACCCGCCGCCGGGTCCATATCCGCCGCAGGGACCGTATCCGCCGCGGCCGACCAACACCACCAACTGGTGGGCGATCATCTCGCTGATCTTCGGCATCCTCGGCGGAGTTCTGATCAGCGTCGTCTGCGGCATCGTCGGCCTGCGACGCGCCCGCGCCGGGCAGGGCGGGCGCGGCATGGCGATCGCAGGCCTTGTGCTGTCGGCGGTGTGGGTGCTGGCGCTCATCGCGGGGATCGTCTTCTACTTCACCGTCGGCAGCGGCACCGTCGGCGCCAACGAGGTGAAGGCGGGCGACTGCCTCAAGGAACTGCCCGCATCGGGGCTCGTGCTTACCGTCGACACCGCGCCGTGCACCGAACCCCACAAGGGCGAGATCTTCAAGATCATGACGATGCCCGACGGGAACTTCCCCGGCACCGCGGCCATCGAGGAATACCAGAACAAATGTGCTCCTGAGCTGGACAAGTACTCGCCGGAAGCGTCGCGCGACCCGGAGGTCGGGCTGTTCGTGCTCTATCCGAGCGAGGACTCGTGGGGGCAGGGCGACCGCGATGTGACCTGCATCGCGACCAGCGATACGCCGCGCACCGGAACCCTCAAGAAGTGAGCTAACCCAGGTGTCGGAAGTCGATCTTTGGGTTTGACCTCGTATCCTGGACTATGTGACTCCGCAACATTTTGACGCGGTCGTCGTCGGGGCGGGATTCGGGGGAATCGGGGCGGCGATTCAGCTGCGGCGGCTCGGCTACGAGAACTTCGTGATCATCGAACGCGAGGACGACCTTGGGGGGACCTGGCTCGTCAATCACTACCCCGGTTTGGCCGTCGACGTCCCCACCACGGCGTACTCCTATTCCTTCGAGCCCAATCCGAACTGGTCGCGGCTGTACTCGACCGGCACGGAGATCAAGCGGTACGCCGACGATGTCGCCGACAAATACGACATACGTCGCCACATGCGTTTCAACACCACAGTCGAGGCAGCAGGCTGGGATGAGGACGCAAAGGTGTGGCATATCGCGCTCGCCGGCGGCGACAGAGTCACTGCCCGCATCCTCGTCACCGCGACAGGCTTTCTCTCACAGCCGCGGCTGCCGGAGATCCCGGGCATCGCCGATTTCGCAGGCAAGATCGTCCATACCGCCGATTGGGACAACACCTACGATGCGGCCGGTCGGCGTATCGCGGTCATCGGCACCGGCGCCACCGCGGTTCAGCTGGTACCCGAGCTGGCCAAAGTGGCGGCAGATCTCAGCGTGTATCAGCGCACCCCAATTTGGGTAGTACCACAGCTCGACTTCCGTTTCCCTGAATCAGTGAAGCGTCTGTTTCGCCGCGTTCCGTTGACGCAACGGATAATTCGCGCCATCACCGGCGCAATCTACGAATTCTTCGCGTACACGGCTCTGCATCATCGACAGTTGCTATTCCGTCGACTCAACATCAGCGCGACTGACCTCGCCAAGATGCTTCGGTTCGTTCAGATCCGCGACAAGAAGCTGCGCGACAGTCTCACGCCCGACTACGACCTCGGGTGCAAGAGACCGACTTTCTCCAACAGCTACTATCGCACCTTCACCAAGCCGAACGTGCACCTCCAGGACGGCGGGATCGACCACATCGAGGCGGACGGCATCGTGGCCAAGGACGGCACGAAGACCGTCATCGACACGTTGGTGATGGCCACCGGCTTCGATCTTTGGGAAGCCAACTTCCCGGCATTCGAGGTCGTGGGACGTCGGGGTCGCAATCTCGGAAAGTGGTGGCGCGAGACGCGATTCCAGGCGTACCAGGGTGTGTCGATCCCGCACTTCCCGAATTACCTCAGTCTTGCCAGCCCGTATGCGTTCCTGGGATTGAACTTCTTCAACACGATGGAATACCAGATGCGCCACATGGACCGGTTGCTCGGCGAGATGAAACGCCGCGGCGCTGACACTTTCGAAGTGACGGGCGAGGCCAACGCCCGCTATCTCGACCAGATGACCGACCTGATCGGTGATTCGGTGTTCGCGGCCGGCAACTGTGCCACGGCGCGCTCCTACTACTTCAATCCGCACGGCGAGGCTACGCTGTTACGTCCCATGTCCACCCGCCTCGCCATCAAGGAGGCATCGCAGTTTCCGTTGAGCGACTACCAGTTCGCTTGATCAGAGAGGAACGAGTCCTGTCCACGAAGAGATCTGGAGGGTCCCGCGTGGCCAAGCTCGCGGGCCTTGCGATCGCCGGCGTCGGCGTTGCACACTTCGTCAAGCCCGAGTTGTTCGACGACATCACCGCGCAGGCGTTCCCGCGCGACACCCGCAAGCATCTCTACATCGACGGCGGCATCGAAACCGCGATCGGGCTCGGGCTCGCCTCGGAGAAGATGCGGAAACCAGCCGTCGTCGGGCTGCTCGGCTACGGCGCCTACCTGGCGGGCAACGTCGTCCGCAACCGGTAGCGGCCCAGCAGTGTGAGGTCAAGCAGCCTGCCGACGGTCATCCGTGACTGCGCTGTGTTGTCGTAGTGCACCAGCCTGCCGACGTCGATCACCAGCGCCATGGCCGCGTGCACGGCGAACCGCGCCTGCCCGAGCGTCCAGTCCGACCGGATCGCGACGACGAGCCGCACCCACGATTCGACCGTGGCCCGCTGCAGGTTCCGCAGGATCTTCTGGTCGGCGGGCGCCATGTTGGATCGTTCCGTGTAGTACACATAGGCCAGTTCGGGATGGGCGAACGACCGTCCGACGTAGGCATCGATCAACGCGGTCAGCGCCTCTTCCGGATCCGAGATCGAGCCCATGATCGACGACGCCTCCGACGACAGCCGATCGGCGGCGCGCCGATAGATCGCGGCGAGGATGTCGTTCTTGCCCGAGAAGTACCGGTAGATCCCCGACGTCGGCATGCCGACCGCAGAGCCGATCTCCTCCATCGTGGTGTCGCGATAGCCCTTGCGGTTGAACAGCAGCACCGACTCCGTCAGCAGCGCTTCGTATTTCGACGGATCAACCCCCCGCACCCTGCGCTTCGCCGCGTCCGTGGACGAATCGGGCGGCTCGGGCACTTCGGCTGTCGAGATCGCGGTGGCGACTTCGGCGAGCACCGCTCGGATCTGGATGGCGGGGAGCTTGGCGTGGTGATCGACGATGCTGCCGATCACGCTCAGCATGGACGACGACAGCACCCAGCGCTGTCGCGAGGTGAGTTGCGGCCGAAGTGCCATGAGCGGCTTCTGAATCCGGCGGTTGACGGTACGCACCTGACCGTCGAGGGTGGTCTGGTCGTCGCCGCGCAGATAGCGCGCCTCCCACCGGTAGAGCCCGCCCGACTCACGATTCGCGAGCGCGGTATCGGTGAGCGCGGAGATGATCTGCCGCAGCGTGTCCGCGTCGGCAGGCGCGCTCTCGACGAACGCAGTGCACTCCACCAACTGCTCACCGAGTGCGAGCACCGCGTCGCGGAACAGGTTGTACTTGCTGGGGTAATGCCGGTACAGGGCAGTCGCCGAGATGCCGACCCGCGACGCGATCGCCTCCATGCTCACCGCGTGATAGCCGAGCGCGCTGAAGGCCTCCGCGGAAGCCCGGGCGATTTGCGCCTTCCGATCCTTCGGCCGACGCCGGATGCCACCGTCATGGATGGGCCGGCCGCGCACCATGGCGATCACCATAACGGACTTCGAGCACACATAGCTGCCGACTTCAGCTGATAAATATTGTCAAAGCTGTCATCACGCCAAGAATGATCATTAACATAACCGACTGGTCTAGGCCGGATGGGGGTCCCGAGCTGAACTCGCTGCGCAGGCTGCTCAGCTACCGATTGAGTATCGGCGCGATCGTTTCGTGGCCGGTCCTGCTCGTCGCCAACGTCTGCATGACCTGAAAAGGGGAGACTGGAACTGGATATGCACCACTATCACCACCGCGCCTTTTACTTCGGCGTCCTGGCCGTGGCCCTGGTCGGCGTTGGGCTGCTCGCGCTGTACTTCCCGGTGTACATCGACGTATACGACCAGTTCGGTTTCCAGATCAAGTGCGGTACCGGCTTCGGCGCCAGCCTGTCGCAGGCGGCCGAGGCTCGCGGTGGCGACTATGTGAGTCAATGCCAGACGGCCCTGATGATGCGCAGGCTGTGGTCGATCCCGATGGTGGCCGTCGGCTCGATCCTTCTCGCCATCGTCATCTTCGTGGCGGCGACCCTCTGGGGCCGCGAATCGGTGTTCGGAGAGGATCCATCTACCTGACCTAGTATGCGTGCCGTGAGCACGCCGGAGCCCCCCGCGCTACAGCGGCGGCTCGGCACCGCGGACGCCGTGACGATCGGCCTCGGCTCGATGATCGGAGCCGGAATCTTCGTCGCGCTGGCCCCTGCCGCCGCGGCGGCAGGCTCGGGCCTGCTGATCGGTCTGGCGGTGGCGGCGGTCGTCGCGTACTGCAACGCGACATCGTCGGCGCGGCTCGCCGCGCTCTACCCGGAGTCGGGCGGCACGTATGTCTACGGCAGGGAGCGACTCGGCGCGTTCTGGGGCTATACCGCCGGTTGGAGTTTCGTGGTCGGCAAGACGGCCTCGTGCGCGGCGATGGCGCTGACGGTCGGGCTCTATGCGTGGCCCGCCCATGCGCACGCCGTTGCGGTCGCCGCGGTGGTCGCGTTGACCGCGGTCAACTACGTCGGCATCAAGAAGTCGGCGCTGCTCACCCGCGTCATCGTCGCGGTCGTACTCGCCGTGCTCGCGGCGGTGGTGGTGATCGTGCTCGGTTTCGGCGACGCCGACGCATCCCGGCTGGCGCTCGGCGCCGACGCCCACGTGGGCGGGGTGCTGCAGGCGGCGGGCCTGTTGTTCTTCGCGTTCGCCGGATACGCCCGCATCGCCACGCTCGGCGAAGAGGTCCGCGACCCCGCGCGCACCATCCCGCGTGCGATTCCGATCGCGCTGGGCATCGCGCTCGCCGTCTACGCGATCGTCGCGGTCGCCGTCCTGATGCAGTTGGGCAGCGCCGGACTGGCATCGTCGGGCGCACCGCTGGCCGATGCCGTCCGGGCAGCGGGCCGGGCCGCCTTTGAACCCGTGGTCCGCGTCGGCGCCGCGGTTGCGGCGCTCGGGTCACTGCTCTCGTTGATTCTTGGGGTGTCGAGGACGACGCTGGCGATGGCCCGCGACCGCCACCTGCCGCACGCGCTTGCGGCGGTGCATCCGCGGTTCGCCGTCCCGCATCGCGCCGAACTGGCGGTGGGCGCGATCGTCGCCGTAGTCGCCGCTGTCGCCGATGTGCGGGCCGCGATCGGCTTCTCGTCATTCGCCGTGCTTGTCTATTACGCGATCGCCAACGCATCAGCTATGACGTTGGGCCGCAGGATCATTCCGTCGATCGGTCTCGCGGGCTGCGTGCTGCTTGCCGTTCTGTTGCCCGTCGGCTCGGTACTCGTGGGCGCCGGCGTGGTTTTGCTCGGAACCATCGCATACACAATTAGGCTGGCGGCATGGCGACGGTGAGTGAATCGGCGGTTGCGGCGGCCCGGGATCTCCGGGTCGTGTTCAGCAGGTTGCGCAGGCGGCTCAAGGAACTGGCCACCGCCGATGACCTCACCCCGTCTCAAACGGCGGTCCTCATCAGGCTCGCCAAGGACGGCCCCGCGTCGACCAGCCAGCTGGCCGGTGCCGAGCGAGTCCGGCCGCAGTCGATGGCGACCACGTTGACCGGGCTCGACCGTCACGGATTGATCGAGCGCAAACCCGATCCCGACGACGGACGGCGTCAGCTCATCACGTTGACGGCGCGGGGCCGCAAACACGCAGAGAGCGACCGAAGGGTCCGAGAGGAATGGTTGGTGCAGGCAATGCAGGACCATTTCACCGAACCCGAGCGTCACATCATCAACCAGGCGCTGTCACTCCTGCATCGACTCACTGACTGAAAGGTGTTTTTCAGCAATGGAATTGAGCGTGCACTACATCGATTTCCTGCCTGGTGCGCCGGAGCGGCTCGGGCCGACCGTGGCGCAGGCCGCGATCGCCGCCGAAGAGGGAGGCGCCACGATGTTCACCCTCGCCGACCACTTCTTCCAGATGGAGGCGATGGCGCCTGCGGAGAACCCGTTTCTCGAGGTGTACACGACACTGGGATTCCTGTCCGGGCAGACGAGAAGCATCGCGTTGGCTCCGCTGGTCACCGGCGTCACCTATCGCCACCCCGGTCTGCTGGCGAAGACGGCCACCACGGTCGATGTGCTGTCAGGAGGCCGGCTGGTGTTCGGCATCGGGGCGGCCTGGTACGACCGCGAGCATGTCGGCCTCGGTGTTGCGTACCCGTCTGTTCGGGAGCGGTTCGAGATGCTCGAGGAGACGCTGCAGATCTGCCTGCAGATGTGGAGTGACAACAATGGGCCCTACGAGGGCAAGCACTTCCGGTTGGCGGAGACGCTCTGTGAGCCCCAGCCGATTCGGCGCCCGCCGATCCTGATTGGCGGAGGTGGCGAGAAGAAGACACTGCGGCTGGTCGCCCAGTACGCGGATGTGTGGAACGCGACGACGTCGAACGCACACGAACTCGCGCACAAGATCGATGTGCTCAACGGACACTGCGAGACGGTAGGCCGCGACCCCGCGGACATCCGGTTGACGGCAGCCCTGTTCACGAATCCGTTCGACGATGTCGATGCGTGGCTGAAAAGCGCCGAGCGTTATGCCGAACTGGGCATCAAGCAGGTCAATGCCGGACCCCTGCCGGGCGATCCTGATCCCGTCGGGTTCATCAAACGCCTCGGCGACGAGATCATTCCGAGGCTGACCAAGCTCAGCTGAGGCGTCTAGGTGGTGCGGCTGTTGCGGTAGGCCTCGACCGCCGTCGGCAACGTCATGAAGATGCGGTCCTCGCCGATCTTGTCGACCAATCCGGCGGCCTCGAGCGATTCCCGCAGATCCTGCTTGACCCTGGCCATCGCGAATTCTATTCCGCGGCTTTCCAACTCGGCCCGCAACTGGTCGAGGACATCGAGCGCGGTGAGGTCCACCTCGACGTTCGCCTCTGCATTGAGCACGAACCACTCGACCGGTTCGGGGTTCTCGTCGACCGCCGCCAATGCCCGTTCGCGGAAGTTCTCGGCGTTGGCGAAGAACAACGGCGCGTCGTAGCGGTAGATCACCAGACCGGGCTCCGGATCGGCATTCGGGTAGTCGTCGACATCGTGCATGCCCGCAACCCCAGGCACGAATCCGAGCACGGCGTCGTGCGGGCGGGCCACGCGCCGAAGCAGGTCGAGGATCGACAGCGCGATCGCCACCAGCACGCCGTAGAGGACACCGAACAACAGCACCGAGGCCGTGGTGGCAAGGGCCAGAACGAGTTCGCTGTGCCGAAATCGGGCCAGTCGCTTGAACTCCGGCACGTCGACAAGACGCAGCGCCGCATACACCACCAGCGCGCCAAGGGCTGCCATCGGGAAGTTCGACAGCACGCCACGCCCGGCCACCATCACCACAAGCACGAACACCAGCGAGACGACCGAATACAGCTGGGTGCGGCTGCCCAGCGCATCGCCGAGCGCGGTGCGGCTGCCGCTGGAGCTGACCGGAAATCCGTGCATCAGTCCGGACCCGACATTGCACACGCCCAGCGCCCGCAGTTCCGCGTTGGCATCCACCCGCTGGCCGTGGCGGGCCGCGAACGTGCGTGCGGTCAACACGTTGTCGGAGAACGCGACGATCGCGATACCCGCGGCAGGGATCACCAGTGTGGACAGGTCGGCGAGTCCGATGCCAGGCAGCCCGGGGGTCGGCAGTCCGCTGGGGATCTCGCCGATCACCCGAATCCCGCTGCGGTTCAGTGAGAATGCCGCGACGACGGCGGTCGCCAGCAGGATCGCGATCAGCGGACCCGGTAACCGCGGCACCAGCCGAGCCAGCGCCAGCAGCAACACCAGCACCGCCGCCGACAACGCCACGGTCGGCCAGTGCACGCCTGACAGCCCCGAAATGAACGACCGCATCTGATCGACGAACTCGTCGCCCTCCACGGACACACCGGTCACCTTGCCCAGCTGGCCGGCGATCATGATGACCGCGACACCGGTCATATAGCCGACCAGCACCGGCCGCGACAGCAGGTCGGCCAGAAAGCCGATGCGCACCAGGCCCGCGACGAAGCAGAACCCGCCGACGATCAGTGCCACCGCGGCGGCCTGCGCAGCGTAGCGGCCGGGGTCTCCGACGGCCAGCGGCGCCAAGGCCGTCGCCGTCATCAAAGCGGTGGTCGACTCGGGCCCGACGGAAAGCTGGCGTGACGAGCCGAGCAACGCGTAGACCGCCAACGGCACCAGCGCCGCCCACAGCCCGACGACGGGCGGCAGGCCCGCCACCGTCGCATACGCCATCACCTGAGGGACGAGGTATGCGGCGACGGTCACGCCTGCAAGCAGGTCACCGCGCAGCCATTCCCGCCGATAACCGCGGAACTGCGCTAGCCCAGGCAAGATACTCATCGTGATCCCGCTGACATGGAAGCACGTGGAAGCCCGGGCCGACCCGGACTTCGTCGTCGCACCCGATGAACGCCTGGACTGGGCCCGCACGATCGGGATCGGCGCGCAGCATGTGGTGGCGATGTTCGGCGCCACCTTCCTGGTGCCGGTGCTCACCGGCTTCCCGCCCGCCACCACCCTGCTGTTCTCCGGGATCGGCACCGTGCTGTTTCTGGTCATCACCGGCAATCGGCTGCCCAGTTATCTGGACTCAGCTTCTCGGTGATCGCCCCCGTCACCGCGGCCGTCGCGTCCCATGGCACCGGCAGCGCGCTCGGCGGGCTGGTGGCGGTCGGCGTCACGCTGATCGTGATCGGCCTCGTCGTGCATGTGGTCGGCACGCACTGGACCGACGTGGTCCTGCCGCCCGTGGTCACCGGGGCCATCGTCGCCCTGATCGGTTTCAACCTGGCGCCCGCGGCCAAGGCCAACTTCGAGAAGGGTCCGGTGGTCGGCCTCGTCACGCTCGTGCTGCTGGTCGCGACCCTCGCCTTCTTCCGCGGCATCATCGGCAGGCTCGCGATCTTCATCGCCGTCGTCGTGGGCTACCTGGTGGCGCTGCTGCTCGGTGACGTCGACACGTCGCAGATCGCGGCCGCGCCGTGGATCGGCCTGCCCGAATTCCAGGCACCGTCCTTCTCGCTCGCCGTGCTGCCGATGTTCCTGCCCGCTGTCATCGCCCTGATCGCCGAGAACATCGGGCACGTGAAGTCCGTCGGGCAGATGACGAAAACGGATGTCGACCCGCTGATGGGCCGCGCGCTGGCCGCAGACGGCGTCGCCACCACCCTCGCAGGGTTCGGCGGCGGATCGGCGACCACCACCTATGCCGAGAACATCGGCGTGATGGCGGCCACCCGCATCTATTCGACGGCCGCGTACTGGGTCGCGGCGGCGGTGGCCATCGCACTGTCGTTGTGCCCCAAGGTCGGAGCGGCGATTTCCGCGATCCCACCGGGTGTGCTCGGTGGCGCGACCGTGGTGTTGTACGGGCTCGTCGGGGTGCTCGGCATCCGGATCTGGCTGACCAACGGCGTCGACTTCGCCAAACCGCTGAACCAGATGACCGCAGCCATCCCGTTGATCATCGGCATTGCCGACTTCACCTGGCATCTAGGCGATTTGACGTTCACCGGCATCGCGCTCGGCTCCATCGCCGCGCTGCTGGTCTACCACGGCATGCGGCTGCTGGGCCTGCGGACACAGAAGACGGCCGACGACCCCAAGGTGGTTCAACCATGATGCGTCACGCACTGGTCCGGCGCCCGTCACCTCGGCTCGCCGATGGGCTGATCACCCATATCGATCGAAGCGATCACGTGGATGCCGAACTCGCCCAACGTCAATGGGACGGTTATGTCGCCGCCCTCCGGGACGCGGGCTGGACCACGCACGAGGTGCCCGCCGCGCCGGATTGCCCCGACTCGGTGTTCGTCGAGGACACCATGGTCGTCTACGGCGACCTTGCGGTCATCAGCCGTCCTGGAGCAGATGAACGCTGGCCCGAGGTGCCCGCGGCGGAGGACGCCGTCCGCGCTCAGGGATATCGCGTCGTGCGAATCGAAGCGCCGGGCACGCTCGACGGCGGCGACGTGTTGAAGCACGACGGCACGGTCTGGGTCGGTATTGGCGGCCGCACGAACGCTGAAGGGCTCGCGCAGTTGACGTTTCACCTGCAGCCGTTCGGCGTAAAAGTGGTGGCCGTGCCTGTGACGAAGGCACTGCACCTCAAGTCGGCGGTCACCGCGCTGCCCGACGGCACGATCGTCGGCTACGAACCTGTGGTCGACGACCCCGGCATCTGGGGCGAGCGGTTCCTCGAAGTGCCCGAGGACTGCGGGTCGCAGGTCGTGCTGCTGGAAGACGATGCGGTGCTGATGTCCTCGGCCGCAACGCAGTCCGCGAAGCTCTTCAAACAGCGTGGCTACCGGGTGGTCGCCGTGGACATCTCGGAGTTCGAAAAGCTCGAGGGCTGCGTGACGTGCCTTTCCGTCCGCCTTCGCTGCCGTCCCTAGGACCTCACTGGCCCTCGAGCACCGCCGACGGTCCGCGAGTCAGCATCTGACGGGCCACGATGATCCGCTGGATCTCGCTGGCCCCCTCCCAGATTCGCTCGACCCGAAGCTCGCGGAACATCCGCTCGGCGACGTTCTCCCGCATGTAGCCGCGGCCGCCGAACACCTGCACGGCGCGATCGGCGACCCGGCCTGCCATCTCCGAGCAGTACAGCTTGGCCATCGACGCCTGGCCGTGCACGATCTTGCGGTCACGGCCGGCATCGATGGAGCGGGCCACCTCGTAAAGCATGGTGCGAGCGGCGAACAGCTCGGTCGCGCTGTCGGCCAGCATGCCGGCCACCAGCTGATACTCGCCCAGTGGCTTGCCGCCGACCTCGCGGGTCCGCGCGAACTCGGTCATCTCGTCGACGAGGCGCTGCGCGGCGCCGACGCAGCGAGAGGCCACCATCATCCGCTCGAACCGGAACCAGTCCTGGGTGAAGGTCATCGGTTCGCCAAGCTTCCCGACGAGGTGGGAGGTGGGCACCCGCACGTCGGTGAACGACACGATGGGATGCTCGTCGGCGATGTTGTGCGAATAGTGCGGCGTGCGAACCACTTCCACACCCGGCCACGGCAGGTCGACCACCAGCAGCACGTGCTCGCCTGCGTGATCGCCGCGGCACAGCACGGCCTCGACGAACACATAATCGGCGAGGTTGAACGACGTCACGTGCCACTTGACTCCGTTGATCACGTACTCGTCGCCCTCGCGGTGCGCCGTCGTCTGCAGCTCCGAGACATCGGACCCGGCGAACTCCTCGGTGATCGCGTACGCCTCGTGCTTCTCGCCGCGCACCGACGGCAGCAGCCAGCGCTCGCGCTGGTAGTCAGTGGCCACATCGGGCCACCACTGCGGCGGTGTCGCCATCACCCAGGCAAGCCCATTGGTGACCCGGCCGCACTGTTCCTGCACGAGCACCTGCTGCAGCGCCGTACAACCAGGGCCGCCCACTGACGTCGGCATGTTCGTGGCGTACAGGCCAAGCTCCTTGGCCCGCGCCGCGAACTCCGCCGTCAACTCCTTCGGAAGCAGGCCACCCGCGAGTTCGGCCTCGACCTCGTACGGCATCAGCGACTCGACGAAGGATCGCGCCGTGTCCCGGATCTGCAGATCCTCCGCCGTCAGTCCGTGCATCCGTGATACCGCCCTCTCGCTCTTGACTGAGCGTTCAGTCTATGCCAGCGTTCCAAGGTATGACCAGTGCTGACGTCGTAGTGGTGGGTGGCGGAACCGTGGGCGCGTGGACAGCCGTGATGCTCGCCGAACGTGGGATCCGCAACGTTGTCCTGCTCGAGGCGCTGACGCTGGGCGACGGCGCCAGCAGCCGCGCCGCGGGCATGGTGCGGGCGCAGGGCGGCACAGAAGCCCCCATCGTGCTTGGCATGCGCACTCAGGAGTTCTACAAGGCGAGCGGTGACCGCTTCCCGCTCGACTGCGGCTTCGTCGCACAGGGTTATCTGATGCCTTGCTTCTCTGAAGCAGAAGTGCAGCAGGCCCACGACCGCATCGCGCTGCAACAGTCACTCGGGCTCAACGTCGAGTGGTGGTCGGGCTCCGATCTCGACGACCGCAACACCGGCATCGCGGCGGGCGCCACCCTCGGCGCGTCCTATGCGCCAGGCGACGGCTACATCGACGCACCGCGCAATGTGCTGGCGTACACGGCCGCGCTGACCGCGCACAGCGTCGATATCAGGGAACGCTGCAAGTTCACCGGCCTGCGCACCGAGGGCGGCCGCGTGGTGGGCGTCGACACCTCCGCGGGCCCGATCGACACCGAACACGTCGTGCTGACCGGCGGACCGAAACTCGGCAAGGTCGGTCAGACTGCGGGCGGGCGGATCCCCGCGGGTGGTTCGCGCCACCAGGTGGTCGTGACCGCGCCTGTCACCGCGTTCGATGTGCACGAGGTACCGATGGTCTTCGACCTGATGTCTGGAATCTATTGGCGCCCAGGTGAAGCCGGTGGCCTGCTGTGGGGCATGAGCAACCCGGAGGAGGCGCCGGGCGTGGCCGCCGACTTCGACGACATCTACTACCAGAAGGCACACGACCGGATCGAGGAACTGCTGCCGGGCATCAAGGGCCTCGGGCTTCGGCGGACGTGGGCGGCGACGATCGACTACACCCCCGACCACCTGCCGATCCTCGGCCCGCTGATCACCGACGACGGTCCCGTCGAGGGCACCGTGGTCGCGAGCCCCGCCGGACACGGCATGATGTGGGGTCCCGCGGTCGCCGAGGTGGCCGCAGATCTGACGATGACCGGGCAGTGCGACTGGCTCGACCTCACCGACCTCGGGCTTGACCGCTTCGACGCCGACGGCAACAGTCGCCTTGACCCCGAACCGATTTCACTTCCCTTCCCAGAGAAAGCAGCGCTGTGAACACTATCGACACCGCACTCCTCGCCAAAGCCGCCGACGCGGAGCTCGAGGACTGGGGTCCGCTCGAAGAAGCGACCGGCGAAGCCATGGCCACCCACGGGCTCGAGATGTGGGTGGACGGCGACAAGTCCGCGGGCATCTGGCAGTGCACGCCGGGCCCGTCGTACTGGGTTCAGGATGAGAACGAGGTGATCTACGTGTTGTCGGGCCGGATGACCGTGACGCCGGACGGCGGCGAACCCGCGGAGGTCAAAGCCGGCGACATCGCGGTGTTCCCGATCGGCTGGAAGGGCACCTGGGACATCCACGAGACCGTGCGAAAGGTCTACTCCATCTTCTGATTTCGCTCGGCCGGGTCTCAATTCGATGACTGTCGCGCAACATGTCGTGCCTCAAGGCGGTTCTCGCCGTCGTGTGATCGACAATGCGGAACGTGACGGAATCGCGGGAGTGCGACGTTGGCGCGTGAAATATCCCGTCAGACGTTTCTGCGGGGCGCCGCTGGAGCGTTAGCCGCCGGCACAGTTTTCGGCTCGGTACGGGCCGTCGCCGATCCGATTGCCACCGGCTGGGAAGCCCTGTCAACCGCCATCGGCGGTCACTTGCTGCTTCCGGACAACGGGCAATTCGCAACGGCGAAGCAGGTTTTCAACACCAACTACAACGGCGCTACGCCGGCGGCCGTCGTTACACCGACGTCGGTGGCGGACGTGCAGAAGGCGATGGCGTTCGCTGCGAGTCACAATGTCAAGGTCGCTCCGCGCAGTGGTGGGCATTCCTACATAGGCGCGTCGACGGCGAACGGCGCCATGGTGTTCGACCTGCGTCAGCTGCCGGGCGGGGTCGATTACGACGCCGCCAGCGCGCGGGTCACGGCGACGCCTGCGACCAGTTTGAGGGACCTTCATCAAGCGTTGGCTGCGGCGGGCCGGGGTATCCCGACGGGCACCTGCCCGACGGTCGGTGCTGCGGGGCATGCGCTTGGCGGTGGACTCGGCGCCCAGTCCCGGCATGCGGGCCTGCTCTCTGACGCGCTGACATCGGCACAGGTCGTACTGCCATCAGGCCAGGCGGTCACGGCGTCCGCCGCCGAGAACCCTGACCTGTTCTGGGCATTGCGTGGCGGCGGCGGAGGCAACTTCGGGGTGACGACCTCACTGACGTTTGCCACATTCCCCACCGCGGACGCCGACGTCGTGAACCTCAATTTCCCGCCGGAGTCGTTCGCGCAGGTTCTCG
Source organism: uncultured Actinomycetota bacterium (assembly GCA_963751485.1). Lineage (GTDB taxonomy): Bacteria > Actinomycetota > Actinomycetes > Mycobacteriales > Mycobacteriaceae > Mycobacterium. The sequence continues at coordinate 124,224 of CAVVUT010000013.1, forward strand.
TCGGTTGGCAGAACTGGCTGCGCACCGCCGACCGAAGCTACTGGGCACTGGCGGACAGCACGACCGACGCGACCGGTACGCACTGCCGCATCATGGCGACCGGCCCTGCCGGGTCGGCCAACAACATGACAAGTGCCATCACCTCAGCCGTCGGAATGCAACCGGCAGGAACCGACACCCACACGTTCAACTATCTGGATCTGGTGAAGTATCTGGCCGTCGACAATCTCAACCCGGCGCCGGTCGGCTACGTCGGCGGATCCGATGTCTTCCCGATCATCAACGCGGGCGCGGCGCAAGGTATCGCCGCAGCGGTCAAGGCCTTTCCGCCCTCGGCGGGCCGCCTGATCGCGATCATGCATGCCCTTGACGGTGCGCTGGCCACCGTGGGGCAGGGAGCCACCGCATTTCCGTGGCGCGGGCAATCCGCGTTGGTGCAGTGGTACGTCGAAAACGCCGGATCCCCGTCGGCAGCCGTCAACTGGCTCAAGACCGCACACCAAGCGGTGCAACCGTATTCGGTCGGCGGCTATGTGAACTATGTCGAAGCAAACCAGCCACCGGCACGGTACTTCGGCCCGAATCTCCCGCGACTGAGCGCCGTACGACAGAAGTACGATCCCGGCCGAGTCATGTTCTCCGGGCTGAATTACTAGCGGCGGCTTCAGCTCTCCAGATTTGTCGTACCCTGCTGCAATCATCGAGGCATGTCTTCGCCCGCATCTCCCGGCGCCACGGTGGTGCGTCCTGATGAGCGCTTGGAGGTGTTGTTCGAGGAGTTGGCGGAGTTGACGGGTCAGCGCAATGCGATTGACGCGCGCATTGTGGAGATCGTGGCCGAGGTGGATCGCGACGAGTTGTGGGGTGCCACCGGGGCGCGGTCGGTCGCGGCGTTGGTCGCCTGGAAGACCGGCTCGTCACCAACACACGCTGCCACGATCGCCGCAGTGGCACACCGGCTGGGTGAGTTTCCCCGCTGCGCGGCGGGCATGCGGGAAGGCCGGCTGTCGCTGGATCAGGTCGGGGTCATCGCAGGGCGGGCGGGCCGGGGATCCGATGAGCACTATGCGGAGCTGGCGCGCCACGCCTCGGTTAACCAGCTGCGCACCGCCGTCAAGCTCGAACCCCGACCCGAACCCGATGCTGGTCTTGATTCTCGGCCCGATCCGCAGGCCGCGATCAGCAAGAGCACCGATGACGAGTTCACCTGCTGGCGGATCAAACTCCGCCACCACGACGCCGCCAAGTTCGACGCGGCACTGCAATCGCATCGTGATGCGCTGATCGCCGAGTGGAAACGTGACCACGACACCGGCGACGGTGCGTCGGAGCAGCGGCCCCCGCTGCCGGGCACCGTCGACGCGTTCAGGCGCCTGGTGGAGGCCGGCTGGGACGCCGAGGTGGCCCGCCGGCCGCACGGGCAGCACACCACGGTGGTGGTGCATGTGGACGTGGCGGACCGGGTCGCGGCGCTGCATCTGGGCCCGCTACTCACCGAGTCCGACCGCCGCTACCTGACCTGTGATGCCACCGGCGAAGTGTGGTTCGAACGCGACGGCCAGGTCATCGGGGCCGGGCGGGCGACCCGGCTGATCAACCGGCGACTTCGCCGCGCACTGGAGCACCGCCACCCCACCTGTGCGATTCCCGGGTGCGGGGCCACCCGCGGTCTGCACGCCCACCATATTCGGCACTGGGAAGACGGCGGCCCCACCGAGCTGGCCAACCTGGTGCTGGTCTGCCCCTATCACCACCGGCTCCACCACCGCGGCATCATCACCATCACCGGCCCCGCACACCAGCCGGTCGTCACCGACAGCGCCGGCCGACACTTGAGCCCGGCATCCCTCGCGCGTCCACCGACCACACCCCCGCCCACCGTCGCACCATGCCCCGGGTCCAGCGGCGAACGCGCCGACTGGTGGTGGTACGAACCCTTCCAACCACAACCACCACCAACCAAATAATTAGGTGCAGCCCTACGCCGGATTTCCGTGGCGAGGCAATCCGCACTGGTGCAGTAGTACATCGAACCAGCTGGCGACGCATCGGCGGCGACCACCTGGCTCAACACGGCACGCAAAGCGGTGCAACCGTATTCGGTCGGCGGCTATGTGAACTACATCGAATCTGGCCAACCGCGTCACGCTCTCCGGCCTGAATTGCTAGCGCACATGCTGCGCGAGTCAGGTAGTCGACTACTCACGCCATGACCGTCCGGCAGCGGAAGACTTTGTGACGGAATCCGCTCACTCACAGGAGGGTTTGAAATGGCACTTCCACTTCTCAAGTTGATAGATCTGACGGGACCGCTGGAATTTCCGGCCGCCGTGGTGTTACTCCAAGTTCTCCAGGCGACTGGCGGAGGGCAACGCTTCCGGATGGGCAGGGTGCCGATGACACCAAATGCCGAACTCGAGCGAAATCTGTTCTCGTTCGCCGATGATGCGGTGAGGAGATTTGAAAACCCGGACCAGTTCAGGCTCGTCGTCCAAGACGACGACGGACGAGATCTGGCTGAGACGATCATCGAGGCCACCGACATCAAGAGTGACAAGGACGAACTTTTCATAAAGATGTTTGTCAATGGGATCATCGGGGGCCCGTTTTACGAACTGGGATACAAGGTCATATCGGGTTGAACCGCTGACTGAGACTTTCAGCGCCCGTTGCGGAAGTACTCCTTGTAGGCCGACCGGGTCAGGCACGATGGCGGCGTGGAAGAACTGAAGGTCACTAACGGCGACATCGCCCTTCGAGTCGAGGTCACGGGCGACGGGCCCACCGTGCTGTGCGTGTCGGGCTGGCCGGAGCTCGCGAACTCATGGCACAACCAGGTCGAGTTCCTGTCGTCGCACGGGTATCGGGTTGCCTCACTGGACGTGCGTGGGTACGGCGGCAGTTCGGTACCGACCGAGGTCGAGCGATACACGCTCAAAGAACTCGCGGGCGACGTCGCTGCGGTCGCCACCGCGCTCTCCGATGAGCCGATCGTGCTGGTCGGCCACGACTGGGGCGCACCGATCGTGTGGAACACCGCGATCCGTCACCCCGATCGGGTGCGGGCGGTCGCCGGTCTGAGCGTGGCACACACCCCGGCGACGGGGATGTCGCTGATCGATGTCGCCGATCAGCTCTACGCCGGCCGGTTCTTTTACATCCTCTACTTCATCCGTCCTGGCGAGCCCGAGGCAGACTTCGGCGCGGACCTGCGCGGTGCGTTGAAGCGCGTCTACTTCGCGCTCTCAGGCGACGCGCCGCTCAACTGCTGGCTCCCGGACGCGCCACGTGACGCGGCGTTGCTCCCTCTGCTCCCCGACCCGCCCGACGGTCCGCTGAGCTTCATCACCGACGCCGACCTCGACGCGCTTGCTGCGAGCTTCGAGCACACAGGCATGATCGGTGCGTTCAACCGCTACCGGGCGTTGGCCCTCGACGCCGCGGAGTCGGCCGATATCATCGGCGCTCCGGTGACTCAGCCCTCGTGCTTCATCGCCGGTGAGCGCGATCCGGTGCGGGCGTTCATTCCCGGCATAGACAGCTTTGCGGACCCGGGCGCGGCGTGCACCGACTTTCGCGGCAGCACGATCGTGCCGGGTGCCGGGCACTGGGTTCACCAAGAGAGGCCGGCCGAGACGAACGCTGCGCTGCTCGCGTTTCTTCAGTCGCTGGAGTAGCAAGTGATTGACCGCCACCGCCTTTCGCGGCTCAGCGGCGATTGCGGAAGTACTTCTTGTACGCCTCGGCTGACGCGCGCAACTGTGGGTCGGCCTCGAACTTCGGCTCGAACTTCGCCCAGGCCGCCTCCCGCTTGGCGGGGATGTACTCCGTCGGCCAGTACGGATGCTCCTGCGGCTTGTAGTCACGCAGCACGCGGCGGGCGACGGTGGCCTTGTGCACCTCGTCGGCGCCGTCGGCCAGACCCATCGTCGGCGCACTCGCATACATCGCTTGCAGCGGAGTCAGATCCGTCGTTCCGAGCGACCCGAGGATGTGCAGGGCGTTGAACGACACCTCCTGCAGCACCTTGGCCATCGTGAACTTCACGGTCGCGATATCTGTCCTGGCTTCCTTGGTGCTCGAATTGTCGATCTTCCAAGCGGTTTCGAGCACCAGCAGCCGCAGCATCCGAATGGCGGCGTAGGAGTCGGCGATCCTCTCCTGCACCATCTGGTGCTCGGCGATGACCTTGCCGTGCGACTCACGCGACAGCGCCCGCTCGCACATCATGTCGAAGGCGAGCTTGCACTGGGCGATCGTGCGCATCGCGTGGTGGATGCGTCCGCCACCGAGGCGGCGCTGGGCCAGCGTCTTGGCGCCATCCTCCGGACCGAGCAGATGGTCGAGCGGCACCCGCACGTCGCGGTAAATGATGTGGTTGTGGTTGCGGGGCTCCGGCTGGATCTCCACGCCGGGAGTGTTGCGCGGGACGACGAACATGCCGTTGGTACACATCACGAACAGGATGTCGGCGACACGGCCCGCCGACGTGAACCACTTCTCGCCGTTGATCACCCATTCGTCGCCGTCGCGCACGGCGGTGGTCTTGAACAGGTTGGGGTCCGATCCGCCCTGCGGCTCGGTCATCGAATACGCCGAGAACATGTCCTGGTTCAGCAGCGGCCCCAGCCAGCGCTTCTTCTGCTCCTCGGTGCCGAACGCGGCGAGCATCTCCATGTTGCCGGTGTCGGGTGCCGCGGCCCCGAACATCTGCGGGGCGCCGGGATAGCGGCCGATGACCTCGTTCAGCAGCGCCAGCTTGAGCTGGCCGAAGCCGGGGCCACCCAGCTCCTCGTCGAGGAAGATGGCCCACAGCCCCTGGTCCTTGACCTGCTGCTGCAGGCTGCGGACATAGGCCTTGACATGCGGGTCCGGCGAGCGCACGGCGTACGGGAACACGTACTCGAGCGGCTCGACCTCCTCCCGACAGAATTCCTCGACCCAGTCGAGCTTCTTCTGGAAATCCGGATCAGTCGAAAAGTCCCACGCCACACTTAGGATTCTGCACGACGCGCGACAACGAGCGCATCGACCGCGACAACTCCGTGCGGTGAGGCGATGACCGGGTTCACCTCGACCGCGTCCAGTACGTCGCCGAGTTCGGCCGCCATCTCCGAGAAGGCCACGATCACGTCGGCCAGTGCGTGGATGTCGATAGCCGGAGCACCTCGCCAGCCGGCCAGCACCGGGCGGATGCGCAGACGGTCCAGCAGCGCGAGCGCACCGGTGTGCGACACCGGCGGACAGGCAACGGCCCGGTCGGCGAGCAGCTCCACCAGGGTCCCGCCCGCCGCGACGACCAGCAGCGGCCCGAAGGCCTCGTCGCGCACGATGCCCACCGAGACCTCGACGCCCGCCTCGACCATCGGCTCGACGGTGACGTACGGTCCGAGTGCACCCGCCATCGCCGCGAATGCCGTCCTCAACACGGCCTCGTCGGCAATGTCGAGAACGACGCCGCCGACGTCGCTCTTGTGAAGCGCAGCAACGGTTTTCAGTGCGATGGGATAGCCGACCGCGTCGGCGGCGGCACACGCGGCGTCGACGGACTCGGCCGCGCGGACGTCCACCACCGGCACGCCGTAATCGGCCAGCAGCTCAAAGGATGGCGCTCCACCCGCGATTCGGGTGGCCCACCGCGCACGCCGCGCAGAATCCACCTCCGCTTCCACCCGATCGATCGACAGCGGCCAGCGGGCCAGGTGGGCCAGCGCCGCCAACCCGCTGCGGGCCCCCTCGAGCACCGGAATTCCGCTGTCCCGCAGCCGATCCGCGGTGGCTCGGTCAATCGCCGATGCGACCGATGCCACAACGGCGACGGGTGCGTCGGTGAGCTTGGCGACGTCGATGACCGCGTCGGCATACGAGGTGTCGCCGTCATACTCGGTGACCAGATCGACGGCGAGCGCGGTCACGGCGACGGCGGGGTCGTCGACCATCGCCCGCAGGCAGCCGCCGAACAGATTGCGGGTGTCGGCTCCTATTCCCCACACGTCCAGCGGGTTGGTCGGTGGCAGCCCGTCGTCGAGCATGCCGCCGATGGCGGTCAGTGTGCCGGGCGACAGCTCGGCGAACTCGACGCCAAGCTCGTGTGCGAGGTCGGCGAACAGGGCGCGTTCGGCGCCCGAATCATGAACGGTCGCAATGCCACCGGACTTGGCCCGCCGCCCTGCCGAGAACAGTTCGATGGTGTCGCTGAACTCTGCGAGATCGGTGACGTGTACGGCGCCGGTGGCCGCGCAGTACGCCTGCCACGCCGCATGCTCGCCTGCAAGTGCTCCCGAGTGGGCGGCCACCATGGCGCGCCCGCGCGGGGAGCCGCCGACGGTGAGGATGACGACCGACACATCCTGGTCCGCCGCCCGCAGCAGTACCTGGCGCAGCTGCGGGACAGCCCGCGGCGTCTCCAGAAGCAGGCCGATGACGCGGGTTTCGGGGTCGTCGAGCGCATAGTCGACGTAGTCGGCGGTGTGGGTGACGAGTTCCTGTCCGGACGAGACCGCCAGCCGGAAGCCGAACAGTCTGCGCGACCGCAACATCGTGGAGAACGCCGACCCTGAATGCGTGACAATGCTGACGCCACCGTTGGGCAAGGGATCGGGCTCCAGGTATCCCATCGCCCGCACCCCGAGCGCGTTGTTCACGAATCCCATGCAGCCAGCGCCGCACACCGCCATTCCAGCGTCGGTGGCGATGGCCGTGACCTCGTCTCGAAATCCATACGCGGAACCGAACAGCACAGCGGATTTGGCGCCCAGCGCGGCAGCGGCGGCCAACTGGTCGGGCAGCACGGCGTTCGGCACACCGAGCAATACCACGTCGACTGGCTCGTCCAGGTCGGCGAGCGATGGCACGCACGGCAGTTCGTCGATGCGGTCGTAGCGCGGGTTGACCAGATGGAAGCGGGCCGAACCCCGTTGTGCCTCAATGATCATGCGGGAGCCGAGGCTGTCCGGCCGTGGACTGGCACCGACCAACGCCATCGACCGCGCGCCGAGCATGGCGGCGACGGTCTGTTTACGGTTCATCAAGAGCGCCGGAACCGCTTCAAGCCTCGCTTCTTGTCGGCGAGCGCCGCGCGGGACGCCTGCCAACCGGGAATGCCGCACACGCCGCCGCCGGCATGCGTGCCGGAGCTGCCGTTGTACAGCCCGGCGATCGGGGTGCGGTAGTCGGCGTAGCCCGGCGCGGGGCGCATGTGGAACAGCTGCTCCAGCGACAGTTCGCCGTGGAAGATGTTGCCGCCGAGCAGGCCGTACTCCTGCTCCATTTCGTACGGCCCGACGATGTCGCGGTGGGTGATCGACGACTTGAAGCCGGGCGCCACCTGGTCGTAGAGGTCGATCAGCCGGTCGGCATATGCGTCCAGCTCCTCGGTGTGCGGAGCCTCGTTCCAGTCGGCGGGCACCCACTGGGTGAACAGCGACATGATGTGCGTGCCATCGGGATTCAGCGTCTTGTCCAGCGTGGTCGGGATGACCCCGTCGCTGAAGGGCAGCAGCGCAGGCTTGCCCGTGCGCGCATCCTGGAACGCGGCCTCGATGAACTCCACCGACGGCGCCATCTCCACTGAGCCGGTGTGATGCTCGGCCTGTCCGGTGCTGGGGTCGGCGGTGAAGTTGGGCAGCTCGCCGAGCGCAAGGTTGATCTTCACCACGCCGCTTCGGGTCTTGTAGTGCTCAATGTCGCGCACGAATTCCTCAGGCAGCTCGCTGCTCGGAATATGCTCCAGGAACGCGGTTTTCGGGTGCAGCGTGGTGACCACGAGGGGCGCGTGGATCTCGTCGCCGTTGTCGAGCACCGCACCCTGTACGCGGCCGTTGCGCACCAGCAACCGCTTGACCCTGGCGTTGGTGCGGATCTCGGCCCCGAAGCTGCGGGCCGATTTGGCGATCGCCGCCGACACGCCACCCATGCCGCCTTCGGGGAAGCCCCAGCTGCCGAGCTGGCCGTCGCCGACGTCACCGATGGAATGGTGCGCCATCACGTATGCGGTTCCAGGCTCACACGGGCCCGCCCAGGTTCCGATGACGCCGTTGACCGCCAGCGCGCCTTTGATTTGCGGTGATTCAAACCAGTCGTCGAGCAGGTCGGAGATGCTCATGGTGAGCAGCCGGGTGACGTCGCCCATCATCCGGGTCGTCATCCCCCGCTGGCTCCAGCCCAGCTTGGCCAGCTCGAGCAGATCGGACGGCTTGTGCGAGCCGATGTTCGGTGGCACCTGGGTCAGCAGCGGGCCCATCACGTCCGCGATGCCCTCCAACCACGCGTTCCACTTCGGCCACGTTTCGGCGTCCTTCTTGGACCACTTCGCGATCTGCTCGTGGGTGCGCGCCGGGTCGTCCTCGTAGATGGTGAGCGATCCGCCTTCGGGAAACGCCTGGTAGTACGGGCCCATCGGGTGCACCTTGTAGCCGTGCCGCTCGAGTTCGAGCTCCCGGATGATGGTCGGTGGCATCAGGCTCATCACATACGACAGCCGGGTGACCCGCAGGTGCGGGGCGTCCTCCCACGGCGATTCGGTGGTGGCGGCGCCGCCCAGCGAGCCGCGGGACTCCAGGACCAGCGTCTTCGCTCCGGACCTGGCCAGATATGCCGCGGAGACCAGCCCGTTGTGGCCCCCGCCGATGACCAAGGCGTCGTATTGATTCGACATCGCAAGCCCTACTTTCGCGCTTTCGCGCCTCTCGAAAACCTCTTGACTGACTGTTCAATCTAATCAAGTGTTAGGCTGGAAACAAGAGCGAACGAGGGGGACCACGAGAGCAATGGCCGATCCGGCACCGGCGACGGAGAACAACGAACCGCGTCGCATCGAAATGCTTCGGGCGGCGGCCGAACTGATCTGTGAGCGCGGCTTCGGGGATACGCGCATCGCCGACGTGGCCAAGCGCGCGGGCGTCAGCTCGGCGCTCGTCATCTACTACTTCGGCACCCGCGACCGGCTGCTGGTGGACGCGCTTCGTTACTCCGAGGAGTCGTTCTACGAAGCGGCCGAGAAGTTGCTTGCCGAGACCCCGTCGGTGCACGAGCGGCTGTCACTGCTCGTCAACTGGACCTGCGTGCCGGAGATCGAGTACGAAATCCCCGGCGCGTGGGGTCTGTGGTTTGACTTGTGGGCACAGGCTTTTCGGCACGACGAGGTCAAGGCGGGCAGGGCCGAACTCGATGCGCGCTGGCGCACCATGATCATCGACGCGGTCAAGTGCGACGAGGTCGACTCCGGCGTGGACATCAAGATGTTCGCCCTCGAGTTCTCCGCGCTGCTCGACGGGCTGTCGATTCAAGTGGCGCTCGAGGACCCCGAGGTCGACTCCGCGGTCGCCTACGACATCGCGATGCGGTTCGCCGAGCGGGGCCTCAACCTGCCCGCAAAGAATCGACCGGTCCGCGTCAAGAAACGCTGAGCGCGGAGAGATCCTCGGCCACCGGGTCGGTGATCACCGCCGCCGAACTGCGATGCAGCACCCGCACCGCGTCGTGCGTGCAGATGCAGTTGACCCGCTCCCCCGGCTGGTGACTGACCGAACCGGGACCCGCATGGTTCGGCACCTCCACGATCAGCGCCGCAGGCGCGCCGACGTCGACGTGCACCTGCGTGCAGTGGCCGAGGAACACCACCTGCGAGACCACGCCGGGAATGGCGTTGTGCCCGTTGCCGACCGGCTCGTCGGCACCTTGCACGGTGATGCGCTCGGGCCGGATGACGATGGCCGCCTCGCCGGGTTTCGCCGCCTCGTCGACCGCCGCACCAAGACGGGTGTCGAGCGCCGAGCAGACCGCTGAGCCGTTGTGCGCCTCGAGCACGTTGGCGTCAAAGATGTTGGCAGCGCCCAGGAATCCGGCGACGAACGTGGTGGCGGGCGCCGAGTAGATCTCCTGGGGCGGGCCCACCTGCTCGATGCGACCCTCGGCCAGGACAGCGATCTGGTCGCTCATGGTGAGCGCTTCCTCTTGGTCGTGCGTGACGTAGACGAACGTGATGCCGACCTCACGCTGGAGCTCACGCAGCTCGAGCTGCAACTGCTTACGCAGCTTCGCGTCGAGCGCACCCAACGGCTCGTCGAGCAGAAGCACCTTGGGCCGCAACACAAGAGCCCGTGCCAACGCGACGCGCTGCTGCTGCCCGCCGGACAGCTGGGCCGGCCTCCGCTTGGCGAAATCGCCCATTCGCGCCAGCTCCAGCGCTTCGTCGACGCGCCGCTTGGTGTCCGCCTTGGACGCCTTCTGGTACTTGAGCCCGAACTTGACGTTGTCCCAGACGGTCATGAACGGGAACAGCGCATAGGTCTGGAAAACGGTGTTGACCGGCCGCTTGTGCGGCGGGTCGCCCGCGACATCGCGGCCGTCGAGCTCGATGCGGCCGGAGTCGGGCTTCTCGAAGCCAGCGATCATCCGCAGCGTGGTGGTCTTGCCGCAGCCGGACGCGCCGAGCAGCGAGTAGAACTGGCCCGCGGGGATATCCAGGTCGATACCGGTTACCGCAGGAACCCCGTCGAACGACTTGACCAGCTGTTCCAGCCGGATCGCGCCACCCTTCACGGGAACTGCCCGTTCAGGATGCGACCGCTTCCGCGAATCGCGCGAAGTTGCCCGCGAACCGGTCGACATCGTCGCGGCCGTGCTGAACCGACAACAGCCATTGCTCCACCTTCCCCCATGGCGGGAGAAATACACCGCCATTGTGCTGCATCAGCCAGTGCAAATGGCCGAGTCGGGCGTCGATCTGCAAGAAGTCCCTGAACTCGCGCACCCGATCGGGGCGGAAGGTCACGCAGCCCTTGGCACCGACGGAGACGACGTGCCAGCCGAACCCGTGCCTGGCGATGGTGGCTTCCAGCGAGGTGCGCAGCCGGGTCGCCAACTCGTCGAGGTGCGAATACGCCTGCGGGGTCAGGACGTCGGTGAGCGTGGCCCTGGTGGCGGCCATCGCGAGCGGATTGCCGTTGAATGTGCCCACCTGCTCGTAGCGGCCGTCGGCGATCGCGGACATCACCGTTTCGGTGCCGCCGATCGCGGCAACCGAGATGCCACCGCCGAGCGCCTTGGCCAGGCACACCATGTCGGGCACCACGCCGGTGCGGGCCGTGATGCCGCCAGGCCCGGTGGTGAAGCCGGTCTTCACCTCGTCATAGATCAGGAACGCGCCTTCGCCGTGCAGCAGGTCACGGATGACCGCGAGGTAGCCGTCGTCGGGCGGGATGATGCCCGCGTTCATCATCACCGGCTCGAGAATCATCGCGGCCACCTGCCCGCGGTGCTCGGCGAGTGCGCGAGCCACCGCACCGGTGTCGTTGAACGGCACGACGATGACCAGATCCCGGATGGCGGCGGGAATGCCGGAGTTGCCTGGCACCCGCGTCGGCGCATCGCGCGGGCCCACCTCGTCGGCTTCGGGCAGCACGGACACCTGTACCGAGTCGTGGTGGCCGTGATAGCAGCCCTCGACCTTGATGATCAGGTCGCGACCGGTGAGCGCCCGTGCCAGATGCACGGCGTCCATGGTCGATTCGGTGCCGGAGTTGGCGAACCGCCACAGCGGCAGCTCGAAACGGCGCGCCAGTTCACCCGCTATCCAGATCGCGTCCTCGGTCGGCTGCGCGAAATGTGTTCCGCGCCTTACCCGGTCGCTGACCGCGGCGACGATGGCCGGATGGGCGTGCCCTGCGATGGCCGCGCCGTAGCCGCCATGCATGTCGACGTACTCGTTGCCGTCGACGTCGTACACCTTGGATCCGGCGCCGTGGCTCATCCACACGGCCTGCGGCTCGGCGATCTGCCAGTTGGACGTGGCACCGCCTGCAAGGTGGACGCGGGCTTCGGCGATGAGTTCGGAGCTGCGCGGCTGCCTGCGCAGAAACACCTTCTCTTCTTGGGCTATCAGCTTGTCTACGGTGTCGGCCACTGGGCTCTCCACCACCGTCGAAGACACGAAAACCTCCACTCCAGAACGGTTGACTGAGCATTCAGTCTATGCGAGAGTTCCTACCAGCGACAAGCCGCGAAATCAACGGGGAGGCCCGAGATGCCAGTGCCCAATCCGAACCGCCGACAGTTCCTGACACGCGCCGCGATCCTCGCTGCGGCCGCTCCGGCACTGCCCGCCTTTCTGGCGGCCTGCTCGAAGTCGGGACCCTCGTCGTCGGCGCCGACGCTGACGATCGCGGCGCCCGATCACCCCGTCAAGTGGGACATCAAGGACGACAACAAGCCGATCGCCGACGGCCTTGCCCCGGAGCAGAATGCGACGCTGCAGGTCTACAACTACGCCGACTATCTGAGCCCTGACGCCGTCAAGTCGTTCGAGGAGAAGTACAAGACCAAGGTCAACATCTCGACATTCAACGACACCGACGAGGCGCTGACCAAGATTCGCGGCGGAAACGTCGACTACGACCTCTACTTCCCGAGCTACGACCAGATCAGCAAGTTGGTCACCGGTGGCCTGGCCCGTCCCATCAATCACAGCTACATTCCGAACATCAAGAACGTCTGGCCGACGTTCACCAACCCCTGGTACGACCAGGAATGGCGGTACTCGGCACCGAACTTCATCTACACCACGGGCATCGGCTGGCGGAACGACCAGATACCCGCCGACATCGGCGCGCTGTCCAATCCCTATGAGGCGCTGTGGGATCCGAAGTACAAGGGCAAGACCGCCGTCATCGACGACTGGCACACATGCATGGCGATGGTGCTGCTGAAGAACGGCAAGACCGACGTCAACACCTCCAATGCGGATGACCTCAAGCTGGTCGGCGACCAGCTCAACGCGCTCGTCGCCGCCACGTCGCCGAAGGTGACCATCACGATGTACTCCGATCTGCCCGCCGGGCAGCTCGGGCTGTGCCAGATGTGGTCGGGCGACATCATCAACAGCGCGCTGAGCTACATGCCAGAGGGTGTCAAGCCCGATATCCTGCGCTACTGGTTCCCCAGCGATGGAAAAGGCATGGTGGACAACGACTTGCTCGTGATGCTGCGCGGCGGCAAGAACCCGGTGCTTGCACACCTGTTCATCAACCACCTGCTCGATCCCGACGTCGCCCAGCAGAACTTCGCGCAAACCGGTTACCAGCCGCCGCAGAACAACATCAACCCCGACTCGCTGGTTTCCAGCGGATTCATCCCGGAGAACCTGAAGTCCGCCGTCGTGCGGCCGGAGTATTTCGACAAGGGCTACCGGCTGCTCGAACTCGACCCGGCCAACGACCAGGCCTGGCACAACGTCTGGCGGGCGTTCAAGGCCGGAGGCGGGGCCTAAGATCCGGTGGCGGTTGTAGTCACCGCACCATCGCGAGCGGCACCGCCGCCGTCTCGCGAGCGTCGCAGCAGGCTTTGGGCAGCGCTGGCTGCGCCCGGAATCGTCTGGCTGGCAGCGTTTTTCATCTTCCCGCTGTATGTTGTGCTGTGCATCGTGTTCGGCCAGGTCGACCCGATCTTCCGCACGCCCGTGCCGGTGTGGAACCCGCTGCAATGGGACCCGACGCAGTTCACCTATGTACTGACCCACATCGTCGGCCCCAACGGCGTGTTCGGGCCCGCGATCCTGCGCACGTTCCTCTTCGTGTTCGTCGCCAGTTGTCTGTGCCTGCTGGTCGCGTTCCCGGTCGCCTATTACGTGGCGCGGCTGTCCGGGAAGCGCAAGGGCCTGCTGCTGGCGCTGCTGATCGCCCCGTTCTGGATCAGCTACATGATGCGAATGTTCGCCTGGGTGAACCTGCTTCAGGACGACGGCCTTTTCAACAAGGTGCTGCGGTTCGGCGGCGTCTTCGATCCCCACGTGAACTGGCTGACCGGCCAGCCCGTCGTGGTGGTGCTGGGACTGGTGTACGGCTACGTGCCCTACATGATCCTGCCGCTGTATGCGGGCCTCGACCGGCTGCCTCAGTCGATGCTCGAGGCATCGCGAGACCTTGGCGCCGACCGGATTTCGTCGTTCTGGCGGGTCACGCTGCCGCTGTGCAGGCCGACGATCGTGGCCGCCGTGCTGCTGACCTGTCTGCCGATGCTCGGCGACTACTTCACCAGCGACATGCTGTCGGCGTCGCCGAAGACCGCGATGGTCGGCAACCTCATCAACGACAGCGTGCAGTCGCCGGGCCAGACCGGGCAGGCGGGCGCATTCGTCATGCTCGTGTTCCTGGCCGCGCTGCTGCCGATGCTCTACTACATCCGGGTGACCTCACGGCCCGACGAGGTGTCGACGTGAGTGGGCCGCGGACGAGTGGGGGTACCACCCGCCCGAAGGGCAGGGGGAGAGCACTAATAAATCCTGTGGCGTGGTGGAACAACCCGTGGCGGCCGCCGCGGTTCCTCGTCGCCATCACCGCCGGCTACCTGGCCTGGTCGTTGCTGCCGGTCCTCATCGCGGTGCTGTACTCGTTCAACGACGGCCGGTCCCGCACCACCTGGCAGGGCTTCTCGTTCCGCTGGTACTTCGGCGACAAGACGCTGTCGGTCTGGCACAACGAGGCGCTGCACACCGCGCTGCTGCAGACCATCAAGCTGGGCGTGATCGCAACGCTGATCACGGTCCCGCTCGGCACCCTGTTCGCGATCGGCATCGACCGCTGGCGGGGAAGGCTCCCCTCGGGCGCGAACTTCCTGATGCTGCTGTCGTTCGTGCTGCCCGAGGTGCTGCTCGCCGTCGCGCTGCTGTTCGTGATCACCACCGTCGCTGTTCCGGTTCAGCTCGGCACCACCGCGCAGGTCATCGGCCTTGTCACCTTCCAGGTCTCGTATCCGGCCGTGCTCGTGCGGGCCAGGCTGGCCACCATCGGACCGCAATACGAAGAGGCCGCAATGGATCTCGGCGCGTCGCCGCTGGGCGCACTGCGCAGGATCGTGCTGCCGATGCTGTTGCCCGCCATATTCGCCAGCACCGTGCTGGTCTTCGCCGACGTGATCGACGATTTCGTGCTGGTGCGCTACCTGTCCGGAAACGCGGCCACCGAACCCGTCTCGGTGAAGATCTACAACACGGCGCGTGCCGCCCCGACGCCTGCGCTCAACGCGCTGGCCACGCTGCTGCTGGCAGCGGCACTGATCGCCGTCGTTATCGGCTTCCTGGTGTACCGGCGCATGACGCGCGGGGACAGCACCGCCGACAGCGGACTCGGCGGTTTCACCGGAGAGGCGTAATAGCCATAGCTCGCTCACAGGCTCGATGCCTACCCTGGGCGAAGTGCCGGAGATCAACCGAAGGACATTTGTCGGTGCGTCGATCGCGGTGGGCGGGGTGGTGGCCACCACACCCCTCATCGCAGGCTGCGAGGAGCACCGCAATGACGGCGCCGCACAGGCGTCGGTCGTCAAGGTCCGGATCAACGGCGAAGCCCGCGAGATCACGGTCGACAACCGCACCTCGCTGCTGGACATGCTGCGCGAACGCGCGGGTCTGACCGGTACGAAGAAGGGCTGTGACCAGGGCGCCTGCGGTGCGTGCACGATCCTGCTGGACGGGCAGCGGATCAACTCCTGCCTGACGCTCGCGGTGATGCACGACGGCGCCGACATCACCACCATCGAGGGACTCGAGCGCAATGGCAGGCTGCACGCTCTGCAACAGGCGTTCATCGACGAGGACGCCTTCCAGTGCGGGTACTGCACCGCGGGACAGATCATGTCCGGAGTCGGCTGTATCAGTGAAGGCCACACCGGCTCGCCCGCCGAGATCCGCGAGTGGATGAGCGGCAACATCTGCCGCTGCGGGGCCTACACCAACATCGTCACCGCCGTCGCGAACGCCTCGAGGGCGACCTAGCGCATGTACCCGTTCCGGTTCAGCAAGGCGTCCGACGAGGCATCGGCCCTGCGGGCCGGCGCATCCGGCGCCCGTTACATCGCGGGCGGCACCACACTGGTCGATCTCATGCGGGAGACCGTCGAGCGGCCAGACGCCCTTGTCGACATCAACGCGCTGCCCTACCGCGGCATCGACCTGCAGCCGTCCCGGCTGCGCATCGGAGCGTTGGCCCGGATGTCGGAGGTGGCCGCGCATGCCGGTGTGCGGCAACAGTTCCCGGTGATCTCGCAGGCGCTCGAACTGTCGGCGTCCGCCCAGCTGCGCAACATGGCATCCATCGGCGGCAATCTCATGCAGCGACCACGCTGCCTGTACTTCCGCGACGTGTCGGCCGCATGCAACCGCCGCACGCCGGGCGCCGGGTGCGCGGCCATCGGCGGACGCAACCGCCAGCACGCGATACTCGGCACCAGCGACGCCTGCGTGGCAACGCACCCGTCGGACCTGGCGGTCGCACTCGTCGCACTGGACGCATCGGTGATCACCCGGGACCACGACGGCGAGCACACGACTCGGATCGCCGACTTCTTCCGCCAGCCCGGCAATACCCCCGATCAGGAACACAACCTGCCGTCCGGCGCATTGATCACCGCCGTCGACGTCCCGGTGAACCCCGAGTCGCGACGGTCGGGTTATCTGAAGGTCCGCGACAGAGAGTCCTACGAGTTCGCGATCGCATCGGCGGCCGTCGCACTCGATATCGCAGGGGGCACAGTGCGCACCGCACGGCTGGCTGCGGGCGGCGTCGGAACCGTCCCGTGGCGACTGACCGCCGTCGAGCAGGCGTTGACGGGACGACCCGCAACGCCGGACCTTTGGCACACCGCCGCCGCCCATGCGGCTGACGGCGCAAAGCCTTTGTCGGAGAACGGGTTCAAGGTGGAGTTGATCAAACGCACCGTGGAGCGGCAGCTGGCGACCGTGGCGGGCATGCCATGACGCGGCCACTGCCTGCGGCACTCACCACCGGCCAGCCGGTGACCCGCGTCGACGGCAGGCTGAAGGTGACCGGCCAGGCCCACTACGCGGCCGACAACCCGGCGCAAGGACATGGTGTACGCGTCGCTCGTCACGAGCACCGTCGCCCGCGGCGGCGTGGACCGCATCGACTCGTCGGCCGCGGCCCGCCAACCCGATGTGCTTCGGGTGATCACCGACTTCCGCGGTGTGAAACTGCCCTACGACATCAAGCAGGTGTCCTGCTTCGGCCAGCCCGTCGCGATCGTCGTCGCCAACACACTCGAGGCGGCCATGCACGGCGCCTCGCTTGTCGACGTGCGCTACCGGCCGGCGCCCCAGTTGACGAACATCGATGCGCCGCAGGCACAACCGAAGCCCGGCAACAGAACGAAGGACTACTCGCGCGGTGACGCCGACGCCGCCCTGCGCACTGCCGGCGTCGTCACCGACCTGCGCTATTCCATCGAGCGCAACAACCACAACCCGATGGAGATCCCCGCGACCGTCGCCAGCTGGGCCGGCGACAACCTCACGGTGTGGGACAAGGTGCAGAGCATCAGCTCGGCGCAGCAGACATACGCGGATGCGTTCGGCGTACAGGTCGGCCAGGTGCGGGTGATATCCCCGTTCGTCGGCGGCGCGTTCGGCAGCGCGGGTGGCACCTGGCCGCATCAACTTCTCGCCGCGTACGCGGCGCTGCAGATGCGCAGGCCGGTCAAACTGATGCTGACCCGCAAGCAGTACTACAGCGGCATCGGATACCGCCCCACCAGCCGTCAACGGATGGCCATCGGCGCGGACCCCTCAGGCCGAATCAGCACCATCGTCCACGAGGCGCAGACCGAGACGTCGCGGTACAACGCATACGAAGACAACGTGATGACTGGTGCCCGATTCCAGTACACCGCTCCGAACATGCGGTCGACGTATCGCATTGTGCCGCTTGATATCAACCCCGGCTGCCCGATGCGCGGGCCAGGCGCGACCACCGGGACGTTCGCACTTGAGTGTGCGATGGACGATCTGGCATTCCGCATCGGAATGGACCCGGTCCAATTGCGGCTGCTGAACGAACCCGCGCGCGATGAATCCGCTGGGCTGCCGTTCTCCACCCGCAGGCTCACCGACTGCCTCAAACAGGGCAGCGCCACCTTCGGCTGGTCCCGACGCAACCCCACCCCGCGGTCGATGCGCGACGGCGACCAGCTCATCGGAATCGGCACCGCCGCGGCGGTTTACCACACCACCCGCAGCAAGTGCGACGTGCTCGCCCGCATCAACGCCGACGGCACCGCGGACGTGCAGACCGGCACCAGCGACATGGGGCCCGGCACCTACACGTCGATGACTCAGGTCGCCGCCGATGCGCTCGGGCTGCCGATGGCCCGGGTGCGGTTTGCCCTCGGCGACAGCAACTTTCCCTCTGCTCCATCGCATTCGGGCTCGAGGACCATGGCTAGCGTCGGGTCGGCGGTGTTCACCGTCGCGAACATGCTTCGCGACCGGTTCATCCGCACCGCCATCGTCGACCCCGCCTCACCCCTGAACGGCGCCAGACCGGAGCAGGTCACGGTCGCCGACGGGCGGATGTTCCGCACCGACGATCAGGGGCGCGGCGAGACCTACCAGGATGTCCTGCGCCGCAAGGGATGGAAATTCCTTGACGCAGAACAGGGCTGGACGCCCGACGATGCGGACCACCGGTTCTCGATGTCCGCATACGGCGCGGTGTTCGCCGAGGTCGCGGTCGACGAACTGCTCGGCACGGTGCGCATCCGGCGGATCTACGGCTGTTACGACGCGGGCCGCATCATCAACCCGAAGCTCGCGCACAGCCAGGCGATCGGCGGCATGGTCGGCGGCATCGGCATGGCGCTGCTCGAGGGCACCCACCTCGACTACCGCGACGGGCGGATCGTCAACGCGAACATGTCCGACTACCTGGTGCCGGTGAACGCCGACGTGCCCGCGCTCGATGCGGCGTTCCTGCCCGCCGAGGACAAGATCGCCGACCCGATCGGCGTCAAGGGCCTCGGCGAGCTGGTGATCGTCGCCGTACCGGCGGCGATCGCCAACGCGGTGTTCAACGCGACAGGCAGGCGCGTCACCGATCTGCCGATCACGCTGGAAAAACTCCTCTAGTTTCCTGCGCGAGCAGACGCATAAGTACCCTCGCTCCAGGGCTTTTGCGGACCTTTGCGTCTGCTGCTCGGCCAGGAGAGGTGTGGACCTCCGCAGCTAGCGTGGACTAGTCTGACTGTATGTTCAAACAGCACCCTCCGGCTCCCCTTCCCGCCGATGGCGTTGCGGCGGCCATGGCTCCGTTCGGCCAGTCGCGGATGCTGCCACGCGAGGCCTATGTGGACCCCGCGGTGTTCGACTGGGAGCAGCGGCACATCTTCTCCGGGTGGACCTGCGTCGGGCATGCCTCAGACCTGGCCACGGTCGGCGCGCAGAAGGCGGTCGGCACCGGCGCGAACGCGGTCCTGCTGGTGTGCGGCGACGACACCATCCGCGCGTTCGCCAACACCTGCCGCCACCGCGGCCACGAACTGTTGGCGTGCAATGCGACCACCCGGGGACGCGCCATCGTATGCCCGTACCACTCGTGGTCCTACAAGCTGGACGGCACGCTGCGCAACGCGCCGGGCTTCAAGGACCTCGAAGGATTCCAGCCCGGCGAGTTCGGCCTCGCCGAACTGCGCATGGAGAACTGGCACGGCTGGCTGTTCGTCGACCCCAGTGGCGACGACGCCGACTTCGCCGAGCACGTGTCGGGTTGGGAAGAGGTCGTCGCGCCGTACCGGCCGGAGGACCTGACGGTCGTGGACCGGCATTCCTACGAGCTGGAGACCAACTGGAAGGTCATCGCCGAGAACTACCAGGAGTGCTACCACTGCTCGACGATCCACCCGGAGCTCACCAAGATCAGCCCGCCGACCAGCGGGGAGAACCTGCACACCGGCGGCTCGTGGATGGGCGGCTGGATGTCGCTCATCGAAGGCGCGGAGACGATGTCACTGTCCGGGGCCAGCGGCGGCGTGGCCATCAAGGGTCTCTCCGAACACGAACTGCGCACGGTGATGTACGTGGTGGGGTATCCGAACCTGTTGATCAGCCTGCACCCCGACTACGTGATGACCCACCTCATGACGCCACTGGCCGTCGACCGCACGCACGTCGAATGTGCATGGGCGTTCCCGAAGGAGGCCACCGAGAAGCCGGGCTTCGATCCGTCCTACGCGGTCGACTTCTGGGATCTGACGAACCGCCAGGACTGGGCGGCGTGCGAGTCGGTGCAGCGCGGGCTCGCATCGCCGCACGCGCGGCCGGGCCCGCTCGCACCCGACGAGGACGGCGTGTACCAGTTCGTCAGCCGCGTCGCTAAGGCGTATTCCGGCGGCGCTGCTCGCGGGTAGGAACCCCGTTGACGCCGTCGAGCGACTTCGCGTAGGTGCCGACGGCGAACGCCACTGCAGGACCCATCACAGCCAGGGCGTCGCGGTTGACATTGCCGATGTCGTCGCCGGGCAGGTGATAGTTCCTGTCGAACGCGACCCCGGCCATGCCGCCCCACAGTCGCGCCTGCAGCTCTGTTTTCCGCTGTGCCGCACCGGTTGTCGTGCCCCCGATCGGAACTCCCGCGTCGAGGAACGGGCTGTAGTCGCTGGCCTTGCCCAGCGGCATGTCGGCCGGCCGGATCCCAGCCAGGTTGAGGTAGCCGGCCAGCGTGCGTTCGATGCCTGCCGAACCGATCGGCACGCTTTCGGCGGGCACGTCGGGGTTGGGGGTACCCGACTGGTCGCCGTCGTAGGTGAAGAAGCCGGCGTTGGGCGCACCCAGCATGTCGAAGTTCAGGTAGAGAGCGATGTCGTTGAGCTGGTCATTGGTCAGGCTGCGGACGTAGTTCGTCGACCCCGCGAGCACCGCCTCTTCCGATCCCCAGAATCCGAACCTGACGGCGTTTTTGACCTGCGGCGCTGAGCCGAGCGCCGCGGCGGTTTCCAGCAGCGCGGCCACGCCGGTGCCGTTGTCGTCGATGCCGGGGCTTCCGGAAACGGTGTCAAGGTGCGCGCCTGCCATCACCACGTTGTGGGTGTCGCCGGTCTTGGTCTGCGCCACCACGTTTCGTGACTTCACCATCGCCGCCTTGGCATCCAGCGTCAGCACGACGGGCGCACCGGTGCGACGCAGCGCAGCGTCGGCGTCGGCGTCTATCACCGCGACCGGCACGGTGAGACCGCGGTAATAGCCCGGCGTGAACAAGCCCTTCCGGCCGCCTGAAGGGCCCGGGTTGCTGACGACGAGCAGTCCCACCGCGCCGTCGGCGACAGCGGTGTTCTGCTTGTCGACGACCGAACAGCCGGTGTCGTCGACGACGGCGATGGCGCCTGTGACCTTCTTCGTGCCGTAGTCGGCGGCGACGCAACCCGCAGGCTTCTGGGGCCGCAGTGTGGCCGCCCGCAATCCGCCTGCCGGTGTTCGAGTCAGCAGCGAAGCTTGGTCGACGGGATACCCGCGGCCCGACACCGTCAGCGTCGGCTTGCCGGGCTGGGTCACCCCGATGCGGTCGAACTCCGGGGTCTGTACGTCAAAACCTTTGTCCCGCAGCGTCTTGACGACGTAGTCCACGCTGGCGTCGTAGCCGGGCGTGCCTTCGGCGCGTGAATGGTTGTTGGCGTCGGCGATCTCCTGCAGCTTGCGCAGATGGACGTACATGCCGTCGACGCCGACCTTGCCAGACAGTTCGCGGGCGAGATCCTGCGGGGCGGGAGCCGGCGACGAGCATCCGCCGAGCAGCATGGCGACGACGACTGCCGCTCCCGCCAGCGGGGTGGTGGCCTTCAACCTCATGACTCGGTCAGCACATGCCTGGTGCGGTCATCGCGGATCGGCACCCCGTTGCGGCCGCTCTGGTCCTGCGCGTAGATGCCGACGGAGAAGGCCACGCCTTCGCCCTGGATCGCGAGCGGACGTGCGGTCGATGTGGTCCAAGGTGTCCGTCTTCTTGTGGTAGTTCGGATCGAACGGCTCATCGGCCTTGCCGCCCCACAGCTTCGCCTGCTCGGGGCTCATCTTCTCCTCGGCGCCGGAGAACAGGCCGCCTGCAGGGACGCCCGCCCTGGTGAAGCCGTCGTAGTCGGAGCGGCCTTCGAACGAGGTGTCCTGCCCCGTCTTGCCCGCACTCTTCAGGTACGCGATGAAGGTGCGGTCGATGCCTGCCGAACCCTCCGGCACCCGCGGCACGGCCTGACTTGGGTCCGGCGGTGCGGATTGGTCCCCGTCGTAGCTGAAGTAGCCGGGGTTCGGCGAGCCGAGCATGTCGAAGTTCAGGTACAGCGCGATGTCCTTGAGCTGGTCGACGTTGAGCGACCCGACGTAGTTGTTCGAGCCCTTCAAGCCCTCTTCCTCGCCGCCCCAGAAGCCGAACCGAACGGCGTTCTGCACCTTCGGTTCCGGACCCATCTGCAGCGCGGTTTCCAGCACCGCGGCCACACCAGAGCCGTTGTCGTTGATGCCAGGACCCTCGGGCACGCTGTCCAGGTGAGCGCCTGCCATCACCACGTTTGCGGTCGAACCGGTCTTGGTCTGGGCGATGACGTTGCGGGTGCGCGCGTCATTCACCCCGGCGTTGAGCTTGAGCGTGGTGTCGCCCGGCTGTGCCCGCAGCCGCTCGCCCGTTGCCTTGGTGACGCTGATGACGGGGATTTTCGCGGTGAAGTCCTCGCCGAGCGTGCCGCCCATCTCGTCGCCTTCCTCGTTGTTGGCGACGATCAGCGCCTTCGCGCCACGGTCGGCGGCGACGGATTCCTTCACCGTGAACTGGCATTTGCCACGGTCGACCAGTACGACGGCCCCTTGCACCGGCAGCCCGTCGTAATCGGACGCGGTGCAGCCGGGAGTGTCCTCGACACGGGCGGCAACCAGCGGCCCGGATACGCCCTCCGGTGGTGTGCCGATGGTGTACTGCAGCGGCTTGGCCTCGATCGTCGCGCCGCCGACGGTGAGCTGCGGATCGTCGGCGAAGGGCACGCGTACCTCGAACTCCGGAGTCTGGACGTCGAACCCCTTGTCCCGCAGCGCCTTCGCGACATAGTCCGCGCTTGCCTCATATCCTGAGGTGCCCAGCGCCCTGTTGCCGTTGTTGGCGTTGGCGATGTCCTGCAGCTTCGCCAGATGGCCCATCATCGCGTCGGTGCTCACCTGCTTGCTCAGCTTGGTGGCGTAGTCGGTCGCGGCGCCCGATGCCACCGGCGTCGACGGCGGGTTCGCCTGCTTTGCCGCCTTGTCTCCGCAGCCGCCGAGCGCGGCCGTCACCACCACGGTCATGAGCACGGCCGATACCGTCTGCGATGTACGCCCCACGGGAACCACGTTAGCGGGCGCCGATCATGCGTCGCGCCGGTTGATGACGACCAGCGCCGCAGCGAACACGACGGCGGTCACGACCGCGAAGTACACGATCGAGCCGAACGCGCCCCACGGCATCACGTATACCGGGTAGAGCCACTGCACGCGGATGAAGATGAACGCGTTCGCGAACGGCAGGTACGGGCCGACCTGCGTACCGATGTTTGGCATGTTCGCCAGCATCGGCTCGACGACCAACGGCCACAGCAGGAGCAGCGCGACGGCGCCTGCCGATGCCCGCAGCAACGCACCGACGCCGACGCCGAGCACCGAAGCGAGC
Source organism: uncultured Actinomycetota bacterium (assembly GCA_963751485.1). Lineage (GTDB taxonomy): Bacteria > Actinomycetota > Actinomycetes > Mycobacteriales > Mycobacteriaceae > Mycobacterium. The sequence continues at coordinate 147,686 of CAVVUT010000013.1, forward strand.
ATGGCGTACAGCGTGATCGCGCCGACAAGGCCCCATTCGTGGGGATCCGACCGGGCGACCGCGATCGACGCTGCGACCATCACCGCGGCGTAGACACCGGAAAACACCGCTGCGACAACTGCTTTGGTTACCAGCACCAGCGTCCGGTTGGGAACCGCCATGAAAGTGGTGCGGATCAGCCCGCTTCGGTATTCGTTGGTCACCGTCAGCGACGACAGGATCATCAGCACCGGCACTCCGAAGACGGCGATGCCCATCGCCGCCTTCTCTGGCTCCAGCGGGCCTGGTCCGTAGACAGTCTCGGCCTGCATCGCGGCCAGCCCGAGGCTGAGCACCGCGACCGCGACCGCCGACCACAGCGGCGACCTCGTCGTGAACAGCTTGATGCGTTCGGCGTTCAACACCGCGGCGACGCCCACTCAGGTCACCGCCCGGTATTGCACGGCGTCGTCGGTCAGTTTCATGTACGCGTCCTCCAGCGAGCCCTGCTGAGAGCTCAACTCGTGCAACGTGATCCCGTTCTTGGCGGCCAGCTCACCGACGACCTCGCTGGCCGCGCCACTGACCAGCAGCGCCGAAGCCGCCTGGTCGTCGTCGACCGCGATACCGGCTTCGGTCAGCACCTGGCGCAGCAGGTCCAGCTGCGGGCTGCGGACCCGGACGCTGTCGGCGCGGCCGACGAACTCCGTCACCGTCGTCGAGGCGATCAGCTTTCCCCGGCCGATCACCACCAGCCGGTCGGCGGTGTTGGACATCTCGGCGAGCAAATGGCTGGAGACGAACACCGTGCGGCCCTCGCCCGCAAGGGAGCGCATCAGCGTGCGCACCCAGCGGATGCCCTCCGGATCCAGCCCGTTGACCGGTTCGTCGAACAGCAGCACCGGCGGGTCGCCGAGCAGCGCGGCCGCGATGCCCAGCCGCTGGCTCATCCCGAGCGACAGCGTGGCCGCCCTGTTGCCCCCGACCGCGGTCAGGCCCACCATGTCGAGCACCTCGTCGACGCGGGCCGTGGAAAGCCGGTTGGTCGCGGCGATCCAGTGCAGATGCGCACGCACCGACCGGTTGGGATGGATCTGCTTGGCGTCCAGCAGCGCGCCGACGTGACGCAGCGGGTCGGCGAGCTCGCGGTAGCTCTTGCCGTCGATCGTCGCAGTGCCGGACGTCGGACGGTCCAGCCCGAGCATCATGCGCATCGTCGTGGTCTTGCCCGCGCCGTTGGGACCGAGGAATCCGGTGACCATGCCCGGTTCGATGGAGCAGGTCAGGCCGTCGACTGCGCGGGTGCTGCCAAAAACTTTGGTTAGCCCGGCCAATTCGATCATCACGCCCATACTGTCACCTCGTGGCGGCATACGACTTCATCGTGGTCGGGGCGGGCTCGGCAGGGTGCGCGGCGGCAGGGCGGTTGGCCGGCGAGTCGTCTGCCAAGGTGCTGTTGATCGAAGCAGGCGGCTCGGACCGGCGACTGAGCGTGCGGGCGCCACTGGCGGCCACCCGGCAGTGGGGCACCGCGCTGGACTGGGCCTACGACACCGATCCGGAGCAAGGCCTCGGCAACCGCAGCCTCACCCTGCACAGCGGCCGGATGCTCGGCGGCACCAGCGCCATGAACGCGATGGCATGGGTGAAGGGCAGCGATCTCGACTACGACGGCTGGCGGCTGCCCGGCTGGAGCTGGAATGACGTGGCACCGGTGTTCGCGCGCATCGAGCAGGGGCCGATGCGGATCGGCCGGGTGCCATATCCCGACGAACTCTCGGACCGCTTCGTCGCCGCGGCGCGCGCGGCAGGGGTGGCTGCCGATGACGACATCAGCGGACCGGTACTCGACGGCGCAGCGATCGCCCCGGCCACGATCCACAAGGGCGAGCGCTGGAGCGCCGCGCGCGGCTACCTGAACCACCAGAAGAATCTGACGGTAATCACCAAGGCGCAGGTCCACCGGCTGATCATCCGCAACGGCCGAGCGGCAGGCGTCGAGTACCGCAGGCGCGGGCGCATGCACCAGGCGTTCGCCGACCGCGATGTCGTGGTAAGCGCGGGCGCCCTCGGCACGCCGAAGCTGTTGCAGTTATCGGGCATCGGCCCTGCGGATCATCTCCGCAGCGTCGGGATCGCCGCACTGGTCGACAGCCCCCGCGTCGGCCGGGGCCTCACCGATCATCCGCACGCGTGGACCACGTGGTCACTCGCGCCCGGCTTCGTCGGCCTGTCGGATATGACGAACCCGAAATGGTTGCTGCAGTGGGTGTTACACCGACGCGGCAAGCTGGCCAACTCCGGCGTCGAAGCGCTCGCCCACATCCGGTCGGCGGCGGACCTTCCTGCCTGCGATTTCCAGTTGATGGTCGTCCCTGCCGACGCCACGGTCGACGCCAGTTCGCTGAAACTTCAACCCAGGTTGTCGGTGGGCCACTCGTACTGGACGCCGAGGAGTCGGGGCAGCGTCCTGATCCGCTCGTCGGATCCCGGTGCTCCGCCTGCCGTCCGGCTCAATGTTCTAAGTGAGCGCGACGACGTCGACGCGCTCATCCGGGCGGTCGAATTCAGCCGCGCGATCATGGCGACCGAGCCGATGGCATCCGCCGTCGAACGCGAACTGCTCCCCGGTGCGGACGGTGATATCGACGCACACATCAGGGACACGACCATCACGACGTTTCATCCGGCCTGCAGCGTCGCCATGGGCGGCGAAGCCGACAGCCCGCTCGACGACAGACTCCGCGTCCGCGGCGTCGACAATCTGCGCGTCGCCGACGCCTCGGCGCTGCCCCGGATACCGCGCGCCAACACCAACGCGCCGTCGATCATGATCGGCGAGCGCTGCGCGGACTTTCTCCTTGCCTGATGACCAGATCGGCCACCGTTCGCATGCCAGCGGCGTTGGGGTGGACGGGAACCGGCCGGCCCGGCAGCGGCACGCCGAACCTCGACGGCTTCACGGTCCACGGGTGCGCCGACCACGCGTGGTGGTCGCGGCTTGCGTCGGCAGCCGACACCAGCTCGCAACCGGTTGCCGATGCGGCTTCGGCCGTCAGCCGCTCGAGCGTGGCGGCGACGCGTCGGCCGAGGGCGGCGTCGACGTCCGACACCGGCGCGGCGGGTTGCCCTGCGGGCGGCAGGACTGTGAGGTAGTCGACGAAGAACACGCGCGCCCGCGGCGCCTTCTGGCGGACGATCCGCCCGACCCTCGTCAGCGACTCCTCGACTGCGACCAGCGCGCGGTCGCGGGCGGTCGGGTCAAGGAGCTCGCGCAGCCGGTCACCCAGCAGCGGCGCGGAGCGCAGCACCGCAGGCAGGCCCGCCGCCGTCAGCAGCGGCACATACCCGACGTCGTTGCCGCCGATCGTCACCGTGACAAGCACTTCGGAGCCGTCGAGGACGCTGGCCTGCGGCGGCGAGCCGTGCTGTCGATCGGTCAGCACATTCGCGGTGGTGGCACCGGAATAGGTCACGTCGACTAGATCGAGGCCGAGCCGCTCCGCCACCAGGTGTGGATAGTTGGCTGCCGAACGGCCCGCACGCAGCGGCGCGTCCCTGGCGCGCGGCGGGATGCCCGGACCGGCAGCCATCGAACTGCCAAGCGCGACATATCTTTTCGTCATAGAGACGGGCTGGACGGTTGCGCCCAGAACCGCTTCGGGATTCGCCCCGCCTGCCTCGCGAGATAGCCCGCGGTGACGGCGGCGGACATCGCGGCGGCCATCAGCGGCGGATCGGCGGCCCGCGTGACGGCCGTCGCGAGAAGCACGGCGTCGCAGCCGAGTTCCATCGCCTGTGCGGCGTCGCTTGCGGTGCCGATGCCCGCGTCGAGGATCACGGGGACGCCCGCCGCCTCGACGATCATCTCGATGTTGTGCGGGTTGGCGATGCCCAGGCCGGTGCCGATCGGCGACCCAAGCGGCATCACCGCGGCGCATCCGGTGTCCTCGAGCCGCCGCGCCATCACCGGGTCGTCGTTGGTGTAGGGCAGCACCACGAACCCGTCATCCACCAATTTCTCTGCGGCGCGGACCAATTCGACGGCGTCGGGCAGCAGGGTGCGCTCGTCGGCGATGACCTCGAGCTTGACCCAGTCGGTCTGCAGCGCCTCGCGGGCCAGCTGAGCCGTCAGCACGGCCTCGGCGGCACCGCGGCAGCCTGCCGTGTTGGGCAGCGGTGTGATGTTCAACCGGTTCAGCAGGCCGAGCACGCCGGTGCCGCCGTCGGCGTCCACCCGGCGCATCGCCACGGTCGTCAGCTCGGTGCCCGATGCGATCAACGCCTCCTCCAGCACCGCCAGATTCGACGCGCCGCCGGTGCCGAGGATCAGCCGCGAGCCGAACTCGCGGCCCGCGATCGTCAGTTTCGATTCAGCCACCTTGCACCGCCGTAACCACTTCCAGCCGTGCACCATCGGTCAGCGTGGTCTGCCACAGCGACCGCGGCAACACCGTCCAATCCACAGCCACGGCAATGCCTTTCTCCGGAAATCCGAGGCGCTCGATCAGTGCGGCGACCGTGGTCTGGTCGTCCACCTCGACGTCCTCGTCGTTGACTATGACCTTCATCGCACCCTCACCAAATCGGCGTCGGCCACCGGAACGCCGCTGAGCTCACCCGCAATCGCCTCCGCGGTCCACGGCGCCAGCAGAAAGCCGGACCGCCCGTGTCCCGCGGCCACCAGGGTGCGGTCGTCGAGCCTGCCGACGATGGGCAGGTTGTCCGGTGTCATCGGCCGCAGGCCCGCAGCGCATTCGGCGAACTCGTACTCCCCCAGCGCGGGGAGGACCATGCACGCATGGTCAAGCAACTCGCGGACCCCCGTGACGGCAGGCGCGGTGTCGCGGCCGTGCTCGTACTGGGTGGCGCCGACCACGACGCCGTCCGGCCGCGGCACGAAATAGACCTGGCGCCCGTGCACACGGGCGCGAATCGCTCTCTGCGGCACCGGCATACAGCCGGGCCGCCATCGTAGGCGCAGCACCTCGCCCTTGACCGGGCGAATCGGCAGCCCTGGCCACAGGGCGGGCGCGTCGATGCCGTTGGCGATCACGCGCACGTCCGCGTGCACCGCGGCGAGATCGTGTACCGGGGGCGCCCATTGCACACCGAGTCGCTCACAGTGCGCCGCGAGTGCCACGACCATCGCCCTGTTGTCGACCGCAAGCTCCGTATCGGCCAGGAAGCCGTGCCGAATCCCCTGGGCGAGAAGCGGCTCGATATCGCGGGCATCAGACGTGAAGGACACGGGATGCCCTTGCCCGGACAACCATCCGCCGATGGTCTTCAGGTCCGCCGCGTCGGCGCGGTCGAAGGCGACCACCAGCGACCCGCGCGCCGTGATCACATCGTCGGGCAGGCCGTCGAGAAAATCACCGTGCCATAGCTTCAGCGAGGCGAGGCCGAGCCCCAGCAGCCGCTCTTCGCCTGGCCAGCCTTCGCTGTGGGGCGCAAGCATGCCTGCCGCCACCCACCACGCACCGGGCTCGTCGGTGCGGTGCACGCGCACGGTCCAGCCGTCGAGCGCAGCGCGGCGCGCGACCGCAAGGCCGATGACGCCGCCGCCGACGACAGCAAGTGAACCGTTGGTCATTCCCCTCCCTTCGCCGGCATGACCCGGATCAGGTGCGACGGTAAGGGCAGGTTCGCCGTGCCCACTCTCAGTCCCCCGTTCCCGGGACTCCCGTGTCGACGACCCACACTACTCTCGCGGTGTGCCCGAACCCCGCGATGTTCACGCTCGCCTTGCCTCGGCGTCGCTGTATCTATGCACCGACGCCCGCCGCGAGCGCGATGACCTGGCCGCCTTCGCCGATGCGGCGCTCGCCGGTGGGGTGGACATCATCCAGCTGCGCGACAAGGGCTCGGCAGGCGAGCGGGAGTTCGGTTCGTTGGAGGCCCGCGACGAGCTCGCCGCGCTCGAGGTGCTCGCGGATGCGGCACGGAGGCACGGCGCGTTGCTGGCGGTCAACGACAGGGCCGACATCGCCCGTGCGGCGGGCTCCGACGTGCTGCACCTCGGGCAGGACGATCTTCCGCTGGCGATCGCCCGCGACATCCTCGGGCCGCGACCGCTGATCGGGAGGTCGACGCACGACCGCGACCAGGTCGCGGCGGCGGTGGCCGAGGCCGTGGACTACTTCTGCGTCGGACCGTGCTGGCCGACGCCGACAAAGCCGGGCAGGCCCGCGCCCGGCCTTCCGCTGGTCCGGGTGGCGGCCGAGTCAGGCACGGATAAGGCGTGGTTCGCGATCGGCGGCATCGACGAGGAGCGCCTGCCGGAGGTGCTCGACGCGGGTGCGCGGCGCGTCGTCGTGGTGCGCGCGATCACCGGCGCTGACGACCCGCAGGCCGCGGCTCACCGGCTGAAAACGCTGCTCACGACGGCCGGTTGACGAGCAGCGGTATCGACGCCGCAACGGCCCGAAGCGCCGCCCAGCTGGCGGCGAACCCAGGATGCAGAGGCAGCTCGTCCACCTCTTCCTCGGGCACCCAGCGCAGTTCCGCGCTCTCCCGGTTGGGCACCGTCTCGAGCAGCGCGTGCGCGTCGGCGATCACCGTGGTGTAGGACCAGTGGTCTCCGCTCGACCCCGAGATCTCCGCGGTCACCACGGTCGTGCGGACAGTGAGAAGGTCGGCCGTCAGTCCCGCTTCTTCGTGGGCCTCGCGCACGGCGGCCTGCTCGGCGGTCTCGTGACTGTCGCGCGCACCACCCGGCAAGCCCCAGGTTCCGCCTTGGTGGCTCCACGGCGCCCGATGCTGCAGAAGCACCGCGGCCGATCCGTCGGTGCGTGGCGCGCGCAGCAGCAATCCGGCGGCGCCGTATCTGCCCCAGTACGCCGCGCCGCTGTCGGACATCACCCAGCCGTCACCGTCGCCACGCACTCGTTCAGCTTAGGGAACACGCGGCAAACCGGGAGGCGTCGAATGCCCACACGTCACACGGATAACTCTTAGAATTCTTTTATAGAGTCGAAGTAGGTCGGAACGATAGCCGGAAAGATCGCCAAACTATGAGGTCCGCACGCACGTGACTGTGGAGTTGGCGCACCCGTCGACCGAGCCACTTGCGTCACGGTCGCCGACCACCCCAGCGCATCCACGCTGGTGGTTCCTCTGGACGACGCCTGGCAGGATCCTCTCGATCGGCATCGTGCTGTCGGCTCTTGTGATCGCCAGCGCGTTCGCCACCTCCACCACCGTCAACAACCGTCAGCAGGCGCTGACGGCCGTGCTGGAGCACACCGAGCCGCTGGCCTTCGCCGCCGGTCAGCTGTACACCACACTGTCGGTCGCCGACGCCGCGGCGGCGACGGCGTTCATAGCGGGCGCCGAACCGCGCGACGTCAGGCAGCGCTACGAACAGGCCATCACCGACGCCGCCAACGCGGTGACCAGGGCCTCGAGCGGGCTGACCGAGGAGCCGTTGATCCAGCTGCTCGGCAGGATCAACGCCAACCTCGCCGTGTACACCGGGCTCGTCGAAACCGCCCGCACCAACAACAGGGCGGGAAACCCGGTCGGCTCGTCCTTTCTGTCCGAGGCGTCGTCGCTGATGCAGCAGACGATCCTGCCCGACGCCCAGCGGCTCTACGAGGAGACCTCGGCGCGGGTGGACAGGGAGACGACCGCGTCGACGCGCATCCCCGCGCCGGTCATCCTGGTGGTTTTGGCGACGCTGTTGTTCGGCGCGTTCGCGAATCGCTGGCTGGCCAGGCGGACCCGCCGCAGGGTCAACATCGGTTTCGTCGCTGGCGGGATGGCCGTGCTGATCATGTTGATCTGGGTGTTCACCGCACTGGTGATCTCGACGATCGACAGCCGCAGCGCGAAGAACACGGCCGCCGAGTCGCTGAAGACCGTCACCAGCCTGGCCATCACAGCGCAGCAGGCGCGAGCCGACGAGACGCTGTCGCTGATCCGGCGCGGCGACGAGGAAACCCGCAAGCAGTCCTACTACCAACGCATCGACACCATGCAGCAGCAGCTGTCCGAATACCTTGGCCGTGACGATGCGATCGACAAGGCCGACCTGTCCGACGCCGAGCAGTTGTTGCGGCGCTGGCGCGCGGCCGACGACCGGATCAGCTCCTACATCGCGGTGGGCAACTACCAGGCCGCGACCCAGGTCGCGCTCGGCCGCGGCGAGGACGACTCGACGCCTGCCTTCGACCGGCTTGACGATGCGCTGAACAAGGGCATCAACGAGAGCCGCCAACAGTTGCGCAGCGATATCGTCAACGCCCGCCGCGTGCTGTCCGGCGCGACCGTCGGCGCAGCGGTGCTGTCGGTGATGGCGGCGATCGCGGTGGCGCTCGGACTGTGGCCCCGACTCAGTGAGTACCGGTGATGAGGGCCAAGTGGTTGTGCGTCGCGGTCGCCGTGATGACCGTGCTGGCGGGCTGCGGGCGCGCCGAGTCGCTGCCGTCGGCGCCGACGCTGTCGCTGGCTCCGCCCACCCCTGCGGGCATGGACGAACTTCCCCCGGTGTTCGTGCCGCCGCCGCAGGAGAATCCGGACAACGACTGCGACCTGACCGCAAGCCTGCGACCGTTCCCGGACCGGGATCAGGCCAACGCCGCGGTCGCCAACATCCGCAACCGCGGCCGGTTGATCGTCGGCCTCGACATCGGTAGCAACCTGTTCAGCTTCCGCGACCCGATCACCGGCGAGATCACCGGATTCGACGTCGACATCGCGGGCGAGGTGGCGCGCGACATCTTCGGCAGCCCGTCGCAGGTCGAGTACCGCATCCTGTCATCGGCCGATCGCATCACCGCGCTGCAGAACAACCAGGTTGACATCGTCGTCAAGACCATGAGCATCACGTGTGACCGCAAGAAGCTGGTGAACTTCTCGACGGTGTATCTGGTTGCCAATCAACGGATCCTGGCGCCGCGCGACTCGGCGATCTCACACGCCAGCGACCTGTCGGGCAAGCGGGTGTGCGCCGTCAAGGGCACTACGTCGCTGCAGCGGATTCAGGAGATCAGCCCGCCGCCGATCATCGTCGAGGTGGTGACGTGGGCGGACTGCCTCGTCGCGCTGCAGCAGCGCCAGGTCGACGCGGTCAGCACCGACGACTCGATCCTCGCGGGCCTGGTCGCACAGGATCCGTATCTGCACATCGTCGGGCCCAGCATGAACGAGGAGCCCTACGGCATCGGCATCAACTTGGCCAACACCGGTCTGGTGCGCTTCGTCAACGGCACGCTGGAACGTGTCCGCCGCGACGGCACGTGGAACACGCTGTACCGCAAGTGGTTGACGGTGCTCGGCCCGCCGCCGGCACCACCGGTCCCGAGGTATTCGGACTGATGTCGGAAGCGGAAGACGAAGATTTCGGCCCCGGTACCCAACCGGCGAGCCTCGACGATCTCGACATGGATTCCATGTCGACGATGCGACCGATGGCGACTCAGGCCATCTTCCGGCCGCACTACCACGACTCAGACAGCACGTCGGTCGGCACTGCCGATACCGAGCCGGAGGAAATCGGGACGACGATGACGCGGGCGCTGTCGCCGACCCGCAGGCTCGGCGGCGGGCTGGTGGAGATCCCGCAGGTGCCCGAGATCGACCCGCTGTCCGCGCTGATGATCAATCCCGTTGTGGCCGAGTCGAAACGGTTCTGCTGGAACTGCGGCCGCCCGGTCGGCAGGTCGTCCGCCGACGGCAGGGCGCTTTCGGAGGGCTGGTGCCCACACTGCGGCAGCGCGTATTCCTTCCTGCCGCAGCTGTCTGTCGGCGACATGATCGCCGACCAGTACGAGATCAAGGGCTGCATCGCGCACGGTGGGCTGGGCTGGGTGTACCTGGCCTTCGACCACAACGTCAACGAACGGCCCGTCGTGCTCAAGGGTCTGGTGCATTCCGGCGACGCGGAGGCCCAGGCGATCGCGATGGCCGAGCGGCAGTTCCTCGCCGAGGTCACCCATCCGGGGATCGTGAAGATCTACAACTTCGTCGAGCATCCCGACAAGCACGGCAACCCAGTCGGCTACATCGTGATGGAGTACGTCGGCGGAACGTCGCTGAAACAGGCCAAGGGCGACAGGCTGCCGGTCGCCGAGGCCATCGGCTACATGCTCGAGATTCTGCCCGCACTGGGCTATCTGCATTCGATCGGGCTGGCCTACAACGACCTCAAGCCCGAGAACATCATGATCACCGAGGAGCAGCTCAAGGTGATCGACCTCGGTGCGGTGTCGAGGATCAACTCGTTCGGATACCTTTACGGCACACCGGGTTACCAGGCGCCCGAGATCGTGAAGACGGGCCCCACGGTGGCCACCGACATCTACACGGTGGGCCGCACCCTGGCCGCGTTGACGCTGAACCTGCGCACCCGCAGGGGCCGCTACGTCGATGGGCTGCCCGAAGAGGACCCGGTGCTGACCGAGTACGACTCGTTCGGCAGGCTGCTGCGCAGGGCCATCGATCCCGATCCGCGCAGGCGGTTCGCCACTGCCGAGGAGATGATGAGCCAGCTTCTCGGTGTGCTGCGTGAGGTGGTGGCCCAGGACAGCGGTTCGCCGCGCCCCGGCCTGTCGACGGTGTTCAGTCCCACCCGCTCGACGTTCGGCATCGACCTGCTCGTCGCGCATACCGACGTGTATCTCGATGGCCAGGTGCACTCGGAGAAGCTGACCGCGCAGGAGATCGTCAAGGCTCTGCCGGTGCCGCTCGTCGACCCGACCGACGTTGGCGCGGCGGTGCTCTCGGCAAGCGTGCTCAGTCAGCCGGTGCAGACGCTGGACCAGCTGCGCGCGGCGCGTCACGGCTCGCTCGACTCGGAGGGCATCGACCTGTCCGAGTCGATCGAGCTGCCCTTGATGGAAGTGCGCGCGCTGCTGGATCTCGGCGATGTCGCCAAGGCCACCCGCAAGCTCGACGACCTGGCGGGCCGGGTGGCCTGGAACACGTCGAGCCGTGATGTCTCGAAGCAGTGGCGGCTGGTGTGGTTCCGCGCGGTCTCGGAGATGCTGACCGCCGACTACGATTCGGCCACAAAGCATTTCACCGAGGTGCTGGACACCGTGCCAGGAGAACTGGCGCCCAAACTCGCACTAGCTGCGACGGCTGAGCTGGCGGGTAACGCCGACGAGCGCAAGTTCTACAACACGGTGTGGAGCACCGACAACGGCGTGATCTCGGCCGGCTTCGGACTGGCCCGCGCGCAGTCGGCAGGCGGCGAACGCGACGCCGCCGTCAAGACGCTGGACCAAGTGCCCGCCACCTCACGGCATTTCACCACCGCGCGGCTCACCAGTGCGGTCACGCTGCTTTCGGGGCGATCGATGAGCGAGATCACCGAACGGCACATCCGCGACGCCGCCCGTCGCGTGGAGGCGCTGCCCGACACCGAGCCGCGGGTGCTGCAGATCCGCGCACTGGTGCTCGGCACCGCGATGGACTGGCTGGCCGACAACACCGCGAGCACCAACCACATTCTGGGCTTCCCGTTCACCGAGCACGGCCTGCAGCTCGGTGTGGAGGCCTCGCTGCGCGGGCTCGCACGGGTAGCGCCAACACAGGCGCACCGCTACGCGCTGGTCGACCTCGCCAACAGCGTGCGACCGACCAGCACGTTCTAGGCGACGCTGGCCGTTGCGATCTCGTCGGCGAGCGGCGCGATCTCGGCGAGGATCTGCTCCACAGTGCCCTCCGGTACACCCGCCGCGCTGAGGCTGGCCGCCAAATGCTCGGCCACCATAGTGAAGTGCGCCATCGTGATGCCCCTGCCCTGGTGCACCTGTCGCATCGGTGCGCCGCTGTACGGCTGCGGGCCACCGAGGGCCGCTGCGAAGAACTCAACCTGCTTGCCCTTGAGCCGGGACATGTTGGTGCCGCTGAAGAAGCCTGCCAGTCGGTCGTCGGCCAGAACGCGGTCGTAGAAGTCGGCGACAACGGCTTCCAGCGCCTCATGCCCGCCGATCTGTTCATAGATGCTTGCCATGCGCCGAGTCAACGGCGGCCCGGTTGCACGACCATGTGACGACGGTTGCGGCGCCGCTAAATCGACCTCACCGCGACGGGCGGCCGGCTGTGAGGACCTTGTCTAAATAACCGACACGCAGGCGCGCGCGATGGCGAGCTCCTCGTCCGTCGGGACAACCAGCACGGTCGTCCGCGACGTCTCGGCCGAGATCCGGCGTGCATCACGGGCGGAGCTGGTGTTGAGGCCGTCGTCGACCTCAACACCGAGCCCTTGCAGGCCAGAGAGTGCGTCGCGCCGCACGGCCGCATCGTTCTCCCCGACTCCGGCGGTGAACGTGATGACGTCGGTGTCGCCGAGCACCGCCATGTACGCACCGATGTACTTGCGCAGCCGATGGATGTAGACGTCATAGGCCAATTGCGCTGCCGTATCGCCGGATTCGATGCGTTGGTGAATGACGCGGAAGTCGATCTCACCGCCGAGCCCGAAGACGCCGGAGCGCTTGTTGAGCATCAACTCGATGTCATCGACGCTCATCTTCGCGGTGCGCGACAGGTATGTGATGATGCCGGGGTCGATGTCGCCGGACCGCGTGCCCATCACCAGCCCCTCCATCGGGGTCAGGCCCATCGACGTGTCGACGGGTTTGCCTCCGACGATCGCCGACGCCGACGCGCCGTTACCCAGATGTAGCACGATCTGGCGAAGCGACTCCAGCGGCACGCCGAGGAAGTCCGCCGCCTGCTCGCTGACGTATTGGTGGGACGTGCCGTGAAACCCGTAGCGGCGAATGTGCCACTGCTGTGCGATATCCCGGTCGATGGCATAGGTCGCCGCTGCGACGGGCAGGTCGTGGAAGAACGCCGTGTCGAAGACGGCGATGTGCGGCAGGTCGGGCAGCGCCCTACGGGCAACCTGAATACCGAGTACCGCCGGCGGGTTGTGCAGTGGCGCCAGCGGCGCGAGCTCCTCCAGCTTCGCGATCAACCGGTCGTCGACCAGCGTCGGCCGGTAGAAATCCGGACCGCCGTGCACAACGCGGTGTCCCACCGCGACCAGCCCGAGGCTGTCCAGCGGCTGTCCCGACTCCGCAAGCTGTTCGAACGCGACCTGTAACGCCGCGGCGTGGTCAGCAACAGGCCCGTCGCCGATCCGCTCGACGATGCCGTCGGCCACCATCGTGCCCGAGTCTGGTTCGACGACAGCGTATTTCAGCGACGACGAACCGGAGTTGACCACCAGCACTGTCTGCGAGCCTGCCATCACATACCTTGCGCCTGGATGGCGGTGATCGCCACCGTGTTGACGATGTCCTCGATCAGCGCACCCCGCGACAGGTCGTTCACCGGCTTCTTCAGTCCCTGGAGGACCGGGCCGATGGCGATGGCGCCCGCACTGCGCTGCACGGCCTTGTACGTGTTGTTGCCGGTGTTGAGGTCGGGGAAGATCAGCACCGTCGCCCGGCCTGCGACCTTCGAATCGGGCATCTTGCTGGCCGCCGTCGTCGGATCGACCGCCGCGTCATATTGGATGGGACCGTCGACCAGCAAATCGGGTTCCCGCTCGCGCACTAATTCTGTTGCCGCCCTGACCTTGTCGACATCAGCACCTGTTCCCGACGTTCCCGTGGAGTAGGACAGCATCGCCACCAGGGGGTCGATACCGAACTGCGCTGCTGTGCGGGCCGACGAGATCGCGATGTCGGCCAATTGCTCAGACGTCGGGTCGGGCACGATCGCGCAGTCGCCGTAGGCCAGCACCCGATCCGACAGGCACATCAGGAAGATGCTGGACACCGTCGTGATTCCCGGCTGGGTCTTGATGATCTCGAACGCGGGCCGCACGGTGTGCGCGGTGGTGTGCATGGCGCCCGACACCATGCCGTCGACCATGTCGTTGTGCACCAGCATGGTGCCGAAATACGAGACGTCGTGAATGGTCTCGCGGGCCTGCTCGACGGTGACGCCCTTGCGCTTACGCAGCTCGGCATACTGTTCGGCGAACTGGTCGCACAGCTCGCTGGTTCGCGGATTCAGCACCTTCGCCTCGGCCAGATCGAGACCGAGTTCGGCTGCGCGAGCGCGGATCCGCGGCTCGTCGCCGAGAATGGTCAGCTCCGCGACGTTGCGCTGGATCAGGCGTCCCGCGGCCTTCAGGATGCGGTCGTCCTCGCCTTCCGGCAGCACGATGCGCTTGCGGGCGGCGCGCGCGCGCTCCTGCAGCTGGTGGGTGAACATCTGCGGTGTGACCACCGTCGGGATCGGAATCGCCAGCTGCGCAAGCAGATCCGCGGTGTCGACGTAGGCGTCCATCAACTCGATCGCGGTGTCGATCTTGCGCTGCGACGACGCGGTGACCCTGCCGCGGGTCCCGGCGACCTTGCTCGCCGTCTCGAAGGTGCCGAAGGGGGTTGCGATGATGGGCAGTCGCTGCCCAAGGCCCTCCACCAGCTTGTCGACGGACGGGTGCAGCGGCAGGCCGCCGTTGAGGATGATGCACGACAGCGACGGAAAGCCTTCCGCCGCATGGGCGCTCACAACAGCCAGTACCACGTCGGACCTGTCGCCAGGCGTGATGACGGCGACGCCGTCGGTCAGCCGTTCCAGCACGTGCTCGGCGGTCATACCCGCGACGAGAACATCCATCACCGCGCGATTGAGCAGCTCTTGGTCGCCGCTGATCACCGTGCCTTCGACGGCACGCGCGAGGTCGCCGACAGCCGGCGCCACGAGCAGCGGCTCCTCGGGCAGGACATAGGACTTGGGTTCGAATCTCTTCAGCGCATCGGCGACCGCGGCCATCTGAGATGGGTCACACCGGTTGGCCACCACCGCCGCGGTGTGAGCGTGCTGGCCGGAGATCTCGATGAGGCACAGTTCAACGACCTGAGCCACCTCCGTCGGCGTGCGGTCCTTGGCCTTGACCGCCAGCACGACGGTTGCGCCGAGGTTGGCCGCAATGCGGGCGTTGGTGCCCAGCTCACTCGGCGTGGTGACGTCGGTGTAGTCGCTGCCGACGATCACCACCGCATCACATTGGTCGGCTACCTCATGGAAGCGGTCGACGATGTCGGCGATGGCACCGTCGGGATCATCGTGCAGCTGCTGGTAGCTGACACCCACGCACTGCTCGTAGGACAGGCCGGCGGTGGTGTGCGGCAGCAGCAACTCGAGGATGTAGTCGCGGTCCTCGCCGAGCCGGGTGATGGGACGGAACACGCCGGTTTTCGCGACGGTGGCCGCCAGCCGATGCAGGATGCCGAGAGCGATCGTCGACTTGCCGGTATCGCCCTCGGGCGAGGCCACGTAGATCGCGGTGGGCACGCCGCAAAACTATCAGCCGAGGCGGCGCAACCGCGGCTCGAGATCCTTCTGAAACAGCTCGAGGAACCGGCGCTGGTCGTGGCCTGGAGCGTGGAAGACCAAGTGGTTCAGGCCCCAGTCCACGTAGTCCTTCACCTTCTCGACGGCCTCGTCGGGATCCGACGCCACGATCCACCGCTTCGCGACCTGCTCGATGGGCAGGGCGTCGGCGGCCTTCTCCATCTCGATCGGATCGTCGATGCTGTGCTTCTGCTCGGCCGTCAGCGACAGCGGCGCCCAGAACCGGGTGTTCTCCAGCGCCAGCTCCGGGTCGGTGTCGTAGGAGATCTTGATCTCGATCATCCGGTCGATGTCGTCGGGGTTGCGGCCTGCGGCCTCTGCGCCCTCCTTCATCGCGGGGATCAGCTTGTCCTTGTAGAGCTCCTCGCCCTTGCCGCTGGTGCAGATGAACCCGTCGCCCGCCCGGCCTGCGTACTTGGCGACCTGCGGGCCGCCCGCGGCGATGTAGATCGGGATGCCGCCCTCGGGGACGTCGTAGATCGAAGCGCCCTTGGTCTTGTAGTACTCGCCGTCGAAGTCGACGCGGTCGCCCAGCCACAGCTCGCGCATCAGCCGAACCGACTCGCGCAGCCGCGCGTAGCGCTCCTTGAACTCGGGCCACTCGCCCTCGTAGCCGGTGGCGATCTCGTTCAGCGCCTCACCCGTCCCGACGCCGAGGAAAATCCGGTCCGGGTACAGGCAGCCCATCGTCGCGAACGCCTGCGCGATGACCGCAGGGTTGTAGCGGAACGTGGGGGTCAGCACCGAAGTCCCGAGGATCAGGCGCTTGGTGCGCTCGCCCACCGCCGCCATCCATGCCAATGACCATGGGGCGTGACCACCCTCGTGGCGCCACGGCTGGAAGTGGTCGCTGACCGTTGCGCTGTCCATGCCGTGCTCTTCGGCCGTCACGGCCAGTTCGACGAGCTCACGCGGCGCGAACTGCTCCGCCGACGCCTTGTATCCCAGTTTCAAGTCCACGTGTTCGTTTCTACTCCACTGCCTAGACTCGCGACATGGCACCGGCTTTGACCGCTGTCACCGACAGCGTGCATTTCGCGTACACCGACCTGGTCAATTGGACACTCGTCACCGACGACACCGGCGTGATGCTGATCGATGCGGGCTTCCCCGGCAGCCGCGACGACGTAATCGCGTCGCTGCGCCAGCTCGGTTACGGGTTCGACGACGTCCGGGCGATCCTGCTGACCCATGCCCACATCGACCATTTCGGCTCGGCCATCTGGTTCGCGAAAACCCATGGCACACCGGTCTATTGCCATGCCGACGAGGTCGGTCACGCCAAGCGGGAGTATCTGGAGCAGGCATCGCCGGTCGACGTCGTCACACACATCTGGCAGCCGCGATGGCTCAAGTGGTCGATGGCGATCAGCCGCAAGGGCGCCTTCACTCGGGACGGCATCCCGACCGCACAGGCGCTCACCGAGGACGTCGCTGCCGGGCTACCGGGTGCACCGATGGCCATTCCGAGCCCGGGACACACCGGCGGGCACTGCTCGTTCATCGTCGACGGCGTGCTCGTCAGCGGCGACGCGCTGGTGACGGGTCATCCCGTTGCCCCGCGCAGCGGGCCCCAGCTGTTACCCGGCCTGTTCAACCACGACCAGGCCGGCTGCGTGCGCAGCCTGTCCGCACTGGCGATGCTCGACACTGACGTCTTGGTTCCCGGACACGGCCCCGTGTGGCGGGGTCCGATCCGCGAGGCCGCGGAAGAAGCGATGTCGCGCTAGGCGAGCGCTTCGTAGCCGAGCAGGAAGATCGCGGTCAGGCACAGGCCGCAGCCCAGCACAAAGGTGGGCATCAAGATCTTGTCGTCGAGATCGCCGTCGTCGGTGGCTCCGCGCCGACGGCCAAGGAACGAGCGCAGCGCAAGCCCTCCGCCGAACGTCAATCCGGCAGCGGCGAGAAGCAGCCACCCGACGGTCGTCTGCGAAATCGACATCACCCACCCCCGCCGCCGTTGGGACGGCCTGCGCACACCCTATAGGTCGAGGTGGTCGCGCAGCGTCTGACCGGCATATTCGGTTCGGAATGCGCCGCGCTCCTGCAGGAGAGGCACCACACGGTCGACGAATTCATCGAGGCCGTGCGGGGTCAGGTGCGGCACCAGGATGAACCCATCGCATGCGTCGGCCTGGATGTGCAGGTCGATCTCGTCGGCGACCTGCACTGGCGTGCCGACGAACTGCTGGCGGCTGGTCACGGCGATCACCAACTCCCGGATGCTGAGTTTTTCGGCCTCCGCACGTTCGCGCCAGCTCTTCGCGACGGCCTTCGGGTCACCGTGGCGGACGCGGCCCTGCGTGATGGTCGGGTCGTCCGCAGGTTCCACGTCGGGCAGCGGGCCGTCGGGGTCGTAGCCGGAAAGATCGCGCTGCCAAACCTGTTCGAGCATGGCGATGGCGGTCTGCGGGCTGACCTGTTGACGGCGGATATAGCGGGCCCTCTCGGCCGCATCGGCTTGCGTGTCGCCCAGCACGAATGTGGCCGCCGGAAAGACCTTGAGCTGGTTGGGATCTCGGCCATACGAAGCAGCCTGTTGCCTGACATCCGCGTAGTAGGACTGGCCCGCTTCCAAGTTCGAGTGCAAGGTAAACGCCGCATCAGCGTACTTGGCCAGGAACGCACGTCCGTCGGCGGAGTCCCCCGCTTGCAACAGGACCGGATGTCCCTGCGGCGCACGCGGAAGCGTACTCACTCCGCGGACGTCGAACTGCGGTCCGCGATGTTCGACCACACGCACCCGGGCGGGGTCGATGTAGACGCCGCTGTCCCGATCGGCGAGTACCGCGTCGGGCGCCCAACTGTCCCAGAACTCGCGGGCGACGGTGACAAACTCCTCGGCACGTTTGTAGCGGTCGGAGTGGGCCAGGAATCCGTCACGGCGGAAATTCTCGCCGGTGAACGCGTCCGACGACGTCACCATGTTCCATCCGGCGCGGCCGTCGGACAGATGGTCCAGCGTGGCGAATTGCCTTGCCACCTCGAAGGGTTCGTTGAACGTGGTGTTGATGGTGCCCGTCAGCCCGAGATAGTCGGTGACCGCGGCCAGTGCCGCCAGTACCGTGAACGTGTCAGGCCTGCCGACGACGTCGAGGTCGTGGATACGGCCGCGGTGCTCACGCAGTCGCAACCCCTCGGCGAGGAAGAAGAAGTCGAACAAGCCGCGCTCTGCGGTACGCGCCATGTGCACGAACGAGTCGAACTCGATCTGGCTGCCCGACTCCGGTTCCGACCACACCGTGGTGTTGTTGACTCCGGGGAAGTGAGCGGCCAGGTGAATAGGCTTGCGGTCCTTGCCTTCTCGAACTGCGGTCATCCGGTCAGCCCCCAGCGCTTGGCGATCAACTCGTGGCTCCGCAGTCGATCGGCATGCGTGTGCGTGACGGACGTGACGACGAGCTCGTCGGCTTGCGTGACACGCTGCAGCGTCTCCAGCTTGTCGGCGACGACATCGGGGTCGCCGACGAATTGCGTTGCGACACGGTCCTCCACCACCGCTCGCTGTTCGTCGGTGAGCGGTTGCGATTTGTCGGGGTCTGGATAGGGAGCCGCACCGCCGCCTTTGCGGATCGAGTAGACCCAGTGACCGTAGGTGGATGCGAGGTGTTGTGCGGTTGCAGTGTCGTCGGCCACCACCACGTCGGCCGAGACCACGACGTACGGCTTCGACAGGAACGCCGACGGTGTGAAGGCCGCCCTGTACGCATCGATCGCGTCAAGCGCGGTGGCCGGAGTGATGTGATAGCTGGCCACGAAAGGCAGCCCGCGGGCACCCGCCACCTGCGCGCTCTGGCCCTTGCTGCTGCCGAACACCCAGGGGGTCAAGCTTGTTCCTTCACCGGGGACGGCGTGCACGTCGTACTCGCTGACGCGATAGCAGCCGTGCAGCATCGCCAGGATGTCGTCGATCTGGTCTGCGAAGTCGGGCGACACCGCTTCTGGCTGCTGCAGGACCGACATCTGAGCGCGCAGTTGGTCGGTGATGATGGTGCGGATGTCGAACGGCGGCGGAATGATCACGCCGTCGACATCCCGCCATTCAGTGGGCAGCTTGGGTCTCGGCTCCGACGATGGCTTCTTCTTGGCGGCCTCACGGCGCCGCTGGCCGGACCGGCCCACGCCGAGGTCGATGCGGCCGGGGTAGAACGCGTCGAGGATGCCGAAACTCTCCACGACCGAGGGCGCGGTGGTGTGGCCCAGTTGGACCGCGGCGGCGCCGACGTGGATGTGGTGGGTGGCGGCGGCGATCTGGCCTATCAGCAGCGCGGGTTGCGAACTGGCGACGGCGACGAAGTGATGCTCGGCGAGCCAGTAGCGCTTGAATCCCCACTGCTCGGCATGCTGCGCCAGATCGACGGTGTTGCGCAGCGCCGTCGCGGCGTCGCAGCCTTCGCTGATCGGCGAGAGGTCCAGTATCGACAGCGGAACGGTCATGACGGCTCCACCCTGGCGTAGCGGTTGTCTGCAACGGGCAGCCCGAGCCGCTCGCGCAGTGTCTCGGAGTCGCGGTAGGCGGTGCGGAACCTTTCGGCCTTCTGCAGGAGTGGCACCACTTCGTCGACGATGACAGGTAGGTCGACGGCGTTCACTGCGGGTCGCAGCCGGACACCGTCGACTCCGAGCTGTTGCCATCGCAGCAGCAGATCGAGGAGCTCGGTTGGCGAACCGTCGAAAACCAATGCGTCAGAGCGGGAGTCGACGGTGCCGGAGAATGTCACGAAGAGGTCGGCGTAGACCTTCAGGTCGGTGCCGCCTGCTTGGGCGACTTCCCCGAGGATCGTTCGCACCGACTCGTCGTCCTTCGGGGTGATGAAGACCAGATCGACGCTGCGCGAAGCGAATTCGTACACGGGTACCTGGTGTGCGAGCGCGGTGACGACGGGTTGGCCCTGCGGTGATCGCGGGGTGATCGACGGCCCCTTGACGGAGAAGTACTTCCCGGCGAAGTCGATGTAGTGCAGCTTGTCTCGGTCGACGAAACGTCCCGTCGCGACGTCGCGGATCACCGCGTCGTCCTCCCAGCTGTCCCATAACCGCCGCACCACTTCGACAGCGTCACCGGCCTCGTCGAACAGGTCGACCCGTGCGATGTCGCGCCTGCCGAACAGCTCGGCCTCGTGTGCGGTGCTGCTGATCCGAACCTGCCAGCCGGCGCGGCCGTGGGAGACGAAGTCAAGCGTGGCAATGGCTTTGGAGATGTGGAACGGCTCGGTGTGCGTGACGGTGGCGACCGGGACGAGACCAATGTGACGGGTGACTGGCGCGACCCGCGAGGCGATCAGGACGGCGTCGGGCCTACCGGCGAGCCAGCGCGGCTCGATCTCGGGACGGCGGCGACGCTGCGGTGTGAGGCCGTCGTCGAACGTCACGAAGTCCAGCAGCCCACGTTCGGCGGTGGTCGCGAGGTCGGCCCAGTACCGGCCACTGGTGACGGGCTCGGCGGCGGTCGACTGGCGCCAGGCCTCCGGATGCCAGCCGTATCCGTCGAGTGCGACGGCCAGGTGCAGGTGATCGGTCATGGCGTCAGTGTCTTCATGAATGCCATCGGATAGACCTCGCCCTCGGCAGGAAGTGGCTCGTCGAGGCGTCGGTACCCGGTGGACAGATACAGCTCCTCGGCCTCCGGTTGCTTATCGCCCGTCGTCAAGTAGATGCGGCGGTAGCCGCGGGCGGCGATCTCGGCTTCCAGCTCGACCAGCAGCGCACGCGCGTAGCCCTGCCGCCGGTACCGGCTGTCGGTCCAGATGCGCTTGAGCTCCGCGGTGTCGGCATCGAACCGCCGGAACGCGCCGCCGGTGACGGGTTGCTCGTCGCGCAGGCCGATCAGCATGGCGCCGCCGGGGGCCGCGAACTCGTCGGCCGGATACGTGCGCAGCCACTTCGACACGCCGTCCACCGGAGCGCGGTAACGGCTGGCGTACTCCAGCGCCAGCTCGGCCAGCAGCGGTTCGGCCAGCGGGTCACCCTGGTCGACCGCTACGAAGCGCAGCTGATTCACGGCATGTGCGGGCATCACTTAACTGTCTAACGCACTTCGCCCGACCGCATTCCATAGCCGTGATTCGGGTCAAGGTGATCGCAAATACCCGCAGGTCGCTATCACGGGTGGTTGTCTATCCGACAGTTCTGGAAAAACGTCCCTGGGTCGCAATAGACGCCCATCGGCGGTGGAGGCTTCGGCGGAGGATTTTCTCCATCCCAAATCAGGCTGGAGACGTTACCCATTCCCGGCCAGAGGAAGTAGTAGGTGTGGCAGACATTCCAGTCCCAATTCAGTGGGTCGGTGACGTGGTTGCCGGTTACGGGCACGGGTTGCTCCCCTGGGCACCAGTGATGCGGTGGGCCCCAGCCGCCGTCGTCTGCCTGGGCTATACCTTCGCCCACGCCTAAACCGGCGCAACCCAGACCGGCAGACACCAGCGCAGCGGCTGCTGCTAACCCAAATCGCGACATTCGCTTCATATCGTTTCCTGACGTTTGGTCGGGCCGTCGTCGGCCTTGCAGCAAGTGAACCGTGCCGACGGGGCTACCGATCCCAAAATTTATGCAGATACGCCCGAAGACGCAGGTCGTTAGAACGGTGGTGGTTTGTTGCGTTCGGCGACGTACGCGTCGTTGAGTTTGCGTTCGGCGGCGATGGTTCTGGCGGTGTTGGTCGCGCGGGTGTGTCGGCGTTTGGGCATCATCACGCCGCGGTCGCCAGTGGGCTGGACAGTTGGTGGATCGCCGGTCCACAGCGTCGCCGTGGGTTGGCACATTTGCGGGAAGAGGTGCTTGCTGCCCGGATAGGTGGTGTAGGTGTGGCCGGTCAGGAATTGATGGATGACACCACGTATTCCCTGCAGGAGGAACCCCGGGCCGGTCGTGGACGGCGGCAGCGGCCTGTGGAGGATTGAGGAATCGAGCGAGTGCCTCCAGGTTAGGGAGGAGGTGGGTAAGGATGACCACCTTCAAGCCGTGGGAGTACCGGGCCGAGGCCGGGTTCGTGAAGGGGACTGAGCTAACCGGCTACAACGTTGTCGCTGTCGACGGCGATCTTGGTCAAGTCATCGAGGCAGAGTATGACGGCCCCCGCCCGGCGCACCTCTACGTAGACGTCGGGTCGTGGCTTTTCGGCCATCACGTGATGTTGCCGGTAGGTGTCGTGGAGCGGATCGACGCAACGGAGAGGAAGGTGTACCTCGACCGTACGAAGGACCAGATCGAGTACGCGCCCAGGGTCGACCCGGCCCCGGAGGTTACCGACTACGTCAACTATTTCGAGGACCTGGCCAGTTACTACTCCAGCACGTACCTGCCGCCGGATGGCCAGTTGTGATCTAAGCCTCTCGGACGTCGGGCTGGTCCAGATGATCGTGCCGTCGGGTAGTTGTCGGTCCAGCCAGCTGCCGAGCCCCTGCCAGAACGTTTTCAGAAGATGATGAAAACGGCATAGGCACTTCAGGTTTGACGGATGCGTCGGACCCACCGGATACGGCGCCGTGTGGTCGATGTCGCAGACCGGGGCGGGTTGGTCGCAACCGGGGAAGCGGCACGTCACATCTCGACACCGCACAAACTCGGCTGTCTTCGATGCCGGGGTGTAGCGCGGCTCTGGTGCGGTCTCGGGGCCGGGGTGGCGGACTTCGCGGATCTTCGCGCAGTCCAGGATCGCGCCCAGCAGCGGCGTGGGAGCCTGCTCCGTCTCGACTGACTCGGTCGCGTCGACGGATTTCTCGTCGACGATGACATAGACCATGGCGTTCTTGGCCGGTTTGTCTGCTGACGCGCCGGGGCAATCCGGTTGGCCGCAGCCACACGCCATGACGGTGGGGGTGAACGCGGCGGTGAACGCATCCACTCGGCGCTGATCCATGGTTCGGGGGTCGCCGTCACACACGCTGCGCGCTGACTGGTCAACCGATTGTTCGATCAGCGCCGCGTCCGCGGAGGTCAACCGCGCATAAATGGTGGTCGTGGCTGCCACATCGGCGGGGGAACCGAACTGCACACTCTGATGCGAGGCCGATTCCCGGCAGCGCCGCAACGCCCCCGGATCATGGGCATCAACCCAGGCGTCGATCTCGGCTTGGGTCTTCTTCGCCGACCACGCGCCCCACCCGGTGATCCGCTCGGCCAGCGCGGCGTCCACCGCGGCCATCGGCGCCTCATCCTCGATCAGATACGTGCGCCACAGATGGTGCGCACCAACAGATCACTGATCAACCCGGCCTCAAACAACTCCGCCACCCGCGGCAGCCGGTCGCGCAGCGCCACCCCGCGGTGGGTCCGATGCACCGCCAGGCCGTGGCTGACGTTGACCGCTACGGCCAGCTCGGCGGCCACCGCGGCCTGCGGGTCGATCCACCACAGTTCGCGTTCCCCGGCCGGTCGCCCGGTGCGGCGGGCCAACAGCTCGGCCATCACCGCCAGCGTGCGGCACACAACGCGTTCTCGCCGCGGGCGAGTGCCCCGGCGGCGTCGACCAACTCGGCGTCATCCAATGCGCCGAGGTCTGCCGTGTCCGGCACCATCAGTTCGAACATACCTTCGACACTATCCAGCCACTCTGACCCAAACCACGAGGTCAAGACGTGCCTGTGGATGAACTCCCAACTGTGGATGACCCAAACTCTGCGCCACTTCCGATCAAAACTTGACACCTGTAAAGTTTGGTCGCATGGACAACATCAGGGGTAAGACCATCGCGATCACCGGCGCCGCCCGCGGCATCGGGTTCGCCACCGCGAAGGCGCTGCTGGGGCGTGGCGCGCGGGTGGTCATCGGTGACAGGGACGTGGCCTTCCAGGAGTCCGCCGTCGCCGACCTCACCAAGCTCGGCCAGGTCTCCGGTTACCCGCTCGATGTCACCGATCGCGAATCGTTCGCGACGTTTCTCGACAAGGCCCGCACCGACGGGCAGGGCCACATCGACGTGCTGATCAACAACGCAGGGGTGATGCCCATCGGGCCGTTCCTCGAGCAGTCCGAGACGGCGATCCGGTCCTCGATCGAGGTCAACCTCTACGGCGTGATCACCGGCTGCCAGCTCGCACTGCCCGACATGATCGAGCGCCGCAGCGGGCACATCATCAACATCGCCTCCCTGTCCGGCCTCATCCCGGTTCCCGGTCAGGTCGTCTACGTCGGCGCCAAGTTCGGCGTCGTCGGCCTTTCTGCCGCGCTGGCCGACGAGGTCGCGCCGCACGGCGTCGACGTGTCGGTCATCATGCCGCCGTTCACCAACACCGAATTGATCTCGGGCACCAAATCCAGCGGCGCAATCAAACCGGTCGAGCCCGAAGACATCGCGGCAGCCGTCATCAAGACGCTGGAAAAGCCGAAAACCCATGTCTCCGTGCCCACTCCGCTGCGGTTCACCGCCCAGGCCGCGCAGATGCTCGGTCCACGCGGGCGCCGGTGGCTCAACAAGCGACTGGGCCTGGACACCGTGTTCCTCGACTTCGACCGCATCACGCGGGAAACCTACGAGAAGCGCGCGCAGGCCGCTCAGGGCGTGGTCGAGTCTCCCGACCGGTAGGCCTCGACCGCATCGATCCGCTCTAAGAACTCGTCGGGCGTCATCCGCTGGTCGTCCGCACTGCCCACCAGGATCAGATGCACGAACTCAGCGTTCTCGTCGACGTGCATCCAGATCGTCGTCACGGGCTCCAGGCCGTCGCCGACCTCGGCGCCTGACGGCGGATAAAACCAGATGACGAACTCCTCATCGGACTGATCGTCATCGAAAGCCCAGCCGCGCT
The DNA here is from genome assembly GCA_963751485.1 of uncultured Actinomycetota bacterium. GTDB lineage: Bacteria > Actinomycetota > Actinomycetes > Mycobacteriales > Mycobacteriaceae > Mycobacterium. The sequence goes on from CAVVUT010000013.1 coordinate 172,738, forward strand.
CGGTGATTCGCGCATCGAAGCTCTCCAGACCCTCGACAAGCTCCACGTCGCCGACGATTTCGTCGAGCACGGTGTCCGGAATCCAGTTCGCGTCTCGTGTCGCCCGTCGCTTGCTGCGACGCGCTTTCTTGGCCCCTGCCCTCTTCGACACCTAACCCAGCGCCTGGGCCAGATCGTTGATCAGATCCTCGGTTCCCTCCAGCCCCACCGAGATTCGCACCACCCCGTCACCGAGGCCGATTGCTGCGCGACCTTCGGGTCCCATCGCCCGATGGGTGGTGGTGGCCGGATGGGTGATCAGCGATTTGGCATCGCCGAGGTTGTTCGAGATGTCGACGATATTCAACTTGTCCAGCATCTCGAAAGCGCGCTCCTTGGTGCCGCCCTTCAGCTCGAACGTGACAACCGTTCCGCCGCCGGTCATTTGACGCTTGGCGAGGTCGTACTGCGGATGCGACTCCAGGAACGGGTAGCGAACCCAGCCGACGGCCGAGTGGTTCTCAAGGAACTGCGCGATACGAAGCGCCGAATCGTTGCCGTGCTGCACCCGCAGCGCCAGTGTCTCCAGACCCTTCAACAACACCCACGCGTTGAACGGGCTGAGCGCAGGTCCGGTGTGCCGCATCAGCTTCTGCACCGGTTCGTCGATGTACTGTTTGTCGCCGAGGATCGCGCCACCGAGCACCCGGCCCTGGCCGTCGATGTGCTTGGTGCCCGAATAGACAACGACATCGACGCCTAGCGGAAATCCCTGCTGCAGTATCGGTGTGGCGAACACGTTGTCCAACACTACTTTTGCGCCCGCCGAGTGCGCCATCTCGGTGACCGCCGCGATGTCCACCAACGACTGCATCGGGTTGGACGGCGTCTCGAAGAACACCGCCTGCGTCGGCTTCGACAGCGCCTCTTCCCACTGGGACAGGTCTTCGCCGTCGACGAACACCGTCTCGACGCCCCACCGCGGCAGGATTTCGTTGCACACCACGAAGCACGACCCGAACAGGCTGCGCGCCGCGACCAACCGGTCCCCCGCGGCCAACAGTGCGCCGAGCGAGGTGAACACCGCGGCCATCCCCGTCGCCGTTGCGAAACAGGCGGGCGCGCCCTCGATCAGCCGAAGCCGTTCCTCGAACATCGAAATGGTCGGGTTGCCGTACCGCGAGTAGACGTAGCGGTCGATCTCACCCGTGAAGGCCTTCTCCGCCTCGGCCGCGCTTCCGTACACATAGCCCGACGTCGGGTAGATCGCCTCTGCGGTCTCCTCGAAGCCCGACCTCAGCAGGCCTCCGCGCACCCCGATGGTGGCCTGGCTGACGCCCTCCGGCAGTTCAGCCGGCTTGCGGACAGAAGGTACTTCGGTCATGACTGCTTCCAGGGCAGGCCGACGGCCTTCCATCCGGTGCCGCCACGATGCTTCTGCTCGTCGAGGTTGCCCTCGAACCCGTCCAGCACGTTGTACGACGGCGCAATCCCGGCGTCGGTTGCGGCCTCGGCGGCACCGATCGACCGGTTTCCGGACCGGCACAGAAACACCACCGGACGGTCACCCGGCGTGACGCCCGCCGCCACAAGGTCGTCGACGAACCCGCCGTTACGGCTGCCGTCGGTGCGGTTCCACTCGATGAAGACGACATCGCGGGACAGGCTCGTCAGGTCCGGCACTCCCACGAACCGCCATTCGGCGTCGGTGCGGCAGTCGACGAGCACGGCCTGGGGGTCATCGTCGAGCAACTTCCAGGCCTCTTCAGGCGTGATATCTCCCGCGTAGCTCACGGTCGCGAGTCTCCCACACCTAACCGGGACCGGTCGAACAGACCTTCCATGCCCCACCCTCGCGTACGAATGTCATCGGAACAGGCGTTTTCTGATCCGGCGCCTTGTCGAAATGGTACGTGACGGTGGCTGTGGCACCGTCGCCGTCGATCTTGATATCAGTGACGTCATCGACGAAGCGGGCGCCGCGCTTGTTCTTCGAATCACGTTGGCGGGCAGTCATATCGGACTCCGAGCCTTGCAGTTTCTTGCACGTGTAGGTGCTGAAGTCGGCGAAGCTCTCCCGCTGCAGCGCGTCGTTCTGGCCGACCGCCGCCCGGCCTACTTTCTGGTCTTCAGGTGTGCGGTCGCCGCCGAAGACGTTGAACAGCAAGATTGCGATCAGCACGATCACAATGATTGCCAGCGCCCCCAGAAACGGGGCCATCGTCGGCCGGTCCGCGGCGTCGTCGTCGGACGACACGGCTACCAGAGTTTGCGCAGCACGCCGGTCACCCGGCGCACGCGGTCCCTGGCGGTCGTGACGTCGGGCGCCGTGGCAAGCGAAACGCCCAGCCTGCGCTTGGCGTCGGTCTCGTCGGGCCGGTTGAACAGCCGAACATCGCTCTCTGCGACGGCCAGTGCGTCGGCCAGCACCGCATTGACGTTCTCCACCGAAACCTCCGACGGCGCCGATTCCGCGCCCGCGTAGGTCACTTCGGCGGCCCCTGGAGAGATCATGATGGTGTCCACCTGCAGGCCGAGGATCGCGCGCGCATGCAGTTCGAACTCCGAAAGCCGTTGCGACCGAACGGTTACCAGGCCGCTGTCATGCGGGCGGATGCGGACGTCGGCGAAGTACACCTCGTCGCCGCGCACCAGCAGCTCGACGCCGAAGACACCGCGGCCGCCGAGCGCATTGACGATCCGCGCCGCGATCGATTTCGCCGCGTCAAGCGCGGGGGCCGATATCGTCTGCGGCTGCCACGCCTCCAGCACGTCACCGTCGCCCTCACGGTGGCCGATCGGTTCGCAGAAGTGCAGCGCGGGCCCCGTCGGCCCGGTGGTCCGCACCGTGATCAGGGTGATCTCGTACTCGACCTCGACGACCGTCTCGGCCAGCACCCTGCTGTGCGGAACCCGACCCGCGGCCACCGCACGCTGCCAAGCCGCCTCGACGTCCTCGGTGCGCAGCAGCACCGACTGACCCTCGCCTGGCACCCCCGCCACCGGCTTCACGACCAGCGGGAAGCCGGCATGTTCGGTGACCGCCGTCAGCTCGTCGACCGACCCGGCAAACCAGAACGGCGCGGTCGGCAGGCCCAACTCGTCGGCGGCGAGCCTGCGCAGGCCTTCCCGGTCCTGCACCATCCGGACCGCGCGGGGCGTCGGAAACACCTCGAGGCCGCGTTCTGCGGCGGCGACCAGCGCATCGACCGCGATGACGCCGGACTCGGCAACCACGTACAGCGGGTTGGCCCGCTCGATGATCGCGGTGAGCGCCTCGGGGTCGTTCATCTTGACCACCGCGGCCCGATCGGCGACACCGTGGGCGGGCGCAGCGGCGTAGCGGTCGACCGCGACCACCTCGCGGCCGAGCCGCTGGAACGCCAACGCCAGTTCCCGGCTCAGCTCGCCGGAGCCGAGCAGCATGACCGCGCTGCGTTCGGGGCGCTGCTCCGTAGGTTCCGGCGGCTCGTCGGGCTCGTCATGCGCCGGGTCGAGGACCTTAAGCGTGTCCTCGGGATCGGGGGACTCAGTCGTTTCAGTCATTACGGGTCAAGCCTGCCAGATCGTCAGCCCAACCGGACGTCGATGTAGCACCACCGCCAATCCTCGCCCGGCTCCACCGATCGCATGACGGGGTGGCCGGTCCGTCGAAAGTGTTCGCTGGCGTGTTGGTGCGGGCTGGAATCGCAGCATCCGACGTGGCCACAGGCCATGCACATCCGCAGATGTGCCCACGTGTTCTCGCCCAGATCGGCACAGTCCTGGCATTGCCCGGGAGTAACGGGCTGGGGTTCCTGTGTTGCAGCCACGAGATGCTCGCAGGTCGTCGGCGCAGCCGACGCGTTCGAATCGCGTTCGCGTGACCTCTTCAGCATGCTGACCAAGGATAGGGACACAGACCTAGGAGGTTTGGCGAGGTGCATGGCTCCCTACTCGCGGTGCTTGTGGTGTCGGTCCTGCTGGCCGCGATCGCCCGCCACTTCGACGTGTCCTCACCCCTTGCGCTGGTGGTTGCGGGCCTGTTGGCGAGCACGATCCCAGGATTCACCGATATTCAGCTCGACCCCAACCTCGTGCTCTACGTGCTGTTGCCGCCCTTGCTGTGGTCGGCAGGCCTGGAGAGCAGCTACGTCGGGCTGAAGAACAACCTGCGCCCGATCGGGCTGCTCGCTGTGGGCCTGCCCCTGGCGACAACGTTCGCGGTGGGCTTCGTCGCGTACAAAACCGTCCCGGACCTGACGCTCGCTGCGGGACTCACCCTCGGCGCGGTCGTCGCCCCGCCCGACGCGGTATCGGCCACGGCGGTCGGCAGGCGACTGGGGCTGCCGCGCCGCATCATGACGCTGCTGGGCGGCGAGAGCCTGCTCAACGACGCGACCGCCCTTACCGCCTACAAGGTGGCGCTCGCCGCGGCGATCGGCGCGGCAACGAGTTGGGGCAGCGGCCTTGCGACCTTCGCCCAGGCTGCGGGCGGCGGGGTGGTGATCGGTGCCGTGCTGGGCTTCGTCATCTCGTTCATCCGGTGGCGGCTCGACGACGCGCTGGTAGAAAGCGCCGTGGGTCTGGTCGCGCCGTTCGTGATCTACCTGGCCGCCGAGGAGGCGCACGCTTCGGGTGTGCTCGCGGTGGTGATCGCGGCGCTCATCCTCGGTCAGAAGTCGTTCCACGCCGGCTACGAGACCCGCCTGCAGGACCTCGCGGTGTGGAAGGCCCTTCAGCTAGTGCTGGAGTCGTTCGCCTTCTTCATGATCGGCCTGCAGCTGCCGGGCGTGATCGACGAGATCCGCGGCATGCCGTTCACGAGGATGGCCTTCTACTCGATCGCGGTGCTGGCGACCGTGATCGTCGTGCGCATCGTGTGGGTGTACGCCTTCGCATATGTGCCGAGAGCGCTGTCGCCGCGCATCAGGAACCGCGAGCCTGCGCCAACCCCCTCGCAGGTGTTCATCGTCGCGTGGGCCGGCATGCGCGGGGTGGTCTCGCTGGCGGCGGCCTTCGCGGTACCTCTGACCACGCTGTCGGGCGCACCGTTTCCCGGCCGCCCGCACATCGTGTTCCTCACCTTCGTCGTCGTGATCGGCACGCTGTTGCTGCACGGCCTGACGCTGCCGTGGCTCATCCGCCGGCTCGGCGTGCAGGGTGACGAGGCGCGCACCGACGCGATCGCCGCGGCAGCCGCACAGGAGAAGGCGGCCATAGCGGCCGCCGATCGGCTCGACGAGTTGCTTGCCGAGACCGACACCGCAGAAGCGGAGCGAGCCGCAGATGTGTTGCGCGCGTGGAACACTCGGCGGCGCAACTCTGCGTGGGAGCGGCTCGGCCGCACCGAGGACGAGATCGGTGAGAGCCCGACGTCCGCGTTCCGGCGGCTCCGCCTGGAGATGCTGGCCGCCGAACGAGCGGCGTTCATCGCCGAGCGCGACAGCGGGAACATCGACGACGAAGTGCTGCGGTCGGTGTTGCACGGGCTGGATCTCGAGGAAGCGACGCTCAACCGGACGTAAGCGGGAGCCGTAATTCCTTCCCACTTCAACATATATCGCACGGGGGGTCTTGCGGCAAGACCCCGGTCGTACCGCAAAATCGCTGACCATGAAGCGTGTGTTGTTGTCTACCTGGGGATCACGTGGAGACGTCGAACCGATCGTGGCGCTTGCCGTGCGATTGCGGGAGCGCGGCGTAGAGGTGCGGGTGTGCGCACCGCCGGACTTCGCCGAACTCGCCCAACGGGCAGGCGTGCCGCTGGTTCCGCTCGGGAAATCGCTGCGCGACATGCTGCACGGCGAGAGGCCGCTGACGCCTGCGGACGCGCCGAGGACGGCGGCCAGACTGGTGGACATGCAGTTCGACATCGTGGCACCCGCGGCAGAGGGATGCGACGCCGTGGTGGCGTCCGGTCTGATGCCTGCTGGACTTCGGACGATCGCCGAACTGCACGACGCCGCATACGTACTCGTGGCACTGCATCCGTGTCCCATCCCGTCGCCCCACCACTCGCCGCTGCCGCGGCCCGGCAAGCCGTTTCCGCCTGGGGAGACCGACAACCGGGTGCTGTGGGACATCGATGCGGAACGAGTGGACGCGCTCTACCAGGATTCGCTCAACACGCATCGGGCCTCGCTGGGCCTGCCGCCCGTGGAGAACGTCCGCGACCACGTGTACACCGACCGGCCGTGGTTGGCGGCCGACCCGATCCTGGCGCCGTGGCCCGGATCGCCGGACTTCGACGTCGTCGAGACCGGCGCGTGGATCCTGCCCGACAAGCGTCCGCTGCCAGCCGATTTGGCGGCCTTTCTGGATGCGGGTGCACCTGCGGTGTACGTGAGCATGGGCAGCGTGCGTGCACCTGAGGACGTCGCGCGCACGGCCATCGATGCGATCCGCGCGCATGGGCACCGCGTCGTCGTTGGCCGCGGCTGGGCCCACCTGGCGCTGGTCGACGACCGTGACGACTGCTTCGCCGTCGGCGAGGTCAGCCACCAGGCACTGTTCAAGCGGGTGGCCGCCGCCGTGCACCACGGCGGTGCGGGGACGACGACGACGGCGACCGCGGCGGGCGTGCCTCAGGTGGTGGTGCCCCAGATAGCGGACCAGCCGTACTGGGCCCGCAGGGTGGCTGACCTGGGAATCGGTGCGGCACACGAGGGTTCGACTCCGACGGTCGAGTCGCTGACGGCCGCGCTCGACGTGACGCTGACGCCTGCAACGCGCGCACGGGCGATGGACACGGCGGGGCGGATCCGGACCGACGGGGCGGCGGTCGCCGCCGAGCTGCTCATCGACATGGTCAAGAGTCGTCGAGCTGGGTGCGAAACGCCCGCATCGCGTCGATGACCGCGGTGAAGGTGCGGTGCGCGGCGGCGAGGTCGGCGTCGGGCAACGCCGCAAGGGCCTGTTGGTTGTGTTCGGCCAGCGGCGTGAAAAAGCCTCGCGCAACGGTTATTCCGTCGTCGGCGACGCGCAGGATGACCTTGCGCCGATCCGACGGATCGGATTCGCGGCGGAAGTGGCTCGAGGCGATCATCCGCTCGACGAGGTAGGTGATGGCCGCGCCCGACATGCCCATTCGTGCCCGCAGCTCGCCCGCGGTGAGCGGCGTCCCCGACGTCTCTGCGACCATGACATGCAGTAGCGCGCGAAAGTCGTTGGCGGCCAAATCATGTCGCCCCGCGAAATGCCTGCCGATCTGATCGGACTCGGCCGACAACGCCCGAACGTCGGCCGCGATCATCGACTCCAGCGCGGCCCGATCGGTCTTCGGCACCCAGTCAGCATAGCGCTCTGATGTTCATTTGCTTAACTGTTAAGTATCTGAAATATTGAGGTCATGTCCGGTCGGCTCTCCTGGTTGGTGGCCCTCGCGGTCCTCGTCGCCTCCGGCGCGCTGATGCTCCTGATCGGCGGTGACGACTCCAGCCAGCGGTCGCCCGTCCCCGTACCGACCAGCGCGGAATCGGCGAGAGCGGACGCACTGCGCGCACAGCTTCCCGGCGGCGACCGAGTCCCCGCCATCCTGGTCGTCACCCGCCGCGACGGCGCCCCGCTGACCCCGGATGACATCGGCGCCATCAAACAGCAGCCCGTCGTGGTGTCCCACGACGGCAAGGCGGCGGTGGCAACCGTCCCGCTGGACGCCGGCTTGTCCGGGTTCGCGCTGAGCGACGCGGTCAAGGCGCTGCGCCAGTCGGCCGACAAGGATCTGCCCGGCGATCTGCGGGTCGAGGTCACCGGAGGACCCGCGTTCGGCGCCGATATCGCGAACTCGTTCTCCGGAGCCAACATCACACTGTTGGCGGTGACCGCATCCGTGGTGGCGCTTCTGCTCATCGTCACCTACCGGTCGCCCGTCTTGTGGTTGCTCCCGCTCACGGTGATCGGCTTCGCCGACCGCGTCGCGGCCGTGCTGGGCAGTGCGATCGCCGAGGGCCTCGGCATGTCCCCCGACGGCTCGACATCGGGGATCACCAGTGTGCTGGTGTTCGGTGCTGGCACCAACTATGCGCTCCTGCTCATCTCGCGCTATCGGGAGGAGTTGGGCCGCAACGAGAATCACCGCGACGCTCTCGGCGTGGCGGTGCGGCAGGCGGGTCCTGCGATCGTGGCGAGCAACGCCACCGTCGTGCTGGCGCTGCTGACGCTGCTGCTCGCCTCCTCGCCCAGCACCCGCAGCCTCGGCGTGCAGGCGGCGTCGGGTCTCGTCGTGGCTGCGGTGTTCGTGCTGCTGGTGCTGCCTCCCCTGCTTGGGCTGTTCGGTCGCAGGCTGTTCTGGCCGTTCATCCCGCGAGTCGGCGCGAAACCACTTACCGACAGCGGCATTTGGCACCGCATCGCCGACTCCGTCGCGCGCAGGCCTGGCCGGGTCGCGGTGGTCGCGATCGCCGGGCTCGCGGTGCTCTGCACCGGACTGCTCGCCACACCAATCGGCCTGTCGCAGACCGAACAGTTTCGCGTGCAGGCGGAATCGGTCAGCGGGTACGAAACCCTCGCCGCTCACTTCCCCAGCGGCCTGACCGACCCCACCCGCGTCATCGCCTCGACCGCCAAGGCCGCCGACGTCGAACACGCGATTGCAGGCACCCCTGGTGTGGTGTCCGTCAACCCGGCAGGCGCATCCGCGAACGGGCTCAGCCAGTGGCCTGTCGTGCTGAGCGCCGCACCTGCATCGGACGATGCGTTCAGAACAATTGATGCACTGCGAGATTCGGTTCATGCAGCCGATCCGGACGCGCTGGTCGGCGGATCCGACGCGCAGGCCCGCGACGCCAGCGCCGCCGCCAGCCGGGACCGGCGCGTCATCGTTCCCGCCATCCTTGGCGTCGTGCTCATCGTGCTCTACGTGCTGCTCCGATCGGCACTCGCACCGCTCGTCCTTGTCGCGGTGACCGTGCTCAGCGCCCTGGCCGCACTGGGCCTGGGCGGATGGGCCAGCGTGCACCTGTTCGGGTTTCCCGCACTGGACAACACCGCGCCGCTGTTCGCGTTCCTTTTCCTGGTCGCACTCGGTGTCGACTACACGATCTTCCTCGTCACCCGCGCACGCGAGGAGACACCCGGCCACGGCACCCGGCAGGGCATCGTCCGGGCGGTGTCGGCCACCGGTGCGGTCATCACGAGCGCGGGCATCGTGCTGGCCGCGGTGTTCTGCGTGCTCGGTGTGCTGCCCCTGATCGTGCTCACCCAGATCGGCATCATCGTCGGCCTCGGCATCCTGCTGGACACGTTCGTCGTCCGCACGGTCATCGTCCCCGCCCTGTTCACGCTCATCGGGCCACGCATCTGGTGGCCCGCCATGCGCGATGGGGGATACGGTTCGAACGGTGGAAAGACACATGGTCGACACCGCGCTGGGGCGGTTAGGAGTGCAGACTCGCGGTAGCGGCGAGGCGATGATGTTCTGGCCCAGCCTGTTGATGACCGGCGACATGTGGGCAGCCCAGGCCGATCACTTCGGCGACCGATGCCGCGTCATCCTGGTCGACCCACCAGGCCACGGCCAAAGCGAAAAGCTCACCGCCATGTTCGATTTCGCCGATTGCGCGCGCAGCATCGTCGACATGCTCGACGGGCTCGGGATCGAGCGGACGCACTTCGTCGGCAACTCCTGGGGCGGCATGATCGGCGGCACGTTCGCCGCCATGTATCCGGATCGTATCGGCAGCGCGGTGCTGATGAACTGCACCGCATCACCGGCGAGGCTGCGGCAAAAGTTCGAATACGGCCTTCTCCTGCGTATGGCGAAGCTGTTCGGCGGCGTCCGTCCGCCGCTGACGAAGTCGGTGCTCAAGGCGTTCCTCGGCCCGACGACCTTCGCGACCCGCCCCGATGTCGTCGCGTTCGTGCGCGACACGGTGCAGGCCGTCGACATCGACTCCGGATCGTGGGCGGTGAAGAGCGTGGTGCCCGCCCGTCCGGACCAGCGTTCGCTCTTCGCGAAAATCTCGACGCCTGTGCTGGTGGTCGCGGGCGTTGAGGATGCGACGTTCCCACTGCCTGAGACCATCGCAATGGCGGAGGCCATCCCCGATGCGGCCATCGCCGTGCTCGAAGGCGTCGCACATCTCGCGGGCCTCGAAAACCCGCCGCTGGTCAATAGGCTCATCGAGGAGTTCGTTTTTCGCGCGTAGCGTCGTGGCATGACCGACAGCGACCGAGCTTACCGCCGCTGCACATGCGCCGCGATGCGTTCAGCCCGACTGCGGAGCTTCGCGAGGTTCGCGAAACCGAGGGCGTGCGCGAATTCACCAACGCCTTCGGTATGAGGGTGTACCTGGTCACCCGGTACGAGGACATCAAGGACGTGCTGTCCGACCACGAGCGGTTCTCCAACCAGCGCCCGCCGGGCTTCGCGGTGCAGGGCGTACCGCAGGCGTCCGAAGAGGAGGCGGCCACCGCGCGGGCGGGCAACCTGCTCGGCCTCGACCCTCCCAACCACTCGCGGCTTCGCCGCTTGCTGACACCCGAGTTCACCATCCGGCGGATCAAGCGCCTCGAGCCGCGCATCGTCGAGATCGTCGACGCGCAGCTTGACGCGATGGAAAGCCAAGGCCCGCCAGCGGATTTGGTGCAGAACTTCGCGCTGCCGATTCCGTCGCTGGTGATCTGCGAACTGCTCGGCGTGCCCTACGACGACCGCGAGGACTTCCAGCGGCGCAGCGCGCGGCAGCTGGACCTGTCCATTCCGATACCGCAGCGGCTGGAACTGCAAAAGCAGGGACGCGCCTACATGGCCACACTGGTCGCGCGTGCGCGGCGCCAGCCGGGCGACGACATCCTCGGCATGCTGATCCGCGAACACGGCCACGAGCTCACCGACGACGAGCTCACCGGCATCGCGGGGCTGCTGCTACTCGCGGGCCACGAGACCACGTCGAACATGCTCGGGCTGGGCACCCTGGCGCTGCTGCGTCACCCCGACCAGCTCGCCGTCGTGCGCGACGACCCCGACGCCGTCGGTCCCGCGGTCGAGGAACTCTTGCGGTGGCTGTCCATCGTGCAGACCGCGATTCCCCGCATCACCACCACCGATGTCGAGGTCGCAGGCGTGACGATCCCGGCGGGCAACCTGGTGTTCCCGTCCCTGCCGTCGGGCAATCGCGACCCGGACTTCATCGAATCACCCGAAGTTCTCGACATCCACCGCGCCGCGCCCGGCCACCTGGCGTTCGGGCACGGTGTGCACCACTGCCTCGGCGCGCCGCTGGCCCGAATGGAGATGCGCATCGCATTCCCCGCCCTGCTGCGCAGGTTCGGTGATCTCGCACTGGCCGAGGATTTCGACGACGTGCAGTTCCGCACGTGGAACTTCATTTACGGGCTGAAGTCACTGGATGTGAAATGGTGAAACGATGAAAGTCGAAGCCGATCGCGAAGTCTGCATTCAGGCGGGCAACTGCGTGATGGTCGCCGACAGCCTCTTCGACCAGGACGATGACGGCATCGTGATGGTGCTCGTCGACGAGGTGCCCGGCGACGAGGAGGACCGCGCCCGCGAAGCGGTCAAGATGTGCCCGTCGCAGGCACTGAAGATCAAACAGGAGTGATGGGCTTCCGTTGCGCGATCGCGGCACGCGTCAACAGGATCGGGTCGAGCAGGGTCAGCGGCGACGAGTTGCGTGTTGCGACCGCGGTGAATCGGTCGGCGACCCGCTGGTCACGCGGCGCGGCACCGTAGATGGTCCGCATCAGTGGGTTCATACTGCTCTTCCGGCTGAAGTCGTTGTTGATGAGCTGATGCGGCAGCAGTTTCCGGCGGTGCGCGCGCTGGTACCTGCGTGCGCCCGCGTCGACTTCCCTGTTGCCTCCGGTCTGAAGCGGGCTGGCCACGGCGTCAGCCAGCCACTCCGCGGTTTGAAACGCCCAGCCACAGCCGATGCCCCACAACGGATCGCCGACCATTGCCGCATCGCCAACCAACGCCAACCCGGGTCGCACCATGCGTCGACGTGTGATGCTCGGGTAGTCGGTCGTGCCGATCACATCGGTGACCCGCTCTGCTCGGGAGAGATCGGGTGCGTCGGGTAGCGAGGCGAACGAGCGGAGCAGCGCGGCCTCACGGTCACGTTTGAAGTCGGCGAGCCCGTCCTTCACGTGGAACGCCGCAAGCATGGCAACGCCGTCGTTATTGCAGAAGACGGCGTTGGCGTTGACGTCGGGCTCCTGTACCCAGATCGCACCGGTCCAGCCTCGCGGTAACTCCACATTCTGATAACCGGCTTGGTAAGCGAAGCGAATGTTGGCCGATTTCTTGCCCGGCAGCCCGGCGATCACCGCGACTTTCGACGTGTAGCCATCGGCACCGATGACCAGTCGGCTCCCAATTCGTCTCTGGCCGCCACCGATTTCAGCGACCACGCCGCTTACCCGCCCGTCGCCGTCGGTGGTCAGGTCGCGCACCCTGGCGCCCATCATCAACTCCACGCCCGGCACGGCCGCCGCGGTCGCCCGCAGTGCGGGATCGAGCGTGAGCCTGCGGATGTTGTAGCCGTGTGCCGCTTCCCTTCGCTCGTGAACCCAACCACGCTTCGTCCATCCGTTTTCGTGGTGACGGACCGCGCCGAATTCATCGAGCAACTTGTCGACGCCCAGCCGCTCGAGGACGGGTAGCGCACTGGACCGAATGCTGTGGGTACACAACCGCTTATAGTGACCGGGGTCGCGATGCGCCTCGAGCAGCGCGACCGTCAGTCCCGCACGACCCAGAAGGATTGCTGCGGTGCAGCCCGCCGGGCCAGACCCGACGACGACAACGTCGAAATTCGCTTCCATTGCCGGATAATAGTTATCGCACGCAATATTTATTGCGATTGCACAGATTGCTCGTCGTGGCCGTGATCGAAGTCGATCACGCCGGCCCGCACCAACAACAACAGGCTGACGACCAGGACCCAGATCGGGAAGGTCAGCGTCAGCCACATGTTGATGTCGCTGCCGACCAGAAGTCCCAGCGCCACAAGGTAAGTCACGATGACCAACCAGCGCGGCATCAGACCCGTCTTCAGCCAAATGGTGGCCAGCGAGATCATGAAGACGGCGGCCATGCGCAGCGCGTAGGTCTTGGCGATCGCCAGTAGCACCATCTGCCCGAAAGTGGCGACCTCGGTATGCGCCGATACGTCGCCGACGAGCCGATTGCTGGCCTCGAGGCCGGCGCCGACACCGGCAGCCACGAACATCATCGCGAGGAACATCAGGCCGGCGCCGATGAAGACCGTCGAGAAGAATTTGTCCTCGAAGCGCCCGAATCCGTCGCGCACCACCCCGATGAACCACAAGAAGGCAATGCCGGCGAACGGCATGATCTTTGCCGCGGTCCTCAGATTCGCACTTCCGGGCGTCAACCACTGCGCACCCGGCTCGGCGCCTTCGGGTAGCGCCATCCGAATGAAAACCAGCGCCGTACCGAACAGCAGCGCGAAGAGCACTCCCGCGATTGCCGCGGCACGCGGCGTCGCTAGCCTGTGCAGCTGCCGATCGGCCGAGTCATTGGTCACGCAGTCATCGTGGCACGGTTACGGCTGGCCGGGGAGCAATCTGATCATCAGGCCGTTGGCTTCGGCGAGCACGTTGTCGTCCGGGTCGCGCAGCTCTGCGTTGACGAAGGCCTTGCGGCCCTCCGTCCTTCCCACCCAGCCCCGCACCGTCAGCGGGGTGTCGATCGGCGTCACCTTGCGGTAGTCGACGTGAAGGAAGCCGGTGCGGCTGATCGGGCGGCCAGCGGCGTGGATCACCATGCCGAACACCGAGTCGAACAACAGCGGTAGCACGCCGCCGTGCACGGCGTAATTGCCGCCGACGTGGAACCGGCTGAAATGCACGGTCAGCTCGACTCCGTCGGGCTCGAACTTCGTCACCCGGTACGGCGGCATCAGCAGGCTGCCCGAGCCCGGCAGCGACGGCACCCGGTTGGCAGGACCGACGCCCTCGGCCGCCTCGAACGGGTCGAGCAGCTTCACCAGCTCTTCTGCGCGGTCGGCCGCCTGCTCCCAGGTCTCTCTGTCCGGATCGGCCGACACCGCCAGATCCTGCGCGCGGCGCATCGCCGTCAGGAACCGGGCGAAACCCGGGCCGGGTTGGGCCGCTTCGAAATTCGGGAACCCGCCGTGTTTGTCGTAGTCGGGGTCAGCGAGCCGTGGATCGTCTGTCACGAGTCAGCCAGGATGTCGCGGCGCACGATCGTCTGATCCCGGCCCGGTCCCACCCCGATGCACGAAACATGTGCTCCGGCAAGATCTTCCAGCCGCAGCACATAGTCACGCGCCTTAGCGGGCAGGTCGTCGAAATCCCTGGCATCGGAGATGTCCTCCCACCAGCCGGGCATCTCCTCGTAGATCGGCTCGGCGATCGCGATGTCGCTCTGCGTCATCGGCATGTCGTCGGTGCGCTTCCCGTTCACCGTGTAACCCACGCAGATCGGCACCGTCTCCAGGCTGGACAGCACGTCGAGCTTGGTGAGGAAGTAGTCGGTGATGCCGTTGACGCGGGTGGCGTAGCGCGCGATCACGGCGTCGAACCATCCGCAGCGGCGACGCCTGCCCGTCGTCACGCCGAACTCTCCGCCGGTCTTGGACAGGTACTCGCCCATCTCGTCGAACAGCTCGGTGGGGAACGGGCCCGAGCCGACCCTGGTGGTGTACGCCTTCAGGATTCCCAGCACAGTGGTGATGCGGGTCGGCCCGATGCCGGAGCCGACGGCGGCGCCGCCCGCGGTCGGGTTCGACGACGTGACGAACGGGTAGGTGCCGTGGTCGACGTCGAGCAGCGTGCCCTGCGAACCCTCGAGCAGCACGATCTCACCGTTGTCGAGCGCGACGTTGAGCAGCTTGCGGGCGTCGACGATGCGGTGCTTGAAGCCCTCGGCCTTCGCCAGCAGGTGCTCGGTCACCTCATCGGCCACGAGCGCCTTGCGGTTGTAGATCTTGACCAGCACCTGGTTCTTGAATTCCAGTGCCGCCTCGATCTTCTGGGCCAGCTGCCCCTCGTCGAGCACGTCGGCGACGCGAATCCCGATGCGCGCGATCTTGTCCTGGTAGCACGGGCCGATGCCGCGGCCGGTGGTGCCGATCTTCTTGTTGCCCGCGTACCGCTCGACCACCTTGTCCATGGCCACGTGATACGGCATCAGCAGGTGCGCGTCGGCGGAGATCAGCAGTCGCTCGGTGTCGACGCCGCGATCCTGCAGGCCCTTGAGCTCATCGAGCAGCACACCTGGATCGACCACCACGCCGTTGCCGATCACGTTGGTGACGCCGGGCGTCAGGATGCCCGACGGGATCAGGTGAAGCGCGAAGTTCTCGCCCGTCGGCAACACGACGGTATGGCCGGCGTTGTTGCCGCCCTGGTACCGCACGACCCATTGGACGCGGCCCCCGAGCAGATCGGTGGCCTTCCCCTTGCCCTCGTCACCCCACTGAGCGCCGATGAGCACGATTGCCGGCATGGCGTTTCTCCCGCTTATTGTGTTCCAGCCGGTGTGCCACTGTATCCGACCTGGTCCCTACCGGCCCCTAAGGAGCGCTGTGATCACCACTGATGTCGTGGTGTTGCTGTTCGGCGGTCGACGCTTGCCCCGCCCGCTGGCCGGTCTGACCGCGCAACCCGTCGACGGGCCGGACGATATCGACGCCGCCATCGGGCGCGGCAGCCGGTTGATCGTGGTGGGTTCGGATGCCGACCTGGCCGCGGTGCTGACGCGGTTGCTGCGGGCCGACCGGCTCGACGTCGAGGTCGGCCACGCAAAAGGTTGGCGCAGCGCCCGACGCGCGCGCCGCGGCACGGCACGTCGGGTGCCGTTGATCCGCGACGAGACCGGCCAGGTGATCGTCGGCACGGCCGAGTGGCGCGGCGAGAACGGCGCGCCGCTGCACGGCGAGGCCGTCGTCGACGACACGCAGCTGTTCGACGGTGAAGTCACCGGCGTGCGGGTCGAGCCGACGGCGAGCATGCCGGGACTGCGCGCGTCGGTGACGGGCCCTGGCCGCAGGCGCTGGGTCGCGGGCCGGGCGGCTCAGCTCGGCACCATGGGTGCGGAGGTCGTTCGCGACGGCGTGCCTGCGGCGCAAATTGTTCGCCGATCTACGTTTTATCGCCACACCGAGGGCTGGCTGCTGGTGAGATAGCCCCGTGCGAATCATCGTGACGGGTGGCAACAGCGGCGTCGGCAGGGAGACGGCGGCAGCGCTCGCCGAGGCGGGTCACAGTGTCCTGATCGCCGCGCGCACGGTCTCGAAATCCGAGCAGGCCGCCGCCGAGATGGCGGGCGACGTCGAGGTGGCCCACCTGGATCTCGCTGACCTGACCAGCGTGCGTAAGTTCGCCGACTCGGTCGAAAGCGTCGACGTACTGGTGAACAACGCAGGCGTGCTCGGGCTGCCGCTGACCCGCACGGCCGACGGGTTCGAAGCCCACATGGGCACCAACTACCTCGGCCATTTCGCGTTGACCTGCCTACTCGGCGACCGCATCAAGGACAGGGTGGTTTCGGTCACGAGCATGAACCACCTGTTCAGCCGCATGTACCTCGATGACTTGAACTGGCACACCCGCAAGTACTCGAAGTGGGCGGCGTATGGCCAGTCGAAGCTCGCGATCATGTTGTTCACCGACGAGCTGGCAAGGCGCGGGGTCCGCGCGATCGCAGTCGACCCCGGTGGCGCCGACACCAACATCTCCCGCTACAGCACGGGATTGATCGGCTTCTCGCGTGAGCTGGGCTGGCCGCGCAACTTTCCGCAAACGGCGAAGACCGCCGCCCGATCGAGCATCATGGGCGTCACCGAGGACCTGCCGGCAGGCACGTATCTGGCGCCGGTCTTCAAACAGTTCGGCAAGCCGCGGGTGACCAAGCCGGTCAAGAAGGCCCGTGACGCGGACACGGCGGGCCGGCTCTGGCAACTGTCGGCGGACCTGACCGAATGCGACTGGTCCCGGTAGTTTCGTGAGGTGAGCACCCGTCCGGTGCACCAATCGGTGCGACCAAGCCTCATCTTCCTGGCCTTCGTGGTCATCACCGCAGTCGGCGCGGGGGTGGCGTGGGCCATGGGCTCGAACTACGAACCGCTCGCCTTCATCGCCGTGTTCGTCTTCATCATCGCGGGCTGGGTGGTGTCGCTGAGCCTGCACGAGTTCGCGCATGCGTTCACCGCCTGGCGGTTCGGCGACCACGAGGTCCCGATGCGCGGATACCTGACCCTCAACCCGTTCAAATACGCGAATCCGGTGCTGTCGATCCTGTTGCCCGCGCTCGTCATCCTGATCGGCGGCATCGGTCTGCCCGGTGGCGCGGTATGGGTTCGGACGTCGTTCATGACGAAGTGGCAGAAGTCGTTGGTCAGCCTGTCCGGGCCGATGACGAATGTGGTTGCCGCAGTGGTGCTTCTGGTGCTCACCAATCTTCTCTACGACCACGACCACGTGGTGTTCTGGGCCGGTGTCGCGTTCATGGGTTTTCTCCAGGTGACCGCCGCCGTGCTGAACCTGCTGCCCGTCCCCGGCCTCGATGGCTACAGCGCGCTCGAGCCGCATCTGAGCCCGGAGACGCAGCGCGCCCTGCAGCCCGCCAAACAGTGGGCCTTCTTCATCGTTCTGCTGCTGCTCATCGCGACACCGCTGAACCAGTACTTCTGGTCGCTCATCGCGTGGTTCGTCGAGGCATCCGGAATCCCCGACGGGCTGGTCGGAACCGGCTTCCACCTCACCCGGTTCTGGTCGGCGTGGGTGTAGAGCAACAGCTTGCGACATATGCGTCATTGCGCATAGATTGAAAACATGGGAGCGGGCCACGACCACAGCGGTGGCGATGCCCGTGTCAGCAGGATGCTCATCGCCGCAGCAATCCTCACCGTGTTCTTCGTCATCGAGCTGACGACTGCGCTGCTGATCAACTCGATCGCCCTGCTGGCCGACGCGGGCCACATGCTCACCGACCTGGTGGCGATGTTCATGGGCCTGACGGCGGTGCTGCTCGCCCGCCGCGGCAGCGCGTCGCCGGCACGGACCTACGGCTGGCACCGCGCCGAGGTCTTCACGGCCGTCGCAAACGCGGCGTTGCTGATCGGCGTCGCCGGCTTCATCCTCTTCGAGGCGTTCGAGCGGTTGGGCGATGCGCCGGAGATCCCCGGCGTGCCGATGATCATCGTGGCGTCGGCGGGACTGATCGCCAACGGCATCGTCGTACTGCTGCTGCGCTCGCATTCCGAGAACAGCCTCGCCGTCAAGGGCGCCTACATGGAGGTGGTCGCCGACACGGTCGGCAGCATCGGCGTGCTGATCGCGGGCATCGTCACCGTGACGACGCACTGGCCGTACGCAGACGTGGTGGTCGCGGTCCTCGTCGCGCTGTGGGTGTTGCCGCGGGCGATCTCGCTCGCGCGTGCGGCCCTGCGCATCCTGTCCGAGTCCTCGCCCAGCCACATCGACGTCGAGGAACTGCGCAACGCACTGTGCGCCGTCGACGGGGTGACCGAGGTACACGACCTCCACGTCTGGACGCTGGTTCCCGGTAAGGACATGGTGACAGCCCATCTCACGAGTCGCGCCGATGCCGCGCGGGTGCTCGACGACGCGAAGGCCGTGCTGACCGCCCGCGGCCTCGAACACGCGACCGTGCAAGTCGAGCCGCCCGATGCCGCAGGCGACTGCAACTGCGAAGCCAGCGGGTAGCGGCTAGGTGAGCCCCAGCTCGGCGCGCGCATTCGGGTCGCAGTCGTCGAGCAGATCCAGACAGCGCGCGTATTCGTCGGTTTCGCCGATCGCGTCGGCGGCCTTGGCCAGCGCTGCCACACAGCGCAGGAAGCCGCGGTTGGGCTCATGCGAATACGGCACGGGCCCAAAGCCCTTCCAGCCGTTGCGCCGCAATTGATCGAGTCCGCGGTGGTAGCCGGTGCGGGCGTAGGCGTACGCGGTGATCACCTTGTCATCGGCGAGCGCCTGCTCGGCGAGCGTCGCCCACGCCACCGACGCCGTTGGGTGTGCGGCCGCCACCGTCGCCGCATTCTCGTCGGCAGCCAGCTCAGCTTCGGCGGCGCTGTCGCCGGGTAGCCGAACTGGATCAGGTCCCAGAAGATCGCCCATCCGCGTCATGGCCCTATTGTGCCGTGGGCCTTATAAGCTCGAACAAGGGCTCGTCGGCTGAGCCGACAAGACTTCGCGTCGGCCGAGCCGACAAGACTTCATCGTCACGGGAGGACTGCAGCAGGGATGTCGAACCCATCAGGGCCCGACCAGGGAAACGAACCGGCTGTGGATTCGACGGATGAGCCCGTCGCCGAACAGGGACCCGAGGTGTCGCACGACACCTCCACCGAAGCGGCCCCGATCGTCGACGACCATCCGACGGAAATCATCGCGTCCGACGCGACCGCGCCTGCTGAGACGGTTTCGCCTGAGGACACGCCGGGCGAGCGCAGGTACACCGCGCCCTCAGCAATGGACTCGTCGACGACGAAGTTCATCGAAACGCCGTCAGACCCGGCCACCGAGATTTTCTCGTCACCGACGCAACCGGTTGCACCCCAGGTCATCCCGCCCCGCGGCGATGCGCCGAAATCGCCGAGAACACGACGCAGCTGGGGCTGGGTGGTGGCGCTGATCCTGGTGATCGCCGCGCTCGTCGCCGTCGCGATATTGGGCACGGTGCTTTTGACCCGCAACTCCGATTCGAAGGCGTCGCAGGAGGAAATGGTCCGCTCGACGATCCAGAACTTCGACGTCGCCGTGCAGAAGGGCGATCTGGCCACCCTGCGCAGCATCACCTGCGGCGCCACCCGCGACAGCTACGTCAACTACGACGACCGCGCATGGGCCGATACGCACAACAGGGTCGCCGCGGCCAAGCAGTACCCGGTGGTGGCCAGCATCGACCAGATCGTCGTCAACGGCGACCACGCCGAAGCCAACGTCACGACCTTCATGGCGTATGCGCCGCAAACCCGATCCACCCGCAGCTTCGACCTGCAGTTCCGCGACGAGCAGTGGAAGATCTGCCAGTCAGCTAACAGCTAGTTCACAGCGGTATCTCTAGGGAAACACCTGATATTTCCCGGCCGCCTTCACGGGTAGCGTCCTGAACAGGTTCGATCCTGCGCACAAAGGGAGGGCTAGCCATGCCCAACCCACAGCGGCATTCGCCGCAGCAACGCTCGCAGCCGCAGGCTTTCTGACCGTGTCAGCACCCGCCGCGCAGGCGGCGCCGGGCGACTGTGCCGACTGGATCTTCAGTGGTGCCGCCACCGTCTTCGTCTCGGGCAACTTCGTGCCCCCGGATCCGGACGGGTTCGTCATCACGTTCGCTGCGGCTGGGAAAGACGCCAAAGGGCCAGCGACGGCCTCATCGCTGCCGATCATCGGAACCGCAGACGGAACCATCAGCGGCGGCATCAACGGGGCCATGCTTGACCTCACGTGGACGCAATCAGGCGGCAACGGGCTCGTGATACCGCTCCAATCCGGCATCATTGGACCCGACAACGTCGCGCACGGGCCGGTAGGAGGCCAGTTCGAGGGCGCGTTCTGGAGATCCACGCCCTTGGAGTGCACGGTGACGCAAGGGAAGCCGGCCGACGCACAAGCCGCGCCCCAAGGGCCGCCGCCTGGGCCGACCTTGAAACCCGAACCCGTTTTCGGCGGGTTGGTCGTTCACATCACGGACAACAGCGGTAAAACGTCGAACTGCCACTACGCCTCGGAGGTCGTCAATCGCGACTTCAAGCTCAACGCGAACTCCACCTTCGATTTGAAGATCGTTCCCGCGGTACCGCTGGGCCGCGCCTGGCCGGTCACCGTCACGTGCGACAACGGCGCCAGCACCACCCAGGACATCGACTTCTAGGCGGACACGCTCCGGCCTGCGCTGTGCAGGTCGTTGCACGCCTCGACGACGCGCTCCGACATGGAGGCCTCGGCCTTCTTCATGTAGTTGCGCGGGTCGTAGACCTTCTTGTTGCCGACCTCGCCGTCGATCTTCAGCACGCCGTCGTAGTTGGAGAACATGTGGCCGACCACCGGCCGGGTGAACGCGTACTGGGTGTCGGTGTCGACGTTCATCTTCACAACGCCGTAGCGCAATGATTCCTCGATCTCCGACTTGAGCGAGCCTGAACCGCCGTGGAACACGAAGTCGAAAGGCTTTGCGTCGTCGGCCAATCCGAGCTTGGCGGCGGCCACCTTCTGGCCCTCAGCGAGCACATCCGGACGTAGCTTGACGTTGCCCGGCTTGTACACGCCGTGCACGTTGCCGAACGTCGCGGCGAGCAGATACTTGCCGTGCTCGCCCGCGCCGAGCGCCTCGATGGTCTTCTCGAAGTCCTCCGGCGTGGTGTAGAGCTTCTCGTTGATCTCGGCCTCGACGCCGTCCTCCTCGCCGCCGACCACGCCGATCTCGATCTCCAGAATGATCTTGGCGGCGGCCGTCTGCTTCAGCAGCTCCTTGGCGATTGCCAGGTTCTCGTCGATCGGCACGGCGGAGCCGTCCCACATGTGCGACTGGATCAGCGGGTTCTTCCCGTCGGCCACTCGCTTCTGGGATATCGCCAGCAGCGGGCGGACGTAGGTGTCGAGCTTGTCCTTCGGGCAGTGGTCGGTGTGCAGCGCGACCGTGACCGGGTACTTCTCGGCGACGATGTGCGCGAACTCCGCAAGCGCCACCGCACCGGTCACCATCTCCTTGATCCCGAGACCAGAGCCAAACTCGGCCCCACCCGTCGAGAACTGGATGATGCCGTCGCTGCCCGCGTCGGCGAAGCCCTTCAGAGCGGCGTTGATCGTCTCCGATGAGGTGCAGTTGATCGCCGGGAACGCATACGAATGCTCCTTGGCGCGGGCCAGCATTTCGGCGTAGGCCTCGGGCGTTGCGATGGGCATGGGACTTCCTCTCGCTGGTTCGGCTGTCCACCCGCATTATCTCAAGTACGGGCGCGCTCAGCAGGCCATCAGGCGGACGCCGGTATCTTGGTGAGCCATGACCAGCACCACGGTGATGTTGATGCCGGACTTCCTCGACCCGATCAAGCTCATCGGCTACTTCGGCGCCTGGGCGCTGGTGGGGTTGCTGCTGGTGATTTTCGTCGAGTCCGGCGTGTTGTTCCCTGTCCTTCCCGGCGACACGCTGCTGTTCGTCGCGGGCATGCTCGCCGCAGGTACCGCGGCCGCCGGACAGGCCAACTTCCAGCTGTGGCAGCTGCTCGTCTTCATCCCGATCGCCGCGATCCTCGGCGGGCAGGTCGGCTATTTCATCGGCCGGTACGTGGGCACCCACATGTTCAAGCCGAACGCGCGCATCCTCAAACAGCGCTACCTGGACGAAGCTCACGCCTTCTTCGAACAGCGGGGACCGTTCGCGATCGTGATCGCCCGATTCGTGCCGATCGTGCGGACGCTGGCGCCGATCACCGCGGGGGCTGCCAAGATGGGCTACGGCGTCTTCACCCTCTTCAATGTGCTCGGCGCCGTCGTGTGGGGCGTCGGCCTGACGCTGCTCGGGTACGGGCTGGGTCAGTTCGACATCATCCAGAAGTTGCTCGAGCCGATCTTCATCCTCATCGCCCTCGCCTCAATCTCCCCGATGATCATCGAGTGGTACAAGCGGCGTCGCGCGGCGAAGGCGTCGGGTAGCGCTGCCGCCGAGCCCGCCGCCGACCAGCCCTCCTAGCGACTCGATCAGGTCGCGCAGCCCGGCCAGCGAGTTCGCGGGCAGAAACAGGTCGCAGTACGGCAGGGCCGCAGCCATCGAACCCGCCAGCGGCGCGAAGCCGGGTTGCGCGGCCCGCGGATTGAGCCACACAACGGTGTGCGCCCGCCGCCGCAGCCGGGCCATCGCCCGCTCGAGCACCTCCGGCGGGTCGCTGTCCCAGCCGTCGGAGGCGACGATGACCACAGCACCGCGCAGCGTGCTGCCGCGCGGTGCTGCCAACAGCCCTCCCACGGACCGCCCGATGTGGGTGCCGCCGTACCGATCGACCACCTTGTCGTTGGCCCTGCTCAGCGCCACCTCGGCCGACCGATGCGACAGCGCAGGCGTGAGCCGCGTCAACGAGGTCGAGAACGCGAAGACCTCGGGCCGAACACCCTTCTGCCGCAACGCCGCCGCGCGCATCAGGTGCAGATAGATGGTCGCGTACGGGCGCATCGACCTGCTGACGTCGCAGACAAGAACCACTCGGCGGGGCCGACGGCGTCTGCGGGACCGTGCGAGCCGCACCACCTCGTAGCCCGTCGTGCGTGACGACCGCATCGACTCCCGCACGTCGATTCGCTTGCCGCGGCGATGCACCTCCCTGCGCAGCGTGCGCCGCTGTGGCCACCCGGCGGACAGCTGTTCCAGCCAGGTGCCGATGCGACGCAGGTCGTCCTCGTCGAACCGATCGAACGACTCCTCGGCACGGGCCACCAGCCTGCTGGGCAACGCATCCGGCACGGCGATGCCGTCGTCGGCGAATTCGGCGGCGCGCACGTTCGTCGGCAAGGTGGTCCACGGCAAACCGTCGCTCTCACTGCTGCCGCCTTCGCTTCCGGAGACACCCGGCGCCGCGGCGTCGGACCGGTCGGGTGCGCGGTCCTCGGGCTGAAGCTGACGCCCGCCAACCGCGTCGGCGAAGATCACGTCGAACACCGCGTTGAACGCGCTCAGATCCTCGGCCCGGTTGACCAAGGTCAGGCGTGCGGTCCAGTACAGCGCCGTGCGCGACCGCGGCGCGATGTGACGCATCGCCTGCACGAGCGTCCCTGGCCCGTCGGCCGACACCACCACCCCGCCTGCGCGCAGTTTGGCGACCAGCGCAACCGCGAACGCGGAGACGTCGACTCCGCGAAGCAGCAGCGGCGTCGTCATGACCTGCCGCGCAACGCCTTTCGGGCCATCCGCAGCCGCCCGAGCGTGAACAGAATAGCGGCGACCAGGAACGCACCGAAGATCGGCGGCCCGATACTTCTTCAGCGCTCCGCCGCCTGCAAGCTGGATCAGGTCGATTGGCTCGGCTTCGGGTTGCGCGGCGTTCACGACCTGCGGCGCCTGGCCGTTGTGATCGGTTGTGGCGGGGGCACTGTCTGCGGCCAGCTTCGCCTCGAGCGACTCGACGAACTGTCCGAGAAGCTTCTCGGACACCTGTTGCAGCATGCCGCTGCCGAACTGGGCCAGCTTGCCGACGATCTTCAGATCGGTGTCGACGGTG
Organism: uncultured Actinomycetota bacterium; assembly: GCA_963751485.1. Classification (GTDB taxonomy): domain Bacteria; phylum Actinomycetota; class Actinomycetes; order Mycobacteriales; family Mycobacteriaceae; genus Mycobacterium. The sequence goes on from CAVVUT010000013.1 coordinate 196,881, forward strand.
ACGCGGGTGTGATCACCGGCGTCGTGCAGTTGCGCGGTGACCGTCGCGGCCGCGTTACCCGTGCCGCGCGCTTCCTTGCCCTTGCCGTCGATGACGGCGCGGTGCGCGTCGCGGTCCTGCTCGACGAAGCGCACCTTGCCGCTGAACTCGCTCGTCACCGGGCCGACCTTCACCTTGACCTTGCCAAGCACGTCGTCCCCCTCGCGGCCCGTCATCTGTGCGCCCGGCATCAGCGGGATGACCTGTTCCAGATCGGTGAGGACGTTCCAGGCGTCCTCGATCGGCGCGCTGACGGTGAACTCGTTGGCAATCTTCATTCAGGGGGTCCTTTCACTGTGAGCTGTACTCGGCGAGCGCTTCGCCGATCATGACGAAGTCATCGGGGGTTTTCGCCAGCGCACCGAGGCCGGCGAGACGCCCGTTCGGTGGCGGCGTCGACGAGGTCGGCCACCCCGAGCGCCACCAACGCGGAAACCCAGTCGATGGTCTCCGCGATACCCGGCGGCTTGTCGAGGTCGAGACCTCTTGTATAACTGATGAACTGGGCCGCGTGCTCGATGAGCGGCGTGCTTGCGCCGGGGACCGTGCGCCGGACGATCGCGGCGGCACGGGCCGGCTCGGGGTAGTCGATCCAGTGATACAGGCAACGGCGGCGCAGCGCGTCGTGCAGATCGCGGCTGCGGTTGGACGTGAGCACGGCGATCGGTGGCCGCTCGGCGACGAACGTTCCCAGTTCCGGCACGGTGACCGCGGCCTCGCCAAGGAACTCCAGCAGCAGCGCTTCGAATTCGTCGTCGGCACGGTCGATCTCGTCGATCAACAGGACCGGCGCGCCTGCCCCGCGATAGCGCACGCAGTGCAGGATCGGGCGGTCGACGAGGTATTCCTCGGTGTACAGGTCCGACTCGTCGATGCCTGCGTTCTTCGACTCGGCGAGCCGAATGCTCAGCAGCTGGCGTTGGTAGTTCCAGTCATACAGTGCTTCGGCCGCGGTAAGACCCTCATAGCACTGCAGGCGCACCAACGGCGTACCCAGCACGGCCGCAAGGGTTTTCGCCGCCGTCGTCTTTCCGACACCGGGCTCGCCCTCCAGCAACAACGGACGGCCGAGCGTGATGGCGAGGAATATCGCCGACGCGGTGCCGAGGTCGAGCAGATAGTCCTCCACGTCGAAACGCCGGATCACCTCGTCGACGTCGGTGATCGGCCCCATCGTCAGTTGCCCGCTTTCAGCCCGTCGACCCTGATCGACTTCACCACCTCCGCCACGATGGACACCGCGATCTCGGCGGGTGTCTTCGCACCGATCGGCAGCCCGACCGGTGTGTGCACCCTTTCACATTCGGCATCGGTGAGGTCGAGGCCGCCCAGGATCGACGCGCCGCGGACGCGACTGGCCACCAGCCCGATGTATCCGACGCCTGCGTCGAGCGCGGCGCGGATCGTCTCGGCTTCCGGCCCGCCGAGGCTCGCGATCACCACCGCTGTGGTGCCCGTCAGGTCGCCGATGTCGCCTGCCTGGGCGTCGTAGCCCATCGCACCGCACAGGTACACCACCGCGTCGGCGATCGGCGTGGCGCCGAACACCCGCACCAGCGGCGCGGGCACCTGGGGCACAAGGAAGATCTCCAGCGCCCCGCCCGACAGGCACGGGTTGACCACCACGCATGCGCCGGGTGCCTCGGGGAAATGCACATCGCCGTCGGGCAGCACGCGCAGCAACACGCTCTCGTTCGTCTGCAGTGCTCCCATCGCCGCCTTGCGCACCGAGTTCTGTGCGCAGTGGCCGCCGACGAAGCCCTCAATGGTGCCGTCGGACAACAGGATCGCCTCGTCGCCTGCATGCGCTGAGGTGGGCGGTGCCGCACGCACCACCGTGGCGTGGACGAACGGTGTCCTCGACCGCAGCAGCTGCTGCGCCCGTTCGTCCATCTTCATCGCTGTCCGCATCTTTTGTTTTGTGCTCCTCACGTCCGCATGAACGTCCCTCTAGATAGGCGGAGTTGGCCTGCCCTGCATGGCCTCCCAGACGCGTGACGGCGTCAACGGCATATCGGCGTGCCGCACACCGAACGGCGCCAACGCGTCGACGACCGCATTGACGACCGCGGGTGGTGACCCGACCGTTGCGGACTCGCCGATGCCCTTGGCCCCGATCGGGTGATGAGGCGACGGCGTCACGGTGTGCCCCGTCTCGAAATGCGGCACCTCCATGGCGGTCGGGATGAGGTAGTCCATCAGCGACCCGCCTAGGCAGTTGCCTTCCTCGTCGAACGCGATGATCTCCATGAGCGCCATACCGATTCCGTCGACGAGTCCGCCGTGCACCTGCCCCTCGATGATCATCGGGTTGATGCGGGTACCGCAGTCGTCGACGGCGAGGAAGCGGCGCACCTTCACCACCGCGGTGCCGGGATCGATGTCGACGACGCAGAAGTACGCGCCGTAGGGATAGGTGAGGTTCTCGGGGTTGTAGCAGACCTCCGCGTCCAGACCGCCTTCGATGCCGTCGGGCAGATCGCCCGCGCCGTGCGCGCGCATCGCGATGTCCTGGATGGTCACCGACGCCGACGGGTCACCCTTGACGTGGAACGAGCCCTTCTCCCACTCGAGGTCGGCGACCGATGCCTCGAGCATCCCGGAGGCGATGATCTTGGCCTTGTCCCTGACCTTGCGTGCGACGAGTGCGGCGGCGGCACCCGACACCGGCGTGGACCGGCTGCCGTATGTGCCGAGGCCGAACGGCGTCTGGTCGGTGTCGCCGTGCACGACGTCGATGTCGTCGGGCGGGATACCCAGCTCCTCGGCGACGATCTGGGCGAACGTCGTCTCGTGGCCCTGACCTTGCGTCTGAACCGACAGCCGCACAACGGCTTTCCCGGTCGGGTGTACGCGCAGTTCGCAGCCGTCGGCCATGCCGAGGCCGAGGATGTCCATGTCCTTGCGCGGCCCCGCGCCAACGGCCTCGGTGAAGAAGGACATGCCGATGCCCATCAGCTCGCCGCGCTCGCGCTTCTCCTTCTGTTCGGCGCGCAGGGCGTCGTATCCGATCATGTCCATGGCCTTGCGCATGGTGGTCTCGTAGTCGCCCGAGTCGTAGACCCAGCCGGTCTTGGACTTGTACGGGAACTGGTCGGGGCGCAACAGGTTCTGCAGCCGCAACTGCGCGGGGTCCATCTTCAGCTCGAACGCGAGGCAGTCCACCAGGCGCTCGACGAAGTACACCGCCTCGGTGATACGGAACGAACACGCGTACGCGACGCCGCCTGGCGCCTTGTTGGTGTACACCGCGGTCATGTGGCAGTACGCCGCCTCGATGTCGTAGCTGCCGGTGAACACGCCGAAGAAACCGGCCGGATATTTCACCGGAGCGGCGGTGCCGTTGAAGGCGCCGTGATCGGCCAGCACGTTGGAGCGGATCGCCAGGATCTTGCCGTCGTTGGTCGCCGCGATCTCACCGACCATGATGTAGTCGCGGGCGAAGCCTGTGCTGGTGAGGTTTTCGCTGCGATCCTCCATCCACTTCACCGGCTTGCCAAGCAGCAGCGAGCCGACGATCGCGCAGACATAGCCTGGATAGATCGGCACCTTGTTGCCGAATCCGCCGCCGATATCGGGCGAGATGACCCGGATCTTGTGTTCGGGCAGGCCCGCGACCAACGCGTACAGGGTGCGGTGCGCATGCGGCGCCTGCGTCGTGGACCATAGCGTCAGCTTGCCGCTGACCGGGTCGAGATCGGCTACGGCACCACAGGTCTCCATCGGTGCGGGATGCACGCGCGGATACACGATCTCCTGCTTGACGATGACGTCGGCCTTGGCGAACACGGCGTCGGTGGCCGCCGCATCGCCGGTCTCCCAGTCGAAGCAGTGGTTGTCGGTCTTGCCGTCGAGGTCCGTTCGGATCACCTCGGCGTCGGGATCGAGCGCCTTGCGGGCATCGATGACCGGCGCGAGCGGCTCGTAGTCGACGTCGATGAGCTCGAGCGCGTCGCGGGCCGAATAGCGGTCCTCGGCGACGACGAACGCCACTTCCTGGCCCTGGAACCGCACCTTGTCGGTGGCAAGCACGGCCTGCACGTCGTTGGACAGCGTCGGCATCCAGGCCAGGCCCTTTTCGGCCAGGTCGGCACCGGTCACCACCGCCTTGACCTTCGGATGTGCTTGTGCCGCAGAGACATCGATGCTGTTGATCCTGGCGTGGGCATAGGGTGAGCGCAGGATCGCCAGGTGCAGCATGCCGCGCAGGTTGACGTCGTCGACGTAGTTGCCGCGGCCCCTGATGAACCTCGGGTCCTCCTTGCGCAGCATCCGGCCGTGACCGCACGGCTTCTGATCGTTGTCGGCCGTGTCGTCCGGCGACGCCGGCCGCGACTCGAGCGTGGTCATGCGTTCGCCTCCTCGTTGGCATGCTGCGCCGCCCACTGCACCGACCGCACGATCGTGGTGTAACCGGTGCACCGGCAGATCTGTCCGGAGATCGCCTCGCGGATCTCATCCTCGGTCGGGTCGGGATTGTGGTCGAGCAGGGCGCGGGCGGTGATCATCATTCCCGGCGTGCAGAAACCGCACTGCAGGCCATGGCATTTCATGAACCCCTCCTGGACGGGGTCGAGGCGGCCGTCGACCTCGAGGCCCTCGACGGTGCGCACGCTGTGCCCCGACGCCATGGCCGCCAGCATCGTGCAGGACTTCACCGGCTCGCCGTCGACGTCGACGACGCACGTGCCGCAGTTGCTCGTATCGCAGCCCCAGTGAGTTCCGGTGAGCTGCAAGTGATCCCGCAGGAAGTGCACAAGCAGCATGCGGGGCTCGACTTCGGCGGTCACCTGCTCGCCGTTGACTGTCATGGTCACCTGCATGTCAGCGACTCCTCTCGACGGCGGTGCGCAGGGTTCGGATCGTCAGCTCGCTCGCCAGGTGCCGCTTGTAGTCGGCGCTGCCGCGCATATCGCTGGCCGGGTCGCAGGCTTGCGACGCTCCCCTGCCCGCCTCGGCGAACGTCTCCTCAACGGCGGGCTTGCCCACTAACGCCTCCGACACCGCTGCCAGCGCCTCAGCATCCGGATTGACCGCGGTCAGTCCCACGCGGGCCGCCGCGATGGAACCGTTGTCGAGCGTCACCGCCGCACCGGCGGCCGCCACCGCCCAGTCGCCGACCCGGCGCTCGACCTTCGCGTAGGCGCTCGACGAGTTGGGCCGCAGCGGGATGCGCACCTCGATGAGCATCTCGTTGAACGCCAGCGAGGTCTCGTACGGGCCTTCGAGGAAGTCGTCGATGGGGATCTCGCGCTCACCGGACGGGCCGCGAACCACGCATACGGCGTCGAGAACGGCGTTCACCGTTGTCAGGTCCTCCGCGGGGTCGGCCTGGCACAGCGATCCGCCGAGCGTGCCGCGGTTGCGGACCACCGGGTCGGCGATCACCCGTTCGGCGTCGCGGAAGATCGGGCACACGGCCGCCAGCTCGTCGCTCTCCAGCACCTGGCGGTGCCGCGCCATCGCGCCGATCCGCACCTGCGTCGGCTCGGCTCCCCCCTCCACGACGACGTAGCCCAACTCGGCCGCCAGGTCGTTGATGTCGACCAGGTATTCGGGGTTGGCGATGCGCAGCTTCATCATCGGCAGCAGGCTGTGCCCGCCCGCGACGATCAACGCCCCGTCGCCTAACCGGTCGAGCAGTCCGACGGCGTGGTCGACGCTCGTCGCGCGCTCGTACTCAAAAGGACCAGGTACCTGCATGTGACCGACCTCATATCGTTGGGGTGTGCGCCCAGTCTCAGCCGATATCGCGGGCCCGTCAATATTGAGTTAAGTGATCACTTAACTCGCTGGTTTCGTGGTGGATCCTGCCGTTGGTCTGAGTCAGCGGACGGCCCCCGCCGCCCCACTGACCGGCGATGATCTCTGCCGCGATCGACACCGCTGTCTCCTCCGGCGTCCGCGCGCCGAGGTCGAGCCCGATCGGGCTATGTAGCCGCTCCAACTCGGTATCGGTTATCCCGGCTTCCCGCAGCCGCGCCAGCCGGTCGTCGTGGGTGCGCCGCGACCCCATCGCGCCCAGGTATCCGAGGTTGGGCAGCCGCAGCGCCACCTCGAGCAGCGGCACGTCGAACTTCGGGTCGTGGGTGAGCACGCAGATGACGGTGCGGGCGTCGATCTCGCCGGCCTCATGCTGGGCCGCGAGGTACCGGTTGGGCCATTCGACGACGACCTCGTCGGCGGTCGGGAACCGCGCACGCGTCGCGAAAACGGGGCGGGCGTCGCACACCGTGACGCGGTAGCCGAGCAGCGAGCCCTGGCGGGCGAGGGCGGCGGCGAAGTCGATGGCGCCGAACACCAGCATCCGCGGCCGCGGGGCATAGCTGGCAACGAAGACCTCCATACCCGCGCCGCGGCGCTGCCCGTCGGGGCCGTAGGTGAGCACTTCGCTGCGGCCCGCGGCCAGCAGGCCACGGGCATCGTCGGCGATGGCCGCGTCGGCGCGCGTCGAGCCGAACGAGCCGGCGGCCGAATCCGGTCCGACGACGAGCCTGCGGCCGACCCAATCGGGATCGACGTGCGAGATGACCGTGGCGACCGCGACCGGCCGGTGCTCGGCGATGTCGTCGGCGACAGCGTCCAGCTCGGGAAAGGTGCTGCGCGATATCGGTTCGACGAAGATATCGAGGATGCCGCCGCAGGTGAGCCCGACGGAGAAGGCGTCGTCGTCGCTGATCCCGTACCGCTCGAGCCGCGGCGCGCCGGCCCGCACAACGTCGTTGGCCAGTTCGTAGACCGCACCCTCGACACAGCCACCCGAAACCGACCCGCTGACGGTGCCGTCCGGCGCGACCACCATCGACGCTCCCGCGGGTCGCGGCGCCGAGCGGAAGGTGCGCACGACGGTGCCGACACCCGCAGTTTCACCCGCCTGCCAGACAGCCAACAGCTCGGTCAGCACTTCACGCACGCCACCCAAAGTAGGCTCAATTCGTGACACCGGCTCAGCTTCGGGCCTTTTCGGCCGTGGTGCGGCTCGGCTCCGTGCGCGCCGCCGCCGCGGAACTGGGCATGTCAGACGCGGGAATCTCGATGCACGTCGCGCAGTTGCGCAAGGAGCTCGACGACCCGTTGTTCTCCAGGACCTCAGCCGGGCTCGCGTTCACTCCGGGCGGCTTGCGGTTGGCCAGCCGGGCGGTGGAGATCCTCGGTCTGCAGCAGCAGACGGCGATCGAGGTGACCGAGGCGGCGCACGGCCGCCGCCTGCTGCGAATCGCGGCGTCGAGCGCGTTCGCCGAGCACGCCGCACCCGGTCTGATCGAGCTGTTCTCGTCGCGGGCCAACGATCTGTCGGTGGAACTGTCGGTCCACCCGACAAGCCGATTCCGCGAGCTGATCAGTTCCCGCGCCGTCGATATCGCGCTCGGCCCGACCGCCGACGACGAAAGCAACGGCTCCATCGTCGTGCGGCCGTTCCTGAAGTATCAGATCCTCACCGTCGCCGCACCCGGCAGCCCGCTCGCCACGCATTCGCCGACCCCGGCGCTGTTGCGCGAGCAGCACTGGATGCTGGGGCCGCCGGCGGGCAGTGCAGACGGTGAAATCGCCTCGATACTCAACAATTTGGCCATTCCGGAGTCGCAGCAGCGGATCTTCCAGAGCGACGCCGCAGCGTTGGAGGAGGTGCAGCGCGTCGGCGGCGTCACGCTGGCGATCGGCTTCGCGGTCGGAAAGGATCTGTCGGCCGGACGGGTGGTGCACGTTAAAGGACCCAGTCTTCAGGCGCCGGGGGAATGGTGTGCGATGACGCTCGCGCCGTCGGCCCGCCAGCCCGCCGTCTCGGAGCTGGTCCGCTTCATCACGACACCGCGCTGCACCCAGGCGATGTTGCGAGGCACCGGCGTCGGCGTGACCCGGTTCCGCCCCAAAGTCCATGTGACGCTGTGGAGTTAGGGCGCCCTGGCGATCACTTCTCCTCCAATGCGCGGATCAGGCTTGCGGCGTCCCACGGGCCTTTGTGCCGTTTGCCGTTGACGAAAAAGGTGGGCGTCGAGTTGAGGTCCATCACCTCGGCGTCCTGGGCGTCGTCCTGCACGCGGTGCAGCGCCTTCGACGCGTGCACGCGGACGTCCTTGTCGAAGCGTTCGATGTCGCAGCCCGCCGTGACGGCGTATCGGTAGATATCCGACCATTCGAGATCGTCGGGATGCGCGAACATCTCGATGGCCATCTCCCAGAACCTGCCCTGGAGAGCCGCCGCCTCACTGGCCCGCGCCGCGTCGAACGCACGCGGGTGCACCCGCTCAAGCGGCAGATGCCGCCACACGTAGCGCAGTCGGTCACCGAAGTGGCCACGCACCTGGTCGATCGACCCGGTGGCACGACTGCAGAACGGGCACTCGAAGTCGCCGTACTCGACGAGGGTCAGCGGTGCGTCAGGCCTGCCGCGGATGTGGTCTCGGTCGGGGTCGACGGGCCGAACAAGCTTGAGCCCCACCGGCTGTGGCGGGCTGAGCCAGTCGGTGATTCGGAAGATGGCCCAGCCCAGCAGGAACGCCAACATCGACGCGAGCAGCACACCGACGCGGGCCTCGTCCTGGCGCAGCGGATCGTGGATCGCGATGTCGATGATGAAAAGCGAGATGGTGAAACCGATTCCGGACAGCGCCGCGCCGCCTGCCAACCGCCGCAGCGTCAGGCCGGGGGCAAGCTCCCCCCAACGGAGCTTCGCAACCAGCCACGTCGCACCGGTGATGCCGATGAACTTGCCGACAACGAGGCCGCCGACGATCCCCCACGTCAGCGGCGACCGCATCGCCGCCGCCATGGTTCCGGCGGTCAGCCGAACTCCGGCGTTGACCACGGCGAACAGCGGCAGCACCAGAAACGACACGTACGGACCGAACTCGGTCTGCAGCCGCTCGTTGATCGAGATCGACTCCCGCAGGCCGCGACTGGCCGCACGCGCATACTCGGAGTTGGGCGACTGCCGGAACGCGCGGATCAATTCGACGGTCTGCTCGACCTGCCTGCGCTCGGGCGTGAAGACGGGAATCAGCAGGGCGATGGCCACCCCGGCGAGCGTCGGGTGCACGCCGCCGATGTAGAGCGCCACCCACAGCGCGAAGCCGACGACGGCGTAGGCGGCGCCACGGCCTGCGGGCAGGTAGCGCACCAAGGCGATGGCGATGATCAGGACGGCGGCAACCAGCAGCGCGCCGATCCGGATGCCGTGCGAGTAGAACAGCGCGATCACGGTCAGCGCACCGATGTCGTCGACCACCGCCAGGGTGAGCAGGAAAAGGCGCAGCCGCGCAGGAAATTTCGGGTTGATGATCGCCAGCGCACCGATCAGGAATGCGGTGTCTGTGGAGATCACCACGCCCCACGCACGGGCGTTCTCTCCCGACGAATTGATCAGCAGGAAGATCACCGCGGGCACGACCAGACCCGCGATCGCCGCGATCACCGGAACGGCGGCCCGTGCGCGGTCGGTCAGCTCGCCGATGGTGAACTCCGCCATCACCTCGAGGCCGACGATGAAGAAGAAGAACGTCATCAATCCGTCGTTGACGAGGTTCTTGACCGTCAGATCGAACTCCACGTCGCCGAAGCTGAACCCGACGGGGGTGTCCAGCAGCGTCCAGTAGCTTTGCGCCCACGGGCGAATTCGCCCAGAGGATCGCGATGACTGTGGCGGCCAGCAACAGGCCCGCTGCGGTGTTCTCGGTGGTGCGCGTGCCCTGCGATCGATCGGTTGAACCTAGTGGGCAGCAGCCGCACGATGCGCGGGAACCCGCTGGTGCTCGAGTCTCCCGCGTCGGCGCTCACGTCCGGGCGTGTTCTGCGAATACGGCGAGCAGTTCGGGCTTGTCGACGGCGCTCTCCGAGACGACATCGGCGGGTTTGGCGCCCAACAGTATTCGCTTGATCGGAATCTCCAGCCGCTTGCCGGTCATGGTGCGGGGAATGCCGGGCACGCCGACGATGGCGTCGGGCACATGGCGTGGCGATGCGCCCTTGCGGATGGCGGCGGTGATCTTCTCCCGCAAGCGCGTCGTCGAGTTCGGCGTCGTCGGCGATGTGGACGAACAGCGGCATCCAGTAGCCGCCGTCGTCCTGCTCCACGCCGACCACGAGGCAGTCCTTGACCTCGGCAAGCGATTCGACCGCGTTGTAAATCTCCGCGCTGCCCATCCGCACGCCCATCCGGTTCAGTGTCGCGTCCGAACGGCCATGCACCACAACCGAATCCCGATCGGTGATGGTGATCCAGTCGCCGTGACACCATACGCCTGGATACTTGTCGAAGTAGGCCTTGCGGTAGCGGCTGCCGTCGGGGTCGTTCCAGAAGAACACCGGCATCGACGGCATCGGCTTGGTGAGCACCAGCTCACCGGCCTGGCCGACGACCGGGGTGTTCTCAGCGGTCCACGCCTTCGACGGCGGCGCCCAGGCAGATGACGTTGAGCTCCCCTGCGACGATCGGGACCAGCGGGCAGCCGCCGATGAACGCGGTCACCACATCGGTGCCACCGCTCATCGACATGACCGGTATCGGCCTGCCGACGCCCTTCCTGGATCCAGCGGAATCCCGATGCGGGCAACGGCGAACCCGTCGATCCGACCGTGCGCAGCGCGTCGAGTCGATACTCCTTGCCCGGGTGCAGTTCCTCCTTGGCGCAGCCCAGGAAATACGCTGCGCCCGCGCCGAATACGGCGACGTCATGGTCGGCGACGATCTGCCAGAGCCGGTCGGGCTGCGGGTAGGTCGGGCTGCCGTCGTACAGCACAACGGTGGCGCCGACCAGAAGTCCTCCGACCACCAGGTTCCACATCATCCAGCTGGTGGTGGAGTACCACAGGAAGCGGTCGCCGGGTTTCAGATCGGCATGCAGGCTCAGGTACTTCAGGTGCTCGAGCACGACACCGCCGTGGCCGTGCACGATGCCCTTCGGGGTGCCGGTCGTCCCCGACGAGAACAGCACCCACAGCGGGTGGTCGAACGGCACCGGGGTGATCTCCAGCGGCGCGTCGAGGTCGAGGACTTTCGACCACGGCGTGACGGCTCCGCTGTTGCTTTCGTGCTCTCCCCCTGCCCTGCGGGCGGGAGGTGCCCCCACTCGTCCGCGGCCTGCGCCGCCATCGCCCAGCCGCGAGCACCAGCACGGTGGCCTTCAACGTCGGCAGCTGCCGGCGGATCTCGTGCGAGTTCCTTGCTGCGGTCGATGCGCTTGCCGCCGTACACCGATCCGTCGCTGGCGACCAGCACGGCCGGTTCGAGCTGTCCGAGCCTCGCGATCACGCCGTCGACGGCGAGATCCTGGTTGCACACCGCCCACGTCGCACCGACGCTCGCGGCGCCCATGAAGGCGGCGACGGCCTCGCCGATGTTCGGCAGGTATCCGACGACCCGGTCGCCCGGCTTGACGCCGAGCCTGCGCAGGTAGTTGGCGAACGCCGCGGTCTCCTGCCGCAGCCGCGCCCACGACCATTCCGTCGTACCGTCCTCGCCCGACGACCACCAGCGCGGGGTACTCATCGGTCTCGTGGCGGAACGCCTCGACCGCGTAGTTCAGCGTCGACGCCCGGAAACCACTGGGCGCCAGGCATTTCCCGGCCCGCAAGCACGGTCTCGGTGGGCGTGGTCGCACGAATGTCGAAGTAGTGCCACACCGCATCCCAGAACCAGGCGATGTCGTCGACCGACTTGGCCTGAAGCTGGTGGTAGTCGCCGAATTCGCCGCGACCGGTTTCGGCGAGCCAGGCCATGAAGCGGGTGAGATTTGCGCGCTCGACAGTGTCTTCGTCCGGTGTCCAGCCCCCGGGTTCGGTCATGCCGCTGTTTCCTCCTCTGCGACGGCGTGCGCCGCCTCCATCAGCATCCAGCCCGACAGCTGCACCGAAAGGTCGCGCTCCGGCATCGAGGACGCGTTGACGGCGCCCTCGACGAACTGGGCCTCCTGCCCGCCCGCCTTCGGCAGCTCGGCGTTTCGGTCCCAGAACGGTCCGAACAGCGGCAGCCCGTCGACGGTCTGACGGTAGTCCCACGCCGACTGCGCAGACTTGAGCACGATGTTGCGGGCAGTGGCGATGGCGCCGGTATCCTCGGCCGTCTTGTTCGGCAGCGTGGAGACGACGAGCGCAAGGTAGCGCGCCAGGATCCCGTTGAACAGTCCGCCGTCACCGCCACCCGCGCCGTTGATGACGCCGCCGGGCGCCATCTCCTTGTCGACCGCCGCGACCAGTCGGTGCACTCGCTGCGCGTGGTCGTCGTCCTCGGTGCGCGCGGCGAGCTCGGTCTCCAGCCCGATGACCACGCCCTGGCAGTAGGTGTACTGCGCCCGTACCATCGAGCCGGCCTTGATGCCGTCGAACACCAGGTGGGTCTCCGGGTCGATCAGCGTCTCGTCGATCCAGTCCGCCATCTGCTGAGCGCGGCGCAGCCGGTCGTCGTAGCGGGCCAGGAAGATGCCCGCAGGGCCGTTGGCGGGCGCGTTGAAGAACTGGTCCTGTTTGCGCCACGGGATACCGCCGCCGTCCTCGGGCACCCAGGCGTTGACGAACTGGTCGCACAGCTTCTTGAGCGCGCCGGGTTTCTCGACGCCGGCCAGCCTGCCCGCCCGCTCGAGGGCCAGCGCCAGCCAGGCCATGTCGTCGTAGTAGTTGTTGACCCAGGATCCGTTGTTGCGCAAGCCGATGTGACCGGATCTGCCGCTTGATCTTCGTCTCGCGGTCGGGTTGGGGGTCACGCAGCTGCGCGTCGACCAGGTTGTCCAGCAGATGGGCCTGCCACCAGTAGTGCCAGGTGCCGAACAGGAGGTCGTTGCGGGTGGCGGGCCAGCCGACGACCCCGAGCTGGGTACCGGGCAGCTGCCACAGCCGTTTCAGATGGCGCTTTGCGACGGCGGCTTCCGCGCTCGCCGCACGATTTGCCCATACCTGATCCATGCCGTTGATCCTGCCCTAATCGGCGCCGACAGTGGAGCATGCCCCGGCAAACTGGATGAGACATTGTTGTCTCAAATGAGCTAGAGTTGTCTCATGCCTCTGGATCGGGACGGCTTGCTTCGCGCTGCCGCTGACTTCCTGGGCCGCAGACCCAATGCGACCCAGGATGAGATCGCGTCTGCGGTCGGTGTGAGCCGTGCCACCCTGCATCGCCACTTCTCGGGCAAGCCCGCCTTGATGGAGGCACTCGACGAACTCGCGATCGCCGAGATGCAGAAGGCACTGAAAACCGCCCGGTTGGACCAGGATTCGGCCACAGTGGCGCTGCGCCGGCTGATCACCGCCTTCCAGCGGGTGTCCCCCTACCTCGCACTGCTGTACAGCCAGAGCCAGGAAATCGACGTCGACCAGTCGATGCACGGCTGGGCGGCCATCGATGCCGAGATCACCACACTCTTCACCCGTGGTCAGCGCGCAGGCGAGTTCCGGCCCGATCTGTCCGCGACCTGGCTCACCGAGGCGCTGTACAGCCTCGTTGCGGGCGCGGGCTGGTGCATCCAGGTCGGACGCGTCGCAAGCCGGGACTTCGACCACATCATCACCGAACTACTACTGCATGGAGTGAGTACCTCATGACCCGCCGCTGGTTAGCCCTCGGCGTCCTTACCCTGGCCGTCCTCTTGATCGGTGTCGATGGCACCGTGCTGGCGCTGGCGACACCGTTCATCGGCCAGGACCTCAACGCCAGCTTCACGCAGATCCTCTGGATCGGCGACATCTACTCGTTCGTCCTCGCTGCCCTGTTGATCAGCATGGGCAGCCTCGGCGACCGGATCGGCCACAAGAAGCTCCTGCTCTGTGGTGCAACGGCTTTCGCACTGATCTCGGTCGTCACGGCGTACGCGGTGAGCGCTGAGATGTTGATCATGTCGCGTGCGCTGCTCGGCGTTGCGGGTGCGACGCTCACGCCTGCCACGCTCGCGCTCATCCGCGGGATCTTTCCCGATGCGAGGGAACGCAGTGTCGCCGTTGGTATTTGGGCGGCAGCATTCTCGGCGGGCGCCGCCTTCGGGCCGGTCCTCGGAGGGATCCTGCTCGAACACTTCTGGTGGGGCTCGGTGTTCCTGATCAACGTTCCCGTGATGGTGGTCTTGCTGGTTGGCGGGATCATCCTGCTGCCCGAACACCGCAACCCCGAGCCAGGACCGTGGGACCTGCCAAGCGTCGGACTGTCGATGCTCGGCATGCTCGGCGTCGTCTACGCGATCAAAGAGGGTGCGGCGCTGGGCATTCGCCCCGACGTACTGGTGGCGGGCATGGCCGGCGCTGCCGCGCTGATGCTCTTCGTCCGGCGCCAGTTGCGTCTGCCCGCGCCGCTGATCGATGTGAGGTTGTTCGGCAACCGAGCGTTCTCCGGCGTCATTGCCGCGAACCTGCTGTCGGTACTGGGCCTTTCCGGTCTCGTGTTCTTCCTGTCGCAGTTCTTCCAGCTGGTCCACGGATACGGACCGTTGAAGGCCGGGCTTGCCGAATTGCCTGCCGCCGTGACCGCGACCGTGTTCGGCGTGCTCGCAGGCGTTGCCGTGCGCTATTGGTCGCGGCGTGCCGTACTCACCTCGGGCCTCGCGCTCGTCGGCGTGTCCATGGCGACGCTGACGATGCTCACGCCCTCGACGCCGTACCTGCCACTGGGCATCGCGCTGTTCCTGGTCGGCGTCGGCCTCGGCCTGGCGTTCACCGTGGCCAGCGACGTCATCCTGGCCAGCGTTCCGAAAGAACGCGCGGGCGCGGCCGCCGCCGTCTCCGAGACCGCTTATGAGCTCGGCATGGCGCTCGGCATCGCGACGCTGGGTTCGATCGTCACCGGTGTGTATCGCAGCTTCGTCATGCCTGCGGGCATCCCACCGGCGGTCGCATCGCATGCACGCGACTCACTGGCGGCCGCGATACATGCGGCGGACACGCTGCCCGCCGGCCAGAGCCAAGCTCTGCTGACTGCCGCGAAGGACGCGTTCACCAGCGGCCTGGCCATCGCCTCGGGCGTCGGCTCGGCACTGATGCTGATCTCCGCGATGGCCGTCTGGATTCTGCTGCGTGCCCGCCTACCAAGCGAGTCCGAGGTCGCCGTGCTGCCTGATCCAGGTGTGCATCGCGATGCCTGCGGCGACGGCGGCGTTCACGCTGCGTGTGGAACCGAACTGGGCGATCGACGCGGTTAGTTCCGCGCCGGCCTTCGCCTCGTGGGTGATCCCAGGGCCTTCCTGACCGAAGATCAGCAGACAGGCCCTCGGCAAGGTGGTCTGCTCCAGCCGTTGCGCTCCCGGCACGTTGTCGACTGCGACGACCGTCAGGCCGGCGGCCGCGGCGAAGGCAAGCAACTCGGCGGTCGTGTCGTGATGGCGCAGCCGCTGGTAACGGTCGGTCACCATGGCGCCGCGCCGGTTCCAGCGGCGACGCCCGACGATGTGCACGGTGTCGACGGCGAACGCGTTGGCCGTCCGCACCACCGCGCCGATGTTGGCGTCGTTGCCGAAGTTCTCGATCGCCACGTGCAGCGCGTGGCGCCGCTTATCGATGTCGGCGACGATCGCCTCGCGGGTCCAGTAGCGGTAGGCGTCGACGACGTTTCGGGCGTCGCCGTCGCGCAGCAGCGCCGTGTCGTAGCGCGGGTCGTCGGGCAACGGGCCCTGCCACGGCCCGACGCCGTTGGTCTCGCCCCATTCGGTCGGGCCTTGCGGTTCGGTCATTTCGTCGTCCACAGGCCGGCATGCGTGCCGACCAGTGACACCGACGCGTAGAGAAGTGCTGCGTTCATATCGCCCTGGGTGCACAACGACGCGCGCACCTGGACCGCGTCCAGCGACGCGTCGGGCAACACCAGCAATGACGCGCCGTAGATGTCACATGCGTGCGACAGCCCTGGCGCGGGCATCGTCGGCGCGGCCAGCACCATCATCGGCCCGCCGCGCTGCGCCGAATCGTCGCGGTATCGCGCTGCCAGACCGCTGATTTCGAGACCCAACAGCATGTAGCCCTTGCCGTTGAACGCGTTCGGGTCGCCGAGTGCGGTCGGGTCGAGCTGGCTGCCGTCGGCACGGAACGCGTCGACGCTCGTCGTCTTGATGGCAAGGCCGGTGTCGTTCTGATTGGTCTGCGGCACCCCGACGGGATAGGCGGCGGCGTAGGACACCGTGGTGCCCGCCATCCGATCCTTCGCGGAGTACACGTAGACGCCGCGCACCTGAGAGTGGTCGCGCATCGGGCCGACGCACACGGTGCCGGAGAGCCGGTTCGGCGTCGCGGCAGCGGCGGGCTCGACGCCGAGGTCGGTGACGTCGCGACAGCCACCGATCGCGTTGGCCTCCAATGGATGCGCCAGCGCGCCGTACAGCCCGAAGCGGATGTCCTCCGGCTTGGCGTGCGGACCGTCGGCCTTCGTCGGCGACGCGTCGACGTCGAACAGCACGTAGTCGCCGTCGAACCGCAGGTTCGAGACCCCGATGTTCCAGCCGAGCACGGCCTGCTGCTCACCCATCGCGGCCGACGCCACGCCGTAAGGATGTGCGGCGGGGTCATTGCTCGAACATGCCGACGTCAGCACGAGCATGGCCGCCGACAACGAGGCGACTAGCGCCCGCACCAGAACTCAGGTGCGGCCACGGCCCTTGGCCACCGTTTTGTTGATGCGCCGCACCAGGTTTCGCGGCACCAACCGTCCGGCGGTGGTGAGCGCCTTGTACTGCACACCGGGCACGATCACGACGTTTCCCTTTGCGGCGTCGGCCAGGCAGTCGCGCACGACGTCCTCGACCTCGAGCCACAGGAACGACGGAGTACCGTCCATCTCGATGCCAGCGCGCTCGTGGAATTCGGTGCGGACGAAGCCGGGACACAGCGCGTGCACGCCGACACCCGTGCCCGTGAGCCCGTTCGCCAGGCCCTCGGTGAAGGAGATGACCCACGCCTTGGATGCGGAGTACGTCGATCCCCGGCCGGGGAGCAGACCCGCGACGCTGGCGACGTTGATCACGGTGCCTGCATCCGCGTCCAGCATCGGCGGCAGCGCGGCGTGCGTCAGCTGCATGACCGCGGTGACGTTGACGTCCAGCTGGGCCTGCAGCACCTGCAGGTCCGCGGTCCAGAACTCACCGGAGGTGCCGAACCCGGCGTTGTTCACCAGCACCCGAACCCCCGCGGCCAGCCGGTCGGCGACCTTGGCGCGGTCAGCGGCGACGGCGAGGTCGGCGGGCAGCACCTCGACGTTGGCGCCCGCCTCGTCATGCAGTTCGGCGGCGAGCTGTTCCAGACGTTGGACATCGCGGGCCACCAGCACGAGGTCGTGGCCGTCGATGGCGTAGCGCCGCGCGAAGCCCGCCCCAAGCCCGGATGTCGGTCCGGTGATCAAAGCGACGGGACGCGGCATGCAGAACAGGTTACTTAGCGCTGATAGTGCGGTGACTGGCGGCCGTTACTCGGCGGCTGACGGCGGATCGACGGGTCCGAGCGGTTGGCATCGGGGCCCGGCCGCGCAGGCGCTGTGAGCGGACGGCCCGGTGAAGCCGTGCGGCGGGCGGCGGACTGGCCTGCCGCGGCGCCGACGCCGGTCTGCGGAACCGGAGGAAGCACCCGCAGCAGGTCGTTGAACTGCCGCACCGTGCGCAGGCCTTCGTCCCACTGCGCACGTGTGCTGGTGACCGGCATGCTCACCAGCGTCCAGTTCGGCTCGTTCCACATGATCTCGGCGCAGTCGGGGGCGGTGTGCGCGAACGTCACCATCCGCCGGTCGCAGGCGCGCCTTGCGGCGTCGAGGTTGGTGGAGTAAACCATCCGCGGCCCGATCGCGCCGAGCAGCCAGATATCGTTCTCGCGGGGCTCCTTGATGCCCTTGAGCCGCAGATCGACGACCACGTTCGTGCCGACTTTGCGGTGCAGGGCGATCACGGTCGCGACGTCTTCGAGGTCGAAGATGAACACCGCCTCGCCGCGGATCTGGCCCAGCACGACGTTTTTGGCGCTGACGTCGCCGACGGTCGACATCACCCCGCGCTTCCAGCGCGCGACGATGTCGTGGGACTCGTGCTCGTAGTCGAAGCCGTGTGACTTGGCCCACGATTTGCGGCGGCGCCCAAGCCCGCGTCGACGGTCTATGTCGACGTACAGCAGCACTGCCGCACCCACGAAACAGAGTGCGGACAGCGTGAACCAAAGCGGAACCATTACGCCTAGCCTATCTGCTCTGGGCTCTGAAGCCAGAACCCGAGCAGGTCACAACCCAGTTACGCATGGCCACGCCCCGATTGGCCTAAGGGCTCAGACCGCGAGCAGGCGCTCGAAGAAGTCCCGGTAGCGCTGCAGCGCGAGGCGCAGGTCCTCGGTGGACACCTGTTCGCCTCGACTCCACTGCTCCTCGAGCCGCGAACGGGCCTGGGCGAACTGCCCTGTCAGCTTGTCGACCACATCGGATACCAGCCCGTCCGCCTTCTGCACGCAGTCGCGCGGATCGTCGACGAAGGCCGACTGCACCTCGGTCCAGCGTGAGTGGAAGTCCGACAGCTCGCGGTCGCCGAACAGCATCTGGTCGGACGAATCCGTCGGCGTTGGCTCAACCGTGTCCTGAGACAGAGTGTCCTGGCGTAGCTCGTTCGAAGTGTCTGTCGCAGCGGTGTTTTCGGTGGGTACTGGTTCCATTGGACGATCCGCTGCCTCGTCGAAGGGCTGCGCCTGCGTTGGACCAGAGGTTTCAGGTCGCTGCTGGCCCCCACCTGCGGTGGTCTCCATCTCGGGTCGCATCTCATGCGTGGTCATGTGTTTGCCTCCTGTGTTCGCCGTTCTCGATATGTGGTTGCGCGCCCTGCTCGGATCCGAGCAAGCGGTCAAAAAGCGCGCGGTAGTGCACGAATGCCTGCCGTGCGGCTTCGGTCTCGATCTTCCCGTTCTGGTGCGACTGATAGATCGAGTGCGCGTTGCGGTAGTTCTCGACGATGTCGGGGTAGTCGACCGAGATGTCGGCCGCGCGCTGCTCGAAGTCATCGATCGGGTAGCCGCGTTCCCGCATCACCCGTGTCACCAGGCGCTCCGCGCGCCCGACAGCGTCCGAGGGCGCGTCGACGAACTCCGCCTGCACCATCTGCCACGTGGCCACGTGTTCCTGCCTGGCCTCGGGCGTCAGGTCGACGATGTCGAGCTTTTTGCGCTTCTTCTCACGCGCCGCGAGTTCGGCTTCGGCGGCACGCTCTTCACCCAGTTCTCCGACCGTGCGGTCGTACTCGGGACCGAAGTGCTCCTTCAGCCGCGAGGACCTCCTCTGCCGGCTCAGCAACCATGCCGCGATGCCCAGCACAACAACCACCAGGACCGCGATGAGAATCCAAGACCATTCAGACATTTCGTTGACCTTCCTCGTCATCACGAGGAGTAACCCGCTTCGATCCAACGGAAACGTCAATATGTGATCGGGGTCGCATACCGTCAGTCCATGGCCTACGACGACTATCGGTTTCTTCACGTCGCCGTTGACGGCGGCATCTGCCGGGCGACGATCGACAATCCGCCGATCAACCTTCTCGACGTGCCCCTCATCGGAGAGATCGGCCGGCTCACGCAGGAGCTCGCGGCCGACGACGCGGTGCGCGTCCTGATCGTCGACTCTGCGGATCCGGAATTCTTCATCGCACACGCCGACGTCGAGCTGATCATGGGTCTACCGGCCGACGACATTTCTCTGCATGACGAGCTGTCGACGTTCCACGCCATGACCGAACGGTTCCGGACCCTGCCGCAGGCGACGATCGCCGTGATCGAGGGTGTCTGTCGCGGCGGCGGCAGCGAGCTCGCGATGGCCTTCGACATGCGTTACGCCGCAATCGGAAAGGCGCGGTTCGGCCAACCCGAGGTCGCGGTCGGGATCATTCCCGGCGGCGGCGGGACGCAACGCCTCCCCCGGCTCGTCGGCCGGGGAAGGGCGCTGGAGGTCATCCTCAGCGGCATGGACGTCGACGCCGCGACCGCCGAAGCCTGGGGCTACGTCGACCGCGCCCTGCCCCCGACCGAAGTGCGCCGGTTCGTCGACAAAGTGGCGGCCCGCATCGCGTCGGCTCCGCCGTCGGCCATCGCATGCGCCAAGCGGGCTGTCGACGCCGCACTTGGCGATGTCGCGACCGGGCTGCGCGTCGAGGATCAGCTGTTCAGGGAGGCCCTGGCACACCCTGCCGCACGGGAGCGGCTACAGGCGATCCTCGACGCGGGCGCCCAGACCCGCGAGTTCGAGTTGGGCGAGATCAGCCAAGAACGAGCGAGTCGCCGTCCGGGCTGACGTTCACCGGCACGACGTCGCCGTCGTGGATCTCCCCGGCCAGCAGCATCTTGGCGAGCTGGTCGCCGATGGCCTGCTGAATCAACCTGCGCAGCGGACGCGCCCCGTACAGCGGGTCGAAGCCGCGCTCGGCCAGCCACTTCTTGGTCGGCAGCGACACCTCGAGGGTGAGCCGGCGCTGCGCCAGCCGCTTGTCCAGCTGCTGGAGCTGGATGTCGACGATCTGCACCAACTCCTCGGGTTGGAGCGGATGGAACACGATCACGTCGTCGAGCCGGTTGATGAACTCCGGCTTGAACGCCGCGCGCACCGCCGCCATCACCTGCTCCTCGTTGCCGCCTGCCCCGAGGTTCGACGTCAGGATCAGGATCGTGTTGCGGAAGTCGACCGTGCGGCCCTGGCCGTCGGTCAGCCGGCCCTCGTCGAGGACCGCCAGCAGCACGTCGAACACGTCCGGGTGCGCCTTCTCGATCTCGTCGAACAGGATCACCGTGTACGGCCGCCTGCGCACCGCCTCGGTCAGCTGACCGCCCTGGTCGTAACCGATGTAGCCGGGAGGCGCACCGACAAGCCGGGCCACGGAGTGCTTCTCGCCGTACTCGCTCATGTCGATGCGGACCATCGCGTGCTCGTCGTCGAAGAGGAACTCCGCCAACGCTTTTGCCAACTCGGTCTTGCCGACCCCGGTCGGGCCGAGGAACATGAACGACCCCGTCGGGCGGTTCGGGTCGGCGACGCCTGCCCGGCTGCGGCGGACCGCATCCGACACGGCCTGTACGGCCTCCTTCTGGCCGACGACCCGCTTGCCGAGTTCGTCCTCCATACGCAGCAGCTTGGCCGTCTCGCCCTCGAGCATGCGGCCGGCCGGAATGCCGGTCCACGCCGACACCACGTCGGCGATGTCGTCGGGCCCGACCTCTTCCTTGAGCATGACGCCCTCGCGCGCCTCGGCCTGCGGGACCGCCGCATCGAGCTTCTTCTCCAGTTCGGGAATGCGGCCGTAGCGCAGTTCGGCGGCCTTGGCCAGATCACCGTCGCGCTCGGCGCGATCGGCCTCGCCGCGCAGATTATCGAGCTGTTCCTTGAGCTCGCGGACCACGTCGATGGCGTTCTTCTCGTTCTGCCAGCGCGTGGTCAGCTCGGCCAATTGTTCCTTCTTGTCGGCCAATTCGGCGCGCAGCTTCTCCAGCCGCGCTTTGGAGGCGTCGTCCTCCTCCTTGGCCAGCGCCATCTCCTCGATCTCGAGGCGGCGCACCAGGCGCTCGACCTCGTCGACCTCGACGGGACGGGAGTCGATCTCCATCCGGAGCCGGGACGCGGCCTCGTCGACAAGGTCGATGGCCTTGTCCGGCAGGAAGCGGCTGGTGATGTAGCGGTCGGACAGGGTGGCCGCCGCGACGAGCGCGGAGTCGGTGATGCGCACACCGTGGTGCACCTCGTAGCGGTCCTTGAGGCCGCGCAGGATGCCGACGGTGTCCTCGACCGACGGCTCGCCGACGAACACCTGCTGGAACCGCCGCTCCAGCGCGGCGTCCTTCTCGATGTACTTGCGGTACTCGTCGAGCGTGGTAGCACCGACGAGGCGAAGCTCGCCGCGGGCCAGCATCGGCTTGATCATGTTGCCCGCATCCATCGACGAATCGCCGGTCGCGCCCGCACCCACGATGGTGTGCAGCTCGTCGATGAACGTGATGATCTGGCCCGCAGAGTTCTTGATGTCGTCGAGCACGGCTTTGAGCCGTTCCTCGAACTCGCCGCGGTACTTGCTGCCCGCGACCATCGAACCGAGATCAAGCGAGACGACGGTCTTGTCACGCAGGCTTTCCGGCACGTCGCCGGCGACGATGCGCTGGGCGAGGCCCTCGACGATCGCCGTCTTGCCGACGCCGGGCTCGCCGATCAGCACCGGGTTGTTCTTGGTGCGCCGGGACAGCACCTGTACGACGCGACGAATCTCGTTGTCGCGCCCGATGACCGGATCGAGCTTGCCTTCGCGGGCGCGCTCGGTCAGGTCGGTCGAGTACTTCTCGAGCGCCTGGTAGCTGCCCTCGGGGTCAGGGTTGGTGACGCGGGCGCTGCCGCGCACCTTGACGAATGCCTCGCGGAGTGCCTGCGGCGACGCGCCATGACCGGACAGCAGCTTGGCCACGTCCGAGTCACCGGTGGCAAGGCCGACCATCAGGTGCTCGGTGGAGACGTATTCGTCGTCCATCTCGGTGGCCAGGTTCTGGGCCGTGGTGATCGCGGCGATCGATTCGCGCGACAGCTGCGGCTGCGAGCTGGAGCCACTGGCACTGGGCAGCCGGTCGAGAAGCCGTTGCGTCTCCGTGCGAATAGTCGCGGGTTCGACGCCGACGGCCTCCAACAGGGGCGCGGCAATGCCATCGTTCTGGGTGAGCAGTGCCATCAATAGGTGGGCAGGCATGATCTGCGGGTTGCCCGCGGTGGTCGCCGCCTGCAACGCCGCGGTCAGCGCAGCCTGGGTCTTGGTCGTCGGGTTGAACGAGTCCACGACACCTCCGATCGTCTGGTAAGAAAATGCTGGTCGTATTGGTCAACGCCGTCAAGGTTGAGTCTGTTCCGCTCAACTTTAGCTTTTTTGCGGAACCGCATGCGGCTGTGCGGTTTCGTGCGCGGCGCGCCGCCAGTGCGTGCGAGTCGGCACACTCGCGCATGACTCAGCTACCTGGCAAATGCCTGGATTGACGTCGATTACCGCCGATCTTGGGGCTCGACTCGACTGGCTACAGTCAGCTACGCAGCGTTTCCAGCCCCGGCGTACCCCGATCCCACCCATCGAACGGCCATTTGACGTGGACATCAACGCCATCACCGAAGTTGTCCGACACCCTTCCGATAGACCCGGCAGCGACTGGCGCGAAGGCGACGCCTGGCTGGCGGGCGGGACCTGGCTGTTCTCCGATCAGCAACCTGATCTTCGCCGCCTGGTCGACCTGGTGCCACTGGGCTGGGACCCGTTGTTCACCACGAGCTGCTAGGCCTTCCTGGCGTCGTTCAAGGTGTGGAACAGCGCCACCGTCGGCGGCAACATCTGCATGTCGCTGCCCGCGGGACCGATGTGTCGCTGCACGGGATATCGGGCGATCGAGGATGCCGTCAACGCCGTCGTCGAGATCGAAGAGGCGGCACCCGGCGAGGCGGTCGGCGCGAGCGTAGGAGCGCCTGCGGGAACCGACGTCGTCACCGGCCGCGCCGAGTACACCATGGACACCGAGATGGAGGGGATGCTGCACCTCAAGGTGCTGCACTCACCGCACGCGCATGCCCGCGTCGTGTCGATCGACAAGTCGGCCGCGCTGGCGGTACCGGGTGTGCATCGCGTGTACACATGGGAAGACGTGCCGAGGAAGCGGTACAGCACCGCGATTCACACCGACCACCTGGTTGACCCCGACGACACCTACATCCTCGACAACGTCATGCGTTTCGTCGGTCAACGAGTGGCCGCCGTGGTGGCCGACTCGGTGGGCGCCGCCGAGGAGGGCTGCCGCCAGGTCAAGGTCGAATACGAGGTGTTGCCCGCGGTCTTCGACCCCGAAGAGGCGATGATCGACGGGGCGCCCCAGTTGCACAGCGACGACGACCCGTTCGCGCACGACAAGGACCGCAACATCCTGCTCGAGCTGCACGGCGAAATCGGCGATGTCGCAGCCGGTTTCGCCGAGTCAGATGTCATCCACGAGGCCACCTACTTCTCGCCGCGTGTGCAGCCCGCCCACCTCGAGACGCACGGCTCGATCGCCTGGATGGAGGACGGCAGGCTGCACGTGAGGACCAGCTCGCAGTCGCCATCGATCTGCAAGCTCAAGCTGTCGCACCTGTTCAGTCTGAGGCCCGATCAGCTGCGGGTGTTCTGCACCCGGGTCGGCGGCGGCTTCGGAGGCAAGCAGGAGATGATCTCCGAGGACTTGCCCGCGCTGGCGACGATGGACATCGGCAGGCCCGTGTGCTGGGAATACACTCGCGAGGAAGAGTTCACCACCGCTTCGCCGCGGCATCCGATGAAGGTCACCGTCAAGCTCGGTGCGAAGGCCGACGGAACACTCACGGCGTTCCATTTCCGCAATGTGTCCAACACCGGCGCCTACGGCAACCACGGCGGCGAGACACTGTTCGCAGGCGGTGCGGCTCTGATGCAATACCGTTGCCCGAACAAGAAATTCGACGCGTACTCGGTGTACACGAACACGGTGCCCAGCGGCGCCCTACGTGGCTACGGTATGACACAGCCGACGTTCGCGGTCGAATCCGCCATGACCGAGCTCACACTCGCGCTGGACATCGATCCGATGGAATTGCGCCGCCGCAACGTGATTCGGCCCGGCGACGCCCTGCTGGCGATGGGTGAACACCCGGAGGATGTGACGTTCACAGAGGATGGCCTGACGGCGTGCATAGACATGGTCGACGGCGCCCTGCAGCGGACTACCAATGGCCACGCGCTCGGCGCCGACTGGCTGATCGGAGTGGGCACCGCGAGCTCCATCCACGAGACCGCGCCGCCGACCGACCACATCTCCGATGCGTGGGCCACGCTGCGCGAGGACGGTACCTATGAAATCGCGCTCGGCACTGTCGAATTCGGTGAGGGGACGTCGACCGCACACGTACAGATCGCCGCCACGGTACTGGGCACCACACCGTCGCGCGTGCATCTCGTGCAGTCCGACACCGACAGGACCGGATTCGACACCGGGGCGTTCGCCAGCGCAGGGCTGTTCGTCTCGGGCAACGCCGTGCAGAGGGCCGCGACCGCACTGCGCGACAGCATCCTGCGATTCACCGCAGGGCACACCGGCGTCGATGTGGCCTCGTGCTCGATGGACGACGACGGGGTCGATTGCGGCGACGTGAGGGTGACCCTGGCCGAGGTCATCACGGCCGCGAAGGCCCGCGGGATCCGGTTCTCCGTGTCCCGCAAGGCATACGGTTCGCCCCGCAGTGTGACATCGAACGCGCACGGCTTTCGGATCGCCGTGCACCGGGTCACCGGTGAGATCCGCATCCTCTACAGCGTGCACGCCACCGACGCAGGCGTGGTGATCAACCCGGCGCAGGTGCGCGGACAGATCGAGGGTGGGGTGGCCCAAGCGATCGGGTTCGCGCTCACCGAGAACTTCCACGTCGACGGGACGGGGGCGATGGTCAACCCCAACCTGCGCAACTACCGGATCCCCACCTTCGCAGACATTCCGCGCACCGAGGTGCTCGTCGTCGAAACGGGGGACTCCGTCGGCCCGATGGGCTCGAAGGGAATCGCGGAGTCGAACGTCAACCCGGTCGCACCGGCGTTGGCGAACGCACTGCAGGATGCGACCGGCGTCCGCTACCGGGAGTTGCCCCTGACGCCCGAGCGGATCTACCGCAACCTCGTCGACAACCGACTGATTCCCGCGACCTGATGAACACCGAGAACGTCACCGACACCGCGGCCACCGTCATCATCGGCCAGAAGGTCCGCAGCGGTTCGGAGCAGCCGTACGAGGAATGGCAGAAGGACCTCAACCGGGAGGCCTCGAAGTATCCGGGTTTTCTGGGCGCCGAGATCAATCCGCCGACCGCGGTGCAATCGGAGTGGGTGGTGGTCTACCGCTTCAACTCCATCCCTCATGTCATGGCGTGGCTCAACAGCGCTACGCGCCAGGAGCGACTGGCTACCGGGGAGAGGTTCTTTGAGGGCCCCGGCACCCAGCAGGTGCTCGGCGGCGGCGCGCGGCAGTCCGACCCACTGGTCACCGTCGCTGTCAGCCACCGCGTAAGTCCCGAGGACACCGACGAATTCCTCGACTGGCAGGACCGACTTCGGTTGGCGGAGAGCAATTTCCCCGGGTTCCGCGGCACCGAGCTGTTCCGTCCCGTCGCAGGTGTGCAGGAGGAGTGGACCGCGCTCTATCGCTACGACAGTGCCGCAGACCTCGACAGATGGCTGGTCTCCGACGAGCGGAAGCAGCTACTGGCCGAGGGCGAGAAATTCGCCGACTTCAAGTCCCGCACCATCGACAACTCGTTCGGCAATTGGTTTGCGTTCGACGAACACGGCGATGAGGCGCCCCCGCCGTCGGACCTCAAGACGTCCATCGCGGTGTGGGTCGGGCTGTACCCCACCGTCGTGTTGCTGTCGCTGGCGCTGTCCCCTCTGCACATGCCGCTCTGGCTCGGCCTGCTCATCGGTAACCTGTGCTCGAGCACGTTGATGACGTTCGTGACGATGCCGTACTACGTCAACCCGCTGCTGAAGCATTGGCTGCGGCCCCCGCCCGGCATTCCGCGGTCCCGTACCAACTGGCGTGGTATCGCCATTTGCTTTGTCGCGCTGTCGTTCTGGACCGTGGTGTTCTACTTCGTCACCAGGGTGTTCTGGCACCTGCCCTAGGCCTACTTGCCCCCCAGCGGCGCCGCGGCTGCCACCCCGGGGATCACCGGCAGCGCCGCAATCTGTTTGGGCGCAACGGTCTTCGCGTCGGGTGCTGGGCGCTCGAGGGTGTACTTGCGGACTTCCTGACCGGCCGGGGTAACGCCGGCCACCAACAGGTCCGCGCCGTAGACGGTGCTGCTGGTCGCGACCGTCACGCCGGGGTTGGCGCCGGGGAACGGAGCGAACGACGCGATCTCGGCGTATTTGACGTCCTCGTCGTGATGGTTCGGGTTGTCCAGATAGATGCCCGGGTTGCCGTCGAGCCGTGACCCGCTGGACCACACCCTGACAGTGCCGTCGCCGGCGAGCTGGCTGGTGACGATGCTCTTGGCGCCGCCTTCGGCGCCCGCGACCCATCCGGTGGACAGCCCGACGCCGTCCTTGTAGTTCTCGTCGTACGCCATGAACTGTGACGTCATCGTCGGGTCGGACGGCTTGGACGAATGTTCCTGCGTCGCCGTGCCATTGGCCTGCGCTCTGGCCGTCGGGGTGAACAGGCTCCACCTGAACGACTTGATCAACGGCGCGTCACCGGGTCCAGGCGCCGTCACAACGCTTTCACGGCCCGATCCCGCCTCGACCATGCCGGTGGCGAGGGTGACCCCGGATTGGGAGCCGGGATACGGAGTGAAGGTGGAGAACACGTCCGGCGCCTTGCCCGAATCCTTGGGCAGCTTCGACGAGAACACCTTCACCTGAGACTCCATACCGGGCCCCGAGCCGACGATGATGTTGTCGGCCATCGCGTTTCCGTCGATGTCGGCACCCGCGACGGTCACGCCGCCGGTGAACCCGGAGTCGAACGGGGCGAACCGGGTGAGCTCCGTCTTGAACAGCCCGTCGACGGTGTTGTTGCCGTCGTAGGCGACCACCTCAGGGGCAACGCCCTTGCCCGTGCCGACCACAAGGTCGAGGATGCCGTCGCCGTTCACATCTGCCATCGCCACCGACGGCGTGCCCTCGAAGTCCGGGAACGGAAACACGGTCTGTAGCACCCTGTCCCCGTTGGCGTCTCGCACCTGCACTGACGCCGGCTTTCCCTTGGATCCGGGTATCGCGACGGCGTACGTAGACACTTCGGGAATGACGTTGATGAGCGCCATCAACCCGTTGTCCTCGTGGTTGAGGCGGTGACAGTGGATCACGTAGGTGCCGGGGAATTCGAGGAATTCCTGCCGGAGGGTGAGCGAAGCCGGCGTGCTGACGACGTGCTGGTCGTTGAATATCGGCGCGGGCACGTTGACGTTGTCCACGCCCCAGGGCTGCACGCCGGTCTTGCCCCGGTTCGGGTCGTCGATCTCCGTCACCTGGAAGTCGTTGACGTGGATGTGCATCGGGTGCGCGTCGTTGTTGAAGTTCGTGATCAGCCACTCCTCCACGGAGTTGAGCCGCGGCTGGATCAGCGGGATGTTCGGGAATACGTTGCCGTCGAATTGGTAGAGGACGGCCTTGGGGTCGTTGTTGCTGGCCCTGTCCCCACCGATGTTGTCGTCGATGGTCAGCGCCCGTTTGACGGCGGGCGTCATCACCGAGGTGTCCACGAACGACGTGTACGCGTCGAGGTTCTGCCCCGGCTCGAAGGCCGTGGTCTGGCCCTGACCGCTGGTGTCGGGTGTCGCGCGGATCAGCGTCTGGGTGGGGAACACGAAGAAGCCGTCGGCGTAGCTGATGTACTTCGGGTCGACCGACAGCGTGCCAAGCACCGCAGGCGGATTCTTGGTGCCGTTGTTGGTATACAGCACACCGGGGTTCACGATCGGGTTGGCATTGGGGTCCGGCGGGAACTCCAGGGTCAGATCGCCCTCCTTGGGCATGGTGACCGCGATCGCGTACCGCGACGCCGGCGGAATGTCGAGCGTGGTGCCGTCACCGTAGACGGGCCTGCCGACCTGTGTGTAGGGGTTGCCGTCCTGGCCGACGATCGAGAACTTCGGGTGGTTTCCCGTCGCGGTCTCGGTCAATCTGACTGTCATGTAGGCGATGTCGCTGATGTTGGCCACCACCCAGATCTCCGTCTGTCCCGGCTTGATCTTCAGCTCCGGCTGGAACTGGCCGTTGACGGTGAACTGCACATCGCGCTGGTTCTCTGGCAGCGTCGGGTTCTCGGCGACCTTTTCGGTCGGGCTGTCGAACCCGATCAGATTCGACGGCATGAACTGGGTCTGACCGCGGTTGTTCTTCGGCGACAGCGGACCTGCCCACCACGGAGTGATGTACTTCGCCCCCATCGTGGTGTCGCCGATGTTCACCGGAGCCAGGCTCGGCTGATAGGTCCCGTCGCCCAGTTGATTGCCGTCCGGCGGCTTGAACGTGCTGACGAACTGCGGCCAGCTGTAGTTGTTCAGCTGGTGGCCTTTACCGGCCCTGTCGAACACGAAGTTGTACTGAATCGCCATGTCCCGCACGGGAATGTTGTTCTTGGTCACCAGCGGTAGGTTGCCGTCGGGGCGGCCGATCTCGAGAAGCCCGGCCAGCCCGTAGTAGGTCTGCTGCGCCGTCATCGTGTGGCGGTGGCTGTGGTACCAGTACAACCCGTTGGGCATGGTCTTGGGCACGTCGTAGGTGTAGGTGTTGCCCTGGCCTGCCGGAATCGACAGCAGCACGTTGTCCGCGTTGCCCGACGGGCTGACATGCAGGCCGTGGGTGTGCAGGTTCAGCGGCGACTCCTTGAGGGCCGGCGGGTAGATCGGTACCTCGCCGCCCTTCGGGGTCATGGCGGGGTCGTAGTAGTCCTGGATGGTCAGACCCTGAAGGTCGTTGTCGTAGTGCACGATCAGCTTCTCGCCGGGATCCACCCGCAAGGTCGGCCCCGGATAGAGGTTGTCGCCCTTGGTCGATCCGTCCGAACTCGTGCCCTTGATGAGGTCGTAGCCGTAAGCGAGGAAGTTGGTGACGGGTTCCTTCACGGTGTCGAGATTGACGGTGCTCTGATGCGCCGACAGTCGTACTTCGAGCACGCCGTCCTTACTGGACAGCCTGACCGGTTCCTTGAACGGCGCGGGCTTCCCGTCGGGTCCTGCGTTGACGCCGGCCTGCGGCGCAGGCGCTCGCTTCTCACCGCTGCACGACGTCATCAGTGCGGTCATCGACACGACCAACAGGAGGGCTACCGGAAGAACCGATCGGCTACGAATGCGCCGCATCGCTGTCCCCATTTCACAGGTGGCGGAGTAATGCAGCAAAGACACTACATAGCGAAACTTACGACCGTGGCAAATTCGATTTCTATGGATCAACCGAGGGTGGTCTCCTGCGCCGAGAGCGCCATCCAGGTGCCGTTCTGCAACGTGAACACGTCGGTGAAGCGCTCTGTCGACAACACCTTTCCGCCCTCGGTGAGGGTGTTCACGCCGTGAATCACGGCCGTGTCTCCCATCACGTCGACAAGCTGCTCGGAGGGGTTCATCGTGAACGACACCTTCTCGATGCTTGCGACCTCCGCCGCCCGATCGAGTAGCTTGCCATCGGAGTTGATGTGCTTGAAGCTAGGCCCGAGAATCGATTCCACTCCTGCCCGGTCGCCGTCGGTGATCGCAGTCAGCCAGCGCCTCTCCTGGGCGAGCACGTCGGCGCAGGCGCCGGAGTCCATCGCCAGCGGCATATTCGTTGCCGCATCGGAGCAGCTGTCCGCGTTCGCGGTGGCTTGCGGTGCGACGGTGAGAACGGCGGCGGGCACGGCCGTGAGTGCGACAACCGCCGCACAATTAACGATTGTCGATCGCGTCATGGGACGCGAGTATGTCAGCCAGGCATCATGTGTGACGGCAAATCAGCCGCCGAGCCGCCCATCATCTGGAACCACGACTGCGGCAAATGGAAAATGCACACAATTGCCACCACGCAGAAGCCGATCATCGCTCCCGATCGCCACCACGGCGGCTCCTGGCTTGCTAGGTTTTCCTCGATGACGCGACGCAGGAGCGGTTGATGTCCGCCAATTGGGGATCGGTGCTGACCGAGCTCATTCCGCTGGCGCTGGTCGTCGCGCTATCGCCGCTGTCGGTAATTCCCGCGGTGCTGGTGTTGCACACACCCCACCCGCGAGAGACGGGTCTGGCATTCCTTGCCGGCTGGCTCTTCGGGCTAGCGGTGCTGACGGCGATCCTTGTCGAGGTTTCGGGTCTCGCCGGTGGGTTGGGGGACAAGCCGCCCACCTGGGCGTCGTGGGCTCGCATCGTCATCGGTGCGCTGCTGATCCTCTTCGGCATCTACCGGTGGCTGCGGCGCAAGCAGTCGGCACATACCCCGGGCTGGATGAACAGCATGAGCAAGTTCACGCCGCCTCGGGCTCTGCTTGCGGGCGCGGCACTGACAGTGGTCAATCCCAAGGTGCTCTTCATCTGTGCCGCAGCGGGTTTGGCGATCGGCTCCGCGGGACTACGGGCGCCGACGGCGTGGGCCGCCGTTGCGTGGTACGTCGCGTTCGCCGGCTCGACGGTGGCGCTCCCGATCCTTGCCTATGCGGTGGCCGGACACCGGCTCGACGAACCCCTCACCCGGCTCAAGGAATGGATGGAACGTCAGCACGCGACGCTGGTGGCGGTCATTCTGGTCGTCATCGGTCTTCTGGTGCTGTACAAGGGAATTCACGCGCTAGCGCTCGGGTAATCCCAGCTCCGCGGCGTCAGCCGTCAGGTAGCGGGTCACCGACGGTGCAACGAGCCTCACGACGTCGTCGACGGGCAGCGTCGCCAGCGGGGGCACCCGGACGACGTAGCGCAGGATCGCCGTGCCCACCAGATTGGTCGCGGCCAGTATCGCGCGCAGCCGTGCATGCTCGCCGCCGCCGAGCACGCCGGATACGGCGGTCAGCACGTAGTTCTGCATGAAGGCGCGAAACGCCTCGTGGGCGTCGGAGTTCGACGTGGCCGACTGCAACATCGCCACCATGCTGGTCGCGGTGTCCGGATGCTCCCAGATCTCCAGGTATGTGCGCACCATCCTGGTGCCGACGTCGCCGTCGCCGTCACGCAGCGCCGCGACGAGCACGCCGGGGTCGACGATCAGCCGCAACGACTCGCGGAAGAGTTCGGCCTTCGACCCGAACAGGTAAAGCACCATCGACGGATCGACGTGAGCGTCGCTCGCGATCGCGCGCAGCGTGGTCTTCTCGTAGCCCTGCTGGGCGAATCGCTGCTTCGCGGCCCGCAGCACAACGTCGCGCGACACCGGCTCACCCTGCCGCCTCCCGCGGCCGCGGGCGGTCGTCTTCGCTGGTGGGGCCATACGACGACACTATCATTTCAATCGGTGTTGAAATTCATCGCGTGGCGAGTTACGCTCGTCAGGACGAAGAATTCAACGCCGGATGAAAAGGCGAGAGCCATGACAACGCAGTCGCTTCCGAAGCACACACATCACGCCACCCCCACCCATCAGAGGCCCGCGGCGATACGCGCGACCGGCATCGTGCTGGCGCTGGCCGCCGTGATCGCGATCGTCGCGATCGCCTTCGCCCTGCCCGCGGCGCGCTCGGCGCCCCACGATGTACCGATCGGCGCGGCAGGTCCCCAGGCAGCGAGCGGTCAAGTCGCCGACATCCTCGAGCACAACGCGCCCGGCGCGTTCGAGTTGACTTATTACCCCGGCGAGGCCACGTTGCGGGATGCGATCCGCAACCGGGATGTGT
Source organism: uncultured Actinomycetota bacterium (assembly GCA_963751485.1). Classification (GTDB taxonomy): domain Bacteria; phylum Actinomycetota; class Actinomycetes; order Mycobacteriales; family Mycobacteriaceae; genus Mycobacterium. Next base: position 229,191 of record CAVVUT010000013.1, read on the forward strand.
ACGGCGGCATCTCATTCGGAGCCGAAGGGCCGACGCTGTTCACCGCCACCGGCGCCAGCCCTACCGTCGCGCAGCTGCTGACGCAGGTCGGCAACGGCATCGCCCAGCACTCGGGTGTGCAGTTGCGCACCGAGGACCTGGCCCCGCCGACCGCCCATGACCCGCGCGGCGCAGGGCTCGCGGCGTCCGCACTGCCGATCACGCTGGCAGGCATGCTGCCTGCGATCGCACTCGTGTACGTGCTCCGACGCGAGGTGTGGACCCGGTTTGCCGCCTCCGTGGTATTCGCCCTGCTCGCAGGCTGGTCCATCGCCGCACTGCTGCGCTTCGCCCTCGGCTCGATCGACGCGAACTTCTGGGGCGTTGCCGGCGGTCTGGCGCTCGGCATCCTCGCCCCCGGACTGTTCATGCTCGGCCTCGGCTCGGTGTTCGGCCGGGTCGGACTGGCTATCGGAGCGCTGCTCGCACTGTTGCTGGGCAATCCGCTGTCGGGCCTGACCAGCGCGCCGCAGCTCCTGCCGACGGGATGGGGTGCGTTCGGTCAGTGGTTGCCGCAGGGCGCCAACGCCACCCTGCTGCGCTCGACGGCGTTCTTCGGCGGCTCCGGCGCCACCATGGCGATCGCGGTGCTGACGGGTTGGGCGTTGGCGGGAGCGGCGCTGATCGTCATTGCCGCAGTGCGCAACGGCAAAAAAGTACGCAGCTAGCGGGTCCACTCAACTCACCTACACTCAAGCGGCGTGGGACTCGACGACCGCGACGGGCTGCGCACACTGCGCGACGCGGTCGACCCACGCCTCGGCGGCGAGGAGCTGATCCGTCAGTTCTACACAAAGTGGTTCGCCATCGACATGGCGGTGCGTGACCTGTTCCCGCCTGATCTCGGCGGCCAGTTCGAGGTGTTCAGCCAGGCACTGACATGGCTGTTCGGCGAGCTCGTCGAGCAACGGGCCGAGAACCCCGTGGCATTCCTTGCCCAGCTGGGCCGCGATCATCGCAAATACGGTGTCACGCAAAGCCATTACTACAGCCTTCACGAAGCGCTCTACACGACCTTGCGCGGCCACTTCAGCGAGAATTGGGACGACAATCTCGACGAAACCGCGCGCGCGGCTCTCGAGCTGTTCATCGGGGTGATGCGCGGCGCCGCCGACGCCGAGCAGGGCCCGCCGTTCTGCGACGGAACCGTCATCGAGCTCAATCGGGTGTCGCGCGACATCTCGGTGGTCCGGCTGCAACTGGACCAGCCACTGCCCTACTACCCCGGCCAGTACGTGACCGTGCAGGTGCCGCAGTGGCCCCGTCGCTGGCGCTACCTGAGCCCGGCCATCCCTGCCGATCCCGATGGCTTCGTCGAGTTCCACGTCCGTTCGGTCCCTGGCGGAATGGTCAGCCCGACCATCGTCGCGGAGACCAGGACCGGTGACCGGTGGCGGATGTCGAACCCGCACGGCGGCATGCGAATCGACCGCGACGGCGGCGACGTCCTGATGGTCGCGGGCAGCACCGGCCTGGCACCGCTGCGCGCGCTGATCATGGACCTCGCCCGGTGGGGGGTGAACCCGAGGGTGCACCTGTTCTTCGGCGCCCGGTATCCATGCGAGCTGTACGACCTGCCCATGCTGTGGCAGATCGCGTCGACCAACCCGTGGCTGTCGGTCTCACCGGTGTCGGAGTTCCCCCACGATCCGCCGTGGGCCGCCGACTACCCCGACGTGCAGCCGCCCCGCGGCCTTCACGTGCGCCAGACCGGCAAGCTGCCCGAGGTCGTGACAAGGTATGGGAACTGGGGCGACCGGCAGATCCTGATCTGCGGCGGTTCCGCGATGGTCACCGCGACGAAAGAGACGCTGATCGCCAAAGGCGCACCGCCCGAACGCATCCAGCACGATCCCCTGGCCGACTGACCGGTATCCGTGGCAGGATCGAGCACCATGCCGGAGTTTGAGTCCGTGACGCTTCGCGACCCGTCTTCCCCGCTGTCGGCGACCTATGTCCCGGTAGCCGGGATGATCTGCACCTCTCTGTCCGATGACGGCGTCGAGTTGCTCGGACAGCGTCGCGGGCTGAACGCCTATGTGACGAACGGCAAGACCATGGGGATACCGATCCTGTATCCATGGGCAAATCGGTTGAGCGCCAGCAAGTATGGCATCAACGGCGCCGTTGTTTCGCTGACCATCGGGACTGGCGGTGTCCGCGGCGACGAACATGGCGTGCCCATCCACGGCGTGCTTGCCGCCTACCCCGGCTGGCTGGTCACCGCGAAGTCGGAGAATACGTTGACGGCGGTGCTGGACTACGGCGGAAGGCCGCGCCTGCTGGCGTCGTTCCCGTTCCCGCACGTGCTGACCCAGGAGATCACGCTGGCCGACCGCACGCTCACCATCCAGACGACGGTCATGCCGACGACGGCCGCGTCGGTGCCGCTGTGCTTCGGCTATCACCCGTATCTGACGATCCCGGGTGTGCCGCGCGCGGAGTGGAAGCTCACCACACCCGATATGCGACGGCTGCCCGTCGACAACTGGGGCATCCCGACCGGGGAATCCGAGGAGTGGAACGGGGCCACCGAACCGCTGAAGACCGTCGTATACGACGACGGATTCGACAAGGTGCCCGAGGGTGCGGTCTTCGCGCTGTCAGGCGGTGACCGCCGCATCGAGGTCGCGTTCGAGAAGGGCTATCCGGCGGCGCAGTTGTTCGCACCGAGCAACGACGACGTCGTCGGCATCGAGCCGATGGCGGCGCCCACCGACGCCCTGCGCCGCGGCAACTACCGCTACGCGGTCGCGGGCAAGCCGGAGACGGCGCGCTTCTCGATCAAGGTGAGCTGAGAGCTTTCCCTCTCGCAATTCGGGGTTCGCGGGTGGCGTGGATTCCGCCTTCCGGGCGGCCAAGATTTGTCGTACCCGGATGCAACGATGGCGTCATGTCCTCGACCGCATCCCCAGGGCCCACGACAGTGTGTCCTGACCAGCGCCTCGACGTGCTGTTCGACGAGTTGGCGGAGTTGGCCGGTCAGCGCAACGCGATTGACGCTCGCATCGTCGAAATTGTGGCCGAGGTGGATCGCGACGAGCTGTGGGGCGCCACGGGCGCGCGGTCGGTCGCGGCGTTAGTGGCCTGGAAGACCGGCTCGTCATCGACAAATGCCAACACGATCGCCACCGTGGCAGGCCGGCTTCATGAGTTTCCCCGCTGCGCGGAGGGCATGCGGGAGGGCCGACTGTCGTTGGATCAGCTCGGGGTCATCGCAGCGCGGTCGGGCGAGGGATCCGATGAGCACTATGCGGCGTTGGCGCGCAGCGCCTCAGTCAACCAGCTGCGCACCGCGGTCAATCTGGAACCGCGACCAGAACCCGATCCGCGACCCGATCCGCAGACCTCGATCACCAAGAGCACCGACCGTGAGTTCACCTGTTGGCGGATCAAACTTCCCCACCACGACGCGGCAAAGTTCGACGCGGCACTGCAGTCTCACAGTGATGCGCTGATCGCCGAGTGGAAGCGCGATCACGACAACGGCAATCGCGATTCAGATCGAAGGCCCCCGTTGCCCGGCACAGCCGAGGCGTTCATGCGGCTGGTCGAGACGAGCTGGGACGCCGAGGTGGGCCGCCGGCCACACGGGCACCACACCACGGTGGTGATGCATCTGGACGTCAAAGAACGCGCCGCTTCACTGCATCTGGGCCCGCTGCTCACCGAGCCCGAGCGCCAATACCTGATGTGCGATGCGACCTGCGAAGTCTGGTTCGAACGCGACGGCCAGGTCATCGGTGCCGGGCGGACCACCCGGCTGATCAACCGACGGCTTCGCCGTGCCCTGGAGCACCGCCATCCCACGTGTTCGGTTCCCGGTTGCGGGGCCACCCGCGGTCTGCACGCACACCACATTCGACACTGGGAAGACGGCGGCCCCACCGAGCTGGCCAACCTGGTCCTGGTCTGCCCCTATCACCACCGGTTGCACCATCGAGGCACCATCACCATCGCCGGAACCGCGCACAACCTCACCGTCACTGACAGTGCCGGCCGACTATTGAGCGCCGGATCACTGGCGCGCCCACCAAAGAAGCCCCCGCCCGCGGTAGCTCCGTACCTCGGCTCCAGCGGCGAGCGCGCCGACTGGTGGTGGTACGAGCCGTTCCAAGCGCAACCACCACCGACAAACAACTAGATTTGATCAGCTGGGCCGGTCGTTACCGATGAATGATCTACCGGGCTACCGCACCGTGACCATCGACGCCGATGACCAAACCCGCGCCGTCGCAGACAAGCTGGAGGCGATCGGCCTCCTGATCCCTTTGGCCTAGCGCTTTGCGCGCGGCTGCCAGACCACGAGCGCGGTGCTCTTGGGCACCACGGCGACATCGCGACGAGGGCTGGTACGCGTCTGGTCCAGCTCTTCGGCAAGCTCCTTGATGCGCGACTGCAGCGCCTCCACCTGGTTGGTCAACTCGATGATCCGCTTGATACCGGCCAGGTTGACGCCCTCGTCCTGCGACAGCCGCTGCACCTCTCGGAGCAAATCGACGTCGCGCTGCGAGTAGCGGCGGCCACCGCCCGAGCTGCGGCGCGGGCTGACAAGGCCGAGCCGGTCATAGGTACGCAGCGTCTGCGCGTGCATACCCGCGAGCTCGGCGGCCACCGAGATGAGGAACGTCCGCGCCGAATCCCGGTCTTCGGAACGCTTTCCGGCCATCACGCACCGGCCCATCCAGCCCGCGGGTCGAACCCGCTGGCCCGCTCGGCCTTCGCGTAGGTCTCGAGGGCTTCGGCCGCTTCACCTTCCAGCTTCGGCGGCACCGCCACCTTGACGGTGACCAACAGGTCGCCGTGACCGCCGGACCGCTTGGGCACCCCACGACCGCGCACCCGAAGGATGCGGCCGTCCGATGTGCCCTTCGGCACCCGCACGCCCACCTTGCCCTCCAGCGTCGGCACCGAAAGCGTTGTGCCAAGTGCCAATTCGCTGAAGCTCACCGGCACCGTGACAGTGAGGTCGTCGCCGTCGCGGCCAAACACCTTGTCCGCCTTGACGTGAACGGTCACATACAGGTCGCCGGACGGCGCACCGCGCAGACCGGCCTCACCCTGTCCGGCGAGCCGGATCCGCTGTCCGTCCTCGACGCCAGGCGGGATCCGCACGTTGATGGTGCGGGTGCGGGTGGTGACGCCAGTGCCGTTGCACTCGTCGCAGGGTTGCTCGATGATCGAGCCGCTGCCCCGGCATTCGGTGCACGGTTCGGAGAATCCGAACGCGCCCTGGTTGCGGTTGATGACGCCCGCGCCGTTGCAGTTCGGGCACACCTTCGGGCTCGTGCCGGGCCGCGCCCCGCTGCCGTGACAGTTGGTGCACGGCGCCGGGCTGGTCAGCCGCAGCGGCATGGCCACACCCTTGGTGGCCTCCATGAAGGACAGCCCGGTTTCGGTCTCCAGGTCGTTTCCGCGCCGCGGCCTGCTCGGCCTCGGCTGCTGCGCGCCGCGTCCGAACAGTCCACCGAACAGGTCGCCGATGTTCGCACCGCCGGTCTGGCCCGCAGCATCGAACAGGTCGTTCAGGTTGAACTCGGCACCGTCGCCGCCGAAGCCACCGAAGTTGCCGCCACCGCCGCTGAACCGGCCGCGACCGAAACCACCGTTGGCGAAAAGGCTTCGAGTCTCGTCGTACTCCTTCTTCTTGTCCGGATCGGACAGGATGCTGTACGCCTCGGAGACCGCCTTGAACCGGTCGGCTCCTGCCGGGTTCTTGTCGGGGTGGAACTTGGAGGCCAACTTTCGGTAGGCCGCCTTGATGTCCTTCTCGGAGGCGTCAGAGGAGACGCCGAGCTCCTTGTAGAAGTCTTTTTCGACCCATTCACGCTGGGCCATTCCGCGTCACCTCCCTACCTCTCTAGTTGTCCTGCTCGGTTGATTCTGCAGCCTGTTCGGGCTCAGCGTCGATGATCTCGACCGGTTGGCCTTCGTCCTCGGGCACCGTGTCCACCACACCGACGAGGGCATGGCGCACAACGAGATCGCCGACCTTGTAGCCGCGCCGCATCACGGTGCCGACGACGGGACGAGTCCCGTCGCCCTCGTGCTGAACGGCCTCGTGCAGCGCCGGGTCGAATTCGTCGCCCTCGGCGCCGAAACCCGAAAGGCCCTGTCCCTCAAGGGCGGTCACCAGTTTGTCGGCGACCGACTTCAGCGGTCCTGACTCCAGGTCGCCGTGGCTGCGGGCCCGGTCGAGGTCGTCCAGTACACCGAGGAGCTGCGCGATGACGGCAGCCTTGGCCCGATCGGCGGTCAGCTGCTGGTCGCGCAGTGCCCGCTTGCGGTAGTTGGCGAAATCGGCCTGTACCCGCTGTAGGTCAGCGAGCAGTTCAGCCGCCTTGCCCGCCTCTTCGGGTGTCTCGCCCGCGAACGGCTCCGGTGCCGGCCCACGAGGGGCCGGCCCGGCTGCCGACTCACGAACTTCACCGGTGACAGGATCGACACGCCGCTTGTCGGTGACGGTCACCGGCTCGTGCGGATCGTTCGAAGTCACTTGTTCTCCTGGTCATCCTCGACAACCTCGGCGTCGACGACATCGTCATCCGACGGACCGCTACCGCCAGGAGCGCCCGCCTGCAGCCTGCTCGGCCTGGGTGGCCTCGTAGATCGCCTGGCCCAGTGCCTGGGACTCCTGGCCCAGCTTCTCCATCGCGGACTTGATCGCACCGATGTCGGTGCCGTTCAACGCGGTCTTCGCATCGGCGATCGCCGTATCGACCTTGGTCAGCGTGTCCTCGGGGACCTTCGAGCCGCCCTCTGCCTCGCGCTGCTCCTTGACGAACTTCTCCGTCTGGTAGACCAGCGACTCGGCCTGGTTGCGGACGTCGGCCTCCTCGCGACGCTTGCGGTCCTCCTCGGCGTGCGCCTCGGCATCCTTGATCATCCGGTCGATCTCCTCCTTGGAAAGCCCTGAGCCCTCCTGGATTCGGATCGTGTTCTCCTTGCCCGTGCCCTTGTCCTTGGCCGTCACGTGGACGATGCCGTTGGCGTCGATGTCGAAGGTGACATCGATCTGCGGTACGCCGCGCGGAGCCGGCGGGATGCCGGTCAGCTCGAAGCTGCCGAGCAGCTTGTTGTGCGCCGCGATCTCGCGCTCACCCTGATAGACCTGGATCTGCACCGACGGCTGGTTGTCGTCGGCGGTGGTGAAGGTCTCCGACCGCTTGGTCGGGATGGTGGTGTTGCGCTCGATCAGCTTGGTCATCACACCGCCCTTGGTCTCGATGCCAAGGCTCAACGGGGTGACGTCAAGCAGCAGAACGTCTTTCACCTCGCCCTTCAGCACGCCGGCCTGCAGCGCGGCGCCGACGGCGACGACCTCGTCGGGGTTGACGCCCTTGTTGGGCTCCTTGCCGCCGGTCAGTTCCTTGACCAGATCGGCGACCGCGGGCATGCGGGTGGAACCACCCACCAGCACCACGTGGTCGATGTCGGACACGGAGATGCCCGCGTCGGCGATCACCGACTTGAACGGTTGGCGGGTGCGGTCCAGCAGGTCCTGGGTGATCTTCTGGAACTCGGCACGGGTCAACTGCTCGTCGAGGAACAGCGGGTTCTTGTCCGCGTCGACGGTGATGTAGGGCAGGTTGATCGAGGTGCCCTGTGAGCTGGACAGCTCGATCTTGGCCTTCTCGGCGGCCTCGCGCAGCCGCTGCATCGCCATCTTGTCCTTGGTCAGGTCGATGCCGCTGGTGCCCTTGAACTTGTCGACGAGCCACTCGACGATCCGGTCGTCCCAGTCGTCGCCGCCGAGGTGGTTGTCACCGGAGGTGGCGCGAACTTCGACGACACCTTCCCCGATCTCCAGCAGCGAGACATCGAAGGTACCGCCACCCAGGTCGAACACGAGGATGGTCTGTTCCTTCTCGCCCTTGTCCAGCCCGTAGGCCAGTGCTGCTGCCGTCGGTTCGTTGACGATGCGCAGCACGTTGAGCCCGGCGATCTGGCCGGCCTCCTTGGTGGCTTGGCGCTGGGCGTCGTTGAAGTAGGCGGGCGTGGTGATCACCGCGTCGGTGATGTCCTCGCCGAGGTACGCCTCGGCGTCGCGCTTCAACTTCATCAAGACGCGGGCGCTGATCTCCTGCGCGGTGTACTTCTTCCCGTCGATCTCGATCGACCAGTCGCTGCCCATGTGGCGCTTCACCGAACGGATGGTCCGGTCGACGTTGGTCACCGCCTGGTTCTTGGCGGGCTGGCCGACGAGCACCTCGCCGTTGCGCGCGAACGCGACGACCGACGGGGTGGTGCGAGAGCCCTCGGAGTTCGCGACGACGACAGGGTCGCCACCCTCCAATACCGCGACGACGGAGTTGGTGGTCCCGAGGTCGATTCCGACCGCACGAGCCATGGTTTTCCTCCTGAATAGCTTTGTTAAGGTCTGAGCGGACCGCGCTCAAGCCTGCTCTTCACGGCGCTCCGTGTCAACCCAGACTTGAGTCTGACTCGCTCAAGTTGTCGAATGGGTCAACGGCCGGTCGACGCGCTTTGTTCCCCGGCAAACGCACAAATCTTGGGAAACCCGATTTCTACTGACAGCTTCGCGCGGGCGCGCCTTCAGGGCCAGGCCAGACTGGCTGCGTAGTCTTGTCCGCGATGACGGCACGGCAGGCCCTGGTGTGCGTACTTGCGGCGAGCACACTGGTCGCGGGTTGCCAATCGACCACCCCAGGAAAGCCGGGCCCGAGCTTGGAAGCGCCGAGCGTTACGACGTCGCGGCTCACCACGACCGCGCCGTCGACGACAAGCACCGTGGCGTCGCCGCCCGCCGCGCAGGTGCTGCCGCCGGACAACTCGGGCTACGTCTTCATCGCGACGAAGTCGGGTCAGACCCGCTGCCAGATCGACCAGCAGTCCGTCGGCTGCGAGGCGCCGTTCACCAATGCGCCGTTACAGAACGGCGTGCGGGCCAACGGCGTGAACCTGTCCGCCGACGGCAACGTCTCGTGGATCGTCGGCAACCTCGGCGACATTCCCGTCCAGACCATCGACTACCGCACCTACAGCGCCGCCGGCTGGACCATCGACGCCACCAGCGACGGCACCCGTTTCACCAACCAACGCACCCGCCACGGCATGTTCGTCAGTATCGAAAAGGTCGACACCTTCTAGCCGCGGATTGAGGGTTCATTGAGGTCCGCGCTCGATCCTTTTCTCACCAGCCAACCCGGCTCCGAGGAAAGGAACCTCACATGATCAAGACCCGTATCGCCAGCGCCGCCGCCGTCTTCACGGTCGGCATGGCCGCCCTCGGCGGGACTGTCGTGGCCGTTGCGGCACCGGCCAACGCCACACCCGGCGCGGCCTCGGTTCATCAAACCCCGCCACGCTCCCATGCTGTGAAATACAAGATGAAGAAGAACATGTGAAAGCCCCGAGGATGAACGGAGTGCGGGCCAACGAGTAGTCAGCGACCGTCCAGCAGATCGCGGGACCGCAATGCCAGCCACAGCTGGGCGATGTCCGCGGTGTCGGCCAACTTTGCACCCGTGAGTTCCTCGACCTTGTGGACGCGATAAAGCACGGTCTGGCGGTGCACGTTCATCGCCGCCGCAGTGCGCTGCCATGACCGCTGGTTGGCCAGAAACGCCTCCAGCGTGTCGACCAGTCCGGTGCGGTGCTGCGCGTCATGCTCGATGAGCGGGCCAAGCCAGCGCTCGACCATCGCCTGCGCATCGTCGACACCGCCCACGCCCACCCAGGCGGTCGCGGTGCCGTAGCGCACCACGTCCTCACCGGTCCGCTGGGCGGTGCCAAGGGCCCATGTCGCCTCGTGGGCCGACTCCGCCGACCGGGTCACCGTCTTCATCGCCCTGCTTGCACCGATCCTGGCCGTCGGTCCGAGCGAAGCGGCGATGGCCTCGATCGCCTCGTCGGTGCCGGGAACCACGGCATGGGCGACCCCGGAGCGAAAGGCCGTCACATGCGGAATCCGGCGGCGCCACAGGGCGACATGCAGATCTCGCAGCCGCCGTTCGTCGGTACACATGGCCGAGACGAAGATCGACACGGCAGGGTCAAGACCCGCGGACTGCAGCTGGCGACGCCCGCCGCGCTGGTCGATGCGGCCGTCGATGAGCTGTGCCGTGAGCTCGGCGCCCGACCGGCGGGTGTGCTCGAGGGCGAGGTGGGTGTGGGACAGCTCCAGGGCGATCACCGTGGCCGCGTGCTGGATGAGCACACCGTCGAGTGCCACCCCGCCCTCACGAATGACGGCCAGCACCGCTTGCTGATGCGTCGGTACCTCTCCGACCAACACCTCGACCCCACCGGCGGTGAGGATCGACCGCGCACCTGCGGCCAGTGTCCCATGCGATGCGGCGCGCACCGATTCCTTGACGTCGTCGGGCGGGTGCGGGCCGTCGGGGTGATACGCCTCCCCGGTGACGCGGTCGCATACGAACACCGAACAGCGCAGTTCCTTGGTGAGCGCGTCTGCGACACGGGATCGCGCCACATCCCCGACGGTGGTCCGGCGCAGGGCGTCGTAGATACGGGCCGTGCGCATGAGCCGCTGGGATTGCTCGAGCAGGGTGGCTTCGGCGATGGCCCGCGAGATCGCCACGAACGGCATCGGATAGCGGATCCACAACACCGGAAAGCCGAGACGCTCACTGGCACGGGTGAACCGCTGGGTCAACCGCGGGCAGTACATCTGCTCGCCGATCGCAAGGGCGCTGGCGTCCACCCGATGCAGTTCGGTGAGCAGATGTTCCTGCTCGGCCGCTGCTGACGGAAACGACATGCCGTTGGTCATCAACAGGTCCCCGGCGGTGACCCACTGCCACGGCTCCGGCAGATCCGAGGTGTGGGTCCACGTCACCTGGCGATCCAGGCCTGCCGCACCGGAGTGCAGTCGCAACTCCAGGTGCGGCATAGCCAGCAGCTCGCGCACCGTGATGCTCACGAGCCAACCGTACGGCTACGGTGCGGGAACAGCTACCACCTCAGCGGTGGGCTTCTGCCGACGGGCCAGCGCGGTCATCGTGAAGTAGTACAGCGGCGACACCACGACAAGACCGACGATGAACGAGATATCGGTACCGCCAAGGAGTTTGGCCATCGGCCCGGTGTAGGCCGTGCCGATGATCATGAACGGCAGCTGGACGGCGACACCGATCAGGTAGCAGATCACCGCGGGCCAGTTCACCCGGCCGTAGCGACCGCCGTCTGATTTGAAGAAGTCCTCGACGACGTAGTCGCCGTGCCGCACGAGGTAGAAGTCGACGAGATTCACTGCGGTCCAGGGGACCAGCGAACCGAGCAGCAGGACCAGCAGATTGTTGTACTTGGCGACGAAATCGTCACCGGCGGCCAGTGCGACGACGACCGCGAAGGTGCACAGGCAGGCGGCGATGATGGCGCGTTCGCGGGCCCGAGCGGAGAAGCGGGGGAAGAACGTCTGCAGGATCGTGATGGTGCACAGCGTTCCGCAGTACAGGTTCATCGCGTTCGTCGCGGCCACGCCGACGCTGAACACGGCCACCACCAACACACTGATTCCCGCGGTGGCCTTGGTGAGCGCGATCGCCGGGTCGTCGTCGAGCGCGAGCAGGCCGATGCCTGCGCCGAGCAACATCGGCAGGATCGAGCCGATCGTGGTGCCCCAGTAGCTCATCCAGAACGCCGGCTTCGCACCGGTCGCCTTGGGCAGATACCGCGAGTAGTCGGAAACGTAAGGGGCATAGGCGATCTGCCACACTGCCGAGGCTGCGAAGGTGCCGAGGAATCCGGCCCAGCTGGCACCGCTGCCGTGGAAGAAGTTGTCCGGCACAGGGTGAACGACGAACGCCCAGACGAAGGCGAGGAGAAGCGTGATCCCGGAGGCCCAGGTCATGATTCGCGCGTAAGCGTGGATCAGTTTGTAACCCCAGATCGTCGCGGCCAAACTGACGACCGCCAGAATCAGAACGCCGCCCTTATTGCCGAGGAACGGCAGCACCGAGGCCAATGACTCGCCACCGAACACCAGAATCGAGATGAAGAAGCCGGTGTACATGCAGACCACGACGGCCACGATGAGCACCGCACCCAAGGACCCGAATTGCCCTTTGGTCTGCACCATCTGGGGAACGCCGAGAGTCGGGCCCTGGGCCGAGTGCAGGGCCATGAAGATGGCGCCGAACAGGTTGCCGAGGACGATCGCCAACACGGCCGACCATGCAGGCTGACCGAACAGCGTGGTCGCCAGCGCACCGGTGACAATGGCCAGGATCATGATGTTGGTGCCGAACCAGATGGTGAACATGTCACGGTTGCGGCCGTGGCGCTGATCCAGCGGCACCGGCTGGATGGTGTTCTCCTCTATCGATGAGGTGGATTCTGTTGACTGGACTGCGGTTTGACTCATGTCTTTGGTTCCCTTGCTAGATATTCGGATGGATCAACGGATCGTGAAGCCGCGGTCTACGACGTGCTCGAGCATGTCGATGTAGTCGTCCATGTCGTCGCGCGCCGGGCGGGGTGCCGCGTCATAGGGCATCGCCGCCTTCACCGCGGGGCTGAGGAAATAGGCGCCCGCGGCCAGCACGGTCAGCGCTTCGAACTGGCCTGGATGCTCGGCAACCAGCCCGTCGAGTGCGGATTCTGGGTCCTGGCCGTCGCAGGATGCCAGCGCGGCAACGAAGTCGTCGACCAGATCGGGCCGATAGCCGAGGACCTGGTCGAGCAAGGTGTCGGCAACCCCTGCGCTGGTGGCTGACGGCATCGTTTCAGTTGCCGGGATGAGGGTTTCGGCAAGCACCGCGAAAACCTGGCGTTGATCGGTAGTGAGCATGGGATGTCCTCAGATCGCTGTCGGGATGCTGTGACGGTTCTCGGCGAGATGCCGCATCGATCGCAAGGCGATGGCCATGATCGTCGCGGTGGGGTTCACGCCCGTGGAGGTGACGAAAACGCTGCCGTCGATGACGAACAGGTTCGGGACGTCGTGCGCCCGGCCCCACTGGTCGACGACGGAGGTGGCCGGGTCGGACCCCATCGTGGCGGTGCCCAAAAGGTGCCAGGCGCTGTGCCGGACCACCGGAATCGGGTGGACCTCTACGGCACCGGCGGCTTGATGTGCCTCGATGGCCCGCTCGACGTTGAACTTCAACATCCGCTCGCAGTTCTCGCCGATCGTGTAGTGCATCTTGGCCGCGGGGATTCCGTCGGAATCGGTGACGTCGGGATCGAGTGTCACAGTGTTGTTGTCGTCGGGCAGATCCTCGGTGGTGATCCCCCACTCGGTGTAGCGCCCGAACCTCTTGCTCAGCCTCTTGTGGAAGGCGGGTCCGAAGCCTTCGCGCCAGTTCTCCCCTGGTTCCCAGAGCGTCTGGGCGAGTGGGCCGCCGGTGGGCATGAGGTTCCATTTCGCGCCGCGGACGAATCCCCGGTCGGTGTCGGTCTCGTAGAACTGCAGCGACTGCAGCGCCTGGCCTGCGGGGCCGAGCCAGGTCTCCATCTCCTCGTCGTATGCGCCGTACACCGAGGCGTACGGGTGGGTCATCAGCCGCTTGCCGACCATCCCCGAGGAGTTGGCAAGGCCGTCAGGGAACTGCGCCGATGCCGAGTTGAGCAGGAGCCGGGGGGTGCCGATTCCGTTGGCCGCCAACACCGTTACCCGAGCCGCCTGGTGACGGAGGTTGCCGTCGCGGTCGATGTACTCAGCGCCGGTGACAAGGCCGCGGTTGTCCACTGTCAGCCGGCTCACCCTGGCACCTGTGACCAGCTGCGCTCCCAGCTTGATCGCATCGCGCCAGTGGGTGATGTCGGTGCTGGCCTTGGCGCCGACCGGGCAACCGGATTCGCAAGCGCCGTAGCGCATGCAGCCTTCCTGGTTCTTGAACTTGCGCGATGCGATGGCGTTGGGTGCGGGCCACCAGTGCCAGCCCAGCTTGTCCATCCCCTTGGCGGCCACCAGGCCGTACTTGCCGATCGGCAGCGGTGGCAGAGGGAAGGTGTGTGAGTCGGGGTAGGCCGGGTCGCCTTCCAGCCCGGAGGCTCCGATGTGGTGGGTGACCTCGTCGTAGAAGGGCCGCAGGTCCTCGTAAGTGAACGGCCAGTCCTCGGCGACGCCGTCGAGGGTTTTGACCCGGAAATCGGACGGCATGGCGCGCACCCAGTGCCCGGAGAACAAGATGGTGCTGCCGCCGACACCGTTGAACATCAGCGGTTCGACCGGGCTGTCGGTGCTGTCGATCGGATAGTCGGCCTGGTTCTGCCGCACGTTCGGGCTGGCGTCCCACTGCTTGAGGCGGGTCAGTTCCCATTGCGGTTTGCCCGCGGCGAAGTCGTCGGGGACGTTCCAGCCGCCCTGCTCAAGGCAGACGACCTTCAGGCCGTTGCGGGCCAGTTCCAGGGCCGCCACTCCGCCGGATGCTCCGGCGCCGACAATAAGGACATCGGGTTCGTCGTTAGGTTGGGTGTTCACCAGTAGTACTCCAGGTCAGATGGCTGCTGCGCGATTAATGATGCGTGCGTCACACTTCGGTCCGCGAGAAGGAATCCGCACAAAGCGGTAAACCCACCTTGTGCATACGCACAAACGCTGGCACCAAACATGTGCACGACATCCGTTGCCGCTCGATGGGCCGACGGGCAACCTGATGCCCATGACCACACTCGTTACCGGCGGCCGCGGATTCGTCGGTCGTCACCTCGTAGACCAACTGCTGGCCGATGGCGAGCGCGTCATCACCTACAACCGCGACTACACCGTCGACACCCGCGACGGTGTGGTCGCCGTGCAGGGCGAACTGTTCGACATCCCCCGGCTTACCGAGACACTCAGCGCGCATGCCGTGGACCGCATCATCCACACCGCGGGACAGAGCCACCCGGGTGTGTCGATCGACCTGCCGCTCACCACCTTCGCCGCCAATGCCGATGGCACCCTTGCGGTTTACGAGGCGGCACGGATGACCGGCGTGGCCCGCATCGTGTTCTTCTCCTCCGAATGCGCGCTGGGCAACATCAACGAGTCGGGGCCGGTTACCGAGGACATCAAACCGACGCCAACCACCGTCTACGGCGTGACGAAGGTGGCTGGTGAACTGCTGGGAGCCGCGTACAACTCGCTGTACGGGATGGAGATCGTTTCGCTGCGGATCACCGAGGTTTACGGGCCGGGCCTGTGGATGCCAAGCCTGCTCGGCGACATGATCCGGGCCGGCCTGCGTGGTGAGACCTTCACCCTCGAATCCGGCGGCGACCATCCCTTCCAGTTCGTCTATGTCGAGGACGTCGCCACCGCCGCCCGGCTGGCATCCACCACCTCGAATCTGACCCAGCAGGCCTATTTCGTTTCGGGTGGCGATCGGGTGAACGTCTACGAGACCGCCCAACTTCTGACGAAGCTCCTGCCAGACGCCCGGTACGACATCGGTCCCGGCTATCTGCCCGAATGGGATCGGCAGGTCCAGTTCGACCTGAGCCGGTCGGCCCGTGACCTCGGCTACGTGCCGGAATGGGCGCTGGAGGACGGGCTGGAGAAGCAGATCGAATGGATCCGGACGACCGAAAAGCTCTGACGAGCGCCTGACGAAGGGATGAACACATGGGCGAGATGACGAACCGCATTGCGTTGGTGACCGGAGCCTCCTCGGGCATCGGACTGGCCACCGCCACGACTCTGGCCCGCGAAGGTGCCGACGTGGCCGTGCTGGCCAGACCGCAGGATGACCTGTCCGATGTCGCGCGGATCGTGCGGGACTACGGTCGCCGAGCCTTGCCGATCAGTGTCGATGTCAGGGATCCGGCCGCCGTCCGTGCGGCGTTCGATCGGGTCGAAGCCGAACTGGGACCCATCGACGCGGTGCACAACAATGCCGGAATCTCCAGGGTCGCACCGCTTGTCGACACCACCGACGAGATCTTCGACGACCTGGTGGCGATCAATCTGGCCGGGTCCTTCTACGTGCTGCGCGAGGCGGCCCGCGTCATGCAGTCCCGGCGCCGCGGCGCGATCGTCAACACCGGCTCGGAGCTCGCCCTCATCGGCCAGCCCGGCTACGTCGCCTACACCGCCACCAAGGGCGCGATCGTGGCGATGACCCGCAGTGCGGCAGCGGAATTGGTTTCCTGGGGTATTCGGGTGAACGCGGTATGCCCCGGCACTACACGGACGCCGATGCTGCTCGCCGAGTTCGACGGTGCGGCCGATCCCGAAACCGAGATGGCCGATAACGCCGCGAGCGTCGCCGCGGGCCGTTTCGCCGAACCGGCGGAGATCGCCGAGGCCGTGGTCTTCCTGCTGTCCGACCGCGCCGGCTATGTGGTCGGCACACACGTCGTCGTCGACGGCGGGCGGTCCACCTGCGTGTCCGCAGGCACCATCGGCGTGTCTACAACGACTGCCTCACAAGGAGTTTCGGCATGACTGAACAGAGCCCGTCCCGGCTGTACCGGGATATGACGTGGCCGGAGATCGCCGAGGCGGCCCGCGCCGACATCCCCGTCGCCATCCCGATCGGCTCGACCGAGCAGCACGGTCATCATCTGCCGGTCTGCACCGACTGGCTGATCCCCGAGAAGCTGCTGGAGGCGGCCAGCCGCCGGTGCGATCTGATCGTCGGGCAGTTCGTCCCGTTTGGCTATCGCAGTCGGCCGGGAAGCGGTGGTGGACAGCACATTCCGGGCACCCTGTCACTGCGGGCGACCACATTCATCGCGCTTCTCTCCGATATCCTCAGCGAGCTGAAGCGGGCCGGGTTCCGCAACATCGTGCTGTACAACTGGCACTACGAGAACAGCGGCTTCATCTATGAGCCCGCGTTCCTGATCTCCGAGAAGCACCCTGAGCTCAAGATCCTGGTCGTCGAGGACGCAAACCCCGATTTCACCCCCGATCGCCAGCACGCGATCTGGCCCGAGGGGTTCCCCGGACTGGCGCTGGAGCACGCCGCCGTCATCGAAACCTCGCTGTTGCTGTATCACGCACCGTCACTGGTCCGGACCGAGCACATCGCGGCCGACGCCCCCGAGCGGGTGGTCAACCACGACGTGCTGCCGATCGACACCAGGATGTCGACAGCCAGTGGAACGCTGTCCTCCCCCGTGGCCGCCAGCGCCGAGAAGGGCCGGATGCTCACCGAGTGGATGGTCGATCGTCTTGTCGGAATCCTCAAGGAGGAGTTCGGCGACCGCTCAACCGTGTAGGTGCAACGGCGCGCCGGACACCGCCATCAGCGCCTCGCCCAACGCCTCGCTCTGCGTCGGGTGGGCGTGTACGAACCGGGCCGCCTCGGCCGCCTTGACCCCCAGGTTGTACAGCAGCTGGGCCTCCCCGATCAGTTCCGAGACACCGTCGCCGATCATGTGCACGCCTGCCACGGCGCCGGACGGGTCGACGACGAGCTTCACCGCCCCTGACGCCTTGAGGATCTGGCTGCGCCCGTTGCCCGCGAGGTCGTAGGTGACGGTCTCCACACCCTCGCCGTAGCGCTCGCGCGCCTCTTCCTCGGTGAGGCCGACCGAGGCGATCTCGGGATGGCAGTAGGTGACCCTCGGGATGCCACTGTCGGCGACAAGGTCGGCTTCGCGGCCCGCGATGCGTTCGGCGACGAAGATGCCGTGCTGAAACGCCCTGTGCGCCAATTGGAGTCCGGCCACGATATCCCCGATCGCGTAGACGGTCGGCACGCTGGTGCGCAATTCATTGTCGGTGACCACCAGGCCGCCGTCGAGTTCCACCCCGGCCTCGGCCAGACCGAGGTCCGCGGTGCGCGGGGCACGGCCGACCGCGATCAGCAGCACATCTGCGGTGAGCACGTCGCCGGATTCGAGGGTCACCGCTACGGCATCCTCGTCCGAGGTCACCGCGGTGACCTTGGTACCGGTCTTGGCGGTGATGCGGCGGCGGCGGAACGACCGTTCCAGATAGGTGGAGATGGTGGCGTCCTCGTTGGGCACCAGCCGCGGCAGGGCCTCGACGATCGTCACCTTGACACCGAACGACGCCCAGAGGCTTGCGAATTCGACGCCGATGACGCCGCCGCCGAGGATGATCGCGGATTCGGGAATGGTGGCGAGATCCAGGGCCTGATCGCTGGTGAGCACGCGGTCGGAGGTCGTGATGGCCTGCGGCACCTTCGGTGCCGATCCGGTGGCCAGCACGATCGACGCGCCGGTGATGGTGCTGCCGTCCACCTCGACGGTGGTCGGCCCGGTCAGCCGGCCACGGCCGTTCACGACGGTGATGCCCAGTGCGTCGATCAAACCCGACAGGCCCATGTGCAGGCGGGACACCACCGTGTTCTTGAAGCCGTGCAGCTTCTCTGTGTCCACGCCGTCGAAGGTTGCGGTGATACCGAATTGTGCTGCGGTACGCGCGGTGTCGGCGACCTCGGCCGCGTGCAGCAGCGCCTTGGTCGGGATGCACCCGCGGTGCAGGCAGGTGCCACCGACCCGGTCCTCGTCGATCAGGACGACCGATTGGCCCAGCTGGGCCGAGCGAATCGCGGCGGCATAGCCGCCAGGGCCACCGCCGAGGATGACGACATCTGCTGTGGTCATGACGTGCTCCTTATGTTGTAGCTCAGCATTCGACGACGTTGACCGCGACGGCGAGCCCGCCGGTCGAGGTCTCCTTGTACTTGGCGTTCATGTCCATCCCGGTGGCCCACATCGTGTCGATCACCTCGTCGAGGCTTACCCGGTGGGTGCCATCACCGCGCAGCGCCATCCGGGCGGCGTTGATGGCCTTGCCTGCAGAGATGGCGTTGCGCTCGATGCACGGGATCTGAACCAGGCCGCCGATCGGATCGCAGGTGAGGCCGAGGCTGTGTTCCATCGCGATCTCGGCGGCGTTCTCCACCTGTTGCGTTGTGCCGCCGAGGATTTCAGCGAGCGCTCCTGCGGCCATCGACGCCGCCGATCCGACCTCGCCCTGGCAGCCGACCTCGGCGCCCGAGATCGACGCGCGCTCTTTGTACAGGGATCCGATCGCCCCGGCGGTCAAGAGGAACCGGACCGTGGCGTCGTCTGGATCTCCGCGTCCCGCGGGGGTGTAGTGCAGGGCGTAGTGCAGGACCGCCGGGATGATGCCTGCCGCCCCATTGGTCGGTGCCGTCACGACTCTGCCACCCGAGGCGTTCTCCTCGTTGACCGCGAGCGCCACCAGGTTCACCCAGTCCTCGGCGAACTCCGGATCACGTTGCGGATCTTCGTCGTTCAGGCGCACGAACCAGTCCAGGGCGCGACGCCGGACCCGCAGGTTGCCGGGTAGATAGCCGTCCCGGGACATCCCCTTGCGCTGGCAGGACACCATGACGTCGCGGATGTGCAGCAGGCGCTCCCGCACTTCCGTTTCGGTGCGTGTCGAGCATTCGTTGCGCATCATGGCCTGGCTCACCGAAATTCCGTCGTGCTCGGTGAGGGCCAGCAGTTCTGCCGCGGATCGGAAGGCGATGCCGCCCCCGGGCCGCCCGGTTGCCGGCTTCATCGACTCCGCTGCGGTGACGACGAACCCGCCGCCGACCGAGAAATAGGTCTCGCGGTGCACCACCTCGCCGTGCACCGATGTGGCGGTCAGCGTCATGGCATTCGGGTGGTGGTCGAGCCGGCGCGACGGCTGCAGAACAATATCGGATTCGGTGAGCGCGATGACAATTCGGCCGCCAAGTGAGATCTTGCCCTCGAGCCGGATGGTCGCCAGCCGTCGCTCCATCTCGTCGGTCTCGATGGCGTCGGGCCGGTAACCCTCGAGGCCGAGCAGGATGGCAGGCATGGTCCCGTGCCCGGCGCCGGTGGCCGCCAGCGACCCGTACAGGTCGACCCGGACGTCGGCGACCTGGTCGAGTTCGTCTCGAGCGGCGAGGTCGGCGACGAACATGCCCGCCGCCCTCATCGGACCGACGGTATGCGAACTCGACGGTCCGATCCCGACCGAGAAGAGGTCGAATACGCTGATCGCCATTACAGCTCCGGGTAGAGCGGGAACTGCTCGGCCAGCGTACGCACTTGCGCCGCAAGGTGTTCGGTGTCCGCGCCGGGCTCGGCGATGAGCGCGGCCGCGATGACGTCGGCGACGAGGGCGAATTCGTCGTCGCCGAACCCGCGGGCGGCCAGCGCCGGGGTGCCGATGCGCAGGCCGGAGGTCACCATCGGCGGCCGGGGGTCGAAAGGTACCGCGTTACGGTTGACGGTGATACCGACGGCGTCGAGCCGGTCCTCGGCCTGCTGCCCGTCGATGGCCGCGTCGCGCAGGTCCACCAGCACCAGGTGTACATCGGTGCCGCCGGTCAGCACCGTGATCCCGGCGGCCCTGGGGTCGGGCTGACTCAGCCGGTCGGCAAGAATCCGCGCACCACGCAGGCACCGTTGTTGCCGCTCGGCGAATTCCGGCTGGGCGGCCATCTTGAACCCGACGGCCTTGGCGGCGATGACATGTTCCAGCGGGCCGCCCTGCTGGCCGGGGAACACCGCCGAGTTGACCTTCTTGGCGATATCGGCCTCGTTGGTGAGGATGACGCCGCCGCGGGGTCCGCCAAGGGTCTTGTGGGTCGTGGACGTGACGACGTGGGCGTGCGGCACCGGTGACGGATGCAGCCCGGCGGCGACAAGACCGGCGAAATGGGCCATGTCCACCATCAGGTAGGCGCCGACCTCGTCGGCGATCTCGCGGAACCTGGCGAAGTCGAGTTGACGCGGGTAGGCCGACCATCCGGCGATGATCAACTGCGGCCGATGAGCCCTGGCGGCTTCGGCGACGCTGTCCATGTCGATGAGGTAGTCCTCCTTGGACACCCCGTACGCAGCGACGTTGTACAGCTTGCCCGAGAAGTTCAGCCGCATGCCGTGCGTCAGATGGCCGCCGCAGTCCAGCGACAGACCGAGGATGGTGTCCCCCGGTTTGATCAGGGCATGCATGACAGCGGCGTTCGCCTGCGCGCCCGAATGCGGTTGTACGTTGGCGAATTCCGCTCCGAACAGCGCATTGACCCGGTCGATGGCC
This sequence comes from uncultured Actinomycetota bacterium, assembly GCA_963751485.1. Taxonomy (GTDB): domain Bacteria; phylum Actinomycetota; class Actinomycetes; order Mycobacteriales; family Mycobacteriaceae; genus Mycobacterium. The sequence goes on from CAVVUT010000013.1 coordinate 250,162, forward strand.
AGCCGTTCGATCACGTCGATGTGTTCGCAGCCGCCGTAGTAACGCCTGCCCGGGTACCCTTCGGCGTACTTGTTGGTCAGCACGGAACCCTGCGCCTGCATGACCGCAAGCGGGGCATGGTTCTCCGACGCGATCATCTCCAGCCCGAGACGCTGGCGCCACAGCTCGTCGTCGATCGCCGAAGCGACCTCGGGATCGAATTCGGTAAGGCGTTGGTCGAGAATGCTCATGCTGAAACCTCGTTCCTCTCTGCGTATTCGGCCGCGGTCAGCAGCGGTCCCGCCGCGGTCGGCCGTACCTCGAACAGCCAGCCCTCTCCGTATGGGTCGGAGGTGACGAGGCTGGGATCGTCGACGGCGGCCGTGTTGACCGCGGTGACGGTGCCGCTGACGGCCGGGAAGAGCTCGGAGACCGTCTTGGTGGACTCCACCTCGCCACACGTCTCGCCGGTGGCGATGGTGGACCCGACTTCGGGCAGGTCAAGGAAGACCAGATCGCCGAGCGCGGCGGCGGCGACCGAGGTTATGCCGACCTTCACCGGCGTATCCGGTAGTGGCGCGCCGGGTGCGATCAGCACCCATTCGTGTTCCTCGGTGTAGCTGCGGTCATCAGGAATCGCGTTGTCTGCCATGGTCGTCCCTTTCAGCTGCGGCGATAGAACGTGGCCGGGGTGACTTCGAACTGTTCTCTGCTGCCGCGGATGTCGACGCTCACGACGGTTCCGGTTTCGGCGAGGTCGGCGTCGAGATAGCCCAGTGCGATCGGATAGCCCAGGGTCGGCGACAGCGCCCCCGACGTCACGGTTCCCACCGCGGGCCCGTCGACGCTGGGGTGAATGGTGTAGCCCGCCCTGGCCGCGCGGCGCGTCGAGCCCTTCAGTCCTACCAGGACCCGATCCGCCGCCTGTTCGGAAAGTTGCTGCAGGGCATCGCGTCCCACGAAGTTCTTGCCCAGCCTGACCACCTTGCCGAGACCGGCTTGGTACGGATTGGTCGCCTGGCTGAGTTCATGCCCGTACAGCGCCATTCCGGCTTCCAACCGAAGCGTGTCCCGACAGGCCAGGCCCGCAGGCGATCCGCCTGCCGCGGTGGTGGCCGCCAGCAGCGAGCGCCACAACGTCACGGCCTGTGCATTGGGTACATACAGTTCGAAGCCGTCCTCTCCGGTGTAACCGGTGCGCGCGAGCAGCACATCGACACCGTCGACCCTGGCTTCGGTCACCGCGTAGTACTTGAGCTCGGTCGCCGTCTCGCGGCTACCGTCAGCCATCAGTGACGTCACGATGCTTTCCGCGGCGGGCCCCTGCACGGCGATCAACGCGGTACTGGCCGACTGATCTTCCAGACGGGTATCGAATTCCTGTGCTCTATCGATCATTTCGAGCACCACCCTGGAGGCGTTGGCCGCGTTGGCGACCACCAGGAAGTATTCATCGGCAAGCCGGTACACCACCAGATCGTCGATCACACCGCCGTCGCCGTCGCACATGAGCGAATACTTGGCCCTCCCGACGGGGATCTTGGACGCTTCGCCGACAAGCGTGAAGTCCAGCGCTTCGGCGGATTGCGGTCCGGTAACTGCGATTTCACCCATATGCGACAGGTCGAACAAGCCTGCGGATTCGCGCACCGACCGGTGTTCGGCCAGTTCGCTGCCGTATTTCAGTGGCATGGCCCAGCCGGCGAAGTCGGTGAATGTGGCACCCAAGCCACGGTGTTCATCGAGCAGCGGTGATGCTGGGTTGTGGTCGGCGGTCATGCGAAGACCTCCTCGAGGATCTCGGCGGTGTCGGACTCGAACTCCTCGGGTGCGGGGCAGGAGCAGACGAGGTTGCGGTCGCCGTGCACGCCATCGATGCGACGTACCGGCGGCCAGTACTTGTTTCGCCTCAGGGAAGCAACGGGATACACCGCATACTGCCTGCTGTACGGCAGGGTCCACTCGGCGTCGGTGACCTGCTCGGCGGTGTGCGGGGCCTGACGCAACGGGCTCTGTTCGAGTGCCCACACCCCCGAACCGACCTGGTCGATCTCGTCGTGGATGCTGATCATGGCCGTGATGAAACGGTCCAGCTCCGCCAAGTCCTCCGACTCGGTGGGTTCCACCATCAGGGTGCCGTTCACCGGGAACGACAACGTCGGGGCGTGGAAACCGTAGTCGATCAACCGTTTTGCGACATCCTCTGCGGTCACCCCGGTTCGCTTCGTGATCTCCCGCAGATCGAGGATGCATTCGTGGGCGACCAGCCCGGATTCCCCGGTATAGAGCACCGGATAGTGCCCGGCCAGTGACGTTGCCAGATAGTTGGCCGCCAGCACCGCGGTCTTGGTGGCCGCTGTCAGCCCGTTGGCGCCCATCAGCGCCAGGTAGGCCCAGGTGATCGGCAGGATACCCGCGGAGCCATAGTTGGCCGCCGACACCGGGGCCGGTCCGCCTGCCGCCAGCGGATCGCCGGGAAGGAACGGTGCAAGGTGTGCCCGCACGGCGACGGGTCCGACGCCGGGGCCGCCTCCACCGTGCGGAATGCAGAACGTCTTGTGCAAGTTCAGATGCGATACGTCGCCGCCGAACTCGCCCGGTTTGGCAAGTCCGACAAGGGCGTTCAGATTGGCTCCGTCGACATAGACCTGTCCACCGGCGCGGTGGACGAGATCGCAAACGGTGCCGACACCGGTTTCGTAGACACCGTGGGTGGATGGGTAGGTCAGCATGATCGCCGCGACTCGGCCCTCGTGGACGTCCAGCTTCGACCGCAGGTCGTCGATGTCGATGTTGCCGTTGGGCGCTGTCTGCACCACGACCACGCGCATGCCCGCCAGCACCGCCGAAGCGGCGTTGGTGCCGTGCGCCGACTGCGGGATCAGGCAGACGTCGCGATCGTCGTCGCCGCGGAACCCGTGATAGGCCTTGATGGCGAGCAGGCCGGCGAGCTCACCCTGGGATCCGGCATTGGGCTGCAGCGAAACCCGGTCGTATCCGGTGATCTCGGCCAACCAGTCTTCCAGGTTGCCGATCAGCTCGAGGTACCCGGCGACCTGTTCGGTAGGCGCGTAGGGGTGAATCCCGGCGAACCCGGGCCAGCTGATCGGTTCCATCTCGGCAGCGGCATTGAGCTTCATCGTGCACGAACCCAGCGGGATCATCGTGCGGTCCAGCGCGAGGTCTTTGTCGGAGAGTTCCCGCAGGAAGCGCAGCATCGCCGTTTCGGAGCGGTGGCGGTGAAAGACCGGATGTGTCAGGTATTCCGACGTGCGGAACACTGCGTCGGGTAGGGCGGGCGAATCGGCCGTCGCCGCTGCGGGCGCGGCACCGAAGGCATGGAGCACGCGGCTGATCACTTCGTCGGTCGTGCACTCGTCGCAGGAGATACCGACATGGTCGGCGTCGACAAGGCGCAGATTGATACCGGCACGGTCGGCGGCGGCCACGATCTGCCCGCTGCGGCCCGGTACCCGCACCATCACCGTGTCGAAGAACCGGTCGTGGACAATCTCATGGCCCGCTTCCCGCAAGCCTGCGGCCAGCCCAACGGCGTGCCGGTGAACCCGGGTTGCGATGGCGCGCAACCCTTCCGGACCGTGGTAGGCGGCATACATGGCCGCGACGTTGGCCAGCAGTGCCTGCGCGGTGCAGATGTTGCTGGTGGCCTTGTCCCTGCGGATGTGTTGCTCACGGGTCTGCAGCGCGAGCCGGTAGGCGGGTTTGCCGTCCACATCGACGGAGACCCCGACCAGGCGTCCTGGCAGCATGCGTTCCAATCCGGACCGCACCGCCATGTACCCGGCGTGCGGACCGCCGAAGAACAGCGGAACGCCGAAGCGTTGCGCAGAGCCCACCGCGATGTCGGCACCCAGCTCGCCGGGGCCGGACACCAGCGTCAGCGAGAGCAGGTCGGCCGCGACGGTGGTAAGCATGCCGCGGTGTTGTGCGGCGGCGATCAGGGGGGCCAGGTTGCGCAGCGCGCCGCTGGCACCCGGCGATTGGAACACCACGCCGAAGGCGTCACCGTCGGGCAGTTCGGTGGTCACGTCGGCAACGACCACATCGATGCCGATTGCGGCCGCCCGTCCGCGCACCACCGCCAGTGTCTGCGGCAGGCAATCAGCATCAAGCACAACACGATTGGACGACGCCATGGATTTGTTGGCCCGGCGCATCAGTAGCACCGCCTCCATCACCGCGGTGGCCTCGTCCAACAGCGATGCACCCGCAACCGGCAACCCGGTCAGGTCCTCGATGACCGTCTGGAACGTCAGCAGCGCCTCGAGCCTGCCCTGGGAGATCTCCGGCTGGTACGGCGTGTAGGCCGTGTACCAGGCCGGTGACTCGAGCATGTTGCGCCGCAGCACGGCGGGGGTGATGGTGTCGTGGTAGCCGAGGCCGATCATCTGGACACGCGAGTCGTTGCGGTCGGCCATGGCGCGGAGGGCATCGAGCACCTGGTTCTCCGGCCGGGCAGCAGGCAGACGCAACCCCTCCGCACAACGGATCTGCCCTGGCACGGCCGCATCGATCAGCTCGTCGACGGACGAGTAGCCGAGCGCATCCAGCATGCGCGCTTGCGCGGCAGGATCAGGGCCGATGTGGCGATCGCGAAAGCCAGCGTGAAAGACGGTGTCGTCGTTGATAGTTGCGGTCTCGTCAGGCACGAGGTGACTCCAGTCTCAAGGCGTCGAACTATTCGACGCGAGTTGTGGTGACACCTCCCCGCTCTGTCCTGAGACCTGAGAGTTTGAGCGCGGCTGCGCTGTTCCCCTTCGGTAAACGCAATGGACGAATCTGCGTTGTTCTCCAGAGTTGCCTCGACACTGCGGTATTGGGCCTGAGAGATTCCCGGGGAGGAAGTTGCTCCTACGGCGCCTCCAGTACGGAGGTTCTCCCGCAGCGTGTCATCGGCGTATTGAGTTGTGTGGTAGAGCGTAGGTCTACGAGGCCGTTACGGCAACCTCGCCGTTGACCGGCAGGCTGGTTTTGGCGCCTGCGACCATCAGGCTGACGATGTCGAATACCACCGTCGCCGCAGCCACGCAGGTGATTTCGGCGTGGTCGTAGGCGGGCGCCACCTCGACAACGTCAGCGCCGACGATGTTCAGACCCGTCATCTTGCGCAGCATCCGCAGTAGCTCACGCGCGGTCAGACCGCCCGATTCGGGGGTGCCTGTGCCCGGGGCGAATGCCGGGTCGAGCACATCGATGTCGATGGACAGGTACACCGGGACATCGGCTACCCGGCGACGCACGACATCCACGGCAGCGTCGATCCCCATCACGTCGAGGTCTCCTGCCCTGATGATCTTGAACCCCATCCGGGCGTCGTCGTCCAGGTCCATCCGGTCGTAGATCGGACCGCGGATGCCGATGTGGATCGAGTGGTCCTCGATGAGCAGGCCTTCCTCGAACGCGCGCCGGAAGATGGTGCCGTGCGTGACGGGGGCGTTGAAGTAGGTGTCCCAGGTGTCCAGGTGAGCGTCGAAGTGCACCAGCGCGACCGGGCCGTGTTTGGCATGCAGCGCGCGCAGATTCGGCAGCGCGATGGTGTGATCCCCGCCGATGGACACGATTCGCCGGTCCCCACCGGCGAGGATGTCGGCGGCGTGGTTCTGGATCTGCGTGCAGGCCTCGGCGATGTCGTACGGGGTCACCGACACGTCACCGGCATCGACCACCTGTACGTGTTCAAGGGGGGCCACCCCGAGTTCGACGTGGTAGCCCGGGCGCAGTGTGCGAGCAGCCGTGCGCACCGCCAGCGGACCGAAGCGTGCCCCCGGCCGGTACGAGGTGCCCCCGTCAAACGGCACGCCAAGGATCGCGATGTCGTAATCGGACACCTCATGGATATCCGCGATCCTGGCGAAGGTGGCCTTGCCCGCATATCGCGGAACCTGGGTGGCGGGCACAGCGCCGATGATGCCGTCTCGCATGCTCATCTGTGGTTTCCAGCCTCTCGACTCGCCGGGTGTTCGACTGCCAGCATCAACCCCGGTGAAGGCCTATTGCGAGCAGATAATGCCCAAACTCCAGACGGCGCCTTTGAGCAATCGCACAAGCCCTGGTCGTAATCGTCTGTGTGGGCCGCGCGCTCTAGGGTGGAACCCGTGGATTTCCGGGCATTCGTCGAACCCCAGCAAGGCGCCACCTACGCCGACCAACTAGCGGTGGCCAGAGCCGCGGAGGCATTGGGTTATTCAGCCTTCTTCCGGTCCGATCACTACGTGGCCATGAGCGGCGACGGACTGCCGGGTCCCACGGACTCGTGGGTGACGCTCGCAGGCATCGCGCGTGAGACGACGTCGATACGGCTCGGCACGATGGTCTCCTCGGCCACCTTCCGCTACCCGGGGCCGTTGGCGATCTCGGTGGCCCAGGTGGACGAGATGAGCGGCGGCCGTGTCGAATTGGGCATCGGCGCGGGTTGGTTCGAGGCCGAGCACCAGGCATACGCCATACCGTTCCCGCCGCTGGGCGAACGGTTCGAACGCCTCCGCGAGCAGCTTGACATCATCACCGGCCTGTGGACAACGCCTGTGGGTGAGACGTTCGACTTCTCCGGCAAGCACTACACGATCGTCGATTCGCCCGCGCTGCCCAAGCCTATTGCGCAACCCCACCCGCCGATCGTGATCGGCGGCGTCGGCGCCAAGCGGACCCCCGCGCTCGCCGCGAAGTTCGCCGCCGAGTTCAACGTGCCGTTCATGCCGGTTGACGTCGCCAAGGACATCTACGGCCGGGTCCGCTCGGCGGTCGCCGACGCCGGACGGGCGGAGGATTCGCTGACGTACTCGGCGGCGTTCGTGCTGTGCGCGGGCCGCGACGACGCCCAAGTCGCACAGCGCGCCGAGGCGATCGGACGCGAGGTCGACGAAATTCTGGGCGCATCGCCCCTCGCGGGAACACCGGGCGAGATCGTCGACAAGCTCGGACCCTTCGTCGAGATCGGCGTTCAGCGGTTCTACCTGCAGGTTTTGGATATGTCCGATCTGGACCACCTCGAGCTGTTCGCCACCGAGGTGGTTCCCCAGCTGGGCTGACCCGGCGTTCCCGCTGGTCCCGGGGCTAATATCGGTGGCCGTGGCGGGTCCCGACCTTGACGACGAATTCGACAAGGACGAATTCGTCGAGGAGTTCGGCGCCGATGAGAAGTCGGCGCCCTGGCACAACTCGACGCCCGCGGTCGTCGGGGCCAGCGTCCTCGGCATCGCCGTCATCGGCATCCTCATCGCCGCGGCCATGTACGTGACCCGGCAGGACGAGTCGCCGAAAGCCCCGCAGGAATTCGTCGACCCGTCGTTCTCGTCGATCGCATCAGAGACGACCTCGACGACGACCACCGAGACCATCACCAGCACTGCCCCGCTGTCCACGACGGAGATCAACGGCCCGCCCTCTCCGTCGACGACCTCGGACACTTCCGGCAGCAGCACGACGACCAGCAGCGGTGAATCGCCGCCGCCGGCCACCATCCACACGCGCGAACCAGAGGTGAGCCCGGGCGCCCCCACTTCCCGGCGGCCGCGCTTCAACGTGACGCGGACATTGCCGCCACAGCAGGTCGGCTGATCGCCCTCTGCGCCTACTATCGGTCCCCGTGGCGCGCTACGGGCCTCCCGACGACCCGAACAACTACTCCGACGAAGAACCGACGGCCTACGCCAGCAGTTACGGCAACTACGGTGGCTACGACCAGCAGCCCGGTCAGGCGGGCCCGCCGCCCGAGCCGGAGGTTCCCTGGTACCGCAAACCCGCTGCCCTTGTCGCATTCGGCGCAATCATCGCGCTCATGCTCGCCCTGATCGTGTGGTTGGTGATCAGCCTGATGTCGGGTTCGTCGAGCTCCACGAACACGACCACCACAACGACGACGCCGACGACGGCATCCGCGCCACAGGTCGGGCCGACGCAAACGGTCACCGAAACGACCACGCCGCCGTCCACTTCCACCGAGACCACGACCGCCCCGACCACTACGACGTCGGTCGAGACCAGCACGTCGATCAGCACGAGTACGAGCACAAGCACCGTCACGGTCTCGCCGCCGGTGAACCCGCAGATACCGCAAATTCCTCAGATTCCGCAGATCCCGCTGCCCGGGGGATAGCCGCTCAGCCGGTCAGCGGCCGCGGGCGGCGTAATCGGCGACCATGGCCTCTGCGCTGCGCACCGCGGCCCGGCATGCCCGGGTGGTGAACGGATCGTTGAGCGGGTGGTCCGCCCGGCGCCGCCAGCGCTGCGCAGCGGCGAACGCGGCGCGCGGCCCGTCGTAGGGAAGATCGGGCTGCAGGCCCAGCCTGCTCGCGACGTCGGTGCCGGAGCCGCCGATGATCCGGCGCAACGACACCATCTCGTCTTCGTTCAATGTTGTTGCGCGCGAACGAAGTTGGCTCAGCAGTCGCAACTCCTCGAAGGCGTGGGTGTCGGCGAGCAGGGGGTCGATGTCGGCGATGATGTACGGCGTCGCGTAGATCGGGTTGTTCTGCACGAACTGCCGTAGCGACAGCAGCGCCGTATGCGCCTTCAGCAGATCCGACCGCTGCGCGAACTGCTGGTCGATGACATCGCGCAGGGCGACGAGCCCGCTGCGCTCCAGCAGCTCATCGGCCAGGGCCACTGAGTCGGTCACTCCCGTGCGTATCACCGCGATGGAGATCCGCAGCCCGAACATCCCGAATCGGTCCAGCAGCGCCGCCCGGGTGGCGGCGTCGACAGGAAGCGCACTGTCCTCGCGGACGAAGCGGTCCGCCGAGAGCATGGCCTTGGTCAGTTCGGCGGCGTCCACCCCGGCCAGCTTCTCCAGTGCGACGAACTCGCTCTGCCGCAAGGTGCGCGCGGTCAGTGCGAGCAGGCCCGACACCGGGACGACGGCCTGGCAGATGCCGGTCTTGTCCATCTCCGACGTAAACCGCTTGGCCACGTCCCTCGCCGAGAGCATCGCGTCGATGCGGCCTGCACCGATTTCGTCGGCCCGCGACGCCACGCCGATCACGCCGAGCGCGCCCGCCGAGCCGCCGACCAGCTCGCCGATCTGTTTGAGCAGTGCGATATCGGCGGCGTTCAGGGTGCGCAGAAGAAACACCACGGCGTCGACCCGAGGCACCCCGTCCTCGGGCACCAGTAGCCTCAGTGTCCGCTGTGAGACATCGCGCGAAAGCGACGAGGTACCCGGGGTGTCGATGATCGTCGTGTCGATCAACTCGGCGGCAGGCCACTCCACGTCGAGGTCGACGACGTCCTCGGGATCCAGGTTGGCGAAGTCGAACGTCAGGCCGCCGTTGCGGGCGATCGGCACGTTGGACCGCCTGCCGCCGCGATGGTTCGCGGTGACCTTGGGAGTCTGCCCGTGCCGGAACCAGGTCACGATGCGGGTGGCCTCGGTGGCGTCGGTCGGCGCAATGTCCTCGCCCACAAGGGCATTCACCAACGTCGACTTGCCGGCCTTCAGCGTTCCGGCCAGGGCGATCCGGATGGGCTGATTGAGCCGCCTGCCGATCCGGTCCAGTTCGTTGTGCACGTCGGGGCGCTCACGGTACGCCGGATCACCCCGGTAGGCCTGGATGGTGCCGCCCAGGATCGCGCGCACCTGATCGCTCGTGCTCATATGCGGCTACCCAGCTTATTCACCGGGCACGAGCGCCGCAGATGGGGCTGGTTCGGATCAGCTGCTGGCCACGGGCTGGGGTGCGACGTCGGCCGCTGCCAGCCTGTTCGCGTGGTCGGTGACCTGGCCGAGGATGTTGAGCTGGCGTTCGAGCTCACCGACGCGGGTGTTGCGCTCGTTCTCCTCCAGCTTCGCGGCGACGAGCGTGGCCTGCAGCGACTCGTTCAGCGAGCGGGTGGTCTGGTTGGCGATGCCGCGATAGTGATCGCGAATCTGGCGCTGAATGCCCTTCAGCCGGTCGCGGGATTCCTTGCCGACGACGAACGAGACGTCGTCGACGAATTTGCGCATGTTCATCTTGGCCTCGTTGCGCACCCGCAGCATCCGGTTCTCCATATCCTCCTTATAAGCCTTGCGGCCCAACAGGAGACCGGCGCCCAGCGACAGCGGATTGAACATGCCCAGCCCCGCGAAGGACGTCAGCATGCCGAACATCAGCACGCCGCCGTAGGAGCCGCGCATGCCGGTGATCACCTTGTGCCCGGTCTTGATCGGCTTGGCCTCGAGCCGGGCCAGCGATTTGAGCTCGCCGAAGCCAGCGCCCATGTCCCTCGCGTCGATCTGGGGCATCTTCACGGCTTCCAGCCCGGCCTCTACGAATGTCCTGCCGACCTCCTGGGCAAGCGCTTCGGAGCGCTGATACGCCCAGACGAAGTTGTCGCCGACCGCGGTGGCGACCGCGTTCTCCAGGTCGGTGCCGATTTCGGCCCAGTGATTCGTCGGGTCGCAGGTGTCGATGACCTTCTCGTTGTGCTGCATGATCGCGCGGAAACGCGCGCGCAGATCGTGGTCGACATCGGCCGTCAGGTCGGCGATCCCGTCGTTGAGTACCTGCTGCCACAGCGCGGTTTGTTGCAGGGCGTCCTCGGCCTCCGCCTTGCGCCGCTCCAGGTCGTCCTTGAGACGGTCGCGGGTACCCGGATCGTTGAGCGCCGACAGCTCGGTATCCACCTTCAACGTCAGATGCTGTGCAGCCGAACGGATCTCGGCGAGCACCTGGTCACGAATTCGATCGTTTTCGCGGGACAGCACCCTGTCGCTGAGGAACTTGATGATGGCCGGGAAATTGGATTCCTCGTTGAGCTCCTTGTCGTTCGTGCTGCAAGCGCATGGCTGCGCAGAAGCGACGAGGCGGGGATCACCGGCAGCGGCAGGCCCGCCCGCTGCAGGTGAGCCTGATCGGCCGCGACGATCTCGCGCCAGTGCGGGTACAGGTCGGTCTTCGTCGCGACGATCGCTGCCACCGGGCAGATTTCGTGGGCCTGCCGGATGAAGGTCATCTCGGGTTCGGTGAACTCCTGGCTGGCGTCGCTGATCATCAGCATCGCGTCGGCGTCCGGCAGCAGGCCGAGGGTCGCCGACAGGTGCGGCTGACCGTGGCCGCCGACGCCGGGCGTGTCGATGAAGGCAAGCCCGTGCTTGAGCAGCGGGCTGTTCGCGGTGACCTCGACGCGCAGCACCTCGCGACCACCGGCCTCCGGCGCGCGACGCAGATCCTTGGTGAGGTCAGCGGGGGAAATCGGAATCGCCTGGGGCTCGGCGCCGTCGGGCCGGGCCACGATCAGCTGTGCCGACACCTGCTCGGAATAGGACACCACCGTCGCCAGCACCGTGGTCTCGTCATCGCCGACGCGAGCCACAGGAACGTTGAGCAGGGAGTTGAGCAACTGGCTCTTGCCCTGCTTGAGCTGGCCGGCGATGACCACCCGGATCATCGGATCCGCGATGCGGACACGGGCCGTCGCGAGCCGCTCGGCCAGGTCTGTGCGGCCGTTTTCCTCGGCGATCTTCTTGGTGTGGTCGATGAGCTCGAGGATGACCTTCACCTGGCGGGGGTCGTTGGGTTGGGTCATGGTGTCCCTAACGGTAGACGTGCCAACTGGCGGGGATCGAAAACGATCCCCGCCAGCTGCGCTATGAGGTTGTGTCCGTCGATCAGAAGATGTGGCTGTCGACGTGCGTGTCGATGTGCTGATCGGTCGTGTGATGCAGCGAGTTGTCATCGTGGCTCGCATCGACACCGCCGCTTGCATGGCCGACCTGGGTCGCGTCGCCGTGAAGCGCCGTGTTGCTGTCATCGTTGCCGACCGACACCGGGGCGTGCGCGTGCGACGCGTTGACGTTGCTCAGGTCGTCACCGGCCGACTGGTTGTGGCTGTTGGCCTGGTTGTTGCTGTTGGTGCTCTGCGTCGGGGCGATGATCACGCCGCCGCCGGAACCACCCGCCGCCGCGCCGCCGTCGCCGCCGTGGCCACCGACATTGATGAGCCCGCCGCCGTGGCCGCCTGCGTTGCCGCCTGCCGCACCGCCGCCGCTGGTGTCGATATCACCGACCTGGGTGGTCTGGCCGCTGCCGGTGTTGGTGGCGACGTCGCCGCCGGCCTGGGTGTTCACGTCGTGGCTGTTGTCGTGCAGGTGGTTGTTCTTGCCGCCTGCCTGGACGTTGGAGCCCTGTCCGGCGTAGACGTCACCGGTATCGGCGCCACTGTTGTGGTCACCGACGATGTTTCCGGAACCGTGGACGCTGGTGGTGTCGATGTTGCCAGCGTTGCCCGTGTTGACGACGGCGCCGTTGGAGGCGTTGATGTCGCGGCTGAAGTCGAAGTCCAGGTTGACGTTGCCGACGCCCTGCTGCAGATCCTGACCGGCCCGCGGGCTGGCGATGTCGTTGTTGCTGGCGAGGGCGGTGTCGTTGTGACTGGCGAAGTCCGTCTCGGGCGCGAAGACCCGCTGCGGCGCAAAGGTCAGGCCACTGTTGTCGGCGATCGTGTGCTGCAGTGCCTGAACCGGATCGGCGCCGTAAACCGCCGCAGGGGCGACGATCGCCGACGCGGCCTGGGTCAGCTGGGCCTGGGTCACCGCGGTGCCCATCGCCTGCGAGGCCGCCTGCGTCGGGTTGGCGACAAAGGCGCGGACATCGTTGGGGTCGGCGCCGGGGCGGGTGAGGCCGAGGAGCCAGTCGAACAGGAAGGAGATGGGGTTCGTCATTTCAAGTGCCTTTCGCGAGAGCTTTTTGGGGTCGTCACCGGGCTGGCCGGCGATCTGGTGACAACGCTATGGATCCGCCGAACCCGCGGAAACGGGGTCGGCGCCCCTCCCTACGGGGCTGTACCCAGGGATACGGGGCTACCCCCCATTAGGGGATTAGGGGGTTGTTGGGGGGTAGGCGTTTCAGCAGGTCAGCGCACACGAAAACGGCGCGGCCGTCACTGGCCGCGCCGCAATCGAGGTGGAAGGAACTAGGTCAGAAGATGTCGAAGCCGGGGTCACCGGGATCCACATGGTGGTCGTCGATGACCTGGTGGTGCCAGTCGGTGTCGACGGTGTCGACGGCATCGCCGACCAGCGGAGCGTCGTCGATGATTCCATGCGTGAACTGCGTCGACGGATCGTCGACAGCAGTCACGGCAGAAATACCGTGGTCATCGAGGGCGTCGAGACCCGCGTGCAGCGAGTCGCCCGGCTGCTGGATGACGTTCGATGCGATGGCGTGCGGATCATCGATCAACGGTGCCGACACATGATCGTCGAACGCGTCGAATGCGGCGGTCGCAGCGCCGCTGGTCCACACGTTGCCGGCCGGGTCCCCGGCCAGGGCGTCTGCGCCGGTGTGCGGGGTTCCCATCGACAGCGATTCCGAGACGACGGGTATCAGCGCGTTCACGTCTGCGCTGGTGACGTCGGCCAGGTTGGCGTCGTGGATGGCCCCTGCGGGGTCGGCGGCGTAGTGTGCGGCAGCGTCGGGGTCCCGCACTATCGACATGACGAAGTCGAGTAGCGGGTTAGCCATTGCACACCTTCTTTCCTGTTGCGATTGCTGTGGGCGAGCGCCCATCTGTTGGTCCTGATGCTATCCAGCACGAGAAGCTGAGTGATCGGTGTGAACCCCTCCCTTACAGGGAAGTTGTTAGGGGAGACGGCGTTAGGGGATTCGCGCCGTTAGGGGGATCTTGGGTGATCCTGAGCCGCAGGCCGCTATCGTGATGGGCGGCCGAGTACAGGGGTGGAACACATGAGTGATTCTCTCGGGTTGTCCATCGGGGCGACGAACCTCGTCGCCGCGCGCGTCGGCCGCCCGCCCGTGATGCGTCGTGCGGTGCTGACACTGTTCGCCGGTCGTCCGCCGGAGGTCGGTGTGCCCGGCGAGAACACGGCGCTCAACCAGCCCGGCCTGGTTCTGACCGGCTTCGTCGAACGGGTCGGCGATCCCGTTCCGCTCGTCGCCGAGGACGGGAGCAGCCATCGCGGCGAAGCCGTACTCGCCGACGCCCTTGACGCGATGAGCAGGACGGTGGGCGGCGGCACGCCCGTCGCGATCGCGGTGCCCGCGCATTGGGGGCCTGCGGTCATCGGCGCCTTGCGCGGCGCCCTGCGCGACAAGCCGAGCCTGGCGCCGGGCGGCGTGCCTGCCGCTCTGATACCGGACTCCGTCGCCGCGCTCAGCGCGCTGCAGGTCGCCCCCGGGTTGCCGACCGGCGGTGTCATCGCCCTCGTGGACCTCGGCGGCAGTGGAACCAGCATCACCCTGGCGAACGCGAATGCGAATCTTGTGCCGATCGGCCAAACCTCCCGCTACACAGACTTTTCCGGCGACCAGATCGACCAGACGGTGCTCAACCACGTCCTCGCCGACGTTGCGAATGCCAACGATGCGGATCCGGCTGGGACCGCAGCGGTCGGGTCGCTGGCCCGTTTGCGTGATGAGAGCAGGCAGGCCAAGGAACGCCTCTCCGCGGAGACCGCGACCGCGGTGCCGGTGGACCTACCCGGCTTCCAGGCCGACGTCCGGTTGACCCGCAACGAGCTCGAGAGCCTCATCGCCCAGCCTCTCGCGGGCCTGCTCGGCGCCATCGAGGAGTCGTTGGACCGCAACAACATTGACCGCTCCAAGCTGGCTGCCGTCGCGACCGTCGGCGGCGGCGCCGGCATCCCGCTGGTCACCCAGAGATTGTCGGAACAATTCCGCGTTCCGGTCATCACCACGCCACAGTCGCAGCTGAACGTGGCGGCAGGCGCTGCGCTGCTCGCCGACCGCGAGCTGTCCGACGATGCACCGACCGGGCTCGGGATGGCCGCGAACGCCCCGACGGGTATCGCCCCAGCGGCATGGGCGGCCGGAGCCGCCGGGCTCGCGGCGGGAGAGTCGGCAGCCGATGGTGCGCCGTCGGCGACGTTCCGGGCATTGGCATGGTCGCAAGACGATGCACCCGCAGCCGATCCGGTGCCGTACACCGGCGAGGACTACAGCGCCGATGTCTACATCGGGCCCACGGACGCCCGACCCCCTGTGGGATTCACTCCGCCGGGGGAGCAGCAGTACGCGGCCGAGCCTGCACCGCTGCCGTGGTACAAGCGTCCGCCGATCCTGTTCGGGGCGGCGGCAGTCGCCGCGCTACTGGCGATCGGCGGTCTGGCGATCACACTCACGGGCAACAGCGGCGTGTTGGGTCCGGTCACGGAGACGAGCACGACGTTCGCCCCGGGACCCGGGCAACCGTCGACATCGGTTGAGCCTCAAACGATCACGGTGACCGGGCCCAACGGCGAGCCGACCACCACCGTCGTGACACCGCCTCCGCCGTCGTCGGAAGCCACGACCACCACCACGTCGCCGACGACGAGCGCGACGACTACGACGACAACCACCACAACCACGACTACTACTGCGACGACCACGACGACAGCAACGACCACCACGAAACCACCGACGACCACGACTACGACGTCGTCGATACCCGCGGCACCGAAGCCGCCCGCGGAGCAGGGACAAAGTCCAGGCTGATGACCGACATCCCGCCGGCCGCCCGCGAGGCTGTCTCGGCGCTCGCCGCGGCGCCCGCCGAACCGGTCAGGATCCTGGTGTCGGGTGGCATCGGCACCGGCAAGACGTCCGTACTCGCCGAGGTGCGGACGGCATTGCGCGGGGCGGACGTGGCCGTGATGACCAGAGCGCCTCGGGCCGATGACGATCCGAACGCCGCAATCGTGATCGACGATGCACATCTGCTGTCCGATGCCGAACTCGATGAACTGACCGAGCGCGTGTCGGATCCGGGATCGACCGTCGTGATCGCCACCGAGCCGCTGCGCCAGCGGCCGTCCTTGCGCGCGCTGGCCACCGCTCTAGAGCGGCAGAATCCGGTGATCTCCCTCGGTTCCCTCACCCCGCAGCATGTGACCCACGCGGCAGCGCTCGCGATGGGCACGTCACCACCGATGGAAGTGGTTCGGGCCCTTATGGTCTCGACGGCAGGCTTGCCGTTCCTGCTGGGACCCGCGATCGCCGCTGCGGTATCGGCCAACGGCGAGCCCGCGGCCTCCGCCATCGTGCAGGCGGCCAGGTTCGCCTTGATCGAACGGCTGCGCCGGGTCGAGGAACCGGTCGTCGACTCACTGCTGGTGTCGTCGCTGAGCCCCGAGCTCGGCTCCGACGACGTCGCCGCGGCCCTTCGGCTCGATGCCGAGGAGGCGCTGCGGCTGGTCGATCGCGCACGCGCGACGGGGCTGATCGAGCCATCACACAACGAGGCGTTCCTCGAGACCGTTCACGGAGCCGTAGCCCAGATCACCGGTGCCGCACGGCATCACGACATCGAGATCGCTCTGCTCTGCTCTCAGATCGAACTGTCCACGCTGTCGTCGGATCTGGCCCTGCGGATGGCCGAACACGGTCTGCATGACGATCGGCTGGCCGACGCACTCGTCGACCTGGCGTCCCACAGCCGCAGCCAACCTGCAAGGGCGGCAAGGCTTTACCGTGCCGCGGCGCAAGCGGGAGCGACTGCGGTCAGCGCCCGGCTGGCCGACGCGCTTGCACTCACCGGAGACTGCACCACCGCCGGCCGTCTCACAGACGAACTCCTGGCCTCCGATGACGAGGCCGAACGGGCTGCAGCGGTTCGGATAGCCGCGAGTATCGCCGTCCACGACGGCAGCGCCGCGCAGGCGGCAGACCTCTTCCGCTGGCTTGGTCCCTACCCGGACGCCTTCGTCAGCGCCGCGAACGCGATCGTGTCGGTTGCAGCGGGAGATGTGGCTTCGGCCCGATCTGCGCTGAGTGCCGAAAGTGCCGGTCCGCCAACATCGACGGCGCGGGCGGCCCAAAGCCTGGCGGCGGGACTGCTGCTCTCACTCGACCAGCCGTTCCCTGTCGCCGTCGCACGACTGGGGCAGTCGATCACGTCCGAGCAGCACCAGCCCGGCGTCGCGCCGGACAGCCCGGCAGCGCTGGTGACGCTCGCGGCGCTGCACGGCGGGGATCCCGTCCGTGCTCGCAGCGTCATCGGCCGAGCCGTGCGGGCGGGCAGCGAGGACGACGCCTTCTCGGCCCATCGGCACCGGCTGCTGCTGGGCTGGGTGCGGATGCAGGACGGGCAATTGGCTTCCGCGACGGCCGACGCCGCGTCCGTAGCCGATGCGTCGTTGCACCGCCGCGACGCGCTATGGGCGGCGGCACTGAACACGGCGATCGCCCGCCGCAGCGGCGACGGCGGTGCGGTGCAAAAGCATTGGTATACCGCAATGGAGGTGCTCGCCGAGTATTCCGTCGACCTGTTCTCACTGCTTCCGCTGGGCGAATTGTGGGTCGCCGCAGCGCGAATGCGTCAGATCGACCGGCTCCAGCACACGCTGGACGAGGCGTTCGCACTTCTCATGTCGTTGGGCAACCCGGTGCTGTGGTCGGTGCCGCTGCATTGGGCAGGCGTGCACGCAGGCATCCTTGCGAACTCGCCGGAGTTGGTGGCTCCACACGGCCAGGCGCTGACGGCCGCGGCGAGCGACAGCGCCTTCGCGAAGGCATTGGCGGGTGCGGGCCGCACGTGGCTTCGGGTGCTGGCCAATCACGTCGACATAGATGAGGTCACCGCGGCGGCCCGGTCGCTGTCCCAATTCGGACACACCTGGGACGCCACCCGGTTGGCGGGCCAAGCCGCGTTGCAGACACCCGATGGGCGCGTGTCCGGCGCCATGCTGCAGCTCGCCCGCGATCTCAAGCTGACGACCGCCGTCGACGACGCGCCGAGTGCAGAAGCCGCCCCGACAGCCGCAGCGCCGACCGGCTCGGCGCGGCAGCAGTCATCCCGCCTTTCTGACCGCGAGCGGGAGGTCGCCGAACTGCTTCTGCTCGGCATGCCGTACCGCGATATCGGCAGTCAGTTGTTCATCTCGGCCAAGACCGTCGAGCACCACGTGGCGCGGATCCGCCGCAGGCTCGGGGCGGAGTCCCGTTCGGAGATGCTGTCAATGCTGCGGGCGATGCTGGCCACTCCCAGCTGAGCCGAAGAATCCCCTAACACGAGCCAATCCCCTAATCGAGTTCCCCCTAGGGACCTGAATCCAGACCGGGCTGAGCACCGATCCGCAACCCGTCCGCGGCCCATAGTGTCGATTTGAAGACAATCTCTATCGAGCTGACGCAGGGGTGGGACATGTCGAATCCGCGAGCTGGCACGGGCAATTCGCTTGGCCTGGCCGTCGGAGCCACCAATCTCGCAGGTACCAGCGACCGCCAGCGCCCCGTAATTCGCCGGGCAGCCGTGACGCTCGACAGGGGACTCGTGCTGACCGGGTTCGTCGACCGCGTCGGCGATCCGGTCCCGATGGTCGCCCAGGACGGCTCCCAGCATCGACCGGAGCTACTGCTGGTCGAGGCGCTCGACGGGCTGGCCCGCAGCACCGCCAACGGGGGGCCGGTCTCGGAGGTCGCGGTGACGGTTCCCGCTCATTGGCGTCCCCCTGTGGTCGAGACGTTGCGTGCCGCGTTGCGGACCAAGCCGGGGCTGAGCCGGTCGCCGGTGGTCTCGGATGCCACCGCCGCGCTCATGGCACTGCGGTCGGACCCCGGCCTGCCGTCGTCGGGCGTCATCGTGCTGTGCGACTTCGGCGGCAGCGGCACCAGCATCACCCTGGTCGACGCGGCCGCGAAGGATGCTCCCATCGGCGAGACGGTCCGCGTGCCCGACTTCTCCGGCGACCAGATCGACCAGGCGATCCTGACCAAGGTCGTCGCGGGGATCTTCGAAGCCACCGATGCCGACCCGTCGGGCACCGCCGTGGTCGGGTCGCTTGCCCGGCTGCGGGACGAGTGCAGGCGTGCCAAGGAACGGCTGTCCGACGAGACGGCCACTGGCATCCCCGTCGACCTGCCCGGCTTGGAGACCACCGTCCGGCTGACGCGGATGGAGCTCGACGACCTCATCGACGGGCAGCTCGCCGAATTCGTGGCGGTGCTCATCGACACGCTGGACCGCCACCGCGTGCCGCTTGCCAGCATTTCGGCGGTGGCGACGGTCGGCGGCGGCGCCCGCATCCCACTGATCACGCAGCGGCTGTCCCAACACCTCCGCGCCAGGGTCGTCACCACACCGTTCCCGCAGCTCACGGCCGCGGCCGGGGTCGCGCTGATCGCCCAGCGCAGCCAGATCGTGGAATCGGCGACCGCACTCGCCCCGGCCGCACCCGCCACGGGCACCGTCGCGGCAGCGGCGGTCGGCGTCGGCGGCCCTCCGGCGGCCATCGGCGCACTCGCGTGGTCCGAGGTCGACGACGATCCCGCCGATGCCCTGGGAGACGAGACCGATTACCGCAACCCGTACGTGGCCGAGCCCAACCCCTACGTGGCCGAGCCTGGCGACAGCCGACCCGAGCTGGAGTTCACCCACGAGGAGTGGGAGGACGGGCCGTCGACCCGCCGCCGCGGCCAGGTGGTGTTGGCGGGTGTGGCAGCCGCCGCAGTCCTGGTCGGCGCGGTGGTGTTCGGCCTGACCGCGATCTCGCGGGGCTCGTCGCCGGAGCCCGCGGGCACATCGTCGAGCATCGCCCCCTCGCCGGCGTCGGCACCGGTATCGCAGGCGTCGGCCCCCGCGGCGGACGCGCCTGCGCAGGCTCCCGCCCCCCAGCAAGCGACGGTGGTGTCCCAGCCGCAGCCGCAGGTCGTTTCGCAACAGCCTGCGGCCGTCGACTCCGCGCCGCAGCCGGCCGCGGCCCCGGCCCCCGAAGCTCCGCCACCTGCGCCCGCGCCTGCACCCGAGGCGCCGGCTCCTGCACCCGCACCAGCGCCGGAAGCCCCTGCACCTGCACCTGCACCGGAGAATCCGGCACCCGCGCCATGGACCCCACCATGGAATCCGCCATGGCGGCAGCAGCCGGCCGATACCGGCGCCGCCGGCGGCACCGGAGGAAGCACCGGGACCGGTAGCGGCGGAACGGGCGCCGGCACCGGCGGCTCAGGATCCAGCACAGGCCCAGGGACAGGAACGGGCTCGGCCGGAACGGGTACCGGACCCGGATCCGGCGGCACCGGCGGAAGCGCCGGGACCGGCGGGGGTGGATCGAGCTCCGGCGGTGCAACCGGCACGGGTGAAGGCGGCGGAGCAAAGACTCCGCCCGGGCCCGGTCTGCTGGCGCCGATACTGCAGCCGATCCTGACGCCCCAACCCTAGTAAGGGCAGCCTTCGTAGCGGTCTTTCCCGGCGAGATGCAACTATGAGCAGGCATCGAGCGTAAGTTACCGTCCAGTAACTTACGATAAGTTACTCTTGGGTAACTTACACACCGGGAGGCACGCGGGTGGATACCCATACGCTGATCAGGCTCGTCGTCGGGCTCGGAATGACCGCGATTGTGCTGTTCTTCGCCGCCCGTCGCGTGCTCTGGCTGACGAACCTGATCCGGTCCGGCCAGAAAACCAGCGACGAGCACGGCCGCAAGGACGACCTCGGCACGCGCATCACCACCCAGATCAAGGAAGTCTTCGGGCAAACCCGGCTACTGAAATGGTCGATCCCCGGCCTTGCCCACTTCTTCACCATGTGGGGCTTCTTCATCCTCGCGACGGTCTATCTCGAGGCGTACGGCTTGCTGTTCCAGCACAACTTCCACATCCCGATCGTCGGCCGTTGGAACGTGCTCGGCTTCCTGCAGGACTTCATCGCACTCGCCGTGCTCGCGGGCATCACGACGTTCGCGATCATCCGGCTGCGGACCGAGCCCAAGGAGCATGGCCGCCAATCCCGGTTCTACGGCTCGCACACCGGCGGCGCGTGGCTGATCCTGTTCATGATCTTCAACGTCATCTGGACGTACGCACTGGTGCGCGGCTCGGCGGTGAACACCGGCAATCTGCCATACGGCAACGGCGCGTTCTTCTCGCACTTCATGGGCTGGGTCCTGAGCCCGCTCGGCCACACCGCGAACGAGTGGATCGAGACCGTCGCGCTGCTGCTGCACATCGCGGTGATGCTGATCTTCCTGCTGATCGTGCTGCACTCCAAGCACCTGCACATCGGTCTGGCCCCGCTCAACGTCACGTTCAAGCGGCTGCCCAACGCTCTCGGCCCGCTGCTGCCCGTGGAGTCCAAGGGCGTGCCGATCGACTTCGAGGATCCCGCCGAGGACGCGGTGCTCGGCCGCGGCAAGATCGAGGACTTCACCTGGAAGGGCTTCCTCGACTTCACCACCTGTACGGAGTGCGGGCGCTGCCAATCACAGTGCCCCGCGTGGAACACCGGAAAGCCGCTGTCGCCCAAGCTCGTCATCATGGACCTGCGCGATCACCTGTTCGCCAAGGCGCCATACATCCTGGGCGACAAGGAATCTCCGCTGGAGAACACGCCAGAGGGCGGCCTGGTCGAGAAGATCAAGGAAGACCACGAGCACCACGACAGCGTGCCCGAATCCGGCTTCGCCCGTGTCGTCGGCTCAGGTCCGGACCAGGCGACCCGTCCGCTGGTCGGGACCGCCGAACAACTCGGTGTCATCGACCCCGACGTGCTGTGGTCCTGCACCACCTGCGGCGCCTGCGTCGAGCAGTGCCCGGTGGACATCGAACACATCGACCACATCGTCGACATGCGCCGCTATCAGGTGATGATGGAGTCGGAGTTCCCGTCCGAACTCGGTGTGCTGTTCAAAAACCTTGAAACCAAGGGCAATCCGTGGGGCCAGAACTCCAAAGACCGCACCAACTGGATCGACGAAGTCGAGTTCGATGTGCCGGTGTTCGGCAAGGACGTCGACTCCTTCGCGGGCTACGAATACCTGTTCTGGGTGGGGTGCGCGGGCGCCTACGAGGACCGGGCCAAGAAGACGACAAAGGCCGTCGCAGAACTGCTTGCGATCGCCGGGGTGCGCTACCTGGTGCTCGGCGAGGGTGAGACGTGCAACGGCGACTCGGCCCGTCGCTCGGGTAACGAGTTCCTGTTCCAGCAGCTCGCTGGCCAGAACGTCGAAACCCTCAACGGTCTGTTCGAGGGCGTCGAGCGGGTCGACCGCAAGATCGTCGTCACGTGCCCGCACTGCTTCAACACGCTCGGCCGCGAATACCCGCAAGTGGGCGGCAATTACACGGTGCTGCACCACACACAGCTCCTGAACCGGCTGATCCGCGACAAGAAGCTGGTGCCTGTCTCGCCGGTGGGCCAGGACATCACCTATCACGACCCGTGCTACCTCGGCAGGCACAACAAGGTCTACGAGGCGCCGCGTGAGCTGATCGGCGCGTCCGGCGCCAAGCTCACCGAGATGCCGCGTCACGCTGACCGCGGATTGTGCTGCGGCGCAGGCGGTGCCCGCATGTGGATGGAAGAGCACATCGGCAAGCGGGTGAACCACGAGCGCGTCGAAGAGGCGTTGGACACCGGCGCATCGACCATCGCGACCGGCTGTCCGTTCTGCCGCGTGATGATCACCGACGGTGTCGACGATGTCGCAGCCGCCAACGACGTGCCCAAGGCCGAGGTCATGGACGTAGCGCAGCTGTTGCTGGGCTCACTCGACACGAGCTCGATCACGCTGCCTGAAAAGGGCACGGCCGCAAAGGAAGCCGCAGAGCGGGCCGAGAAGGAGGCCGCCGCGGTCCCGGCGAAGGCGGAGGCGGCAACCGTCGAGGCGGAACCGGAAGCCAAGCCGGAGCCGAAGGCCGACGCAGGCACCGCGACGGAGACCAAACCGGTCACCGGACTCGGGATCGCGGGCGGCGCCAAGCGCCCCGGTGCCAAGAAGGCAACCGCCGCCGCACCTGCCGAGCCGACCGAAAAGCCCGCAGAGGAAGCGAAGCCTGCCGCGGCCGCTCCCGCCAAGGGACTCGGCCTCGCCGCCGGGGCCAAGCGACCCGGCGCCAAGAAGACGGCCGCCACACCGGCCGAGGCGAAGACCGAAGCCGCCGCAGAACCTGTCGCCGAGGCGCCTGCCAAGGCCGAACCAGCGGTCAAGGGACTCGGCCTCGCCGCGGGCGCAAGGCGGCCCGGTGCCAAGAAGACGGCCGCCACACCGGCCGAGGCGAAGACCGAAGCCGCCGCAGAACCGGAAACCCCGACGCCCGAACCTGCAGCCGCAGCGCCCGCATCCGCCGCGCCCGAACCGGAGGTCAAGGGCCTTGGCATCGCGCCGGGCGCACGACGTCCAGGCGCCAAGAGGACCGCCGCACCCGCAGCCAAACCCGCTGCACCGCAGCCGGAACCGGAAACCGACGGCGAATCCGCCGCTGCGCCTGAGCCTTCCAATGAAGGCAATGGCGAGCAGCCCGCGAGGGTCGAGCCACCGGTCAAAGGCCTCGGCATCGCAAAGGGTGCACGGCCGCCCGGCAAGCGCTGACGGCGGCGAAACATCACAGCCCGGTATCGATCGGCAAATTCAATTTGCCAACAGTGAGACTATGGACGACGTGACTACCCACCAGGTGCCGTGGCAAGCGACGGGCCACCACCCGCGACAGCGCACGTTCACGCAGTCGTCGAAGCTTCAGGACGTCCTCTATGAGATTCGTGGGCCGGTGCATGAGCATGCGGCGCGGTTGGAGGCCGAGGGGCATCGGATTCTGAAGTTGAATATCGGGAATCCGGCGCCGTTTGGGTTTGAGGCGCCCGATGTGATCATGCGCGACATGATCCAGGCGCTGCCCTATGCGCAGGGGTATTCCGATTCCAAGGGCATCCAGGCCGCCCGCCGGGCGGTGTTCACCCGCTATGAACTGGTCGAGGGGTTCCCCCGGTTCGACGTCGAGGACGTCTACCTGGGCAACGGGGTCTCCGAGCTGATCACGATGACGTTGCAGGCGTTGTTGGACAACGGCGACCAGGTGCTGATCCCGGCGCCGGATTATCCGTTGTGGACGGCGTCGACGTCGTTGGCCGGCGGCACCCCGGTGCACTACCTGTGCGACGAGACCCAGGGCTGGGCGCCCGATATCGCCGACCTGGAAGCCAAGATCACCGACCGCACCAAGGCGTTGGTGGTGATCAACCCCAACAACCCCACCGGCGCGGTGTATCGCCGCGACGTTCTTACCCAGATGGTCGAGTTGGCGCGCCGCCATGAACTGCTGCTGCTGGCCGATGAGATCTACGACAAAATCCTCTACGACGACGCCAGCCACATCAGCCTGGCCACCCTGGCCCCGGATTTGTTGACGTTGACGTTCAACGGGCTGTCCAAGGCCTACCGGGTGGCCGGCTACCGGTCGGGCTGGCTGGTCATCACCGGGCCCAAGGATCACGCCGCCAGTTTCCTGGAGGGCATCAGCCTGCTGGCCAACATGCGGCTGTGTCCCAACGTGCCCGCCCAATACGCCATCCAGGTCGCCCTGGGCGGGCATCAAAGCATCGAGGATCTGGTGCTGCCCGGCGGCCGGCTGCTGGAGCAGCGCGACGTGGCCGTCGCCAAACTCAACGAGATCCCCGGGGTGTCGTGTGTGAAACCCCACGGCGCGCTGTATGTGTTCCCCCGGCTGGATCCCGAGGTCTACGACATCACCGACGACGAACAACTGGTGTTGGATCTGCTGCTGCAAGAAAAGATCCTGGTCACCCAGGGCACCGGCTTCAACTGGCCCACCCCTGATCACCTGCGCATCGTCACCCTGCCCTGGGCCCGCGACCTCACCAACGCCATCGAACGACTCGGCAACTTCCTCACCAGCTACCGCCAATGAGCGCAGCGCTTCTGCGAGAGATGTTCGAGCAGATGGTGATCGCCAAAGATCCGGAGGCGATCGGCCGTTACTACCATCCGGACTTCGTCATGTACTCCGATGGTCTGTCACAGAACTTCGCGGAGTTCGAGGCGAGCCATCGCGGTGTCTACGCAACTCCTATCTCCTACGACATCACCTACGACGACGAGGCGTTGGTGGAGACCGATGACAGGGTGGCGGCTCGGGCCTGGATCACCACCACACGGCCCGGTGAAGCGCCGACGCGCATCGAGATCGTCCTGATTGCGACCTTCGTGGACGGCAGAATCCACCGGGTCTGGGAGACGATTTGGCCCAGCTTGCGCAGCGTCGAGGCGTTCGCCGACTACTGAGCGGCGCGTACAGGTCCGGCCTCTACCCTGTTGCGCGTGGCGCACTCCCATACGCACTCACACAACCTGCGCGGTCCGTCTCCGTTGGGTCCGCTGGCGGCCAAGATCGTGGTCGGCTTGCTGGTGGCCATCGGCGTTGCGGTGATCATCGGCGCCGCCCTGTTGTGGCCGAGCCGGGAGAAGGTCGACATTCCGCTGCCGTTCCAGAACGCCGCGGGCGGTGCGGTCACCACCGAGGCGGGACACGTACTGTCCAGCGGGAAGACCGACTGCGGCGGCCCCGACGTCGGCGCGGTGATCACGAAGTACACGGCGCCGACCGCGGCTCAGGACGCCGCGTGCGTGCATGTGCAGGTGGCCATCGACTCCGGACCGAACGCCGGCGCCATGACCGTGCTCGAGTTCAGTACCGGACCCGGCCAGCCCAGCCTCGCCGTGGGCGATCACATCCGCATCATCCGCCAAGTCGAGGCAGGCGGCGCCACGACTTACGCGTTCTACGACTACGAACGCACATGGCCGCTGACCGTGCTCGCCGCGGTGTTCGCGGTCGTCATCGTCGCGGTCGCCCGATGGCGCGGTCTGCGTGCGCTGGTCGGCATCGTGGTCGCGTTCCTGGTGCTTGTGGTGTTCCTGCTGCCCGCGCTGCGTGACGGCGCACCCGCCATACCGGTTGCGCTGGTGGCGTCGGCGGCCATCCTGTACGCGGTGATCTATCTCGCGCACGGCGTGAGCCTGCGCACCAGCGCAGCGCTGCTGGGCACGCTGACGTCCTTGTTGCTTGCAGCCGTATTATCCTGGGCCGCAATCGATCTTGCGCATCTGACCGGCCTGTCGGAGGACCAGAACAACGAAGTCGCCGCCTACATGGGCCAGGTGTCGATCACCGGGCTGCTGCTGGCCGGGTTCATCATCGGCTCGCTCGGCGTGCTCAACGACGTCACCGTGACCCAGGCGTCGACGGTGTTCGAGTTGGCGGAGGTGGGCGACGGCACTTCGCGTCGCACGATCTTCCTCGGTGCCATGCGCGTGGGCCGCGATCACATCGCCAGCACGGTGTACACGCTGGTGCTGGCCTATGCGGGCAGCGCGCTGCCTCTTCTGCTGTTGTTCAGCGTTGCCAACCGGTCACTCGGTGACGTGCTGACCAGTGAGAGCGTCGCCATCGAGATCGCCCGCTCCGCCGTCGGCGGCATCGCGCTCGCTCTCTCGGTCCCGCTCACCACGGCGATCGCCGCCGCGTTGGCCAAACCCGTTGGCACTACTGCTGTTCCAGTAGCTCCAGCAGGTAGGCGCCGTACCCGGACTTGACCAGCGAATGCGCGCGATCGGCGAGCTGGTCGTCGTCGATGAAGCCGACCCGCCACGCCACCTCCTCGGGCACGCTGATCTTCAGGCCCTGCCTGCGCTCGACGGTGCGCACGAAATCGCTGGCGTCCAGCAGTGAGTCGAAGGTGCCGGTGTCCAGCCATGCGGTGCCGCGGGCGAGCACTTCCACCGACAACCTGCCCTGGTTCAGATATGTCTGGTTGACGTCGGTGATCTCGTATTCGCCGCGCGCCGACTTCGTCAGCGACCGTGCGATCTCGACGACGTCGTTGTCGTAGAAGTACAGGCCTGGCACCGCGTAATGCGACTTCGGGATGGCCGGCTTCTCCTCGATCGACAGCGCGGTGCCGTCGGTGCTGAACTGGACGACGCCGTAGGCCGACGGGTCGGCGACCCGGTAGGCGAAGATTGCTCCGCCGCTGACGTTTTGGAACCGGCGGAGGCTGGTGCCGAGGCCGGGGCCGTAGAAGATGTTGTCGCCCAACACCAATGCGACCGTATCGCCGCCGATGTGGTCGGCGCCGATGACGAACGCCTGTGCCAGACCGTCGGGCTGGTCCTGAACCGCGTACGAGAGGCTGATGCCGAACGCCGACCCGTCGCCGAGCAGCCGTTGGAAGTTCGCCGCATCGTCGGGGGTGGTGATCACCTGGATGTCGCGGATGCCGGCCATCATCAGGGTCGACAGCGGGTAGTAGATCATCGGCTTGTCGTAGACGGGCAGCAACTGCTTGCTGACGCCCATCGTGATCGGGTACAGGCGCGTGCCCGAACCGCCGGCCAGAATGATCCCGCGCATCAGCTAACGAGGTCCTCTTCGGTCATATCCGTGGCGGCCAGCGCCGACGCCAGGTCGGCGTGCCGGAACACCGACGTGACGTGGTCGCGGACAACGCGGAACGCCACCCCCTCGCCGTCCTCTTCCTCGGCGACGACGACGCCGTCGCGGACATACAGCCTGCCGGGGTCGGCGGCGCTGACTGCCAACGATGTCGCCCATTCGCGCAGGGCCTCGTGACCCTGGCCGGCTCCGTTCGAGTCGCCGAACTCGATATCGCCGCTTGACACCTGCAGCAGGGTGTCGAAGTCCCGCTCGTTGAGCGCGTCGTGCCAGGCCAGAACCGTCGCGATCTCCGAAGTCGTCATGATCGAAACGTACGCCACTCAGAACGGTGTGCGGGCCAACCAGCCGTCCCAGACGGCGGCGTCGCCGAAAATCTCGATGCCACCGTCGGCCGCGGACTGGCGGCGCACGATGGCCAGCAGCAGATCCTTCGCGCTGCCGCGCAGCGCCGCATCGCCCTTGCCGTGCTCGTGCGAGAACGCGATGCCGCCGTCACGGCCGACGATCGACCACTCCCCTGCGGAGCCGAGACCGTCGTCGGTGGCGTGCAGATGCAAGGTCTGGCCGTCGTCCAACGGCGCCGACTCGCCCTTGCCCTCGATGACGACGCGCTCCAGCCACTCGGTGATCCCGTCGGCGGCAACCTCCGGCGCCAGCTGGTAGTCCGCACCAACGGCGATCGCCGCATCGGCGCGGTGCACCGCGGTTTCGTGCACGCGGCGGCGGATCCACCACTGCGCGGGCCTGGGGCCGATGAAGGTCCATACCGCGGTGTGCGCGCCGACGCCGTCCACGGAGTCGAGGAGGAGTTGGGCGCCCGCATTGAGCCAGTCGATGGCGGCGTCAGGATCGTCGGGCGGTTTTCCCTCGGGCACTTCGCGGGGATCGAGCGCCTCGTCGCGGCGATCGGCGACGATCTGCGCCGCCCACCTGTTTCCCCGTCCGACGTGGCGGAACAGCTTCTTGATCGTCCACTCCGGACACGTCGGAACCGGCGTGGCCGGGTCGGCGGTGCGGATCAGTTCGCCGAATGCCGCGGTTTCGTCGACGAGTGCAGCGCGGAAATTCACGTCACAACCGTACTGCGTGCGACGTTCCCAATTTCACGGGTAGGGACGACCAGCCCCGCAGCACCCGGGTGTCGCGACGGCTACCCGCGCCGGCCAACCGCGTCCCGGGATAGCGGTCGAAGAACGTCCGCAGGCCGACCTCGCCCTCCGCGCGGGCCAGTGCGGCGCCGAGGCAGAAGTGCCTGCCGCCGGAGAACGACAGGTGCTTACCCGCATTGTCGCGTTCGATATCGAAGCGATGCGGCTCGGCGAAGACCTTGGGGTCGCGGTTGGCGCCTGCCAGGTGCACGACCACGAGTTCGCCCTTCTCGATGCGGGTGCCCGCCACATCGACGTCCTTGCATGCCACGCGTGCGCTCAACTGCACCGGTGACTCCAGCCGCAGAATCTCCTCGACCGCATTCGGCCAGAGTTCGGGGCGGGCGGCCAGCGTCTCGAGATGCTCCGGCGCATCCAGCAGCACCCGAATTCCGTTGCCCAGCAGGTTGACCGTGGTTTCGAACCCGGCGGCCAGCACCAGACCCGCGAGGGCCCGCAGCTCTATGTTGTTCAGTCGCGGTCCTTCGTCGGAAGCGCGGATGATCTGGCTCATCAGGTCATCGCCCGGGTTGCGGCGCAGATGTGCGAGATGGTCGGTCAGCCAGTTGTTGAACCCGGCGATCCCCCGCTCAACCTGCTGGTACTGCTGCCATGACAGGCCGAAGTCGAGGCTTGGCGCCCCCAGCTCACCGAACTGCAGGATGTGCTGCCGGTCTTCGTCGGGCACGCCGAGGATGTCTCCGATGATCGTGACGGGAAGCTGCGAGCAGTACCGGTCGACGATGTCGACGACGGCGTCTTCGCCTTCGAGTTCGTCGAGCAGAGACGTCGCGGTCTGTTCGACCCGTTCCCGCAGCGCCGCAACGGCTCTCGGGGTGAACACCGACGACACCAACTTGCGGTATCGGGTGTGGTCGGGCGGTTCGACCGACAACAGTGACGGGGGCCGCAACGGGTGGAGCGTCCCTGGGTCGGTCTTCTCGGCGACCCACCGCAGCGGCTTGGGCAGATTGCCGCCGAGTTCGGTCACGCGGAAATCGTCGGAGCGCAACAGGTCGTGGGCCACTGCGTGGTCGAACGTCATCAACACCGCGCGGCACCGGATCACCGGACCCCTCGCCCGGCATTCGTCGGCGAAGGCCGCGGGATCCTGTCGCACGACAGGATCGGCAAGGAGCCGCGCCTGCGGATCGCCAGTGCGCAGGCCGAACTTCGCGAGTCTGCGGACGACGCCGTGCAGCGCAAACCAGCGAATTCGATCCTTCATGACGCCGAGCCTACGACCGTCGGCGTTGTTAGACAAGCGTCAAACAGTGGCGTTCTTGCCGAGCGCGTACACCCGCCAGCCCGCCTCGGTCCACTTGGCCGAGTCCAGACAATTGCGGCCGTCCACAACGACTTTGGCGCGCACGGTATCGGCGAGCTCGGCCGGGTCGAGCTCGATGAATTCCCGCCACTCGGTGAGCACCAGCACGGCGTCGGCGCGTTCGCATGCCTCTACCACCGACGTCGAGTAGTTCAGCGTCGGGAAGAGCCGCTGGCTGTTCTCCATCGCCTTGGGGTCGTAGACGTTCACCGTCGCACCGTTGAGCTGCAGCATGCCCGCCACATTGAGCGCAGGCGAGTCACGCACGTCGTCGGACTCGGGTTTGAACGCCGCGCCGAGCACGGCGACGTTGGCACCGAGAAGCGAGCCACACGCCTTGGTCGCCAGTTCGACCATCTTGGTCCGGCGGCGCATGTTGATGCTGTCCACCTCGCGCAGGAACGTCAGGGCGTGGTTGGCGCCGAGCTCGCCCGCCCGGGCCATGAACGCGCGAATGTCCTTGGGCAGGCAGCCACCGCCAAATCCCAACCCCGCGTTGAGGAATCGCCTGCCGATGCGTGGGTCGTAGCCGAGTGCGTCGGCAAGCAGCGTGACGTCGGCGTCGACGGCCTCGCACACCTCGGAGATGGCGTTGATGAACGAGATCTTGGTCGCCAGAAAGGCATTCGCCGATACCTTCACCAGCTCTGCGGTCTGCAGGTCGGTGAGCAGGAAGGGCACCTCCTCGTCGAGGAGTGGGGCGTACAAATCGCGAATTGCCGCCTCTGCGTGTGACGAGCCCGACTGAACTCCGAGCACGATGCGATCGGGGTGCAACGTGTCGTGAACGGCGAAGCCCTCCCGGAGAAACTCCGGGTTCCAGGCGATTTCGACGTCGATGCCATCGGGGGCCAGTCCGCGTGCCCTTGCGCCGAGTTCGGCGGCGGTGCCCACCGGCACGGTCGACTTCCCGACGATCACCGCGGAGCGCCGCAGACGGGGCACCAGGGTGTCGATGACGGCGTGCACATGGCGCAGGTCTGCCCCGTATTCGCCCTTCTTCTGCGGTGTCCCCACGCCGAGGAAGTGCACGTCGGCGAATTCCGCGGCGGCGTCGTAGTCCGTGGTGAAGTGCAGTCGGCCCGCAGCGAGGTTGTCTCTCAACATCTTTCGCAGGCCCGGCTCGTAGAACGGGATATCGCCCGCCGCCAGCTTGGCTACTTTGCCTGGATCGATGTCGACGCCGATGACTTCGTGTCCCAATTCGGCCATACCGGCGGCGTGTGTCGCCCCGAGATAGCCCGTGCCGAAGACGGTGCATCGCATAAGGCCGGTATAGGCGGCCGCGATGAGCTAACTGCTAAGCGACACTTAGCGGCAGACCAACGGCAGGTAACCGGCTAGTGGCGACCGTTACCTACGGCAGAAGATGAGGAAGCACTGGCCGCCGCCTCCGCCGCGTCCGTAGTCACCGGATCCACCGCCCGAGCCCGGGTAACCGCCCGAACCGGAGCCGGGATAATCACTTGAGCCGCCGCCGGAGCCCGGATAGCCGCCGGGGTACCCACCGGAGCCCGAGCCCGGGTACTGCGCAGGCGGATCGTCAGGGACCTGCTGCTGCCGCCAGGGCGGAACCCACACCGGTTGCCTCGGCTGCAGGTAGATCGGCGGCTGCGGCGGGTAATAGGCCGGCGGGTTGTACACCGGAGGGGCGAGCACAGGCGGCGCGACCAACGGCGGAGCGTCTGGAATCGGAGCAGGAATCGCGGCGGGCGCAGGCGCAGCCGGCGCTGGCGCGTCGGGTACGGGTGGCGGAGCCGCCGCGGCCGCCGGTGCGGGCTTCTCGACGAACACCGTCCTCGGCGCAGGCGCCGGGGCCTGCTGCACCACCGGCTCGGGCGCCTTGATGGTCTGCGCGGGCGGCGGCGGAGCGGGTGCGACCGGGGCAGCAGGTGCGAGCTCCTCGGCGGGCGCGGGAGCGGGCGCGGCCTGGCTCGGAATGACCGGAGTCTCGCCAGGGCTCGGCCGCTGATCGACCGTCGGACGGATGCTCACCGCCAGCGAGATCACCAAGGCGACAACGCCGACGACGAAGATGGAGGTCAGCGCACTGCCGACGAGCAGGAACGGCTTACGGCTCTCTTCGGCGTAGAACGACTCGGATTCGGCCTCCGCGGCCTCGATGTCGTCGGAATAGGCGAGCGCGTCTGAGTAGGGGGCGATCCCGGTCGCGCCCGCGTCGACCGGCGCGAGCTGTGTGGCGGCGGCTGCCAGCTCCGGATAGGCGCTGCCGGCGGTGGTGCCCTCGTGATCCTGCGAATAGGCCAGCCCGGCGGTCGACGCCTCCATTTCCGGCGCATGCGCCGACGCAAGTGCCGCTCCGCGGGCGAGGGCAAGCTCGGGCTCATCGGGCGCGCTGATGGGCAGGGCCACCAGGTTCTCCAGGTGGTCCTTCACGGAGCTGACGTCGACGCCGGAGCCGACGACGAAGAGGCCCTGCGGCGGTGTCTCGGCGGATTCGACGGCCGAGGCCATCTCGGTCAGTACGGCCATCGCGTCGGAGTCGTGAAGGTCGCGGCTGAGCACCTTGACCACCGAACCGTCATCGGTCTGCACGACCGACAGCGTGGCGGTGTCCTTCTCGATGAAGAGCAATGCCGTGGTGTCGTAGCCGATCGCCCGGCCGACGGCCTGCGCGAGAGCCGCGGCGGCGTGCGTCGCGGAGACGAGCATGACGTCCTCCACGCCCCGCGCGGCGAGGGTGTCACGCAATTCGGCCGCATCGGAGTGATGCGTCCACGTCACGCCGATCGACTTGAGGTGATGGCCGCTCGCCGCGGCACTCTCCTGAGTGCCGAGCACCGCTGCGGCGACTTGGTCGGCCGCACTCGACGTTGCTGAGCCGTCGGTTGCGTTGACGCTGAAGACATCATGGTCGACGGTGACCCCGTCCGCCTTTTCGCCTTCGACCAGCACCATGCGGACCGTCGTAGGTGTCATCGACACACCTAGTACGATGTCCACTTTTCCCTCCAAAAGTGTTTGCTACGCTATCTAGGCTACCGTTGCGCGCTCATTCCGTACGAGCCGACAACTAGATACTTCATCGCCACTGCCAGGTCGGGCGTTACAGCCACACGCATTTGCTGATGGCGGTGAAGTCCTGGCCGGATCTCGACGACTCGGGTGCTCGCCGGCGCCGGTACTTAGACCCTACCCGCGTCAACGAAAACGGGAGTGTCGTGCTTCTACTTCCCGCCACAACTTCATCGCGGTGAGGCGCTCGCCCAACGTGTCTACGTGTTCGGCGGCCGCATCGCGAATCTCGGCCTCTGTGGCCAACGGCACGCCGTCGCGCTCGAAGTGAAGAACGCCTGCCCGGGTGGCGGCGAGCAGGGCCGCGATCAACGAATCCCGATCGCGGGTGCCGTCCAACAGCGGGAGCAGAAGGCGATCCGCCGCCGACAGCGGCACCGATTCGTGCCACGCGTTGTAGATGCATGGCTCGGGATCGTCACGGACGAGCTCGGCCAGCCGCCTCGCCGACTCATCCGGCCGCGGGGTGGACGTCGGCGGCAGCAGCACCGGTTCGAGGCGGTAACTCGCCAGCCCGTGAACGATGAGGTACTCGAGCAGCTCGTCGATGACCGGCTCCTGATTGGCTGCGGCCTCGATACCCGCGGAGCTCAGCCGCGCTCGCACGGCGTCGAGCAGGTCCTGCCGGGACAGCGTCCACGGCCAACGGGCGGTAAGGGCCTCCATCGCCGCTTTGATGTCGGGGACTGCTGTGGTCAGGACCTGACCCGCCCTACCGAATTCCTGGGTCGAGTCGTCCAGCCGCGTCCGCTCGTCAACCGGTGGCAGCCACGCGGCGAAGTGGAGGCGCTGGTACCGCGCGCGGTCCAGGGTGTAGCGGATATGCGGAGCTCGTTCGGCGTGAACCAGCAGCGACTGACGGAACGTCCGGTTGACCACGAAATCCAGATACTGCTCCAGCAGTACTTGACTGTGGCCGCATTCTTTCAGCAGCGGCTCGGCGACCTTGTCGCCGTAGTTCGTCGCGAACATGGTGTGGGGTGTCGCCTCCGCGAGGTACATGAGGCCGTTGGCCCGGCTCCGCGACTCCATCTCGAGCAGATAGCACGGCGAGTTGAAGGTCGCCAGCTCCTCGTGCAGCAGATCGGCATCCTTCATGTGGCCCTGCGCCTTGTAGTCGCCCAGCACCTTGGCGAGCACACTGTCGACGGGCGCGACCTCTTCGAGGAAGTCGATCATGCCGCGCGCATAGGACACCTTCTCCTGCGGAGTCGTCGCGGCGCCGCCGCGAAGCAGCATCGCGTCGCGCACGATCTCCTTGGCTTTCCAACCCGGATACACGTTGTAGCTGATGTAGCCGATGCCCTCTGGAGCCAGCGCGCCGCGGAGCGCGGCCAGGATCGCCTGCTGCACGTTGTCGGCCACCCAGCTGTAAACGCCATGGCAGACAACGAAATCGAACGCTCCGAGCGTCGCCGGATCGATCTGCGCGATGTCAGCCTGGTACAGCTCAACATTGCGAAGACCCAAGGCCGCGATGCGCTTGCGCCCTTCGTCGATCCGCACCTGCGACAGATCGATGCCCACCGCCCGGGCTTCGGGATGCCATGCGGCGAACGGGATCAGGTTGTTTCCGGCTGAGCACCCGATCTCCAGTACACGAGCCGTCGACACATCGGGGGCATCGAGGCCGAACAGATGAGCAATCGCGGCGAGATGCCCCGGTGCGGTTTGCGGACACGCATGCGACCGGTCGACCGATTCCTCCATGAGCCCCTCGGTCCGCTAGGTCGACTTGATGAAGTTCTGGTACGACCGCGACGGGGTCGGGCCGCGTTGGCCCTGATATTTGGAACCGGCCTTCGCACTGCCGTACGGGTTTTCGGCCGGACTGGTCAGTCGCAGCAGGCACAGCTGGCCGATCTTCATGCCCGGCCACAGTGTGATGGGCAGATTGGCGACGTTGGACAGCTCGAGCGTGATGTGCCCGCTGAAGCCCGGGTCGATGAAGCCGGCTGTGGAGTGCGTCAGCAGACCCAGCCGGCCCAGCGACGACTTGCCCTCGAGACGTCCCGCGAGATCGACGGGCAAACTGCACCGCTCCAGCGTGGAGCCCAATACGAACTCGCCGGGATGCAGGACGAACGGCTCGCCCTCCTTGGGTTCGACGAGGCTGGTCAGATCGTCTTGGCGCGTCGATGGGTCGATGTGCGTGTAGCGGGTGTTGTTGAAGACGCGGAAGAGGTTGTCGAGCCGGACGTCGACGCTCGACGGCTGCACGAGGCTCTCGTCGAAGGGGTCGATGCCAAGACGGCCTGCGGCGATCTCGCCACGGATGTCGCGATCGGAGAGCAGCACCCGACGAGCGTAGCCGCTGAGGTGTTAGCCTTCGTGGTCACCGGTATTAGCCGGGCACGCCGATGTAGTTCAATGGCAGAACATCAGCTTCCCAAGCTGAATACGCGGGTTCGATTCCCGTCATCGGCTCCACGTCGTTTGACCGTGACGAGGGACACAACCACTGCGAAACCGTTTGCCGGGCGCTGCGCCGGGTAGCCGGTGTCGTACGTCTCCCGGACTTCGCCGCTTAGACGTCGGCCAGGCATCGGATGCACTCGAAATGGTGGCGGCCGCCAATATTTCGTTCTCGGCCCTCGCACTGGGGCGCTTTCAGGGTTGACCGCTATCCTCGCGCACCGTTATTGCCCAAACCAACGAGCACGGACACCGATGAAGGAGTCGCCTTATCGTGCAGGACCATCTCCCCGCGCGCGCCATCTCTCGATCGGTCCGTGTGTTGGGGCCGGTCGCCTTATTGGTTGCGTCGGCGTTGTACCTAGCCGCATATCTGCGGTGGCCCAGCCTGGCCAGCCAGGTCGACCTGTTGGTGTACCGGTTCGGAGCAGTGCGCATTTGGGATGGCCAAGACCTGTACTCGGTGGGGATGACCGGAAATCCACACACAATGCTGTTCGACTACACGCCATTCGCTGCGCTGTGCTTTCTCCCGCTGATCGGGTTGAGCCAGCCTGGCCTTCTCACCCTTGGTCTTTTGGTGAACATTGCCTGCGTGGGTTACATCGTCCGCCGGATGCTCAGTGCTGCAGGAATCACGGCCGCAACCGGTCTGTGGGGGTTGACGGCGCTTCTGATGGCTCCGATCATCTGGCTGGAGCCTGTCCGGCTTTCACTACAGCTCGGCCAGATCAATGTGCTCATGATGGCTATCGTCGTCGCTGAGGTGCTGTCGCAACCGTCCCGCAGGTGGACTGGGATAGGTATCGGGATCGCCGCCGGGATCAAACTGACTCCCGCGCTCTTCATCGTCTTTCTCGTCGCAACCGGGCGACGTCGTGAGGCAGCCATCGCTGGATTGACCTTCATCTCGACCATCGCCGTCGGGTTCTTTCTGCTGCCGGCCGATTCGAACGAGTTCTGGCTGCGAGGGCGGTTTCAGGATGTACGACGGATCTCCAGCGACCCTCTGGCGAACACCAGTCTGACTGGACTTCTCGCGCGCCTTGAAGGGGTGACGCGGTGGGAGACCGCGGCGGCAGTCATATTCGCGATCTTCGCCATCGCAATCGCCGCCGTAGCGTGGCGTCGCGGTCATTTGCTCTTGGGCGTCGCCATCGCGGGGATGACCTCGGCCGCCGCTTCACCCTTCAGCTGGAGCCACCACTGGGTGTGGTTCGCACCGCTTCTTGTTCACCTTGGGCTTCTCGGGTTCGTACACCGCTCACGCGTCGCGGCGCTCGCCATGTGGACGCTTGCGGCAATTTTCGGGGGGTGGTTCATCGCATCGCGAAGCTCGCCTCCACAAGCAGGTCTGATGTCCTTGCGCCACCCGGGGACGTGGAATCAGCTTCTTCCGGCGGCTTACCTTTTCGCGCTTTGTATCGTGCTCATCTGCACCGTGTACACAATCTGGCGGGCACGACAGCACCCAGCGGCCGCAGCGATCGACATTGACGCGATGGCGGAGAGCAGTCGACCAAGTGCGATTCCGTCATCGGCTCCACGTCATCTGGCCGACAGGCACTAGAACAGGCCGCCGCCGAGAAGCTTGGAGAGCAAGCCGCCGCCCCCACCGCCGAGTTCGATGAACGGAATTTGCGGCGCAGAGTTGAGTCCCGGAATTCCGAGCCCCTGATCGGTCTGCCCACCACCGATCAGCGTCTCCGCGAGGGTGGGACCCGGGCCAGGATTGTTGTCACCCGTCACCGCTGGATTCTGCTGTCGCACCACGGAATCCCTGGTAGTGACGACCGATGTCGATTGTCCTTCGTCCGACGACCCATTCTCTGCACCGGGCAACAGAGTCGACGTATTCACACTCTGCGCGCTGATGGTCGTCCGGATCAACGTCGTCGGTGGCTGATTGCCGGACGACGGTGAGTTGCCCGAGTTGTTCGAGTCCGCCGCAGCGACACCCGACCCGGTGGTGAGCGCGATACCAAGACCGAGAGTTATCGCGCCCGTACCTAGCAAAACGTGCGCCTCAGTATGGCGCCGCGCGGTGGTCCTTGCCCTGTGCTTACCAGCCATGACTTCGCCGTTCGTCGGATGGCCGCGTTTATTGACGCACGCGCAGTATTGCAGACTGACGAGCTGATCGCCGGTTGTCCGCAATTTATTTTCAGCCTGTTGACGAGGGTGTTCCCTCAGGGTGCATAGGCACCCCGCGTTAGGGGTACTTGAGCGAGACCAGTGTCGAGCAGCCGCTCGACCGGTCCGATTCCCTAGCGGGCAGTCGGGCGGATAGAAAGGCTCACAGCCATGATCATCCTTGGAATCATCCTGCTCATCGCCGGATTCCTGCTCAAGATATCCATCCTCTGGACCATCGGAATCATCGTGCTCATCATCGGTGTGGTGCTGGCGCTCCTCGGCGCAACGGGACGCGCCGTCGGCGGCCGCCGCCACTACTTCTAGCCAGCGGCCACCGGGCTGACCGATCTGATCTCTAACGTGGAAGGAACGGCGTAGAGTCCCGGCCCGTGAGCGTCGAGGCCGTTGTCGCGTTGTCGCTGATCTATGCGGTCATCGTCGCCGCGATCGGGCACGACCGGGGCCGTCGGCTGTTCCAGGTGTTGGACCTGCTGACCCGTCTCGACGAGATGCTCGTTGTCGCGCTGATTCGACTGTGGCGTTCGAGTTAACCGCGCCCATCGCCTCCCGTGACCCAAGGATGGACGCCTCCACGGCAAGTCAGCTGTGATCACCGGCGCGGCGTTCGGCATCGGCCGGGCGACCGCCGAACTCTTCGCAGCGCGAGGGCGCGCGCCTGATCGCGACCGATATTCAGGGCGATCCGCTGTTGGCGCTGGCCGATGAATTAAGGCACGGAGGGGCTGAGGTCGAGACGGTCGTCGGCGACGTTTCAGTCGAGGAGGACGCGCGGCGGATGATCGGGGCAGCGGCCGATCGATTCGGCCGGCTCGACGTGTTGGTCGCCACGCGGGCATAATCCCGCTCGGCGATGCGACGGAGGCGACCCGCCGACTGGGAACATGTAATGGCCATCGACGGGCGCGGCATGTTCCTCACCTGCAAGTTCGCGATCGAGGCGATGGTGCCGACCGGCGGTGGCGGCATCGTCTGCCTGTCCTCTAGCTGTCAAATCCGCTGTGCGACTGCGGCATTGACCGCTGCCTCAAGGAAATCGGGTGGGATCTCCTGCCATTCGGGGCGCCACCAACCGGCCCGCTGGTCGGCCTGCAGTTCCGAAAGTATCGCCACCACATACGGACCGCCGTCGACGAGGTAACGCAACATTCCCAACTCCGCGCATTGCGCGGCAACGCTCGCAATGGTGGTCTTTGCTTCTTCGACGCGTCCTGCAGCCGACAGGCTCGCACCCAGCAGACGACGCGCACGCAGCAGCGCCTGCGGGCGGCTCGGCGACGAGGTTCGGTCGACCCACTCCTGCGCCCACCGGCAGGCCAGCTCGCCGCGCTCTGGATCGTCGGCAGCCATCAGCAGCCGGATGGCCGAGGCCTCCTCGAATTGGACCGTGATTTCGTCGATCGCGTCCACCGGCTGGCGGCGTGACTCGTAGGACGTCGGCGGCCACGCATCAGAATCCGGATGCGGAGGAAGCCCGAGGCGGGTGCGCTCGTGCTCGGCCATCGCCCGCAGTCGCTTCAGCGACAACGTGCGCGCGACCCGGCAAGCTTCGTCGAGCCGTCGGGCCGCCGCACGCCGATCACCTTGCAGCGCCTTGATTCTGGCGGCGATGACGTACCGGAAGATCTTGAAGTCGACCGAGCCGCCCTCGGGCCCGAGCTTGTAGCCCTCCTCGAGAAGGCGGGCCGCCTCGTCGAGATCGCCTCGCTCGTAAAGCAATTCGCCAAGCGCCGAGCTGGCCAGCCGGGCGGTGTAGGAATGACTGCCGCCGGACCGCTTGGCGATCTTGAGGGCCTTGCGGAAACAGGACTCCGCTGTCGTGATGTCGAGCATCAACTGGTGCGCGAGCCCCGTGTAGCACAGACCGTGAACCATGTTGAAGCTGTCGCGGTTGCGTTCGGCGTACGGTGCCGCCCATGCCTGGATTCGGTTCACTTCGTCAAGGTCGTAGTGATACGCGGCGGCGAACGTCGACACGGTGGCTGCCACGCCTACGGCAAACGGACGCAAGCGGTCTCGTCGTTCCAGACACGACGCGATGTGTTCGTCGATGCCCGCGAGCCGGTCAGAGCGCAGGTCGGCGACTCCCCGCACGACGCCGCCTTCCGCGCGCAGGTCCGCGATCTCGTCGTCGCTGACGCCGGACTTCGTCAGCCCGGATTCCATCAGTTCCAGTGCCTGTTCGGCCGCCGGAATCCTGTGCAACACGATGTTGGCCCATGCCAGCGCGAGTTGCAGCCGCGGATCGGACTTCACGACAGCAGGTGGCAACTTGCCCACGAGACCGATCAGCGTGGCCATTTGTGAATTCGCCACCAGATCGATGCCGTCATTCTCGACGAGCTGCACCGCCCGCTCGTCATCACCGGCTGCCAACGCGTGATCGACTGCCTCACTGACCATTTGGTGATCGGCGAACCACACCGAGGCCGCGCGGTGCAGCCGCACGACCCGCTCGGGATCGTCACGGCTGAGCCGGTGCCGCAAGAAGTCGGCGAAGAGCTGGTGGTAGCGGAACCACTGGTCGTCGATCCGGCGCAGGAACAAATCGCGTTCTTCGACGTGCTCCAGCATCGCTTGCCCGTCCGGCACACCGGACAAATCCGACGCGAGATCCCCGCAGATCCGCTCGGTGATCGAGGTGGCCAACAAGAAGTCGAGCATCGACGGTTCCAGGATGTCGAGCACGTTCTCGACGAGAAACTCGCTGATCGCGTGATGGCGGCCGGTCATCGTGCCGATCAACCGGACGGGGTCGTCATGTCCGCGCAGGGATAGCGATGCCAGTTGTAGCGCGGCGACCCAGCCGTCCGTCTTCGCAGTGAGCTCCTCGACGTCGGCATGGTCGAGGTCAAGTCCACTGAGGTCGACGAGGAAGTTCTCCGATTCAGCGACGTCGAAACGCAAGGCGGTGGCGTCGATTTCGACCAATTCGTCCTGCATTCGCATCCGGCTCATCGGCAGGCCACCCTGACTGCGACTGGTCACGATCACGGTCAGCCCGGGAGCGATGTTGTCCAGCAGATAGCGCATCGCGCCGAAGGTCGCCGGGTCGGTGACCCGTTGCCAGTCGTCGATCACCAGGGTCATTCGTGTGCCGCTCTGATGGAGTTCGTTGATCAGCGAGGTGAGCACATAACGCTCGGCCTCGTCGCCATGCTCCTCCAACACCACACCCAGCTCGGTCGCCAGGCCGGGCGTCACCGCGCGGATGGCCTCGATCAGATGCGACAGGAACCAGACGACATTGTTGTCGTCATGATCGACCGTCAACCAGGCCACTGCCACGCCTTCGGCGCTCAGCTTCTTCGCCCACTGGGCAGCCAGTGTGCTCTTACCGAAACCGGTTGGGCCGTGAATCACCGTGAGCTTCTTGCTCTGTCCGATGCGCAGGACTTCGATCAACCGAGCGCGATCGACCAACGCCTTCCTCGACACCGGCGACTGGAACCGCGTCGCCGGTGCGGGCGGCGTCAGCGTGCGCGCCGGGTAGCTGGTGGATGGCGTGCCAGGCGACCGCGCCGGGTTGTACCGGATCGTCGGCGCCGCTATGGGCATGGGCATGTCGTCGACCGGCAAGCCGTGCAGCCGCTGCACCTCCCGCAATTGCTCCCCGAAAGCCTCCGCGGTGGCCGGCCGGTCTTCGATATTGCGCGACATCGCGTGCTCGATCACCGCGCATACGTCGGCAGGCAGACCGGAGTCTCGCAGGCTCGGCGTCGGGTGCCTGGTGATGCGCAGAAATTGGGCGATCATCTGCTCGCCCTTGCGGCGCTCGAATACCGCGTGCCCGGTGGCGGCGCAGAATAGCGTCGACGCCAGGCTGTACACATCCGAGGTCACCTCAGGTGGCTCGCCGAGCAGCACCTCCGGCGCGGTATACGCAGGCGAACCCATGACTGCGCCGTCGGCCGTCTCGAACCCGCCGATCACGCGGGCGATCCCGAAGTCCGTCAGCTGCGGTTCGCCGTAGTCGGTGAGCATGATGTTCGCCGGCTTGACGTCGCGGTGGAGGGTCTCGCGCCGGTGAGCGGTTTCCAATGCGCCCGCAACCTTCACGCCGATGTGCAGCGTGTCAGCCCAACCGATCGGTCCGTTGTCATGGACCTTGTCCTCCAACGAACCGTGCCCGTGATACTGCATCACGATGTACGGCCGGTCGGTGGCTGTAGTCCCGACCTGGAAGATGGTCACGATGTGCGGGTGGCCGGACAATTTGCCCATCGCGACCTGCTCGCGCACGAACCGCTCCAGGTTTTCGAGCTCGAGATCCGCGATCAGCACCTTCACCGCGACCGTGCGATCGAGCTCGGGTTGGCTGCACCGATAGACGACGCCGAAACCGCCTCTGCCGATTTCCTCGGGATCCTCGAAACCGGCAGCCGTCAACTCCGCCGGGATCCCGGCGTAAACATCTCCCTGCTGCGTCGGCAGCGGGTCGCTCCTGGCCATCTCAAGTCTCGATATCGGCGGCGCCATGGCACCTGATCAGAGCTTAAACTGATCCGCCACAGGCCGACGGCTAAAAGAGCGGGTCAAGAGTCTTACGGACGAGCAGGGCGGCTCGGACTCACGGTGCAGCCGCGCCCTCGCTCGTCTTATCGTCGAACCGATCGACGTACTCACCGCGAATCCGACGGACGGAATCGTCGAGCGATGTGTCCCACGGGGCGAACCGGTTATCCGGCCCGGTCAAGTCACCGATGAC
Organism: uncultured Actinomycetota bacterium; assembly: GCA_963751485.1. Classification (GTDB taxonomy): domain Bacteria; phylum Actinomycetota; class Actinomycetes; order Mycobacteriales; family Mycobacteriaceae; genus Mycobacterium. Next base: position 292,078 of record CAVVUT010000013.1, read on the forward strand.
GAACAACCTCTCGCCCACTACAGAACCGATCAATGCGAGCGTCTTGCTGCCCACGCCGCCTCGTCCACTGAGTCATTGTAACTTCGCACAACGACTTGCCCTCTCACAGAGTTGAAGTCGTACCGATAGCCTCTGCCTACTTGCTCGCCGTAGCCGCAACGTGACAGAGCCTTGATCGAATTGCTAACGCGCCCTTGCGCATCCAGTAGTCACCGCGCCCCTAGGATCTTATTGACAACGTTGTAATTTCTAAGGAATCGGAGCCCATGCGCGGGGTTGTTCGGTGTGTTCTTGCAATGAATGTGATCGCTGCGAGTGTGCTCGCGGCGCCGGCCGAAGTCAGCGAGGCGGCGGCGAACCAGTCGGTCAGGTCCGCGATGGCATCGGTTCAACCCACGCGGGACGCGGTGGTAGGCGTGGCACACCCCGTGGTGGTGACGTTCAACGGGCCTGTCGCCGACCGGCATGCGGCCGAGCGTGCCCTTGACATCAAGTCGAAGCCCGCGATGACCGGCAAGTTCGAATGGCTCGACAACGAGGTTGTGCAGTGGGCTCCCGACCGATTCTGGCCGGCGCACACCACGATTGCGCTCTCGGTGGGCGATCAATCGACGGCGTTCCAAACGGGTCCCGCCGTGGTCGGTACCGCCAGCATCTCGAAGCACACGTTCACCGTGACCATCGACGGCGCCGCAGCGGGACCGGGGCCCGACCTGCCCGCGCCGCATCATCGACCCTTCTGGGGACAACAGGGAGTGTTTCCGGCTTCGCTCGGTAGGCCCGAATACCCCACGCCTGTCGACACTTACACCGTGCTGGGCAAGGAACGCTCGATCACGATGGATTCGAGCAGCGTCGGCATCCCCATCACCGATCCCGACGGTTACTACCTCACAGTGGATTACGCCGTTCGTATCACCAGCCGTGGCCTGTTCGTGCACTCGGCGCCGTGGGCCGTCAATTCACTCGGATATGAGAACGTCAGCCACGGGTGCATCAGCCTGAGCCCCGAGGACGCCGAGTGGTACTACAACACGGTCAACGTCGGCGACCCGGTGATAGTGGTGGAGTAAGGGCGACCCGCCCTTACCCGCCCGACGGACCGGCAGGAAGCGGCTGCCCGGGCACCGGGGCGCCGGCCGGGAGCGGACCGGTCGGCTGTCCCTTACCGCCATAGCCGACGGCCATGTCGATCGGAGCGCCCGCAGCAACCGGTGCAGCCGGCAGGGGTGCGGCCGCGGGCACGACCGGAGCCACGGGCGGCGCAAGAGGCGGGATCACGGGCGGGGCCACAGGCGGAACCACGGGCACCGGCGGTGCCGCGGGCACCGGTCCAGGGAGCGCCATCGGAATGCCTGCCATGTCAGCGAGTGGGGCGCCGGCCAAGCACGCGGGCGCAGCCGCAGCCGCCGCCGGCGCACCCGCAGCCGGCGCACCCGCAGCCGCAGCCGGGGCTGCGCCCGCCGACGACTGCATGCATTCGTAGCCGCCCGTCATCAGCGGTGTGGCGGCCGCGCCAGCGCTCAACGCCAAGGCGGCCCCCGACAACCCAGCCCAGGCAGCAAGTGCCTTGATGTTGAATCGATCAAAGATCGCCATCGACGTCGACTCCTTCAGTTGTGCTCGACATTTCGCAATAGATCAGTGCGTTTTTAAACGACGGCGTTAATCGTGTGCAGCCGACATGCACCACACGGCGCGCCGCGCCGCGCCGTTGCCCAATGGTGACGTTCGACTGGCCTCTGAGTGCGTCTATGCAGCTCAGAGCGGTATTACAAAACAATCTCAAAATTTTTCGAAAAAAGTGTGCGAGTGCCCCGTGGCCATCGCTCCTACCCGTGTAAGCGCCGCAACCGCGACCTTCAGGCCAACAGGAGAGACCATGAACACCAACGCCACCACCTTCGTCCGTTACGCCGAGCCGACCCTTCGCTCGAACGTCTCGCAGGCGTACTCGCAGTGCTCCCCCGAGCCGAGCTACTCCTACTCTCCCGAGCCCGACTACGGGTACGGCTCCTACTACGGCCAGCCCGCCCCGATGCAGCAGCAGCCCGCGCCGGTGCAAGCACCCGTCGCGCAGTCCTCTTCCGCACTCAAGCCCCTGCTGTTCGTCGCGGGACTGGCCGTTGTCGGCGCCGCCGCCTTCGGTGGCGTCTACCTGATGAACTCGTCGGATTCGCAGCCGCAGCCGGCGCCGACCGCCGCCACGAGTGCGGCCCCTGCTCAAGCACCCACGGTCAACCTGCCGCAGATCCAGGTCGCGGCCCCCGCGCAGAACGGACCGGCCTCCGTTCCAGTGATCGTCAACAACCCGGCTCCGGTGGTGCGGGTCGGCACCCCGGCCGTCGCTCCGAGGTCGATCGCCGCGCCCAATTCGGTCACCGCGCCGAAGCAGATCGCCGCTCCTGCTCAGGCTCCGTCTCCTGCACCCGCGCCCGCCCCGGCTCCAGCTCCCGCCCCAGCGCAGCCGAACGGCCCCGGCGTCTCGATCCAGACGCCCCTCGCAGGCGTCAACGTCGGCAGCCAGGGCGGGGTGAAGGTCGATACCCCGCTCGTCGGCGTCGGCGTCGCGGGTCAGGACGGTGGCGACGTCAAGGTATCGGTGGGTCCGAACAACAGCGGCGAGAAGACCGCGACGACCACGACCGACGGCACCACCAAGGGAGACACGACAGCAAACGGTAACGAGAAAGGAGGCGATGCCCAGAACAACACCACGCAGAAGACCAACTAGACCGCAAAGATCCCCGCAACGGGTGCTCAGCCCGGGCCACGGAGCCCGGGCTGAGGCCGATCCATCACCCGATTACTACGCCATGCACCATCTGAGCAACTACGCTGACAGCAACCGCCACTCAATGAACTTGGAGTACACGTCATGACCGCCGCCCTTTCGAACTGGAGTGGCATAGGGCCAGGTAGCAGTGATGCCGAATTGGCCCTCGCTGCGGCCGACGGCGACCGTCGCGCGTTCGCCGAGATCTATGACCGCTACGCCGACAAGCTGCACGACTTCTGCATCGGAATGCTCCGCGATCGCGATTCAGCAGCGGACTGTGTACAGGACGGTTTCTGCGTCGTGGCAACCAGCGTCGGCGGTCTCCGCGAGCCTGACAAGCTGCGCCCCTGGCTCTACTCGATCGTTCGCAACGAGGCCCACAAACGACTCCGAGAACTCAAGCGCGAGCGGCCATCCGACGAGATGCCGGACGTCGTATCGCAGGATGCCAGCCCGGACACGATGGCCCATCGGTTGGAGCTGGCCAACCTCATATCCGAATCCGCAGGCGGGTTGTCGGAGCGCGATCAGGCGGTGCTGGAATTGGCCTACCGCCAAGGGCTCGACGGACCCGAGCTCGCGATGGCACTCGGGGTCACTCAGACGAACGCCAACACCATGGTCGGTCGCCTCCGCGAAACTATCGAACGATCACTCGGGGCGTTGTTGGTGGCGCGGCGCGTACAGGCCGATCCGGCCAGCTGCCCTGAGTTGGCGTCGGTATTGCACGGCTGGGACGGCCAATTCAACATTCTGATGCGCAAGCGCATTGCGCGGCATATCGAATCGTGTGCCGCCTGCGACGGTGAGCGCCGCCGATCGGTGAGTCCACGCGCCCTCCTCGGCGCGGCGCCGCTGCTGATCCCAGCGCCGGGCTGGCTGAAAAACAGCGTCATGCGGGACTTCGAGCTGACGTCCGCTTCGCACGGCATGAGCAGCAACGCCAATACCGCGGCCACACAGAGCAATCCGCGGGTCGAGCAGTCGCATCTCAACGCCGCCTCGACCGCACCCCCGCCTGCAATCCCACCCCCGCCGCAGCCGTATCCACCTCAACCGGAGGCTGCGCTGCTGGCCGACGCTCCCGTAGATGAGGACAAGCGCCGCGTGGTGCCGTTGATGGCGTTCTTGATCGGCATTCCGCTCTTGGTCCTCGGCGGAACACTCGCCTGGGTGTACATGCCCAGCACCGCCCTCTCGCCGAGCGGCGTTGTGCAACAGGAGCCGTCGCCTACCCCGTCCCCAACGATTCCCCTGCCGACCCCCGCCGCGGTCATGCCGTCACCGCAGCCACCCAATGCCGTTCCCGCACCGCGTCCGGCGGCCCCGCTGCCGACGCCGCAAGCCAAGCCCATTCCCACGCCTCAGGCACCGATCCCCACGCCTCAGGCACCGATACCGACGCCTCAGGCGCCACCGCCTTCCTGGCGCCCGCGCCACTGCCTGAACCGATCCCCCAGCCTCCGCTCGGGTCGATTCCGTTGCCGCAGATACCTTTCCCCCAGAACCCCGCCGGGATTCCGGCGCTACAGCCTCCCGTGCAGGCACCCGCTCAAGCCCCGGCACAGGCACCCGCCCAAGCGCCCCAACCGGACCCGGCCGCCCAGGTGCCCAAGCAGGATCCCGCGGCCCAGGCACCTGCACCGGTACCGGCACCGGAGCCGATTCCCGTCGGTCCTGCACCCAAGAAGGTCGATACGCCGCCGGCTCAGAACGCCGTGCGACCCGAAAGTCGACGTATGCGTGCACTAAGCCGCGAAGTTACAGCTTCGCGCTGACGTCCTGCTCCTTGCGGCCGAACTCGTCGTCCTGCCCGTTGAACGTGCCATGGCACGAGACCACCACGTGGTAGGTGCTGCCGACCGGAACTGCCGGGAACGTCAGCGTCGTGCCGGCGCCCGGGGCCAGGGAGAAGGTCTTGTTGACGTCCTGCTGGCCAAACAAACCCGCAGTTTTCTTTGCGTCGTACGTGCAGTTGCCGTCCAACGGCGATGTGTTCGTTACGGTCACGGCAACCTTGGTGGAATCCGACTGGTCGATATCCATCGTGACGCCGTCCTTCGGAGGCGGCGCGGGCGGCTCGGCCTGTTGCTTTGCGTCGCCGCCGGTATTCGTATTGTTCGCGGGCGCTGGGTTATTGGCGGGTGCCTGTGCCGCGGGTGCCGGCGGCTGGCCCAGATAGACCGCGACGAAGCTGTTGTCGTTACTCCGAACCATGCCGACGCCGTAGTCCTTCCAGCTGCAATCGTGAAGGGCCGAACTCAAATCCACCAGTACTTCATTCATGGCGTCCTCAGCGCGACTCTTTGCGCGTGCCGCACCGTCTAACACACCGGGGTAGCCACCTGGGTTGGCGTTTTGCCCGGATACGGGGTTCCGCGCGTAGGCTTGCGCGTCCGCTTCCAATTGCCCGTTGTTATTCAGCGGCGGACAACCCGTGTTCGCTCGCGCCGCGATTACTGCACCACGAATGTTGTCCAAAGGATCGGCATGCGCGATCGGCGCGGCCAAGGCACCAGAGAAGGCGGAGAAACCGGTAACGGTACTCGCGAAGAAGAGTGATGCGAAACCCGTGTGGCGATCATGCCCGGAGGCTATAGTTGTTTGCCCACAGAAGATATAGGGTGTTTCCCTACTTCGGGGACCAACAATTCCAATCGCCCTACCAGCTATTTCGCAGAATCTCTTCAGCGAACGACCAGCAGGGTCGCAGTTTGCCTATTTGCTATCCGCTGTTGCCGTACGCCTTTGCGATGTCCGGTGAATCCGACCATCGCGAATACGTCGGCGACTGCGGCCAACCGTCCGGCGAGTCCTGCCATTCCTCCTGGCGTCCCCACGGCAGCAGGTCGATGAGCGCGAAGCTATGGCTGAGTTGTTCGGTGCCGCGGCCGTTGGTGTGCCAGGTGCGGTAGACGGTGTCGCCGTCACGCAGAAACACGTTCACGCCGAAGCCGGCGCCGGGCGGCGCATCGACGTCGGCGCCGAACGAACTCTGCGACGACGAGTACCAGTCCATCTTGTTGCCGACCTTGTCCCGATAGGCCAGCGCCTCCTCGATCGGTCCGTTGGTGACGATCACGAACCGCGCGTCATAGTTGTCGAGGAACTCCAGCCGGGTGAACTGCGAGGTGAAACCCGTGCAGCCGGGGCACTGCCACTCCGCGCCGTCTTCCCACATGTGGTTGTAGACGATCAGCTGCGAGCGGCCCTTGAACACATCTGCCAGCCGGACCGGACCCTCCTCGCCGATCAACGTGTAGTCGGGCATCTCGACCATCGGGAGCCGACGGCGTTGCGCGGCGATGGCGTCCAGCTCACGCGTCGCGGCCTTCTCTCTGCGCCGCAGATCATCGAGGGCATTGCGCCAGGTCTGCTGATCGACGACGGCCGGTTTGGCCTGCATGGGCGTCGACGTCTGTTCGGTCATCGGGTTCTCCTATCGCTGCTACCCATATATAGACACGGCGGGTGAGCGAAACTCATCGCTATGGAGCCGGCCGAATCGCTCCTGCCGCCATCAGCCCCTCGATCAGGGCGACCTTCTCACCATCGGTGAGGTCGCCGGGGAGTTCCCGAACGTAGAAGGCGCCGGTCCGCGCGATGAACTCCAGCGCCGAAAGGGCCAAGTCATTCACCGAAATGACGACGTCACCGGTGTCGTCCACGAGCTCGGCCACCGAATCACGCTGCGTGACAGTCATACTCCCTGCCAGATCGCAGAACACCCGTCGGTCGGGACTCACCCCGCGCAGGTTGTACCAGACGTCGGGCAACGGCTCACCGAACAGATCCTCGTATTTCTCCCGAAACTCTTCGAAGGTCAATTCCTGGCGATGCTGGTGATCGTGATCGTGATCGTCCGCTTCCGGCGCGTTCGTCGGGGCATGCCCGATGTACTTGCCGAAGTACTTCTTGCAGAACTCGCGGTATTGATCCGTGTACAGGATGAGCGCGTGCCACGCTTCGTCGACACGTACCGAGTACATGCCGACGACCAGATCCCTATGGACCTCGGAAAGGACGAGGTACTTCTTCGCCTCGTTGAATAGTTCCTCGCCTTCGGCAACGGAGCCGACGACCCGGTCCTTGACGAGCCGTTCGACCACGTAGGGTGCTTCGAACGTGAGCGCGTCGAAGACTGTGGCCGACGCCGGAGTCGCCTGGGCTGCTGCGGTTCTCATCAGCAAGCCTCCACTCTGAATGTGCCGGACTCGACGAGCGCTTCAGCGATCGACCATCGCTCCTCGCTCGTCAGGCGTCCGGGAATCTCACTGACGTCGAAGGCCGGCCGGCTGGCGCAGAATGCCACCGCTTCGCGGCCCAAGCGCGACATCCTCAGCTGTTCGGACCATCCGCCAGGGGTCTCGAACCCGAGTGCGACACCACCGTCGACCTCACGGCAGACGAGGTGCAGACGCTCATGAACAACCGTGAGAGTTGCTGCGGTGCCGAGCTTTTGGCTGCCCGCCTTGGCACCCAGCCGCCTGCAACGGACCAGTAGGTCGTTAGCGCCGCGGACGTCGATCCCGGCAACGAAACGGGCGATCTGGCCGACAAGGACGTGGTGAAACCTGGCCATCTCCACCGCCGCGTAAGGGTCGTCAGCGTCCCCCGCTCGCCGCGCCCGCCAGTCCTCCAGGACCGGCAAACACGCGTCCGGCTCAAGCCTTTCGCCGTCCCTGGGGCTGATGACATGGAGGGACAGCGACCAGCGGTTTGTCGGATTTCGCGGGTCGTGGATGCAGGGCTCGTAGATGAAGCCGACCCCGCCTGCCGCCGCGTCGAAGAGGTTCTTCGGCACGAGAGTGCGCTGACGGTAGGACTCCTCGCGGTCGAACGTCCGCACCTCCAGCTGGTTCAAGCAGACGCCGGTGATCGTCCACGCGGTGTGTTCGTGAGCGCCGGCACTCCGGCCCGGGGGCCAATAGCCGAGCGCGAACTGGATCCCGAGTTCCGGCAGCGTGTAGAACGGATCCAGTCCGCGGCGCGGCAGCCGCCGTTCCAGCACATCCAACTCGTGTGCCAGACAGTCGATCAGGAACTCGTCGTCGCGCACAGCGGCAGTGACGGCCTCGCGCGCCGTGAGGACCGCCACCCGCTCCGGGTGCTCGCGTGCGCTCGCGGACGGAAACTCGCCCCGGTCGAAGCGTGCGCACAGGTCGTCGAGTTTCAATATTGCATTTTCGACTGGCAGGACTTCTGGCACCGCGACGCGCAGTTCTTCGAGGTGCAAGGGGCACACGTCTCTGGGCCCTGGTACACCGGGGGAACCTCACGTGTAGACGGACGAACCTGGATATTCAGCCGGTCGCCCTCGTCGCTTTGGGGGGCGAGTGCGGGACCAGCACCGAAGAACCCTCTGACTTGTTGCGCGGTCGACTTCACGGTGCGCGTGCGGCGGAAGGTGACCTCCGCGGTACGTGACACCCAGACCACGACGCCACCCAACGGCATCGTTTCCGTGGGAGCATCCCGAGTCGCGACGATGTCATCAGCGGAGATGTCGATACTCACCGACAAGTCCACGAGGTCTGGATGCAGCCTGACCACACCCTCATCGGGCGGCTCTCCCACGTAACCGGCAAGGGCAATGACGGTGGAGACGTCCACACCCTCGGAAGCCATGCGGGCCAGTTCTTCGTGGGTGGAGACGTTGCCCTTTCCGGATTTCTTTGGCGGCATGTCATGGCCCCTTCTCGTTTTGCAGTCTTGGTCCGCAAACACAACGATTCCACGCCGGGTCGACTGGCGGAGGTCGTTTCGGGAAGGATCTGACCGATGACAGCACTGCTCGACAACAAGGTCGTCATAGTCGCCGGACTGGGCGGCATCGGCAACGGCTTGGCGCGGCGCTATTTCGATGAGGGCGCGCTTCTGGTGATCGGCGATCTCGACGGCGACTTGGCGCGACGCGTAGCCGGCGAACTCGACGCCGCGAGCGAGCGCGTGCTCGGTGTGCCAGTCGACGGCGCCGACGAGGAGTCGGTCATCGCGACGGTCAAGCTCGCCGTCGACACGTTCGGCCGCCTCGACGGCGTGCACGTCAACTTCACCAACGCCGCCGACGCATACCTTCCCGGCGGCGTGGTCGATCTGCCGCTGGAGGCCTTTGACGAGGTGATGCGAGTGAACACCCGCGGCTTCGTCATCTGTGCCAAGCACACGATCCCGGCGATGATCGAGAGCGGAGGCGGGTCGCTCGTCTTCACCGCCTCGATCGACGCGTACAACGGCGCCGGTAGCAGGGTGTCCTACCAGATGAGCAAGGCTGCAGAGCTGGCACTGATGCGCCACATCGCACGCAAGTACGGTCCGAAGGGCATCCGAGCCAATGCGATTGCGCCGGGCCTGATTTGGCACTACAAGTTCGACGAGAACCCGATGCCCGACGGGATCGTCGACCAGACGCGGGCCCGGCAGATGATCAAATCGCGCTTCGGCACGCCCGACGACGTCGCCGCCATGGGCGCGCTGCTGCTGTCGGATGACGGCAGCTTCATCACCGCGCAGACGATCAGCGTCGACGGCGGCGTGACCTTTCGCCCCTGAGGGGTCAGAGCGTCGGGACCATACCGCCGTCGATCGTCACGCCGGATCCCAACATGTTGGCGCACCGGTCACTGGCCATCAGCATGACAAGGTCGGCCACCTCTTCCGGCCTGGTGAACCGGCCGGTCGGCGAGTTCGACGCGAACTCTTTGGTGACCTCGTCTGCGGACTTGCCGCTGGCGCTGCCCAACAGGTCTCCCACCCCACCTGGGCCCGTCCAGAATTCCGTCGAGACAGGTCCGGGATCGATCGTATTGATGCGAATGTTCTTCGGCCCGAACTCTATTGACAGCGCCTTGGCCAGATTGTTGAAGGCCGCCTTCGCCGCGCTGTAGTCGGTGACCATCGGAAGCGGCAGTCGCGCGTTGATCGAGCCGATGTTGACGATCACACCGGAGCCGTTGGCCAGCATCACCGGGATCGCTGCCCGGATCGCCCGCATGCTTGCCATGAAATCCAGGTTGAGCGTGTGCTCCCACATGTCATCGGTGATCTCGAGAAAGCCTTCGAGCCGGGGGGTCGCGCCGCCGACGTTGTTCACCAGGATGTCTATCCGATCGCCCGCGGCCGCGATCAGCTGCGCCGGACCGTCCGCTCCTGCCAGGTCGACGGTGATCGATTCGACCGCTCCCTTGTCGACGAGTTCGGCCAACTCGGGGGTGACCGACCGCGACCCCGCCACCACGCGGGCGCCCTCCTCCACAAAACGTCGGGTGACTGCCAAACCGATGCCCTTACTAGCGCCGGTCACCACTGCGAGCTTGCCGCCGAGACCCAGTTCCATGCCCACTCCTTTCGCAGGCACAGTATCGTCCGACCATGCCAACAGCGCCGACCCCATTGACAATCATGTTCTGGCCCGAGTCGGCCTACGGACCGACGAACCAGTGCATCGGCCTGGCGGCCATCCTGCGCGACCGCGGCCACACCATCGTTTTCGCCGCCGAGAGCTCATGGGCGGGCAAGCTCACCCCGTTCGGTTTCGTCGAAGAGCTGGTGGACCTCGCCGAACCGACCGAGAACGCGGGCGACGAGGACGCCGGTGCCTTCTGGACCGACTTCATCGCCGAGACGGCACCCGAGTTCCGCAAGCCCACCATCGAACAGCTCGGGTCGTTCATCCAGCCGACCTACCAGGCGCTGATCGACGGGGCCAAGCACAGCGAGCCGCGGCTGCGCGAGATCATCGCCACGCACCGGCCGGACGTCATCGTCGAGGACAACGTCGTACTCTTCCCCGCGCTGGTGACCGCGGGCGCGCCGTTCGTGCGGATCGTGTCGTGCAGCCCGCTCGAGATGACCGGGCCGAATGTTCCGCCGCCGTTCTCCGGCCTGCCAAGCGCCGACCGCAGCCAATGGGACGCCTACCGCACGGAATTCGACCGCACCCACCGCCCGATGTGGGACGACTTCAACGCGTGGGTGCAGGCGCAGGGCGCCGACGCGCTGCCGGACCTGGAGTTCATGCCACGCGACGCCGCCGCCAACCTCTACGTCTATCCGGCAGAGGCCGACTACCTCGACGCACGCCCGCTCGACGACAGCTGGACCCGGATGGATTCCAGCGTCCGCGAGACCGACGAGGAATACCAATTGCCGCCCGAAGTCGCCGACCGGCCAGAAGGCAGTGCGCTGGTTTATCTTTCGCTGGGCTCGCTGGGCGGCGCCGATGTCGAGCTCATGCAGCGCCTGGTCGATGTGCTGGGCACCACCCGGCACCGCTTCATCGTCAGCAAGGGGCCACAGGCAGACCGGATCGCGTTGGCCGACAACATGATCGGTGCACAAATGCTTCCGCAGACCAAGGTGATCCCACAGGTCGATCTGGTGATATCGCACGGCGGCAACAACACGGTCACCGAGACGCTGCACTTCGGCAAGCCGCTGATCGTGCTTCCGCTGTTCTGGGATCAATACGAAAACGCCCAGCGCATCGACGAACTCGGCTTCGGAGTTCGGCTCGACACCTACCGATTCGCCGACGACGAGCTGACCGGCGCGGTCGAGCGTCTGCTTGCCGACACCGCACTGCGGGACCGCCTCGCCAAACAGGGCGCCGCCATCCGTGCCCGCAACGGCCTTCGCGCCGGAGCCGAAGCCATCGAACAGGTGGGTGTGCAGCATCGCACCTCGGTCGCCTGAGCCGCTCGACGCGCTCGACCTCACCGATGGCAGCCGCCTGGCCATCGTCACCGACATCGACGGTCTGGCCGCCCTCCCCCAGGTGCGTGACGCGGATGGGCGGTGGCGTCGCGCCGAGCCGGGCGATGGAGCGGGCGAGGCACTGCTGGAGCTGCTGGCCCGAACGCACGGGCTGGAAACCAAGGGCCGCTTTACAATTCAATCGTGGTTGCAGCGCACGGCGTCCTGCGAGCGGGCGATCGGCGTGGACCAGACCAACGAATCGATCATCGTCGGCGAATCCGCGGTGGTGAAGTGGGCTACCCACTTGCAAGAGGGCCCGCACCCCGCTCCGCGGCGGATCAGCATTCTCCGCGCCGCCGGGTTCGGCGCCATGCCGAGCCCCTGGGGATTCGTCACGTGGCAGCCGCCCGACGGTGCGGAGACACTCGTGGCGAGTGTCGACGAATACCTTCCCGGAGCCGTGGATGGCTGGACGTGGGCCGTCGAGTTGATCACCGACGCGGCCCAGAACCACGTCCCAGGCCCGGCTGTCGATGCGGCGACGGAGGTGGGCACCGTCGTCGCCGACCTGCACGCCGCGCTCGCCCGCACTGCCACCCTTGCCTCTCCGCATGACTCGGCCCGCTGGCGCGACACCGCGTTGGAGACGATGGAAACCGTTTGTTCTCTTGATGATTCAGCGAGCGTCGCAATCGCTCGTGCGCGCCGCAGTGACATCGAGGACGTGCTGGAGACGCTAAGCACGCTCGCGGGCACTCCGGTCATCGAGGGACACGGCGACCTGCACGTCGGCCAGGTGTTGCGCGTCGATGGACGGTTCGTGGTGACCGACTTCGACGGAAACCCGGTGCTGTCCGCCCAAGAGCGGATGCTGCACATCCCGGCGGTTCTCGACGTCGCGGGCATGGCGCAGTCGTTGGCGCACGCCGCGATCGTCGCCAGCAAGTACGCAACCCTCGACGCCGCAGCGCTCGCCGAGGCCGACGACGCGGTCCGAGCCGCCTTCCTCGGCGCATACGCCGATCGAATCGCGCAGCTCGGTCACGCAGGCCTGTACGACCCCGCACCGTTGCGCGCCTTCCAGATGCAGCAGGTGCTACGCGAGATCATCTATGCGGCAAGGCATCTGCCGAGGTGGATGTATGTGCCCGATGCGGCGATGCCCGCTCTACTCGACGAAAGGGCCCGATCGTGAAGCCCGATGGATTCGCCGCCGACCTGTACCGCAAGCCCGAGGTCCTGCAACGCCTCGCAGCGACACTGGCCGACGGAAACCCATGGGCGACAGTCGTGCCGCCGAACATCGAGCGGGTGGTGCTGATCGGAATGGGGTCGTCGGCCTATGCCGGCGGCGTTGCGGCTGCCCGCATGCGGGCGCGGGGATTGATCGCTTCGGCCGAGCTGGCATCGTCGCAGCTGCTCCCCTCCTGGGACGAAGGAACGCTGGTCGTGGCGACATCGGCCAGCGGGGGCTCCGCCGAGACCCTCGACGCCCTCGGTCGGCTACCCGGGTCGGTGCACACTGTCGCGCTGACCAACACCGCGGGCTCGGCCATCACGCAGCGGTGCGACGCCGTCGTCGACCTCATGGCCGAACCCGAGGTCGGCGGGGTTGCCTGCCGCAGCTACCAGCACACACTTGCCCTGCTGCTCGCGCTCGAATGCCACCTCACGGGTGCCGGCACCGACGAGCTATCGACCACCGTCGCGGCATCGGCCGACGCAAGCGCGTACCTGCTCGACACCGAGACCGATTGGCGTCTGGAGGTTTCCGAGCCTCTACTAGGACCGGCGGGCACACATCTCGCGGCACCGGCACACCGATTCTGTTCGGCGCAACAGGGCGCCTTGATGCTGCGGGAGGGCCCAAGGATTCCCGCGGTCGGCTGCGAGACCGGCGACTGGAGCCATGTCGACGTCTACCTGACCAAGACCACCGACTACCGGCTACTGGTCTTCGCCGGATCGGATTGGGAACCGCAACTGGCGGAGTGGACCACCGCGCGGGGCAGCACTCTTATCGGCGTCGGGGGAAACGTCGAAGGCGCGCAATACAACCTGCGCTACCCGGGTGACGCCGACGACACTGTTCGGCTGTTGACCGAGGTGCTGGTGCCGGAACTCATCGCCGCGCGAGCGTGGCAGGGTCAGCGGATGTAGACCTCGTCGCCGGTGGGATAACCGTCACCGTGCGTCGTGATGTGGACGTGGTCGAAGTGGCCGTAACCGCCCGGTTTGGCTCCGCCGCCCGGCGTGTAGTAGACGCCGCGCCAAATGCAATCCTGCAGATCGAACTTGTCGGCGTTCGCAAGAGCGAATGACACGATCCGGTAGCCGAGCGCGATGCCCTCGGCCGACGTGGGGTTGGGAATCATCACGTCGAGCGCGAGACCGTCAGGATGCCACCGCAATGCGTCCGGCCGCACGCCTCCGATGTTGTGGATCTCGGGGAACAGCGCGCTGATCGCGCGCGACGCCAGGATGGTCTTGATCTGGAGTCCACGCTCGGGTGCGAGACCTGTGGGCAGCACCCGCTCGGCCTCCCGGTTGTAGATCCGGTACCGCGACGCCGACGCGAACTGAACGGGTGTGGCGCCAACCGCTGACGCGACGCTGGAGGGGGTATCGGCGAATCCGGTCGGTGCCGCTGCCACGACCTCGACGTCGGTCGCGGCGACGTCCTCGACGACCTTGTCGGCCGGCTGATCGGTCGTTCCGCCGCTACCCATCGCGAGCGGATTGAGGTCTCCGCCCGCCGCGAGCAGGAGGGCGTAGGGGGCGGCTATCGCAGCGACGGCGGCCGACGGCTTGCGTCGGCTACGGGCAACACTGTGCCTACCCATCACGTAGCACCATACGAGCAAACCGCCGAATTCACAGCATCCCTCAATGTTCCCTTAAGAAAGCTGCTGTTACTTGACACAGCAATCACTTGCGCCATCGGCCGTCGAAAAGTAGGGAAACACCCGATATATTTGCTGATCACAGGCGCATAATGTCGCCCTCATGTGTCGGGCATAGGCCGACATGACAGGAGGGCAGTTCCATGACCTACTCGAATCGCTGGTCACTCTTTGCTAGCGCAACAACTTTGATCGCCGCGGGACTTGCCGTGGCGCCGGTTCCCGCACAGGCAGATCCCCCCGCCTGTCAGCAGTGGGGTTTCGGGGGTACCACCAATATCGTCGTCAACGGGAACACCGTAGCCTCGTTCAACGCGAACGGAACCAGCTTCAGCGGCCCGGCAAGCGCAGGAAACTTGACGGTCCCTACCAGCGCCGTCGTTCACGAGAACAATTTCATCGAAATTTCGCAGAGCATGCCGGGGCCCGAGGGCTCGGGGGGCGCCACGCAGTCGTATAACGGCGCCGTCGGACCCGACGGAATTGCGCACGGCACATCATCCAATACGTCACCGATAGTCCAAGGGCATCCTGACTGGGCTACGGCGGCGCCTCTCACATGCATCAAGCAAGCAGCTCCCAAAGAAGGGCCGACGGTGTCGTTCGATCCGATCCTCGGCGGCCTGAATGTCCACATCACCGACCGCAGCGGCGTCACGTCTCAATGCACCTACGATGCAGACGGCTTCAAGCGCAGCTTCCGGCTCGAAGCCAACGGTTCGACCGATCTCAAGATCGTTCCGGCCATTCCCAAGCTCGACAACTGGAACATCAACGTCACCTGCGACAACGGCACCAGCACACAGACCACCCAGTTCTTCTGAGGCGATAACGTTTTCGCAGCTCACTGGCGCGCCAACCGGTAGGACGGGGGATAACGCCAGTAACGTCTGATGGGCGTCGAATCGGTCGGGTGTCTTAACCGAGCCGGCAGTTTTCGCTCGACCGGTTCGATGTGTCTCGCCGGTCGGCCATGTCCGTCACACTGTGTGGCGTGCCTGAAGACGCCATCGGCATCGGCGGTGTCGATCTCGCCGACCCCGCCACCTATCTGTCGGGCGTGCCTTATGACGCATTCCAAGAGCTCCGGCGACGTGCGCCCGTCGCATGGCACCCGTATGGCGACGGGCCGGGCTTCCTTGCCCTGACCGGATACGACGAGATCCTCGCCGTATCCCGGGACAGCGCGACGTGGTCATCGCAGGCCTCCGGTGTGTTCTTCGAACCTGCGCGGCCGGAGGACGAATTCCAGTTGGGGCTGATGATGCTGACGATGGACCCACCGCGACACACCAAGTTGCGGTCGCTCGTGAGCAGAGGGTTCACGCCTCGTCAGGTCGCACGTCTCAACGACCACGTGGCGGACATGGCGCGCCACATCGTCGACGATGTGATGGAACGAGGCGAGTGCGACTTCGTCAACGACATCGCGGGCGCACTACCGTCGTTCGTCATCGCCGAGCTGCTCGGTATCCCGCTGGAAGACGGTCGCCGACTCTACGAACTGACCGAGATCATGAACAGCGGCGCGGTCGGCGACACACACGTCGAGCACTCACACGTCCTGGACGCGCAGATGCAGATGTTCCAGTACGGCACCGAACTCGCGGCGCGCAAGCGCGCAGAGCCGGGCGACGACATCGCTACCTCGCTGCTGCAGGCCGAGGTGGACGGCGAGCGTCTCACCGACCTCGAGTTCAACATGTTCTTCCTGCTGTTGATCAATGCGGGCGGTGACACCACACGCAACCTGGTCGCCGCGGGCATCCTCGCGATGATGGACCACCCCGGCGAGCAGGCCCGGCTCGCTGCGGATCCGACGCTGCTGCCGTCCGCGATCGAGGAGATGCTCCGCTATACCAGCCCGGTCACGGTGTTCGTCCGAACCGCAACCAAAGACACCGAACTGCACGGGATTTCCGTGAAGGCGGGCGACAGGGCTGCGATGTTCTACCCGTCGGCCAACCGCGACGAAACCCGATTCGACGATCCCGACCGGTTCGACATCGGCCGGGCGCCGAACCCGCACTTGGCATTCGGCGGCGGCGGTACGCACTTCTGCCTCGGCGCGAACCTCGCCCGGGTCGAGGCCTCGGCGATCATTCCCCAGGTGCTGTCGCGGATGTCCGATCTCGAGCTCGCGGGTCCCGTGGAACGGGTGCGATCGAACCTGATGAACGGCATCCACTCGATGCCTGTTCGATTCACCCCGTCGACTGTCTCAGTCTGACGGTGCGCCACGCCACCGAAAGCTGTTGACGTACTTGCCGATATCGAGGGCAAGCGCGAGATTGGCCGCTGACGGGTGGCCGGTGCCGAAGTCCGGGGTGAATTCGTGGTACGGGCCGATCGCCGCGGCGATCAGCGCGTAGTCGTACTTGACCGCGCACAGGGCCACCAGCCGAAGCCGGGTGTATTCACCGTTGAAGTCCTGCGGGTACTCGTCCATGACGACGCCGTATCCCGGTTGGTACCCAACCATCGCGTTGGGGATCTGGTAGGCGGCTTCGGCGTCGGGATAGTGCTCGGCGATCAACCCGTCGAGGATCTGCTTTGGCGAGCGATTCTCGGCGGGGATGCCGAAGAGTTGCAGCGTGCCGGTGTCGCCAGGTCGACCCCGTTCGGATTCATCGTTGCCTTGTACAGCGATCCCGACCCGGGATACTGCACCGAGAACTTGCCGTCCTCGGAGATGAAGCGCGGGTTGATCTCGACCGGCTGCCCTATCGGCAGGCCGCCCGCAGTCGGGCGGGCATGTGTAGCGCGGACGGGTCGGTGTCGCGATCGCCGCCGCTGTCACACCGAACGCCGCGGCGACGATGACGCCCGCGCCCAGCGTCTTGTACAGCCAGCCGTGGGACGCCTGGCGTTCCGGTGCAACGCCGTCGCTCTCGTCGCGTGACGTCGGGACATCACCTTCGCGCAGCAGCGCGATCTGCAGCCCAATCCTCAACGCCAGCAACGCGAAAATGGTGACGATTGCGTATATCGCGACTTGCACGCCCTCCGCCAACGGGCTCAGTTCCATCAGCCCGAGTCCGCCGTACACGACAACGGTGGTCAGCACGCTCGCGATGATCAGCTTGAGCCGACCGAACCACAGCGTGGCGCCGACCAACCCACCGAATGACGTCGCGATCAACGGCAGCGCCACACCCATCAGGGCCGCCTGGATCAGAAGGTCGGTGATCGGCCGGTCCGCGATCAGGCCGGTGGCGAACTGCGGAGCCAATCGCGTCAGAGTTCCCGCCGCGGTGAAGCAGATCGCACCGAGCGCCCCGATCAGAAACCCGTCCATCAACGCTCGGGTCGGATGCAGCAGCCTCATCGCCACCACCGGTACCAGCATGAAGATCGCGGCGCCCATCGGAATCGCGACTCCGGCAGTGAGCACCTGGCGTGCGACAACCTCGTCGCCAAGCGCGACGTCGTAGTAGCTGGCGATCACCGCGCCCGTCAACAACGCCCACCCGAGACCAAGAACGGCACCCAGCACCGCGGTGGGCACCAGTGTGCGAATCGTCAGATCGCGTCGGACATTGATCTCATACATGTAGAGCACGAATATCAGGGGCAGGCCTGTCGCGCCGATCGCGATCAACGGCGCCTGCAACCTCAGCAGGGCGAGCGCAACCTGCACAACAAGCAAGGCGGCCAAGCTGATTCGGAACGCCCTGCGCGAGCGGCCCGCGAGATACGGAAACAGGGACGTGGCCACAAACGGCTGCAGCACCCGAGGGATGCGGCCGTGCTCGTCTTCGCGTCCTCTTGAGAGCTCGTCGGGGCCCTCGGGCGTCATCGACGTGCTACCTGCGTCTGGATCGCGAGAATGTTCTTGGCGAGGTTGTAGGTATTGGGACTGCCGAGTCCCGTTGCGAGGTCGTACCCGGGCTGTGCGAGGTCAACTGCGTTGCCGCCCAGGCCGACATCGCGAAAGCCCGGCAGGTTTGCGCCGGCCGCGACCCGATACAGGTCGGGGTTCACGTTTCCCAGCGGCCGTCCACCGTTCGCGGTCAGGTATTGGTTCATCAGGACCGCCAGCGCGGCCCAGATCGGTGCCGCCTGCGACGTGCCTGCGCCGACGTACTCATTCTGAGCGAAGATGAACCTCACCCCGGTGAACGGGTCGCCGACCGCGGCGACATCGGGCGACAGCCTCCGCTGCGCCGTGTCTCGACCGGCCGCCAGCTTCTCCTGCCATTTCGGCCGCGCGAAAAGCGTTGACACCCCGCCGCTTGTCCCCTGGGACAGCGGTGAGTCGAACCAGGCGTACTCCCCCAGCCACTGGCCCCTTGGCCCAACAGACAATGTGGTCGCCCCGACCGCGGTCATCGTGGGCAGTGACGAGATCGCGTCCAGTCCAACGTCATCCGGCCCTGGCGGCGACGACCACTCGTCGGCGCCCTTGCATTCAAGGCCCGCGTTGTCCCCTGTCGCATCGAACGCCGTCGTGCCGTGTTCCTGAGCCTTGGTCAGTGCCGCTTGGACGGGGATGAGGTCGGTGGCGTTGACGAACTTGTCGCACGCCCATCCGATCGACAGGCTCCACACGGCTCCGGGGAACCGCCGGTCGGCGTCTTCGAACATCCGGCCGATCTTCTCGTACGCCCCGTCGCTCACCAAGGTTGACCTGGCGTTGACGTAGACCAGATGGGCATCAGGCGCAATCGCATGTGCCACTTCAAGATCCATCGTGGTCTCGCCTTGTGCTTCGTCCTCTATCCGACCGATGACCTCGGGCGTGAACCGGGGTAACCCGGACGTGTCGGCGAACTTGTCGAGGTCGTTCTGATCGAATCCGTCGAACTCGAAGAACACGATGGTCGCGCCCTTGCCGGTATGTCCCTCCTGTACCAGAGGGTCGGCGTTGTACGCCTGCAGCAGGCCGTCCGGACGCAAGCCGCCCTTCGGCACTTCACGCGGAAGAATGTCCGGCCGGTTCGTCCGATGCGGGGTGTAGCCCATGATCCTGCCCAGCCCGGTGATGCCGTCGTGAAGCGCCGCAGGCACCGACGGCTGCTGCGGTGACGCGTAGAAGATCTGGCCCTTCCGCCCCCGGTAGTCGTTCACCGGGACACCGAAGGCCTGCGCCAGATCATGACCGGCGCCTTCGACGATCGCCCATTCGTCGCCGGAACGCCATCGCACCCAATGGTTCCGCGCGCTGGCCCATGCCATCAGGTCGTCCGGGCGAGCAGAACTCGACAGGGCGACGGTGAGTTGCGCGTCACCAACGCTCGACGGGCCGAGGCCCGTCGAGCTGGCGAGCAGCGACGCGAACGGACCGGTGATGACAGCCGCACCAGGTGAGGAACAACCGGCGGTCAGACCGGACGCGGAAACCAGAGTCGACGCCGCGATGAGCGCCGAAATTCGACGCCACATTTCGGCAATTGTTCTAGTTGCCTTCGGTTACGTGCCGGCCGTGTTCGCCGGGCTGGGCCTGCGACGGCGGCGGCGCCAAAACACTTGGCGTGAACTGATTCGGCGCCTGCGGATTGAGGCGAGGGGCCTTCTCGGTCGGCGAGACCGGGGCGGCAGGCGATGTCGTGGTGGTGGTAGTCGTCGTGGTGGTTGTCGAGGTTTCGGGCGCCTTCTCCTTGCCCGCACAACCGGCGGTGATCATGCCCATGGCGGCAATCGCACCGAGTCCGGCAACGACCCCGATGCGATGAGGCAAACGACGTTGTGACGCCATTAGATGTCGTCTATGTATCTGCACTGGTATTTGGCAGGATCTACCGCCCATGTGTGGCGAATTCGTGCCAGTCCCACAGCAAAATTTGACGGCTATTAAGAAGCTCTCAGATTCCGGCGCACAACGAAACGAACGGGATGGGCGCACAGATCCCCACCGAGAAGTACGGTGTGATGTCCCCGTTCCACGCCGGCGGCGGAGGAGGTGGTGGCGGCGGAAGAGGCGCGGCCACGCACGTGTTCGACGGCGGGTCGAATACGGTTCCAGCCCCGCATTCGACAGCGCTACTTACGCCCGGTGTAACAACCGTCATGAATCCAAATGCCGCGAACGCGGATGCGCCGACAATTGTCAAGCGATGAATTGTGCTCATCATTTCGAAGGCCTCCCTTTAATCCACCTCGACCTTCTTCTGGAGGATTTTAAACCCGTTCGAGTTGCGGTGTTATGGCTTCTGCAAGAGGGTGCAATAACCGAGATTCCCCGAAGGCCCGACCAACTCCACCGATCTGGCGTAGGTGTATGGGGGTGTCCGGATTGCCTGCCATAGGGAGCACCGTGAAAGCACTGCGCAAGATTCTCGTCATCGCCTGCATCATCAGCCTCACCGCTTTCGGAGCCGCCGCGTGCGGCAAGAAGAGTGAAGGCGGCGGCGGCGGCGGTGGCGGCGGAGGCCACGGCGAGATCAACGTCGCATTGACCTCATTCCCCGACTATGTCGACCCGCAGCTCTCCTACACATTGGAAGGGTGGGAGGTGCTCTGGAACGTCTACACCCCGCTGCTCACCTACAAGCACGCGAAGGGCAAGGAGGGCACCCAGGTGGTCCCGGCGCTAGCCCAGGACATGCCCGAGATCTCGCCGGATGGCAAGACCTACAAGCTCAAACTGCGCCCGAACATGAAATACTCCGACGGAACCCCAATCAAGGCATCCGATTTCGCTTACGGCATCCAGCGTCTGTTCAAGACCGACTCCGGTGGCTCGGTGTTCTTCGACAAGATCGTCGGCGCAAAGGAGTACGCCGACAAGAAGGCCGAGACCATCAGCGGCATCACGACCGACGACAACACCGGTGACATCACCATCACACTGACTGAAGCGAACGGCACCTTCGAGAACGTGCTCGGGCTGATGTTCGCCGCTCCGGTGCCGCCGAGCACTCCCCTGGACAAGGACGCGACGAACACGCCGCCGCCGGCCAGCGGTCCGTTCATGATCAGCAAGGTCGACGCACCGCGCACCTTGACGATGGAGCGTAACCCGAACTTCAAGACCGTCAAGGACGCCGGCGCGAGCGAGGTTGCCGACGCCAATGTGGACAAGATCATCGTCACCGAGAACAAGAACAACAGCGCCCAGGTGACCGACGTCGAGCAGAACAAAGTCGACTTCATGGTCGATCCACCGGTGGCGGACCGCCTCGCGGAGGTCAAGGCGAAGTACAGCGATCGCTTCCGGATGGAGGATTCGATCAACACCTACTACTTCTTCATGAACACCGAGCGGGCGCCCTTCAACGACATCAAGATCCGCCAGGCGATCAACTACGCGGTCGATCCCGAGGCGCTCAACAGGATCCTCGGCGGCCGGATGCATCCGTCACAGCAGGTCCTGCCCCCTGGTATGCCCGGCTACCAGGAGTACAAGCTGTATCCCGGCCCGGACATGGCCAAGGCGAAACAGCTGATCGCCGAAGCGAATCCGGCAGACAAGGACATCACCGTCTGGACGGACGACGAGCCCGACCGTAAGCGGATCGGTGAGTACTATCACGACCTGCTCACCCAGTTGGGCTTCAACGCCACGCTGAAAGTGATTGCGGGCGATGTGTACTGGACGACCGTCGGCAACCAGTCGACACCCGATGTCGACACCGGCTTCGCCGACTGGTATCAGGACTTCCCGCACCCGGACGACTTCTTCCGTCCGCTGCTTCACGGCGACAGCATCCTGCCCACCAACGGCAACAACCTGTCACGCGTCAACATCCCGGAGAACAACGCAAAGCAGGACGAGCTGGTGACGAAGCTGATCGGTGACGGCGGCGTCGAGCAGCAGTACGCGGATCTGGACAAGGCCTACATGGAGCAGGCGGTGTGGGCGCCGTACGGCAACGAGCAGTACACGACGTTCGTGTCGGAGCGCATGGACTTCGACAAGTCGTATCACCATCTGCTGTTCAACCAGGATTACACCTCCCTCGCGATCAAGTAACCGGCGATGGTCTTGCCTATCGATTCGCTGGATGCACCCGGCGAACCACCGGTACCGACTGGCGTGCCGACCGCGCAGATCCAGGGGCGCAGCCCCTGGTATCTCGCGTGGCTTCGCCTGCGGCGCAACAAGGTTGCGTTGTTCTGCGCTGTACTGTTCGTGTTGATCGTGTTGTTCTGCCTGGCGGCGCCACTGTGGGCTGATCACGTCGCTCACACCGGACCGAACGAGAACCACCTCACCGACAAGGTGATGATCGACGGGCACGAAGTCGACGTCGTCTCTCCCGACGGCACGCCGATTGGGCCTGGGTTGCATGCAAAGTTCCTGCTCGGCGCGGACCAGAACGGACGAGACGTGATGGTGCGGCTGATGTACGGGGGCCGGACATCGATCTACGTCGGTCTGACAGCCGCCCTGGTCACCACCATCCTTGCGGTGATCGTCGGCCTGCTCGCGGGGTACTACCGGGGCTGGATCGACTCGGTGCTGTCTCGCACGATGGACATCATCTGGGCCTTCCCGGTGCTGCTGCTCGGCATCGCCCTTGGCACAACGCTGTCCATCGGCGGTCTGAAGGTCGGCCCCCTGGCGATCGCGGGCGACTCGATCTGGATCCCGATTCTCATCATCGGGCTGGTCTACGTGCCGTACGTCGCACGACCCATCCGCGGGGAGGTCCTCGCACTGCGTGAGAAGGAGTTCATCGAGGCGGCGGTGGCACAGGGCAAAGGCCCGCTGCGAATCATGTTCAGCGAACTGCTGCCGAACATCATCTCGACCATCGTGGTCTTCTTCACACTGAACATCGCCAACAACATGCTGCTCGAGTCCGCGCTGTCCTTCCTCGGCGCGGGTGTGCGACCACCCAACGCATCGTGGGGAACGATGATCTCCGACGGGTACCAGGTGATCTTCACAGCGCCGCACCTCACGGTGGTGCCGGGTCTGATGATTGTGCTGACGGTGTTGTCGCTCAACATATTCGGCGACGGATTGCGCGACGCGATGGATCCACGGGCGAAGATCCGGCTGGAGCACTGACCGATGGCCCGCTTCGTCGCGAGGCGACTCCTGGGAATGATCGCGGTGTTGTTCGCGATCTCGATCATCGTGTTCCTGATCTTCAACGTCATCCCGAACTCGAATCCGGCCGTGCGGATCGCGGGTAAGAACGCCGACCCGGCGCTGATCGCTCGCGTCACCGCTGATCTCGGTCTCGACAAGCCGCTTGCGGTCCAATACCTGACCATGATGAAGCAGATCTTCACCGGCCAGCTGACGTCGTATGCCAAGGACCGCAACGTCGTTCAGCAGATCTGGGAGGGAGTGCCCGCCACGTTCTCGCTGTGCATCGGCGCGGCGGTGATCTGGATGTCGCTCGCCATCCTGTTCGGCTATCTCAGCGCCGTGCACGCGGGCCGCTTCACCGACCGGGCATTGACGATCCTTTCGCTGGTCGGGATTTCGATGCCGGTGTTCTGGCTGGCCGCGATGCTGCTGTACTTCCTGAGCTTCAAAGTGGAATTGTTCCCCACCGGCAGTTATGTGCCGCTAACCGATGATCCGGTGGACTGGGCGTATCACTTGATACTGCCGTGGTTCACGCTGGCCGTGCTGTTCGTTGGCATTTACAGCCGTGTGCTGCGGTCCAACATGCTCGACGCGATGAACGAGGACTATGTGCGCACCGCGCGGGCCAAGGGCCTGTCCGAGCGTCAGGTGCGGATGCGCCACGTGCTCCGCAACTCGATGATTCCCGTCATCACGCTGTTCGGACTCGACTTCGGCATGGTGGTCGGCGGCGGCGCCATCCTCACCGAGACGGTCTACAACTTGGACGGCGTCGGATTGTATGCCGGAGAAGCGATCCGGTCGCTGGACCTGCCGCCTCTGATGGCGGTGGTGATGTTCGGCGCCTTCTTCATCGTGCTGTTCAACACGATCGTCGACATCCTCTACGCGGTGCTTGATCCCCGCATTCGACTCGGAGAGGCGGCGCCGGCATGAGCGAAGCTTGCGAGCGAATCACCGGCCCTGAATGCGGCGGCCTTGCAGGCAAGGGCGTCGCATGAGTGCGATCCTGACGGTCGACGACCTACGGGTCAGCTTCGCAACAGAAGACGGCGTGGTGAAAGCCGTCGATGGCGTCTCGTTCGAGTTGGCGGCCGGCGAAGTGCTGGCGATCGTCGGGGAGTCCGGCTGTGGGAAAAGCGTTACCGCGCAGACGCTGACGGGCCTAACCCGGGCGTCCAATGCCAGGATCACCGGTTCGGTCAACTACCGGGGCCGGGAGGTCAACGGCCTGTCCGACGATCAGTTGCGCGATGTCCGCGGCGAGCAGATCGCGATGGTCTTCCAGGACCCGATGTGCGCGCTGAACCCGGTCTATCGCGTCGGCGATCAGATCACCGAGATGATCCGGGCACATCGCGACGTCTCCAAGAAAGAAGCCCGGGCGCAAGCCGTGGAACTGCTGCGGTCGGTGGGCATCCCCAATCCCGACCGGCGGGTGCGGCTCTACCCTCACGAGTTCTCCGGCGGCATGCGGCAACGTGTCATGATCGCCATGGCACTCGCGCTCGAACCCGACGTATTGATCGCCG
Organism: uncultured Actinomycetota bacterium; assembly: GCA_963751485.1. Classification (GTDB taxonomy): domain Bacteria; phylum Actinomycetota; class Actinomycetes; order Mycobacteriales; family Mycobacteriaceae; genus Mycobacterium. The sequence continues at coordinate 316,978 of CAVVUT010000013.1, forward strand.
ACGAGCCGACAACCGCTTTGGACGTCACGATCCAGGCGCAGATCCTCCGGCTGATCGACCAGCTCAACCGCGACCGCGGCCTTGCGGTCATCATCATCACCCACGACCTCGGCGTCGTCGCCGAGATCGCCGACCGAGTCCTCGTGATGTACGCGGGCCAGGTCGTCGAGGACGGCACACTCGACGAAATCTTCTACGCGCCAAAGCATCCCTACACATGGGGTCTGTTGGGTTCGCTTGCCCGGCTCGACCAGCCGCGGACCGCGCGCCTGACACAGATCCCCGGCGCGCCGCCGTCGCTGCTGTCCCCACCGTCGGGCTGTCGGTTCGCGCCGCGCTGCTCCCACGTCTTCGATGAATGCACCGAGCTGCCGCCACTCGAACCACGCACGGGGGGAACGCATCTCGACCGGTGCTGGCTCGACTCAGCTGAGAAGGCTCTCTATGGCTAAGGGCGATCCACTTCTCGAGGTGACCGACCTCGTCAAACACTTCCCGATCAAGTCGGGGATCGTCGTCGATCGCGAGGTTGCAAGGGTACGCGCGGTGGACGGCGTCAGCTTCACCCTCCACGAAGGCGAAACGCTCGGGCTGGTGGGCGAATCCGGCTGCGGCAAGTCGACGCTGTGCCGCGCGGTGCTGCAGTTGACGACGCCCACGTCCGGATCCGTGAAGTTCGAGGGCCAAGAACTCGTCGGCAGGTCCCGGCGCGACCTGAGGGCGTCGCGGCGCGAGATGCAGATGATCTTCCAGGACCCGTTCGCATCGCTGAATCCGCGCAAGCGGGTCGGCCAGATCATCGGCGATCAGCTTGAGTTGCACGGGCTGGCCAGGGGCGCCGAGCTGAAACGCCGTGTGCAGGATCTCCTCGACCGCGTCGGCTTGTCCGCCGAGCACTACAACCGGTTCCCACACGAGTTCTCCGGCGGACAGCGCCAGCGGATCGGGATCGCACGCGCACTTGCGTTGCGGCCCAAGCTCATCGTCGCCGACGAGCCGGTGTCAGCCCTTGACGTCTCGGTGCAGGCGCAGATCATCAACCTGCTCGAGGACATTCAGGACGAGTTCGGACTGTCGTATCTCTTTGTGGCGCACGACCTCGGCGTCGTCCGCCACGTGTCGGATCGGATCGCGGTCATGTACCTCGGTAAGATCGTCGAGAACTCCGGCGCAGACGAACTGTACGACAAGCCGATTCACCCGTACTCCAACGCGTTGCTGTCCGCGGTGCCGATCCCCGACCCGAAGCGCAACGAGGCGCGAGAACGGCTGGTGCTCGAAGGCGATGTGCCGAGTCCGATCGACCCGCCGCCGGGCTGCCATTTCCACACCCGTTGCCCATGGGCGACCGACGTCTGCACATCGGACGAACCGCCGCTGATGAACCACCGGCCGGATCACCTCGCGGCCTGTCACCATCCGCGCAACGTCTAGGGGCAGGCGGCGGGTGCGTCGTCCCGGGTCATGCTGTCGGCGGGCAGCGTGTAGGTGGCCACCACCTCGGCGACGTCCGGCCCTTCATTCTTGACGCGATGGGGTACTCCGGCGGGCACGAACACCGTTTGGCCTGCCGTGAACGCCGTCGGCATGCAGTTCGTGGCGGTCTGCAGGAAGACGGTGCCCTTGGTCACCACCGACTGTTCGGGTCCCGAATGAGTGTGCCAGCCGCTGCTCGCGCCTGGCTGGAGCACGACGTTCATGACGTAGAACGCCGTCTCTTCGCCGTTGGTGACGATCGAGATGGGCGTGTTCGTGGTGCCCTTGGCCAGCTCGGTGCGCTGGGAGTCGCCTTCTGACGGTGTGGCGGCCGCGGTGCCGGACAAGATGAATGCCGTTCCGATCGCCCCGGCGGCGATCGACACGATGCGTGTGCTGTTCACCATCCCCTGATCCTAGGAACGGGATGGTTTGGCCGGGGGGCTATTCCGCGTCGTCAGGGGTGTCGGATGGGTCCGCTGCGGCGGAAGGCTCCGGTGACCCGTCCAACACACTGACCGCGATGCCGTAGGGAAGGAAGCGCACCCTCCGCGTCGGGTCGGTGTTGTTCTTGTTCGCTCGTAGCGCGTCGAGCTCGGTGGCGTACACCTCTTCGACGTGCGCCTTGCCCTCTTCGTCGACGGTGAAGATGGACCACACCCCGTCGCCGGTCTCGCCGGTCGTTTCGGGCTCATGCCGCTGGCGCCGGGAGAACTCATCGAAGAGGACGCCCCAGCCCGTCCGCTCGCCTGTCATGTCGAAGACTTTGCCGATCGCGTCCCGCAGTCCCTCGCCGGCCTCACGGATAACTCGATCAAAGTCCTCCGGGTCGAATCCGAAGGGCCCATTGTTGCTCATTCATTCATTGTGCCACCGGGTTCAAGGTGCGCTTATCGACGAGGTTGGAGGCCGATGCACCACCTCGAGATCGAATCAAACCACACGCTCACGCACTGCAACATGCCGACCAACTCGCACATGTGGGAGCGCGCAGGCCGACAGAACAACTTCAGTTGATGGCTGACGCCAGCCGAGCACATCGCCTTGCAGCCCAAGCGAGAAAACGCGCCGCGGAGACCCGATTTGCCCTGTCCCGCCTGCGACGAAGGGGCGCGGCCTAGCCCCACGGGCTCTGGGGATACACCGGCTGCTGCTGGTAATACGGGGGCTGCTGCTCATAGGCCGGAGGCTGCTGCTCATAGGCCGGGGCCTGCGGCGCGCCGGTGTTGGGAACCTGGATCGGCACCGGCACCGGGACGAAGGGCACCCTGATGTAGCTCGTTGTCATCGACGGCGTGGTGCTGGTCGTGGTGGTCGTCGTGGTCGTGGTGGTTGTCGTCGGTTCCGTCGTCGTGGTGGTCGGCGATGTCGTTGTCGTGGTCGGCGGCGTCGTGGTGGTTGTTCTCGTGGTGGTGGTGTGCTCCGTCGTGGTCGGCGTCCACGTCGGTGACGGCGGGGGTGGAGGTGGCGCCTCGCTGGTGACGGTCACCTCGCTGGGGGGCGGTGGTGGCGGTGGTGGTGGCGGCGGGCTGGGTGGTGGCGGCTCGGGGCTCTCCTGCTTCGGTGGCGACGGCGGCTCGGGTGCGGGCTGCTTCGGAGGGTCGACATGCGACTCCTCGGTCGCCTTGGTGCTTTCGCTGGCGCCGGTCAGCGCGTATGCCACGCCGCCGACGGTGACGATCGCGATGATCGCGGCCACCCCGATCACCAACGAGGCCATCCGGGGCCACGACCGTCGCGGTGTCTCGGCAATCGGCCCCGTCGCAGACACGTACTGGACCGACGGGCGCATCTCGGTAGCCGATAGCTCATAAGGGTTTTCGCCGGTGTAGGGGACCGGCTCGTCGCCGCCCTCCTCCTGCGACCACGCCAGCGCGCGGAACGTCGCAGAGCCCGGTTCGTCGGGAAGAGGGCCGTCGAACACCGCTGCGGCGGCGGTCGAGTCAGTGGCAGCGGATGCGGCACCCGTCGGCGCATCGGCGTCGGCGGTGGTGGCGGAGACCCCGGTCGGTGCTTCGGCGTCGGCGTCGGCACCGAATGCGGCGAAAAGCGCGGCGCCGACGGCGGCGTTGACGGCGGGTTGCGGTGTGGTGACCACGGGAAGCCGGCTGTGCTCGGAAAGCCGTTGCGTGACAAACGGAATGCCCGCACCTCCACCGACGATCGCGATGGCCGCCAGACCGTTCGGCGCCGCCCCGGCGCGCTCGGTCATCTCGTCGAGGGCCGCAATGACGCCGTCAAGCGATGGCCGAATCAGGTCCTGCAATTCGTTTCGGGTGACCCGGATATCGGCGCGATAACCGGGAAGCTCGATGACCAGCTGGGTCGCGGTGTCTGCCGACAGCCGCTCCTTCGCCAGCTGGCACTCGTCACGCAGCCTGGTGAGTGATCCCACCGCTGCCGTCCCCGCCGGGTCGACGTCACCGCCAAGATTGTCCAAAACGTGACTCAGCAACGCCTGATCGATCAGATCACCGGAGAAGTCCGGGTAGCGCATCGTCTCGCCGATGGGTACGAATGACGACGCGGCGTCGGCCAGGGTGATGCTCGTGCCGCTTCCACCGAAGTCGAGCAGAGCGATCACGCCGTTCGCGCTCATACCGGGGTTGGCCTGCAGTGCCGTCAGCGCGGCAACCGCATCGGAGATCAGCCGAACCGGTTCACCGGTCCGCGACAGCGTCCGGCTGCCTCCCAGCGCGCTCTGCAGGGCCCACACCGTCGACGGCCCCCAGTACGCGGGAATCGCGATCGTGATGTCGGGCGATGGCCCGCCGCCCACCTGCACCATTGCCTCGAGCGCCGTAACCAGGAGCTGCTCGGCGTGATAGCCCTTCCCATCTGGTGTCACCAGCGGGACGCGGTCTCCGACGCGCTCGACGAAACCGTTGATCGTCTGGCTGGAGTTCGGCAGGGTCAGCACTGAGCGGCGCGTCACAGGTTGGTTGCCGACACGCGCCGCGACCAGGTTCGTTGTCCCGACTGACAACCCAAGAGGGTCGCTCATGACGGCCCACACCATAGCTCCGATACGGGCATATCCGGCTTAGACACTCCGTAGGCAATCCATTTGAACAGCGTTCCGACAGCATGGTTTTGAAGGCCCCGGTTTCGTCATCACTACGCAGGGTACTGGGATTCCCATGAGTTCCCTGTGGCTGGCCGATCGAGCAAACCGTCCTTCACCTGCAAATGCCTTGCTGGAGGCCGATCGTCGCGGCGACGTGGTGGTGGTCGGCGCCGGGATCACCGGACTCGTCACCGCTGTACTGCTTGCGAGGGCCGGTAAGAGCGTGCTGGTGCTGGAGGCCCTGTTCGCGGGTGCGGGAGCGACGGGAAACACCACCGCCAAGATCAGCCTGCTGCAGGGCACGAAGATGTCGAAAATCGTTGCAAAGCAGGGCCAGAAGCGAGCGCAGCAGTATGTGGAAGGCAATCGTGAAGGCCAGGAGTGGCTCATCGGGCACTGCGAGAACCACGGCCTTTCGGTGCAACGTGAAGACGCCTACAACTATGCGCAGTCTGAGAAGGGAGTGCATGTGGCGCGGGAAGAACTGGAAGCGTGCACGGCCGCGGGATTGGCGGTTGACTGGGTGGACGAGGCAGACGTGCCGTTCCCCTTTCACGGCGGCGTCCGCCTCGCCAACCAGGCCCAGTTCGATCCCATGCCGCTTCTGGACAGCCTGATTGTCGAACTCGACGAACGCGGCGGCCGCCTGGCGCAAGGTGCTCGGGTTCAACACGTTTCAGGCGATGGCGACGGACTGCGCACGGATGTACGCACGATCGAGGGCGACACGTTCTCGGTACACACCCTACAATGTGTGCTGGCCACTGGGATTCCGATCCTGGACCGCGGCGGATTCTTCGCCCGGCTGAAGCCCAACCGGTCCTACTGCATGGCCTATCGGCTGCCCGGCAACATCACTCGCGGCATGTACATCTCGGTCGATTCCCCGACGAGGTCCGTCCGTTTCGCTCCCACCGCCGATGGCGATCGGTTGATCGTCGGCGGCGCGGGACACCCGGTGGGCCATGCCAAGAAGCCGGCCTCATCGGTACAGGAACTCGACTCCTGGGCGAAGACGCACTATCCGGGTACGATGCAGACGCACTACTGGTCGGCGCAGGACTACTCGCCGATCGACGAGCTTCCCTATGTCGGCCCGATACTTCCCGGCAACGACAACATCTTCGTTGCAACGGGTTTCGACAAGTGGGGCATGACAAACGGCGTGGCGGCCGCACTCGCGCTGTCCAGCCGGATCCTCGGCAGACGGATGGACTGGGCGGATGCGTTCGCCAGTTGGAGTCCTCACGAGCTGTCCGGGATACCGAAGGCCATGCAGAACAACATGGAGGTGGGTCTGTACCTGGCGAGGGGCTGGATCACACCGGTGACACGTTGGGGTGACCGTACGCCCGACGACGGCGGCGTCATCAGCGGCCCGCCGTGGCATCTGGAAGGACGCTGCGTTGTCGACGGTCACGAGCACCGGGTATCGCCGGTCTGCCCGCACCTCGGCGGCATCGTGAACTGGAACGACGCGGACGAATCCTGGGAGTGTCCGCTGCACGGCTCGCGGTTCGCCCCCGACGGAAGGCTGTTGGAAGGTCCTGCAACCAGGGATCTCACTGCGGCTCAGTAGTATCCCCGCATGGGCGATATCGACGACATCAAACGGGTGAAGTACCGCTATCTGCGGGCGCTGGACACCAAGCACTGGGACGACTTCGCGGACACGCTCACCGAGGACATCGTCGGTGACTACGGGAGCTCGCTCGGCGAGGAACACCACTTCACCGATCGCGACACGCTTGTCGAGTTCATGCGCTCGGCGATGCCTGCCAATGTCTTGACCGAGCACCGGGTGACACACCCCGAGATCGACGTCGACGGCGACGAAGCCACCGGTATCTGGTACCTGCAGGACCGGGTCGTCGTGCCGGAGTTCGACTTCATGCTGTACGGCGCGGCGTTCTATCACGACCGCTACCGGCGCACCCCGGACGGCTGGCGAATCAGCGCCACCGGATACAAGCGCACCTACGAGATCAACATGTCCACCGAGTCGATCACCAAATTCAAGGTGAAACCCGGTGACGCACTCAATATTTGACTATGCCTTTGTGACGGCGATCAGCGCACCGGGTTGTAGCCAGCGGATGATGTCGACAAGGGTGCCGTCGTCGATCGCCACGCACCCCGCGGTCGGACCGCCGTCGGTGGCGTGCAGGAAGAACGCGCCGCCGTTGCCGGGAACGCGTTGCTTGTTGACGCCCATCACCACGGCATGCACGTACTGCGCGATGTCGAGGTTCTCGGTGCCGCTGGCGGGGTCGGTGTTGAAGGGGCACTGCGCCTTCTTACAGATCTGCATGGTGTTGTAAGTCGGGCTCTTCATGTCACCGTCCCACCAATGGTCGGGACCGACCTGCACGTACTGGAGTCCGCCGCCCGGGTTTGGCGCGGTGCCGAAGGCGAAGTCGAGCGTGAAGATGCCCATCGGAGTCTTCGCCTGGCCGTCATGAGTTTCCGGGGCCATGCCGCTGGAGCCGACGAATGCGGGGATACCGACCCGAACCGGCTGCCACCCTGCCGCAGTGCGTTGGAAGACATCCACTTTCGCCGACGAACCGCCGTCACCCGCGACGGAGACGACCTGGGTCGCGTCTCCGACCTTTGGGGCGAACCACGGCGTGTAATCGGCGCGGCCGACCGGCACGGAAACGGCTCCGACTCCGAAAGTCAGCATCGCTATCAGCGGAACCAGCCAACGGCGCACGCGCCCATGGTTGCACACCGGGAGCCGATTGAGTTATCGGCAGGCTGGGTAACTTTGCGTCATGCGATTTCGGCGTAAACCACAGGGCCTACGTGGCCTGACGCAGATCGGACAGGGGCTCGGCACCCTCGATCGTGAGGTTTTCGAGGCGGTCGCGGAGTCACCAAGCCCCCTGCTTGACGCCACCATGCCCCGGCTGAGTTGGGCCGCCGATCACTCGAAACTGTGGTTCGTCATCGCCGGGGCACTGATCGCGACGCGACACAGGGCGACCGCACGTGGCGCCCTGCGCGGGGTCGCGAGCCTGGCTGTGACCAGCCTGGTCACCAATCAGTTCGCCAAGCGCGTCTGGAAGCGACCCCGGCCGAACTGGGCCGTGGTGCCGTTGGCCCGGCAGAGCCGCCGTTTCCCGACGTCGAACTCGCTCCCGTCCGGACACTCCGCAAGCGCTGCCGCATTCGCCGTCGGGGTGGGGCTGGAGAACCCGCCGGTCGGACTGGGTCTCGCACTGCTCGCCGGTCTGGTCGGCTTGTCCCGCGTCGCCGTCGGCGCCCACTATCCGGGCGATGTGTTCGCGGGCTTCGGCATCGGCGCAGGCATCGCGGTGCTGGGCGGACGGATCGTCCCCCCGATCGCTCCGACGCGGGTCCCCACCGCCGATCCCCTCCGGGTGGACACTCCGCCTCGACCCGATGGCGCGGGGGTGGTGCTGGTAATCAATCCGGCGTCGGGCAGTGGCACCGGGGCGCGCGTCGTCGACGAGGTCCGTCACGCGTTGCCCGCCGCGGAGGTCGTCGAACTCGGCGAGGCCGACGACATCGAGGCCGCGTTGCGCGACGCTGCCAATCGTGCCGAGGTGCTCGCCGTCGGTGGAGGTGACGGCACGGTGTCATGCGCGGCGGGCATTGCGCTGGAAAGTGGCCTGCCCCTTGCGGTCTTCCCCGGCGGGACCTTCAACCACTTCGCCAAGGACGTAGGCTGCGACACCGTCGCCAAGACGGTCGACGCGATACGTCGTGGCGTCGTCGCCTGCGTCGATCTGGTTTGTCTCAACGAGAAACAGATCGTCGTCAACACGGCCAGCATCGGTGCGTACCCGACGTTCGTGCGGACGCGGGAGAAGCTCGAACACAAGATCGGCAAGCCGCTCGCGGGCCTGTACGCAATGTTCCACACGCTGAGGCGCGACCAGCCGGTGCGAATCTCCTACGACAACAAGACACTGCAGACTTCGCTGTTCTTCCTTGGCAATTCGGCCTATCTGCCATCGGGCTTCGCGCCGTCCCGTCGCGAGAGGATGGACGACGGGCTCATCGATGTACGCATTCTCGAGACGGGCCGCCGACTCAGCCGATTGCGGATCGTCACTTCACTGGCGCTCGGCCGATTGGTGCGCAGCCCGCTCTACCACGAGATGCGAGTGCCCGAGTTCTCGTTCAAAGCCGTCGACGGTCCCACCGTCATGGCCCACGACGGCGAGGTCGGCACCAGACTCAGTGAAGCGACCTTCAGCGTGAACTACCGGGCGCTGCCGGTGTTTCGTCCGCTACCGTGATCGGCACCGCCGGAGGAACCAACAGCGTGCACACGACGTACCACACGTAGCCCAATGCCCAGCCGGCGAGCACATCGGAGACGTGGTGCACGCAGAGCACCACCCTGCCGACGCCGATCGCCACCACGACGATCGCGCCGATCGCGATCAGCCAGACCCGTAGCCGAGGGCGTGCGATGGGCAGCACGAGAGTCAGAAGCGCCAACACGCCGACCATGACTCCGAGCGCGTGCCCGGAGGGAAAGGATGTCGTCGGCGCACTGACGAGCGACTCCGCCGGCCGCGGGCGGTTCGCGGCGGCCTTGGCGGACTCGCTGACCACCCCGCTGAGCTCGACGCTGATCACGAGAAATAGCGCTACCCGCAGGTTGCGACGCGCCAATGCGACGATGATCACGACGAGAGCGACCAGGCGGAAGGCCGACGGCCCCAGAACCGTGCAGAACACATCCCAGAACGTGACCCAGCCTGGATGAGCGACGCCGAAGGCGTGCGACCTGTGTAGGGCAAACCCGTCGATACCGGTCAGCCAATGCCACTGCTGCGCGAAGCCGACCCACAGCAGCGCATACAGCGCGAGCGCCATTGCCGCCGTCGCGACGCGCCAGGCCTTCCGCGATGTCATGCACTAGACGCTACGGTGCCCATATGGCTGTGTTTGTGCGCAAGCTACTTCGCATCGGCGGGTTGCCCGAGGCTCTACGCACCGAGGTCGACGCCGAGGGGGTGCTCTTTCTGGCCGAGTACCTGCCGGTCACGCGGAAGTTCAGCGGATCCGTTCCCGGCAAGAAGGCCACCGGAAACTTCTCCAGCTACGTTGGGGCCCTGGTCCTCACGCCGCAGCGCGTGCTAGGCACATTGTCATCGGTGCCCAAGCTCGCAGGTCGCACCATCGACCAGCGATGGGACGCCCCGCAGACGGGAGCCGTCAAGGCCGATATCTCGAACACCGGGTTGCACATCGACGTCGATATCGCCGAGGTCGACCCGAAGTTCAAGGGCCATCTCTCGCTGAACTACAAGACGTCGATCCCCGACGACGTTCTGGCCCAACTACCCCGCAGATCGCTTGCCTTCGACGTGCCCCCCGAATACGTCCTTCGCGCCGTGGGCGTCCCCGCTCGCGGCTGACGATGGGAACGCGGGCGGTCGTCGAGAAATTCGTCGTCGCGTTTGGCGACGGAAGGCTGCAGGACGCCCTGAGTCTGTTAGACGTCAATTTCGTTATTCATGCCGCCGGAGACGTGCCGTACAGCGGCGATTACCGCGGCGCCGAGGGCTTTTCCGAGCTCATCACGAAGATGGTGGCGGTCCTCGACTTCACGCCGAGCACGGACATGAAGTACATCGTCGACGGCGACAACGTCGTGCTCCACTACCGCCTGGCCTTCACGGCGCGCGCGTCCGGCAAGAGCATCGAAACCGGTGTGACAGAGGTGTTCTCGGCCCGCGACGGACTGATCACGGATATCGACGTGTACTACAAGAACCCGTCGGCAGTCGCAGCGCCGCTAGAAACGAACTAGAAAGGGCGGCGGCCTGTCGCACACCGCGACGACCCTGTCGATGAGTTGCCTTTGCACGGCGTCGTTTTCGTTCTTCCGCCGTTCGGCTTCGACCCTTGCGGCGCGGTCTTGTGCGCGGGTGCGTTTGCGTCGGGGCATGGCCAGCGTGGAGCCCGGGTCGGGTGTGGATGTCGTCGCACGCACCGTCACGGGTGCGGTGGGTTGGCACAGTGTCGGGAACAGCCGGTAGCTGCCGGGTCGGGTCAGGTGGGTCTGCCCGTGCGGGTCGGTCCATATGACGGTGGTCCAGATGACAGTCCCGTCGGGCATTTTTGAGATACAAGTCTAGTCACCTGGTCCGGCCCGTATGGGGTGACGAAGCTCCCCACCCCGCAGTAGCACCTCCTGGGCGGTAAGGGTTTACCACGATGATCAGAGCCATAGGCAACGTGTGAAGTTGCCGGTCAGTGCGCCGTCAGGGTGCTCGTCGCGACTGCAACACCAGCGCGACGGTTACTGCCAGGATGATCGTGCCGATGGACTCCACCACCAGCGTGGTGGGCACCAACGTGAAGCTCAATACCTCGTGAATGCCAAACAGCCCCACGGTCAGCGCGAGCACCAGCGCAAGCAGCGTGCCCACCATGAACAGCAGGCTCAGCCCCGTTGCCAGCGACAGGAGCCGCCCACGCAGCACGATGATTGCGATTGCCAGTACGAGCGCGCCAACCGCGTTGAGCACGAACAGCAAGCCAAGCAAGCCGCCTACGCCGTCGAACACGAGGTACAGATGGATCCCACCCATCACCAGCAACATGATCGCACTAAGTAGTTGCCAGGCCATCAGTGTGCGGTGGCTGACACCGACCCGTCGGAATGAACCGGTTGCCGGCGTATGCGATGACATGTCCTACCTGCCTCTAACGTGTGGCTCGGTGCAAGCCGAGGGTCCTCTGCGGGGTACACGCACAATCCGCCCGAAAAGTTCAGCGATATTTATGCCAATTTTTGCACGGGAGAGAACCCGTACCGGCGGGCGGAGGCCGCCCCCTGACCTGTAGAGATGTCAACCCCTCCCTTTGCTCCGTTTCGGAGGGTTTGCCGGGGCGGGTTGTGCGGCGAGACGGTTCCGAAAGCACGTGCCGATCGTGTGTATCGGACGGCGTCGATCTTGCAGCGATCGGCGACGGCGACGCGCGCACGGATGGCGCTTTAGGGCAGTGGGCTCGTCGGTTACGCATGGCCACAACTCGCCCTGCGACATGCGCAGCACGGCGGATTTGTGCGGCCTAACCCCCGCGAGCTTTGCTGTCCATCCACCGCACCGCATGCGGGTCATAGCGGTCCACAAGGTAGTCGATTTCCTGCTCGACCTTGGCCTGCGACAACGCCCCCCACCCCGACACGGCCGCGGCGAGTTCGATGTCGACCGTGGCGCGGGCCTGCGCATCGGTGATCAACGCGGTGCGGTACACGATCGTCGACACCAGCCGCAGGCTGATCCGGCCGGTCTGGAACACCGCGTCCACACGGGCCAGCCGTTCCCGTAGTGCCATCGCGATCAGCAACTGATGCGACGCCACCCCCAACGAGATCTCCTGGGCGGCGGCGGCCTCGCAGGCCACCGCGGTCCAGTTGTCCAGACACCACTGATCCCGCTGGGCCGACCCGTCTGCCGCCCAGCGGCGCTCGAGCAGATCGGCCATCGCCGCCAGCCGCCGCGCACACGCCGCGTTCTCCACCCGCGCCCACGCCCCCACCGCCACCCCACCAAAGGCGGACGTGGCGGCCGAGGCCAGACCTTCGAACATATTTGCGGAGCTACTCAGCACCCAAGACACAGACCACGACGCCAACACGCCACAGCCTGTGGATGAACACGCAACCGTGGATAACTTGCTCTCACTGATCTAAATGATTGCCACACCGTTCCGATCCCGGTTCGGTGTACCGACGACCCCGAAAGGCCGACCCATGACCGAGCGCCCGAAAGACAACGTGCTGATCGTGCACTGGCACGACCTCGGCCGTTACCTCGGTGTCTACGGCCACGCCGACGTTGCCAGCCCCCGGCTCGACCAACTCGCCTCCGAGGGCATTCTGTTCAGCCGCGCGCATGCGACCGCGCCGTTGTGCTCGCCGTCGCGGGGATCCCTCTTCACCGGGCGCTACCCGCACCGCAACGGGCTTGTCGGGTTGGCCCACCATGGCTGGGAGTACCGCGCCGACGTCCACACTCTGCCGCAGATCCTGTCGGAAGCGGGTTGGTACACCACGCTTTTCGGTATGCAACACGAGACGTCGTATCCGGCGCGGCTCGGTTTCGACGAATTCGACGTGTCCAACTCGTTCTGCGAATACGTCGTTGACCGCGCCACGCGGTGGCTCGACGACGGACCACGGGAACCGTTCCTGCTGACGGCCGGCTTCTTCGAGACCCACCGGCCCTATCCGCCCGAACGCTATGAGCCCGCGGACCGCGCGGCCGTCGACGTCCCCGATTACCTGCCCGACACCGACGACGTGCGTCAGGATCTGGCCGAGTTCCACGGCGCGATCAGCGTGGCCGATGCGGCCGTCGGGCGGTTGCTCGACACACTCGCCGCCACCGGCCTCGACCGCACCACCTGGGTGGTGTTCATGACCGACCACGGCCCTGCGCTTCCGCGCGCCAAGTCGACGCTCTACGACGCGGGCACCGGAATCGCCATGATCATGCGCCCGCCAGTCGATGCCGGCCAACGGCCGCAGGTCTACGACGAGCTCTTCAGCGGCGTCGACCTGGTACCGACCCTGCTCGAGCAGCTCGGGCTCGACGTGCCCGCCGACATCGACGGCATTTCCCACGCCGGCGCGCTGGTAGCCGCGACCCGTCCTGTCGACCCCGTGCGCTCCGAGGTCTACACGACCAAGACCTATCACGACTCGTTCGACCCGATCCGCGCGATCCGGACGAAGGAGCACAGCTACATCGAGAACTATGCGAGCAGGCCGCTTCTCGACCTGCCGTGGGACATCGCCGACAGTGTCCCCGGCAAGGCGGTTGCGCCGCTCATCGGTGAACCGCGTCCAACGCGGGAGCTGTACGACCTCGTCGAGGACCCCACCGAGTCACACAACCTGCTGGGCGCCGACGCGACGGACAAGGCGGAGGAGATCGCTGCGGATCTTGCTCTGCTGCTTCATGATTGGCGCCTGAAAACGAACGACGTCATTCCTTCCGAGTTCGCGGGCACCCGCATCTCGGAGCGCTTCACAGAAACATACCTGCGCATCCACGGACGGTCGGTGACCAGCCGATCGGCGATCGCCGCGGACCGCGGCATCGAAGACGACCACAGTTAGGTACTGAACATGGCTGCCTCCGCGTATTTGGTCCTCGCGTCGCAACGCAGCGGCAGCACATTACTCGTCGAGTCGCTTCGGGCCACGGGGCTGGCAGGCGAGCCGGGTGAGTTCTTCCAATACCTGCCGACGACGAGCCAGTCCCCCCAGCCGCGGCAATGGTTCGAAGGGGTTGACGACGAGTCGATCCTGCGACTGCTCGACCCTCTCGACGAGGGCAAGCCCGACCTGGCGCCGCCCGAGATCTGGCGGGACTACATCCGCACGGCGGGCCGCACGCCGAATGGGATCTGGGGCGGGAAGCTGATGTGGAACCAGACTCCGCTGCTGCTTGCGCGTGCAGCAGGACTCCCCGACCGCTCGGGAGACGGGCTGCTATCTGCGATACGAGACGTCATCGGCACCGACCCCGTCCTCGTTCACGTCTACCGCCCTGATGTTGTCTCGCAGGCGGTTTCGTTCTGGCGGGCGGTGCAGACGCGGGTGTGGCGCGGACGGCCCGACCCCAGACGCGACTCCGCGGCCGAATACCACGCCGGGGCCATCGCCCATGTCGTCACGATGCTGATCGAGCAGGAGAAAGGCTGGCGGGCATGGTTCGACGAGGAGAACATCTCCGCCATCGAGATCTCCTACCCCGTGCTCTGGCGCAACCTGACGCAGATCGTCGGCGACGTGCTCGAGGCGCTGGGCCAGGATCGACGGCTGGCGCCCGCACCGGTTCTCGAACGCCAGGCCGATCAACGATCCGACGAGTGGGTGGACCGCTACCGTGCGGAGGCCGAACAGAAGGGGCTGCCGACCTGACCGTCCGCTAGCCGACCTGGGCGACGACGAACACCCGCCGGAACGGATAGAACGTCGTGCCGTCCGGCCGACGGGGATAGGTTTCGTCCAGTATCGGGATCAACTGCTGACGGAACTGCTGCCAGGCCTCTTCTGACAGTCGCTCGATAACCGGCCGCAGCGCCGTACCCGACATCCACTCCAACACCGGGTGGTCGCCGGTCAACTCCTGGATGTAGGTGGTCTCCCAGGCGTCCACCCGACACCCCGCATCGCTGAGCATCGCCGCGTACTCGGCTGCCGTACTGACCCGGTCGCGTTCGGGAAATGGCATGTCGCGCAGTCTGTTCGCGAACGGCTCACGACGCGCAACCGTTCGAATCGCCTCATGCGACGGCGTATTGAAGCTGCCCGGCATCTGCACCGCGATCCACGAACCGGTCGACAACTCGCCGGCCCAGCGCACCAACAGTTCGCGATGCTGGGGCACCCACTGCAGGGCGGCATTGCTGATCACCACGTCGGTATCGGGCTTGGGCTCCCAGGCCCCGACATCGCCGACTTGGGCGTCGACGCCTCGTTCCCTGGCGGATTCGACCATCTCCGGCGAGCTGTCCCACGCCTCGATCGCGGCATCGGGCCAGCGCTTGGCGAGCGTGGCGGTGAGATTGCCCGGGCCGCAACCGAGATCGACCACCCGTCGCGGATTCTCGGCCGCCACCCGCGATGTCAGATCGAAGAAGGGCCTGCCGCGATGGTCGGCGAAGGCGAGGTAGACGTCGGGATTCCACATGGCACACAGTCTCGCATCCACCCCACTCACAGGCGGTTGGCAGCGGCAGCTCAGGCCGACGACCAGCAACACACGGCACGGTGTTCGCCATGACCGCCAGCGCCGACAGGCGTGCACAGTTAGCGCTTGTCGCGCTGATCGCGGCCACCGCGGCGCTGTACCTGTGGAACCTGTCGGCGACCGGATACGGCAACCTCTTCTACGCCGCTGCGGCACAGGCAGGTTCGCACAGCTGGTCGGCGTGGTTCTTCGGCTCGCTCGACGCGAACAACTTCATCACCGTCGACAAGCCGCCTGCGTCGTTGTGGGTGACGGCGTTGTCCGTGCGGTTGTTCGGCATGAACAGCTGGGCGGTGTTGGCGCCGCAGGCGTTGATGGGCGCGGCGTCGGTGGCGGTGCTGTACGCCACCGTTCGTCGGGCGCTCGACGACACCGGGGCTGGGACGGTCGCAGGCCTGCTGGCCGGTGCGGCGCTGGCGTGCACACCGGCCGCAGCGTTGATCTTCCGGTTCAACAATCCCGACGCGCTGCTGGCACTGCTGCTGACGGTCGCCGGCTACTGCGTGATCCGATCCGTCGCAACCGCGTCGTGGCGCTGGCTGACGCTGGTCGGCGCCGCAATGGGTTGCGCGTTCCTGACCAAGATGCTCGAGGGCTTCCTACCGCTGCCCGCATTCGCCCTGACTTATCTGCTGTTCGCCCCGACCAGCTGGCGCCGCAGGCTGATCCACCTTCTCGGTGCGACGGCCGCGCTGGTGGTGGCGGCCGGATGGTGGGTGCTGACGGTTCAACTCGTTCCCGAGAGCGCGCGGCCATACATCGGCGGGTCGACCGACAACACCGTGCTACAGCTCGCGATGGGATACAACGGCTTGACCCGCATTCTCGGGCGCCAAAGCCAGAACCACACAACCCATTTCAGTGGGCCTGGCGCCGGGCACGGGTGGTCGACGATCGGCGGTGGAACCGGGCTGCACAGGCTCTTCAGCGCCGAGATGGGCAACGAGATTTCCTGGCTGCTGCCCGCCGCGCTGCTCACCGTCGTCTTCGGCGTCTATCTCGTCTGCCGCTCGCGACTGGGCCGCGGCGAGAAGGCTGCGCTGACGATGTTCGCGGGCTGGCTGCTGGTGAGCGGCTTGGTGTTCAGCTATATGGACGGCACGGTGCATCCCTACTACACGGTGGCCATGGCGCCGGCGGTCGCCGGGCTTGCCGGCATCGGCGCCGTGTGGGCCTGGCGGTACCGGGCGGGCTGGGACGGCCGCATCATGCTTGCCGCGCTGATGGTCATCACTGCCGCGTGGTCGGCGATGCTCCTGCACCGCAACGCCTTTGGGCCGACCTGGTTGCCGTGGGCGCTCTTCGCGGTCGCGATAGCCTCAGCCATCGCGGCGCTCGGCCTCGGCGCACACAGAAGCGTCGCCGTGGCGGTCGCCGTCGGGGTGCTGGCCGCGATCGGTGGTACAACCGCATTCTCGATCGCCACCGCGGCCACACCGCACCAAGGCGCTATCCCGACGGCGCTGAAGAAGGGCGACGCGCAACTAGGCAACTGGATGGGCGATGAGGGCAGCAATTCCGACCTGGCCGGTGTCTTGTCGAACACGACTACCGAGTGGTCGGCCGCGACCAACGGCTCGCAGTCCGCTGCCGCGCTCGAGGTCTTGTCGGGCACACCGGTGATGGCGATCGGCGGTTGGAGTGGCGACCCCGTGCCCACCCTGCAGGCGTTCATCGACGACGTGCATGCGGGCAAGATCTCGTATTACGTGGAGGCGGGCCGCGGACGGGCGTTTGAGCAGGCGGTCGGCCGCCACGACGTGATCTACGGCCCCAGCCGCGGCGCCGCGCACACCCGCGAGATCTCGGAATGGGTATCCGACCACTATCCGGGCACGGTCATCGGCGAATCGACGATCTACCGCCTGACTTAGCGTGCGCAGCTACCATCGGGCCGTGTCCAGTTCGCAGCAGCCAGATGCCGCCGCCCCTGTCGACCCACCCATTCCCGTGCCCGATGTCGCAGGTGCCGACGCGACCGCACGGGGGCTGCCGCGACGCGTGGATCTCACGCTGCGCCAACGATTGATCGTCGACTCGTCCGCCGTCGCCGATCTCGGTCTGCGAACCGCGCTGGCGTCGGTAGTCGGTGCGGCGATGCTGCCGCAGGTGGCACTGGCGGCGCTGAACGGGTCGGGCGCGCGGGAGCAGCGTGACGCGCTGCGCTTCTACGCGGAATTGGGCGCCGCGAAGGACCCTGAGCTGTCGTTTCCCGCGCCCACGGAGCCGCCGCGGGTCTCGTCGCGGCCCGCGAACCCGGTCGCGGAGTGGATTGCACACGGCCACGTGCACAACATCCGGTTCAAGAGCAGCTTCCAAGCCGTCAATCCTGCGATGCGCGAGCGCTGCGGCTCATACGCCCGCAACAACGTCGTGCATGCACAGCACTGGCGTCACGAGGATGGGCCCCATCCCACGCTGTGCGTGATCCACGGCTTCATGGGTTCGGCGTACCTCTTCAACGGGCTGTTCTTCTCGCTGCCGTGGTTCTACCGGTCGGGCTACGACATCATGCTCTACACGCTGCCGTTCCACGGCCGTCGCGCCGAAAAGTATTCTCCCTACAGCGGATACGGGCTTTTCGCCAACGGTTTCGCGGGATTCGCCGAGGCGATGGCGCAAGCCGTGCACGATTTCCGGTCGTTGGTCGACTATCTGGAGTACACGGGCGTGGACCGAGTCGCGTTGACCGGCATGTCCCTTGGCGGCTACACCTCTGCGTTGATCGCATGCGCCGACGACCGCATCCAGGCCGTCATCCCCAACGTGCCTGTCGTGATGCCCGAGAAACTGGTCGACGAATGGTGGCCCGCCAACATGTTGGTGGCGCTGGGTGACCATCTGGCCGACACCGACGATGAATTGTCAACGGCCGCAGCCATGTTCCACTCGCCGCTGAACTATCCGGCCCTTGTGCCCAAGGACCGCCGCCTGATCATCGCCGGACTCGGCGACCGGCTGGCCCCGCCGCAGCAGGCAGAGGCACTGTGGGAGCACTGGGACCGCTGCGCATTCCACTGGTTCCCCGGCAACCACATCCTGCATGTCAGCCAGCCGGATTACCTGCGCAGGATGACGCGCTTCATGCGCGGCTTCATGTTCAGCTAGCAGATGGCCGCTTAACGGCGTTGACCAGGCCGATTCCGGCGAACATCGGCCCAGCATCGGAGTCCGGCGCCGGAACCGGCCGGTCGATCTCGCGGAAGTAGTCCACCAGCCAGACCTGACTCGGCAACCACCCGCGGTCGCCGAACCAGTCCGCCGCTGGGGCAAGTCGCTCGTTGTAGACCAGCCTGAAGAATTCGCCCTCGGCGCCATCGTCGGCCTTGGCGGTTTCGAATTCGGATTCGGTCATCGGTGTGGCTTCCTCGAGCGCGATATGACTGCCGGGCGCCGCGAGGGCGTCGATACCGGCGAAGAGATGCTGCTGCGCGGCCGCGGGCAGATAGATGAGCAGCCCCTCCGCGAGCCAGGCCGAGGGCGCCAACGGGTCGAAACCGCTCTGCAGCAACGCATGCGGCCAGTCGTCGCGCAGGTCGACGGCGATCTCGCGGCGCTCGGCAGTCGGCTGTTCGCCCCTGTCCATCAGCACCTCACGTTTGAACTCCAGCACCTGCGGCTGATCGAGCTCGAAGACCACCGTGCCGTTGGGCCATGCCAATCGGTAAGCACGCGCATCCAAGCCTGCTGCCGGGATGACGATCTGACGGACGCCTGCATCGACGGCCGAATAGAAGTAGGTGTCGAAGAAATTGGTCCGTGCGGCGATGTAGTTCACGAAGTGATCGCCGAACTCGGATGCCAGCTTGTGGTCGGGCACCTTTCCGTCGAGCAGGTCTGCCCATTCGCCGCCGACTGCCCTGCAGAAGATCTCCGCGTATGGGTCGACGACCAGCGGATGCGGCTTGTTGGCCTCCAACGCACGCGAAGCGGCGACGAACAGGGCCGTCGAGCCGACGCTTGTGGTGATGTCCCAGGTGTCGTGATCGGAGCGCATTAAGCCGGTTATACGCGTGCAAACTGAGCGCCCGCTGACCTGCGAGGTGTCACCATGATCCGGTGAGCGACGGTCGGGTGCGCTATGTCCGCAACGGTGACGTGCGGTTGGCGTATCGCGTGTATGGCGATAGCGATTCCACGCTTGTGTGGGTCCCGACGATGTTCAGCAGCATCGATCGCTACGACGATCCGGCGTTTCCCTGGGGCGTAGCCATCGAACGAATGTCGCAGCAGGTGCGCGTCGTCGTCTACGACGGCCGAGGAACAGGTTTGTCCGATCCCGTGATGCAGGCGCCCACGCTCGATGACCGCGTGCGCGATCTTGTGTGCGTTCTCGACGCCGCAGGTGCCGAGAGGCCGACACTGCTCGGGATCTTCTCGGGCGGAATGACCACGCTTGCGCTCGCCGCAACGGACCCCGACAGGGTGCGATCGCTGTTCCTCTATGCCACCGCGGCGCGATTCACGCAGGATCCCCCCGGCTTTCCGTGGGGATTCACCCATGCACAGATTGAGGCAAGAGCCGAAGACCTGGAGGACCACTGGGGCGAGGGGACGCTGGCTGACCTGGTCATCGGGGCCGCTGCCGATGTGCCGGGTGTCCGCGACCAGTGGGGCAGGATCGAATCCTCGCTCGCCAGCCCGACCATGGCGGCGCTGTTGTGGCGTACGTACATGAACGAGGATGTACGCGACCTATTGGGCCGGGTAACGGTGCCGACGGTCGTCGCGGCCAGACCCGACGACCGAATGGTGCCATTCGAAGCTTCCGCGGCGCTGGCCGACGCTCTTTCCGACGCAAGGCTGGTCACGCTGCCGCCAGGCCCGCACGCGGCGTTCGACATCGTCGACATGTTGTCGTCGCAAATTCTCGACTTCTGCGAAAGACCCTCTCCCGCAAGTGATGAGCGGGTGTTGGCGACGGTGCTGTTCACCGACATCGTCGGCTCGACCGAGCAGCTCGGCGCGGCGGGTGATCAGCAGTGGAGCCGTCAGCTGAACGTGCACGACGAAATCGTCGACCGGCTGTTGTCGAAGTACGGCGGCCGACGCGTCAATCACACGGGCGACGGAGTGTTCGCGCTCTTCGACGTGCCGAGCAAGGCGGCTCGCTGCGCGCTCGAGCTCGTGCCGACACTCGCGGGCCATGGCCTGCGGATCCGGACCGGTATCCACGTCGGGGAGTGCGAACGCCGCGGCGACGAGTGGGCGGGCCTTGCGGTGCACACCGGCGCACGGGTATGCGGGATGGCAGGCGCCGCGGAAATCCTGTGCACACGCACACTGCATGATCTTGCCGCCGGATCCGGGCTGATCTTCGAATGCCTTGGCCCACAACAGCTCAAGGGACTCCCGGAAGCCGTGGACGTCTACCGGGTCACTGCGGGCTGACTAGACGAGCGGACGGCCGGTCCGGATGCGCCAGTCGAGATCCCGCATCATCCAGTTGAAGGGGAACTGCCGTACGATACGGGGCAGGTAGCTGTTCACCACGCGGATCCTGTTCATCAGTCGATCGAAACGGCGTTGCTTGTCGTCGTCCCATTCCAGCTTCATCTCGTCACGGAACCGTTGCGGCAGAAAGCCGCCCGTGATCAGCAGGTTGAAATCGTCGAGCTTGCGCTGTAGGGATGCGGGCAGTTTCGCCCCGCGGACCCGGCCCGCTGCGATCGGCCAGAGGTACTCGCGCACCGTGTCATCGATGTGAACCTTGGCGAGCGAGGATTCCCAATACTCTTTGAATGCGGCGCGATCTGCCGGCCACATCTCGGCTGGAACCTGAAGAGTCGTACCGAGTGCACGCGCTCTCGCGATAGATGCGCTCGGCGGTCTCCTCGTCCATGTCACCGACGAAGAGTCGAAGGACATCCTCGGTGCCCTTGTAGATACAGGCCGCGACCCACAGCTGCAGATCCGTGTCGAACGCGTTGTAGGAGACGGGGCTGTCCGGCGTCGAATACACCTCCGCATGCGACTTGTTGACCGCGCCGCGGTAGGCCGCCTTCTGTATGTCGGTGCCCTTGGTGGCAACGGCGATGTAGGTGAAGGTCGTGCGGGCGCGCTTGATCGGGTGGCGGTCGATCCGACCGCTCTCCACCCGGCTTTCCACGACGCCGTAGCCGACACCGGGACGGGCGAGTTCCATGATCACGTTGGCGGGGCCGGCCAGCAGGGCGACGCCCATCAGGCCCTCGTCGAAATCCGGGCCGCGCCGCTTGCACGTGCGCCTGGTCTGGAGGATCGCCATTCACCTGCCTGTCCCTAAATGTGAGAACGCCTGTTATCAGATATTGCCTGACGGCTTTGACAGCTGTCAAGATGGCAAAATGGCCGCCGTGGCCAAGGTCCGCCCTTATCGCGGAATAGAGGCGTCCGAGCGCATAGACCAGCGCCGACGCCGATTTCTGGACGCAGGGCTTGATCTTCTCGGCGCCGATGATCCAGACAGTGTCTTCACTGTCCGCGCGGTTTGCCGACGGTCGGGCCTGACCGCTCGGTATTTCTACGAGAGCTTCACCAACAAGGACGAGTTCGTGGCCGCCGTTTTCGATGCCGCCGTCGCCGACATCGCAGGCACCACACAGGCTGCCGTCGCAGCGTCTCCAGCGCCCGAACAGACCCGCGCAGGCATCGCCAACCTGGTCCGCATCATCAGCGCCGACTCCCGCGTCGGCCGGTTGTTGTTCGACGTCCGCCTGTCGAATCCGGTGATTCTGCGCAAGCGCGCCGACCTCGGCGGTGTTTTCGCAGTGCTGGCCGGTCAGCATGCGGAGTCGGCGTTACACCGCGACCAGAACAGCCGGACCAGGGCGACGATCAACTTCATGGTCGGCGGCGTGGGCCAAACGCTCAGCGCGTGGCTATCAGGCGAGATCGACCTGAACCAGGATCAACTCATCGAGCAGATCACGGCGATCATCGATGAACTCGCCAACCCGCAGCTGTACCGGGACTAGCCCGCAGCAACCGGCGGGCGCCGGTCGGCCGCCGTCCTCGGCTTTGTCTGAGTGTCCGCCTCGGTGAATTCCTTCACCCAGCAGGCGAACTCGAGCGTGATGCCGTCGGGGTCGTGGAAGTAGAACGACCGCACGTAGACGCCTGGATGGACCGTCGGCGAGACCTGCGCCTCGCTTTCGTCGTGGTTGAGAACCGGCCCGACACGTACCCCTTTGTCCTTGAGCCGCTGCCGGTACTCGTCGAACTTCTCGGCAGGCACATGGAACGCCAGGTGGTTCATCGAGCTCACCGAACTGGTGATCTCGCCGATGCCGGGTATCGCGGCGGGCGATGAGATGCCAGGCACCCGGTCGGCAGCGTTGGCGAACCAGAAGAACGCGACACAGTCGCCGTTGCCCGCGTCGAAGAAGAAGTGCTGGCCCATGTCGCCCGGCAGGTCGAGCGATTTGATCAACGGCATCCCCAGCACGCCCGAATAGAAGTCGACCGTCTTCTGCATGTCCGAACACACCAGCGCCACATGGTTGATGCCGCCCAGCTGGAACTCAGGATTCGGATTAAGCGGCTTGGTCATTTCGAAACTCCTGCCGAGATCGAAAGCTGAATCTAACATCAGATTCAGGTTGGATCAATGCCCGCGCAGCCCAGGGGCAAAGGAGAACCGTGACGGTCAATCCGCGTGAGCACCTGCCTACCGTGCGGGGTAGACAGACGCAGGCGGCGATCGACGCTGCAGCGCGAGCGGTCATCGCGCGCAAGGGTTTTCTGGCCACCACCATCTCCGACATCGCCGCCGAGGCGGGCAGATCGACCGCGTCGTTCTACAACTACTACGACTCCAAGGAGTCGATGGTCCGGGAGTGGGTGCAACGGTTCCTCGCGGACGCCCAGGCCAGCAGCCAGGCGGCAGGCAGTCCGGGCATGACCAACTTCGAACGCTCATACGAGGCGGCGGCAACGTACTGGTACACCTACCGCAGCAAACTGCCGGAAATCGTCAGCGTGACCCAGCTGGCGATGGTGAACGACGACTTCGCCTCCTACTGGACCGACCTGTGCGCGTTGCCGATCGAGTTGATCAGGGGGACGGTCAAGCGAGCACAACGTGACGGCTACTGCCGGGGTGATGACCCGAAACTCATTGCCATCGCACTGCTTTCGATGCTGAACGGATTTTGCTACTACCAGTTTTCCGGTGACGGCAGGGCGGACGCCGTCGACGACGAGGCCTGTATCACCACGCTGGCCAACGTCTTCTACCGGGCGATCTATCACAAGGGGGCCAAAACGACATGACAAGGACACCGTCCTCCAACACACCGGGCGTGACGCGCGAGTTCGTCGGATTGGACTCCCCGACCGCGCGACGGGCCGGCTCGGGCGGCCATCCGTGTCAGGGGCTGTACCACCGCGGCGTTGGCCGAAAGCCGAAGGTGGCGATGATCGCCGTGCACTATCAAATCGATTTCTCCGAGCACTATCTCGCCGACTACATGGCCACCCGCGGGGTCGGTTTCCTTGGCTGGAACACCCGATTCCGTGGTTTCGAAAGCAGCTTCATGCTCGACCACGCACTGGTCGACATCGGCGTCGGCATCCGCTGGCTCAGGGAAGTGCAGGGCGTGGAAACCATTGTGCTGCTGGGCAACTCCGGTGGCGGTTCGCTGATGGCCGCCTACCAGGCGCAGGCGGTCGACCCTCATGTGACGCCGCTGGAAGGCATGCGTCCAGCCGCTGGTCTTGGGGATCTGCCCGCCGCCGACGGCTACATCGCCAGCGCCGCGCACCCCGGCCGCCCCGACGTTCTGACCGCCTGGATGGATGCGTCGGTGACAGACGAAAACGAGCCGCTCGCAACGGATCCCGAATTGGATCTGTTCGACCCGAAGAACGGGCCGCCCTACTGTGAGGACTTCATCAAGCGCTACCGGTCGGCACAGATCGCCCGCAATCACGCGATCACCGACTGGGCCGAACGCGAGCTCAAGCGGGTGCGCGCCGCGGGCTACTCCGATCGTCCATTCACCGTGCTTCGCACATGGGCCGACCCGCGAATGGTCGATCCCACCCTCGAGCCGACCAAGCGGCCCCCGAACATGTGTTACGTCGGCGAGCCCGAGAAGGCCAACAAGTCGACGCACGGCATTGCGGCGGCGTCGACGCTGCGCAGCTGGCTGGGCATGTGGAGCCTGCGGCATGCACAGACCCGCGCCGAGCCGCATCTGGCCCGCATCGACTGCCCGGCACTTGTCATCAACGCCGAGCAGGACACCGGCGTCTATCCGTCCGATGCTCAGCGCATCTACGACGCGCTTGCCAGCAAGGACAAGACGCAGCTCTCGGTCGACACCGATCACTACTTCTCCACGCCGGGTGCCCGCAGCGAGAAGGCCGACACGATCGCCAAGTGGATCGCGAAGCGGTGGCGCTGAGGAGTCTCAACTCGCCCGAGTAGTCTCGTTCCCAACCGACCGGTTATTAGGGAAGGCAATTCGGCATGCCCATCGCAGTCAATCCTGAGCACAACGACCTGGCCGATTCGGTTCGGTCGCTGGTGGCGCGGATCGTACCATCGGACGTCCTGCATGAGGCCCTCGAGACGCCCATTTCGAATCCGCCGCCCTACTGGAAGGCCGCTGCCGAGCAGGGTCTGCAGGGCGTTCACCTCTCCGAAGCCGTTGGCGGCCAAGGGTTCGGCATTCTCGAACTCGCCATCGTCATCGCGGAGTTCGGCTACGGCGCGGTGCCAGGCCCGTTCGTCCCTTCGGCCATCGCCAGCGCGCTGATCTCGGCGCACGACCCGGAAGCCAAGCTGCTGAACGACCTGGCCTCGGGCGCGGTGATCGCCGCATACGCCATCGATTCCGGCCTCACCGCCACCCGCCACGGCGATGACCTGGTCATCCGTGGCGAGGTGCGGGCGGTGCCCGCGGCGGCTCAAGCATCGGTGCTGGTCCTGCCGGTGTCGATCGACAGTGGCGAAGAGTGGGTGGTGCTCGACGCCGATCAACTGGAGATTGAGCCCGTCACGAGCGTCGACCCGCTGCGGCCGCTCGCCCACGTTCGCGCCAACGCCGTCGAGGTCGGTGACGACCGCGTGCTGAGCAATCTGAGTCGCGTCCTGGCGCGTGCGTTGATGTCCACGCTGCTGTCGGCCGAAGCGGTCGGCGTGGCGCGGTGGGCCACCGACACCGCGTCGGCATATGCCAAGATCCGTGAGCAGTTCGGCAGGCCGATCGGACAGTTCCAGGCCATCAAGCACAAATGCGCCGAGATGATCGCCGACACCGAGCGGGCCACCGCAGCCGTTTGGGATGCGGCCCGTGCCATCGATGAGTCACGCGAAAACGATTCGCAGGAAACCTATTTCGAGTTCGCCGCAGCCGTCGCGGCCACCCTGGCCCCTGCCGCGGGAAAGCGCTGCACCCAGGACTGCATCCAGGTGCACGGCGGCATCGGGTTCACGTGGGAGCACGACACCAACGTCTATTACCGGCGCGCGCTGGTGCTGGCCGCCTGCTTCGGGCGGGCGGCTGACTACCCGCAGCAGGTCGTCGACATCGCCACCACAACGGGTATGCGCAAGCTCAACATCGACCTCGATCCGGACACCGAGAAGCTGCGCGAGGAGATCCGCGCGGAAGTGGCCGCGCTCAAGGCGCTGCCCCGCGGCGCCGAACGCAACACCGCGATCGCCGAAGGGGGCTGGGTGCAGCCGCACCTGCCGAAGCCTTGGGGGCGCGCGTCCAACCCGGTCGAGCAGATCATCATCGCCCAGGAGTTCGCCGCCGGACTGGTCAAGCGACCCCAGATGGGCATCGCGGCGTGGATCATTCCGTCGATCGTCGCGTTCGGCACCGACGAGCAGCAGCAGCGATTCCTGCCGCCGACCTTCCGCGGCGAAATGATCTGGTGCCAACTGTTTTCCGAGCCGGGCGCCGGATCCGACCTGGCAGGGCTGTCCACCAAGGCCACCAAGGTCGACGGCGGATGGCGCATCACCGGCCAGAAGATCTGGACCACCGCCGCGCAATACTCGCAGTGGGGTGCGCTGCTGGCACGCACCGACCCGAACGCACCAAAGCACAACGGCATCACGTACTTCCTGCTCGATATGAAGAGCGACGGAATCGAGGTGAAGCCGCTGCGCGAGCTCACCGGCAATGCGATGTTCAACACCGTCTTCATCGACGACGTGTTCGTGCCCGACGAGTATGTGCTCGGCGACGTGAACCGCGGCTGGGAGGTCAGCCGGAACACCCTGACCGCAGAACGGGTTTCGATCGGCAGCAGCGAGCCGCCGGGCATGGCCAGCCTGGACGGTCTAGTGGAGTTCGTCAGGGACGGCCAGTTCGACCAAATCGCACAGAACCAGGCCGGGCGGCTGATCGCAGAAGGCCACGCCGCGAAGATCCTCAACATGCGCTCGACGCTGCTGACGCTGGCAGGCAGTGACCCGATGCCCGCCGCGGCGATCTCGAAGCTGCTGTCGATGCGCACCGGCCAGGGCTACGCCGAGTTCGCGGTGTCCTCGTTTGGCACCGACGCGGCCATCGGCGACCCCGAGACGTTGCAGGGCAAGTGGAACGAGCGCCTGCTGTACAGCAGGGCCACCACCATTTACGGCGGCACGACCGAGGTTCAGCTCAACATCATCGCCGAACGGCTGCTGGGTCTGCCCCGCGATCCGTAAACTCGCAGCCTGCGGGAAGGGGTCCGGCCACGTCCACCGACGTCACTCTGCGTCAACTGCGGTACTTCGCCGTCCTCGGCGAAGAACTCAACTACCGTCGCGCCGCCGAGCGGCTGTTCATCACCCAGCCGGCGTTGTCGACGGCGATCAAACAGCTCGAGCACCAACTCGGCGTCATGCTTTTCACCCGCAACACCCGTGAGGTGGCGCTCACCGAACTCGGCGCGGCCTGGCTGCCGAAGGTGCACGAAGCGCTGGGCGGCATCGACTCCGCGGTCGACGACCTCATCGCGCTCTCGGCGCACTATCGCCGGATCCGGCTGGGCTATCTCATCGGCACCGGGGCGGACCTGCTGTTCCGCCTGGTCCGCCATTTCGAGGTCGCCCACCCCGAAATCTCCGTGGAGCCGAGGGAGTTCGACTTCTCCGACCCCACCGCCGGGCTCGCCGACGGCACCACCGAGGTCGCGATCATCCGGCCGCCGGTCGACCTGCCCGAACACCGGATGTTCATCCTCGACGCCGAAAACTGGGTGGCCTGTCTGCCGCGCGACCATCGGCTGGCGACCCGGCCGGAGTTGACGATCGCCGAGCTGCTCGACGAACCGATCGTGGTGGCACCCGGCAGTGCGGGGCGGTGGCGCGACTACTGGATGGCGATGGACGCCCGCGGCGGAAAGCCGCCGACCATCGCCGCCGTCGCGGCCACCTATGAGGAGGAGACGACCACGATCGCGCGCGGGCTCGGCATCAGCTTCACCAGCGAGGCCAGCGCCCGGCTCTACGACCGGCAGGGCATCGTCTACGTGCCGATCACCGATCGACCGCGCAACTACACCGCGCTCGCATGGCATCCGGCCGGCCTGTCACACGAGGCGGCCGAGCTGGTGCAGCACGTCCGCGACGAGTGGAGCTTCGGTGAGGGTCAGGCGGTTGAACGGCCGGCGACTTATTACTGATCGTGTTCTTGCTCCTCACGTCCGCGCCACGATTGATAAACGTGGGTTATCACTAGATCAGATTTTGGAACTTCCCCGGCAGCGCTCGTCAGGTGTTTTCTGACTGCACCGAGTGACCCTTTTCCGCTGGAGAAAACATGACAGATCTCGCACCTCCCACCGACGCGCAAGTACCGCCCCCGGTCAACGCCGAGGACGCCAAGCTCGAACAGTTCGGCTACACCCAGAAACTCGACCGCTCGGTCGGCAAGCTCGCCTCGTTCGCCCTGGGCTTCGCGACCATCAGTGCCACCACCGCGGTCTTCACCGGCTTCGGTGCGGGCTACTTCACCGCTGGCGGCCCGTTCGTGTGGACCCTGCTTCTCGCCGCCGCCGTCTTCGTGATCTGGACGTTCATCGCCGCCGACCTGACCGCCAAGATCCCGCTGGCCGGCTACGCCTATCAGTGGACCAGCCGCATGACCGGTTCGATGCTCGCCTGGTTCACCGGCGTGCTGGCACTCGCCGGGTGGATCTGCGGCATGACCGGCGTCGGCTTCATCCTGTCCGGCTACCTCGGCAGCCTCTTCGGCTGGAACATGAACCAGACCGAGCAGATCCTCGTCGCCATCGGAGTGATGGCGGTGTGCATGCTGGTGAACCTCTACGGCGTCCGCTTCGCGACCATGGTCAACAACATCGGCGTCAGCCTCGAGTTGGTCATCACCGTCGGCGCAACGCTGTTGGTCGCCATCGTCGCCTTCTCCTCACCCGCGAACCACCAACCGATCTCGGTACTACTCACCGGCGGCACGTCCGACCAGCACAGCGCCTACATCCTGGCCTGGCTGGCCGCATCGCTCGGCCCCTTCTTCGGCCTGATCGGCGTCGAGGCCAGCGCGGACATCGCCGAGGAGACCGTGAACGCCCGCCGCGTCATTCCGCGCACGATGTTCTACGCATTGACGGCGTCGATCGTCATCGAATTCCTGATGTACGTCGTCTTCGTGCTGGCGATCAAGGACCAGGACGCCGTCGCGGCGGCCTCGGCAGCCCCGATCGAGGAGATCATGACCCAGCAGGTCGGACCGATCGTCACCAAGGTCGTGGTGGCCGTCGCGATGACCAACATCATGGCGTGCATCCTGGCCAACATCCTGGTGGCCACCCGGCTCACCTACTCGATGGCCCGCGACAACATGCTGCCGTTCTCCCACGTGTGGCGGCATGTGTCCCCCTCCAACCGCACACCCACCTACGCCGTGCTGGGACTGTTCGGCCTGTCGACCATCCTGCTGCTGTCGGCACTGGTCAGCCAGAAGGCGTTCTTCCTCATCATCGGGCTCTCATCACTGTCGGTGTGCGCGATGTACCTGCTGCAGACGGTGTCCGTACTGGTCGCCAACCGCCGCGGCACCATCCCCGCGCCGGAGCCCGGCACGTTCGACCTGGGGCGCGCCCGCGTGCCGGTCGCGGTGCTCGCCTTCGTGGCGTTCACCCTGGTGTGCGCGGCACTCATCTTCCTGCCGCAATTCGCAGGCAACGGCTACGTGTTCCTCGGTCTTGTGGTGCTCGCCGCGCTCTGGGCGGCAACCGGGCTGCGCAAGCGGCTGGCCAACGGCGACGCCGGACCGGATTTCGCCAGGACCCACCTCTCCTGATTTCTCGAAAGGACTGAATTAACCATGACTGCAACTGATTTGGGGGCGAGCAACCTCGTCGCCGTCGAGCCGGGAGCCATCCGGGAGGATACCCCGCCCGGCTCGGTGATCCAGTACAGCGACTACGAGCTGGACACGTCGAGCCGGTTCGCCGGTGGTGTCGCGTGGATCGAAGGCGAGTACGTGCCCGCCGAGGACGCCAGGATCTCCATCTTCGACACCGGGTTCGGCCACTCCGACCTCACCTACACCGTCGCACATGTGTGGCACGGCAACATCTTCCGGCTCGGCGACCATCTGGACCGCCTGCTGGACGGCGCGCGCAAGCTGCGCCTCGACGCCGGCTACACCAAGGACGAGCTCGCGGAGATCACCAAACGCTGCGTCAGCATGTCGCAGCTGCGGGAGTCGTTCGTCAACCTGACGGTCACCCGCGGGTACGGAAAACGCAAGGGCGAGAAGGACCTGTCCAAGCTCACCCATCAGGTGTACATCTACGCGATCCCGTACCTGTGGGCGTTCCCGCCGAGCGAGCAGATCTTCGGCACCACCGCGGTCGTGCCGCGGCACGTGCGGCGCGCGGGCCGCAACACCGTCGACCCGACGATCAAGAACTACCAGTGGGGCGACCTGACCGCGGCCAGCTTCGAAGCCAAGGACCGCGGCGCCCGCACGGCGATCCTGATGGACTCCGACAACTGCGTCGCAGAAGGACCCGGCTTCAACGTGGTGATCGTCAAGGATGGCAAGCTCGCATCGCCGTCGCGAAATGCGTTGCCGGGCATCACCCGCAAGACGGTGTTCGAGATCGCCGACGCGATGGGGATCGAAGCCACGCTGCGCGATGTCACCAGCCATGAGCTGTATGACGCCGACGAACTCATGGCGGTCACGACCGCGGGTGGCGTCACCCCGATCAACTCGCTCGACGGCGAGCCGATCGGCAACGGCGAACCCGGCCCGGTGACAGTGAAGATCCGAGACCGGTTCTGGGCCTTGATGGACGAGCCGTCACCGCTGATCGAGGCAATCGAGTACTGACACATATCCCTCTCTCAAATATTTTTGCTCCTCACGTCCCTCTCTCAAATATTTTTGCTCCTCACGTCCGCGCGCAAACCGCCCGCACAGCTACGCTCCCGCTCATGATGCGTACTGTGCGGGCGATTGCGTTGGCGGCGGCTCTCCTTGCCGGACAGGCGATGGCACTTCCGACCGCGCACGCAGCGGACGTGTGCTCCGACTTCGGCGGCACCGTCGAACAGGACGGGCTGTGCCGGGTGAACACGACAAAGCCGAACTACTCGCTGAAGATGTCGTTCCCCGTTGATTTTCCCAACCAGGCCGCGGTCGACGACTTCCTCACCCAGACGCGCGACGGCTTCCTCAACGAAACGCAGACGCCCAATTTCGCGGGCGTGCCCTACGCGATGGAGATGACGGCGGCGCCGTGGGCGTCCGCCACCACGCGATCGGTGTCGTTCGAGATCTACGACGACTTCGGCGGCGCTCATCCGAATACCTGGTACAAGGCGTTCAACTACGACACGGCCCGCAGCCGGCCGATCGCCTTCGCCGATCTATTCGCGCCCGGTGCCAACCCGATGAACGCCATCTTCCCCGTCGTCCAACAGAAACTGGCGGAGGAGATGGGGATGCCCGCGCCGGTTCTGGACAACGCCGGAACGGACCCGTCCAACTACCAGAACTTCGCGATCACGCCGACGGACGTGGTGTTCTTCTTCGACCGAGGCGAACTGATGGCGGGCGCGGCAGGCGCGCACACCGTTCACGTGCCGCGCAATTCAATACCGCCACTGACGGTGTAAAAGGGCTATCCTCGAAATAGATAGCTAACCGAAGTTGTTAGTGGTGGCGAGATGAAAAATATCCGACAACGCATAGTGCACCTGATCGTTTCCGGAGCGGCTGCTGCCGCGTTCTTGATTGCGACGCCGGCATTGTTCAGCCAGACGATGCCAGAAGCGTCCGCGCAGCCGTGCGTCAACGGTGTGATCCCGTGGAATCCGTACGTGGTGAACTGCAACCTCCCGCCGCGCCAGGTCAGAGTGCGCGGTGCGGCACCCGACGCTGGCGCGATCATCGCCTGCCGTGACCACCCGGGCTGCCTGTCCTGGTATGTCAACGGTCCCTGGTAAGGCACCCCGGTAGTTTCCGCGCGACCATGTCGGGAACCCGTGTCACATGAGCGACGCCAGAGACGTCGAAAAGCGTTGGCACGATCCGGTCGCGCTGCGTAAGGCCGTCGCCTACGGCGTGGGCGTCATCGTGGTGGCAGGCGTCGCCTTCGCCGTCTTCGCACTCGTCGACAAGGGCTCGGTACTGCTGGCCGCGGCCGTGCCCGCGATTCTGTTCCTCGGCGGCGTCGGCGCGTTCGTCAAGGCGTACCTGGTGTGGCGGCAGGGCGGCACCTGGCCGATCTGGCAAGGCGCGGGCTGGTTCCTGTTCACGCTGATGCTGGTATGCCTGTCGATTCCCTGGTCGGCAGCCGCGTTCAGCAACGGAACCGGTTAGCTACTCGACTTCCATTTCCCGAAGTTCGCGCTTGAGGATCTTGCCTGTCGGGTTGCGCGGAAGCTCGTCGAGGAAGACGACTTCGCGCGGCACCTTGTAGCGGGCGAGGTTGTCGCGGACGTAGGCCTTGATGCCGTCCTCGTCGACACTGGCGCCGTCGGTCTTCACGACGAACGCGCGCAGCCGGTGGCCCCACTCCTTGTCCTCGACGCCGAGCGCGGTGGCCTCGACGACCTCGGGGTGACCGCTGATGAGGTCTTCGACCTCGGCCGGGAACACGTTCTCGCCGCCGGACACGATCATCTCGTCGTCGCGGCCGCTCACGTAGAGCAGGTTGTGCTCGTCGAAGTAGCCGACATCGCCGGAGGACATCAGCCCGTCGATGATCTGCTTGTGTCCGCCACCGGTGTAGCCCTCGAACGGGAAGGTGTTGCCGACGAAGATCCGGCCGACCTCGCCCTGCGGCAGGTCGTTTCCGTTGTCGTCGAGGATGCGCACCTTCACGCCCTTGACGACCGGCCCGACCGTGGCCGGGTTGATCGACAGGTCCTTCGGCCTGGCGATGGTCGCGAACGCGATCTCCGTCGACCCGTACAGGTTGTAGATGACCGGGCCGAGATCCTTGAGGGCGCGGGTGGCCAGTTCGGCACCGAGCTGCGAGCCGGACACGAACACGATCCGCAGCGACGACAGGTCCGGCTTCTTCTCCGTCTTGTCGTATTCGTCGAGAATCCGCGACAGCATGACCGGAACGACGACCATCGCGGTCGCCTTGTTCTTCTCGATGTCAGCGAGCACGGTCGCGGGCTTGAAGCGTCGTCGCAGCACCAGCGTCGAGCCCAGGAACATCGCAATCGTGGCGTGCAGGAAGCCGAGCGCATGGAACATCGGCGCGGGCAGCGACGTCACCTCGTTGGCCTTGAACGGCACATGGGAGAGCACGCCGCCGATCGGCGCAAGCGACGGTGGAGTGCTGCGGTTGGCGCCCTTCGGCGTCCCCGTGGTGCCACTGGTCAAGATGATGATCGACGAATGCTTCGTCACCTTCGGCGCAGGCTGCTTGCTGCCGCGCTTGATCAGGTCGGCAAGAGTCTCGTCGGTGCTGTGCTGTGGTTCCTCGCCGTCGGCGGCCGGCTTGGCGTCCGGATTCGTGGGCAGTGCACGCAGCTTGCCCTGCGGCGGATCGGCCTGTGAGACGGCGGCTGTGTACTCGTCGTCGTGGATGATCAGCTTGGCGCCCTCGCGCTCGGACACCTCTTTGATCTGCGGTCCGGAGAACTCGCTGTTGAGCAGGATGATGCGGGCGCCGACGCGGGCAGCGCCGTAGACCGCGATCAGGAACCAGCGGTGGTTGCGGGCCAGAATCGCCACCCCGTCGCCACCCTTGACGCCCATCGCCAGCAGGCCGTTGGCCACGGCATGCGCGGCGTCGTCGAGTTCTTTGAAGGTGATCTCACCGTCATCGTCGACGATCGCCGTGCGGTTGGGGGTGCGGCGGGCGTTCAGGGCGGGGATCATGCCGAACTCGCCCCAGCGCCGCATGTCCGCGACGAATGCGGCGACGTTTTGCGGTGGCTCCAGCTTCAGCGCACCCGCTTCGAACATCTTGCGGGCGTAGTGGAGTTCGGCCAAGCCACGCTCGGCGTATTGCTGGATCTTGGCCGCTGCCTGGAAGGGAAGTTCTGCGAGGTTCGGCATGTCACCACAATATGTGACCGCCGTCGCACCGCGGTCCGAAAGTGCTGCGTAACTACCATGGCCCTATGGCCGCATCCTCCTCAAAGGGCGAGCACCTGGAGGTGGACGGGCAGCAGGTCACGATCACGCACCCCGACAAGGTCGTCTTCGGTGACATCGGCGTCACCAAGATGGACCTGGTCCGCTATTACCTCGATGTCGCGCCGGGCGCGCTGCGGGGGGTGGCCGACCGGCCGATGATCCTCAAGCGGTTCGTCAAGGGCATCACCGAAGAGGCGATCTTCCAGAAGCGAGCGCCCGAGAAGCGGCCCGACAACATCGACGTCGCGGAGCTGAAGTACGCCTCGGGCACGTCGGCCAAGGAAGCGGTGCTTCACGACGCGGCAGGCCTGGTGTGGGCGGTCAACCTCGGCTGCGTCGACCTCAACCCGCATCCGGTCCGCGCCGACGACCTCGCCCACCCCGACGAGCTGCGCGTCGACCTCGACCCGATGCCCGGTGTCGACTGGCGTCAGATCATTCACGTCGCGCTCGTCGCGAGGGAGGTCCTCGAGGACCACGGCCTGACCGCGTGGCCGAAGACGTCCGGGTCGCGCGGCGTCCACATCTATGCCCGCATCGAGAGACGCTGGCCGTTCAAGTTCGTCCGGCTCGCCGCGCAGACGGTGGCGCGGGAAGTCGAGCGGCGCGCGCCCGATCTCGCTACCGCGCGGTGGTGGAAGGAAGAACGCGAAGGCGTCTTCGTCGACTTCAACCAGAATGCATTCGACCGCACCGTC
Organism: uncultured Actinomycetota bacterium; assembly: GCA_963751485.1. Taxonomy (GTDB): domain Bacteria; phylum Actinomycetota; class Actinomycetes; order Mycobacteriales; family Mycobacteriaceae; genus Mycobacterium. The sequence goes on from CAVVUT010000013.1 coordinate 351,542, forward strand.
GCCTCGGCGTACTCGGTGCGCGCCACCCCCGACGCGAGGGTGTCGACACCGTTGCTGTGGGACGAGGTCATCGACTGCCGCGCCGAAGACTTCACGATCGCGACGGTGCCCGCGCGCTTCGCCGAACGCGGCGACCCATGGGAGGGCATGGACGACGCGGCAGGCGGCCTCGATCAACTGCTCGACCTCGCCGACCGGCTTGGGCCCGCCGAGAAGGCACCGCGAGGAGCGAGAGGAAGCGGAGTAGTGAAGCGCCGCGTTTCTTCGAAGCCGCTGATCGAGATCGCGCGCACCAAAACCAAGGACGAGGCGATGGCCGCGCTGGACACCTGGCGCACCAAATATGAAGAAGTGGCTAAGAAACTTAAGCCAGCCGATGTGTTACTCGACGGTATGCGTGGCCCGAGTTCGATCTGGTACCGGATCCGAATCAACTTGCAGCACGTGCCGGAAGACCAGCGTCCACCACAGGAAGCGCTGCTCGCGGACTACAGCCCGTGGGAAAACTACTCGGGCGCGCAGTTCCGCCGACCGCAGGGCTGAGGGCCCCAAAAACGGTTCTTAGCAAAGTATTACCGGACGCTCCCCAATGCCTTAGATCAGAGGCATAGCTTTTAAGTCATGTACGGGAACCCAGCAGTCGACTGCGACGGCGCGCAGATGCGTTCGCTGTGTCGTCAGCTGGCGACCGTGGTAACGGTCAACGGCGACGTGAGCGACGCGAACCTCGATCGCATCAGCGCCTACGCCAGGCGCTTTGTTCTGACGGAGAAGCCTTTCGTGCTGGATCTGACCGGCGTGAATTCCTTCTCACCAGAATGCATTTCGCTTTTGCACGGCCTCGACGAGGCCTGCGAACGAGCAGGCGTCGAGTGGTCGGTCATCGCGAGTCAGCAGGTGATGCGGACGTTGCGGTTGTCCGGCGAGCGCGAGACGTTCCCCATCATGGGATCCGTCGCCGATGCGCTTCATCACTTCGCCGACAGCATCGGCGAACGCCGCCGCCTCCTTCCCCTTCTCACCAAGACCGCCTAAGGAAAGGGCGATCCACGTGCTCATCGATCTTCGCTGGCTGACCTACCTCTTGCATGGTCGGCACACGCCGGCCACCACGCGCAGCGCTTCGCGCTAGTTCGCCAGGTCCTTGCTCGGCGAGCTGATTCCGCTCGCCCTCGTTGTCGCACTGTCTCCGGTCTCGATCATTCCGGCGGTGCTGCTCGTGCTGCACACCGACCATCCCCGACCGACCGGTCTGGCCTTCATGGCCGGCTGGCTGATCGGGCTGGCGGTGTTGACGGCCATGTTCGTGCAGGTGCCTCATCTGGTCGACGGGCTGGACCGCGGATCCCCGTCATGGGCAGCGTGGGTGCGGATCGCGATCGGTGTCGTGTTGATCCTTCTCGCCGTCGGGCGATGGGTGACGCGACTCCGCGCGACCCATTCCCCGACGTTTCTCAATCGACTGAGCAGGATCACCCCCGCAGGCGCACTTGTCGCCGGTTTCGCGCTGGTGGTCGCCAACCCGAAGGTGCTTATCATGAATGCGGCCGCCGGGTTGATCATCGGCACCGCCGCGGTCGGTGTCGGGGTTTGGCTCGCCGTCGCGTTCTACACCGCGCTGGCCGGTTCGACGGTGATCATCCCGATCCTCGCGTACATGGTCGCGGGCGAGCGCGTCGACCGTCAGCTCGAACGGTTCAGGGACTGGATGCAGCGTGAACATGCCGTCGTGACGGCGGCCATCCTCGCGGTTGTCGGATTGTTGTTGCTCTACACCGGGATTCGCACGCTCTAGCGACTGGGCGACCAGTAGGCGAGCATCTCCGAGAAGGTCTCGAAGGCCGCGCCGGATACACCGTACGTCGCCTCGAAATGGATGCTCAGCGGGAAGCCGAGGTCGGCGACGCCGTCGATCACCCGCTTGTACAGGTCGACCATCATCTGTCGCTTGTCGGCGGGATCACGGCTCGCCAACGACCGGACGAACTTCTGCTCCTCGGCGACCGCGGCATTGCCCGCGTCCTGAATGAGCCAATCGATCAGGCCGACCCTGGTCTCGACCTTCGGCACGAAGCCGAACGACAACAGGATCTCGGGCCGATGGTCGGTGTTCTTGGCGAAGTCGGAGAGGAAGCCGACGATCGCGTCGGAGTACAACAGCTGCGTCAAAGCGAAGTTCGCGCCCTGATTGCACTTGAAGTCGAACCGGCCCGATTCGCCCTCGCGGGTGGGGATCAGGATCACGCCGCGGTTGCCGACCACGTTGTCGTAGATCGACAGCGCATCCGTCGGGGCGACACCGGAACCCTCGCCGTCGTTCATCGTGCGGGGCACGCCGACGAACACGATGCCGTCGAACCCGGCGTCACCGAGGGTGGTGAGCCGCTCGCCGAGTGACGGTTCATCCATGAACGCCGTCACCTGCGTGCACAGGCCGTGCATCCCGGGCAGCTCCGGTTTGATCGTGGACCAGTAGTCCAGGACGTCGAGCTTCGGCTTCATCGGCACCGGCCGGTCGTCGTCCTCAGGGATCATCCCGGGAATCATCACGTGCTTGAGCTGGCCGGCCAGGCCCGACTCTGCGGAGATCCGCGCTACCTTGCGCGCCTCCTCAACTGCATACTCATGGCCGCGCTCCACATTGGGAGGCACGAGCTCGAGCGCAATGGTGTTGAGGGTCACAGCGTTGCTCCTGATCAAGACGACCGAACCACCCTACAGAGGACAGCTGTGTAGTTCGAAATCGCTAATTGACGCCTACAGGGTGCGACGTGCGGCGCGGACCTGCTCAACGGTGGTGTCGTCGCCGGTGAATTCGATCTGGACGGCGTCGCGGCCGGACAGAAAGAGAACCAATTCCGACGCAGGCCCGGTGATCGTGCACTGCGGCCCTTTGCCGATCGAGGCCAGTGTCGCGCCGTCGGAATCTTTCAGCGTGACGGTCGCGGGCGGATGGGATAACGACATCCTGGCCGCCAACCGCACCTGCCTGCGAAGTGCCGACGCGAGGTCGCCGTCCAATTGTCGCGGCTGCCAGCCGGGCGCCGCGCGACGGACATCCTCATGGTGAATGAACATCTCAGTGGTGTTCACCAGCGGGTCGAGCAGCTTCAGCGGCGAGTACAGCGGCGGTCCGGATGCCACCATGTCCAGCAGCTTCGGCCAGTCGGTCGAGTCGGTGAGCTGCTTCTGCTTGCGCGCCGTGTAGCCGGCGAGCGCGGGAATCAGAATGCCGGGCGCGGCATCCGGCCGCCGTTCGCGCAGAACCAGATGCGCGGCCAGGTCGCGGGTGGTCCAGTCGCCGCACAGTGTCGGGGCGTCGGGTCCGACGTCCCGCATCGTGCTCACCAGTGCGGCGCGTTCACGGGCTGCTGCTGTCACACGTCAAACCATGCCAGATCGACGGTGGTCAGCGCAGGACGGTTCCGCCATCGATGTTGATGACCTGGCCATTGATCCACTCGCCTTCCGATGAAACCAAGAACGCGACGAGCGATGCGATGTCCTCGGTGCTGCCGACCCGGTCTCCCCGGATTCGCTTGAGGGCAGCCGCCTGCAGGTCCGGCCACTGCGGTACTGATCGAATCGCTTCCGTTGCAGTGAATCCCGGCGCGACGGCGTTGCACCGGATTCCGTCCTTACCCCATCGCGACGCGACGTGACGAGTCAGCGCGCCGATCCCGGCCTTGGCGGTCGCATATGCGGGACGCGTCGGCTCGCCCTGAAACGCCGCCGCCGATGACATGTTGACGATCGCGCCGCCGCCGCAGGCCAACATCAGCGGAATGGCCGCCTTCATCGCTACGACGTAACCCCGCAGGTTCACCGCCATCACGCGGTCCCACAGATCGAGATCGATGTCGACGACGTCCGTGTCGCCCCGCAGCGCCGCCATGTCGGCACCGACGTTGAATGCCGCGTCGACCCCGCCGTAGGCGTCGGCGGCAGCATTGAACAGGCCGAGCACGGACTCCGGCTCGGCGAGATCGAAGGTGACGGCGGCCGCAGTGCCTCCGCCCGCGGTGATCTCATCGACGGTCCGCCGGGCTCCGTCGGCTGCGACATCGCCGACCACGACGGTGCAGCCTTCCTCCGCGAGCCTCTTGGCCGTGGCCGCGCCGATCCCCGTGGCGCCGCCCGCGACGACCGCGACTTTGCCCGCCAATCCACGAAGTCCCATGGGCCGAAGACTATCTGCTCGGTCTCGGTCGCCTAGACGGTCGTATACCCTGGCCGGGTGACTGCCCACCGCAGCGCGGCACAAGAGCGCATCCTCAACGCCGCGCTCGAGCTTTTCGCCGAACACGGTGTCGGCGCGACGTCGTACGGGATGATCGCCGACGCGATCGGCGTCACGAAAGGTGCTGTCTACCATCAGTTCAAGACCAAGGACGACATCGTCATCGCCGTCGCGGAGATGGAACTCGCCAAACTGGACGACGCGCTGGCAGCCGCCGAGGCCGAGGAATCGCCGGATCGGGGGCGCGAACTGCTCCTCGAACGGGTCATCGATCACGCCATCGAACACCGGCACGCGGCCAACACCCTGCAGTTCGACCCGGTCCTCGTCCGCCTGCTGTCGGACCATCGGCCGTTTCAGCAGTTCATCGAGCGGTTGTACGGAATGCTCGTTGGCGCCGACGACGGTCCCGATGCGCAGGTACGGCTGGCCGCACTGACGTGCGTGGTGGGCGGGACCGTGGCCCATCCGCTTGTTGTCGACCTCGACGACGAGACCCTGCGCAAGCAGTTGGTCGACATCGTGCGCCAGCTGGTGAATCTGCCCGCACGGCCAAAACCTTAGGCAATTCCCACTCTTGACATCGCTATACGATCGTCTACTCTGCTCAACTATACGATCGTATAGGAGGCTGTCGTGTCGTGGTGCGAGGATTTCATCGCCGCTTTCAACACCCATGAGGTCGCGCCGATGCTCGCGATCACCTCGCCCGACATCACGTGGGAGGACGTGTCGGGCCATATCGCCTACGAGGACGCCGACGGGGTCAAGAACATGGTCGAGCTCACCCTGATGGCCATCCCCGATTGCCGGTTCACCTACCACGGCGGCATGAAGGACGGCAATCGGTACATGGTCGAGTGGACGATGTCGGGCACCGCGTTCGGATCTGAATTCGCTTGTCGCGGAGCGTCTGTCGGTGAACTCGACGACCAGGACCGCATCGTGCACAACAGGGACTACTGGGACTCGCGGTCATTCCCGATGATGCCGGGCGGCCCGGACAATCCCGAGCTTTCCGACTTGCAGGAGCAGCACCATGGTGCCTGACAAGCTCATCACCGCCGATTGCCACATCACGCCGCCGCTGTCAGTAGTGGACGAGTTGCCGCAGCATTACCGCGAATACTTCCCACGCATCGAAAAAGACGAAAACGGCAGGGACGTCTACAAACTCGGCCACATCGTGTCCCTGTCCATGATGACCGGTGACGCTGCCGACTCCGATATCCAGGCGGACGCGACAGGCGCCGAGGGAAATGTGGTGAGCGAGGCCCATCTCAGCTTGGACGCCGCCGAACAGCTGGCCGACCTGGAGCGCGACGGGGTATACGGGGCGGTGCTGATCGGCCGGATCGCCGATATGCCGAACGGCATCCCTGCGGATGCGGATACCGCCTATTGCAAGGTGGCCAACGACTGGTTGGCGGAGCACTGGGGGCCCTATCTCGACCGCGTTGCGCCCGGTATCCACCTGCCGTTCAAGGACGTTGCGGCATCGGTCGCCGAACTGGAACGCGCCGCGGGGATGGGTCTTCGTCCGGCGCTGCTGCCCGACGGAATCTTCGAGCGGCCGTACTACATGGAGGAGTGGGAGCCGCTGTGGGAAGCGGCCGACAGCCTGCGGATCCCGATCACCATGCATGTCGGCGGTTTACGTCAACCGTTGGTGGGTCCTGGCCTGATGGCTTATCCCGGCCGCCAGGACATCGGCTGGTACGTGCAGAGCTGCGGCATGGGCGAGACGCTCGGCTGGATGACGTACAGCGGCGTCTTCGAGCGCTACCCCAACCTGCACGTGATCTGCACCGAGGGGTATGCGGGCTGGCTCGCCTTCGCCATGCAGTTCTACGACCACCACTTCAGCCAGAGCCGCCTGCACGATCTCGGCATCGACCACATCATGGGGCCCGCCAAAATCGATGTGCATCCGAGCCACTACCTGAAGCGGCAGACGCACGCCACGTTCATGTGGGACCCGCTGGCGATCCGCAACCGCGACCTCACCGGCCTCGACTGTCTGATGTGGGGCAACGACTATCCCCATCACGAGGGGTCGTTCCCGTTCTCGGCGGACTGGATCTCCAAGCAGTTCGACGGCGTACCCGCTGCCGAGGTCGACCAGATCTGCCGCGGCAATGCCGCCGAGATATTCGGCATCAAGGTGTGACCGTTGCCCGACATCACGCAACAGTTCCGCCTCGACGACAAGGCCGCTCTGGTCACCGGAGCGGGTAAGGGTATCGGTAGAGGCATCGCGTTGACCTTCGCCAAGGCTGGGGCCGACGTGGCGCTGGTCGCCAGGACGAAGGACGACCTCGACGCGGTGGCCGACGAGATCCGGGCGATCGGTCGCAACGCGGTCGCGATTCCTGCCGACGTCACCGAGATCGATGCGCTCGGTGACGTCGTCGCACACGCCGCGGATTCACTCGGCGGCCTCGACATCCTCGTGAACAATGCGGGCGGCGTCGAACAGCTCGGCACCTACACCGACATGACGGTGGCGATCCTGGAGGACGCGTTTCGGTTCAACGTGTCGGCCCCGTTCGAGCTCGGCCGTCATGCGTTGCCGCACATGCTGTCCCGCGGAGGCGGTGCGATCGTGAACATCGGCTCGATGTCGGGCATGCAGAACGAGCGGGGGTTTCTGCCCTACAGCCTGGCCAAGTCGGCGCTCGGCAAGTTCACCCAGCTGGCGGCCATCGAACTCGCGCCACGGGTGCGGGTGAACGCGATCCTGCCCGGCTGCGTCGAGACCGAGGCGCTGCGCGGGTTCATGGACGCCATCCCCGATGTGCGGGCCGGTCTGCAGTCCAAGACCCCGATGCGCCGTAACGGCACACCCGAGGACATCGCTTCTGCCGCCTTGTTCTTCGCGTCGCCTGCGTCCTCGTGGATCACCGGCAAGCTGCTCGAGGTCGACGGCGCCGCCCCTGCCGGGTTGTTCCCCAACGAGGCACCCGACCTATGACCACGCAACTGCGCTTCGACGGCGAAGTCGTCATCGTCACGGGCGGGGCGGGCGGCATCGGGCGCCCGGAAGCGAAGGAACTGGGGCGACGCGGGGCGCGTGTCGTCGTCAACGACTTGGGCGGCAGCCCTCGTGGCGGCGGCTCGGACCCGTCGATGGCTGCAGGCGTCGTCGACGAAATCGTCTCTGCCGGAGGCGAAGCCGTTACGAGTACCGAGGACATCGCGTCGGCGGACGGCCCGCACCGACTCGTCGAGTGCGCGCTGGACACCTGGGGGCGGATCGACGGCATCGTGCACAACGCGGCGATCCTGCGCGACGAGCACGTCGAGAACGTCGACGACACCGACTACGACGCCATGATGAACGTCAACCTGCGCGGCACCTTCCGCACCGTTGCGGCCGTCTATCGGGCGATGAAAGACACCGGCGGCGGCCGGATCCTGACGGTCACCTCGGCCTCCGGCCTGGCAGGCGCCTTCGGGCAGTCGGTCTATGCCGCCACCAAGATGGGCGTCGTAGGGCTCACCCGATCGATAGCGTGGGAGGGAATGCGCCACGGCATAAAGGCCAATGCGATCGCGCCCGCGGCATTCGACAGCCGGATGTATGCCGCGATGGACCCCGACGGCGACGCGGTTCTCACCGGTAGACCGCCCGAACTCGAAGCGTCCCTGGAGAACGCGGAATTCATGGGTCTCTACACCGCGAGCCGGGTGACCCCGCTGGCTCTGGCGCTGGTCCATCGCAGCTGCCCGGTCACCGCCGAGGTGTACTCCGCGACGGGCGGATACTACTGCAGGTTCGCCATCAGCCACACCGACGGCGCTGTGCTCGGCCTCGAGCCGACAGTCGAGGACGTAGTCACGCGGTTCGACGAAATCCGCGGCGCGGGAACGGTTCCCAACGAAGTCGACGGCGAGGCGCTGGTATGGGGCCTGCAGTCGTTCGCTCCGCGGCTGTCAGGACAGCGCACCCACTGAGCTTTCCGCGGCGCGGACGAGCGCCCCGCTTCTGGCGAGCTCGGCGACGGCGGCGATCTCGGGTGCCAGATAGCGGTCGACGCCGGGACCCTCGACGTGCTCCCTGACCGCCGCGATGACCGCCGCGGTGCCGGGGCCCGGCGTCAGCGGTGCGCGCAGCTCGATGCCGCGGGCAGCGTTGAGCACCTCGATCGCCAGCACCTGCGTCAGGCCGTCGATGCCGCGGCGCAGCTTGCGGGCCGCCGACCAGCCCATCGACACGTGGTCCTCCTGCATCGCCGACGACGGGATGGAGTCGACGCTCGCAGGAGCAGCCAGCCGTTTGAGCTCGGACACGATCGCCGCCTGGGTGTACTGCGTGATCATGTGACCGCTGTCGACGCCCGGATCGTCGGCCAGGAACGGGTTGAGGCCGTGGTTGCGGGCGACGTCGAGGAAGCGGTCGGTGCGGCGTTCGCTGATGCTGGCCAGATCGGCCACCGCAATCGCGAGGAAGTCCAGCACGTAGGCCACCGGCGCGCCGTGGAAATTGCCGTTCGACTCGACACGTCCGTCCAGCGTGATGACGGGATTGTCGATGACGCTTGCCAATTCGCGTTCGGCGACCACACGCGCGTGTTCGGCGGTGTCCCGCGCCGCGCCCGCCACCTGTGGCGAGCACCGCAGCGAGTAGGCGTCCTGCACAAGCGTGCAGTCATCCCCGCGGTGACTGGCCACGATCGGCGAACCGGCGAGCATGCGGGTGATGTTGGCGGCGGACACCACCTGACCGGGATGTGGCCGCAGCTGTTGAAGATCGTCGGCGAAGACACGGTCGGTGCCGAGCTGGCCCTCGACGCTCATCGCCGCTGCGATATCGGCGAGCCGGAACAGGTTATCCAAGTCGGTGAGCGCGAGCACCAGTTGGCCAAGCATGCCGTCGGTGCCGTTGATCAGCGCCAGTCCTTCCTTTTCGGCGAGGGTCACCGGCGTGAGTCCGTGGTCGGCCATCGCCTCACCCGACGGCTTCAAAGCACCGTCGGCGGTGCGCACGTGGCCTTCGCCCATCACGGCCAGCGCCACATGCGCGAGCGGCGCGAGATCGCCGGAGCAGCCGAGGCTGCCGTACTCGTACACGATCGGCGTGAGCCCGGCCGACAGGAGATCGGCGTAGGCCTGCGCTGTCTCGGTGCGGACGCCGGTGCGCCCAGACGTCAGGGTCGACAGCCGCAACAGCATCATCGCCCGGATCACCTCGCGCTCGACCTCCGAGCCGGTACCCGCGGCGTGTGAGCGAATGAGGCTGCGCTGCAACTGTGTCCGCAGTTCGTGGGGAATGTGGCGGGTCGCGAGCGCGCCGAACCCGGTGGACACCCCGTACACGGGTGTGGGCTGTTCGGCGAGCGCCTCGATATGGACTCGGCTGGCTGCGACGGCGTCGAGCGCCTCGGGAGAGATCACCACCTGCGCGTCCCGGCGCGCGACGGCGACGACGTCGTCGAAGGTGACCGGGCCAACGCCGACAACCACTTTGGACTCATTCATCACTGTTCGAGCTGCTTTCCTTCGTTGGGGGCGCCGCCTACGACGACGCTATCGATGATCGGCACGCCGGGCCGGTAGGCGAGGTGAATGTAGGAGGGCGCGTTCAGCATGGCGAAGTCGGCCCGCATGCCCGGTGCGAGGACCCCGACGTCGTCGCGCCGCAGGGCGGCCGCTCCGCCTGCGGTGGCCGCCCTCAAGGCCTCGGCGGGTGTCAAGTGCATATCACGCACGGCAAGAGCGATGCAGAACGGCATGCTCGTGGTGTACGACGTGCCGGGATTGCAGTCCGTCGCAAGCGCGATCGTCGCGCCGGCGTCGGTGAACCGTCGCCCGTCCGGCCACTGTGCGCGGGTGGAGAACTCGGCACCCGGCACCAGGGTGGCGACCGTGGTGCCCGCGGCGAGTGCCTCGAGGTCGCTGTCGTCGGCGAAGGTGCAGTGGTCGACCGACGCCGCGCCCAACTCGACGGCGAGCTGGATTCCCTTCCCGGGTCCGAGCTGGCTGGCATGCATCCGCAGGCCGAGCCCGGCGTCGGCGCCCGCCTTCAGGATCGTTCTCGTCTCGTCCACATCGAATGCGCCCCTGTCGCAGAACACGTCGATCCACCGGGCATGCGGTGCGCAGGCCGTCAGCATGTCGCCCGCCACCAGGCTGACGTACTCGTCGCGACGATCCTTGTATTCCGCGGGCACGACGTGCGCGCCGAGAAAGGTGGTCTCCGGGGTCGCGCGAGCGGCGATCTCCAGTGAACGCAGTTCGTCACGGACCGTCAGCCCGTACCCGCTCTTGGTCTCGAAGGTGGTGACGCCACCTCGGGCGAGCTCACCCGCCAGCCGGGCGAGGTTGGCCGCAAGTGTGGCGTCGTCGGCCGCGCGAGTCGCCGACACGGTGGTCGCGATGCCGCCGCCGTCATACGGTTCGCCGCTCATTCGCGCGGCGAACTCGGCGGACCTGTCACCTGCGAAGACAAGATGAGCGTGACTGTCCACGAAACCCGGTATCACGCTTCGGTTTCCGCAGTCCACCCGGTGCTCGGCGGCAGGAGCGCTGTCCTTCGGCCCGACCCAGGCGACGCGGTCACCGTCGACGACGATCGCGCCATTCTTGTGGATACCGAGCGCCGAGCCGTCGCCCTGTGACGGGTCGTTCGTCACAAGTTCCCCGATGTTGTCGTAGAGAATCGTCATCGCAATTCCTCGATGGCCCGTGCGAGGGCGTCGCCGATGTCGGGGATCGCCGTGTGCCTACCTTCGGTCACCACCGTTCGCCCGTCGACGATCACGTCGGTGACGTCGGCCGCCGATGCGGCGAACACCACGTTCTCCGCGGTGGCCCCGCCGCCCGCGGTGCGCATGGACCGAGTGTCGACTGCGACTAGGTCGGCGTGTGCGCCGACGCGCAGCGCACCCGCGTCCGTCCAGCCGAGCGCGCGCTGTCCCGCGGACGTTGCGGTGTCGAGAAGCGTTGTCGCGGAGATGATCCCGCGCTCGCGGCGCGCAAGTCGCTCGTCAAGTTCGACGGCGCGCGCCTCTTCGAACAGGTCGATCACCGCGTGGCTGTCGGAACCCAGGCTGAACAGACCCCGCCCGTCCAGCAGCGCGGGTGCGGGTCCGATGCCATCGCCGAGATCACGTTCGGTGGTCGGGCAGAAGCAGACACCCGTCGCCGTCCGGTCCATATCCGCAAGGTCCTGGTCGGTGAGGTGGGTCGCGTGCACCGCCGTGGTGCGGGGCCCGAGGACGCCGTTGTCGCGCAGGAGTGCGGTCGGGGTGCGGTGGTGGACCGCGACGCATTCGTCGACCTCGGCCGTCTGCTCCGACGAGTGCACATGCAGGGGTGCGCCGTGGCTGTCTGCCCAGTCGACGACGGCCGCCATATCCGACGGCGGCACCGCACGCACGGAATGTATTGCGGCGCCGACGATCACATTGGGATCCGTTTCGACGTCGCACCTCAGCTGGTCGGCCCGCTCAGCCCACGAGGCTCCTGTGCCGTCGCCGAACCGTTGCTGGGGTCCCTCAGCCAACGGCGCGCCGTCGATGCCGGAGCGTAGATAGCAGGTGTCAAGAAGCGTGATGCGCACACCGGCGTCCGCTGCCGCGGCGATCAGCGCCTTGCCCATCTCGTTCGGATCCGCGTAGCGCCTGCCGCAGGTGTCGTGATGCACGTAGTGGAATTCGCCGACGGCGGTGATTCCCGCCAGCGCCATCTCGGCGTAGACGGCCGCGGCCAGGGCATGGTAGCTGTCCGGCGTCAGCTGTCCCGCAACCGAATACATCAGCTTTCGCCATGTCCAGAAGCTGCCGCGATCCCTCTGCGTGCGCGACCGTAATGCGCGATGGAAGGCATGCGAGTGCGCGTTTCCCATGCCAGGGATGACGAGGCCGCGCAGCACTTGAGACGATGCCGCCTGTCGGGTGCCGGTTTCGATCGCTGTGATGCGCCCTTCGCTCACGCTGACCAGAACGGAGTCCGCGACGCCGTCGTCCAGCCACGCGTGTTCGCACCAGAACGTTTCGGTCATCACGATGACACCCAGTCGGCCATCACGTCTGCAAGCGCTTCCGCCCCGGTGCGGCAGTCGGCGATCTCCGCATACTCTTCAGGCGAATGCGATACGCCAGTGGGGTTGCGCACGAACATCATTGCCGTCGGTACCTTCGCCGACAGGATCCCCGCGTCGTGGCCCGCGGCGGTCGGGAGCACGGGCACGTCACCGAAGCGCGACAACGCCGACTGCAGCCGCCGACGCGGAGCATCGGGGAACGAAACGATCGGCGTGGTCGACTCGGCCTCGAAGTCCATGGAGACGTGGCCGTCCTTGGCGTACTGCGACGCGGCGTCCCGGATCGCGTCGACGACGGAGGCCAACGTCGCTTCGTCTGCGGCACGGGCGTCCAGCCACGCGTCGACACGGGACGGAATCGCGTTCGCACCGTTCGGGCTGACGCGGATCTTCCCGAACGTCGCGACGCTGTCGCGGCGGGCCGCCTCGATACGAGCCGCATGCACCGCCGAGGCGAAGGGCAGCATCGGATCGCGCCGGTCGACCAATCGGGTGGTTCCCGCATGGTTGGCTTCACCGTTGAAGGTGAAGTGCCATCTGCCGTGCGGCCAGATCGACGAGGCGACGGCCACCGGCCTGCCGAGATCCTCCAGTGCCCGCCCCTGCTCGACGTGAAGTTCCACATACACGCCGACACGGTCGGTGAGTGTGTCGTCGGCGCCGAGGTGTTCAGGGCTGCGGCCGACGGCGCGCAGCGCATCGGCCAGCGTCGTTCCGTCATTGTCCCGCAATTGGAGTGCGCGTTCGGCGCTCAGCGCGCCGGTGCTCAACTGCGATCCGACGCAGGCGACCCCGAACCGGGCGCCCTCCTCGTCAGTGAAGGCGACGACGGCGACCGGGATGACGGGTTCGACTCCACGCTCGCGGAGAATGTCGACCGCGTGCAACGCCGACACCACCCCGAGCGGACCGTCGAACGCACCGCCGTCGGGCACCGAGTCCAGATGCGATCCCGTGACGAATGCGCCCTTCGGGTCTCCGGTCCACCCGTCGGGCATCCACCAGGCCCAGGTGTTGCCGTTGCGGTCCTCTTCGACGGTCATGCCACGTCGCTGAGCCTCGGCGGTGAACCATTCCCGCAGCGTGAGATCGGCCGTGTTCCAGGCGAATCGACGATAGCCACCGGTCGCCGGTTCGCGACCGACGTCGATGATCGACTGCCACAGCGAGTCGAAATTCATTGTCACTGCTCTCGCATCGGGATCCGAACGCCGCGCTCGGCGGCGACCTCGATGGCATGCTCGTAGCCCGCGTCGGCGTGGCGGATGACACCCATGCCCGGGTCGTTCGTCAGCACCCGTTCGAGCTTCTGCGCCGCGAGTTCGGTCCCGTCGGCCACACACACCTGCCCGGCGTGGATGGACCGGCCCATACCGACGCCGCCGCCGTGGTGGATCGACACCCAAGAGGCGCCAGATGCCGTGTTCACCAGTGCATTCAGCAACGGCCAGTCGGCAATCGCGTCCGAGCCGTCGGCCATGGCCTCGGTCTCCCGGTACGGCGAGGCGACCGAGCCGGAGTCCAGGTGGTCGCGGCCGATGACGATCGGTGCGGACAGCTCGCCGGAGGCCACCATCTCGTTGAACTTCAGGCCCGCCTTGTGCCGCTCGCCGTAACCGAGCCAGCAGATCCGGGCAGGCAGCCCCTGGTAGGCGACCCGCTCTTCGGCCATGGTGATCCAGCGCCGCAGATGGTCGTTGTCACCGAACAGCTCGAGGATCGCGCGGTCGGTCGCCTCGATGTCCTTGGGGTCACCGGAGAGCGCCACCCACCGGAACGGGCCGAGGCCCTCCTCGAACTGCGGGCGGATGTAGGCGGGCACGAAGCCGGGGAAGTCGAACGCCCGGTCGTAGCCGGCCTTGCGGGCTTCGTCGCGAATCGAGTTGCCGTAGTCGAACACCTCGGCGCCCTTGTCCATGAAGCCGACCATCGCCTTCACGTGCTTGGCCATCGACTCGCGGGCCTGCTCGGTGAAGTAGACCGGGTCCTTGTCGGCCATCTTCTTCATGTCCTCGAACAGCACGCCGCTCGGCAGGTAGGACAACGGGTCGTGTGCCGATGTCTGATCGGTGACGATGTCGATCGGCGCATCACGCTCGAGCAGCTCGGGGAAGATGTCCGCGGCGTTGCCGACCAGGCCGATGGACAGCGGTCGCCTTGCGTCGCGCGCCTCGATCGCCATGGCGAGGGCTTCGTCGACGCTGCCTGCCTTGGTGTCGAGGTAGCGGTGCTCGATCCGTCGGTCGATGCGGCTCTCGTCGCAGTCCACGCAGATCGCCACGCCCTCGTTCATCGTCACCGCGAGCGGCTGGGCGCCGCCCATGCCGCCGACGCCCGCCGTGAGAGTGATTGTGCCAGCGAGGGTTCCGTTGAACCGCTTCTTCGCGACGGCGCCGAAGGTTTCATATGTGCCCTGCAGGATGCCCTGGGTACCGATGTAGATCCATGAGCCTGCCGTCATCTGGCCGTACATCGTCAAGCCCGCAGCCTCCAGCTCACGGAACTTCTCCCAATTCGCCCAGTCACCAACAAGATTGGAGTTGGCGATCAGAACGCGGGGCGACCAGACGTGCGTCCGGAAGACGCCAACCGGCTTGCCGGACTGAACAAGAAGCGTCTCGTCGTCCTCGAGATCCTTCAGCGTCGCGACGATCGCGTCGAACGCCGGCCAGTTGCGCGCCGCGCGACCGGTGCCGCCGTAGACCACGAGGTCCTCAGGGTGCTCGGCGACCTCGGGATCGAGATTGTTCATCAGCATGCGCAGCGCCGCTTCTTGCTGCCATCCCTTGCAGGAGATCGTCGTGCCTCGGGGGGCGCGGACGGTGTGCGGCTCGGTTACGGAAGTCATGCCAACAGCACACCCGATCACCGGCCATGGCATCCAGACCTTGCAAGCGAGTAGTGTCTCGTATCCGAGACATTCGCAGGAAGGTCCGTCATGTCCAGCACATCACCGGCCGTGGGGCGCGCGCTCGACGTCCTGCTGTACCTCGCCAGCCGGTCCGGCCCGGTTTCCGGCGCGGCGATCATGCGCGATCTCGACATCCCGCGGTCGTCGGCCTATCACCTTCTCGAGGTGCTCACCGAGCGCGGGTTCGTCGTCTACCTGGCCGACCAGCGCACCTACGGCCTCGGGGTGTCGGCGTTCGAGGTCGGCTCGGCCTACCTCCGGCACGGGCCGCTGGAGATGTGGTCCCGACCGGTGCTGAAGCAGCTCGTCGCCCAGGTGCACGAGACGTCGCACCTCGGGATCCTGCACGGCGCGGAGACGCTGTACCTGCTTCGGGAATCTCCTACGGCGGCGCACATGGCCGTCACGCTCACCGGGATCGGCGTGCGCATGCCCGCGCACCTGACGGCCAGCGGACGTGCCATCCTCGCGCATCTGCCCGCGGGCCAGGTGCGCGCGTTGTTCCCGTCGACGCGCGCGTTCGTCAACCGGACGGGAGAAGGGCCGACCTCATTGCCGGAACTGCGGCAGGTGCTGCAGGCCGAGCGGCGTCAGGGCTGGGCCGAAGAGGTCGGGCTCATCACTCCGGGGCTGCAGTCCGTCGCGGCGTGCGCGTTCGACCACACCGGACATCCGTGTGCGGCGTTCAGCGTGACGAGACGCCAGGACGGCGCTCATCCGCCCGCGGCCGATCTGGTCCGCGCGGTCCGTTCGGCGGCCCAGCAGTTGACGTCGGCGCTCTCGGGACGGCCGCCCGAAGGTTGGTTCGCGGCCTAGCCTGCGTGGCCCTGTTCCGCGGGCAGCGGTGGCGGAAGCGGCGTCGTCGACGTCGGAGTCGACGGCGTCGGTGGTGTAGTCGACATGGTCGACGTGGGCGACGTCGACGATGGTGGCGGAGCGGCCGGCGCGGGCGGGCCGTGAAAGTCCACCATCGGTTCCTCGCGGGTCACCTTGGCGCCGTCGCCGATCACGAGCGACTTCGCCGTCACCGTGTACCTGATTCCCCCGCTTTCGGCGATGTACGTGCCGTCCCCCGACGCCTGGGCGGGCACGATCAACTTGGCGCCGTCGCTGATCCGCACGCCGCGGTATTCGTACTTGCCGTCCGATGTTTTGCAGATGGCGACGCGCGAGTTGTCGGTGCTGCCGAAGATCACCACGGTGCTCGGCGCATCGCACCGCGCAGTGGAATCCACGTAGCCGCCGCCGTCCGATGCCGGGGCGGCGACGGCCAACGGCAGCCCGACGGCAAGTGCCGCTCCGGTGGCCGCAATGGCAGCGATCGCGCGAAGATCCATCGGCGTCCAGCGGACCACGGGCACTCGCGTCGAACGGACGCCGACACCGGACAGGGCGCAATCGTTAGCGGCTCGAGACCAATCAGCCGCCTGCGGCCATCGCCTTCAGTTCGTCAAGCGACTCCCGGATGAACTGCGGCAGCTCGTCTTTCCGTCCTTCGTTGACCCATCGGTCGAAGGCCACCTTGAACACGGCGACGCCTGCCTCTGCGGCCAGCTCCGCCGCCGTCTCGCCGGTCCCCCTGCTGCGCAAACCCTCCGCGATCGCCGAGGCGATCGAAGCGAGCTTGATCAGTTCGCGTTCTTGCAGGCTCGGGTTGGCTGCAACGACGGCCTGTCGTCGCCGTGCCGGCTTGTGGCGGCCTTCGAAGACCGGGGCCACGGCCTGCAACGCGGCGCCGACGGCGTCGATCGGCGACATCGACTCCGGTGCCTCGGCGATCGTGTTGACGAAGATGCCGAGCAGGGCGTCCTGTCCGCCGAACAGCACCTCACGCTTGTCGGCGAAGTGGCGGAAGAACGTGCGCTCGGTGAGCCCGGCGCGCTCGGCGATCTCGGCCACCGTCGTCTCGTCGAACCCGCGCTCGGTGTACAGCTCGAGCGCGGCTTCCTCCAGGCGACCGCGCGCATTGGGCTCCCACCGACTCATGTTCGGATCGTACCGGGGAATGACAGCGACTGTCATCGGCGTTACTGTGATGACAGCAACTGACATCAGGAGGAATCATGCGGATCTTCGTCACCGGCGCGTCCGGGTTCATCGGTTCGGCCGTCGTCGCCGAACTCACCGGCGCAGGTCATCAGGTGGTTGGGCTGGCACGGTCGGACTCGTCGGCTCACGCCGTCGCCGCTACCGGCGCCGAGGTCTACCGCGGAAGCCTGGACGACCCGGACAGCCTTCACGAGGCAGCCCAAAACTCCGACGGTGCGATCCATCTGGCGTATCGACACGACTTCGACGATTTTGCGGCAGGGGCGGAGTTGGACCGACGGGCGATCGAGGTGCTCGGCGACGCCCTCGCAGGTTCCGATCGACCTCTGGTCGTCGCGGGCGGGATCCTCTGGCTGTCGCCGGGTGTGACCCTGACCGAGGACCAGCCGGCCCCACCGGAGCTGCCGCGGTTCTCCGAGGCGGCAGTGCTCGGGCTCACCGACCGAGGTGTGCGCACCGCGGTCGTGCGACTGCCACCGAGCGTGCACGGCGAGGGCGATCACGGTTTCGTCCCGACACTTATCGAGGTCGCGCGAAAGAAGGGCGTCGCGGCGTACGTCGGCGACGGTACGAACCGCTGGCCCGCGGTGCACCGCCTCGATGCTGCGCGCGCCTTCCGGCTGGCAGTGGAGTCGGCGCCGGCCGGGTCGATCATTCAGGCCGTCGATGACGAGGGGGTGCCTGCCCGCGAGATCGCCGGAGTCATCGGCAAGCACCTCGATGCGCCGGTTGCGTCCGTCAGCCTCGAGAACGCCTACGACCACTTCGGGTGGATCGGTCCGCTCTTCTCCGTGGACGCGCCTGCCACCAGCAAGCGGACGCAGGACCTTCTCGACTGGCAGCCCGCCCAGGCCAGCCTGCTCGCCGATCTCGACGCGGGCCATTACTTCAGGGAGGCGTGACGGCAGCAGGCGTCCTGATCCCACCCGACCGCGACTCGGCCAACGTCGTCGACGATGTATTGCAGAAGGCTCGCGCCGCGGTGGACGGCGGGGTGCGGGCCTGTGGCTGGGCCAGCAATTCGACTATGACGCAATCACTCTGGCGGCGGTGATCGGGGCGGGGCTGCCCGGCGTGCGGGTGGGCACGTCGGTGGTCCCGGTCAACCCACGCCATCCGCTCGTCGTCGCGTCGTCGGCCCAGACCGCGCAGGCGGCCACCCGCGGAAACTTCAGCCTCGGGCTCGGGCTCGGCGTGGCGTTCGCCGAGGAGCTCGCATTTGGGTTGACGACTGAACGTCCGGTGGCGCGGCTGCGGGAATACCTCACTGTGCTGCGCGCCGTTCGTGACGAGCGCACCGTCGACTTCCACGGCGCCGAGCTCACCGCCGTCGATCCCAAGGTCCTGCCGGTCACGCTGGCCGGCTCCGCGCCGTTTCCGATCTACGTCGCCGCGATGGGGCCGAAAATGCTGCGGGTGACAGGCGAACTCGCCGACGGCACGTTGCCCGCAGGCACGGGTCCCCGCACCATCGAAAGCTTCGTGGTGCCGACGGTCACGCACGCGGCCGCCGATGCGGGACGGCCGCGGCCGCGAGTGATTCCGGTTGTCAGCGTCGCGGTCACCGACGACGCGGAGTCGGTCAGGGCTGCGGCCGCACCGGGTATGGCGATCTACGACTCGATTGCGTCCTACCAGAGGCAATATGCGCGCGAAGGCGTCTCGTCGGCCATCGAACTTGCCGTCATCGGATCGGCTGAGGCGGTGACGCGGTCGCTGCGCGGCTACCTCGATGCGGGCGCGGACGAGGTGGTTTTACTGCCGGTGCAAACCGATCCCGATGGTCTACGGCGGGTCTCCGACATCGCGGCGGCGCTCGAAACCGGGGGGTGATTGGCGCTTATCGCGTCGCCACGTTAATTTTTCTGACGTGATGTCCTCAGCTGCTGGCGCAGTCACGCGGTGGATCGTTCCCTTCCTCACAGTTGCGGCGGTTGTCGGCATCGGCCTTTCCGCCGGGCAGGTGCAGGTCGCGTCCGCACCGACGGTAAGGCTGACCGCCGATGGGGCGAATCCGCTGGAAGGACAGAACTTCTACGTCAACCCCGACTCGAAGGCCATGCGCGCCGCGAACGGCGCGTCGAGTCCCCAGTTGACTGCCATCGCCAACACGCCGACGGCGTACTGGATGGACAATTTGTCCACCCCCTCAGTGGATGCGAAGTACATCGCGACGGCCCAGGCGTCGGGTGCCATGCCGATTCTCGCGCTCTACGGCATTCCGCACCGCGACTGCGGGAGCTTCGCCGCGGGTGGATTCGGGTCGGGCGATGCCTACAAGGGCTGGATCGACAGCGTCGCAGCCGACATCGGCAGCGGGCCTGCAGCGGTCATCCTCGAACCCGATGCGCTCGCCATGGCCGGCTGTCTGTCGGGTGACCAACGCCAGGAGCGCTTCGATCTGATGCGCTATGCCGTCGACACGCTGACGCGCAATCCCGCCACGGCCCTGTACATCGACGCCGGGCATTCGCGCTGGGTGAAGGCAGAGGACATGGCAGGCATGCTCAACGACGTGGGTGTGGCCAAGGCGCGGGGCTTCAGCCTCAACACCGCGAACTTCTTCACCACCCAAGAGGAGATGGGTTACGGCGACGCGATTTCGGGGATGACGGGCGGTTCGCACTACGTGATCGACACGTCGCGCAACGGCGCCGGGCCAACCGATGACGCGATGTACTGGTGCAACCCCACTGGCCGTGCACTCGGCGCCGCGCCCACCACTGCGACCGGGAACGGCAACGTCGACGCCTTCCTATGGGTCAAGCGTCCCGGTGAATCCGACGGCTCGTGTGGCCGCGGGGAGCCAGGGGCGGGCACCTTCGTCAGCCAGTACGCGATCAATCTCGCCAGCAACGCGGGCCAATAGCCGGGGCTACGCGGTCGCTGCGGCCCTCGAAACCGACTGGCTCACAAGGTAACTCTCGAGTCCTTCGCGGCCGAGCTCGCGGCCGTAACCGCTCTGCTTGACACCGCCGAACGGCGCGGCGGGGTCCATGATGTAGCCCTGGTTGACACCGAAGGTCCCCGAGCGCACGCGCGTCGCGATACCGAATCCGCGGTCGTCATCGGAGGTGAACACCGATCCGGCCAGACCGTAATCGGAGTCGTTCGCGATGCGCACCGCGCCGTCTTCGGTGTCGTACGGGATGACGGTGAGCACGGGGCCGAAGATCTCCTCGCGGGCGATCCGCATGTCGTTGGAGGCGTTGCTGAACAGCGTCGGCCTCACATACCAGCCCGTGTCGATGCCGTCGGGCAGGTCGGCACCGCCGACGACCAGTCGCGCGCCTTCGCGTCGCCCTTCGTCGATGTAGCCGCGGACGCGGGTCTGCTGTCGTTCGGCGACCAGCGGGCCGAGTTGTGTTGCGGGGTCGGTCGGATCGCCGACCGTCATCGACTCCATCCCTGCGGCCAGCGCCTCGACGAACTCGTCCTGCCTGTCAGCGGGAACCAAGATGCGGCTCAGTGCATTGCACACCTGGCCGCTGTTGGCCAGGCTTGCGGACTGGATGGCGCCCGCGACCTTCGCCGGGTCGGCGTCGTCGAGAACGATGGCCGCAGACTTTCCGCCCAGTTCGAGGCTGACCTGCTTGAGACCCTGGGCGCAGGCCACCGCGACCTGGCGGCCTGCAGCAGTCGAACCGGTGAAGGAAACCTTGTCCACCCCTGGATGACTGACCAGGCTTTCACCGACGGCGCGCTCGCCGGGCACCACGTTGAAGACCCCCGGCGGTAGATCGGCCTGCGCCGCTATGTCCGCGAGCAGTTGGGCGTCGAGTATCGACTCGGGCGCCGGCTTGAGCACGACGCAGCAGCCCGCGAGCAGCGCGGGGACGATCTTGCACACCGTCAAGAACTGCGGCATATTCCACGGCACAACTGCGGCGACGACTCCCACCGGCTGCTTGTTGATGCGAATGTCGTTGCCGTACAGGCCAGGGCGTGACTCCTGCCAGTCGTAGCCGCTCGCCAGGCCTGCGAATGCGGCGAACATCATCTGCGGAATCCCGACCTGCGCGCGTTTGGCGAACGAGATGGGCGCACCGATCTCGGCGGTGATGAGCGCCGCCATATCGCCGCGACGCTCTTTGTACAGCTCGGCCAGCCGGTTGATCGCGGCGATCCGGTCCGCGGGCTGCATGCGCGGCCACGGCCCGTCGTCGAACGCCGAACGTGCGGCGCGGACAGCGCGGTCCACGTCGGCCGCCGTCGCCAACGCGGCCCTGCCGATCACCTCCTGGCTGTGGGGAGAGATCACGTCGATCGCGTCGCCGGAGTCCGGCGCCGACCACTGTCCGTCGATGAAGAGCTGGTCCCGGTAAAACATTGTCTCCCTTAGGTTCTTCGGCCGCCGTTGACGCCGAGGATCTGACCGGTGATATAGCCGGCGTCCTCCGAGATGAGAAACGAGCAGGCCGCCGCGATGTCCTCGGGACGCCCCACGCGGCGAACCGGTGTCCGCTCGATGTGGTCTTCAATGGTGCCGCCGAGCAGCTGCCGTTCTTCGGCGCTGCGCAGCATCGGGGTGTCAACGAAGCCGGGCGCAACGCCGTTGACGGTTATCCCGTTGGGCCCGTATTCCAGCGCAAGCGATTTGGTCAGCCCGTTGACCGCCGATTTCGCCGCGACGTAGTGGGTCATGAACGGCTGGCCCGAGTGGGTGCTCGACGACGAAATGTTCACGATGCGGCCCCAGCCGGCTTCGACCATGCCGGGGAGCACGGCCTGGATGGTGTGGAACACGCCGTTGAGGTTGACGTCGACGACACGCGACCACGCTTCGAAGGACAGGTTGGCGAACCGCTTGAATCCTTCCATGCCTGCGGCGTTGACCAGCGCGGCGATCGGGCCAAGCGCGTCGTGCACCGCGGCGACCGTCGTCTCCACCTGCACGCGGTCCGTGACATCCGCGACGAAGCTGTTCGCCTCGTCGGTCGGCGCGAGGTCGAGGATCGCCACCTGGTGACCGTCGCTGCGCAGCCGGCGTGCGATCGCGCGACCGATACCGGACGCCCCACCGGTCACGAGTGCGGTCTTCATGGGCACGCTCTCACCTTACTGAGCGATCGCCCAATTACAACTCGATCGATGAGCTAGGGTCCGAAAATGGGCAGACCGCCGTTCCGATTCGCCGTTCAGGCGACGAACGCCGCCGGGGCACGCGAGTGGCGCGACACCGCGCGCAAGGTTCAGGACCTCGGCTATTCCACACTCTTTCTGGCCGACCACTACCTCGGACCAGGGCCCGCGCAGCGCGCGGCGCGCACCCCGAGGCAGGACCTGGCGCCGATCGCGGCGATGGCCACCGCGGCGGCGGTGACCGAGACGCTGCGCATCGGATGCCGGGTGTTCTGCGTCGACTACCACGTGCCCGCCGTGCTCGCGAAGGAGGCCGCCACGCTCGACCTGCTCTCCGACGGTCGCCTCGAACTGGGCATCGGAGCCGGTTGGAGCGGTGTCGAGTACACCGCGATGGGGTTGGAGTTCGACCGGCCTGGACGACGAATCTCCAAGCTGGAGGAGGTGATTGAGCTGATCAAGGCTCACTTCGATGGCTCTGAGCTGGCTATCGGCGGTGAGTTCGTCAACGTGCACGGCTACGCGGGACGGCCGCGTCCGGTACAACGCCCTCACCCCCCGATCATCATCGGCGGTGGCGGCCGGCGCGTGCTCGGGCTGGCGGCGCGCGAAGCCGACATCGTCAGCATCTCGAATGTTCCCTTCGTCGAAAGCAATGACGCGGGGCAGAGCCCGCACGAGGAAGCACGCCGTCGCATCGGCTATGTGCAAGCGGCGGCACCGGAACGCTTCGACACCCTCGAGGTCGAGAGTTCGCCGTACTTCACCGAGATCACCGACGATCAGGACTCAGCGCTCGCCGAGTTGGCTTCGAAAACTCAGATACCGACCGAAGTCCTGCGCGACCATCCCAATGTGCTGATCGGCTCGCCTGCCACCGTCGCCGACGTGCTCCTGTCACGCCGCGACGAGCTGGGAGTCAACTACGTCACCGTCCAGCAGTCGCAGGCAGAAGCCTTCGCGCCCGTTGTGAGCAGGCTGCGCGGCCTGTAACCTCTGACTGAGCGATCGCTCAAACAGGAACGAGATGCCCGATGGCCAAGCGGACGAGATTCGGCGATTACCAGAATCGCTACGCGAACTACCGGTTCGAACTGACCGACGACGGCATCCTGTTCATGCAGTGCCACACCGACGGCGACAGCCTGGTGTGGAGTTGGCAGGCCCACGACGACATGTCCGACGCGTTCGCCGACATCGCCGGGGACCGCGAGATCAAGGTGCTCATCCACACCGGTACCGGCGAGAACTACAACGCCAACTGGGGCAGGA
Organism: uncultured Actinomycetota bacterium; assembly: GCA_963751485.1. Lineage (GTDB taxonomy): Bacteria > Actinomycetota > Actinomycetes > Mycobacteriales > Mycobacteriaceae > Mycobacterium. The sequence continues at coordinate 375,143 of CAVVUT010000013.1, forward strand.
TGCCCAACGGTGACCCTGTCGAAAAGCCCGTCTATCAGCTGATGCCCGATACCCGCGGCCTCGTCAAGCTCGACGAGAAAGCCTGGTATGCAAGGCATCTGATCTTCAATGTGCTCGATGTCGACGTGCCGATGATCAGTGCGGTCAACGGCCCGTGCAACATGCACTCCGAGGTCCCGCTGATGGGCGACATCGTGCTGGCCTCCGAGGACGCCTACTTCCAGGACGCGTCGCACTTTCCTCGCGGCCAGGTGCCCGGCGACGGGCAGCATGTCATCTGGAGTTTTCTGGCAGGCCACACGCGCGCGCGGTACTTCCTGCTGACCGGTAAGAAGCTCAGCGCGCAGGAGGCCAAGGAGTGGGGCGTCGTCAACGAGGTGTTGCCCAAGGACCAATTGCTCGATCGCGCATGGGAACTGGCGCGTGAACTGGTCAAGCGGCCACCGCTGACGCTGCGCTACTCACGCCAGCTGTTCACCAATCCGCTCAAGCGCGCCTTCATCGACGAGCTCGGCCACGGACTGGCCCGCGAGACCTACGCCCAGCGCGCGTTCTTCCCATTCGGCGGAGAGATGGAACCGCTGGACCGGCCATGGGACCAGGAGCCGTGGTCTTCCAACCACGCGAACGAAGGAGCCCAGCAGTGACCGGCATTCAGCAGAAGCTCGCGACCGGGCGCGGCAAGTTCACCCCGGAGTACCCCGACCTCGGCACCGGCCCGGTGAACTATGAGGATTCCATCTCCGAGGAGTTCTTCGCCGCCGAACGCAAGGCCGTCTTCGAGCGCAGTTGGCTGTGCGTCGGGAGGTCAGAACGGCTGCCGCGCAAGGGGTCCTACTTCACCCGCGAACTGCCGGGCCGGCTGGCGTCGATCGTCATCACCCGCGATCTCGACGACAACATCTACGCCTTCCACAACGTCTGCGCACACCGGGGCAACAAGGTGGTCTGGCAGGAACACCCGATGGAGGAGTCATCGGGTAGCTGCCGCGCGTTCGCCTGCAAGTACCACGGCTGGCGGTACGGGCTGAACGGGGTGGTCAATCACATCACCAACGAGGAGGAGTTCTTCGACCTCGACAAGAGCAAGCTGCGGATGCCGCCCGTGCACTGCGAGGTGTGGGCTGGCTTCATTTTCGTCAACCTGGCCGAGGACCCGGTTCCGCTGCGGACGTTCCTCGGCGAGGGCCTGCTTGGTATGGAGACCTACCCGTTCCATCTGATGACGCAGCGCTACGGGTTCTCCACGCAGATCAAGGGCAACTGGAAGCTGGCCGTCGACTCGGTCTGCGAGTGGTACCACCCGCCGTATGTGCACGGCCGCTTCATCGACCCAGACGTGTCGAAGGCCGAGAAGATGGTCCCGCCCGTCGACTCCTACCACTACGACCTGTTCCGGCCGCACATGCTCACGTCGGTACCAGGGCCGCCGATCCTGCCGCCGCGCGAACCGGGCACGGCGGGCGAGGCGCGCCAGGACCAGCGATGGGTGTACAAGCTGTTCCGGGCAGGCCTTTTCGGCCCCGACGACGTGCCGGATATCGGGCCGATGCCGAGCTTCCTCAACCGGGGCGCCATCGCATCGTGGGGCAACGACCAGTTCTGGATCTTCCCGAACATCTCGATCCAGATCTGGGCGCGCAACTACTACATCACCTACACGTACTGGCCGGAGACCGTCGACACGCACATCTACGAGATCGACATGTACTTCGTACCGCCCGCGAACGCCCACGAACGGCTGGCCCAAGAGGTGGTGGTGGACAGCACCATCGAGTTCGCCATGCAGGACGTCAACACCATCGAGGCCACACATTCGGCGCTGAAGACACGGGCGCAGGACACCTTCCACCTCAGCGACCAGGAACTGCTGATCCGGCAGTTCCACCGCGTCATCCGCGACACCGTGACCGAGTACCAGACCGGGGAGCAGACGACATGACGGAACGCCAACTGCCGGAAGGCTTCTCCGAACTGGAACAGTGGGTCGACGACTGGGCGCTTGCCACCAGGGCCGAGCGGTACGCCGCCCGGCTGGACCGGCCGTACGGCGAGCTGGTGGCGTTCTACGACGGGATCGCCCCGCACGCCGAACGTGCCATCGCCCACCTCGACGGGCTCGACATCAACAACATCGGCCCGGAGGCCACCCGGTTGATGCACCTTCTCTACTCGATGATCCTGGTGTCGTATGCGGTGAACATCTTCAAGCAGAACCGCATACCCGACTCCGGCGCCGCCTTCTTCGATATGGTCGTCGAACCCGCCCTGTGAGCACACTTCCGCTGGCCGGCCTTCGGGTGATCGACGCCGCGACGCTCGCGGCGGGCCCGTTGGTGGCCACGGCCCTCGGCGAGTTCGGTGCCGAGGTGATCAAGGTCGAACAACCCGGCTGCGGTGACCCACTGCGCACATGGGGGCCGCGCCGCGATGACGTCGGCCTCGTCTGGAAGAGCGTGAGCCGCAACAAGAAATGCATAACGCTCGACATGCGCACCGCCGACGGACGCGGCGTCTTGCACCAACTGCTCGACGTCAGCGACGTGCTCATCGTCAACACCAGGCCGAACACGCTGGTGCGCTGGCAGCTGGACTACGACTCCGTGCATGACCGCCACCCGAAGCTGGTGATGCTGCATGTCACCGGCTATGGCTACGGCGGACCCGCAACCGACCGGCCCGGATTCGGCACGCTCGCCGAGGCGATGAGTGGCTTCGCGCATGTCACCGGGCAGCCGGACGGACCGCCGACCCTCCCGCCGTTCATGCTGGCCGATGGGGTGGCCGCAATGGCTGCCACCTATGCGGTGATGATGGCGCTCTACCACCGCGATACGCACGACGCGGGCGGCCAACTCGTGGACGTCAGCCTCGTCGAACCGCTGGCCCGGCTGGTCGAGCAGGCGACACTGGCCTACGACCAACTCGGGGTGGTCCAGTCTCGCACCGGCAACCGGGTTGATGCGAGCGCGCCGCGCAACGCGTACCGAACCGCCGACGACAAGTGGATCGCGCTGTCCAGCGCCGCATCGAGCACCGCGATAGCGGTGTATCGAGCGATCGAAAGACCAGACCTGGCAGCACTTTCCGACTATGTCGACCCGGTGCCGAGGCAGCGGCGTTCAGAGGAGATCGACCGCCTCGTCGCCGACTGGGTCGGCAAGCATTCCTTCGATCAGGTGATGAAGGTGTTCCTTGCAGAAGGGGTGGCCGCCGCTCCTGTGTACGACGCCGGCCAGTTGCTCGCCGACGAGCATTTCCGCGCCCGCGGCACGTTCGTCGCGGTCGACGACCATCAGCTCGGCCGGACGACGGTGCAGGCACCGGTGGCGGTGCTGAGCGAAACACCCGGCGCCATCAAGCATCTCGGACGTGAGCTCGGCGCCGACAACGACAGCGTGTACGGCGGCTTGCTCGGCCTGGATGCGGCCCGCATCGGCGCCCTGCGTGAGGCGGGGGCGATATGACGCAACGACCGCGCCGCTCCGAGTTGGCCACGCCGGCGAGCAATGCGCACATGTGCGAGGCCGCCGCGCGGGCCGGCGCCGACCTGGTGTTCCTCGACCTTGAGGATGCGTGTGCGCCGTCGGCCAAGAAGTCCGCCCGCGCCACGGCGGTCAACGCACTCACCGGCCTTGACTGGGGCCGCACCGCAAAGGCCGTGCGCATCAACGGGATCGACACGCCGTGGTGTCACGACGACGTCATCGAGGTCGTGACCGGTGCGCGCGACGCGCTCGACGTCGTCATCGTGCCGAAGGCACGCTCCGCGCGTGACGTGTGGTGGGTCGACGTGCTGCTCACCCAGTTGGAGGCCAAACTCGGTCTCGAACGTCCGATCGCGATCGAGGCGCTCATCGAGGAGGCCGAGGGGCTGGTCAACGTCGCCGAGATTTCGCAAGCAAGCCCGCGACTGGAGGCTCTCATTTTCGGGGCGGGTGATCTGTCCGCTTCGCTGCGGGCCCGCGTCGACGGCAACTTCGACCCCGCAGGCGACTACCCGGGCGACTTCTGGCATCACGCCCGGGTGCAGGTGCTCGCGGCCGCGCGTGCCGCAGGCATCGACGCCATCGACGCGCCCTACCCGGGCTACCAGGACCTCGACGGCTACCGCCGCGCGGCGACGCACGCCAGCCTGCTGGGTTTCGACGGCAAGTGGGCCATTCATCCCAGTCAGGTAGCGGTCGCCAACGAGGTCTTCACCCCGACACCCGAGGAGATCACCGAGGCGAACGCGATCATCGCCGACTACCGTGACGCCGAAGCGGGCGGGGTCGGCGCGATCGGACGCAATGGCAGACTCGTCGACGCCGCGATGATCCGTCACGCCGAGAACGTACTGCGGAGGGCGGCCACATGACCAAACCCGACAAGGTGGGGTCGCGGGACTCGGCCACTCGCGACAGGATGCTCGACGCGACCATCCAGATCATGCTCGAGGAGGGCTACGCCGCGGCCACATCGCGCCGCGTCGCCGCGCTGGCGGGCGTCAAACCCGCACTGGTGCACTACTACTTCCCCACCATGGACGATCTGTACCTCGCGGTCTTTCGCCGTGGCGCCGCGGCCAACCTCGACCGCCAGCAGGAAGCACTGGCCTCAGACCGTCCGCTACACGCATTCTGGGAGACGGTCAGCGAGCCGCGCGGCACCCGGCTGCTGCTCGAATTCATGGGCCTGGCCAACCACCGCAAGAAGATCAAGACCGAGATCTCGGCGTGGTCGGAACGCTGGCGCGAAATGCAGATCACCGCGCTGAATTTCATTGTGCGACAGTCGGGTATGGACGCAGACGAGTTCCCGCCCGCCGCCCTGGCCGTCGTCGTCGCCTCCATCGGCCGCACCCTCGTGCTGGAGCAGGCGCTCGGCACGACTGGCGGCCACGACGAGGCCGTCGCGCTCGTCAACCGCTTCATCGACCGCTACGAGATGCCGCAGCCGAAGCCGCGTCGCGGAAAACGCTCCTAAAGCGTGTCGAACAACTGGCCGTAGTCGAGTCTTCTGAGTAGTAGGGCGATTTGGCTGAGGTAGAGGAATCCTTCGGCGCGGCGAGGGTGATTTCGTGGTGGCCGTCGAGGCGGCGGCGGTGGTTGATCCAGCCGTTGGTACGTTCTACGACCCAGCGGCGGGGTTGGACGACATCACGGTGACCGGCTTGTCGTGGCGGCGTGAGGTATGTCAGCAGGTGTTCGAGGAAGCCGCTGTCGACCTGGGCAAGGGCCTGAAATCGTGGTCGGATTCCCGCTCGGGCAAGCGCAAAGGCCGCCGCGTCGGGTCCCCCCGCTTCAAGAAGAAGACCGGGCACATCGCGTCGTTTCGGCTGCGCAACAAACACCCCAAAGGCAAGCCTGCGGCCATCCGCGTCGGCGACAACAACAGGCCACGGTCGGTCACACTGCCTGGCATCGGGGTGGTCGGGGTGCATGACGACACCCGCCGGCTGCGTCGCATGCTCACCAAGAACCGCGCGAAAATCCTGTTCGCCACCATCAGCCACCACGGTGGCCGGTGGTGGGTCGCGCTGAACGCCGAGGCCGCCGACCTACACATCAACCACCAACACCGGACCCGACCTGACGCTGGCAGCGGTTGGGTGGGTGTGGACCGGGGTCTGTCGGCGTTCCCGGTGGCCGCCACCGCCGACGGTACCGAGGTTGCCCGCATCAGCGAGGCGCCCAAAGCGCTCGCCACGCGACTCAAACGGCAGCGACGGTTGTCGAAGTCGTTGTCCCGCAAGAAGAAAGGATCACGCCACCTCAAGGATGCCGCTGCCCGGCTGGGGCGCCATCATCATCGTGTCGCCAATGTGCGCCGCCATTTCCTGCACCAGGCATCCAACGAATTGGTCAAGACCCACGACCGGCTCGTCATCGAAAACCTCAACGTGCGGGGATGCTGGCCAATCACCGCCTCGCCGGGCCATCTCCGATGCCAGCTGGTCAGAGTTCGCCCGGACTGCTCACTTACAAGCAGGGCTGGCGCGGTGGGCAGCTGGTCGAAGCTGACCGTTGGTACCCGTCGACCCGTCTGTGCCCCCAATGCGGAGCTGTCAACGGTGCGATGACGCTGGCCGATCGGGTGTTCGCCTGTGGTTGCGGGCATCGCGCCGACAGAGACACCAACGCCGCGGTGAATCTGGCCCGCTGGGGCCACAGCCACCACACCTCCCATCGATCCCCGGACCCCCAAGCAGGAGGCCGGGCTACCAATGTCCGCCGACGGGACGGCGCTGGCCAACACCCTCGTGTTGGTGAAACTAGCCCGGATGACGCGGGAACCGACGTTCTCACCGCACCTGCGGCCTGAACCGACGAACGCCCGAGAAGGACGGTGTCGAACACTCAGTCGAGTTGTTCGACACGCTTTAGGCGACTCTCTCGAGGGGACTCGCCCGCGATGTCCGTCGACAGATGCCGCTCGGTGTGCGCTGATGCAGAGCAATGAGGGAACCCGAACGGACAACACCCAACGGCCCCACACGCGCAAAGCGAGCGATCCCCGCTGCTCGTAATGATGAGGCCGCTTTTGCTTGGCGATATCCCACCAGCATCCCGGCTCCACTGATGATCAGGAGACCCCCGATGCCCGGCAAAGCCAGGGCAGCCAGAGCCACCAGTGACGCAGGTACCAAGACGGCGCTCACGGTGTGTTCGAAGGACGACAGCACACCCGTCGGGGCGATGCCCTCCGACGCGACCGCCGCTGCCCCGGTTACCGACATGTCTTGACTCAAGCTCGAGGTCGCGTAGCTGCCGAGTAGCGGAGGTCCGTCGGCGTCTCCGGCCGATGGCGCGCCCCAATAACCCGACGTAGCCGGGATCTGCGGCGATTGCCCCGAGGGAGACGGAAGCACCGGCTCGTCCCGAGTTGCCGACAGGCCTGCAGCCGACAGGGTTCCTCCGATCACGCCGGGGGCGATTCCCTTGGGGAAGCCAAGCAAGGAGGCAAGATCAGACGGCAGTTGTGCGATCGCGATACCCGAAGCGGCAACCGATGTGAGCGCGTCCTGAACCGCGGTGATGACGTCCGTGACCGGCGTCGCGGAAGTGGGAAGCGACGCGACCACACCCGGTATCGACGTGATTGCCTGCGCAGCAGGTGCGACAGCAGTCGTGACCAGGGGAGCCACTGCCCGCACGGCCACCAGCGGATTGACGACTGGGGCAATGACATTCGAATCCGATGCGGCCACCGGCGTCGGAGACGCGACCACCGTCGGTTGGGATACGCCTACATCCGGATCCGACGTGCCCCCCGTGGCAGCCGCCGCGGTGGATCCGGTCGCTTCCTTGAGCTGCTTGGTGACGGCTGCGACATGCTTCTCGATGATTGTTGTGACATTCAAGATCATCGGGCCGGGCGGGCGGGCGGATTCCACCTTGGTCGAATCAATGCTCGACTCAGACGTGCCCGTGTCCGCTGTGCTTTCGACCTGACCGGTCGCCGAACTGACGCTTTGCGTCGAGCCGTCAGCGCCGTCGCTACTGGCAGTCGAACCGCCGGCTTCGGGATCGGCGGCGGCGACCGCTCCGCCGGCGCTACCGATGAGAAGGCCGGCAGACAGCACGCAGACACCCAACGCGAAGCGCGAATGCGTCGAAGTCATGATCATCTGCCGCCAGCCGAGAACCCGTCACGAGAACTGGAACACATCGTCTCACTTCGCGGCCCACAGCAATCCCCGCTTCGGCGATAAATCGCAAATTTACTTCAAACAGCAACTATCGCCGCCGCAGCCGAAGCCGCGTCGCGGAAAACGCCCCTTAGCCGCCTGGCCCGTTGGGCCACTTGAGCATCGAACCTGCATCGACGCGGATGTGCTGCCCAGTGATGTAGCGGCTCTCCTCGCTGGCGAGGAAGACGCCGAGGTTGGCGATGTCTTCGGGCTCGACGTACGGGATCGGCATGGCGTTGAAGTAGGTGAAGGCGGGCTCGGCGTCCTCGCGGGTCGGCTTCTTGCCTTCGGCCATCATGTCGGGCCGGAACACGCTGTAGATGCCGTCGTTCTGCAGCAGATGGGTGTTGACGTTGGTGGGATGCATGGCGTTGACCCGAATCATCTTGGGGGCCACCTGCAGGCAGAGGTGATCGACGTAGTCGATGAGCACCCGCTTGCTCCAGCCGTAGCCGGCACCGCCCGGGCCCATCATCGGGTTGTCGCTGGTGCCCTTGATCATGCCTGCGGTCGAGCCGGTGATGATGATCGATGCGCCGGTGGGCAGGTGCGGGAGGGCGACCGCGACGGTGTTCATCACGCCGAGCAGGTCGACGTCGGTGGCATCGACGAAATGCATGGGGTCGAACTCCTTGCCGAACGCCATCGGCAGGATGCCCGCGTTGGCCACGACGATGTCGAGTTTGCCCATGTCGGCGACGCCGGCCTCCAGCGCGTCGCGCAGCTCATGACGCTCGCGGACGTCGGCGACCCTGGCGAAAACCCGGCGGCCGAGTTCCTTCACCGACCTCTCGACGTCGGCGAGATCATCGGGTGTGGCGAGCGGGTAGGGGTTCGAATCGATGTTCCGACAGATGTCGATGACGATGATGTCGGCACCCTCTTTGGCCATCGCGAGCGCGTGCGCACGCCCCTGACCACGCGCTCCACCCGTGATGAATGCGACCTTGCCCTCGAGCCGTCCCGCCATGTGTCCTCCGCCGATGTGAATCAGATTCTCCAACTGCAAGAACCTAATTTACGCAGCCTGTTTAATCAATAGCCGCGGGACAAATGTTTGGTACTCGGGAATATCCGATGCATTCGTTAGACTGGCTCGTTCAGCCGCGTTCGCGGCCCCAAATATTGCATCGGCGGCACATGGAAGAGCCGCTCTGGGCATTGCGGGTCGGGCGCGACATCAGACATATAGCGGCCAAGCAGCATTGGGGTAGTAGATGGCGTTGTCCGACACCGTTGGCGGACGCGGTTATCAGCGGCTGCCGTCGCGAATGCTGTGGTCGCTGATGCGTGTGCGCTTCACACTTGCCTACGCGATGGCGCTGACCGCGGTTGCCGCCACGTTGTTGGCTCTGGGTTCGCGGGTGCAGAATTCGGTCGTCAGTCACGTGAGCACTAACTTGCACAATCTGGCGAACGGCCATCTCGACACCCTTGTCGCCAGCGCTTTCGTGACCGAGGGCCACGACATATATGTCATCTTGCCCGGACTCGTCTGCCTGCTGGCCGTCGGCGAACTCATCTGGCGCGGCCGGCGTGTGATGTTTGCCTTCGCCCTCGGCCACCTCGGAGCCACGGTGGTCGTCGCGGTTGGGCTCACCGTGGCCATCGCGGCCGGATGGCTGCCGATCTCGGTCGCGCATGCCAGCGACGTCGGGATCAGCTATGGCGCTGCCGGTGTACTGGGCGCGCTGACCGCCGTCATACCGCGCTACTGGCGACCGGCATGGATCAGCTGGTGGCTGGCCGTGGCGCTGGTCGCCGCATGCTGGCCTGGCTTCACGCCCGTGGGACACATGATCGCTCTGATATTGGGCATGGGGTTGTCGACTCGGCTCGAGACCGCTGTCACATGGACCCGCACTCGAATGGTGTTGCTCTTCGTCGGCGCGCTGTTCGGCTACCTGATGATCACCGGTTCGTCGTCGATGCTGGCGTCGGCCATCGCCGGCCCGGCCGGGGCTGCGGTTGCGCTCATCGCCCATTGGGCGGCACGGCACTGGTGGGCGGCGCGGTCCACGACCCAACCCATATCGGCCTAGTCGTTCAACAACAGCACCGCAGGCTGCCGACAGCCAGCCGGCAGGAGTAACCGGTCATGGGCTGGGTACCTACTGATTGCATTCAGCAATGATTGCGACAGGGAGGGTTTCGCGATCATGGACACACCAGATCCGTACAGCGCCGTCACCGGAAAACAATCACGGTTCGATGCCGCTGCCGACCGCCGGATCCATCGCGCCTATCGGCATCTGCAACGCGCCCGCCAGGATGGCGACTTCCGGCGCATCTTGAAATGGAAGACCCGCGTCGACGATCTGCTCGACGAATGCATGCAGAGCCAGCAGTTGTCATCCAACGACATCTTGCGGCACTCAGACAACCACACCTCAGCGCAAGCCGACAAATAGCTGACCGGCTTACGCCTTGCTCGGGTTGAGGTTGTGTGACACCAGGCGCGCCGGGCTCGTTGACCGACACATCTTTCGGGCCGTCCTCGTATCTTGAGTCTCTCGTCGTCGTATCTCGAGGGCCCGCATGCCCGGTGTGATCCGCTTCAAGCGGGGTATGCGAGCAGATATGAGTGAACCCGCGGTCATCGTCGTCGGCAGCGGTCCTGCAGGCGTCAGCGCCGCCGAGGCCTACCGCAGGCAGCAAGCGGAAACGCCGGTGCGCATCGTCACCGCCGACCCCGCGCTGCCCTACGCCAGGCCGCCGTTGAGCAAGGAGTTCTTGCGCGGCGACACCGACGACGTCGCCATGCATCCCGCCGAGTGGTACACCGAGCGCTGCATCGAAATAATCCGTGCGCGAGTGGAACGCATCGACACCGAGGGCCGCTTCGTCGTCGCCGACGGAGCGCGCCATCCATACCGCGCGCTGATTCTCGCTTGCGGATCGGCACCCGTCCCGCTGCCGGTGCCCGGCGGCGACCGTGCGCACCAACTGCGGTCACTGGCCGACGCCCAGCGTCTTCGGACCGACGGTGCGCACGCCGAATCCGCTGTGGTGATCGGAGCCGGATTCATCGGCTGCGAAGCGGCGGCCTCCCTTGCGATGCAGGGTGTTTCGGTCACTTTGGTGGCGCCCGACGATGCGCCCCAGGTGAAGCGGCTCGGCCCCGAGGGCGGCGAACGGTTGCGCGCGCTGGTCATCGCCTCGGGCGCACGCTACGTCGGTGGAGTGTCCGTCGACGCGGTGCATGAGGGCGCGGTGCAATTGGACAACGGCGTGACCATCGACTGCGACCTCGTGCTCGCCGCCACCGGCGTCCGTCCGCAAAGCGACCTCGCCGAGGCGGCCGGGTTGGATGTTGCGGGCTCGCGCATCGTTGTCGGCGCAGATATGCGCACCAGAGCGGAGGACGTGTTCGCAGCGGGGGATGTCGCGTTGGCGTTCAACCCCACTGCGCGCCGTCGCATCGCGATCGAGCATTGGCAGGATGCGGTCGACCAGGGCACGGTCGCCGGAGCCGTGGCAGCGGAAGCGCGCGAGGAGTGGGACGGGGTTCCAGGATTCTGGACGACCATCGGCGACGCCACCGTCAAATACCACGCGTGGGGTGACGGCTACGACGATGCCCGCATGATCGACCACAGCGGCGGCTTCACAGCGTGGTACGAGCGTGACGGCGCCACGGTGGGCGTTCTCACATACAACGCGGACGACGACTACGACCTCGGCGAGTCACTGATCGCCGAGGCGCGACCGCTACCCGCGGCCGTGCGGTAGCCGCCACGGTTTGACCAGTGGACAAGCGGGAACTTCTTCTCGAGAGGAAGGAGGCGCCAAATGCCGAATCCATCGATCAAGAACGAGAAGCTCTACGAGGACTTGCGCGAGGAAGGCAATTCCAAGCAGAAGTCCGCCCGCATCGCCAACGCCGCGGCCGCGCGTGGGAAGTCGGCGGTCGGCAGGAAGGGCGGCAAGTCGGGGTCCTACGACGACTGGAGCGTGGCGGACCTGAAGCAGCGGGCCAAGGAACTCGGCATGTCCGGATACTCGAACCTCAGCAAGGACAAGCTGATCTCCAAGATCCGCAACTCCTGAGCCGCGGGCTATGACAACGACGTGGTGATGTCGACCTCGGACGTCAGGGTTCGGTGAACGGGGCATTGCCCGGCGATGTGGAGCAGCCGTTGCCGCTGGGCGTCGTCGAGGTTTCCTGACAGTTCGACGTCTGCGTCGATGTGATCGATGAAGCTGGAGCCAGACTCACAATCTGCGCAGTCCTCCGTGTGAATCCGGGCGTGCCGCAACGTCACCCGAACTCGCTCGAGTGGCCAGCCCTTGCGGTCGGCGTACATTCGCAACGTCATCGACGTGCACGCGCCGAGCCCGGCCAGCACCAGATCGTAGGGTGTCGGTCCCTCGTCTCGACCGACGGGCGGCGGTTCATCGGACACGAGCCGGTGCCGTCCCGCGACGATGTGCTGGGTGTAGCCGCCCGACCCGTCCTCGGTCACCACGACAGTGCTCTCGTGCGCTGTCATCCCCGGCTCCCATCCGTGGTCTCGCGGACGATCTCGATGGCCCTACCCAGGGTGGCCAGGCGTTCGTCGAGAGAGTCGCCCGCAGGGTAGAGCCGCACCGTGGTCACCCCTGCGTCGCGCCAGACGCGCAACCGTTCGCGCACCATGGTTTCGGTGCCGATGAGAGTGGTGGCCAGAACCATGTCATCGGTCACCAGCGCCGCCGCGCCGTCACGGTCACCGGCCTGCCAGCGCGTCCGGACCTCCTCGGCGGTCTCCGCCCAGCCCTGCCGGCTGTAGGCCTGGTTGTAGTAGTTCGTCGACGCTGAGCCCATCCCGCCGAGGCTGAACGCGAGCTCCTTCTTCCGGTCGGCGACCATATGCGTCAGCACATCTTCGTCGGGTGCGAATGCCACCTCGGCGCCCTGACAGATATCCAAGTCGGCGCGGCTTCGGCCGCTGTGCGCCAGGCCTTCGTCGAGATGCGCGAAGTAAGCGGCGTCGGCGCCCTCGGGCACGAAGCTGGTGCCGAGCCAGCCGTCGGCGATCTCGCCTGTCAGGCGCAGCATCGCCGGTGAGAGCGTCGCGAGATAGATCGGGATCGGATGCTCGGCGCGCATGGACAGTCGCATGGGCCTCGCTTCTCCGCCCGGCAGCGGAATCTGGAACACCCGGCCCGCGTACGAGATCTTGCCGCCGCCGAACACCCCGCGCACGATCTCCACCGTCTCCTTCAAACGGGTGAGCGGTCGCTGAAAGGAAACACCGTGCAGGCCCTCGATGACCTGAGGACCAGAGGCGCCCAGCCCGAGCAGAAACCGTCCGCCAGAGAGATTCGACAACGTCATAGCGGCTTGTGCGATCGCGACCGGTGTGCGGGTACCCACCTGAATCACCCCGGATCCCAACAGCATTCGGTTGGTGCACGCCACGTAGTAGCCGATCGCGGACGGCGCGTCGGAACCCCAGGCCTCGGCCACCCAGCAGATATCGAGACCGAGCTTCTCGGCTTCGACGACGAAGTCCCGCCCGCTGGCCCAATCGGGCATGCCCGAGGCCTCGATCGTCGTGGCCGTGCGCATCAGCCCTGCGCCAGCCTCTTGATCTGTTCGAGCGTGAACTGCATGTTCTTTTCGAACTCCCGCATCCGCACGAAGACGATCTTCTGCTCCTTCTCCGGCATGCGATCGATCGCCAACGAGAGGCCCGAGCGCCCTGGCCCCATCTGCATCCACTGCGACAACTCGGTGCCGCCATCTTTGGGCTCGAGCCGGAAACGCCAGATCGCCGTCGGGTTCTTGGGATCGTCTACGGCCCACGCGAACACGCGTTCGGGCTCGCACTCGATCACGTGCGAGGTGGTCGACCACTCCCCCAGCGCGTCGTGCTTGTTGTGTCCGACGAACCTGGCTCCGACGGCCGGCCCAGTCGATCCGTCGAGCCATTCGACAGATTGCAACTCCGTGCTCAGGGTCGGCATCAGCTCGACGTTGGACACCACCTGCCACACCCGTTGTGGCGATGCGTCGATCCACGTCCGCACCTCAACGGTCGGCGTATCCGCGTACCGCGCACCCGTCCATTCCATCGTGGACCGGATTGTAAGTTTCGCGACCTGATTGCGAAGGGTGTTTGACCGCCTACAGGCTGCCCGCAGCAGAACGCACGGCGTCGGTAATGGTTTGCACCATCGGGCTGTCCAACTTCCAGCACTGCCAGTACAGCGGCACGTCGAGATGGACATCGGTGACCCGGACGAACGAGCCGTTGGCCTCCTGCGGGGCGGCCAGGCTGTCCGGGAACATTCCCCAGCCCAGGTCTGCGCGTACCGCGGATCCGAAACCCTCCGCAGTCGGCACATAATGAACCGGCCTGGCAATTGCGCGACGAAACACCTTGCGTAGCAACATGTCCTGCAATGCGTCGTCACGGTTCCACGCCAGCGACGGGGCTGCGGCGACCGCATTGGCGGTGAAACCGTCGGGCAGGTAGCGCTTGACGAAACCGGGCGCAGCCACCGGGACGTAGCGCATGACCCCGAGCGGCAGCACCCGGCAGCCCGGCACCGGGGTGCGCTCGGTCGTCACCGCCCCCATCACCTCCCCCTCCCGCAGCAACCGGGCGGAGTGATCCTGATCCTCGATCCGCACATCGAACAAGACGTCGGGCAGCCTGGCGAAGACCGCAGTGAACCATGTCGCCATCGAATCGGCGTTGACGGCGATGGCAATCCGCATCCGGCCTGAGGCACCACCGCCCATCTCGGCCAGCGCCTCCGACTCCAACAACGCCGTCTGCGCGGCCAGCCGAAGCAGGGGTGCTCCGGCGGGTGTTGCCACGCAAGGCCTTTCCCGTCGCACCAAGACCTGACCGACTCGCTGCTCTAGCGCCTTGATCCGCTGGCTGATCGCCGACGGCGTGACATGCAGGCTCGCTGCGGCGGCGTCGAAACTGCCCTGCTCGATCACCGCCGCGAACGCGGTGAGCTGCTGACCGTCGATGTCCACATTAGCGATACTAATCGCAGATGGAGACACATTAGCCGTACTGATACAGCAACTCCGGGGCGTCGGTGCCTGTGAGACGGCGGTGCGTGGCGGTGGCGATCCTTGCCGCTTGGATCGTGGCGTGCTCGGCGACGGGGCCTTGATACATCTGGTCGACCGTAGATTTCCACAGGGTCAACCAGCGCGCGAAATGCGCCGCAGCCAAGGGGGTTTGGTGATGCACACGCCGGTGTGCGCGAAGTGCGTTCCGATGGTAGAGCCCGGCGCGGAACAACACGGTCTCCCAAAAGTCACACATCACCGGCAAGTGCTCCTCCAGGCCGCGGGAGCACAGGTCGGCGAACGGCTCGGCAAGGAGCTCGTCGTCAAACGCCCGCCCATAGAAGCCACGCAGTAACGCTTCCACGTCCTCGCGAGTATGCAGATCAGGCATGTCGGAGTTCACGCGCCCAATAGAGCTGCGCCTGCGAGCACGAGCGCAATGACTTTGACCAATTCCAGGCCCACGTATCCGTAGTGCGCCCACGATCGTCGCGATCCACCGCCCGACGCACTGACGGCGGGGGCGGCCAGTACCGCATCTGAACGGTGGGCCAACCGTGGCCGGACCACCAGTAGCTGGGTGGCCAGCGCCAGCACGGCGACACCGATAGCGACGATGACCAGCGGTGAGGGCGGATCGGTGCCGACGGTGATCAATACGACCGCAGCCAGCACCGCTTCGACGGAGTTGAGCGCGCGAAACACCAGCCTGCCAATCCCGAGGCCGACCTGCAGCGACACCCCGGGGGCGCGAAACTTCAGTGGCGCCTCGATGAACGAGATCGCCAACACCATGCCCAGCCAGGTGAACAGGACCGCGGTTGCGACGGCGTGGCCGGAACTCATCAGCTCCGCTCTCTTGCGGCGAGGTGCGCTACGCACAGATCCGGTTCGGCGAACGGGGTCAAGGCGTCCACCGTGATCGGTGCACCCCATGCGCTCATGGCACCCTGCATGAGACCCAGATGTGCCGCGCACACTACGTCGCTCCGGGTCTTGGCCAGTTCCAGAAACGGGCAATTGCGCAGGCCGATCTGCTGGGCACCTGTCGTGCTGGAGCGCTTTTCGGGCTCAAACCCGAGATCGGCGAGCAGGTCGATCATCCGGTCGACCGGTTCGGCTTCCTCGCGGCTGGTCACTGTGTCCGTGTGGTGCAACGTCCATGCGCGCCCTGCCGCGACCGCCCGTTGCGCGGGGTTGGACTGGCCTGCGAGCGCGTCGGCGAGGATGCTCGCCAGCATCCGATAGTCGCGCGGTCCAGCCGGATCCATCCCCTCGACGGCTCGGAACATCAGCGCAGGGCGGCCCGGTTTGACGCGGTCGGTCTCGACGGATTCGACCTGCCCCGTCGAAAGCAGCGCTTCCAGGTGGAAACGGACGGTGTTGGGGTGAATGCCCAATTCGTCAGCGACGGCGTTGATGCTCAGTGGGTCACCCGCGCCGCGCAGCACCGCCAATACGTCCTGACGTCGGCCGCTCATCATGGCCTGATTTTATACAACTCTCGATTGTAAAAACTAGACGCTGATGCGGAGATCACAGTGGTCGATGGCCTGCTTATTCTTCGGTGCTGTCGCCGGAAGCGGTGACGTGATAGCTGTAGCGCCATTCCACTTCCGAGCCGCCGGAGCCGGGCGCGGGTCGCGATCCGTGGAGATGCACGAATGAGACCCGCATACCGTTGCCAACCTGCGATCGCGCCTTTCGCTCCGCAAGTGCCTTCACCTCAGCCGGGCTCACGCCTGCCGGCACCGTCACGGTGTCGTGCCGCACCTCTGATGCTCCGGCCATGCCGCAATGGTGTAGTCAACGCCTGCGTTCACAATTCAACGGCACACGTCAACGCTTTACCGTGACTGACCTGTAGTCGATCTGGGATGTACCGCTGCCACAGCTGCCGTCGCGAGGAACCTAGTGGATACGAGCGCTGCTGCCGAGGCCGATCTCCAGCACGCTGCCGGTGACCACTCCCGGATCTGTCACCAAATAGATGAGGCCGCGGCTGACGTCTTCCGGCTGAAGCCACGGCTGGGGTATCGGGTTCGCCCGCATCATGCGGCGCACGAGATCGTCGGGAACGTCGTCGCTCCCCCCGGGCTGCACCATCGGTGTCTGGGTTGTCGTCGGGCAGATGACGTTGATCGTGATGCCCTCTTTGGCGACCTCCAATGCCGCGGACTTGGCCAGCCCGATGATCCCCCACTTGGTGGCGTTGTATGCCGCCAGTTCCGGGATGCCCATCCGGCCGCCCATCGAGGATGTGACGACTATGCGGCCGAAACGCTGCCGTCGCATCACCGGTATGGCGGCCCGCAGGGTATGGAATACGCCCGTCATATTGGTGTCCAACAGCAGGCGCCAAACCTCGTCGCTGACCTCTTCGAGCGGTCCTGTGCTCACGATTCCGGCGTTGGCCACCACGATGTCGAGACTGCCCATGCTGCTGCGCGTCTGCTCGACAGCCGCACCGACCGCTGCGGAATCGCGCACGTCGAGGGCGACCGCCAGGCAGCGCCTGCCCAGCTCCTCAACCCGCCTGGCGGTCTCGCGAAGGTCATCCTCAGTGCCCAGCGGGTACGTCAGACCCACCATCGGACCGGGTGCGTCGGCCGCCACGATGTCTGCCCCTTCGGCGGCCAGTGCGAGTGCATGTGCGCGACCCTGCCCTCGGGCGGCTCCGGTGATCAATGCGACTCGTCCTTCCAAGGCGCCCATGACGGGATACCTTAGCAGCGCGCCCTACCTGCAGTCGCGAAAAGTGCTGTAGCCCAGTAGATCTCGCATAGCGGCGGGGTCCGGGCTTAGCCGCCGCTGACGACGCCGTTGCCTTGGTCCGCCTCCCACGAAAGCGGTGGCTCCCCCTTAGCGATGTACGGCCGCCCGCTAGTTCGCCCCAGGCATTAGAATCGCTAATGCTGATGAAGAATCATTAGCTGTACTGATCCTGTAGCCGACCCTAACGTCGATGGCATGAACTCGCCGCTGCTCCTCGGCTTCATGGCCTCCTTCACCCTGATCGCCGCGATCGGGGCACAGAACGCGTTCGTGCTGCGGCAGGGCATCCGGCGCGAGCACGTATTGCCCGTGGTGGCGCTGTGCACCGTGTCCGATATGGCGCTGATCGCTGCGGGCATCGCCGGCGTCGGCGCCGTCATCAACGCCCATCCGGCAGCGGTCGACATCGCCAAGGTCGGCGGGGCGCTGTTCCTTTTCGGCTACGGACTGCTGGCCGCGCGGCGGGCCTGGCGGCCGTCGACACTCACGCCGTCAGAAGCCGCCCCGGCCCGGCTCGCCGGGGTTCTCGTGACATGCCTGGCGCTCACCTTCCTCAACCCGCACGTCTATCTCGACACCGTGGTGCTGCTCGGAACCCTTGCGAACGAGCACCGCGACGAGCGGTGGCTGTTCGGCATCGGCGCCGTCACCGCAAGCGCAGTGTGGTTCTTCAGCCTCGGGCTCGGAGCCCGGCGACTGACCGGTCTCTTCGCGAAACCGATGACATGGCGGATCCTCGACGGGCTGATCGCTGCGACGATGATCGGTCTCGGCGTCGCGATGATCGCGACGTAACGACGTCAGGGTTGCGCAGGCGCTCCGCAACGCTGGCGGAAATCGACCGACGGCTGCCGGATGCCCTGGAGGTCGGTCCTGACATTCGGGTTGGCGTCCAGATAGGTCTGCACCTTCGTGTTGATCTCGTCCCTGGGCAGGCCCTTCAGGCTGGTGAAGAAGTCATTGACGTCGGGATGCTCGGTCAGATAGTTCGACGTGTCGAACGTGACACCGGACATCACTCGCGCCAGTTCGGCCGCCGTGCAGGGCGGTGGAACCGGGGGAGGCGGATCCGCCGATGCGATAGCCGTACCGAAGAGCGCCGCACCCGCGATGGCTCCCGCGCCAATCACTCCCTTGATAGTGGACTGCAACATGTTGGCTCCTTGGTCGTGTGGATGACGATTCATGGTGCGGCTGCTCATCGGCGTGGTCCGATGCCACCGGGACGCCCGGGAAGACCACGCCGGGACCCGGGTTCCAGCCGACGTCGAGATCCCAGTCGGTATTGCAATACCAGTCGTTCTCGCATGGATAGGGCACCCCCGCCGTCGCGGCCCTCGGCACTCCGTCCGCACCGCGCACTTCGCCCTGCGCGCATACGGTGGCGCCTCCGGCGTAGTTACAGTCGGCGCGTGCCGGGGGTGCATCGGTGGCGACCGCGATGGGCAACACCATCGCCGTAGCCAACCCCAATATCAGGTAGCGCTGTCGATATCGCACGTTGCTCCCTCCTGAACGGGTGGCCGGCACACCGGAACCCTGATGCGCGCAGCGTAATTCTGTTCACTGGCGACCGTGGAGTATTGGCAATTTTGGCGCTCACTATTCGCGATCTTGAATTTCGCTTAGCGGCTATCGAAGTTGAGCTGAGGCAAGCACCCTGCCGATTTCCTGTGCTCGCGCCTCGCTGATCGCAACGACAATGATTCGCATCCCGGATCGTCAAAGGTCGCTTTGTAGGCGAAATCCGGTGTTACGCTCCGCCCTATGGACGGGTCGATAGAGGGGCGGGTATGACGACAACTGAGCAGGACTGGTCCAAGCCGTCGGCGATGGCGATTCCCCCAGAGGGCTACTTCAATGAGGAGCGCGGCCGGTACGGCCCCGTCTTCCCGCGGACGCCGGCTTGCCATGGCTTCTCCATCATCGCCAAGGTCAAGGAGGGCCGCGAAGAGACGGTCCGGGCGTACGGGAAACAGATCGAGGAGGCGATCAAGGGGAGCCCCGATGTCCTTGCGCCACTTCGCCTGCACTATCTGCGCTGGGTGTTGTTCGACGTCGGGTCAGGTCTGCACTTCCAATACCAAGGCATCTTCGACACCGACTTCGACAAGTACACCGAGGATGCGGTGCAGCTGTTCAGCGCGACCGGCATCACCACGGTGTTCACCAATCTCGAAGGGTTCCCGGAGGATTGGAAGGAGAACCCGGAGGCGTTCATCAAGTTCGTCCGCGACCACCAGGTGCCCAGCTTCCTCGAGTACGGCGAGTACCCGTACGTGACCGCCGACGAGATCAAGAAGGCGCTGAAGCTGAAGGCGGCCTTCTCGGAAATGCTCGACCAGATGCAGTGAACCGCGCCGGTGCTTGAATTCGAGGACATCCAGCACATCCTGCTGACCCGCACACCGGCCATCACGGGTCGCTACGAGTTCCTGTCCTTCGACACCCCCGCCGGCGGGCGGGCATGGCTCTCCGAACTGCTGGACAAGACACAGTCCGCCGCGGACGCCGTGGCCACGATGGACAGCTCCGACCGCTGGGTCACATTGGCGTTCACGTGGAACGGCCTGCGCGCGCTCGGCGTGCCCGAGGAGTCGCTGCAGACCTTCCCCGACGAGTTCCGCACGGGTATGGCCGCGCGGGCCGACATCCTTGGGGACACCGGCGGCAACGCACCGGAGCACTGGGTCGGCGGCCTGGCCGGCGACGATCTGCACGCGATCGCGATCCTGTTCTCGCGCACCGATGAACAGTGCCGACAGTCCATCGCGGAGCACGACAAATTGCTCGCCCGCACCGACGGAGTGCGCAGCCTGTCGTACCTCGACCTCAATGCGACACCACCGTTCAACTATGCCCACGACCATTTCGGCTTCCGGGACCGGTTGTCGCAGCCGGTGATGAAGGGCTCGGGCGAGGAGCCGACACCCGGTTCCGGCGCGGCGCTGGAACCCGGCGAATTCATCCTGGGATATCCCGACGAGAACGGGCCGGTGGCGAATCTGCCTGAGCCCGAGGTGTTGTCACGCAACGGCAGCTACATGGCGTACCGACGGCTGCAGGAACACGTCGCGGCGTTCCGCGATTACCTTCTTGAGCATGCGGAAACCCCCGAAGAGCAGGAACTGCTCGCGGCGAAGTTCATGGGGCGGTGGCGCAGCGGTGCGCCACTAGTGCTGGCACCGGACAAGGACGATCCCGAGCTTGGCGCTGATCCGATGCGCAACAACGACTTCAACTACAAGGAGATGGATCCGTTCGGATACGCGTGTCCGCTCGGCTCACATGCCCGCCGGTTGAATCCGCGTGACACCGCGCACTACATGAACCGTCGGCGAATGATCCGCCGTGGCGCGACGTACGGACCCGCGCTGCCGGAGGGTGCGCCAGACGACGGCGTAGACCGCGGCATCGCCGCGTTCATCATCTGCGCCGACCTCGTGCGTCAGTTCGAGTTCGCGCAGAACGTGTGGATCAACGACGAGAGATTCCACGAGCTCGGCAACGAACACGACCCGATCTGCGGTACCCAGGACGGCACAATGGATTTCACCGTTCCCAACCGGCCGATCCGCAAGGTACACAAGGGAATTCCAGCGTTCACCACCCTGTCGGGCGGCGCATACTTCTTCCTCCCCGGAATGAACGCAATGCGCTACCTGGCCTCGCTCGGCAACTGAAGGATCGACCATGACCGCACCCCAACCGGCACGGACCTACAACCAGAATCACATCTCCCGACCCCATTCCGGCGGCAGGCGCATCAGCATCTACTGGACGTGGAGCTATCCCTGGGAGTCGCAACGCGATCCCGCCATCATCGAGAACCGCTTCTCCACGATGACCGAAGTGCGCAATGTCCTGTGGCCCGCCTACGAGACATCGGAATACAACGAGGCCAACTTCCTGCAAGGTGTCGCAGGCACTTTGGAGCTCTTTCACCGCTCGGCCCTGGCATTCCAAGAGCTCGCCGGCGAGGCGACCGGACACCCCGTCGCCGTCTTCCAGCGCATCGACCAGGCCGGCTACAAACTTCCGATCGACGAACGGATTTTGGCAGATACCGACACCCTCATGGTGTTCGGGCTGGACCACCTGCTCTCCGAACAAGAGGCCGCACCCGAGGAAATCGCCGCGATCACCGAGTGGCTGAAGCGGGAGGGCACCTGCCTGCTGTTGGCACCCCATCACGATGTCGGCTTCACCGACGACTACGAGCAGCGCCAGGTGGAATACCTACACCACGGTGACCGACTCGTGCCGCGCCAGCAACGCTTCAGCCAGTACACCCGCTCCCTGATGCGGGCACTCGACGTGCCCGTGCACAACATCTGGGGGCTGCGGCCCGCTGTCGTCGAAGGCACCAAGGAAATCGCACCCCTGACCGCCATCCGCGATCTCGACACCCCGCGGCTGCTCGACAACGTCACCACCTTCAACTTTCACCCGCACCTGCCGCACTACGCGCTCACCGCTCCTGAGGGCGACGCGCTACGCGTCCTCGGGAAACAGCGGGTCGATCCGAATCGGCCGCATCCGTTCACCGCGGAGGGCAACACCGAGTTCAACGCATTGATCTGGATGCCGCCGTCAGGCCAACGCGCAGGCGACATCGTGCTCATCGACTCCACCCACTTCACCACCCTGTTCGGCGGCACCGACAGTCTGAGGAACCTGTGGCACAACCTGGCCACGATGCAATCATGACCGTATGCCCGACACCAGAGCTGTCTTCATCACCGGCGCCGCCGCCGGAATTGGCCGAGCCACCGCGCTGACCTTCGCCCGGAACGGGTACCTCGTCGGCGGCTACGACATCGACGAGGTGGGGCTGAAGTCACTCGCCGACGAGGTCGACCAGCTCGGTGCCAGATCCGTCGTCGGCCACCTCGACGTCACCGACCCAGACGAGATGGCGCAACGAGTAGGCGAATTCGCGAAGGCGGCAGGTGACCGGCTCGACGTGATGATCAACAATGCGGGCATTCTGCTGGCGGGTCGCTTCGAGTACATCGACGTCGCCGCCCACCTCAAAGAGATCGACATCAACACCAAGGGTGTCGTGAACGGACTGCACGCCGCGTTTCCCTACCTGCGGGCCACCCCGAAGTCCGTCGTCGTCAATCTCGCATCGGCGTCGGCGATCTACGGGCAGGCAGAGCTCGCCGTCTACAGCGCGACGAAGTTCTTCGTCCGCGGCATCACCGAGGCGCTCGACATCGAGTGGACCCGCTACGGCATCCGCGTCATCGCGATCTGGCCGCTGTACGTGCAAACCGCGATGACCGAACACATCAAGACCGGAACGACGGAATCACTTGGCATCCGGCTGACCGCCCAGGACGTCGCGGATGCGATCGCCGCCGCCGTCGAGCCGTCGTGGCTGCGGCAGGCCATCCATCAAGTGCATTTTCCGGTGGGGCCACAGACCAAGGTCTCGGCGGTCGCGTCACGGTTCTCCCCGGCCTGGCTGCAACGGCTCGTCAACAAACGCCTGGCGCAAATGTGATCCCTTGACATGGACAAGAGTAAATCGACCGTGATGCAGTCCACCGCGATCATCGTCTGAACGCGCTACTCCTCCAAGTCGAGGACCGGTGTCGGACGCTGGAAGCCGCGCGTCACCGCGAGCAGCCAGAGGAATCCGACGCCCAGCCAGATCAACCCGATCGTCAATGCCATGCCGGACAGGCTCGTCCACAGCCATACCGTCAGCAGGAAGCCGATCACCGGCAGCACCACGTTGTTCAGAATGTTCTTCTCGCGCGCGTCGACGAAGTAGTGCTTGATCACCGTCAGGTTGACCGCCGAGAAAGCAACCAGCGCACCGAAACTGACGACCTGCGCCAGGATGTCGAGGCCGATCACGATGGCCAGCAGCGAGATCACGGAGACCACCAGGATCGCGTAAACCGGTGTACCGAATCTCACGGCCACGTACCCGAACAGTTTGCGCGGCAGAATGCCGTCACGACCCATCGCGTACAGGATGCGGGCCACCGACGCCTGCGACGTGATGGCCGATCCCAACGCGCCTGCCACATACGCGGCGGTGAAGAAGGTGTTGAGGAACTGCCCACCCGCGGTCGTCATCACATCAAGTGATCCCGAGTCGACGTCGGCGAACTGGTTGGACGGGTACACCAACTGCGACACGTACGACAGGAGGACGAAGATGATGCCCGACGCGATGGTGGCGATCATGATCGCGCGCGGCACCGTCCGCCTCGGATCCTTGGCCTCCTCCGAAAGCGTTGACACCGCATCGAATCCGAGGAAGGACAGGCACAGGATCGCCGCGCCTGCGAGGATCGGGCTGAACCCGGATGCAGTGCCGTCACCGCGCAATGGAGCCATGGCGTCGACGGTGCCCGAATGGGACAGCGTCACACAGGCCAGGATGATGAACACCACGATGAAGATCGCCTGCACCGCGATGATGACGAAGTTGGCCCTGTCCACCGAAACGATGCCGACGATGTTGAGCACCGTCACGATGGCGATGGTGACGACGACGATCAGCCATTCCGGGATCGCCGGGACCGCCGCGTTCAGGTAGAGGCCGATGACCAGGTAGTTGAGCATCGGCAGGAACAGATAGTCCAGCAGCAGGGACCAGCCGGCGAGGAAGCCGATCGGTGCGCCGAACGACCGCTGCGTGTACGTGTACGCCGAGCCCGCGACCGGGTAGGCGGCAGCCATCCGGGCATAGGAGCGCGCGGTGAACACCATCGCCGCCAACGTCACCAGATATGCGACCGAGAGCCGGCCGCCAGTGGTCTCGGTGACGATGCCGTATGTCGTGAAGACGGTGAGCGGCACCATGTAGACCAGACCGAACAGCACCAGGGACGGCGTGCCGAGCACACGGAGAAGATGGCCTTCCTCCTCCTGCGACGGCGGCGGCACAGTCGGTTCGGGCGCAGTTGACGACATTCGTTCTCTCCTCTAATTCGTGGCCGAGTAGGCCGGCCTGCCGCGCAGATACGTGGCACGCACCTGCAACGCTGGAAGTTCCAGCGCGGGAGTGGTTCTGGGATCTCGATCCAGCCAGAGCAGGTCGGCGCTGGCACCGGGCACGAGCGTGCCCCACCTGTCTTCGGCGAACGCCTGACGCGCCACGCACGCCGTGTAGGCGGACAGCGCCCGCTCAATCGGGAGGATCTCGTCGGGGGTCCACCCGCCCTCGGGCTCGCCGTCCTCGGTCTGCCGCGACACCGCCACGGATATCCCATCCAGCGGTGCGCCCGACGACACCGGCCAGTCGGAGCCGAATGCCAGTGGCGCACCGGACTCTTGGAGGCTGCGGATCCGATACTGCTTGTCGGAGCGTTCGGTCCCGAGGCGCGGCACCGTCAGCACCGTCATCAGTGCGTCCAGCTGCGCCCACAGCGGCTGCATATTGGGGATGACGCCAAGCTCGGCGAACCGGTCGATGTCGGCATCGTCGACCAGCTGCGCATGCGCGATCACCGGCCGCCGGTCGCGCGGGCCGTTGCGCCGCGCCACATGCTCGATGGCGTCAAGGGCCTGGCGCACAGCCGCATCGCCGATCGCGTGGATGTGGATCTGCAGACCCAGTTCGTCGACCCGGCTGGCCGCCTCGGCAAGCGAGTCGCCCTCCCAGTTCCGCTGCCCGTGGTTGTGCAGTGCGGTGCAGTAGGGCTGTAGCAGCGCACCGGTCTCGTTCTCCACGACGCCGTCAGCGAAGAACTTCACCGTCTGGGCGGTCAACAGCGGCGAGCCCACCTCGTCGACGCGGCGTCGCGCATCGGCGAAAGTCGTTACCTGCGAATCGAAATGGCGGGGGTCGGCATAGAAGGCCAGGTTGAAGCGGACGCCGAGCGCGTCCTGGCGGGCCGCCGCGATGTAGGTGTCGACATCCGCGGGTTCGACCCAGGCGTCCTGCACCCACGTCACACCGCGCGCGAGGTAGTAGTCGGCGGCTGTGCCCAGCGCCGCCACCCGCACATTCTCATCGTGCGCGGGCATCACGGCGTTCATCAGGTCCATCGCGCCCCATTCGCGCAACGTGCCGAGCACCGATCCGTCCTCGCGGTGTGGGATCTCACCCAGTACCGGGTCGGGGGTGTCCGCTGTGATGCCCGCACGCTGCAGCGCAACGGAATTGCACCACATGGTGTGGTAGTCCCAGGCCCTCAGCACCACCGGCCGGTCTGGCACCGCGGCGTCGAGCCAGCGGGCGTCGAACAGGCCGCCTGGTGCGAGGCTGCTCTCGTAGGAAGCCCCGATGATCCAGTCGTCATCCGGGTGCTCGGCGGCGTATTTCGCTACGGCGGAGACTATTTCGTCGACGGACTTGCACGGCCGCACCGCGGGCCCTGCGGACTCGAGACCGCCGTAGAGCGGATGGGCGTGCCCGTCACCGAACGACGGCATGAGGAAGCCGCCGTCGAGGTCGACTTCGTCGGCGCCTGCCGCCGACGCCCTGGCCTGATCGCCCAGCGCGCGCACCTCACCATCAGCGATCAGCAACGCATCGGTCTCTCCGACCGAGCCGGTCCAGATCACGCCGCCGGTGAAGATCGTCGCGGTCACCAGCGGGACCCTACGCCCGGAGGCGTTCCCAGCGTGGTCATTTGATGACGGCCGTCGCCGCGTGCCCGGCGCCGTAGGGCCGTGCCTCGTCGACCGGAGCGGTCAGCGTGCCGTAGCTGTCGGGTCTGCGGGTCAGCAGGAACGGGAAGAGCTCCAGCCAGTCACGCCGCTGATCCAGGTCGAGGTCGGCCACCAGGACGGCCTCCTCGTCGCGGGGCGCCTGCACCAGCACGCGGCCGTACGGGTCGGAGATGAACGACGAGCCGTAGAAGGACAGGTTGCCCTCGTTGCCCGTCCGGTTCGGCACCACCATGAACAGCCCGCTGTTGATGCCGTTGGCCACGATCACCTGCTGCCACATGGGCTGCGTATCGAATGCGGGGAACTTCGGCTCGGACCCGATCGCCGTTGGGTAGACGACGATTTCGGCGCCGCCGATCGAATAATTGCGGGCGACTTCGGGGAACCATTCGTCCCAACAGGTCGGCATCCCGATGCGGGCGCCGAGACCGTCGGGCTCGTAGACGGGGTAGGGGTTGTCGTCGGCGGGCCCGGCCCTGAAATAGGTGTCCTCGTAATAGCCGGCGGAGATCGGGATGTGCAGCTTGCGGGTGCGCGCCACAAGCTCACCCGCGGGCGACACCAGGATCGCGGTGTTGAATCCGAGCCCGTCTTCGGCGGGGGCGCTCTCGTATAGCGAGGCGTGCACGAAGATGCCGTTCGCTGTCGCGGCCTCCGCCGCCAGTTCGAACGTCGGCCCATCGACGAGATTCTCGGCGGAAGCGCCGGGATTCGGACCCGCCGGGACGTCGGCCGGGTAGCGCAGGAGCGTGATCTCGGGCAGGAACACCACCCGGGCGCCCTCGCCTGCCGCGCGGTCGATGCCGTCGCGCAGGACGGTCGTCAGTTCCTTGGCGTCGGGGCGCCACCGGTGCTGCACCAGCCCGACCCGCAGCGGCGGCCGGTCCGACGGTGTGGTGCGCGACAACGAGCCGGGGGCGATCGCCGTTGTGATGATCATTCTGCTCCTAAAACGAATTGCTTTCGTTTAGTGTGGTAGGTGACACACTGATTTGGCAAGGGGTGGAGGTTTTTATGGGCCGACCGCCGGTGCCCCTGTTGTCGACCGACCTCATCGCCGGCGCCGCGATGGAACTGGTCAGCTCGACGGGCGGCTTCACGATCCCCGAGCTGGCCCGCCGCCTGAAGGTGAGTCCGTCCTCGCTGTACAACCACGTTTCCGGGCGGGAGCAGATCGTCGAACTGCTGCGGGAGCGGGCGATGTCAGAGGTGGAACTGCCCGACGACGACCCTGACCGGCCGTGGACCGACACCGTCGCCGACATCATGCGGTCCTACCGCCGTAGCTATGCGCGCTACCCGCGGCTGATTCCGCTGCTGACTGCGCACGCGGTGAACAGCAGCCACGCATTCACGATGTACAACGCGCTCGCGGGTGCACTGACGCGAGCCGGTTTCAGCGCCGCCGACACACTTCGGGTGATCACGCTGATGGACTGCTTCGTGCTCGGTTCCGCGTTGGACCTCGCCGCACCGGTGGAGCCGTGGGAGTCCGGCGCCGAAGTAGGACCCGAGCTTGCGGCCGCCCTCGCCACAGGAGGACCCAAACCCGACCGCGCCGACGACGCCTTCGAGTTCGGCCTTGCCGTGGTGTTGCGGGGGCTCGCTGATCTCGCTGACCGCTAGTTAGCTGGTCGCGGGTTACGCTCGCGGAGTGCCCACTGTTTGGTCGCGGCGGCGTTTCCTGGCGACAACCGCAGGCGTTGTGGCTATCGCCGCATGCAGCAAGGAGAAGCCGGGCGCGGTAGCCAAGGACGGCTCCGTCACCGTCAAGCACTTGTTCGGGGAGACGAAGATCTCCGCACCTCCGAAGCGGGTGGTGAGCGCGGGTTTCACCGAACAGGACGATCTGCTCGCCGTCGGGGTCGTGCCGATCGCGATCACCAATTGGTGGGGCGACCAGCCGTTCGGCGTGTGGCCGTGGGCGCTGCCGAAACTGGGCGACGCCAAGCCCGACGTGCTCAGCCTCGCCGACGGCATTGACGTCGACAAGATCTCCGCACTCAAACCCGACCTCATCGTCGCCACGAACGCGGGCCTGGACCAGGACACCTACAACAAGCTCTCGCAGATCGCGCCGACCATCGCGCAGTCGGGTCAGGAGGCGTTCTTCGAGCCGTGGAAGGACCAGGCGGCAGCGATCTCTCAAGCGGTGTTCAAGTTCGACGAGATGGCAGGGCTCGTCAAGGGCATCGAGGACAAGTTCACCGAGACGGGAAAGAACAACCCGCAGTTCGCAGGCAAGAAGGTGCTCCTGCTCGAGGGCGCGTTGGTCGACGACAGCGCGCACGTACTGACCCCGGGCTGGCGCAGCGAGTTCCTCACCCAGATGGGGTTGGTGGTTCCTGACACCGGTGGCAGCACGATCACTCGGGACAACATGGAGGCGGTGCTCGACGAGGCCGATGTGCTGATCTGGGCGACTGAAAGCGACGACCAACAGCCCGCGCTGCTTGCCGACCCGACCATCGCCAAGCTGAGGGCGACCACCAGCCAGCGAAACATCTTCACCGGCAAGGACCTCGCGGGTGCCATCGCCTTCTCCTCGCCGCTGTCGTATCCGTTCGTGGCGGATCAACTGCCACCCGCGTTGGCCAAGGTGCTCGGCTGACGGTTTGATAGCCAGGTGACTGAAACCACCCCGGCTGAACAGGAGCACGCGGCATTCGCTCAGGTGGGCTCCGTCTTCTATCCGGCGCTGGCCGCGGTGTTCACCGCGCTGGTGATCATCTCCAACGTGACGGCGACGAAGGGGGTCGCGTTCGGCCCGATCATCACCGACGGCGGGTTCATCGTCTTCCCGCTGACCTACGTGATCGGCGACGTGCTGTCGGAGGTATACGGGTTCAAGGCCGCGCGACGCGTGATCATTCTCGGCTTTTCGATGAACATCCTTGCCGCACTTGCCTTCTGGGTCACGATCTATCTCCCCGCTGCGGACTTCTACACCAACCAGGAGCACTTCGAGAACATTGTTCACGCCTACACCCAGCTGATCATCGCCGGGCTGGCCGGCTTCATCGTCGGCCAGACCATCAACGCGTGGGTCGTGGTGGCCATCAAGGAGCGCACCAAGGAGAAGCACCTGTGGGCCCGCCTGGTCGGGTCGACGTTCGCCGGACAACTGGGCGACACCCTGGTGTTCTGCAGCATCGCGGCGAACGCGATCGGCATCACGAGCTTCCGCGACTTCGCGGTGTACACCGCGCTCGGATGGTTCTACAAGACGGCCGTGGAGGTGGTGATGCTGCCGGTGACGTACCGGGTGATCGCATTCATCAAGCGCCGCGAGCCCACATATCAGCCCGTCCTCTGAGGCTTCGGTAAGGCAGCTCTGGCAACCTTCACAGAGCTGAGGTTTTAAAACCTACTCGTCGGTAGCATCTGGTCATGACCGTGTTATCGGAGTCGATGGTGATCGGCACAGTGACCGATTACGGGCGACCAGGCGCTGCTGCTCCAGTTCGACAGCACCGCGGAGGTATTGGCGTGGAGCGACGTCCTGCGCGGCGCCGATCTGCCCGGTGCCGTGGACATCGTCCCGGCCTCCAAAACCGTGCTGATCAAGCTTCACCGCCCGCGCTACCAGGGCGCGGCCCGGCAGGCCGTCAGCAAGCTGCGGCTGGCCCCGGAGGCGCTCGCAGAAGCGACCGCACCGCCTGGCGTGCAGGCAGATGTCGTAATCGATGTGGTGTACGACGGCGCGGACCTCGAAGAGGTCGGCAAGCTGACCGGCCTGAGCCCGAAAGAAGTCGTCGCCGCGCATACACAAACTCCGTGGCGGGTCGGATTCTGCGGCTTCGCACCGGGTTTCGCCTACCTGGTCGGCGGCGACGAACGGCTCAGCGTGCCCCGGCGATCGGAACCACGGACCAAGGTGCCCGCAGGCTCGGTCGGGCTGGCGGGCGAGTTCAGCGGCGTGTACCCGCGCGAGTCGCCCGGCGGCTGGCAGCTGATCGGCCGGACGGACGCGGCGCTGTGGGATGTGGACCGCGATAAGCCTGCCCTGCTGACGCCGGGCCTGTGGGTTCAGTTTCGGGAGGTGTCGTCGTGACCACCACATTGGAGGTTCTGCGGTCGGGTCCGCTGGCATTGGTCGAAGACCTCGGCAGGGCAGGCATGGCGCATCTGGTGTCACGCGCTCGGGTGCCGCCGACCGCGGTCGCATACCCTGGCCAACCGCTGGTGGCCAACCCGGGCGACCGCGCGACCATCGAGGTGATGTTCGGCGGGTTCCGCGCGGGTCGCGGGGGACGGCAATCGCGGTGACGGGTGCTGACACCGACCCCGCCGTCAACGGAGTTCCATTCGGCACCAACAGCATTCATTACGCGCATGACGGTCAGGTGATCTCGCTGGGTGCGCCGCACTCCGGGCTGCGCTCCTATCTTGCGGTCCGCGGTGGCATCGACGTGCAACCCGTGCTCGGCTCGCGCAGCTATGACGTGATGTCGGCGATCGGCCCGCTGCCGCTGCAAGCCGGCGACGTGCTGCCGATCGGTGACCACGCCGAGGAGTTCCCCGAACTCGAACAGGCGCCGGTCGCCGCGATCTCCGACGACATCGTCGAGTTGTCGGTGGTGCCGGGACCGCGCGACGACTGGTTCACCGACCCCGATGTGCTGGTGCGGACCAACTGGCAGGTCACCAACCGCAGCGACCGCGTCGGCATGCGCCTGGTCGGCATGCCGTTGGAGTACCGCTACGGCGATCGCCAGCTGCCAAGCGAGGGCGCCACCCGCGGGGCGATTCAGGTGCCGCCGAACGGTTTTCCGGTGATCCTTGGCCCCGATCACCCTGTCACCGGCGGCTATCCGGTGATCGGCGTCGTGGTCGACGAGGACATCGACAGGATCGCGCAGACCCGGCCGGGACAGACCGTCCGGCTGCATTGGTCACGACCGCGCAGGCCCTTCCACAACGGTTCCTGAACGGGTAGACACATGGTGTGCACACTGTGCCATCG
Source organism: uncultured Actinomycetota bacterium (assembly GCA_963751485.1). Lineage (GTDB taxonomy): Bacteria > Actinomycetota > Actinomycetes > Mycobacteriales > Mycobacteriaceae > Mycobacterium. The sequence goes on from CAVVUT010000013.1 coordinate 406,223, forward strand.
GGTGCTCCTCACGTCCGCGGTGTATTGACGGCCCGCCTGGTCCACTCCGCCGATCTCGACAACGAGACCCGTGACGATGCGCGCCGAATGGTCATCGACGCGTTCGACGGCACCGAACTCGATTTCACCGATGCCGACTGGGAGCACGCGCTCGGCGGGATGCACGCCCTGATCCTCCAGCACGGCGCCCTGATCGCGCACGCTGCCGTTGTGCAGCGCCGGCTGTTGTACCGGAACTCAGCGTTGCGCTGTGGCTACGTCGAAGGCGTCGCGGTCCGCGAGGATCACCGCGGACAGGGGTTGGCCAGCGCGCTGATGGACGCCGTCGAACAGGTGATACGAGGCGCATTCCAGATCGGAGCGCTCAGCTCGTCGCAGGCGGCTCGGCACATGTACACCTCGCGCGGCTGGCTGCCGTGGCGCGGGCCGTCGTCGGTGCTGGCGCCGACGGGCACGCAGCGCACGCCGGACGACGACGGGTCGTTGTTCATGCTGCCCGTCACCGTCGAATTGGACCCCAGCGAGGCGATCGCCTGCGACTGGCGCGACGGCGACCTGTGGTGATTGCGGCGTACGTTGGATGAAGTGACGACACCGCATCTGCCGAAAGATCTTCAGCCGACACCGGAAAGGTTCGACAGGCTCTATCGCGGTGAGCCTGCATTCGAGGGTGCGCCCAAGCCGACCGGAGTCCCATGGGACATCCGCCAAGCCCAGCCACGGCTGATGGAGCTCGAGGCGCTCGGCGGTTTCGCAGGCGAAGTGCTCGACATCGGTTGCGGGCTCGGCGACAACGCGATCTACCTGGCCACCCGCGGACACTCGGTGACCGCACTCGATGGCTCCGCTGCCGCAATCGAGCAGGCGCGCGCCCGGGCCGCGCAGGCCGGTGTCTCTGTGACGTTCGGGGTCGCCGACGCGACCAAGCTGACCGGGTATGACGGCAGGTTCGACACCGTCGTCGACAGCGCGCTGTTCCACTGCCTCGACGAGGACGGGCGTCAGGCCTACGCGGCGGGCCTGTACCGCGCGACGCGTCCCGGCGCCCGCTGGCACCTTTACTGCTTTTCCGGGGACAACGTCAACGGCCTCATCGCGCCGATGGGCTCGGTTCCCGAGTCGAATATCCGCGACACCCTGACCGCGAAC
>CAVVUT010000014.1:0-321999 GCA_963751485.1 uncultured Actinomycetota bacterium
TTGCCTTGGCGATGATCTCGATGCCCGCTGTCGCGGAAGTCATGAGGCCGCTTAGGGTCCAGAGGTCGTCAGGCCGGCGTGCGCAGCGCGGCGAGAGTTGAAACGGCTTGTTCGATACCGCGAGCGATGTCGTCGATGTCTGGGGCGGTGTCGTAGTCGCCGGTGATGCCGAAGACGAGCTTGTCGTCGTAGCTCACGATCGCGATTCCCGTTCGGAGCCCGAGGGCGATCGGCGGAATCGGGTACATGCGCACCACCTTTCGCCCCATGATGTGCATCTTTTGTCGTGGACCCGTATGTTCGTCGCCACGGTGACGACGCCTCGTTGTTGAGGCAGCCGGGTGGCCGCGCGAACGGCCCACGCCGTAAGCGGAAACGGAATGATGTTCGCCGCCGAGAAGAAAATATTCCCCGCCTGTCGCTGTCCACTGCCTTTTGCCCGTGTCAATCGGCTGTGCACTGCCCGCAATCTGGTCCTCGGGGTCTGACATCTCGACCGGAAGGTACGGGAAGCATCAGTGACACCCGGTTGTCGGCCTTGCCGATGTCATCGTTGGAGCGCACCGACACTGGAACCAGCGTGCGCAGCGAATTGCGTTTTGGTTTCTCGCCACGGCCGATTAGGACTTCGCGAAATGCACCGGTGATCGCCGCCAACGCGACGTCGTTGATCGTCACATCGAACGCGCGGCGCACTCGCGCCACCTCGTCCAGCTCGACACCTCGGCAGCCGCAAAGCGGCGCAACGCCGAGACAGGGCCCACCAGCGACGTCGGTGCCGGCCGCAGTAAGCCATCGAGGATTTCGACTGTTCCCCCCAAGGCACGCCTTGCGCCACCCGCTAACGCAGTCGATGTGTGCCACATGGTCTCGACCCACTGCCGCGGGTCCGCGCTTAGCTGAGGCAACCAGAATCCGCGTCGTGTCGGCTCCTTCGCCGCCCGGATCTCCGTCGCGTAAGTATCGCCCTCACCGCTGTCACTCAGGCCGGCGAGCATGTGCATCGTCGCGATTCCGTCGGCGATGCAGTGATGCAATTTCATGATCATGGCCCACTGGTTGTTCGGCAGGCCCTCCACGATCCAGCAGTCCCACAACGGACGTTCCCGATCGAGTCGATGTTCCATCACATCGGCGGTCAGCCGGAACAGTGCCACGTCGTCGCCTGGGTGCGGAAGCGCGACTCGATGCACGTGATGGGAAATGTCGAAGTTCTCGGCGTCGGCCCACTCCGGCGCTTCGAGATCCAGCGGATGCATGCGCAGCACCTGCCGAAACCGCGGCACGGCAAGCACTCGCTCGGCAAGGCCCGACACAAAGGCGTCGTAGGCAGGAATCGGCCCTTCCAGGACCGACACAGAACCGATCGCAAGACTTATGTGCCGGTCGGAATCTCGGCTTCGAGAAAGCCCGCGTCTAGCATCGACAAACTGTCCATGCGAACACCGTGCGCTCTGCACGCCGGCGACGGAAGGGGCGGAAGTCCCGATGTTGTCGGCCCTCTGACACCCCGCCGCGACATGAGTTCGGTTGCGGGACGCGGAAGCACCAGGGGTGGGTCGGCGACCCGGGGAACTCGATGGGGTCGTGGGGCGCAAGTCCGACGCACGTCCCCAACCAGGACGAGATCCTCCCCTAGCAGGTTGGTGCTGAACAGTCGTTCGTCAGTGGATGGACCGTGGATGATCGCCAAGTCGACCTCGCAGGCAGACATCGCGTGGATGAGCTCGCCCGATTCGCGGTTGCCCGCGAAGGTCAGGCCCACGACTTCGACGCCCTCGCCCTCGGCGAGCAGGTAGGCGGCGATGATCGCCGTCTTCGACGAGGCATCGGAGATCACGATCGTGTCAGTTCCAGTACCGACGAGTCGCTGCGCGTGCAACGAATGCCCTTTTCCGACGGGACCAAGGTCACCGGTATCGCAATAGGTCGTGATTGCGGGTGGGCGGAGTCGTACGTTGACCACAAATGACCGAGTTCATGCGCAACAGCGATGCGTTCACCTGGGCCATGGAAAGCGATCCTCGATTGCGTTCCACGGTGGTCACGGTGATCGTGCTCGACCGATCGCCGGACTGGGACGAGGTACGCAATCGCTTCGACGTCATTTCGCGCAAGGTGCCGATGGTGCGACAGCGAGTCGTCCCGTCTCCGCCGCCCGCCCCGCCGCGATGGCAGGACGCCCCGGACTTCGACCTCGACTTCCACATGCGCAGAGTGACCGCGGCCGCGCCCGGAACCTTCGACACTGTTCTGGAAATGGCGCGAGCCGCGGCGATGGAGGACTTCGATCGGGCACGCCCGCTGTGGGAGGCCACGCTGATCGACGGCCTCGAAAACGACGGCGCGGCAATGGTGCTCAAGTTCCACCACGCTCTGACTGACGGCGTCGGAGGCATCCAGATCGGGATGATCCTCTTCGACTTGTCCGAGGTACCAGAGAAGCTCGGACCAGTGGCGGAAGTGGCCGAAGTGGCTCCGCCACCGTGGCTGAGCGGCTATCGCGACACCGCGCGATACGACGCCCGCCTGGTGGGCAACGCGCTGATGGGCACACTGAAGATGGCCCCGAAGCTGATTTCCAACGGCATTCTGCGGCCGATACCTACCGTTTCGTCGGCTGCGGAGATGGCCGCGTCGGTCTACCGGACCGTCCGCCCGGTAAACCGGACGGGTTCACCGCTGATGAGGAAGCGCAGCCTTCTCCGACGGCTCGGCGTGCTGGAGGTTCCGTTTCCGCAGCTTCGGGCCGCCGCCCACCACTGCGACGGCGGGTTGAACGATGCGTTCGTCGCGGGCGTGGCCGGTGGGCTGCGCCGCTACCACGAAGAGCATGGCGTCACGGTCGGCGACCTTCACCTGACGATGCCGATTAGCCTGCGCGAAGCGGGCGACGAGATGGGCGGCAACCGGATCACCGTGATGCGGTTCGACGTGCCGGTGGGCGTCGCCGATCCGGCCGAGCGAATCCGCCAGATCCACGAGAGAACCGGCAGGGTGCGTCACGAGAAGTCGCTGCCGTACACGCAATGGATCGCCGGCGCCCTGAATATGATGCCGCGGTGGTACATCGGCTCGATCCTGCGCAATGTCGACTTCCTGTGCAGCGACGTACCGGGGATTCCGGTGCCGGTGTTACTCGGTGGCGCCCGGGTGGTGACCCAGTACGGATTCGGCCCGACGATCGGCTCGGCGGTCAACGTCACGTTGCTGACGTACGTGGACGTGTGCACGCTAGGCATCGACGTGGACACCGGCGCAATTCCTGACTATGACGCGTTCTTCGAGAGCCTCGTCGCCGGTTTTGACGAGGTGTTGGCGCTTGGCTCGGCTGAAGCCTCACGATGACTCGTTACTGCCGGATGAGCGTCATCGCGCCGATGCTCGGTGCTCACCGCCAAGATCGTTGAGTACCAAGTCATGGCGAGCTTTCCGACCGTCAAGGGTTCCGCCAGCGCCTCCTCACCACCGACGGCCTCGATACCTCCACCCCATTCCTCAACGCTGCGCGCCGGCGAGTGCCGCGATCACGCCCCGCACCCGTCACGAAGCCCCAGGCGCTTGTTAGCGGGTTGGGTAACCTGCCGTCCCGATCAGGGGCCTGGCGATGATCTTGTAGGACCGGCTACGAACGTCGACTTCCGATTTCTTGCGACACGCTATAGGTATGTCCTGGAACCAGACGCTGCACCTGTCACACTGTCAGCCCGACGACAGAAAGATCGTCTGAACTGCGCATATGCGGGTGTCCCCGGTCGCAATAACGTTTGATGGCATCGGAAATTGTCACGGATTGTCGTAAGGCCCCGATCCCCGTCACCGAACGTACGAGCGAGTGCGTCGGTCCCCAGCGTTCGATCGCGGTGACATCGACCAGCGCAACGCGACCTCGTGATCGGGTCAGGAATCGAATTCGAAGACCGCGGAACTCACGAGCTCAAAGGCGTGCCCGGCGAGTGGCAGCTGTTCGCCGTCACCTAGAAGAGTGGCGGTTTGTTGCGTTCGGCGACGAGTTCGTCGATTTGTCGGCGTTCGGCGGCGATGGCTTTGGCGGTGGTGTGCGCGCGGGTGTTGCGGCGTTTGGGCATCATCACGCCAGGTCGCCGCGGGTATCGACAACCGGCGGCTCGCCTGTCCACAGGGTGGCGGTGGGTTCACACATTGTCGGGAACAGGAGCTTGCTGCCGGGGTGGGTGGTGTAGGTGTGTCCGGTGAGGGATTGACGGGTGACACCACGTTTTCGCGCAGGAGGAACACTCTGGGCCGGTCGTGGACGGCGGGCAGCGGCGGGTGGAGGATTGAGGAATCGAGCGAGTGCCTACAGGTTAGGGAGGAGATGGGTAAGGATGACCACCTTCAAGCCGTGGGAGTACCGGGCCGAGGCCGGGTTCGTGAAGGGGACTGAGCTAACCGGCTACAACGTTGTCGCTGTCGACGGCGATCTTGGTCAAGTCGTCGAGGCAGAGTATGACGGCCCCCGCCCGGCGCACCTCTACGTAGACGTCGGGTCGTGGCTTTTCGGCCATCACGTGATGTTGCCGGTAGGTGTCGTGGAGCGGATCGACGCAACGGAGAGGAAGGTGTACGTCGACCGTACGAAGGACCAGATCGAGCACGCGCCCAGGGTCGACCCGGTCCCGGAGGTTACCGACCACGTCAACTATTTCGAGGACCTGGCCAGTTACTACTCGAGCACGTACATGCCGCCGGGTGGCCAGTTGTGATCTAAGCCTCGGACCTCGGTGAGGTCCAGATGATGGTGCCGTCAAGCATTTGACGTTCACCACCTACACCAACGCGGCCATGCCGGTCCGCGTTCGAGTGATCCACATCCGACATAGATGCATCGTCGCTCGGGCGGCTAACCGACGGGATCACCGTGACTCACTTCGAGTGACAGCGAGTGACGCAGAATGCCTGGCGTTAGGATGCGAGAGAGATGCGGTCGGTTCCCAATTTCGACGTTCTAGCTGGTCAGATGAGTGCCCCCGGCAGGATTCGAACCTGCGACACCGGCTTTAGGAGAGCCGCCGAGCTCTCGAAGTTGAGGCCTCGAAAGGCGTTTGAGCTGGCTATATAGAGCTACCGGATGCTAACTCGAACCACGGCGTGTCGCGGATTCACCGACCAAGCACCGACCACAGATCAGCGATCGGCTTCCGGGCCTCGGAATCGAGCGACGCCCCCGGATGGGGGGTCAAAATTCGGTGCCACGCGGCGGTCAGATCTCACGTGCCGTCGACACATGTCACTGGGCTCGAAACTGACGGACTCAGATGGGCTCGGTTCGAGGGCTTGAGCCCGGTCGCGAGGCTTAACGCCTCGCCAACCCAATGAGACAACGTGAACCCGCTAGCGCTTCAGGACTGGAATCCGGCCGCGAGAACGTGCAGTGATATCCGTCATCGGGCCGGCGTCGCGAAAAACGGCACTTGACGGGTGAAGCGGTGTGACTTGTCGCAGCGCAGGATGTGGGTCTCGCTTCCCTTGCCATGATGGGCAGATGGCCGAGCGTGATCGCGACGAATCCGGCCGACCCCGAAGCACCCGCCCGCGCGACGCTCTGGGCCGACCGCTTCCGTACGGCAGTGAGGGCGTTTTACGCATCCCGGATGATCTCGCGCTGCCGCCAGCCGAAACCCTCGCCTATGCCCAGGATCTGCTGGACCGTGGCTTGGCTTTCAACGCGCATGAGGTGCTCGAGGCCGCATGGAAGAACGGCCCAGACGATGAGCGGATGCTGTGGCAGGGCCTGGCCCAACTCGCTGTCGGCATCACCCATATCCAGCGCGGCAACGTCACGGGGGCAATCACCCTGCTCCGCCGCGCGTCGGCCCGACTTGCCCACGACGACCGACCGGCACCATACGCCATCGACACCGCCCATTTGGTCGCCTACGCCGATGCGCTAATCGCCGACCTCGCGGCGGGCGCCGAGATCCCACCGAAGCGTCTGCGACCCCGTCTGGTTGCCGTCCTACCCCAATAGCATGGGGTTGCTGCGGACACGTGGAGCTGCGCAGCCGCTCGTCGAGGACGATGCCGAAACGCCGCGACGTTGTGCGGGCGGCGGCGTCGGATGCCGAGCGGGATCCGACGGAGATAGCCTCACCCTTGCGCAGGCGGATCGAAGGCGCCGTGCGATTGGTAGTGCTCGTCGGGCACTTCGCCGCTCTCGATGCTCACCATCGCGGTGATGGCGGCAGATTCGGTGCCCCACCGTACCGTCGTCAATTGGGCGGGGTTACAGCCGAACTCGGGGAAGCTATCGATGCAGCGCACCGCGACGTCGTACCCGAGCCTCGCAGCCCAGTCGACCGCATTCTGGCCCACCTGCTCGACTGCAGGTCCGACCACATCCGGTGAACACACAGATTCCACTCTGTCGACCGAGTCGATGCGCAGGCCCCGAACCCAGCTGCCCCGTTGCATGGTGACCACTTCTCTCCCGCCGCGTTGCGGGTCGAAATCCACGTCAGTTGATCGATATGACACCGTGAATGGCCTAACTTCGGGGCCGGCGTCCGCGCTGAACTCAGAACTGCTGCCTACTGATCGAAGCGGCGTCGGAAGCGATCTTCCATGCGCCCTGTAAATGAGCCGCGGGAGTGTTTCGCCGGACGCTGGCGCGGCGCGCCCGAGCGGAGCCCGACTTGTCGCGCCCACCGCCCATGCGCGGGCCGGTAATTGCGAGCACCACCCCGCCGAACATGCCCACGAATCCAAAGACGCTGAGGATCGGGAAGTTTCCGATCATGGTGGCCTTGAAGGCCACACCAGATACCAGCATCGCCACGCCTATCACGAAGAGTGCTGCGCCCTGGAGCCGGCGACGGGCCGAGGGAGCACGCAGACTGCCACCCCGGACGCTCGAGGCGAACTTAGGGTCCTCGGTAGAGAGCTCGCTCTCGATTTGGTCGAGCATGCGCTGCTCATGATCGGAGAGCGGCATCGTCCCTCCTCGCCGCGGCCGCGATCTCGTCCCGGCAGATCGAGGAAGCCTGGAGAATATCCGGCCAACTGACCGTGATAATACGAGGTGAACCTGAGCCGTACCACCCAGCCCACTGTCGGTGCGGGTGCCGGGGTGTGCTTTGGGTCGGGCCTGGTAGACCGTGGCGGGGGTGGCTCGGTGGGGCAGTGAGCGGTGGGGGCGGCGGCGCGCGCTGGACTCGACGGTGCTCAACGATGCGGTCGCCACCCGGGACACGATCCCCCAGCTCGCGGAGTGCCTGCTTCGGCACGCAGACCGCTACCGGCCCGGGGAGTTCGGCAGACACGAGTCGGACGGCGCTCCTGACGAAAAGGAGAGCCGTCCGAAGCACGAACCACCTGGTTACCAAGCGTGCATGATGGCGCGGTGAAATGTGGCCTCGGCGTCAGGAGACATTTCCCCGCCCTGACGCAAGCCCACCGCGCTGTGCCCAGTTGATGGGCCTCGCTTCGCGTGGGTGCCTAGTGCCCGTGCTGGGCGCCACAGCCGAGAGGAGGAAACTTCTCTTCCGGTCCGACCTTGGTCTGCCGTGGATCCGTACCTCAAGTCTACCCCGCCTAACAGGAAGCAGGTAAAGCAACAGAAATGAGTTGGGCCGAGCGTTCAACGGGCATCTCGCCGACCATCACCAATTCCCCTTCGCGCCCATGTTGGGCCGGATCGCCAGCATCGACGCCGATATCGCCCGACATCGGCGAGCAGATCGAGGCGCGTCTGGCCCCTTTCATGTGGACGACGATCCTGGACACCAGGGTCCGCATCGCCGAAGACCTGGGCGCAGCGCCGGCACCCCTGGTGCTCGCGCAGGTGGAGTGCTACACCAGAAGGAGCGCAGCCAGCCGACACCCGTCGCGGTGGCGAGGTGCGGCAACCAGCATCTAGGAGGTGGTTGCTGTGCTTCATCCCGATCCCTTCCGTGACATCGACAGACTCGCCGCGCAGCTGCTCGGTACATCGCCCGGATCCGCCCGAGTCCCACTGGCCATGCCGATGGACCTCTACCGCTCCGGCGATCACTACGTGCTGCACGCCGACCTGCCGGGCGTGGACCCCGATTCGGTGGACGTCAGCGTTGATGGCGGCATCCTCACCGTGAAGGCACAACGCAGCGAACGCACCGAACACGACGTGCAGTGGCTGAGCTCCGAGCGCTTCACCGGCGGTTACATGCGCCGCCTGTCCCTCGGTGCGGACATCGACGCCGAGCACATCGCCGCCACCTATCAGAACGGGGTGCTGACCGTAACCCTGCCCGTGGCGGCGAGGGCCAAGCCGCGCCGCATTGAGATCACCCACGGGGCACGTGAGGAAACAAAGGTCATCGAGCCCAGCGACTCATCACGCACACCACGACCTAACCTCTCGTCACCGACTGTGACGACGATGCAGAGGTCGATCAGCGGCAGGGCCGCGGGTTTCGAGGTGGCGTATGCGACCACGGCCGGCGATCAGATTCGGGTGCCGTTGGTGGATGCGCGTGGTCGCTGCGGTTGGAGTCGGTTCCGCCTGTTCGCCCGGGCAGCTCGTATCGAGGGCAACGCCATCTGTCGGGCCGGTGGTGGTCGGCCACCGATGGGCGGCATGTCGGGTCCGAGTCGTGGCTGGAACGCGACCTGATGCTGCTGGACTTCGACCCGACGGTGATCGCTATCGGCTCCCAGCCGTTTTGGCTGCGGTGGAGTGAGGGTCCGGTAGGCCGGTGGCGCGGCGGCGGCATCGCGATCGCGCACCATGCCATGCAGATGTTGTGCAGCCGGTCGGTTCCGGTCATAGATTCCCGCGAACGCCCGGCGATTACCGGCCGCTGCTGTACCGGCCAGCTTGGCGTCGCCAAGCGGCGCGGTTGCGACCGGAAGTCATGACCCTTGCCCGACTGTCCTCGCTACGCGGCGGGTTGGCTCCACCGTTGAGCCGCCGCCCCCCTCAACGCTGAGGGTGGCCGGATCCACGCATGCCCCGTTTCTACTGACTCCGCCGGCGTGCTCACAGCAGTACTCATGACCCTCACTGAGGTGTTCATTCGCGAGTCGCTGCGTGGTTCGGGGATAACCCGAGTACGCAGCAACGGCGGCAACCACGAATTGCCGTCCGGCTGACCGGCTGGCAAGAACGCTACCCCGACGTCAGCGTCGAAGGGGTGGTGGTTTGGGATCAGCCGGCCCGCCGTCTTCTCGACCAGTCCGAGTCGACCCAACTGGTCGTCGTCGGTAGCCACGGCCGTGGCGGATTCGCCGGAATGCTGCTCGGTTCGGTCAGCACTGCCGTGGTGCACGGTGCTCGCATTCCTGTCATCGTCGCCCGCCAACCAAGCAACTGGGTGTATTCGGTGATGGTGTCAATCCACCTGCATCACCGTGCGAATTGTCCTGCTCCATCACGAAACTACCTCAAACCCCACCACTGATCAGAGGGGGTGTTCGAGTGTCGCAAAGATGCTGTCTCCAGTGGGGATGAACCTCGGGTGATTGCCCCGGGGGATCGGTGCTCACCGTGTTTCTGCGGGAGCAGATCTACGAACGGGGGGAGTATTCTCGAGAGGTTCCGGGTGTTGCGGGATGCGGAATCGGTCCTACGCGATCAGTGCGATCACTGAGCACGCGCCATGCCTGACCGGCTTGCCGTCGCGCCAGGTGGGAGAAGATCCAACATGTCAGGGTCCGACCGAGCCGACGCGGCCGGCACCGTCGAGCCTGACGGGTGGGTCCACCCGTCGATGGGGGTCGAGGAGGAGTTTCTGCTCGTTGATCCGTCGACTGGACACCCCCTCCCGTGCAGCCTCGCGGTTGTCGAGGCGGCTGAAAAGCTTGGTGTCCGGCTTCAATTGGAGTTCACCCAGTGCCAGGTCGAGACCACATCGCCGGTGTGCTGGCACACGCACGAACTACGTACGGGGCTGGCCGAGATGCGGTCGGCGGCCGCCGATGCTGCCGCGCAGTGCGGCGCTCGGTTGCTGGCGGTGGGCGTGCCGGTGCTCGGTTCGGCCGTGTTGCCGATCACAGACATTCGTCGGTTCCGCACGATAGCGAGCAGGTTCGGATATCTTGCAGGGACGCGGGGAGTCTGCGCCGGCCATGTCCACGTGGGCGTACCTGACCGGGAAACCGCGGTGCAGGTCGGCAACTACTTGCGTCCGTGGCTACCGGTCCTGCTGGCCCTGACCGCCAATTCCCCCATCCACCGCGGCGTCGATACCGGGTTTGCCAGCTGGCGGTCGATAATGCTCTCGCGGTGGCCCTGTTCGGGGCCGCCGCCGTGGTTCGCCTCGGTCGAGCACTACGACGCGGTCGTGGAAGAGATGGTCGAGCGCGGTGTCATCCTCGACGAGGGGATGATCAATTGGGATGTTCGGCCGTCGGCTCATCTGCCGACCGTCGAGGTGAGAGTCAGTGACGTCCCCGCGACCGTCGACGAGACAGTTCTGCTCGCGACGGTGGTACGTGCGCTGGTGATGACGGCGTTGCGGTCCCTCAGCGGGGGCGGGTGCGCCCCGCAAATCACCGCGGAGGCGCTGCAGGCGGGGTACTCCATGGCCGCCCGCGAGGGGTTGACAGGGCACGGGATCGATTTGACCTCGGACCTCGTGGTTCCGGCGCCCGACCTGCTCGGACTGTTGGTCTGCCATGTCCGATCCGCCCTGGAGGAACTGGGCGAATACCGCGCGGCTGTGGCGATGCTGACCGAGGTCGTCGGCTGTGGTAACGGAGCGAGCCGGCAACGCCGCGCTTTGCGCATACGCAACCATGTGAGCGATGTGATCGCGATGGCCGCGCAGAGCACCCTCCTGGTCGGCAGGGCCGCCCCGTCCAGCAGCGGTGCCGACGTCTTCTCTCCGCCGATAGGGCGGGACAGCCCGAGAGTTGCGGTGAAGAATGGACTGCCCTGAGGCCGACCGACCGAGCCTGGCCTTCGCACCTCTGCCCGGTGAGGCGGTGGACCCGCCGTCCTAGCGTCGGCGTTTGTCGAATGTCGGCCCGATCCGATGGATTCGCACGCCACCGATCAGTGCCATGACAAACACGCCTGCGACCGCCGAGAACAGCTTCGCGACCCCTTTCGGCATCGTGAAGTCGAGGCCGAGGAACGAGATCTGGGTGGCGTCTTCGTTGACGAGGACAACGATCAGCAGGTCACCGTTTATTCACCGCCAATGACCGAGAATCGACCGGAATTGTCGAGTTCATGCCGGAGCTATGAAGCGACCACACCGGTTGTCGCACAAGGAAAAACGAGCAACAACTGCTGCTGTCGGGATCCGCCGATTTGGTAATCCGTTGGTCGCGGGTTCGAGTCCCGCCCGCCCCACGGATGAATACCACGTCACGCGCGGTTTGTGTATAGCCGGCGGTGGCGAGTCTTGTTGCGCTTTCAGATCGTGGATGTTGAGCCAGAAATTCCGGCGCGATGCGATCGAACTCCGCTTCCACAGGATCGAGGAGTCGCCCCTGCGACGGTGTTGAACCGCAGTGGAATGCCACGATCTGTACTCCCCGGGGAGTCGGGCGGTTGTTCGACTCGCTTAAGTTGTGGGCGTGGCAGCTCGCGCCGTCCTGGTTACCCCACTGTCGGGGCCGCTGGCCAGATTCGGGAAAGCAGGGGCGAGCGCCCTTGCGCTCTGGGCCGACCGTTCCGGAGTAAGTCTGGAGGTCATCGACGCTTACCCCTCTGCGGCGTCCGCGATACGGGCCGCCGAAGCTAGGGGGCCCGACGTGGTGTTCGGGCCCTACGGTTCGGGGCCCGCCCTCGCGGCCGCGGCCGCCAGCAAAGGGGTCGTCTGGAACCACGGTGGCGCCACCGCCCGGCTGGCGCGGCCGGCGTATCCGCGCGTCGTCAACGCGGAGTCTCCCGCGTACCGCTATCTCGCCGCAGTGCTCGAAACCCTTGTCGCCGAAGGTCTTGGTGTGGGCTCGGAGGTGGTAATAATGCACGTCGACACGGGGTTCGGCCGCGAGGTGGCCGAAGGGGCGGCGGTGGTGGCGCGGCGACTCGGTCTCCAGCGGCGGTCGGTTAGTTTTCGGCCAGGGCGGGCGAGAGACGTGCTGGCGCAAGTCCCGGCGGGCGATGTGCTGTTATCGGCCGGTTCCTTCGACGATGACGTCGCCGTCGCGCAGTGGGACGGCGAATACCGTTGGCGTGCAGTTGGATTGGTCGCGGCGGGGGTCGGTGAGCTCCGGCACGCCATCGGTGACCGCGTTGAGCGGCTTTACGGACCGTGCCAGTGGTTCGACGACGGGACAGATGATCCCGCGGACGGACCCAACAGCGAGTGGTTCAGCCGGTGTTACCGGGACGCGAATGGTACTGAGCCGCCGTATCCGGCTGCTGCGGCCTTCGCCGCGGGTGTCGTTTGGCAGCGCTGCGTGAAGGAAGCCGGCACTGTTGAATCCTTGCCGGTGCTGGCCGCGTCACAACGACTCGATACCACCACCTTGTTCGGTCGGTTTCGTGTCGACCCGGTCACCGGTGTGCAAACCGGCCATCAGATTCGTGTCGTTCAGTGGCGAAGCGGACAGCGGGTACTGGTTGATCGGCCGCTTCGTCGGACGTGAGCGTCGAAGGCACATCCGCCCGTGCATGGGTCGGCGTGTCGGCGGCGGGTCGCGCCTCAGCTAGACATCCCTGGTCCGTAAGTTGTCAAGCCGCTTGGGTGTCGGGGTTGGTGTGACGGTGTGCCCAGGCTTTGTGTTCGTTGTAGTGGGTGTGGTGGCGTAGGCAGCCGTGCAGGATGCCGACGAGGCGGTTGCCGAGGGCGCGCAGCGCTTGGTGGTGCAGGTCGCCGGCGGCGCGACGCTGGTCGTAGAAGGCGCGGGCGCCGGGGCTGGTATTCAACGCGCAGAACGCCCATTGGTCGATGGCGTCGTAGAGTCGGCGGTTGCGGACGTGACGGGCCAACACGGCGCGTTTGCGGCCTGACGCGACGGTCAGCGGTGATGTTCCGGCGTAGTTTTTGCGAGACTTGGCGGTGGTGTATCGGTTCGGGTCGTCCCCGAACTCACCGAGCACCCGGGCGCCGAGGATGACACCGAGTCCTGGCAGGGAGAGGTAGATGTCGGCGTCCGGGTGTGTCTCAAAATGTGTGGCCAACTCGGCCTCGAGGTCGGCGATCTGGCGGTTCAGTTCGGCGATGATGCCGACCGTGGCGCGGGTGGTCGCTCCGAATGCTGCGGTGACCGAGGTCGGCGCGGCGAGCTGCTCGGTGCGCAATGCGGTCTGAATCTCTAGTGCCCGGGTGTCGAGATTGCGTTGTCGCCCAGCGGCTTTGAGCGCCGACCGGATCTTGGACAGACTCAGGTTGGCCGCCTGCAGCGGAGTGGGCGCACGACCCAAAACTGCCAGCGCGTCACGGTCATGCAGATCGTCGAACGCCTCCAACGCGCCCGGGTAGTACTCACGCAGCGCCGAGCGCAAGGCATTGGTGTGCCGGTTACGAGTCCAGATCAGATTCTGATGTGCCCGGGCCAGGACCTTGACCGCTTCAGCGGCGGGGCTGTCGCCGGCGACCGGACGGTGGTTATGCCGGTCGGTGCGCACCAGATCAGCCAAGAGCTTGGCGTCCCCGGCATCGGACTTGGCCCCCGATACGGAGTGGCGGTCGCGGTAGCGGGCAGCCGCCAGCGGATTGATCGCATACACCTGATAGCCAGCCGCAACGAGCGCCTCGACCCACAGGCCGCGGTCGGTTTCGATCCCGATCACGACCTGGTCTGGTTCTTCGGCGTGCCGGGCAAGGAGCTGATGGAACTCGCCGATGCCGCCAAGCCCCTCGGGCAATCGACGCCAGGCCAGCCGCGCCCCGCTTTCATCCATCAGGTGCACGTCGTGGTGGTCCTCCGCCCAATCGTCGCCGACAAAAATCACCTGAATGCCTCCTCCGGGGTCGTCAAACATGTTCGAGCCCAAGGGCACCCGGCGACAAGCTAATGGATCAGTGCTCGGTGGCACGACACCCCATCAGTGCTACAGGAACCCTCACCAACCGGCCGGGGCGTGATCTAGCCTTAGAAGTCGACCAACGCTTCAGCTACTAACAACGCTCACCGGCCGGCGGCTCGGTGAACAGCGTCCCCCGAACAAGAGGTGATCGGTCGAAGGCTCGCTGTTCGGTTCCCATTAGCTACCTAGCGACAGCGCTTAAAGCGTGCAAGTTGATCGATGCCCGTTGGCACGACTTGCGACATAGATCGCAGAGAAGATTCTTGATCCGGTACCCGAGCACCTGCCAGGGGCCGCGATCTACCTTGAATCCGGCGCCGGCGGCGAGGAAATTTCACGGCGTGCCGGCATGGCTGCACGGCCTTTCCTTGTTCTGGTTGGCCGCGTTCGTGTTCGGGGTTGCCGTTCTCGTCACGGCGGCGATCTACGCGGTGGTGATCTCGCTCTCGACCGGTGAGCGCGGCCGGGCGTTCGCGTCAATCTCACAAAGGCTGCTCCCGCCGATGGGAATCATATTCGCGCTGCTGGTGGGGTTTCTGGCCGCGCAGGTCTGGAGTGCAGGAGAGCGCGGTGCCTCCGCGGTCAGCGAGGAGGCGAGCTCGCTGCCAGTTGCGGAACTTCAGTGAGCCCGACGCCGTCGTGGTCCTGACCGCTACGCCGTAATCATGGCAGCGCCAACCTATTCCGACCTAGCGACATTGCTGTCAGGAAACGTGGAGGGTAGGACCCGAGCGAGCGACTGCCGAGCTGGAGTTTGTGTGAGGGCTGTCCTGACCCAATTTAGTTGCTGCAGAAGAGTTCTCCCGCCTGCAGTGCAACAACTAGATTGAGGGGCACATCGTGGCTTCGATCAGTTTTTCTGTCGGAGTTGGACTTGGCGGCGGGGATGGTCGACGACGCGTGAAAACCGGCCCTGACTGTCGGGTGCGTACCAGTTGGGCGCGCTAAGCGCGCGTACAGCCGAGCACCCCGACTGAGCGATCAGACCACACAGCACACCGACAGCGACCGCGACGCCCCACCCGAACAGCCGCGACCGGCGCATCACCTGGGTCCGGTACGGCGCGATCGGGTCGTTCGGCCGCGCGGCGGGTACAAAGACCGGCCGCGAGCGATAGGCCAGCATCAGGGCGAGAAAAACGGTGCCGCCCACCACCAGCGCCACCGCGACGAAGATCGCTACCCGGGTCAACAGCACCGTGACCCAGACGCTGCGGAAGCCGACCTCACCGAGACACAGCCAATTGGCGTAGGTGTCCACCAGGCGCGGCCCGACGAGCAGTAGTGCAATGAGGCCCGCCGCTGCCAGCAGTAGCACGCGGGCGCGTCTGGACAACGGCGGGAGTTTGTCGGGGACGTGTCCCCATTTGCATGCTCCGCGATTCGAAGAATGCTGTCCCGACCGGTCGTTACGGGCGCGATGGCGACGCGGTCTGGTAGCCGTCGGCCTCGGCCGCGGCTTCGAGCGCATCGGCGGCGGCTTGTGCCGCCTGAGCCGCATCGGCGGCAGCGTGCGCTGCCAAGTTGTCGGAGGAGGTTTCGCGGGTGGCCGATGACTTGGGCAGCGCCTGGGTGAAGGCGCGGGACACGTCTTGCAGGGCGGAGGTGACCTCGCTTGGAATTACCCAGAACGTGTTTCCCGGGCCCTGGGCCAGCTGCGGCAGCATCTGGAGATACTGATAGGCGAGCAGTTTGGGGTCGGGGTCGTTGCGGTGCACGGACTGAAATACCTCGTCGATAGCGCGGGCCTGGCCCTCGGCCTTGAGGATCGCTGCGGTCCGGTTGCCCTCGGCGCGCAGGACGGCGGCCTGCTTGTCACCCTCGGCGGTGAGGATCTGAGACTGGCGTTGGCCTTCGGCGCCCAGGATTGCCGCACGCTTGTCGCGCTCGGCCCGCATCTGCTTCTGCATCGCGTCCTTGATGGATTGCGGCGGGTCGATGGCCTTGATCTCTACCCGGTTGACCCGCAGCCCCCACTTGCCGGTGGCCTCGTCCAGCACGCCTCTGAGTTGGCTGTTGATGGTGTCGCGGGAGGTGAGTGTGCGCTCCAGGTCCATGGACCCGACGACATTGCGCAGTGTGGTGACCGTGAGCTGTTCGACGCCTTGCAGGAAGCTGGCGATCTCATAGGCGGCTGCGCGCGCGTCGGTCACCTGGAAATAGAGCACAGTATCGATCTCGACGACCAAATTGTCCTCGGTAATCACCGGTTGCGGTTGGAACGAGACCACCTGTTCCCGTAGGTCAATCATCGGATAGACCCGGTCGAAGTAGGGGATGACGAAATTGAGGCCGGGCTGCAACGTGCGGTCGTAGCGGCCGAGCCGTTCGACGTTGCGGGCACGCGCCTGGGGCACGATGCGCACCGCCCGCAGCACGGTGAAGGCTGCGAACAGCGCGATGACCAGTCCGGCGATCAGAGGGACTGAGGTTTCCAGGGTTTCCATGGGTTACTCCCGGGGGTATACGAGCGCGGTGGTGCCGTTGATCTCCAGCACGTCGACGGTCGCTCCAGCGGGTATCACCAGGGTTTGGTCGTAGGCGCGCGCCGTCCACTCCTCACCGCGGATACCGCCGATGCGAACCCTGCCGTCCAGCCCGGACACCTCTGACACGACATAGGCGGGCTTACCAATTAATGCTTCTACGCCGAAACGCTCGAGCTGGGGCCGGAGCATGTGCCGACGGACGATGGGGCGGATGAGCAGCACCCCGATCGTGGCGGTGACTGTGAACGCAAGGAGTTGGACGGGAACGGGTAGTCCGAGTGCGGCGAAGCCCGCGGTGATCAGTGCAGCGACACCGAGCATCCCGACCGCTGCGGTGATAGTGAGCATCTCGACCACCAGCAACACTACGGCGATGATCAACCAGATCAGCCATGCATCCATGCGGCGATCCTCCTTGAACATTCGACGGATGCGCGGGCGGGATGACTGTTACTTCCTCCATCGTGTGCGGTAGGGCACGCCCTTACATTATGTCCCCCAAGCCATGCTGGCGCCGCATTGCGTTTCCGGATTCCGGCAAAGTGGTGACCGGTCTTGGCGGGTGCGCGCGCATCCGGGCGAGTCCGCGCCGGCCGGCGTGTCGCATCGCTCGGCACTGTCACGGTGAAAACACGCGCCGAACCCGTCCAGATCTGGCGGTGGCGCCGCCTCCACCACCGGATTCTGGGACGGCCCGCCCACCGTCAGCGCCGCGGCCCTCGGCGACAGCAACAGCGGAATGCACCTTTTGATCGGTCTGCTCACCGCGCTTTTGGCCCGGGAGAAAACCCGGCTTGGGCCAAAAGGTGGCGGTCTCAATGCAGGACGCGGTGCTCAACCTGTGCCGGGTCAAGCTGCGCGACCAGGAGCGCCTGGAGAGGGTTGGCTACCTCGAGGAGTATCCGCAGTACCCGAACGGGACGTTCGGTGACACGGTGCCCCGGGGCGGCAACGCCGGCGGCGGCGGTCAGCCCGGCTGGGTGCTCAAGTGCAAGGGATGGGAGACCGATCCCAACGCCTACATCTACTTCACCATCCAGGAACAGAACTGGGAGCGGACCTGCGAGGCCATCGACAGGCCCGAGTGGATCGACGACCCGGCGTACAACACCGCCAAGGCGCGCGAATCACACATCTTCGACATCTTCGACGACATCGAGAAGTGGCTTGCCGACAAGACCAAGTACGAGGCGGTCGACATTCTGCGCAAGTTCGAGGTGCCCTGCGCACCGGTGCTTTCCATGAAGGAGATCGCATACGACCCCGCGCTGCGGGCGAGCGCCAGCGTGGTCGAGGTCGAGCACAAGGAGCGTGGCAAGTACCTGACCGTCGGATGCCCGGTCAAGTTCTCGGGTTTCACGCCGACGATCACCGGATCGCCGCTGCTCGGCGAACACACCGACGACGTCCTAACCGAACTCGGCTACGACGCCGACACCATCGAAGGGATGCACGCCGACCACGTCGTCTAATGAACTACGGGCGCCGCTGACGGTGCTGCACACCCGCGCAGATGCTGGCCCGTCGCGCCGGCGCCGGTGATGCGCGTGCGCTGCACCAGGACGCCGAAGCGTTTTTGGCAGACACTCGGGTGCTCGGCGACATCGTCGAGGACCTACTCGCCTCGGCGACGATGACGGCCGACTGCGAAACCGCAATTTTCGCCGCGACAGCTTCGATGCGGCTACGGCTGCACTGGGCCTGACGATCACTCCGCACAACCTCCGTGATACCGCAGCGTCGCTGGCCATACAGGCGGGGGCCTCGGTCGTTGCAGTTGCGCGCTTACTTGGCCATGAGTCGGCTGCCACGACGCTCAATCACTATGCGGGGCTCTTCCCGACCGACCTTGATGACGTCGCGGTACGCCTCGATGCCGCCGCGAGAGAGGCCGTCGGGGACCAGTGAGTGCCACTTCGTGTGATTGGCTCACCGACCAGGCACCGACCAGGAGTCGGACCGACGCGTAGCCGGGAATCGCGGAAAGCGTCGATGAGCTGCGGTAACAATAGTGCCCCCGGCAGGATTCGAACCTGCGACACCGGCTTTAGGAGAGCCGTGCTCTATCCCCTGAGCTACGAGGGCGGGGACGCTGGGAGCTTACCGTGCGGCCATGTTTCCCCACGCTGCGCAGCGGAAACCCTGCACCCATGAGTGCAGCGCGGAAGGCCAGGAACGAGTTCGACCGCATCGTCGGGCGGGCCAAGGAAGAGTTCGGCGAGGCGACCGGCAACGCCCGGCTGCGAGACGAGGGCCGCACCGACCAGATGCGTGCCAAGGTGCGCAAGACCGGCGAGCGGGTGAAGGACGCGCTACGCGGCCGCAGGTACTAGTGGTGTGTCTCGTCATTGGTTGACCGCTTGGAGGGCGACACGCCCGCGGGCGACCTTGGCGAGGATGTCTTGGGCGGTGGCGGTCCATACGAATGGTTTGGGGTCGTTGTTGTGCGCGGCGAGGTAGTTCTCGATCTTGGCGATGAGGTCGGGTACGGAGTGGAACACGCCGCGGCGCAACGCCTTGTCGGTGAGTTCGCGGAACCAACGCTCGACCAGGTTGAGCCACGACGAGGAGGTCGGGGTGAAGTGCAGTTGGAATCGGGGGTGTTCGTCGAGCCAGGCCCGCACGCTCTGGTGCTTGTGGGTGGCGTAGTTGTCGCAGATCAGGTGCACCGCAAGTTCATCGGGGACCTCGCGATCGATGGTGCGCAGGAACTTCAGAAACTCGGTATGGCGGTGCCGGGGCAGGCATTGCCCGATAACTTTGCCGGTCAGCACGTCCAGCGCCGCGAACAACGTGGCGGTGCCGTTGCGCTTGTAATCGTGGGTCATCGTCTGCGCCCGCCCCGGCTTCATGGGCAGCGACGGCTGGGTCCGGTCCAGCGCCTGTACCGAGGACTTCTCGTCCATGCACAGCACGATCGCCTTCTCGGGAGGGTTGAGGTACAGACCGACCACGTCGATCAGTTTCTCCTCGAACTTCGGGTCGTTGGACAGCTTGAATGTCTCGACCAGGTGCGGTTTCAACCCGCGCGCGGCCCACACCCGCTGCACCGTCGCCGGGGACACCCCGGCCTTGGCCGCCATCGTCCGGCACGACCAGTGGGTCTGGCCGTCCGGCGTGGAATACCTTGTCAGGTGCACGATCTCGTCGATCTTCTCCTGCGGGATCGTGGACTTCCGGCCACGCCCGGCCCGGACCTTCCCCAGCTTCGCCAAGCCCTCCTCCGCGAACCGGGCCCGCCACGCCCGAACCGTCGCCGACTTCACCCCTACCTGCGCGGCGATCCTCACATTCGCCACACCGTCGGCCGCCAGCAACAGCGCCTTGGCCCGTCGAACTTGCCGATGCGGCGCGGTCTGCGACCGCGACAAGGCTTGCAACGCTTCTCGTTGACCGTCCGACATGACCAAAGCAGCCGCTGCTGTCATCACCCACGAAGTCTATCGCAGAACTAGCCTATTATTTTGGAGACACACCACTAGTTCGTCGGCTCGGGTATCTGCTCGATCATCGGTCCGGGGCGGCCGCACAGCGCGATCAGCGCCGTATGGCCGCGCTCCGGCGCCCACGCCGGATAGGTGGCTCGGACCCAGCGGGCCAACCTCGTCAACGCACGCGCGATCACTTCGCCACCGCCGTCGGTTCCATCAGCGTCCCCCATTCATAGCGTGCGGCGGCGATCGCGGGGCCGTCGTCATGCCTCGTGCCCTCGGCCAACGCCACGAGTGCACGCGCTATCCGCACGGGCTCGACGCGGTAGCGTTTAGCGGCGTCCACGATTTCGTCGAACGCCTCATCGAGCGGGCAGCGCCGCAGCGCAACCAGTACACCCGCCGCTCGGTCGATATCCATGACGAGTAACGGTTCCCGCTGGCGCGCGTTTCAAACGCGCGCGGGAACCCAGGGTTACCGCAGTTTCTCGATGACCTTCGAAAACGACTCGGCGTGCTTGTCCTGGATGATCAGGTAGCTCACGCCGTAGGTGTCCCGGTAGCCGCGAACGGTGTCGGCGATCTCGCTGGTGGAGCCCGACAGCACGGCGGGGGTCCGCAACAACTCCTCGTCGGACATGTCGGGCAGCGCCCGGCGGGTGATCGACAGATCGGGCTGTCCCGAGTCGTCTCTCGGCAGCGCGGTGATGGCGATGTTCAACTCGAGGTCGTCGAACCGGTCGCCCGCCGCCTGTCGCACGAACTCGATGCGGTCGGCCAGCGGGTCTGACTCGTCGGTGATCGGCTGCCCGCCCGTCAGCCCGATGATGGTCGCCTGCCGCGCTGCCACCGTCAGCAGGCGGTCGCCGTTCCCGGCGATCAGGACCGGCACATCCGGAAGGTTCTCGCGCATGTACTCGGTCACATGCCCCATGTACTCGACGCGTTCGCGGGCGCTCGGATACGGCAACTCGGCGGCTTCGAACTCGTGCTTCGCATAGCCCGCGCCCAATCCCAGCTCGAATCGGCCGCCGGACAGATCGCGCAGCGCCTGCACATCGCGGGCAAGCAGGGCCGGCTTGTAGAAGCAGGCGTTCAGCACGAACGTGCCCAGCCGCAGCGTCGTGGTGGCCGCGGCCGCCGCCATCAAGGTCGGGAAGGGCGCAGGCGCACCGATGTGGTCGGGCAGATGCAACACGTCGAAGCCGAGGTCCTCCGCGCGGCGCGCTTCGTCCTGAACCGACGACAGCGACTTGGCTACGCGCAGTCCCACACCGAACCGGAAGTCCTTGGTCATGCCCCCGATGTTAGGCACCCGAAAAAGTCCTTCGAAAAGCGACGTTTGGCGTCTGACGGATCGGGCAATTCTGAGCCGCCAGACTTCGCGGCCTAGCGGAGTACAACCGTAAAAGGAGCCACCGCCCGATCCGGCCCGTCGTGAGATCTCCGACGGGCCGGATCTGTATTTCGAGCAATTATGGCCAGCCACCCCACAGTGGGCGTCGAGGAGGAGTTCCTCCTCGTCGACCCGGACACCGGCCAACCGGTCGCCCGCAATGAATCGGTCGCCCGGCACGCATCGGCGCGCGGGGTCGACCTGCAACTCGAATTGACCAGCTGTCAGGTCGAGACCACGACCGACGTTGCCGACAGCAGCGAGCAATTGCGGGCCCAGCTGACCCGGCTACGCAACGTCGCCGCGGAGTCCGCCGAGGCGGACGGTGCGCGGTTGCTCGCCGTCGGCCTTCCTCCGACGGTGCCGCACGAGTTCCCGATCACTGACAACCCGCGCTACCGGGACATTGCGGAACGATTCGGCATGATCGCCCACGAGCAGGGCATCTGCGGCGCTCACGTGCACGTCGCCGTGCCCGACCGGGATGCCGCGATACGGGTGAGCAACCGGATGCGGCCGTGGCTGCCGCTGTTGTTGGCGCTGACGGCCAACTCTGCGGTGTACCGCAATGCCGACACCGGATACGCCAGCTGGCGCAGCATTCTGTGGCAACGTTGGCCGAGCGCGGGACCGCCGCCGCACTTCGACTCCGCCGACGAGTACGACGCCGTCGTGCAGATGCTTCTCGACGCCGGAGCCATGCGCGACGACGGGATGGTCTATTGGGACGTGCGGCCGTCGGCCAACTTCCCGACGATCGAGGTGCGGGTCGCCGACGTGCCGGCCACGGTGGCCGAGACGGTCCTCATGGCGACCCTGATCAGAGCGTGTGTGATGACGGCGCTGGACGCCGATCGCCGCGACGAGGGCACAGCACCTTTGGCGCCGCACGCGCTGCGGGCCGCGTACTGGAAGTCGGCGCACGACGGCCTAGACGGCGAGGCGATCGACCTGACGGAAAGCCATGCGTCGGTGCCTGCCGTCGACTTGCTCAACCGACTCATCGACCACGTCCGGCCCGCCCTCGAGGCGTTGGGCGAGCACGACATGGTGCGCACCGAACTGGCCCGCATCGTCGAGGACGGCAACGGCGCGATGCGGCAGCGGCGGGCATGGCAGCGCCGACACGATGTCGCCGACGTGCTGGCCGAGGCCGCCACGGCGACCCTTGAGTGACCGTCAGGTCAGCGGCAGTTCGGCGAAGATGGGGCTTGTCGGCATCACAGATCCGCTGCCGGGTTCGACGGTGAAGGCAAGGGTCTTCGAGGTGCCGAGGTCGGGCAGCACGGCGGTCGTCGACGGCGCGACCGACTTGGCGTCCATGGTGCCCGCCGACTGCGGACCGTTGTCGCCGACCAACCACATCTGGTAGACGGTGCCCGGTTTCGGCGGTGCGACGTTATTCATCACCAGCACGCCCGCATCCTTCTCATGCGAGTACACCAGCGTCGCGGTGCCGCCGGTCGGGATGGGACCCGATACGGTCCGCACGTCCGGCGCCGCGAAGACCTGCGCGGCAGTCGACGTCGTGGGTGGCGGAGGCCGCAGCGCGATTCCGACGCCCAGCGCGCCGAGTCCGATGGCGACCACCGCAGCGGCGGCCAAAATAGTTGTACGCCAACGGTTTACACGCTTTGACGGCAGCTGTTGCACCGTGTCGTGGGCGACCGTCGCCAGCAGCCTCTCGCGCATCGACGGTGGCGGCTCGACCGCCGTTGCCGCGGAAATGATCGCCATCGTCTCGTGCACTGCGCGCACCTGTGCGAAGAATGCCTCGGCCACTTCGGGCGGGGCCTCGGCAATCTGCCGCTCGATGTCGGCACGTTCGGCGTCGCTCGTCGCGTGCAGCGCGTAGGGCGTTGCCAATGCGACCAGGTCGGGAACCAGCGGTTCAGTCATGCGAGAGCCCCAGACATCTGCGCAGCCCGCGGATGGCGTCGCGCATCCGCGACTTGATGGTGGCGAGATTGGCCGACAGTCGTTCCGACACCTGCGCGTAGGTGAGCCCGTCGTAGTACGCAAGCTGAATACATTCGCGCTGCACATCGGTCAGCGAGTCCAGGCAGTCGGTGACCTGCTGGCGTTCGTCGCGCAGGATGACCGAATCGGCGACGTGGTCGGCGGGCGGGTCGACATTGGCCGCCCCGTACCGCGACTCGCGCTGGCTGGCCGCCTGCTCGGCGCGGACGCGGTCCACCGCACGTCGATGCGCCACCGTCATCAGCCAGGCCAGCGGTGAGCCCGCCGCCGGGTCGTAATTGGCCGCTGAGCGCCATACCTGCAGGTAGACGTCCTGCGTGGTCTCCTCGCTGTAGCCGGGGTCACGCAGCACGCGGGTCACCAGGCCGAACACCCTGGCACGGGTGAGGTCGTAGAAGGTGGCGAACGCGTCGACGTCCCGCTGTGCCACCTGGCGCAACAGCGCGGCGAGATCGGTGGTCACGAGCCGTAGCCTATCGACCCCCGCCAAGATCGTCACGGTATTCGCAATCGAGGTGGTCTCGGTATGAAGAACGATGTACGAGAACAATATTCGCGGAATCCGGGACGATCCTTCATATGCTTCTCGAGCAGCCTCGCACCGGTGGCGTAGACCAGGAAATAGGTCATGAGCACTGGGGACAGCACCGTGACCAGCGAAATCCAGCCTGCGATCGATGCCAGCCACAGCCCCCACCACACGCATGCGTCGCCGAAGTAGTTGGGATGCCGCGTCCACGCCCACAGACCGCGATCCATCATCACGCCCTTGTTGGCGGGATCGGCTTTGAACCGGCGAAGTTGGTGATCGCCGACGGCCTCGAAGAGGACTCCGACGACCCAGATCGCAACGCCCGCAATCAAAACCGGCCACAGAATCTTTGGTGTCGGCCCGAGGACCGCCGACAATTGCAGTGGAAGTGAGACGAACCAGCCCGCCGCCGCCTGAATCAGGAAGATCTTGCGCAGCACGGTTCCCGCGGAGAAATCTCCGCGCAGCAGACGCTCATACCGCGGGTCTTCGCCCTTGCCCGCCGACTTCTGGACCATGTGCCAGGCCAGCCGCAGCCCCCACACGGCGACCAGGGCGAGCAGTAGGAGCCGACGGAAGAGGTCGCCGGCACCCAGCACCGCGGCGACCGCGGCGACGCCGACGAAGCCAAGCCCCCATGTCACGTCGACGACGTTGTAGCGGCCGATCCGTCGACCGACGGCGAACGTGATGCCCTGCATGACCAGTAGCACGCCAATCGATGCCAGCGTGACGACGAGAAAATTCATCTGAGTACCCCTGTCGGAGCGAAGGTCCACTGATACACATCGAGGTAGCCGGACCGGAAGCCGGCTTCCGAATAGGCGAGGTACAGCTCCCACATGCGATGGAAGACGTCGTCGAAACCCATCGCCGACACGGCGTCTCGCCGTTCGGCAAAGCGTTCCCGCCACAGCCGTAGCGTCTCGGCGTAGTGGCCGCCCAGCGACACCATATCCACCGTGCGCAACCGCGTGTACCGTTCGTTGACACCGATGATCGCTTCGACAGACGGCAACAGACCACCGGGGAAGATGTACTTCTGGATCCAGGTATAGGTGTTGCGGGAAGCCAGCATTCGATCGTTCGGCATCGTGATGGCCTGGATCGCCACGCGTCCACCCGGCGACACCAACCGGTCAAGAGTCTGGAAGTACTTCGGCCAGAACCGATATCCCACCGCCTCGATCATCTCCACCGACACCACCGCGTCGTAGCAGCCGTCGACATGGCGGTAGTCCAGTAGCTCGATGTCGACGCGCTCCGACAGGCCCGCGGCGGCGACTCGCTGACGGGCCAGCTGCTGCTGTTCGGCCGACAACGTCACCGACCGGACGTGTGCGCCGCGGACAGCCGCCCGAATGCACAGCTCGCCCCATCCCGTACCGATCTCCAGCACGCGGCTGCCGGGGCCGACCCGCGCCGCGTCGAGCAGGCGGTCGATCTTGCGCCGTTGAGCCGCTGCCAGCTCCTCGCGGGTGGCCGGCATCGTGTCGAACAGGGCGCTGGAGTAGGTCAACGTCTCGTCGAGGAATTCCCCGAACAGCTCATTCGACAGATCGTAGTGCTCCGAGATGTTTCGGCGGGCCTGTTCCGGGCTGTTGAACTGCGAACGCGGTTGCCGGACAACGGCGATGGGCCGAAATCGTTGCAGCGACCGTGGAACGAGGTCGGCCATCGACTTGGCGAACTCGGTGAGCACCCCGGCCAGGTCGTCCGAGGTCCACTCGCCGGCCATGTAGGACTCGCCGAAGCCGATCAGACCGTATCGGCCGATCCTGCGCGCCAGCTTCGCGGGTTCGTGGATCACCATTGTCGGCAGCGTCGGGTCCGCGGCGCCGATGACGGTGCCGTCGGGATAGGTGAGCCGCAGCGGAAGCCGGGCCGCCGCACGACGGAACAACCGTTCGGCGATCGGCGCCGCGGCGATGCTGAGCGAACCCGAGGGAACGCGAGCCACGTCCGGCCACCGCACTGAACTGATTGGCGCGCTGCATAACCCGGCGATTTCGACACTCACAGCTGATCAACTCTCTCCTTCTCGGTGGCGTGCGGCCGAGGCACCAGCGGCACCCGGCGAAGCCACAGCGTGATGCCCTGGACCCGAATTCCCACCGCTCCCATGAGCGGTGCGAGGGGAGCCACGAGTTGCAGCCGAATGATCTGCCGGATGGTGGCCTTGCACCTGTTGCCCCGCATGGTGGCCACGAATGCGGGCTGGTTTTCCCTGTGCAGCGAAATCGTCACATTCAGTCGAGCGTCTGGCCGTGGCGCCCGCACCAGGTAGTAGCCGTCAACGTCGTTGAACGGCGAGACGTAGAGCCTCTTCATCACCATCGCGGGTTGGCCCGAGTCCGCAGGCAGCAGGTAGGCGTGTCTGCCGCCGTAGGTGTTGTGCACCTCGGCCACAATGTGCCGCAGCACCCCGTCGGCGTCGTGGCACCAGTACAGGCTCAACGGGTTGAAGACGTATCCGAGCACCCGCGCCTGCAGCAGGGCGGTGACCGTGCCGCCTCGCAGGTCGATGCCGCGGTCGGCGAGGAAGGCGTCGATGCGTTGCCGCAGAGTGGTTTCCGGCGCACCGTCGAGATGGTCAGCGGCATCGAAACGGGCAAAGGGCCGTAGCCACCGCGGCAACTGAGGCAACCGGTCGATGTCGACATACCAGCTGTAGCTCCGATGCTCGAAGTAGTGATGCACCGGCGCGCGGCGCAGATGCGTGATGCGGGTGCGGTAAAGGGCGGGGGTCAGCACGCCAGAACCTGTCGCCGGGTGCCGCTGGGCCATGTCGCGCCGAGC
This sequence comes from uncultured Actinomycetota bacterium, assembly GCA_963751485.1. GTDB lineage: Bacteria > Actinomycetota > Actinomycetes > Mycobacteriales > Mycobacteriaceae > Mycobacterium. The sequence continues at coordinate 26,552 of CAVVUT010000014.1, forward strand.
CGTTGTGCGGCCCTAAGCCCCGATGCGGCGCCGTCCTCGTGGAATCCCCACCCGTGGTAGGCGCCTGCGAAGACGATCCGGTCGTCGTCAAGTTCAGGTAGACGACGTTGTGCAGCAACGGATTCCGGTGTGTACAGCGGATGGTCGTATGTCATCTCGGCCCGCACGGTGGCCGGGTCGACGCGGTCCCGCCCGCCGAGCGTGACCAGGAAGCGGTGCGGTCCCGTCAGCCTCATCAGGCGTGTCACGTCGTAGGTGACCAGCACGTCATCGCGGTCGGGTGCGACCAGATAGTTCCACGACGCCCGCGCCCGACGGTGTCGCGGCAGCACGGACTCGTCGGTGTGCAGCTGGGCCTGGTTGGTCGTGTAGGGAATCGCGCCGAGAACCATGCGTTCGGCGGCCGTCGGCTCGGCGAGCATCAGCAGCGCCTGATCGGGGTGGGTGGCGATGACCGCGGCGTCGAACAGCCGTGGCCTCCCGCTTCCGACTGCGACGAGCACACCTTCGGGTACGCGTTGCACCGAACGCACGGGAAGGCCCGCGGCGACCTCGTGCAGCCGCATCGCGATCGCCTCGACGTAGTTGGCCGACCCGCCGACGATCGTGCGCCAGGTCGGTGAGCCGAACACCGACAACATGCCGTGGTGTTCGAGGAAGACGAACAGATAGCGGGCTGGGTAGCGCATCGCGTCCTCCGGCCGCGACGACCACACCGCCGCGACCAGCGGCGTCATGAAGTGATCGACGAAGTAAGCGGAGAAGCCGTGCCGGTCGATAAACGACGAGAGCGGTTCATCGTCGTCGGCTTCCTCATTGCGGAGCAGTCGCGTCGCGGCCCGATGGAAGCGTTTGACCTCGGCCAGCATCGCCAGATACCGGGCCCGGGTCAGCGTCGACCAGGACGGGAAAAGGCCGCCGATACCTCGTGCGCCCGCGTACTCCAGCCCGCTGTCGTCGTCCCGCACCGACATCGACATGTCGGTGTCCTGGGTGGCGACCCCGAGGTCGTCGAGCATCCGGCACAGCGTCGGGTAGGTGCGGTCGTTGTGCACCAGAAACGCGGTGTCGATCCCGACGATGATTCCGTCGCCCCGGTCCAGGTAGTGGGTGTGCGCGTGGCCGCCGATCCGGGTGTCGGCCTCGAACAGCGTGACGCGGTCGCGGGCCGACAGCGCGTAGGCCGCCGTCAGCCCGGCAACCCCGCTCCCGATGACCGCGATCGAGCGTGCGTTTGGCTCAGTTTGTTCCACATCGGAATATTCGGAGCCGCCGAGCACCCGGATGGCGCTAGATCGAAGACATTTCCCACGTGTGCGCGGCCGCGACCAACCCCTGGATCAGCGCGGATGTCGGCGGTGACAGCCCGTCTTCGTCGGGCGGCGCACTGCGCAGACTCGTGCCGCGCAGCCGCGGAGAGAGCTCGAGCTGCGTGCCGCCGCCGCGGACGCGGTTGACCGGGTTGTCGGGATGCATGCCGCGCAGCTCGCGGGGGATCGCATCGAGGTCGGTGATGATGCGGTAGCCCGGCACATCGAAGTGCTCGGCGACATGGGCGGCGAGAATCCGGTTGCGCCCGCCTGCCAGCAATTGGTTGCTGCGGCCCAGCCTGCCGTAGCCGTGCAGCGAGATCGCGACCTCGACGTGGTCGAGGAACTCCGCCAGCCGGGCGGACTCCTCGGCCCGGTACAGCGCCGACGGCAGGTGGTGCGGATAGTCCTCGGGATGGCGCAGCAGATACACCGACGCACCCGCCGCGTCAGCCGCGCGTTCGGCGATGACGTCGGTCATCTGCTCGAGTCCGCCGCCATGGATCGCCATGAAACCAAACCGCGACCGCAGGGTGCTCGACTCGACCACGGCGGGATCGGCGAGCAACTCTGAAAGCGACTGTGGCGCATCGGTACCCGAGTTGTCCTTCGGAACGGGCCAGTGTGCGGGGTCCCAGCGCCGCAGGAACTCGATCCACCGATTCGGCAATCCGTGCTGGATGGCTCCGTCGATGATGCGCTCGAGGTAGCCCGGCCGCGGCGGTCCGGGGTCGACGCGGTGATCGATGTACACCCATGCCTCCGCCGGGCCCGCGTCGGTGTGGACGGTCAGTCGGTCGCGGCGATACCGCACCGGAACGCCCTCGGCGCTGTCGAGCGTGGCGAGGTCGTGGTCGTCGAGCTGCCAGAGCACACCGTGCACCTGCGATCCGTCGAAGGGCTCGACGGTGGCGACGCCACGCTCGTTGATCAGCCAGTCATGATCGGCCAGCGTGGCCGGGCGCGGATCGGTGGCTCCCGGGCAGCGTCGCGCCATCTGCTTCACGCACAGATTGGATCCGTACGCGAAGTAGGTGTGACGGCCGTATCGCATTCAATCCAGCTTAACGAGCGAAGATCAGAAAGATCAGGATGACGTTCAACACGGTGATCATGGCCGCCACCATCCAGCCGAGCGCGGTCGTCACCCGGTGGTTGGTGTCATTGCCCATCAGCGCGCGATCGCTGGTCAGGCGGATCAGTGGGATGAGGGCGAACGGGATGCCGAACGACAGCACGACCTGCGAGAGGACGAGCGCCCGACTGGGATCGACGCCTATGGCCAGGATCACCAGCGCCGGGATCAGGGTGACCACCCGGCGCAACAGCAACGGATAGGAGCGCTTCAACAGGCCCGCCATGATCATCGCTCCGGCGTATGCGCCGACAGACGTCGACGCCAGTCCCGAAGCGAGCAGCCCGATGGCGAAGAACAGTGCGACGGTCGGGCCGAGCGTGTCGCGGACGGCGGCATGCGCGCCCTCGATGGAGTTGGTGTCGGCGCGCCCCTGCAGATTTGTGGCGGCGACCAGCAGCATCGCCAGGTTCACCGCTCCTGCCACCAGCATCGCGAGCCCGACGTCAAGGCGCGTCACCCGCAGCAGCCAGTTGCGCTGCGGGCCTGCCTCGAGGTGGCCGTGCCGGTCGCGGGCCAGGCCGGAATGCAGGTAGACGGCGTGCGGCATCACCGTCGCGCCCAGCATCGCGGTGGCCAGCAGCACGCTTTCCGCACCGTCGAAGCGCGGCAGTAAGCCCTCAGCGGCAGCTGCCAGCGGCGGCGGCTCGACGAACAGGCTGGTCATGAACCCGATCGCGATGATCAGCAGCAGGCCGCTGATAACCCGCTCGAACATCCGCTGGCCGCGGCGGTTCTGTATCGCCAGCAGCAGCATCGACACCGCACCAGTGATGATGCCGCCGACGAGCAGGGGCAGGTCGAACAGGAGCTGCAGCGCGATGGCACCGCCGACGACCTCGGCGAGATCGGTTGCCATGGCGACCAATTCGGCCTGCAGCCAGTAAGCGATCCGGGTCGGGGTGCGGGTGTGGTCGGCGACGGCTTCGGGCAGCGTGCGCCCGCTGACCAGGCCGAGTTTGGCTGACAGATACTGGACAAGGCCGGCCATCGCGTTGGCAAGGAAAATGACCCACACCAACAGGAAGCCGAACTGCGCGCCGGCGCTGACGTTGGCGGCGACGTTGCCGGGATCGACATAGGCGATGGCGGCGACGAACGCCGGGCCGAGCAAAAGCCAACTCGGACGCAACCGCGTCTCGGTGCCCTGGATCAACTAACCCACTCTCTATCCGGGAGATCGAATAGAAAAGTTAGGTTAGCCGAAACGACCTGGCGGTCGCTAGACCGGGGTCACCAACCGATGCCCCAGCCTCCGAGGCCGATGACAATTCCGCCGCCCCAGGGCCAGCCGCCGAACCAGTTGTTGTTGATCGGCGGAGACGTGACGATCTGGCTGCTGCCGTTGGTCTGGCACACCGTTGTGTTCGGACCGGTGTTCGTGCACTGCGGTGGCGCCGCAACGGCGACGGGTGCGACAGCGATTGCCGCGGAAACCCCTGCTGCCGCTAAAAGCGTTGTAAGGTAACGAGCTTGGGTGCTCATGGTTGGCCTCCTAGATGGGCCAAGGAAATGAATCTGAACTAGCGGTGGCCGCCGCCACCGCCCATGCCGTGGTATCCCCAGTCGCCGCCGCCGACGATCAGGGCGGGTCCGTAGAACTCGTCATCCCATGGGTACGGGTACACGGGTGCGTCGGGGGCCGTGGCATCGAGTTGAACGTTGCCCGGCGTCGCGCATTCGGTTGTCGCTGTGCCCGTGTCTTGGTCGCCGCCAACGCTGGTGCATTGCGGCAGAGTCGAGTTGTCTGGATCGGCTGCTGCGGTGGGCGCGGCAGCGACTGCCGCCGCGGCGCCGGCCGCTGCAAGAAAAATCAAATAGCGCAGGGGCGTCCGCATAGGCAATGTCCTTCGATTGAGCTCAGCCCGACTTACCGCCAGCGTACAGCCCTTTCCCAGTGATCAGGGGTAAGTCGAGCGTCGTCCTTACTCCGGGCGCAGAGGCCACGACGGCGGGGATGGCGTTGACGACGCGGGCGGCCGTGGCGACCAGGCCCGCGTGGTTGTGATCGCCGTTCGGGCTGCTCAGGCAGAGGTCCATGGCGTACGACGGCTCGCCGGTGACCTCGATCCGATAGGAGCCCCCCTCTTGGGCCGGTTGCGGCCAGTCCGGGCACAGGTCGTTGCGCAACCGGGTGACGTGTTCGAGCACGACGGCGGCGTTTCCGTCGACCATCCCTAGCACCTCGAACCGCAGCGCGGCGGCGCTGCCCTTCGGGATGTGACCGGATGCGATGTCGAAGTCCTCGGGCGCAGGCTCGCGAACGTAGGTCTCGGTCACCTCGTCCAGCGAGATACCAAGTCCCGCAGCGAGTTGGCGCACCACCGAGCCCCACGCGAGGCTCAGCACGCCGGGCTGCAGCAGCATCGGGATCTCGTCGAGGGGCCTGCCGAAGCCCATCACCCCGAACATCACGTCGGCGCTGTCGTAGGTGTCGTAGTTGATGATCTCCATGCAGCGGATCTGATTGATGCTCTGGCATGTGCCTGCAAGGGCAAGGGGCAGTAAGTCGTTGGCGAAACCGGGATCGATGCCGTTGACGAACAAGCTCGACTTGCCTGCCTGTGCGGCGTCTTCGATCGGCTTGAGTAGTTCCTCGGGGATGACCTGCCACGGATACTGCAGAAAGACGGCGCTGCTGCCGACGACGTTGACGCCTGCGGACAGGATGCGTCGGTAGTCCTCGAGCGCCTCGGGCAGGCGGTTGTCGGCGAGCGCGGTGTAGACGGCGCATTCCGGCTCGGTCGCCAGGACGGCGTCGAGATCGGTCGTCGCAGTGATGCCCGTCGAAATACCAAGCCCGGCAAGCTCTCCCACGTCCTTGCCCGCCTTGGCGTCGGAGGACACCCACACACCGGTCAGCTCGAAGCGCGGGTCGTTGATCAGCTGCACCAGTGCGGGTTTGCCGACGTTGCCGGTGCCGATCAGCGCGACGCGAATGGCCATCGAGTTGTTCTCCTCACAGGTCGGGGATGGGTAGGTCGAGGTTCGGGAACGTGAGACCGCCGTCGACTTCAAGCGTCTTGCCGGTCAGGAAGCTGCCCGCAGGCGACGCCAGATAGACCGCCGCCGCGGCGATGTCGAGCGGGTCGCCGAGCCGTCGCATCGGGGTGACCTTCTCCATCGGCTCGCGCAGTTCGTCGTTGGAGGCGACGACGTCGAGCGCCGAGGTGAGGATGGAGCCCGGCGCGATGGCGTTGACCCGGATCCTCGGGCAGAGGTCGAGGGCGGTCAGCCGCGTGTAGTGGGCGAGTGCGGCCTTGGCGGTGCCGTAGGCGGCGAACCCGCGGGCGGCCAGCCTTCCCATCGTCGAGGTGATGTTGATGATGCTGCCGCCGCGCGAGTGCTCGAGCATCAGCGGCACTGCGGCGCTGGTCAGCGCGTGCGCCGTGGCGACATTGAAGGTGAACGCGTCCTTCAGGTCCTTTGTCGACGTGGTCAGCAGGGTGTTCGGCATCGTGCCGCCGACGTTGTTCACGACGATGTCTAGTTTGCCGAACGCGTCTATCGCGGTCCCGGCGAGCTTGGCGGTGTCCTCGGGGTGAGCGAGGTCGGCGGTGACGATATGGGCGCGCCGACCGACGCCCTTGATCTGCTCGGCGACCTCTTCGAGTTGAGACTGGGTGCGCGACGCGATGACCACGTCCGCACCGGCTTCGGCGAATGCCAGCGCTATCGCGGCACCGAGTCCGCGACCGGCTCCGGTCACCACAGCCACCTGGTCGTCCAGCCGAAATCGATCGAGTATCACGTCAGCCTCTCTTCCCTTACCGGGCGACACCGTAACAAGGCTGCCAGCGCGACATGCCGCATTTCTGAAACACGTTCTAGTTGATACCACCCGATGCCACGCGAGTTCTGCATGAGTGCTGTTGTCGCGGCGGAACCGCAACCGTCGCGGAGATGTCGGCGTTCGAAGTTGTGACGCCGTACGCAATCGCTGAGCAAAGTTATTCAGATCACTGAGATACGGATCACCCCTGGTAGGGCTAAGTTAACAACGAAATCAGTGCTAGCGTCAATTATAGACGACGGAATCCGTACCGTTCGCTCACTGGATAGGAGCAATTCGCGTGCCGCACCAAGCCACAACCGCCCCCGCATCGAGGTGGACCAAGCCGCTCAGCGCGCTCGGCATCCTCTCTGCCGCCGCGGTCACGACACTTGGCTTTGCGGCCCCTGCATCGGCGGAGTCCAACGACTACCTGAACAATCTGCAGCCGCGATACACCTCCCTCAGCGCGTCGCAACTGACGGCCGCGGGCAACAAGGCCTGCGCCGCCATACAGAGCGGAATGCCCGCCTCGGACGCCACCGTCATGGTGAGCAAGAACCTGGGTGTGTCGTTGTCGACGGCCTACGACATCGTGCGCAACGCGACCAGCCAGCTGGGCTGCTGAGCCGGATAGCGCCGAGCTACTTCTTCGCCGCGGCTTTCTTGGCCGCCTTCTTGGCAGGCGCTTTCTTGGCGGCCTTCTTCGCGGGCGCCTTCTTGGCGGCGGCCTTCTTCGCCGGTGCCTTCTTGGTCGCTTGACCGTCGCCGGATGAGCCGCCGCCGCGTCGCGCCTTCACGCTGGCCTCGAGCTTGGCGAGTAGATCCGAGACATCCTCGGTCTCGTCAAGCTCCTTGGGCTCCGACTCCTCGGCGGTAAATGCCTCTCCGCCTTCGAGTTTCGCCTCAACCAGCTCCTTGAGCTGCTCTTGGTAGGTGTCCTCGAACCGCTCCGGGTGGAAGTCGTCGGTCATCGACTCCACCACCTGACCCGCCATCTTCAGCTCGGCCGGCTTGATCTCGACTTCCTTGTCCAGCACCGGGAAGTCGGGATCACGGATCTCGTCGGGCCACAGCAGCGTGTGGATCACCATCACGTCGCGCTTGCTGAAGTCTTTGACGCGCAAGGCCGCAAGCCGGGTCTTATTACGCAAGGCGAAATGGACGATGGCGACGCGGTCGGTCTCGGCCAACGTCTTGGCCAACAGCACGTACGACTTCGATGACTTGCCGTCCGGCTCCAGGTAATAGCTGCGGTCGTACATCAGCGGGTCGATCTCACTGGCCGGAACGAACTCGACGACCTCGATCTCGCGGCTGCGTTCCTCTGGCAGTGTCGAGATGTCCTCGTCGGTGATCACCACCATGTGTCCGTCGTCGGATTCGAAGGCGCGGGCGATGTCGCGGAACTCCACGACTTCGCCGCACACCTCGCACACCCGCTTGTAGCGGATGCGCCCGTTGTCCTTCGCGTGGACCTGGTGAAACTTCAGATCGTGGTCTTCGGTCGCGCTGTAGACCTTGACGGGCACGTTCACCAGTCCGAAGGAGATCGAGCCCTTCCAGATGGAACGCATGGCCCCAGTATTCCCTAATCAGTTAGCCGTGTTGCGTCTGCAGCTTCCCCGCGCCTGCGGCGGCGGCATCGCGCGCCGCCCGATCCGGCAGGTCAGCGCCCGCGCGAGCGACCGTCAGCGCCGACGAGAGCGTGGCGGTTTGCAGCACGCCCGTCAGCGTGTCCACGCTGATGCGCCTCAACTCGGCGCGCTTGTCGGCGCCGAGTAGACCCAGCAGCCACAGCGCGTCGATCAGGCCGGTCATGAACGCGTCACCCGCGCCCACGGTGTCCACTACATCGACCGGTCGCGCCTGCACGCGTGCGGTGCCTGCCGCGCACATCGCGAACGCTCCGCGCTCGCCCATCGTCACCGCGACGATCGACGGGCCCAGCGCCAGCCATGTCCGCGCCACAGTTTCGGGTGTGCGGTTCGGGTCGATCCAGCGCATGTCCTCGTCGCTGGCCTTCACCACGTCGCACCGCTCGACAAGACGGTCGATCCTGGTGCGCCCCTGTTCCTGGTCTTCGATCAGAACGGGCCGCACGTTCGGGTCGAACGTGAGCGTGGCCGAGAGATGGTAGGCGTCCAGTAGCGCAGCGACCGCACGGCAGCCGGGCTCCAGCACGGTGGCGATCGATCCGGTGTGCGCCACCAGCGGTGGAGCCACTTCCGGCGTGCCCGCCAACTCCCAGTCGATGTCGAAGACGTACTGGGCCGACCCGCTTTCGTCGAGCGTCGCCAGCGCGGTCGGCGTGTGATCAGCCGTCATGCTTCCCGGAACCAGCTCGGCGCCAGACTGTTTGACGTATTCGGTGATGCGGCGACCCCGCGGGTCGTCGCCGACGTGCGTGAGGAAGTCGACGCCGCGGCCGAGCCGCGCCAGTCCGATGGCGACATTGAGCGGGCTGCCGCCGACGTGCTCGCCGATGATCTGGCCGTCCCGCTCGACGATGTCGATCAGCGCCTCCCCGATGACCAGCGCACGATCAGGGCTCATGCCTCGACTCCCGCTCGCTCCGGTCCTCGCTCGTACCTCGCTGCGATCCTCACTCGCGCTCGTCTTCGGGTGCTCATGCCTCGACTCCCGCTCGCTCCGGTCCTCGCTCGTACCTCGCTGCGATCCTCACTCGCGCTCGTCTTCGGGTGCTCATTCGACGTCCTCTCGCATCAGGGCCTCCAGCGTCGCCCGCGCGCCATCGCGGTGCAGCGACTCCAGCGCCCACAGGTAGGCCTCCACGAATCGACCGGAGGTGCCGAGATCGCCGAACACCTCGGTGTTCTCGATGAACGCGGTCGGATTGTGCTTCTGCGACTGTGCGATCGGAACCAGCTTGTCGGCCAACTGATCCTGGACGTCGATGGGCTCGCCCTGTTCGTCGACACCCTCGGCGTAGCGCGCCCAGCTGGCCACCGTCGCCGCCGACAGTCGCACCGGTCCGTCGGTCGCCAGGTTCGCGCGGACCACGGGAAGCAACCACTTGGGGATGCGGTCCGACGAGCCGAAGCAGAGCCGGACGATGGTGTCCCGCACACCGGGGTTGGCGAATCTCTCGATCAGCGTGCGCTTGTACTCGGGCAGGTCGATCCCCGGCACCGGCAGCAGCGTCGGCGTCGCTTCGGTATCCATGTAGCGCATCAGGAAGTCGGCGAACAGGGGATCGCCCGCGGCGTCGTGCACCAACCGGTAGCCACTGAGATATGCGAAATAGCAAAGGCTTTGGTGGCTGGCGTTGAGCAGCCGCAGCTTCATCAACTCATACGGCGTTACGTCGTCCACCAGAAGCACGTCGGCGTCTTCCAGCGGCGGTCTGCCGTCGGAGAAGTCGTCTTCCAGCACCCAGGAGGTGAACGGTTCTGTCACCACCGGCCATTGGTCCTCGACGCCGAACTCGTCCTTCAGCCCGGCGATGACGTCGGGCGTGGTGGCCGGCGTGATGCGGTCCACCATCGAATTGGGAAAGCGGGTGTTCTCCGACATCCACTCCGCCAGCCCCGGGTGCACCCGTTCGGCGTAACTGGTGAACGCCTCGCGTGCGACGTTGCCGTTGCCTTCGATGTTGTCGCAGGAAACGATCGTCGGCGATGCCACTCCGCGGTCGCGGCGCCTGGCGAGGGCTTCGGCCACCAGGCCGAACACGCTGACCTCACCGGGATCGATGTTCTCGACGTTGTAGCCGCCCTCGGTGATCGTGAGCGAGATGATCCGGGTGGTCGGCGCGGCCAACAACTCGATGACGGCCTCGGGGTCGTCGGGGGCGTAGAGGTAGTCGACGATCGACCCGATCACGCGCGGTTCGCGACTGCCGTCGGGGTTCTCCAGCACCAGGGTGTACAGGCCGTCCTGGGCGTCCATGACGTCCTTCATCCTGCGGTCGGCGGGCATGACGCCGACGCCGCAGATGCCCCACTCGCTGGCCGCACCCTTCTCCAGCAGCCTGTCGATGTACATCGCCTGGTGCGCCCGGTGAAATCCGCCGACTCCGAAATGCACAATGCCGATGCCGATTTCGTCGCGATCGTAGTTCGGCCTGCTGATCGGGATCTGCGCCACCGTCGAACTGCTGAGCTTCATGACACTGCCACCACCGTCTTGACGCTACCCGGCGTGCGGTCGGAGTCCAGTGCGTCTGCGGCCTGCTCGAGCGGGAATCGCCCGGTGATCATGCTGTCCAGATCGACACGGCCGGAGTCGACGAGCGCGATTGCCTCCGGCCACGTGTTGGCGTAGCGAAACACGCCGGTCAACACGAGTTCGCGGTTCTGGATCAACTGCGTCGGCAGTTCCATCGACTCGGCTCCCGAGCCCACCAGCACAGCGGTTCCGGCGGCCCTCAGCGCCCGGACGCCCGCGACCACCGCAGCCGGCGCCCCAGAGGCGTCGACGAACGCGTCGAAACCGGAGTCGAAGTCGTCGACCGAGGGGTCGAACGTGACGGTGGCCCCCGATTTCGTCGCCTGCTTGCGACGGCCCTCGTCCGGATCGGAGACCGCGATGTCGGCCGCGCCGTAGGCGCGTGCGAGTTGAACCACCAGCAGGCCGATGGGTCCCGCACCGGCAACCAGCACACGCGACCCATCACCGATGCGGGCCTTGTGAGCCGCCGCGATGCCGACGGACAGCGGTTCACACAACGCGGCGGCGTCATCGGACACGGAGTCCGGCACCGGGTGTGCGAACGCCGCACCGATGGTCACGTAATCGCAGAGGGCCCCGTCGACTGGCGGCGTGCCGAAGAATTCCATGTGCGGGCACAGGTTGTAGTCGCCGCGGCGGGTTTCCACGCTGTCTGGATCGGGACGCTGAGGTTCGATCGACACGCGCTGACCGATGCGTGAGGGGTCGACCGAATCGCCGACGTCGACGATCGTTCCCGCCGCCTCATGGCCGAGCACCAACGGGGCTTCGACGACGAAGCCGCCGATCCTGCCGTGGCGGTAATAGTGCGTGTCGGACCCGCAGACGCCCACCGACGACACCCGCACCAGCACGTCACCCGGCGCGGGTCTTGGCACAGGACGGCTCTCCATCTCGATTCGACCTGGCTCGACGAGTACGGCGGCCCGCATCTGGGTATCTGATCGGAGTGTTGTGTGCGTCACACTTCACATGCTAACGTGATGAGCATCTACTCGCATCCCTGAGCATATGCTCACCGGCCGATCGGAAGCTGAGGGGAACCTCGTGGTCACATCGACGTCAAACGGCGAGGTCGCCGGGACAGTCGATGGCAAGCCTCTGGACTCGCCGAAGGGACGCGGCGCCACTCCCGAAGATCTGCGGTTGGCCTTGCGCGCGGCGACGCTCTATTACCTCGATGGCCTCACCCAGGCCGAGATCGCAGGCCGGCTCGGGGTGTCCCGGCCGACGGCGGGACGGCTGATCGCCCGGGCCAAGGCCAGGGGGCTGGTGCGCATTGACGTCGTCATCCCACCGGACATGCGCGACGATCTGCACGCAGACGAGGAGCGCGAACTCGAGCAGCGCTTCGGCCTGACCGAAGCGGTGGTGGCCGGACATGGCATCGACGTCGGTGCGCCAGGACGGCCTGCGGCATTCGCAAGCGTGGGCCGTGCGGCGGCGGCACTGTTGATGCGCCGCTTGACACCCAACGATGTGCTCGGCTTCACCTGGGGCCCCGAACAGGTCGCGGTCGCCACCGCGATGGCACCGGGAGTGGCGAGTTGCCGAGCGGTGGTCCAGCTGGACGGTGCGATGTCAAGCGCCGCTTACCAGACCGGTACCGAGTTCATTCTCAGCCGCTGTGCAGATGTGCTGCGTGCGACCACGATCCGACTGCCCGCGCCGCTGTATGCCGATCCCTCGACCGTGGCGTCCATGCGTAGCGATTCGCTGATCTCACGCACGCTGGAGGCTGGCCGGCATGCCGACGTGATGTTGTTCGGCGTCGGCGCCGTGACCACCTCGACAACGCTGTTCGAGGGCAGCTTCCTGGACACAAGGATGCTCGACGAACTCATCTCGCGTGGAGCGGTAGGCGAAATCGGCGGCCGGTTCTTCGATACCCATGGTGTACCCGTCGACACCGAGCTGCAGCAGCGCGCTGTCTCGGTACCGCTCGAAGACATTCGGACCTGCAAGAGGTCCATCCTGATCTCCAGTGGGGTGGCCAAGCGTCAAGCCACCCTCGGCGCGCTGCGCGGAAAACTTGCTCGGCTTCTGGTTTGTGACATCGACTGTGCCCGTTGGCTGTTGGCGCAGCAATAAGGGAGGTTAGAGTTGATCAGGATACGAAGAAGTTTCAGCAGAACACTGCACCGGGCGGCACTGTGTGCCGCCGCGTCCGGTTTGGTTCTGACCGCCGGCTGTGCCGGCGCGGGCAGCCTGGGCGCATCAAAGAACGAAGTGACGATCGCTCTGGTGTCCAACTCACAGATGACGGACGCCCAGAAGCTCTCGTCGGAATTCGAGAAGGAGAATCCCGGCACCAAGCTGAAGTTCATCTCGCTGTCGGAGAACCAGGCGCGGGCGAAGATCACCATGTCGAGCGCGATGGGGGGCAGCGAGTTCGACGTCGTGATGATCAGCAACTTCGAGACCCCGCAGTGGGCCAAGGACGGTTGGCTCCTGAACCTCTCGGACTACGCGAAGAACACGCCGGGTTATGACGAGAACGACTTCATACCGTCGCTGCGCGAATCGCTGTCCTACGAAGGCAACATGTACTCGGTTCCCTTCTACGGCGAGTCGTCCTTCCTGATGTACCGCAAGGACATGTTCGAGAAGGCCGGCATCAAGGTCAACCAAGATCCGAACTATCAGCCCCAATGGCAAGAGGTCGCGGACTGGGCGAACACCATCAAGGAGAAAGGCGTCTCGGATGCGGGGATCTGCCTGCGCGGCAAGCCGGGTTGGGGTGAGGTGCTTGCGCCGCTGGATACGGTGATCAACACCTTCGGCGGACGTTGGTTCGACGACCAGTGGAATGCGCAACTCAACAGCCCGGAGGTCAAGAAGGCCGTCAACTTCTACGTCGACACCATCAACAAGTCCGGCGAATTGGGCGCGTCGTCAACCGGTTTCCAGGAGTGCGCCAATCTGTTTGGCCAGGGTCAGACGGCGATGTGGTACGACGCGACGTCGGCGGTATCGGTTCTCGAGGATCCCAAGACGTACCCGGACCTCGTCGGCAAGATCGGCTACCTGCCCGCGCCGATTGCTGAGAAGCCCAACTCGGGTTGGCTCTACACCTGGTCGCTGGGTATTCCCAAGGGCGCAAAGAATCCCGACGGCGCATGGAAGTTCATCTCATGGATGACCAGCAAGGACTATATGAAGCTGGTTGGCGAAAAGCTAGGCTGGGCCCGCGTCCCACCCGGCAGCCGGACCTCCACGTACACGGAACTGCCTGAGTACGAGGCGATCTCGAAGTCCTACGGTCCGCTGACTCTGAAGTCGATCACCGACGCGACCCCGAACAAGCCCACCGTTCAACCGGTTCCGTACACCGGCATCCAGTTCGTCGGGATTCCCGAGTTCCAGGATCTGGGGACACGGGTGAGCCAGCAGATCAGTGCAGCGATCGCCGGACAGAAGTCGGTGGACGCCGCACTGGAACAAGCACAAAAATACGCCGAGGTCGTCGGCAAAAGCTATCAGGAGAAGTGATGACCGTTACCGCTGATACCGACACCGCTGCCAGTGAAAAGGCAGTGGCAGAACGGGTTCGAAAGATCCGGGAAGCCCAGGACGTCGGCGTGAGTCGTGCCGAGGGGTGGCGGCGGCGGGCGCCGCTGCTGCCGGCGCTGATCTTCATGATCATCGTCACGCAGATCCCGTTCCTGTTCACGCTCTATTACTCGACGCTGTCGTGGAACCTGGTCCGTCCCGGTTCCCGGCGGTTCGTCGGCCTGAACAACTACATCGCCGTCGTCCAGGACAGCCAGTTCTGGTCGGTGGCCCTCAACACCGTCGTCCTGATCGTCGTCGTCGTGCTCGTCTCGGCGTTGCTCGGCCTGTTGATCGCACTGCTATTAGACCGGGCTTTCTTGGGACGCGGGGTCGTGCGGACGCTGCTGATCACGCCGTTCCTCATCACGCCCGTCGCTGCGGCACTGGTCTGGAAGACCACGATTCTCGATCCCACCAACGGCATCTTGAACTGGGTGCTGTCGCTGGTCGGCATCGGCCCGGTGGACTGGATCGGCAAGTTCCCCTTGACGATGGTGATGGTCGTGCTGATTTGGCAGTGGACGCCGTTCATGATGCTGCTGATCCTCGCCGGCCTCCAGTCGATGCCTCGCGACATCCTGGAGGCCGGTCGAGTCGACGGTGCGGGCGCGTTCCAACTCTTCCGGGAGTTGACGCTGGCCCACCTTCGGCGCTTCATCGAGTTGGGCGTCGTGCTCGGCGCGATCTATCTGGTCAACACGTTCGACGCCATCTACATGTTGACGCAGGGCGGGCCGGGCGTCGCGAGTGCGAACCTGCCGTTCTACATCTACCAGCGCGCGTTCCTCGGCTTCGATATGGGCCAGGCCGCGGCCATGGGCGTCGTGGTGGTGATCTTCACGATGATCATTGCGAGCTTCGCACTTCGGTTGATATTCAAGTCCTTCAGCGGCAAGGAAGAGGCGGCCTGACATGACCACGACAGTTGAGAAAACCACGGAGACAACGGCTCCGGCCGCAGCCTCGAAGAAGAAGAGCCGAAAGTTCAGCCCGTGGGGGCTGGTGGCCTGGCTCGTCGGCCTCGGGTTCTTCTTCCCGGTGTTCTGGATGGTCCTCACGTCCTTCAAGCAGGAAAGCGACGCGGCGACCAATCCGCCGAAGCTGTTCTTCACCCCGACACTGGACCAGTACAAGGCGGTGTTCGAGCAGGGCATCGGTCCTGCGATGTTGAACTCGCTGTTCGCCACGGGTATTTCGACGTTCCTGGTGCTACTGCTCGGTGTACCCGCCGCGTTCGCGTTGTCGCTGCGGCCGGTCCGCAAAACACAAGACGGCCTGTTCTTCTTCATGAGCACGAAGATGCTGCCGATTGTGGCGGCGATTCTGCCACTGTATGTGATCGTGTCCAATCTCGGTCTGCTGGACAACATCTGGGCACTCGTCATCCTCTACACGTCGATGAACCTGCCGATCGCGGTGTGGATGATGCGATCGTTCTTCCTCGAGGTGCCCGGCGAGCTGCTCGAGGCGGCCAGCCTGGACGGCGCGAGCCTGGGGAGGGCCGTGCGCGAGGTGATCCTCCCGCTGGTCTCACCCGGCATCGCCGCGACCGCGTTGATCTGCGTGATCTTCGCCTGGAACGAGTTCTTCTTCGCGGTGAACCTGACCGCGGTGAACGCTCAGACCATGCCCGTGTACCTCGTCGGGTTCATCGCCGGTGAGGGTCAGTACTGGGCCGTGCTGTCCGCGGCCGCAACCATCACAGCGCTCCCCGTGATCCTCTGCGGGTGGTTCGCACAGAACAAGCTGGTGCGCGGACTCTCGTTCGGCGCGATCAAGTAGACGAAACACCCACTTTCCCAACAGAAGACGGAGAACAGCAATGGCATCGATCACTTACAACAAGGCCTCCTGCATTTACCCGGGTTCGGACAAGCTCGCGGTTGACTCGCTCGACCTCGACATCTCCGACGGCGAGTTCGTGGTTCTGGTCGGGCCATCGGGTTCCGGCAAGAGCACCGCGCTGCGGATGCTCGCCGGACTCGAGGACATCGACGAGGGCAGCATCGAGATCGGCGGCAAGAACATGACGGGCGTGCCGTCGAAGGACCGCGATATCGCGATGGTGTTCCAGAACTACGCGCTCTATCCGAACAAGACCGTCGCCGAGAACATGGGCTTCGCGTTGAAGCTTCGCGGTGTGTCGGCCGACGAGCGGCGCAAGAAGGTCGAAGAGGCCGCCAAGATCCTTGACCTCTCCGAGTTTCTTGATCGCAAGCCCGCCAAGCTGTCCGGTGGTCAGCGTCAGCGCGTGGCGATGGGCCGGGCCATCGTGCGCGAGCCGCAGGTGTTCTGCATGGACGAGCCGCTGTCGAACCTGGACGCGAAGCTGCGCGTGCAGACGCGCACGCAGATCGCCGCGCTGCAACGTCGGCTCGGCACCACCACCGTCTACGTCACCCACGACCAGGTCGAGGCGATGACCATGGGTGACCGCGTCGCGGTGCTGCGGTTCGGCAAGCTTCAGCAGTTCGCCTCGCCCAACGAGCTGTACGACAGGCCGGACAACGTCTTCGTGGCGGGTTTCATCGGCTCTCCCGCGATGAACTTGATGACGCTGCCCGTCGCCGCGGACGGCGTCAAGATCGGCGAGTCGACACTGGAGATCCCGCGCGACGACCTCGCCAAGGTGACCGAGGCCGGACTGGACGAGGTCACGATCGGCATCCGGCCCGAGTCGCTCGAGATCTCCGACACCGGAGGCGTGGACGTCGTCGTCGACCTCGTCGAGGACCTGGGTAGCGAGGCTTACGTGTATACGCACGGGGGTTCGGGTTCCGGAGCTGAGTTGGTGGCGCGGTGCAATCCGCGCACGGCGCCCAAGCTGGCCGACTCGGTCAAGCTGCGCAAGTCTCCGGAGGGTGCCGTTCACCTGTTCAATCCGAAGACTGGCGAACGCCTCAACTGACAGTGTCAGCGCCGGAGTTTCGGCTTCGGACACCGACTGCGGGCCTGCTCGCACTGCCGTGGGACCGGCCGTTGTCGCAGTGGAACGTCCCGGATGTTCCACTGCGCGACATCGCCGTCGGCCCCAGCCGCCACTTGGTGAAGTTCGTCGAGGCCGACGACGCGCTGTGGGCGGTCAAGGACATGCCCGCGCGGATCGCCGCCAAGGAGTACGACGTTCTTCGCAGGCTCGAGGAGATGGGTCTGCCCGCGGTGCGTCCGGCCGGTCTGGTGCTGCAACCGGAGTTCGACACCGCGATTCTGGTCACCCGCTATCTGGAGGGTTCCTGGCAGTACCGCCGCCTGTTCATGCGACTACCTCCGGACCAGCCGAAGCATCGCGAACGACTGTTCGACGCGATGGCCGGGCTGATGGTCGAACTTCACCGCCACGGCGTGTTCTGGGGTGACTGCTCGTTGGCGAACACGCTGTTCTCCCGCGACGGCCAGATCCTGCAGGCCTGGCTGGTCGACGCGGAAACCTCCGAGGTGCACTCCACGCTGAGCCGCGGACAGCGCGAGCACGACATCGACATCATGGTGGAGAACGTCGCGATGGGTTTGGTCGACCTCGCCGAACGCCAGGGACGACCAGACGAGTTGCAGGACACCCTGATTGCCGAAGCCGAGCATCTGCGGGACCGGTACACCGCGTTGTGGGACGTGCTGAGTGCCGAACCGGTGTTCGGCTTCGCCGACCGCTATCGCGTCGAGGGCACCGTGCGCCGCCTGAACGACCTCGGCTTCGCGGTCG
Source organism: uncultured Actinomycetota bacterium (assembly GCA_963751485.1). GTDB lineage: Bacteria > Actinomycetota > Actinomycetes > Mycobacteriales > Mycobacteriaceae > Mycobacterium. The sequence goes on from CAVVUT010000014.1 coordinate 44,218, forward strand.
ACGAGGTGTCGCTGCAGCCGGTCAGCGACGACCCGAGCCAACTGAGAATCCGTGTCGCCGTTGGTGATCGGCGCTATCACGCGCAGCGTCTGCAGGAGCTCACCGGCCTGGACGTCGGCGAGGGACAGGCCCGCATCCTGCTCGGCGACCTACGCGCCTATCAGGCGCAGCTGTGCCGCGAGGCGGGGCATGACGTCGACGAGTCGACCGCCGCGCGGCTGTGGGTGATGGAAGTGGTGACACCGATGGAACACCTGGCGCACCAGGCGCTGAACAACTCAGGCACCGCGATCCAGGCGTACTGCGATCTGCTCGAGGTGCGGTGGCTGCTCAGCGAGCAGGCGGGCCGCGACGTCGGCACCAACGCAGCGCTTGCAGCCCTGCACCGGAACGTCATCCCCACCGACTCCGCCGCGAAGATGGCCATCGCCGAAGTGCCGACGGCGCCGCTACCGATCGCGGAACTCGGCGACGAGCCTTAGCGGCACGCGAGTGTGCAACCACTGCGATTTTTTGCTCCGAATTTCGCAATAGCCGCACGTTCGGCGGCTAGACCACCGGTTCCTCGCCGGGGTTGGTGCCGATTTCGACCTGCGGGTTGGCACCCGATGAGCCGTCGGAGTCGTCGGTGAACACCTGATTCGACATCTCCCGGCAGTTGTTGTCCATCGGCGTCTGGTCGCCCGAGCAGTAGGGGACCAGGTCAGCGGGGTCCGCGGCCGCGTTCGGAGCACCAAAGACGGTCGCGGCGGCGACCATCAGGCCGGCAGCGACGATTCGCTTCATCTCTCAACGGTACAACGGGTATTACGTTGGCGTGGTGGAACAAATCGGCCGGGTGAAGCTCACGAACCCGGACAAAGTGCTGTATCCGGCGACGGGTACCACCAAGGCCGAGGTGTTCGACTACTACGTCAACATCGCCGAAGTGATGATCCCGCACATCGCAGGCCGCGCCGCCACCCGCAAGCGCTGGCCCAACGGCGTGGAAGAACCGTCCTTCTTCGAGAAGCAATTGGCAAGCTCCGCGCCGGCGTGGCTGGACCGTGAAAGCGTCACCCACCGGTCGGGCACCACGACCTACCCCATCATCGACACCGTCGAGGGGCTGGCGTGGATCGGCCAGCAGGCCGCCCTGGAGGTCCACGTTCCGCAATGGCGATTCGTCGACGGAAAGCCAGGGCCCGCCACCCGGTTGGTCTTCGACCTCGACCCCGGCGAAGGCGTGACGATGCCGCAGCTATGCGAGGTGGCGGCCGCCGTCCGCGACCTGATGAGCGACATCGGGCTGACCACCTACCCGCTCACCAGCGGCAGCAAGGGCCTGCACCTGTATGCCCCGCTCGCCGATCCCGTCAGCTCGCGTGGGGCGGTCGTCCTCGCCAAACGCGTTGCGCAGCAACTGGAAAAGGCGATGCCGAAGCTGGTCACCTCGACGATGACCAAGAGCGTCCGCACCGGCAAGGTCTTTCTGGACTGGAGCCAGAACAACGGGTCCAAGACGACGATCGCGCCGTACTCGCTACGCGGACGCGAGCATCCGACAGTGGCCGCACCGCGCACGTGGGAGGAGATCGAAGACCCCAAGCTGCGGCATCTGCTTTTCGACGAGGTGCTTGAACGCATCGCGAAGGACGGGGATCTACTCGAACCGCTCGACGAAGCCGTCCCCATACCGGATAGGCTCACGACGTATCGGAGCATGCGCGACACATCGAAAACGCCTGAGCCGGTGCCGAAGTCGAAGCCGACGGCCGGTGACGACAACCGCTTCGTCATCCAGGAGCACCACGCCCGCCGCCTGCACTACGACTTGCGGCTGGAGCGCGACGGGGTGCTCGTGTCCTGGGCGGTGCCCAAGAATCTGCCGGACACGCCCGCGGTCAACCACCTTGCCGTGCACACCGAGGACCACCCGCTGGAGTACCTGACATTCGAGGCGACCATCCCGAAGGGGGAGTATGGCGCCGGGAAGATGTTCGTCTGGGACACAGGCACATACGAGACCGAGAAGTTCAGGGACAACTCACCCGACGGGCCCGCCAAAGGCGGCGAGGTGATCATCACCCTGCACGGCGACAAGATCGACGGCCGCTACGCGCTGATCCAGACCGACGGCAAGAACTGGCTGGCCCATCGGATGAAGGAACAGTTGCGTCCCCACGCAGGCGATCTCGCGCCGATGCTGGCGACCGAGGGATCGGTGGCGAAACTCAAAGCGAGCCAATGGGCTTTCGAGGCGAAGTGGGACGGCTACCGGGTACTGCTCGACGCCGATCACGGCAAGCTGAAGCTGCGGTCGCGACGCGGGCGGGACGTCACCGACGAATATCCGCAGTTCGAAGCGATCGCCGCCGACCTCGCCGACCATCACGTGATCCTCGACGGCGAGGCGGTCGCGCTCGACGACACCGGAGTGCCCAGCTTCAGCGAGATGCAGAACCGCGCGCGCTCCACCCGCGTCGAGTTCTGGGCCTTCGACATCCTGCACCTCGACGGCCGATCACTTTTGCGCGCAAAGTATTCCGACCGCAGGCGATTGTTGGAAGCGCTCGCGGACGGCGGCGGTCTCATCATTCAGGATCAACTGCCCGGCGACGGGGCCGAGGCGTTGGAATACGCGCGTGACCGCCGCTTCGAAGGCGTCGTCGCCAAGAAACGGGATTCCACGTATCAGCCCGGCCGTCGATCGGCCTCGTGGGTGAAGGACAAGATCTGGAACACCCAGGAGGTGGTGATCGGCGGCTGGCGTGAGGGCACCGGCGGTCGCACCAGCCGCATCGGCGCGCTGATGCTCGGTATCCCCGAGGAGGGCGGTCTGCACTTCGCCGGTCGCGTTGGCACCGGCTTCACCGACAAGGCGCTGACCAAACTGAGGGAGACCCTGAAGCCGCTGGAGACCGACGAATCCCCGTTCAACACAAGGCTTCCCGCTCAGGACAGCAAGGGGGTGACATTCGTCCGCCCCGAGTTGGTCGGCGAGGTCCGCTACAGCGAGCGGACCAGCGATGGGCGATTGCGTCAGCCGAGTTGGCGGGGGCTGAGGCCCGACAAGGTGCCCGATGAGGTCGTGTGGGAGTAGGAAGCGTCGATCGCTTCGTGTAACCCCCGAGTCGCCAGCTGGTCGGCTAGTTCGTTGTCGGCGATACCGGAGTGCCCTTTGACCCAGAACCACTCGACCCGGTGCAGCGCACAGGCCACCTGGAGCCGCTTCCACAGGTCGACGTTCTTCACGGGCTGCTTCGCGGCGGTCATCCATCCGTTGCGTTCCCAGCCGAGAACCCACTTGGTGATGCCGTTCCTGACGTAGGTGCTGTCGGTGTAGAGGTGCACGACAACGGGTCTGGTGAGCGCCTCCAGCGCCATAATCGGCGCGGTCAACTCCATCCGGTTGTTGCTGGTCTGGCCGGACTCGCCGCCGCACATCTCGCGGACGTGCTCACGCTGGCGCAGCACCGCCCCCCAGCCACCGGGGCCTGGGTTGGGTCGGCATCCGCCGTCGGTGTGGATGACAACGGGGTCGGTCATGCGCAGAGGATAGGCATCGGGTCGAGTAGCCGCTCAGCGACTCGCCGAGATCATCGCCGTTCTGACCGACATTCCGAGTTCGTGATGCCGGAGCGTGGTGATTCGCCGCCCGGGCTGCACCGCCTGCTTGACCGGTGAGGCGCGGTCACCGAAGAACGACGCGGTGGCGTCGATGTCCATGACGTTGTACGTGATTCCCCACAGAGTCGACGGACCCTCGCTCGCCGTGCCTGGCGATCCGACGACCTCGATGATCACGCTGCCGAGCCGGAAGAAGATTTGGCGGATCGGCCGTCCGCCGAGTTCGCCATCCCGTTCCCTGCGTGGGTCCACGCCGACGGCGGCCAGCGATGCGACCGTCCGATCCAGGTCAGGTGACAGCAGCACGACGTGGTCGATCGACGTGACACCGTTCGCGTGCTCGGCCGGCGCCACAGCGGCCGCGCCCGAACTCGTCGTCGGGACGCCGTCGAGGTCATCGGCCGAGCCGTCCGACGGTAGGCCGCGCAACGACCACCCGACGATGCCGGTGCCGCGGCCACGCCCGACCAGCCGCACGCGAACGTCGCCGATCCTGCAGACGGCATCGGAGTCGACGCTGAACCCGGCTCGTGTCCATGCATGCTCTGGGTCGGCGACTTCGATCTCGTCAACGGTGACGGTCATGGACGGAATTGTCACTCCCCGCCCGGCAGCAGGCTCACCTTCACCGACTCGGAGCCGCGACCCACCAGATCGATGCCTGCGCGGAATTCCTCAAGCGGAAGCTGATGGCTGCAAATACGATCCAGTGGAAGAGCTTTCGCTTCGATCATCGAGATTGCGGTCGGCCAGCAGTACGGCCCGAGGTGCGCCCCGAGCACGTCGAGTTCCTTGACGTCGCTGATGACCGTCCAGTCGACGGTGACCGGCGATCCGAACACCCCGTATTCCACATACCGGCCTAGCTTGCGCAACAGGTTCAGGCCCTGAGGCACCGCGGACGGATGGCCTGTCGCATCCAGGTACACGTCGGCGCCGTAGCCCTCGGTCAAGCCGCGCACCACGGATTCAACGTCGTCGCTGCCGACATCGAGAGTGATGTCGGCCCCACACGCCGCGGCCAGGTCGAGCTTCGCAGGCACGTGGTCCAGGGCGATGACGTGCGCCGGGCTTTTCGCGCGCGCTCCCGCGATCATGCCCAACCCGATCGGACCGCAGCCCGCGACGACGACGACGTCGCCGAAGCTGATCGATGCGCGCTCGACCGCGTGCAGTGCGCAGGACAGTGGTTCGGCGAACGCCGCGTGCGCGGCCCGGATGTCGGATGACACCTTGTGCACGATGGCGTCGGCCGGGTAGATCATGTACTCGGCCATCGCCCCGTTGACTCTGCGCCGGAACCCGAAGATGTTGTGCGGCGCACACATCCAATACTGGCCGCGCCGGCAGAAGCGGCACTTCCAGCACGGCACGATCTGCTCGGCCACCACGCGGTCGCCGGTGTCCACGCCCCAGCGCGCCCGACCGAGATCGTCGATCGCGACGATCTCGCCGACGAACTCGTGACCGGGCGTCACCAGCAGGTCGACGTTCGGCGGGACCGGCCCGTCGCCCCAGTACATGGGTGCTCCGTGGTAGCACTTGAGGTCGCTGGCGCAGATCCCGACGGCCTGCACCTTCACCAACGCCTCGCCGGGGCCGGGAACCGGAACCGGGATCTGCTCGAGCCGGTAGTCCTCGCGACCGTGAATCACCACCGCCTGCATCGTCGAGTTCACCCCAGCCTCCTCTTCGAATACGTGGTCGTGTGTTGTCTGGAAATCATGCGTGGTCGCGAACTTGTTGCGTCGTGGTCGCGCAGCCGACGGGCCAGGTCGATGGTGGCGCTCATCGTCACCTGTGCGCCGGATGCGTTGGGCAAGAACAGGGTTCCTTCATTCTGCACGGCCGCGGCGCCCCACTGTAGAGCGGTGGCCAACGCTTCGCTGCGCCCGTGTGCGCAGCTGAGATAACCGGCGAGCATGGCGTCGCCCGCGCCGACGGTACTGACGACCTTCTCCACGGGCGCGTGCCCCCACACCGCCCCGGCGCCGTCGACGAGAATCGCGCCGTCGCCGCCGAGGCTGGCCAGCACGGTGCGCGCACCGCGACGGCGCACCTCCTGGGCGGCGTCGATGACATCGCCCAGCGTCTGAGGTATCCGGCCGGTCAGTTCGGCAAGCTCGTGCACGTTGGGCTTCACCAGATCCGGCTCCGCCGAAAGGCTTTCGGCCAGTGCTTCACCGGAGGTGTCGACGGCGACGGGAACCGCGTTCCGATGCCCGAGTTCGACCAGTTGGCCGTACCAATCGGCGGATATGCCTGACGGCAGGCTGCCCGCGCAGACCAGCCAGCCTGCGCCGCGGAGCTGTCCGGTGACGGCCGTCAGCAGCCGATCGATCTCGTCGCTGCTCAACCGGGGCCCTGCTTCATTGATCTTGGTGACACAGCCGTTCGGTTGCGTGAGGCTGATGTTGCTTCGAATCTCCCCGGAAATGGGGACGAAGACGGTGTCCAGCCCTGCGGCGTCGAGCATCTGGCGCAGTTGCACGCCGACGGAGCCGCCAGCGGTGACGACCGCGCGCACCGGCACATCGTGCGCGTGTAGCGCGAGGGCGACGTTGACGCCCTTGCCGCTGGGTTCGCTGCGGCTGCGCTGGCTGCGGTTGACCGAGCCGAGCACGACGTCGTCGACGAATACCGTGCGGTCCACGCTCGGGTTGGGCGTGAGGGTGACGATCATGCTCGCTCCACTTCGATTCCGGCGGTGCGCAATTGCGCGTAGCAGTCGTCGGCGAGGCCGGTGTCGCTGATCAGGATGTCGATGTCAGCGAGGTCGCCGTGTTTGGTGCCCTTGACGATTCCGAACTTGCTGTGGTCGGCCAGCAGGATCCGCTTGGTCGCGCAGCCCAGCATCAGTCGCTTGACGGCGGCTTCGGCGGGGTCGGGAGTGGTCAGGCCGCGTTCGATCGAGATGCCGTTGGTGCCAAGGAATGCGACGTCGACGTTGATCTCGGCCAGCGCCCGCGCCGTCCAGTCGCCGACCTCGGCGAAGGTGACATTGCGCAACCGGCCGCCAAGGGTGAAGACGGTGAGCCGCGGCCGGGTCAGCAGCGACATCGCAAGGGGCACAGTGTTGGTGTAGACGGTCAGGTCGCGGTCACCGGGAAACAGCTCGACCAGTTTGGCCGTCGTGGATCCGGCGTCGATGAGCACCGAGCCCTGTGCGGGCAGATGCGCGAGCGCGGCCTGGGCGATGCGTGTCTTCTCCGATGCCAATTGCGTTCGCGTCTCGACGGCCGGCTCGAACGCCAGCGACTGAACGGGGACGGCGCCGCCGTGCACGCGGCGCAGTAGGCCTTGGCGCTCGAGCGCGATCAGATCCTTGCGGATCGTCTCGCCGGTGACGCCGAGAGACTCGGCGACGTCCATCGCGTCGACGCGGCCATTGCTCAGAAGCCGATCGAGGATGTGGTTCTTACGCTGGTCCGCATACGGCGTGCGGGCGTCGACACCGTCGGTCATGACACGCTCACCGGAGAGGCCGCTGCCGCGGCCTTGGCGGCGAGACGCGCCGCTCCGCATGCGCCCGCCTCGTTGACATCGGCCTGCACCAGTTCGCCGAAGCGGCGGCGCTTGACCGCGATGAGTCCCTCGCTGCGCGACCATCCGCCGGTGACCACCAACGTCCGGTGCGCACCGCTGACCGCACTCATCGCATCGTGGATCTCGGCAGCCTGCTCGGTCACCGTCTCCAGTGCCGCGCGCCACAGATGTGCGGGACTATCGGCGTCGCCAACGCCCAGAATGTCGAGTCTGCCGAATGCCGGTGCCGCGACCCGGATTTCGGGTATCGGCAGCGCGATGGCCTCGGCATCGAGGGCAGGCAGGTCGGCCCTGTCCTTGCCGAGCAGCGCGAGAATGCGTTGCAGCGCAAGGCCGCCCTGCGTCGCGCCCAGCAGGCACCAGTGGTCGGCGACGGCGTGCCAGCCGGTGGTGATGCCCGCTTCGGCAAGGTCCGCGACGACGTCGGGAGAGAGGCCGGGGGAGATGGTCCGCACGAGCGCCTCAGCCGTACCGCACGAATCCAGTTCGTCGCCCGGTCCGTCAGCGCCTGCGCCGACGACCGCGGCCTGGTGATCGTGGCCCGCGACGGTCAGCACCGCTCCGGTGAGCCGCGGCAGGCCGGCGTCTGCGCCGACTCGGCCGAGTGGCGTTCCTGCGGTCACCAGCGGTGGCATCAACGACTGATCCGCCCCCGACCAGTCCAACGTGTCGTCCCACCAGGCCCGCTCTGCCAGGCGCAGCCATCCGGTCCGCGATGCGAGTGACTGTTCGGTCGCTTCGTCTCCGCCGAGGCCGCGCACGATCCACTCCGCGACGTTGAGCCTGCGCACCGCGCTGCGCGCCGAGGAAACGTTGTCGACCAGCCAGCGGTGCTTGGTCAGCGACCACTGTTGCCGCAATGGCAGCCCTGTCGTCGCCGAGAAATGCCGTGCGCCAACGGCATCGCGGAGACTGTCCAGCTCGGCGTGGTCGCGGGTGTCATGCCAGGCGATGACGGGGGCGACGGGTTCGCCCCGCCGGTCGAGCAGCACTCCGGATTCGGCGAGGCTCGCCACTCCGAGGCCGCCGATGGACCCGGCCGGGCATTCGGCCAACGCTTCGGCGATGGCGGATTTGGTCGCTTCGAGCAGAGCGGTCGCATCGAGTTCGGCGCCCGTCGACGTCACGGTCCACGGGGTGGTGGCGCGCCCCGACGCGACCGGATCGCCGTCCTGCGTGAACACCACGGCCTTGCTTGTGGTGGTCCCGACGTCGAGGCCGACGAACAGCGTGCCGTGCATTTCGCTCCTTGACCGTCGAGCCTTGTCGAATTGGAATCTGATGGATATAGTTGCGTTTCGTTGGAACATTGTCAAGGGATCGAAGAAGGACAGCTGATGCCGCTCGCCCGAACTGCCGACCTGGTCGCCGCCGCGTATCGCGCAGGCACGGGGCTTGCGGCGTTCAACGTCATCACCCTGGAATCCGCCGAGGCCATCGTCGCCGGTGCGGAAAAGGCCGACCGCCCCGTGATCCTGCAGATCAGCGAGAATGCGGTGAAGTTCCATCACGGCCGGTTGGCGCCGATCGCCGCCGCCACGACAGCCGTCGCCGCGGCGGCAGCCATCCCCGTTTCGGTTCACCTCGACCATGTCGAGGACGAACAGCTTCTGTACGCCAGTGCCGAAAACGGCGTCAGCTCAGCGATGTTCGACGCCTCGAAACTCGACTACGACGCCAACGTCGCGGCCACCAAGGCCGCTGCGGAGTGGGCCCACCGGCACGGCATGTTCCTCGAGGCCGAACTCGGCGAGGTCGGCGGAAAAGACGGCGCGCATGCGCCGGGCGTGCGCACCGATCCGGCCGAGGCCGCCGCGTTCGTCAAGGCGACGCGCGTCGATGCGCTGGCGGTCGCGGTCGGCAGTTCCCACGCCATGTCGGAACGCACCGCGTCGTTGGATTTCGATCTGATCGCCCGGCTGCGCTCGGCGGTGCCCGTGCCACTCGTATTGCACGGCTCGTCGGGGGTCGCCGATGACGAACTCCGCAAGGCCGTGACTGCGGGTATCACCAAGATCAATGTCGGAACGCTACTCAACGTCCACTTCACCGGAGCCGTGCGGGCTCACCTCGGGTCCGACGACGCTGTGACAGACCCGCGCAAGTATTTGACGCCGGCTCGAACCGCCGTCGCTGACGCCGTCGCCGCGCTACTCGGCGTGATCGACTGACGCCGGCAGGCGACCTCTGCTCCTAGCCGGGAAGCCCCTGCTCTTCCAAAGGAAGCGGGGCGGGGCCCTGGATGGAGGGAACAGCACTTTCGACCGCAGGCGCCGGGGCGATGGTTGAGGCCGTCACCGTGACGCCAGTCTGCATGGTGGATCCCGCAGCGTTCACGGCTTGAGCGTCGATTCCAAACCCAACGGCACCGGCGACAGCCACGGCGCCACACGACAGCCCTATCAGTGACCAGTTAGTCCAGTTCTTCATATCAACCTACCTATATTTAATTGAGACGCCCCTGTGCAGCAGCTGTCAATGACAAGTGCTGCACAGGAACATCTTTCGCGTACATCTCTATTTATATAGCTTTACGATGTATTTGTCCAGCTCGATTTCAGGCGATTCTCTGAGAGAAGCTTGAGAGTTGCGCATCAGGATCGGGCTCCAAGGTCAGGCTGCTGAGCTGCGAAAACATATATCCGCGGCGACGACCCAAGCCGGGCCAGGAGGACATGACAGTAGATAGGTGTAGCTATAGATAGGCTTACAGTGCCGAATGTCTAGCATCACTACCCATGAGCAACGTTTCGGTCATCACCGGTGGTGCAGGCGGCATGGGTGTCGCCACAGCGAAGATCATGGGACGCGACCACGCAATCGTGCTCGCTGACGTCAGGCAAGACCGGCTCGACGACGCGGCGCGCACCCTCGATGGCCTCGGTCTCACCGTTAAGGCCATCAACTGTGACGTCACCGACCGGCAGGCCGTCGCCGGATTGCTGGACGCCGCATCCGGGCTCGGCACGGTCGCCGCCGTCATCCACACCGCGGGGGTGAGTCCGACGATGGGCGACGCGGAATACGTCATGAGGACCAACGCGATCGGCACGTTGAACGTCAACGAGGTCTTCTACCAGACCGCAGGCGAGGGCTCCGTGATCGTCAACGTCGCATCGATGGCGGCGCATCTGTTGCCCGAAAACATGGTTCCGACAAAGCAATTCCCCCAAGCACTGACCGACGAAGGCGCCTTCATGACGGACATGTTGGCGGCATGCAGCATCGCCCCCGAGGAGATGCGCTCCGGCATCGCCTACGCGGTGAGCAAGAGCTTCGTCAGGTGGTACTCCGTTTCGCAGTCCGAGCGCTTCGGCCGCCGGGGACTGCGCATCGTCTCCGTGTCACCGGGATCCATCGACACCGAGATGGGCAGGCTCGAAGCCGAGGCCGGGGCCGGCGCGCTGGTCGCCGACGCCGCGGTGCCGCGGTGGGGCACACCGGAGGAGATGGCCGAGCTGCTGTCGTTCTGCGCCAGCGCGAAGGCCGGATACCTCACCGGCACCGACATCCTCAACGACGGCGGCGTCGTCGCCTCGGTGACCGAGCGGGCCAGGGCGGCCGCCGCCGGCGCCTGACGCTCAGGCCACGTCCACCCAGATGGTGAACGCCAACGTGAAGCCCGCGAGCAGCCCCAGCAGCAACGAGTCCCTGTTGCTCAACTGAGTCGCGTCGGACTTCTCCAGGCGCAGCTCGCGGGCGAGCAGGAACAGAGGGAACGCGACACTGATGGCGATCAGGAATCCGGCGAAGATGTACGCCCACACAAATTTCACGCCGACCCTGCGCGCCTCGATGACCATCAGGATGGCCACTGACAGCAGCAACAGGGCGATGTCGACGGTGATCGACCGGGACGCGGGATTGGCCTTGGTCGCCTGCCAGAATCCGAAGAAACTTCCGCCACCGTTGAAGAACAGGATGTTCTGACTCCAGGTGGCGATCAGTGCCACCAGCGCGATCGCGATGTAGACGGCGCACAGCACCTTGCGGGATACGAGCATGCGCTCACCGTAGAAGGCGCAGACGCTTCAAGATCGCTATTTGCATCATCTATTATCTACGTATGAATGCAGATAGTGCGGATCATGGCCGTATCGACGACGATCAGGTGGGCCTGATCGTCGAGGTGTTCCGGATGCTGGCCGACCCCACCCGCGTGCAGGTGCTGTGGGCGCTGGTGGGCCGGGAGCTGTCGGGTCAACGAACTCGCCGAATTCGTCGGCAAGCCTGCACCGTCCGTCTCGCAGCACCTGGCCAAGCTGCGGATGGCCCGGCTGGTCAGCACCCGCAGGGCGGGCACGACGATCTATTACAGCATCGAGAACGAGCACGTCGGCCAACTGGTCAGTGACGCGGTATTCAACGCTGAGCATGCCGGTCCCGGCGTGCCCGCCCACCACCGCGGCGACGTCGCATCGCTGCCCGCCCGAAAGGCGAGTCGGTAGATGTCACACCTCCTCACCCCGCACAGCCACGACGCCGCCGACAGCGTCGACACCGCGCTGGAGTCCAGCGCCGTCGGCATTCGCGCGGTCAAGATCAGTCTGGTGGTGCTCGGGATCACCGCCATCGCACAGGCGGTCGTCGTGGCACTGTCTGGCTCAGTTGCGTTGGCGGCGGACACGATTCACAACTTCTCCGACGCGCTGACCGCGGTGCCGCTGTGGATCGCGTTCGCGCTGAGCACGCGAGCAGCGACGAAGCGCTACACCTACGGGTTCGGCCGTGCGGAGGATCTCGCCGGTCTCTTCGTCGTCGCGATGATCGCGCTGTCGGCCGTCATCGCCGGATACGAAGCGGTGATGCGGTTGATCAACCCGGTGCCGATCGAACACGTCGGCTGGGTTGCGATCGCCGGCCTCATCGGCTTCATTGGCAACGAACTGTGGGCGACCGGGGGCAGGGTCGAGGGCCGCTGCGAGGGGTTGAAAGGCGAAGCTTCCGCGGGCGAAGTCACGCTGCTGTCGCAGCCGGATTTGCCGCATTATTCGCGCGCCGAGGATCTGTCCGTGACGTCGGTTTTTCTCGAACCTTCGGTCGTGGCGAGCGGCGCAAGTGGCTAACCCGTCGGTCGGGCTCCTGTATCGGTGCGGTTCGACGATTTCCGGCCCGTCGATGCGGCAGCTGCCCGGCTGTGGATGAGCACGGTCGACTATGTGCGCAACTGCCTGCTGGCCGACGACATCATGGCGACACCGCTGGTGCTCGGTCACGCCAACAGGTTGCTCGCAGCGGTCATGATGTCGACCTTCCCGGTCAGTGCCGCGACCCAGGAGTCGGCGCACGATCGCGCGGACGCGAAGCCTGCGCTGCTCCGACGAGCAGTCGAGTACCTCGAGAGCAACGTCGAAAGCGACATCGCGCTCGCCGATATCGCCGAGGCCGTCCACGTCACGCCGCGAGCGGTGCAGTACATGTTCCGCAAGCACCTCGACACGACGCCGCTGCAATACCTGCGGCAGGCACGGCTACACCGTGCGCACTTAGACCTACTCGAGGGCGACCGCATACATGACACGGTCACCGCGATCGCCGCGCGATGGGGGTTCACGCACAGCGGCCGATTCGCGGTGATGTACCGCGAAACCTACGGGCAGAGCCCGCACAAAACCTTGCGTGCCTGAGCCACTTGTGATCACAGGCGATTCTCGGGACCGATGACGGCCCAGACAGTCTTGCCTGACGGTGTGGGTGCGTTTCCCCAGACCTGGCTCAGCGTGCCGATGATTTGAAGCCCGCTCGGAAACTCAGCGGGCGCCGGCAATTCGCAGATTGCAGCGGGTGTGTGGCTGGTGTCCGACACCGCAACCGTCACCCGGATGCCGTCGGACTCGAGCCGTACGCACGGAGCGCTTTCGGTGTGTTGCAAGACGTTCTCGACGAAGGTGGTCACGATCACCTTGGCGGCGGCGACCATGTCGGGTTGATTCCACGCCGTCAGCCAGCCCTCAACCAATTCGCGGGACTGGGCCACGCTGGAGACCGATGCATGCAGGTTTGCCCTGGCGCGGCGACGTGTTGGCGTTCCGCCGATGGCCGCCAACGTGTCGAGCGCTTCGTCGACAGTCGAAAACACCGGCACGTACCGGGCCACCCCGGCTCTGGAGATCGCCGAGCGCGCCGCCGGATGCCCACTAACGAGCATGATCGGCACGTTCGGCCATGCGCCGACGTGCCAACGGGCGCTGGTGAACACCACCCACGCCGACTCCGCGGGCACGGCCAGCCATGCCACATCGACGACGATCGCGTCGGGTTCGTCGAGCGCGGCCTTGATGATCACGTCTCGCAGTGTTTGGTAGGTGCTGCTGTCCAGCACGCCATCGGCAGTGAGGACCACGGCCCCGCGCACGGCGTCAGCGGTGATCGTTAACGGGCAGAAGACCTCAGGAGTCACCGCGCTCACCTACGCGTTCACGGGCTTCGAAAACCGAGAACCGAAACCACCACGCCGCGGGGCCGCGCCGTCTTCGGAGCCGTTTGGATTCGCCATTGCCAACTGGTTACCCAGGCCACGCGCGAGCAACCCTTCCCATCGCTAGGACCCGTTCGGCGCCAATCGCGTCAAGATGCCTTTGACGCTACGCCCTTTCGATGGCCGTCACACCTTGGTCATCACCTTTTCGGCGAACTGTTCCAGATTGCGGATCTTGGCGTCCAGCGGCTCGGTGTCGTTGCCCATGACGTACGGATCGCGGAAGCCGACGATCGCGTCGGTGACACCCATGTCCTCAAGGCGTTTGATGCCGTCGGGGGTGTATGCGTCGCCGGACATGACGTGGATCTCGAACGGTCCGGTGCGGCCTTCTTCCTCGCGAATCTCCTTGAGCCGGTTGATGAGCCGGTCGAGCTCCTTACGGCCACTGCCGCCGTGCATCCAGCCGTCGCAGCGGGCCGCCCTGCGCAGGGCGGCTTCGGCATGGCCGCCGATGAGGATCGGGATGGGCTGCGACGGTGCGGGCGTCATCCTGGTCTTCGGGATGTCGTAGAACTTGCCGTGATACTCGAAATAGTCACCGGACGTCAGCCCTTTGATGATGTCGATGCATTCGTCCATCCGCTTCCCGCGGTTGGCGAACGGGACGCCAAGCAACTCGTAGTCCTCCGGCCACGGACTGGTGCCGACGCCGAGCCCGAGTCGGTTGCCGAAGACCGCGGCCAACGACCCGGCCTGCTTGGCCACCAGGGCCGGCGGGCGGATCGGCAGCTTCAGCACGAAGAAGTTGAATCTCAGCCTGGTGGTCACCGCGCACAGCGCACCGGCGAGGACAAACGCCTCGACGAACGCCTTGCCGTCGAGGAATTCGCGGTTGCCGTCGCGGGTATACGGGTATTTGGAGTCGGACTCGAATGGATAGGCGATGCTGTCGGCGATCGTCATAGCGTGATAACCCGCGTCCTCGGCGGCCTTCGCCAACGGCACGTAGAACGTCGGGTCGGTCATTGCCTCCGCGTAGGTGAAGCGCACTCCCGAATAGTAGAACGTGTTCTAGTGAGGACGGGGTTTCGGTGGCGTCCGCCACGGGAACGTGGACGCACATGAGCGCGGTATCCAAGGCCATGTACATGCCACTTCAGCTCGCCACCAGCGTCGCGGGAGGCCTTCTGGCGGGGTGGGTTTTCAACGAGATCTGGCAGCGGGTCAGCCCGTCCGACGAGGAGCCGCCCGACCCGAAGGATCTCAGCCGCTCCGGCCGCGAGGCCATCAGCGCCGCTGCGCTGCAGGGACTGGTGTTCGGTCTCGTTCGTGCCGCCGTCAGCCGCGCGGGCGCTCACGGCTATCACGCGGTCACCCACGAGAATCCCGAGTAGTCGCACGGCATGATGTAGCAGGTGCGCAGTTGGCTGACCCGCAATGTGCGGATTCTCTCGGCCGTTTCGTTCCTGCAGGACGCCGCCAGCGAGCTGTTGTACCCGCTGCTGCCGATCTACCTCACCTCAGTGCTTGGCGCGCCTGCGGCCGTCGTCGGAGCCATCGAGGGTGCCGCCGAGGGTGCGGCGTCGCTGACGAAGCTCGCGGCGGGTCCGCTCGGCGATCGCTTCGCGCGCCGACCTCTGATCGCCACCGGCTACGGCATGGCGGCGTTGGGCAAGGTGATCGTCGCTGCCGCAGGCGCATGGCCCGGCGTGCTGGCGGGCCGGGTGGTCGACCGGCTCGGCAAGGGGATCCGCGGCGCGCCGCGGGATGCGCTGCTGGTCGAGAACATCGACGATGCCGCCCGCGGCCGGGTGTTCGGATTCCATCGGGCGGCGGACACGTTCGGCGCGGTGGTCGGGCCGCTGCTGGGCCTCGTCGGCTACGAACTGCTCGACCACCAGATCGCGCCTCTGCTCTGGGTGGCCGTCGTCCCCGCGGTACTGAGCGTCGCGCTGGTGTTCCTGGTGCGGGAGACCCGGCGGATCGCACCCGCGCACCGCAGCGCGATCTTCGCGCGGGTGCGCGATCTGCACCGCCGGTACTGGCGGGTGGCCGGTGTGCTGATCGCGTTCGGCGTCGTGAACTTTCCCGACGCGCTGCTGCTGTTGCGGCTCAACGAGATCGGCTTCTCCGTCGTCGAGGTGATCCTGGCGTATGTCGGATACAACCTGGTGTACGCGCTGTCGAGCTACCCGGCCGGGCTGCTCGCCGACCGCATGCCACGGCCCGCGGTGTTCGGATTCGGTCTGGTGTTCTTCGCCGTCGGCTACATCGGGCTCGGCCTGACCACCAACACCGTCGCGGCGTGGATCCTGATCGGTGTCTACGGACTGTTCACCGGATGCACCGACGGCGTTGGCAAGGCGTGGATTTCATCGCTCGTCGGATCCGACCTGCAGGGCACTGCGCAGGGGGTGTTCCAGGGGCTCAGCGGGTTCGCAGTGTTGGCCGCCGGTCTGTGGGCGGGCTTGCTGTGGGGCGCCGACGGGCGCGTACCACTGCTGGTGTCGGGCGTCGTCGGTGCGGTCTTCGCGGTCGTGCTGCTGAGCGCGGGCCTGCGCTACGGACTCGGTACGACGACCTCGACGTCGTCGAGGGCATAGGGCGGCGCGCCGACGCCGGTCACCGAGTACCTGCCCTGCGGCGTGCGTTCGGTGATCCGGGCCTCGGCGGACCGGTCGCCGATCGTCAGCGTGACTGGGCGTTGGTTGGTCAGCACCTCGTCGGGCAGGGCGTCGAAAACGGTGCCCTGCCAATGATATCGGCCGTCGATCGGATCGAGGCGGCCCGACAGCCGCACGCGTACCTGGCGTTCGTCGTCACCGATCCGTAGGGTCGCGGCGCCGTCGTACACATCGTCCGCGATGCCGATGTGCGAGCTGACATCGAACGCCGTCGCCGCCATCTGTCGCATCCGTTCCCAGTACGACGCGTCGGCGCGATCGGGTTTGCTCCGCTTCGCATATCGGCGATGCGCTGCGTGCTGAACAGCACCTCGATGCGTGTGCTGCCCGTGCGCTGCATGAGCCGCAGGCATTCCGCGATGTAGTCGAGTCGGGCGTCGGTTATGACGTCGTCTCCGGTGACCATGAAGTAGTTCGGCGCACCGTGCACGGCTACACCGAGGTAGGGCGCGAGATTCTCACGGCCGGAACGGATTTGGTTTGTGATGACGACCCTGGCGCGGCACGTCGGCAGTGTCCAGGTGTGGGTGGACTCGTCGAATGCAGACCCGCTGAGGTCGCAGTCGTCCAACACCGCGACGTCGGTGATGCCCGCACCGGCGAGCCTGCGCTGGGCGCGCTCGACCCCGACGACGGCGACGTCGTGTAGGTCTTCGGTCATCGGTGCCGTCGGCTCTTCGCGCAAGCGCTCATCGCGGCAGGAAACCGGTGCGCCGCCACATCCGGCGCGAGATCCGCCCCATCAGCCCGACTTCCTCGATGAAGGCGGCCAGCGGCGCGAACCCCGAGACCTGAACCTCATGTCGGTGGGGGCTTGTCCGCGCGAGGTGGCGCGCACGGTCGGCGTCGAGCCCGACGCGGTAGTACGGAACTCGGTTGGTGAACAGGAAGCGGAAGAAGTATCCGCCCAACCCGTTGATGTTGGACACCCACAGCTTGGTGAATCGGCCCATCGTCGGTGTTCGCTTCCGCAGGCCGTCGCGGGCGAACTGGATGTGCCTGGCTTCCTCGGTCACGTGAATCCGCATGAGCCGCTGCACCATTGGCTGCAGTTCGTCGTCGTCCATCATCTGCCGCTGCAGCGAGTCGAAGATCTCCTCGCCGATCAATGCGGCCACCCAGAGCACTGAACCCTTGAAGCTCAGCGGCAGGGCGTTGATGACGACGCGGTGCCACCAGCGGGGCTGCACGGGCTTCGCGCCGACGTGTTCGATCGCCTTGCCGAACATCACCATGTGGCGGGTTTCATCGCCGAGCTCGGTCAGCTCGTAGTGCGTGGAGCGGGCCGTCGGATCCTGGTGCATGATCTTGCGCAACAGCGCCTGGTTGAGGATGTTCTCGAACCAGATACCGGCCGAGAGCGTGTTGACGAGCTCCTGGCGCGACAGTTCGATCTGCTGCTCGCGGGTCATCTCGTCCCACATCGGGGTGTCGTACAGCGAGACACACCTCGGCGGCAGGAAGAACTTGTCGGGATCAAGCGGCGCATCCCAGTCGATATCGACGGCGGGCGCGTAGGACTTCTTCACCGACCCCTTGAGCAGACGCTCGGCGAACTCTTGGCGGTTGGGTTCGCGCACGCGAGGAGCAGCGGCGGCATCAGTCTGCTGCCTCATCGAGGCGGTCATCCGCGACTCCCTCTATCGACGCTGTGCCTCAAAGGTAGAGAGGCCAGCCAAAAGATGTCAATACCCGCGGTACCGGATACTTTGAATGCAACCGTAGTGAGTCCGTACCTTTACGCTTCCGTTTATGCGGTTGATCCACGTCATCGGTATCGGGGTAGGCGACCCCGATTATGTGACGGCGGAAGCCGTACGTGCGCTCAACGACACGCACGTGTTCTTCGCGATGGACAAGGGCGAGGCGAAGAGCGACCTGGTGGCGCTGCGGCGGCAGATCTGCGAGCGGTTCATCGCGGAGCCGGGGTACCGGTTCGTCGAACTGGCCGACCCGCCGCGGGCGAAGGACGCCGAGTACCGGCAGGCCGTCGCTGACTGGCACGCGGCGCGCGCGGCGGTCTGGGCCGACGCCATCGAACGCGAACTCACCGACGACGGCGTCGGCGCGTTTCTGGCATGGGGCGACCCGTCGCTGTACGACAGCACGCTGCGGATCCTGGATGCGGTGGCACAGCGCGTCGAGATCGACTACGACGTCATCCCCGGTATCACCGCGATCCAGGCGTTGACCGCCCGACATCGCATCCCGCTCAACGACATTGGCGAGCCGGTCCTGATCACCACCGGCAGGCGGCTGGCGGCCGACGGGCTCGACGGCAGCGCGGTGGTCATGCTCGACGGCGACTGCGCGTTCCGGTCCTGTCCGCCGGAGACCCGTATCTGGTGGGGCGCCTACCTCGGCACGCCCGACGAACTGCTGGTTTCGGGCAGCGTCGGCGAGGTCAGTGAACACATCGTGAAGCTGCGGTCCGAGGCGCGCGCCCGCCACGGCTGGATCATGGACACCTACCTACTGCGGAGCCGGTAGGGACAGGTCGCGCTGCGCCGAGTGTGCACAGGCGGCGAGATTTCTGCGTGTTTTTCACCGTGTGTGCACATTCGATTGGCATCATCGGCCGCATGATGGCTTTTCTGCTGCGCGCAGCAGTAACCGGACTCGCTTTATGGATAGTTACCTTGGTCGTTTCCGGCATCGAATTCGTCGGCGGCGACACGACCCTGCAGAAGATCGGCATCATCTTCGTCGTCGCGGTGATCTTCGGGTTGGTCAACGCGATCATCAAGCCGATCGTGCAGATCATCTCGATCCCGCTGTACATCCTCACGCTCGGCCTGATCCACATCGTGATCAACGCGCTGATGTTGTGGGTCACGTCCCGGATCACCGAGCACACCACCCATTGGGGCCTCTACATCGAGGATTTCTGGTGGACGGCGATCTGGGCGGCGATCGTGTTGTCGATCGTCAGCTGGGGATTGTCGCTGATCGTGAGGGACACTTCGGGCAGCCGCGTCTAACGGGCACACTGGATTCATGCCTGAACTGCCCGAGGTCGAAGCCCTGGCCGACCACCTGCGTCGGCACGCCGTCGGCCTCACCATCGGACGCGTCGACGTGTCCGCGCTTTCTGTACTGAAGACCTTCGACCCGCCGACCACTGCGCTGCACGGCAGGGAGGTCACCGGCGCGAACCGGTGGGGTAAGTATCTCGGCCTGCAGGTAGGCGACCTTCACCTGATCACGCACCTGTCCCGCGCGGGCTGGCTGCGCTGGTCCGATCAGCTGGCCGCCGGGCCGCTCAAGCCCGGTAAGGGCCCGATCGCGCTGCGGGTACACCTCGGAACACCCGGTGCCGCACCGGGATTCGATCTGACCGAAGCGGGCACGCAGAAGCGGCTTGCGGTGTGGCTGGTCGACGACCCCGCGAAGGTACCCGGTATCGCTGCGCTCGGACCGGACGCGCTGGAGCTGACGGCCGAAGGCCTGGCCGACGTGCTGGCAGGCCAGAGCGGGCGGATCAAGACCGTCATCACCGATCAGAAGGTCATCGCGGGCATCGGCAATGCCTACAGCGACGAGATCCTGCACGTGGCGAAGCTCTCGCCGTTCGCGACGGCGGGCAAGCTGACCGACGCGCAGCTGGCCGCGCTGCACGACGCGATGATCTCGGTGCTCACCGACGCGGTGTCGCGGTCGGTCGGCCAGCAGGCGGCGACGCTCAAGGGGGAGAAGCGGTCCGGGCTGCGGGTGCACGCCCGCACCGGGCTGCCGTGCCCGGTGTGCGGCGACACCGTGCGCGAAGTGTCGTTCGCCGACAAGTCGTTTCAGTACTGCCCGACGTGCCAGACCGGCGGCAAGATCCTCGCCGACCGGCGGATGTCGCGGCTGCTCAAGTGATTCGGCAGTACGAGCGGGTCGCCGACGCCAGCGCCTGACGATAGAGCGGATCGAGTTGGCGGGCGGTCGCGACGGCGTCCGTCGTCTCTTGCAGGTCGGCTGAACACGTCGGGCTGTGCAACGAATTCCACTGCAGCGCAATCTCATCGACCATCGTCTTGTTGAAGCCGTCAATCGCGGTGCGCGACTCGGACAGGTCAGGCCCGGTTGCAGGCGCGAGGGTCGGATCGAACTTCCACTGGGCGAACCGCATGTACTCGATTCCCTCGGTGGCGTTGATCTGGTCGGTGAAGACGGTTCGCACGTATGCAGGTTCGATGCCGTGAGCGGTGGCGTCGGCGCCGACCGCATCCAGTACCGCGTTAGCCCGCGGCGGATCGTCGATGGGCGGACCGTTGTTGACCCACTTGGAGGCCGCTACCGGATCGGCGGTGGCCAGTCGCTGGACGGCGGTATCGACCAGTCGGTACAGCGGGCCTGCGGGCACGGCCTGTGCGCTCGCGGCCAAGGCGAGCGGGCCGACCAGCAGCGATCCGGTCACCAGCAGTAGCGCACTTCGATTACGGGTCATGCACCCATCATGCTTACGCTGTCCGGGTGACTCGGCAGAAGATCTTGATCACCGGTGCCAGCTCGGGCCTCGGAGCGGGCATGGCCAGGGAATTCGCCGCCAAGGGCCGCGACCTCGCGCTGTGCGCCCGTCGGCTCGACCGCCTCGACGAGCTCAAGACGGAGCTGACCCAGCGGCACCCCGGCATCACCGTGGCCGTCGCGGCGCTGGACGTCAACGACCACGACCAGGTGCCCAAGGTGTTCGCCGAACTGGAAGACCAACTCGGCGGCATCGATCGCATCATCGTCAACGCCGGTATCGGCAAGGGCGCCCCGCTCGGCTCCGGCAAGCTGTACGCCAACAAGCAGACCATCGAGACCAATCTGGTGGCCGCCCTGGTCCAAATCGAAACCGCCATCGAGATGTTCAAGAATTCCGGCGGCGGACATCTGGTGCTGATCTCGTCGGTGCTCGGCAACAAGGGCGTGCCCGGCGTCAAGGCCGCCTACGCCGCGAGCAAGGCGGGTGTGTCGTCACTGGGCGAATCGCTGCGCGCCGAGTACTCCGAGCGGTCCGATCAAGGTCACGGTGATCGAACCCGGCTACATCGAGTCGGAGATGACCGCCAGGTCGGGGTCGACGATGTTGATGGTCGACAACGAGACCGGCACCAGGGCCATGGTCAACGCGATCGAACGCGAATCCGGCCGAGCCGCCGTGCCGTGGTGGCCATGGGCGCCACTGGTGCAGTTGATGAAGGTGTTGCCGCCGCGGCTGACCAAGCCATTTGCTTAGACCTTCTTTAGGTTTAGGCCCCTATTTCGCGTGGTAGCCCACTTGCATGAACGCGAAACTGAAGAAAGCAATGACGTCCATCCTGTTCGCGGGCGCTGCGGCATCGACGATCGCGCTCGCTCCGATTGCTGCTGCTGACGATCCGCCATGCTTCAACCCTGACGGCACCCCATGCACTCCGGCTGCCGGTCCCGAGGGCGCAGGCGCCGAGGTCCCGGCTGGCCCCGGCGCGCAGGTTGCTCCGAACGGCACCGGCTCGGCCAGTGTTCCCGGTGGGCCGTGGGCTGTATTCGGACCCAACGGTGCGACAGCTTGTGTTCCGGGCGGTCCGTGCCAGTCCTACACGCCGTAATTCTGGCAAAGGTCTAGTCCAACAATCGAATACGCTCCCGACAAACGCGGCAGGAGCGCCGATGAGGCGCTGCCGTCGCGCTAAGGGTTGCATCACCATTCCCGCTTCGTAGACCGGAGAAAGGCAACCGCGTCGCGATGTGTCACCCCGCACCGCGGTGCGGCGTGATGTCGGGCGAGCCACCGCTTATCCACGCCCCGCGCCGTGTCGGGGATCGTTTGCGTCTGCTCGCGAGCAGCCGTAACTAGCCCCAGTTGAAGCAGCCCACGCCGGGCACGCAGCCGCCACCGCCGAAGGGGCCACCGTTGCCGCAAACTCCAGCCGCAGTACAGCCGCCGCCGCCGAGGGGGCCCCCGGAACCGCACGTTCCATCGGCAGTACAGCCGCTGCCGCCGCTGGCATCGCCGCTGCCGCAGACCCCATTGGCGCAGCCGTCACCGCCGGGGCTTGCAGGAATGGTGATGCTCGAAGTACCTGTCGCCGCCGCGTAGGCATCTGCGGTAGCCACCGGCGCCGCGGCGATCGCCGTCGCGGCCGCTCCCGCCATTAACAGCGGAGCAATGAATTTCAGTCTCGCCATCATATTTCCGGTTTACCACGCAAACAGCCGAACGCAAACTACCTAAATTCAGCGAAATCGGTGAGTCAGCTGAGCTGCGGAATCACCTCTGCAGCAAGCCGTTCCGCCCCAGCGAGCACCGTCGACGACGACAATGCATGTAAGCGTCTTCTTTTCGTTGAGCGGCGTCGTCAGGGTGCAGACATATGGTCGCCCGCGCGGGTTCTAGGCGTCGCGACCGCGTTCGGTGCGGCTCAGGCCGATCTACCGCGCTCGGTGCGGTAATGCCTCACGAGCGCATCGGTTGAGCTGTCCGACTGCTTCGGCGGCGACGCGTCGCCGGTGATGACGGGCAACAACGCCTTTGCCTGCGTCTTGCCCAGTTCGACGCCCCATTGGTCGAATGAGTCGATGCCCCAGATGGTGCCCTCGGTGAAGACCTGATGCTCGTACAGCGCGATCAACTGGCCGATTATCGACGGCGTCAGCTGGGTGCCGAGGATCGAAGTCGACGGACGGTTGCCCGGCATCACCTTGTGCGGCACCACCTCTGGCGGCGTGCCCTCCGCGGCGATCTCCTCTGCGGTCTTGCCGAACGCCAGCACCTGCGTCTGGGCGAAGAAGTTGCTCATCAACAGGTCGTGCATGCTGCCGGTGCCATCGGCGGTGGCCAGGTCGTCGGTGGGCTGGCTGAACCCGATGAAGTCGGCGGGGATCAACCGCGTGCCCTGGTGCAGCAGTTGATAGAACGCATGCTGGCCGTTGGTTCCCGGTTCACCCCAGAAGATTTCGCCCGTGTCGGTGGTTACCGGTGTTCCGTCGGCCCGCACCGACTTGCCGTTGGACTCCATCGTCAGTTGCTGCAGGTACGCGGCGAACCGGGACATGTCGTTCGAGTACGGCAACACCGCGCGCGATTGGGCGCCGAAGAAGTTGTTGTACCAGAGGCCGATGAGGCCAAGCAGCGCAGGAGCATTCGCGTTCAACGGGGCGGTGCGGAAGTGTTCGTCGACGATGTGGAAGCCTGCGAGGAATTCGGCGAACCGCTCCTTGCCGATCGCCGCCATCACCGAAAGGCCGATCGCCGAGTCGACCGAATACCGACCGCCGACCCAGTCCCAGAAGCCGAACATGTTGTCGGTGTTGATGCCGAAGTCGTCGACGAGCTTCTTGTTCGTCGACACCGCGACGAAGTGCTTCGCCACCGCTGCGTCACCGAGCGCTTCGGTGAGCCAGCGCCGCGCCGCCGTCGCGTTCGTCAGCGTCTCCAGCGTGGAGAACGTCTTCGACGCGACGATGAAAAGCGTTGTGGCCGGATCCAGTCCGTCCAGCTTCGCCACGAGATCGGCCGGGTCGACGTTGGACACGAACCGGCACGAGATACCCGCGTCGGCGTAGTGGCGCAGCGCGTCGTACACCATCACCGGGCCCAGGTCGGAGCCGCCGATGCCGATGTTGATCACGGTGGTGATCCGTTCGCCCGTCGCGCCGGTCCACTCGCCGCTGCGCAGCCGGTCGGTGAACTGGCCCATCCGGTCCAGCACTTCGTGCACATCTGTCACGACGTCCTGACCGTCGACGGTCAGCTCGACACCCCGCGGCTGCCGCAAGGCGGTGTGAAGCACGGCTCGGTCTTCGGAGGTGTTGATGTGCACACCGGAATACATGGCGTCGCGGCGCTGTTCCAGATTTGCGGCTTGCGCCAGGTCGACCAGCAGTTTCAGCGTTTCGCGGGTGATCCGGTGCTTGCTGTAGTCGATGTACAGGTCGCCGACCGTCAGCGCCAGCTCGGTACCCCGGGCCGGATCCTCGTCGAAAAGTTCGCGGATATGTTTGTCGCGAATCTGATCATGATGTCGCACCAGCGCCTGCCATGCTGGAGTGGCTGAGATGTCGGGGATCTGCTGCGTTTCGACGCTCATGCCTCGACCCTAGTGCGGCCATTTGAACAAAGGTGTAAGAGAGAATTATGGATACCTCCGTGTTGCTGAAGTCCGTTCCCACTGGTCTCTGGATCGGCGGTGAGGAGCGCAAGGGATCGTCCACCTTCGACGTGCTCGACCCCTCCGATGACTCGGTTCTGATCTCGGTCGCCAACGCCACCGCCGAGGATGCGATCGCCGCGCTGGATGCTGCGGCCGCGGCGCAGGCGGAATGGGCGGCCACCCCGCCGCGCAAGCGTGGGGAAGTGTTGCGGTCGGTGTTCGAGAAGATCACCGAGCGTGCCGAGGACCTCGCCACGCTGATGACCCTCGAAATGGGCAAGGTGCTGCGCGAGAGCATGGGCGAGGTCACCTATGGCGCCGAGTTCTTCCGCTGGTTCGCCGAGGAGGCCGTGCGCATCCACGGCCGGTACACGCCGAGCCCCGCGGGCACGGGCCGCATCATCGTCACCAAGCAGCCCGTCGGGCCCTGCTACGCCATCACGCCGTGGAACTTCCCGCTGGCGATGGGCACCCGCAAGATCGGACCTGCGGTGGCGGCCGGCTGCACGATGATCGTCAAGCCCGCGCAGGAGACTCCGCTGACGATGCTGCTGCTGGCCAAGCTGATGGACGACGCGGGCCTGCCCAAGGGTGTGCTGTCGGTGCTGCCCACGAACAATCCTCGCGAGGTCACCACTGCGCTGATCGACGACGGTCGGCTGCGCAAGCTGACGTTCACCGGCTCAACGGGCGTCGGTAAGGCGCTGGTCAAGCAGGCGTCGGACGCGCTGCTGCGGACGTCGATGGAACTGGGCGGCAACGCGCCCTTCGTCGTGTTCGACGACGCCGACGTCGACGCCGCCGTCGAGGGCGCGATCCTGGCCAAGATGCGCAACGGCGGCGAGGCCTGCACGGCCGCCAACCGCTTCCACGTCGCGAACTCCGTGCGCGAGGAGTTCACCGAGAAGCTGGTCAAGCGGATGAGCGAGTTCCAGCTCGGCAAGGGCATCGACGAGTCGTCGACCCTCGGCCCGCTGATCAACGCCAAGCAGGTCGCCACCGTCGCGGATCTGGTGTCCGACGCGGTGTCCAAGGGCGCCACCGTTGCCGTCGGCGGCGTCGCACCCGGCGGCCCCGGCAACTTCTACCCCGCGACCGTGCTGGCCGACGTACCCGCCGACGCCCGCATCCTCAAGGAGGAGGTGTTCGGGCCCGTCGCCCCGATCACCGGCTTCGACACCGAGGAGGAGGGCGTGGCGGCCGCCAACGACACCGAGTACGGCCTGGCCGCTTACATCTACACCCGCGACCTGGACCGGGCGCTACGTGCGGCCGAGGGCGTCGAGTCCGGCATGGTCGGCGTCAACCGCGGGGTGATCTCCGATGCCGCTGCGCCATTCGGCGGCATCAAGGAATCCGGCTTCGGCAGGGAAGGCGGTTTCGAGGGCATCGAGGAGTACCTCGACACGAAGTACATAGCCCTCACCAAGTAGCCGCCGACCTAGGTAGCGCGAAAAGACGCAAAAGCTCCCCGGCACTCGGCGTGTCGGGGACTTTTGCGTCTGCTCGCGAAGGAAAGATTTCCCCGGTGAGTGGCCACCGGTGGGTCGCGCCGCCCGAGCGCGCCGTCGACCGGGGTGTCCCAAGGGCATCCCCACGACCTCGGCGTGGCTTGGGCGGTTCGGCTGGCATCCCCGCGCTGGACGGCATCCGCGCGCTCGCGGTCGCGTTGGTGCTCGCCGATCACGGCGGCATCCCCGGTGTCCCAGGCGGTTTCATCGGCGTCGACGTGTTCTTCGTGCTGAGCGGATTCCTGATCACCTCGCTGCTTCTCGAAGAGCTCGGCCGCACCGGCGCGATCGACCTGCCCGGGTTCTGGGTCCGCCGGGCCCGACGGCTGCTGCCCGCGCTGATCATCATGGTGCTGGCCGTCGTCGTGCTGCGGGAGCTGTTCCCGTCGAACGCCGTCGCCGATGTCCGCGACGACGCCGTCGGCGCGTTCTTCTGGGTTGCCAACTGGGTCTTCGTCTTCCGCCACACCGACTACTTCACCCAGGGCGATCCGCCGTCGCCGCTGCAGCACACCTGGTCGCTGGCGGTCGAGGAGCAGTACTACGTCGTGTGGCCGCTGGTGCTGGTGGCCATCGCCGTCTCACTGGCCTTTCTGGTCAGGCATCGGGAGGCACGCCCGACGCTGCGCACGGTCCGGTTCGTGGTGTTCGGCGTCGCCGCGGCGGGAGCGGCGGCCTCGGCGGTCGCGGCGTGCCTGCTGGTGTCCGACGGGTCGCTCAACCGCGTCTACTTCGGCACCGACACCCGCGTACAGGCCCTGCTGGTCGGCGCTGGGGCGGCGGCGCTGCTGGTGCGGGACTGGTCGTCGCTGGGGCGCTACGGCGCGCAGTTCCGGTCGCGGTGGGGCCGCTGGATCGTGCAACTGCTCCCGGTCATCGGCCTGACGATGCTCGCGGTGGTGGCGCACTTCGCGACGGGCAGTGCGCCGGAGTTCCGCCGGGGCCTGCTGATCGTCGTCGCGGTCGCGGCGGTGTTCATAGTCGCGCCGGTGGCGATGGATCAGCGCGGGCTCGTCGCGCGCGTGCTGGCCGTCCCGCCGCTGGTGTGGCTCGGAATGATCTCCTACGGCGTCTACCTCTGGCACTGGCCGGTCTTTCTCGCGCTCAACGGCGAACGCACCGGCCTTACGGGCATGTCGCTCTTCGCGATTCGGGCTACCACGACGGTCGCGCTGGCCGCGGCGTCGTGGTGGCTGATCGAGCAGCCTATCCGCCGGTGGCGGCCCACCCACGTGCCGCAGCTGCGGCTTGCGGCTGCGACGCTGGCGACCGCGGCCGTCGCCACGATGGTCGTCGTGCCCGTCGGCCTCAGATCGGGGGACGACACCCGTCAGGCCGGGCCCGACGTGCTCGCCGCCGCCGCCCACCCCGAGGTTCCGGTTGAGATCGGCGGGACGGCCCGGCTCACCCCCGGCACGCGCACTGTCGCCGTATTCGGGGACTCGATGGCCTGGACGATGATGCGCTACCTGCCGCCGACGCCCGGCTTCAAGTTCATCGACTTCACCACGATCGGCTGCGGTATCGCGCGCGGCGGGCCGTACCGCTCAACGGGTGAGACCCTCACCCAGAAGCCCGAGTGCGAGACCTGGCCTGCCAGGTGGGCCCAGCGGATCAGCCACGCCAAGCCCGACGTCGTGCTGCTGATCATCGGGCGCTGGGAGGCTGTCGACCGCGTCAACGAGGGGAAATGGACACACGTCGGGGATCCGGCTTTCGACGGGTATCTCGGAGGGGAGTTGCGGCGGGCGCTGGACATCCTCGGGTCGACGGGCGCGCGGGTGGTGGTGACGACGGCCCCGTACAACCGGCGCGGTGAACAGCCGGACGGGTCGCTGTACCCGGAGGACGAGCCTGATCGCGTCGACGACTGGAACAAGCTGTTGCGCCGCATCGTCGGCGAACGCAAGTTCGCAACGGTGCTCGACCTCAACGAGAAGCTGTGTCCTAACGGGGTTTACACGAACAAGGTCGACGGCATCAAGATGCGCTTGGACGGTCTGCACCCCACCCCGGACGCGGTGAAATGGCTGACGCCATGGCTCGAGGACGCCCTGCGCAAGTAGTGATTTCGGCGCGCTAACCGGCGCTCAGCGCACGGTACCGCGCCCAAATCGCGAACGGCTCAGTGGCCGAGGCGGCCGCGGCCCAGGCGGAGCAGCAGCATCGCGAGGTCTTTGCCCTCGGGGCCGAGCTCGCTGAAGCGCTCGATGACCTTCATCTCGCGGCTGTGCACCAGGCGGGTGCCGCCGGAGGCCATCCTGGCTTTGCCGATCAGCTTGGACACCTCGGTGCGACGCTTGACTGCGGCCAGGATCTCGGCGTCGAGGCGGTCGATCTCCAGACGCAGATCGTCGATTTCGGCCACGGGTTCCGTTTCGATAGACATTTCTGACTCCTCATTGTGTGGGGCTGGTCCCATCCGGCTTCGGGCCTCACACAAGAGACGAGCCCCGGATCCGGAAGCGGACCGCGGGGCTCTGGGAAGCAGCTAGACCACGGGCACCGCTGGCCGGTACCCGTAGAAAAATCGACGCTGCTTAATGAGCACGGCTATGAGTGTGCCATTTCAGGCCGTGCCAGCGCAAAGGTGTCGTTGAACGGCGGTAAGTTGGGGCGGACATGAGTGTGCACGTAAGCCATCCCCCTGCTAGTCCCGAGGCCGACCAGCTTCTCGAAGGGCTCAACCCCCAGCAGCGCCAGGCGGTGCTGCATGAGGGCACCCCGCTGCTCATCGTCGCAGGCGCCGGCTCGGGCAAGACGGCAGTGCTGACCCGTCGGATCGCCTACCTGCTGGCCGCCCGCGAGGTCGGCGTCGGGCAAGTGCTCGCCATCACGTTCACCAACAAGGCCGCCGCCGAGATGCGCGAGCGGGTGGTGCAGCTCGTCGGCCCGCGCGCCAGGGCGATGTGGGTGTCGACGTTCCACTCCACCTGCGTCCGCATCCTGCGCAACCAGGCGTCGCTGCTGCCGGGGCTGAACTCCAACTTCTCCATCTACGACGCCGACGACTCGCGTCGGTTGCTGCTGATGATCGGCAAGGACATGGGCCTGGACACCAAGCGGTACTCGCCGCGGTTGCTGGCCAACGGGATCTCGAACCTGAAGAACGAGCTGATCGGCCCCGAGCAGGCCGCCGCCGAAGCGTCGGAGGCCGAGGAGGAGCTGGCGCGGATCATCGCCGAGGTGTACGCCGAATACCAGCGTCGGCTGCGCGCCGCCAACGCACTGGACTTCGACGACCTCATCGGCGAGACAGTCGCTGTGCTGCAAGCGTTTCCGCAGATCGCCCAGTACTACCGGCGCCGGTTCCGGCACATCCTCGTCGACGAGTACCAGGACACCAATCACGCCCAGTACGTGTTGGTGCGCGAGCTGGTCGGAACCGAGACCACCGTCGACGGGATCGCACCCGCTGAGCTATGTGTGGTGGGCGACGCGGACCAGTCCATCTACGCGTTCCGCGGCGCGACCATCCGCAACATCGAAGACTTCGAACGCGACTTCCCCAACGCCACAACGATTCTGCTCGAACAGAACTACCGGTCGACGCAGAACATCCTGTCGGCGGCCAACTCCGTCATAGCGCGCAACGCCGGGCGCCGCGAGAAGCGGCTGTGGACCGACGCGGGCGAGGGCGAACTCATCGTCGGCTACGTCGCCGACAACGAACACGACGAGGCGAGGTTCGTCGCCGAGGAGATCGACGCGCTCGCCGACCGCGGCGACATCACGTACAACGACGTCGCGGTGTTCTACCGCACCAACAACTCGTCGCGTGCCCTTGAAGAGGTGTTCATCCGGGCGGGTATACCGTACAAAGTCGTTGGGGGCGTGCGCTTTTACGAACGCAGGGAGATCCGCGACATCGTCGCCTACCTGAGAGTGCTCGACAACCCCGGCGACTCGGTGAGCATGCGTCGCATCCTGAACACGCCGCGCCGCGGCATCGGCGATCGGGCCGAGGCGTGCGTCGCCGTCTACGCCGAGAACACCGGCGGCAGCTTCAACGACGCGCTGCAGGCGGCCGCCGAAGGCAAGGTGCCGATGCTGAACACCCGCTCGGAGAAGGCGATCGCCGGCTTCGTCGAGATGATCGACGAACTGCGCGGGCGCCTCGACGGCGAGCTCGGCGAACTGGTCGAAGCGGTGCTCGACCGCACGGGCTATCGCACCGAGCTCGAGGCGTCAAGCGACCCGCAGGATCTGGCGCGACTCGACAACATCAACGAATTGGTCAGCGTCGCACACGAATTCAGCACAGACCTGGCCAACGCCGAGGCGCTGGGCACCGACCTGGACGACGAGGACGTGCCGGATACGGGCGTGCTCGCGGCGTTCCTGGAGCGGGTGTCGCTGGTGGCCGACGCCGACGACCTGCCCGAGCACGGTGCCGGTGTGGTGACGATGATGACGCTGCACACCGCCAAGGGCCTGGAATTCCCTGTGGTCTTCGTGACCGGCTGGGAGGACGGCATGTTCCCGCACATGCGGGCGCTCGGCGATCCCACCGAACTGTCGGAGGAACGGCGGCTCGCCTACGTCGGGATAACCCGTGCGCGCCAACGGCTTTACCTGAGCCGGGCGAAGGTCCGCTCATCGTGGGGCCAGCCGATGCTCAACCCCGAGTCGCGATTCCTTCGCGAGATCCCGCAGGAGCTCATCGACTGGCGGCGCATCGACCCCGTGCCGTCGCTCTCGGCCCCCGTCAGCGGCGCGGGTCGCTTCGGGACGCCGCGGCCGTCACCGTCGCGCGTCGCGGCGGGCAAGCGCCCGCTGCTAGTGCTCGAGGCGGGGGACCGGGTCAGCCACGACAAGTACGGCCTCGGCCGCGTCGAAGAGGTCTCCGGTATGGGCGAATCGGCCATGTCGCTCATCGACTTCGGCAGCGCCGGGCGGGTGAAGCTGATGCACAACCACGCACCCGTGCAGAAGCTCTGAATGCTGATTCCTGCCTGAGGCCGGGAGATATCGCAGACACTGTTCGGAGCCCCGTACACGAAGGGAGCGCCCATGCACGTCTTCGAATCGGTCGAGCAGGCGCTGGCGTCCGAGGTGCCCTTCGGTGACGACAACTCGATCCTCGACGGCAGGCGAGACCGTCTCATCGCCCAACTCGAAGAGCTGACGTCCGACATGCCCGAGGCGAAAAGGCTCGTTGCGGCCGTTGAGCACCGTTCCGACGACGACCATCGTCGGCTATTCACGGAGACGACCCTGAGATCGGCCATTGGCCATGCCCACAGACAGCTTGTCCTCGGCGCCCCGCGCAGGCCCCAGCTGCTGCGGCTCACCGACTGTGCTGCCGTATTCGCGGCCGCGGCCCGCTACGTCGAGTGCGGCGGCACCGATACCCCGCTGCAGGACGGCTCGCTCGTGCCGCTGGGCCCGGAATCTTTCCACGGCTGGATCTGGCGCGACGAGCACGCCGACGACCCCTATGGCAGGGCCTTCCGCGAACTGATCAGGCAGCGCTATCGCATGTTGCCCAGTACGCCCGCCCGCGAGGGGGTCGACATGCTCGCCAGGGGCGCGGAGTTGCTCGGCGAACTGCTTCCGATGGTGGCGCGCAGCGCACTTCATCACGCCAACACGATCGCGTGCGTACCGGCGGACAAGGCCTTCTTCGGGTCGAGCTCCCGCCCCGATCTCGGCGGGACCTTCTTCCTCCGGGAAACGCTCGGCAGTCCGTGGTGGGTTGCCGAGCACATGCTGCACGAGTCGACACACCTGAAGCTCTACGACCTGCTCGGTGCGGAAACCCTCATGCAGGCAGACGGCGGGCGGGTCGAGCGTCCCGTGCTGACTCCCTGGAACCCGTCCATGCTCTCCGGTGCGAACCGGTGGCATGCCTGGCGGGTGCTCGCGGCATTCCACGTCTATCTGCACCTGGCGCTGCTGGCCTCGGTGGCCGAGCAGCGGGCCACCGAGTTGGCGGCCACATACGGCCCGTTGGAGGACATCCTCGACAGCCGCCGCGCGCTGGACCGGTGCGGGTACCTGGGTCGCCAGTTGCGCGCGCATCCGCGGTGTTGGGAGGCGCTCGGGGTGCCCGGTCAGCAACTGGCGGCCTGGCTGCGGTCGCTCCTCGACATCCTCGACCCGGATCCGGCTCCTGACGGCCCCGTCGTCCACCTGTACCTGGATCGCTACCACCGCGAGACCGAACGCGTCGAGAAGATGCTCGCCGATCCCGCGTCGCAGACACAATCGGTGCGCCGCGGGCTGATCGGCCTTGCTCGCAAGGACGTCGAGAGCACCCGCGCCATCCTGGGCGACCTGAACGCCGAGACAGCGCTGACGACGTTGAACGAAGCCGTCGCAGGCTTCGTCGACGATGAACTCGCCGACGGCTATCCGCAGATTCGTCGGACCGTCGAGACGTGCCTGCGCGAGTCCGGCGCTCATGATTCGATGGTCGGCGAATTGGTCGAGAACGCGAGCGACGGACTGTACGCGCTTTCGGCGCGCATCCCGGAGCCGGTGGCCCACGCCAAGCGGCGAGCCGTCGCCGAGCGCTTCGCCAGGGCGTGCCCGGACGATGTGGGCCGGCTGCTCGCAGCCCAGGCCGCGCATTTGCCTACCGGCGCAGGGATTCTCGAGATCGGCGCCGGCGTCGGTGTCATGACTGCATGGCTGGTCTCCGGCCTCGGATCGCGCGACGATGTGCACATCTTGGCGATCGAGACCGACGAGACCCTCAGCGCCGCCGCGCGTACTTATCGCTGGCCGTCCTTCGTGCGGCTGGAGACACTCGACGCCGCGACGGTGCTGGCCGACCACAAGGGCGGCTTCGATCTCGTCTTCGCCGACGCGTCCGCCTGGACCGCCGACGATGTCAGCGCGATCGTGGACGCGTCATCACCCGGTGCCATGCTCGTTCTTGCGTACAACGCGAAGCCGACGGCGGCGCGACCTGCCGACACCGCCCTGGAAGCACGGCGGCGAACCGTGCTGGGGCACGATGACCTCGTGGCGACCGATATAGCGCCCAGCGGCCTGTTGATCGCCACCAAGCGGGCGTCATGAGCTCGGCGAGAAGTCAATCCGGGCGTAATCGCTGACCGGCCGGAAGCCGATGCTTCGATACGCCGCATTGGACGCCGGATTGTCGGGATCGGTGAACAAGACCACCTCCGTCGCGGCCGCTCGGAGTGCCCAGTCCGCCGCGGCGGCCGTCACCGCCGAGCCGTACCCGTGTCCGCGCATCTTGGGCGGGATGTAGACGGGTCCGATCCGCGAAACTCCCACGATGGGCAGGCGCACCCCCGCCAGGCCTACCGGCTCACCCGCCACGGTCCACAGCAGAATCTCGTCCGGCGACTCCTTGGCCGTGCGCACGTGACGAGGATCGACTGCAGTGTCCACCGGCATGCCCAATGCCTCGGCACGAAACCCGTTGAGCCAGTTGCTGATTAGCCCCTCGTCGGCTTGTTGGGCCGGCCGCGCCTCACCTGCCACCTCCGCCGGCGCGAACAGCTCGCCAAGCCGGTGCAGCCTCTGCCGGATGCGTACTGCTCCGACTGCCCCCGTGGCCGCGCGCCACATGGCTGCGAAATTCGTCGCAATGTGGTGTGGGCCATTCACGCCGTTGAGATGTGGTCGCAAAGGGGCGATTTCGTCGATCACACTGCTCGTCGCCGACTCCGGCAGGCCGCTGCACATCAACGGCGAGTGCAACGTCTGGAACGCCGCGCCGACCGGCTTGCCTGCGTTTCGAACCGTAATCAGCAGCGGGGCCGGGTTGCGGTCGACCAGTCGGCTACACAAGACCATCAGTTCCACGGTGGCCGTAACAGGGTCGGCTTCGTAGATGCCAAGCGCCGCAGCGCGGAAGTCGGCGACGCTCTGGTGTAGCCGCACTTCCATGAACCGCCCCCGTTTCGCCGCCGGTCCGGTGGCAAAAGCCTATCGACGCGGCCAGGAAAAACCTTTGCATTCAATGCGCATTTGCTGAGGGGCGCATCAGTTATCAAGAAACAGGTAGTGCAAATTGTGCTGAAGCGTCAATTGGTCCTTGCCGGCGGTGTTATTCTCCGGCCACATTGGAAGTCCAAGTTTCGGACTTTTGCCCAGGTCCGGGACTTATCCGTGTGACAGGAGTTGGCGATGTTAACTATCCGAGACCATGGCGTCGACGACTACGCCGAGCTTGCCGATATGGATGCCAGCAATGTCGGTGTACTGACGCAGGACGACAGAGACTGCATCCAGGAGCTAGGCGATTACCTCGTTTCGGCCGATGCCTGGCAGCGCTTCGCAATCTGGTTGCTGCACAAGCACTTCGTGCCCGAGCCTGGCGAGGTCTTCGTCGAGCGCGCGATCAGCAGACCGCCGCAGACGCACACCACGCTCATCGACCGGGCCGCGTTCTCCGAAACCGGATTGCGTGCCACTGCGGTCCGGTTCGACGAGAAGGCGTCCGCGGGGGTGGGCCTGGTCGGTATGGAATTCGCCGGACCCGCGGATTTCGGGCCCGCTGCGCCGATCGGTCCCGACGACGAGGCGGTGCTCGCCGGGCTGTCGGAGCGACTGCGTGCGCGCCGCAAGATCGACAGGTTCGGAGTGCGGCTGATCCGCAATCAGCTGGGAATAGCCGTAGACCAAGAGCTGATGGAAACCTGCGACAAACCTCGCCGCGCACTGCACTGCGCCCTCATCGACACATCCGACCGCCCGTCGGACAACGCGGTCGAAACAACATGGCGCGTCACGCCTGCCGACGAAGACGGACCCGCCGCGAGCACCTTCTGCGGCAGCGTTCACTGCTATCACTCGTGTTACCACTACTGAGTCGGACACCAACGGCGCCAACGAAATCCACGGTTTGCAGACGTCTACTCGCACTTTCTCTGTAAAACGTGGATTTGGCGGAAGACTGCGCTTCTAACCGTCTCTAGCCGGTTCGTGGTTTGGCCCATCGCGCGGTGGACGGCAGCAGCGCAAGCAGAATCGTCAGCACCGGAAGCACGGGAATCGCATAGACGATCGGCGCCAGCTTGGCACCCGCCACGAACAGGCTCGCGAAGATCATCAACCCGATCACCGAGCCGACGACGATCAGCAGCCGCGCCGACCGTCGGCGCAGCAGCAGCGCGATCAGGCCGAAGATGAGTGCCCCCGCGGAAACCACCGTCAGAAACCCGACGGCCACGCAGAACAGCCGGTCCGACGCCCACCAGCCGGTGATCAGGTCGGTCGCGATGACGGCCGTGGCCCAGCCGCTGACGATCGCCATCACCGCCGTCGCGACCGCCGACTTCGGGGTGGGTGCACGGTGGCCCTTGATCGCCACCGGCCTGGCGCGGGGGATGTAGGTGGTCTGGTGCTCCGGGTATTGGACGTCGATGTGAGTCGTGTGGGGCTCTTCGAGTGCGGGCATCGATCCGGTGGGCGCACGCCGAATTATGCCGGTTCTCGGCGCAGACAGTTGATCGGATGAGGGCGACGAATCGTCCCCCGCAAGCGGGTGGGCCCCCAGCTCGCTAGGGGAGTGCCCCCAGTCGGACGGATCGGAAAGGCCCGGGTCGCTCACACTTACGGAGAGTACGTGCCGGGGCTCAGGCCCCGTTTCGCCAGCCATCCGACCGGGTCGATGCGGTCGGTGCCGTTCAGCAGCACCTCGAAGTGCAGGTGCGGGCCGGTGGAGTTGCCGCGGTTGCCGATCGTGGCGATCTGATCGCCCGCCCAGACCCGCTGACCGACCTGCACGTTCCAGGTGTTGACGTGCCCGTACAGCGTCACCGTGCCGTCGGCGTGCCGGAGCTTGACCCACGCGCCGAAGCCCGCAGCCGGGCCCGCGTCGATCACGATGCCGTCGGCGGCGGCGACGATCGGTGTGCCGATCGCGTTGGCGAGGTCGATTCCGCCGTGTAGGGCACCCCAGCGGTAGCCGAACCCGGAGGTGAACACACCCTTGGTCGGCATCACGAACATCGGCCGCTGCAGCCGGGCTTCCCTGTCGGCCCGCTCTTGGGCGAAGGCCGCGGCCTTGGTGATCTCCTCGGCGTGTGCGGCGTTGTCCGTCACCGACGAGACCTGGACCACCTGCATGCCGTCTGTGGAGCCGGAGACCGCGCCTGCGGCGAGGGTCGACTGATCGGCCGCCAACACGGTGTCGGAGCTGGTGGTGTCGGCGTGGTTCATCATCGTGTGCGCGCCCGCGGCGGTCGCACCCGCGGCCATCGCCGCGATCATCAACCGGCCCTTGACCGCGCTGGCGGTCTCCTTGCGGTGTTGGGCGGCGCGACGGGCGCTCATGTCGATGATGTCGGTGGCCGCGACGCCGTCGCTGACGTCGGTCCTGCTATCGCGGTAGGCGTGTGTTGCATTTCGCGCACCGCGCGAGGAAGACGAGCGGCGCTCTTCGCGTGGCTCCGGCCGGAACATGGGGGGCACCGCGAGGCGCAGCGGGATCAGATCGTCGGTGTCCGCCATGTCGTCGAGCTCGGGCGCATGGATGACCTGCGACTCCCGGTCGAACGCGGAATTGTGGTGAAACTCCAGGTCACCGAGCTTGCCGAACTCGTTGAAAGGGATGATGTCTGTGGTCACGGTGGCTTCGGGATCGAGCCACCGGTTGCGAGCGTTCGGCGTGTCTCCGTCAGGAGAACTGCTCGAACGATGCCCCGCCAACCTGAAATATCCTTCTAGTCGTGACCAGAACGTTATCTAGACCGATAGACGTTAACCAAATCCCAATGTTGGTCGCAAGCCGAGAGAGTATTCCGTCGCAGAATGTGACTTGCGTCACGGTCGGGCGCCGGTGAGATCTACCACATGAGTGGTAGGCGGTGCCGATGTTCCCGGCACGTGTCGATAAAGTTCCCCCGAGCCCGTCGGGTGCAAACGTCAAAGACAAACAGACAGTGAGCTGATGGATCTTTTCGAGTACCAGGCGAAGGAGCTGTTCGCCAAGCACAACGTTCCCACTACACCCGGACGGGTGACCACCACCGCCGAAGAGGCGAAGGCGATCGCCGAGGAGATCGGCAAGCCGGTGATGGTGAAGGCCCAGGTCAAGACGGGCGGTCGTGGCAAGGCGGGCGGCGTGAAGTACGCGGCTACCCCCGACGACGCATTCACGCATGCGCAGAACATCCTCGGCCTGGACATCAAGGGCCACATCGTGAAGAAGCTGCTGGTGTCCGAGGCCAGCGACATCGCCGAGGAGTACTACATCTCGTTCCTGCTCGATCGCGCCAACCGGACCTACCTGGCCATGTGCTCGGTCGAGGGCGGCATGGAGATCGAAGAGGTCGCCGCGACCAAGCCCGACCGGCTGGCCAAGGTGCCCGTCGATGCGACCAAGGGCGTCGACGTCGCCTTCGCCCGTGAGATCGCCGAGAGGGGCCACCTGCCCGCCGAGGTGCTCGACTCCGCCGCCGTGACCATCGCCAAGCTGTGGGAGGTGTTCGTCGGCGAAGACGCCACCCTGGTCGAGGTCAACCCGCTGGTGCGCACCCCCGACGATCAGATCCTCGCGCTCGACGGCAAGGTCACGCTCGACGCCAACGCCGACTTCCGGCACCCCGAGCATGCGGAGTTCGAAGACCGCGACGCCACAGATCCGTTGGAGCTCAAGGCCAAAGAGCACGACCTGAACTACGTCAAGCTCGACGGTGAGGTCGGGATCATCGGCAACGGCGCGGGTCTGGTCATGTCGACGCTCGACGTCACCGCCTACGCAGGCGAGAAGCACGGCGGTGTGAAGCCGGCCAACTTCCTCGACATCGGTGGCGGCGCGTCCGCCGAGGTGATGGCCGCGGGACTGGACGT
The DNA here is from genome assembly GCA_963751485.1 of uncultured Actinomycetota bacterium. GTDB lineage: Bacteria > Actinomycetota > Actinomycetes > Mycobacteriales > Mycobacteriaceae > Mycobacterium. The sequence goes on from CAVVUT010000014.1 coordinate 81,872, forward strand.
CATTCTCAACGACGCTCAGGTCAAGAGCGTGTTCGTGAACGTGTTCGGTGGCATCACCTCGTGCGACGCGGTGGCCAACGGCATCGTCAACGCGCTGAAGATCCTCGGTGACGAGGCCAATAAGCCGCTGGTGGTCCGACTCGACGGCAACAACGTCGAGGAGGGTCGTCGCATTCTGGCCGACGCCAACCACCCGCTGGTGATCCAGGCCGACACCATGGACGCCGGTGCCGACAAAGCCGCCGAGCTGGCGAACAAGTAGCCCTAAGGAGCCATGGCCCAATGTCTATATTTCTGAACGCGAACTCCAAGGTCATCGTCCAGGGCATCACCGGCGGTGAGGGCACCAAGCACACCGCGCTGATGCTCAGGGCTGGCACCCAGCTTGTTGGCGGCGTCAACGCCCGCAAGGCCGGAACGACGGTGTCGCACAAGGACAAAGACGGCAAGGACGTCGAGCTGCCGGTGTTCGGCACCGTAGCCGAGGCGATGAAGGAGACGGGCGCCGACGTGTCCGTCGTCTTCGTGCCGCCGAAGTTCGCCAAGGACGCGATCATCGAGGCCATCGACGCCGAGATCCCGCTGCTGGTGGTCATCACCGAGGGAATTCCGGTGCAGGACAGCGCATATGCGTGGGCCTACAACGTCGAAAAGGGTCAGAAGACCCGGATCATCGGCCCCAACTGCCCCGGCATCATCACGCCGGGCGAGGCGCTGGCGGGCATCACGCCGGCCAACATCACCGGCGCGGGTCCGGTCGGCCTGGTGTCCAAGTCCGGCACGCTGACCTACCAGATGATGTTCGAGCTGCGTGATTTCGGCTTCTCGACGGCCATCGGCATCGGCGGCGACCCGGTCATCGGAACGACGCACATCGACGCCATCGAGGCATTCGAGAAGGATCCCGACACCAAGGTCATCGTGATGATCGGCGAGATCGGCGGCGACGCCGAGGAGCGGGCGGCCGACTACATCAAGGCCAACGTCTCCAAGCCGGTCGTCGGCTACGTCGCGGGCTTCACCGCGCCGGAGGGCAAGACGATGGGCCACGCGGGCGCGATCGTGTCGGGTTCGTCGGGCACCGCGGCCGCCAAGAAGGAGGCCCTGGAAGCCGCGGGCGTCAAGGTCGGCAAGACCCCGTCGGAAACCGCCGGCCTGGCCCGCGAGATCCTGCAGGGTCTGTAGCGCCTCACTTCGCACCGCGAGCGACCGTGTTTGTATGCAGACACGCCGCTGCCGCGCGTACAAATGCGGTCGCTCGCGCGATGTGACGGACGTCGCTGAATTAGGAACACGTTCCAGTTTTCAGTTAGCCTGGCGAATTAACAGTCGTCAGGAGGTCTGTAATGGTCGACCCGCGCACCCCTGTCATCGTCGGCGTAGGACAGTTCACTGAGAACATCGACGACCCCGGCTACCGGGGCATGTCGTCGGTTGAACTGGCCACCGAGGCGGCTCGCGCGGCGCTGACCGATACGGGCGCCGGCGTCGACGCCGTCGCCTCCGCCGTCGATGCGGTCGTCGGCCTGCGGCAGTTCGAGATCTCCGGGCCGATGCCCGCCAAGCTGGGTAAGTCGAACAACTACCCGCGCTCGGTGATGCAACGGCTCGGTGCCCAACCGGCCCGCTCGGTCATCGAACCCGTTGGCGGACAAGGCCCGCAGAAGCTGGTCACCGAATTCGGCACCGCGATCGCAAACGGCGACGCCGACGTCGTGATGATCATCGGCTCAGAGCCCGGGTCGACGGCCCGCTACTTCGCCAAGCGTGACGACAAGCCTGATTTCAGCGAGCACATCGACGGTCAGCTCGAGGACCGCGGCCATCAGATCCACCAGTACATCGGCGAGTACACGATCAAGCACGGTCTGACGGGCGCAGCTGTGCAGTACGGCTTGCTCGACAACGCGCGTCGCGGCCGGCTCGGGCTGAGCGTCGCCGACTACCGCAGGCAGATGGCCGAGCTGTTCGCGCCGTTCTCGAAAATCGCTGCGAAGAACCCGTTTTCGTCATCACCCGTCGAGCGTTCGGTGGATGAGATCGTCACCGTCACCGCCGACAACCGGATGATCTGCGACCCGTACCCGCGACTGCTCGTCGCCCGCGATCAGGTGAACCAGGGCGCCGCGGCGGTGATGATGTCGGTGGACGCCGCGCGTCGGCTCGGTGTGCCCGAGGAGAAGTGGGTGTACGTGCACGGCCACTCCGACATGGTCGAGCAGGGCCTTTTGGAGCGCGCCGACCTCAGCGCGAGCCCAGCGGCCGCGCATGCCGCACACGAGGCGCTGCGCCTGGCGGAGGTCGGCGTCGACGATATCGCCACCTTCGACCTGTACAGCTGCTTCCCGTTCCCGGTCTTCCTCATCTGCGAGGCCCTCGGCATCGAGGGAGACGACCCGCGTGGACTGACACTGACCGGCGGCCTGCCCTACTTCGGTGGGCCAGGCAACAGCTACTCGCTGCACGCCATCGCCGACACGGTTGCCGAGATGCGTGACAAGCCAGGACAATTCGGCTTTGTCGGCGCCAACGGCGGCACGATGAGCAAGTACTCGGTCGGCATCTACTCGACGTTGCCGGTCGATTGGCGCACCGACCGCAGTGCGGCGCTGAACGCCGAAGTGGCGGCGCTGCCGAAGGTTTCGGTGACGGAGGCGGTGGACGGCCCCGCGACGGTCGAGACCTACTCCGTGCGTTACGACTGGCCGGTGCGCACCGGGGTCATCATCGGCAGGCTCGATACCGACGGCTCCCGGTTCATGGCGCTGACGGAAGACGAGGACCTCGTCGGCTTGATGTCCGACGGCGATCCGCTCGGTGCGCACATCATCGTGACGACGACCGAGCACGGCAACCGCGCACGCTTGGCCTAGTCCCACGCAAGCAGCGGAAGGTCGAAATCGACCATCGCGGGGCTGGACTACGGCAACCGCGTCACCGCGACCGGCGCGTAGCGACGCGTCCCTTGGATTCGACGCGGTTCCGGTTTCCGCGCTTGCCATTGCGGGCGTGGGCGTGGGAATCCTCGAAAACCCGGACGATGAGTGGGCTGATCGATGGCATGACATTTCCTTTCAAGTGGCTGAGCCCTTCAGGTGGGTCACAGGAACTGTCGCTCGAAAGCAATATGCACGGCACGCGTAGTCCGCTACGCGAAATTCGGGATGCCCACTACCTCATCGACGGATCATTCCTGTACCATGCGGTACATGATTACCGATTGCGCCATCGAAATCGACGCCTCACCTGCGCTGGTCTGGGACGTGTTCTCCGACGTGGAGCGCTGGCCGGAGTGGACCGCCTCGGTGACCACCCTCAAGGCCCTCGACGGGCCGGGGCTCGCCGTCGGGAAGCGGTTCGAGATCAAGCAGCCCCGCCTGCCCAAGCTGGTGTGGGAGGTGACCAAGGTCGACGACGGCGGCTCCTGGACGTGGGAGCAGCGCTCGCCGGGCGGTCGGACCATCGCCGTGCACGAGGTCGCCGCGCAACCCGACGGCGGCACGCTGGTTCGTCAGCGGCTCGATCAGCAGGGCCCGGTCGGCGGCCTTGTCGGGCGGCTCATGCGCGGCACCACCAAGCGCTACCTCGACCTCGAGGCGCAAGGTCTGAAGGCGCGCAGCGAGCAACTGCGTGGCTCGGCCACCTGACGTCGAGCGGCGCAGGCAGCTGCTCGTCGCGCTCATCGACGCCTTCGCCGACGGCGGCATCGGTGACCGTTCGCTGCGCGAGGTGGCCGAGGTCGTCGGCACCAGCCATCGAATGCTGTTGCACCACTTCGGATCCCGAGACGAGCTGCTGCTGGCGATCGTGACCGAGGTCGAGCGCCGCCAGATGACGGTGCTGCCTGACGCCGCCACCCAGCCGGCCGACGCGATGGCCACGATGTGGGCCGACGTCCGCAGGTCCGAAATGCGTCCGTTCGAGCGGCTGTTCTTCGAGTGCTACGCCCGCGGCGCGCAGGGCGAGCAGCCCTTCGCCCGCATGCTGCCCGGCGCCGTCGAATCCTGGCTCAGTGAGGTCGACGCGAAGACGGGCAGCAGCGCCGATCCCGCGTTCGTGCGACTCGGTCTGGCCGTCACGCGCGGACTGCTGCTCGATCTGGTCGCCACCGACGACGACGAGGGCGTCGACGCCGCCGCCCAGGCGTTCATCGACCTGCTGCGTCAGACCAGCGCGGCCAGCTTGCCCGCGAGCCGCTCGACGTAGGCGGCGACTTCCTCTTCGGACTTGTCGGGCAGGCCGAACAGGACTTCGGTGACGCCGATCTCCTGCCAGTGGGCGAGCTTCTCGGGGTCCGGCTTGAAGTCCAGCGCCACGATCTGCGGCGCGCCGTCGCGGCCGGCGGCGGCCCAGGTGTCCTGCAGCAGCTTGACCGGTTCGTCGATGTTGAAGTCGCGCGGCGTGGTGATCCAGCCGTCGGCCGACTTCGCGATCCAGTTGAAGTTCTTTTCGGTGCCCGCCGCGCCGACCAGCACCGGGATGTGCGACTGGATGGGCTTCGGCCAGGCCCACGACGGCCCGAACTTCACGAACTCGCCGTCGAACTCCGCTTCTTCCTGGGTCCACAGGGCGCGCATTGCCTCGATGTACTCGCGCAGCATGGTGCGCCGCCGCCCCGGCGGCACGTTGTGATCGGCGAGTTCGTCTGTGTTCCAACCGAATCCGACGCCCAGGCTGACGCGACCGCCGGACAGGTGGTCGAGTGTGGCGATCGACTTGGCCAGGGTGATGGGGTCGTGTTCGACAGGCAGGGCCACCGCCGTCGACAGCCGCACTCGGGAGGTCACCGCGCATGCGGTGCCCAGCGACACCCACGGGTCCAGCGTGCGCATATAGCGGTCGTCAGGCAGCGATTCGTCGCCGGTGGTGGGGTGGGCGGCCTCGCGCTTGACCGGTATGTGGGTGTGCTCGGGCACGTAGAACGTGGTGAATCCGTGCTGGTCAGCCAGCTTGGCCGCCGCAGCGGGGGTGATTCCACGATCGCTCGTGAACAGTACAAGCCCGTAGTCCATACCCCGAATTAGAACGTGTTCCAGTCTGAGGGGCAAGGGCGGGGTCCCCAAAGCGGCCATCGAAGAACTGAGGTAGCGCGCTACTCGCGACTTGCCCGCCGCACGCCAGAACACTCCCATGGCATGGAGCAAACGCGCACCGCGCGCCGGAAACTCATGGAGTGGGTCCGCCGCTACCTGCCCTGCGAGATCGCGGGGACGGTCGGCGAGCTCGGCGGCGCCGCCGTCGCATATCTGCTCACCGGCTCCATGGCGGTCGCCGCGATCACCGCGACGATCGGCGCGTCGGCCGGCTACTACGCGGCCGCCTACACCAGCGCCGTGCGATGGGCCTACCGCGAGAACGGCGATCGACCGATGGGCCCGCGCCTCGTCGTGGCCAACTTGTTCGCATTGCGTAGCGTTGCAATCGAATTCGGCCCTGCCGAAGCGATCGACAGCATCGCGATCCGGCCCCTGGCCTATTACCTCGGGCCGATCATGTTCGACAACGTGGTCGCCGGATGGGTCTTCGGAAAGCTGGTGTCCGACATCGGTTTCTACGCCCTGGCGGTCGTCAGCTATGAGCGGTTCAAGGGTCTTCTCGCTGGGAGCCGGCCGAGTTTCGAGGAGGCTGACGGTGCACCCGTCGCTACGGTCGCAGCTGCGTGACTCCCTGCAGGAGAGAGCAGACACCGAGGGTTGGCGCGCGCTCGTCGCGCAGCACGGCACGCCACTGCTGGTGCTCGACCCGTACCGCGTCGTCGAGCAGCATCGGCAGCTGGCGTCGCACCTCCGCGGCTTTCGGCTGCACTACGCGGTGAAAACGTCGCCGCACCCGGCGGTCCTGCGCGCGGTGGCCGCCAGCGGCGGCGGCTTCGACGTCGCGACGAACGCCGAACTCGACCTCATCAGCTCGCTGGGACTTCCGGTAAAGCGTTGCATCAATACCAATCCCATCAAGAAGCCGTCCGACATCGACCACGCCTACATCGCCGGTGTACGCACGTTCGTCGTCGACAATCCGGTCGAGGTGCAGAAGTTCGCAGGGCTGCCCGCCGACATCGACATATTGGTGCGGCTGGCCTTCCCCAACCCGTCGGCGAAATCGGATCTCTCGACGAAGTTCGGCGCCGATCCCGCCGATGCCGAACTCGTCGTCAAGCATGTGCTGACCGCCGGAGTTCACTTCGCCGGCTTCAGCTTTCACGTCGGCAGCCAGGGCGCGACCGCCGAGCCTTATCGGAACGCCCTGCGCGAGACGCTCGATCTGGCCGCTCACATCAACCAGACACTCGGTGTGCCAACCGAGATCATCGATATCGGCGGCGGCTTTCCCGTCGCGTACCGCGAACCGATGCCCGCCATCGGTGACGTCGCGCGCGTCGTCGACGACGTGCTCGGCAACCGGCGTGACGAGTTCACGCTGCTCGCCGAGCCCGGCCGCTTCCTGGTCGCCGACAGCATGACGCTGTTGACAAGTGTGGTCGGCAGCGCCGTGCGCGACGGCCGGATGTGGCACTACCTCGACGACGGGATCTACGGCAGCTACTCCAACGTGATGACCGAGGATGTGCACCCGCCGATCCTGGCGATGCGCGAAATAGTCGACGGCGCAAGCTGCTACGAGCCCGTGACATTGGCCGGCCCGACGTGCGACAGCGCCGACGTCATCGCCCGCGACTATCCGATGCCCGCACTGAACGTCGGCGATGTGATCGTCAGCCCTGTGATGGGTGCCTACACGTCGGTGACGTCGTCGCGCTTCAACGGGATCCCGGCCACCACAATCGTCGAGGTCTGACTTTCCTTCAGCGCGAGCGTTACCCGCGACGGTTGCCCGCCGCACTGTTGTCATGGCAGATCATGACGACTGAACGGATAACCGACCACATTCAGTTCGCGTACTGGGTCCCCAATGTCAGCGGCGGCCTTGTGACCAGCGACATCGAACAGCGCACCGACTGGGGCTACGACTACAACGTCAAGCTCGCGCAGACCGCGGAGGACAACGGCTTCGACTACGCGCTGTCGCAAGTGCGCTACGAGGCCAGCTACGGCGCCGAGTACCAGCACGAATCGACCAGCTTCAGCCTCGCCCTGCTCCTCGCGACGCAACGCCTCAAGGTGATCGCGGCCGTCCACCCCGGGCTGTGGCAGCCGGGGGTGCTGGCGAAGCTGGGCGCGACGGCCGACCAGCTGTCCGGCGGCCGCTTCGCCGTCAATGTGGTGTCGGGCTGGTTCAAGGACGAGTTCACCCACCTGGGCGAGCCGTGGCTGGAGCACGACGAGCGCTACCGCCGCAGCGCAGAGTTCCTGCAGGTGCTGCGCAAGATCTGGACCGAGGATGACGTCGATTTCCGCGGCGACTTCTACCGCATCCACGACTTCACCCTCAAGCCCAAACCGCTCAACACCGCCGACCGGCCCAACCCCGAGATCTTCCAGGGCGGCAACTCGACCGCAGCGCGCCGCAACGGCGGCTATTACGCCGACTGGTACTTCTCCAACGGCAAGGACTTCGACGGTGTCACCGAACAGCTCGTCGACGTGCGCGACCATGCGCGTGACGCGGCCCGCGAGGTCAGATTCGGCCTGAACGGATTCATCATCGCCCGCGATACCGAGGCTGAGGCCCGCGATACGCTCCGCGAAATCGTCGAGAAAGCCAACCGCCCAGCTGTGGAGGGGTTCAGAGCCGCCGTACAACAAGCTGGCAACTCCACCGCCGATAAGCGCGGAATGTGGGCCGACTCGACGATCGACGACTTGGTGCAGTACAACGACGGCTTCCGCACGCAATTGATCGGCACACCCGAGCAGATCGCGGAACGCATTGCGGCGTACCGCAAACGGGGTGTGGATCTGATTCTCGGCGGCTTCCTGCACTTTCAGGAAGAGATCGAGTACTTCGGATCGCGTGTGCTTCCGCTCGTTCGCGAAATCGAGAATGCCGAGGAGAATTGGGCTGACGCTCCCGTGCTTGCGTCCGCGTAAGGAAACGTGCGCTAGCGTGGAGTTGAATCGCTCATGCGGTCCGAGTTCATGGGTCCATGAACGGCGTTCCGACGCAGCGCGTCGCGGGGAGCGGCGCCCAACAAAAGCAGGAGAGGTCATGACCTACCCGCAAGGTGGCTCCGGATATCCCGCCGGTCAACAGCCGACTCAACAATTCAGCGCCCCCACCCAGCAGTTCGGCAAGCTCGAGCAGCAGCACCAGCAGCCGTCGCAGTCGCAGGCCCCCGCGCAGACGGCCGCAGGCCCGAGCAGGCTGCCGTTCATCCTGCTCGCCGCGGTCGCGGGCCTCGGTCTGCTCGTGTACCTGTTCAGCTTCGGGCCGATGTTCACCCTCAGCGCCACCGACTTCGGGAATCTGGGCGAGGCGGCCAGCGGAACCTCGCTTGGTCTGGGCCTCGCCGTCCTGACCTCGGTTCTTGCCGGGCTGCTCGCCGGGGTCGGGCTGCTTCCGAAGCAGAAGACCTTCGTCGGCGTCGTCGCGGCGATTTCGGTGCTGGCCTTCCTGCTGGTGATCGGTGAAATCGTCAACACGCCCGCCCAGGTCAGCATCGGCTGGGCGCTGTATGTCGTCATAGGGCTGACCCTCGTGCAGGCGGGTGCCGCGATCTGGGCGCTGCTGCTGGACGCAGGCATCCTCGCGGCGCCCGCGCCCAAGCCCGCGAAGTACGAGCAGCCGCAGCAGCAGTACGGCGGGTACGGCGCGCCGGGGCAGTACTACGGCCAGCCTGGCCAGCACGCACCGCATCAGGGCGGACAGCAGCAGCGTCCCGGCTACCCGTCGCAGTACGGCGGCTACCAGGGGGGCTCCTCGAGCGGCGGCTTCCAGGCGGTCGGCGGCGGCCAGCACGGCCAGCACAGCGGCCCGCCGACGCCCCCGACCGGCTTCCCCACCTACGGCCAGCCGCAGGCTCCCAGCTCGGCTCCGACCAGCCAGGTGCCCGCACAGGGGTCCTCGTCGTCATCGTCTTCTTCTTCGTCGTCTAATCAGTCCGGCAACGCATCGTCGTAGTCGGGTCCTCGCGTTGCGTGAGTTCGCGAGCGTGAGCGAAGGGCGATACTGCTAGTCGTGGAGAACAGGTCGGCCGGCAGCACTCGCCAGGCTCGCGACCTGTTCAGGGTCGCGTTCGGCCCGTCGTTGGTGGCGCTGGTCATCATCGCCGCGGTGGTGCTGCTTCAGTTGCTCATCGTCAACAGCGACATGACCGGCGCCCTCGGGGCGATCGCCAGCATGTGGCTGGGTGTGCATCAGGTCCCGGTGTCGATCGGCGGCCGCGAGCTCGGCGTCATGCCGCTGCTTCCGGTGCTGGCCATGGTCTGGGGCACCGCGCGCACGACGGCAGGCGCAACGCCGCCGCAGGGGTCATGGTTCGTCATCCGGTGGATCGTCGCCTCGGCGTTGGGCGGACCTCTGCTCATCGCGGCCATTTCGCTGGCCGTCATCCACGACGCCTCGTCGGTGCTCACCGAACTGCAGACCCCGAATGCGCTGCGTGCCTTCGCCGGGGTGTTGGCGGTACACGCGATCGGCGCCGTATTGGGCGTAGGGTCCAAGTCGGGCCGACGATTGTTGGCTGCATCCGGCGTGCCGAAATGGGTGGCCGACGCGGGCAGGCCCGCGTATGCAGGAGTGCTCGCGCTGCTCGGCCTGTCCAGCGCGGTCACGGCGCTGTCGCTGGTGGTCCATTGGTCGACCATGCACGAGCTCTTTGCGATCACCGACTCGATGTTCGGCCAGTTCAGCCTGACGTTGCTGTCGATGCTCTACGCGCCCAACGTCATCGTCGGCACGTCAGCTGTCGCGGTGGGTTCCAGCGCGCATGTCGGGTTGGCGACGTTCAGCTCGTTCACCGTGTTCGGCGGCGACATACCCGCGCTGCCCGTGCTGGCGGCGGTTCCGACGCCGCCACTGGGCCCGATATGGGTGGCGCTGCTGATCGTCGCGGCCGCCTCCGCCGTGGTTGTCGGACAGCAGTGCGCACGGCGGCCACTGACGCTGCTGCCCGCGATCGGCAAGCTGATCATCGCGTCTGCGGTGGCCGCGGCGACGATGGCGCTGCTCGGCTACGCCGGCGGTGGTGAGTTGGGCAACTTCGGCCACGTCGGGGTGGACCAGACGACGTTCGGGCCCGCTGTGTTCCTGTGGTTCGTCGCGATCGGCGGGCTGACGGTGGCGATGACGGGTGGCATCGCGCGCAGACCGCGCAGACAGCGAGTGGCCCCTGTCGTGGAGGACGTGGCCGACGAGGAGCCCGAGGACGTCGAACCCGAGGACGTCGAGGAAGAGGACGTCGAGCCGGAACCAGAGCCCCCCATTGCGCCCAAACGTACGTTCTGGCGCAAAAGTGCGAGTGAGTCACGCCAAAACGTCGATCTCGACGCAGACCTCGAGCCTGAACTCGAACACGAGCCCATCGACGAGGACGTCCCCGTCGAACCCGTCTTCCGCGCGGGACCTGATGTGGACAACTTCGACGACCTGCCCGATCCCGAGGACTTCGAATACATCGACGACGACGCCACGCCGGGCCCCTTTGGCGACCAGCGACGCCCGGCCGACGACTAGGCTCGTCGCGTGCAGCAACCCCTCCGTGTGCCCCCGAGCGCACCGGCACGGGTGGTGGTGTTGGCCTCCGGCACCGGCTCGCTGCTGGAGTCGCTGCTCGAATCCGCGATCGGCGACTACCCGGCCCGCATCGTCGCGGTCGGCGTCGACCGGGACTGCCGGGCCGTCGAGGTCGCGGCCGCGGCGTCGCTGCCGAGTTACCAGGTGCGGCTGGGCGACTACCCGGACCGCGACGCATGGGACGCGGCGATCACCGACGCGACGGCGGCACACGAGCCCGACTGGGTGGTGTCGGCCGGTTTCATGAAAATACTTGGCCCGCAGTTCCTTTCCCGGTTCCCCGGCCGCGTGGTCAATACCCACCCGGCGCTGCTGCCGTCGTTTCCCGGCGCGCATGCCGTTGCCGAGGCGCTGGCGTACGGCGTGAAGATCACTGGGTGCAGCGTGCATCTGGTGGACGCGGGCACCGACACTGGCCCACTGCTGGCTCAGCAGGCGGTACCGGTGCTCGACGACGATGACGAAGCGATCCTGCACGAGCGGATCAAGGTCGTCGAACGACGACTGTTGGCAGAAGTCCTGGCTGACCTCGCGACGTGCGGAGTGACCTGGAACGGACGAAAGGCGACGATCGAATGAGTGACAACAACGGGCGTAAGCCGGTTCGACGGGCGTTGGTCAGTGTCTACGACAAGACGGGCCTGGCCGAATTGGCCAAGGGCCTGCACGAGGCGGGAGTCGCGATCGTCTCGACCGGGTCGACCGCGAAAACCATTGCAGCCGCCGGTGTTCCGGTCACGCCGGTGGAGGAGCTGACCGGCTTCCCCGAGGTGCTCGACGGGCGCGTCAAGACGCTTCACCCGCGTGTGCACGCTGGACTCCTGGCAGACCTGCGCAAACCCGAGCACGCGGCGGCGCTGGAGGAACTCGGCGTCGAGGCGTTCGAACTCGTCGTGGTGAACCTGTACCCGTTCAGCGAGACCGTCGCCTCGGGCGCCAGCGTCGACGAGTGCGTCGAGCAGATCGACATCGGCGGCCCGTCGATGGTGCGTGCGGCCGCCAAGAACCACCCCAGCGTGGCGGTGGTGGTGGATCCGCTTGGCTACGACGGAGTGCTGGCTGCGGTCCGTGCGGGCGGCTTCACACTCGCGGAGCGAAAAATCCTGGCGTCGTTGGCGTTTCGCCACACCGCCGAGTATGACGTCGCCGTCGCGAGCTGGATGGGGGACACGCTCGCTCCCGAAGAGCCCGCGCAGAAGTTGCCCGCCTGGTTCGGCCGGACGTGGCGGCGCACCGGCGTGCTCCGCTACGGGGAGAACCCACATCAGCAGGCGGCGCTCTACAGCGACGACACGGCGTGGCCCGGCCTTGCGCAGGCCGAGCAATTGCACGGAAAAGAGATGTCCTACAACAACTTCACCGACGCCGATGCCGCGTGGCGGGCCGCCTTCGATCACGAGGAGATCTGCGTCGCGATCATCAAGCACGCAAACCCGTGCGGTATCGCCGTCTCGTCGGTGTCTGTTGCCGATGCGCACCGCAAGGCCCACGAGTGTGACCCGTTGAGCGCATTCGGCGGCGTCATCGCGGCGAATACAACGGTCAGCGTCGAGATGGCCGAGACCGTCGCCGACATATTCACCGAGGTGATCATCGCGCCTGCCTACGAAGACGGCGCGGTGGAAGTGCTTGCGCGCAAAAAGAATATCCGCCTGCTGGTCGCGTCGGAGCCGTTGCCCGGCGGCGTCGAGATGCGCCCGATCAGTGGCGGCCTGTTGCTGCAGCAGCGCGACGCGCTCGACGCGCAGGGCGACGATCCGGCGAACTGGACGTTGGCCACGGGTGAGCCTGCCGATCCCGCGACGCTTGCCGACCTCGTCTTCGCGTGGCGGTCGTGCCGTGCGGTGAAGTCGAACGCGATCGTCGTCGCCGCGGACGGCGCCACCGTCGGCGTCGGCATGGGCCAGGTGAACCGGGTGGACGCGGCACGGTTGGCCGTCGAGCGCGGCGGCGACCGGGTGCGAGGCGCGGTGGCGGCATCCGATGCGTTTTTCCCGTTCCCGGACGGCTTGGAGACGCTCGCCAATGCGGGTGTGAAGGCGATCGTGCATCCCGGCGGGTCGATGCGCGACGACATCGTCACCGAGGCGGCAGGCAAGGCCGGGGTAACCCTCTACGTCACCGGAGCGCGCCACTTCGCCCACTGATAGGTTGCCGCCATGGCGATGGTGGCGCGTGCGACGGCTGTGGTTCTGGGGACCGCGGCGATCGTGCTGGCCACGGGCTGTACGCGCACGATCGAGGACGCCCGCGTCGTCGCCGCGCCGGACCTGGGCAAGGCCGGAGCGGACGCCTCGCAGTGCACGAAGGTCGACGCGAAGCTGACCAAGGTCCCGTTCCACGTCGACGACGAGCCGGTGTTGAAGATCCCGCAGCCCGACGGCTGGGAGCGGGTGACGATGATGGACTCGGAACTGATCCGGTTCACGATGCGCAACCCCAGCCTCGCGAAGGACAACTTCGCGCCGACCGCCGTAGTCACACTCGAAAGCCAGCCGGGCGCGCATGATCCGCAAGAGGTGTTCGACGCGCAGAGTGCAGTGCTCGAGCAGGGCGTCGGTGCCACCGATGTGCAATCCACGCGGGGGACGCTCTGCGGGCTGCAGTCTGAAACCATCTCCTATGTCACGCCGCCCATCGGGCCGATCGCGCCGCATCCGGCAAAGGTGATGTGCGCGGTGCTGCAGACCGATGAGAAGACGTTCGCGATGACCGTGACGGTGCAGTCGGCCGATCCCGACAACCCGACGTATCAGAAGGATTCCGAGGCGATCCTGACCGGCTTCCAGATGCTGCCGCCGCCGTCCGTCGGCAGCAACGTAAGTCCGGTCTTCGCTCTTGCGGCGTAAGGCTGTACGCGAAGGGACCACTGACTCTGCCCTATTTCGAGAGCAGTCGTAGCGTGGAGTAGTGATGTCATCTAATGACCTGCCCCGGACCGTCGGCGAGCTACGTGCTTCCGGCCATCGCGAACGGGGCGTCAGAGCCGAAATCCAGGAGAACCTGCTGGCCGCGCTGGCCGAGGGCCGCGACGTGTGGCCCGGCATCTTGGGCTTCGACGACACCGTGCTTCCGCAGCTCGAACGTGCGCTGATCGCAGGCCACGACGTCGTCCTGCTCGGCGAACGCGGTCAGGGCAAGACGCGGCTGCTGCGCGCGCTGGCCGGCCTGCTCGACGAATACACGCCGGTGATCGACGGCTCCGAGCTCGGTGAGCACCCGTATTCACCAATCACGCCCGAGTCGATCCGGCGGGCCGCCGATTCCGGCGACGATCTGCCGATCACCTGGCGGCACCGCAGCGAGCGCTACTTCGAGAAGCTGGCCACCCCGGACACCAGCGTGGCCGACCTGGTCGGCGACATCGACCCGATCAAGGTGGCCGAAGGCCGCAGCCTCGGCGATCCGGAGACCATCGCCTACGGCCTGATCCCGCGGGCGCACCGCGGCATCGTCGCGGTCAACGAGCTGCCCGACCTCGCCGAGCGCATCCAGGTGTCGATGCTCAATGTGATGGAGGAACGCGACATCCAGGTCCGCGGCTACACGCTGCGGCTGCCGCTGGATGTGGTCGTCGTCGCCAGCGCCAACCCGGAGGACTACACCAACCGCGGGCGCATCATCACCCCGCTGAAGGACCGGTTCGGCGCGGAGATTCGCACGCACTACCCGCTGGAGCTCGAAGCCGAGGTCGGCGTCATCAAGCAGGAGGCGCACCTGGCGGCGGAGGTGCCGGAGTATCTGCTGCAGATCCTCGCGCGCTTCGCCCGCTACCTGCGTGAGTCGAGCTCGATCGACCAGCGCTCGGGTGTGTCGGCGCGGTTCGCGATCGCCGCGGCCGAGACGGTCGCTGCGGCGGCCCGGCACCGCTCCGCCATCCTCGGCGAGCAGGATCCGGTGGCGCGCGTCGTCGACCTCGGCACGGTGATCGACGTGCTGCGCGGCAAGCTGGAGTTCGAGTCCGGCGAGGAGGGCCGCGAGCAGGCGGTGCTCGAGCATCTGTTGCGCCGCGCGACGGCGGACTCCGCGCAGCGGCTGCTCGGCGGCATCGACGTCGGGCCGCTGGTGATCGCGATCGAGGGCGGCTCCGCGGTCACGACCGGTGAGCGGGTGTCGGCGCGCGAGGTGTTGGCTGCGGTGCCCGAGGTGCCTGCGATCGCCAAGATCCAGGAGCGGCTCGGCGCGCATTCCGACGGCCAGCGCGCTGCAGCCGTCGAATTGGCTTTGGAGGCACTGTATCTCGCGAAGCGGATCGACAAGGTGTCCGGCGAAGGTGAGACCGTCTATGGCTAGAGTAGGGGGCCTGAGTCGACGGGCACGGGCGCTCGTCCCGTTACTCCAGCTACACCGGCGGGCCTGATCCGCTGGCGCCCCCTGTCGATCTGCGGGAAGCACTCGAGCAGATCGGGCAGGACGTGATGGAGGGCTCGTCGCCGCGTCGCGCCTTGCAGGAGATGCTGCGCCGCGGCACGAAGAACATGCGCGGTGCCGACCAGCTCGCCGCGGAAGCCAACCGCCGCCGTCGGGAACTGTTGCAGCGCAACAATCTTGATGGGACGTTGCAGGAGATCAAGAAGCTGCTCGACGAGGCGGTGCTGGCCGAGCGCAAGGAGTTGGCCCGCGCGCTCGACGACGACGCCCGGTTCCAGGAGATGCGGATCGAGTCACTGCCCCCGTCGCCCGCCAAGGCCGTGCAGGAGCTGTCGGACTACGAGTGGCGCAGCCAGGAGGCGCGCGAAAAGTACGAGCAGATCAAGGATCTGCTCGGTCGCGAGATGCTGGACCAGCGTTTCTCCGGGATGAAGCAGGCGCTGGAGAACGCCACCGACGAGGATCGTCAGCGCGTCAACGAGATGCTCGACGACCTGAACGATCTGCTGGACAAGCATTCCCGCGGCGAGGACACCCAGCAGGACTTCGACGACTTCATGAAGAAGCACGGCGAGTTCTTCCCGGAGAACCCGCAGAACGTGGACGAGCTGCTGGACTCGCTGGCTCAGCGCGCGGCCGCCGCGCAGCGGTTCCGCAACAGCCTGTCGCCCGATCAGCGGGCCGAGCTGGATGCGTTGGCGCAGCAGGCCTTTGGCTCGCCGTCGTTGATGAATGCGCTGAACCGGCTCGACGCTCACCTGCAGGCGGCCCGGCCCGGCGAGGACTGGACGGGCTCGTCGCGTTTCTCGGGCGACAACCCGCTGGGCATGGGCGAGGGCGCGCAGGCGATGTCCGACATCGCGGAGCTCGAACAGCTCGCGGAGACGCTGTCGCAGAGCTACGCAGGCGCGCACGATGGAAGACGTCGACCTCGAGATGCTGGCCCGTCAGCTCGGCGAGGATGCGGTGGTCGACGCGCAGACGCTCACCGAACTGGAGCGCGCGCTGGTCAACCAGGGCTTCCTGGACCGTGGCTCTGACGGGCAGTGGCGGCTGTCGCCGAAGGCCATGCGACAGCTGGGCCAGACGGCGCTACGCGATGTGGCACAACAGCTTTCGAGTCGGCACGGTGAGCGTGAAACCCGGCGGGCAGGCGCGGCCGGTGAGCTGACGGGTGCGACGCGGCCGTGGCAGTTCGGCGACACCGAGCCGTGGAACGTCACGCGGACGCTGACCAATGCCGTGCTGCGCCAGGCGGGCACGGGTGTCGGCGGAGCGACCGATTCAGCATCACCGTCGACGACGTCGAGGTGTCGGAGACCGAGACCCGCGCACAGGCCGTGGTGGCGCTGCTGGTGGACACCTCGTTCTCGATGGTGATGGAGAATCGCTGGCTGCCGATGAAGCGAACCGCGCTGGCACTCCACCACCTGGTGAGCACCCGGTTCCGCTCGGATACGTTGCAGATCATCGCCTTTGGCCGCTATGCGCGGACGGTGAGCGCCGCGGAACTGACGGGGTTGGAGGGCGTCTACGAGCAGGGCACCAACCTGCACCACGCGCTGGCGCTGGCCGGGCGGCATCTGCGTCGTCACCCCAACGCACAGCCCGTCGTGCTGGTCGTCACCGACGGGGAGCCGACGGCGCACCTGGAGAACTTCGGCGACGGTGACGGCACATCGGTGTTCTTCGACTACCCGCCGCATCCGCGGACCATCGCGCACACCGTGAAGGGCTTCGACGACATGGCGCGCCTCGGTGCGCAGGTGACGATCTTCCGGCTCGGCAACGACCCCGGCCTGGCCCGGTTCATCGACCAGGTCGCGCGGCGGGTCGAGGGTCGCGTGGTGGTGCCCGATCTGGACGGGCTGGGCGCCGCGGTCGTCGGCGACTACCTGCGGTCGCGGCGCCGTCGCTGATCTAGCAAACGCTATTTCCGTCGTTCGGCTGCGTCGTGCGGACGCCTCGGGCGCGCAGTAGCGACGTGCGGTCGATATGGGGATGACACGGGCAATGGGCCCGAAATCGACAAGCAGAAGGCGGTTCAGACCAGCGGACGGGTTCCTGAGCGTCTCTGTGAGTATGCAACCAAATTCTAAGCGCTAGCCGTATGTTTCCCAGCTTTGCGAGGCAAGGTTCGAAGGTGCTGCTGGAGGCTAGTCGGAGCTTGTTTTTGCAACTAAGTATAATTTAGCTGAACTGGATGCCGAGTCATCGTGCATCTCATGGTTCCTTAAGGTAAGTTTGCTCACAACGGGCGGCATAAATCCGTCCGGACTACGACAACCGGGGCTTGCGGTCCGATCGAAGAGAGGTCCGACCGTGTGGGCGAAAATGAGTAACTCAGCAATGTAGATGGCGTGCGCGGCATGCCTCGTGGTGGCGGCAACTTTGCCGGCCGCGGGCAGCGCAGCGGAACACGTCAAGAACGAGAATTTGCGGCTGGCCGCCTTCACGGACGTGGCCGCGTTCAGCGCGATCCCGTCGTACCTTGCGTTCCTTGGCGGTGACCTCGACCGCGGCTCGCCGGCGAACCGATTCGGCTACGACGGCGCTGAGCGCCTTGACGTCTTCTTCGGAACGGCGTAACATGACGGTGGCGTGTTCACCGACGGCGGTATCGACGCGCTGACCAACTATGCCGCGTTGAGTGCCATAGCGGTTTTCTTCGGAACGGCGATGGCTGCTGTTCAACACCGGGGGTATCAACGCGCTGGCCAACTACGACGCGTTGAGTGCCATACCGGCGGTTTTGAATGGGGACCTGGGCAGCTTGGATTCGTTGAGTGCCATACCGCCATACATTGCTTTGGCCGGCGGTGACATAACCGCGACGGGTGACTTGGCTTCGTTGAGCGCCGTGGACACGTTCTTCGGAGACGGACCTGACGGACGAACGGTGGCGTGTTCACCGGCGGCGGCATCGACGCGCTGGCGCCGGACGCGGACGGCAGCGGCGGTTATGCGGCGTTGAGCGCACTGCCGGTGTTCTTCGGGACAGAACGCGAAGCTCCGTTTGGTCCGGGTGTGTTCACCGGTGGCGGTATCGGCGCGCTGTCCAACTACGATGCGCTGAGCGCTATTCCGGCGTACCTCAACATCTGCACCCGCGACGAGGCCGCGCCTCTGGCCGCTTCGACCGTCGCGCCGCAGACGAAGCTTGTGCAGGATCCCCCGACGACGACGCCGCCTACCGGTTCCAACCCGGTGACAGACGTTCGTGGCCTCGCTTCCGAAGCTCAAAGACTTCACACCGCCTGCACCACAGGTGTTCACCCCGCCGGCACCTCCGAAGGAGGACCCGAAGGTCGAGGCGGCGGCGACTCCGGGGGACAACAGTAGTTCGAACCTGCAGAACATCGTCCGGGACTCAACTAAGGCCACACCAACCGAGCGTCTTGGCGGTGACAGTAGCTCTCCCTTCTGGTTGCAGAACGGCGGCGCGGGCGTTGACAACGGCATTCGCGGCTGGGGAGATGCCCTCAAGAAGATCGGCCTCGGAGGCGGCGGCGAAGGGTCCGCCGGCGGCTCAGGGACCAACGTAGTCGGAAATTTCAACGAATCGGGCGGGCTCCAATGGGGCCCGCCCGATTTGCGTTTGCAGACTGAAAGTCAGCCGGTCTTGCGCTTCTTGCGCTTGACGGCGACCTTGCCCCACAGCGAGAAGCCGCGCACCTTCACCTGCGGTGCGCCGGGCAGACCCTTGCCCGAGTCGTCGAGATGGTCGAAGGTGCCCATCACGCCGACGCCGCGCAGATCGACGTTGATCTCGGGCGGCACGAGGATGGTCTGCGCGCCCATGATCGAGTAGGTGTGGATCTCGACCTCGGGTGAGGTGAAGTCGGCGTAGCGCAGGTCGACCACGCCGCCGCCCCACAGCGCGAACGTCGTCATCCGCCTGGGGACATTCCATCGGCCGCGGCGTTCGAACCCGCTGAGGATGGCCAGCAGCAGCGTCGACGGCGCGGGATGGCACGGGCCGCCCCGGCGGGCGGTGGTCATGGTGGTGGCGCCGGGCAGGTCGATGCTCAGCCGCGACAGTTCGTCATAGGTCGTCGCCGCGTACACCTTGTTCAGTCGCGCCTCGTACTCGGTCATCGAGAGTGCGCCTTGGGCGGCAGCGTCGGAGAGCAGATGCGCTGTCTGGATACGGTCGGTGTCCAAGGCGGGCTCCGACCTGTTTCGCGACGCTGGGGTGCTCATCAGTCACGAGCCTACGACGAAGCTGCGCATATGCACACAAAAGTCATGTGAGTTCGCGAAAGGTACTCGGCGAAGCCGATCTTTCCGATCGGGTTTGCGGGCACCAGGTTGGCTCCAGACTTCAGACCTGCGGCGATGCCGCCCGGCACGGGGAGAGACAGCACACGCCGACGGCTGTTGAGTGACGCAAGATACATTCGCCCGAGTTCGTCGTGGTCGTACACAGCTGGCCCGCCGATGTCCTCGACGCGACCCGCGGGTCCCTCGTCGATGAGCGAGACCAGGTGGGTGGCCACGTCGCGGGTGTCGATCGGCTGGAAGCGCACACCCTTGATCGCGAACAGCGCAGGCGAGAACCGCTGCACCGAGAACATCGTCTCGATCAGGTCGTGGAACTGGGTGACGCGGATGATCGTGTGGCCGAGGCCGGACGCGGCCAACGCTTCCTCGACGCGCAGCTTGACTTGTAGTACCCCAGCGGGATGCGGTCGATCCCGACGATCGAGACATAGATGATGTTGTCGACGCCCGGCGCGGCGCGCGGCCGAGATGAGGTTGGTCGGCGGAGACGACGTCCTTGCCGCGGGTGCCTTGGGTGGCGCAGTGGATGACGGTGTCGATGCCGTCGAGCGCGGCGTCGATGCCGTCGCCGCTGAGCAGGTCGCCCTGCGCCCAGTGGACGCCGGTGTAGCCGACGTGGATCTGTCTGCTCAGCGCGCGGACTTTGTGGCCGGCTTCGGTCGCTTCACCGACCAGTCGGTGTCCGAGAGTGCCGGTCGCGCCGGTGATGAGAACGTCGACGAGCCATCGGTCGAGCGAGCCTACGCGCCGACAAGAAAACGGGACTGCGCGAGCGCAAGCTGCCCGTTGACTTACTCGGCAGGCGGGAAGGCCTTCTCCCACGCGCCCCCGTTGGCGGCCTCGACGCCCGACTCCCAAGCGCCCTTCTTGTCACCGAGCTTGCCATTGGTTCCATCGAAGATCGGCTCCCACGGCGCCGAACGACGTCACTTCGTTCCACACCGGCTCGTTCTGGCCGTTGTTGTTGACGTCACCTACGCAAGGCGCGCAGTCGAAATCCATGGGCCCTGCTGTCGCGTTCGCGGCGCCGATGAAGCCGGCGAAGCCCAACCCGAGTCCAATGGCTCCAGCGGCCGCAACTGTCTTGATCGTCATTGCTCCTCCTTGTCCAGAAGTTCTGACGGTTCGCTGCTGTGTGCTCGCTCATTGCAAGCCGTCGGGCGCTTCACGACACGCGTAGTTCGCTACCTCACGTGAACGCGACCTGGAGTACTCGCTGCGAGCTAACGAGTGGGCTCAGACTCAGGATTCGGCGACCCAGTTGGGGCGTCGCTTCTGCAAGAACGACAGCATTCCTTCGCGGGCCTCGTCAGACACAAAAAGCTCGGCGGACTGCCTGGTCAGATCCTCGGCGCGGTCGTCGAATGCATCCAAAACGCGGCGGTTGTCAGCTTCTTCGACGCCGCCAAGCCCTGCGGCGAGCCCTTGGCGATCTCGGCGGTCAACGCGCGAACCGTCGCCTCGACGTCATCGGCAGCGACGGTGATGAGGCCGATCTCAGCTGCCACATCGGCCCCGAACTTCTCACCGGTCACGAAATAGCGCCCCGCGGCACGCGCGGACATCTTCGGCAGCAGCGTCAGCGAGATGATCGACGGCGCCACCCCGATCCGCGCCTCGGTCAGCGCGAAGGTGCTGTTGCGGCCTGCGACGACGATGTCGCACGCTCCGACGAGCCCGAGTCCGCCCGCCCGAACATGGCCGTCGATCGCGCCGATGACCGGCTGCGGCAGCTCGAGGATCGAGCGCAGCACAGAGGTCAGCTGACGCGCGTTGTCGGCCACGGTCTCGGCCGCATCGCCGCCGCGGCTGGCCTCCGACAGGTCGGCGCCCGCGCAGAACGTCCCGCCGGTGTGGCCCAGCACTACCACGCGCACATCGGGGTCGTCGGACGCATCGCACAACGCCTGGCGCAGCTGGTTCACCAGCGCCTTGGACAGCGCGTTGCGGTTGTCAGGGGAGTCGAGGGTGATCCGCGCGACGGGACCCTCGACTGCGTAGTGGACCAGAGTGCTCATCAATAAGAGCGTGGCAGACCCAACGAGGTCTGCGCCACGAAGTTGAGCACCATCTCACGACTCACCGGCGCGATGCGCGCCAGCTTCGAGGCTGTCACCGCCGCCGCGATGCCGTACTCCTTGGTCAGGCCGTTGCCGCCCAGCGACTGCACCGCCTGGTCGACCGCCCGCACCGACGCCTCCGCGGCGGCATACTTGGCCATGTTCGCCGCCTCGGCCGCTCCGACGTCGTCGCCGAGGTCGTACAGCGTCGCCGCCTTCTGCATCATCAGCTTGGCGAGCTCGACCTCGATGTGGTTCTGCGCCAACGGGTGTGACAGGCCCTGGTGCGCGCCGATCGGCGTCTTCCACACCTGGCGGGTCTTGACGTAGGCGACGGCCCTGTCGATCGCGAGCCTGCCCATGCCGACCGCGCTGGCCGCACCCATGATCCGCTCGGGGTTCAGGCCCGCGAACAGCTGGGCGATCGCCGCGTCCTCGGACCCCACCAGCGCGTCAGACGGCAGCCGGACGTCGTCGAGGAAGAGCTGGAACTGGTTCTCCGGGCTGACCAGCTCCATATCGATCTTCGTCCAGGTGAACCCTGGCGTGTCCGTGGGGACGATGAACAACGCGGGCCTGAGAGATTCGGACTTGGACACTCCGTCCTTGAAGGTGCGGCCCGACGACGAGCACGGCCTGCGCCTGGTCGACGCCGGAGATGAACACCTTCTGGCCGTTCAGGATCCAGTCGCTGCCGTCGCGGCGGGCAGTGGTGGTGATGCGGTGCGAGTTCGAGCCGGCATCAGGCTCGGTGATCGCGAAGGCCATCGTGATCGAGCCGTCGGCGATACCGGGCAGCCATCGCGTCTTCTGCTCCTCGGTGCCGAACTTGGCGATGATCGTGCCGTTGATCGCGGGGGAGACGACCATCAACAGCAGCGGGCAGCCGCCCGCAGACATCTCCTCCATCACGATTGATAGCTCGTACATGCCCGCGCCGCCGCCGCCGTACTCCTCGGGCAGGTTGACGCCGATGAAACCGAGTTTGCCTGCCTCCTGCCATAATTCGTCGGTGTGTTGGCCTGCGCGGGCCTTCTCCAGGTAGTAGTCCTGGCCGTAATTGGCGGCCATCGCGGCGACGGACTTGCGCAGCGCCTGGCGTTCTTCGCTCTCGACGAAGGCGTTGTCGGTCATTGGACTCCTTCAGGGTTGTCCACACGGGCGAGTACGGCGCCGACGTCGACCTGCGCGCCCGGCTCGACGTTGAGTTCGACGAGCACACCGTCGCTGGGCGCGGTCACGGTGTGTTCCATCTTCATGGCTTCCATCCAGATCAGCGGCTGGCCTGCGGCGACCCTGTCGCCGACTGTGGCGCCGACGCGCAGCACCGTGCCCGGCATCGGGGCAAGCAGTGAACCGAGCGCAACCGCGGCGTCGGGATCGGGGAAGCGGGGCTCGAGCGACGAATTGCACTGGGCCCAAGGGGGAGTCGACGAATACGTCGTCGCCGTATCGGGCGACGTCGAACGGACGATCGACGCCGTCGACCGACAGCACCACGGCATCGGGCGATGCTGACACCAGGCCGACGTTCTCATTGTCAGGCAGGTCCACGCCGCCGCGGCCGAAGCGATAGCGGACTTCGTGCGTCTCGCCCGCGCTGTCGGTGTAACGCTTGGTCTGGAAGCCCGACGCGACGTTGCGCCAGCCGCTGGGTGCTGCGGCGAATACCGTTGCACTCCCGCGGTTCCGGGCCGCGTCGGACAGCGCGGCGGCCACCGCCGACAATTGGACGGCCCGCTGATCGGCCAGTGGGGCAGCCAGTCGGTCCAGGCCGTGGGTGTCGAAGAACGCGGTGTCTGTCGCTCCGTCGAGGAAGGCCGGATGGCGCAGCACGTTGACGAGCAGGTCCCGGTTGGTCCGCACGCCGTGGATCCTGGTGCGGGCCAGCGCGTCGGCCAGCACGCCTGCGGCCTGCCGTCGCGTCGGTGCGTAGCTGATGATCTTGGCCAACATCGGGTCGTAGAACACCGACACCTCCGACCCGTCCACGATGCCGGTGTCGACCCGAACCCCGAGGCCATCGAGCGGTCCGAATTGCGTTGTGGTGTTGGGCACCTCGAAGCGGTGGACCGAGCCGGCCTGCGGCTGCCAGCTCTTCGCGGGGTCTTCGGCGTACAACCTCGCCTCGATCGAGTAGCCGCGCGCAGGCGGCGGCTCCGGGTCGAGGCGGCCGCCGTCGGCGACATGCAGTTGCAGCCCGACGAGGTCGACGCCGGTGGTCAGCTCGGTGACCGGGTGCTCGACCTGCAGCCGGGTGTTCATCTCGAGGAAGAAGAAGTCGCCGCCCTCGTCTGCCATGAACTCGACGGTGCCTGCGCCGGTGTATCCGATCGCCGAGGCGGCCAGCCGGGCGGCGTCGAAGAGCTTGTCCCGCATGCCGGGTGTGCGTTCGACCAGAGGCGACGGCGCCTCTTCGATGATTTTCTGGTGGCGCCGCTGAATCGAGCATTCGCGTTCGCCGACGGCCCACACGGTGCCGTGCTCGTCGGCGAGCACCTGGACCTCCACATGGTGGCCGGTCGCCAGATAGCGCTCGCAGAAGACGGTGGGATCGCCGAACGCCGACTGCGCCTCGCGCCGCGCCGCCTCCACTTGTGCTGGCAACTCCGACAATTCGCGCACCACGCGCATGCCGCGGCCGCCGCCACCCGCCGAGGCTTTGATCAGTACCGGCAGCTGGTCGGAGGTCACCGAGTCGGGGTCGAGTTCGTCGAGCACGGGAACGCCCGCCGCCGACATCATCTTCTTCGCCTCGATCTTGGAGCCCATCGCGGCCACCGCGGCGACAGGCGGACCGATCCACGTCAGGTCGGCGTCCAACACAGCCGCGGCGAAATCCGGGTTCTCGGAGAGGAATCCGTAGCCGGGGTGGATGGCGTCGGCACCGGACGCGCGGGCAGCGGCGATCAACTGCTGGGCGTCGAGGTAGCCGTTGCGGCCCTCGAGGCGCACTCGCGCATCAGCCTCTGCGACGTGCGGAGAGCCGGCGTCGGGGTCGGTGTAGACAGCGACGGTGCCGATGCCGAGGCGGCGGCAGGTGGCGAACACGCGGCGGGCGATCTCCCCGCGATTGGCGACCAGAACTCGTGTGATCATGCTGCTCACATCCGGAAGACGCCGAAGTTCGACGTCCCCTCGATCGGGCCGTTGGCGATGGCGGACAAGCACATTCCCAGCACAGTGCGGGTATCGCGCGGGTCGATGACGCCGTCGTCGTACAGCATCCCGGACAACACCATCGGCAGCGACTCCGCCTCGATCTGGCCTTCGACCGCGGCGCGCATCGCGGCGTCGGCGTCTTCGTCGACCTGTTGTCCGCGCGCCTCGCTGGCCGCCCGGTTGACGATTGACAACACCCCCGCCAGTTGCGCGCCGCCCATCACCGCGGACTTTGCACTCGGCCATGAGAACAGGAAGCGCGGGTCGTAGGCGCGCCCGCACATGCCGTAGTGCCCGGCCCCGTACGACGCACCGATCAGGAGCGAGATGTGGGGGACGGTCGAATTCGACACGGCGTTGATCATCATCGAGCCGTGCTTGATCATCCCGCCTTCCTCGTACTGCTTGCCGACCATGTAGCCGGTCGTGTTGTGCAGGAACAGCAACGGCGTGTCCGAGCGGTTGGCCAACTGGATGAACTGGGTGGCCTTCTGTGACTCCTCGCTGAACAGCACGCCGCGGTGGTTGGCCAGGACGCCGATCGGATACCCGTACAGATTCGCCCAACCCGTCACCAATGACGAACCGTAAAGGGGCTTGAACTCGTCGAAATCCGAGCCGTCGACGATGCGGGCGATGAGGTCGCGCGGGTCGAACGGGATCCGCAGATCGGACGGTACGATGCCGAGCAGTTCCTCGGCGTCGAACAGCGGCTCGGTGACCGGCCCCGGTGTCGGGCCCTGCTTGCGCCAGTTCAGCCGCGCGACGATGCGGCGGCCGATCCTGATGCAGTCGAGTTCGTCGACCGCGAAGTAGTCGGCCAGACCCGATGTACGGGCGTGCATTTCGGCGCCGCCGAGCGATTCGTCGTCGGACTCTTCGCCGGTGGCCATCTTCACCAGCGGCGGTCCGGCGAGGAACACCTTCGAGCGCTCCTTGATCATCACGACGTGATCGGACATTCCGGGGATGTACGCGCCGCCCGCGGTCGAGTTGCCGAATACCAGCGCAATGGTCGGGATGCCGGCCGCAGACAGCCGGGTCAGGTCGCGGAAACCCTGACCGCCGGGGATGAAGATCATCTTCTGGGTCGGCAGGTCGGCGCCGCCGGACTCCACCAACGAGATCAGCGGGAGGCGGTTCTCCAGCGCAATCTGGTTGGCCCGCAACATCTTCTTGAGTGTCCATGGATTGCTCGTGCCGCCCTTGACCGTCGGGTCGTTGGCAACCAGCATGCATTCGACGCCTGCGACCACTCCGATGCCGGTCACCACGCTGGCGCCGATCTGGAAGTCGCTGCCGTATGCGGCGAGCGGACTCAGCTCGAGGAACGGTGAGTCGGGGTCGATCAGCATCTCGATGCGCTCGCGCGGGGTCATCTTGCCGCGGTCGTGGTGGCGCTTGACGTACTTCTCGCCGCCGCCCGCCAGCGCCTTGGCATGCTCGGTCTCCAGCTCGGCGAGCTTGGCCGTCA
The DNA here is from genome assembly GCA_963751485.1 of uncultured Actinomycetota bacterium. Lineage (GTDB taxonomy): Bacteria > Actinomycetota > Actinomycetes > Mycobacteriales > Mycobacteriaceae > Mycobacterium. The sequence goes on from CAVVUT010000014.1 coordinate 107,855, forward strand.
TCGCCTCGGCAGCCTCTGAGTACGTGGGGGAGCGCGGGTCGAGCGTCGATGACAGCGTCGTCATGATTGGTATCCCAACGTCTTGGCGGCCAGCGAGGTGAGGATTTCGGTTGTCCCGCCGCCGATTCCGAGTATCCGCATGTCGCGGTATTGGCGTTCGATTTCGGACTCTGCCATGTACCCCATGCCGCCGAACAGTTGCACCGCCTGGTTGGCGACCCACTCGCCGGCCTCGACGGCGGTGTTCTTCGCGAAGCACACTTGAGTTATTAAGGAAGTCTCGCCGGGGTCTGATGTCGCCGCCAGAGCGGCTCCGGCGAGTTGCCGTTCGACGATGTTGTGCGTGTACACGCGTGCGACGTCGACCCGCCGCGCCATCTCCGACAGCGTGTTCTGCACGGATTGCCGGGAGATCAGCGGTTTACCAAAGGTTTCCCGGTTGCGGCACCACTCGACGGTCAGGTCGAGGCAGCGCTGCGCGCTCGCGTAGGCCTGCGCGGCGAGCCCCACCCGTTCGGACACGAACGCCGCGGCGATCTGGATGAAGCCGGTGTTCTCGCCGCCGATCAGGTTGGCGGCAGGCACCCGGACGTCGGTGTAGGACAGCTCGGCGGTGTCGGACGAGCGCCAGCCCATCTTGTCCAGCTTGCGGGTTACTTCGAATCCCGGTGTGCCCTTGTCGACGACGATCAGCGAAACACCCGCCGCCCCAGGCCCTCCGGTGCGGGCAGCGGTCACGACGTAGTCGGCTCGCACACCCGACGTGATGTAGGTCTTGGCGCCGTTGACGATGTAGTCGTCGCCGTCGCGCGTCGCCCTGGTGGTGAGATGCCCGACGTCGGACCCGCCGCCGGGCTCGGTGATGGCCAGCGATCCGATCTTCTCGCCGCGCAGCGTCGGCCGCACGTAGGTGTCGATCAGCCGCTGATCGCCTGAGGCGATCATGTGCGGAACCGCGATGCCGCACGTGAACAACGACGCGAACACACCGCCCGGCGCCCCGGAGTAGTGCATCTCTTCGCAGATGATCACCGCGTCGGCGCCATCCCCGCCGCCACCCCCGACGGCTTCGGGCAGTCCCGCACCAAGCAGACCGGCCTCGCCGGCCTTGACGTGCAGCTCGCGCGGCAGCATGCCGGACTGTTCCCACTGCGCTGTGTACGGCAGCACCTCGCGTTCGGCGAACGCGCGCACCGTCTTTCGCAGCTCTTCCCGTTCGGGCGTGTGCCAGATCGTCATTTGAGGAGGCTCTCCGGTATGTCGATGTGTCGGCTGCGCAGCCACTCGCCGAGGCCCTTGGCCTGCGGGTCGAACCGCGCCTGGTAGGCAACGCCCTCGCCGAGGATGCCCTCGATGACGAAGTTCACGGCGCGAATATTCGGCAGCACGTGACGGGTGACCGCCAAACCGGCCGTCTCCGGCAGCATTTCGCGCAGCTTCTCGACGGTGAGCGCATGGGCGAGCCAGCGCCACTGGTCTGTCGTGCGCACCCACACGCCGACGTTGGCGTTACCGCCCTTGTCACCGCTGCGCGCGCCGGCGATACGGCCAAGCGGGACGCGTTGGGTGTCCTCGAACGGCAAGGGTTCGGGCAGCGCGAACGGGGCCACCTGCTCGAGCGCCTTCGTCTGGGTGGCCGCGGCAATGTCCTTGCGAGTGCCATCGGCGTGGACGGCGATGTGCGGCACCTCCGCGGCGTCAACGTAGCCGGGTGTGAACACGCCGTATACCTGGCCCTCTCCCGGCGGTGCGGTGGTGGTGAAGCCCGGATAGCTGGCCAGCGCCAATTCGACTGCGGCGGAGGAGAACTGACGACCGACATTCGCGGGGTCGGGATCGCGGACGACGCAGTGCAGCAGTGCGCTCGCGGTCTCTTCGGTGTCGGCGTCGTCGTGGTCGGTGCGCGCCAGCGTCCACTCCAGCTCGGCGGGCTTGACCGTCAGGCCGGACCCCAGCTGTCGGCGCACCAGGTCAGCCTTGGCGTCGATGTCGAGCCCGGTGAGCACGAACGTCATCGCATTGCGGAACCCGCCGATGCTGTTCAACGACACCTTGAGCGTCGGCGGCGGCGGTTCCCCTCGCACACCGTCGATGCGCACCCGATCGGCGCCGTCAGCCGACAGCTCGAGGCTGTCCATCCGCACTGTCACATCGGGATTCGCGTACCGCGCGCCGGTGATCTCGTAGAGCAGTTGCGCGGTGACGGTGTCGGTGCTGACCAGCCCGCCGGTTCCGGGGTGCTTGGTGATGACCGACATCCCGTTGTCGTAGATCTCGGCCAGCGGGAAGCCGGGATGTAAAAGGTCAGTCACTGCCCCCGCTTCCACAAAGAACGCGTAGTTGCCGCCGGTGGCCTGCACGCCGCATTCGATGACGTGTCCCGCGGCCACCGCGCCCGCCAACTGGTCGTAGTCGTCGCGGGCCCAGCCGAAGTGGGCGGCGGCCGGTCCGACGATGACTGACGCGTCGGTGACCCGGCCCGTCACTACGACGTCGGCGCCGCTGTCGAGGCAGTCGACGATGCCCCACGCGCCGAGATAGGCGTTGGCCGCCAGCGGGGTGCCGAATCCGAGGTCGCCGGCGCGCGCGACGAGGTCGTCGCCTTCGACGTGGGCCACCTTCGCGTCGAGGCCGAGCCGCTCGGCGAGCGCTCGCACCGCGTCGGCCAGGCCCGCCGGGTTCAGCCCGCCGGCGTTGGCGACGATCCGCACGCCCTTGTCGAGTGCGGTGCCGAGGCACTCCTCGAGCTGGGTCAGGAAGGTCTTGGCGTAACCGCGGTCAGGCGATTTGGCCCGGTCGCGGGCCAGGATCAGCATGGTCAGCTCGGCGAGATAGTCACCGGTGAGGTAGTCAAGGTCGCCGCCGGTCAGCATCTCCCGCATCGCGGAGAGCCGGTCGCCGTAGAAGCCCGAGCAGTTGCCGATACGCACCGGGGCCATTCCGGTGCTCTCCCCCTGCCCTTCGGGCGGGCGGTACCCCCACACGTCCGCAGACGTCACGCGGTCTCCTCATCGATCAGCGCACCAACCAACCGGTAGGTTAGCCGGTACCTCCGGTCCGGCGTCAAGGGCACCCCAATTGCGATTTCGGCGTGATAACCAGCGCTCAACGTGGGTATCCCACTTCTGGATCGGACTGTTTGGAGGCTACGCTCGCCTAAGGGGTGCGCAATGGAATGGCTTGCATGGTTCGTGGTGGCTGCGCTGGTGGCCATGACGGTGGTGTGGCTTGTGCGCAGATTCCGGACCGAGAACCGCCGGATCGACGGAATGCTCCGCGATTTCGACAGGGAGAACCCACGCCAGGAGCCCGCATTGCCGCCGCAGCACCAACGGCTCGCCGTTCTCCGCCGGCTCCCATAGGCCAAAAACCGCTGTTTTGGTCGCCGCGCAGGTCACCGGTATCCTGAGTAGCAATTGCCGACGCCGAACATTTGCGCGGCAGCACCCTCACGAGGAGAGCTAGATCAATGGCTGTGCCCAAGCGCAGGATGTCGCGCGCGAACACCCGTAGCCGTCGCGCGCAGTGGAAGGCCAAGCGCACCGAGCTTGTCGGTGTCACGGTCGCAGGCCAGCAGCACAAGGTGCCGCGCCGTCTGCTCAAGGCCGCACGGCTCGGTCTGATAGATCTCGACCGCCGTTAGCCACGGCGCGTTTGCGGCGCGCCTCTCAGGCCACTCTCAGGCGATGGGTTAACACTGGTGGCCGTGCGAATTCTTGTCGTTGACGACGACCGTGCAGTTCGCGAGTCCCTCCGACGCTCGCTCTCCTTCAACGGTTATTCGGTCGCTTTGGCCCAAGACGGGCTCGAGGCGCTCGACCTAATCGCCAGCGATCGGCCCGACGCTTTGGTGCTGGACGTGATGATGCCGAAGCTGGACGGTCTCGAAGTCTGCCGTCAGCTCCGCAGCACAGGAGACGACTTGCCGATCCTTGTGCTGACCGCCCGCGACTCTGTGTCCGAGCGGGTCGCGGGTCTCGACGCAGGCGCCGACGACTACCTGCCCAAGCCGTTCGCACTCGAGGAACTGCTTGCTCGCATGCGCGCGCTGCTGCGCCGCAGGACCCCCGACGACGCCGCGGATTCGCCCGCGATGACGTTCGCCGACCTCAGCCTGGACCCGGTGACCCGCGAGGTCACTCGCGGTCAACGCCAGATCAGCCTGACCCGCACCGAGTTCGCGCTGCTGGAGATGCTGATCGCCAATCCCCGCCGCGTGCTCACCCGAAGCCGCATCCTCGAGGAAGTGTGGGGATTCGATTTCCCGACCTCGGGGAACGCCCTCGAGGTGTATGTCGGCTATCTGCGCCGCAAGACAGAAGCGGAGGGTGAGCCGCGGCTGATCCACACTGTGCGCGGTGTGGGTTATGTGCTGCGCGAGACGCCGCCCTGATGTGGGGGCACTCCCTGGGGGCCCACCCGCTTGCGGGGGACGCTTGCGCGAAGAGCCGAGGGCTTTGATGGCCTCGCTTCGTACCCACCCGTTCCGGGGCACCTCGATCCCAGAACCCAGCTCGCTTTCACTGCGTTGGCGGGTGATGCTGCTCGCGATGTCGATGGTCGCGATGGTCGTCGTGCTGATGGCCGTTGCCGTGTACGTCGTCGTGTCGCGCGCCCTGTATGACGACATCGACAACCAGCTGCACAGCCGGGCCCGGTTGTTGATCGAAAGTGGTTCGCTGGCAGCCGATCCCGGCAAGGCGATCGAAGGCACGGCCTACTCCGACGTCAACGCGATGCTGGTAAACCCCGGCCGTTCCATCTACACCGCCAATCAGGCGGGTCAGGCGCTGCCCATCGGCCAGCAGGAGAAGGACGTGATGTCCGGCAAGCTGTTGTTGTCGCTGCGCACCGCCAACCACCAACGCGTGCTGGCAGTGCATCTGAACAACGGCAGTTCGTTGTTGATCTCCAAGAGCCTGGCCCCGACCGGCCAGGTGCTCAAACGGTTGGGCACAGTGCTGCTCATCGTCGGCGGTATCGGCGTGGCGATCGCGGCGTTCGCAGGCGGGATGGTGGCCCGTGCGGGCTTGAGACCGGTGGCCCGTCTCACCGAGGCGGCCGAACGGGTGGCACGCACCGATGATCTGCGTCCGATTCCGGTGATAGGCAGCGACGAACTCGCCCGTCTCACTGAGGCTTTCAACATGATGCTGCGAGGGCTGGCCGAATCGCGTGAACGCCAGGCCCGCCTTGTCACCGACGCGGGCCACGAGCTTCGCACCCCGCTGACGTCGTTGCGCACCAACGTCGAACTGCTGATGGCGTCGCAGGAGCCGGGCGCGCCGCGACTGCCCGAGGCCGAGATGGCCGAATTGCGCACCGACGTGATCGGCCAGATCGAGGAAATGTCAACGCTGGTCGGCGATTTGGTCGATCTCACCCGCGACGACGCTGGCGGTATCGTCCACGAGCCCGTCGAATTGTCCGATATCGTCGATCGCTGCCTGGAACGAGTTCGCCGTCGCCGCAACGACATTGAGTTCGACGTCGACATGATTCCGTGGCAGGTATACGGCGACGCGGCCGGGCTGACGCGGGCCGTGCTGAACCTGCTCGACAACGCGGCCAAGTGGAGCCCGCCAAACGGTCGGGTGGGCGTGCGCATGACGCAGATCGATCCTGTGCACGCCGAGTTGGTGGTGTCCGATCACGGCCCCGGCATCCCGCCGCACGAACGTCAGCTGGTCTTCGAGCGGTTCTTCCGCTCCACCGCCGCGCGGGCCATGCCGGGTTCGGGGCTGGGCCTGGCGATCGTCAAACAGGTTGTGCTGCGCCACGGCGGCGCGCTTCGGGTGGAGGAGACCGTGCACGGGGGACATCCGCCCGGTACGTCGATCCACGTGTTGCTGCCGGGACGGTTGTTGTCGGCGACACGGACCGCGGAGGTCGTCGCACAACCGGTGATCAGCGCGGACAATAAATAACGCGGACAATAGGTGTGGCCCGGAAGTCTGGGGATGTGCAGAACCTTCTCTAATGGGATTCTCAGCCCCGCCGGGCAACTTGGGGAAGCAGAGCATCGTTGTAGAAATGTCGGAGTTTCCTCGAAGAACTCGTAGAAAGAGCCCGTAGCGAACATGACGAACGATCCGAGGTATTCACCGCCACCGCCGTATCCGGGGCGTCGGCCAGGGGATGGTCGCACGGCGGGATATCCCGCTCCGCACGGGCACACCGGCTATCAGCAACAGCAGCCACAACAGCAGCAGCCGTACGACTGGCGCTACGCCACGCAGCAGCAACAGCAGGCCTACCGCCAGCCCTATGACCCCTATCGCGGCGCGCCACAGCATCCGCATCAGCCCGCGCCCCCGCCGAAGAAGAAGTCGCGGGCGGGCGCACTGACCGCAGGGGCGTTGGCCATCGCCGTGGTCTCTGCAGGCATCGGCGGCGGGGTCGCACTGGTCGCCAAGCCCGACCGAACCACCGGTGGCGGCACACAGATCACCGCGGCGCCGAGCGTTCCCGCTGCCAGCCTTCCCGCAGGATCCGTCGAACAGGTCGCCGCCAAGGTCGTGCCCAGCGTCGTGAAGCTGGAGACCGACATGGGCCGCGCGTCCGAAGAGGGCTCCGGGATCATCCTGTCGTCCGATGGTCTGATTTTGACCAACAACCACGTCGTCGAGGCCGCGAAGGGCGCAGGGGACACCACGATCACCTTCGCCGACGGCCGCACCTCTAAGTTCACCGTCGTCGGGACCGATCCGAGCAGCGATATCGCTGTCGTGAAGGCCGACAACGTCACCGACCTCACCCCGATCGCGATCGGCTCGTCGGCCAACCTGAAGGTGGGCCAGGACGTCGTCGCGGTCGGTTCGCCGCTCGGCCTGGAGGGCACCGTCACCACCGGCATCATCAGCGCGCTGAACCGGCCGGTCGCTGCGGGCGGAGATATCAAAAACCAGAACACCGTGCTCGACGCGATACAGACCGACGCCGCGATCAACCCCGGTAACTCCGGCGGTGCGTTGGTCAACATGAACGGCGAGCTGGTGGGGGTGAATTCGGCGATCGCCACGCTCGGCGGCGACTCGGCCGACGCGCAGAGCGGCTCGATCGGACTTGGCTTCGCGATCCCGATCGATCAGGCCAAGCGGATCGCCGACGAACTGATTCAGAGCGGTACAGCCTCGCATGCGTCGCTTGGTGTCCAGGTCGGCAACGACGCCACCAGCCACGGCGCCAAGATCGTCGAGGTCACCGCCGGGGGCGCGGCCGCCGCAGCCGGGCTGCCAAGCGGTGTGACGGTGACGAAGGTCGATGACAGGGTCATCGCCAGCGCCGACGCCCTGGTCGCCGCCGTGCGCTCGAGGGCGCCGGGCGACAAGGTGACGCTGACCTATCTCGACCCGTCGGGCAAACCGCAGACCGTGCAGGTGACTCTGGGCAAGGCACAGCAGTGACCACTGCGTCGGGCACCCCGACCTTGAGAGTCGCTGCGCCGGTGTCCGCCGCCAGATATACGGTGGCAGTCATGGAACAACCAGGGGAGTTGGTTGGTCGGGCGCTCATCGTCGTCGTCGACGACCGGACGGCACACGGTGAGGAGGACCACAGCGGTCCACTGGTCACCGAGCTGCTCAATGAAGCCGGCTTCGTTGTCGACGGTGTTGTTGTGGTGTCCGCCGACGAGGTGGAGATCCGCAACGCGTTGAACACGGCCGTCATCGGTGGAGTCGACCTCGTGGTGTCGGTCGGCGGCACCGGGGTCACGCCTCGCGATGTCACGCCAGAGGCGACCCGCGACATCCTCGATCGCGAACTGCTCGGCATCGCCGAGGCCCTGCGCGCGTCGGGATTGGCCGCCGGAATCGTCGACGCCGGGCTGTCGCGCGGGCTCGCCGGAATCTCCGGCAGCACGCTCGTCGTCAACATCGCGGGATCACGGTCTGCCGTACGCGACGGTATGGCGACTCTTAATCCTCTCGCCACACAGATCATCGGTCAGCTATCCAGCTTGGAGATCTAATAACTTCCAGTTTTCGCTGGAAGAGCGGTACGTACCCCTCGGGTGCGGCCTTGCTTTGGCAATGCGTCCGATTGTTAAGTCAGCGTGAACAGCAAGTGATACCAGAATGTGATCTTCGTCACACCGGTGGGCACTTGTGATTGACTCTCCGAAGCCGTCCCGAGATGCAGTTAACAAGATCTTCGGCGACGAGCTACCGCAGAAATCGTCTGACGAGCATGACCTGGATTCGCCGGTAGGCGACGCTGAGCACGACGATTGGTTGCGGGACAACATCCCGCCTCACCACGAATGACCAGTGATTTCGCAATCATTGCGAGTAATGCCTGGTGGCGCCATGTCCTCAGGTCCTGCCATTGGTGCGCACAGCTGGCAGCCCCCTATGCGACGGAATTCGTCGCTTGGTACGGGCCCCAACGCCATGAACATCGCCTCGATCGGCTCCAGCAAACTTATGCCGGTTAATGACTGGCATTCCGACACGTACCCCCACGCGTTGCCGGTCTGATGCCGTCCCGTTATGTTCCTCCTGTCAACGATGAGCAAAACGTAAGAAGAGCATGTGGACTCTCTCATTTGCCGCACATGTGACTCTTGCGTCGTGTGTGGTGTATCCATCTCGCCACGCACGGGAAACAACTCGGTGAACCTCGCGGACACCGCTGACAGAAGCTAGGGAGAACATGAAGGCAATCAGTCGGGTGCTGATCGCGATGGTGATGGCCATCGCGGCGCTTTTCGTAGGCACCGGTACCTCGCATGCAGGGCTGGACAACGAGTTGAGCCTGGTTGACGGTCAGGATCGGACCATGACGATCCAGCAGTGGGACACCTTCCTCAACGGCGTCTTTCCCCTGGACCGCAACAGGCTGACACGTGAGTGGTTCCACTCCGGCCGCGCCAAGTACAACGTCGCAGGCCCTGGCGCCGATGGGTTCGAGGGCACCCTCGAACTGGGCTACCAGATCGGCTTCCCATGGTCGCTGGGCGTTGGCATCAACTTCAGCTACACCACGCCGAACATCCTGCTCGACGACACGAACATCAACCCGCTCAGCCCGGCTTCAACCCGCTGGGCTCGGTCATTACGCCTAACCTGTTCCCCGGCGTCTCGATCAGCGCCGACCTCGGGAACGGCCCGGGCATCCAGGAAGTCGCCACCTTCTCGGTCGACGTCAAGGGTCCCGCGGGCGGTGTTGCGGTGTCGAACGCGCACGGAACGGTGACAGGTGCCGCCGGCGGCGTGCTCCTGCGTCCGTTCGCACGTCTCATCTCGTCGGCTGGTGACAGCGTCACCACCTACGGCGAGCCTTGGGACATGCAGTAACTCCCAGCAGTCATACGAACAGCCCCCGGCCGAAAAGCCGGGGGCTGTTTGTTTGTTCGGGTCTAGTCGGCGCTCGTGATTTCGGCGCTGTCGGGGCTCGGGCCGGTGCCGGGACCGACCGTCTGCTTCGCCCTGCCCGCCTCCTCCGCCAATATGTCGCGGATCTCGGTGAGCATGCTCAATTCGGTGTCCTGAGCCGTTTCTACCTCGCCGCGTTCGCGGAGCTTCTTATACGGCAGCACGATGACGAAGTAGATGACCGCGGCCACGATCAGGAAGTTGATGAAGGCTGACAGCACCGCATTGAAGTCCAGGAACTGCTCGGGGTTGCCGCCGAGAGAGATCTTTAAGATTCCGTATTCGCCGCCGCCGGCGCCGATCCGATCGATCAATGGCTGGATGACCTTTGTGGTGAATGCGGTGACCAGGCCGGTGAATGCCGCGCCAATGACCACCGCGACCGCCAGGTCGATGACGTTGCCGCGTGAGAGAAACTCCTTGAAGCCCTTCAACATGCGTGGGAATCCTTCCTGCAGTCTGACCAGAGGACACCAACGTTAATCGGCTACAGGCGGTTTGCGTTCAGTGAAAGGTGAGGGTCACCGTCTGCATCAGCGTCGCGCCTGCGACGTCATTGGCGGCATGCGCGGGCAGGGCGACCAGGACAACGCGATCTCCGCCTGCTCCAGGCCCCTTCTGCTTCTCCGACACCAGGACGACGATCGCGTCGGTCGCCACCACCCGTGGATCGGTGTCATCGTCGGACGCCGCCAGCACGTCGACCACATCACCGGGCCGGGTCAGGTCCAACAAGGCCGAGTCGGCGAGGTGCAACGGCACGATGCGGGCGTCCGGGCCTGCCGCCGACTGGGCCAGCCGTGGCCCGAGCAGTCGCACGTCGGTGAGCACCTCGCCACGCCGCGCCGGGCCGGCGAGCGTCGACCCCACGACCGCATCGACATTGGCCTGCGAACCGTCGGGAACTGTTGCAGCCGTGCGCTTTTCGAGGCGAACATCGTCGGCGGTCAATTCGACTCCCGGTGACAGGTCACGTGCGGCGACGACGATGTCGGTCTGGTCGCCGTGCGGATCGGAGCGCAGCGCCGCGACAGCGGCCAGGACGACCAACGCCCCTGCTGCCGCTCGGCGGGCAGCCACGGTGCGGGTCCAGTCGGGCCGTAGGCCGACAAGCCGGCTCAACACCGTCGGATTGAGAGATTCCCCCATGCCGCCACGGTAGGCAGCGAACCGCCCATCGAGGCGTGCTGTCACGCCGGGCTGTGGATAACTACGCGGGTCAGCTGGAGGCTGCGGCGGCAGCGGTCGACGAACTCGAGCTGCCCGAGGAGGAAATGGAGCTGGAGCTGTCCGACTTGGTGGAGTCGGACTTCTTCTCCGAAGTGCTGGACGACGACAAGGATTCGGACGAGCTCTTCGAGGAGCCGTTGGATGAGCTCTTGGAGGACTCTCGGCTGTCGGTGCGGTAGAAGCCGCTGCCCTTGAACACGACGCCGACCTTGCCGAACAGCTTGCGCAGGCGCCCTTCGCACTTGGGGCACTCGGTCAGCGCGTCGTCGCTGAAGGCCTGCACCGCGTCGAACTTGTTGTCGCACTCAGTGCACGCATAGGAATAGGTAGGCACGAAAATCCTCCGTGATGGTCTAACTACTTAGCACTCTACCGTCTTAAGTGCTAGAACCGCTATGTGGGCCGCATCATTCCCGTGCTGGTGGGCCTATTTATGCTCGGTATGGCCGTCGCCATCTGGCTGCACTTCCAGCGTGAGCCCGCGTCGCCCCCGCCGGCGGCCACACCGGCCACGTCGCAGCCCGCTCCGGTGCCCCATAACCGCGCCTTCGACGCCGCACGCGCCGAGTTGGCGCGGCTGCCGGTCAAGGGCTGGGACCGCAACACCGACTTCTCCCGCTACCGATTCGGTGACGCTTGGAGCGACGACGTCAACGTCGAGTTCGGCCACAACGGCTGCAACACCCGCGACGACATCCTGCGCAGGGACCTCGCCGAGCTGGTCGTGCGGCCCGGCACCTGCTTCGCGCAGAGCGGCGTCCTCCACGACCCTTACACCGGCCAGACCATCGCGTTCACCCGCGGGCCCGACACCTCCGATACCGTCCAGATCGATCACCTGGTGTCGCTGTCGGACGCCTGGTACAAGGGCGCCCACGAATGGGACGACCAGCGTCGCCGCGACTTCGCCAACGATCCGCGCAACCTGCTTGCGGTCGGCGCACAAGTCAACTTCGACAAGGCTTTTCGCGATGCGACCGCCTGGCTGCCGCCCAACGCGGCGTTCCACTGCGAGTTCGTCGCGCGGCAGGTCGACGTGAAGGCGGCCTACGGGCTGTCGGTGTCCCAGAACGAGCAGCGGGCGATGGAGGACGTGCTCGCGCGCTGCTGACCTAAGTGAGGTCGACGAGTCCCCGTCCCGGAGTAAGCGCGTGGGTCATCCGGACGTCGTGCGGCTCGGCGGGCACCTCGTCGACGAGTTCGTCGTCGCGGACCACCGCGACCAGCCGGGCCGCCGGTTCGACGAACGACAACGAGCGATCGTAGAACCCGGCGCCGCGGCCGAGCCGCACACCGGACCGGTCGACGGCCAGCGCGGGCACGAACACCACGGTCGCCTCGGCCACCGCCTCGGCGGGCAGGAACGGCTCGGCCGGTTCGCGCAGGCCCCAACGCGCCGCGACGAGCTGTCCCTGGCGGTATTCACCCCATCGCATCGGCTGCGGGATGCCGTCGGCGTCGTTGTGGGCGACGGGCAGCAGCACCCGGCCCGCGAGGCCTAACAGGGTGTCCAACAGGGCTATCGACCCAGGCTCGAATCGGATCGGGACGTAGGCGCAGACGGTCTGCGGACCGCCGACCACGTCGGGCAGATGACGGCAGAGCGCGTCGGCTTCGGCGTCGTGCACCTGCGGTGTCACCGCGCGACGGGCCGCCATGATCGTGGCCCGCAGCTGGGCTTTTGTCGGGGACGCCACAGGTCAACGATGACATGGTGTCGTATCCGACGACGTCATAACCCGAGGCCGTAATGTGTGAACGATGACACGAGCTCAGGTCTCGATCCCGCGGACCGCGGTCGTGCCGGCCGCAGGCCTGGGCACCCGTTTCCTGCCCGCCACCAAGACGGTGCCCAAGGAACTGCTGCCGGTGGTGGACACGCCGGGCATCGAGCTCGTCGCCGCGGAAGCCGCCGAGGCGGGTGCCGAGCGGCTGATCATCGTCACCTCGGAGGGCAAGGACGGCGTCGTCGCACACTTCGTCGAGGACCTCGTCCTCGAGGGCACGCTGGAGGCTCGCGGCAAGCAGTCGATGCTGGAGAAGGTGCGACGCGCCCCCGCGCTGATCAAGGTCGAGTCGGTGGTGCAGGCCCAACCGCTGGGCCTCGGCCACGCGGTCAGCTGCGTCGAGCCGAAACTGGCGCCCGACGAGGACGCGATCGCCGTGCTGCTGCCCGACGACCTCGTGCTGCCGACGGGTGTGTTGGAGACGATGTCGAAGGTGCGCGCGAAACGCGGCGGGTCGGTGCTGTGCGCCATCGAGGTGCCGCAGGAGGAAATCAGCGCATACGGCGTGTTCGACGTCGAGACCGTCCCAGATACCAACAACCCCAACGTTTTACGGGTCAAGGGCATGTTCGAGAAGCCCAAGGCCGAGGACGCGCCGTCGCTCTATGCGGCGGCGGGCCGCTACGTGCTCGACCGGGCGATCTTCGACGCGCTGCGCCGCGTGCCGCGCGGAGCCGGCGGCGAGATCCAGCTGACCGACGCGATCGCGCTGCTGATCAACGAAGGCCATCCGGTGCACGTGGTGGTCCATCGCGGTGACCGACACGACCTGGGAAATCCTGGCGGCTACCTCAAGGCTGCGGTTGACTTTGCGTTGAAGCGCGACGACTACGGGCCAGAATTGCGGCGGTGGTTGGTGGAACGTCTGGGGCTGATCGACTGCTGACACGTCACGACGGCCCCGCGACGGAGAAAGGCGTCTTGTGCGTTCGGTGGAGGAGCAACAGGCTCGCGTAACGGCCGCCGCGGTGGCAGCCCGCCCGGTGCGGGTTGCGATCGCCGAAGCGCAGGGCTTGCTGTGCGCAGAGGAAGTGGTCACCGAGCGTCCGCTGCCCGGGTTCGACCAGGCCGCCATCGACGGGTACGCCGTGCGCAGCGTCGACGTCCTCGGTGTCGGCGGTGGCGACGACGGCGACGAAACCGCTGAGGACGCCGGCGAGGAACAGGTCAGCCTGCCCGTGATGGGGACGATCGCGGCGGGTGAGCGCACGCCGAGTCGGCTGCAGCCGCGACAGGCCGCGCGGGTGCAGACCGGAGCCCCGATGCCGACCCTCGCCGACGCGGTGTTGCCGTTGCGGTGGACCGACGGCGGTCAGTCGCGGGTGCGGGTGTTGCGGCCGGTGCGCTCCGGCGCGTACGTGCGCCGCACCGGAGACGATGTGCAGCCCGGTGACGTGGCGGTGCGGGCGGGCACGATCATCGGTCCTGCGCAGGTGGGTCTGCTGGCTGCGGTGGGGCGCGAGCGTGTGCTGGTGCATCCGCGGCCGCGGCTGTCGGTGATGTGCGTTGGCGGTGAGCTCGTTGACATTTCGCGGACGCCGGGCAACGGCCAGGTATACGACGTGAACTCATATGCGCTTGCGGCGGCCGGTCGCGATGCGGGCGCCGAGGTGAACCGCGTCGGCATCGTCGACACCGATCCCAAGGAGCTTCGCGACGTCGTCGAGGGTCAGGTCAATCGCGCCGAGGTGGTGGTGATCGCGGGTGCGGTCGGCGGTGCGGCCGCAGAGAGCGTCCGCACGGTACTGGCCGAGCTGGGCGAGATGGAGGTGACTCGGATCGCGATGCATCCGGGTTCGGTCCAAGGGTTCGGCCAACTCGGGGCTGAGGGTGTGCCGGTGTTCCTGCTGCCCGCCAATCCGGTGAGCGCGCTGGTGGTGTTCGAGGTGATGGTGCGGCCGTTGATCCGGTTGTCGCTCGGGAAGCGGCAGCCGATGCGTCGGGTGGTGCAGGCCCGCGCGCTGTCGCCGATCACGTCGGTGGCCGGCCGCAAGGGGTATCTGCGCGGACAGCTGATGCGTGATCAGGACACCGGCGAGTACCTGGTGCAGGCGCTTGGAGGTGCGCCTGGCGCGTCGTCGCATCTGCTGGCGACGCTCGCCGAAGCGAACTGTCTGGTGATGGTTCCCAGCGAGGCCGAACAGATCCGCACGGGCGAGATCGTGGATGTAGCCTTCCTGGCACAGCGCGGCTGAGCGACGATCCGGGAGCCCGTCATGAACTTGTGGCGTTCTACCTCTCCTGCCCATCCCGGTTGGCCGCTGCCCGTCGGCCCGCTGCGGGTGCCCGGCGGTGTCGTCGGCCTGCGCCCGGTGCGGCTGCGCGACGCCGCGCAGTGGAGCCGGATCCGGTTGGCCGACCGCGCACATCTGGAGCCGTGGGAACCGAGCGCCGAAATGGGATGGGAAGCGCGGCATGCGATTTCGCAATGGCCGACGGTGTGTTCGGGCTTGCGGTCGGAGGCCCGTAAGGGCCGCATGCTGCCGTACGTGATCGAGATCAACGGGGAGTTCAGCGGACAACTCACCATCGGCAATGTCACGCATGGCGCGCTGCGGTCGGCATGGATCGGCTATTGGGTGGCGAGCTCTGCCACGGGCGGGGGAGTGGCGACGGCGGCGCTGGCACTTGGTATGGACCACGCCTTCGGTCCGGTGCGGCTGCATCGGTTGGAGGCGACGGTGCGCCCGGAGAACGCGGCCAGCCGCGCTGTGCTGGCCAAGGTCGGCTTCCGCGAGGAGGGGCTGCTTCGGCGATATCTGGACGTCGACGGCGGATGGCGCGACCACCTATTAGTAGGCATCACGGTCGAGGAGATCGAGGGATCGATCGCGTCGGCGCTGGTGCGCGAGGGCCACGCCAGCTGGGCCTGACTTTGCTCCGGCGATCGCGTCCGTCGACCGTGCGATTTCGTACGCAACACGCCGCTGCGGCGTCCCAGCGCCGCTGACGCGGATTGGTCCAATGATGTGCCCCGTCGACGTCGACGTCGACGCCGACAAGGTAGTCGCGCCAGCCCATATCGATGACGGCGATGAGAACGCCGTACTCGTCGCAGACGGGTATCTGCGTTTCCGGTGGCGGAAAGCCCACTCGTACGAACAACAGTCGAGTGAGCGATTCGTACGGCGACTCAGCTCCACCGTCGACGAGCTTTAGCGTGCGACGGAGCTGGGCCAGGCCACGCACACCAGGATGCCGATCGGCGACGGATTCGATATCGGAGACTTTGACGTCGGTGGCATTCATCAAAGCGTCGACCCGTCGGACGCCCGGCTCGGGGGCGACGCGCCGACCGATATCGAATGCGGTGCGAGCGGCGGTCGTGACGGCCATGCCGTTGACCAGTTGCACCTCTCCGGCGTCGACGTCGTCGCTGTGCACCATCAGCATCGGCGGCTGTCGTCTGTTCCTGTGGACCAACTCCGCGGGCAGGCCCGGCTCTATCCACTTGCAACCCAACATCGCAGCGGCCGACAAGCCGGCGATCACGCCCCGGCGTCGCGACCACAACCACGCGGCGCGCGCCCGTTGAGCAGCGGAAAGCTCGACACCGCGCAAAACGTGTACGTCGGGATACACCGGAACGTAGAACCGACGCAGCTCGCGGACGGTTAGCAGCCCGGCATCGACGGCCTCCCGGCCGCGAATCGGCCACGGCAATTCGTCATGGCCGGAGCTTGCCCACGCCGTCTGACAGGGCTTGTCCACTGTGCCGATTTGTCCACAGATGCGGCGTTTCGCGTACACCACCGCACGGTCGGCTGGTTAAGAAGGCTGTGGCAAATGTGACATAAGTGACTGTTGGTGCTTGTCACCAGGGAATTACAGGTGTGTAATTGTGTCGGCGCGCCGTTCATGGATGCGCTGGTCACGGACCTAGCCTGATGGGGAAAGGAGCAGGCGCTATGCCAAGCATCCCCCAATCTCTCCTTTGGATATCTCTCGTCGTGCTCTGGCTGTTCGTGCTGGTCCCGATGTTGATCAGCAAGCGTGATGCCGTGCGCCGCACGAGCGATGTGGCATTGGCGACGCGGGTCCTCAACGGCGCGACCAGTTCTCGGCTGCTCAAGCGCGGTCGGCCGGCCTCCGGGCACCGCAGTGACCCGGACTGGCAGCCCTCCGAAGACGACCTCGATGACGAATTCGACGACGAGTACGACGGTGCCGACGAATACGAGGACGACGTGGAGGCGCCGCAGAAGGCGGTGGTCGTCGCGGCGGCCGTCATCGAAGAGCCTGAGTCCGAGTATCTCGACGTCGAGGTCATCGATGAACCTGCGGGCGCACTGCCCGTCGGCCAGTCCGCGGCCGAGGAGCTCGCCGAGTCCGACGAGCTGACACTGAACTTCGAAGAGCCGGAAGAAGAGAACGTCGACACCGCGATCTATGAGGTCGCGACCGACGAATACGAAGAAGAAGCCACCGACGGCACGGCAGACGAGTACGAGTATGTGGAAGACTCGTCCGGCCTCGAGGCGCCCGAGGAGAGCGATCTGCAGATCGCAGACTCGTTGATGGCTGCGCGGCGGCGCCGGTACGACCCGGCGAAGGCCGAGGCGATCAGCGCCCGCAAGTACAAGTTCCGCAAGCGGATGCTGGCGCTCATGACGTTGGCCCTGATCGGGTCGGCTGCAGGCGCGTATTTCCTGGCAGCCGCTGCGCCATGGGGCTGGTACGTCTGCGGCGGCTTGGCCGCGGTGACGTTGATGTACCTGGGCTATCTGCGCCGTCAGACGCGCATCGAGGAGCGGCTGCGTCGGCGCCGCATGCAGCGGATGGCGCGGTCGCGTCTTGGCGTGGAGAACACTGAGGACCGCGACCTCAACGTGCTCCCGCCGCGACTGCGCAGACCAGGCGCGGTGGTGTTGGAGATCGACGACGAGGACCCGGTCTTCGAGCACCTGGACTACGCGCCGTCGGCCCGCGACTACGACCTGCCGAGGGCGGCCGGTCAGTAGTCGAGCCTGGCAGCTGCCGGTTTCTACGGCGGGGGATTCACTGGTAGCCTGTGCTACCGACCAGGGGCTATGGCGCAGTTGGTAGCGCGACTCGTTCGCATCGAGTAGGTCAGGGGTTCGAATCCCCTTAGCTCCACCCAGAGGAACACCAGCTAGATCAGCGTTTACGCGTTAACTGACGCGCCGGACGCGGTCGTTCGGGCCCGCAACCGGACCGCAGCAGCCTTCAATTTCGACGGTGGATCAGCTTGCGCCGCAGCGGCTTTGATCGCAGGGTCCAATTCGACTGCCACCGCGTCCAGCGTCATGCTCGCCGGGCCGCGTGCTCATTCGTCTGTGACACGGTGGCCATGGCGGCGTTCCATGAGACCAAATTCGACCCGCTGCTCGGCTTAGACTTCCGCCGTGTTCTCGGAGACGCGCTATGCCATGAACGGGGACTTGCGGGTCGCCTATCGGGCGTCGCGTGAAGGTCCTCGGGACATCGTGCATGTCCCGAACTGGTTCACAAACTGTGAGGTTGTTCCGGAGCTATCGTCCATTCAAGGGTGGGTCGAGGCGATGACGTCGCTCGGTCGGCTCATCTACTTTGACCAGCCGGGCACCGGAGCGTCCGATCCCGTCACGCCGGGCGAGCTGCCGACGTTGGAGCAGTGGGCCGACAGCATCACCGCGGTGCTCGACGACCTCGGGAGTCGCGAAGCGGTTCTGCTCGCGCCGAACGCCGCGTTCGCCCCCGCTGCGCTGTTCGCGGCGACACATCCGTCTCGCACCACCGCGCTGATCGTGCTCGACGGTTACGCAGATGCGGGCGGCACCCCACTCGTTCAAGACGAAACCCTAGCTGCGACGGTCCGCATGTGGGGCAGCGGGAAGGGCCAACATCTGGTGAATCCGGACATGCCGTGGAACGAAGAGATCCGGGCAGCGTGGGCGCGAATGGAACGCCTGGCGGGCAGCCCTCGGACCGTTGCACTCATGATGCCTCTCGCGACGGGAGTGGACGTGCGGGCGGTGCTGCCGACCGTCCGTGTGCCAACTCTTGTCGTCCAGCACTCCGACATCGTGATCATTCCGCCCGCGAAGGGCAAGTACATCGCCGAGCACATACCCGATGCGAAATACGTTGAGCTGCCGGGCCGCAACTGGTTACACACCGTTGAACCGGGATGGCGTGCGTCCTTCCAGGAGATCGCCGAGTTCGTCACCGGCCATGTGGCCGAAGTAGTCGATGATCGGGTGCTCGCCACTGTGCTTTTCACCGACATCGTGGACTCGACTCGTCGGGCCGCGGAGATGGGTGACCGTGACTGGCATGCCTTGCTTGACGCGCACGACGCTATTGTCCGGTCGCAGCTTGCACGGTTCCGAGGCCGTGAGGTGAACACGTCGGGAGACGGGTTCCTCGCGATGTTCGATGGCCCGCAGCGAGCGATCCGCTGCGCGATGGCGATTCGCGACGCGGTGCAATCGCTCGGCATCGAGGTGCGCGCCGGGTTGCACACCGGCGAGTGCGAGGTTCGCGGCGATGACATCGGCGGTATCGGGGTGCATATCGGGGCGCGGGTGAGTGCCATGGCAGGACCGAACGACGTGCTGGTGTCCAGCACGCTGCGCGATTTGGTGATCGGGTCCGGCCTGGAGTTCGAGGATCGCGGCGCTCACCAACTGAAGGGCGTGCCCGGCGAATGGAATCTGTTCGCCGTCGCCGCGTCGTAGGGTGGGTTTCGGCGAACTGGGTTCGCCTGCGTGAATGCTTATGGGTGCGGCACCGTTACCCCCGCGACTCCCGACGAGCGTCGGCAGCGGCGCGGATTGCCGCGTCCAGGTTCACGGCCACGTCGTCTAGGTCGGTGTCGAACAGGTCGGCATAGGTGTCCAACGTCATTGACGCTTTGGCGTGCCCGAGCATCCGCTGCACAGCCTTTACGTTGGCCCCGGCGCTGATCGCCAGCGACGCCGCCGTGTGACGTAGATCGTGCGGTGTGATCGAGGGAAATGACTCATCAGCCTTCTGGCACATCGCAACCGCTGGCGCGAACACACGAGCGCGCCAATTCGAGTTGCGCAACACACCGCCGCGCATGTCGGTGAACACCAGCGCCTCGCGTCCCTTGCCGACGATGAGTGTGGACAGTTCGTCGGCCAGCACGGCGGGGAACGGCACCGAGCGGCGCTCGTGTGTCTTGCCGGGTGTCCACACCAGACCGCCCGACTCGGTGACTGACCGCGACACGTTGACGCGGCGGCGCAGCATGTCGAAATCGCACACCCGCAGCGCGGCCATCTCACCCCACCGCAAGCCGGTGTAGGTCAGGAACCGCACCACTGTGGGGTCACGCTCGACCGCAGCGGCGAGCGCGACCACCTGGCCGTGTGTCAGGTATCCACGGTCAGAGTGTTGGCGCTTCGGCAGCTTCACCCCGTCGCACGGGTTGCGCGGTATACGGGAGTCTTCGACGGCTGACCCGAGCACCTGACGTAGGACGCCGAATGCATTCTCAATGATTGGTGTACCGGCTCCCTCGGTGACCATCGAAGCCACCCAAGCGCGTATGGCCGCAGGCCGCACGTCCGCTACGAGAGCGTCGCCCCGCGGCTCCACCCGGCTGCCCCACGCACTACGGCGTGACGCCGCAGTCTTCGGCGAGATATGTGCCTGCGCAGGGAACCATGACTGAAAGACGTCGGCCACCGTCACTCGTCCGGCAGACGGTTCGATATAAGTTCCAGTCGCGAACTTGGCGGTGACTTCCGAGTCGAGCCACTTCTGAGCATCTGTCTTGCGCGCAAAGCCACCACAATTGCGTCGGCCCTCGTCAACTTGAATTGGCCCCAGTGTGACGGCGAGATTGGCCCCACCTTCGGTCGGGTTCGGACTTTTTCGGTGGTTGCGGCGTTAGCTCAGAAGATGGCGGTGGAGCCGCGGTCGACTTCGGCAAGGAGATCCTCGATGTGCCGGTGTGGGGTCGAGGAGGGCCATCGCGGTCACTACCGGGGCTGGTCGGTGATCGCAGTCAGCGCTTCGTAGGCGGCGTCGAGTTGTCGTTGGCGGCGCCGGTTGGGTTCGTGATTGGACTCGGCGGCGACGGCGTCGATCAGTTCGTCGAGTTCGGTGTCGGTGAGCGCTAGATGAAGCTCGTTGTTGTGGTTTCTGATCGCGAAAACTGCTCTCTGACAATCATTGTCGAGAAATGGCAGGGTTCGCAGGATCGCTGCACTGTCGGTGTCGATGACGATATCGCGAAGCGGTTGCGCCGCGGTCAAGTGCTGGCGGCGCAGGTCATAGATTGATCCTGCCCAGTTGCTGATGGTGCCGTCGTCACCGCAGTGATTGCAGCGCCAGCCGATGGGTTGATCAGGTTGGGGGCAGACCACCATGATGCGGCCCGGGCAATGGCGGTTGGCTGGTCGGCGCCGGCACGGCAGAGCGGTCTCCCATTGGGTGTGTGCGTCCCCGGCACTGGCTGCGGCGACGATGCCGGCGAGGTGCTCGGCGAGATTGCGTGCGGGCCCCGGGGTGTCGGGATCCAGGTCGAGGAAATGCTGCAGATCGGCGACCAACATGACCTGGTCACTGTAGCCGCCGCGTAGGGCGACGTGCCTGCTTCAGGTACTGGGCTCGGTGCTGGCGGTGCGGCGTTTGCGGGCATGCGCCAGTCGGTAAGAGCTGGTGCCGGTTTCGATGATCTGTCCAGCGAAGGTCAACCGGTCAACGATGGCCGCGCATAACCGTGGGTCGGTGAACGTCTTGGTCCACGAGGAGAACGGCTCGTTGGAGGCGATCGCCACCGCCGAGCGCTCTTCACGTTCGGTGAGCACCTGGAACAACAACTCCGCACCGCGGCGATCCAATTGCAGGTATCCCAGCTCGTCGATCAGCAGGAGATCAACACGACCGTAGCGGGTGATCAGCTTGCTCAGCTGGGCATCATCAGCGGCTTCGACGAGCTCGTTGACCAGCTTGCTGGCCAGGGTGTAGCGGACACGGTAACCGGCGTCGGCGGCCAGGGTCCCCAGACCGATCAGCAGGTGAGTCTTGCCGGTTCCGGAGTCACCGATGAAACACAATGGCTCGCCAGCTTTGACCCAGGCGCAGGTGGCCAGAGTCCCGATGACCGCTGGTTTGATCGCCGGGTTGGCCTCAAAGGTGAACTCGTCGAGACGCTTTGGCCGGGGAAACCCGGCGTCACGCACGCGGCGCTCAGCGCGGCGACGGTCGCGGTCCTCGCATTCGGCGATCACCAGCTCCGATAAGAACCCCAGATAGGACTCTTGTTCACGTTCGGCCGCGGCGGCGATCTCGGCGAAGCGGTCGCGGATCGTGGGGAGCCGCAACATGCGGGTGCCCTGTTCGATCGCCGCGACCGCAGCTTGGTCGGTGACAGTGCGGCGCTGCGGACTCATGAGCTCCGCCGCCTCAGCAGGGTGTCGTACTGGGCCACCGACGGCAGCGGACGCTCGTCGATGATCGCAACCCCCAAACCGCGTTCGGCCCACACGAGCACCTCAGCGCCGGCGCCAGAGCTGTTCTGATGCCCGTGACCGCCAGCGCGGTGTTCGGCAGCCTTGCGTGCTTCCAACGCCACCACATCAGCATTGGCTGAACCCACCGACAAGGCGGCGCTGATTCCGGCCAGCACGTCAGTGCGATCGAGGTGGCGGTGCAGCAGCAACACCTCGACCAGAGCCCGGGTGCCGGCCGCGTCGCCATGGGTCTTGCGGGCGGCCGCCCACCAGGCGTCGTGTTCGACGGTGAACAGCTTGGCTGCCCGCGCCTGGGCCAGCGCGGTGGCCCCGGGCAGCGCCCCTGGTTTGCGGGCCAGGATCTCCAGATAGTGGTCCAGGTCCAGAACTTTGGTGCCCTTGCCGACCGCACGCGGATGCTGCGCCACCACGGTGGTGCGGTGATAAACGGTGACGTGGGAGGCCGACAGCTTCACCCGCAACCGATGCCCGATGAACCGGGCCGGCACCGAATATTGATTGCAGCGCACCATGATCTGGGCGTACCGGTCCACCCGTGGAGTTAATGTCAACGCCGTATCAAACGGCTCACCGGTAACTGGATGCAGCGCGTGCTTCTCGACGTCCCAGTCCTGGCCAACACTGTTGGCGCGGTTGGCGATCCGACGATGATCGTCAGCGTCATCGGCAGCGGCCAGCACAGCGTTGAGCTCATCGATGGAGTCGACCACCGGCATGGGCACGCAGTGGTTGCGGCGGAACCGGCCGCCTTCACCCTCCACACCACCCTTCTCGTGGCTGCCGTCGTGACCGGGCTGGCAATACCAGGCTTCAAAACCGTAGTGCGACCGGAACGCGATCCAGCGCTCGTTCTCCTGACGCGACCGTCCGAACAGCACCTGCTTGACCGCGCTGTTGAGGTTGTCGTAGCGGATCTTGTCGACCGGTACCCCGCCCAGGCGGGCGAACCCGTACACATGGCCTTCCAGGAAAGCCTCCTGCCCTTGGGTTGCGAACGCTCGATGCGCCGCTCGCCCCGAGAACGACAACCGCATCGTGAACAGCGCGGTCTTGGTCTTCACCCCGGCCAGCACCACCCACAGATCGTGGAAATCGACCTCGGCCTCAGCACCCGGCCGATGACGTCTGCGGGACAAACCCCACCTCCAACGCCCGATCCGCCTCCGCAGCGATCAGCGGGCGACGCTTACGGACGTGATCACGCACCGTCGAATACGACAAACCCGACGCATCATGCTCATCGACCAGCCGCGCCAAAACCCTTCGCGCCGTGTGGCGTTGCTTCTTCGGCGCGTCCAGATCCGAACGCAACATCTCGTCAATCACCGCCTTGAACGGCTCCAACCGCGGCGCCACCCTCGGCGCGTTCCTACGCGGCGGCGGCACCGCCGATTCCAACGCCTGGCGCACCGTCCGCCGATGCACCCGATGCCGGTCCGCCAGCGCACGGATCGACAACCCCTCGACCCGATGATCCCGGCGAATCGCCGCGAACTGCTCCACCTTTGACCTCACCCTCCAGCCACCACCCTCTGTCACCAGCGACCCGGACCATCCGAACCGCACGTGATCACTGTCAGGTGGGGCCAATTCACGTCGTCATAACCGACGCGGAGTGTCGTGGAGATGGGGCCAAATCAGACCGTCACAACGGCACACCCGCGACCACACAGATGGAGCCAATTCCAAGCCGTCCACCCGGGGCCAAGTCAGGCTGTCACAGCCAGGCGTTAGCCGTGCAACGGTGTACCGGGTTCTTGCGATCTCTGACTAGCCCTACTAGTCGGAGTTCGCGCGGACTAGTTGGCGAAGCGGTCAGGTCAGCTTGTCGCGATCTGAATTAGCCGCGCAGACTAACAATCGGCGTGGGCGATGAAACGCTCAGCGTCCTCGCGATGCGATGTACATCACCTACCGCGCCGCGGCAGCCCGCGCGGCGATCTGCGCATGGCTATGACATGTAAGAGATACACCCTAGTTGAGTGAGGTGCCGGTGAGGTCAGCGCAGTATTCAAGCAGCGCGTCTTGGTATTGGGTGGACCGGGCGTCAGGGTGTGTGGCTTGTGGCTGTTGATGGAAGAAGTGCTGCCCGGTCACTGTCGCCTCAGGATCGTCGCTGACGGCTAGCCAAGCTTGCGTCACCGGGCCTAAGGCCAAGTCATCGGTGGCATCCTCACCGCCGAGTTTCGTTGGCACCCAACCTGGCTCGACGGAATTGACCAGCACCCCATGCCAATGCCGCGCGATGCCGAACGCGAGCATCAGGTCGAGCAGCTTGCTGTCCGGGTAGGCCTGATCACCGTCCCAGCGGCGGTGTTCCCATTGAGGGTCCTCCAGGTTGAAATGACCCTGACGGTGAAGCACTGAGCTGAGGTAGATAAGTCGATCCGGACGGGGCATGGTCGCCGTGATCAGGTAGGGCGCGAGGACATTGACCGCGAAGATCTGCTCTAGTCCATCCTTGGTCTGAACGCGATGGGGCGCGTGGTACCCGAGACCGACGTTGTGGATGACGGCGTCGAAATGACCGGTCGCTGCAGCCTGTTCAGCGACCGATCGCATCTGGTCGATCGCAGAGACGTCACCGACGACGACGTGTTCCGCCGACGGCAATGCCTGCCTGGCAGCTTCGGCGCGGGCTTCAGTGCGGGCATGCAACGTGACCTTGTGGCCGTCGTCGGCCAGCAACCGCGCGGCCATCAGTCCCAGCCCGTCGGCCGATCCGGTGATAAACACTCGCGCCACAGATTGGTCCTTTCTCGCTTATTGTCCAGCCTGCCTGTCGCATCGCTGCACGTCTAACACACCCTTTGGAAGATTGGTACGCGCCCGAATACTTGTTCGGAACTGCCCTGGTAGCGGCTTTGTGATCACGACATGAAAAGCCCCTCGTACCAGCGGCTTTGGTGCACATCGTGGTCGGGGGCGATACGGCGTGGGTATCGGCGCGGTTCGGCTGCGTCTACGAGACCAACACGGGACCGCGTGGCGATCGGCGATGATCCGCATCGTTGGCCAACCAGATGACGCCAGGGCTGGCTGCCGGGGCCGATCTGTGTTTGCCCCGCGTTCGTCGGCGCACCTTCACCGCCCCGCCACCTTCAGCAGGATCTTGCCCCCACGGAGGAGATGCTGCACCGCGTCCTGGATATGCTCGAGGGGGTACACGCCGGCCACGGGGACAACAAGGGCGCCGTCGGCCACCAGCGGTGCCGCCTCACGAATGACAGGCACCACCTTGTCGCGATAGTCGAAGTCGCCGACAAAGAATCCGCGGACGGTGAGGTGCTTGCCGACCAGTGCCGAGGTGTCGACCCACATGGGTTCGTCCCTGGCCCAGGAATAGCTGACCAACCATCCACCGTCGGACAGCAATTCAAGCAGCCGCGCCACCACCGGGCCACCGACTGCTTCCACGGCCAGCGCCACTCGCGCGTCGCCGATCACTGCTCGAACATCGCCGACCGCATCGGGGTCATCGACGTGGACCACGTCGGCCCCGGCTGCTGTGAGCTCGGCGAACGTTGCGTCGTCACGGGCCAGGTTGATCGTCTTCAGTCCACGAAGTTTGGCTAGCGCGATCAATGACCGTCCCACACCGGAGTTCGCGGCGTTCTGAACCACCCAGTCACCGGGCTGCAGGGGGGTGCATTCACTGAGCATCAACCCTGCTGTCGGGGGGTTGCTGCCCAGCATCGAGTACTGCTCGATGTCACCGCCGGCGGGGAGTGCGAACAGGCCGTCGGCGGGCACGACGAGCCGCTCACGCCACGCACCGGCATACAGGGGTAGCACGACCAGATCGCCGACTTGAAGTCCATCGACCTCGGGGCCAGTGGCAAGCACGCGGGCGACCCCCTCTGCGCCTGGTATGTGGGGCAGGGGTGGTCGCGCCAGCACGCCGCCGACAACCAGTAGGTCGTGTTTGTTCAACGGCGAGACCTCAACGCTCACCAGAACCTCATGCGGACCCGGTGGCGGCGGCTCCTCGATGTCGACGACGCGGAGCACCTGCGCGGGGTCGCCGAACTGTTCAATCTGGATGGCGCGCACATCAATTCCTCTCCATCGAAGGTGAGGCCGCTGTGTGCGGCTGCCTACCGAGCCTACTAATCAGCGGACCAGGCCAGCCGGCCGCCCAGCGACAGCTGGCGGCCGTTTCATTTTGGGAACCTCGGGAACAAAACGGCGGACGCGGGTGCGCCCCGGTGGTCGTATTCGATTCTCTGTCAGCCTGAGATCGCTGGCCATGCTAGTGCCCGCGATGTCGCGTTACATTCCGAAGTGCGTGTCGTGGACCATCGCGACAGCGCGCGCCGGGCCGAGTATCTCAACCTGCGCCGCGGCCTGGCGCCCGAAGATGTACAAAAGGAGCTCACCCGGTGCCCCGCTGAGTCGAGCGGTCGGTTCGGCCCTTCGAACTGTCACGCGCTGGTCGGTTCCGGACCACACGATCTCGAGCCCGGCTCCGCGCAGCCGACGACTCAGGTAGCGGCCACCTCGCCGAACGTTTCGCCATAAGGCGGACTGAAAGGCGGCCGTCAGGGTGTCGCGGGGGCCTAGGCCGTTGGCTCGGCGCACATCCTCGTGGTGGACGAAGAACTCGTTCAGGTTCGGGAAAGAGCGGACCCATCCGAGTCGAAAAAAACCGCGCGGCGGGCCCGACCGAATCCGTGCGACGAGCCAACCGAACTCTCGCTGCTCGGCCAACCTTGACCTGCGCTGCTCGGCGAACCGCCCGAACGGCCCCGGAAGGACCAGACAGGGGCCAGCGATGAGATCGCGCTCGCGCAAAACCAGGTGGGCGGCGAGGTCTCTGGCAGTCCAACCGTTCAGCAGCGTCGGCGCCTCAGCTCCGAGTTCATCGAACAAAGCGCACAGTGCAACGCGCTCTTGCGCGTCGAACGGAAGATCGGGCATATCACATATGGTGCCAACGCAATTCGGCTCCTGTGCCCAGTTGCGCATGCTCAAACAACAGGACATGACCTCGTTGAGCGGCGCGCTCGAAACCTTGTCCGTGCATGCGATTCGTCGGTCGGTGTGAGGAAATGAGGCGTGACACGATTGGTTCGGGCCGCCACCGCGAAGGTTAGGTCATAGTGACGGGCCGAGGGCGATACGCCGTGCTGAAATCCTCATCTCGAAGATTGACCAACAGGTGTACAGAATGCGAACATCTGGCAATGGTCGGAGCGGGCGAGTGGGCGGCAATCGAGCAGCTGGTTGACCGTATGAAGCAGTTTTACCCCGATTTGTCCACGGACACGATCGTGACGGTTGTCCATCAAAAGCATGCCCGGTTTGACGGGCGACCTGTTCGCGACTTCGTGCCGCTGTTCGTCGAGCGAGGCGCCAAGCGCGAGCTCTCCCAGATGGCCGTTCTACCGGTCGGCTCACCACCGGGCGGCGAAGCGCCGATCGAGCGCGCCGTTTAGCCGATCGAGCTCGCGCACTTGATGTTCCAGCTCGCGGACTCTGGATCGCGCTGTTGCCATCCCACGAAACCCGAGCACCTCGCTGCCCTCTGTTAGGGCGGCGGAGCCGCTCGCGGGCTTGGGCCAGATTAGTGGCAGCCGCTTCGCGTTCATCGGCGAGGGTGCCGCGGAAGTAGGCCGCTTCCTGAGAAACGTCGGCCGCCCGAGCCGTCTCCGTCCGCCATAACAGAACGCTCACCGGGGTACCGTAACCGTTCTCTTAGCAGGGTTGCCATCGGAGTCACAAAATGTAACGCGGGCCGACAAACGACGTCGTCGGGATGGTAGGCGTGCGCCAAGGACTCCGATTCGCGTTCTTGGATCTCACGCCAGCGCAGTCGCGGGTGCGGGCAGTGTGATCTGGCCGGCGGCGAATCCTAAGTCTGTCCCGCGTTGCCGCCAAGGCGGATGTGCTTCAAAGTGCCTTATGGACAGCCTTGTCGAGTGACTTCAATGCGGTGTGGAGCTGCTGCTCGCATTGATCGGCGAGGTCGGTTCCCGATGGTGCAGCAGGCCGTAGGTGAAGGTGTCCTCCCCGGCGGCATACGCGGCTTCGGCCTGCTAGCAAGGTGGATGCGGCTGACGACGCTGTCTTGGTGATCGCCCAGCAGCGTCTGGATCGCTTTCGCCGCCTCCGACACCTTCATCTGCCCGGTCGCCGCGGCGGTGTAGCGCAATCGCTTGGCGCTCTTGCGAATCTGGTGCAGCGCTACGTCATGGTGCTCGGCGTCGGCCGCGGCCGCGGCCTTGACCCGCTTGCGGACGCGTTTGTAGCCGTCGGCGATGGTTGCCTCGGCCAGCTGTTTGGCACCGGGCGATGGTGTCAACGCTTCGGCTGCGACCAGTGCGTCCAGCCCGTCGAGCAACCGGAAATACTGCTCAGATCGCATCACGGCAAGCGATGCCTGCCACCCCGACCGGTAACCGTCGCGGGCACCGCCGACCAGCCGCTGGCGGATCGGCCCGCGCACGAGAGTCTGCGGCAGCGAATCGAGGGCCCTCGCATATCGTTCGCCCAGCACCTCGGCGTCGCGGGCTGTGCCCAACACCGCGGCCAGCTCCCGTAGCTCATCGAGGATCGGCGCGTCCTCGGACAACCCGAACGCCGCCGGTGAAGTCTGCAGCAGGCTGCGGATCTGGCGGGTGGTGACCCGCACTTGATGCACCGAGTCCGGTGTATCCGCGCGCAGCGCGCGATCCCACTCGAGCAGCGCCTCGATCTGCTCAGCCACCGCCCGGTGAACTGAATCATCAGCCCCCGCAGCTGGTTTCGACTCGACAACCGACGAGCCGAGTACTCGCGCCAGCTTCGATGCGTGGCCGGCGGGGACGGCGCCGGCATCGCGCAGCCGGTGGCTCAGCCGGGCCAACGTGTGCTCATCGGCGCTGCCATTCGAGACAGCGCTCTCAGCTAGCTCCAGTTCCCACTCCCGCCAGTGCTGCTCGGTGTCGGCACCGTTGGTGGATGCGGTCACCTGGTCGTCGGCAAATTCGGCCAACGGCGTGCCATTGGCGCCGTACACCGTGTGAACGATTCGGGTGGTGCGGATGCGGGCCACCCGCACGAGGGGACGGTCGCGCACGATCGCCAGCACCACATCACGTAGGCCGGGCGGTGCGTTCTCGTGGCCGCTATCGCCCAACGCTGCGCGGATCTCGGTGCGCAGCATCGGGTCCGACCGGTAGCTTCAGGTGCCACCCGGCGTCGGTGCCGCCGGTGCGCCGCCGCAAGGTGATGCGATGGGCCGCCAGATCGTGGCCTGCCGTGTCGAAATAGACCGCGTCAAGTGTCTGTGCCGGCGACTGGCTCACCCTGGTAACGGAGGCCAGCCCGTCGAACGACGGCGCGGGCGTGGACTCGACGACGTCGAACTTGCGCTCGACCTCCAGGTGGCGAGCGGTCGTCGATGCGCCGCTCGAGGTGCTTTCCATTGCCGAGGCTTCCTTCCGTTCGGTGTCATCGCGGGTCGTACTGACTTGGTGGCGGTGTCGCGACCGCGGATTGCACCGATACCGTGGCCCGCAACGACTGCTCGCCTTCGTTGTGAGCATGTACGGCAAGCTGTGCCCAACGGCAGGGCAGTACGTCACTTTTGGTGCGCCTAAAGGTCCATCGGTCGACTTCAATGGTGCGGGTGCTATAACGCCGCACCGCCGCAGCGGTCACTTCGTGGCGCCCGGGTGCCACGAGCGCAGCTGGCGCAGCAACGCATTCTTCTTGTAGTGGTGCCCGGCCATTCGGCGCAGGATGTCATCTAATACCGCCACCGCCGCATCAATGTGTGGGCCCTTGTTGAGCATCACGCACTCTGCTCGCTCACCCATTGCGGCGTCGCTGATTTCGGCGCGCGAGGGCAGCCCACTCGTCGCGAGCTGCTCGAGGACCTGGGTGGCCCAGATCACCGGCAGGTGCGCGGCTTCGCACAGCCACATGATCTCTTCCTGCAGTTCGGCGAGTCGTTCGTAGCCGACTTCCACCGCGAGGTCGCCGCGCGCGATCATCACACCCACGCGTGGCCGCCTCATCGCCGTCAGAAGTAATTGCGGCAGGTGTTCGAATGCCCGGCGTGTCTCGATTTTGAGCACGACACCAATCCGGTCGCCGTCGCGGCTGGCCAGCGCCTCGTGCAGGCTGACCAGATCGGAGGGGTCCTGCACGAATGACATCTCGACGAGATCGGCAATCTCGACTACGGCCGCCAGGTCGGCGATGTCCTTATCCGTCAACGCCGGACACGGGCAGGCGGGTGTCGGGCGCGTTGATGCCCTTGGCCGCGCGCAGCTTTGAGCCGCCGACGGCGGCGCGCTCGATCCGCACCTGCACCACATCGGGGTTTACAGCCACGATTTGCCCACCGATTCGGCCGTCGTCGAAATAGACCGTTTCGCCGGCACGGGCGTTGTCGAAGACCTCGGGCAACGTGCAGCCAATCTGCGCGACACCATCGGCGCCGACGGGCGCGGGCGAACAGTCGCGGGTGAGCTTCAGCAGGTCGCCCCGGCGTAGCAGCAGGCTCTGTTCGCGTTCGGGCAGCAGTCCCAGCTCGGTTGGGTCCTTGGCGTGTTCCACCTGCAACACCGTGCCGGTGACCAGATACGTTGTCTTGTCGGTGGTTGCGATGAATCCGTCGCCCCCGACGGAAGGGCTGTTCAGCTGCAGGTGGCGGTTCGCGCCGCGAGCGTCGTGCACTCTGACCACGTCGCCGTCGCGCCTGCGGGCCAGCCACTGCGCGGGCACTGGCAGTTTCGCCATGCCTGGTTCCGGCGCGGCGGCTGGATCCTCCGCGGCCGTCAGCCACGCTCGCGCCGGGGCGAGGACGCGGCCCAGCGCGTCGCGGCTGGGCCGGAGTTTCAGGACGCGCGGCCCTGGCTGGATCGGTCCGGTGCGCAGCTTGGGCCCCGCGAGATCCATCGCGACGAGGCAGCCGCGCCCGGTGATCTGGCTTGCGTGTCGCACATGGCGGGCCATGGCACGCCATGCGTCGGCATCGTCGTGGGCGCAGTTGATGCGGGCGATATTCATACCGAGTTCGAGCAACCGGCGAATCAGGTCCGGGTCGGTCGCGGCCGACGACGGCAGCGTGACCATGATGCGGGCCTCACGGTCGGACGGCGCCGGCCCTAACAGCTCGACTGCCCGACACCGCAACAGTTGCCGACTCTCCTCGGCGTGCACGACTGCGGGCGCCGGCGGTTGCCACGAGTCTTCGAGCATCGCGAGCACGGCGCATCGCACGAGCCGCAGCGTGGCCTGCACGTGTGACTCGCTTCGTCCCAGCGACGACAGCCCAAAGGCGGCCAGCCGACTTTGAAGTTCACGTAGATCGCATTGCCGAATCGCCCAGTAATGCACGATATTTCGTGCGCTGGACCGATAGTCGGCAGCAACGCCGGCAAGCCACTCCTGCCACGTCGATTCGGCCGCCTCGAGCCTGTCGAGCAGGTCGTCGAGTTGCTCGAGCAAACGGACCAGCTCACGGTCGGCGGGGGGATCGTCGCGTATTAGGGCACCGGCTTCGCGAGATGATGACACGAATGCGCTCCTGGGTCGCCGATGCTATCGGAGTGAAATTCCGCCGCCGTGCGCAGCGGAATCTAGGGCTGACGACGAGGCTGCTGCTGTGCTGGCTTGGCGCATCCGGTTGTTGACGATGTGCTCGACGAGGATGGGAACGAATGTCTGGATTCGTGCCTCGTCGAACTGGGCTGCGGCTTGCTCACACCACCGCATGATCTCGGCGTTGCGCTCGTCGTCGTCACACCCTTCGTGACGGGCCAACTTGTCTGCGACGTCGGCCAAGGATCGTGCTACGGCCGCTGCTCTGCCTCTCCCGGAAGCACCGCTGCCCCGTTCGGGTACAGCGTCCAATGCTCGTCGCGCACCCTGTTCGCTGGTTCCGGGCGCGATGACGCGCAGCGTGAGGTGATGACCGTCATTCCCAATCAGGATGACACTGGCCGGTTCGGCACTGTCAAAGCCGAGCAACTCGATCGTCTGCCCTGCGATGTCAATCTCCGGCGGTGTGTTGGTCCAGCCGTTGCGAAGAAAGCCGACCATCACCACGTGCCCCAGCCGCTCCGCCAACGTGGACAGCAGCGCGGGAAGCTCGGCCACCAAGTTCGTTGATCTGGGCCACCAGGCACCGTCAATGTGCTCTGACAGGAGCCGATTAGTGACTCGCACACGACGCCGGCTCTCGTCGTCGACCATGGGTTCGCCGACTACCGCATCCTCTTGCATCATGGATTCCCTCTGTTTCGATTCGCGTTGCCTCAAACGGCGCTTGCTCAGCCAGCATGCGCGTGCCACCCCGAAGGCGCTAAGGCCATTGGGCCTTCATGTTTAGAGGCCAAGGGACGGCGCAGTATTCGCGCCCTGTCGATGGTTACGGGACAGTGGACTAACAGGTTAACAAGAAGCAACCGAAGGGTGAATGTTTCTGCGCCAGTGTGCCGATCACGCCCAAGTGTGTGCCACGCGAGGATCCCTCGACCGGCTAAACGCGGAGTATCGGCGGGGGCTCGCAATACGAATTCCTGATGAAGACACTCCAGTATCCGATTACTGGTACCTCAACGATTGGACAGCGTGTTACGAGCCGAACCACGTCCAACCTTGCTGCCGTAGTTCATCCGCTCGCTATGGCGCAGATTCACATCGACGCCGCCCAACCCGCTGACCGCAGGGTGCACGGATCAGGCTGCGGTGTGGACCGACAGGAGTGACTGGGTCGCGCGGTTTGGGAAACGGATCTGGGAACGAAACGCTGCCTAACACCCGGTATGGGGTGGAACGCAACTTCACGGGTTTGCACACGGGACTAGGGCTGGCCTGCACGCTTGAGACACGGGCGACCACACGACGCTGTGGCCGGTTAGCTCACGGTCCGGTCGCCAGCACTGTTACGTCGCGTAACACGGCGACGCAGAACCGCAGGGCACTGAGAAGCGGCGTAACAACGTCATCGAACATTCATCGCAGTTCAGAGCCTGTTTTCGCAGGTCGGATCCGGGGTTCGAATCCCCTTAGCTCCACCATAAACGCGTAGGTCGAGGCGGGCGCGGTTGTCGGATTCGTCGACCGTCTCCAGGACGTGTTCTTCTTCGGCGATGATCGCATCAATTGTGAACTTCTCATTGCCGTCGCGGTGACGGGCCTCCCGGGGTGCACTGATGCGCACACCGATGTCGTCGACGATCTGTTCGATCAGAGCGCGTGGGTCGCCGGGTGCGTCGATGGGCAATTGCGCGCCGATGAGTTCGACCATGTCCGCGCGCGTGAACGTGGGTTTGTCGATGTGCGCGGCGATCGCGGTGATGTGCGGTCGATCGAGTGCGCTGCGCTGGTGTGCGGGACGTGTGCGTCGCGGTCTAGGCGCAGGCCGCGCGCGTCGGCGCGCCACTGCGCTTTGAGGTCCGCCCATGCCAGCGATTCGGGTTTGGTCGGGCGGGTGGCCTTCTGCGCGGCCGCGAGCTGTGCGGCGGCGGGTGCGCCGTCGATGACGACGAGGTTGTTGCGCGCCCATTCGCGCGACCGGGTGGAGCGCCGCGACCATGCTTTGATGCCGCCATTCACTCGAAC
Organism: uncultured Actinomycetota bacterium; assembly: GCA_963751485.1. Taxonomy (GTDB): domain Bacteria; phylum Actinomycetota; class Actinomycetes; order Mycobacteriales; family Mycobacteriaceae; genus Mycobacterium. Next base: position 141,257 of record CAVVUT010000014.1, read on the forward strand.
CGAGCTGACCGCCGGTACTCCAACCGGCCGGTCGAGCAAAGTGCTAGAGCCGGACACCGTCGCCAACGCGATCGTCGGCGTGCTTCAACGACCGACAACTCCATGCGATACGTGGCGCCGATGATGATGATGGTCGGCTCTCGATTACGGCGCCTGCTCTATCGGCGGGCAGAGATCGATCGCCTGTTTGTCGATCATGACCTCGAGGCGCGGCGGGACTACGACCGTCGCGCCGAGTCGTCGACAGGAATCTTAATGCCGCCTGGTCAGAACTGATTGGCTCATCCGCGTTAGTGCGTCCCACCGTTGGCCCGCTCACCTCAACATCGGAGCAGTGTGCGGAGTGCGGACGCGCTACACGGTTCGGGAATCTCCGGCACGGTATCGCAGCAGCAGTCGACGCCTCCAACTTCCCCTGTCCTGCACGGAAGCGGGCTTGCGGATTGAGGTGCTCATCGGCGCGCTGAGAACACCTCGTCGCCGATATCTCAGCCACCCCAGTGTTAGGGAAGTCGGCCGGAGGCGAACCACGTCGCGATTTCGGTGCGCGGACTTCAACGACACGCTCGGAATGGCATGCAATACTCAGGCGGGCTGGCGGAAATCCACCGACGTCGTGTTCCGGATGACGAGCCGCGGCTCGAGCAGCACGTCGAGGCGGTCGCGGCGACCTTCATCAAGTCGTTCGACGACAGCCTTCACCGCTCTCTGCGCTTGTTGACGGGGTTCTTGGCTGACAGTGGTCAGATCGATATGAGCCAGTCTGGCGAGCATGCTGTCGTCATATCCGGCGACCGCGATGCCGCCGGGAACGTCGATCCCGGAACGACGCAGCTCGTCGAGCAGCCCGATCGCACTGCGGTCGTTGGCCGCACACACTGCAGTCGGGCGGTCGCGCTGCTGCAGCAGTTGACGAGCAGCCAGGATCCCGGCCTGTTCGGTGAAGTCACCCTCGATAATGTCGATCGCATCGGTCAACCCGTGCCGCTTCATGGCGCGCACATATCCAGCTTTGCGATCGTTGGGAATGATGCCGCTTCCGCCACTGAGGTGGCTGATTCGACGATGTCCGAGCTCGACCAGGTGGTCTACGACTCGTCCGATGCCGCGCCCGTCGGCGGTGCGCACTACGTCGATCGACGGGCACGAGGCGCGTCGCCCGACGACGACGACTGACGCCTTGTCGCCGAGTTCGGCAAGAGGCGCATCCGCGAGTTCGGGGCCGAGCAGGATCAGTGCTTCGCAGCGGAAGTCCAGCAGCGTGTCGACAACCGCGGCCTCACCGTGGGTCGGCGTCACCGCGCCGAGCACCACCTCGTATCCGTAAGCGTCGGCTTCGGCGACGATGTCCTCGACCAGTTCGGCGTGAAATGTATTGCGAATATTGGCCATAACGCCAATGAGGTGTGACCGCCGCAGCGACAGCAATGCGGCGGAGCGGTTGGGGCGGTAGCCCAGCCTGTCCGCCGCCTCCAGTACGCGTTGTCGCGTCTCATCGCTCGGCCCCGGCACCCGCCGAAAGACCATCGACACCAGCGCCTTAGACACACCGACGTGGTCGGCGACGTCTTGCATGGTGATGGCGCGCTGCCGCGGCTCCATTGATGTACCCCCTTGACGGGCTGTGTGACGACGGCCATACTAGCTGAACTAGACCGGTCTAATAGATCGGTTCAACACACCGACACGCAGAGGACTTCTACGATGACTGACGCTGATTCCATCGGAGTCGCCGTGATTGGCGGCGGAATGGCAGGCCGCGCGCACGCGGCCGGCTATCGCACCGCCACCACCTTGTTCGACACCGACCGCCCAGATGTCCGGCTGGTCGCGATCGCGGATACGAACACCGCCGTCGCCGACGACACCGCCAAGCGCTACGGCTACGAACGGGCCGAGCACGACTGGCGAGCGATCGCCGACGCACCCGATATTGATGCCGTGAGCGTCGTCGTCGCCAACCACCTACACCGCGAGATCGTCGAAGGGCTCCTGGCGGCGGGCAAGCACGTTTTGTGCGAAAAACCACTCGCGGGATCGCTGGCCGACGCCGAGGCGATGGTCGACGCGGCGGAGCGATCGGACCGGGTGACAGCCGTCGGCTACACCTACCGCCGATCCCCAGCTGTCGAACAGATCCGCCGCGAGCTCGCCGCAGGCACCCTGGGCGATCTGGTCCACTTCAACGGGCACTACTGGTGTGACTACGCACTCGACCCGACATCGCCGATCACCTGGCGCTATCGGGGTGGGCCGGGGACCGGCGCGCTCGCCGACGTCGGCAGTCATCTGATCGACCTGTCCGAATTCGTCTGCGGACTTATCGCCGAGGTGAGCGGGGCCGCATTCGCCACCCTCATCACGCGGCGCCCGGTACCGCTCGGCGTCACCTACGGCCATACCAAGTCCGCGGTCAGCGACGAGCAGGTCCCCGTCGAGAACGAGGACGTCGCCACCTTCACCGCGACGTTCGACAACGGCGCCGTCGGCACCTTCTCGGCGTCGCGCGTCGCGCACAACCTGCCCGACGGGCTCGGCTTCGAACTCTTCGCCGCGAACGGATCGGCGTCTTGGAACCTGCACCGCCCCGGCGAGTTCGAGATCTCGACCGCCGATGTGCGCAGCGACGTCGCAGGGCCGCGGCGCGTCATCATCGGGCCGCAGCATCCCTACATCCGCGGCGGCCTGCCCATGGACGCCGGCGGCGTCGGTCACGGCGTCGCTGACCTGTTCGCCTATCAAACCCGCGCGTTCCTCGATCAGATCGCCGGCATCGACGAACTCGGTCCGCTGCCGGGCTTCGACGCCGGCCTGCACGGGCTGCGCGTGGTCGCGGCCATCACCGAATCAGCCCAATCCGGCGGCGCCGCCGTCAAAGTCGTCTAACCAGAACGGAGTACTTCGATGAAACTTGGTGTCTACACGGCAATCCTGCACGACAGGCCACTGCGGGAAGCGCTCGAGGTGATCGCCTCCCTCGGCCTGTCCGGTGCCGAGATCAACGCGGGCGGATTCCTGCCGACCCCACACCTACCGGTCGACGACCTGCTGTCGCGAGCTGTCTCCCCGAGGGAATACCTCGCCACGTTCGACGGCACAGGCGTCTCCCCAGCCGGGCTGAACTGCAACGGCAACCCGCTGCACCCCGACCCCGAAGTGGGTCCCGAGGACGCCGACGATCTGCGCAAGGCCATCCGGGTCGCTGGTCTGCTCGGGGTAGATCGCGTCGTGACGATGTCCGGGCTACCCGAGGCACATTCGGGCGGTCAATGGCCGGCGTGGAACGTGAACACCTGGGACTCGGGTTACCTCGATTCTCTTGACTACCAGTGGAATGAGGTGGCTGTCCCGTTCTGGACGGAAATCGACCGGCTGGCAGGCGATAACGGTGTCAAGGTGGCGATCGAGATGCATCCGCAGAACCTGGTGTTCAACCCGCCGACGCTGAAGCGGCTCGTCGACCGCGTCGGCGCCACCAACGTCGGCGCCGAAATGGACCCGTCACACCTCTTCTGGCAGGGCATTGACCCGATTTCTTCGATCGAATGGCTTGGCCCGCTGGTCTATCACGCGGCGGCCAAGGACACCCGCATCAACGACAGTTGCAAGATCTACGGCGTGCTCGACGAGCGATTCACCCGGATCCCGTTGAACGAGAACCCGACCGGGCTCGGCGGACGCCATGTGGTGAACAAGTGGCCGGAAGACTCGGCATGGGACTTCGTCGCCGTCGGCCGCGGCCACGACGTCGATTTCTGGGCGCGGTTCCTTCAAGCGCTGGAACGCGTCGACCCCGAGATGGCGGTCAACATCGAACACGAAGACGTCGAACTCGGACAACTCGAAGGCCTGCAAGTCGCCGCAGAGACACTCAGAGCTGCCAACTCCGCCACCGTCCGCTGACACACCATTCTCGAAGGAAGAGTCCAATGACGAAACTCTCCGCCACACGGCGCATAGCCGTCGCCGCGTTCGGCATCGTTCTAGCGCTCTCGGCGTGCTCGAGCACCGGCGGCAAGCCGCGCTCCACCGACTCGGGAATGGGTGCAGGCCAGGCGGACACGCCGCGCTATACGGTTGCGATGGTCACTCACGGACCGCCCGGCGATACCTTCTGGGATCTCATCCGCAAGGGCGCGGAGACGGCCGCGAAGAAGGACAACATCGACCTGAAGTACTCGGCGGAGCTTGCAGCGCCTGACCAGGCCAACCTGGTGCAGAACGCAATAGACAGCAAGGTTGCCGCGATCGCCGTCACGATGGCCAAGCCGGAAGCCATGGCACCGGCAGTCCAGAGCGCGGTCGCCGCGGGAATTCCTGTCGTGGCATTCAATGCCGGAATCGATTCGTGGAAGGCCGCAGGCGCGAAGGCGTATTTCGGTCAGGATGAGCAGATTTCGGGTGAGGCTGCGGGCAAAAGGCTGGCCACCGACGGCGCGCGAAAGGTCGTCTGCGTCATTCAGGATCAGGGCAACGTCGCGCTCGAATCCCGTTGCGCCGGCGTAAAGTCCGGCTTCGGCGGCGCCGTCGAGAACCTCAACGTCAACGGCACCGACATGCCATCAGTTCAGTCGACCATTACCGCAAAGCTGCAGCAGGACCCGTCCATCGACTACATCGTCACCCTGGGTGCACCGATCGCGATGGCCGCCGTGCAGTCGGCCCAGAACGCAGGCAGCAAGGCAAAGATCGGCACCTTCGACACCAACGCAGAACTCGTTGATGCGATTCAGGCGGGCAAGGTTCAGTGGGCCGTCGACCAGCAGCCGTTCCTGCAGGGCTACCTCGCGATCGACTCGCTCTGGTTGTACCTCAACAATCGCAACACAATCGGAGGCGGCCAACCCGTGCTGACCGGGCCCGCGTTCATCGACAAGTCCAACATCGACGCTATCGCCACCTACGCCAAGAACGGAACCCGCTAACCGACGCGCCGATTAGAGAAGGCGACGACAGCTTCCTGAGGCGTGACCAGGGTCCTCTGTGCTGCGGCCGACCCCGCGCCGGTCGCGCGCTTCTCATCTTGCGGTGCTTGCCCGCACGGGTCGTTGGTCCCCACAACAGTCTGGCCCGTTGTGAATAGTGCGGGCGCACAACGGGCTCAGCGAGCCCATTGGTTAGCTATGCGAAATCCACATTTGCTCTTGTCCGGGTTCAGGCAGGACACGGCCTGCCTCGACCGCGAACCGTGCTGGACTGGTTTGGAAGACGACCAGCACCCGCTCAGCGGGCACATCGGCTATCCGGGTGATCGCGTGGGCGATCTCGATCGCCAGGCGAGTCGTTTCATCCTCAGGGTGTCCGGCGCGAACCCATCCATTCATCAACACCGGAGCGGCGGGACGCCCGTCCGTGTACACCGCGTCGGCGGGCAACTCGTTGAACACCACATTGACGTAGATGCTGGGCACGTGGTTGATCTCAGAGTGGATCCGCCCCACCTCCGCCGCCAGCGCCGCCTTCACATCACTGGTGAGGGTGGATTGCGTTGTCGTGCACGTATAGACCGGCATCGGATGTCCGCGTCAGCCCAGGTGTGTCGCTTGCGGTTTGGTCGGCACCACGATGACGGTGGGACCGTCGGCGTCCAGCGCGTTGACGAACTCTGTTGCGAGCTTTTCGGTGCTGTCCACGTTGACTGCGCGACAACCGAAACCGACTGCCAGGGAGGCGATGTCGAGACCAGGCAGATCCAGTCCAGGTACACCGGGCGTCTGCTCCAGCTTCGCGAACGACTTCAGGATCGAATATTCCTCGTTACGCATCACGACGAACACCACGGGCACCCGGTGCTGAGCCGCGGTCCAGATTGCCTGAATCGAGTATTGGAACGATCCGTCGCCGATGGTGGCCAGCACCGTGCGCTTGACGCCCCGCGCGCGGTCGCCGAGGCCGATACCGACCGCTGCCGGCACGCCCCAGCCGATGCCGCCGCTTGCAGTAGCGAAGAATGAGGCCGGCCGCGTTGTGGGCAAGAACCCGAGTTGTTGGGCCATTGTCGAGGTCGACTCGGTCACCAATGGCGAATCTGCGGGTTTGACCGAACGCAGCGTGGACCACACCGCATCCGGAGTCAACGGCGCGGTCGATTCGGGGTCAACGGCCGGACGGGGAGCGGGCGCGGCCGGGACGGCCCGGCCGGTGTGGTCGTCGATCATGCCGAGGAGTTGCTCGAGTACCAGCAGCGCGTCGCCCAGCAGGCTGTCACCGACGGGGGCCGCACCGGCCAAGCCCGGGTCGGCCGTGATCTGGAGTAACTCCGTGCCGTCAGGCAGATAGTCGCCCGGCACATAGGGGTAGTAGCGGAACACCTGGGCGCCGATGACGATGGCCAGGTCGTGGCCCTGCAGCTTTTCGGCGATTCCGGCGATGGTCATCGGCAGCTGACCTTGGTAGAGGGCGTGGTCCTCTGGAAAGGAAATCCTGTCGGGCAGTGGAGTCCCGTACACCGGCGCGCCGAGCTTTTCGGCGAACGCGACGCCAGCGGCCCAGGCGCCGCTGCGGTCCACCTCGGGACCGAGCACCAGCAGCGGCCGCTGCGCGCGATTGATCCGATCCGCGAAGCCGCGCAATCGGTCGGTGTGCGGGCTGACCCGCTCGCTCACCGTGCGAATGACGGCCGGTCCCAGTGCGGGTTTCTCCCAGTCGTCCAGCGGTATTGACAGGAACACGGGCCCGGCAGGGGGCTGCAGCGCTACCGCGTAGGCGCGCATGAACGCCGCGGGCACGTCCTCGGCGCGGGCCGGCTGATACGCCCACTTCACCCACGGCAATGGCAACAACGTCTCGTCCTTGTTGGTCAGATATGGCTCGCACAAAACCATTTCGCGGGTCTGCTGACCTGCTGTGACGATCAGCGGGGTGTTGCCCTTGTAGGCGGCGACCAGGCTTCCCATCGCGTTGCCCATCCCGGCAGCGGTGTGCACATTGACCAGCGCCGGCTTGCCGGTGGACTGCGCGAACCCGTCGGCCATGGCCACCACCGAGGCTTCCTGTAGTCCAAGCACATAGGTGAAGTCGTCGGGGAAGTTCTTCAAGAACGTCTGCTCGGTTGAGCCGGGATTGCCGAAAACTGTGGTCAGCCCGAGCGAACGCAACAGGTCGTAAGTCACCTCATGGATGGTTTTCACCTCAGCCATTGCCCTGCCACTCCTTCCCCATGAACTCACCTTTTCCGGACGTCGCGGCGCCGTCGATATTGTGGGGCACAACGTCGTACCCGAATCGCTGTTCGAGACGACAACAGCCACTACACATTTCAGTGTTCTCCCAGACTTGCCATCGCGTGCCTGAATCACCTGTGGATGATCTCGGAATCGGCTTGAAACGCGCAGAAGCGCTTCGCGACTGGCCAGCTGACTGCTCTCATCAGCCTCATACGCCACGAACGTGACGCCGTCCTGCGTCACGTTCGTGGGTGGTATTCGTTCTAGGCGGCTGCGGGCACCGGGGTGACCATCGGTCGGAACGATCGGACCTGGCGGACCCCCGGGATCGCGAGGCGGCGTCCCCGCAAGTTGGAGAACTGATGGACCACGGTGACGGCAACGGGGATGAACAGCGGGGACAGCACCATCAGGAAAACGATGATCGGGAACAACATGGCTTTAACTCACCTTCTCCGCGGAGCGGATTCGTTGGATGTCTTGTCGGTGGGAACTCATCGCTGAATTCGTGTCATGAACTTATGGCTAAAGGCCCAGCTCATCGATGTCCTGACGGGACCATCTTTCGGCGAGTGCTTGTCCTCGGGAGACAAACCGGAGCCGGGGCGGCGCCGATTATCGCCGCATCTAACCTTCGGGCGCGGATCGTGTCTCGCCGAACAATGACGGCCCGACTCACGGCGTCGATGCTCGGGGAGGCGGAACGTCCGCCCCGATCACGAAGGAGCGTTCGATGGCCTACTCGAATGTGACCGCAGAGTTCGACCAGATCCCGGAAAGGGCAAACGCGGCCTCTCAACAACTCCGCAACGCCGCGACCGCAACCAAGGAACAGCTCGACCGCGAGCTCGCCGACGCGAGGGCCAGGGCGGCTGCAGATGCGGGCCGTCTCAAGGCAAAGGCGGACGACGCAAGCGGCAACGCCTCGTCGCACTGGCAGGAGATTCGGCGCAAGTGGCAGGCACACGTGGCCGAGACGCGAGGACGCGTCGACAAAGCGGTGGACCAGATGAACACAGACTCGGTGGTAGCCGAGGCCGATCTGGCAGAGGCTTATGCGTCCGATGCGATCGAGTTCGCACTGGATGCGATCGACGAGGCGCAGTACGCCGCCATGGCTGCGTACTCCTCACGCGCCAGCGCAGTTGCCGCAGGCGCCTGACCGTATGGGCAGTGCCGCTATGATCGGGTGATCTTGCGCGGGTACGCGTCCCCAGCGGAGCGACATGAGCTGGGGCGAACGCGCCGATCGGTGTTTCCGAGATCGGCGCTGGGGGATTTCACCCTTGATCCCGCGAGGCCGCATCCGCTCGCATTGCTGAGGTCGCAGGACGATTCGCGCATCAGTGAGTTGATCCCGATCCGGTACGGCCGAATGCTGGCTTCGCCGTTCGCGTTTTTCCGGGGCGCGGCTCTGGTCATGGCGGCGGACCTCGCGGCGGGGCCGCGCTCCGATCTGACGGCACAGCTGTGCGGCGATGCCCACGTCTCCAACTTCGGCGTGTTCGGATCACCCGAGCGCAACCTGGTGTTCGACATCAACGATTTCGACGAGACGCTGCCTGGCCCGTGGGAGTGGGACGTCAAGCGCTTGATGGCCAGCCTGGCGATCGCGGCCCGTGGCAACGGATTTCGAGACGCCGATCGCGGCGACATTGTGCGAACTTCTGCCCGAGCGTATCGCGAGCGGATGCGTGAGCTCGCCGCGCTCGGGGAACTCGACGTCTGGTACAGCCACACGGCCATCGATGCCGTGACCGAGGGTAGCGTCGACCCGAAATTCGCCGAGACGATCCGCCGCGGGGCCGAAATAGCGCGTAGCCGCGACAGCCTCCAGGCATCGTCGAAGCTGACGACGGTCGTCGACGGGCGTCGCCGCCTGATCAGTGACCCGCCGTTGCTCATTCCGATCGAGGAGCTGGTGGGGGCCAAAGACGCGCAAAGGCACGAACAGCACATGGGCAAGCTCTTCGAGGACTATCGCGCGAGTCTGGACCAAAGCCTTGCCAGCCTCGTCAGCCGCTTTCGATATGCGGGCATGGCGCGCAAGGTCGTCGGCGTCGGCAGTGTCGGCAATCGCGCCTGGGTGGTGATGCTCGTGGGCCGAGACGACCACGATCCACTGCTGATGCAGGTCAAGGAGGCTGGCCAGTCTGTGCTGGAGGCCTATCTCGGTCCGAGCGGTCATGCGAATGCGGGGGAACGGGTGGTGGAGGGCCAGCGGTTCATGCAGGCGGCCAGCGACGTCCTACTGGGTTGGCTGCGCTGCGTTGGCCCGGATGGCCACGAAGGCGACTACTACGTAAGGCAATTGCGCAACTGGAAGGGTGCGCTGCCGGTCGAGTCGATGAGCCCTTTATTGCTGGCCGACTATGGCCGGTCGTGCGCTCATGCGCTGGCGCGCGCCCACGCCCGCACGGGAGATCGAATCGCGATCGCCGGTTACCTCGGCGGTGGCGAAGTGGCCGACGAGGCCTTCACACGATTTGCCGAACGATATGCCGATCAGAATGACCGCGACTTCGCGACGCTTCGCGAGGCGGTCGCCGATCATCGGCTCGTGGCCGAGACGGACCTTTAGAAAGCGGCCGGAGCCGTCATGGATACAGCACGATGACATCGGCGACGCAGGCGGGCCGGTCTTCGCCGTCGATCTCGTAGGTCAGGGTGAAGACCGATTCGACTCCTGATGTCTTCTGGTGCGCGCGCGCAACTGTCACGGCTGCACGTACCTGCGTTCCCACCCGCACCGGCGCTGGAAAGCGCACCCTGTCCACGCCGTAGTTCAATGCCGAAGTGAGCTCGCGAATCTCCAGTACCTGTGCGATCACCGAGGGTGCCAGCGACAACGTGAGATACCCATGTGCGATCGTGCCTTTGAACGGTCCCTTGGCGGCCCGTTGGGGATCGATGTGAATCCATTGGCGGTCGCCGGTAGCTTCGGCGAACATGTCGACCTGCTGCTGTGTGACCTTCATCCACTCAGTCGTGCCAAGGCTCTGTCCGACCAAACCGAGCAGATCGGCTGGCTCATCGACAACTGTTGTCATACACGCCTTTCATCCCAAATCATCAGCGTTCCAAGGCATAGCCGCGTCGGTCCGTTCCGGGATACGACGTGCGGTCGCAACAAGATCGAACGCAAATTTCGACATGTCGGCTCCGGGATGCGCGGTCTAGCTGACCACTCAATGGTCGCGCTCGACAGGCCCACTGTCGTTGTTCGGCGCCACACCCTGCCGTACTCCACGTTGTACCGCCAAACAACCCAGGCGTGTCCGGACGGCGTGACAATGAAAATGCCGCTGATCACTGGTCGCTTGGGAGAAGTAATGACTGATACACGTCAGGCCACGAACAGACCGCACGGCCTGTTCCATGAGGCGCTCGAGGACGTCATGTCGACCACCAAATATTGGTGGCTGATGCTCATCACAGGTGTGGCGTGGATCGTGATCGCCGTCATCATCTTGCGTTTCGACTACAACACCGTCGCAGCCATCGCCACACTGTTCGGGGTCTTCTGCTTCTTCGCGGCGGGCAATGAGGTGATGGTCGGAGCGGTCTCCACCACAGGGTGGCGAATTCTGCACTGGCTGTTGGCGGTTCTGTTCGTGCTCGTCGGGGTGATGGCCTTTGTCAGGCCCGACAACACCTTCGTCGGTCTGGCGGCCGTGATGAGTTTCTACTTCATCTTCCGCGGATCATTCGATATCGCAATGGCGTTCGTGGGCAGTCGGGCGCCGGGGTGGTGGGTGCTGCTCATCGTCGGCCTCGCCGAGCTCGCTATCGGATTCTGGGCCGCAGGCTCGTGGAAAGTCTCCGTCGTCGTCCTGGTCTCCTGGGTTGCAGCAGCGGCGCTCATCCACGGGATCGGCCAGATCGCCTCGGCCTTCTTGGTGCGCCGAGTCGGGCACGGTGCTGCGGCTACTCTCGACAATCTTCCGGGAACATCCAGAGCCTGACTCCGATGAGCCTCCGGCACAACGAACTCGGGCGGCTGGTTCCGCGCCGCTTGCTCAAGGGCAATGACATTCATCACCCGGCGGTGATCGAGGAGGCAATCCGGCGTAACCAGAGTTTCCAGCTGCGGCTGGCCGATCAGATCACCACATTCGCAGGTTCGATGAGCTTTGTGTTCCTGCACGCCGTGCTGTTCGCGGTGTGGATGCTCTTCCTGGAGCGCAGCCCGTGGCCGACATTGACACTCGTTGTCTCATTGGAAGCGATCTTTCTATCCACCTTCGTTATGATCGGTCAGAATCGCCAAGCCGCTTTTCAGCAAACCAAGGCGGACCACGATTTCGAGACTCAAGAGCTCGAGCTGAAGACCAACACCGAGCTGACCCGCGAGATCCACGTCCTCACCACGGAATTGCACAGACGACTCATGGGACCGCAGGCCGCGAATGGCCAGTCTCCGCCTGCCACATAAGCCGACGATGAACCTCGAACGCCAGGCTCAGTTCCGCGACGTCGCGAGGTCGGGCCAGCGAGCGGCCGGTCCGTTGCTCGATGCGGTGTAGCCGATAGCGGACGGTGTTCGGGTGGCAGAACAGTAATTCGCCTGCGGTGCGCAAGGACCCGTCGTTTTCCAGCCAGACCTTGAATGTCTCAAAAAGGACATCCCGCTCGTCGTGGGAAAGGCCGCCGAAGCTCTCGATGACAGGAGCGACGAGCTTGACCATGACCTCTGGAGCGCTGACGGCAGCCGTGGCGAGGATCGACCCGTCGAACAGGGTGACCCGCATTCCGGAGTCCGGCCGTCCGCGCAGCGTCACCCTGGCATACCGCAGCGCTTGGGCGGTCTCTCGCAGGTCGCCATAACGCGCACTCACTCCGACCCGACTGGTAGCCAACCGCGACACGAGCGCGAGCATCTTTTCCAAGTGATTGTCGGTCTTCACGTGCACGATCCCGACCTGCAGATCAGGCTGCAGACGCCACGCCGAGAAGACGTCGATGCTGCGCAGCTTGGATTCGATTCCCGGCAGTGCTTCCTGCCCTACGGCGCTGACCTCGGCGGCGACCACCACATAGGGACCGTGGGTGGGCAGTCGCAAGGTGTCGGCGGCGTCCCACACGCTCCACTGTTCGAAAAGCCGTCCGTGCAGCACTGAGTCGATGAGGATCTCACGTTCGGATTCGTCGCCTTTGAACCGCCTGCCCTGCTCATCGCGATAGGCGACCGCCATGGCAGTGGTGAATACATCCTGGGCCGCAAGAATTTTCGTTGTCAACGTGCGCAGTGCATCGCCGCTCATCGTTGGCCTGCCTGCGATCTCGTTCACCGCCGCATCCCACAAGCCGCGGAAACCCACCCGGTAGGCCTCCAGCACGGAGGCGAGAGGAACTCCGTCGTGCGCGCGTTCGGATCCGACGTCGGCTGCCACGCTGGGGTCGAAGTCGCTGCCGCCCGCGATCGCGCTCAGGACGCCGCGCACGTTCGACTCACAGGCTCCGACGATCACATCGAACGGAACTGGCGTGGTCGCCTTGTACAGCCACACCTCTCGGGAAATCGCGCGGGCAAGCGCAGTCGCGAGCTCGCCGGTCCGCCCAGAGAGCGTCTCGGCCACCTCTGCGACCTGTCTTTGCACCACCTTGGCCTGCATGCGCGGAACTGTAGGTCGCAAAGGCGTGACCGCCATTGTCCCCGGGCGACGAAGAATGCCGTCGTCGTTGTGCGCGCGGGATGTCCGCATCCGCCGACCTATTCCTGATCTGTCCTAAGAACAGTCGGCCCGTACCAGTGGCAGATGAGCAGGGCGATTTCCACATCAAGCCGGTCGCCGGCGATCGGGCGGCCGCGCCGCTCGACGGCACGACCGACGCGGTATTTCACCGAGTTGAAGTGCAGGTCGAGCTCTTCGGAGGCGAGCTTGTAGCTGGATCCGCAGCGCAGGAAGACCCGCAAGGTCTCCCGTAAGCGTGCGTCGTTTTCCGTGTCGGCGGACAGGTCACCGAGGACGTCCTGCACCCATCGCCGCGTTTCACCGACGCCGCCGCCGATCAGCGCCGCGGCCGAAAGGCCGGGATCGCTGGCCGCGATGACGGTCGGTTCGGGCCGTTCACCCGCAACCGCCACCTCGCGAGCGGCATCCGCAGCCCGGTGCGATCGGCGAAAGCCGTCGATGCCTCGTCCCACTGTCCCGATGGCCAGGCTTGGGGAGTCGGCTCGGTTGTCGGCGAATCGGCGAACCACAGTCACCGCGTCTGTCGGGTCCGACCGGTACGGCAGCCATGCCCAACCGCTGACTCGGTCGGCGGCCACGAACAGCGGAGCCGCTCCCACATTCGCGGCCTGCGCCAGTTCGCGGACGAATCGCTGCAACCGGGCGAGCTCGTCACCCTCACTGTTGACGTCCGGATACCACAACACGACTGCGAGGTGATGCCACCGAAGGGGGTAGCGGATCGACTCCGTCGCGGCGTCGACGTCTATCGCCTTCTTTCCGGCAAGCACCTCCCTGACACGAACGGCCCGGACACTGTTCTGGTTCTCCAGCCAGCGCTCGCGCTCTTCTTCATAGACCGCGACAACCTGTTGCGATATCCAGTCGATGTACTCGAAGAGGGTTGCCGTGATCGCCTCGAGTACCGCGACGCGTTTCTCCGTGGGGATGTCGACTTCTCGGACTTCGGTGAACACGAATTCGTTCATCCGGCGTTGGCCCAGCCGATAGGCCCTCACGAGGGCATTGACCGGCACCCCGTGTTGAGCGAGCCGTCGCGCGTATTCCAATGCCGCGGTGGGCGCCTCGACACGTTCCACCGCAATGTCGTGGCGCAGCGCGTGCAGCAACGTGTCGACGTTTCCCTCGACGCTCGCGCCGAGCAGTTCGATGATCCGGGCATCGCCACGCAGTTCGGGGATCTCATCTTCAAGCGATGTGCGGATGAGACCCGACACGTCAGCGAGACGGTCGTTCAGCCGGGTGCCGATCTCGGCCACATACTGGCCGACGTCGACTCCGTTGGCGAGATCGGTTTTCGCCACCCCTTGAAAGTAGTTCGCGAAGCCCTGGTTTTTGGGCGATTGGACACCGCGAATCTGTCTCTCGAGAGCAACGCCGCCTGCGATGTTCATCGGAGCCGTTCACAGCACACCCGCAGCAAGGAGCAAGCTGCAGGCGGGCGTAGTTGTGGTGGACGCAGTCACGCGAAGTGCTGAACATGTCCTCTCGTGTGGGGGGACCACTCCCTTACCGTTCCGGTAGTGATGAATTCGGCGACCGCGCTGGCGAAGCGGTGTCCCAAGGCACGTTCGGGGGCTCCGGGCTGTCCCAGCATCGGGCTGTTCGGGTATGCGTCGAAGGTGCCGAAGAGGAAGGGCAACTCGCTGCAGTGGGTCGCTCCCAGAGCGTGGCCGTCCCCGGTCGGGACGTGGTCGAACTGATAGATGTACGTCGAGTTGCCCCTTCTCGCATGGTGGTTGGCGATCTCGAGTGCACCGGTGCGGAAGAGCGCATCGGTCAGGTTCGCCACTGCGGATTCGCCAGTGAGGTTGCCGATGCCAGAGTCGACACCGATGAACGCCGTCATCTCGTCCCGGGTGGTGCCAATCAACAGAGTCTTGCCGTCGAGGGCGCCATCGGCGAGCGCCTGCTGCCAAGTACGGCGCAAACCAGCGCCGCCAAGCACGGGATACATCGGCGGGGCCACGTTTCCCGGACGTGCGAGTTGTGTCGCGAGCTGCCCGTAGGCCGACAGCAATTGATCAACGGGCAACGCGCGCAGCGCCTTTCCGGCGTCAGGGCCACCTGGCACACCGAGCACCCTCAGGTATGCCTCAGCTGTCTCGATCGCATCCTGCGGGTCCTGTGGCGACACGCCCCACGGGCCGCTTTCCAACAGCACCTGGGTAGCGAGGCCTGTTGTCTTCTCATCGACCGCCAGCGCCAGGGCGGAGTAGGCACCGGCGGACTGCCCACCGACAGTCACGTTTCGTGGGTCCCCGCCGAACCCGGCGATGTTGTCACGCACCCAACGCAGGACGGCATCCTGATCCTGCAGGCCGAGATTGTCGGCGCCGATGTCGGGCAAGTACAGGTAGCCCAGTGGTCCCACCCGGTAGTTGGCGGTGACCACCACCATGTCGCCGAGCGCGGCGAGGCGCGCCCCGTCGTACCAGTCCCATCCGCCCGAACCGCTGGTGAAGCCGCCTCCGTGAAACCACACCAGTACTGGGCGCGCGTGGTCCCGTAGTGCCGGCACCGGGCAGAAGACATTCAACGTAAGGCAACCGTCTTCGTCCCAGTCCGGCACGCGGTGTCCCATCACCTGTTCGAGCCGGGAGGGGCCCTGGGGTACCGACGGTCCCGGCCGCACCGCTTCTCGCGCTCCGGTCCACCCTGAGTGGGGTTGGGGCGGCGCGAAGCGCAGTTCGCCTATCGGGGACGCGGCGAATGGGATTCCCCGGAAACAGACGGCGCTCCGTTCGACGACCCCTCTGACCTCACCCCGGTTGGTCGCCACGGTCTGGCATTCGACACTGGTCATGGTGCTCACCTTTCTTGATGCTTCGGACCCTGTTCTATCTATTACGGCTGACTTGAGCCAGAAGAGGTGCTCATAGAACACAGAAAACGCCATAAGATCAGCTCATAGTGAATGAAGTGCGCCATCAACTAACCGAAACCGATAGCCGTATCGCTGCCGCGATGATGGCCGCCCCGCGGGCCTCATGGCGCACCGTCGGACGAGTGCTGGGGATTTCCGAGCGCACCGTGGTGCGCCGCGCGGCACCGCTGTTTCACGACGCAACACTGCGCGCCACGGCGGTACGCAACCCCGCGCGTTTCCCCGATCTGGTTCCCCTCGCACTGCGGATTCGATGCCAGCCCAACCGGATCAAGGCCATCGCCGCCACGCTGGGCCGCCGCCCAGACACCATCTGGGTCGATGTCCTCGGCGGCGGGGACGAGATCTGCGTCGTCCTTCACCTCGACGGACCAGAGGCAAGGAACACGTTACTGCTACGGGACCTGCCCGCCACGTCTGCCGTGCAATCGTGGACGTCCCACGTGCTGCTACGGGTCTTTCCCGCCGGCTTCAACTGGAGCGGCGGCCTGCTGTCTGATGCCGAGCTCGCGTCTCTGCGTCCCGATAGACAGAAGGTGGCAGAAGATCCGATCGCAACGGCGCTCGACGAACGGCTGATCGCTGCGCTGATCGGAGACGGGCGAGCCCCCTACACCGAACTCGCCCACCGCACCGGTGCGACCGCTCTCACGGTCCGTCGTCGGCTCGCCGCACTCGTTAACAGCCAATTCCTCAGGCTCGCAACTGAAATAGATCTCGCGTTGCTGGGAATCCACGCCGAGGCGCTGTTGTGGATCAACGTCAGCCCAGGATGTTTGGAGGAGACCGGGAAGCAACTCAGCCGCCACCCACAGGTCCGCTTCGCAGCGGCCACCACAGGGCCGTCCAATCTTCTGGTGGCTGTCGCAGCAAGCGATCTCACCGCGCTCTACCACTTCCTGCAGGAGACCATCGGCGAGCAGAAGCACATTTCCGCGATCGAAGTCACGCCCATTCTCATCGGGGTCAAGCGAACCGGTTTGATACGCGCACACAGCCTCTAATTCGTGCGCATTCCCGTCCGCGACGGAGCACTTACAGTTTGAAACATCACTGAAAATGTCGAATTGTGGCCTCACATCGCCACTAATCAAACGGCGATTGCGGATAATGAGCATGACGAGTCCAGCAGAAAGAGTAAGAAATGCCACGTAATCGTAAGTCAGCACCCCGCGACAGTCCCTGGCTGTCGCCGGCGCAGCAGCGCGCGTGGGTGGCTTACATGCGAGTGCAGTTGCGCATGAACTACGAGATCAATAGTCAATTGCAACGCGACAGCGATCTCTCCTTGGCCGACTATCACGTGCTCAATGCGTTGAGCATGGCCCGCGACCATACGCTACAAGTCAGCGACCTGGCCGCAATCATCGGCTGGGAACGTAGCCGGCTTTCGCATCACCTGAGGCGCTTGACCGAACGCGGGCTCACCAAACGCGTCCCGTCCTCGGACGACGGGCGCGCGACCGACGCGGTGTTGACCAAGAAAGGCATGAAGGCCATGGTCGAGGCGGCGCCCGGGCACGCCGAGCTCGTCAAGAAGCTGTTCTTTGAGCCATTGCCTGACGAGCTCGTCTCGCCATTCACTGCCGCGCTGGAGCATATCCAGGCGAGTCTCAACCTCAATGCGTCGCTGCCACCTGTTCCTCTGTAGATCTCGACAGGACCGTAAGGTCAGGGTGCGATGACCGGATTGACGTCCATGTAGATCAGATACTGATCCACGACTCCTCCGCGGACGCGAAACACGTTGCAGCACGGCAAAGTCAGTTCGACACCATCGAATCGCCGGTAGTAGACGTCCATGGTGGCGACGACGGTGTCGTCGTCGACTTCCCACAGATTGATGAATGTGTGGCGCAGATCGGCGATCGCACCACGAAAGGATCCAGCCGCGGCGAGCAGCTCGCCCTGGGTGTCGGTCGGTTCGGAGTTTCCGAAGCGGAAATGAACGTCTGCGGACGTCAGAGCGGCGATCACATCGTGGTCAGCGGCGTCGACGGCGCCGATCAACGTACGAATCAACTCTGCGTTGCTCGAAGGTGTGTCGATCATGTCGGGATGAGCGCCAAGACAGGGATTGTGCGCGTCGTACTGCGTTGGTAATCCGCGTACTGCGGGTATCGCCGGGCCTGCTCTGCGTATTTCGCATCGCGCTCTTCGCCGCTCAGTTCAACGGCGTGTACGTCGAGGTTCTGGTCTCCGACTTCGATACTGGCGTCGGGGTTGGCGACGAGGTTCCAGTACCACGCGGGGCTGCTGTCGACGCCGCCGGCCGAGGCGAACAACAGATAGCGACCGTCGTCGTCGAGATAGATCAGCGGGTGCACCCGTTCTTGGCCACTTCTTGCGCCGGTCGTGTGTAGAAGCAACACCGGAGCACCATCGAAGGCCCTCCGAGGCGGCCGTGGTTGCTACGGAACTCTTCGATGTTGTTGCGGTTGAACTCGTTGACATCGGTCATGATGCTTTCCTCGGTGGTTCGGTCCTTCGGTTCGGACGTTTCAGACCCCGCGGATTCAGGGCGCGTTATCCGTCAGCACGGTGTACAACTCGGCGATGAGACCGTCTCGGACGATCGCGACATCGAACCCTGAGCCCTTCAGCGCGGAACTCCCCGGTTCGACCAGCTGAAACGCCAAGAAACCCAGACCCAGTGTCTGGTGAACGGGACTCGCGGCAATGAATTGGAGATCGGCGAGCCTGGCTTGCAGCTCGGCAGCTTTGGCATCAAGCGCCATCCGGCCCGTCGTCACGCCTTCGTCGTCGGTCCAGCGAATGTCGTCGGCGTAGACGCGCTGGATTGCGGCACGGCGGCGCGCGGAATCTCGCTCGTTGAAGACACTGAGAAGGTTGGCGTGCATCAAGTCACTGATTTTGTTATTGATTGGAACCTCCTATTACATGAAGTATCAAGTGGGCTTGCACCCCGAGCTAGATCGATCACGCTGTGTCGCTCACAGCTTCCTGACAGCAGATGAACACCCTTCGAGGTCGACCCGTGTCGATTTAAATGCGCTGCCTGCCAGCGTTCACGATGTGCGTGATTCGTCACGGGGTCACCCCCGGCGCTCTCTCCTCTCAAAGTGAATGACGTATCACGTATGATTTCCAGAGTAGTAAGTTTACGAGATGTGTCAATCAATCGATGGTGCCCTTCTGCGAAGCGGTTCGGGGAAGCGGGCCGGGGAGAGCGAGGAACCCCATGACGTCAGGGCGTGTCCTTCGAGCCATCCACATTGACCTGTCACCACGAGAGGCGGCCGACAGACTGGCGATCAGAGAACTGGTCGATGCCTATGCGTACTGTGCCGATCGTCGCGACGCCGCCGGTCAGATGGATTTGTTCACCGAGGACACCGAATTTCTTGTAAGTATGAACACCGCGGATCCGACACCAACGCAACATATTCGGGGACGCGCCGCGCTTGCGCCGGTGTTCGACGACCTCAACTCGTATGAAGCGACCATGCACTTCAATGGTCAAAACACCACGGTGCTCGATGGTGAAAGAGCCAGGGGAGTGGCCTACTGCCTGGCTCATCACCTCAAGGTTGACGGGTGCGACCGGAGTCTGATGATCGCCGCCATCCGCTATCTCGATGCGTTCGTCAAACAAGAGGGAATTTGGTACTTCAGCCAGCGCAAGCTCATGGTTGATTGGACCGAGACGCGGCCAATGCCGATGTCGTAGGCCGTTCCTGGAATGGAGAAACGAGGAGATTCCGGTGTCTGACCAATGGATGATGCGCGGCACGGAGTTCGAGAACTGCAACTGCGCCTGGGGCTGCCCGTGCCAATTCGGTGCGAAGTCAACCCAAGGGCACTGTGAGGCGTTCATGGCCGGCCACGTCGAGGAGGGAAACTTCAACGACACAAGTCTCGACGGCCTGAACTACGCGTCGCTCATGTACTGGCCGGGCGAGGTCCACGAGGGCAACGGCACGCAGCAGGTGATCATCGACGAGCGGGCGGACCCGGCTCAGCGAGAAGCGCTGCGCAAGATCCTTCACGGCGAGTCGACTACCCCCGGCGCGACGTATTTCTGGTTCTACAACGCCATGATGTCAACCGTTTTAGACACGCTGTACGCACCGATCGACCTGTCGATCGATGTCGACCAGCGAACGGCCAGCCTCACGATTGACGGACTTGTGGAATCACGCGGCACGCCACTCCCTCTGCCGCCCAGCGGAGGATTGCCGAACCGGATACGCCTCAACACCCCGGACGGGCCGCGCTATACCTATGCCGAGATGGGCAACGGCAACACCACAGCGCGGGCAGGAATCGAGCTTGACTTCACCGACAGCTACTGCCAGTTCACCGTTGTGAACATGAACCAGGACGGAATGATCCGCTGACCACGTCGTGGGTCTGGCACCACCGAGACCGTCTGGCCGTACTGACGGGCCTGGCAGGCATCGCCGTCGCGGCCTGGGTTTATGTCGTGGTGACGGCCCGTCAAATGGCGATAGGGCCAGCGGGCATGAACAGTGGCTCGATGGCGACGATGGACTCCATGACCGGCGTGCAGCCTTGGACGCCAACCGAATTCGGCCTTCGACTGGCCATGTGGGTGGTGATGATGGTCGCCATGATGGTTCCCACCGCGGCGCCGATCACCCTGATGTACGCCGCCGTCGCCCGCAAGGCTGCGGCCCAACACAATCCGGTCGCCCCGACGTTCGTATTCGTCACCGGCTACATCACGATGTGGGCGATCTTCAGTCTGGTGGCCACCGTCGCTCAGCATGCGCTTGACCAGGCCGCGTTGCTCTCCCCGATGATGGCGTCCAACAGCCGGGTGTTCGGCGCGGCGCTGTTGGTGGCAGCCGGCGCCTATCAGTTCACGCCGTTGAAGAACGCCTGCCTGACGAACTGCCGCGCTCCGGCGCACTTCCTGTCCCGCTACTGGCACACCGGAAACTTCGGTGCCTTTCGCATGGGATTGAGGCTCGGCGCCTATTGCGTGGGCTGCTGCTGGATCCTCATGGGATTGCTGTTCATCGGCGGCGTGATGAACCTCCTGTGGATCGCTGCGATCGCGATCTTCGTCCTGCTGGAGAAGACGGTCCCATTCGGTGTCGCCAGTGGAAGGGTCGCGGGCGTCGTGATGATCGTGGTTGGCGCGTTGACTTTGGCCCTATGAGCGGCGCGGCACCTAGCGCCGTTGCGCGCGGAGGTACCAGAACGCCATTTCGCTCTGCTTCCCCTCCGATCCGCCGCGCAAGGTGGCCGGCTCCAGCGACGTGACCTCCCAACCGGCGTCGCCGAGGACGTCGCGCAGCGTCTTCTCGGAGACCGCCGGGCGCCAGTCTTCGGCAACCGGGTTGGCGTCGGAGAAGCAGCTGAGCAACAGGCTGGCGCCTGGCCGGGTGGCCCGGCGCACCGCGGCGACGTAACTCCGCCTGCCGTCGTCATCGAGACTGTGGAACAGGCCGCTGTCGATCACGGTGTCGAACGCGTCGGTGTAGCCGTCGAGCTTGGTCGAGTCGGCCACCGCGAACGTCACATCGACTCCGGCGTCCTTGGCCCGCTGTTCGGCGGTGATCAGCGCGGTGGGTGAGATGTCCAGCCCGGTCACCGTGTAGCCGTTCTTCGCCAGGTAGATGGCGTTGTCCCCGAGCCCACAGCCGATGTCGAGAACATCGCCGTGTATCCAACCGCCGGTCTGCCATCCGATGACCCATTCGCTGGCCGCCTTGGTATCCCACGGGGGTGTGGTCATCGGTGCCATGCCTTCGCCTGGGCTTTCGCCGCGGTAAAGAGCATCGAAATCTATGTCGGGCTGTCCGGAGGGTTCTTGAAACGAACTCGAGCGTGTCTTGGTCATGAGTGCAACAGTTCTTTCACTAGATGATGTATCAACCAATCGGGTTGGACCGGAGGATGCGACGCTCATGGACGCAGCACCAACTTGCCGCGGGTGTGTCGCAATTCGACCGCCCGGAACGCGTCCCGAACGTCATCGAGAGCGAAGATTCCGGCGATCGGTACTTCCAGCTGACCTCGCGTGATGAGGTCGGCCAATTCGGCGAGCACCTCAGCATTCGCGGCATCCGCGCCGCCTGCCGACATGACCCCGTACTGCTCCACAGCAGCGGAATCGGCGATGGTGTCGATCCTGTCGCGCGTCACTTTGAGTTCCTCGACCGCCATCGCGACGTATCCACCACCAAAGAAGTCCAGTAACGCGTCAATGTGCCCGGACGGCGCCGCGGCGCGAAGCCGGGCCGCCAGGTCGTCGCCGTAGTTGACCGGGATCGCGCCATGGTCGGTGAGCCAGCCATCGTTGGAAGGTCCAGCGATTCCGAGAACCGTGGCTCCAGCGCGTCGGGCGAGTTGAACTGCAATCGAACCGACACCGCCGGCCGCACCTGCGATCGCTACCGTCTCTCCCGGGTGGAGGTGCACCGCCCGAACCGCGGCGTAGTCAGTCGCGCCCGCGACAAACAGCGAACCGGCCGCCTCCCAGGAAACCTCCGACGGCTTGGCGGTCAATTGGTCTCTCGGCACCGTCACGTATTCGGCGTGGCTGGAGCGACGCATCGAGAATCCGATCACCTCGTCGCCTACTGCGAAATCATCGACGCCGGGGCCGAGTTCGGCCACCACCCCGGCGAGGTCGCTGCCTTGACCGGAGGGAAAGGTGGCCGGGAATTGGTCGGCCAGCGCGCCACTGCGGATCACCGCCTCACTCGGATTGATGCCGGCTGCCCTGACCTCGACTAGAACCTCACCATCACCCGGAATCGGGCGGGGCACGTCGCGCACCTCGAGGACATCGATGCCGCCGTACGAGTCGAATTGCACTGCTCTGGACATGAGTTCCAACCTAGTGACATTACGTGATATATCAATCATTATATCCTCCGACTTATCAGTTGTTAGTTCAGTTACCCGGCGCCGGTTCGAGCTCGGGCGAGGGGGTATTCGGTTGGTCGGTGCTCTCGCCGGCACCAACTTCGCCTGCCGTCTGCTTGACCGCCGCGGCCGGAGCCGGTGCGCTGCTCAACTGGCGGACGGCGAAATCTGCTGCTTGGTCGGCCATTCCGTTGTTCTTGTATGAGCTGTGTGCTGACCGGTCGAACCCGCCTGGGAAGCAGATCGGATCGCCGGTTGCACACAGTTGCAGCGTCTTCGCGGCGTAGGACTGACCGGTGGTGATGGGCGGGGCATTTCCGTCGAGCAGATGGAGTACGCCAGGTGTGGGCGTACCGAACAGCACCACGGCGGACACGTGTGAAGCGATCGAAGCCGGCATCGGTCCACTCAAGCCATCGGGAAGTGCGAAACCATCTGGGACGGCGTCGGCCGTCGTGTAGCCGGCCACGGCAGCGCCCTGTGAGTAACCGCCGAGCACGATCTTGGTAGTCGGGCAGCTCGTCGCGATCATCTGAATCCTGTTGCTGGTGTCTGCGATTCCGTCGGCGGCTCGGGCGAAGTCCAACGAGGCGGGGTAGTTCACGCCATACACGTCGACCGTCTTGCCTGGCACGCGGGCGTTGAGCGCATCGACAAACGCTTGTCCGGTCGCGCCGACACCGGGCGCCTCGAACGTTCCGCGGGCGAACACGACTTCGACGCTAGGACATGAGTCGTCTGCGGCATTCGCCGACGGAGGGGCCGCGAACGAGCCGGTGAGGATCGCGAGCATGGCGACTGTGGCGAAAATCGTGGACAACGCTGACCGGACGGTCAACGTGCCCATCCTGACTACAAGGGGTGTGACGGTGCTCATGACGCGTGCCTCTTCCTGATCCCAGTCTCATCACTTAACTGTTTAAGTGATGGCCTACTCATTACAAGCCGACGGCTGGTCCTGCGATTCCAGAAGAGTCCCGTGATCTGCACCACGTTGGGAGAACGTTCGCCGAGTCAGTCGAGCGCTCATCGTGCGTCGCCCCGATAAAATTGCTTGACGTAACAACTAAATGGTTCCTAGGCTTGGTTGCGCGCATCGGTTATGAGATGCGCTGCAACCGGGACTCGAAGTCGAGGCAGTTATGACCAGCGTGAAAATCGGGATCATCGTCGGCAGCACGCGCCCAGGTCGACACTCGAGAGCGGTCGCCGACTGGGTGCTCGGCCAGGCGTCGGGGCGCTCGAGCGCAAGCTACGAGATCGTCGATCTTGTCGATTACTCGTTACCGCACTTCGATGAGGCGATGCCCCCGTCGTTCGGGCAGTACGAGCACGACCACACGAAGGCGTGGGCGGAGACCATCGGTGGGTATGACGGTTTCATCTTTGTCACCCCCGAGTACAACCACTCGACGTCGGGGGTGCTCAAGAACGCCATCGACTTCCTCTACGCGGAATGGAACAACAAGGCGGCGGCTTTCGTCGCCTACGGTTCTCTCGGTGGCGCGCGGGCGATCGAGCATCTGCGGGGGGTATGCGCAGAACTGCAGATCGCCACCGTGCGCCAGCAGCTGTCGTTCTCGCTGTTCACCGACTTCGAGAACTTCGCCGCGTTCACCCCGGCAGCTCTCCACAACGAATCCGCCGGGGCCCTGTTCGATCAACTGGAAAGCTGGGCCGGAGCGTTGAAGCCGCTCCGTGTCTGATGGGTCGCCATCCGTCGGATTCCACGGGCAGGCAGCGGGTTCCGGGCCGCTACCGCCTGGCGGACAAGGTGGTATCGCGCATGGGCTACGGCGCGATGCAGCTGTCTGGAGATGGCGTGTTCGGGCCGCCCCGAGACCGTGATGAAGCCGTTGCCGTCCTGCGCGCCGCGGTGGACGCTGGCGTGGATCACATCGACACCGCACAGACCTACGGCGCCGGTGGTGTCAACGAACTGATCCGCGAGGCCCTTCATCCCTACCCTGACGGGCTGGCCTTGGTGAGCAAGGTTGCGGCAAGACGCGACGACTCAGGCAGGCTGTCGCCCGACCAGGATCCCAACCAGCTGCGCGCCGACATCGAAGAGAACCTGACAACCCTGGGCGTGGAGCGGCTGACTGCGGTCAACCTGCGCGTGATGGACAACGACGTCCCCGACGAGCTTTTCGTCGACCAACTCGGCGTGCTGGTGACGGCGCGGGACGAGGGACTGATCGGCGGGATCGGGATCAGCAATGTCACCCGCGGCCATCTTCTGCGTGCCATGGAAGTGACTGAAATCGTCTGCGTGCAAAACCTTTTCAACCTCGCCGATCGAAACAGCCTGCCCATCGTGCACGAGTGCGCGGTGCGCGACATCGCCTTCGTCCCGTTCTGCCCGCTGGGTTATCCGCGTACACAGCGCGAGGCGATCCTCACCAACCGGGCCGTCGCCGCAGTTGCGGCGCGCCATGACGCCACCGCGCCCCAAGTCGCGCTGGCGTGGCTGCTGGCCCTCGATCCGAATATGCTGCTGATCCCGGGAACGCGCACCCGAACACACCTCGCCGAGAACCTCCGCGCCTGCGGGATGTGGCTGGAAGACCGCGATATCGCCACGCTCGATGCGGCGTTCCTGTAGCCGCTCCGTGACGCACGTCCTCAGCCGCATAAATCTGCGTGAGCAAACAACTACCATGGTGCGATGGCCGCAGCCAGGGCATCATCGGACAAGTCGCTGACCGCAAAAGAACAGGCGGCATGGAGGGCGTTCGTCCGCGTGCTGACTGTCGCCCCGCGCGTGCTTGATTCCGACTTGGACGACGCGAGTCGGCTCAAGATGGCCGACTACCACGTTTTGGTGCTCCTGTCCGAACGGCCCGAGCATGCAATGCGAATGAACGAGCTTGCTGCAGAGGCAATTTTGACTCCCAGCGGGCTTACCCGCGTGGTCGAGCGGTTGACCCGCCGCGGTCTGGTCGAACGCGTGCGGTCAGAGGCAGACGGCCGCGGCCAGGTAGCTCAATTGACGGAAGACGGGTTCGACGCGCTGCTCGCGGCATACCCTCCACATCTGCGTAGCGTGCGGACCCGCGTCATGCGGCATCTGCGCGGACTGGACCTGGTTGCATTCACCGACGCGATGGAACGCATCGCCGCGGAAGTGCCGTGAGGGGTCAGCGGACTAGAACGAACCGGCTGGAGTCGTTCCGTGAGCTCATCGCATCGCCGACTTGATCGATAGATACGGTTGCGGTCACGTGGCTGTGAAGACGCCGTGCGGCGACCTTGAACAACAGATCCGCCAACTTGTGGCCGTTTGGGGCGACCATCGTCGGGACGAACCCGGGGTACAACTGCCCGACTGACGGGGAAGCGCCGGAGACCGAAGTGAACTTCCCTCCGGGGCGGACGATTTCGGCGGCGACCGACAGGTCTCCGGCGATATGGATGGCGCTGTCAACCCCTCCACGGAACAGGCTCCGCAGCCGCTCCACAGCATGCTTCGAGTTCAGGTCCGTCGGGAGGACCACATCGGCGCCAAGCTCCCATGCGAGATCGGCCTGCTCGGGAAGGGTCAACGCGACAACGACGGCACCGCGAGCCTTCGCCAACTGGAGCGCATATCCACCGACACCGGTGACGGGGCCCTGGATCGCGACGATTTCAAGCCCCGTGATTTCGAGGGCGTCGACGGCGTCGAGAGCCGAGACCCCCGCCAGGCCCACGCCGGCGGCTCGCGGAAGGTCGATGCCGTCTGGGACCGGAGCAAGCATCTCCGCTGCGACCGCAACCTTGTCGGTGAACGTGCCCGTCTGCCCCGATGCCGTCGGCGCCATTGCACCGGCGACATACATGCCGACCTCGATGTAGTTCACGTTCTCGCCGACCGCGGTCACCCGTCCCACGAAGTCCCGGCCCAGAAAGACGGGAGTCAGTGGAGCCTCTTGGCTGTGGTAGTACCCGTGCGCTGCGGCCCGATCGAAGTCGTTGACCGAGGAAGCCAGCACCTCGACGACGACGCCATCGGCTACAGGGGTTGGGTCCTCGACGTCGAACAGGCGTGGCTCGAAGTCCGGTCCGGTTACTCCCACTGTCTTCATCGCTCGGTCCCTTTCCTTTGACTGCGGGCGGTTCATAGTGAGTTAAACAATTAAGTCATCGGTATATTTCCGGTTCAATGATTAAGTTATGGTGAGACGGTGAGTGCCCGCGAGACTCGGTGGCTGGACGCAGACGAACAGCGCGTTTGGGCACAACTTTCGACGATGATCCTGCGGCTTCAGCCGGTGCTGAGTGCCGAGTTGCAGCGGGAGTTCGGGATCAGCCACTTCGAGTACCTGGTCATGGCGCGCCTGTCTGAGGAGCCAGAGGCGAAGCTGCGGATGAGTGTGTTGGCGACGACTTCAGGCAGCTCGCTGCCGAGGCTGTCGCAGGCCGTTGGCCGCCTGGAGAAGCGGGGCTGGCTGTCCCGAGAGCCCGACCCCGAGGACGGTCGGTACACCCTCGCGGTGCTGACTGCCGCTGGGCGCCGAAAACTGAAAGAGATGGCCCCCGCCCATGTCGACACCGTGCGGGAATTCGTCTTCGATCGATTGACGCCAACTCAGACTCGCCAGTTGGGCACGATCTGCCAGCGCATTCTCGATGGTCTGCCCCCGGATGACACCTGGCCCAGCACCGCATCGCCGTGATCGTCTCTTGTTAGGCATGGACGACAACCGTGCCGATTTTCCCGGGCCGGGCGACGTCGCGAACTGCCACCGCAATCTCTTTCAGCGAGTAGGTGCCGGCTACGTCCAGTTCGGAGGCTTGTCCGCTAACCAGTTCGGTCACCGCGGCAATGTCAGAGGCCCGTCGTTCCGGTGCGACACCGGTCAGCCAGCGGCCGATGGTCAGCCCCCGTATCCCGATCTCACCGCCTATCAGCGCAGAAGCATGAAGTGGGGTGGCCTCTTGCGCGAGCATTCCGTAGGCGATGAGTGTCCCGCCTGGCGCAAGCAGCGATAGTAGGTCGACCGCGACCTGACCGCCGACCGGGTCCACCGCCGCTGTGATCGGCCGGCGACCGGCGATGGCCCGGACTTGTCCTGTCCAGTCGTCGTTGTCGGTCGACACTACCGGCACCGCGGGGTAGCGCTCGGCGAGTTGTTCGGCACGAAACGTACTGCGCACCAGGCTGACGGTGGCGATCTGGTGGTCCTCAGCCCAGATGGTGAATAACCGGCCCACCGATGAATTGGCGGCGTTGTTGATGATGATTCCGTCGAATCCGACGGAGAAGTGTTGCTGGGCGGCGCGGTGGAGAAGCAGCGCCGTCAGCGGATTACACACCATTTGTGCAGCGACCTCGTCGCTGAGTGAATCTGGCACTGGCACCGCGAGTTCGGCGGCGACGTTGATGCGTTGCGCCCACGATCCGGGGTTTGGAAAGACCGTGACACGGCTCCCGACGGCCGGGGCGTTCACACCGGGACCTACTGCAGCTACCACTCCGGTGGCTTCGAGCCCCGCGACCGCGCGCTGACCTCGAGGTGGCGGGAAGAGGAAGAGGTCACCGGGATGAATGGGGAAGGCGCGCACGTCGACCTGTATCTGACCGGGTCCCGGCGGTGGTGGGTCGTCGACTTCGGTGATCTCGAGTAGGTCGGCTGGATCGCCGTCGTGGGTGGCGTAGGTGATGGCGAGTGTCATGGGTGTTCGCTCCTGTGGGTGCCGTCGGAGGCTCGGCTGGCTAGTTCTGCTTGAGTAGGTGCAGGCCGGAGAGAGGTCCACCGTTGACCTCCATGAGCCGCCCACCTTCGTGCAACGTCCCGATATCGACTGGGACAAATCCGAATTCGTCGATGAGTGAGCCGACGGCGGCTTTGGCGTCAGCGTCATCACCGGCAAGGAAGATGACTTGGCGACCTGCCTCGTGACGAGGGTCCGCTGCGATGTATTCGGCGTAGAGCGTGTTGAACGCCTTGACGACCCGCGCTCCGGGCGCGTGCGCGGCGATGATCTCGCTTCCAGTTCGATCACCGGTATCGATGGGAACCAGTGTGTCACCGACGATTTCAAGGGCATTGGTGGTGTCGACGATGATGCGGTCGTTCCAGTTTGGCAGCGCGTCGAGGACGTCGGGAGCGACCGCCCAATACGTGGCAAGGAAGACGATGTCGGCCTCGGCTGCTTGGTGCACTGTGCCCGCCGAGGAGAGTGGACCTATGTCTGCGACGACATCGGCGAGGGTTTGTGGTCCCCGGCTGTTGGACAGTGTGACGGGGTAGCCGGCCTTGACGATGTGACGTGCGAGGGCTTGTCCGATGGCGCCTGCGCCGATGATGCCGAATCGCATGGTGTGTCTCCTTAGAAGGTTTGGCCCCGCGAAAGGTCGCTCCGTCGGGTGCGTCTTGTTCGATGCCGTGGGTCGTACACTGACTTGAACTTTCAAGTCATCCCGGTTGTTCCCACACTCGAAATTTCAAGTCAAGGGGATAGGCTCTACTCCGTGACCAAGCGGACCGACGCCATCGATACCGAATGGCTCAGCGAGCCCGAACTTGCGGCGTGGGTGCGGTTCAGTGCCATGCTGATGGCACTGCTCAGCGCCCTGGATACGCAAATGCGCCGCGACGCTAAGCTCTCGTTTTTCAGCTACAGCGTGCTTGCCGGGCTCTCCGAGGCGCCCGAACGAACCCTGACGATGAGCCGCCTGGCGGTGCTGGCCAATGGATCCCTGTCGCGGGTCTCACACGCGGTCTCCTCGCTCGAGGGTCGAGGGTGGGTCACCCGCTACCCGGCACCTGACAACGGGCGCATCACGCTGGTGACACTCACCGACACCGGCCACGAGAAGGTGATCGCCAGTGCACCGCCTCACGTCGAAACTGTCCGCCGATTGGTCATAGACCCGCTGACAAAGCAGCAGTTGATTCAACTGGGGCGCGCGTCAGAGACCATCCTCACCCAGCTCATCCCGACAGGTGAGCGACCGCCGTGGCCAAACTAGATGCGGACCGACTTCCTTCAACGTCCAGAGGCAGTCAGCATCGTTACGTCGCGCAACCCGCGAAACCGAACGAAGAGATAAAAGCATCCGGTGTGTGTGGCGGCGTCGCGTCGTCTAATGATACGTGAATTATCACTAATATTTCAGGGTGATTGGTTCGCCCGCATCCATTTTGCCTCAAGTCCCTCGGGGCTGTGTGGTGGCTGTTATCCGAGCTGGTCCCTTGGGGCTCGCGCATGACGTCGGAAGTCATCAGGGCTGCACAACAGCAAAAGGCATCACCTACGCTCCTCGGGCACCACGGAAACCGGTGCGACAGTTGCGCTTCGTTGAGGCTAGCGGGGGGTCATATTGGGTGGCAACGGTGATGACGCCGTCTCCCATAGCGGCCAACATCCATGTTGTCCCTACATTGAAACAGGAAGGCAGACACCGTGAACAGAAAACTCAAGTGTGGTGCGACCGCAGCAGTAGTAACTCTGCTCAGCGCAGCACTCATCGCTGCTCCCGTCGCGGCCGCCGCAACAGGCAACAATTCAACTGCTCCAAGCGTTACTCCAACGGCCCCCCCGGCAGCGCAACCGCAGTTCGAGACAGGTACGAATCCATTTGTTCCGTCCGATACCGGAGCCGATCCGTTCGTGTTGGTTCCGCCTGGATACGGATTGGCTTCATGACAGGCCCAGAACCGTTACTCGTTCCGCAGTCTCAATTAGGGGCGCGGCTAGATACGCGGCCGATGCATCCGAGCCCGCGTCGAGTTCTTGACGGACCAGGCATGTAACAACGGCGAATCGCGCTTTGGACATGAACTACGACTGTCACCTATGACGCGACTCACCTGTCACCTGCGTCTCGAAACCGCACATCGTCAATTGGACCAATGGTCGAGCTGTGGACCACGAGCCGAGGCCTCACGCCGGAGTCGCGTATTCCTGCTGGCCGGTACCGTGTCATTGCCGCTGGCCCCCAGCTGAGTTGGCAGCTAACACCGTGTCGCCGCAGGCCCACGAAGGGCACCATCGAGGTACGACGCGATAGCCCCGGCAGACACGACCACCTCGCAGTCCTGGCCACGGTAGCCTCGGACGAAAGGAGCGCCGCAGCAATGAGTCCGGCGACCGGCCGTCTAGAGCTCATCCCCGACGCTGTTGGAGCGGAATTACCGATGGGGTCGCCGCAGGACCGAGATGTGCAGGTGATGACACCCAATGAGCACTCGATCTGTCAGACCCGGGCACAACCGAGGGCACGGCGCCGTCGCCTGGTTCCGGTGCTGGCCCGCCCGAACCCGCCGCTATGGCTGGGAATCCTCGTTGCCACGGTGCTGATTCTGGCCGAAACCTTGGTCGTGGAGATGCTGGGCCGAGTAGGACCGCGGATGATCTTCGGCGCGGTGTATCTGCTTGGAGTACTGGTGGTCTCGCTCGGTTGGGGGATCGGTCTTGCGCTGATCACCACGCTGGTCAGCACTGCTGTCTATCTGGAAGTCCACCTCGCAGGCAACGGGCTGCTACCCGCCACGCCGCAAAACCTTGTGGC
Organism: uncultured Actinomycetota bacterium; assembly: GCA_963751485.1. Taxonomy (GTDB): domain Bacteria; phylum Actinomycetota; class Actinomycetes; order Mycobacteriales; family Mycobacteriaceae; genus Mycobacterium. Next base: position 172,370 of record CAVVUT010000014.1, read on the forward strand.
AGTGGCGGTATTCGTGCCGATCGCCCTGCTGGCCAACGTCTTCGGAGCCCAAGCTCGAGGGCGCGCTGCCGAGGCCCGCCGCTCCGCGCAACTGGTCAGTGAGCTAGCCCGTAGGCAGGCGGCCCTGCGCCGAGTGGCCACGCTGGTCGCCCGCGGCGTGTCGCCGGACGAGATCCTCGATGCGGTGGCGATTGAGGTAGCAACCGCGCTCGGTGTCGGCAACGCCACGTTGTTTCGTTACCTAGAAGGCGGTTTGGGCGAAATCGTCGCCGCCTACGACGAGGGCCCGTCGAAACTGCCGGTCGGCGTTCGGCTCCCCTTGGAGGGTGACAACGTCGCGGCGTTGGTCCGGCGCACCCACGCCGCGGCACGGCTGGACAGCCACGAGCACGCTGCAGGTTCGGCGGCCGCGCTGATCAGTGCCCTGGGCCTGGTCTCCGGGGTCGGAGCACCCATCGTGGTCGACGGTCGATTGTGGGGAGCGGCGATTGTCGGATTCTCTCGACCGGAACCACCCCCGCCCGACACCGAAGAGCGGCTGACGGATTTCGCCGACTTGGTCGCGACGGCGATCGCAAACGCCGAAGCACGGGGCGAGCTGATCGCCTCGCGCGCGCGCATCGTGACTGCCGGTGACGAAGTCAGGCGTCGCATCGAACGCGACTTGCACGACGGAGCTCAGCAACGCCTCGTCGCCCTCGCGTTGCTCGTCCGGTCTATTCAGGCGTCGATGCAGTCAGGATGCGACCTGGACCGTCAACTGGGCGATGTCGGTGACGGACTTGCTGACGCATGCGAGGAAATACGACAGATTTCGAACGGCATTCATCCGGCGGTGCTGTCCCACGGAGGGCTGCGGCCGGCTCTGCGCGCCCTTCGGCGTCGCGCTGCGATCCCTGTCGAGCTCAGTGTGGGTGTTGAGCGACGGCTGCCCGAGTCCGTTGAGGTGGCCGCCTATTACGTCGTCGCGGAAGCGCTGACCAACGCCGCCAAGCACGCCAGCGCATCACAAGTCACTGTCGACGTAACCGCCGACGAAAAGCTTCTGCGCCTCTCGGTGACAGATGACGGCGTGGGTGGCGCTGTGGCAGGCGGTGGTTCCGGACTGGTCGGGCTCAAGGACCGGGTTGAGGCACTCGGCGGCCACTTCCACGTCACTAGCCCGCAGTGCCATGGCACTACTCTTGCCGCCGAAATTCCTTGCGCTGCAGGGTGACCCGAGTCAGTGCGTTGGCGGCGAGGCGACTACATCTGTAACACCGAACGATTTGCGCTATTCCTTGGAGTGCAAAACATCCGGGGTGCAAGAGCTTCCGATACGCCGGCAATTGTCTACCAAGAAGCCACGTGCGCTTGTCGGGGCTAGGTATTCCCACTGCGTCCACGAGCAAGACGCTGTTGCAGCCGCCGCTCAAGTTCCTCCCGACCAAAGTACCGCGCCGTCTCGAGCGCGCACGGCGAGCCACACAGGGGATCGGCGTCGGCTGCCAATAGCCGTTGCGTGATTGCCGTGTCGTTCTTGAAGACGCTGCCTGCCAACGGAGTCTGCCCCCGCTTGTTGACTCGATTGACGTCGGCTCCGCGCGCGATCAGTGCCGCGACCGCGGCTTCGTGGCCGTAATAGCTGGCTAGCATCACCAGAGTGTCGCCGTTGGTATTGGTCAGGTTCACCGGTACGCCCGCGTCGAGATAGGCGGCCAAACTGGCTGCGTCGCCGCCGCGAGCCATGTCGAACACCCGCGCCGCCAGGTCCATGAGGTCGGCATCTGGCGTGCGTGTCGAGCCGCCAACAACATGATCTGTCATCTCAACTCCGTGCTGATGAGGGATGTAATGGGGATAGTTGGCTGTCAGAGCGCGCCGAAGGCCTCGCACGCTTTGCGCACACCTTCGCCGTAGGCGGGGTCGGCCTTGGTGCAGTTCGCGATGTGCGCCTCTACGGTCTCGTGGCGGGCCCCCTTGATGGCGCGCGCCGTATTGTCGAAGAGCCTCTGCTGCTCGTCGCCGGTCATGAGCCGGAACAGGTCGCCGGGTTGCTCGAAGTAGTTGTCGTCGTCGGCGCGGAAGTCGAAGTGATCCGCCGTGGATCCGATCGTCTGAGCCGGATCGGCGTAGGCGGGCTGCTCGGCCCACCGGCCGAAGTTGTTCGGCTCGATACCGGCGACTCCACCTTGGTTGCCGTCGACGCGCATGGCACCGTCGCGGTGGTAGGTGTTGACCATCGTGGCCGCACGTGGGTAGTTGACCGGGATCTGGTGGTGGTTGACGCCCACCCGGTAGCGGGCGGCGTCTCCGTAGGAGAACAACCGGCCCTGCAGCATCTTGTCGGGGCTGAAGGAGATCCCCGGCACCAGGTTGCCCGGCGTGAAGGCGGCCTGCTCGACGTCGGCGAAGTAGTTATCCGGGTTGCGGTTCAGCTCGAACTCCCCCACCTCGATCAGCGGGTAGTCCTTCTGGCTCCACACCTTGGTCAGGTCGAAGGGGTGGAAGCGGTAGGTGCCGGCGTCTGCTTCGGGCATCACCTGGATGTAGACGCTCCACTTCGGGTAGTCGCGGCGTTCGATGGCTTCGAACAGGTCGCGGCCGTGGGACTCGCGGTCGCGCCCGATCAGCTCGGTCGCTTCCTGGTCAGTGAGATTTTCGATGCCCTGCTGGGTGCGGAAGTGAAACTTGACCCAATTCCGTTGGCCTGCAGCATTGATCATGCTGTAGGCGTGTGAGCCGAAGCCGTGCATGTGTCGGTAGGACTTGGGGATGCCGCGGTCGCTCATGGTGATGGTGACCTGGTGCAGCGATTCGGGCAGGTTGGTCCAAAAGCCCCAGTTGTTCTCCGGATTACGCAGATTGGTGCGCGGGTCGCGTTTGACCGCGCGGTTGAGGTCAGGGAATTTCAGCGGGTCGCGGTGGAAGAACACCGGCGTGTTATTGCCCACCACATCCCAGTTGCCTTCGGTGGTGTAGAAGCGCAGTGCGAATCCGCGGATGTCGCGCTCGGCGTCCGCTCCGCCACGCTCACCGGCCACGGTGGAGAATCGGGCGAACATTTCACAGGTGTTGCCGACCTGGCCGAAAATCGCTGCCTTTGTGTATCGGCTGATGTCATGGGTGACGCGGAACGTGCCGAAGGCACCGGAACCCTTGGCGTGCATGCGCCGCTCGGGGATGACTTCGCGGGCGAAGTGGGCGAGCTTCTCAATCAGCCACAGATCCTGCAGCAGCAGCGGGCCACGCGGGCCGGCACTCATGCTGTTCTGGTTGTTGGTGACGGGGGCGCCCGCCGCGGTGGTCAACGGTTTGGTGTTCTCTTCGAATGCCATTTTCTTCTCCGTGGTGATGAGTACGGTTGGAGGCCAGGGTCTAATTGGAGTGATTCCAATATGGTGGCGGGTTGTGGGGCATCGCTGCAGTATGGGAAGCGACACGTAGTCCACAGATTCGGACACCCAACGCGCTGGGCACCGGAATGCCGGAGCCATTGGTCGTCGGGTAGGGCTGCTCGTTGGTCATGATCAAGTTCTCCTTGGCGCTATCTGGCAATGCGTTTCAGCGTGCCGCGCGGACGGTGCGCCCTGCCGCGGCCTCAGAGCAGAAATGCCTCGCCGCCATATGGGTAGAACTGAACCGCTGGGGGAGCGTCGTTGAGCTGGACATTGCCGGGGGACTGGCAGACCGATCCAGAGCCATTTGGCGTGCAGTTCTGCGACGGGGCGGTAGCCGATCCCGGAGCCGCGGCCGCGACCGGTGCGACGGCGACGGCTGCGGCAACTGCTGCGGCGCCGACTAGTGGTGCGATGTATGTAAGTGTCTTTCGCATGATGTAACCCCTTCAACGGCAGGTGCTTTAGCTGGACGTATTCAGGGTGCCGCTCGCAACGGTCGGCGTCGTTGCCGCTAGCACCCATCCGATAGGCGGTCACCCGGAATCCCTGCGCGCCTGTCAGCGGGAACCGTTTCTGGATGCCGCCGCGTTGACCAGCGCCAACCGGGCGCATTCCCGTTGTCACCGATTTCCGCGGACTGCACCTACGCGCACGGCGCGGCAGTGCAAGATAAAGGGACCGCAGACGTGTCCGGCGTCGTTGGCGCCACGACGGACACCGGTGTCGAGGCGAACAGGACAGAGGTGAACGCTGTCGAGGGACAAGTGGCGACGCGAGTCGTGGTCGCTGACGACGACGTTCTGCTTCGGGAAGGCCTGGCCAGCCTGCTGGACCGGTCGGGTTTCGATGTCGTAGGACAGACAGGCGATAGCCGCGATCTGCTCGACCTGGTCCGTGAGGCGTCCCCGAAACTGGTGGTGACAGACATCCGGATGCCGCCGACCCACACCACCGAGGGACTGGACGTCGCCAGGCTGATTCGCGACCAGTTCCCCGACGTTGCGATCTTGGTCCTGTCGGCGCACGTCGAAGTCGAGCACGCCATCGAACTGTTGGCCAGCGGTCAGAGCATCGGCTATCTCCTCAAGAGTCGGGTGACTGACGTCGCCGATTTCCTCGACACGCTTCAGCGCATCACCAACGGGGCTTCGGTCGTCGACCCCGCTTTGGTACAGGAGCTGTTTTCGGCGCAGCGGCGCGACGATCCACTTGCGGCATTGTCGGCGCGTGAGCGCGAAGTGCTGGCGCTGATGGCGGAGGGCCGTTCGAATGCCGGTATCGCTCATCAGCTCTGGGTCACCGAGGGCACCATTGAAAAGCACGTGCGCAGCATCTTGAGCAAGCTGAATCTGCCCGACACTGGCGAGGACCACCGCAGGGTGTTAGCGGTGATCGCGTTTCTCGACGCTCATTGAGTTCTCGAGGACGTCACCGATCGCAAGGACGTTCAGGCGAACTAGTTCTCGCGCTCCGCGTTGCCCCGCAAGCGGGCATACAATTCGTTTTGCGTTGCGCCACAAGCGCAGAACGCGCTTAGGGCGGGACTATGACAGTCCCGCCCGAAGCGAATAGTTGTCGTTAGCGGTGGTGAAAGAGTAGAGCGGTCGAGTCCCCGCCAAAAGGCATCTGTGTCTGTGCCGCCTCCTGCGACGCAACTCCGGGGCTGGCGCTTATCTGCGCGTTGCCTGGGGTCTGCTGCACGCTGACTTCGGCCGAGGCAATCGGCGCAAGCCCAATTGTCAACCCTGCGGCGACGATGGCCGCTGGTGCGACGTAACGCATTTTCATCTTGCTCTCCTGTTTTGTTCGTTCGCCCGATTTGGACTGAACCAATCGTCGCGCGATAGGAAAACCGTGTCGCCACTGCTGACACCCAATTGACGGCGCAGCTAGCTGGAAATGCAGGGGTTAGTGCCTCGCCACATGGCGATGGAGGCAAACATCCAGTAGCTCTTGTAGTTAGCACCCATAGACCAATGTGTCTGCGAGAGCGACGCCACGAGGTTGATGTATTGCGGTGCAGTGTACTCGGTGACCTCGTGGCGGCGGACACGGCGGCAACGAGCTTGCACAAATTGATTGAGGTTAGCCTGGTCCTCGTATGGAAGTCAGCGGTGATGACACGGCTTTTGTCCAGAGTCATCATTGAATTGAGTCACCTCAATATCAAAGGCAGGCACCATGCAAAGCAGGATCAAGTCTCTTACTACGCGTTGGGGCAAGCGCGACGACATGATCGTGCGGACGACGGCGCCGTTCAATGCCGAGCCAGTTCCATCGGCGCTGGCCACCGGGGAGATCACACCGATCGACGCGTTCTACGCCCGCAATCACGGTCTCTTCCCCGACATCCCAGCCGCACAATGGCAGCTGACGGTGCAAGGAATGGTCGACACACCGTTGACACTGACCTTCGACCAACTAAGTGCCGGTTTCGATCACCACAGTGTGGTGGCCACGCTGGCCTGCGCGGGCAACCGCCGTGCGGAGCTGTTGCATGTGCGCCCGATCCCGGGCAAAGAACCGTGGGAACACGGTGCCATCTCGACCGCCGAGTGGTGCGGAGTACGCCTGGCCGACGTGCTGAGCGCGGCGGGGGTACCTCACCACGACGGGCTGCATGTGGAGTTCCTGGCTCCCGACGTGGCCGAGGAGGCCCGCCCAGTGCAGTCCTACGGCAGTTCGATCCCGCTGGACAAAGCGATGTCTGCGGAGGTGCTGCTGGCGTGGCAGATGAACGGGGAGCCGCTGCCGCGGGTACACGGCGGCCCGGTGCGGGTGGTGGTTCCCGGATACGTAGGCGCCCGCAGCGTCAAATGGGTTACCACTGTTATCGTGCGAAACAGCCCGTCACACAACTACTTCCAGGCCCTGGATTACCGCATCCTGCCGCCCGAGGCAGACCCCGAGACCGTCGCAGAGGGCGAAGGCATCTCGCTGTCCACGCTGCCGCTCAATTGCGACATCCTCACACCCACTGATGGCGACAACATCCCGGCCGGTGCGCTCACGATCCGAGGCTGGGCGATGGCAGGCCACGGGCAGGGCATCGGACGCGTCGACGTTTCGCTCGACGGTGGTCACGCCTGGCGTCAAGCCGAACTGCACCCTCCCTGCAGCAAGTGGGCATGGTCGCCGTGGTCACTCACCGTCGATGTGGCACCGGGGCCGTTGAGTATCACTGCCCGCGCCTGGGACGACACGGGAATGACCCAGCCGGAATCCCCCGCTTCCCTGTGGAATCCCCGCGGATACGGCAACAACGCCTATGCCCGCGTTCAACTTCACGTGATCTGATGACACCTTTACGTGCTGTCGGGGTCGCGAATATTCCTGCTGGCGGCACCAGGGATGGGTGCCAGCGGTGACGACATACGTTGTTGGAGCGGTGATTCTGGAACACAGAACAGTTGGAATCACTACTTCAGGGAGTCAGATCATGAGGATCAAATTGCGCTACATGACACCGTTGATGGGTGCGGCAGTCGCCGCCATGGCGATCACCGCAGCGCCGATCGCCGGCGCGAGCACGAGCATCATCCCGAATCAGGAATCCTGCGCCGGCACGGTGTGCGAGTCGCCAGGCAACGTGCAGATCAACGATGCCCCTCCGGGGGCTGCCTTCTACCCCTACGGTGGCAGCGCGTTTCTGCTCGGTGGTGGCTTCGTGGGTGGCGGCGGCGGATTTCACGGCCACGGTGGCGGCGGCCACCGGTAGTCGCGCGGATTCCGGGTTTTCCGCGGCCGCATCATCGGAAGGAAAGGTCTCGTCGGAATGAAAAAGATCTCTGTCCCTGCGCTTTTGGCGGCACTCATCGTCGCCGCAGCCGTCACCGCGCCGATAGCGGCAGCCGCGCCGACATCGGATCAGTCGGCGCAAGCCACCACCACCTCGGCAGCCTCAGGTTCCGGCGTGCCGCAGCCGTGCTTGAGCCTGGGCGGCACACAGTCCCTATGCCAGTCACCGGGCAATGTGCAGATCAATGATTCGCCGCCGCAGGTTGATTACTTCCCCTACGCGGGTGGCGCCACCTGATCGACACACCGTGGTGAACCGGCGGTCATGTGCGCAGCACGCATACCGCCGGTTCACGCATATGTCTGAATCGGGTCGTCAAACCTCATCCGCTGGGCCTGAAAGTGGGTACAGCTCGGCCAGATTGACCACGATCGCCTCCTGGGTGCTGCGAGCGATCACGATCACTGCCGGGTCGTCGGGATCCGGGTTCTCTTCCCGGTGTGGAACGTAGGGCGGCACGAAGACATAGTCGCCGGGGGCTGTGGCCACGCGGACCTCCTCGCGGCCGTCGTGGAAGACGAACACGGGATACCCGCTGCGTACGAAGATGGCCGTTTCTGACTCTCCGTGGTGATGGTTGCCCGACACCGTCGACGGCGACACGTGGGTTTCACCCATCCAGATCTTCTCTGACCCGACCGAGCTCCCGGTGATCGCCGCCAGGCGCGTCATGCCGTCCGTCTGGCCGGTAGCAGCGCTGAGCGCGTCAGCGGTGACATGGTGGACACGCGAGCGCAGCGACCCGAGGTCCGGATGGAATTCGTCGTTCTCATTCATTTCAGTAATGCACCGCCCCTCGGGGATTTCACAAACTCGGGCCGACGAGTTGGCCGATGCCGTACGTGACAATCATCGCCAACGCCCCACCAAGCACCACGCGCACTACCGCGCGTCGCTTACGGGCGCCGCCCAGCATGGCACTGAGCGTACCGGTCAACACGAGCGCCACCAGCACCGACGCAAACGCGATCGGCAGCCGCATATCGGCTGGTGGCAGCAGGATCGCGATCAGCGGGATGAGTGCACCGACGGTGAATGAGAAGGCCGACGACATCGCGGCCTGCCACGGGTTGGACAGATCATCGGGATCGATGCCCAGCTCGGCCTCGGCATGAGCGGTGAGGGCGTCGTGGTTGGTGCGTTCCGCGGCGACCCTCCTCGCGGTTTGCGGGGACAGGCCCTTGGCCGCGTAATGCGCGGCCAGTTCAGCCAACTTGGCCTCGGGCATGTCGGCAAGCTGCCGTCGCTGCTGGCGCAGCAGCGCCCGCTGGGTGTCGCGCTGGGTGCTGACGGAGACGTATTCACCGAGCGCCATCGAGACTGCGCCGGCGACCAACCCCGCAATGCCGGCGGAGAAGATCAGCGACGTGGCGCCGCTCGCGGCGGCCACACCCACGACAAGACCTGCGACGGAGACGATTCCGTCGTTGGCGCCGAGCACCCCCGCGCGTAGCCAGTTCAGCCGGTTCGCAATGTTCGGTCCGGTCGCCTTGATCGCGGTATACGTTTCGTCGCTTCGTAAGTCGACGTCAGGTGTGCTCATGTCACAATGACCGCGGTGCCGGCGGTGACAGCGGACGCGACGTCGTCGCCGCCGTGGTTGTTCGCGATGGCCGCGCGCCATCGCGGTAACAATGCATTGGTCAGCGACAGGTGCAACCCGTGCTGGTTGGCAGCGTGCACGGCGAGCTCGGCGTCCTTCGCCGCGTGGCGCAACGGGAACCCGGGCACGTAGTCACCGTCGAGCATCGCGGCACCCTTGGCGAGTGCATAGTCCGAGGCCAGCGGTCCACCCGCAACGCTGTCGAGGACGATATGTGGATCCACCCCAAGCGCCTCAATGAACGTGAGGGTCTCGGCCATGCCCTCGACGAGCACGGCCAGCCAGTTGTTCAGCGCCAGCTTGAGCCGACTGCCGTCACCGCGACGCGCCAGCCATACCGTGCGTCGTCCGAGCACATCGAAGATCGGCTCGACGATCTCGCGAACCGGTTCCGCGTCTGCGGCGAGGATTTCCAACTCGCCACGGGCCGCGGGCCCTGCGCTGCCCGACACCGGGGCGTCAACGAATGTGACGCCGTAACAGTCCGCCACCTCACCCAGTCGGTCGGTCCACTCCACGCCGATGGTGCTCATCTGGATCCAGGTCGCGCCGGGGCGCAGGACCGATAGTGCGCCAGTAGGCCCTGCGGTGACCTGCTCGACCGCTGCGCCGTCGGCGAGCATCGTGATCAGAACGTCGGCATCCGCCGCCGCATCGGCCGGAGTGCACGCGGGTTGCGCACCGTCAGCGGCCAGCGCGGCGGCCTTGGCCACGGTCCGGTTCCACACCCGTACGCCAAACCCCGCCCGCACCAGGTTGCGGGCCATCGGGGCGCCCATCGTCCCGGCTCCCAGAAGGGCGATCGTCGGTGGGGGTGTCATGGCATACCCTCCGGTGAGGGTCCGGCGATCGGCACCGCGGTGCTCATGATCGTGTCGATTGCTTCGAGATCTGGCTCACTGAGCGCTATTTCAGCGGCGCGCAAGCTGTCCTCGATGTGGGCAGCCTGCCGGGCGCCGACGATCGCGACCTCGACGGCAGGGTGGGCCAGCGTCCACGCGATCGCCAATTGGCTGACGGTCATATCACGGTGGGCGGCGAAGATCCGCAGCGCAAGCACGGTGGCGACGTTGGCACGGTAGGCGTCACCGTGAAAGACCGAGCTCGTGGCGCGCCAGTCGCCATCGGGGAAAACGGTGCGCGCGTTGAGCGTTCCGGTCAGCAGGCCATGCGCGAGCGGTCCGTACACGAGCACACCAATGCCGTGCACGCGACAAAAGGGAAGTGTGTCCTGTTCGACGTCGCGACGGAACAGGTGGTAGGGCGGTTGCAGCGTTTCCACTGGAAGGGTTTCGGAGAATGCGCGCATCTGCGCCGGGGTGAAGTTCGAGACGCCGACGTGGCCGATCTTGCCTTCAGTGATGAGATCGGCCAGCACGCCTGCAGTCTCGGCGGCCGGCACCGTGTTATCCGGCCAGTGTACCTGGTACAGGTCGATGTGATCGATGCCCAGTGCAGCCAGGCTGGCGTCCACTCCGCGCCGCAACCAGTCGGGACTGCTGTCGCGGACCAGCCCCGAATGAGTCTGACGCAGCCCACCTTTGGTCGCGATGACGACTTGGTCGCGCTCACGGGCCAGTTCCGCGCGCAACGCACGGCCGAGGATGCGCTCCGAAGAGCCGAACCCGTAGGCCTGTGCCGTATCGAAGAAGTTCACACCGAGCTCGCGGGCTCGGCGGATCGCGGCAACGGCCGCCTCCTCGTCGAAGGAGCCCCAGTCTCCGCCCAGCTGCCAGGTGCCAAATGCGATGCGCGAGACGTTAAGTCCGCTTCGCCCCAATGTCGTTGTCTTCATATTCATCAGCATTGAGGTTCGGCGGAGTTCTGTCGCTGCTGCTGGTGGCAGTCATCGCATCCGGCGAACGGGAAACTTCACCTACCCACTGGCGGGAAACGCTCGGTTGACGGAAAAGTTGAAGTTAGCCGCAATGCGCGGGCGTTCGGTTAGATGCGAAGCTGGGAGCATGGTCTTGCGAGTTGTGTTGTGCGTTGTCTGATCGTCGATGACAGCGTGGTGTTCGTTCACGCCGCGTGCCGTCTACTGGAGCACCAGGGCATCACGGTCGTCGGTGTGGCCTCGACCGGCGAGGAGGCCTTGCGACGCTTCGAGGAGCTGCGTCCGGATGTGGCACTCGTCGACGTCGAACTCGGCGGTGAGAACGGCTTCCACGTGGTCGAAGAACTCGTCGCGACTGGCGTGCCGACGCCGCTGATCCTGGTATCCACCCACACCGCCGACCACTTCGCCGAGATGATCGGGGAGAGCCCGGCTGTTGGATTCATTTCGAAGATCGCGTTGACGGCCGATTCCATTGCGGACCTCGTCGGCGGGTCGGTAGATCGCTAGAACTCCGGGGCACGTGCATCGACCGACCAATCTCAGTTGACGCGCCCCCTCGACAATCTTGGCTGCGACCGGCGCGCTTACCGCTGGCAGGTAGGAATGATCTGCAGCTGGCGGCCGGACGAGATGGCCGCCAGCGTCGAGGACGCAGCGCACCGCAAGCGGCGATGCTGTCTCCATGGTCATGTCACGCCAAGCCAGGCACGTAACCGACCGATACGACGCGGACTTAGTCGCCGGACCCCGCGCGGCAGTGAAGTTCGCTGTCGAGGCCATCGGAACGTTCTTTCTTGTCCTTACGGTCGGCGCGGCGGTCGGCACGTCAAGCCCGCTGGCGCCGTTGGGCATCGGTGCCGTTCTGATGGTGATGGTCTACGCCGGCGCGCACCAGTCGGGGGGACACTACAACCCCGCGGTCACCCTGGCCGTGCTGATACGTCGCCGGATCGGACTGCGCGATGCGATCGGCTACTGGGCTGCTCAATTCGGTGCGGGATTGCTGGCCGCAATCACTGTGCGCGACATCATCGATCCGACCCAGGTGGCGTCCCGAGCCGCACTGACCCTGTCCGGGCGTACGCTTCTGGCCGCGTTCGCTGCCGAGCTGCTGTTCACATTCGCGCTGTGCTACGTGGTGCTCAACGTCGCCACGAGGCGCCAGCACGCAGAAAACTCGTACTACGGCGCCGCCGTAGGCTTCACCGTGACAGCGGGTGCCATCGCGGTTGGCGCCATCTCGGGTGGGGCGTTCAACCCATCGGTCACGCTGGGCGCCGCTGTGATGGGCATCTTCGCATGGCCAACCCTGTGGGTATATGTGGTTGCGCAGGTCATTGCGGGGCTCGCCGCCGGCGTTACCTTCCTGGCGCTCAACCCGGACGACAAATGAGTGCTTGTGCCGGGTCTAGATGAGGCCGATGCCATGCGCAGCGGCCCGTACTTCGCCGACCGTATGGACACCGGTGCCCGGCGATGTTCCCGGTACTCATCGGATATCTGAAAACACAGCAGCTGCCGGCCTTTTCAGCGCCGGCAGCTGCCGTTATTCCGTTCGCTCACACCACGCCGTTCGCGTGCATGGCGGCGATCGTCTCGGCGTCGTAGCCCAGTTCAGTCAGGACGTCGTCGGTGTGCTCGCCGAGCAGCGGTGATCCGGTGATCTCCGGCGTGAACTCGGAGAACTTGACCGGGCTGCCGACGGTCAGGTACGTGCCGCGCTCCTTGTGCGCCACCTCCACGATGCTGCCGCTGGCGCGCAACGCCGGGTCGTGGGCGAGCTCCTTCATGCTCAGCACCGGTGCGCTGGGCACCTCGTAAGCGACGCAGGATGTCGACCGCCTCGTATTTCGTCTTGTCGGCCAGCCACTTCTCGATCTCGTCGAAGATCTGGAAGATGTGGGGTTGGCGCGCCTTCGCTGTGGCGTAGGCCGGGTCATCGACCCATTCAGGTCGCTCGATCGCCTCGCAGGTCCTTGCCCAATTCTGCTCCTGGACAGTGAAATAGATGTAGGCGTTAGGGTCGGTTTCGGCGCCCTTGCACTTGAGCACCCAGCCGGGCTGACCACCGCCGCCGGCGTTGCCGCCGCGCGGGACCGCGTCGCCGAAAGTCCCGTTCGGGTACTGCGGGTACTCCTCGAGATAGCCGACGTGCTCCAGGCGCAATTGATCGCGCAACTTCACCCGGCACAGATTGAGCACGGCATCCTGCATCGACACCGAAACCTTCTGTCCCACACCGGTCTTATCGCGAGCCATCAGCGCGGTGAGGATGCCGATCAACAGGTGCATGCCGGTGTTGCTGTCCCCGAGTGCAGCGCCGCTGATCGTCGGCGGACCGTCCCAGAATCCGGTTGTCGACGCTGCGCCACCGGCGCACTGGGCGACATTGTCGTATACCTTGAGATCCGACCACGGTGAGTCCTCGTTGAATCCCTTGATGGAACCGAAGACCAGCCGTGGATTGAGTTCGTGGATGTGCTCCCAGCCCAGGCCCATCCGGTCCATCGCGCCCGGGGCGAAGTTCTCGACGAGCACGTCGGCGTCACGGATCAGCTTCTCCATGACCTCCTTGCCTTCTGCGGTTTTGGTGTCGATCGCCAGCGAGCGCTTGTTGCTGTTGAGTTGCGTGAAGTACAGCGCGTCCACGTCGGGGATGTCGCGCAGCTGACCGCGGGTGACATCACCTCCGTTGACCCGCTCGACCTTGAGCACGTCGGCGCCAAACCAGGCCATCATCTGGGTGCACGCCGGGCCGGCCTGGACCCCGGTGAAGTCGATCACCTTGATTCCGCTCAGTGGTAATTGATTCATGATCGATTCCTCTTTCTTGACTCGTGTGAATACTTTTCACGTCGGAATGCGCACTCACGCGTGTCCGATGCCTCTGGGATTGAGGTTGGTCAGGTGACCGCTCTCGGTGCCGGCGGTGGGGTCGATGACGCAGTCGATGAGCGCCGGCGCACGGGAGGTGAACGCCTCGGTCAGGGCCGCCGTCAGCTCGGCCGGTGTGGTGACCCGGTAGCCCTTGCCGCCGAACGCCTCGATCAGCTTGTCGTGGCGGGCGCCGACTGCCAGCGTGGTCGGTGACGGATCGGGGGAGACGGCGTTGACGTCGTCACCCCGGTAGACACCGCCGTTGTTGAACACCACGACCACGACGGGAAGGCCGTAGCGGCAGATCGTTTCCAGTTCCATGCCGGAGAATCCGAAGGCGCTGTCGCCCTCGATGGCCACGACGGGAGCAGAGGTTTCGACGGCCGCGCCGATCGCGTAGCCCATGCCGATGCCCATGACTCCCCAGGTGCCGCTGTCGAGCCGGTGCCGCGGGCGGTGCATGTCTATGACATTGCGGGCGAAGTCGAGAGTATTGGCGCCCTCGTTGACGACATAGATCTGCGGATCCGCACGCAACACGTCGCGGATCGCCCGCAGGGCTCCGTAGAACTGCATGGGATGGGGATCTGCGGCCAGTCGCTGCGCCATCTTGGCGCCGTTCTGTTCCGAGCGGGCGGCCAGCGCCGCGCGCCACGGCGCCGGCGCCAGGATGTGGCCGTGGTTGTGCTCGTTGAGCGCTTGCATCACCGAGCCGATGTCTCCGGCCAGCGGGGCGGCAATCGGCTGGTTGCTGTCGAACTCGGCCGCCTCGATGTCGATGTGGATGAACTTGGCGTCGGGGCTCCACTGCGGCGCTTCGCCGTGGCCGAGCAGCCAGTTCAGCCGGGCGCCGACGAGCAACACGACGTCAGCCTCACGCAAGGCCATTGACCGCGCCGCGGCGACAGACTGTGGATGGTCGTCGGGCAGTAGCCCTTTGGCCATCGACATCGGCAGGAACGGCAGCTTGGTAGTTTCGATGAACTGCCGAATCTGCTCGTCCGCCTGCGCATAGGCCGCGCCCTTACCCAGGACTACCAGCGGCCGCTGCGCGTCTGCTAGCAACCGGACGGCTCGCGCCACGGCCTCCGGGGCGGGCAGTTGCCGCGGCGCGGGATCGACCACCCGCCACAGCGAGGCCGCCCCTTTTTCGGCGTCGATGATCTCGCCGAGTACCGCGGCCGGAATGTCCAGGTACACGCCGCCGGGGCGGCCCGACACCGCGGTGCGGATCGCCCGGGCGATGCCGCGGCCGATGTCCTCTGCGCGGTCCACGCGGTAGGCCGCCTTCGCGAACCGTTCTGCCGCCGTCATCTGGTCGAGCTCTTCGTAGTCTCCGCGCTTGAGGTCGACGATATGGCGCTCGCTGGATCCGGAAATCTGCACGACGGGAAAGCAATTGGTGGTGGCGTTCGCCAATGCAACGAGGCCGTTCAGGAACCCGGGTCCGGACACCGTCAGGCACACGCCCGCTTTCTTGGTGAGGAACCCGGCGGCCGATGCCGCGTGGACGGCGTTGCTTTCGTGCCGGAAGCCGATGTAGCGGATGCCCGAGGACTGCGCGAGGCGCGCCAGGTCGGTGATCGGGATGCCGACCAATCCGTAGATGGTGTCAACGCCGTTGAGCTTGAGCGCATCAATGACCAGGTGGCTGCCGTCGGTCAGCGTCTGGTGAATGGATTCACTGTTGGTGGCGACGTCGGGGGTTTGTGCGAGCGTCATGATGCGGTCTCTCTCTGCGGCTAACGTGGATGTTGTTCTTACAGTCCACCTTCCGCGCGAAAAACCGCGGCGTCCAAGACCTATCGTCGATTGGCTGATAAGCCGGGGTTATCAACTTCAGCGAGGCCGCACAGCAGGTTCCTTTCGAAGAATTCATTGAGCCCCAGCCCTTTTGCGGTGGCGACGAAGGCGCGCGCGGCGATCGATCCGGGGCTCGCCGCATTGATTGCGACGGAAATCGGGGCCCGCACGTCCGGCTCGACCAAGGGGACAAACATGGTGGTGCTGACGACGGGCAGCGCGTGTAACCAGGTGTGGGGCACGATCGTTGCACAGTCGCCGGCGCCGACCAGGGCGTAGAGCGAAGCAACCGAATCGGTTTCGACGCGAGGCTTCAGCTCGATACCACCCTGGGCGCATGCCGTGTCGATGACTTGGCGGATTCTCATGTCCGGTGTCAACAGTGCCAGCGGCAGCTGCGCGGCATCCGCCCATCGCATCACCGAGGTCCGCTGCATGAAGCGGTTGTTCGGCGCGACGACGACATAGCGCTCCTGATAAAGCTCCATCGTATGCAAGGCTGGATCGGTGCGGTCGAATTGTGCGATGGCGGCGTCGAGCTCGAAGTCGCGCAGGCGCCTATGCAGTTCAGTTGCCGCCAAGCGTGATTCGACTTCGACTTTCGCAAGCGGGTGTGCGGCGCAGAACGCCGCGACGGGAATAGCGAGCGTCGTCGACGCCGTCGGCTCGACTCCGAGCCGCAGCGTCCCGGTGATACCTGACTGGACGGCCGCGAGTTCGGCTTTGAAACCGTCCTTTTCGGCCAGGATCCTTCGGGCCCACACCACCAGGCGTTCGCCTTCGGCGGTGAGGCCCTCAAAGTTGTGTCCGCGGTTGATGAGCGTGACGCCGAGTTCGCGTTCCAACTTGGCGATCGACGCCGATAGTGCGGGCTGCGACACGTAGCAGGCTTCCGCGGCACGGGCGAAGTGTCCTTCCCGAGCGACCGCGACGAAATACTCAAGTTGCCGAAACAGCATCTGGGTGCCTCTCTGTCGTTTCTTCCGCTGCCCGAGGCCGTGTTCGGGCTTGCCAGCAGGCGGCGCCGAGCGCGAACGCCAATCCGGCAAGTGCCACCAACGGTGCGAGCGCCCTGGCGTGGAGCACCAGCAGGGCCCCCAGGCAGCCGCCGCAGACAAGCCCGACGAGCACCAGCAGGTGGTGATGGATGTCGCGGTACCGATGTCCGGTGGCCAGCCGCCCGACCAGCCTGACCAGGGAGCCGGACAGGAATGTGGTATTCAGTCCCACGCCGCTACCGAAGCGCTGCATCGCGCTGCTTTGGATGCCCAGTGCTGTTGCACCGAGGCCGAGCAGGGCGGCGTTGCCGTAGACATCCGGCCGGGGTCCCAGCGCCCACCACGAGACGGCGTACACGACGAAGAAGACGGCTTCGAGCGCCAGCGCGCGTGTGACGGCAGACGGCCAGACTGGGTCACCGGGCTCTGGGCTACGGGCGATGCGCGCCCCGAGTGCGGCCCCGACCACGTAGCAGGCGAGCGAAACCAGCACACGTCCGATCCGCAGCCCGTTGCGGTGCGCTACGGCAATGCCCAGCAGCGTCAAATTTCCCGTCATCGCACTGGTGAAGACGTGGCCCAAAGCAAGGTATCCGATCGCGTCGGTGCTACCGCTCGCTGCGGCCAGCGCCATCGCGGCGGCGTTGCGTGCTCGAACAACGGACCCATGGGGACCGACGCGCACGGTCATCGATGTGTGCCTGGCACAGCAAGTTTCGAGCGATCAACCGAACCCTTTGCCGTCAGGGGCAGCTCTTCGGTCATGGTGATCTGCTCCGGTATTTCGAAGGCGGACAGGCGTCGACGGACGTAAGCGACCAGATCGGCCGAGTCCACGTGCAGGCCGTCGCGGGGGACGATCAACGCGGCGACCCGCTCGCCATAGAAGTCGTCGGGAACGCCGAATACGGCCGCCGCTGCCACGCTCGGGTACGACGTCAGGACCTCTTCGACGTGTTCGGGCGAGATCTTCTCCCCGCCGCGGTTGATCAGTTCTTTGATACGGCCCTGAATCGTCAGGTTTCCGTGCACGTCGACACTGCCGAGATCCCCGCTTCGCACCCATCCGTCGACGAATGTCCTCAACGTCGCCTCCGGGCTCTGGAGATAGCCGCGTACGACACCAGCGCCGCGCAACCAGATTTCGCCTGTCGCTCCGGTGGCACGCGGCCTCCCGTAGTCGTCGACGACTCGAACCGACAACCCTGTTGGTGTCCCGACCGTATGGATACGCAATTGTTCGCTGGCCGACGGCGACACGCTGCTGGCCTGGTGGGTCGTCTCGGTCATGCCGTAGGCGGCCAGCACAGGCACCTCGAATGCCGCTTCCAACCGGCTCACCATCGTCGTTGGCAGCGGTGCGCTGCAGCTGCGGATGAAACGCAATCGACGCGCGCCGAGGCTGGCGGGTCCGGACTGCGCCTGCTCGAGCAGGATCTGGTGGATCGTGGGCACCGCGGTGTACCAGGTGGCGTCGACGCTGGCGGCGTCGTCGGCGAAAGTGCGCGCCGAGAACTTGCCTTTGGCGGGCAGAACCAGCGTCCCGCCGGTGGCCACTGTCGTCAGTAACGTCGCGATCAGGCCGTGGCCGTGAAACAGCGGCATCGTCGCGACAGTCGCATCGGACGGACCCAATTGGTATGCGCCACCGATGCCTTCGATGGAGGCCGCCACGTTGTCGTGTGTCCAGGGCACCATCTTGGGCATACCGGTGGTTCCCGAGGTGAACATGATCAACGCGTCACGCTCGCCGAGTCCCGGCATCGTAGTTGCCTCGCGCGCGGAATCGGCTGCCAGCATCCGTATCTCGGGTGCCGCATCGGCGGTGGGTGGTGTGACGTGCAAACACCACAACGGGGCGTCCGCTTCACCGCCGGGGTCGGGGCGCCGGATGTCGCTCAGCGTGACGCGGGCGCCGACCCGGTTGACCCGTGCACGGCGCTCG
Source organism: uncultured Actinomycetota bacterium (assembly GCA_963751485.1). Lineage (GTDB taxonomy): Bacteria > Actinomycetota > Actinomycetes > Mycobacteriales > Mycobacteriaceae > Mycobacterium. The sequence continues at coordinate 190,615 of CAVVUT010000014.1, forward strand.
GCTCGCGGCAGGGCCGGATCCAGCGGAGCGACGACGAGTTCATTCCGTGCTGCGGCGAGCAGCGCGACCACGAATTCGATGCTGTTCGTGGATTGCAGTGCCATTACGTCACCAGACCGCAGACCGCAGCGACGCAACGCCGCGCAGAGGTCGATGACCAGTTTCAGCAGATCGGCATAGCTGATTCGCCGGCGTTGCGGGCCGATGATCAGGGCCGTCGCGTGTGGCTGAGAGTCTGTGAACCCGTCGAGGAGGTAACCCAGCTGCCACGTCGTGTTCGAACTGGTGATCCTCATGTTATCTCTCCAATATGTGTTGTGATGCAGCGGGTTTCGCTACGAAGCTCGAGTTGCTGATGCGGACCTCAGGGTCTGTACAGCATCGTGGATGACGCGTGTACCGGATCGCTTCACCGCCACTGCGTGCCCCGCGAATCCATACAGACGGACATGGACGACGAAGTGCATTCGCCACATACTTGCGTCTACGACATAGGCTCGGGGCCGACCGGCTTTCATGCCATTCCATGATTGCGGCGGACAAAGGCAATGTCGCTGCCGCTGCCGCCCATCTACTGGGGTGGGCAGCGGTCGGATGCACTACCTGCCAGCTGGAATTGACCTGCCTGGACGAGGTTTTCACCACCACGACGGGTGAGCGGTACCGCTACTTCCAGTTGGATGATTGCAGCTAGCCGGAAGCGTTGTTGGGGGCCAGCATCGTGACTCTCCCGACGCCGGGAGCGTTGACGGGTCTTGTCTGAACGGCTTAGTGATTGACCGTGACCCAACCAATGACGCCCCAGGCGATCGGAGTCATGGTGAGCATGCCCAGGATCGTGTTCAACATTGTTGTCCCTCAATCTTCTTCGGTCCGGTTAGCGCACTTGAAAAGTATTGCGAGGGACATCACAAAGATCGCTGACGCTGGCGCCCATTCTTGGGTGCCACAGGCGGCACTGTTCGAGTACCCGCTACCGGGAATGCGCCATGGAAGCTCCGAGGGCGCCGCCACCGAGCAGCAGCTACGCGCTTTCAGTCGGGATGGTGATGTGCAGCGACGTTCCGGCTCCGGCGGCACTGGTGAGTTGGATCGTTCCGCCGAGCGCTTCGACGCGGTCCTGCAAGCCGATCAGCCCCGATCCCGAACGAACGTCGGCGCCGCCGACGCCGTCATCGGTGACGCACAGGTAGAGATTGTCGTCATCGCTGCGTGCGGACACGGTCACCGCCGAGGCTTCCGCATGCTTGGCGGCGTTGGTGAGCGCTTCGGCCACCACGTAATAACTCGCCAGCTCCACGGGCTCCGGGAAGCGACGATCGAGGGTCACGTCCAGGCTGACGGGAAGCGTCGATCGGCGGGCCAATGCTTTGAGCGCCGGACGCAAGCCACCTTTCGAGACGATCGCCGGATGGATACCACGCGAGAGTTCCTGGAGATCGCCCAGGATGTCGTTCAATGCAGCGACGATGTCGGAGAACGTCTGTCGCTGATTCTGCATCTCCGGCGGCAGCGACGCTTGTGCGGCGCGGACTCGCAGGCCGAGCGACACCAACGATTGCTGCGCTCCGTCGTGCAGGTCACGTTCCAGGCGACGACGCGCCTCATCTGCCGCGGTGACGATGCGCGCGCGTGAAGCGATCAAGTCCGCGCGGGTTGTGGCGGCGGCGATCGCGGTGGCGATCAGGTCAGTGAACTCAGCTATACGCTGCTCGGCGTCCGGTGGCAGCGGTTCAGGTTGCGTCGAGCCGACGATCGCGGCACCCCAGACATGTCCGTCAACGGTGATTGGGGCTCCCGCCGCCGAGTACATGCCCAGCCCGCGGAAGCGCCCCGCGTGGGGACCCGGAGTGTCATCGTCTCTGTCCATTCGGGCGGTCTGGCCGGTGTGCAGCACTCGCTCGGCGATGTTGTCTGCGGTCAGGTTCAAGCGCAGGCCCGTGGGCAGTGTCTGCAGTTGGCCTTCGTGGTAAACAGCAAGGGGGATAAGGACATTGGCGCCTTCGTAGCGATATACCGTCGCGTGGCCGACATGAAGGCAACGCGCCGCCTCCTCAGCGACCGCGGTGAACACCTCCGCCGGTCCAACGCCGCTGGCGACCAGCGTCGCCACCCGCCGTAGCGCGGCCTGCTGGCTGGCAAGTGCCTGCAGGTCGTCGCGGCTGGTCTGCAGTTCGTCGCGGGTGGCAGCGTTGGCTATCGAGGTCGCGACCAGCTCGGCGAAATCGTTCATGCGCGCCTCGGTGTCGGCGGGCAAGCTGCCGGGCCTGAGCAGGCCCACCGCCGCCATCCCCCAGATCCGGCCGCCGACCACAATTGGCACTCCCACCGCCGTACTCAGGCCGACATTGCGGGCCAGGTCGGCGATCGGCCCCTGCGCGTCGGTATAGCTGTCCATACGCGCCGGCCGACCGGTGGCGAGCACTTGCGACGCCAAGTTGTTGCCCTCGACGGGTGAGCGAGTGCCTATCGGCCACTTCGCCAGCGCCTCCGGCTCCGTGGATGTGGCGACGAGTGTGATCTCACCCCTGCTTTCCAGGCGCCACAGCCCGACAACACCGACGTGCAGGCAGTGCCGCATCTCCTCCAGTCACCACGTCGAAAATCTGTGTGGATTGCCGCCCCGGTCGCGACCATGGTCGCCACTCGCCGCAGCGCCGCTTGCTGACTGGCAAGCTCTTCCAGGCGGTCGCGGCTGCCCTGCAATTCGGCGTGGGCGGCTGCATTCGCGATCGCGGTCGCGAGTAAGTCTGCGAAATCGGCGATCCGCTGCTCGGTGTCGTGCGCCAGCGCATCGGCATCCCTGGAACCGACGATTGCCGCACCCCAGAGATGGCCGTCGACGATCACGGGCACACCGACGATCGAGCCGATCCCTGCCGCGCGGATGCGCGCGGCCTCTGGCCCGCCGACACGCTCATGGCTGTCGATTCGGGCGGGACGACCGGTGCGCAGAATCCGCGCTCCGACATCGTCACCGGATAGTGGAATACGTTCACCGGCAACGGGCATCTGCGTCATGGCCGGCTCGTAGCCGACGGCTACTACGACGCCGCTGCCGTCGGGCTCGTAACGCAGCAGACCCGCGTTATGCACGTGCAGCACCCGGGCCAGTTCGTCGGCGACCGCGTCGAATACGGTCGCAGGCCCCCCGCCCCGAGCGACCAGTGTGGCCACTCGCCGCAGCGCCGCCTGTTGCTCTGCGAGCCAGTTCGCTTGGTCTCGGCTACCGGCATCGCCAGTCATACCCTGGCACCGCCCAACCGGCCCACACCGAGCCGCCACCAAACGCCCAGTAACCGCGAATCGGATGACGGAAACTGTCCGCGCGCCGCATCGGCGTCCGACCCACCCACCGCGGCAACTGCGCGGTCATCTGGCAAGCTCACACGAACTTTCAACACCGCGCAATACCCGCTGGTGTGGCAGAACGTGAGGTCTGCGCCTCTCAATCACTGCAAAACAGACCAGGACTGCAAAAGGCGAACCACACCACATAAATCCGCCTTATGACACCTGCGGCTCATTGACGCGCCCGCTGAAGCCCGCGTGCGCACCATTGGGGGTTGTGCAGGCCACCGTTGCGATCCGGCTGTTGGGCCCCTGCAGTGCTGCCGTCTCGGCATCGACCACACTCGACCCAAACCCGGTGTTCCAGAGATTCCAGTTGACGGCGTCCACGGCAAGGGCGACGCACTGGTTCATGCCGGCACGCCCGGTGACCGAGCAATGAGTGCCGTTGCGGTCTTGGCACACGTTCAGTGCGGCGAAGTCGGCATTCTGGGTCGACGGAGCGTTGGTCCAGCTCGCCCAGACCCCGGTCTCCGGCGAATAGGCGATGGTAGAGGTCTGGTCGCCGGCAGCGGGACGTGGCGGGATGGGCACAGGGTTGATAGGCGGCCGGGCGCCTGCGGTTGCCGCTGCACCCAGTCCACCTGCGACGATGGCGCCGGCAAGCAGCGCGCCAGCTGTAATCCGGCGCCGCAGGGAATTGTTCGTGCGGTTGGTGGTCATGACGGTCTCCTTCAGGTTGTCGCGGCCCGGATGGGACGCGTTCATCTGCTAGGAGCAAGTAGCCAGACCAATTCCCCCACTTTTTTGCGCAGAATTTTTCGTGCAGGATTGTCACACAGCTCAGGCCGGCTGATGCGAGCAGACCGCTGATCACACAGCAGCACGGTCATCCGTGGCCATGACCTTGCGCCGGTCGGCGTGTACCGAGCACTGCCGCCAGAGCTCGGTACACGGCTTGCCTGGGATCAGGCGGAACGGTGTCGAATCGCGCCGCGACGAACGCGTCAGGGCGCACGAGCAACGCACCCGTACTGCTCAAGCCGGTCATCGCGTTCCACCGACCGTCGGGGTCGACTGCGTCATGAGGTCCTATTGACCGCAAAGTGATCGGCGCTGGTGCGCCGCGCACCACGTCACGCCAAACCGCATCGTCGGTCCCTGTCAACAACGTGAAGCCCACGCCAAGCAGGTCGAGGGTGGACACACGCTCGTCGTGGTCGACGACCCACGCGTGCGGCAGTCGAGTGCCGGGCTGCGCGCGGAGCTTATCGATTAGATGGATGTCATCATCGGCCGGCGCGGTATCGCCAATTACCGCTGCGGACGCGTAGCGATAACCGATCAGAAGCGCGAACATCGACCGCTCGTCAATGGGTGGCATGTCCGGCTCGGCCGGCAGATTGAGTAGACGTATCGACGGGCCAGTCAGTGACTGATGGGCGCTGAACACTCCAATCGGACGCCGTTCGGCGTGGTAGGTGTCGAGCAGTCCGTCACCGGCCGTCTCGTTGAGGACCGCCGCCAGCTTCCACGCCAAGTTGTCGGCGCTCTGAATTGCGACGTTCGCCCCGCCCGCCTTGAACGGCGGCATGGCGTGGGCACTGTCGCCGACGAAAAAGACGCTGCCACAGCGGAAACGGTCAGCGACCAGCTCGTGTGGTTGCCAAGGGGTGATGTCGACAATGTCGATATCCATGGGTTGACCGATTGCTGCAAGCAACAGATCTCGACAGTGCTGTTCGGTAAACGTGGCCGCTGTGTCACCGTGCTCGGGAAAGTAGGTGGTGACGAAGATGGCGAGGTCATCGTCGGCGGGGACGAGTATTCCGTTCACATCTGCATTGACGATCTGCACTGCGCTGCCCTCGCGGAGGTGCGACAACAGTTGTCGCCAAGGCGATTTGAAGTACACGAATATCACGTAGATCGGCAGCGCGCCGTGTCCGCTGGTGGAGACGGCCAGACTCTTCCGGATCGGGCTGTGCACGCCGTCGGCGGCGATCAAGTAACGCGCACGGACGTCACTGATCAGTCCAGACTGCCGATCGCGCAGCTGCGCCCTGACCCCGGTGTCGTCTTGGCTGAATGAGAGAAGTTCGGTGCTGTAGGAGACGTCGTTGCCGCGGCCGCGCACGTAGTCAGCCAGCATCGGCTCTAGACGACTTTGCGGGCAGTACTGCGCTGGCGGCTCGGGGCTGAGGTCCGCGAGGCCGCCGAAAATGCTGTCCAGGTCCAGAGCAGGTGCCTCGACCGCGCTCGAAAGGGACGGTTTGACGACCATGTCTGACACATCGTCGGCGACAGCGTGCACAGCGTCACGTAATCCGAGACGCCGGAGAATCTCGAGACTACGGAAGCTGAGGTTTCGCGCCTTCGGGTATCGGTAAACAGCAGCCCGACGTTCTACGACCCACGATTTCACGCCTTGTTGGGCCAGTACGGCTGCGGTGGACAATCCGGCCGCACCGGCGCCGACAATCAGCACCGGCACCTCACTGTCGCGCGTCATCGCATCACCCATGTTCGTCTCGTCATCAAACGGAACTAATCAGTTCCGTTTGATGACCATCATCGCCTCACTTTGCCGCGGTCGCAAGAGGTGAAACCGCTCAGGGTTTGTTCTCGGCGGGGGCTGTGGCCAGCGGCAGGAGAACATCAAGAAGCACGCTGCGCACGAACAACCGATCGAGGGGGCGTCCGCTGATCATCCGGACCAGGTTCAGACCCAGCGCGACGTCCGGCACGAGCGAGAGGTCTCGGCCAGCCGGAACCTCGCCACGGGCCACCGCTCGGTCGAGCATCGACCGGACGATGTTCCGCGGCGTCGATAGCACGTGGTCGTCGAGAGCCGCTGCGAGCACCGGATCCCTCGCTGCGGCGGTCGCCACACCCAGAATGACGCTAATAGTGTTGAGTTCCGTTGTGCTGTAGTCCGGTACCGAGGAAGCCAGTGCCTCGATGTCACTTCGCAAGCTGCCAGTGTCGGGTGCCTGCGACGGCCCGTGGCTGCGCCGCCAATGGGCAATGGCCGCGGCGACTACGTCAGCCTTCGATGACCATCGCCGGTAGATCGCGGCTTTGCCGACCCCTGCGTCTGCGGCTATTGTGTCCATTGTCAAAGCGTGATAACCCACCTTGGCAAGTCCCTCGAGCGCGGCGTCAAGGATGACCGCATCCAGCGACCGATCTAAGCCTCGCGGTCCCCGTGCGGTTTGCACGCGGCCCCTCTCGAGGCGCTTCTCGCCCCGCGCAGGTCTATCAGCCATCGTGTGCGCATAGTATCAAATGGCGATACGTCACAGTTCCGTTTTAGCCGGTTTCCAGCGCCCGGCCAGACGGTGCAAGCGACGGGGTTAGTGGCGCCGCAGAGTTTCCCAGTCGTGCTCCGCTTCCAATTCGGCGATGAGGCGCGAAGTGCGTTCGCGCATAACCATTGTCGCGCCGATGCCGATCACGATCGCCACGACGAGCGCGATCCAGGAGAAGCGTGAAAGCCAGCGCTCGGCGGCAATGCCCGCGTAGTAGACGACGGCCGTGGTGCCGCAGGCCCACACCACCGCGCCGCTGGCGTTGGCGGCAAGGAAGCGCGGGTACCGCATCTTCAGAGCACCGGCCAATGGACCGGCGAAGATCCGCAGCAGCGCAATGAACCGACCGAAGAACACGGCCCAGACGCCCCACCTGTCGAAGAGTCGTTTGGCGAGTGCCACGTGGCCTGGGCCGAAGTGTTTGGGGAAACGATTCCCGAGACGTTCGAACAGTGACATACCGAAGCGATGCCCGATCGAGTATCCGATCGTGTCGCCGATGACGGCTCCGATGGTGGCCGCAGCCGCGACCCCTACCGGGTTGATATCGAGGGTATGGCGCGACGACAGCAGGGCGGCGCTTACCAGCGCTATCTCGCCGGGCAACGGTATGCCGAGGCTTTCGAGGCCGATGACCGTCCCGACGATCAGATACACCGCCATCGGTGGGACGGTCTGGAGGAAGGCATCGACATTCACGCCGCTAACCATGCCAGTCGTCGGCGTTTGTCGAACCGTTATGCAGTACGGCGACTGCGCAAAACTGCCGGGACCTTTGTATTTGCTTGCTACAGAGGACCCTGGTTATTGGGATCGGTAGCGGACCGGCCCTTGTGTACTTGCTGCGACGCCACCGTGCGAGGTGACGGGTGGGCAGAAAGGAAATCCGCCATGAGGACCAATCGGATCATTGTCGGGGCGCTGGTGTCGGGCGCCGTCGCGGTCGCTGGCTTGGGTCTGGCCGCACCCGCCCAGGCCGGCGCGTCCTATTGGCACTACTGCCCGGGCCATTGGGAGTACACGGTTCCCGTGCCGGCCGGAACTGACTTGAGCGTGTGTCATTGGTTCGCCGTCACCGTTGAGAGCGGTCCGTCGGGCCCGGTGTACAACTTCGTCGAAGTTGATGAGTCTCAGGTGCCTCCGCCGTCGCCCGGCTTCCCCTGGCCATAAGCGCCTCACGCGCCCGGTGTGCGATGCCGGCTTTCTCAGGGGTGCGTCACGAGGTAGGTCTCGTTGTCGAGGTCGGCAGTCAGTTCCTCGACCCTGAACGGTCGGTCGAGTCGTGCGTGCAACGCCTTCGGGTCGATCAAGAGGCTGATCTCGGCGGTTTGGCGAGCGAAGAGTCGTCCGATGTACGGATAGACGCGGCGCATTATCGCCCGCTCTGCGGATGTGCACCGGGATGCGCAGTAGCCGACGTGGCCGACTTCGTCGGTAAGTATTTCGCTGTACAGCAGCTTGATTCGTTCGGCGACGTCGGGTTCATCGGCGAACAGTTCGATGCCGATACGGCGCAGCTCGTCGAACATGATGCAGCCCGCCATCTCTGCGGCGCCGACGAACATGAAGCCGAGTCGTTGGGGTAGGAACACGCCGGTCTTGACGAACTGGCGCATCACGAATGGCGGCGGCACCACCTGGAATGTCAGGTCGAATGCGTCCAGCGCGTACGCCAGCAGCCGCGTGTGGTAGTGCTCTTCGAGTTCAAGGTAGACATTTTCGGGAGGCAGATTCTCGTCGCTGTTGCGCCCGTAGGTTTCGCCGAGCCCGACACCGAACCGTTCCGCCTGATTGAGCTTGGCGGTCGCCAACAGGAACAACATCTTCTTGTCCAATCCGTCTTCGGGTTTCCGACGGCGCAGGTTGCGTAGGAAGGTCGCTCGGTCGGCGGGACGAGCGGAGCGAACAGGATTGGCCTCAAGCTCGTGGAAGAACAGCTCGCGGTTTGCTAAGCGTCGATTGAGCAGGTCGGCTTCGCCGTCACGCCTGGCGAGGAACTCGCGATAACCCTCGATGCCCGTGCGATTCATGGTCTCTCCATTCCTTTGACAATCGTTGTCACATAACGACGTAACAGCGCCGCGTCGTGCGCTCCGGTAGCCAGGAGCGCGAAGAGTCCGGTCAGGAAGAACAGCCCGAGTTCCTGCGGATCTGCGTCCGGGGAGACGTCCCCTGCGTCTTGCGCCCGCCCGAACAGGCTCATCAGGAATTCCGCGAGCGGGTGGTGTGTCAACTCGTCGTCAACCGGACCCGTCGAGGAGAAGTGCAAACCGAGCATGTCGCGAAAAACGGCTGCGCCCAACCGGCGTTCAGCATCGAGGACGTGATCCACAAGCTGTGAGAGCACCGACGACAGATCGCCGCCTGCTTCGCCGAGTTCACGGATTATCCGCGTCTCCTCGTTGCGCTCCACCTCGATGAGGACGTGCTCCTTCGTCGGGAAGTGAAAGTAGAAGGTGCCTCTTACTACGCCCGCCGCGGCGGCGATGGCACTGACATCAGCGGCGGCGATGCCGCGTCGCGAGATCTCAGCCAGTGCGGCGTCGAGCAATCGCGCACGCGTTTCACGTCGTCGCACCTGCCGAACGCCCTCGGCCGGCCGTTCAGCCACGGAAGGGGCGTTCGGCAACGGCATAGCCGAACGGTACGCCAACTTGCTGACGCCCGTCAATGACGGTCGTCAGCGAATATGATGTGGCGACGAACCCGCATGAAGAAGATGGGGCCTCCCGGCCAGGCGAGATGGGCACTATTGCCCTAGAGCGCTGGTTTGGCCCGGCAGGACACTGACGAAATGACCGAGCCTCGCCAGTCCGAATTCGTTGAGCCACCCCCGCGATACGACAGCCCTAATCAGGTGCACTCGCTGTTGCTCTGGGTCGGCATCGTCGCGGGTGTCGTGTTCATCGTCGCGGTGGTGTTCTTCTCGGGGTTCTTCATCGGTAGGAGCTCGAGTGGTCACTACGACAACTATGACCGCGACGGCGCCGAACACCCCGGCATGATGCTCCCCGGCCAGACGGGGCCGTATGGCCCGATGGGGCCAGGGATGATGGGCCCCTGGGGACCTGGCCAACAATGGCCCACGCCGACAACTCCAACCACCCCGCGGCCCTAGAACACGCATTGCGTGTTGGGCCACTTCAGTCGCGTGCAGGGTCGTTCCGGCGATTGTCGCTTCAATCCGCAGCTGCACCGCAGGAAAGACCAAGATCGTCGGCGCAAATGTAGCGTTATGGCCGATGGTTGCCCCCACTGCCCGCACTCTTCGACGCTTGACGGTGGTATTCGCCGCGGCCGCCGTCCTTTCGACCGGATCGACGGCCCACGCTGAGCCATTGCCGCCGAGCCAAATACCGGGCACCGTAACGGTTTCCGGCGATGTGAGCACACCGCAAACACTCACACTGGATGCTCTGCGTGCCTTGCCGAGCCGGACGGAAGCGGTCACGTTCAACACCAAGGCAGGGCCCGAAAGCCACACCTACACCGGTTGCAGCCTGGACGCCGTCGTTGCCCAGGCACAGCCCGTCGGCGACGTCGCCGCCAAACATCCGCTGCTGTCGCTCGCGATCCTGGCCACCGGCGCCGACGGATACTCCGCGGCGCTGGCGTGGGGCGAGGTTTCGGAATCGATGGCCCCGAAGCCGCCGATGGTGGCCTACGCCGAGGACGGTAATCCGCTGGAGCAGCCGCGCCTGGTCGTCCCCGCCGACACCGACGGTGCCCGCTATGTCAGGGACCTGCTCGATCTGCAGGTCGTGAACCTGGCTGCCCATTAGCCGCGTTCGCGGCTCGAAGTGGCCTATTGGACCGCTGATGCGGATACGATGCCGACGTGCCGATGATTCGGGTGCGCGACGCCGCCGACCTGCTTGGCGTCAGCGACGACACCGTCCGGCGGTGGATCGATGACGGCGCGTTGCCTGTCGAACAGGATCAGTCGGGGCGCAAGGTCATCCCTGGCGAGGCGCTCGCCGAGTTCGCCGTTTCGCATTCCGGCGCCGCGCCGAAGGATCCGCTGAGCGTCGCGAGCTCGGCGCGCAACCGCTTCACCGGCCTGGTGACCAAGGTGATCGTCGATGGCGTGATGGCTCAGGTCGAGATGAAATGCGGGCCGTTCACCGTCGTATCGCTGATGAGCGCCGAAGCGGCGCGCGAATTGAACTTGGCGCCAGGCAGTCTCGCCGTAGCCGTCGTCAAAGCCACCACCGTGATCGTCGAAACCCCTGGAGGACAGTCTTGAAAGACGCAGTTCGCATTGCCGCAGCCGCCGCGCTTGTGATCGGCATTGTCAGCGGATGTGGTTCGTCGAATAATGCGTCATCGACATCGTCGACGAGCGGTGCGGCAGGCGGTGGAAAGCTCATCGTCTTCGCCGCGGCTTCGCTGAAGAAGTCGTTCGCCGACATCGGCGAGCAGTTCAAGACCGACAACCCCGGCAGCGACGTCGAGTTCTCCTTCGCCGGCTCCTCGGATCTGGTCACCCAGTTGACTCAGGGCGCGCCCGCGGACGTGTTCGCCTCGGCCGACACGAAGAACATGGACAAGGCGGCCCAGGCTGACCTGCTGGCGGGCAGCCCGGTGAACTTCGCATCCAACACGCTGACAATCGTTACGGCGCCGGGCAATCCGAAGAAGATCGCCTCGTTCAAGGATCTGACACAGCCAGGTTTGTCGGTGGTGGTGTGTGCGCCGCAGGTGCCCTGCGGCTCCGCCACCGCGACAGTCGAGAAGGCCACCGGCGTCAAACTGAACCCGGTCAGTGAGGAGTCTCAGGTGACCGACGTGCTCGGCAAGGTGACCAGCGGACAGGCCGACGCCGGACTCGTCTACGTCACCGATGCGCAGGGTGCGGGCGACAAAGTCACCGCGGTGGCGTTCCCCGAATCGTCCGAGGCGGTCAATACGTATCCGATCGCGGTCCTCAAGCAATCGAAAAACCAAGACCTGGCCAAGAAGTTCGTCGACCTGGTCACCGGCGAGGCCGGCCAAAAGGTCTTGAACGCAGCAGGTTTCGCCAAGCCGTAGCCTCAGTCCCCGCGGTGCAGGAAGCCGTGCAGAGTCGCCTGCACGAGTTCGTCGACGATCGCGTCTCGCGAGGGCTGCTTCTCGCCGAAGAAGGACGACCGCAGTGCGACCATGCCGACGATCATCGCCATCGTCGAGTGCGCAGGCAGGTCCGGCTGGCTCGACCTCAATCCGCGCAACTGCATGCCTTCGACACTGATCTGACCCAGCACCGCGAGTGACCGTCTGATGTCGGCGATACCCGCGTCGGCAATCTCCTCCTCGCTGAACGCCTCCGATGCGACAAGCGTCAGGAGAAGGCCACGGTGTTCGACGACGACGTCGTATATCTGCTCGACGAAGTGGCGGGCGAGTTCGTCTTCGTCGGTCTCCTCAGGCACGAGCGCCTGCCACGTCTGGCTGAATTCGTCGACGATGTTCGTGAACGGAAGAACGAGTGCCTCGCGGAACAGTCCGGCCTTGGAGCCGAAGTGGCGGAAGAGCAGGTACTCAGTGACACCCGCGCTCTCGGCGATTTCACGGGTCGTGGTGCTGCGGTAGTCCTTGCGGGCGAACAGCTCGCGCGCGGCGTCGAGCAGGAGTCGGCGCGGTTCGCCGCGCTGCCTGCGCACCGGCGCAGCGGAGGCCTTGGTAGCGCTCCGCTTTCCGGGCGACTGTCGCTGCGGCACGGTTGTTCACTCCTGAAAACCGCGCTGCGCGGTTGACGACACACACCATAGTCGGCCTTGACCAACCCCTTTTAATAGTGTCCACTATTACCGATCTGTGGACGCGGCGGAAGGGGTCGGACGTGGGCCAACTCATCATGCTCGGCACACTGTTCGGGCTGATCGTGGTGATCTTCGGCCTGGTCTTGTACTTCGACCCGGAGGCGCGCGGCGGCGCGAGTGACGAGCAGCGATCGATGAGCACCGAGTTGACGCCGTTGCTCACGGCGTCGGTCATCTTCGGCTGGGCCAGCGGCATGGTGTTTCTCGTCGCCGGTGTGTACCTGAGTATTCGCCGCGGCCGGCTGCACCCACTGCTTCTGCTCTGCATCTCGGCGATTTCGTTCTCATGGATCGAGGCGCCGTACGACTGGGCGATGTACGCACAGTTCCCGCCTGCGCTCCCGCGCATGCCGTCATGGTGGCCGCTGAACATGACATGGGGTGGGCTGCCGTCGTCGGTGCCCGTCGGCTACATCGGTTACTTCTGCCTGCCCGCCGTGATCGGCGCGGCGATCGGGCGTCGGCTCATTGCGCGGTTCGGATGGCGCCAGCCGATCACGTACCTCATCGTGGGACTCGTCGTCGGCTTCTGCTGGGCCCTGATGTTCAACGCAGGCCTGGGAGCTCACCTCGGCGTCTTCTATTACGCCTACGTGATTCCCGGCCTCGGCATGTTCGAGGGCACGCTGCATCAGTATCCGATCTACGACGCCATCGCGATGGGCATACAGATGATGGTCTTCACCTACCTCCTGGGCCGGACGGACTCGGAGGGTCGCAACGTCATCGAGATGTGGTCCGACAAGGTGTCGAAGACCCGTGTCCAGTCGGCAGTCGTGTCCATCGTCGCCGTGATTGTCATCGGAAATGCGCTCTACGCCGCGGTTTTCGCGCCTCATCTCATCACCAAGCAGCTGGGTTACGTGACCTCGGGAACGGGGGAGCAGTTGTTCCCCGGGGTACCGAACCAACCCCGGTAGTGCGCCGGAAAGGAGGATCTGTGGCCGGTAATTCCACTGTCGAGCTGTACTACGACCCGTTCGACTACGAGATCGACGACGATCCGTACTCGGTCTGGAAGCGGATGCGGGCAGAAGCGCCGTTGTATTTCAACGACAAGTACAACTTCTACGCGCTGAGTCGCTACGACGACGTCGCACGTGCGCTGCCCGATTGGCAGACGTATCGGTCCGGACGCGGGACCACCGCCGACATCTTGTTCAGCGGCATCGAAGTACCGCCGGGAATCCTGCTGTTCGAGGATCCGCCGCTGCACGATTTGCACCGGCGGCTGTTGTCCCGGGTGTTCACCCCCCGCCGCATGCTGGCCGTCGAAGGTCTCGTCCGCGAATTCTGCGTGAGCGCACTGGATCCCCTGCGTGATGCCGACGGTTTCGACTTCGTCGCCGATCTCGGTGCGTTCATGCCGATGCGGACGATCGGCTACCTGTTGGGAATCCCCGAGGAAGGCCAGCAACAGATCCGCGAGCGTAACGACAAGAGCATTACGGTCGGCGAGGAGCAAGGCGATCTCAGCCAGACGGTCATCCAAGAGTCGATCGCGATGTTCGCCGAATACATCGAGTGGAGGTCGACACATCCCTCCGACGATCTGATGACCGAACTGCTCAACGCGGAGATCGAGGAAGCCGACGGGACCCGTCGCCGGCTCGAGCGCACCGAAGTACTTGCCTACACCGCGATGATCGCCGGTGCGGGCAACGAAACCACCGCTCGGCTGATCGGTTTTATGGGCCAACTTCTCGGTGAACACCCCGATCAACGGCACGAACTCGTTGCCGACCCGTCACTGATTCCGTCTGCAGTGGAGGAGACCCTCCGCTACGAGCCGCCGTCGCCGGTCCAGGCGCGATACGTCGCTGTCGACGTGGAGTTGTACGGGCAGACGGTGGCCGAGGGGTCGTACATGTTGTTGCTCAACGGGTCGGCCAATCGTGACGAGACGAAGTTCGCGGACCCTGATCGCTACGACATCCACCGCAAAGGTGGCCATCTGAGCTTCGGACAGGGACTTCACTTCTGCCTCGGCTCGGCCTTGGCCCGCCTCGAGGGGCGGGTCGCCTTCGAAGAGGTCTTCAAGCGATGGACCGATTGGGACGTCGACTACGACAACGCCAGCCGAGCGCGGACGTCGAGCGTGCGGGGGTGGGCGCGGATGCCCGTCAGGATCGCTTAGCAAGCCGTCGCCGGTCCCGCGCCTCGATATTCGAGATGCGGCTAAGCAAACTCGCGAGTCGACCGCGGAAGGGGCCTCGACAACAAGTCGACGCATTCCAACTGACGAGTCGCGAATCATCGAAGCGGCAGTTGTCGCACCGGTGCGACACTCACCGTGAGATCGTCGCAAAGCTGCGGCTTTGCCAAATATTACGGGTGTCGACGCATGCCCACCTGTTGTGTGTAGATGAATCACCCAGTCCGCAATCGTCGTCTCTCGAAATTCATTGTGAGATAGACAAATACGGACGGATAACTGTGCGAATAAGGTGACGACGGCGCTCGGGTGCCCCCGGTTCGGGGACGACCGCGGTGTGCACGGCCGATGGACAGCGAATTTCTCCCTGAATCCCGATACGTGCGCAGAGCGCGACTCTTACGGTGCTTCTACAACTGCTGCCGCAGGGAGGCGTGATGGCGGCACGATTTCCGGACACCGGGCGTGCAATTACAGCGAATCGGCGGATGCCTGCTCACGTGGCATTGACCAATTATTGTTATTTTTAGATAATAGCCGTCGCCCTAGGCAGAGGCCGATGACGTCAGGGGGATCGATGGAGGCACCACAAACGCGCCGCCATCGATTTCGGCCACAGCAGGGATGTGCTGCCCATCGGGCCGTTGACCAAATACTTGTTCCGCGGGTAGAGTCCTCGCCCGGACCGGGGGTAGATGGATCAGGTCAGTGGGGGCACGATGAATTCGTTCCATCCTGGAGTCGCGTGACTGCACGCATGGTTGCCGGGTGACGGCTCGGGCACTACGCCCGCTGATGGGTGTCGCCACCGTCGCCGCGATCGTCGCAATCGTCGCCTTCGCCGCGACGTTGTTTCGCGGCGGCCTGGCCGAGAGCGCCCCGGTCACGGTGATATCGCCTCGGGCCGGTCTGGTGATGAACCCCGACGCCAAAGTGCAGATCCGCGGCGTCCAAGTGGGCAAGGTAGCCTCCATCGAACCGCTGCCCGACGGCGAAGCCGCCCTCCATCTCGCGATGGACCCGAAGCGGCTGAATGCGATTCCGTCGAACGTGCTTGTCGATATCGCCTCCACCACCGTGTTCGGCGCGAAGTACGTGCAGCTCATTTCTCCGCCGGATCCGTCGCCGGAGTCGTTGCGCGCCGGGCAGGTGCTCAACGCCCAGCACGTGATGGTCGAGATCAATACGGTCTTCGAAGAACTCACGTCGGTGCTGTCGAAGATCGACCCGCCGAAGCTCAACGAGGCCCTCGGCGGCATCGCCTCGGCCGTCAACGGCAGGGGCGAGAAGATCGGCCAGATGCTGACCGATCTCGATGCCTACCTGGCCAAGATCGAACCCAGCCTGCCCGCGCTCAATCACGACCTGGAAACCGCACCACCGGTTCTGCAGGCGTACGGCGACGCCGCACCCGACTTCGTCACCGTCGCCGACAACTCGGCGCGGATCAGCGAGACGATCGTCGATCAGCAGCAGAACCTCGATGCCGCGCTCGTCAGCGTCACCGGTTTGGCCGACATCGGCAACGATGTCCTCGGCCAGAACCGGCAACCGCTCACCAACGTCCTGCACCTGTTGGTGCCGACGACTGACCTGTTGAACAAGTACAACCAGGCGCTGTGGTGCGCGCTCGGCGGAATGGTGAGCGCGTCGCAGCGGCCGCCCTTGAAGGAACCGGGCGTCGTGGTGCTCGCGGGCTTCCTGTGGGGCCAGGAGCGGTACCGCTACCCGATGGACCTACCGAAGGCGGGCGCGACGGGCGGGCCGCAGTGCACCGGTCTTCCGAATCTGCCGTTCGAGGGCGTAGCTCCGTACGTCGTCGCCGACACCGGGACCAATCCGTGGCGGCGCACCTACCCGGGCATCGTGCTGAATTCCGATGGGCTGAAACGGATCCTGTTCGGTGAAATCGACGGGCCACCTCGCAATACCTATCAAATCGGCCAACCCGGATGAGGCGCTCACTTCGTCCGACCATGGTCAAGTTCGGGGTGTTCGGCGTCGTCATGGCGGTATTGACCGCGTGTCTGTTCTTCATCTTCGGGCAGTATCAAACCGGTTCGACCAAGGACTACTCGGCGGTGTTCACCGACGCGTCCCGCCTAAAGCCCGGACAGTCGGTACGCGTCGCAGGCATGCGCGTCGGCACGGTCAACAGTGTCAAACTCCAGAAGGACAAGACGGCACTCGTCACGTTCGACGCCGACCCCGCCGTCCAGATGACCACCGGTACCCGCGTCGCGGTGCGCTATCTCAATCTCGTCGGCGACCGCTATCTGGAGCTGATCGACGGTCCCGGTGACCGGCGATTGCCGCCCGGATCCCAGATCCCCGCGGACCGCACATCGTCGGCCCTCGACCTCGATCTACTCCTCGGTGGCCTCAAACCCGTTATCCGCGGGCTCAATCCACAAGATGTCAACGCCCTGTCGGCGTCGCTGATTCAGATCTTTCAGGGGCAGGGCGGCACTTTGCAGTCTCTGCTCTCCAGCACGTCAGGCTTCACCACCGCGCTGTCCGAACACAACCAGACGATCCAGGCGCTCATCGACAACCTGCGCACGCTGCTTGCCACCCTGACCAAGGAAGGCGACAAGTTCTCCGGCACGATCGACAAGCTGGAGAAGCTCGTGACTCAGCTCGCTGCCGAGAAAGATCCGATCGGCTCGGCCATCGAGTCGTTGAACAACGGCTCAGCGTCGGTGGCCGACCTACTCACCGACGTTCGTCCTCCGCTCAAGGGAACCGTCGACCAGTTGAACCGTTTGGTCAACAACATGGAGCCCCAGAAGGACCGGCTCGACACCGCACTTCAGAAGGCTCCCGAGAACTACCGCAAGCTGATCAGGACCGGCTCCTACGGCAGCTTCTTCAACTACTACATCTGCCAGCTCAAGTGGCGGGTCACCGATCTTCAGGGCCGCACCGCCGAGTTCCCATGGATCAACCAGGACGGCGGGAGGTGCGCCGAGCCCTGATGCTGAAATACCGCGGAAACAAACTCGTGCGAACGGGATTCTTAGGGGTTGTCCTGGCAATCCTGATCGTTCTCGTCGGTCTCTCGCCGGAGACATTGACGTCGATGGCCACTGCCGTCCGCTACCAAGCGCAGTTCTCCGACGCCGGCGGACTGCAGTCGGGCAATGACGTGACGATCGCGGGCATCAAGGTCGGCAGTGTTTCCAACGTGTCGCTGCAGGGGCGCAACGCGGTGGTGACGTTCTCGCTCGACAGCACCGTTCCGCTTGGATCGGACACCACCGCGCACGTGCGAACCGGAACACTTCTCGGTGAACGCGTGCTGACGTTGGAGTCGGCGGGCAGCGGCACGATGCGCCCGATGGACGTCATCCCGGTGTCGCGTACAGCCTCGCCGTACTCACTCACCGAAGCGGTCAGCGAACTGACGACCAATACCGCGGGCACCGACACCGCCTCGCTCAACCAGTCACTGGACACCCTCTCGGATACGCTGAATCAAGTTGCACCCCAACTTAGTCCGGCGTTCGATGGCATCACCCGGCTGTCGCAGGCCATCAACGGCCGAGACGACACACTGAGCGCGTTGCTCAAGAACGGCGCCGATGTCACGAAGATTCTCTCCGACCGCAGCGCTCAGGTGAATACCCTGATTCTCAACGCCAACGATCTCGTCGCGGTGCTCGCCGAGCGGCGCTACGCGATCGTCGAGCTGCTCGCGCATACGTCGGCGTTGTCGAAGCAGCTATCGGGTCTGATCCATGACAACGAGGAGAAGCTGGCGCCGACGCTGGACAAGCTCAACGCGGTGACGGCTGTTCTGGAGAAGAACCGCGACAACATCGGCAAGGCACTGCCGGGGTTGGCGAAATTCCAAACGACCCTGGGCGAAACGATCGGCAACGGCCCCTACTACCAGGCGTACGTCCCAAACCTCTTCTTCGGCGAGATCTTCCAGCCGTTCTTCGATTACGCGTTCGGATTCCGACGGGGAACCAACGCCGGCCAGCCACCCGACAATGCCGGACCTCGTGCAGAGCTTCCGTTCCCGTACAACGGGATTCCGCAGGACAACGAGAAGTGGGGGCCACCACCACCGCCATGACTCGAAACCGATTCCTGAAGCTCGCACTCGCGGCCGTGCTCACGGTGGCGCTCGTCGGTGGTGTGGCCGTCGTCATCCAGCAGACGTTGTTCCGGCCCAAGACGATCACCGCGTATTTCACGAAGACGGTCGCCATCTACCCCGGCGACGAGGTCCGCATCGCAGGCGTCAAAGTCGGCACCATCGACTCGATCGAACCGATCGGCACGCAGGCCAAAATGGTCATGCACCTCGACCGAAAGTTCGACGTTCCCGCCGACGCCAAGGCGGTCATCGTCGCCCAGAACCTGATCTCCGCCCGCTATGTTCAGCTCGCGCCCGCCTACGAGTCCGGCCCGAAAATGGGCGACGGTGCGGTGATACCGCTCGACCGCACGGCAATTCCGGTCGAATGGGACGAAGTCAAAGAACAACTGATGCGGCTGGCAACGGAACTGGGCCCGGACAAGGGCATGTCGACCGGCTCGGTCGGACGATTCATCGACAGCGCCGCCAACGCCCTGAACGGCAACGGGGACAAGCTGCGTCAGACCATCGCTCAGTTGTCGGGGGTCGGAAGGATCCTGGCCGACGGCAGCGGAAACATCGTCGACATCATCTCCAATCTGCAGACCTTCGTCACCGCGCTCCGGAACAGCAACGACCAGATCGTCGAGTTCCAGAACAATTTCGCGACATTGACCAGCGTGGTCGACGACAGCAGGTCAGACCTCGATGCCGCTCTGAAAAATCTCTCGGAGGTCGTCGGGGAAACGCAGCGATTCATCGCAGGCACCCGCGACAAGACCGCTGAACAGATTCGGCTGCTCGCCAGTGTCACGCAGAACCTGGCCGACCATCGCTTGGACCTGGAAAACGTCCTGCACATTGCGCCGCACTCGATTGCCAACGCCTACAACATGTTCGACCCACGTACCGGCGCCGCCAGCGGTGTGTTCGTGCTCAACAATCTGTCGAATCCGGTGTGGGCGATCTGCACCATGATGGGCGCTCTGGAAAACGTCACATCCCCCGAAACCGGAAAACTCTGCGCCCAGTACGTCGGGCCGGCGCTGCGCACGATCAATTTCAACAACCTGCCCGTGCCGTTCAACCCGTTCATCACCGCGGCCCCGCCGGACTACATGCTGAGGTACACCGAGGACAGACTCAGGCCGGAGAACGGAGGCCAACCACCTCCGCCTGCGACGGATCCGCCCGCGGTGTCCGCTTACACGGGTTTCAACGGCGACATTCCAGCCCCGCCCGGCTACGGGCCGCCGCCGGGACCGCCAGGACCGTCGCCGCTGCCCATGGCTCCCGACCCCGCACCCCCGCCGCCGACGTTGCAAAACATGCTTCTTCCGGCCGAGGCGCCTCCACCGCCTGGCGACGGTTCGGCAGTTGCTGCGCCGCCGAATGACGGGACACCGCCGTGATCGCGATATCGGGCGGGCGTCGCCTGCTGGCGATCGGGTGCAGCGTGATGGTGACCGTCACCGGCTGTGCATTCCAGGGCATTAACTCGCTTCCGCTGCCAGGAGCGGTCGGTCGTGGCGGAGGCGCGGCGATCTACCACGTCGAGCTCGCGAATTTGGGTACGCTCGAGTCGAATTCGCCCGTCCTGATCGACGATGTCGTCGTTGGCAGCGTCGGCAAGATGAGATTGCACGGTTGGCACATCGATGTCGATGTGTCGCTCAAACCGGAAACGATCGTCCCGGCGAACGCCGTCGCCACCGTGGGCCAGACCAGCCTGCTGGGGTCCATGCATCTGGCGCTGGACACCCCGCCCGGAGTGCCCCCGAGCGGTCGACTGCAGCCGGGAGCCACGATCAGCCTGGACAATTCGTCAACGTATCCGTCGACCGAGAAGACATTGTCGTCACTGGCGGCCGTGGTCAACGGCGGCGGTCTGGGGCAGATCGGCGACATCGTGCACAACTTCAACCTGGCGCTCAACGGGCGCCAGGATGTCGTGCGCGACCTGCTCGCACGCCTCGACACGTTCGTCGGCACGCTTTACCAACAGCGCGACAACATCATCGCCACCATCGACGAGCTGAACCGGTTCGCCTCGACGCTCGGCGGGCAGCAGGAAGTTCTCACCCGGGCTCTCAACAAGATCCCGCCCGCCCTGGACGTGTTGCTCAAGGAGCGACCGAGGCTCACGACAGCGCTGGAAAAGCTGGGCACCCTCAGCGACACAGTGAGCGGCCTCGTCAACGACACCCAGGCCGACCTGGTCACCAACCTGCAGAACCTCGAGCCCACCCTGAAGGCGCTCGCTGACGTCGGGCCGAATATTGATACGGCTCTGGCGTATATTCCGACGTTCCCGCTGACCCAGAACCTGATTGACAGGGGCGTGCGCGGCGACTACGTGAACCTCTTCGTCACCGTCGATTGGACCAACGCTCGCCTCAAGCGCGGGCTTCTGCTCGGCACGCGACTCGGACAGGACCGCGCGTCGATGATCCCGGCGCCGGGCGATCCCGGATATGACGCTTACTACACGAAGTTCCCGCTCGGCGTTGGCACCTCGCCACCGTTCGGGCCGATTCCGAATGCCGCTCCGGCGCCGTGGGAACCGGGCGGTGGAGGCTGATGCTCTCGAGGTTCGTCCGCATCCAGCTGATCATCTTCACGATCGCGTCGATTGTCGGCGTGCTGGTCATGGTGTTCGTCTACATGCAGGCGCCGACCCTGCTTGGCCTCGGCCGCATCACTGTCAAACTGGAGCTACCCGCATCCGGTGGGCTGTACCGGTTTTCCAACGTGACGTATCGCGGTGTGCAAGTCGGCAAGGTCACTGCGATGGATGTGTCGCGGACACAGGCCACCGCCACCCTGTCGCTGGCTACCTCGCCCAAGATCCCTGCCGATCTGCAGGCCGAAGTGCGCAGCGTGTCGGCCGTCGGCGAGCAGTACGTCGAGCTGATGCCGCGCACGGACTCGCCGCCCTACCTCAAGGACGGCTCCGTTATCGCGATGGCCGACACCACGATCCCGCAGGCGGTCGGCCCGATGCTCGATCAGGTGAGCACTCTGATCAACAGCGTTCCCAAGGACGAGTTGAGCGGCTTGGTCGACGAGTCGTTCAACGCCTTCAACGGCGCCGGCTATGACCTCGGCTCGCTGTTCGACTCGTCGTCCAAGATCTCCGGCGACCTCAACAAAGTCGGCGACCAGTCGACGGCGCTCATCGAAGACTCTGGGCCCCTGCTGGATTCGCAGGCGCAGACATCGGACGATCTGCGGTTGTGGGCACGAAGCCTGGCCGGGGTCACCGGGCAGGTGGTGACGAACGATCCGCAGGTGCGCACGCTGCTGCAGGAGGGGCCGCCCGCGGCGAACGAGGTGTCGCGGCTGCTTGATCAGGTGAAGCCGACGCTGCCGGTACTCCTGGCGAACCTCACCACGTTCGGCCAGATAGGGGTGACCTACCACCCGTCGCTCGAACAGGTTCTGGTTTTGTTGCCGCCGTTCGTCAGCGACATCCTGTCTTCGGCTCCTGAGAACAATCCGACCGGAATACCCCTGGGTGACTTCAGGATTCAGCTCGGCGACGGCCCGCCGTGCACGGTCGGCTTCCTGCCCCCTTCGCAGTGGCGCTCACCAGCAGACCTGACGGAGATGGATACGCCGGATGGGTTGTATTGCAAGCTGCCACAGGACGCGCCGATCGTCGTGCGTGGAGCGCGTAACTCGCCGTGCATGGGAGTGCCTGGCAAGCGCGCCCCGACGGTGCAGGAGTGCTACAGCGACAAGCCGTATATGCCGCTGGCAGTGCGACAACATTCGCTGGGGCCGTATCCGCTGGACCCGAACCTGATCGCCCAGGGCATTCCGCCCGATGCCCGCGCCGACGGCAACCAACGGCTGTACGCCCCAACGGAGGGCACGCCGTTGCCGCCAGGCGCAGTGCCGTCGGGCACTCCACCCGACGCGCCACCCCCGGGCGCTGCGCCACCACCTCCGCCGGGCGACGCGCCTCCGCCGCCACCGAAGTCGCCTGCCGACTTCCCTCCGATGGACACCGGAGGTGGGGTAGCCGCGGCGCCGAGTGCGTTCAACACCGGAGGATCTGCGCCCGGTCCGTCCGTGGCGATCGCGCACTACGACCCGCAGACCGGGCAGTATGCAACACCCGACGGCCAGGTCTACCGGCAAACTGACCTCGTCGCCGCACCGAAGTCGTGGCAGGATCTGGTATTCAAGGCCGCCACATGATGACGCTGAAGTTGTTACGCATTGGAGCGGCCGTTGCGGCGGCCACGATGGTCGCCGCGTTGCCTGCGAATGCGGATCCGGGTGACGGCATCGCCATCAACGGCACATTCACGGCGTTCTCGGACGGCGAGTGGGCGCAGACCAACGCGTCCTATCACGACGAGAAGAGTGTGACCCAGACCTGGACTGTCACCTCGTCCTGTACCACGTATCAGAACTGCACCGGGCGCGTCACCAGCGACCAGGGGTGGACCGGGGACCTGGTGTACCTGAGCGGGCGCTGGAAAGTCGCTCACACCATTGACAACTGGGAGCCCTGCATCGACGGCACCGGCGCAAAGGGTCAGCAGGTCTTCACGTTCTGGAAGGGCTATCCCGACCCGGCACTGAAGGGGTGGGACACCACGCAAGGGCCGAGCGGCGCATGCGGATGGAACAAGGACCTCAACATCCGGCTGCCGTTCACGCTGACACCGGCTTAGTGAATGGGATTTGGGCGTGGTTGGTTGCGCGCAGCACGACCAACCACGCCGAAATCGCGCGTCAGGACGGGTGAACAGCCGCTTGCGTGAGTCAGAGATTCATTCGTCGCTGCGACTTGCGGCGGTGTTCATGCCGCGAGGTAAAGGCGTGGTCACTCGGCGGCTAGGCCTGTCCCGCAGTGTCTTTGGTGCAGCTGAGCGAGTACTTGCCCTCCGTAATGTCGAGACAGTCCGGGTATCGCCGACGGCGAACGTTCGAATCCACCGACCCCGCGATCCAATTCATCCCGCGCCCGCAGTGTTGTGGATACATGGCGGGGGATACGTGCTCGGGTCGGCGCGCGTAGAGGACCGAAAGTGTCGACGGATGGCCACCTCGCTGGGTGCTGTCGTGGCAGCAGTCGACTATCGCCTGGCTCCTGAATCTCCGTATCCCGCTGCGCTCGACGACTGTTATGCCGCACTGGAATGGCTCGTCGCAAACCCCGGGATCGATCGCCGTCGCATCGTCGTCGCCGGGGTCAGCGCCGGCGGCGGACTATCCGCGGCACTGACCCTGAGATGCGTCGACACCGGATTGGTCAATCTTGCCGGCCAAGTGCTCCAGTATCCGATGTTGGACGATCGAACGGCACTGAAGTCGACTTCCGTCCTTGGTTGGACGGCCAACGACAACCGATTCGGTTGGCGTGCGTACCTGGCGAGCGATCCGGGCGTGGACGCAGTGGATGACTATGCGGCGCCTGCTCGTCGGCGCGACCTCGCCGGCCTGCCCCCGACGTGGGTCGGCGTCGGGACGGCGGACCTGTTTCACGATGAGGATGTCGATTTCGCGGCTCGCCTTCAGGCGGCGGGAGTGCCCACGCAACTCGAGGTCATCCGCGGGGCCTTTCACGGGTTCGACGTCACCCCGGGAAACAAGCTGGCCAACGCTTTCAAAGCGGCGCGATTGGCGGCGATCCGCCGCTTTCTCGGCTAGGCCAGGTTGAAGGCTCCGCGCGGAATCGTCAACGGCAGGTCGACTGAGTTGAGCAAACCCGGTTCTGCCGCAACGACATACGGCACCGCGTTCACCACACGCATCGCCGTCGCGACCATCGCTCCCGCGCCCGAGGTCATCCCTTCGATGCCGGCCTTGCGGCGGTCGCGAAGCGTGACGTCGAACGAGCAGTCGATATCGGGTTGGCCGGTGATCACCACGCGGTAGCCGAGCGCGTTGGGAAGCGTCGGCCAATCGGGTGCGACATCGGGTGCCAGCCGGGTGACGTGCTCGATGACGATGGCTTCTTTTCCGTCGACGACGCCGATCGCCTGCATCCGCAGTGCGCCGCACGTGCCGGCCTCCACGGTGCCCATCGCGACCTCCAACGTCCGCTCAGTCACCGCACGGTCGAACGTCTCCCGGATCTCCTGGATCTCGACGCCGAGTGCGTCGGCGACCATCCGGATCTGGCCCTGCCACTCGCCGGCGATCGCACCCGGAAAGCCGATCCACGGCTGGTAGTCCAGGGGACGGCCGAATCCCATTGCGTCGCTCATGATGTCGGGAACACCGTAGTCGTCGTACAGACCGATCTCGTACGAATGGATCTTCTCGATCTGGGACGACTGCGTGGACAGCACGAGTGGCAGATAGTCGGCGGCGAAGCCAGGCTCGATGCCGGACGCGTAGAGAGATACCTGGCCCTCCTTCGCCGCCGCCACCAGCTGGTCGCGCCACTCGGCAGGCTCGTAGGCGTGCGGATTGACCAGGCGAGTCGTGCTCGTCGTCACCACGTTGATTCCAGCGCTGAGCAGCTTCACGTAGTCGGGGATGGCCAACGCATCGCGCTCGGGTCCGCTGGCCGCATAGACGACGCAGTCCGGTTTCAGGGCGATCAACGCGTCGGCGTCGTTGGTGGTGGCCAGCCCGATTGGCTCGCCGTTGGCGAGTTCGCCAGCGTCCTTGCCGACCTTGTCCTCGGAATGCACCCAGACCCCGACGAGGTCCAGGTTGGGCCGCTGGTGAATGGCCCGGATCGCGATCGATCCGATCCCGCCCGTCGACCACACCACAACACGATGCTGGCCCTCGCCCATGGTTCCTCCTCGGCGCCCCGGCTCCGATCTGAAATTAACAGTGAGCACTATTAATCGTCAACGCTGTGGCCTGAACAAAAATTAGGTTATAGTCCGGCCTGGTGTTCACGATCCGGTTCGACATGCGAGCGCCCTCGTTCGGAGCGCCGGCCAGCGAGCTGTACGCGGCGGCGATCGACATGTGCGCGTGGGCGGAAACCCGCGGCGCGATCGTGGCGGTGCTGTCCGAGCATCACGGCGCCGAGGACGGACACCTGCCCTCGCCGCTCGTGCTCGCGTCGGCGATCGCGGCCAGGACCGAGCGGTTGCCGATCATGCTCGCCGCCGTGGTTCTTCCGTTCTGGGATCCGGTTCGGCTCGCCGAGGACATGACCGTGCTGGACATCGTCAGCGGGGGGCGGGTGTCATACGCGTTCGGCATCGGCCACCGCCCCGAGGAATACGAGCACTTCGGCATCGACATCCACAGGCGTGGCAGGCTTGCCGACGAGAAGCTGACCCTGCTGAGGCAGCTGCTGAAGGGCGAACCGGCGGTTGTCGACGGCCGCCGCGTCCACGTCACACCGGCGTGCACGACTGCCGGTGGCCCGTTCATCATGCTGGCGGGGGGTAGCGAAGCCGCGGTCAAGCGCGCGGCCAGGCAGGGTCTCGGCCTCGTCCTGCAGACCAACCGGGGCGGCCTGAAAGAGTTGTACGAGAACGAATGTCGCGCGCACGGCCACGAGCCCGGCTTTCTTCAGCTGCCCGCCGAGAACTCGCCGACCGCGGTATTCGTCGCCGACGACGTCGACAAGGCATGGCACGAGCTGGGCCCGCACCTGCTGCACGATGCGGTGACGGCGGCGACCTACCGCCACGGCGACGAAGGGGTGGCCAGCATCTCTCGCGCCACGTCCGTCGACGAGCTGCGTGCATCCGCAGGCCCGTACCGGGTCTTCACCACCGATGAAGCCGTCGCATACATGCACGCGGGACAGGCCCTACCGCTGGCACCGCTCTGCGGCGGGCTGCCGGCGGACCTCGCGTGGCCGTATCTCGAGCGTGCCGCACAGGCCGCCCGCGCGGGTTGACCGAAGGAGGGTCATGGAGGCGAAACCGAGGCGCGTCGTCGTGTGGTCGACCGGTGGTGTCGGCTCGATCGCGATCGACGCCGTGCATCGCCGCCCGGATCTCGAACTCGTCGGGGTGTGGGTGCACTCGCAGGACAAAGTCGGCCGCGACGCAGGTGAGCTCGCGGGTAGGGAACCGATCGGCATCGCCGCGACCAACGACGCCGACGCGCTCATCGGCCTGCAACCCGACTGCGTGGTGTACGCCGCGGCCGGACCCGAACGCGACGCCGCTGCAGTACCGGATTACGTCCGGCTGCTCGAGGCCGGAATCAATGTGGTCACAACGACTTCCACCAGCCTGGTGTACCCGCCCACCTACTACATCCCGGACTGGCGCGACCGACTCGAGGCGGCAGCCAAGTCGGGCCACGCATCTCTCTACGCGTCGGGCATCTTTCCCGGGTTCGGTTCGGACCAGTTGGCGCTGCTGTTGACGACGCAGTCCAAGAAGATCCGGTGCCTCAAGGTCACCGAGGTCGCGCTTAACGACCACTACCCGGTCGCCGACACCATGATGAACGGTATGGGGTTCGGGCATCCGCTCGACTTCGAACCCATGCTGAAGACACCCGGATTCATCGAAATGGCCTGGGCGGCACCGATTCAGCTGATGGCCGACGGGCTCGGCGTCAAGATCGAGGAGGTTCGCGGCTCGCTGGACCGGCGGTTGACCGACCGTGACATCGAGGTCGCATTCGGCACCGTCAAGGCCGGAACGTGCGGCGCGACCCTCACCCGCGCCGCTGGGGTGGTGAACGGCCGCGAGGCGATC
Organism: uncultured Actinomycetota bacterium; assembly: GCA_963751485.1. Taxonomy (GTDB): domain Bacteria; phylum Actinomycetota; class Actinomycetes; order Mycobacteriales; family Mycobacteriaceae; genus Mycobacterium. The sequence goes on from CAVVUT010000014.1 coordinate 217,914, forward strand.
GTGGTCGAACACATCATCCGGATGGCCCGCGACGTCGCGCCCGATTGGCCTGCGTCGGAGTTCGACGCGACGTATCGCGTCGACATCGAAGGTGAACCCGACATCCACTGCTCGATGAACCTGGGTGACGCGGAGGGTCACGGCGCAGGCCGTGCGGCGATGGCGGCGACCGCCATGCGCGTCGTCAATGCGATTCCGTTCGTGGTCGGCGCCCCGCCCGGCTTGCTGAGCTCGCTGGACATGCCGAACACGTTGCCGCGGTTCGCATTCGACTGACCGGCAGCATGCGGGTCGACAAGGACTTCGTGTTCGCGGCCGTCGCCGATGAGCGGCGGCGGATCGCCGCGTTGATCGAGGGGCTGGACGATGCCCAGTTGGCGACCGAGAGCCTGTGTACGGGTTGGGACGTCAAGACCGTGGCCGCCCACCTGGTCAGCGTGTTCGCCGACGGCTTCTGGGGGTTCCAGGCGGCGGCCGTACGCCACGGTGGCATCCACCGTGGGATCGACGCGCTGGCGCGGCGTCGCGCGCAATCGTCGGCGGCGGATATCGCTGCCGACCTGCGCCGGGGTGCGGATCATCGGTTGAGCCCGCCGGTCACCGGCCCGGTGTCGGGCCTGACCGACGTACTCGTCCACGGCGGGGACATCCGGATTCCTCTCGGCATCCCCTTCGACCCGGACCTGCAGCTCGTGACCCTCGCGCTCGACTTCCTCACCGGTGGCCGGGCGTTGGCCTTCGTCCCGTTCGGCAGGCTTCGCGGGATCGGTCTGCGGGCTTCCGACGTCGACCGATCCTGGGGGAGTGGCGCCGGAGTCCGCGGCCCGGCAGCGGCATTGATGATGGCCGCCTGCGGCCGCGATGCGCTGCTGGACCGACTCGACGGGCCAGGGTCGGCTCTGCTGAGGGGATCGGTTGACAGTGTTCCGCGACCGGTCGTAGCGTAACGGCACAAATCTTAGGTGCGGGAGGCGTCGTGTACATGCTCCGCTTCGATATGCGCGCACCTGCCATGGGTGCGCCGACCGTGGACCTGTACGCCGCAGCCACCGAGATGTGTGCATGGGCGGAAAACCACGGCGCGCTCGCCGCCGTGCTGTGCGAGCACCACGGCGCCGAAGACGGCTACCTCCCGTCGCCGCTCATCCTGGCGTCCGCGATCGCTGCGCGCACCCAGCGGCTGCCGCTGAGCCTGATCCTCCTGCTGCCCTTTTACGACCCGGTGCGGCTCGCCGAGGACATGGCGGTGCTCGACATCATCAGCAAGGGCAGGGCCTCCTACATCCTTGCGCTCGGCTATCGGCCCGAAGAGTTCGAACACTTCGGTGTCGATATCCGCACGCGCGGGCGCCTCGCCGACGAAAAGCTGGCGCTGCTGCGGGAACTGCTCTCGGGAGAAGCGATTTTCGAGGATCGGCGCATCAACACCACGCCGCCCCCGCACACCGAAGGCGGGCCGATGCTGATGTGGGGCGGGGGTTCTGTCGCCGCGGCGCGCCGGGCAGGCAGGTACGGGCTCGGCATGCTCGGCAACGCGAATGTCGAGGGCATGCAGGAAGCTTACGAGGCTGCCTGCCACCAGCACGGGCACGAGCCGGGTCCGATATACCTGCCCGACCGCGAGACCCCGTCGGTGTGCTTCATCGCCGACGACGTCGACAAGGCCTGGGACGAAATCGGCCAGTACCTTCTGCACGACGTGCGCGCGTACGCCGACTGGAATCCGGGCAACGACTTCTCGGCCGGATTCTCCGATGTGCGGACGATCGAGGAACTTCGTGACAATCCGACGTCACACCGGATCTATAGCGTCGACGAGGCCGTGAAACGGGTGCGGGCGGGCGAGGTGCTCAACCTGTCACCGCTGTGCGGCGGCGTGCCACCCGAAATCGCATGGCCGTACCTGAAGCGCGTTGGAGAGGTCGTCATGTCCGAGGCTTCACAGTGACCGGCGCGAGCGCGGTCGAGTTGTATTACGACCCTTACAATTTCGAGATCGACGACGATCCCTACCCGATCTGGAAGCGGCTGCGTGACGAGGCGCCGCTGTACTACAACGAGAAGTACAACTTCTACGCGCTTAGCCGGTATGAGGACGTGGCGCGCGAACTCCACAACTGGGAGAACTACCGGTCCGGGCGCGGCACCACGATGGACATCATCCTGAGCGGCATCCAGCTTCCGCCCGGCATCATTCTGTTCGAGGATCCGCCGATACACGACCTTCATCGCCGTTTGCTCTCAAGAGTTTTCACCCCACGACGGATGGAAGCGATCGAGCCGTTGACTCGGCAGTACTGCGTTCGCGCACTCGATCCCCTTTCCGGATCGGACCGATTCGACTTCATCAGCGACATCGGCTCCCAGATTCCGATGCGCACGATCGGCTATCTGCTGGGCATCCCCGAACAGAACCAGGCGATGATCCGTGACACCAGCAACACTGCCCTCACGCTAGAGGAAGGCGAGTTCAGCGGAGCCCGCGCGGACCTGTTCGAGGACAGCCAAGCGCTGTTCGCCGAGTACATCGACTGGCGCGCCGACCACCCATCGGACGACGTGATGACCCAACTGCTCAACGCGGAGCTGGAGGAGGACGGTGCGTCTCGGCGGCTGACCCGCACCGAGGTGCTCATGTACACCAGCATGGTCGCCGGTGCGGGCAACGAGACGACGACGCGGCTGATCGGGTTCGCCGGACAACTCCTCGCCGAAAACCCGGACCAGCGGCGTGAATTGGTGAGCGACTTCTCGTTGATCCCCCGGGCGATCGAAGAGGTGCTGCGCTACGAGGCGCCGTCACCGGTGCAGGCACGCTACGTCGCACACGACGTCGAGTGCCGCGGGCAGACGATCCAGCAGGACTCAATCATGCTGCTGCTCAACGGTGCGGCCAACCGGGACGAACGTCACTTCCCGGACGCCGACCGCTTCGACATCCATCGCAATGGTGCGCATCTGTCCTTCGGTCAGGGGCTGCACTTCTGCCTCGGCTCGGCGCTGGCGCGCATGCAGGGCCGGGTGGTCCTCGAAGAAGTGCTCAAGCGCTGGCCCGACTGGGAAGTCGACTACGACGCCGCCGAGAAGGCCCACACCGCAAGCGTGCGGGGATGGGCGAAACTGCCCGTCACGCTCGGCGTGTCGTGACTCCGCGCAGCACCGTGTCGCGTTGATGAATGAGTGACGCCCGCGTACCGAGCTCGTGAAGGATGTTCTCGGGAATCCACCCGACGCCGATGACGGACCGGGCGAGCATCTCGTTCGACGGGCTGTCGATCTTTATCTCCCCGGACCGGATGCCTTCGGCTAAAAGGGTTTTCATCTGCCGTATCCGCTTGGTGAACAGCCAGCCGATGTTCTGTGCGTCCGGCGGCGACTGCCGCATCCAGGCCAGCTGAATGCGGAACTCGTCGCCGAAGCGGTCCAATACGTTGGTGTTGACCCAGCTCAAGGCGTCCAGCTTCTCGATCGGCGAGCTGTCGGAACGCAGAACACGGGTCCATCCCTCGGCGACCTTCTCGCCGAACGATTGCATGATCGACGCCAGCAGTTGATCTTTCGAGCCGATCAACCGGTACACAGTGCCGGTGCCGAGCTGTGCGGCCGACGCGATGTCCCTGATGGTCGTGACTTCGTAGCCCTTGCGGCCGAATTCGGCACGGGCGACGGCGCGGACGTGGGCGGCCTTGTCGTCGGGTTCGGCGTCCGCGTCGTCGCTCCACGACTTCACCACGTTGTCGGCGGCGATGAAGGCCGGCGAGCGGTCCAGCTGGGCGTCGGTGGGCGGCACACCGGCCAGTCCCTCCAGCAGGATCCGGCACAGCAGCTCGGCGAGTTTGTCGGCGCTGGCGTTATACCGGATGACGTCGAGTCCGACCTGCAGCATCACCTGGACGAGGCGGTCGGCGAGGACGGGGAGGTCGACATCGGACTTCAGGTAGCCGCTCCACCTGGCTGCCCGCAAGGTCTGCAGCATCGCCTCCATGATCGCGGGCGGCCGCTGCTGGGCGAGCGCGGTGAGCTCCCGATTCGGGCCGTGTCCCTCGTAGAACGTCATCTGCAACGCGGCGCCGTGCGTGACCGCGCACTGCGCGACCGCCGAGCTGAGATCCACGATCTGGTCGAAAGCCGACCGCGTGGTGGGTTCGTCCAATTTGCCAAGGGCCTGGGCGGCGATGCGGTCCAAGTCGGCGTGGTAGCGCCCGAGCAACTCGACGAGGATCGCTTCCTTCGATTCGAAATGGTGATACAGGCTGCCGGGCAGAATTCCTGCCGCGTCGGCGATTTCCTGAAGCGAAGTGCGAAGACCGGAACTGGCGATCAGGGACGCCGCGGTCTGCAGGATCTCGGTCCGCCTGGTGCCATCGTCGTAGGCGTGTCCGGCATTCTTCGGCGTCACCGGAGGACGCCCCACAACACCAGCACGACTCCTGACTCCCGTCGCGGGTTTGCCTGACTGACCCAATGTTTGGTTAACGCTACCAGAAGTGGGGTGGCGCGCAGGGTCCTCCGACGCGCAGAAGTCGCCGGTAGACGCGCCACGCGCGCAGCGATCACGGCCCCGTCGTGGCGCGGGCGTTCGAAACTGCGGGGAGATCGCGGAATCTCACGTCATCTCGATCTGTCAACAGTCTCGGCGTGTGGGGAAGGATCTCCGCGCGGTCTCGCGGTTCTTGCAACTTCGGATCCACGTCGACCACCGCCTTGTCTAACTGGCCTGCGCCGACGATAATCCCGGAACAGATATTTGGTCAATGGCAACTGCCCCCTGGAGAGGCGACATGTCATACGAGAGCACCGCCGAGCCGATCAAGATCGGCTACCTGATGGACTTCGTTATTTCCGAACACTTCCCCCAGCACTTTCGCGACGATCTGACGAACCCGTTCGACATGGTCTTCGGCGAAGCATTGGAGAACGGTGTCATCGACCGCCCCGTCGAAATCGTCTACCGCGAGGTCGAGGGTCTTCCGAAGGGTTCGGTCAAGAAGGTGATCGACACCTATGCTGAGTTGGTCGACGAAGGCTGCCTGGCCGTGTTCGGCCCCAATATCACGGACAACTGCCTGCCCACACTGGAGGCGATCGAGGAGCGGTTTCGCGTGCCTGCCGTCGGCGTCACGGGCTCCGAAGAGGTTCTCGGCGAATGGTTCTTCTCGTTTCCGATGGGCTCGATGACCGACGAACCGATCTTCTGGGCCGACCTGATGGCAAAGCGGGGCCTGACCAACGTGGGTCTGCTCGTCGAGCAGTCCCTGATCGGCGAGACGTATTCGAAGAACTTTCACAAGGCGGCCCGCCGCCGCGGTCTCCGTATCGTCGGCGAGGCGCCCATTGCCCAGACCGCGCAGGATGTCACCGAGTCCATCAAGATCCTTCATGATGCGCAGGCGTCGGCAATCCTGCACTGCGGGTTCGGTTTCGGGGTGGTGATGGTCAATCCGGCCCTGGAGGCGCTCGACTGGGACCCGCCGCGGTTCGCGGGTACGGCATGGCAGAACGCGTGGATCAACCCGGTCATGTGGAACGCATTCATGGGCTGGATCGGGGTCGATCAGTACGACGAAGCCAACATGGTCGGTCAGCGATTCCTCGACCGCTACCAGAAGACCTACGGCCGACGCCCGGAGTGGTGCGTGCCCGTCGTCAACTACGACGTCGCGCGCACGCTACTCGAAGCGATCGTCGATGCGCATCCGTTGAGCCCGCGCGGCATCAAGGAGGCCCTCGAGCGTGTGCGGATGCTGCCAGCGGCCTCGGGCGCGCCGGGAACCCGGATTTCGTTCGGCAGGTGGAAACGCCAAGCTTGGGTCGGCGCAGGGTATCTCGTCGCCCGCCAGCTGGATGACGACGGCGTCAACTCGCATCTGATCGACCGGTTCGGCGAGGAGTAACGCGCCTCACGTGAGGCCTACGCCGAGCCGCTCGGAGACCGCGAAGACCTCCTCATAGATCGATTCGGGGACGATGAACGGCTCGGTCGCGGAGATGTCGGCGAGATGGTCGGCGACGTCGTCGGCGGTCGGCTCACTGCCGGGATCTGCCAGCCATCCCTCGCCGAGGCCGACGAACACCCTGGCGAATCGGCCGCCGAAAGCCGAGTAGTTCCGGTGGCTGAACTCGCACGCCTTGCTCGCCAGGTACACGACCATCGGTGTGACGAGTTCGGGCTTGATGGCCTGCAGGAACCCCGTCTCCTCAAGCGCTTTCGGGTCGCCGAGCGTCTCGGTCACCATGCGGGAGAAGCCGAACGGCAGCACCGTGTTGGCGAGGATCCCGTGCGGTGCACCCTCCAATGCGATGACGTTGGTCAGCCCGACCAGACCCGTTTTGGCCGCGGCGTAATGAGCCTCGAGGTGCTGGCCGAACATGCCTGCCGACGACGCGATGAACACGAACCGGCCGTAACCCTGTTTTTTCATCACCCGGAACGCCGGCTGCGCCAGGTAGAAGCCGCCGTCGAGATGCACGCGCAGCATGCGCCGCCAATCGTCGGGCGTCAGTTCGTCGAACGCGATGCTGTTGAAGATTCCCGCGTTGCTGACCACAGCATCCAGCCGACCGAAGTGCTCGACCGCCGTGTCGACGATCGCCTGGCCGCCTTCGGGACTGTCGACCGAATCGTGCGAGGCCACGGCCGTCCCCCCGGCGGCCGTGATCTCCGCGACGACCTGGTCGGCGACGCTGGCGTCGGCGCCTTCGCCGTGCATGGAGCCGCCGAGATCGTTGACGACGACCGACGCGCCGCGACGCGCCAGTTCCAGCGCGTACAGGCGGCCGAGGCCCCGCCCCGCACCCGTGACGACCGCGGCCTGACCTTCGAAGTCGATCATTGGCTGCCTCCCCGGCTCGTTGACTGGCCTCGGGTGCGGACACTACGGTGGAACAGATATTTGGTCAACAAGTGAGGTGCCGTGCAGACGGGCTCTACGACGGTCGATGACGACGGCCCGCAGAGGCTTGCCCTGGTGGCGTCCGCACTGGCAGGCCGCACCGTCGCGGTGGCGGCGGCCGACCCAGGTGAGCCGCCGTGGACGGACGGCATCACGATCTTCGTCGACGCCGCCGAACCCAGGGACAGACAACTCGAGTCGGTGACGGTGCAGGCGTCGCTGCTGGCTGGTGGCGGTCTCGACGCCGACATCGTGCGCAAGCTGCATCGGCGACCGGCCCTGGCCAAGAGGTATCTCGCCATCGAAGGCCAGCGCGCGCTCGCGGCGAACGATGATCTGTTGCCGTATCGGGTGCGGTCGCTGATCGACTTCGACCTCGCCACGCGCGCCGATAGTCCTGCCGCGTCATTGGCGCTGGCCGGGACCGTCAAGGTCGCCGATCCGCCCGCCAGCTTCGGTGTGATCAAGGCGCGCAACCTGCTGGCAGCGCACCCGAGCGTCGCGCAAGCAGAAGGCGACGGTGCCCACCTTCCTCGCCGCAAGTCGCGCAAGGATCTGGCCGAACTCGACGACGAGGAGGCCGACAGCGACGCGACGGATCCATTCTCCAGTCCGGTCGGTGGTGGCGGCGCGATCGGGAAGCTGTTGCAGGGCATGTTGAGCAGGGTCAGACAACTCAGCGGCAGCGGCCCTCCCGGCGCCGACACACCAACGCATCGTTCGCACAACGGAATTCGTGGCGCGGGAATGGTCACGTCGACCGCGGTATCCAACAGCGAGGAATCCGGCGACGACAAAGTCGACGGCAAGGGCAGGAAGTACCCCGAATGGGATGTGCACCGTAAGCGCTATCGCGAGGACTGGTGCACAGTGAACGAGATGGAACCGCCAGGCGGCGAAGGACATCCGCTGTCGCGCCCCGATGTCCACTCGTTGCGGCGACCACTGACCCGACTAGGCATCGGGCTCGACCGCACGCACCGGCAGACGCAAGGAGACGATATCGACGTCGACGCCGCCGTCGAAGCCAGGGTCGAGACCATCGCGGGTTCTGCGCCCGACGAGGCCGTGTACCTCGACAGCCTGCGTCGTCGGCGTGACCTCGCCGTGCTGGTACTGCTCGATGTGTCCGGATCAGTCGCGGAGGCAGGCACTTTCGGCCAGACCGTGCACGAACAACAACGCGCGGCGGCCGCGGCGCTCACCGTCGCGCTGCATGAACTCGGTGATCGCGTTGCGCTGTATGCATTTCAATCTCAGGGGCGCTCCGCCGTGCACATGCTTCCCGTCAAGCGCTTCGACGACAACCTGGACGCGCTGGTGATGCAGCGCCTCGGCAGCCTGACCCCCGGCGCCTACTCCCGGCTCGGCGCGGCCATTCGCCACGGCACGTCGGTGATCCTCGAGAAGGCGGGAACGTCACGACGACTGCTTGTCGTGCTGTCTGACGGGCTGGCCTACGACCACGGATACGAGCGGGTCTATGGCGCCGCCGATGCGCGCCGGGCGCTCGCGGAGGCGCGCAGGCAGGGGGTCGGGTGCCTGTGCCTGACTATCGGCGCGGCCACCGACAGCGGCGAACTGAGCAAGGTGTTCGGCACAGCCGCGCACGCGTCGATTCCGAAGCCGCGGCAGTTGGCCGATGTGATCGGCCCGCTGTTCCGTGCCGCGCTGCGCACGGCGGACCTGCGCCGCAGGGTGGCCTGACTTCAGGATCTTGAACCAAACACTTGTTCCGCGATAGGGTGCTGAGACGGATGGCGAGAGAGGAAACGATGTCGGTGAAGCCGCCGCGCCCCTACTACGTGCCCGTGGCCAACGAGGAGCAGGTGTTCAAGGCCGCTTACCGGCAGGGACTGTCGATCGTGCTGAAAGGCCCGACCGGATGTGGCAAGACGCGGTTCGTCGAGGCGATGGCCCACGATCTGGACCGTCAGCTCATCACGGTCTCCTGCCATGACGACCTGACCACCGCCGACCTCGTCGGCCGCTTCCTGCTGCGCGGCGGCGATACGGAATGGGTCGACGGGCCGCTGACCCGCGCCGTGCGGGACGGCGCGATCTGCTATCTCGACGAGGTCGTCGAGGCGCGGCAGGACACCACGGTCGTGCTTCATCCGCTTGCCGACCACCGGCGGCAGCTTCCGATCGAGCGGCTGGGGCTGACCCTCGACGCGGCACCCGGGTTCTGCCTCGTCGTGTCGTACAACCCCGGCTATCAGAGCGTGTTGAAAGACCTCAAGGATTCGACGCGTCAGCGCATGGTCGCGATCGACTTCGGTTTCCCCACACCGGATGTCGAGGAGAAGATCGTCGTCAACGAGGCGGGCATCGGCCACGAGAGGGCCGCAGAACTCGTTCGGCTGGGCCAGGCGATCCGCCGGCTGGAGACCGGTGGGCTGCGCGAGGTGGCGTCGACGCGCGTGCTGATCGCGGCCGGCCAACTGATCACCGAGGGGCTGAGCCCGCGCGACGCCGCCCGTGCGGCCATCGCAGGGCCGCTCACCGATGACTCGACGGTGACCCGCGGTCTTGTCGAAATGATCGACGCGTATCTGGCCGACCAATCACCCACCGACTGACGCGCACACCAACGGAGGTTGCATGTCGTACGAAAGCACCGCTGAGCCGATCAAAGTCGGTTACCTGATGGACTTCACGCTGCCGCCCGGTTTTCCCGAGGAGCTGTTGGCGTCGTTCACCCAGACCTTCGACCTCGTCTTCTCCGAGGCGGTCGAACAAGGCCTGATGGACCGGCCCGTCCAGATGATCTACCGCGAGGTGGAGGGCCTGCCCAAGGGTTCGGTGAAGGCTGTCATCGACGCGTACGGCGAACTGGTGGACGAAGGCGCTCTGGTGGTGTTCGGCCCGAACATCACCGACAACTGTGTCCCGCTGCGCGAGGCGATCGAAGAGCGATTCAAGGTGCCTGCTATCAGTGTCACCGGCACCGACGACTGGCTTGGCGAGTGGACGTTCTCCTTTCCCCAGGGCTCGATGACCGACGAGCCGATCTTCCTGACCGACCTGGTGGCGAAGCGCGGACTGAACGAGATCGGCGTGCTGGTCGAACAGAACTTGATCGGCGAGAGCTACCTGAAGAATCTGCGAAGTGCATGTGCTCGCAAGGGCGTTCGCATCGTCGCGGAGGCGCCGATCGCCCAAACGGCACAGGACATCAACGAGGCAGTGAGCACGCTGTACGAGGCCAAGGCGCAGGCGATCGTGCACCTGGGGTTCGGCTTCGGGATCGTCTTCATCAACCCCGCGCTCGAGGCCGTGGGTTGGGACCCGCCGCGATTCACCACCACCGCCTTCCAGAACGCATGGGTCAACCCGATCATGTGGAATGCGTTCCTGGGGTGGATCGGCGTCGACCAGTATGACGAGAACAATCCGATCGGCCAGGCGTGGCTCGATCGATACGCGAAGAAGTACAACGGAAGTCGACCCGAGTACTGCGTGTCAGTCGTCAACCACGACGTCGCGGCCACGCTGGTGCGCGCGTTCACCGACGCCCACCCGTTGAGCCCGCGCGGCGTCAAGGAAGCGCTGGAGCGCGTCAAGATGATGCCCGCCGCCTCGGGAGCGCCGGGAACCCGTGTGTCGCTTGGTAAATGGACGCGACGCGCGTGGATGGGCTCCGGTTATCTGGTGGCCAGGACGCTCGATGCCGACGGCATCAACTCCCATCTCGTCGATCGCTTCGGAGAGGAAGGCTGATTCGATGACTACCCAGGAATCCAAACCGGTTGATACCCAGACCGATTCACCGGGTTCGGCGCGTACCGGTCCGAACTGGGGCCGAGTCATCTCGCTGGTGGCGTGGCTCGGCTTCCTCGGGTTGTTCGCCGCCGTCGGGCGTACGCGTGTCGATCCGCGGGTAGCGAACCCGAATGTCGAGGGGCGGCCCCGTCCGGTTGAGTTCCTGACCCCATTCGACCACTGGCAGGTCATCCCGCAGGTCGGCGCGTTGATCATGGTCGTGGTGCTGACCATCGTCTTCATCCGTGGTTGGCGTAAGAACCCCGGCAGCCCGGTACTGCTCATGGTTCTGGTCACCACGCTCATCGTGTGGCAGGACCCGATCATGAACTGGTCGCCATACGCGGTGTACAACCCGGCGTTGATGCACTGGCCGGAATCCTGGCCCCTGATCATGATGTCGCCGACCGTCGAACCCTTCATCGTGTTCGGATACGTGACGTTCTACTTCGGCCCGTACTTCCCGGCGATCTGGATTCTTCGCAAGATGCAGGCCAAGCGCGGGCCGGAAGCGTTCGTCGCCCGCCACCCGCTGATCAGCTTGGGCGCACTGGTGCTGGTGATCGGCTTCATCTTCGACGCCATTCTGGAGACCAGCCTGGTGCGCACGGGGCTGTACATCTACTCACAGACGATCCCATTCGGAACGTTGTTCCCGGGCAGCACCTTCCAGTTCCCGCTGATCTGGGAGTCGCTGTCGGTGACCTTCGTGATGATCCCGGCGGCCATCCTCGTCTACCGCGACGACACCGGGAAGTCGGTGGCGGAGAAGCTCGCTGCGAAGGCCAAGCTGTTCCCCACGAAGCCGGTACTCGGCACGTTCCTGGTGATGTTCGCGATCCTCAACGTTTCGTACTTCGCCTACGGCGGGTGGTTCTGGGCGATCAAGGCCAGCGGGTTGGCCACATCGGTTGCCTGCCCGTGGCCCTATCCCGAGGCCAAGGTGTACGACCCGCAGGGGTACTACGAGGAGAACGGCGCCCAAGGCCCGTACTCGGTCGGTAAGTGGTCCACCTGGCAGCAGGGTCTGCCGGACGGCCGCCCCGACGTCGAGTTGGGGTCGAAGAGCGACCGATGTGCGACCGAAGGCCAGAATGGCTGAACCCCGCAGCGTCGTCATCACCGGAGCCTCGAGGGGTCTCGGGCTGGCGTCCGCCGCGCTGTTGTACAAGCGCGGCTGGCGGGTCGTCGGCGCGATGCGGTCGGTGGACGCAGGCATGGAGAAGCTGCGGGCGGCGACGGGTGCGGGTGCCGACGATCCGCGCCTGATCGGCATACCGCTCGACCTCACCGACTCCGCATCTGTCAGCGCCGCGGCGAAGGCGATCGAGGCGGCCGTCGGCGCCCCGTATGCGCTGGTGCACAACGCGGGCATCTCCGCGGCCGGAATGGTGGAAGAGGCTCCGATGAGCCTGTGGGAAACCATGTTCGCCACCAACATCTTCGGTCCGGTGGCGCTGACGAAGGCGCTGCTGCCGTCGATGCGAGCGGCGGGCCGTGGGCGCATCGTGCTGATCTCGAGTGCTGGTGGAGTGCGTGGAATGCCCTCGACCGCACCGTATTCGGCGGTGAAGGGGGCGCTGGAACGGTGGGGCGAATCCATGGCCGGTGAGGTCGCCCCGTTCGGCATCGGCGTGACGATTCTGGTGACCGGTACGTACGACACCGAAATCATCACCGACGCGGGCACCACGGACAGCCGTGTCCTCGACGGCCCATACGCCCGCCATCACAGCACCATTGACAAGCGCGGCCGCGCCGCGACGAAAATGGCGGCGAGGTCGCCGGACCGCTTCGCGGCGGGCCTGGCCAAGGCGCTCGACTCGAAGAAACCATACGTGCGGCGCCCGGTGGGGCCCGACGCGCGGATGCTGCTGATCATGAGCCGACTGCTCCCCGGCGCGGCGATGCACGCGATGACTCGCCTGATGATGGGAATCCCACGATTCGGTGCATTGGGGGGCACGGCTGCCGCAAACATGGGATCACCGGACCCAGACACCCATGAGAGCGAGAAGCATGCCTGACACGCCCAAAGTTCGTTTCGAATCGAAGATGATGATCGACGGCAAGCTCGTCGACGGCTCGGCCGGCACCTTCACCAACATCAACCCGGCCACCGAAGAGCCGCTGGGTGAGGTCGCCGATGCCTCGAAAGCGGACATGGGTCGGGCGATCGACGCGGCGCGCCGAGCGTTCGACGAAACGGACTGGTCGACCAACCACGCCTTCCGGCAGAAATGCCTGTTGCAACTGCAGGACGCGATCGAGGCCGAGCAGGAGGAGCTTCGCGAGGAGCTCATTCTCGAAGTCGGGTCTCCTCGGGCGATCACGTATGGACCGCAGCTCGACGCGCCACTGGCCGATGCGCTGCGATATCCGGCGAAGCTGATCGACGAATATCCCTGGGAGACTTCGCTCGGCGACGCGATGGTCTCGCTCACCGGCGTCAACACCACACGCGTCGTCTGGCGCGAGCCCGTCGGCGTCGTAGGTGCGATCGTGCCGTGGAACTTCCCGTTCGAGGTGACGATCCAGAAGCTCGGCCAGGCGCTGGGCACCGGGAACACCGTCGTGCTGAAACCAGCACCGAACACGCCCTACAACGCCACCCGAATCGGCCGGCTGATCGCCGAGAAGACCGATATCCCGACGGGTGTCGTCAATGTGGTCACCGCATCGGACCATTTCGTCGGCGAGGAGCTGACGCTGTCGCCGAAGGTCGATCTGATCTCCTTCACCGGTTCGACGGTGGTGGGCAAGCGAATCATGGAGAAGGGCGCGGCGACGATGAAGCGCCTCTTTCTCGAACTCGGCGGCAAGTCGGCGACCATCGTGCTCGAGGACGCCGACTTCGCGGTGGCCTGTGCGATCGGGATCGCCCCCTGCATGCACGCGGGGCAGGGCTGCGCCAACCCGACGCGGCTTCTGCTGCCGCGGTCCAAGTACGACGAAGGCGTCGCGATGCTGAAGGCGATGTACGAGGGCGTGATGCCCGGCGACCCGCAAGATCCCGGAACGCTGTGCGGCCCGGTGATTTCCGACAAGCAGCGCCAGCGCGTGCTCGGCTACATCCAGAAGGGCGTCGACGAGGGTGCGACGGCGCTGGTGGGCGGACCCGACGCGCCGACGGGATTCGACAAGGGATTCTTCGTCAGGCCAACGCTTTTCACCGACGTTGACAACTCGATGACGATCGCGCAGGAAGAGATCTTCGGGCCGGTCCTCGCCGTGATCCCGTTCGACGACGAGGACGACGCGGTGCGCATCGCCAACGACAGTCCGTACGGCCTGGCGGGCAACGTGATGGCGGGAACGCTCGATCACGCGCTCGCAGTGGCCAAGCGGTTGCGCGCCGGGTTCATCGGCCTCAACGGCACCGCAGGATACGGCGCAGACACGCCGTTCGGCGGCTACAAGGACAGCGGCGTCGGCAGGCAGAACGGCATCTGCGGATTCGACCAGTACACCGAAGTGAAGTCCGTGGCCTACCCGGCCACTTGATAGGAGCACCATGTCAGATCTTTTCGACGACCTCGAGGACTTCGGGGCGTTCGACGACGTCGTCTCGGGCAATGTCCGCGACCCGTACCCCGAGTTGGCCAAACAGCGCCACGAGACGCCGATCCAGCGGATCGACATGTCCGCCATGCCCGGTGAGGAGGGCAAGCCTGTATTCATCGTGTACCGGCACGAGGACATCGTGCAGATGCTGCGTGACAACGAGACGTTCTCGTCGAACGCAGTGATCCAGATCTTCGGTGACGTGTTGGGTCACGGGGTGATGCTGGGCATGGACGAGCCCGTGCACGGCAGACTCCGGTCGCTGGTGACGAAGGCGTTCACGCAGAAGGCGCTTGCCCGCTGGGAGGACGAGATCGTCGGGCGCATCGGCAACGAACTGATCGACGAGTTCGCTTCAGAAGGCAAGACCGACCTGGTCAAGACGTTCACCTTTCCCTATCCGACGCGCATCATCGCCGCGCTGCTTGGCCTGCCTGAGAAGGACTTCCCGCAGTTCCAGCGCTGGTCGATCTCGATGCTGAGCTTCACCGTCAACCCGGAACGCGGCAAGGCGGCCTCGCAGGCGCTGGTGGATTACTTCAAGCCGATCCTGGCGGCTCGTCGGACCGAGCCCCGTGAGGACCTGATCAGCAGCCTCGCGGCAGCCGAGATCGACGGGCACAAGCTCGACGACGAGGACATCTATTCATTCATCCGGCTGCTGCTGCCCGCTGGGGTCGAGACGACCTACCGGTCGCTGGGCAGTCTGCTGTTCGGGCTGTTGACGAACCCGGATCAACTCGACGCGATTCGGGCAGACCGTTCGCTGATTCCGCAGGCGATCGAGGAGGGGGTTCGGTGGGACGCACCGTTGTTGAACATCACCCGGGTCGCGACACGTGATACCGAACTCGGCGGGGTCGAGATCCCGAAGGGGTGCTCGGTAATGCCGATGCTCGGCTCCGCCAACCGGCAGGAGGACAGGTATCCCGACCCCGACCGGTTCGACATCTTCCGTCAGGCGAAGGTGCCCATCAGTTGGGGACACGGGGTGCACGTGTGCCTCGGCATGCATCTGGCGCGGCTGGAGATGCGCACTGCGATACAACCTTCTGCTGGACCGGCTGCCCAACCTGCGGCTGGATCCGGACGGCGACGACCCGCACATCCGTGGCATGGTGTTTCGCTCGCCGACATCGCTACCGATTCTATTTGATCCAGTTTCTCCGCGAGCAGACGCAAAAGTCCGCTAGATGCTGGGCTTTTGCGTGCATTTGCGTCTGCTCGCGCCGAAAAATCTAGGGAGTGTGACTTGACCGACTACGACACCGTGGACTTCTTCACCGACGAAGCCCTCGTGCCGAACCCATACCCGTACTTCGACCACCTGCGGTCCAAATGTCCTGTCACGCAAGCGACACCGTTCAACGTGCTGGCGGTCACCGGGTACGAAGAGGCGCTGGCGGTTTACAAGGACCACGCGTTCTCGTCGTGCATCTCGGTGGCCGGACCGTTCTCGGGTCTGCCGTTCGGGCCGGGCGGCGACGACGTGTCCGAGCTGATCGAGGAGCATCGGGCCAACGTGCCGATGAGCGAGCACATCACCACGCAGGATCCGCCGCTGCACACCAAGACCCGCGGGTTGCTGAACAAGCTCATCACGCCCAAGCGTCTCAAGGAAAACGAAGACTTCATGTGGCGGTTGGCCGATGAGCAGCTCGACAAGTTCGTCGATCGTGGCGAATGCGAGTTCCTCGAGGTCTACGCGAAGCCGTTCTCCCTGCTCGTCATCGCCGACCTACTCGGTGTGCCTGCCGAGGACCACGACGAGTTCCGCGCCGCCTTCGCCGGCGAGCTCGTCGGCCAACTCGGCGAAGAGGCGCCCACGGTGCACAACCCCCTGCAGTGGCTGAACGAGAAGTTCTACAGCTATATCGAGGACCGGCGGCGTCAGCCACGGGCGGACGTGCTCACCGAACTGGCGCAGGCGAAATACGAGGACGGGTCGACCCCGGACATCGAAGACGTGATGAACCTGTCGACCTTCCTGTTCGCCGCAGGCACCGAGACGACGACCAAGCTGGTCAGCTCCGCGGTGCGGATCATCGCCGAAAACCCGGAGTATGAAACGTATCTGCGCGAGGACCGCGGCCGGATTCCCGCGTTCCTCGAGGAGACGCTGCGGATGGAGAGCCCCGTCAAGTCCCACTTCAGGATGGCGCGCACGTCGACCACTGTCGGCGGCGTCGACATACCGGCCGGGACAACGGTCATGGTGTTGCCGGGGGCATGCAACCGCGACGCCCGTAAGTTCGACGATCCCGACACCTTCCAAGCGGATCGGCGCAACGTGCGCGAGCAGATCGCTTTCATCCGCGGCGTCCACTCGTGCCCGGGAGCGCCGCTGGCGCGGACCGAGGGCAGGATCTCGCTTCACCGGATCCTGGACCGGATGACCGACTTCCGGATCTCGGAGGAGCATCACGGCCCGGCGGACGCGCGCCGTTACTCCTACGAGCCGACATTCATCATGCGTGGCCTGGCCGAACTGCACCTAGAGTTCAAGCCCATCCCGTAGATCGATGTGTATCGCTACCTTGTTCACGTGAACAGGTTGGCGATCAACTATGCGGGCCGGCTCGCGGGTGCGTACCTCCTGTCGATCACCGCGTCCGTCGCCATCCTGATCCCGCTCGGCGGCGAGGCGTTGCTCGGCACACAGCACTACTTCACGCCGAAAAACATCATCGGCTCTGCGGTGTTGGTTGCCGTCGGGACGATCGTGGTCGCCGTCGGCGGCGTCTTGAACATCACGCCGACCCTGCGCTGGTTCATACCCGGCCTGGAACCGGACGAAGGGCAGCGAAAGGCGTTGACGAGACTGCTCGCTCGTCAGTCGTCCCTTCTTGCGGGCACGTGGGTGGTCAGCGGCGCCCTTTCCATCCTGCTGAACATCCACGGCGGGATCGGCATCGTCGTGCCGACCGCGATCGGGGTCGTGCTGGGCGGATCAGCGGCGTCGGGCATCGGTCTTCTGTTGACCATGAACATCATTCGCCCGATCCTTGCCGCCGCCACCCACGCGTCCGAGCGGCTCATCGCCGCACCGGGGGTGTTCGCGCGACTGATCCTGTTGTGGCTGATGTGCAGCGCGTTGCCCTGCTTGGTCATTGTCGCTCTTGTGGTGGTGCGGTCGAACGGTTGGCTCATTCCGAAGACGGCGTCGGTGGAGATCGCGGTGCTGGTGGTGGCGCTGGCGGCGGTGCTTCTGGGATTGCCGACGATGATCCTCACGTCGAGGTCGATCTCCGACCCGATCGGCGAAGTCGTCGACGCGATGGCCGAGGTCGAACGGGGGCGCTTAAACACCACCGTCGACGTGTTCGAGCGCTCCGAAATCGGCAGGCTGCAGAGCGGATTCAATCGGATGGTCGCCGGTCTCGCCGAGCGCGAACGGGTGCGTGACCTTTTCGGCCGACATGTCGGCACCAACGTCGCGCGGCGCGCCATCGAAGAGGGCACGTCGATGTCGGGAGACGTTCAAGAGGTCGCGATCCTCTTCATCGACCTGACGGGCTCGACGGAGCTGGCGGCCAGCCACCCGCCGGAGGAAGTCGCCAAGGTGCTCAACGACTTCTTCCGCATCGTCGTCAATGCCGTCGACGAACGCGACGGGATGATCAACAAGTTTCAGGGGGATGCCGCGCTGGCGGTTTTCGGGGCGCCGCTGCGGACCAGCGGCGCGGCGTCGGCGGCATTGGCGACGGCCCGCGCGCTCGGCGAGCAGCTGCGCGAGCTACCGCTGGTCGACTTCGGCATCGGTGTCTCGGCGGGTGCGGTGTTCGCGGGGAACATCGGTGCCGAAAATCGCTACGAGTACACGGTGATCGGCGATGCGGTCAACGAGGCGGCGCGGCTGGCCGATCTCGCGAAGACGTCGGATCGACGAATCCTGTGCTCGTCTGCGGCCATCGAACGGGCCGATGCGACCGAACAGGCCAATTGGGCCGCCAAGGGCAGCGAGGTTCTGCGCGGGCGATCCGAGGCCACCGAGATCTCGGCACCCGACGGGCACAGTTGAGCTGCGAGACTGCTGGGAGATCGCGTTTCGCAGGCAGATCGCGATCTCCCCGCAGTTTCACAGGTATTAGGTTGTAGCCTCTTGGCGTGGCCGGACTGACGGCCGTCAGCGCCGACGAACTCGCCGCCCTCGAGATTTTCAAGGGCTGCCGTCCGGATGCTTTGGTACCGCTGGCGGCACAACTGCGCCCGCTGAACGCGCCGGCGGGCCGCGTCTTGATGCGGCAAGGCGAGCGGGCGGAGTCGTTTCTGCTGATCGACTCGGGGCATGCCGAAGTCACCCACTCTGACAGCGACGGGGTGCCGATCGTCCTGGAGCTGGCTCCGCCGCTGATCGTCGGAGAGCTGGCGCTGTTGCGCGACGCCCCGCGGACGGCGACTGTGGTGGCAACGGAGCCGCTGACGGGATGGGTCGGCGGCCACAGCGCCTTCGCCACCATGCTCGACGTGCCGGGCATGATGGAGAAGTTGGTGAGGACCGGCCGTCAGCGGCTGGCGGCGTTCATCACCCCGATCCCGGTCCAGATGCGCGACGACAGCTGGCTGTATCTGCGTCCTGTGTTGCCGGGCGACAGCGAGCGCACATCGGACGGCACCATCGAGTTCTCGAGTGAGACGCTATACCGCAGATTTCAGACGCCCCGCACACCGATCAAGTCGTTGATGACCTACCTGTTCGAGGTCGACTACAAGCAGCACTTCGTGTGGGTGATGACGGAGGGGAAGGACGGTCCGGTGGTGGCCGACGCGCGATTCGTCCGCGACGAGACCGACCCGACGCTTGGGGAGATCGCGTTCATCGTCGGCGACGACTATCAGGGACGTGGCGTCGGCTCGTTCCTGATGGCCGCGCTGGCGGTCGCGGCCCGCGGCGACGGCGTCCGGCGGTTCTCGGCGCGGGTGCTGTCCGACAACCTCGCGATGCGCGCGATCCTGGATCGGTTCGGCGCGGAATGGCACCGTGACGACCTCGGCGTGGTGACGACAGTCATCGACGTGCCCGCATTGCGCGACCTGCCCATCACGCGCGAGCTCTACCGCGAAATCCACAGTATGGCAAGACAAGTGATCGGTCTCGTCGGCTGATGCGCCCACCGCTGACCAAAGACACCCGGCTGTGCATATCGCTGGCGGCCCGGCCGAGCAATATCGGCACGAGGTTCCACAACTATCTCTACGACCTGTTGGGCCTGGACTTCATCTACAAGGCGTTCACCACAACGGATATCGTCGCGGCGATCGGCGGGGTGCGTGCGCTGGGCATCCGCGGGTGCTCGGTGTCGATGCCGTTCAAGCAGGACGTCATCCCGCTCGTCGACCGGGTGGAGGATTCGGCGCGGGCGATCAACGCCGTCAACACCATCGTCAACGACGACGGACACCTCACCGCGTCGAACACCGACTACATCGCCGTGCAGCGGCTCATCGACGAACACGGGTTGGATGGTTCCCAGTCGGTGTTGATTCACGGCAGCGGAGGAATGGCCAGCGCCGTCGGTGCGGCGTTCCGGGACAGCGGGTTTCACAACGGCATCGTCGTCGCCCGAAACACCGAGACGGGCGCGACCTTGGCGAAGCAGCTCGGCTACGAGTACGCCCCCGAAGTGGGATCGCACACCGCCGGATGTCATCGTCAATGTGACACCGGTCGGGATGGCCGGCGGACCCGAGGAGCAGTCGAGCGCGTTCGAGAAATCGACAATCACCAAGGCGGACACCGTTTTCGACGTGGTCGCGCTGCCCTCGGAAACCCCGTTGATCACCGCGGCCCGCGAGGCCGGCGTCAAGGTCATCACCGGCGGAGAGGTGATCGCGCTGCAGGCGGCCGAGCAGTTCGAGCGCTATACGGGAGTCCGGCCGACGCCGGAGCAGGTGGCCGACGCGTCGGCGGTGTCGCGGGCCTGACTACGGCGCGTTGACGACGACGATCGGCCGACGGACCCGCTCGATCTGATGACGGCTGAAGCCGGAGTAGAAGATTCGCGCGCCGATGAACCACGACAGCGACGAGTGCACGGCCGAGGAGGTCGGTGCGGCGTCGGCGGGCAACGGCAATGCGAACGGCAGTCCGAACTCGGTGCCGCCGTGCATCGGAATCTTCTTGCCCAGGTGCAGGGGTGGGCCGTCGAGTGCGCCGCCCTGCGCGGGATAGCGCTCCAGCGGATGGTGCTCGCGGTGGCGTTGCCAGTACACCGCCACATCGGCGGTCGGCAGATCCTGCCGCGGACGGCACACGACGTGTCCAGTGATATCGCGGCCCGCAAGGCACACCGGCGACGGGATCAGGATGTCGAGTTCGGTTGCGCCATCACCCATGTAGCGCTCGATCGGTTGTTCGGGGGCGGCAACGTCGGCCGTGCCGATGACGACACGGAACTCGCCGCGCTCGTCGACATCGCGACCGTCGCGTTTCACGACGAGTCGGCACGCCCATCGCGCGATCTCCGGCGAGGAACCCGGCGCCCACGACGGCACGGTGAAACTCGCAGTGGCTCCGGCGAATTCGCCGGTGGCGATTGGCACGTCGACCGTGGTCACGCTGACCCAGTCGTCGGTGTCGCGCTCGCCGCCGTAGTTGGTGCCGACCTCGCCTGCCATCCACGGCGAGTCGTTGGCCGCGGCGGCCGCCGAGTCGGCGCGTCCGGCCCAGTGGTACCGGTAGAAGTTGTCGTAGCCCCACTCGAGCCGGGCTGATGTGACTCTGTCGATAGGCAGGTCGGTCTTGACGGTGGCGGTGACTGCCTGACGCGGCCGAACCACGTCAGGCGTCACCGTCACTCGTACGTTGGACGAGCGATTGAACAGTCCCAATCTTCAGCCCGCTACTTCTTCCTCTGCGACTCGGCGTATTCCTCTGGGTGGTTTTTCTTCTGGTACGCGCGCATCGGCCAGAAGAGCACCCAGAGCACCGGATAGACCGTCACGTAGAACAGCGCATGCAACGCGGCGGCGACGATGACGAAGAACACCCACCCCGGGTAGATGATGATCAAGCAGAACTGGATGAACTGCTTGAGCACCACAGGGTAACCCTCGGCCATCGACCACAGGAATCGCGGACTCGCGAACTTGAGATACCGCTTCACCGTTGAGGTTTCGGCCTCGGCTTCCGCTTGGACCGCACTGACGTCGCGGCCCCGCTCCTCCCGGGTCAGGCCGCGCTGAGGCGGCGGCGGCTCGTTGGGAGCCGGTGGCTGCACCGCCGTCACGGCGCAGGCGTGATGGTGGTCTGCTCGTCGATCACGCCGGTGGCGTCCATCAGAACCTGCATCTGATCCTCGGTGCCATCGGCGTTGAGCTGCAGGACGTATAGGCCGTCGGCGGCAGGAATGGTCACGGTCTTCTGGGCCACCGCGTGCTTGGCGCCGTTCTTCATATAGGTGCCGCCGATCTGCCAGGCGTCGAAGCCGCCGAGCGTGCTCGCGGAACCTGCGCCGTCGCCCTCATACCCCGGCAGGTTCTTCATCTCGCCGGGTGCGTACTGGAGGATCTTCGCCGCTTCGACGGGGCCGGTCAGCTTCGACAGCAGCGCAATGATCGTCGGCGGCGAAGCGGCCATCGCGGGGTCGCCGGTGAACTTGAAGGCGCCCCATGCCCACGGCGGAGTGTCCGGCCCCATGTCCTCCCACCCGGGTGGGATCGGCAGGTTGATTTCGGGAGAACCGGGATCGCCCTTCTTGACCGGCGCTTCGGTGATGCCCTGCTGCTTGATGTAGTCGGGAATGGTCAGGTTGGCCTTTTCCGGCGCCGTCGTGGTGGGTGCGGCGGCGGCCGACGAGCTGGTGGTTGGCTTCGACGTCTCCTCTGATTTCTTCTCATTGGATCCGCAGCCCGCCAGGGCGAGGCCGAGTACGACGGCCATGATGGCGATACCGCCGGCCCTCACTCTTGTCATTGGGTCTCCCGTGTCAGTTGAAATCTGCGCCATGAGCCTACGGTCGGCAAACGCCTGATAAAAGGAAATTCTCGGTAGCTGTCCTCTGGAGCGAACCGCTTGTGCAGGCCGTTTGCTTAGCTGCGCGGCGCGGCGGCCATGGGCTACCCCCGTCTGTCCACGGACACAAAAGCCTTCCGATTTCGCTGCCAAACCACTCTCGAGTGGTGCAAGATGCTCGTGTGCTGCGAGTTACCGGCTTCGGCAGGTTTCGACACGTCGTCGCTGCCGATTCGCGGTACTAGAGCCCGCGGGGGCAAGGGGAAGGTTCGTACATGAAGGCGATTTCGCGTTCGCTGGTCATGATTTTTGTCGCGTTGATCGCTGTCCCCGCGTTGGCGGTGACGCAAACGATCACAACTGCCATCCAGCTACTGGCGACGACCGCGCTGATCCTCGGCGGCACTCAGCATCCGCTGGGTCCGCCAACTGACGGAGCCGATTTCGTCAACAACTACTTCGGCCAAGCCACCGGCCACTACATCGTGCCCGGCAGCAATCCGCCGGCGTCGATCACGACATACGCGGTGATCTACCCCGCCGAGTTCGCACCGGTGTTCGGCACAGCGACGTTCGACAACTCGGTTGCCCAGGGTCAGGCGAACCTCGGGCACTGCCTCGGTGTGACAAGCGGGACGTGCACCGTCAACCACAGCTCCGGAGTGAACACCCCGGCCGGTCCGCCCCCGACGCCGAACACGACGACCCAGTTCGTCGTGTTCGGCTACTCGCAGAGCGCGGTCGTGGCGTCGTTGGTCAAGAACCAGATGATCAACGACCCGAGCACCAACCCCGCCCTTGACGGCACCCAGTTCTTCCTAGTCTCGAATCCCATGCGGCCCAACGGGGGCATCCTCGCGCGTGGGTTCCAGGGCCAGACCATCCCGCTCATCGGCATCACGTTCTACGGGCCGACGGAGAACAGCTGCGGCGGTCCGACGTGTGCGCCTAATGACCCGACCGTCTACCCGACGGTCGATGTCGCACAGCAATACGACTTGCTCGGCGGCGACGCCCCGGCCAACCCGCTGAACCTGCTCGCCATGGCGAACTCCCTGGCCGCCTACGTCCAGTTGCACGGAAACATGCCGGCCCAGACGATTGCCGGAGTTCCTCCTGGCGGCATCAGCCAGACTGGAGTGCTTGACCAAGGCGCGTACGGCGACACGCATTACTACATGGTCACTTCCCCGGTTCTTCCGATCCTCTTGCCGCTGGAAGCCGTTGGCGTTCCGAGTGCGGCACTGGCCCTTCCGGATGCAATCCTGCGGGTGTGGATCGAGAGCGCCTACGTCCGCAATCAGAGTCCGGGCGCACCCGTCGGCTTCCAGATCATTCCGAGCAATCCGATCGGGCTGATCGGCAACACCCTCGGTGCCATACCGGTCGGCATCGACGACACCGTGGCGCAGGCGAGCGGGGATCCGACGAATCGTCCCCTCGGAACCGCGAACGTGTACCGCCCCTTCGGCGTCGGCGGTCCCGTCTACAACCCGAGCACCGGCGCGCCGGCTCAGGACAACGTGGGTGTGGGTACGGGCGGCAGTGTCCTGCCGTTCACTGCGCCTGCGCCCCAGCAGCAGCAGACGAGCGACACCGGGCTGACGACGAACCAGGTGAACGCGGACACCGTGAGCAACGGCGACACGCAGCAGACGCCGACAACTCCGGACGCCACCAAGCCGCCTCGTCCACTGCAGGTGGTCCGCGACTCGCTCAACTTCGGCACGCACAAGTCGCCGCTGGGCATTCATCCCGATGGCGACGGTCCGCTGAAGAAGATCGTCAATGCCCTGACCGGGCAGCGGCCGACGGCCGACGCCGCAGCCACCGACAACAAGGAGAAGCCCGCAGCCTGAGGCTCAGGTGCGGTTGTCGCAATTCAGCGAGACGGCGATCGTCCGGCGCACCACGACGGTCACCAGCTCGCGGTCCTGCTTGCCGTCCCTGCCTCGACCGCGATCCACGAAGAACGTCCTGGTGATCTCCTGCGGGTTCCGCACGCTGGTCACGATGCACTGATCCAGGGGAGCGCTGCCCACCCGGTCGATGTTGACCTCGTAGCCGGACGCTTCCAGCTGGCCGATGGTCGCGTAGGCGTTGCCCTGTGGAGCAGGGTCCGCCGCCGCCAAACCCCCAGGTGCGAGCACCAAGCCCGCCATCACGATCCCCCCTGCCATACCCCACGCTGCGCGCATGACAGTTTTCTCCGTACTTCTAATAGGCCCGACTCAATTAGTTGATCGCTTTAGACACGCAAAGTGTTGCCAGCAAGTTCAAAGCGTTAGCTGTGGTATCAACGGGCGTGCGCCGGTTCGGGCTCATCGCAGCTCTCGCGGTGCTGTGCGTCCTCGCAGCGTGCGGCCATTTCGGCACGTCTTCCCGGCCGTCGACCACCGAGCCGTCCCGCGCAGACGCCCACGTCAATCCGGTGAATATCACCCGGGCCCGGGGCGCCCTACCCGCCGGGTATGAGGTCTCCGACCTCATCGGTCCCGCCTCGCCCGTCGCGTTCTGGGGACTCGGCCCGGGCTGGGTCGCCGAACCCCCGCAGTGCGGAGCGCTCGCCGGCCCCGCAACCGACGACTCGACGACCAAAGGATGGTCGGCGTCGGGCCCCGGCGGCATCGTGCACGCCGCAGTCATCGCACGGGTCACCTTCGATCCCGCGGTGCTGGCTGATTGCCGGCAGTGGACGGTGACGTCGGGCAACACCACCGGCGCCGTGCACCTGGTCGACGCGCCCGCCATTGACCGGGCGACGACCGTCGGCATGGCCACCGACGCCAAGACCGTCGTCGAGGGTGGCACCGAGACGACCTCGATGGCCAGCACGTTCAGCGCGTATCTCGACGACTACCTAGTGTTCGTCACGGTGGTCACCGACCCAGGGTCGCCGAATCCTCCCCTCGGCCAAGAATTCGCCGCCGATCTATTGGTGAAAACGGTGTCGGTGCTACGAGGCTGAGCCGGCGTCTGCATGTACATTGGCGGCGATGTTCAACCCGAGGGCGATGCTCGCCATCGCATCTGTCGGCGCACTCGTCGCTTGCCACTCCGCCAACTCGTCCGAACCGGACTTGTCGCACGCCGATATCGCGAACATCACGAAGGTTCATACGGACTTCCCGCAGGACTTCAAGGTCCGCGACATCGCGAAGACGGGTATCGATCCCCGTCTGCTCGAGCAACACAAGCTGCCCCCGGATATCAAGTTCGATCCGCCCGAATGCGCCAAGTCCGCTGACGAACAGGTCTTGCCCAGCGGTGTGAAGGGCAACATGGCGGCGGTTACCGCAGAGGGAGCGGGTAATCGGTTCATCGTGATCGCGGTCGAGACGTCGGAACCCGTCCCGGTCAAAGATCCGTCGCCCAACTGCCAGAAGATCCAGTACTCCAGTCCGGTGCTGCACGGCCAGGTCGAGGTGATCGACGCGCCCAAGATCGACGGCGTTCGCACACAGGGTGCCCATCGCGTGGTTCAGACGACGGTCGACGGAACGACCCGCACCGGTGAGCTTTACACCTACGTCGCGAGGTTCGGTGCGTTCGCCGTCATCGTATCGGCCAACCCCCTGGTCATTCCCAATCAACCGGTCGCGAAGGTCGACACCAAGCGTGCGGGAGATCTTCTCACCGCGGGTGTGGCCGCCGTAAAAGGTTGAGCCTCAACGCACGTCGTGCGGTCGGAACTGGATGCTGATGCGTGGGCCGACCGGTTTCACGGTCTTTGGAATGCAGTGTTCCCAGGTGCGCTGACACGAGCCGCCCATGACCAGCAGGTCGCCGTGGTGGTGCTGAAGCCGCAGCGACTTGCCGCCGCCGCGCGGCCGTAACGCGAAAACCCTTGTAGCGCCCAGGCATACGATCGCCACCATGGTGTCTTCTTTACTGCTTCGGCCGACGGTGTCGCCGTGCCATGCCACGCTGTCGTCGCCGTCGCGGTAGAGACACAGGCCTGCGGTGGTGAAGGGCTCGCCGAGCTCGCCGCCGTAGGTGTCGTTGAGCCGTCTGCGCATCTGCTTGAGCATCGGATGGGGCGCCGGTTCGTCGACGAGATTGTGGAAGCTCACCAGCCGGGGCACGTCGAGCACGCGGTCGTACATCTGCCTGCGTTCGGCGCGCCACGGGATGACCTCGTTGAGTTCGTGGAACAGTGCGTCGCCTTCGGTCAGCCACCCGCTGCGCACCTCGACCCACGCGCCGTCGCCGAGATCGCGCCGCTCGGCGGGGTCGAAGAGAGAGCTTTGAAGAGCCAGCTCCATACGTCCGAGTCTATCGCACAAGCGTTCGATTGCTCATAGCCGCACCGCGCCGGGGCCCTGCTCGGCAAGCACGTCGCCGGGGTTGGATAACGCGCAGGTCTTCAGGCTCAGGCAGCCGCAGCCGATGCAGCCGGTGAGGTTGTCGCGCAGCCGTTGCAGGTGCAGGATCCGGTCGTCCAGGTCCTGACGCCAGCCCGCGGACAGTCGGCCCCAGTCCTTGCTGGTCGGGACGCGATCGTTGGGTAGGGACGCCAGCGCGTCCCTGATGCGGGCCAGCGGGATGCCGAGCCGCTGCGACATCCGGATGAACGCCACCCGGCGCAGCGTTTCGCGGGCATACCGGCGTTGATTGCCGGACGTGCGACGGCTTGCGATCAGGCCTTCGCGTTCGTAGAAATGAAGCGCCGAGATGGCCACGCCACTGCGATCGGCCATCTCGCCGGGCGTCAGCTCGTGGATGTCCATACACCTCAACTTAAGTTGAGGTGGCCGATCGCGCTACGGTGCTAGATGTGTCAGTGCCCACCCTGGGGGTGAACTCCGAGGTCGGGGCGCTGCGGGTGGCCATCCTGCATCGCCCCGGCGCCGAGCTGCAACGGCTCACACCCCGCAATAACGACGCGCTGCTGTTCGACGGGCTGCCCTGGGTCGCCAAGGCGCAGGAGGAACACGACGCGTTCGCCGACCTGTTGCGGTCGCGGGGGGTCGACGTGCTGCTGGTGTCGGACCTGCTGACCGAGGCGCTGGCCAGCGGCGCCGCCCGCATGCACGGCATCTCGGCGGCCGTGGACTCCCGGCGGCTTGGACTGCCGCTGGCGCAGCAGCTTTCGACGTATCTGCGAACCTTGGAACCCGCCGCGCTGGCGCATGTCCTGATGGCGGGTATGACGTTCACCGAGCTGCCGATCGCCGGCGGCGAGGTGTCGCTGGTCCGTCGCATGCATCACGGCGGCGACTTCGTCATCGAACCGCTGCCGAATTTGATGTTCACCCGCGACTCGTCGTTCTGGATCGGCCCGCGGGTGGCGATCACCTCGCTGGCGCTGCCCGCCCGCATCCGGGAGACATCGCTGACCGACCTGATCTATGCGCACCATCCGCGCTTCCTCGGGGTGCGGCGGGCCTACGAGTCGCGGTCTGCGCCCGTCGAGGGCGGCGACGTGCTGCTGCTGGCGCCGGGGGTCGTCGCCGTCGGCGTAGGAGAGCGGACGACGCCCGCGGGCGCAGAGGCGTTGGCGCGCAGCCTCTTCGACGACGATCTCGCCCACACGGTGCTTGCGGTGCCGATCGCCCAGGAGCGTGCGCAGATGCACCTGGACACGGTGTGCACGATGGTCGACACCGACGCCGCTGTGATGTACCCGAACATCGTCGACTCGTTGTCGGCGTTCACGATTCATCGCAACGGCGACGGCGGGGTGAAGATCGACGACGCGGCACCGTTCGTCGACGCCGCCGCGGCCGCGATGGGGATCGAGAAGCTGCGGGTGATCGCGACGGGCCTGGATCCCGTCACCGCCGAGCGCGAACAGTGGGACGACGGCAACAACACGCTGGCGGTGGCGCCCGGCGTCGTGGTGGCCTACGAGCGGAACATCGAAACCAACGACCGGCTGCGCGATGCGGGCATCGAAGTGCTGCCCATCGAAGCCAGTGAGTTGGGCACGGGCCGCGGCGGCCCGCGGTGCATGTCCTGCCCCGCCGCCCGCGACCCCGTCTAGCCGCCGCGACACTTCCCGAATTTTGCGTTGAGGGCTGCGACCGACGGTAATTCACAACCTTCAAAGCAATTTCGGCGGTGTCCACCCCCGCCGCCAGAACGCCAAGTGGGCCCGGTAGAGGATGAACCGTCTACTGTGCTCGGCGACAACACGGATGTCGATCCAGCCTTCACGATCGATCAATTCGGCTCTTCCGATGTCATGAACATATTGATCTCGTACCTCGCTGTGGTGAGCGCCCTCGTAGTCGAAGCCGACGCGTGGTTCGTCGTAGCCCATATCGAGAAACGCGCGGGACCGACCGTCGGTCACCATGATCTGAGTTCGCGGCGGGGGCAGCCCATCGTCGATCAGGATGAGCCTCAGCCGTGTCTCCTGAGGTGACTGCGATCCGCCATCCATCAGCGACAGGGCGATTCGAGCTCGGGGCAAACCACGGGCCCTTGGATAGCGGTCGGCGAGTGTGAGGACGTCGGCAGCCTTGATGTCGGTGGCGTTCGCGAGCGCATCGAGATGCCTGACCGCGAGGTCGCGTGGTAGGTGACGTGCTAGATCGAATGCGGTGCGCTCGGGAGATGTCACGTGCACACCGCCGATTTCCGCGACGTCGGCCGCGTCAATGCGCTCATTTCGGACTTCGATACCGCGAGGTGGCCGGCCGCAACGCCAAATCATTTCGATGGGTGTGTCCGCTTCCACCCACAGAGCTCCATGCATTGCGGCTGCCGCGCGTCCGGAGATGACGCCGTTGCACCCTGACCACAGCCAGGCACCATGAGTGCGCTGGCGAAGCGACGGGACCGCCTGCTTCGGCAGGTAGATGCCCGGGAAGATCGTTCGGTAATTCCAACGCAAGCGGGCGCGGGTGATGCTGCCGGCAGCCAAGGCGTCACTTCCGACGAATACCTCTCGCATGCCGCGATGCTGTCCCGGCGCCACGACAATTCGGCTAACGCTCGCCAATTTTGCAACCAGGGCTGTGGATAGCGGCCGACAACAGCCTTCAGTGCAATCGTCGGCCCGCTAGGCCGAGGCTGTCGCTAGCGCCAGCTGGGCAGCCAGATTTCCAGGTTCCATGTCGACTGCGATATCGGCAGGCCGGTGA
The DNA here is from genome assembly GCA_963751485.1 of uncultured Actinomycetota bacterium. Classification (GTDB taxonomy): domain Bacteria; phylum Actinomycetota; class Actinomycetes; order Mycobacteriales; family Mycobacteriaceae; genus Mycobacterium. Next base: position 247,181 of record CAVVUT010000014.1, read on the forward strand.
GGATCGGATACAACCAGGCGAAGTTCGTGATCACTATCGCCACATAACAACTCACGGCTATCAGCCCGAGCGTTCTTCGCTCGGCGTTCTGGTTCGGCGCATGCAGGATGTCCCCGCATATCAGCGCGATCGCCATGGCGAGGAACGGCGCCATCGTCGCCGCGTAGAAGAAGTACATCTGCCGGTCGATGTCGGCGAACCACGGCAGCAGCCCCGCGCCGTAGCCGACGAGGACGGCGCTGTATCGCCAGTCCCGCTTGACGAACGCCCGCCACAGCGCCCAGCCGAGGACGGGCACCGCGATGAACCACATCGCGGGCGTGCCGACCATCATCACGGCCTTTACACACGACTGCGCCCCGCAGCCCGGCACGTTCTCCTGATCGATCGCATAGAGCACCGGGCGCAACGACATCGGCCATGTCCACGGCTTGGATTCCCACGGGTGGTGGTTGCCGTCGGCGTTGGTCAGCCCGGCGTGAAACCGGTACACGCCGTTTGTGTAGTGCCACAGCGACCGGATCGCGTCGGGCAGCACGCCGCCCGGTCCGATCGACTGGCCCACCTCGTGACGGTTGGTGGCGGTCTCCGAAGCGAACCACGGCCCGTAGGACGCCATGTACACGCCGAAGGGAATCAGCAGCATCGAGTAGACCGTCGGGCCCAGGTCGCGGCGCAGTGTGCCCAGCCACGGCCGCGGCACCCGGTACTGCTTGCGGGCGACCACGTCGAACGCCAGCGACATCAAGCCGAAGAACAAGATGAAATACAGGCCGGACCACTTTGTCGCACAAGCCAATCCGAGCAACACGCCCGCGCCGAAGCGCCACCACCGCACACCCAGCCGCGGGCCCCATTCGGTTTCGCCGATACGGCCCTCCAGCAGTGCGGCGTGCATCCGCTCGCGCACCTGGTCGCGGTCGACGATCAACGCGCCGAACGCCGCCACCACGAAGAACGCGAGGTAGCCGTCCAACAGCGCAGTGCGCGATGCGACGAAGCTCACCCCGTCGGCGATCAGCAGCAGCCCCGCGATGGCGCCGACCATCGTCGAGCGGCTGATCCGACGGACGGTGCGCGCCACCAGCGCGACCATGATGACGCCAAGCACCGCGCCGCTGAACCGCCAGCCCAGCCCGTTGTAGCCGAAGATCGCCTCGCCGATCGCCATCAGTTGCTTGCCGACCGGCGGATGCACCACCAGCCCGTAGCCGGGGTTGTCCTCGACGCCGTGGTTGAACAGCATCTGCCAGGCCTGCGGCGCGTAGTGCTTCTCGTCGAAGATCGGGGTGCCCGCGTCGGTCGGCGAGCCGAGGTTCAGGAACCGCGTCAGCGCCGCCAGCGCGGTGACGACCGCCGTCATCGTCCAGCCGTTCAGCTTGTCGACGGGCCCGAAGTCGGCGACGGGCATCTGCGGCCCCGGGCTGATGACGGGGACCGCGCGGGAGGCCGTCATCTCCTCGATTGCGGGGGCGGTCACGCGACCATCGTCCCAAAGCCGCCTGTGCAGCCCGTCACGCAGTCGCCAACCGGTCGGCCGCGGCGGGCGGCAGCCGCAGGATCAGCTCGGACTGATCGGCCGGCAGCCTGGCCGGCTCGACGGCCACGCCGTGCTCCCGCAGCAGGTCGGCGATCCGGTTGAATGTCGGCTCCCCCTCGGGGCGGCGCCGCAGGTCAGGGTCGCGTTCGACGGCATCAAGAGCGGCCGACGTGGGCGTGTCGTCCGAGGGCTCCCTCGGCGACCGGTGAAGTTCGAGCAGCCAGTAGCCGGCCCGGTCCAGGTATCCGCCGCCCCCGCGACCCCACTGCCCCCCGGTCCGCGGCTTGCCACCGGCGGTCAGTGTCCGGATCTCGTCGTCCGGCCCGTTCTGCAGGAGGTGCAGCACGCGACCGGCCTGGGCGCGCAGTACTTCGCCGGGGGCGACGGCAAATCCGCATTCCGCCGCGGGGTCGGCGACCGCACTCAACGATTGGCTCTCCCTGAACGGGAAGTTCTCCTCGGAGGCGGTCACGCGACCGATCGTAGGCTGTGCGGCATGAGCCCCGGTCGATTGCTGCTGGCGGCCACACCGTTGGGGCAGCCTGCCGACGCCTCCGCGAGGCTGGTTAGTGCGCTAGGTAGCGCCGACGTGGTAGCGGCGGAGGACACCCGACGGGTCAGGACGCTGGCCCAAGGCCTCGACGTCAGGATCGCCGGCAAGGTCGTCAGCCTGTTCGACCAGAACGAGGCGACGCGGGTGCCCGCGCTAGTCGACGACATCAAAGGCGGCGCGACGGTGCTGGTCGTCAGCGATGCAGGCATGCCGGTCATCAATGACCCCGGCTACCGGCTGGTGACGGCCTGCGTGGCGGAGGGCCTGCCGGTCAGCTGCCTGCCCGGGCCGTCGGCGGTGACGACCGCCCTGGCGGTGTCCGCGCTACCGGCCGACCGGTTCTGCTTCGAGGGCTTTCCGCCGCGCAAGCAGTCGGCCCGCAGGGCATGGCTCGCGGGCCTGGCCGCCGAGGAACGCACCGCCGTGTTCTTCGAGTCGCCGCGCCGGCTTGCGGCGTGCCTGCAGGACGCCGTCGAGGCGCTCGGCGCGGATCGGCGCGCGGTGGTGTGCCGCGAGCTGACCAAGACCCACGAGGAAGTCGTCCGCGGCACGCTAGCCGAGCTGGCCGAGTGGGCGGTCGACGGTGTGCTCGGCGAGATCACCGTCGTGCTTGCCGGGGCGCAGCCACACGCCGACCTGGAGACGTTGGTCGCCGAAGTGAACGCACTCGTCGACGACGGCGCGCGGGTGAAGGACGCCTGTGCGCAAGTGGTTTCGGCGTATCCGGGGTCGCCGTCGCGGCGCGCGCTTTACGATGCGGTTCTGCGGTCGCGCCACTGACACGGAGGCACAATGGCACTGCCCGGACTGGTGCTGGTGCATGGTGGTGCGCACGCCGGCGACTGCTGGGATCTGACGGTTGACGAAATCCACCGACTCGAACCCGATCTCGACATCCTCGCCGTCGACCTCCCCGGCCGCGGCTCGAGCCCAGGCGACTTGAACACGCTGGCGATCGCCGACTGGGTGGACTCCGTCGTTGCGGACATCGAGGATGCCGGACTAGATGAGGTTGTGATCGTCGGACATTCGATGGCGGGAGTGACGGTGCCCGGTGTGGTGACGAAACTCGGTGCATCCCGAGTCAGAGAGATGGTGTTGGCCGCCGCATGTGTTCCGCATGAAGGCGCCGCGATGGTCGATGTGGTCAGTCCGCTCGTCGCGTCGATTGCGCGGCGCAAGAACAAGAAGGGCGTGCCCTACGAAGTCTCGCCCCTGGCCGCGAAAGTGGCGTTTCTCAATGGAGTTCCGCGGCGGCGGCGGCGATCGATGGCGGGCCGGTTGTATCCGGAGTCCTCGCGGATCTTCCTCGAGAAGGTATCTCGGCGCGACATGCCCGACGTTCCGCGCACCTGGATATTCACCCTGCGCGATCGGACGCATTCGACCAAAGAACAGCGCGCAAGCATCGCCGCACTCGGCGGAGTTGACACGTTGATCCCGATCGATACCTGTCACGGGTTGATGGTCAGCGAACCGGAACGGCTGGCTGAAATTCTTGTCGAGCGCTGTCGGGTGAGTGCGTCATGACCTTGCCCGGGTTGGTGTTGGTGCACGGCGGCCAACATGCCGGCGACTGCTGGGAACCCACGGTCGACGAAATCCACCGGCAGGCACCCGATCTCGAGGTCATATCGCTCGATCTGCCGGGGCGACGCGACAAGCCCGGCGACCTCGTCACCGCCAGCCTCGACGACTGGGTGGACTCGCTGATCGCCGATATTGAGGATGCGGGCTTCGAACAGCTTGTCATCGTGGGCCATTCGATGGCGGGCCTCACCGTGCCCGGCGTCGTGACCAAGCTCGGGTCGTCGCGGGTGCGGGAGATGGTGCTCGCGGCGGCGTTCGTGCCGCCCAACGGCAAGTCGGTGGTCGACACTCTGCCTGGCATCGTCGGTTGGTACGCGCGCCGCAAGGCCGATTCAGGACAATCGGGCGTACTGCCGAACGCGTTGGCGGAGTTCGTTTTCTGCAACGGAATGACGCGGCGGCAACGCAGTTTCAACCGGGACCGCTTCTACGCCGAGTCGCCGTCGGTGATCTTCGAGAAGGCCGACCGCTCTGGGCTGCCCGAGGATGTGCCGCGGACCTGGATCCTCACTCTGCGCGACAGGGCCCTGTCGCTGAAATCGCAGCGGACGTCGATCGCCGCGCTGGGCGGCGTGCAGACCGTGCTGCCGATGGACACCTGTCACAATCTGATGGTCAGCGAGCCGAAACTGCTGGCCGAGATCCTTGTCGAGCGCTGCCGCTGCTACGCATAGCGTCGACGATCGGTGCCGCCTTGTGCAGGCACTCATCCCATTCGCGGTCCGGATCGGAGTCCGCGGTGATACCGCCGCCGACCCCGAGGATGGCCGACCCGTCGGCCCCGAACTCGACCGTCCTGATGGCGACGTTGAGCTCGCACCCGGCCACCGGCGACGCCAAACCGACTGTGCCGCAGTACACCCCTCGCCGAAGCGGCTCCCATCCGGCAAGTAGCTCGCGGGCCCGCGCCTTGGGCGTGCCGGTCACCGATGCGGGCGGGAACGCCGCATCGAGCAGTGCGGCCATCGGCACGTCGGCAGGCACTCGAGCGGACACCGTCGACACCAGATGCCACACCCCGGGGGCGGGCCGCACCACGAGCAGTTCCGGGACGGTCACGCTGCCGGTGGCCGCGACGCGGCTGAGGTCGTTACGGACCAGGTCGACGATCATGATGTTCTCGGCGACGTCCTTGACCGATGCGCTCAGTTCCGCAGGGTCGGCCGACCGCGGCAGCGTGCCTTTGATCGGGCTCGACGTCACCTCATCGCCCGCCCGCCGCAGGAACAACTCCGGCGACAGCGAGGCCACCGCACCCCATTCGCCTGCCAGATACGCGGCCCTGGCGGGGGAGGTGCGTTCGACGGCGTCGACGAAGAAGTCGATGGGCTCGCCGTCGATTCTGCCTGCGAACTGCGTGCACACGCAGGCCTGGTAGATCTCGCCCGCCGCGATCGCCTCCAGGCACTCCAGCACGCCCCTACGGTGCACGCCGCGATCGGCGTCGCCCCAGGCGATGTCGAAACTCTTCGGCGGCAACGGCTTGTGCAACGCCTCGGAAACCCAACTCGAAAGCGGTGCGTCGGCGAGGCTTTCGTACCACCACAGCCCGTCGCCGTCCTGGCGCAGCACACAGTCCGTCCAGCCGCCCACCGCCTCGGGCACTCGTGGTGGCCGCCCGTCGGCGCCCGCGTCGGGATAGGAGAGATATCCGATCCAGCCGCCGCCGACAGCGCTGCTGTCCGCGGTTCCCGGTGCCACGTCGAACACGCGGTCGGTGCTGACCGACTCGACCGTCACCGACGGCGCGATGACCGCCCCCGAGCCGAACCATTCGCCGATCAATGCGGCAGGCGGGGCGAGCCCGTGGCCTGCGGCGGCGCGGGCGACGGCGCCCAGCACCACGGGGGCGCTGCCCAGCTCGCCGAGCCGCTCGATCCGCATCGAACAAGCGTGACAGAAACCTAGCGGCTGATGGCCCTCGGGACCGCGATGCCGGCCAACTTGTCCGGATTTCGCATCGCGTAGAAGTTGCTGATCTTGCCGTCGGCGATCTCGATCAGGAAGACGCCCTCCAGCTCGTCGCCGTTGTACACCACCATCGCCGGTGAGCTGTTGTAGACGGCCGTCTCGAACCGGACATTGGGCATGCGCTCGGCCGCGACGCGGAAGAGTGCGGCGAGAATGGCCGCGACCTTCCTGGCGCCGACGACGGGCCTGCGAGCCGCCGATGCCTTGCCGCCGCTGTCGGCCGTCCACGTCGCGTCCGGCGCCAGCAGCGCCATCAGACCGTCGACGTCACCGGTCGACGCGGCCGTCATGAACTGTTCGGTCAGCTCGGCCGTCATCGCGGAGTCGGCGGGTTCGAACCGCTTACGCCGCGCATGAACGTGTTCGCGTGCGCGGTGGGCCACCTGGCGCACGTTGGCCACGGTCTTGCCGACGGCGCCTGCGATCTCGTCGTAGTCGAACCCGAACACCTCGCGCAGCACGAACACCGCCCGCTCGTCCGGCGTGAGGGTCTCCAGCAGTATCAGCATCGCCATCGAAACCGACTCGGCCAGAACAACATCGGCGGAAGCGTCGCGATCGTCGAGCAGCAGCGGTTCCGGCAGCCACGGGCCGACGTAATCCTCGCGACGGCGGGCGCCCGCGCGCAGCGCGTTGAGCGCCTGTCGAGTCACCAGTTGCGCGAGATACGACTTGGTGTCCCGCACCGTCGCGAGGTCGACCTCCGCCCATCTCAGATAGCTGTCCTGCAGCACATCGTCGGATTCGGTGGCGCTGCCCAAGATCTCGTAGACGATCGTGAAGAGCAGCGGCCGCAGATGGGTGAACCGCTCGGCATGCTCGCTCTCAGGTGTCACAGGTTCGTTACCACCTGTGGAGCGGACTGCGCAACGGGATGTCTGCCGCCCTTGACGATGAAGGTCGAGCCAGGCTTGCTGGCCTCACGGCGCAGCCCCCACAGCGTGCCCTTGCAGATCGCCTCCTTCACCTTGGCGGCCAGCCTGCCGCCGAGGTAGAAGTTCACCGGGCTGTCGTCCTTGCGGGCGAGCTGAACCGTGGCGGCGCGGCGGCCGAGGCTGATGCACGACCCCACGAACGCCTGGTCAACCACAGCGGGCTCGGTACCCGCGATGCGGCTCAGCACGGCGTTGGCGGCCTGCGCGCCGAGCGGTCCCGCCGCCTGGCAGCTCATCCGCAGCGGCTGGCCCGACGGGGCAGCGCAGTCACCCGCGGCGACGACGCGTTCGTCGTCGACGCTGGTCAGCGTCTCGTCGGTGAGCAGCCGGCCCAACGCGTCTGTGCGCAGCCCGCTTGCGGCGGCCAGGTCCGGCACGCCGAAGCCCGCCGTCCAGATCGTCAGCGCGCTCGGGCGGACCGAGCCGTCGGCGAAGACCACCGCATCGGCGCGAACCTCCGCCACCACGTCCTCTTCAAGGACCGCGACGCCGTGCTTGGCGAACCACTTGGCGATCGACTTGCGTCCCGGCTTGGACAGCGACGGGGCCAGTTGGCCACCGCAGACCAGCGTGACCGTCCGGCCCTGGTCGGCCAGCTCGGATGCCGTCTCGATGCCGGTGAGGCCGGCGCCGACGACGGTCACCGGGGCGTCCGGGTGAAGCTGGTCCAGTGTGTCGCGCAGCCACTCGCGCGTACTCGAATTCCGCTATGGGATGGGCGTATTCGATTGCGCCGGGGACGGATGCGGGCACGGCGCCGGTGCTGCCGACCGCGTAGATGACGTAGTCGTACCGGATGCCGCGACGTCCAGAGGCGAACTGCACGGTGCGCGTCGCAGTGTCGATCTTGGTGGCGCTGTCGACGATCAGTTGCATGCCTTCGCCCAGCAGCGTGCCGTAGTCGGCGGTCGCGTCGCCGGTGCCCGCGACGAGCTGGTGCAGCCGGATCCGCTCGATGAATTGCGGCCGCGGGTTGACCAGAGTGATGTCGATGTCGTGGCGTTGCCGTAGGTGGTTGGCCGCCGTCGTCCCGGCGTATCCGCCGCCGATGACCACGACGTGGGTGCGCTTGCCGGTCATGATGTCTCCTGTTCTCTCGCGTATGCCCTCAAGACACCGCGGGGCGCCGAGACGTGACAGAACGTGACGGGCGTCACTCTCGTCTCCTGCGCGAGCTGGGCCCACACGTCAGTAGGGGAACGCAAATGCCCGCAAAACCCCAGGACCAAGCGGACCCAAGCGTCTGCTCGCGCAGGAAACGTCACTCCGCTTGGTAGCGGGGGAAGACCCCGACCGGGGCGGGCAGTGCGGTCCCCGGCGCCAGCCGGTTCCGATCGCCGCGAAGGTCCGCTTGTCCTCGGGCTGGCCGAGCAGATCCAGCAGCTTGGCCGACGACTCGGGCATCACCGGCTGCGACAGCAGCGCCGCGACGCGAACAACCTCCATCGTCGTGTAGAGCACCGTGCGGAACCGCTGTTGGTCGGACTGGGCTTCCGACTTGCGCAGCACCCACGGCTCCTGTGCGGAGAAATAGCGGTTGGCCTCACCGAGCATCTGCCAGATGGCCTCCAGCGCAAGGTGCATCGCGGGCACGTCGAAGTGCGCCCGTACCGTCGACAGCAGCTCATCACCCGCGCGGTCCAGCAGTGCGCGGTCGTCGTCGGTGAATTCGCCTGGCTCTGGGACGATTCCGTCGAGGTTCTTGGCCACCATCGACAGCGAGCGCTGCGCCAGGTTGCCCAACTCGTTGGCGAGGTCGGCGTTGATGCGGTTGATGATCGCATCTTCGCTGTAGCTGCCGTCCTGTCCGAACGGCACCTCGCGCAGGAAGAAGTAGCGCACCGGGTCGACACCGAATGTGTCGACGAGGTTCACCGGGTCGACGACGTTGCCCACCGACTTGCTCATCTTCTCGCCGCGGTTGAGGACGAAGCCGTGCACAAAGACCCTGCGCGGCAACTCGATTCCCGCCGACATCAGGAACGCGGGCCAATACACCGTGTGGAACCGGATGATGTCCTTGCCGATCATGTGCATGTCGGCAGGCCAGAACCGCTGGAACATCTCCGAGGACGTATCGGGGAAGCCGACGCCGGTCAGGTAGTTCGTCAGCGCGTCGACCCACACGTACATCACGTGATCGGGATGGTCGGGCACCGGCACACCCCAGTCGAACGTGGTGCGGGAGATCGACAGGTCGCGAAGGCCGCCGGAGACGAAGCTGACCACCTCGTTGCGCCGGACGTCGGGGCCGATGAACTCCGGATGCGCGTCGTAGTGGGCGAGCAGCTTGTCGGCGTAGGCCGACAGCCGGAAGAAGTAGGTCTGCTCCTCGGTCCACGTCACCGGCGCCCCGGTCTCGGTGGCGATGCGCACGCCGTCGGAGCCGACGGTGGTCTCGCCCTCGGTGAAGAAGCGCTCGTCGCGAATCGAGTACCAGCCCTTGTACGCGTCGAGGTAGATGTCGCCGGCACTCGTTCATCGCGCGCCAGATCTCCTTGGACGCCTCGTAGTGGTCGGCGTCGGATGTCCGGATGAACCGGTCGTAGGAGATGTTCAGCTTGTCCTGCAGCCGCTGGAACACGTCGGAGTTGCGTCGCGCCAGCTCCGCGGTCGCGAATGCCCTGCGCCGCGGCCGTCTCGGCCATCTTCAGCCCGTGGACGTCGGTGCCGGTGAGGTATCGCACGTCGAACCCGTCGAGCCGCTTGAACCGCGCGACCGCGTCGGTGGCGATGTATTCGTAGGCATGGCCGATGTGCGGGTCGCCGTTGGGATAGGCGATCGCTGTCGTTATGTAGTACGGCTCGCTCATTTCGACACCACCTTATTGTGTGGCGGTGAGCAGTACCCGCCCGGCGCCGCCGCCTCCCGAGCCGCTGACATCCGTTGGTCGACGCGCACACCCACCTCGACGCCTGCGGTGCCGAGAGCGCCGACGACGTGCGCGCGATCGTCGACCGCGCCGCGGCGGTCGGCGTGCAGGCCGTCGTCACCATCGCCGACGACCTCGACTCGGCCCGCTGGGTCACCGAGGCCGCCGACTGGGACCCGCGGGTGTACGCGGCCGTCGCGCTGCACCCGACCCGGGCCAACGCGCTCACCGACGAGGCCAAGACCGTGATCGAGCGGCTCGTCGAGCATCCGCGCGTGGTGGCCGTCGGCGAGACCGGCTTGGACAACTACTGGCCCGGTCGGCTGGAGGGCTGCGCGACCCCGGCCGAGCAGCGCGAGGCCTTCGCCTGGCACATCGACCTGGCCAAGCGGATCGGCAAGCCGCTGATGATCCACAATCGCGACGCCGATGCCGACGTCCTGGACGTGCTGCGCGCGGAGGGCGCCCCGCCGACGGTGATCTTCCACTGCTTCTCGTCGGACGCGCAGATGGCGCGGACGTGCGTCGACGCCGGATGGGTGCTGAGCCTCTCGGGCACCGTCAGCTTCCGCAACGCCCGCGCGCTGCACGAGGCCGCCGCGCTGATACCCGCCGGACAGCTGCTTGTGGAGACCGACGCGCCGTTTCTGACCCCGCACCCGTACCGCGGCGCGCCGAACGAGCCGTACTGCCTTCCGTACACCGTGAGGGCACTTTCGGATATCGTCGACCGGCCCGTCGCCGACCTGGCCCGGGAGACCACCACAACTGCAGCCCGGGTGTATGGAATTTCTGTGAACTTGCAGTGAACACAGGCGAGAGTTGCCGTTGCTAGGCCAGTTCGTTACCGTCTTGTGATCGAGCGCGGGGGCACTGAAGTTGACCGGGGCCGAAGTCGGGGATAACCACATATTTTGAATGCATTAGACAAGCTCCACGAGTCGCGATCGCCGCTACCTGCGGGGCCTAGTGTTCGCAATGTTGCTGGCGTTGACGTTCGCCGGCGGGGTCGCAGTCGCAGCACACAAGACCGTCACGCTGACTGTCGACGGCGCGCAAATGACCGTCTCGACGATGAAATCGAGGGTCATCGACGTCGTCACGGAGAACGGCTACCAGGTCGGCGACCGCGACGATCTCTACCCGGCAGGCGACCAGGCGGTGCACCAGTCAGAGGCCATCACGCTGCGTCGCAGCCGCCCGCTGCAGATCTCCCTGGACGGCCAGGACAGCAGGCAGATGTGGACGACGGCATCCACCGTCGACGAGGCGCTCTCGCAGCTGTCGATGACCGATACGGCCCCCGCGGCGGCGTCGCGAGGCAGCCGCGTCCCGCTGGGCGGCATGTCGCTGCCCGTGGTGAGCCCGAAGAACGTGCAGATCAACGACGGTGGCGCCGTGCAGAGCGTGCACCTGGCCGCTGCCAAACGTTGCCGGCCTGCTTGCCGCGGCGGGTGCGCCGCTCGAGCAGAGCGACACGGTGGTACCTCCTGCGACCGCGCCCGTCGTCGAGGGCATGCAGATCCAGGTCACCCGCATCCGGATCGAGAAGATCACCCAGCAGATGCCGCTGCCACCGAACAACAAACGCGTGGAGGATCCGACGATGAATATGAGTCGTCAGGTCGTCGAGAACCCCGGAACGCCGGGCCTTCAGGACGTAACGTTTGCCATCGCTAAGGTCAATGGGACGGAAACCGGCAGACTGCCAGTAGCCAATGTCATCCTCACCCCGGCCGTGGACGGGGTGCTGCGAGTCGGCAACAAACCTGGTACGGAAGTGCCCCCTGTGAGTAATGGTGCGACCTGGGACGCGCTCGCTGGTTGTGAAGCCGGGGGCAACTGGGCGATCAATACCGGTAACGGTTTTTACGGTGGCGTTCAATTTGATCAAAGCACCTGGGAGCGAAACGGCGGTCTAAGGTATGCTGTGAGGGCAGATTTGGCAACACGTGAAGAACAGATCGCGATTGCTGAGGTCACTCGGGCCCGTCAAGGTTGGGGTGCGTGGCCCGTATGTAGCGGGAGAGTGGGTGCGTCTTGACGATCCGATTGCTGGGCCGTACCGAAATTCGGCACCTCGCCAAGGAGCTGGATTTTCGGCCGCGTAAGTCGTACGGCCAGAACTTCGTTCACGACGCAAACACCTTGCGCCGTGTGGTTTCGGCATCTGGAATCAACCGCAATGACCACGTTCTCGAGGTCGGACCGGGTCTCGGCTCACTGACCCTGGCGCTGCTTGATCGCGGCGCGCGGGTGACCGCCGTGGAGATCGACCCGATCCTTGCAGGCCAGCTGCCGCATACCGTCGCCGAGCACTCACACAGCGAGATCAATCGCCTGAGCGTGCTGCATCGCGACGTCCTCGAACTGATGCCGGCCGATCTGCCCGACCAGCCGACCGCGCTGGTCGCTAACCTGCCCTACAACGTTGCGGTGCCGGCGCTGCTGCATCTGCTCGCCGAGTTCCCGACGATCCGCACCGTCATGGTGATGGTTCAGGCCGAGGTCGCCGAGCGGCTCGCCGCGGAGCCCGGCGGCAAGGACTACGGCGTGCCCAGCGCCAAGGTCAGGTTCTACGGCAAGGTGCGCAGGCACGGCATGGTGTCGCCGACGGTGTTCTGGCCCATTCCGCGGGTGTACTCCGGACTGGTCCGCATCGACCGGTACGAGACCTCGCCGTGGCCCACCGACTCCGGGTTCCGTCAACAGGTCTTCAACCTGATCGACATCGCTTTCGCGCAGCGCCGCAAGACATCTCGCAACGCATTCGCCGAGTGGGCGGGCAGCGGAAACGAGTCGGCGCGCCAGCTTCTGGCCGCCAGCATCGACCCGTCACGCCGAGGGGAGACGCTGTCCATCGCCGACTTCGTCCGGCTCCTGGAACGCTCGGGTGTCTGGGATCCAGAGGCCAAGCGCGTGGTCGTGCCCGTCGAGACCCCTTAGCTCCGACGCAATCCGAGCGCGTGTGCGAGGTGCGCGACGAATTCCGAGCACGAGTCATATCTGCTGTCCGGGATCTTCGCTAGTGCTCTACTCATCACCGAGTCGAAAGCGCGTGGCAGCCAAGCGTTCTTGCGCGAGAAGCTCGGCACGGGACGGGTGAGGATTTCGTCCACGAGTTCCATCCACGTATGGGCTCCTGAATAGGGCGGTGCTCCGAGCAGCAGCTCGACTGCCGTGCACGCCAGCGCGTACTGATCGGTGAGCGCCGACGGCGGCCTGCCGTGCAGCAGTTCCGGCGCCGTGTACGGCAGCGACGTTTCGATCTGCGTCGCATGCCATCCGACCGTCTCCGAGACCGCGTACGCGATGCCGAAGTCGATGAGGACTGCGCGCGAAAAATCTTGAGATACAAGGATATTCGACGGCTTCACGTCACAGTGAACGATTCCGCTCCTGTGCGTGTAGTCCAGCGCGTCGGCAATCTGCGCCAGAGCGGTCAGCCGGTCCTCCTTGGTCGACAGCGCGCTCGAGGTCCCGCCGTCGACGACCTCCATCGTGAGCCAGCCGTGCCCGTTGTCGTACACCGTGACGATGTGCGGGTGGTCGAGCTGATGCGCGAGCTCGAATTCTCTTCGCAGCCGTGCGGTTTGGTCCTCGCCGCGGTGGTGTTCGTCGAGAATCTTCAGCGCCACCACGCGATCCGGCTCGGCGGTGCTGTGTGCCCGGTAAACAGCGGCGTATCCGCCCCGTCCCAGCGTCGCGACGATGACGTAGCCCTCGAACTCTTCGCCGAGCCGAATCACGGCTCCAGCGTAGGTCCGGCAGCCTCGTTCGTTTTTCTCATCGCATGACTACATGCGTGTGGCGTCGCGGGGCTAGTGTCGTGCCGTGTCCAACGGCAGTACCGCGTCCGAGTGGGTTCCCACCGGCTCGATCACGGTTCGGGTGCCGGGCAAAGTCAACCTGTACCTAGCCGTCGGCGATCGCCGCGAGGACGGCTACCACGAGCTGACGACGGTGTTCCACGCGGTGTCGTTGCTCGACGAGGTCACGGTCCGCAACGCCGACGTGCTGTCTCTGGAGATGGTCGGGGAGGGCGCGGACTCGTTGCCGGCCGATGAGCGCAACCTGGCGTGGCAGGCCGCCGAGCTGATGGCTGAGCACGTCGGGCGGGCCCCTGACGTCGCGATCACCGTCGAGAAGTCGATTCCCGTCGCCGGGGGTATGGCCGGAGGCAGCGCCGACGCCGCCGCGGTGCTGGTCGCGATGAACTCGCTTTGGGAGCTCGGCGTGCCGCGGCGCGACCTGCACACGCTGGCCGCCCGCCTCGGCAGCGACGTGCCGTTCGCGCTGCACGGCGGCACAGCCCTGGGCACCGGGCGCGGCGAGGAGCTCGCGACCGTTCTGGCCAGAAGCACCTTCCACTGGGTGCTGGCGTTCGCCGACGGCGGCCTTTCGACGCCCGCGGTATTCGCCGAGATCGACAGGCTGCGCGAGACGAAGGACGGCGACCGCAGCCTGCCGCCGGCGCTGGAGGATCCTGAACCCGTGCTGGCCGCGCTGGCCTCCGGCGACCCGGCCGCCCTGGCGCCGCTGCTCGGCAACGACTTGCAGCCTGCGTCGCTGAGCCTCGATCCCGGCCTGCGCCGCACGCTGCGGGCAGGCACCGAGGCAGGCGCACTGGCAGGGATTGTGACCGGTTCGGGCCCCACGTGCGCGTTCCTGTGCGCCTCCGCGTCCTCCGCCGTCGACATCGGCTCTGAACTGGCCGGAGCCGGGGTGTGCCGCACGGTGCGGGTGGCCAGCGGGCCGGTCCATGGCGCCCGCGTCGTGCCCGCGCCGACGCCGCAGGTGTGACACGACACTCATTTACGGCGTGAGTTTGGCAGTTACTTAAGAGTTGCCTAAGATGATCGATGGTGAAGACTAGCGGTCAAGTAGCGGACGCGACTTCTGCCGCCGGACATTCCGGTGGGCGGACGTCCCGCCCTAGTGAATCACCGAATCGAGACGTAACCGCGCCCCAAATGTGTGCGTGCCGACGCGAAAGCGCCGTCGACCAGGCGGAGCATTGGACCTTGGCATTTGCGGGGGATTCGAGGAGGCTGTCGTGAGCATATTCACCGAGAAGATGTACCTCAATGCCCGTAACGCCACCACGGGCATGGTCACCGGTGAACCGCACGAACCCGTTCGTCACACATGGGGCGAGGTGCACGAGAGGGCCCGCCGGGTCGCTGGCGGCCTGGCCGAGGCCGGCATCGGTCTCGGCGACGCTGTAGGCGTGCTGGCCGGCTTGCCGGTGGAAATCGCGCCGACAGCTCAGGGCCTCTGGATGCGCGGCGCCAGCCTGACGATGCTTCACCAGCCCACTCCGCGGACCGACCTGGTGGTCTGGGCCGAGGACACCATGAACGTCGTCCACATGATCGAGGCCAAGGCCGTCATCGTCTCCGAACCGTTCATGGTCGCGATCCCCGTGCTCGAGGAGCAGGGCATCCAGGTTCTGACCGTCACCGACCTGCTGGCATCGGATCCGACCGACCCGATCGAGGTCGGCGAGGACGACCTGGCCCTGATGCAGCTGACCTCTGGTTCCACGGGTTCGCCCAAGGCCGTGCAGATCACGCACCGCAACATCTACTCGAACGCCGAGGCGATGTTCATCGGCGCCCAGTACGACGTCGACAAGGACGTCATGGTCAGCTGGCTGCCCTGCTTCCACGACATGGGCATGGTCGGCTTCCTCACCATCCCGATGTATTTCGGTGCCGAGCTGGTCAAGGTCACGCCGATGGACTTCCTGCGGGACACGCTGCTGTGGGCCAAGCTCATCGACAAGTACAAGGGCACGATGACGGCGGCGCCGAACTTCGCCTACGCGCTGCTGGCCAAGCGGCTGCGCAGGCAGGCCAAGCCCGGCGAGTTCGACCTGTCGACGCTGCGCTTCGCGCTGTCGGGCGCCGAGCCTGTCGAGCCGGCCGACGTCGAGGACCTGCTCGACGCGGGCAAGCCGTTCGGGCTGCCCGTCTCGTCGATCCTGCCTGCCTACGGAATGGCCGAGACGACGCTGGCGGTGTCCTTCTCCGAGTGCAATGCGGGTCTGGTGGTCGACGAGGTCGACGCGGACCTGATGGCCGCGCTGCGGCGTGCGGTACCCGCGACGAAGGGCAACACCCGCAGGCTGGCCACGCTCGGCCCGCTGCTCGAGGGGCTGGAGGCCCGGATCATCGACGAGCAGGGCAACGTGATGCCCGCCCGCGGTGTGGGCATCATCGAGCTTCGCGGCGAACCGGTGACGCCGGGCTACATCACCATGGGCGGCTTCATCCCCGCGCAGGACGAGCACGGCTGGTATGACACCGGCGACCTCGGCTACCTGACCGACGAGGGCCATGTCGTGGTCTGCGGCCGCGTCAAGGACGTCATCATCATGGCGGGCCGCAACGTCTATCCGACCGACATCGAGCGGGCCGCCGGTCGCGTCGAGGGCGTGCGTCCCGGCTGCGCGGTCGCGGTGCGGCTGGACGCCGGGCATTCCCGCGAGACCTTCGCCGTCGCAGTCGAATCCAACGCTTGGCAGGATCCGGCCGAGGTGCGCCGCATCGAGCATCAGGTCGCCCACGAGGTCGTCGCCGAGGTCGATGTGCGGCCACGCAACGTCGTCGTGCTTGGCCCCGGCACCATTCCGAAGACGCCGTCGGGCAAGCTGCGCCGCACGAACTCCGTCTCGCTGGTTACCTAGTCACTACGAGCTGCGGCTCGACCAGTGGCCGTCGAAGACGGTCGGACCATCGGGTGCCAGCAGGTCGTACACATGCCACCACAGTGCCTCGTGTTCGAGCGGCGACATGCGCCCCGCTTTGACGCGTTCGTCGGCGTCGAGCATCTTCAAGGCCAGCGCCTCGAGTCTGTCGCGGGCGGCGATGGTGGCCGCATCGATTTGGCCGGGCATGGTCACCACGCTGACCATCCGAACCTTGGTGCGGGTGTCGCCCGCCATGAACAGCGCGGCGACGACCAGGGAGATGACCATCGCCGAGGAGATCGCCAACGCCTCCCACGCCCCGGATAGCTGCTGAAGATAGATCTCCGACACCACCCACAGCGCTGTGCCCCAGATCGGCGCGCCACGCCACATGCGGAGCCGACGGCGCTCGGTGTCGCTGATACCCGGTGGGTAGACCACCAACAGGTAGCGCCTCACACCGAAGCGGTCCATCTGGACGCGGGCGAAACCCCAGCGGTTCCCGCCGTCGAGCAGCCGCGACCACCAGCGTGGCAATAGGCCAGGCCGCGTCCTTTCGTCCATATCTCCGGTGTACGCCCGCCGACCGGCTTGCGGTGGGATCCGAACGAATTATTTACACCTGTTAGGCGGGTTCTCGAGATTGATCAGGCCTGCACGGCGGCGACGGTCCACGCTGGCAGAATCGGCGCCCGTGTGAGGAAATGGTCGCCCTGGCCGATGCTGCGGAGCAGCTCCTGGGTGCGAAGGATGCAGCAGCCCATGCGCACCATCGCGAACACCTCGTACCAGTGCAGGTCGACAAGCGGGCGCCCGATCATCGCCTCGAAGCGGCGGATCACCCGCTCACGGCTGTCGAAGCCCGGCAGTTCCGGGTCGAGGTCCAGCCCGTTGACCTCCAGCATCTGCCTCCTGGTCGCCAGCCACCACGCGAAGTCGGTCTCGGCGGGGCACAGGCACGCCTGCTCCCAGTCCAATGCGCCGACGATCTGTCCCGCGTCGTCGAAGATCGCGTTCGACAGCCGGGCGTCGTTCCAGCACACGCTCAAGTCGCCGGTCTGCTCCGGCAAATGGCGGGTCAGCCAGTCGAATGCTGTCGCCATCACATCGGGGACCTTGTTGTCGGTTCCCCACTTGGCGTACTCGCGCCACCACTTCAGCTCGGCGACGACGCCTGCGCCCGCGGGCCGTTCCAGCCAGGATCCCTCGCTGACCGGAACCCGTTGAAGCGCCGCGAGAGTCTCGAGGAACGAGTCGTGCACGCGCCGCTGCACATCCGGGCCCGCATCGTGGAGCCAGCCCCTTGTCGCGTACGACGTGTCCGACGGCGTATGGCCGATGATCCGCGGCATCACAAGGAATTTCGACCCGATCCAGCCGCGGTCGGGTTCGTAGAGAATCGGCGACGGGGTGGCAATCCCGTGCTCGTGCAGGAGTTCCTGCGTCAGGGTCTGGGTGCCGAGGTCGTAGTGCGGGAAGATGCCGCCGCCCGCCGGGGGAATCCGGATCACGTATTCGCTTGTGCGTCCGTCGACTTCGGCGCTGAACACCAGGCTTTCGCTCGACCACCCCGCTGCCTTGTTGGCGGCGCGCAGTTCCGACACCACCGCCTCGCCGGTGAACCTGTGCTCGAACCATGCCTGCAGCTGTGCCCGCGTCGCGACCAGATCGCGTTGCGTGAGCGCGATGCCTGCCATGCCACAACATTTACATAGAGAGCCGTATATGTAAAGCCATTCCTGTTTACGTCTGTTGGGTCAGATGTAATACGCTCGCGTGGTGACCGCACCAGGACCGCTGACCTTCGACGCCATCGAGGACACCTCTCTTCCGCTGGCAGTGCTCATGCATGGCTTCCCGGACACGCCGCACACATGGCGCCATCTCGGCCCCCATCTCGCACAGCTTGGATTCCGCGTCGTCGCGCCGTGGCTGCCGGGTTATGACGCGCCGGTGGGCAAGCCGGTCAGCGCGGGGACATATGTGCGGTCCCTGCTCGAGGACCGGCGTGATTATCAGGCTGACGAGCGGGCGGTCCTCATCGGGCATGACTGGGGTGCAATCGCGGGATACGGTGCCGTGGCCGTCGACCCCGACGCCTTCTGCCGCTTTGTCGCGTTGGCGGTCCCTTCCACCGCCGCCCTGGCCACCGGGCTCTTCACCTATGCACAACTCAAGCGGTCGTTCTACGCCTGGTTCATTCAGCTGGTGGGTTTAGCCGAAGGTGTGGTCATTGGGCCGGGCTTCTGGGAGTCGCTGTGGGCGGACTGGTCGCCAGGCTACGACCCAGCCGACGACATCGCTGAGCTGCGACGACATGTGTCCGCAGACAACATCTCCGATGTCATATCCCCCTACCGCGCGTCCTTCAACCCGGAATTCGCCGATCCCGATGCCGTGGCGGAAGCATCGGCCACCATGCAGCCACCACCCGTGCCGACGCTGTATCTGCACGGCGCCGACGATGGCGCGATCGGCGCGGATCTGCTGGGCGGCGTCACCGCGCACCTACCCGCTGCGGCATCGGCCTTCGAAATCATCGACGGGACAGGGCACTTCCTGCATCTGGAGAAACCCGAACTGATCGCGGCGAAGATCAGCGGCTGGCTCGCCGGCTAGCCCGCTGCGGCCCTGGCCCGCTGGATGCGACGCCGCGACGGGTCGAGGCCCGCGGCGTGGCGCAGCTCGGCGAGGAAATCGTCGGGACTTCCGCCGCCGATCACGTAGTGGCACACGGCAATACGCACCACCGCCGCGGCGGCGATGTCGCTGTTGTCACCGGGGATGATGCGGGCGATGCGTTCGTGCATGATCGGCAGTACGCGCTTCATCTGATGCAGCACGTGCTCGGGTTCGATGTCGGCCAACGAGCCGAGGGAATAGGTGCTCTGGAATTCGACGATGAACCGCAGGGCGGCGTCGAGCCGGTCCGGGCCGCTCAGTCCGGCCATCGCGGCCGCGATGCCCGAGTCGAAGTTGTCCTGTTCGTAGAGGCCGAACGCTTCGAGCAGACCTTCCTTCGAACCGAAGTACCGATACAGCGTCGGGCGGGAAACGCCCGCCTCCGCGGCGACATCGGACAGCTGCAGCTTGCGGTGCCCATCGCGGCCCAGCACGACGAACGTCGCCGCGAGAATCCGGCGCCGGGTCGACTGCTCGGCATCGATAGATGGACGGGAAGGCACGATGACTTACTTTACATCTAGAGGGTCAAATGTCACACTGGCGCTACCGTCTGCAGCGGTGCCCGCACCGCGATGCGAGACGTCTGCGCGTACCAATGTTAAGCCCGCGAGGCCCGTCGATTGGGAGGTGACGACCGATAACCGAGCTCGTGGTCCGCAAGATTCCCTGGGAATTCGACGGCGGCGTGCCGTTCATGTGGCAGCCCGCCAACCCCGACTTCGGCCTGTTCTGCAACGCCTTCACCTTCATCGCGGTGCCGTTCGAGCGCTACATCGTCGGCGTGGTGCGCAAGGCCGCGGACAAGCTGGACGAAGACCCGGACGTCGCCTCTGAAGCCGAAGCGTTGCTGCGGCAGGAGGCGCAGCACGCGGCCGCGCATCGTAAGCACATGATCGCGCTCACCCAGCGCTATCCCGAACTCGAAAAGTGCTACGAAGACTCTTGCAACGCATACGACAAGCTGATCGACGAACAGCCGATCGAATTTCACGCGGCCTACATCGCCAATCTCGAAGCGACGTTCACACCACTGTTCAAGGTGATGCTGGACAACCGCGATGCGCTTTTCGG
The DNA here is from genome assembly GCA_963751485.1 of uncultured Actinomycetota bacterium. Lineage (GTDB taxonomy): Bacteria > Actinomycetota > Actinomycetes > Mycobacteriales > Mycobacteriaceae > Mycobacterium. Next base: position 267,093 of record CAVVUT010000014.1, read on the forward strand.
CGGCGGCGACCGGCGAGTGGCCTCGTTGATGATGTGGCACTTCGTCGAGGAGATCGAGCATCGCAGTTCCGGGCTGCTTCTGTGCAGGCACGTCAATCCGAATCCCTGGTACCGCGTCAAACACTTCGGCGCTACGTCCCGTCATGTCTCCACGCTGGCTCGGGCGGTCGCCGAGACATTCGACAGGGTGGTCCCGTTCGAAGACCGCGGAGCATCAACGCGAGAATTGATGTCTAAGGGGTTGATGACCCGAGAGCTCAGATACCGGCTCCCGGGTGGGCGGCGTCGGCGTGGTGACGGCCCACCGAGCATCTTTCAGGACGTGCCATCGAGCCAACTGGTCAAGATGGTGTGGCGGCTCTGGTTGTCGCAGACTCCCTATCACGATCCGGCCGACCAACCGCTGCCCGACTGGGCAGATACTTGGATGCGTGAATACGACCGCGGCACCGACATGACCACCTTCTTCGGGGCGTCCATCGGGCGCGCGCACTCAACAGAAAGCTGATCGTCTTGCTGTCAACGAACTACGGCGCGCTCGTTCCCGAAGACGAGCTTCTCACCCACCAGATTGTTGACACGTTCGCGACGGTGGGCCAATCGGATCCGTCGTGGACGGAGAAGATCTGGGCGATCGCGCATGCCCGCGACAACTCGCTGCAAGTCGTGCTCGGCGTCGGAAAATACACGAACCGTGGGGTTTTCGACGGTGCGGCCGGCGTGTGTCGCGGCACAGAACAGTGGACGGTGCGGGGAGGCCGGCGGTTGTCGTCGAACTCCGCGAGCACCGACGTCGGGCCCATTCACTACCGGGTGGTCGAGCCGTTGCGCGCGATCCAGGTGAGCCTCGATGCAACGGAACACGCCCCCATCGCCTTCGATGTCGAGTTGCGCGGCAGCTTCACCGCATCGCTGGAGGATCCGTGGCCCGACCGCAGTCCCGACGGCTATCGGGTCACCCACAATGTGCTGCGCTATCACCAGATCGGCGTGGCATCCGGCTGGGTGGAGGTCGAGGGCGTCCGCACCGATATCGAACCGGACAACTGGATTTCGATACGGGACCATTCGTGGGGCCTTCGGCCGGGGGTCGGCAAGCCGATACCCGGATTGCCGCGTGGCGGACGCAAGATCAAGCAGATGTTCATGACCTGGCTGCCGATGACGTTGACGCGCCAGGACGGCTCGATGCTATTCGCTCTTCGTGATGTACCAGGAGGAGCGCGGCGACGGATTCCTCGAAATCCGTTGTCAGGCAGAGCAGCAGAACGACGACGGCACGTCACATCGATTCGCGTCGGTCGAACAGGATCTGCATTTCCAGGACGACAACCGGCGATTCACCCACGGCACCATCACACTGATCGACACCGACGGGTCGAAGCGGCCGTTGACGATCACCGCGGCCGGGCCGACGGGTTTTCACCTCGGTACGGCCGGCTACTACGGCTGGAACGACTGGGTGTACGGCCAGTGGGTGGGGGAGGAGCGGGTGGAAGGCAACCACATCGCCGACTGCGACAAACCCGAGAACGCCCGCGAACTGCACCAACTTCGTGATCTGCTTGTGCGCGTGGAGGATCCCGTCGGCGGTGGCGCCGGCTTGGGCAATGCTGAGACGTTCGCCCTCGGCGCTTTTCCCGAGCGTGGTCTGACGGCGGAGAATTCGTTTCTGTGAAGGTTGCCGTCATCGGCGGCGGTCCCGGCGGGATCGCGATGGGCATTCAACTGGCCAGGGCCGGTTACGACTTCACGATCTTCGACCGCAGCGACGGCTTCGGCGGAACCTGGCGCAACAACACCTACCCGGGCGCCGCATGCGACGTGCCGTCGCACTTCTACTCCTACTCGTTCGCGCTGAATCCACGCTGGAGCAAGACCTTCGCCAATCAGCCGGAGATCCTCGCGTATCTGGAGAAGGTCGCCGCGGAGCACAAATTGGCCGAGCACCTCGTGCCGAGCACCCGCATCAGCACGCTGCGATGGTCGGACGACGACTGCCGCTGGACGATCACCACCGCGGACGGCGCCACGCATCATGTCGACGCCGTCGTGACGGCTGTCGGCATGCTCGATGTCCCGAACATTCCCGACATCCCCGGCGCTGACCGATTCCAGGGCCGGGCGTTTCATTCGTCGAACTGGGACCATGCCAAATCGACTGCAGGCGAGCGGGTTGCATCGATCGGCACGGGCGCAAGCGCCATCCAGTACGTGCCCGAGATCGCTCCGGACGCCGCTCACCTGACGGTCTTCCAGAGGACGCCCATCTGGGTGAGCCCCCGTTTCGATGAGCCGTTCACGCCCGAACAGCAGGACCTCTTCGAACGCGACAGGGTCGAGGCGCTGAAGGTTCGCGATGCTGCGTTCCAGGCGTACGAATCGGCCAACTTCGGCGCAGACTCGACGATGACCCACGAACTGACCGCCATGGCGCGGTCCTACCTGGAGCGCAAGGTGACCGATCCGGAGTTGCGGGCGAAACTGACGCCGTCGTATCCGGTCGGATGCAAGCGGCCGCTGCAGTCCCGCGCCTGGTTCCCGACGTTCGCGCTGCCTCACGTGAGCGTTGGAGACCTCACCCATCGTCGAATTCACCGAATGCGGCCTGCGCACCGCCGACGGCGTCGAGCACGAAGTCGATACCGTGATCTACGGGACGGGGTTCCACGCCGCCGACTACCTGCGCAGCCTCGACGTATACGGAGCCGGCGGGCGTCGGCTGCGCGACGACTGGCGCAACGGGGCCGAGGCGTACCTGGGTACCGTCGTGCCCGGCTATCCGAACCTGTTCACGCTGTACGGCCCCAACACGAACGGCGTCACCTCGATCATCTACATCCTCGAGGCCCAGGCCGAATTCGTGCGCCGCACGCTCGACGAGATGAGCCGCGAGGGTGTACGGGCCGTCGAGATCAAGCGCGACATCCACGACGCCTACAACGCCGAGATACAAAGGGGGATGCAGGACACCGTGTGGCTGGCCAACTGCAACAACTACTATCGCCATCCCAACGGCAAGGTGGTCACGCAGTTCCCCTACAGCGGAACACGATTCGTCGAGATGCTGGCAGGTGTGGAGCTTGACGAGTTCGACCGGAAGGAAGTGACCGCGTGCCCGGAATCCACCACACGGCGATAGTCACCGCCGACGTCGAGGCATCGATGCGGTTCTGGCGAGACGGCCTCGGATTCACGGAATTGTTCGACTACACGTTCACCGGTGACTGGCCGACACTGTTCGGTGCCGCGACCGATCAGTTGCGGTCGATCTTCCTTGGCGACCCGGCGTTTGCGGACACCGGCATCGTCGAACTCGTGGTCTTGGACGGCGCCCAGCCACCTCCCTCGGCATCAGACGCTCCCGCATTCGGCTTCTTTCTGCTGTCGCTGCAGCGCGATGTCGATGCGACGCTCACTGCGCTCGCGGACCTCGGCTTCGACGACGGGGTGCGGCGGATCGAAATGCCTGCGTCGGGAGGCAAGAAGGTGGCGATGGCGGTGATCGCGGCGCCCGACGGCGTCCGGGTCGAGCTGATCGGGCCGCCCTCATGACTGCCCCGAAGGCGACCGCGAGTGAGGATCGCAGCGAGGAACGAGCGAGGACCGGAGCGAGCGCGAGCCGAGGCATGACTATCGTCACCGGCGGCGCTTCGGGCATCGGCAAGGCGGTCGTCGAAAGGCTGCGCACGGCGGGTGGCGACGTGGTCGTCTGGGACATCAACGGCGGCGACATCCACTGCGACGTCAGCGATCCCGAATCGGTGTCGGCCGCGATGTATCAGACCGTCTCCACGCACGGCTCGCCCGACACGCTTGTCGCGTGCGCGGGGATCGGTGCGTCCGGGCTGCTGCTGCAACAGACGCCGGAGGACTGGCAACGGGTCATCGACACCAACCTGACCGGGACATGGCTGACGATGCGTGCCGTCGCGCAGCAGATGGTGAACGCGGGCTCGGGCGGGTCCATCGTCGCGGTGTCGAGCATCAGCGGGACGCTCGCCGACCGGGACATGGGCGCCTACTGCGTGTCGAAGGCCGGGATCGACATGTTGGTGCGTGTCGCCGCAACCGAATGGGGTGTGCACGGCATCCGGGTCAATGCCGTCGGCCCCGGCGTCACCCGCACACCGATGCTCGCCAGGCCCGAGCAGCTGCCGGGGTGGGTCGACGGGCTCACGGAGCGAACCCCGCTCGGCAGGCTCGGTGAGGCCGACGACGTCGCGGAGGCGATCGTCGCTGTACTCGGATTGTCTTGGGTCACTGGGCAAACGGTGTTCGCCGACGGAGGGCTTGCGTTGCACAGCCCGATCGACTCGTACGGGCAGGTTCAGCGGCTGCGGGCCCGCCGCACGGATTAAGCGGCGCGGCGCGACCCGATCTCGTCGTAGACCTGCCACCAGGTCAACTCGTGGTCGGTGGCCGAGATCTGCCCGCGCTCGAGCCGTTCGTCGGCGTCGATCAGCGTCAGCGCCAGCCCGGCCAACCTTTCGCGAGTCGCCTCCGCGTCGGGATTGCGGTACGTCGGGCTCACGGCGACGGACAGACACTTCACCAGGGTGCGCGGCGTTCCCGCGATCGAGGTGGTGATCACGCCGATGGCGACAAGGGCGCTCGTCGAGACAGCAAGGGCGGTCCATGGGCCGGTCACCTGCGTCAGCAAGACCTCGCACGCGAGCCACACCAGCGCGCCCCACATCGGCCAGCCCCGGGCCAACCGGACACGTCGTCGCTCGGGCTCGCTGATGCCGGGCGGGAAGACCACGAGCCGGTACCGCGTCACGCCGAACCGGTCGGGCTGGACGACGAGCGAACCCCACGGCCGTTCACCGTCCAGTAGTCGCAGCCATCCCCGGCGCAACGGAGAGGCGATCTGCGTGCCGCGCATGCTTTCGGTTTACCCAGCCTGACCGGCGCGAAACGGAGTCCGAACGCTTTCTTTACGGCGGGCACAGCGACCTTTACGGATCCCGTCGCGACCGTGATATCTGAGTATTGTGTACTATACTCAGCATGACCTTGGACAAGCTTCCTTTGCGGCTCGCCGAACACCCTACGGTGCGCAAGGTGGCGTCGCGAAGAACCGAGAAGCCCGGCGTCATCGATGCGGACTGGTTGCGCCAGGTGTGCCTGGAGGCTGGCGCCGACGACGTCGCGTTCGCCAGCGTCGACAATCCCGAACTCGCATCCGAACGCGAGCACGTCGATGGCGCGCTTCCCGGCACCAGGAGCTTCATCTCTCTGGTCGTGAAGATGAACCGCGACAACGTCCGCTCGCCTGCGCGAAGCGTCGCCAACCAGGAGTTCCATCGCAGTGGCGAGCTCATCAACGAAGCCGCCCACCGCATCACCCGCACACTGCAGGAGGCCGGCTACCGAGCGCTCAACCCGTCGGCCACATTTCCGATGGAGATGGACAACTTCCCCGGCCGCATCTGGGTGGTGGCCCACAAGCCCGTCGCCGTGGCCTCAGGTCTCGGCGTCATGGGCATCCACCGCAACGTGATTCATCCCCGATTCGGCAACTTCATCCTGCTTGCCACGCTGCTTGTCGACGCGGATGTCAGCGCGTACGGCGAGCCGCTGGACTACTCGCCGTGCCTGGAATGCAAGCTCTGCGTTGCGGCCTGCCCGGTCGGCGCGATCAAGAAGAACGGCGATTTCGACTTCGTCGCCTGTTCGGTGCACAACTACCGCGAGTTCATGGGCGGGTTCACCGACTGGGCGCAGACCATCGCCGACAGTGACGATGCCGCCGATTTCCGTTCTCGGGTAAGCGATTCGGAGAACGCGTCGATGTGGCAGAGCTTGTCGTTCAAGGCGAACTACAAGGCCGCCTACTGCCTTGCGGTGTGCCCGGCAGGCGAAGAGGTGATCGAGCCGTACCTCGAAAACCGCAAGGGCTTCATGGATCTCGTGCTCAAACCGTTGCAGGACAAGAAGGAGACCCTCTACGTGCTGCCGAATTCGGCGGCCAAGGAGCACGCCGAGCGGCGGTATCCGCACAAGAGGGTCAAGGTCGTCGACAGCGGCATCCGCGGGCGCTAACGGGCGCTCGGCGCCTTGTCGATTCTCGCGATTACGCCGCCGGAATCCCCGATGATCAGCGGCATGAGTGTCAGGATCGACAGAGTTCGCGCGTATTACGAAGCATCGTCTCGGGCGGATTGGCAAGCCGCGGGGGCTTGTACCGGGCCCGGCTACCCATGGATCGATCACGCCACGGGCGTCGTGGCGAAATCTGCCGAACAGCTGCAGGAGGCGACGGCCGACGAGGCGCCGTGGTCTGGCGTCAGCTTTGAGATCGAGTCCGCGTTCGAAACAGACGACGCCGTGATCGTGCAGGCCGTACGCCGCGGCACGATCACCGGGTCGTGGCGCTCGATGGAATCACCCGGGCGATCGGTGAGCTCCCCGCTCTGCACGATCTGCAAGTTCAACGCGGACAACAAGATCGTGTACGAGGAGGCGTATTACGACATGCAGGCCATCTCACGGCAGCTTGGTTATCACCCCGCTGCCGCACGTTGACGGTCGCTCGGCGCCCGCGAGCGTGCGCAAACTGCCGGCGAATTGCGGCGTGTCGTGGTGCAAACTCCCCCTTGCACTAGGGGAGTGCCCCCAGGTCGCTCGCGGGGAGAGGTGACGGGCTCTGGCGGCGGGTCAGGACCAGGCGTGCACGATGTTCTGGGCCGGTTCTAGTCCCTGTGTGATCAGCAAATCCGTTGCGTCGGCGGCCTGTTCGCAGATCACCGGTACCTCTTTGCGCTCAGCGGCGTTGAAGTTGTCGAGCACGAACGACGCCCCCGACTTGTGGCCGGGCGGCCGGCCGATGCCGATGCGGACCCGTTGAAAGTCGTTGGTCCCCAGGGCGGATGCCACCGATCGCAGACCGTTGTGGCCTGCGACGCCGCCGCCGAACTTCAGCCGGATGCGGCCGAAGTCGATGTCAAGCTCATCGTGGATGATCACCACATCGGCAGGCGGCACCCCGAAGAACTTCGCCAATGGTCCGACCTGGCGGCCGGATTCGTTCATGTACACGCGCGGCTTGGCCAGCATCACCGACCGGCCGGCGAGCCTGCCCGTCACGACCTCGGCCCCGGACTTCTTGTGCACCTTGAACTTCTCGCCCATCCGGTCGGCCAGGATGTCGGCGACGACGAAGCCGAGGTTGTGCCGGGTCTTGACGTAGTTGGGCCCGGGGTTGCCCAGGCCCACCACAAGTAGTGGCTCGGCCATGTCGGGTGGAGGCCCCCCGGTTATCCGGAGGATTCTTCGGAGGCGGATGATTCCTCGCCACGGCCTTCGCCGGCTTCCTCGCCAGCCGCTTCGCCCTCGGCGGGCTCTGCGGCCTCGCCCTCGACGGCCTCGCCTGCGCCCTCCGCCTCGAGTTCCTCGGCGGTCGGGGCGGCGACGACGTTGACGACGAGCATCTCGGGATCGGACACCAGCGAGACGCCGGACGGCAGCTCGATCGAGCCCGCGGTGAACTGCGTGCCGATGGCGGCGCCCTCGACGGACACGGTGAGCTGCTCGGGGATCGCCTGCACGTCGGCCTCGATCTCGACGGCATTGGTGTCCTGGGTGACCAGGGTGCCGTAGGCGGCTTCTCCTTCGACGACGACGTTGACCTCGACGGTCACCTTCTCACCGCGGCGGACCACGAGCAGGTCGGCGTGCTGGATGTTGCGCCTGATCGGGTGGATGTCGAGCGCCTTGGTCAGCGCGAGCTGTTCCTTGCCCTCGATGTCGAGCGTCAGCACGGCGTTGGTGCCGGAGTTACGCAGCACCGCGGAGAGTTCGTGGCCGGGCAGCAGCAGGTGCTGCGGATCTTCGCCGTGGCCGTAGAGCACGGCCGGGACCTGGCCGGCGCGGCGGGCGCGGCGCGATGCACCCTTTCCCGTCTCGGTGCGCACGACGACGGTCAGGTTGTTCTGCTTGGGGGCTGCGTTCTTGGCCATGTGGTGTTGCTCCTCGTATGCCGGTCATTTCTCAGCACGGCCAGGGTCGCAACTCGCAAAAAGCGTGTTCCCGTCGATAACGGTGGACCAGATGCCACCCTCGCCGTGACGCCCGCACAGGTTAGCGCATGACCTGGTCAGAGTGCGAATTTGGTGCCCGTGAGCTGCTCGGACAGCTCCCACAGCCCTGCGGCCTTCTTCTTGTCGCGGGCCAGCGGGCTGCGCGGGGCGGGCGCCGTCGGGCCGGTGAAGCCGTACCGCGGGCCGACAAAGCTGTCGCCGGGCAGATCCTGGGACACCGCATAGAGCGTCTGGCGGGCGCCGAAATCGGCGTCGGTAGCCAGCCGGTTGAGGGCGTCCATCCCGCGGTTCTGTAGCCCGCTCCCCGACTTGCCCTGCAGGTTCGTGGCCGAGTAGCCGGGATGAGCCGCATGCGCCTTCACCGCGGAGCCCGCGCCGACGAGCTTGCGCTGCAGCTCGCTGGTGAACAGCAGGTTGGCCAGCTTCGACTGGCCGTATGCCGGCCACGCGAAGTACGGCCGCGACTTCCAGTTCAGGTCCTTCAGGCTGATGTAGCCGATGAGGTGCATCCCCGACGACACCGTGACGACGCGGTCGGTGACCTTCGGCAGCAGCAGGTTGGTCAGCGCGAAATGGCCGAGGTGGTTGGTGCCGATCTGGCTTTCGAATCCATCTACGGTCTGCGCGTAGGGCACCGCCATGATGCCTGCGTTGTTGACCAGCACGTCGACCGCGTCGACGCCGTCGGCGAACGCCCGCACCGACGCCAGGTCCTGCAGGTCGAGCTTGCGTACCTCGACATCGCCGGTCATACCCGATGCGGCTGCCGCGCCTTTGTCGGTGTTGCGGCACGCCAGGATCACCTTGGCCCCGACGCGGGCCAGTTCGCGCGCGGTGATTTCGCCGAGGCCGCTGTTGGCGCCCGTGACGATCACGGTGCGTCCGTCATAGGAGGGCAGATTGGCGGCGGTCCATTCGCTCATGGCTGACACCCTAACTACTTCTTCGCGACGTTGAACCCGTCGATGATCGCCTCGATATCGGGCGCCTCGGCCTGTGCCTTTGCGGCGTAGCCCGTCACGGTGAACTGGATCAGGTAGCGCTGGTTGGCGGGCGGTGAGCCGGTGGCGATGACGATGCGGTTGTAGGAGTGCATCCGCTGGCCGTTGAGTTGATAGCTGCCCTCGATCATCGATGACGGGAAGCCCTTGAAGTTGTCCATCGACGAGTTGAGTTCTTTGAAGTTCTCGGTCGCCTGCGCGTCGGCGTTGCCGTGCTGAATCGCCTTCGCGGGATCGAAGTCGCCGCCGGCCAGCTGGAACACCATCAGCATCGCGGTGGGGTAGGTGTCGCCCTTGGCGATCACGCGGGTGCCCGGCGCGAGACTCGGATTGCTGTACTGCTCCCAGCCTTTCGGGCTCGGCATCGTCACCGTCAGGTCCGTCAGCTTGTCCGGCGCAACGGGTTGCCCTTGGACTCCAGCCTGTTCCAGGTACTGCGAGATCGGCACGGGTGTATCGGGTGTATCGGTGCCGGAGGCTTGCGTGGTCTTGGGGGTCGTCGTCAGCAGAGACGTGTAGTCAGGCGACCGGTCGCCGCAGCCTGCCGCGGCGATGACGAGCAAGGCAAGAGTCGCCGCAATGCGGTGACGGGTCACAGAATCTCGCGAACTGAGTCCATCGGCCTGGCCAGCCGGGTGCCTCGGGGGGTGACGACGAACGGCCGCTCGATCAGGATCGGGTGCTCGGCCATCGCGTCGAGTAGTTGGTCATCGTCGGCGTCATCGAGGTTCAGCTCGGCATAGAGCGGCTCACGCTTGCGCACGGCCGTCCGGACGTCGATGCCCGCATCCTTGATCAGCTTGACGAGTTCCCCGCGTGACGGCGGTGTCTTCAGATACTGGATCACCGTCGGCTCGATGCCGTTGTCCCGCAACAACTCCAGGGTCTTACGCGAGGTCGAGCAGCGGGGGTTGTGATAGATGACGGAATCAGCCACTACGCGGACCCGTCGAAAAGCCCTGTCACCGAGCCATTGTCGAACACCGCGCGAATCGTGCTGGCCAGCAGCGGCGCGATGGACAACACCGTCAGCTGCGGGAACTGCTTGTCCTCGCCGATCGGCAGGGTGTTGGTGACGATCACCTCGCGGGCGCCGCATTCGGCCAACCGCTGCGGTGCGGGATCGGACAGCACGCCGTGCGTCGCGGCGATGATGACGTCCTTCGCGCCGTCCTCGTGCAGAAGCTTGACCGCTCCGGCGATGGTGCCGCCGGTGTCGATCATGTCGTCGGTCAGGATGCAGGTCTTGCCCCGCACATCACCGACCACGCGGTTCGACTTCACCTGGTTGGGCACCAGCGGGTCGCGGGTCTTGTGGATGAAGGCCAGCGGCACGCCGCCGAGGGCGTCGGCCCACTTCTCGGCTACGCGCACGCGGCCGGAGTCCGGGGAGACCACGACCATGTCGTGGTCGTGGTAGTTCTCGGCGATGTGGCCGCACAACAGGTTCTGCGCCCGCATGTGGTCGACCGGGCCGTCGAAGAAGCCCTGGATCTGGTCGGTGTGCAGGTCGACGGTGATGATCCGGTCGACACCGGCCGTCTTGAGCAGGTCGGCGACCAGCCGTGCCGAGATCGGCTCGCGGCCGCGGTGCTTCTTGTCCTGTCGGGCGTAGGGATAGAACGGCAGGATCGCGGTGATCCGCTTGGCGCTGCCGCGCTTGAGCGCATCGATCATGATCAGCTGTTCCATCAGCCACTGGTTCAGCGGCCAGGGGTGGCTCTGCAGCACGAACGCGTCGCAGCCGCGGACCGATTCGTCGAAGCGGACGAAGATCTCGCCGTTGGCGAAGTCGCGAGCGGTCTGCGCCGTGACCGGGACGTCAAGCTCCTTGGCGACCTGCTCGGCCAGCTCCGGGTGCGCGCGGCCGGAGAACAGCATCAAATTCTTGCGGTTGTCGGTCCACTCGGTACCCACGGTGCGCCCTCGCCTGTTGGGGGATCGATACGCGGCCAATCGTACGTAGCCTTGCGGCCTTGGCGTTGCCGGGTTGCCAGAAAGCCAACGGAAACCGACGTCGCCTCACTCGTCTTTCGGCCTGCTCCTCGGAGCCGTCGCCGAGCGTCTTTGCGCGCCGCCTCCGCTGCAGCGGCAGCCGCCGAACCCGGCCGCTTGCGCTCCACCCAGCCCTCGATATTGCGCTGCGGACCCGCGCGAGATGGCCAGCGCACCCGGCGGCACGTCGTCGCGCACGACGGTGCCCGCCCCGGTGTAGGCGCCGTCGCCGACGGTCGACCGGCGCGACGAACATGGTGTCGGAGCCGGTGCGCACATGCGATCCGATCGTGGTGCGGCGCTTCTTCTCGCCGTCGTAGTTGACGAACACGCTCGACGCGCCGATGTTGCTCTGCTCGCCGATGTCGGCGTCCCCGACGTACGTCAGGTGCGGGACCTTGGTGCCTGCGCCGATCGTCGAGTTCTTGGTTTCGACGAACGCGCCGAGCTTGCCCTCAGCGCCGAGGACGGTGCCGGGCCGCAGGTAGGCGAACGGGCCGACGGCCGCGCTGTCACCGATGACGGACTGCCCGCCATGGGTGCGGATGACCGCGGCGTGGTCGCCGACCGTGACATCGGTCAGCGTGGTGTCCGGGCCGATCTGGCAGTGGTCGCCGACGCGGGTGCTGCCGAGCAGCTGTGTGCCGGGGTGGACGACGGTGTCGCGGCCGATGGTCACGTCGACGTCGATCCACGTTGTGGCGGGGTCGATGATCGTCACCCCTGCGCGCTGGTGCGCGGCGACGATGCGCCGATTGAGTTCACGCGCCCAGCTCGGCCAGCTGCACACGGTCGTTGATGCCGGCGACCAGCGCGGAGTCGTCGACATGGTAAGACCGCACGGTGTGCCCGTCCGAGCGAAAGATCGAGATCACATCGGTGAGGTAGAGCTCTTGTTGCGCGTTGTGCGGCTTGAGCCGACTCAGCGCTGACCGCAGTGAGGCGACGTCGAAGGCGTAGACACCGGCGTTGATTTCGCGGACGGCCCGCTGCGACGGGCTGGCATCGGCCTGCTCGACGACGCCGAGCACCTCACCGTCCTGCGTGCGCACGACCCGGCCATAACCGGTCGGATCAGGCAGCGTCGTGGTGATCAGGGTCACTGCGGCCGACTCGGCGTTGTGCGCGGCAATCAGCCCTGCCAGCGTGTCGGCGTGGAGAAGCGGCACATCGCCGTAAGTCACCACGACGACGCCCGCGAAATCCTCGGGCAGTGCCGACAGGGCGCATTGCACCGCGTGGCCGGTGCCGAGCAGCTGATCCTGGACCGCGATCAAGATCGGCCGGTTGAGCTCGTCGGCGAGTTCTTCGACAGCGGGCGCGATCCGGTCGCGCTCATGGCCAAGCAGCACGACGAGGTGTTGCGGGGCGACCTTGGCGACCGCGTGCAGCGCGTGCGACAGCATGCTTCGGCCTGCCAGCGTGTGCAGCACCTTCGGGGTGTCCGAGCGCATGCGGGTGCCCGCCCCGGCGGCCAGCACCAGGACCGCGGATTGGCCGTTCGCCGTCATTTGCTCGTCACTCGAACACTCTGATCGTCGCCGAGCTCCGTCGCCAGGACTCGAACCTGAACTATCTGAACCAAAATCAGAGGTGCTGCCGATTACACCACGACGGACTGATCAACTCGTGATGCTAGTCGAAGCAACTAGGCTCGCAGGTGTGGCAGTACCGGACAAGGAACTGCGTGCACCCCGCGCCCGGATGACGGGTGCCGAGCGGCGTCACCAGCTCATCGACATCGCTCGGTCGCTGTTCGCTGAGCGCGGCTACGAGGGCACTTCGATCGAGGAGATCGCGCAACGCGCCAACGTCTCCAAGCCCGTCGTCTACGAGCATTTCGGCGGCAAGGAGGGCCTCTACGCGGTGGTGGTCGATCGCGAGATGTCGGCGCTGCTGGACGGCATCACGTCCTCGCTGACGCGGACGACCAACAACCGGTCCCGGCTGCGCATCGAGCGGGTGGCGCTGGCGCTGCTGACCTACGTCGACGAACGCACCGACGGCTTCCGGATCCTCATCCGCGACTCCCCGGCGGCCATCACGGCGGGCACCTACTCGACGCTGCTCAACGAGGCGGTCAACCAGGTGTCGTCGATCCTCGCAGGCGATTTCGAACGCCGCGGCCTCGACCCCGACATGGCGCCGCTGTACGCCCAGGCGTTGGTCGGATCGGTGTCGATGACGGCGCAGTGGTGGCTCGATGTGCGCGAGCCGAAAAAGGAAGTGGTGGCCGCGCATCTGGTCAACCTGTGCTGGAACGGGCTGATGCATCTCGAGGACGACCCGCAGCTGCTCGACGAGTGACGCACACCACCATGCGCCGAGATCGACGAAATGGCGCGGCCTACTCGCACTTTCACGCCCAAACGTGAGTTTGGGCGTGACCTAGGATGGGATCATCATGACCGCATCGGGGACCGTTCGTGTCCAAACCCCGATCGCGGGGCTCGTCGAGCTGGCGCTGCGCGACCCCTCCCTCCAAGACGTCATTCGCTGTGCCGCCGACAGACCCGCCGATCTCGCCCTCGTCGGCCCGGCCAGCGCCAGGCTGTTCGCCGCCTGCGCGCTCGCCGGGGCGGGACCGCTGCTCGTCGTGGCCGCGACGGGCCGCGAGGCCGATGACCTGACCGCCGAACTGCGCGGGGTTTTCGGGGACTCGGCGGCGATGTTCCCGTCGTGGGAGACGTTGCCGCACGAACGGCTGTCGCCGGGTGTGGACACCGTCGGCGAGCGGATGATGGTGCTGCGCCGGCTGGCCAATCCGGACGACGGGCGACTGGGCCCGCCGCTGCGGGTGGTGGTCACGACCGTGCGCTCTCTGGTGCAGCCGATGGCGCCCGATCTGGCCGACGTCGAACCGGTCACCCTCACGCTCGGGGAGGAAGCCGACTTCGACGACACCATCGCCCGGCTCGTCGAGCTGGCCTACACCCGCGTCGACATGGTCGGCAAGCGCGGCGAGTTCGCGGTTCGCGGCGGCATCCTCGACCTCTTCCCGCCGACCGCAGAGCATCCGATCCGCGTCGAGTTCTGGGGCGACGAGATCTCCGAAATGCGGATGTTCGCCGTCGCCGACCAGCGCTCGATCCCCGATATCGACGTCGACGCCGTGATCGCCGTGCCGTGCCGGGAGCTGCTGCTGACCGACGACGTTCGGGTGCGGGCCTTCGAACTCTCCGCCGAACACCCCGCCACCGGCAACGACGTGCCCGGCAGCATGCCCGACATGCTGGCCAAACTTGGCGAGGGCATTCCCGTCGACGGCATGGAGGCCCTGCTGCCGCTGCTGCGGCCGACCGAGCTTTCCCTGCTCAGCGATCATCTGCCCGCCCGGACGCCGCTGCTCGTCTGCGATCCGGAGAAGGTGCGCACCCGCGCGGCCGACCTGATCAAAACCGGCCGCGAGTTCCTCGAGGCGTCCTGGTCGACGGCGGCCGTCGGCGGTGACGCGCCGATCGACCTCGAGGCGCTCGGCGCATCCGGCTACCTCGACCTCGACGACGTGCAGGCCGGCGCGCGCGCCGGTGGCCATCCATGGTGGACGCTGAGCCAGCTCAGCGACGAGGCCGCCGTGGAACTCGACATCCGCCCGTCCCCGTCGGCGCGGGGCCAGCAGTCGGGCGTCGACGAGATCTTCGCGATGCTGCGCGCGCATGTCGCCACCGGCGGATCGGCCGCCGTCGTCACGCCGGGCACCGGCACCGCGCACCGCGTTGTCGAGCAGCTGGCCGAGGCCGATACGCCCGCCGCGATGCTCGACTCCGGCGCGACACCCAAACCTGGTGTCGTCGGCGTGCTCAAGGGCCCGCTGCACGACGGCGTGGTGCTGGCCGGCGCCAACCTCGTCGTCATCACCGAAACCGACCTGACCGGAAACCGCGTCACCGCGCCCGAGGGCAAGCGGCTGGCCGCCAAGCGCCGCAACGTCGTCGACCCGCTCGCCCTGACCGCGGGCGATCTGGTGGTGCACGACCAGCACGGCATCGGGCGGTTCCTCGAGATGGTCGAGCGCACGGTCGGCGGCGCGCGCCGCGAGTACCTGGTGCTGGAGTACGCGTCGAGCAAGCGCGGCGGCGGTTCGGACAAGCTCTACGTGCCGATGGACTCGCTGGACCAGCTGTCGCGCTACGTCGGCGGCGAATCCCCGACGCTGAGCAGGCTCGGCGGCAGCGACTGGACGAACACCAAGACCAAGGCGCGGCGGGCGGTCCGCGAGATCGCCAGCGAGTTGGTGTCGCTGTACGCCAAGCGGCAGGCGTCGCACGGCCATGCGTTCGGGCCCGATACGCCGTGGCAGGCCGAGATGGAGGACGCGTTCGGGTTCACCGAGACCGTCGACCAGCTCACCGCGATCACCGAGGTCAAGGGCGACATGGAGAAGCCGATCCCGATGGACCGGGTGATCTGCGGCGACGTCGGCTACGGCAAGACCGAGATCGCGGTGCGGGCGGCGTTCAAGGCGGTGCAGGACGGCAAGCAGGTCGCGGTGCTGGTGCCGACGACGCTGCTGGCCGACCAGCACCTGCAGACGTTCAGCGAGCGGATGGCCGGCTTCCCCGTCACCGTGAGGGGGCTGTCGCGCTTCACCGACGGCGCCGAGTCACGGGCGGTGCTCGAGGGCATGAAGGACGGCTCGGTCGACATCGTGATCGGCACGCACCGGCTGCTGCAGACGGGGGTGACCTGGAAGGACCTCGGGCTTGTCGTGGTCGACGAGGAGCAGCGGTTCGGTGTCGAACACAAGGAGCACATCAAGTCGATGCGCACCCACGTCGACGTGCTGACCATGAGCGCCACCCCGATCCCGCGCACATTGGAGATGAGCCTGGCGGGCATCCGCGAGATGTCGACGATCCTGACCCCGCCCGAGGAGCGCTATCCCGTTCTCACCTACGTCGGCCCGCATTCCGACAAGCAGATCGCCGCCGCACTGCGACGCGAGCTGCTGCGCGACGGGCAGGCGTTCTACATCCACAACCGGGTGCGCTCGATCGACCAGGCCGCAGCCCGGTTGCAGGCGCTGGTGCCGGAGGCGCGAGTCGTTGTCGCGCATGGCCAGATGCCGGAGGAGCAGCTGGAACGCACTGTGGAGGGGTTCTGGAACCGGGAGTACGACATCCTGGTCTGCACGACGATCGTCGAGACCGGGCTGGACATCTCGAATGCGAACACGTTGATCGTCGAACGCGCCGACACCTTCGGGCTGTCGCAACTGCACCAGTTGCGCGGCAGGGTCGGCCGCAGCCGCGAGCGCGGTTACGCGTATTTCATGTACCTGCCTGAGGTTCCGCTGACGGAGACGGCGTACGACAGGCTGGCGACCATCGCGCAGAACAACGAGCTGGGCGCCGGCATGGCGGTCGCTATGAAGGATCTTGAAATCCGCGGCGCGGGCAATGTTCTCGGCGTCGAGCAGTCGGGCCACGTCGCAGGCGTGGGATTCGATCTGTACGTGCGGCTGGTGGGTGAGGCGGTCGAGGCGTACCGCGCCGCGGCCGACGGGAAAACCATTGCCGCCGTTGAGGAACCGAAGGATGTGCGGATCGACCTGCCAGTCGACGCGCACCTGCCGCCGGACTACATAGGCAGCGACCGGCTCCGGCTGGAGGGCTATCGCAGGCTGGCGTCGGCCGCCGACCAGGCAGGCATCGATGCGGTGATCGAGGAACTCGTCGACCGCTACGGCGCGCTGCCGGAGCCTGCGCAGCGGCTGGTGTCGGTTGCGCGGTTGCGGTTGTTGGCGCGTGAGTACGGGGTCACCGAGATCAGTGCGCCGTCGGAGTCGACGCTGCGAATGTCACCGTTGACGCTGCTGGATTCACAGCAACTTCGACTGAAGCGGATGTACCCGAGCGCGCATTACCGGGCGACGACATCGACGGTGCAGGTACCGATTCCCCGATCAGGCAATGGCGTAGGCGCACCGCGGATCCGCGATCTTGAACTTCTGCAGACGGTGGCCGGCTTGATCCTGGCTCTGAATGGAAAACCGCAGGACGAAGTCGATATAACCGCGAACCTCGATTTTTCGGCCTAATCGCCTGCTCGCCACGGTTATGTGAGCGGCGCCACCGCCCGAATCGGGCAACGCTGATAACGCATTGGCGCGCTGATCCGACATACATAGTGAGGGGGTCAAGGTATTGCATTGCCGTCCAGATCAAGGGCGGCGAAATCGTCATAACGCGGTTAAGCAATTTCCTAAACCGAACATCACGCGATTGCACCAGTTGGTTGGTGCGCGTCGCGGTGACGCAAGGCGAAGGAGTGAACGATGGACTTCAAGAAACTCGCAGTAACCACAGCGATGACCGGTGCACTGGGACTCGGCGCGCTTGGGCTGGGCACAGGTCTCGCGCACGCCGATCCGATCGTGCCGCTGCCGCCTCCGATTCCCGTTCCGGCCATTCCTTATGTGAACGTGCCGAATTCGACGTTCCTTATGTGAGGGTGCCGGACGTGGATTTCCCCGAGGTAGACAATTTCTTCGGGCTGCCGAACGTGCATATTCCGCCGGGGCAGCTGATGAATGCGCGGTACATCAACGGAGTGCCGAATCCCTTCTTCGGCATCCCGCCTGGCCAGCTGAAGAAGCTACCCACGGTGAACGGAGTCGTTAACCCGTTCTTCGATGAGGCGCCGGGTCACTGGACGATCCCTGACGACTTTTTCCCTGGGGAGTCCTGAGTTACGAAATGTGACACGATGGCCGCTCTGCCTTTGGGCAGGGCGGCCATCCATATCGGGGCGACCGACCCGGTGACGGCGAAGAACAGCGTTGCCCGTTCTCACCAGGCACGTCAGGTGTTGGTATAACCGAGATCAGCGGTCTCATCGAAACGCGTGAGGGGGTGGAGCTCGATGACTGTCGTTTTGGTCGATCCTCGCCGTCCCTCGTTGATTCCAATTGAGGCGATGGGACTGCTCGCAGGCGACGTTCAGTACACCGAAGAGATGCCTGTGAAGGTGCCGTGGTCGCTGCCGTCGGCCCGGCCGGCATACGAGGGTGACGACGCGCCGGTGCTGCTGTCGTCGGATCGCAAACATCCCGCCGTCGCGGCACGACTGGCCGCCGGTGACAAGCTGATTGCGGCTCCCGAATCCCAGGCCGGTGAGCGGTTGGTCGATGCCGTCGCGATGATGGACAAACTGCGCGCCGCGGGACCGTGGGAGAGCGAGCAGACACACGACTCGCTGCGCCGGTTCCTGCTGGAGGAGACCTACGAGTTGTTCGACGCGGTGCGCAGCGGCAACGCCGACGAACTTCGCGAGGAACTGGGAGACGTGCTCTTGCAGGTGCTGTTCCAGGCCCGCATCGCCGAGGACGCTCCGCAGCACGCGTTCACGATCGATGACGTCGCCGATTCGCTGTTGCGCAAGCTCGCCAACCGCGTGCCCGCCGTACTCGCGGGCGAGCCGATCTCGCTGGACGATCAGCTAGCGCAATGGGAAGAGCGTAAGGCTGCCGAGAAGTCGCGCAACTCGTCGATGGATGGCGTGCCGACGGCCCAGCCTGCTCTTGCGTTGGCGCAGAAGGTGATCGACCGCGTGAGTGGGTCCGGCCTTCCTGCCGACCTGATACCCGCATCGATTTCTTCTGTTTCGCTGGCGCGCGATGGTGACGCCGAAAACCATTTACGGGGTTCGGTTTTAGAGTTCATGGACACCGTGCGCACGGTCGAGCGGGCGATCGCAGCCGACCGTCGCGGTGAGGACGTGCCCGAGGAACTCGACATCGCCTCGCTCGGCGCGATCAGCGAGGAGGAGTGGCGCGCCTTTTGGCCATCGGCCGAGACCGTCGAGGACGTCGAGGCTGTCGAGCCCGTAGAGGACGTCGACGACGACGAGCCCGTCGTCGCCGAATCGGAATCGGAGCCCGAGGACGTCACGTCGTAATTCAGCGCCGAACGTGCGCTCACTGCGAGGAATCGCCTGAAAAGTCGCAGTGACTTCACGTTCGGCGACGCCATGCCGCCGAAAGGCGGCGAATGATTCCGCCTTCGCTGTCCTCTGCAGTGACGCGGATGTCCGTCCAGCCCATTTCGGCGACCGTTTCCGCTTTGCGGATGTCGTGGTTGTAGCGCTTGCGATCGACCCGGTGGTGGTCGCCCTCGTAGTCCATCGCGATCTTCATGTCCTCCCAGCCCAGGTCGAAGACGGCGACAAGCACGCCGAATTCGTCGTACACCGGAATCTGTGTCTGCGGACGCGGAAACCCATGCTTGATGACGATCAGTCGCAGCCAGGTCTCTTGCGGAGACTCGGCGCCGGCATCGACAAGGTCGAGGACTGTACGGGCCTTCCGGATGCCGCGCCGGCCGCGATACCTCTCGACAAGCAGCTCCGCATCGGCGATTTTGAGGTGCGTTGCCCGGGCCAAGGCATCGATCGCCGCGACGGCGCGGCCGACTGGATACCGACATGCAATGTCGAGGGCTGTCCGAGCAGGCGTCGTTACCCGCACTCCATCCACCGACTCGTTCTCGTCGTCAGCGAACCGGTCGGACCAAGTCCGAATGCCCTTCGGCGGCCGCCGATTCGGCCACACCAGTTCGGCCGGCTTACGATCGTCGACCCATTTCGCACCATGCAACGCGGCGGCTGACTGTCCTGCCACGACCCCTTGCCGACCGGACCACAACCAGGCCGCCTTCGCGCGGACGGCTGCTGTCACCTCGGCACCCGCCGGAAGGTAGACATCCGGATAGAGCGCGACGAACCGACTACGTAGGGCGTAGGGCGTCAATGTGCGGGACGCAATAGCCTCACTGCCGATGAATGGTTCCCCCATGCGACGGAGTGTGCCCAGCACCACCGACATTCTCGCGAACGTGCGCTCACTGCGACAAATCGCGGGAAGATTCGCAGTGGCTTCACGTTCGGCGAAAAATGATCAGTCGACGAGCTGATCGCCCAGGAACCTATCGGGGCCCGAAATCCCCGGCAGCACAAAGAAAAAGCCGCCGCCTACTGGCATGATGTACTCCTCGAGCGGCTCGCCCTTCAGCCGTTCCTGCACGGTCAGGAACCCCTTCTGCAGGCTGCGCTGGTAGGCGATGAACGCCAAACCCTGGTCGAGCCGACCGGCGCCGTCGAATCCCCGCGAATAGTTGAATCCCCTTCGCAGGATGCGGTTTTCGCCGGTTTCAGCGGTCCGCGGATTCGCCAGCCGGATGTGAGCGTCGAGCTTGATGCGTTTGCCGTCGGGGTCGGAGGCATAGTCCGGATCGGTGAACTCACCCGTCAGACCCAGCGGCGCCCCGCTGACCTTGCTGCGGCCGATCAGCGCCTCCTGTTCGGCAAGCTGGGTGCGGTCCCAGAACTCGACGAACATCCGGATGATGCGGACGGCTTGATATGACCCTCCGATCGCCCAGTCGGGTTCGCCGTCGCCGTGCTGTACCCAGACATGACGGTCCATCAGACCGGCGTCGTCCACGTCCAGGTTGCCCGTTCCGTCCTTGAAGCCCAATAGATTTCGTGGAGTGGTTGCACCCGACGCCCGGCCTGCGCCGATGCCTCTCGCATAGCCGTCGATTATCCAGCGCAGCGTCATCTGGCTTCGGGTGCGCCGCATCAGCTGGCGCAGGGCGAACTGCACGGTGTCGTTGTGACCCGCCTCGAAGATGACCGAGACATCGCCGTGCGTGATCTTGGGATCCAGCCGGTCGTTGGCCAGGAACGGCATGGTGACCAGATCCTTCGGCTTACGGTCCGCCAAGCCGAATCGGTCGTCGAAGACAGACGCACCGAGACCGACGAGGATCGAGAGGTTGTCGGCGGGCGGCTTCTCGCCGAGGATGCCGGAGTCGACGGGCGGATACTCCGGGTCACGCGTCTGCGGCGGATTGCCTGCCATCAGCGTGCGGATCTCGTCGGTCAGCGCCTTCAGCGTCTCCTTCAACCCGGCCCGGTCTCGGGTCTGCAGGTTGAACGACGCCACCAAACCTTGTTCGGGGATCGGCAGCGTCGTGATGCCCGATTGATGCGCACCCTCGAACGGAACGAAGGCCGGCGGCGGAGACGCGGGTTGCTGCTCCGCCGGATCGGTCAGCGCGAGGGTCGCGCCGACGCCAACTGCGGCGCCGGCGCCCGCTCCCAAGGCACCAGTGACGAAACCTCGTCGACTGATACCCCGTCGTGATGGACCCTCGGTCACTTCAGCTTCAGTGCCCCCGCGATTTGGGACAGGTTTTCAGACAGCCCCGCGAGCTGCGCCTTCAGCGCGTCGACGACCTGCGGCTGCACCGTCACCGATGGGCACCGCGGCGACGGAAACTCGCTGTTCTCCGTGCAGAAATTCACCCAGCCATCGCCCTGGCGCAGCGGCCGCATGGTGTCGAACAGCTGCGAGAACCCGGCGGTGATCTTGCCCAGCAGCGCGGCGTCGGCGTCTTTCAGCGGCCCGCTCAGCTTGTCGACGGCGACCTGCGAACCCTGCAGGTTTGCGTCGAAGTCCCACAGGTCGGTCTTGGCGTAGCGGTCTTCCTCACCGGTGAGCTTGCCCTGCGACACCTCTTCGATGAGCTCGGCGGCGCCGTTGGCGACGTTGATCGGCTCGACCTTGACGTTCAGCAACTCCTTCTGGAGGTTGTCGATATCGGCGTCGAGCTGGTCAGCGAACGGCACGGCGCCCTCGAGCGTGTTCTTGTCGAACAGCAGGTACTCGAGCCGGTGCCATCCGGTGAACTTCGGGTCGTCGACGCCTGCGAAGTCATCGACGCGAGAGTCGGTCTTGGCATCGGTGTCCTCGACGAGCTCGGCGATCGGCTCGATGCGCTCCCACGGCATGCGGGACGGGGCGTAGGCGTCCTGCGCGGCCTTCAGATTGCCCGCGCGGATGGCGTCGGTGAACACCTTGACTACCTTGACGAGTTCGTCGGACTGGGCGACGGCGTAGGCCTTGTAGTCATCCGCCGCCTTCTGAAGCTCTGGGCTCGAAGCCGCCGCCGCGGATGTCGAGGGGGAGCCTGAGGCACTGCTCTCTGCGGCGTTGCCGGCCTCACTGGTGGAGCAACCGGCAAGAACCAGGGCCACGGTCGCAATCGACACGGGCCAGGTGAGATGCAGTTTCATTGAGCCTCCTCGTAGTAGACGCGTGAACAGTAAAACTTTTTGCGGTCAGAAGGGTAGGCACACCTAAATTGTCTTTGCCTAACCTTATTTCACCATTAATTTCGACCCGCGGTGCGGTCAATCCGGAGCACTCCTCGGGCCGTGGGACGATGGGTTGCAACCAGTGGGTAGTTGTAGGGAGTCCGGTGTCGCCAGTGCTTTGGCAGCGGGCTGTCGCGGTGGTAATCGCGACAGCGCTGCTGATGGCTTCCAGCTGCTCATGGCAGCTGGGCGTCCCCATCCCCGAAGGGGTGCCGCCACCGGCGGGCGAACCGGTCCCGCCCGTCGATACGCACGCCGAGGGCAGGCCCGCCGACCAGTTGCACGACTGGGCGGTAGAACGGTCGTCCGCGCTCGGTATCCCTGTCACCGCGCTCGAGGCCTATGCATACGCGGCGAGGGTCGCCGAGGTGGAGAACCCCAAATGCCACTTGACGTGGCCCACACTCGCGGGGATCGGCATGGTCGAAAGCCATCACGGCACCTATCGCGGCGCCAAGATCGCGCCCAACGGCGACGTCACCCCGCCCATCCGCGGCGTGCGGCTGGACGGCACGATGGGCAACCTCGAAATCGTCGACACCGACTCCGGCGTCCTCGACGGTGATCCGCACCTGGATAGGGCGATGGGCCCGATGCAGTTCATTCCCGACACATGGCGGCTCTACGGCGTCGATGCGAACAACGACGGCAAGGTCGACCCGGACAACTTCGACGACGCGGCGCTGTCCGCGGCGGGTTACCTGTGCTGGCGAGGGAAGGATCTCTCGACGCCGAGAGGCTGGATGAACGCGCTGCGCGCATACAACCTGTCCGACCAGTACGCCCGCACCGTGCGCGACTGGGCGACGGCATATGCCAACGGTGCGCCCCTCTAGATACGCTGCGCGCACCGGCACGCTCTAGGCTCATATAGCCACAGTCCAGCCGACCGACCAAGGAGAATGCCAGTGCCCATCATCGAGCAGGTCGGAGCTCGCGAGATTCTCGACTCCCGCGGCAACCCCACGGTCGAGGTCGAGTTGGCCCTGACCGATGGCACGTTCGCAAGGGCCGCGGTGCCGTCCGGCGCCTCGACGGGAGAGCACGAGGCCGTGGAGCTGCGCGACGGCGGCTCCCGCTACAGCGGCAAGGGCGTGCAGAAGGCAGTCGAGGCCGTTCTCGACGAAATCGCTCCCACGGTCATCGGGCTGAGCGCTGACGACCAGCGGCTGGTCGATCAGGCCCTGGTCGATCTCGACGGCACGCCCGACAAGTCGCGGCTGGGCGCCAACGCGATTCTGGGGGTGTCGCTCGCGGTGGCGAAGGCAGCCGCCGAATCGGCGGGCCTGCCGCTGTTCCGCTACGTCGGCGGGCCGAACGCGCACATCCTGCCCGTGCCGATGATGAACATCGTCAACGGCGGAGCGCACGCCGACACCGGTGTCGACGTGCAGGAGTTCATGGTCGCGCCGATCGGCGCGCCGAGCTTCAAAGAGTCGCTGCGCTGGGGTGCCGAGGTGTACCACTCGCTGAAGTCGGTGCTGAAGAAGCAGGGCCTGTCGACCGGCCTCGGCGACGAGGGCGGCTTCGCGCCCGATGTGGCGGGCACCAAGGCCGCGCTCGACCTGATCCTGTCCGCCATCGACGACACCGGCTTCAAAGCGGGCACCGACGTCGCGCTGGCGCTCGATGTCGCAGCGACCGAATTCTTCACCGACGGTAAGGGTTACAGCTTCGAGAAGGAGACGCGCAGCGCGGAGCAGATGACGCAGTTCTACGCCGGTCTGCTCGACTCCTACCCTCTCGTGTCGATCGAGGATCCGCTCTCCGAGGACGACTGGGACGGCTGGGTGACGCTCACCAGCGCGATCGGCGACCGTGTCCAGATCGTCGGCGACGACCTCTTCGTCACCAACCCCGAACGGCTCGAAGAGGGCATCGAACGCGGCGCGGCCAACGCGCTGCTGGTCAAGGTGAACCAGATCGGCACGCTGACCGAAACACTGGATGCCGTTGCGCTGGCGCACAACAGCGGATACCGCACGATGATGAGCCACCGCAGCGGCGAGACCGAGGACACCACGATCGCCGACCTCGCCGTCGCGGTCGGCAGCGGCCAGATCAAGACCGGTGCGCCCGCGCGCAGCGAGCGCGTCGCCAAGTACAACCAGCTGCTGCGGATCGAGGAGACGCTCGGCGACGCCGCGCGCTACGCGGGCGACCTGGCGTTCCCCAGATTTGCGCCGGAGGCCAAATAGCCCGTGCCCGAAGCGAAACGGCCCGATCCCAAGCGACGGTCACCGGCGTCCCGGCCGGGTAAGCCGGGAAAGTCCGGCGACGTTGCTCGCGGCCGTCCTCGCGCCGGGTCTCCCGCGCGCCGCGAACCACGCAAGGCCGAGCCGCGGCCCGAGCAGGAGCCCGTCGAAGAGAATGGCGGCGACTCGATCAAGAAGTCGATCGCCGAAGCCGCCGAACAGCAGTCGGAGCAACGGCTGGGCTCGGCGGCGCGGCGGGCGGCCATTCTCGCCGCGGTGGTCTGCGTGCTGACACTGACGATCGCCGGTCCGGTTCGCACGTACTTCGCCCAACGGACAGAGATGAAGCAGCTGGCCGCGACTGAGGCGAAGTTGCGCGCCGAGATCGCCGACCTCGAGCAGCAGAAGGTGAAACTGGCAGACCCCGTTTACGTTGCGGCGCAAGCCCGCGAGCGGCTCGGCTTCGTCAAACCCGGCGACATCCCCTATGAGGTGCAGTTGCCGCCGGGCGCGGCGCTGCCTGCGGAGCCGGGTCCCGACACCACGGCGGCGCGGACGGGCCAGCCCTGGTACACCTCGCTGTGGCACACCATTGCTGATGACCCGCACAACATCCCGGCGTCTGCTCCGCCGGAGCCGACCCTTCCGCCGACCGTTCCGGGCAGTGTTCCCCCTCCCGGTGGTTGAGCAGTCGGATCTCGACGCTGTCGCGCGGCAGCTCGGCCGCGAGCCCCGCGGTGTCCTTGAGATCGCATATCGATGCCCGAACGGCGAACCGGGTGTCGTGAAGACCGCCCCGAGACTGCCTGACGGAACGCCGTTTCCGACGCTGTACTACCTGACGCATCCCGTGCTGACGGCCGCCGCGAGCCGACTCGAGTCGTCGGGGCTGATGCGGGAGATGAGCGACCGGCTCCACGACGACCCGCAGCTGGCCGCCGGCTACCGCGCCGCACACGAGTCGTATCTGGCTGAGCGCGATGCGATCGAATCGCTGGGCACCACGTTCTCCGGCGGTGGGATGCCGGAGCGGGTGAAGTGCCTTCACGTCCTGATCGCGCATTCGCTGGCCAAGGGCCCGGGGGTCAACCCGTTCGGCGACGAGGCGCTGGCCGCGCTGGCCGCCGAACCGGGTATGGCGGGGATCCTGGATCCGGAGGTGTGGATGTGACGCCCGAAGGCGAGCGCGAGTGAGGATCGCAGCGCAGCGAGGACCGGAGCGAGTGGGAGCCGAGCAATGAGCCCCGAAGGCGAGCGCGAGTGAGGATCGCAGCGCAGCGAGGACCGGAGCGAGTGGGAGCCGAGCAATGAGCCCCGAAGGCGAGCGCGAGTGAGGATCGCAGCGCAGCGAGGACCGGAGCGAGTGGGAGCCGAGCAATGAGCAGATTCGCCGCGATCGACTGCGGCACCAACTCGATCAGGCTGTTGATCGCCGACCCGATATATGGCGGCCTTCGCGATGTCCATCGTGAGATGCGCATCGTGCGGCTGGGTCAGGGCGTCGACGCCACAGGCGAGTTCGCGCCGGAAGCGATCGAGCGGACGAAGGCCGCGCTCACCGACTACGCCGAACTGTTGCGCCGCAACGACGTTAACAAGGTGCGAATGGTTGCGACGTCGGCGACCCGCGACGCAGCCAACCGTGACGTGTTCTTCGCGATGACCGCCGACGTGCTCGGCTCCGTCGTGCCGGGTGCCGTTGCCGAGGTGATCACCGGCGATGAGGAGGCCGAGCTGTCGTTTCGCGGCGCGGTCGGTGAATTGGACGTCGCCGCAGGCCCTTTCGTAGTCGTCGACCTCGGCGGTGGATCCACCGAGGTGGTGTTGGGCGAGCGGGAGATGCAGGCCGGTTACTCGGCGGACATCGGCTGTGTCCGGCTGACCGAGCGGTGTCTGCACAGTGACCCGCCGACGGCGGTGGAGGTGGCGGCCGCGCGTGATGTGGTGCGCGAACGGCTGGGGGAGGCGCTGCGCGTGGTGCCCGTCGAGCGGGCACGGACCTGGGTCGGTGTGGCAGGGACCATGACCACGCTTTCTGCGCTGGCTCAACGCATGACGACCTATGACCCCGCAGCGATTCACCTGTCCCGCGTCGGATTCGGCGATCTGCTGCCGGTGTGCGAGAAGATCATCGCGATGTCGCATGACCAGCGCGCCGCGCTTGGCCCCATGCACGAAGGCCGGGTCGACGTGATCGGCGGAGGTGCCATCATCGTCGAGGAACTCGCAGACGCCCTCGGCAGCCGGGCAGGAATAACCGAGTTGGTGGTCAGCGAGCACGACATCCTCGACGGTATCGCGCTTTCCATCGCCTAGGTGCGAACCTTGGTGCGGCGCTTGGGTCTTCGCGTCGGGTCGCGCTGGCCCGCCAGCGTCACACCCAGCAGCAACATGACCACTCCCAGCCCGAAGTGCAGCCAGTTGTCGGCGTCGTTCAGCGGCATGATGTTGAGTGCGCTGGCCTGGTTCATCAGCAACCCGTATAACCACAGCGCGAGGTAGACGAGCCCACCGCCGAGCAGATAGGCGCGCGATGCCGCGTACGTACGCGCGAATATGAAGCCGATCACGCCGGACGCAAAATGGACGACATTATGCAGTCCGGAGACCGCGAACATCCCGAACAGCTTCGCACCGGAATGGTGACCGGCCCACTGCAACTGGTCGAGGTGGGACGTCGCCCCTGGGATGAAACCGAGCACCCCGATGATCACGAATGCGGCGGCTATCAGCACGGCGGCACCCTGTACCGCCATGACCTTCGGCCGCGTCGCCACGGGTTCGCCTCCCTTCGACCCGTTTATTGACGGGTCGGCAGGCTAGAGAAGTACCCCGGCGACGAGCCGCCTAATCCGCTGTCGTCAGCGCCTCACGTTGCAGTTGGGCGGGTTGCCGCAGTGATGACCGCCCTCGCACGCATTGCAATGACAGTTGCAGCCGCCGGCCCTGGTTTCAGAAACTCGCATGCTGTTCAACTCCTTAATCGCTCTGACCGCCCTTTGCAGGTGGGAGCAGAGTTCGTATCAACATATGCCGACATCACAATAGTTCTTGTCAGCGTGGAAATAAAGGAATGTCGGTGCGGGTCAGGCCGGTGCCTCGGCGGGCTCCTGCGGTCCGTCGGTACAGGCTTAGCGTATGCGCGCGACGGTCTGCAAGCGCTGGTCGAGGGTGGCGTGGAAGTGCCCGAGCGCGCTTTCGTGCCTGCCGAACTCGACGAAGGTGTTGGCGCCCGCGTGCAGGCCCCGCTGAACACCCTCCGACATTTCGTTGTCCTCAATTCCGCCCGCAGCCAGCAGGCTGCGGGGACCGGTGCCAACGCCGGGACTTGCCGCAAGAGCGTCGGCCACCGCGGCCGTCGTCAAGGCGTACATCGTCACGGTGGAGTGGCCGATGTCGACCGGTTCGATCACCAGCATCAGCACCTGGTCGGGGAACGTCGCAAGCATGACGTTCGGGAACAGGTGGTAGACGAAGGTCGCCCGTCTACCGATGTTCCACGACGACTCCGGGCGGTCGCGCAGTCGCTCGATGTTCTGATAGGGGAACGTGATTCGGGTGTTCGGCCCGAATCGTTCGATGACGTTGAGGTCGTCGTACTGGATCGGGTAGAACGTGGTCTTGTGTGTCGAGCGGATGTGGTAGCCCTCGAGGAACTGCTCGACGAGAACCTTCCAATTCATCGGCCGCGCAGTGACGTCTACGTAGACCAGTCGCTCGACGGGCAGCAGCTTGTCGCGCCACGGGCTGCCGTCGGTCAGCGCCGTCATCGCCTCGTCCGAGTGCGGAGTTGCGGATTGCAGGGGGCCGATGACGATCAGGCCGTCCACCTCGTGGCTCTGGACCTCGACGAGGCCTCGGGTTGCGGCGTCGAGATCAGGGAATGCGTCGGCGTGCGGGACATGCGACAGCGAGCCGTCGAGGCGGTACGTCCAGCCGTGATAGCGGCACACCAGCGCGTGGGCACAGCCCGGGCCCTCGACGAGCGCCATCCCACGATGGCGGCACGCATTGCGAAACACCCTGGCGCGACCTTCGTTGTCCCGCACCGCGAACAGCGGGACGCCGAAGCTCACCCGTTCGACGTGATCGCCAGGGGAGGGGATGGCGGCCGATGGTAGATACACGCTTGGAAACGAGCGCAACGTCTCGAGTTCGGCAGCGAATCGGCCTGGGTCCAGATAGTTCTCGACGGGCTCCCGCCAGGCGTCACCTTCATCGGTCGTGCCCGCGTCGATGTGCGCGAGGATGCGGCGAACGACCTCCACGTCCCCGGCGACCGACGACTTCGTCGGCGTGCTCATAGTGAACGAGTGTCACACTATTTAGGTCATGTGTCAATAAGTCTGTGAGATGATGGAATAATGGGCGCGTGCCCGCAGCCGCAGTCGAAGAGCGCCGCGCCCGCGTCGCCGATCTGATCGGCGACCGCCCGCTGAGCGCGCGCTCTGTCCTCGCCTCGGCCTTGCTGGGCGCCGACGAACCCCGGCTCAGAGTCGGTGAACTCGTCGGAGTGGCGTCGTTGTTCGGCATTAGCGGGGGCGCCGCCCGCACCTGCCTGTGGCGTATGGTCTCCGCCGGGGAACTCACCAGCGACGACGGTGTCTACGCGCTCGCGGGCCGCCTGCTCGAGCGACGGCAACGGGTGGACGTGGCATCCCGAATCGACGACACAGCCCTGTCGCCGTGGGACGGGACGTGGGAGTTGGCAATCGTCTCACTGGAACGACGATCGGCGACCGATCGACTCGCGCTGCGCAAGGCCGCCATCGCACTGCACCTCGCCGAGTTACGCGAGGGCATTTGGATTCGGCCCGACAACCTCGACCGCGACCGCCTTCCGAC
Source organism: uncultured Actinomycetota bacterium (assembly GCA_963751485.1). GTDB lineage: Bacteria > Actinomycetota > Actinomycetes > Mycobacteriales > Mycobacteriaceae > Mycobacterium. The sequence continues at coordinate 296,334 of CAVVUT010000014.1, forward strand.
GCTGCGCGCGGTGCTTGACCAGCAGTGCGTGCACTTCCACGGCGCCGAGACGGACATTCCCGCCGACGCCGTGAGATCGCTGTTCAGCCTTGATGATTGGGCAGTCGATGCGCGCAGGCTCACCGCCGCGATGAACGACGAGCTCGATATCGAAGCCGCTGGGGCCGACGACTCCACCTACCAGTTCGCGCTGTCCATTGCGGCCGTCAGGCATCTCGAACTCGACCCGCTCCTGCCTGCCGAGCTGATTCCTGACGACTGGCCCGCGCATGAGCTGCGCGAGAGTTATCGGCGCTTCGACGCCCTGTTCAAGCGATGGCTCAGCACACCGGAAGCCGGTCACGCCGCCGACTGAGCGTCGCCCAGCAGCCGTTGCATGACGTCGGTGAGGGTGATGAGCCCGGCGAACTCACCGTCATCGACGACGATCGCCAGATGGTTTCGGGTCTGCCGCATCAGGTGCAGCGCCCGGTACACCGGTGTGCTCGCGGGCAGTCGCAATACCGGCCGCATCAGGTCGCGGGCGGTGACGCCGGGTTCGACGCGCAGGCTGTCGCGGACGTGCACCACCCCCGCGACCGCGTCATCGCCCTGAACGAGTATCCGCTGGTGCCCGGTCAGCTGGGACATCGTCTGAATCGCCCCGGCATCGGCGCCGCCGGTCACGGTGCTCAATTGCGCTGTGCGTGAAACGATGTCACCGACCGTGAGCTTCTCCAGCTCTAGCGCGGTCGCGAGGTTGCGGTAGTGCCGCTGGTCGAGCGTGCCCGCGGCGGCTGAGTGTTCCACGAGCTGTCGCAAGGTTTCGGAGTCCTGGCCCTCGCCGAGTTCGTCGACGGGGTCGACGCCCACCTTGCGCACGCACCAGTTGGCAGCGCGGTTCAATGCATTCAGCACCGGTCGGGTGACCGCCATGAACGCCCGCATCGGTATCGCCAGGATGATCGCCGCGCGTTCGGGATGGGCGATGGCCCACGACTTCGGCATCATTTCGCCGATCACCAGGTGCAGGAAGGTGACGACGGCGAGCGCCAGCACGAAGCCCGCCGCATCCGCCACCCACATCGGTGCTCCGATCGAGTGGATCAGGGGAGTGAGCCAGTGGTGCACCGCCGGTTTGGTGTTCGCGCCCAGTGCCAGCGTGCACGCGGTGATGCCGAGCTGGCTGCCCGCCAACAGAACCGACAGCTCGGTGGTGCTGCGCAACGCGGCGCGTGCCGGACTGCTGGTGGCGGCGGCATCCTCCAGACGGTGGCGGCGCGCGGTCAGCAAGGCGAACTCGACGGCGACGAAGAACGCGCTCACCGCGATGAGTCCGATCGTGACCGCAAGCACCACCCACGGGTTACTCATCGTCGGCCGCCCTGGTGTGTATCGCGACGAGAACCTCGGCGGGCACCCGACGCTCCAAGGATCGGACCGTGGCCGACAACACTTTTGGCGACGCCGACCATGCTGCGATGTCGGCAGGCAGCGGGATGTCGATGCTGTCGCCGACGGCGGGCAGCCTGCCGAACCGTTCGATGATCAGCCCGGACATGGTCTCGTAGTCGCCGTCGGGCAGCCGCTCTTCGAGCAGCCGCTGCGCCTCGTCGATGTGCATGTCGCCGGGCAGCAGCCACCCGTCGGCGCTGCGGATGACCTGAGCTTCGGCGGCGTCGTGTTCGTCGGTGATCTCGCCGACGAGCTCCTCGGCGATGTCCTCGACGGTGACGACTCCTGCGAAGCCGCCGTATTCGTCGATGACCAAAGCCATTTCGTCGCCGGCCTCGGTGAGGCGCTTCAAGGTGTCGGGCAGCGGCAGCGACGCGGGCACCTGGACCGCGGGCCTGCAGCGCGACCGCGCCGTGTCTGTCGCATCGGCGTCGAGCACACCGTGCAGATCAATGACGCCCAGGACCTCGTCGGTGGTGTCGCCGACGACCGGATACCGGGTGTGGCCGGTGGCCATGCGGGTGAGCACCGCGTCGACCGACTCGTCGAACCGGACTGTGTCGACGCGCGTGCGCGGGATCATCGCGTGCTCGGCCGTGCTGGTCGGGAAGTCCAGCACGCGATCGAGCAGAGTGGACAGGTCGCGCGGCAGCTCGCCCGCGGCAACCGAGGCGGCGACGATGTACTCGAGATCGCGCGCCGTCGCCGACTGCTCGACGTCATGCACCGGCTCGATTCGCAAGGCGCGCAGCAGTAGGTTCGACGACTGGTCGAACAACCAGATCAGCCACCCGAACAGGCGCAGATACCAGTGCGTCGACGCCGCCAGCCTGCGCGCGGCCGACTCGGGTACGGCGATCGCGAGGTTCTTCGGTAACAGCTCGCCGAACAGCATCTGGATGAACGTGCACACCAGCAGCGACACCGCCGCGCCCACCGCGACGCCGACGGCGGTCGGCACGCTGGCGATGCCGAGGAGGTCGGCGAGGCCCGCTCCAATCAACGGCTCGGCGAGGTAGCCCGCCAACAGCCCGGTGACGGTTATGCCCAGCTGCGCACCCGACAGCATGAACGACGTCCGCCGCGTCACCTCGAGCGCTCGTGCGGCGGCAGAGTCGCCGGCCTCGCTCAGCGCCGTCAGGCGGGACCGGTTCACGGCCGTATATGCGAACTCCTGCGCGACGAAGTACGCGGTGAATGCCGTGATCAGGACGACCACCAGAACGCCGAGACCGATGTTGGCCAGCGCCGTCAGCACGCTCCCACCTCCGGATACCTTTCACGGCTGCGATCAATCCGGGGTGGGACAGGTCTTCGGGGTGCGCGCGAGGCGCTACTCATTGCTCCCTTTGGTCGTGCGCTTACTGGTGTCCTATCGAGAGTACCTGGACGAAAGCTGTGGCCCGTTTCTCATGGCTGCCCAAGGCAATGCAAGTTAAATGGGGGCATGGCAACCGACAGACCAATGCAGTTGGGAATGGTTGGACTCGGCCGGATGGGGGCGAACCTCGTGCGGCGTCTGATGCGCGACGGGCATCGCTGCGTCGTCTTCGACATGAACGCCGACGCGGTCAGCGGCCTGGCGAAGGAGGGGGCGACAGGCGCGACGTCGCTGTCCGATTTCGTAGACAAGCTGGAGAAGCCACGGGCGATATGGCTGATGTTGCCCGCGGCGGTGGTGGACTCGACGCTGGACCAGTTGGTCGGGCTGCTCGACCCGGGTGACACGGTGATCGACGGCGGCAACTCCTACTACCGCGACGACATCACCAGGGCGAAGAACCTGCTGACGAAGAACATTCACTACGTGGACGTCGGCACCAGCGGCGGAGTGTGGGGGCTCGAGCGCGGCTACAGCCTGATGATCGGCGGCGAGAACGAGGTCGTCGAACACCTCGATCCGATCTTCAAGACGATCGCCCCTGGTAACGGTTGCGCCGAACCCACACCAGGCCGCACCCGCGCCGACGGCACCGCCCAGGAAGGCTATCTGCACTGCGGGCCAAGTGGCGCAGGGCATTTCGTGAAGATGGTGCACAACGGGGTCGAGTACGGGATGATGGCCGCCATCGCCGAGGGCCTGAGCATCATCAAGCACGCCGACGCGGGCAAGATCGACCAGACGGTCGATGCGGAGACCACCCCGCTGCGCGATCCGTGGGCGTACCAGTACACGATCGACGTCGGGGAAGTCGCCGAGGTGTGGCGCCGGGGCTCGGTGGTGTCGTCGTGGCTCGTCGACTTGATCGCCGCCGCGCTGGCGCAATCACCCGAACTCGACGATTTCACCGGCCGGGTATCGGATTCCGGTGAAGGCCGATGGACGGTGCTGGCAGCGGTCGACGAGGGCGTGCCCGCGCCGGTCATCACGACGTCGCTGTTCGAGCGGTTCGAGTCGCGAGAGCTCGGCGAGTTCACCGCCAAGTGCCTCTCGGCCATGCGCAGCCAATTCGGCGGCCACGTCGAGAAGAAGGAGTAGCGCCAATGACGGCTCCCACGCCGAAGCCCGCTGACGTGCTGGTGATCTTCGGAATCACCGGCGATCTGGCCAGGAAGATGACGTTCCGGTCGCTCTACCGGCTGGAGCGCCGCGGCCTTCTCGACTGCCCGATCGTCGGAGTCGCCCTCGACGACTGGTCGGAGGCGGCGCTGATCGACCATGCCAGGAGCTCGATCGAGACCGCAGGCGAAACGATCGACGAGGACGTGTTCGGCCGATTCGCGCAACGACTGTCGATGGTGTCCGGCGATTTCGCCGACGCGAAAACCTATGAGCGCGTGGCTCGTGCGCTCGAAGGCAAGCACACGCCCGTGTTCTACCTCGAGATCCCGCCGTCGTTGTTCGGCCGCGTCGTCGAGGGTCTTGCGCACGCCAACCTGACGGCACACGCCCGGGTGGTGGTGGAGAAGCCGTTCGGCCATGACCTGGCATCGGCCCGTGAACTCAACGAGCAGCTGCGCAGTGTTCTCGAGGAGTGGCAGATCTTCCGCATCGACCACTTCCTCGGCAAGGAACCCGCGATGGACATCATGTTCCTGCGGTTCGCCAATTCGATTTTCGAGCCGCTCTGGAACCGCGACCGGATCCAATGCGTGCAGGTCACGATGGCCGAGAACTTCGGGGTGGAGGACAGGGGCAGCTTCTACGAACCCGTCGGGGCGCTGCGAGACGTCGTGCAGAACCACCTGCTGCAGCTGATCGGGCTGTTCGCCGCCGAGCCGCCGAGCGTCGCCGACGCCGACGGTCTGCGCGACAAACGCGTCGAGGTGTTCCGCGCGATGCCAGCGGCCGATCCCGCGCACTATGTGCGTGGCCAGTACGAGGGATATCGCTCCGTCAAAGGGGTGCAACCGAATTCGCAGACCGAGACCTTCGCCGCGCTGCGGCTGGAGATCGACAACTGGCGGTTTGCCGGGGTGCCGTTCTACATCCGCGCGGGTAAGGCGCTGCCTGTGCGGGCCACCGAGATCCGGGTCATCTTCAAGCGTCCGCCCAAGCTGGCGATCACCAAGGCGACGCATGATCCCGACGAACTCGTGCTCCGCATCGATCCAAATCCCGGTACCGACCTGATCATTCAGGCCAAGCAGCCCGGTGAGAACAGCACCCGGTGCGTCGACCTGTCGATGATCTTCGCCGAGGAACTCGGCGAGGCGCCCGAACCGTACGAGCGTCTGCTCAGCGACGCGATGAAGGGGGACTCCACCCAGTTCGCCAGGGAAGACGGTGTCGAGGAGACCTGGCGCATCGTGCAACCGCTGATCGATTCACCGCCCCCGGTGCAGCCATACGCGAAGGGATCGTGGGGACCGGAGGCTGCGGCCAAACTCGTTGCCGGACACCCGCATTGGCGCGAGCCCTGGCTACGCGGCTGCGACTGACCGGCCGCAGCGAAAGTCAGCCCTGCAGGATCGGCTTCAGCGCGTCGAGCACGGCCGGGTCCTCGATCGTCGAGGGCACCGGCTCGTCGCGGCCGTCGGCGATGCCGCGCATGGTCTTGCGCAGGATCTTCCCGGACCGCGTCTTCGGCAGCGCGGGCACCACATCGACCGCCCTGAAGTTGGCGACGGCGCCGATGTTGTCGCGCACGGCGGCGATGAGGTCCTCGGCCAGTCCTTCGTCCGACGCGCCTGCTTTCAGCACGACGAAGCCGCGCGGCACCTGACCTCTGATCTCGTCGGCGACGCCGATCACCGCGCACTCCGCGACGGCAGGGTGCGCGGCCAGTACCGCCTCGATTGATCCGGTCGACAAGCGGTGTCCCGCAATGTTGATGACGTCGTCGGTGCGTCCCATCACGTAGAGGTAGCCGTCGTCGTCGATGTAGCCGCCGTCACCGGTCAGGTAGTAGCCGGGGAACGCCGAGAGATACGATTTGATATAGCGGTCGTCGTCACCCCACAGCGTCGGCAACGTGCCCGGCGGCAGCGGCAGCTTGACGCAGATCGCGCCCTCCTCGTTGGGTGCGGCCTCCGAGCCGTCGGGCCGCATGATCCGGACGTCGTATCCCGGCATCGCCACTGTCGGTGAGCCCGGTTTGATGTCCAGTTGTTCGACGCCCATCGGATTGGCCGCGATCGCCCAACCGGTTTCGGTCTGCCACCAGTGGTCCACGACGGGAATGCCGAGGCGCTGCGACGCCCAGTGATAAGTGTCGGGGTCGAGCCGCTCGCCTGCCTGATACAGCACCTGCAGGGCGGACAGGTCGTACTTGCCCATGTGCACGCCGTCCGGATCCTCTTTCTTGATCGCGCGGATCGCGGTCGGCGCGGTGAACAACGCCTTGACCTTGTGCTCGGCGGCGACCCGCCAGAACGCGCCCGCATCGGGCGTACCCACCGGCTTGCCCTCGTAGAGCATCGTGGTCGCGCCGAGCAGCAGCGGCCCGTACACGATGTAGGAGTGGCCGACCACCCAGCCGACGTCGGAGGCGGCCCAAAACACGTCGCCGGGCTCGGTGTCGTAGACGTGCCGCATGCTCCACAGCAATGCGACGGCGTGGCCGCCGTTGTCGCGCACGATTCCCTTCGGCCGCCCGGTCGTCCCAGAGGTGTACAGCACGTAGAGGGGATCGGTTGCTGCGACGGGCACCGCATCCACCGGCTGGGCGTCGGCCATCAGCTCGTGCCAGTCGAGATCGCGACCGGCCAGCGGCTCGCACGGGCTCTGGTGGCGCTGCAGGATGACGCAGGCCGGCGGGGCGTGCTCGGCGATCTCGAGTGCCGCGTCGATCATCGGCTTGTAGTCGACGATGCGTTTCGGCTCGATGCCGCAGGACGCGGTGACGATCGCGGCGGGTCGGGCGTCGTCGATGCGTGCGGCGAGTTCGTGGGCCGCGAAGCCGCCGAACACCACCGAGTGCACAGCGCCCAGCCGCGCGCACGCCAGCATCGCGATGACGGCCTCGGGAATCATCGGCATGTAGATCACGACGCGGTCGCCCTTGCCGACGCCGAGGCCGCGCAGCACGCCTGCGAACTTCGCGGTCTCGTCGAGCAGTTCGCGGTAGGTGTAGGTGCGCTGCGTGCCGGTCACCGGCGAGTCGTAGATCAGCGCAGGCTGGTCGCCGCGGCCCGCGTCGACGTGGCGGTCCAGTGCGTTGGCGCAGGTGTTGAGCTCGCCGTCGGGAAACCACCGGTAGAACGGCGGGTTCGAGTCGTCGAGGATCTGCGTCGGCTCACGCGTCCATGTCACGGCCTGCGCGGCGTCGGCCCAGAAGGCCGTCGGGTCTGACAGGCTGGCGTCGAACAGTTCCCGATATGCGGACATACCCGCACGGTAGCGCCGCGAGCCCTTCTCTATAGTCCGATTCATGGCAGCTGATCCACCGCCGATCGACGGGGTGCGCCGGTCGTTCGTCGAAGCCCGTGGGGTGCGCTTTCACGTGACTGAAGCCGGTCCGCCCGACGGTCGCCCCGTTCTCGCGTTGCACGGGTGGCCTCAGCACCACTGGGAGTGGCGCGATCTGCTGGCCGACCCACCGCCAGGGATGCGGATCATCGCGCCCGATCTACCCGGATACGGCTGGTCCGGGCCTGCGCCGCACAAGTGGGCGAAGGCAGACGTCGCCAAGGACGTGCTGGCGCTGCTCGACGCGATGGCGCTCGACCGTGTTCTGCTGCTGGCCCATGACTGGGGCGCGTATGCCGGCTATCTGATGGTGCTCGACGAGCCCGACCGATTCGAGGGCTACCTCGCGTGCAATATGGCGCACCCGTGGGTGTCGGCGCGCGAGGTGCTGCCGAACCTGTGGCGCTTCGACTATCAGGTGCCGCTCGCCACGTTCGGCATTACGGTGCAGCGACGCACCAAGTATGTCGAGCGGGTGATCTTCGGGGTCGGGTCCAAGGTGGACCGCGAAACTGCTCGCGTATTCGCCGAGCGGTTTCGTGACCCGGTGTGCGCGAAAGCCGGACGCGACACCTACCGCACGTTCCTGACACGCGAAATCCCGCGGGGCGCCCGCAATCCCGAGACTCGGCGGATATCGATTCCGATCCGTGTGTTGTACGGGAAGGGCGACCACGCGGTTGCCCCGTCGTTTGTGGCCGCCGAAACCGCCAAGGCCGACGACTACATCCTCGAGACCGTCGACACGTCCCACTTCGTCGTCGACGAGCGCCCGGATCTGGTGCGCAAGAAGCTGATTGCCCTCGCAGAGGAGACCGCCAGTTAGTTGCGCGAGCAGACGCGAAAGTCCGCGAGCTCCTAGGGATTCGCGGGCGCAAGCGTTCCCCTACCTGCGGTGTGGGCCCAGCTCGCGAGGAAAAGTCACTCCTGGAAGCGGTATATACGTGACCTTCGATCGCGCCACGCCTGAGGGCTACCACACTGTGACGCCGCGCATCGTCGTCGACGATGTCGCGGGATTTGTAGCGTTTCTCCGTGTCGTATTCGGTGCGACCGGCGACATCGTGGAGGGTCGACCGGCGGAGATCCGCGTCGGCGATTCACTCGTCATGGTGACGCCCGTCGGAGACCGCGAACTCTTTCCCGCTTTCCTCTACGTTTACGTCGCTGACGCAAACGAGTCGTATCGACGTGCTGTCAATGCCGGCGCCGAAACCCTGGAAGCGCCGACGACTACGCCGTACGGCGACAGGCGTGCGATGGTCAAGGACCCGTTCGGCAACGTCTTTCAGATCGCGCATCGGCTGAAGGCCTGATCGCGCGAGCAGACGCTAACGTCTGCGCTCTCCTGCGGTTTTGCGGGCACAAGCGTTCCCCTACCTGCGGTGTGGGCCCAGCTCGCGGGGAAAAGTCACTCCTGGAAGCGGTAGCCCATCCCGGCTTCGGTCAGCAGGTGAACGGGATGGGACGGGTCGTCCTCGAGCTTGCGCCGCAGCTGCGCGAGGTACACGCGTAGATAGTGGGTTTCCTTCGCGTACGCGGGCCCCCAGACCTCCCTGAGGAGTTCTTCGCGGCCGACCAGCTTGCCGCGGTTGCGGGCCAGCATCTCCAGCATGCCCCACTCGGTGGGGGTGAGATGTACCTCCGTGCCGTTCTTGGTCACCTTCTTCGCCGCGAGATCGACTGTGAAAGATGCTGTTTCGATGACAGGCTGGTCCATCTCCGTCGCAGCCGTACCGCGCCGGATGGCGGCGCGCAACCGGGCGAGAAACTCGTCCATACCGAACGGTTTCGTGACGTAGTCGTCGGCACCCGCGTCGAGCGCCTCGACCTTGTCCGCGGAATCGGTGCGCGCCGAGAGAACGATGATCGGCACGGTCAGCCAACCCCGCAGCCCTCCGATGACGTCGATGCCGGACATGTCGGGCAGCCCGAGATCCAGGATGACGACGTCGGGGTGTTCGTCGGCGGCGGCGCGCAGCGCACCGTTTCCTGTCGATGCAGTGACCACGTCGTAGCCGCGCACCGACAGGTTGATCCGCAACGCCCGCAGGATCTGCGGTTCGTCGTCGATGACGAGGACCCTGGTCTTCACTGGGCTCATGTCGACCCGCCCTTCGGCGGTGCGGCAAGGTCGATCTCGACGGTAAGCCCGCCGCCAGGAGTGTCGGTGGCGGACATCGTGCCGTCCATCGCCTCCACGAATCCGCGGGCGACGGAGAGCCCGAGGCCGACGCCGATGCTGTTGTCGTTGTCGCCAAGCCGTTGGAACGGCGCGAACAACTGGTCTTCGGTGCCGCGCGGTATCCCCGGTCCTTCATCGGCGACGGCGATCAGCACCCGGTCGCCTATCTGGCCGGCGGTGACCCTCACCGGGCTGTCGGTCGCATATCGCAATGCGTTGTCGATGAGGTTGGCCAGCACCCGCTCGAGCAGGCCGCTGTCGGCCATCGCCACCGCGTCGCCAACATCGACCTTCACCCTGTCGATACCGTGCCTGCCGAAACCCGTGGCTCCTCTGCTGACGCCGAGCAGCGCGCGCTGCACCGTCTCCTCGAGGTACACGCGCCGCAATTCGGGGCGAACCACTCCCGCGGCCAGCCGCGACGAGTCGAGCAGGTTGCCGACCAGCGCGGTGAGTTGGTCGATGGACTCCTCGATGGTGGCGAGCAGTTCGGCGGTGTCCTCGGCGGAGAAGTCGACGTCGTCGCTGCGCAGGCTGGACACCGCGGCCTTGGCGGCGGCGAGTGGCGTGCGCAGGTCATGGCTGACCGCCGAGAGAAGCGAGCGGCGCAATTCGTCGGCCTGCGCGATGGCTTCGGCCTTGCCTGCCTCCTCGGTAGAGCTCGCGCTGCTTGATCAGGCCCGCCGCCTGCTTGGCGACCGCGCCGAGCACCCTGCGGTCCCTCGCGGCGAGCTTGCGGCCGGACATCAGCATCCAGAATTCGTCGTCGCCGACCTCGACGGCGGTGTCGGCGTTGTCGACGTCGGTGCACGGGTCCTGCCCGACGCAGGCGACGATCTGGCCATCGGAGTCCCCGTCCTGGATGCGCAACATGCTCACGGCGCGTTGGGAATACGTCTCGCGGACCCGTTCCAGCAGCGTCTCGAGGTCGGCGCCGCGCAGCACAGAACCGGCGAACAGTGCGAGCAGTTCGGCTTCCTGCGACGCCTGCCTGGCCTCCCTGGCCCGATTGACGGCGCCGTCGACGAGGGCGGCCACCGCAACAGCGACCGAGCAGCAGCACGACGATGGTGACGGCGCTGTCGGGTTCGGCGATCGTGAAGGTATAGCGCGGCTCGACGAGGAAGTAGTTGAGCAGCAGCCCGGACAGCACAGCCGAAAGCGCTGCGGGCGCGACGCCGCCGAGCAGCGCGACGATGAGCACGCCGATGAAGAACAGGGCGCTTTCACCGCCGATGCCGAGGAACGGGTCGAGAAGGAAAACGATGATCGCGCAGATCGCTGACGGAACCACAAGCGCGGCGAGCCAAGACATCACGTGACGCTGCGCGGGGGGACAGGTACGACCACGGCGAAGCCGCGTTTGGACTCTCCGTGGGTGACCATGTGGACGTCGATCTTCCCGGACTGCTGGACGACCGCTGCGCCGATGCCTTCGTCGAAGATGCGAGCCCATTTCGATCGCCGTGACGTACCGATGACGAGCTGGGTGGCATTCATCTCACGGGCGAAATCCAACAGCGCGTCTGGCACGTTGTCGCCGACCACAGTGTGCAGGGTGGCACCGAGGCTGGTGGCCAGCTCGCGCACCTTGCCCATCTGTGGCGCCGCAACACCCGAAAGCCCGTCGCCGCGAACGACATGCAGCACCATCAGTTCGGCGCTGGCCTTCGACGCGATGCGAAACGCCCGTCGCACAAGCGTTTCCGATTCCGGTCCGCCGGTGACGGCCACCACGACGCGCTCGCGGGCTTCCCAAGTGTCGGTGATCTTGTTCTCTTCGCGGTACTTCTCCAGCGCCGCGTCCACCTGGTCGGCCAGCCAGAGCAGCGCCAGCTCGCGCAGCGCCGTCAGGTTGCCGCGGCGGAAGTAGTTGGACAGCGCCGCGTCGATGCGCTCCGGCGCGTAGACATTGCCGTGAGCAAGCCTGCGCCGCAACGCTTCCGGTGTGATGTCGACCAGCTCGATCTGATCAGCCGCTCGCACGACCTCGTCCGGGACCTTCTCCTGCTGCTCGATTCCGGTGATCTGCGCGACGACGTCGTTGAGGCTCTCCAAGTGTTGGACGTTGACCGTCGTGATCACGGTGATCCCCGCGTCGAGCAGCTCCTCGACGTCCTGCCAGCGTTTGGGGTTCTTGCTGCCGGGCGTGTTGGTGTGCGCCAGCTCGTCGACCAGCACCACATGTGGTTGTCTCCTCAGCACCGCCTCGACGTTGAGCTCGGGGAACCTGGTTCCCCGGTACTCGATGTAGCGCGGCGGGATGATCTCGATGCCTTCCATGAGGTCGGCGGTCTTCTTGCGGCCGTGCGTCTCCACCACCGCGGCTACAAGGTCGGTCCCACGCTCCAGCCGGCGATGGGCTTCGCCGAGCATGGCGAACGTTTTCCCGACGCCGGGAGCTGCGCCGAGATAGATGCGCAGCTCCCCGCGTTTCTTCTTGTAGTCGGGCCGGTCGGCCACAGGTTGATCAGCCGTGCTCACATGCTCATCATCCACCGAACACGTCAGCCCTTAGCCGGATACTTCGCGTCCAGCTCGAGGTTGAGCTCGAGCACGTTGACCCGCGGTTCACCCATGAATCCCAGCCAGCGTCCGTCGCAATTGTCGGCGACGGCCTGCCGGACCAGGTCCGGGCTGACGCCGCGCGCCTTGGCCACTCGATCGACCTGCAGGTCGGCGTAGGCGGTCGAGATGTGCGGGTCGAGACCACTGCCGCTGGCGGTGACGGCGTCGGCGGGCACTGCGGGGTCGGCCGGGGCCGCGCCGCGGATGGGCACGATCTGACCGATCGAGTAGTCCTCGCCGAACTTGGCGCACTCGACCTTCACGCCCTCGTAGGTGTTCAGGAACGGAGTCTTCGTCGTTTCGCAGGGCTCGTTGACGCTGACCACCTTGGTCGGGTGACGACGTTGCCGAGCGCGTCCCTCGGGCCGATCACGGAGAGCACGGCGCCCACGCCGTCGCCGGTGCAGAACGGGCGTGACCCGTCGACGCCTTCGAGCTCGCCGACGGCAGCGCTGCGACCGCACACCAGGGTGAGCAGGCTGGCCTTGTAGCCGTTGTTGTCTTTCGGCTGCGACGGATCGGCGGGGGTGTCGACGATGCTCTCCGGTCCGAGGTTGCTCGCGCTGGTCGCGAGCGGGTCATACCCGTCGCCGGCTGCCGATGGCCTGCTCTGGAAGTACTGCTTTAGTGGATTGCCGTCCTTGTCGGTGAACGACTGCCCGATCAGCCTGCTGCCCACCGGCTTTCCGTCGACCTCGATGATGGAGCCGTTGGCGTTGTCACGCAGGCCGGGTATCTGCGCCACCAGCCAGATGAACAGCGGGTAGGCGATGCCGACGATCACGGTGAGCACCAGTAGAGCGCGGAACGCGGCCCAGTGCTGTGCGAACAAAGTTGGAGATATTCATCTCTCACATTCCCGGTAAGAATTGGATGACGAGGTCGATCAGTTTGATGCCGATGAACGGCGCGATGATGCCGCCGAGCCCGTAGACGTAGAGGTTGCGGCTCAACAGCTTCGACGCGCTGCTCGGGGTGTAGCGCACACCCCGAAGCGCCAGCGGGATCAGCGCGACGATCACGACCGCGTTGAAGATGACCGCCGACAGGATCGCTGACTGCGGGCTGTGCAGCCGCATGATGTTCAGCATGTCCAATCCAGGGAAGAGCGCCACGAACATCGCCGGGATGATCGCGAAATACTTTGCGATGTCGTTGGCGATCGAGAACGTCGTGAGCGCGCCGCGGGTGATCAGCAATTGCTTGCCGATCTCGACGATCTCGATGAGCTTGGTCGGGTCGGAGTCCAGGTCGACCATGTTGCCGGCCTCTTTGGCTGCCGAGGTGCCGGTGTTCATCGCGACGCCGACATCGGCCTGAGCCAGAGCGGGCGCGTCGTTGGTGCCGTCGCCGGTCATCGCGACCAGCTTGCCGCCGGCCTGCTCCTTCTTGATCAACGCCATCTTGTCCTCGGGCGTCGCCTCGGCGAGGAAGTCGTCGACGCCGGCCTCGTCGGCAATGGCCTTGGCGGTCATCGGGTTGTCGCCGGTGATCATCACCGTCCGGATGCCCATCTTGCGCATCTCGTCGAACCGGTCACGCATGCCCTGCTTGACGACGTCCTTGAGGTGGATCACGCCCAAGACGGAGGCCTTGCCGTCTTTCACCTCGCCGACCACCAGCGGGGTGCCGCCCGCGGCGGAGATGCCGTCGACGATCCCGCCGAGTTCGACGGGGACCTCGCCGCCCTGGTTTCGGACCCACTCCGCGACCGAGTTGGCTGCGCCCTTGCGGAGCAGATGCCCGTCGAGGTCGACGCCCGACATCCTTGTCGTGGCGGTGAATTCGACCCAATGGGCGTGGGCGAGCTCACCGGGCGTGCGGGCGCGCAGGCCGTATTGCTGCTTGGCGAACACCACGATGGAGCGGCCTTCCGGCGTCTCGTCGGCGAGGCTGGACAGCTGCGCGGCATCGGCCAGCGCATCGGCGGTGACGCCGGACAACGGGACGAAGTCCGATGCCTGCCGGTTGCCCAGCGTGATGGTGCCGGTCTTGTCGAGCAGCAGCGTGTTCACGTCGCCGGCGGCCTCCACCGCGCGCCCGGACATGGCCAGCACGTTGCGCTGCACCAGGCGGTCCATGCCCGCGATGCCGATGGCCGACAGCAGCGCGCCGATCGTCGTCGGGATCAGGCAGACCAGCAGCGAGACCATCACGATGCCGGTGACGCCGTTTGACGTCAGCGCCAGGCTGTCGGAACGCCGGGGTTGTTCGCCTTCGAGAAGATCGCCAGCGGCTGCAGCGTGGCGACTGCGAACACGAAGATGATCGTCAGCGCCGCCAGCAGGATGTTCAGCGCGATCTCGTTGGGCGTCTTCTGCCGGTTGGCGCCCTCGACGAGTGCGATCATCCGGTCGATGAAGCTTTCGCCCGGCTTCTGCGTGATCTTGACGACGATGCGGTCCGACAGCACGGTGGTGCCACCGGTCACCGCGGAGCGGTCGCCGCCGGATTCGCGGATCACCGGGGCGGATTCGCCCGTGATGGCGGATTCATCAACCGACGCGATGCCTTCCACGACGTCACCGTCGCCGGGGATCACCTGTCCTGCTTCGACGACCACGACATCGCCTTGCTGAAGCAGCGGCGCAGCGACTTCCTCCTCGTGGCCGGGAGCGCCCGGCTGCCCAGCCCGTCAGGCGGCGGGCCATGGTGGCGGTCTTGGTCCTGCGCAGCGATTCGGCCTGCGCCTTACCGCGACCCTCGGCAACCGCTTCGGCCAGGTTGGCGAAAACGACTGTCAGCCAAAGCCATACGACGGTCAGCCATGCGAACCACGACGGGCTGATGATCGCCAGGACGGTGCTCCAGACGGCGCCGATCTCGACGATGAACATGACGGGATTGCGCCACAACGTGCGTGGGTCGAGCTTGGCCAGCGCGCCCGGTGTCGACTTCAACAGCATCTGCGGGTCGAGCAGGCCACCCTGCACGCGGCCTTTCGGCGCGCTCGTCTTCTGCTGCGGAGTTGCAGCGGAATCAATTGTGGGTGTTGACATTTAGTGGATTCCTTCAGCGAGTGGGCCGAGCGCGAGCATCGGCAGGAAGGTCAGCGCCACCAGTATCAGGGTGACACCGGCGACCATTCCGACGAACTGCGGTCGATGGGTGGGCAACGTGCCGATCGACGCCGGCGTGGTGCCCTGCTTGGCCAGCGAGCCGGCAAGCGCGAGCACCAGGACCATCGGCAGGAACCTGCCGAACACCATCGCCAAGTCCGAGCGCGGTGTTGTACCACTCGGTGTTGACGCTGATGCCGGCGAACGCCGAGCCGTTGTTGTTGGCCGCAGAGGTGAACGCGTACAACACTTCCGAGAGACCGTGCGGTCCGGTGTTGAGCATTCCGGCCCGCTGGCCGGGCATCGCCATCGCGATGGCCGTGCCGAGCAACACGATCAGCGGCGTGGTCAGGAAATACGCCGAGGCAAGCTTGATCTCGCGCGGGTTGATCTTCTTGCCGAGATACTCCGGCGTGCGGCCGACCATCAGGCCGGCGACGAACACCGTGATCACCGCGAGGACCAGCATGCCGTACAGGCCCGAGCCGGTGCCACCGGGCGCCACCTCGCCGAGCTGCATGTTGAACAGCGTGATCATGCCGCCGAGGCTGGTGTAGGAGTCGTGGAACGAATCGACCGCTCCGGTGGATGTCAGCGTCGTCGACGTCGGCGAACACCGCCGAGTTGGCAATGCCGAACCGCTGCTCGACACCTTCCATCGCCGCACCGACGGCGGTAGGAACGGTGCCGTGGTGCTGCAGCTGGAACCACATCATGAACGTGCACGCTGATCAGGCGCGAGGCTCGCCATGACCGAGGCGATCGCGTAGCCCTGCTTCTTGCTGCCGACCATCCGGCCGAACGTGCGGGGCAGCGAGAAGCTGATCACCAGCAACAGGAAGATCTCCAGCCAGTTCGTCCACGAGGTCGGGTTCTCGAACGGGTGCGCCGAGTTGGCGTTGTAGAAGCCGCCACCGTTGGTGCCCAGTTCCTTGATGGCCTCCTGGCTGGCGACCGGTCCACCGGTGATCGTCTGCTGGCCGCCGGCCAGCGTGTTGGCGATCTGGTCGTGCAGGTGGAAGTTCTGGATGGCGCCGCCGGCGATCAGGATGATCGCGGCGACCACGGAGATCGGCAGCAGGATGCGCAGCGTGCCGCGGACCAGGTCGACCCAGAAGTTGCCCAGATCGCCGGTGTGCTTGCGGGCGAATCCGCGCACCAGCGCGATCGCGACAGCTATGCCGACCGCGGCCGACACGAAGTTCTGCACGGCCAGGCCGGCCATCTGAACCAGATGGCCCATGGTCGACTCACCGGAGTAGGCCTGCCAGTTCGTGTTGGTGACGAAGCTGACCGCGGTGTTCCACGCCAGCGCCGGGGTCATCGGTGTTGCCGGATCGTTGAGGTGCCACGGCAGCTTGCCCTGGACCAGCTGGAAGATGAACAGGAACAGAACGCTGATCGCCGAGAAGGCCAGCACACTGCGGGCGTATGCGCCCCAAGACTGTTCAGACTTCGGGTCGGCCCCGATGAGCCGGTAGATCACCCGCTCGACACGAGAGTGCTTGTCGGAGCTATAAACCCGGTACATGTAGTCGCCGAGTGGCACGTGCGCAACGGCAAGCGCCACAATCAGGAGCGCGAGGAAGAGTATCCCCGCCGTTGTCGTAGTCACTAGAACCTTTCGGGAAAGAGCAGCGCGCCCGCCAGAATACAGTGCGGTAAGCACTGACAGCACCAGGCCGACGATGTTTTCGTAGTTCACAGTCCTTCGACCAACTTCTGCACCAGGCCGAGCACGCCGAAGATCAACACCGTCAGCACGATGTAAACCAAGACACCCATCTCGTCTCCATTCGCTGGATATTTGCGGCGGCTGTCAGGGCCTCATCAGAGGCAGCCTCCGCGGGGCCCTCGGCGTCGAGGACCAACACGAAGCTAGACCCAGTCGCCGCGTGCCGGGACCAGTCGTTGACAGTTTCTTTACGCCCATCGGTTGCACCTTTACGGCCTTCGTCGCCCCGCACCATATTGCCGCGGGCGGAGGGTGCCATGCCGCGCGTCCCGTCTACGGGATCGGGCGCCAAAAACAGCGCCCTGCCAGGTGAAATCTACTCCGGTCCGGCACACAACGGTGGGGGTTTTCGACTCTGCCGGACCGGCCGTTCGCCCCCGAGCAGCGCATTTACACCGTCGCCGAATCAACGTCGCGTCAACATGCATGGATAAGTCGTATTGATTGCGTAACCGGCGGGTTGAACGGCGTGTAGGAGGTCCTAGTTTTTTGGTTCGAGCGGCGACTGACGAAGGAGCCTCACATCAACGATCCACAACTCTGGGCGTCGGCGGCTTGGCTTCAGGCAATCGCCGTCGTGCTGCTCGTCGTCATCCTTCACGTTCCCCTCGGCAACTACATGGCCCGGGTGTATACCGACAGCGAGCATTGGCGTGTGGAGCGAGTGATCTACCGCCTGATCGGGGCGCAGCCCGACAATCGCCAGCGTTGGTCGAATTACGGCTTTTCGCTGCTGGCCTTCTCGGCGGTCAGCGTCCTGTTCCTCTACGCGCTGTTGTTGGCGCAGACGCGACTTCCCGAACCCTGGGGACACAAGGGGATGACACCGGCGCTGGCCTTCAACACTGCAATCTCGTTTGTCACCAACACCAGTTGGCAGAACTATCCGGGCGAATCAACGCTCGGGCATGTGGGATTGGTCGTCGGCCTCGGTGTGCAGGCGTTCGCAAGCTGCGCGGTCGGCATGTGCGTCGCCGCGGCGTTGATTCGGGGCCTCGCTCAGTATGAGATAGAGGAGATCGGCAACTTCTGGACGGACCTGGTTCGCTCGGTGGTGCGCATTCTGCTGCCGTTGTCGGTCATCGTCACGCTCGTGTTGCTCGTACTCGGGGTGGTCAACAATTTTCATGGCGCGCAGGAGATTTCCACGCTGGCAGGCGGCAACCAGACGGTTCTCGGCGGTCCGGTGGCCACGTGGGAATCGATCAAGCTGATGTCGGGTGACGGCGGCGGCGCCTTCAACGTCAACAGCGCGCACCCGTTCGAGAACCCCACGGCGTTGTCCAACATCGTGGAAATCGTTGCAATGGTGTTGATTCCGGTGGCGTTCCTGCGGACGTTCGGTGTGATGGTCGGTGACAAGAAGCAGGGGTGGGCGCTGTTCTCCGCCGCCGCAATCCTATTCGTCGTCGGCATGCTGGCGATAGCCGTCGCAACCTCGGTAACGCACGGCACCGTCGTCCACGCCGTGGGCGCTCCGCTCGAAGGCACCGAAACCCGGTTCGGGGTGCCCGGCAGTGGCCTGTTCGGTCAGGTCGCGACCGCTAGCGCGGACGGCGCAGCGAACTCGTCCTACGACAGCTTCACCAGTGCCGGGGGTGCAGTGCTGATGCTGAACATGATGCTGGGTGAAGTGGCGCCTGGCGGCGCGGGCAGCGGCCTATACGGCCTGGTGATGATGACCCTGCTCGCGGTGTTCCTTGGCGGACTGATGATCGGGCGGACGCCTGAGTACCTCAAGCAGCGGCTGGGTGCGCGGCACATGAAGCTGATCAGCCTCTACATACTGGCTCTCCCCGCCGCGGTCCTGATCGGAACGGCGGTGGCGATGGCGCTGCCGGGTGAGCGGGCGTCGATGCGGAATGCCGGGCCGCACGGGCTCTCCGAGGTGCTGTACGCGTTCACCAGTTCGGCCGCCAACAATGGCAGCGCGTTCGCAGGTTTCAGCGGCAACACGGCGTGGTACAACGTGGCGCTCGCGCTCGCAATGGTGGTCGGGCGCTTTCTGCCGATCATTGCCGTGCTGGCGATCGCCGGCACCTTCGCCGCGCAGCGGCCTGGGGTGGTGACGGCGGGAACCCTTCGCACGCATAGCCCGACGTTCGTGCTCCTCATTGCGGGGGCAACGCTGCTCATCGTCGGGCTGGAGTATCTACCCGCATTGGCGTTGGGTCCGGCCGCCGATGCACTGCTTGACGTAAGGGCGCCGTAAAGAGTTGGGTTCTTGCCGTCAGGGGAGCGCAAGGAGCGTGTGATCGTGCCCGCGCGTGCGACATGCTGGGCAGTACCTCGCAATGAGGAAGGAATGTTGTGGCTGTTGGGTGGTCTCAGGGTGACCGAAACGTCGTGGCTTTTGGTCGTTTGTATTTGAATACGTTGTCTGCGACCAGGAATTTGGCGTCCACCGCGCGGGCGGCAGGGTCGAAGGCAACGTGGATGTCTCGCTGTGTGAACGGCGTTTGGTTTTCCCGGCGACATCGGTGGGCTCTTGAGAACGGCTAGTCGGGCGAAGGCGTGGCCCGCATGACGATGGCGTACGTGCTTCTCATTCACCTGATGCTGGTCTGCCCAGCGATCCGGTTGGTGTCGGTATTGATGAAGGAGCACGCAGAGCGTCGACCGGCGCTTCGGGCCGTGCCCGTCAAGGTGGTGTCAAAGTTCCACGTGGCCGTGTCAAGAGACCGCTAAGGAACATGGCCGGCGACTCTCAGTTGCATCATTCTTGATTGGTTGCCCTCAGGCAGCAGGCCGGGGCTCATTCAGAAACAGGTTTCGGTGACTCTTTCCGCCGTCTTTCATTCGGTGCTCTCGTCAACCACACACCGGGCGTCCGGGGCAGCCTCGCCGCTTTCACCGGAGCAGGAAGCTCTACGCAGGTGCATGACCTATCGCAAGTCGTTCTCGATGACCGAGATCGCGCTGCCAGCAGCGGCTTTGCGAAATCAAGCGGTTGCGAAATGGGTGAGAGACCAGGGCTTGATCGTTGATGTGCATACGAGCGGTGAACTCGCGACGGCGATCACCGCGGGTATCCATCCCGTGCGAATGACCCTGTACGCCGACGGTTTGTCGCATCCTGATTTGCTGGCCGTCGCAATGCTTGGTGTCGGCCGTATCGTGGTGAGCGCCGTTGACGAGATAGAGCTGTTGGGATCCGTGGTGGCTCGCCGCAATCAGGGTGTGGTCGTGCGGATGACCGACGTCAACATGCCGCAGATCAGTGACTCGGTGCAGTGCGGCTTCCCGTTCGGCACGATCGAGGGACGCAAGGCGATCCGCGCGGTCGTCGAGAGCGAGCACCTCAATCTCGTCGGACTGCATTGCCAAGTTGGTTCGCACGAACACGATTTCATCAGCTATCCGGCCGCAATCGGTCACATGATCGCCGAGATGACGCAGATCCGGCGCCAGCACGGAGTTGTGATCACGCGACTGGGTCTGGGCGGTGGCCGGATTGTCCCGTCCGGAGACTGCAGACACGAATTGGCCGAACTGGCAGTGCAAATCGACGAGTCACTTGAAGACGCCTGTGCCACTATGCGTTTCCCGCGTCCTCTCATCGTCTTGTCGACAAGCCCCGCGATCCTCGAGCAGCAGGTAGCATGACCGCGTCTTCGGCGGACAACATCTGGTCGCTTCCGCGTTTTGAGCCGGTACTGCGCCAGAGCAGCTCGGCCTCAGACCAGGTGGACGAGGCCGTCATCCTGCGCCGTTGCGCGATGTTCCGCAAGGGCTTTCCCGGTGCCGCAGTTGCATATCACGCCGACGTGGTGGGAGTCGACGCGGTGGGAAACTGGGTTCGGCGTGAAGGTCTGACGGTCGATGTCCAGTCCACGGATGAGCTTGACCAGGTGGTGGCAGCGGGCATCCCGCCGTTGCGGATCATCATGCACCGTGCCGACGGCGTCGCCGCTTTGATCCGGCGTGCCGCCAACATCGGTGTGGGCCGCTTTGTCCTGGACTCGACACAACAGATCGCATTCCTGGCCGACAGCACCGAACACACGCGCCGGGTAATGGTGGATGTGACAAGACGATCCGCAGATGTGCTGGCTGCCCAGATCGGGGCGCGGCGCCGGCTGGAACTCGTGGGGCTGCACTGCCGGCTCGGCGATTCCGATAATGTCGCTGCCGTCGTGCCTGACATGATCAGCCAGATGGCGTGGTTGCGCCGTGAGTATGGGGTCACGCTCATGCGGATCGGCCTTGGTGACCTTGACGCCGGCGAATGCGACGTTCGGGGGCTGCGCCGCGTCGCCGACATCATCGACGATGCGGTAGAGAATTCCTGTGCGCGGCATCGGTATCCGCAGCCGGTGCTCACCCTGTCGCCGAGCCGGTCGGCACTGCATCGCTGATGGCGGCGATATGGTCGGCTCGCTGACTCCACTGTCGCAGCGTGACGGTTCGGAAGGCTTCGCCATCGGCGTGTATCCCCTCGACGCGGATGGCTGCTGGGGTGGCGACGAGCCACCCGGCTGGGTGGATGATCCGGCCGCCGTCGTCGGCACTCTGCCCAATCTCTTTCTGCGTGCCTCCAGATGGCCACTCGCGGATGAACCAATGCGACGCCACTAATTGGCCCGGAATGACGGTCGAAACGATCCCGCTCGCAGACATCGCTTAGCCGCCATCCCGGCGCGCTCGACACGGCCCGCGCGCAACCTCAGTCTTCGGATTCGCCAGCGACGACAACGAAGCCTGATCTCCTCCCTCGAACGAGGCGCGCCCCGAGTGCGCTTCAGAACAAACGCGGTTCGACGCCGAGCAACGCATTGGCGACTGCATCGGCATCCCACACGCCGCCCTGGACGGCCTCGCGCAGCGCCACCGAACGCGCCCGCCGCGCCTCACGCCCCAGCCCACGAATCGTCGGCCGACCGCCTCCGCGCCGGGCCCGCGCCATGCGCCGCATGTTGTCGAACTGCGTACCAGCCACCACGTGCTCACACAGCGCCCCAGGCCCACTCACCTTGACGCACACCGGGTTATCGCATTCATGCAACGCGAACACGTCTGCACCCAGAGCAGATCCGGTGGCCAACGCCAGCGCATACCGGTTGGGCCGCACGCAGAATCCCATGCCCGCACGGGTAATGAAATATCGGCCGTAACCATCGGCTCCGATGCTGCCAATCCAGATGCTGCAATCCCCGTCGCCCGGTCCGGCCACGATCTTGCTGCGAAACCGGGCGACCTCGGCGGCATGCACCTTCGGATCAACCCACAGGGCGACCGCCGGCGCCCGCCCCACGCGCCCTAAAACCGTCACGTCACCCGACGCTACGGATGACCACCGACACCAGCTGCGGCCGTGGACGATTCGACCTCAACCGCCGTGTCTTCGCCGCCACCGCCTAGTGCCTGCGAAACGTCCGACGCAACGGCCGCACCGTCGGAACCTAGTGCTCGCGAACCATTCCCCGAAGCGGTGCCCGATACGGGCGCGGCGCCCTGAAGTTCTTTGAGATACCTGCGGACGAGTTTCACGCTGCAGCCGCCGAGCTGGGCGATGTCGGCCACCGTCTCACCGCGATCACGCATCCGCGCCAACGCGCGGGCACCTTCCAGGCGTTGCTCCGCGCGGCGTTGTTCTGCTTCCAGCCGGACTTGCGCGTGCCGTTCTGCTTCCCACTGGCTGACCGCGCTGAGCTTCTGTTCGGCGACCAGGAAGGCCACCATGTCTTCCCGGTTGTCGGATTCTCGTTTCAGCCGCTCACGGTTCACCTGAGCCTGGGCATCACGCACCTTGCGGCGCACATCGTGTTTGGACTCAATCTGGGCCATAGTGGCGAACCTACGACTGCCTGGCCGATCGGCGCTAACACTAGCGCCGCCTTTGTCCACCACGAATATCCGGGCTCGCACAAGCGCGCCCGGCAACGAGCAGCCCCCACGCTTTTCATGTGCCGACGTTCGACCTCCTATGTCCCGCGTGGGCAGAGCGTGCAGATCGTAGACGGAATCGGTGCGCCGTGGCCGGCGCACCGATTCCCATTCCACGTCCCCCGTTGCAGGGCCGCGCCGTCCCCGCGACGCCAACCTGGCGTTCGCCACCGTTCTCAAATCCTCGTGCCGCCTCCGGTTCTCTACTCCCAGATTCCTTTCCCAACCGAATATCCCGATGGCTTCACCACATTCACCCCATCCATTGCCACCACACCGTGCCCACACACCTCCGTAACCCGCCACCATCACTACCCGGTCGTCCCGACCTCCTCTCGAGCCCACCAATCACCACACACCTCAGTTGCGCCAGCATCACATTGCGCTGTTCGGACACCTTCAACAGGGACTTCGCGCGATCCAACTCCGACTGCAGATGATCCACCAGCTGACGTTTACCGGCCGCGGTATCGGTACTGGGCGCGATCGCC
Source organism: uncultured Actinomycetota bacterium (assembly GCA_963751485.1). Taxonomy (GTDB): domain Bacteria; phylum Actinomycetota; class Actinomycetes; order Mycobacteriales; family Mycobacteriaceae; genus Mycobacterium. The sequence goes on from CAVVUT010000014.1 coordinate 319,543, forward strand.
GCCACCCCGCGCCGGGTGTCATCAACGACGCCGGTCATGCCGTTACGGCCGGACTGCGATGTATCCGCGGCACCACCGAAACCCGATCCGGTCGCCCCGTCAGCGCCAATCACGTTGTCCAACGCCAGCACCCGGCCACCACTGGCCGCCAGATGCGTCGACGACGCCGCACCACCCCAGCCCGCAACCACTCCCCCGGCCGTGGCAATCGCGTCGCGGCCCGCACTCAACGCCTGCGTACTCGACCATCCACCGCCCTGCGGCGCGGCCCCATACAAGCTGCGAGCATCACCGAGAACCTGGCCCACCTGGGCTACCAGACCGTCCAGTGACATGCCCCGCAGTATGTCCGACACCCACCACCACCCGCTAACACCAACACCACATTGGTCACTCGCCATATCGAGGCGCCGGCACCATTGGTGACGTGCGTAAACACGCTCAGTGCCGCTGAGTGCCACGATCTGCCCGACAGGCGATTGGACGGACACGCGCCAAGGGGCTCGCGATCCACCCCGGCAACCAGCGCCATGCACAACGGTGCGGTGGCAAGCAGCGTTCGACGCTGCGGCAAAATCGCAGCTCACCGGAGATCGCGTGGGCAGCGATCCCGACGCATGCGGCTGGTCTGACAAGGGCCAGATTCCTCGACTGCTCACCAGCTGGCGACGGGCCCCACTGGCGATCGAGTGTCTGCTCGAGCGCGGCGCGACAGCCCGCATAAGATGAAGCACTCTGTGAGACGAACCGGGTGGAACTCGTCGTCAGACAGATCCCCGAACGAGGTAGGCACGCGTGGAGATCGACTGCAAGGAACAACACATGCCGTCTAACGGCGGAGGTCTACCGGGGGTCCAGCGATAAGTCGTCAACTACACGTTATTCAACGCGGCCAGGCGAAAAGCGTTGATTTTAGGCTGATTTGATGAAACTGTCGTCGAATCTCGGTGCTGTTATGGACGGTTCGAATCGGTCGGTCCTACGGTGACAAACGTGGAGCGGCGTACGACAGAGCATCACACCGCGGCCGGCCGCGCGATGTCTTCGTCAGTCAGTGGGTAGATCGCGTCGAGTCTGCGGGGACAGTCTCAGGACGATCGGTAGACCGGCCACTTGCACCGACCATCCAACAGGCAGATCGCTCGTGGCTGACTGGTCCATCCACCAGACAGAAGTTGCGCCAGTCCCATCAAGAGCCGCCCTGCCTCATCGACAATCTTGAGCGACGGCAGCATTCGGGCGAACCCTCGCAAGCGCAGCCACGTCCTCGTCGTCGGACGACGCTCCCTCATCCGACGCTCGCTCGGCGGTAATCGCCTGTTCGATCCGGCTGAGAGACGCATCCCATTCGGGACTCCGCAACTCCCGCACACTCGCAACGGCGACTGCCTAAAGCCTCATTATAGGAGCTAGAGACAGCCCCGGATTATAGGAGCTAGAGACAGCCCCGGCGAGGAAGCTGTAGCTGCTGGCCGGGTATCGGCGGCTCGCTCCAGTTCTCGTTTATTCATCAAACTGGTCGGGAATCGCCAGGAATCGACCGGTCTTACCGAGCACGGCGAAACGTCGAGTCCGCTTGCCGCTCAAGCGTGTAAAGCACGTAACAGGATCTGCCGAGACCTGTAGTTTTGCTAATCCCCAGATAGTAGGTAGTAGGGACGCCGACGCCGGATTCGTTATCGCCGCTGCGCACGTGGGAGATATAACCGAACGCAAGTACCTATATATGTCCTCGTTGACGAGGGTATCGTCCCCTCGCCCGGAACCCGCGCGAGGGGACGATAGCCACTTGTCACATATTCAACACAACCAGACGAAAACGGTTGAATTACACAACTTTGAGCAATCTTTCGTCGAATCACGGCGCAGTGGTAGACGGGTTGAATCGCGCAGTCTTACCGTGCCACAGATGGAACCCCATACAACAAGACATCGCACAGCAGCCGAGACGGGCTGCCGCGCAATGTTATCGACCGTGCTGGCAACGTGAGCGGGAAAGCCCTTGACTGGGTGACTGACTCGGAGGTCGGATCATCGACCACAAAGTTCATCCTGTTGCTGCTCGCCAACAAAGCCGATGAGAACTTCTCCTGCCAGCCGTCGATCCGCACCACTGATGGCCGAATCCGATGCCGGCCAAGGCACGGTCATGCGAGCGCTCAAGGAGCTGGAAGCCAGCGGTTTAATCACGCGGGAGCCGCAGTTCCACGATTCCGGAGCCCGGCGATCCAGCCGCAGCCTACAGATGCGGCCACACTCGGCCGGCCGAAATGTATCCGAACTCGATTCAAGAGGAGGTGAAAGAATTGGAGAACAATGTCTTTGACCAACTACCACTACTGCTTGCGGTCCCCCGCGCTGCGGCCATCCTGGGCATCAGTCGCGCGGCAGCGTATCGACTTGCCGCTTCGGGCGAACTGCCGGTGCGCAGGCTCGGCGGTCGTGTCTACGTCGTCA
>CAVVUT010000015.1:0-168871 GCA_963751485.1 uncultured Actinomycetota bacterium
TCCTCAGCGCTGTTCGATGTAGCGTCTCGTGACCGCGATGTCGCTGTCGCCGTGCCCTAGCGCCGTGAGTTCCTCGAACGCGGCCTTCACGGCGGGCAACAAGACCGGATGGGTGCCGGTCGCCGCCGCCACGGCCGAAGCGAAGTCGAGGTCCTTGACCATGTACTTCGCTACGCCCGAGGGACTGTAGTCCTCCTGAATGATCCGGTCGCCACGGCTTTCCAGGATGCGGCTCCCAGCGTATCCACCCCCGAGCAGGCGGAACAGTTCGGTCAAATCGAGACCGCTCCGTTCGGCGAGTACGGCGGCCTCCCCGAGCGCCAGGATGGTCGACGCGACGATCATCTGGTTGCACGCCTTCGCCACCTGGCCCGAACCGAGGGGACCGAGATGAACCGGGTTGCCGCACGCGGAGAGCACCGCCCACGCGTCCGTGACATCACGTTCCTCACCACCGACCATGATCGACAGCGTGCCGGCTTCGGCGCCTTCGACGCCGCCGGAGACCGGTGCGTCGACAACCCGCACGGCGCCGGCCGTGGTCCGGGCCAACCGCATGCCCAGCTCGCTCACTCCGACCGGAGACGACGATGAAGCAATGATCAGCAGCAGGTCGTCGGGCTCGCTGGCCAGGATCCCGTCGGGACCGGCCAAGACCTCCTCGACTTGCGGGAGGTCCGGCAGCATCAGGAGGAGGACCCTCGCCGCGCCGGCGAGCGACCGAGGAGTGTCATGCCACTCAGCGCCCGCGGCGACGAGATCGGAATAGCGGTCCCGGCTTCGTCCGGTGATGTGCACGGGTCCGGCGCCGCGGTTGAGGATATTGACCGCCATCGGGCGACCCATCATGCCGAGACCGATCACTCCCACGGGGACGCTCTCGTCGGCTGACATGTTCGACATATGTTCGACCCTAAACTGAGGAACCGCCGATGAAAGGCAATGTCAATGGCCCACCGTTCCGAGCGTCTACGCGTGGTCGTCGCCACGCCGCTGGCCGAGCAGCACTGCGAGATGATCGAGCGGCTGGAGCCTCGCATCGACTTGATCCGTGACCAGTCGCTGTATCCGCCGATGCGCCATCCGGCTGACTTCTCCGGGGATCCGTCGTTTCGTCGAACCCCGACTCAGCAACAGGAGTTCGAGGACATGGTCGACTCGGCCGAAGCCCTCTACGGCATTCCCGATGTCGACCCCGATGCCCTGAGGCGGACGGCGGATGCGAATCCGGGACTGCGCTGGGTTCACACGATGGCGGCCGGCGGCGGCGGACAGGTGAAGGACGCCGGACTGAGCCAGGACCAGCTGAGCCGAATCGTCTTCACGACCTCGGCCGGCGTCCATGGCGGACCGCTGGCCGAATTCGCCGTCTTCGGCCTGTTGGCTGGCGCAAAGGATCTCGGGCGGCTGCTCGCCCAGCAGCACGACCGGCGCTGGACAGGCCGCTGGGAGATGGGCCAGGTTTCGGAGATGACCGTCCTGGTCGTCGGGCTCGGCGGCATTGGTCAAGAGGTGGTTAAGAAACTGGCCGGGCTCGGTGCGACCGTCATCGGCACCAGCCGTCACGGCGCACCGGTCGATCACGTCGACCGGCTGATCCAAGTGGACGACATCGCGTCGACGGTCCCCGAGGTGGACGCCATCGTGCTGACGCTGCCCGGGACCGCGGCTACAGAGAAGCTGATCGGGGCCGATGTCTTCGCGGCGGTCAAGCCGGGGACGATCCTGGTCAACGTTGGCAGAGGCACGGTGGTCGACGAGGACGCTCTGGTGCCGGCGCTACGCGACGGTCGCATCGGGTTCGCGGCCCTCGACGTGTTCGCGACCGAACCCTTGCCCGAAAGCAGTCCACTGTGGACCGAGCCGAATGTTCTTGTCAGTCCCCACACCGCCGCGCTCAACTCGGCCGAAGACCGGCTTATCGCCGAACTGTTCGCTGCCAACGCGACCCGGTTGCTTGATGGAGACGAACTCGTGAACGTGGTGGACACCGTTGACTTCTACTGAGTAACCGTTGGATTCGCCGGCGTATATCGGCTAGCGCGGTACAGCGGGTTGATCTCTGCTCAGCTCCAGGTATCGCAGCATGGACCGTCTACAGCACAGGCGGATCAGCCCGCACCAGCAAGCGCGCAAGCGGTCGACCCGATCGAAACTTTCTCGCGGTCGAAGTGAACACAGTGAACAGGACTCAGAGACCGACCCTAGACGGGCAAAGTGCGGCCTTTCTGAATCTTTCAGCCAACCTGTGACTCTCCGTGGGATACGCCGATAGCGTCGAGCCATCCCGGTTGCCCGTCTGAATCGGCAGTAACCGAGCTGGCATAGACGGAGCCGGGCGTCTGAATCAAAAGGAGATCAACATGGCTGACGCTCCGTACACACCGCCGGTCCGCGAGGCAGACGATCCTGAATACGCGGCCAACCTTCGTCGGGCGACATTGGCCAGTACGGTCGGCAGCGCCCTCGAGTACTACGACTTCGCGCTCTACGGGCTGGCCTCGGCTCTGATCTTCTCGAAGTTGTTCTTCAGCAACCTGGACCCGGGCACCGCTCTGGTCGCCAGCTTTGCCACATTCGGGGTCGGGTTTGTGGCCCGCCCGCTCGGCGGCCTGTTCTTCGGCACGATCGGCGACAGGCTCGGTCGCAAATGGGTGCTCGTCGTCACGATCTTGCTGATGGGCGGCTCCTCTACCCTGGTCGGCGCGCTGCCCACCTTCCACACCATCGGCATCTGGGCGCCCATCCTGTTGGTCTTCCTGCGGCTGTGCCAGGGCTTCGGCGCCGGCGCCGAGCAGGCCGGATCAACGGTGCTGATGGCCGAGTACGCCCCGGTCGAGCGGCGCGGGTACTTCGCCGCGTTGCCGTTCATCGGCATCCAGGCCGGTACCCTGCTGGCCGCCATGGTGTTTGTGTATCTCGGCACGATCCCTCAGGACGTTCTCCTGGGCTGGGTGTGGCGGATCCCGTTCCTGGCGTCGATCCTGCTGATCCTGGTCGCCTTGTTCATCCGGATGAGGCTGCGGGAGAGTCCGACGTTCATCGTCTTGGAGAAGCACGAGCAGATTGCCGAGCACCCGATGCGTGAGATCTTCGGGCACTCGCTGCCCAGCGTGCTGCGCGGCATCGGGCTGCGGATGGCAGAGAACGGTGGCTCGTACCTCTTCAACTCCCTGGCCGTCGCGTACGCGACGGGCACGGTGATGGTCGATCGGTCGATCGGTCCGATCGCCGTGGCGGTCGGATCGCTGATCGGGATGGTTTCGGTGCCGTTGGCCGGGCACATCTCGGATCGGGTCGGCCGGGTCCCGGTGTACCGCTTCGGCGCCGCCGTGCTGCTGGTACTCGCCTTTCCCGGCTGGTATCTGATCTCGTTGGGCCAGGCCTGGCTTGTCATCGTGGTGATCGCCGTGGCCATTGGTTTCGGCGTCAACACGATGCTCGGACCGCAGTGCGCCTTGCTGCCCGAGATGTTCGGCAATAAGCACCGCTACCTCGGTGTCGCAGTTTCGCGTGAGTTCAGCGCGGTGATCGCTGGTGGTCTGGCCGGTGTGCTGGGCGCCGCGCTGATCAAATGGTTCGACGGCTCGTGGGTGCCGCTGGGTGTCTATACCTTCGTCCTGGCGGGCATCACCTTTGCGACGACCTTCATCACGCCGGAAACGCGGGGTCGTGACCTGATCCGCGTCGAGGATGCCGTCGATGAGCTGAAGGCAGGAGGGGTGGCCGCACGATGAACCCCTTCGACCTGACCGGCACCGCGGCACTGGTCAGTGGGTCCAGCCGAGGTATCGGGCGAGCCCTCGCCAAGGGTCTGCTGCAGGCCGGCAGCCGGGTCATCATCCACGGCCGCAACATCGACCAGGTCAAGACAACGGCGCTGGATCTGGCCGAGGAGACCGGAGGTGAGACCGGGGTCAGCACCTTCGATGTCACCGATCAGGATGCCGTCGACCGCGGAATCGCCGACATCGAGCAGCAGTGGGGAACGCTTGACATCCTGGTCAACAACGCCGGCATCCAGCGCCGTGCCCCGTTCACCGAGTTCACGCTGCAGGACTGGAATGACCTCGTTGCCACCAACTTGACCAGCGCGTTCCTGGTCAGCCAGCGTGTGGCCCGCGGCATGGTCCAACGGGGCAGCGGCAAGATCATCAACATCGGATCGGTGCAGAGCCAGCTGGCCCGGCCCGGCATCGCGCCCTACAGCGCTACCAAAGGTGGGATCGTCATGCTGACCAAAGGGCTGTGCGCCGACCTCGGTCCGCACGGGATCCAGACCAACGCCTTGGCCCCTGGCTACTTCGAGACCGAACTCACTCAAGCCCTGGTGGAGAACGAACAGTTCACCCAGTGGGTGACCACCCGCACCCCCGCCGGCCGCTGGGGCAAGGTCGAAGACCTCGTCGGGGCCCTGGTGTTCCTCGCCTCCCCGGCGTCGAACTTCGTCAACGGACAGGTCCTGTTCGTCGACGGCGGCATGACAGCAGTGGTCTGAGCATGCGTATCGCCCGCCTCGCGACCCCCGACGGCACCCGCCACGCGATCTGGACCGGTGACGCCTGGGCGGTCGTCGAGGACGGATTCGCCGACCCACCGATCCGTACTGGCGTCACCGTTGCCGCCGACGACGCCCGGCTGCTGGCTCCGTGTAAGCCGCAGGTGCTGGTGGGTATCGCCCACAACAAGACCAACAACGATCACCCCCTTCCCATCCAGGCCTGGCACAAGTCCGTACGCACCATCGTCGGACCGGGCGATGCCATCCACGCCCGACGAGACGTGGGCACCATCAACATCGAGGGCGAACTAGCCGTGATCATCGGCCGCGACACCGAAGGGCTGACCCTGGACACCGCCTTCGACTACGTGTTCGGCTACACGGTGGTCAACGACGTGACCAACGTCGACCGCAACGCCGTCGACGAGAAGATTTTCCAGGGCAAGGGCGGACACGGCTACACGCCACTGGGCCCCTGGATCGAGACCCAGCTCGACGACCCGGAGAACGTCGCCACGACCGTCAGCGTCAACGGAGAGGTGGCGGCGCGGTCCGGCAGCTTCAACCTCCCCTCGACCGTCGCGGAAAGCATCGTCTACGTCGCGTCGTGGATCCCTCTCGGTCCCGGGGATGTGATCATGACCGGGGCGCCCAATACGTTCGTTGCGGTTACTCCGGGCGACACGGTGGAGATCACCCTCGACGGCATCGGCTCCCTCACCAACCAGGTCGTCTGAGACCGACCGCGAGAGCAGGAAACTATGACCCATTGCTGTCACCGTCATATCGGTCTTGGCCTCGTTGAACACATTTCCTCGAAAGGGACGCATTCATGAAGGCTCTCGTGGTTCACGGGGCTGGCGATCTGCGATTCGACGATCTGCCCGCCCAGGCACCCGAACCCGGGCAGGTCCTCGTGCGCAACACCCATGGCGGTATCTGCGGATCGGATCTGCATTACTACAAGCACGGCGCCGTGGGTGCGTTCACCCTGCGGGAACCATTGGTGCTCGGTCACGAGGTTGTCGGGCGGATCGAGCACGACCCGTCCGGTGCCCTGGCCACCGGAACCCCGGTGGCCATCCACCCGGCCACCCCCTGCGGACACTGCCCGGAATGCCGCGCCGGGGTTCGCAACGTGTGTCGCAACGCCCGCTACTTCGGGTCCGCGGCCAGCTTCCCCCACACCCAGGGCGGCTTCTCCGAATACATGATCGTCCGGCAGGACCAGATCCGGGTGCTGCCAGACACTCTCCCGCTGTCCAGAGCCGTGCTGGCCGAACCGCTGGCAGTTGGCCTGCACGCGCTGAACCGGGCCGGCGGGGTCGCCGGCGCCAAGGTACTCGTCGGCGGATCCGGACCGATCGGCATCCTCGCCGCCGGCGCAGCCAAAGCGGCCGGCGCCGCGGAAGTCTGGACCACTGACATCCTCGATCACCCTTTGGAGATCGCCCTGGACGTCGGCGTTGACCGCACCGTCCGGATCGGCTCCGACACCCTGCCCGATCAATACTTCGACGTGGCTATCGAGGCATCCGGTGCCACCGTCGCCGTCGGCGCCACCCTGGCCGCAGTCCGCCGCCGCGGAGTCATGGTGCAGCTGGGAATGTTCCCACCCGGACCCCGACCTGCTGAGCTGTCCGCCCTGGTGGCCAAGGAAATCGACTACCGCGGCGCCTTCCGGTTCGATACCGAATTCGACGAATCCATCGCCCTGCTCGCCGGTTCCACCGCGCTGGACCCGGTCATCACCCACAGCTTCGACCTCGTCGACGCCGTCGCGGCGATGGACGTGTCAGCCGAGCCGGCCATCTCGGGCAAAGTCGTGCTGCGACTGTCGGACGACTAAGTCCCGCGCCGTACTACCCGTAGCGCTCATCCCCGCCGGGGGGACCACCGAAGAGATACTTCGCGCGTTAGTAGCGCACGCTGGGATCTGTCCGGGGGGCCGCCCGCAACGGCGGTCCCTACCGCGAAAGGCACGCCCCGACACTGCTGTCCACGATCGAGTGGATGGCGAGAGAGGGAGCCTGCCAAGCGGCTGAACCGCAAGGCAGTGAGTACCGTCGCGGGCGTGCTGGCGGACAGGCCTGTAATTGTTGTGAAGCCTGCTGGGCCCTGTGGGGTGGATGCCAGGGGCCGGGTCCTCTGTGGTGTGTTCGTTCGATCAACCGGGATCATGTGGTTGCGGGAGAGTTGTGTGGACAGGCTGAAGCCGTCAGGCAAGCCCTTTGATTTTTCGAAGCGGGAGGTACGGGAGGCCTATCGGCAGGGAGGACCAACCAGGGTGCGCCGGGTGTGGATCGGGTAACCCTTTGCCGTAGAAGACATCCGGCTGGCTCAACAGCCGATCGAACTCGGCCTGCTGCTGATGTGTGCGCCGTACCCGGGTGGTCAGCAGTCCGTCAGATCACCAGGTCCAGCAGCAGGACTACGCCCAGTCCGCTCACCGACAACACGGTCTCCATCATCGACCACGACTTGATGGTCTGCCCCACCGTGAGCCCGAAGTACTCCTTGACCAGCCAGAATCCGGCGTCGTTGACGTGTGAGAAGAACAGCGAGCCGGCGCCGACGGCGAGCACCACCAGCGAAACCTGGCCGGTGCTCATGCCCCCGACCAGGCCGATTATCAGCGACGAGGCGGTGATGGTGGCGACGGTCGCTGAACCGGTGGCCAGGCGGATCAGCACCGCGAGGATCCAGGCCAGCACGATGACCGGGAAGTGGGCGCCCTCGGCCCACCGCGCCAGCAGCGTGCCGATACCGCTGTCCACCAGGACCTGCTTGAAGCCGCCGCCGGCGGCCACAATCAGGATGATGCCGGCGACCGGCGGCAGTCCCGACTCGATGGCCATGGTCAGGTGTTTGCGGGTCATGCCGGCGCCCCGGCCGAGGGTGATCATGCCGACGATCACCGCGATCAGCAGCGCCAGCAGCGGGGTACCCACGGTGTCGAAAATCCGCCGGAACCATTGCGTGTCGTCGTCGATGAAGATGTCGACCAGGGCCTTGCCGAGCATCAACACCACCGGCAGCAGCACGGTGAACAGGGTGATGCCGAAGGAGGGACGGCGCCGCTCGGTGCGGACCTGGGTGCTACCGCGCTCCTCGCGCACCTGGGTGCCACCGCCCTCGGTGCGCACCTGCGTGCCACCGTTACCGCCGTCGTCGGCAAAGGTGTCCGGGTCGAAGGTGTGGGGCGCTTCGACCACGACCCATTTCCCGGCCAGCTTCCCGAACAGCGGGCCGGCCAGGATGATCGTCGGGATCGCCACCGCGACCCCCAGGGCGAGCGTGATGCCCAGGTCGGCGTTGAGCAGGCCAATGGCGGTCAGCGGGCCCGGGTGCGGGGGCACGAATCCGTGCATCGCGGACAGGCCGGCCAGAGCGGGGATTCCGACCGTGATCAGCGACAGCTGGGAGCGGCGGGAAACGAGGTAGATCACCGGCATAAGCAGGACCAGGCCGATCTCGAAGAACATCGGCAATCCGATGATGGCCCCCACCAGTGCCATCGCCCAGGGCAGGGCACGCGGCGAAGCGTGCCCGACAATGGTGTCGACGATCTCATCGGCACCACCGGAGTCGGCCAGCAATTTGGCGAACATCGCGCCCAACGCGATCAGGATGCCGACGCCGGCCGCCGTCGAGCCGAACCCGTCGGCGAAGGACTTGAGCACCTTCTGCAGGTCCTCACCGGCGACGATGCCGACCGTCAACGCGCCGAAGATCAGCGCGAGGAACGGGTGCAGCTTGACCACAGTGATCAAGACGACGATCACCGCGATACCGGCGAGGAAAGCCAGTATCAGCTGCCAACCGGACGCGACGGGTTCGGCGAGCTTGGGGGCGTCATCGGCGAGGATCGTGATCGCCTCGCCCATCATGAAGGTCATCAGTTCTCCTGTCCGGTGGAGCGAGTCAAATAGTTCTCGACGACGGCGTCGATGTCCTGATCGACGTCGACGACGACGCCGTGTTCATCCGCTTCGAGCGGCTCGAGGGTGTCGAACTGGGATGCCAGCAGAGAGGCCGGCATGAAATGCCCGGGTCGGCTGGCCTGCCTGCGACCGATGACCTCCGGCGACCCGCTCAGATGCAGAAAAAGGACCTGTGGGCAGTGCTTGCGCAGTTGATCGCGGTACTTGCGTTTGAGTGCCGAGCAGCTCATCACGCCGCCCTCCCCGCAATGGTTTGCCAGCCAGTCGCCGATGGCGTCGAGCCACGGGTAGCGGTCCTCGTCGTTGAGCGCGTGACCGGCCGACATCTTGGCGACGTTGGCCTCAGGATGGAAATCGTCCGCGTCGGCGAACGGCACGCGCAGGCGTTGCGCCAGCGCGGCGCCCACGGTGGATTTGCCCGAGCCGGACACCCCCATAACGACTATCGGTGATTTCATATTCTCTATCTACTCTGTTGTGCTGTACACCACACAGCATTCCCTAATAATCAGACGATTGCAAGCAAATAAATATAAGATATGCTCTTTAGTTCGCAACCTCTATTTATGGCATGATGTATCTGTGACCGCGCAGCCAAACGTCGGAGAGTTGCACGCCAATCTTGTCGACGCCCTCGGCGCCGGGATCGTGTCTGGCCACCTGGCGCCCGGCCAGGTACTCAACCTCGACGGTGTCAGCGCCGAGCATGGGGTGTCGCGCAGCGTCGCGCGGGAAGCGATCCGGGTGCTGGAGTCGATGGGCATGGTGGCCTCGCGCCGTCGGGTGGGCATCACCATCCAGCCAGCCGTGAAGTGGAATATGTTCGACCCCAGGCTGATTCGCTGGCGCCTCGGCGCCGGTGACCGGGCGGCCCAATTGGTGTCACTGTCTGAGCTGCGGCGGGGTTTCGAGCCGGTGGCCGCCGCGCTGGCCGCCCGGCGTGCCGATCCACATCAGTGCCGGATCATGGCGGCCGCGGTGTCCGACATGGTGGTGCACGGCCGGTCCGGAGACCTTGAGTCCTACCTGTTGGCGGACAAGCTCTTTCACCGCACCCTGCTGGAGGCCAGCGGCAACGAGATGTTCCGCGCGCTCACCGACGTGGTCGCCGAGGTGCTCAGCGGCCGCACTCATCACGGCATGATGCCGGAGCGGCCGAACACCGAGGCGATCGCATTGCACGACGAGGTGGCGCGCGCGATCCGGCTGCAGGACGAGGTAGCGGCCGAGAAGGCCATGCGGGCGATCATCGACGAGGCGGCGGCGGCGGTGACCGAGGAATTCTGCGGCGCCGAACCGTCCACCTCCTCGCCGCCGTCGCACGACTAGCCTGCATTCTCGCCAAATTGCCGAGATTGGGCTGTGTAGATAAGCGAAAGTGCCTGTCCTGCTGGCGGATAGCACATCGCAGGTGAAGGGTAGCGCAGTGGTTTGGCCTGGGTCGGGAAGATTTCAGCTCGGTGTAATCGGCCTCGAGTGCGGACAGGATCTTTGAGACGGTTGCCACACCGGGCAGGTGGGGCAGTCCGGTGTCGGTCATTGCATCCAGCAGGATTGGAGCTGCCGGGGGAGACGAGGAACTGTGCGGCCAGGTTGGCGCACGCGAGACGCCGGGCGCGCCGGTCCGCGGTCGCCCGCTTCGCGACTCTGGTGCAGGTAGGCGGCGCGGTGCGCTGGTAGCGGGCTCCGCTCACGGCCCTCCGGTGTCCTCGACCCAGCGCCCACCTGCGCTGGAGAAGCCGGGACGCGGGCGCGTGTCCCGGCCGTCAGGGTCGGGGCCGAGGCGGGTTCCCGTCTCGAGCCCAGCGCAGCCATCTCGGCGTCGTTCAGTTCGAAATCGAACACCGCGATGTTCTCCCCGATCCGAGACGGCGTGGTCGACTTCGGGATGACGACGTTGCCCAGCTGCACGTGCCAGCGGAGCACGATCTGGGCCGGGCTCTGGCCGTGCCGGTGGGCGAAGTGAACGCGCGTCCGTCGGCGAGTACTGGTGGCCGTATAGGTGCAGGCTTACGTCAACGCATGGCGGGCCTCGCTTGGCACGCTCGTCAGACGGGACTGGATGGCGGGCGTCGTAGACTTGCTGGCGATGATCGTTTCGAAACGCAGATCGTCGTCATGGCATCTGATTCGGATGCCGTTTCTTGGTTGCGTCTTGGTGGTCGCTTCGTGTTCGGCACTCATTGCGTCCGAGACCGCACCGGCTCTTCTCGTGCGTTCGGCTTCAATACGAACTGGCGGATGCCGGTCAGACCTACGGCGTCAACGTTGCTGTCACCAGTGTGGACGCCCGCAACGTCAAATTCGACATCAAGGTCGACGACCAACCAAAGCCCTGATATGACCCTGTCTCCACCACCACGCGCCGAGGTCTACTTGGTGGAGAACCGCCTCAACCCGATCTCAACGCGAGCCGCGCTCGAACTCACCGATGACAATTTGCGCTGCACAGTCAAGGAGTACTCGAAGTGGGTCGAGAAGGCCTTGGGGATTTCAGATCTCAGGTCTCGGCTTCAAGCAGGCGAGGCGGTTGCGGCGTTTGATTTCCGGCGTGATCAGCTGAAGATCAAGTGGCTCAAGCAATTTCTGAAAGCGGGGTTTTCCGTTAGTGAAGGCAGCTCGCGCCGTTGGCTGGTGTCCCTCGTTTATCCCACTGGAATTATGGCATTGGTGGAGGTGGTGGACGGCTGGGACGTCCACGACGAATGGCGGCGGGCTCTGCCTCCGACCTGACCCGCGGGTTCCGAAACCAACCACGACCCCGCAGCACCGCGCCTACCGTTGCTTGGTGATCGTCGAGCATGCACTACTACCGGTTCGCGCCGGAATGAGCGATGAATTTCGGTCGGAACTGATTCATCCGATGAATCAGCAAGGCTGCGTTTAGGTGCTGAACGGACTACCCCGAAACTGGTTGGGAGAGCCGGGAATCCAAGCGAGCGCGAAATGTCGGCCCTACAGCACGACGAAATATTCTGCTGCACAACGAGATAGGCAATATGCGGCATTTGTGGTGACGTAATCGGGTGTTATCGGCGGTGGCATACGGGATTCACTCCCGCGCCCGGGGTTACGACCATCGTCGCGGCTGCCTCAGCGCGCCCTAAGATGCGGTTCGCTTACGGGACCAGGTACCAGGTTTCCACTACCGCAGGCGCTAAAAGCAGCATGGAGAAAATGGCATGGGAGAACAGGCGATAGTCAACGCTGTGGGCTACCGCGTAGTCGGCGCAGTGCGACGTGTTCTCCTGGGCGCCGACATGTCAGCGGGCCGATCGGCCGGCCAGCGACGGCGGTCCGTGTTCGTCGTCGAGTACTTCGGCCTGGCCGGCCACCACTCCGGTGAGGATCGCCCGGGCCACGGTCAACAGTTCTGCGACCCGCGGTGAGGTCAGCGCGTAGGACACGGCGAGTCCCTCCCGGCGGGCGGTCACCAGCCCGGCGCGACGCAGAATCGACAGCTGCTGGGAGAGGTTGGCCGGTTCGATGCCGACTTCGGGCAGCATCTCTGAGACGGTGTGCTCACGCATGCTGAGCAGTTCCAGTACCCGGATTCGGGCCGGATGGCCGAGCGTCTTAAAGAATTCCGCCTTCATTCGGTACAGCGGCTGACGCGAGTCCGCCACGATGCCCTCCCATCAAAAGGCCGCACACGAGTTCAGTTAATTGCGAATCTTAGCAATTCGTTGAGGTTGGGGGAATGGGCGCCGCGGTCATAAGTCGTTGCCGGCGTAGGACAGGTTGAAACTCTTGTTGGTCAACGGGAAGTCGGGGACGATCGTGTCGCCCATGGCGACCGGCAGCGCGGGCCAATTGAACCACGACGGGTCGACAATCTTGGCGCGCGTGATCCGGGCGTCGCCGTCGATTTCCACGCGGTGCACAATGGTGCCGCGCCAGCCTTCGACGATGCCCAAGCCGCTGCCCGCTGTGCGGGTGGTCGCGATGGTGCTGGCGTAGCGGGTCGCTCCGCTGTGGGATTCGATGAGATAGCAGGCTAGTGCGGCCGAGGCGGCGAACTCGTCGCGTCTGACCGTGTAGCGGGCCAGGACATCGCCGGCCGATGCGCCGATCTCGGTGACGGGCAAGACGGTGCTGGGATGCTGGGTGCGGGCGTCGGTGCGCATACCGCTGGCCCGGGCAACGTATCCCAAACAGCCGAGGGCGCGGGCGTCGTCGCAGTCCAGCACCGAGGTGCCGGCGAACCGGTCATAGACCACGGTGTTGGCCAGTGTCAGCTCGGCGACTTCGGCGAGGTCGGTGGCGATCGACTGCAGTTGCTCGGGGGCGGGCAGCCGGTGCAGTGTCACGCCGCCGGGGTAGATGGCGCCGCGCAGCAGCCGGTGCCCGGTCACCGCCGCGTTGACGCGCAGCAGTTGTTCGCGGATGCGTTGGGCGTGGGCGTTGGCGATGCCGAAGCCGACGTCGTTGGCCAGCGCGCCCAGATCGGCGGCGTGGTTGTAGAGCCGTTCGAGTTCGACGAGCAGGGCCCGCAGCCGCTGCGCTTCATCGGGCAATTCGACACCGAGCGCGTCCTCCACCGCCAGGCTGTGGGCGAGCGCATGCGCGGCCGACGTGTCACCGCTGACCCGTTCAGCGAGATCGGCCGCCCCGGTGGCGGGACGGCCCTCGAAGAGTTTTTCCAGGCCGCGGTGCACGAACCACAACCGCACCTTGAGCCGCAACACGGTTTCGCCGACAACGGAGAACCGGAAATGGCCGGGCTCGATCAGCCCGGCGTGCACCGGACCGACCGGGATCTCATACACCCCGGTGCCTTCGACGGTGACGAACGGGAAGCGCGCTGTCGGCTGGAACTGCGGTGCGGGCCCGGCGTCGGTGCGCATCGGATGCCAGTCTTCGGGCCAATGCGCGTGGCGCACCAGCCGGCGTGGGCGGGGATGCCCAACCGGCCGGATCCCGTACAGGTCGGCCATTTCCCGCTCGAAGCGGCCCACCGGAAAGGACAGATACGCCAGCGACGGCAGCACCGGATCGGCTGCGGGCACTAAGGATTCGAGCTCGACACGGCGATCGGGGTGGCCCGCGAGGAACAGGTACACAACGCGCAACCGGTCGCCGTCGTCGTGGGCGGCCACCAGGCCCAGTCGGAAGCCCTCGGCGAGCAGTTCTTCGGCCTCACCGGCCAGCTCGTCGCGAGATAGCCGGTGCCGCAACCAGTTCGGTTTCATCGGAGTGCTCCGATGTGGGTTGCGGCGGTGGTGAACAGGTCGGTGAGCGGGCCCGCGGTGACCCCGAGGACGATCGAGGCGGTGACGCCGGCGAGCAGGGCGGCCGCCACGGTGGCGGGCACCGCGATGGTGGGCGCGGCAGCGGGCGGGGCGCCGAGCAGGATGCGGCCGCAGTTGCGCACCAGCGCGGCGAACGCGACGGCGATCAGCAGCATGGCCGCGGCCAACACCCAGGCCAGCCGCGCATCGGCCAGCGACCGGGCGATGGCCAGCTCGCTGGCGAACATCGCGAACGGGGGCAGCCCGAGCAGCACGATCAGCCCGACGGCGAATGACACCCCGATCAGCCGCGAGCGCCGCACGACGCCGGTGATGTCGGCGATGGTGGTGGAGCCGTGCGCTGCCTGCAGTTGGCCGCCGGCCAGAAACAGCACGGTCTTGCCGATGCCGTGGGCGAGCACGTGCAGCAGCAGCGCGGCGATCGCCAGCGTGGTGCCTGCCGCGGCGGCGATGGCGATCAGGCCCATGTTCTCCATCGACGAGTACGCCAGCATCCGCTTGACGTCGCCGGTCACGGTCAGCATCAGCGCCGCGACCAGCAGCGTCGCCAACCCGATCACCAGCAGCCCGGTGCGCAGGAACTCTGGGCCAACGCTGGTGTCGATGATCGGTTTGATCCGGATCAGCACCGAGAACGCCACCGAGAGCAGCACTCCGCTCATCAAGGCACTCACCGGTGCGGGGGCCTGGCTGTGCGCGTCGGCCAGCCAGGTGTGAAACGGGAACAGGCCGGCCTTGGCGCCGTACCCGATCAGCAGTAGGCCACCGGCCAGCCGGGTCACCCCCGGGTCCAGGCCGCCGGCGTGGGCGAGCAGAACGTCCAGGTTCAGCGCGTTTGCAGCGGGTGCTCCCGCGTGCCGGGCGGCAAAGTACAGCAACACGGTGCCTAGGAAGGCCATCGCAATGCCGACCGAGCAGACGATGACGTACTTCCACGTCGCCTCCAGCGCGGTGCGGGTGCGGCGGTGCCCGACCAGGAACGCCGTGACCACGGTGGTGGCCTCGATCGCGACCCAGACCACGCCAATGTTGTTGGCGCACACCGCCAGGACCATCGCGGCCAGAAACGCTGGCGTGAGCACCCCATACAACCGGGCCCCGGAGGCGTCGGTGTGGCCGTGGGCGAGTTCGGCGTCGAGGTAGCCGATGCTGGCCCAGGTTGCCAGCGTGCCGACCACCCCGATGACGATCAGCATGGTGACCGTGAGCGCGTCGGCGCGCAGCAGCCCGCCCAACGCGAAATGCTGGCCGGAACCCACCCCGAACCCGAGCGCGGCGCCGCAACCCAGCACCGTCATCGCCGAGGCCACCGTGAGCGTCGCGGTGGCCCGGCGCCACCCGCCGATCAGGGTGACGATCGAGGAGGTGACCGGGGCGAGCACGGCCGCGAGCAGCAAGGCGGTCATCAGTCGTGCAACTCCCGCAGCTGGTCGAGGTCGGCGCCGCCGAACGCGCGTCGCAGCCGGCCGGTCAGGACCCCGATCACGATCACGGCGAACAGCACATCGAGCGAGGCGCCGAGTTCGACGATCAGTGGCACGCCGGCGGTCAGCAGAAACGCCGTCGCGGCGATCCCGTTGTCCAGCATCAGAAATCCCGCCGCCTGCGAGATCGCGTGACGCCGGGTGACCATCACGAACAACGCAATGAACACCACCGCGAAAGCTGCCGGGACCGCGGTGGCCGCCGCGCTCGGTTCGAGATTGACCAGGGGTCGGGTGATCGCGAACGCGGCCACCGTTAGCACGGCGGTGATCAGCAGCGAGCTGGCGGTGTTGACCAACGGGGTGGCCTCGCGCTGGTCGCGCTGCTCGGCGGCCAGCGCGCGGGCCAGCAGCCACGGCAGGGCCACCGCGCGCAGGGCCAATATGGTGATGCCGACGTAGATCAGGGCGACCTCGCCGTCGTGGGCCCCGCGCAGCAGCGGGATCGCCGCGAGCGCGAGGCCCTGCCAGGCGAGCAGTCGCACGACGGCGCGCAGGTCGCGGCGCCACACGATGAGCACTGCGGTGAGCATCAGCCCACCGGCGGCGAAGTCGACCAGGGTGGCGAAGTTCGTGTCGGTCATCGCCCTCACGCCCCCGCGGTGAAGAAGTTGGCGGCGGTGACCGCGAGCAGGGCCAGCAGAAACGACCCGGCGAGCAGTTCGGGTACCCGGAAGAGTCGCAGCTTGGCGATGAACACCTCCGCGCCGGCCAGCAGCGCGGCCAGCACAGCGACCTTGGTCACGACGGCGAGGATGCCGATCGCGACGTCGAGCGGGCGCGGGTGGCCCCCGGCGATCCCCCACGGCAGGAACAGATTCGCCAGCAGCGCGAGCAGCACCGCCAGCCGCATCCCCGATGCCCATTCGACCAGCGCCAGCCGCGGGCCGGCGTATTCCAGCACCATCGCCTCGTGCACCATCGTCAACTCCAGGTGGGTGGCCGGGTTGTCGACCGGCAGCCGTCCGGTCTCGGCGATGATGACGACCACCAGCGCGACGAATGCGAGCACACCGGTCAGCGACGCGACGTGGCCCGGGTGGTCGAGTGTATTGGCCACCAGGGCACCGAGATTGGACGATCCGGCGGGGATGGACAGCGCGAAGACCGCCAGCAGGATCGTCGGTTCCACCAGGGCGGCGATGGTGATCTCGCGGCTGGCGCCCATGCCGCCGAACGAGGTACCGGTGTCGATGCCGGCCAGGGTCAACGCGACGGTACCCAGAAACAGCAGACCGACGACGGCGAATAGATCGGCGACCGGATCCAGCGGTGACCCGGTGGCCACGATCGGCGCGATCGCGGCGATCAGCAGTGTGGTCCCGGCGAGGATCGCCGGCGCTGCGGTGAACACCATCGTGGTGCCCTGCGGGGTGATCTGTTGTTTGCCAAGCTGTTTGCGTAGATCCCGCCAGGGTTGCAGCAGCCCGCCGCCGGCGCGGCCCTCCAACGCGGCGCGGACCTGGCGCATCAGGCCGATCACCAGCGGCGCGCCTGCCACGACGACAACCAGCTGCGCGACGCCGGCGACGAACGACATCAGATTCACTTGGCCACCACCAGCACGATCAGCACGCCGAGTGCACCGTAGGCCAGGTAAAGGTGCACGCTGCCGGTGTGAGCGCGCCGCATCAGGCCGGCCGCGGCGGCCACCGCCGCGATCACCGGGGCGTAGAGGCGGTCCTCGATCGCGTCGGCGATCCCGCCCCGATAGGTGACGGCCTGGGCCATGTATCGCGACTCGGCGAGGTGGGTCACCTCGATATCGGTGTCGGGACGCAATACGTCGTCGAACACCCGCTGCAGCGGCTCGGCGAATGACGTTGCCGTGTATTGCATTCGCGCCGTCAGATCGTCGGCACCGCATGCCCACAGCGGCAGGACGACCGGTTTGGGTCGCCGGCGCGAACGCCACTGCGCAAGGACGACCGCGAACACCACCGCGGCAACAAGGGCCGCGGCGATCAGCCCGGGTGCGATCGACCCGGACACGCCGGGCAGCCGTATTACGGCGCCGAAGTCGCTGAACCCGACCAGGTTCGCCGCGGGCAGCACGGCGAGCACCCGCCGCAACGCGGGCGCCACCACCAATGGAGCCACCGCCAGCACCACACAGGCGCCCGCCGCGATCGTCATCCCGGCGTGCATGGTGCCCGGGGCTTCCCGTGCGTCGGCGGCTCCAGCGGAGCGGGGGCGGGCCAGGAACCCGATGCCGAACGCCTTGACCATCGCCGCCACGCCCAGGCCGGTGGTCAAGGCCACCGCTCCGACCGCCAGCGGCGCCGTCAACGCCACCAGCGTGTTGTGGGTGGACGCGGCGTGAATCAGCGACTGAATCAGCAGCCACTCGCTGACGAAACCCGCGCCCAGCGGCAGCCCGGCCGCACCCAGCGCGGCCACCCCGAACAGGATCGTCGTCGCCGGCATCTTGCGGGCCAGCCCGCCGAGCCGGTCCAGGTCCCGCAGCCCGGTCGCCGCGAGCACCGAACCGGCGGCCAAAAATCCCAGGCCCTTGAACGCCGCGTGCGCGACCAGGTGCAGTATCGCCGCGGCCATCGCGATGGTCGCCGGGGCATGTGCGCCGGCGTCGGCGAACAGCGTGGCCGCCCCCAGCGCGAGGGTGATCAGGCCCATGTTCTCGGTCGTCGAATAGGCAAGCAGCCGTTTGAGATCGGTGGCCACCGTGGCCTGCAGCACCCCATACACCGCGGACACGCCGCCAATCACCAGCAGCACCAGCCCCCACCAACGCGGCCCCGGCCCCAGCAGCTGCAGGTCGAAGCGGACGATGCCGTAGATGCCGAGGTTGACCATCGCCGCACTCATCAGCGCCGACACCGGGCTGGGCGCCTCCGGGTGCGCCCGCGGCAGCCAGGCGTGCAACGGCACCAGACCCGCCTTCGACCCGAACCCGGCCACCGTCAACGCGAATACGGCGATCCGCGCGCCGTCGGGCACCCGCCCCAGGGCCGCGAACCGGTCGGCCCCACCGGCCGCCGACAACACCATCAACCCGATCAGGATGGCCACGAACCCGAGCTGAGTCATCACCGCATACATCAGCCCCGCTGAGCGGACCTCGGGTCGGGTGTGCTCGGCCAGCACCAGAATCAGCGACGCGAGCGCCATCAACTCCCACGCCACCAGGAAGGTCGTCACCGACCCGGCCGCCGGCACCAGCAGCATCGCCGCAACGAATACCGGCAACACCGCCAGCGGGACCCGCCCGAGATGCTCGCGACGCGCGTAGCCGATCGCGTACAGGCCCACTGGAATCGCGACCCCGCCGGTCAGGGCGACGAAGAAACCGCCCAGCGGATCCAGTGCCAGATACACCCCCGACAGCGGAACCAGCCAGCCGACATGCAGCGGGCGCACCGTGCCGAACACCGCCAACAGGCCAACCCACACCCCGACCGCGCCCAGACAAGATGTCACGACCCCGGCCACAGCCGATCCGAAACCGTTGCCGTGCACCGCGTTCGGCGGTGCTGCCGGAGCCGTGGTGAGCGCGGCCGTCACTTACCGGTCACCGATCGCAACGCCGCGACGATCTCGGTGGGTGTGGGTGGGCAGCCCGGGATTTCCACGTCGACGGGCACCACCTCACCCACCGCACCGAGGACCCCGTAGGCGTCGGTGAACACCCCTCGGTTCAGGGCGCAGTCGCCGCACGCGATCACCACCCGGGGCTGCGGTGTCGCCGCGACCGTGTTGCGCAGCGGGTCGGCCATATTACGGGTGACCACCCCGGTCACCAGCAGACCATCCGCATGCCGGGGAGACGCGACCAGCCGCGCCCCGAACCGTTCCGCGTCATACACCGGCCCAAACACCGCCGAGATCTCCACCTCGCAACCGTTGCAGGAGCCCGCGTCGACATGCCGGATCTGCAACGAACCCCTCACTCCCGCAGGCGGATCCATCGCCGGCTCGGGCGCCGGGTCGCCACGTTCGACCACGCGGCCGACGCGCAAGATCTTGCCGATCCAACCCATATCGCTACCGGTCACCCGCTCGCAGGTCCTCGAGCACCGCGACGTGGTCGCTGAGCACCCTGGTCAAAACTTTGCGCGCCACCATCAACAATTCCGCAATGTCCGGCGACGCGATCGAATAGATCACCGTGTTCCCGTCCTTGCGGGCGACCACCACACCCGCGCGGCGCAGCACCCCCAACTGCTGCGACAAGTTCGACGACTCCAGCCCCACCTCAGGCAACAATTCACCGACCGACCGATCCCGCACCGCCAGCAGCTCAAGAACCCTGATCCGCGCCGGATGACCCAGAGTCTTGAAGAACTCACCCTTGAGCTTGTACAGCGGCTCCGAATCCACGGCCCTCCTGAAGACTTCAGCGTTCCTAAACTCGAACAGTTGAAGAAACTATCAGATAGGGGATGCAGATACTGACACTTCGGCACGCCGTTCCGTGATTACTGATGCACCATGAGCCGACCTATCGGGGATGTCGTCGCTCACGACCCACGCCGTTGCCGTTGATCGATCGACGGGTGGTTGTCGGTAGAGGCGGACGTGGACAACAGCTGGATCACCCTGCTCGGTGTTTCGACCATGGCGTGGGCCAAGGGATGCCGGCGATTCTCGTGGGCCGGGCTTGAGTCAGCGCCCCTTGTTGAACCGTTCGAGTTCGTCCGGGGGCCGCTCGGGCTTGGTCGCTGTCGCCGTCTAGGACCTCACAAAAACCAGGCGAAACTTGCCGATCTGAACTTCGTCGCCACTGATCAGCACAGCCGACTCCACCGGCTCCCGGTTGACGTAGGTGCCGTTGAGGCTACCCACGTCGACAACGTGGAGTTCGTCGTTCTCGCGTCTAAATTCGGCGTGCCGGCGGCTCACCGTGATGTCATCGAGAAAGACATCACTGCCGGGATGTCGGCCCGCCGACGTGACAGGCCGATCCAGCAGGAAGCGCGATCCGGCGTTAGGACCCCGTTTCACCACCAGCAGTGCCGAACCCGCCGGCAACCCCTCAACCACGGGGGCGCCGCTATCGGGACCCACGGTAGGTTGCGCGTCGAGTGCGTTCAGGAAGTCGGCGCGGGTCAATGCCGAAGTGTTTTCCCCGGTGACTTCGTCACCCTTGTCCTTGTCGGCCACCGTGTGCTCCTTGTCGGCTAGCTCGGGTGTGACTACTGCCCGAATTGCATTGGACAGCCCGATCACCAACTCTTCGTCGTGGTCCAGGCCCCGGTCGTCGGCTCGGTCGGCCAGGCAGTCGGCCATTGGTAGGTCGTTCGCACGTGGTTAGGACCGGGGACCGTAGCGTTCGATGTAGGCACGGTGGATGGGCGCTTCGCGCAAGCGCTTGTATTCGTCGGCGAGCTCAGGGTCCAGACCGTGCTTACTCAGCATGTGGCGACGCCACACTTTGTTCAGCGCGTGCGTGAACAACAGAAATGGCAAGAAGATCGGCAGCGTCATACTCGCGTGCACATACAGCGTTGTCGGGATCAGCCAAAACGGAGCCAATACCAGAATCGCCGGAATGGCGAACCGGATCACCGTCCGGGCGGTCGCACCCTTGCCCCCCAGGTCGTTGCGCACCCAGTCCTTCATCGAGTCGGGCAGGACCCGTCCATAGCAATAGGCGATGTACTGCAGAGCGCTGGGCCGGCCGCGTGCTGCGTCGTTGCTCATTCGGGCCTCTTGCAGTCGGGGTGCCGTTATCCGGAGACGAGTCCCCGGATTTCGACGTTGATTGGTACTTGCGAATGTTAGCAATCGCAGATTTGGACCTGGATCGGAGCAGCACCCACGATCTTGGACACCATGCACGTACCCGCCTACACAGCCGATTCCCGATGAACATGTGCGCCGCCGGGTGACAACGAAGCTGCTCTCGTTGGCTACCTCGACCGTTGAACTTCATAGACCGCTTAGCCCAGCGGTTGTGCCGCCACGCGGCACACGTCGGAATCGGGGCTGTCAGAACACGGAGGTCACTCAACGAGGGCGTAGGCCACCGCGTCGTCGAAACGCAGTGAGCGGCCCTCTTCGTGAGCAGCCTCGTATGCTTCCGCATCAAGCGCGTCACGCGTGCGGCGGTCGCATTCATCGTGGAAGACAGGCAAATTCGGAAACAGGAATACGTAATTGCCAACGGTGCGACCGACTGCCTCGGCGGCGCCCATCAGGGCGACGGCGCGTGCCGGCTTGCCATCCTCGGCAGCGATCCAGGCCAGCGCCTCTAGGTACGTCGCGGCCGTTGCCCTATCGTCGAGGTGCTTGGCCAGCCGGAGTCCCTGTTTGAATACGTTCGCGGCGTGGTGGCGGTCGCCCCTGAGCCAGCTGTCGAGGCCTATGCCCAATAACGCCCATGTGCGATACACCGATTCGCCGTGTGATTCCGCCAGGGCGTGCACCTTTTCATTCCACACGAGCGCCTCTGCCGCGTCCCCTCGTATTTCGTGCGCCCGTGCGAGCAACAGCTGTGCAGAGGCAAGAATGGTGAGGTTGCCGCATGCATCGACGGCCTCGTCGAGGCGCCTGCATGCGCGATCGGGGTCGCCGCCCAACATTGCGGCGAACCCATCGGCGATGGCAACAAGCGCGTGCGCCGCTGGGTCGGCCAGCTGCCCGGCCAGCTGCTCGGCCACCTCCTGTGCCTCTCGCGCCCGAGCCGCCGCTTCCTGCACATCACCCTGGAGGCTGGCCAGCACGCTGGCGTAGTAGATCGCTTCGACCCGTTCATATGTCGGCTCAGGTGGCGTACGGGCCAACGCCTGGACGAGCCAGCGGCGTCCCTCACCAACCAGTCCATGGGCCATCCAAAATGGGCTCAGCTCGGCGGCCATCCCGGCTGCGGCCTCGGGGGAGTTGGTCAGGCTGAACTCCACCGCCTCGCGCAGATTTGGCATCTCCTGGTCGAGGCGCTTGACCCACTCGATCTGCCGGGCACTGAACCACTCGTCCGCGGCGTCACGCGCTAATCGTTGGTACCAGCCCAGGTGCCGACAGCGCAATTGCGGATACTCGCTGGCTGCCTTGATCTTCTCGCGGCCGTAATCGCGCAGGGTCTCAAGAAGCCGGAAGCGCACCGGGCCCGTCGATTCCGCGCGGATGAGGATCGACTTGTCCACCAGCGCGGTGATCAGATCGTCCACGTCCTCCGGGCCCACGTCTCCGCCGCAAATGTCTTCTGCGGCTTCGAGTTCGAAGCTGCCGGCGAACACCGAGAGCCGGCCCCACAGCTGCTTTTCGGCGGGCGTGCACAGGTCATAGCTCCAGCCGACGCTCCAGCCCAGGGTCTGCTGCCGCGCCGGCGCACCCCGGCTACCGCGGGTCAACACCGCATAGCGGTCGGCCAGCCGCTCCAGAAGCTGCTCCGGCGACATCGCCCGCAACCGCGCCGCGGCCAGCTCAATCGCCAACGGCAGCCCATCCAGTCGGGAGCAGATCTGGGTGACGGTCGCTTTGTTGTCCCCGGTGAGTTGGAATCCCGGCAGCGCGGCGGCGGCCCGCTCGGCGAACAACGCCACCGCGTCGAATCCGGGGAGGCCGCCCAGCGTCGGCTCGGGGTCGACTTCGGGAAATGCCAACGGGGACAATCGCAGCACCGCTTCCCCGCCGATGCCGAGGGCCTCGCGGCTCGTCGCCATGATCCGCAGGTCCGGGCAGGCCCGCAGCAGCGTCTCGGCCAGTTTCGCGGCGGCGTCCACCACGTGCTCGCAGTTGTCGAGCACCAGCAGCAGTTTGCGTGAGCACAGGAAGTCGATGAGCACCTCATTCAGCGGTTTGGTCGGCTCGTCGCGCAAGTCCAATCCCGCCGCGACCACATCCATCAGGGAGGACGCATCGCGCAGCTCACCCAGTTCGACGAGCCGCACTCCGTCGGGGAAATCGGCGGCCACCTCGGCCGCGGCGCGCAGCGCCAGTCGGGTTTTGCCCACCCCGCCGATCCCGGTCAAGGTCACCAGACGAGATGTCGCCAAGAGGGTCTTCACCTCGGCCAACTCCTCGCGCCGACCGACAAAGCTGTTCAGCTCCAGCGGGATGTTGCTGAGCGTGCGGCGGGCACCGACAGAAGCGGTTGCCTGTGGCATCGGTCGATCGAGTTCCCCTTCAGTACCGGTCGCCATCTCGTCGATGGGGAAGCCGTGCCGCGCTTGGGCCTGCTGAAGTTCTTCACCCAGCGCCAGCGGCGGGGGGCGGTCGTGCGGGTCGCGGGACATCGCCTCTTCGACGACGGCAGCGATGTCGTCGGAGATCCCACTCCCGCGCAGATCCGGCGCCGCTTCCGTCGCGATCCGCAGGAACTGCGTCACCACCTGCTCGCCGCTGCGGCGCTCGAACGCGGCATGACCGGTGAGCGCGCAGAACAACGTTGCGCCCAACCCGTACACGTCGGAGGCCTGACTGGGTGGATCGCCGCTGAGGATCTCGGGCGCGGTGAATGCGGGTGAGCCGGTGAAGGTTCCGGTGGCAGTCTTGAACCCGCCGGTGATGTGGGCGATGCCGAAGTCGCTCAACGCCGGCTCGCCGTAGTCGGTATAGAGGATGTTCGCCGGTTTGATGTCGCGGTGCAGGATCGGGACGCGGTGCGCGGTCACCAACGCGCCAGCCATCCTCACGCCGAGCCGCAGCACCTCCTCAAGCGGCAGCGGGCCGACCCGGCGGATCCGCGCGTCCAGCGAACCGCGACGGTGAAACTGCATCACCAGGTATGGATAGCCGCCTTCGGTTTCGCCGACCTGCAGCACGCCGACGATGTTCGGGTGGCCAGTCAACCGGCCCATCGCCCGCTGCTCACGCAGGAACCGCTCCCGGTTTTCGTCGAGCTCGGTGGTGAGCACCTTGACTGCCACCGTGCGGTCCAGGGCGAGCTGGGTGCAGCGATAGACGATCCCGAAACCGCCCCGGCCGATCTCTTCGGCATCGTCGAATCCGGCCGCACACAACTCCGAAACGACGGCGGGGCCCACGTCGCGCTGCGTCTCGAACAGATTCCGATCCGTCATCGGCTACCTGCGATTCACCCAGTTGCCGCTTCAGCCTACCTCCGAAAGCAGACCACCCTTGGCGGCGATG
Source organism: uncultured Actinomycetota bacterium (assembly GCA_963751485.1). Taxonomy (GTDB): domain Bacteria; phylum Actinomycetota; class Actinomycetes; order Mycobacteriales; family Mycobacteriaceae; genus Mycobacterium. Next base: position 24,233 of record CAVVUT010000015.1, read on the forward strand.
ACGCGGTCGCACTGCGCAACCAGATCCACTGCAATGCTTGTGATTGTGTCTTCGACGGCGCGGCCCGCCCTGCTGGACGGCAAGGAGGGCCCTCCCGGCGCTGCGCCACCGCATGGGCCACCAGCAGCACGGAACTGATCTCTCGCCGAGGCAGCACTTGCAGCCCGCTGTCTTGTGAACGGATTTGTGAACGAAACGCGGCGCAACTGCCGCGATGGCGCGGCGCAACTGCCGCGATGGCCGGGACGGGCGATTGATCGTGTCCTGCGCGTTTGAGACCCGCGAGGCGGCTGGAGACGGTGACCGGTTAGCTCATAACCCAGAGGTCGCAGGTTCGAATCCTGTCCCCGCTACCAGGTAAAACAGCCCTCGGAGAACACTCCGAGGGCCGTTTTCAATGGCTTTGGGAACACTGGCAACGCTAACGAGCCGCTTCTCAGTTGTCCGATTCTCAGGCGTCGCCCAGGAGGAAGCCGGCGGCCTGCTCGGCGGCCTCGCGGTCGTCGTTCTCCAGGACGTGTGCGCACGTCTCCAGGAAGAAGCCGATGTTGGCGTGGCCGATGCGTTCGCTGACGATCTTCGGCTGATGCCCGCTCGCAGTGCGCCGGTGGCGTAGGAATGGCGCAGATCGTGAAAGGTGATGCGGGGCAGGCCAGCTGCGGCCGGGAAGTCCCTAAGTCGCGGTTTTATCGTTGATCAGAGCAATGCTCAGGTGAACCCTTGCAGTGCGGTGCGCGCCAGTTCGACTGCGGCAACCCCTGTCAACGGTGATGGGTCCCCGTCGCCGATAACAGCCACCTGTCCGGCACTGAGGGGCGGTTCCAGACCGGCCTCGACGATGGCCCGATGCAGTGCCGCGGCGTTTGTGTGGTCACCAAATCGAAAAAGTAGCCCGGTCGCGTATCGCAATGTGTCCCACTGCTGAGGGAGCATTCCCGGACCACCACGTTCCCAGTGCCCGAGCAGCTCGATGAACATCTGCGCTGCGACAGCGGGGTCGCCGTGGACGCGAATGGCCGCGGCCTCAAGCCGGGCCATTCCCGTCAACCAGTTGTTCTCAACCGCCTCGGCCAGCTCGGCCGCTTCATTGAGATACCTCAGAGCCTGTTCCGGTTCCGACTCCGCGAGCGCGCGCCCAAGCGAGCATCGGGCCATCGACCGTGCCGTCGGGTTGGCCGTGGCGTCGGCGAGGCGTAACGCTTCTTGACCGGCGGGCAGACCGGCGTCCGGCGCTCCCAAAAATTGGTGGCAGAGGGTGATTCTGTCCAGGATGAACACCAACCGGGTGTGCGCCGCGGTGCCACGCGAACGGAGCAGCTCGCCGTCGTAGTGCGCAAGCGCCGCCGCCGCATCCCCGTGATAGAGGTCCACATCGGCGAGAACATCGGCCGGATAGCCGAGGTAGCCGGTTCCCGGGCCGGGAACACGCCCTGCGGCGAGGCGCGCCAACGACGGGGCGCGAGTGAACTCGCCCAACACCCACGCTGCCCGTGCGGCCACACCGACCGCCGCTGGAAAGAGTGGATGGTCGGGATCTGCGACCTCGACCACCCGATACGCCCACCCAGGCGCGTTGAAGCCGATGCGATTCATCAAGTCGAGAAGCGACGTGACCAGTCGGAGGGCGAGGTCGATGTCGCGGGCGCTCATGGCGTACTCGAACGCCGCTCGCAGATTCTCGATGTCGGGAGCCGTGAACGTCGTCCCCGCATCCGGGGTCATTCGCTCGACCCAGATCTGCTCATCGGGTCCGTTCATGCCCACGGCGGCCCGCGCAACCAAGTCGGTGTAATAGCGGGCGTGCCGCGACGCGACCTTATCGGCAATTGCGCTTTCCTGCAGACAGTTTCGGCCATAGGCTCGCAGTGTCTCGAGCACGCCGTAACGCGTTCGCCCGACACTGCTTCGGACGATCACCATCGATTTGTCCACTAGGCCGGCGAGCAGTTCGAGGGTGTCGTCGTCGGTTTCGACTTCGTCGGCACACACCGCGTGTGCCGCTTCCAGATCGAACCCGCCGCAGAACACCGAAAGCCGTGAGAAGAATGCTTGTTCGGGCTCAGCGAGCAGATGGAAGGACCAGTCGATCGTCGCCGTGACGCTCTGCTGGCGGGGATGGGCGCCGCGGGCACCGCCGCTGAGCAGACGCAACCGGTCGAGTCGACGGGCGACGTCCAGGCTGCTCATCGCTCGCATCCGCGCGGCGGCCAGCTCGATCGCGAGTGGTACCCCGTCAAGGCGTCGGCATATTTCGGCCACCGCCCCGACCGGCTCACGGTCGGGGTCGAAGTCCGGACGGCTCGCCTTTGCCCGCTCCACAAACAGCTGAGCCGCTGCAACCTCTGAAAGAGGCAGCACCGGAAACACGCGCTCGCCCTCGACGCCGAGGGCTTCCCGGCTGGTTGCCAGGATTTTGACCCCAGGGCAGCAATGAGCGATCTGATCGATGAGACGAGCCGCCTCGGGTAACACGTGCTCGCAATTGTCGACGACCAGCAGCAGTTCGAGTGGACGCAAATGTTCGACCACTGCCTCGTCGAGCCCGACGCCGTCAGGGTGGTGCAAGCGCAGCGTCGCCGCCACAGCGTGGCTGACCGCCGAGGCCTGTCCCACGGGTGCGAGCTCGCAGAGCCACGCACCATCGGTGAAATTCTTCTGTTCGCGGCGGGCCGCCTCGAGTGCCAGCCTCGTTTTGCCCACTCCGCCAACGCCAGTGAGCGTGACAACCGGACCGTCGCCGAGGGCGGCAATCACTCGCGACACGTCGCCTTCGCGGCCGATGAGTTTTGTCGGTCGCCTTGGCACTTCGCCAGATTCGCGGGAGACCATCCTCGGCACCGGATCGGGTTGCGGGATCAGCGGAGTCGATCCACCTTCGACAATCGACTGGTACACCGATTGAAGGGCCGGGCCCGGATCGAGGCCGAGGTCGTCGACCAGCCGGTCGCGCATCGATCGATAGATCTGCGTGGCGTCAGCCTGGCGCCCGCTGCGATACATCGCAAGCATCAGCTGGCCGGCCACCCGCTCATCAAGCGGACGCGACTGCAGCGTGGCCGTCAAGTCGCCGACCAGCTGGGCGTGACCGCCCACCGCGAGTGCCGCGTCATTGCGGTCCAGTCTCACCGAAAAGTGCTCGGCCTCAAGGGATCTCCGCAACTCGTTAGCCCACGGTGTATCGAACATCGTGAATGGGTCGCCGCGCCATAGCTCCAACGCGTCTTTGAACAGGTCGACCGCATCGGCAGGGTTCGCAACAGCTCGGGCTCGAGCAGCCAACTGCCGGAAGCGGTGCATGTCGATCAACTGGGCATCCGCGTTCAACGTGTAGCCACCAGGCCCACGAACGATTTGCACGGTGTCGGCAATGGCCAGGATCTGACGCAGCCGGGATATGTAGGCGGCTAAGGCGTTGCGCGCGTTATGCGGAGGTGCATCGGTCCAAACCCGGTCGATGAGCTGATCAGCCGACACAGGATGGTTTACGTCGACGAGCAGGCCGATAAGCACTCCGCGCTGTCGCGCATGGCCGATGTCGAGGCGTTGCCCGTCAAGGTGCGCCTCGACATCGCCAAGAATCCGGAAGTCGACCGCCATCGGCGTACAGCGTTTCACCAGACACCGGTTGAGCGCCCGGCAATCGGCGGGATTTTTGGGTGATGGCGTCCGAAACCGTCGAAGAATTTGAAGCCCGGCCGGGCGGTGCAAGATGTCGAAAAGGCCTTTGAGCTGCACATTTCAGGATCTCGTCAGGTTCGTAGAAACGGTGCCGACCACCGTTGATCCCGTTCCGCTACAACCGTCGGGGAACAGGACAGACACAACCAGCAGAACTCAACGAAGGAACCAGAAATGCCATTCGTCAACGTGAAGGTAATCGAGGGCGTGTTCTCGCCGGCGCAGAAACAAGACATCGTGCGCAAGGTCACCGACGCCATGGTCGAGGTCGAGGGTGAAAACATGCGTCCGGTCACCTGGGTGGTCGTCGAGGAGGTCGCCAGCGGCGACTGGGGCATCGGCGGTAACCCGATGCACACCGCCGACGTCAAGGCACTCGCCGCCGGTCATCCCGTCGCATAACACTCAATCGCCCGAGATATCCGAGCCCACACAACGTGGGACCACCAGATCAAGGAGAACATCATGGCTATGGCGAACCAAAAACGGCCGATCCGAATACGATTCGCGGTTAGTGCCATCCTGGCCGGCACGATTGCCGCCGGCATGCTCGGCTCGGCCGCCCCAGCCCAAGCTGCCGACACCTACCTGGCACTGGCATATCAGCAGTCCTACGGATTTGGCGGCAAGCTCGTCTATCGAGACGCACACGGCGTTGGCCAAAGCGGAGTCTCGGACACCGCGAGGATCAACGCGCTCAACGACTGCCAAAAGAACGGCGGCCAAACCGGTGGAGGTCAGTGCGAGGTGCGTGTCGTTGCCCGCAACGAATGTGCGGCGGTCGCTGCGTCCAACGGCGCGCAGGGATGGAAAATCGCGACAGCGACCTCCTACAACCAGCAGCTCGCCGAGCAGATCGCGCTCGCCAGTAACGGCGGCGGTCTGATCGTCGTCTCGGCGTGCCCGAGCTAGATTGGATTGGCGACGCCGCCACTCAAGCCAGCCCGACGTGAGCAATCCCGGCGCCATGCTTCGCGCGGGCGACCGGGCACGTCGGCCGCTGTCGCCTTGGTTCGGTGGGTATGGGGGTTTACCTTTGCGACGCGTTCACGTCCGGGGGAAGCATCACCAACGGACACGCCCGCATGGGCATCGCGTGGGGCTTGTCCCAATGTTCTCCCTCGTTCATCGCGCGTGACACCCAACTACGAGCCCGGTGGAGCCATCTCGAGGTGTTGCCAGATTTGGGAACAAATTTGGGAACACAACTCCGCGAAAAGGGCCTAGATCGGTGGGACGAGGCGTAACGGACAGAGCCGTACCAGCATCTCCGATATCACGCTGGAGGGTGCCCGCCCCGGCGTGGGTCGGCAGGTACCACGGGACCTTCTCGACGAGCTCGGACGCGCGGGCTGCCGCGTCGGCCGGCTCCCGTAACCTCAGCCACTCGGGGCTGGCCCGGACCGGTTCGGTGGTTACGCCGCCTCCGCCAACGCCTGCCCCCTAGCTCTACTTTTGAAACCCAGCTGGAACGGCTGGGGTTCGCGGCTGATGGGCTCTCTGAAGTTGAATGGACGGTTTCGGTAAAGCCGACCTAAGCCACGTAACTCCCTACGATCGTGGTGTGCCAGGCAGAATGTCGGTTCGACACGTGCGTGCGGTGCTGTCGGAGGAGTTCGCCGCGATCCGCAAACACGAACCCGACCCGGATGCCGGACGCATCACTGTCTTCAGCATCCCATTGGTGCTCGGTCTGGTCGGGGTTCTTGCCATCGGCGTGGTGCCGTTAATCGTCATTCGCAGCAGCGCCGAAACCGATTCAGTGCTGGTCCCGCTGGCGGGTTCGTTCGCGCTGACCGCGATCTGTACCGCGGTCGTGGCCTGGCTGACGGCCAACGTGCTGTCGGGCGTGATCGTGATGGTGCCCTACCGCACGAGCCCGCGGGCGGCATCTCAGCTTGTGGTCCGGACCATGGTCGAATCCTTCTACCGCATCGAAGACCTCACAGGACGCATCGCGCTGCTCGCCATTGTGGCGGGGTTGTTGTCGCTGGCGTTCGGACTGCCGAATCGGCAAGGTGAGGAACGCGCCAACAGCGTGCTCGACGATCTGCTTACCGCCCAGCTGGCGTGTCTTTTGGTAGCGTTGTCGATCGCGTTCATCGCCGAATCCATCCGTTGTGCCGCCGACATCGTCGATGACCAGTCACTGTTGCTCGCCTGGCCGTGGGCATTGCTCATCGCCTCGTTGGGATGGTCGTTGGCCACCGTGATCGGCCCGTTCGAGACGACCCGGATGCTCGCGATCCTGCTGAACGACTGGCTACCCCCCATGGTTTATGGGACGCCGCGGCAGCAGCTCATCGCTGAACTGCTGCCCTCGTCGGCGCGGTGGTGGGCCGCCTTGGGCCCGCTGCCGCTTATCGTTGGGCTTTGGGCTTTCATGGCGTGGCGTCAGAACGGGCTCGTCCACATGCGAAAGTTTCTTGCCGATGACCAGAGCGCAGACTGAGCCATAACGGGACGGTGTCGGCCTGTAATCACCGACGCTCGGCCCAGCCGACCGCGCTCGGGATCGAACCCTGCTCGACTGCCCGGGCGAACTGCGCGTGGTCTCGTTCATTCTGGTCGGCGTAGGCCGACGCGAAAGCCACGAAAGCCTGCTCCACTTTGGCGCTGGTGCCGAGGTAATCGTTGATCGCGGCGGCGTCACCGCTGCGCGCGTGTGCGCGGGCCAGCACTCGCCCGCATGCGGCCGCGAACTTCGCCAATCGGCCGGTGATGGTCTCACCCTTCGGGATGACCTTGCCGTCGCGTAACTGGCGGACGTAAAAATCGTGCCCGCCATTGGTGGTCCACCCCACGAACATATCGGTGGCACTCTGAATCATGCGCTGCCCGTTAATCACTCGCTGACCGTGGTTACCGTAGGGGCTGCCGCCCAGGAACCGCTCGTACACCGACGGGACCGCCTGTTTGATCTGCAGGAAGAACGGGTCGCCGGTGCGCCTCTCAACCAGCAACACCAGGTACACCCGCATACCTACGCTGCCGACGCCCACAATCTGGCGAACCGTGTCGGCGATGTCGAAGCGGGTCAAGAAGCTCCACACAGGGTCTGATACCGATCCCCGGTAGGCCGCCATGATTGCTTCCGGGTCGGTATCGCCTACCGCCTGCAAGTGGGTGCGAAACGGTGGGTCTTCGATGATCGTCCTACGACCGTCGACCACTTGGGTCAGTTTCGTCGACGCCCCACGGCTGGTGCGCTTACGTGCCTTGCGTTCGATCCAGCTTCCGAGTTCGTCGGCGTCGTACGGCGCGAGATGACCGATCAGTTTGTCGACATCGACCCGGTCGTACCAGATATCGATCTCCGGCATCGTCGCGTACTCGCGGAGCTTGCTGGCGTATCCGCGATATGCTGCCGAAACCGATTGTTGCGCATCAACTTCCGACAGCCCATTGTCTCGGGCCAGGACCACAAGCGAGGCGGCGAGGCGCTTGACGTCCCATTCGAACGGGCCCGGAACTGTCTCGTCGAAGTCCCGCAGGTCGAAAGAGAGGTTCCGTTCCGGTGTGCGCCACAGCCCGAAGTTGAGCACGTGCGCGTCACCGCACAATTGGACGTCGATCCCGGTGTTGGGCGTCGATGCCAGATCGGCGGCCATCACCGCAGCTGCCCCCCGGAAGTAGGTCCACGGAGACGCAGCCATCCGACCGTGACGGATCGGCACCAGATCCTGTGCGCGAGTCTCGCTTTGAGCAAGGATCGTTGCCAGCGCGTCGTGCCCGCGGCCAGCGGGATCCCAGTCGGCAAGCGCACGGCGCGGCACGATCTTTCGCGCGGAACGCCCTTCGCCGCCACGCTCGGGTCGGTGGATTGTCTCCCGGTCCTCGATGGATCGGCTTTCGGGCCGCAGCGGCATCGCCGGAAGCTATCACAGGTGTTGACGCCGTTAAAGCCTCTGTTGTTCTCACTTGTCATGCGACTGTTGACAGTCTGGGCTTCTGATGGAAGGAGCCGCCTGGCTGATCGTGTTTGGAGTGAGAAGGATCTGGTCAGACGGGCGAACCGGCGCCTAACCGTGCTGCAGCACGCCGAAGAGGTCAGCGGGAACGTCGCTGCCAGATGCCGCTACTACAGGCGGATGAATCCGATGTCGTCGTTGATGACGGTGGTGGGACCGATCGGCACCATCTCGGGGGTGCTGGGGCCGAGCGGCACCTTCTCTGGGTTGGCTCCGGCGACCTTGACGAACTGAAGCCGCTCATTCGCAACTTTTCGGATCAGATCCTCGAAGGCCATGATGGTGAGCTGTTCACCGGGGCAGCGCCGGTAGCCGAACCCGAAGGGCGCGAAGCCGGCGTAGTCGCACACGGGCAGCGGACGATCGTCGGCGACGGCGAATACGGTGCCGAAACCGCTGTTGTGCAGTGCCGTCTTGCGGCCGTCCTTGACGTCGAATGACGTTTGGTTGAACGGGCATTTGGCCAGGCCCATCTGCTGAATGCGTGCTTCGTCGATGTCTTGGCTGGTGGGTGCATGTTCGTACCGTGAGGGGTCGAAGTCGTCGGGGTTTGGCCATTGCACGGGGTCGTGGCTGGTGGAGGTGTGGGGGCTGACGATGAAGCCGTGTCGCTCGAAGGCCGGCGGACGGGTTTCGGTGATCGCCGAGATGCTTCCCGCATTGGGCGAGATGGTGCGGAACAGTTCCATGACGAAGCGTTCCAGCGGGGGAAAGGCCGAGCCGTCGGGGGTGTCGTAGTCAGCGGCCATGGTCTTGGTGAACCAGTCCTTGGCCTGACCGTCGCCGGTGTCTCGGCCCAGTTTGGCCATGATGTTGTACAGGGTGTTACCCCATTGGCTGAAGGCCACGAAGTTGTGGAAGCACTCGAAGACGACGTCCTTGTGGTTGAAGTAGTCGCTTTCCTCGCCGTTCTTCAGCCAGTACCAGGCGAAGGTCTTCTCGGGTTCGGGGGTTTTGCCGGATTGGATGTCTTTTAGTCGGTCGTCGATCCAGGACTTCAGGAAGTCCAGATTCTTGCGGACGGCCATGTAGTTGTCGTAGACGATCTTCTGGGTGGGGTCGCGGTAGGCCAGTACGGTGTTGAAGTTTTCGCCGATCTGTCGGACCTGTTGGGGAATGTCTTGGCCTTTGACGCCCAGATGCAGGTCCCAGTAGAGATCCCAGAATGTGTCCAGGTAGATCCGCATCAACGGCTTACTGGCGTTCTGGGCACTGAACAGTTGGTCGAAGAACCCCACGATCTTGGTCTGGTACATGCCTTGGTACAGATCGGGTGTCACCGCCGACATGTAGATCCGCTTACGGCGATTGTCGGGTCCGCGTTTGTCCAGTCCCTGTAGGAAGACCGTGACACCGTCTTGGGGAGCGGGTTTCCAACTCAAACTCAGCAGACCCCACATGTCGAAGGGCAGCGCGTTCTCCTTACTCAGCGCGACGTCGATCATCGGCAACACGGGACGCTGGCCGTCGAAGATGCTGTTCAGGAAACTTGGCAGGACGACATTGTCGACGTAGTCGGCATCGAACTGGGCGACGTACTGGGCACGCAGTTTGGCCACCGCACCGTCTAGATCCCCAGGGGGCAGCGGCTGATCACTCGGAGGCGAGTTCGATGGCGAATTCGGAGACGATGCGTGCGCGCATCCAGTGAGAGCCGACGCTGAGGCCACCGCTGTGGCACCGCCTGCAAGGAATGCGCGTCGTTTCACTGGTTAACCTCTCTCGACTCCCGGGGCTGGAATGCCGGGAAATGGCTACACCCAGGAAGGAACCACGTCGACGCTACGCTGATGGCAGCTGGCTACGACGCGGATTTCGTCGCCAGTTACCTAACAGTGTTGGGGAGTCGGCCGACAGCGTAGAAGGTCTCAAGAAGATCTACGTAGAGCCGGTCAAAAAACCTCGCATGCTGCGCAGCAGCCGCTAACAGCCCGGCCCCGGCCGGGCCCTCCACTGCTGCCCCGACGGGCGGGCGAATTTGGCCAGAGCCGGCCGTTCGGGCGTCGGGCGGGCCATCGGGACGATTCGCGGCTGGCTGTCAAGCGGTGGCATCAGCCGGTCAGGGCATCTTCGGCAGTTGCGGCCGGCACTTCCGGCAGGCCATCAATACCGGTATGGGGTAGTGGGTCCGGCGAATCGTTGCGGCCCGTGCGGGTGCGTCATCGACGCCCTCTGCGCAGTCGAGTGTCAGAGTTTGCTGATTCCCGTAATGAGCAGATAGATGCCCACCATTCCAGGCAATAACCCCATTACCAAACGCTGGCGATTGGTCGCCCATGTATACAACCGATCGACCCATTTGCGCGTCGCGACCGGCGCCCGCACGAAGCTCACTATAGAAATCTCAGTCAGTATGAACGCAATGACGTTGAAGACAACAAGCGCTGCAATCGAGGAACCCAGCCGGGCATCTGCGCTAAGTATGGCGGCTATCGCCGCCAGGTAGTACACGCTCGGTATGCCGACCGCGACACCAGCAATGCAGGCCACCCACACGGACTCGCCCAGCACCGCGTTCTGGACAGGCTGCGGCAACTTGTGGAATGCGGGAAGCCGTTCGATACCTCGCGACGCCTCCCCAGCGACGGTCTCGGCGGCGCCACCCCGCGCGGCCGCGCGCCGCCGTATCCTGCTGCGCACCCGCCCCACAACACCGCCACCCACCACAACCGCGACCACCAAAGCGAATACGCCCACCCCAATTTCGATGTAGGGGGGTAAACCGCGGCGAAGGCCAACGCCCATTCCTTCCAACACGAAGAGAACCATCGCGCCGACGATCAAGCTCACGCCGAAGCCGCCAGCCAAATAGGCAACAAACAGCCGGACCGGTCGCGACTTGGACGAAATCACGATGACCGCGGCGATGCGCGCCGGGCCACGACCGGCCACGAGAGCCATCAACACGACTGTCGCCCACATACGCTGAGGATCCCACCGCGATCGTGCAAAGACAGATTATCCAGGACCGCTCGCTGCTGCGGGTGGTCGAGACCGGCGGCACGAAGTACGACTCAGACGCCAGCAGTGGAACAGCGCCAACAACCTCGTCGCCGTCGAACCCTTCGTCGTGGTCGCCTACGACCGCAACACGCACACCAACACGCTGCTGCGCAGGGTGGGCATCGAGGTGATCACCATTGTCGGCGCCGAATTGGGCCGTGGTCGCGGTGGCGGGCACTGCATGACCTGTCCGATCATCCGCGATCCGATCGAGTGGTAGTGGCATTGTTAGAACACGCTCCAGTTCCGCTACCAGCATGGGCACGTGGCGATATCTGGCGAAACTCTATGTGCGCGCGCCGCTGCGGCTGCTAATGGACAACGGGTGGAGCCCACAGTGAAGCTGAAGTGATTGACTGAGAACCGCGCAGAATGCGCGTCCGATTACACGAGGAGTGGGCGTGGACTCGGTTCGACTTGGGATTTTCTCTGGCACTTCTTGATTATCTTCGCCTGGATCGCGTATCTGTTGGTGCTGTTCCAGATCCTCGGGGACCTTTTTCGGCGTGACCACAAAACGTCGGGCTGGGTCAAGGCGATCTGGGTGGCCTTTTTGATTCTGTTCCCCTGGATCACGGCTCTGATCTACTTGATTGCGCGTGGCAAAGGGATGGCAGAACGCGCGCAGGAGGCGGCCGCCGGTGCAAAGAAGGAGGCCGACGACTACATCCGGCAGGCCGCGGGCCGTTCGCCGGTGCAGGAAATCGCCGATGCCAAGGCGCTTTTGGAAGCCGGGACGATCACTCAGGCCGAGTTCGAATCGCAGAAGGCCAAATCGCTCAGCTAGCGGCCCAGAACGGTCGGTACGATTCGACCAAGCGGAGGGAGCGCTCCTCGACAACCGCAAACAGGCGCGAGCGAAACCGTTTGCCGCACAATTGAATGCAGGCTCGACGCCCCGATCGGCCACCGATATCGCAGCTCGGGAACACTAGTGGTCACGCCGTTAGTTCGTCGGGTTCACGCGGCGATCCGGCGATGGGTCGGTTGATGCCGTTGGGGCTGAAGCGCCAGTCGAACGGTCGGGCGGCGGTGTTTGTAACGCGTTTTGAACGCGGTGAGTCGATCTGCCACCACATGAAGTGGCGCGCCCTTTGAAAATAAATACATCGGCGGCCGTGCGATTTCATGATTTTCACCAAGCCAGAACGGCGACTCGATTAGCCAGCGCCGGGCCATGCGCTCCTGGTATAACAATTTTCAGAAACCTCATCGAGGAGGGGCGGTATATGCGCAGTACCCGTTTGGTTGCGCCGCTCGTGGCGGCGGGCGTTATCGCTGTAGGGATCTCGACAAGCACCGCCTGGGCGGGCGGGCCGGGTGGTGCTATCGAGGACTCAAATGACATCTCCGTTGCGGTCGGTTCCGGTGTGTTCGTTGATGGCTTGGTGGGTTTCAAAGCGAGCGGCGCCACCAATGAAGAAGCCTCGGCGCAGGTGATCGCGCAGTGCCAGAGCGCAGGTGGTCAAGAGTGCACCAGCGATGAGGTGACCAACGATAATCTCTGCATCGTGTCCGTTGGTGACGACAGCAACGAGATCGTGGCCGGCGGTGCCGGGGTGACTGTTGAAGCGGCCCGTGACGATGCGTTCCAGCGGGCGGCGGCCAACGGTACGCCGCTCGGTCCGACCGCCGCCATCGTCATATCGGATTGTCACTAATAGGTGAGTCGATGTCAGGGTGTGCACCGAATGACCATTGTGGTAACGGCCTAGTAGGCCAAAAGGTGAAAGACATATGACAAATCGACGCAAGTCAGCACTGTTGATGGTGAGTTTGGCGGTAGTGGCGGGCGTTTCCGCGCCTGCCGCCGATGCTCTACCGAGCTGCCAGGATTCGGGCACCACGTCCACCTGTCAAACCAACGGCAGCGTGTCGATCAAGGCTCGTCCCGGGACAGTGGCGGCCCCCGCGAACCAGCCTGTGATTCGGTGGGGGCGCCGCCGCTAGTACCCACTCTCAGTGAGTGGCCGCGTGTACCTCACGCGGGCACGCTGTGCGTACGGTCTCGGGCCGCGCGGTACGGGTGGCGCCGTAGAAGCGGGTGGCGATGAGCTCGGCGACGGGACGTCCAGTTCCGATAACCCGGGCTCAGGCTGGCAGCCGAACTGGAACGTGTTCTAGTGGCCGGTCACTGCAGCTCCGCCTTGGCACGCGCCGGGTGACCGACCTCGGCGTACTTATCGCGGAAGCGGCCGATGTTCAGCACTTCATCCCGCAGTCGCGCGCCTCGCCTCGATTACCGCGAAGGGTCCAGCGCCGCCAACAAGCTTGTGAACGGATTTGTGAACGAAACGCCGCGCAACGACCGTCATGGTGTGGAACGCAGCGTGACGGCATAGACGGCGTGACGAAGGAAGCCGGGCGGATTAGTCGTGGTGGTGACGCGATGGTCGACGAATCCTTACTGTGTGGGAATCTTGGCGGCGATCTGGTTGGCGATGTTGACAGCCGAGTCCGCGGGGTTGGCGCTGCATGTATTGACATCGACAACGACGTTGTTTCTGATCGCCAGCGCGCGTCCGCAGCCCCAGCCGGGGGCATTGGCGTTCTGTTGAGTTGCGGTGGTGCTTAAAATGCCGTTGGTATTGGAAACGGGTCCAACAGCCCACTCTGAACCGGACTGTGTGTGGGTGTACTGGTGGCAGTTTGGCCACTGTTGGGCGGAGACGGTGAAGAAGGCGCCAGCTTGTTTAGCGGTGGGGAATAACACCACCGCCTGCGCAACATAATGAGTGAAGTTATCGCCCTCCTGCAGTGTCTGATCGCGTTCGGCGCTGTAGCCGCTGCCGGCATAGACCGGGGCCTGCGTCGAGCCGTCGATGGCCAGGCATTCCTTGGGCTCCATCGTGGCGCTGTCGTCAGACATCGACGTGTGATTCTTCGTGATCGCCATATCGGTTGCCCCCATGGCGGTGTTGATCTGCTCAGGGCTGAGCAGGAATGGGTCGAGCGCAGCCTCCTTAACGGGAGGTGCAGTGGTGGTTGTAGTGGTCGACTTGCTGGCCGACGTTTTGGTGGCTTGGTTGCTGCCGCTGCTGCACCCGCCGGCGAGGATGCAGATGCCGGCAACGGCGAGCGCGGCCGTCAGACGGCGCATGTTTTCACCTTGCGGCCGGTTCTCAACAGGACGACACCACGGGCTTCGCGAGCAACAGGCCCCATTCATGACGCGCGGCCGTTTGCGCGGCGTTGAAAGTTTCCGGTGATCTGTCGCCGCCGCAGGTCAGATGAACGAGCCCCCATGCCATGGCGCAGATAGGGACCCGGTGGCGTTGGGCGGCGACGAGCAGCTCTTGAAACGCTGCTTCCGAACGACACCGCCGAAGCCCGATCAAGATCCCCAGCGCGGTGTCGAGCATGCGCCCGTCCTGCGGGCCAGGAGAGATCTGGGAGGGAACCCACTCTGCTGCCATATCTTTCCTGTCTGCCCTGACCACCGCGCACCGATGGGTGAGATCGACATGCCTGGCCAAGACTTCGCGACCTCCAGTCACCACCCCTGCCCGTGTCGTGGGCTTCAGAGCGCGGCCGCACCGGAAGCGTGCTTCACCCATTTTGTTCCAGCCAACGGTTGGGATCAAAGCTCGGAACGCATCGGTATGCAGCCGTGATCGCCTTGCGACAGCACCGTGCCGGAAAGGGCTACGCGCACCCCTCAGATCTAAGTTACTGTCGAGTAGGGCCGGATTTTGTGGAGATGTGCGATGACCGCTACAGAACAAGTCAGCGAACGACAGGCCAGGGAAGTTGCCGAGCAGGCGCGCGAAGCGCAATGGCGACAGCCCAGTTTCGGCAAGGAATTGTTCCTCGGCCGACTGCGGTTGGACCTGGTCCATCCGCATCCCAGTGGTTCGGCGGAGGCGCGGGAGCGTGGCGAGGCATTCCTGGCCAGGCTGCGCGATTTCTGCGAGTCGAAGATCGATGCCGCGGTGATCGAGCGCGACGCGCAGATCCCCGACGAAGTCATCCAGGGCTTGAAGGAACTCGGCGCCTTCGGGATGAAGATCGGCACCGAATACGACGGGCTCGGTCTGTCGCAGGTGTATTACAACAAGGCGCTCATGATGGTCGGGTCGGTACACCCTTCGCTGGGCGCGCTGCTGTCCGCGCACCAGTCGATCGGAGTGCCCCAGCCGATCAAGATGTTCGGCACCGATGAACAGAAGCGCACCTGGTTGCCCAGATGTACGCGGGAAATCAGTGCGTTCCTGCTGACCGAACCGGACGTCGGCAGCGACCCGGCGCGGCTGCACGCGACCGCCACCCCGGACGGCAATGACTATGTGCTTAACGGGGTCAAGCTGTGGACGACCAACGGTGTGATCGCCGACCTGCTGGTGGTGATGGCCCAGGTACCCAAGAGCGAGGGCCACCGCGGTGGCATCACCGCGTTCGTGGTGGAGGCCGATGCAGAGGGCATCGTTGTGCAAAATCGCAACGCGTTCATGGGATTACGCGGCATCGAAAATGGCCTGACACGGTTGAACAATGTGCGGGTACCCGCCGCTAACCGCATCGGCAAAGAAGGCGAGGGCCTGAAGGTCGCGCTGTCCACGCTCAACGTGGGGCGGCTGTCGCTGCCGGCGGTGTGCGCGGGCTCGGCGAAATGGTGCCTCAAGATCGCCAGGGAATGGTCTCGGGAGCGGGTGCAATGGGGTCGGCCGGTCGGTGAGCACGAAGCCGTGTCCGGCAAGATCGCCTTCATCGCAGCCACGGCCTACGGGCTGGAGGCAATGCTTGAGCTGTCGAGCGAACTCGCCGACGCGGGCGCACATGACATTCGGATCGAGGCGGCACTGGCCAAGCTCTACGGCTCGGAGATGGGCTGGCTGATCGCCGACGAGTTGGTGCAGATCCGCGGCGGACGTGGCTTCGAGACCGCCGCGTCGCTCGCCGCGCGGGGCGAACGCGGGGTGCCCGCTGAGCAGGTGCTGCGGGACATGCGCATCAACCGTATCTTCGAAGGCTCCACCGAGATCATGCATCTGCTGATCGCGCGCGAGGCTGTTGATGCGCATCTCTCGGTGGCCGGCGACATCATCGACCCCGATGCCGATCTGAAGCAGAAGGCCAAGGCAGCGACGGAGGCCGGTAAGTTCTACGCCCGCTGGCTGCCGACCTTGGTAGCCGGCAAAGGCCAGCTGCCCACGTCTTTCAGCGAATTCGGGCCACTGGCAAGTCATCTGCGCTATGTCGAACGGGCGAGCCGCCGACTGGCGCGCAGCACTTTCTACGGAATGTCGCGATGGCAGGGCAAGCTAGAGCACAAGCAGCGATTCCTGGGCCGGATCGTCGATATCGGCGCGGAGCTGTTCGCGATGACCGCGGCGTGCGTCCGGGCGCAGCGAGACAGGGCGGACGGCACCGCCGTCGAACTCGCCGACGCGTTTTGCCAGCAGGCCCGGGTTCGGGCCGAGCAGCTGTTCGACGGCCTCTGGCGGAATAGCGACGACTCCGACCGGACGCTGGCTCGCGGAGTGCTTGAGGGTCGCTACACGTGGGTGGAGAAGGGCATCATCGATCCGTCGATTGAGGGGCCGTGGATCGCGCAGGACGGCGGCGCCGCGAACGAAAACGTGCACCGCGTAATCCGCTGATAAACGCCGTTTGATTCATGCGTGATCGCACCGCCGGACTTCCCGCTGCCGTGCTGCACCCACGCGCGGTCACTTCCCGTGACGAACACGAGCGATCACTCGCATCGACCTATGATGTCGAGACACTACGAACGTCGGTGAATCCCTGGTGCCTGGCTCATCCAGAGGTCGCAGGTTCGAGGGCCCTCCGAGGACGCTCCGGGGGCCGTTTTCATCGCGACAATCCACTCTCTATCGCTGAAACTCCGTCGACGCGGACGTACGAATCTGTCGCGCTGCGGCACGATGTGCTTCCGCGGCATGCAGAAAGCCCATGTACAGCCATCCGCGGGTGTCGGCTGCCAGTTTCTCGTAGCGCTGGGCTTCGCGGTCGTGCTCGTCGGCAGCCCGCAAGTCGTTGAACGCAGTCCGCGACGACTCATCGATCATCAATCGGATCCTACGGTGATGTAAATTACGTTGCTACCAGAGCGGCGATAGCAAATCTGGTGCAGGCGTGCGCTTATGATTTTTGCGGTGGCTATATTGCGCCGCACTGCGCGGGTCCGTTCAGTGGCAAAGCTATTCGCTGTTGCTTGACGGCTGGCGCGTTGGGAGCGGAAATGTCGCTAGTGTGCATGGCTAACTGTTTGCCACGAATCATCGATCCGGTGACGCGCAGTGTGTTGAGCGGTGCGCGCACGTGACCGATGCGTCGGAGCGGTTTACCGATCAGGGGCCGGTGCTGCCGGTCGATGCGAACGGCGCAGCGACAGTCGATGCAACTGCGTCCATCGACGTGGAGATTCGGCGCGCGATGTTGGGTCACATGCTGCTGGCCCGGGGCATCGATGACGAGGCGGTCCGACTGCAGAATCAGGGTGCGTTGGACCTGTGGCTGTCGTGTCGTGGCCAGGAGGCCGCCCAGGTTGCCTCCGCGATAGCGGTGGGTGAAGAGGCGGTCATTTTCCCGAGTTATCGAGAGCATGCCGTCGCGGTGGTACGCGGTGTCGACGCGGTGTCGCTGGTTGCGCAGTGGGCCGGCCGTACTTTTTGCGGATGGCATCCCCGTCAGCACAGATTCTTTCCCTACACGCTGGTGGTGGGTGCGCAAGCCTTGCACGCCGTCGGATACGCCATCGGCCAGAAGATCAAGGGCACCGCCGAAGGGGTCGTCGTGTACATAGGCGACGGCGCCACCAGTCAGGGCGACGTGGCGGAGGCGATGAACCTCGCCGCGGTCGAGTCGGCGCCGGTGTTGTTTGTATGCCAGAACAACGGATGGGCGATATCCAAGCCCAGTCACGAACAGATGCTGACTCCGATTGCGAACCGAGCCCGGGGCTTCGGCATTGCGTCGTGGTCCGTCGCAGCTGACGAACCGGATAGCACATACCTGCACTGCGTGACGGCGAGACGCCATGTCGAAGCAACCCGCTCGCCAGGCCTGATCGAGTTGCGCACCATACGATCGGCTGGACACAGCAGTTCGGATGCGCACACCCTCTACCGCGATCCCGCCGAGCTGGCGGGTGCGGCGGCGAACGACCCGGTATCGCGTTATCGCGACACACTGCTCGCGGACGGTGTCGTCGACGCCACCTGGTTGGACCGTGTCGACGCGGACATCGAATTGACCTGCCGCCGCCTGCTGGAAGCGTTTGGCCGATGACCAATGGGCGTGCGAGCTGTCTGGCCGAGTCACTCAACGACGCGTTGGGTCACCTGATGGATACCGATGATTCGGTCGTTCTGATCGGTCAAGACATCGGCCGTCTCGGTGGTGTGTTTCGCGTGACGCGGGGTCTGCAGGAGCGGTTCGGCAGCGCTCGCGTCCGCGACGCAATCCTTGCCGAGGCGTCCATCGTCGGGCAGGCCATCGGGATGGCGTTGTGTGGGCTGAAACCGGTCTGCGAGATTCAGTTCGAAGGCTTCATCTACCCGGCGATGAATCAGATCGTCACGCAGGCCGCCAGGATGACGACTCGATGGAACGAGGAGCTGGCGTTGCACCTTGTCATCCGCGTTCCCATCGGCGGGGGGATCCGCGCCGTCGAGCACCACAGCGATTCCAACGAAGCGCTTTTCGCGCATGTCCCGGGCCTGCACGTCGCCTATCCCTCCAACCCGATGGACGCGGAGGGCATGCTGACGTACGCCTGCGGCCTCGGCCAACCGGTGATCTTCTTCGAGCCGAAGCGGCTGTACTGGAAGCGCACGCAGCAGGCCCGTGCTCCATCACCACATGGATCTGTCCTTGGTGGACGGACGGTGCGCGAAGGCTCCGACATCACCGTCGTCGGGTACGGAGCGGTGCTCGAGGAGGTGCTCGCGGCCGCGCACATGCTCGCCGGGTCGATCGCTGTCGAGGTGGTGGATCTGCGCTGGATCGCGCCGATGGACACCGACACCGTGCTGGCGTCGGTGGCGCGCACAGGTCGTCTGCTCGTGGTGCACGAGGCGGTCGGGTTCTGCGGCGTCGGTGCGGAACTGGTCGCGATGGTAGCTGAAAAGGCCTGGGATTCGTTGCGTACGCCGCCGCGACGGTTGGCGCCCGCGCGGCGGACTTATCCGCCCGCCGATGCCGAGAATGAGTACCTGATCGGTGTCGCCGATGTTGTCGGCGCGATCGAGGAGATGTGCCGGTGAGTGAGGGCATCGACATCCGGGTGCCGGAATTCGGACACGGCCTCACCGAGGCACTGGTCGTCGAATGGTGCGTGTCAGTCGGCGATCGCGTCGAGCGCGGAGATGTCGTCGCGGTGCTGGAGACCGACAAGAGCAGTGTCGAGCTGATGGCCGAAAAGACCGGCACCGTAACGGAGATCGTCGTCGGTGAGCGGTCGATCACAACTTCAGGTTCTGTGCTGTACAGACTCGACGAGCGACAGTGAAAGGCGGCGAACAGGGATGTCATCGATCGATGAGCGAATGGACCCCATCGTGTTGAGATACGTGCGACGTCGCGTCCCCGACGCGGAGGTGGCCGATTTCGACAAGGCGATCTGGGACTTGGATCTGGACTCCCTGGACATCGCAGAACTCGTGGATGCGCTGGAAATCGAGTTCGGGGTGAAGTGCGATCTGGCCCAGATCGACGAGTGCAATAGTCCCGCCGACATCAAGGTCTACTTCCGACGACTGATCGGCGCCTCATGAGCGCGGGCATCGTCGACATCGCAACGGCGACACCGGGAGAACACGTCACCAACGCGTTCTTCGATTCGATAGGCCTCACCGACGAATGGATCAGGCGACGAACCGGCGTCGGCGCCCGGTGGTGGATGGATGACTCGGAGCCGCTGGACGAGGTCGCAAGTCGAGTGTGCGCACCGCTGGTTGCGCGCCACAGCGGACGAGTGCGCATCGGCGCGTTGATCGTGGTCAGTAGCTCCGCGGGCGGTTCGGTGCCGGGGATCGCGCAGCGCGTGGCGACGAAGGCCGGCCTGCCGACCGACGTGCTGGCCTTCGACATGAACGCGGCGTGTAGCGGGTTCGTCTACGGGCTGATTTCGGCATTGTCGCTGTGCGAGTCCGGAGACGGCGGCGCGGTGATCGTGTGCTGCGTCGAAGCGATGTCACGAATGCTTGATAAGACGGACCGCGGCACCGCCCCGCTGTTCGGAGATGGTGTGGCGGCCGTGCTGGTCGAGCCGCGTCCGACATTCCGGCGGCATCGCTGGCATGCCGGGTGTGACGGAGACGGTGCCGACCTGATGCAGGGACGGATCGGTGAGGGGATCAAGCTGGACGGGATGCGCGTCTACCAGCGCGCGGTGCGGATGATGTCCGACACCGTGAATCGCCTGCAGGACAACGACATCGAGCTGGCAGTGGTCATCGGTCACCAAGCCAACTCGCGGATCCTGCAGCGGTTGCGCGAAGAGCTCGACACCGGCACGGCGGTGTTCGTCGACTGTGTCGAACAGTTCGGAAACACCTCTTCGGCGTCGATACCGCTCGCGCTCGGCGCTTGCGTGGCCGAGCGCTGCATACCCCTGACGGGGAGGGCGTTGCTGGTCGCATATGGCGCCGGCGAAGCGTGGGGCGGTGTGTCGGTGGATTACGACCTCCACGGGGCGTTCGTTGCTGACTAGGTTGAGGCGCTCGACGACGCCGGGATCGTTCCCCTGTCACAGAAGCTGGACGGCGGGGGAGTCGTGACCCAGTCATCATCCACGCCGCAGGTCATCCTCATCACTGGGGCGTCTCGCGGTATCGGCGCCGAGGTTGCGGCGCAACTTGCCGACCCGAGACGCCACATCATTGTCAATTTCCGCGAAAAGACCAGACGGGCAATGGATGTCGCCGACGGGATCTGTGCGGCCGGTGGTGGTGCGTCGATTGCGCAGGCCGATCTGTGCGACGAGCGTGCCGTCGTGGCAATGATCGATGGCATCAAGCGGCGGTTCGGTCGCCTCGATGTGTTGGTACTCAACGCGTCTGGCGGCATGGAGCGCGGCGCCGACCCCGACTACCCGATGCGGATCAACCGCGACGCCCAATCCGTGCTGGCTCGCCTCGCACTCGAGTTGATGTCCTCCGGTGGGCGCATCGTCTTCGTCACTAGCCACCAAGCGCACTTCTACGGCGCCAAACCGGTCCCCGCCGAATACCTTCCCGTCGCCGTCAGTAAGCAGGCCGGCGAACACGCACTGCGAGAAATGCACATCGCCTTCGAGGCGAAAGGCGTTGCTCTGGTGGTTGTTTCGGGTGACATGGTCGATGGAACCATGGTTGTGCGCCTGCTCGAGCGGAACAATCCCGACGCGGTGGCGGCGCGCCGCGCCGTTGGGCCGCTACCCAAGGTCGTGGAGTTCGCGAGCGCCATCGTTCGTGCGGTCGCGGAACCTTGTCAGGACGGTCAGACGATCTACGTCGGCGGCCCGGACTACTTTAGGTAGTGCTCCGCTGGCCTGAGGGAGTTCATGACTCGTCTTCCCCTGCGGAGGGGAGTGGCTCCCGACCGGCCATGCGGGGCCCTCGGTTCCGCGCCCGCCCGGAATGGTCGGGTCCCCGCTGGGATTGCTCCAGCGGAATCGCGCAGGAGGTGGCACGGGCTGGTCGTCAGGACCCGCAGGCACCGGGACATCATGTGGGGTTTGGGGGCCTTCATCGGGTCAATCGACCGAACGAAACGGCGCAAGACGACCGAGATCCAGTCGGTCCTGGCACAACGGCCAGGACACCTCGTTGCCTCTGACCTGGACATTTGAGATGCGCGAGCCTCGGCGAAACGCGGGCCAGTAGCTCATAACCCAGAGGTCGCAGGTTCGGTGCATTCGATGCGAGTCGACGCGTTGTCGCCGTTCTTTCGCTGCTCTGGGTGCCACGCTCGTAGGCTCGAAGCGATGCTGGACAAATCCGAGATTCGGTTCCTCCCCGTTGGCGGCCGCCGCGTGGCGTACGAGATGCGCGGGGACGGTCCACCGCTCGTCGCTCCGGCGTGGTGGGTGAGTCACCTCGAACTCGACTGGCAGAGCGCGGGCTTCCGGCGATTCTGGGAAGGAATCGCGGATGGATACACACTCATCCGCTACGACCGACTCGGCGTTGGCATGTCGGACCGCACGGTGCGTGATTCCGACCTGACCCTCGACGGCGAAGTCGCGACCCTGTGCGCTCTCCTCGACGAGTTGGAGCTCGAGCGCGTGTCGCTCATCGGCGGCTCATCCGGGAGTTGCACCGCCGTCGCATTTGCCGCAACGTATCCGGAGCGCGTCGAGCGCCTGGTGCTGTATGGGTCGTACCCGGACGGCGCGGAGCTTACGGCTCCGGGCGTGGGCCAAGCGATCCTGGCGGCGGTACGAGCGCATTGGGGACTCGGTTCGCGCCTGCTCAGCGACATCTTCCTCGGTGGTGCTGATTCTGCGGAGCAGGAACACTTCGCACGGCTGCAACGGGATTCAGCGACCTCCGAGACCGCTGCCGCATTGTTGAGTCTCGTCTATCGCCTCGACGTCCGCGACCAGCTTCCCCTCGTCCGCGCGCCGACGCTGGTGGTGCATCGGCGCGACGACCGTGCGGTGCCGTACCGGCTCGGGCGTGAGGTCGCTGCCACGATTCCAAGCGCGGTATTCGTCCCGCTGCAGGGAAGCGCGCACTTCCCTTGGCACGGCGACGCCGAATCCGTCGTACGCGCGTGTCGCGAAATGCTGGCACCGGCGCAGCGGTCGTCGCACGAAGCGAGCGGGCCTCAGCGGGTCCTGCTGTCCAGTCGAGAGCGTGAAATTCTCGCCTGCGTCGCACGCGGACTCGGCGATCGCGAGATCGCGGAGCAGCTGGTGCTCAGCCCGCATACCGTGCACCGCCACGTCGCGAACATCCGCCGCAAGCTGGGTCGCACGTCACGATCGGCCGCCGTGGCGGAGGCCGCGCGCCTCGGACTGTTGTGAGATAGCCGAAAACGGCCATCTGGAGAAGATGGCCGCGCCGAGCGATGCGCGCACCCCGCCGCCACTCTTACGTTCGCGACATGACCGAAATCGCAAACATCGGATCGAGCACCACGCTGCAGGCGAGGCCATCGTCTGCGGCCTGGCTGCGGATCATGGCCCTCGTGTACGACCCGTTCGTCTGGCTGGGCGAGATGGCAGGCATGCGGCGACGGCGTAACACGCTCGTCGGCGGCGCATACGGTCGCGTCGTCGAGATCGGCGCCGGCACCGGTCTGAACTTTGCGCACTACCCGGACGACATCGCCGAGCTGATGCTCATCGAACCCGAGCCTGGGATGCGCCGGAGACTCGCGCGTCGCCAGGAGCGGCATGGGCGCCTTGTTCGGATCGTCGGCGCACCTGCGGAGCGCCTACCGCTGGCCGATGCGTCCGTGGACACAGTCGTTTCGACGCTCGTGCTCTGCACCGTCGAGGACCCCGAAAGCGCGCTGCGGGAGATCGCACGCGTGCTTCGGCCGGACGGCCAATTGCTGTTCATCGAACACGTGCGCGCGAGCTCGCGGCTCCTCGCGCGGTGCCAGGACAAATTGCTGCGGCCGTGGCGTGCGTTCGCGGGCGGCTGCATGTGCAACCGCCCGACCGTGGAGCTTATGCGCGCGTGCGGTTTCACCGTCGCCGCCGAGGACGCCGTGTGGCGTGGCATGCCGGCGATCGTCCATCCACTCGCAGTGGGACGCGCGACACTGTGATCGCCTTCTCGGGGTGTCAAGCGGGCTCACGCAGCGGAAGGCCTGCGGCGCGGTAAATCGCGTCGATGACCGTCATGTTGACGACCGCGTCTTCCGGCGTCGTCTTCACCGTGTCGCCCCGCAGCGCTGCGGCAGCGAAGCTGTCGAGTTGGTACGCGTAGGAGGGCCGGCGCGAGAATCGTTCCACGCGTTTGCCGTTGGCCGAGCGGACCGAAAGGCGATGGAAGAACTGGGGCGCAACAGGATTGAGCACGCGCAGTTCGCCGTGCTCTCCCACGACGCGAGCGCTGATCTGAATCAGGTTGGCAGACCACATCGAGCACCGCACCCGGCCGGTGTGCCCATCCGGATAATACAGCTCGGCCACCATCGCCCGGTCAATCTGCGGATCGCGCAGTTTCGCTTGCGCCGAAACAACTTCGGGAGTGCCAGCGCCGAAGATGCGGGCCATGTGGACGGCGTAACAGCCCGCATCCATCGTCGCACCACCGGCAAGCGCATAGTTGTATCGAATGTCGGAGAACTTCGGCAGCGGAAAACACATGTTGGCTTCGACCCGCTGAAGCTTGCCGAGTTCGCCCGAGGCGACGATCTGCTCAATTCGCAGGGCCAGCGGGTGGTAACGGTAGTGAAACGCCTCCATCACCACCTGCTCCGATTTCGCGGCGAGCTCGGCGACGTCTGCCGCCTCGGTTGCGTTGGCGGTGAACGGTTTCTCGCACAACACGTGCTTGCCGGCGCTCAGTGCCGCCCGAGTCCACCCGCCGTGCAAACCGTTGGGCAGCGGGTTGTAGATCGCGTCAACGTCAGGATCGGCGATCAGCTCGTCGTAGCTTGCGAGCACTCGGGGAATTCCCTGTTTGGCGGCAAAGGCCTTGGCTCGCGCGTGGTCTCGTGCCGCGACGGCTGTCACAGCAACGTCGCTGTTGCTCTTGGCCGGTCTGATGAGGGCGACCGGTGCGATGCGGGCGGCGCCCAGTATGCCGATCCGTAGCTTGGCGGCCTTGTGTGGGGTGTTCATCAGCGGGTGACCTTCGATCGGGCTCAAAGACGTACTTCTCTTGCGCTAGGGGGCTTCGGGTCCGCGGCTGACTCCCGTGCGGTCCTTCACTGACACCGAATACGCGGAGCTGCGGAATTGGAGCACCGGGTCGTCGGAGGGCTCGATGCCGTCGGTGACCCGCATCGGGTCGAACACCACGATGTGCCCGCTGGATTCTCGATCGCTGTCGGGCTGGGTGATCTGCAGAGTGCCTACCGTGACGGTGTTTGTGCTGGCCCACGGCGCGGACGGATCGGTCGTCGAGTCTTTGGCACCAGCGATCTGCACCTGCAAGTCGAACAGCACCGGACCGTCTGCCAAGCGGGCTTTCATCTCATCGGTGAGGAAGTCGGCATTTTTCGATTGAGCCGCGCGCGACGACAGAAACTGTTCGCCCGCTTGCGGAACCCAGTGATAGCGAACGAACTTCTCGCCTCCGTCGGCGTCGACCCATCGGTAGGCGTGCAGTGCGTGATAGCCGACGGTCGCGTAGCTCACCGGTACGCGGGTGGCGCCGGCGTTGGCACGCAGTGTGCGGAAGAACTGTGGGTAGCGCGCCACGTATCGCGCGAGCCGCCAGCCCAGCAGCGCGTCGCGTTTGGTTGCCCGGAGGAAATCGATGAATCCGTCGGGCGTGCTCGAGATGAACAGTCGAGCCGTCTGAGCCGAGATGTCGGTGGTGGATCCGTTGGGCAGGAAGAACTTTGCTGCCATGCCGCGGATTCCGGGCTTGTTGTCCGGCTGGTGTGGACTTCCCGCGCCGTTGGAAAACCGTACGAGGGTCGGCACCGGTTCGCCGGTGAGATGGGCGGCTCGAGATAGGGCGCGAGCCTCGGCGGTGGCGGTAAATGAGCCGGCGACCAGGAATCCCTTGGCGTGCAGGGCTCGATACCCGCGATGCTGACCGGTGATCTCATGGACGGCTTGTATGGCTTGCTCGGGACTGATCATCCCTTGTCTCCTTGGATTCGGCGCCTACCCGCGCTGGCCCATATGAGCAAATCATCCCTGCAGCGTCCGGGGAGCGGATTGCGTCACGGAGTCGATTGGATGCCGGCGGGCGGCCGCGTTGGAGGTGGCCCACCAGTCGACGACACATCGGGCCCAACGCAATTGGCCGTTGTCCCGCCTGACTGCGGGTGTGACGCCAGCCATAGCTCAGGCGAGGCTGTGATCAGGTGCGGGCTGGGCAGAAATCGACCTCGTGGCGGAATTGTGATTTCGCGAGGGATGTTGCACCAGACATCAGGGACTTAGCTCAGCTAAGTGAAACAAAGGAGTCAAGAAATGAAGAAGTTCGCCTTTTCGGTAGCCACTGCTGGCACGTTCGCCGCGATCACCCTGGGCTTGGCAGGACCGGCGATGGCGGCTGCCGTCACCCCAAATTATGACGCCGTCTTTTCGACGCATTCGCACCCGGCGACCATTCGTCCGGTCGATTGCTCGGTGCACGTCAACTACCAGGGGTCCGACGTCAACGTGAACTGGTGCTGACCCGCGAGCGGGGAACCGATGCGGAAGCGCGCCGAGCACTAAAAGTTACCGGTCGCTAGGCTCGGAGGGGCTATGAGGGGAGGGCCGTTATGGCCGAAGCCAAGTTTGTGACCATTCATGGGGAGCGGATCGCTGTCTGCGATGAGGGTCAGGGCGAACCGCTGTTGCTGATCCACGGGATGGCGGGAAGCTCGCAGACGTGGCGGGCGATTCTGCCTCAGCTGGCGAAGAAGTATCGGGTGATTGCTCCTGACCTGTTGGGGCACGGACGGTCGTCGAAGCCACGAACCGATTATTCGTTGGGTGCGTTCGCGGTGGGTTTGCGCGACCTGCTCGACGAGTTGGGGGTGAAGTCGGCGACGGTCGTCGGCCACTCGCTGGGTGGTGGCATCGCGATGCAGTTTCTTTATCAGCATCCCGATTACTGCCGTCGTCTTGTCCTGATCAGTAGCGGCGGGTTGGGCCCCGACGTCGGCTGGATTCTGCGCTTGTTGGCTGCGCCGGGCGCCGAACTGTTCATGCCCGTGATCGCTCCGCCGCCGGTATTGCGGGCGGGGAACTCCGTGAGGTCCTGGCTTACTTCGTTGGGCCTGCGGTCACCTCGTGGCGCCGAGATCTGGAATGCGTATTCGTCGTTTTCGGACCGGCAGACCCGCGACGCATTCCTGCGCACGCTGCGGTCGGTCGTTGATTACCGGGGCCAAAGTGTCAGTGCGCTCAACCGCCTGAACGTGCGCGATGATCTTCCTGTGCTGGCGATTTGGGGTGCGGAGGACACCATTATCCCGGTCGACCACGCCTACGCCGCGCTCCGCGATCGGCCGGACAGCCGGCTTGAAGTGATTCCCGGAGTGGGGCACTTCGCCCAAGTAGAAGCACCAACCGAGGTGGTGGACCTCATCGACGACTTCGTAACGACGACGACGGCCTCCGGGCCTTCGTCGGCGCGGGAGGTCTAGCCGCGGATCAGTCTGCGTCCTGCTCCGATCGGGGCCGAGTTGTTCTATCGTCTACGCGGTGGTCGACGTTCAGCTTCGCCGCGCGGATCCGTCCGACGTGGAAACCATCGAACACGTCGTGCACGCCGCTTTCGACATGTACGTGGCTCGGATCGGTAGGCAACCGGCGCCGATGACGGCCGACTACCATGCGGCCGTCGCGGCGTCACGCGTATGGGTGCTCGAAGTTGACGGCGAGCCAGTCGGAATCGTCGTCAACGAAGTGCACGAAGACCACCTCTTGCTGGACACCGTCGCAGTCGCGCCAGGCGCACAGGGACACGGCTACGGAGCGCTGTTGCTAGCCCGAGCCGAGGATGACGCCCGTGAGCTTGGGCTGCCGGAGGTGAGGTTGTACACCAACGAGGCAATGACTGAGAATCAATCGTTCTACCCAAGGCATGGATATATCGAGACGGCGCGCGGCCGCCAGGACGGATTCGACCGCGTGTTTTACGCCAAAAAGGTTGCAGCGCAGCAATAGCTCGTCACGATCACCTCAGTGGTGTCGGGCGGACGTCCACGTCGGGGAAGGTGGGCACCTCGAATCTGGTGTGCACGAAGGTTTCGGTGCAGGTGCGTTGTGCGTGTGCGGCGATGTCGGCCAGTGTCGTCACCCACATGCCGTCCATGGCCTTGACGTTCTCGACCAAATGTTCCAGCGCAACGGCTTTCGAGGGACGGCCGGAAATGAATGGGTGGTTGGTGAGTACGAAGCAACCACCTTCGAGGTGGTGGGCCTCGGCTTCCAGAGTCCACATCTCGAGCACCTTGGCAGGGCTCTCGATGACCCCGCTGCCGGTGACACCGGGATAGAACGCGTACTGTTCCCAGTCGTCGAGCGCCCAGTCGACCGGTATTTCGATCAGCGTCTGGGTGGATTCGGGGGTCACCGCAAAACGGTAGGGCTTGTCGCCGTCGAGCAGGCTTGAGTCGTAAAGGAATCCGCGCTGCGCCAGTAGTCCCGGGGTGTGCCAGTTGGTCTCCCACCATGGGGCGCGGTAGCCGACGGGGCGAGCACCGGTCACCCGCTCGAGTGCGTCCAGCCCGCGGTCGAGATAGCGCGCCTCGGTGGCTGCGTCGATGCCCTGCATCGGCTCGTGCAGGTATCCGTGGTGGCCAACTTCGTGGCCGCCGTCGACGATCGCGCGGACGGTGTCGGGATAGCACTCTGCGGTGAAGCCGGGCACGAAGAACGTGGCGCGAATGTCCTGACGTGCCAGCAGTCGCAGGAGTCTGGGCACCGCAACGCGCGGCCCGTAGGACTGGTGGCTCATCAGCGACATCCGTGCCGCCGAGCTCGGATCATGAGCCAACACACATGATTCCGCATCGACGTCGAAGGTGAAGGAGGCCGCGGCTCGATAGCCCGCTGGCCAGGTCAGGTCGTCGAGACGATCGGTGCTTGGGGCGTTCACAGCGAGCGACTCCCGTCGGCGAGCAGGGTGGGGGTGCGAACGGCCGAATCTTTGTACGGCTGGTGTGCCCGCTGCCCGAGCACTGCGTAGAGCGCGGCCGCCACGAGGCTGCCGGCCAGCCACGACAGGTCCAGTCCACCCAGAGCCCGTGAACCGAAACCCTGCATGACGGGAAGGGGCCCGTACATGAACATCCACGTCGCGACGATGCCGACTAAAAAGCACACCATCGTCGCCCAGTTCACGTCGGGGAGACGCCGCGATCCGACCGGGTCGAACAGCCGTTGCGCATTCAGTTGGCGCTTCTCAATGACGAAATAGTGCACCAGCATGATGCCCGCCCAACTCGCGATCCAGGCCACGATCGCGCCGAGCCAGGTGCTGAGCACCGTGGCGAGGCTGGACTGAAAGATGAAGAAGATGACGGCGGCCAGTGCGAACACGCCGACGAACAGGTTCAACTTGCGCCGGTGCACCTTGACATCGAGGGCCTGCGTGGCGACGGAGAACGTGTAGATGTTGAGGATGTTCGTCGCGATCGGGCCGTGGATCACCAAGAACAGCACCGGCAGCGCCAAGGACCCGTAGTTGGAAACGATCAGCTTGCCCGGATCGACCGATCCGTTCGTCGTCGCCAGGCTGGCCCCGAGAACGCCCAGCCAGACCACCGGAATGAACTGCCCCAGCGTGCTTGCCAGGTAGAGCTTGCGTGGCGGCACCGTCGTGCTGACGAACCGAGAGTAGTCGCAGGCGTAGGTGAACCATGTGATGCCCCAACCGATTCCGATCACCGTCATCACCGCCGACATTGCGGCGATTCGTTCGCCGCCCTGCAGGACGTGGCCGGCGGGCCCGGCGTAGGACCAGTCGATGTGCAGGTGGAACCAGGCCACGAAGGACATCAGGATCAACACCGCCAGCGTGGGCGGTACGGTCCAGCGCTCGAACGCGGCGATGGCCCGATACCCGAACCAGGCGATCGTCACCTGGATCCCCATGATCGCCGCGGCAACGGCAATCTTCGCCGGCACGTTCGGCGCGTCCGGGTCGACGAGACCGAGCTTGCCCAGCAGGGCCATGACGAGGTCGAGGATGATCCAGGTGTTGACCGCGCACCAGCCGACGGCCAGGGCGGCCTGGATCGCGGCCGGAAGGTAGGCGCCGCGGCGACCGAATGCGGCGCGGGAGAGCACCATCCCGGTCACACCGGTCCGCTGGCCGATCAGCACGAAGATGCCGAACAGTGCCATACCGACGACATTGCCCGCGATCAGCACGATGAGCGTGTCGCGCAGCCCCAGCCCGAGCCCGATGCCAAGGGCACCGAGCACCCAGTTGATCGGTGCGATGTTGGCGCCGGCCCAGATCCAGAATTGCCCCGAAACACGAGTGGTGCGCGCTTCCTCGGGGATGGGTTGGAGCACGTCCTCGATCTGGTGGATATCGGGTTCCGTCGTGTGCACGTTCACGTCGACCGCGGGTGGTGACGATGGCTGATCGATGCTCATGGGCATTCCTTCGACTGGTGGGATGAGCGGATCGATGTTGCAGATGCTGCAACGACGATGTATCCAGGCGAAATCTAATGCGCGGCCAGCGCGGTGTCAATAGGGCGACAACGCCAATTGGACGACATGTGTTGACAGCAGTGCAACACTGTTGCACAGTTAGTGCACACATCTGAAGAATGCGGTCCGTGTTCACGCCTAGCCAGCGCGCGCGGTCACATAGCACGGCATCCCCACCGGACGTCACCGTCAATTCGAAAGGAACCACCCATGAATCTGGAGCGCCTCAGGGAAATCCCCAACGGCGAGAAGGTCGTGCCCACCTTCTCCGCCGTCGAGATGGAGAGCCGGCTGACCGCGCTGCGTAAGCAGATGGCCGATGACGGCCTTGGCGCGGTGGTGTTCACCAGCTACCACAACATCAACTACTACTCAGACTTCCTCTACACCGCGTTCGGTCGTCCCTACGCCTTGGTCGTGACCCTGGACAGCGCGACCACGGTGTCGGCCAACATCGATGCCGGCATGCCCTGGCGACGCACGTTCGGCGACAACGTCGTCTACACCGACTGGCGCCGCGACAACTTCGAGTACGGCGTCCAACAGGTGCTGGCCAAACACGGTGTCACCAAGGGCCGCCTCGGCGTCGAGAACGACCACATCAACCCCGACCTGCTGGCCCGGATCACCGCGGCGCTGCCCGAGATGCAGCCCGTCGACGTGGCCGCCGCGACCATGCGGTTGAGGATGATCAAATCGGCCGAGGAGATCGCGCTGATCAAGCGCGGCGCCCGGATCGGCGACCTCGGCGGTGAGGCCATCCGTGACGCGATCACCGAGGGGGTGCCTGAATACGAGGTCGCGATCGCCGGCTCGAACGCGATGATCCGCGAGATCGCGCGCACCTTCCCACACGCCGAACTGCGCGATACCTGGGTGTGGTTTCAGTCCGGCATCAACACCGACGGCGCCCACAACTGGGCGACCAGCCGCCGGGTGCAGCGCGGAGACATCCTCTCGCTCAACTGCTTTCCGATGATCGCCGGCTACTACACCGCACTTGAGCGGACCCTGTTCTATGGTCAGCCCTCCGCCGAGCATCTCCGGCTATGGGAGATCAACGTCAAAGTGCACCGCCGCGGATTGGAGCTGATCCAGCCCGGTGCGGTGTGCAAGGACATCTGCGCCGAACTCAACGAGATCTACGAGGCCGAAGGGCTGTTGCCGAGCCGCACCTTCGGCTACGGGCACTCCTTCGGAGTGTTGTCCCACTACTACGGTCGCGAGGCCGGGCTGGAACTGCGTGAGGACATCGACACCGTCCTCGAGCCCGGCATGGTGGTGTCGATGGAGCCGATGATCATGATCCCGGAGGGCCAGCCAGGTGCCGGCGGCTACCGCGAACACGACATCCTCGTGGTCGGCGAGAACAGTGCGGAGAACATCACCAAGTTCCCGTTCGGCCCGGAACACAACATCCTCGACGCCTGAGCGAATCGCCGGTCCCTGCCCTGGCGGGGGCCGGCGATAGTGCCGGGTGACAATGGGAATCGAGCATCGCGGCAGAAGGGTGAGCGGCCATGAGCGAGGATGGCGTCGATCGACTCGCCGAGCGAAACGGCGACTCCCGGTCGCCGTCGGTGCTGCTCAACGGGCTCCGTGTGCTGGAGTCGTTCTCCATAACCGAGCCCGTACTCGGCGTCACGGAGATCGCGCGCAAGGTCGACCTGCACAAGAGCAGCGTCTCGCGAATCCTTGCCACCCTGGAAAAGGCCGGCTATGTCGAACGCGACGACAGCTCCGGCCGCTTCCGTCTCGGACTCGGACTGATCGCGCTGACCGGACCCCTGTTGGCCAACCTGGATGTGCGGCGGATGGCGCACCCGGAACTCGCCGAGCTCACCCAGCGCACGGGAGAGACCAGTGCGCTCATGGTCTGGAACGGGCACGAGGCCGTTGTCGTCGAACAGGTTTCCAGCCCCAAGCAGGTGAAACACACCGCCTCCGTCGGCACGCGCTACGACACCTACCAAAGCTCCTCGGTGCAGGTGTTCCTCGCCGAGATGCCCGTGGCCGAGGTGCAACGCCTGTTCGAACGACGCCTCCTCGTTGGGCCCGACGAAGACGCCATCAACGCCTACCTTGACGAGTTGCGCGACGCCCGTGAACGTGGGTTCGCCGTCAACGACGGCCGCACCTCGATCGAGGAGGTCGGCATTTCCGCCCCGGTCTACGACCACCGGGGCGAGCTCGTTGCGGCGATCATGCTGTCCGCCCCCCGATTCCGCGTGCCCCCCGCCATGCTCGAATCATTCGGACGAGCCGTCGCCGACGCGGCAGCCCGGGTCTCCGCGCGCCTGGGCGCACCATCACCCCCGCGGCTGGAAAATGACCCACTGGCGTGATCAGAAAGACGCCATCTTCGCAGGTAGAACCACTGATGCGAGCGAGCATCCTGGTAGGGTGGATTCATGGGTGGCGAGTTAATCGAGATCCGGATAACCCACCCCGGTGAACTTATCCAGCCGGTTCCCGAGGCCCTCCGCCCGCGGCTGCTGGACTGGCAGGTTGATGCCAAGGGACGGCACGTCGCCGACCGGTACCGGATAACCCGCTACGAACAGGACGGCCAACCGAGGTGGTGGTTGGACGGGACCGGCCAGCACCCGTGGACCAGCGATGACGTCGAATACCTGAAGGACGTGGCCGAGCACCACGCCGGTCGACTGATGCGCAGACAGCGATGGCACCCCAAGAGCATGTACAACGGCCAGGAGCCGCCGCTGTGGCTAGGTGGTCGAGGGTGGCCCTGATGAGAACAGGCCGGCAGGTTGTCGCCGCGCGCGAATGTTATTGCGAGAAGGTGTTTTCCACGCGCGCTGTTCAGGTAGCGCCCATCCGAATCGAACTGAGCCGATCCGAATCGCCGTGGTGACTACGGCGCATGCGATGGCGGCGCCGGTTGCGCTCGCGCCACACAAAAGCGAGATCGACAGCACGACAGTTCCCGCCGTCGCCGCTACTGCGTAGAGCGTCCCCACTTTCAACATGGCGACGGGTTGTCCGAGCAACATGTCGCGCAACGCCGATCCGCCGACTGCTGCCGTGACTCCGACAAACATCGCCGGCCGTAAAGGCAACCCGACACCGAGGGCCTTGGTCATTCCGATGGCCGCATACAACCCGACCGTGAAGGCATCGAGCATCACCCACAACGGATTCAACCGCGCGATCGTGTGCGCGAGGCGCATGCCGATCAATGCAGCCACCGCCGCGGTAGGCAGATACCAGTCGTTACTCAGTGCCGCAGGCGTGTCGCCGAGAAGGATGTCGCGCAGGAAGGCTCCGCCAAGGCCGGTCGCGGACCAGAGGGGGAATCGTGACTTGAGCAACCAACGTGCGCGGACTCTTCGCCTACGGAGTTGTCGACAGCTGCGGCAGTGCGGCTACGAGTGAAGCAATCGTCGCTGCCGAATCTCCGTCTAACGCACGTACCGGCCTGCGGGGACTGCCCACTGGTAAACCCGCTGCCTCGAGTCCAGCTTTGACAGCTGGGATGAACGGAGCCGACATGATCGCGTCCATGAGCGGGTAGATCTGCGCCCATTCGCGTCGCGCCCGGTCGAGATCACCTGCAGCCAGGGCACGGTGAATGGAGACGAGGTGGGCAGGCATCACGTTGGCGGTGCCGGCCATCACGCCCGCAGCGCCCTCGGTCAACGCCGCGAGCAGCAGGCTGTCCCAGCCGACGAACGTCGAGATGACGTCACCGTGGTTGTGGATGAGCTGGCCCGCTTGCGCCATGTCCGCGCTGGTGTCCTTGATGTAGCGGATGTTGTCGACTTCGCGGGCGAGCTGTCCCACCGTGTCAGGTGCGAGATTGACCCCGGTCGCCCCGGGCAGGTTGTACAACATGATCGGAATATCGACCGAGTTGGCCACTGCCCGCAGATAGTCGAGCGTTTCCTCGAGGCTCAGCGGCTCGTAGTACGGCGCGACGACCATCAGCACCGACGCTCCGGCCGCCTCGGCGTGCCGGGACAATTCGACGGCCTCGGCTGTGCTCATCGCGCCGGTCTGCGCGACGACCGGCACGCGGCTGGCGGTCTGGTCGATGACCGTCTCGACGACGAATCGGCGTTCGGCGCCGCTCATGGCCGCGAACTCCCCGGTGGAGCCGCAGGCGACCACACCGTCGACGCCTCCTTCGATGCTGCGGTCGACCACTCGGCGCAGCATGGCTTCGTCGATTGAGCCGTCAGCTGCGAATGGTGTTGCGAGAGCGGTCAAAACGCCGCTCAACTGTGAATTCATGATGTCTCCTTCGGTCTGAACTGTGTCGGTCTGATGACTGTCGCTAATTGAGTGGAAGCACCGGCGTCGGGAGGACGGCGGTGCGTTGCCGTTCGCTGGCCAACAGGCTCTGCGCCTCCTGCGCGGCGGAAAGCCCGGTGCCGATGGCGGTCTCGGTGTACAGGGTCCCGAGGTAATCACCTGCCAAGAAGACGCGACCGCCCCGCCGGGTGAGCGTCGGCTGCAGCTTCCCACGGCCGGGGAAGCAGTACGGTGCCCCCGTCTGCCAGCGCTGGATCTGTGTCTCGACGACTTTCTCTCCGAAGTTCGGCAGGATCTGGTCGAGGTCACGCAGATAGATGTTTCGGATGTCGTCGTCATCGCGGTCGAGGAGCTGTCGCGCCAGGCTCGCGGGGGAGAAGGTCATGAGGCTGCTGCCGGGCTGACGTTCTCGCTCGTAGCCGCGGACGACGTTGGACATGTTCAGCAGGACGTTGAACGAGCGCTTCGGGGTCGCGATCGCGTAGGCGTCATCCCACACTTGGCGCTCGGTCTCGTTGGTCAAGAACGCCGCGGACACGTAAGGGCCGTACACGATCTTCGACAACGCCTCGCGAACGTCGCGGTCGAGATCGACGGCGACGCGGTGGCTGACCGTGGCGGGAG
This sequence comes from uncultured Actinomycetota bacterium, assembly GCA_963751485.1. Lineage (GTDB taxonomy): Bacteria > Actinomycetota > Actinomycetes > Mycobacteriales > Mycobacteriaceae > Mycobacterium. The sequence goes on from CAVVUT010000015.1 coordinate 59,030, forward strand.
TGGCGAGCACGACACACCGCGCCTCGACTTCGGTCTCCACACCGTTCTCGCGATAGCGGACCACGACCGAGTTCTTCTTATGGACGATCTCGTCGACCGGCGAATCAAGGTGCAGCCGATCGCCCAGGGCGGCGGCGATGCTCTCGGTCAACGTCGACGGCCCGCCGAGGATGCTCTGGCTCAGGCCGGCGCCGATGTTCCAGACAAGGCTGAAGTAGCCGACTCCGGCGCCTGCTGAGATTTCGTCGAGGTCTGCCGCCGACCTGGTGACCGTCGGCTTGAACAACGCCTCCACGTCCTCGGGCAGGTTTCCGACATATTCGGCGAAACTGCGGTCGTTCATGAAGTTGTAGACCCGCTGTTGGCGGGATGCCTCATTCTCGCCGGGCCGCAGCCCGACGATCCTGGCGTACTTGGCGACGGCGAGTCCGACCTTGGCGCCGGTCTTCATGATGCCCACGCGCGAGGACCAGGACATCGGGATCCGGAAGGGATAGCTCTCGATTCGGCCCTTGAGCAGCAGCTTGCCGTTCATCGACAACCCTGACAGCGAGCCGGGCACTGCGACGGAGTCGACGCCCGTATCGTTGAGCAGCCAACTGGTCGACGAGTTTCCGCCGGCGTAGACGTGCCCACCCCAGTTCAGGAAGTACGGCCCGCGCCGTTCCGAGCGGACGCGGCCACCGACCCGTGATCCGGATTCGAGCAGCACCGTGTCCCAATGGCGGAGCCGCCACGCGGCGGCCAATCCGGCGATTCCGCCTCCGACGATCACGACGTCCTTCATCGGTCGTCTCCTTCCACTGCGGGGGATCGTTATGCGGTTGAGCAGGCCCAGCATAAAATGTGATTACAGATCACACAAGCCCTCGTTGTTGCTCGGCTCACACCAATCTGGAGCGTGAAGCCGCGCTTCTCCCCGGCTCGCGGACTTCAACACTTAAAATGTGATCTGTGGTCATCTCCCGCCGCGCACAGCCGACGCTGCTGACCGACGAGGTCTACGCGATGATCCACGAAGCGATCATGAACGGCGATCTACCAGCCGGTTCGCGGCTTAAGGTGCGGGATCTCGCCGAGCAGGTCGGCACCAGCGTCCTCCCGGTTCGTGAAGCGATCCGTCGCCTCGAAGAGGCGGGGTTGGCCGAGCGATCACCGCACAAGGGTGCTGTCGTCAAGGGCCTCACCCTCGAGGAGTTGGTGCACGTCTACGACGTGCGTCGGTTGCTCGAAGTGGAGGCGGCGCGCCTCGGTGCCGAACGCATCAGCCAACAGGACTGCGACAAGATGCAGGGCGAATATGACGCGATGCGCGTCGCCATCACGGAGGGGCGCGTTATCGCCTGCCTCGACCATGACGAAGCCCTACTGACCGTCTTGTACAAGGCGTCGGGCAATCCGGTTTTGATGGAACTGATTCGGACACTGTGGAACCGGTGCCGCGCCTACAAGATCGTCGGCGCCCAGGGCAGCATCGAAACTGACGACGAGCCGCTGTGGAAATACCAACTCGATCTCGTCGCGGCTGCGCGCGAGAACAATGCTTCTGCGGCGGCGGCTGTCAACGAAGCTTCCCTCGTTGACGCGACCGACCGCATCAAAGAGCGCCTGGCCGCACAGGCGGAGGCGCCGACGGCGTAGGGGTTCATCGCACGTTTTCGTGCGAGGAGATCGACGGCCGTCTGCCGTGTGGCCGCCTGCCACCTCAGTCTTTGACTCAGCTCGCCAACGTGCCGGCAATGAGTCGATCACAAATCACATCTTGACTGTAATCTGTGATCACATCTATAGTGGTCGGCATCACAACAAACGCGCCATGTGGTCGAGGACACCGAACCTGTGACATCGGCCAAACGGAACCGCCTCCCGAAGGCACCTTTTCACGCAAATCGACCCACCCGATATCGCCGAGCGAAGACTCAGATCCACGGGGAAGGACCAGACCAATGACCACTGCTCATCCGCTCGATGACGCGCCATTGTCGAGATTCCACAAGAAGCTTGCGCTGTACGCCTCCGGCGGCCCATTCCTCGACGGCTACGTGCTGTCCATCATCGGTGTGGCACTGATTCAGATCAGTCCCGCGTTCAACATGTCCTCGGCCCAGGAAGGCCTGGTAGGCGCATCGGCGTTGATCGGAATCTTCCTTGGTGCCTTCCTCGGTGGCTGGCTCACCGACATCTTCGGCCGCCAGGTGCTGTTCACCATCGACCTCGCCGCGATCATTGTGTGCTCGATCGCCCAGTTCTTCGTCGGCGACGTCTTCTGGCTGATCATTCTGCGACTACTGATCGGCATGGCCGTCGGCGCCGACTACCCGATCGCCACCTCACTGCTGGCGGAGTTCTCGCCCCGCAGGTGGCGTGGGCCGCTACTCGGCGCCTTTGTCGCCATGTGGTTTGTGGGTGCCGCTGCTGCATACATCGTCGGCGAGGTCCTGCTCCACGTCGACAACGGTTGGCGTTGGATGCTGGCAAGCGCGGCCGTGCCGGCCATCCTCATTGTGCTGGCCCGGCTGGGCACCCCGGAATCGCCACGCTGGCTCCTCAAGAAAGGTCGAGTCGACGAGGCAAACGCGGTGCTGCAGAAGGTGTTCGGGCCGAAAGCGTCGGTCGACGACATGCCCGAAGAGGTCCATGAGAACCTGCGGGTCAGCTCCTTGGTCAAGGCCGGGTACGGCAAGCGGATGGCGTTCATCACCATCTTCTGGACGTGCTCGATCGTGCCACTGTTCGCCGTCTACGCATTCGGGCCCAAGATCCTGGGCGCACTCGGCCTGACCGGCGCACTGGCCAACTACGGCTCGGCCTTCATCACCGTGATGTTCCTCCTGGGCTGCATCGCAGGCCTGTTCCTGGTCGACCGCATCGGTCGCAGGCCGCTGATCATCCACAGCTTCCTGTGGGGCGGCGTGGCACTGCTGCTGCTCGGTATCTTCACCAATGCTTCGGCCTGGGTCGTATTGGGATTGTTCGCGGCCTATGCGGTCGTCATCGGCGGCACTCAGATCCTCCAGTGGATCTACCCGAATGAGTTGTTCCCCACCGAGATTCGGGGATCGGCTGTCGGACTCGCCTCCTCACTGAGCCGGATCGGCGCCGCCGTCGGGACGTACCTGGTTCCCATCTCCCTGTCACACATCGGTACCGGGGCCACGATGATCGTCGGCGCAGTCATCACCCTCATCGGCGCGGTCGTATCGGTGATGTGGGCACCGGAAACGCGTGGGCTGACCCTCGGCGAGTGCGCCGCGATCAGCTCCAAGTCCAAAGTCAGCGCTTAGCGATCAGCTCTTCTGACCCCGCTCTTAAGGAAGGCATCCTTTCCATGACTCAGACTGTCCAATCTCCGTCCACGCAGGTGCGGCGAGGCGATGGCGCTCCGCTCGTGTCAGCGGCGGATTTGCCGCCGCGTGGCCACTTCATCGCCAACGAGTTCATCGCCGACACCAACGGTGATCTCCTCGACATCGTCAACCCGGCCGACGAGTCGGTGATCACGCAGGTGCTCGTCGGTACGGCAGCCGATGTCGACCGGGCCGTCGACGCCGCGATTGCAGCCAAAAGCGAATGGGCACAGTTGGTTCCGAAGCAACGCGCCGACATTCTGCACCAGATCGCCGACCGGGTGGCCGAGCACGCTGAGCTGCTCGCGAGGTTGGAGGCGGCCAACACTGGAAAGCCGATGACGGTGGCCAGGGATGACATCGCCCAGACCATCGACACGTTCCGCTTCATGGCCGGCGCCGCCCGAGCGATCACCTCACAGGCCGCAGGCGACTACGCGGAGGGCCACCTTTCGGTCATCGTCCGCGAGCCACTGGGCGCCATCGGCGTCGTCACTCCGTGGAACTACCCACTGCTGATGGCGGCGTGGAAGATCGCGCCCATTCTCGCGGCCGGCAATGTGTTGGTGCTCAAACCATCCGAACAGACCCCGCTGACCACGCTGAAATTCGCCGAACTCGTTGCCGATCTGCTACCCGCGGGGGTGTTCAACGTCGTCACCGGCTACGGGCAGGTGGTCGGTGATCGGCTCTCCGCGCATCCGCAGCTCGACATGATCGCGCTCACCGGCTCGGTGAACAGCGGTAAAGCAGTGGCCCGCAACGCTTCAGCTACCCTGAAGCGGGTTCACCTCGAACTCGGCGGAAAGGCCCCGGTGATCGTGTTCGATGACGCCGACCTGGCCGCCGCGGCGACCGCGCTGCGTACCGCCGGGTATTGGAACTCCGGGCAGGAATGCGGTGCCGGTTGCCGGGTGCTGGTACACGAATCGGTTGCGTCGAAATTCACTGATCTCCTTGTTGCGGAGGTCGACTCGCTGATCGTGGGGGAGCCCGCGGCCGGTGACGATGTCGAGATCGGACCACTCATCTCCAAGGCCCACTTCGACCGCGTCTGCGGCTTCCTCGACCGTGCCCGAGCCGACGGCGCCCGCGCGGTGCTCGGCGGATCGGCGGTTCCCGGCCCCGGCTACTTCGTCGCGCCGACGGTACTCGCCGACGTGCCCGCCGATGCCGAGTGCTGTCGCGAGGAGATCTTCGGTCCCGTCGTCACCATCGAAACGTTTACCGACGAGACCGACGCCATCGAGCGCGCAAACGCTGTGCCGTACGGCCTGGCCGCATCGGTGTGGACCGAAAATGCCCGGCGCGGCCATGATGTTCCGGCGCGGCTGGACTTCGGCACCGTATGGGTCAACGCCCACCTGGTGCTGGCCAGTGAGGTGCCATGGGGCGGATTCAAGGGTTCCGGGTATGGACGCGACCTATCCATCTACGCCCTCGACGACTATTCCCGTACCAAACACGTCATGCACAACCACACCCGTTGACCGACACCCTGGCTGCAACGAGTCGCAGGAGATTTCTTCAATGGGCATTGTCAAGAACGATGATCGCAAGTTCAAGCTCGGCATGCACTCCTACACGCTTCATCTGAACGGATGCGGTGAAAGTTGGGGATTCGAACAGGACTTCGCATTCGAGAAGACCATCGATCTGCACAAGATGATGAACCTCGCGGTCGAGTGGGGCTTGGATGTCCTGCACATCACCCTGGTCGACCTCGACAACGACGTCAGCGCCGAGCATCTTGCTGAGGTCAACGCCGCCGCGCGGAGCTACGGTCTTGACCTCGAATTGAACGTCTCGATCAACGCGCCGTGTGATCCGCGTGTGAATGCGTCAGTCGAGGAGGCGCTCAACATCGGGCACGCCATCGGTGCGCAGCTGGTCAAGTTCAGCCTGGACATCGACCGTCCGAAGCCGATCTATGGCTCCTGCATGCACCCCGATGTGGTCGCTCAACTCAGCGATCGCTACCGGGAGTTCAGGAAAGCCATTCCGCTCATCGAGCGCTACGGCATGAAGATTGCCATCGAGAACCACTGCGATATGTTCGCCGACGAGGTGATATGGCTAGTCGAGCAGTTGCACCATCCACTGATCGGTGCATGCCTCGACACCATGAATTCGCTTGTGCTGATGGAGGGTGTCGAGGAATGCGTGAAGAAGATGGCGCCGTACGCGTACTGCTGCCACTTCTGTGACATCAACATTGTCGTTGACGCCGACGGTGCTCATTCGATCGGTACGGCGATCGGGCAGGGCGACATCGACTGCGTGAAGATCATGCAGGAGCTGCGCGCGAACGCGCCGGAAGCCCTGGACACGATCGTCTTCGAGATCGAGCAACCGTTGCACGGCCGCCCTATCGAAGAGGGGCGTGAACTCGAGATCCAGACTGCCAAAGAGAGCATCGACTACATGCGGAACGTGTTGAGAGTCGGTCTCAAACAGTAGGCCGGGTGCCCCGACCAACGTGGCGTCGGTCTCGTGCTCACCAACCAAGCGATAACCGAGAATCAAACGTTCTACCCTCGTCACGGATATGTCGAGACCGCCGGACAAGGACGAGGCCGAATGAGCGTTGATCTGGAGACCGCATTGCGGATGATTGGAGCCGCGCACGCCGAGGCGACTCGACGGTCGGTGCTGGTGTCGGCCGCCGTCGTGGACGCGGGCGGCCACCTGATTGCCTTCGGCCGCATGGATGGCGCCGAGATCGCCGGTCCATTGCTTGCTGTCGACAAGGCCTACACCGCGACCGCCAACAGCACGTCGACTGCTGAGTTGGCTGTGCTCGCCGCCCCTGGCGGTGAACTATTCGGGTTGCAGGCCAACGGAAATGGCCGCTTCGTCATTTTCGGTGGCGGCGTCCCCATCACCATCGACGGCACGGTAGTCGGTGGGGTAGGGGTGAGTGGTGCGGCCGTCGCCGATGACTGCGCTTGCGCAGACGTCGCGGTGGCCGCCTTCGACGCTTGACGACGTGCCTGCTCAGACCCCCGCAGGCACCTTTTCCGACTTCGAGCCCATCTCGCGGCGCAGCGACGTGAACTCCGAGATCGTCCGCGTCGCAACCGTGGCGACGGGGCGGGAGTTGCGGCCGGTGGCCTCTGTCTTCGACACCATGACCACGCTGTCGATGTAGGGCTGAATGGTGGTGGCATTCTGCACTGTCGCGACGATCACCAGCTGGAAGCCAAACTTGCGGAACGCCTGCAGAGCCTGCTGTGCGAACTGCGGGTCGGACTTGGAGAACGCCTCGTCGAGCATCAGCTGCGCGAAAACCGGTGTGTTTTCTGTACTTCCGGGACTGGCCAGGTTGAAGCTCAGCGCACCCGCGAGGCAGAACGCCATCAGCTTCTCCTGCTCGCCGCCGGAGTTGTCGCCGGCGTTGCTGTGCGTGCGGATGAGCTCCTCGGTGGTCACGTCCCACTCGGCGCAGTCAAAGGTGAACCGGTTGCGCACGTCCAGTGCGTCGCGCGTCCACGCCTTGTCCTCGGGCGCGGTCGACGCCAACCGGTTGCGAAGCCGCAGGATGTCTGCGTACTGGTCCAGGATCGCCTGCTTGTCGCCCATCCCGACCTCGGCGATGCGCCGCGAGATCGACCGCACGATCTCGGTGAGTTCACCCACTGCGGTCAGGTGCCGGGGAGTGGCGCGCAGCGTCAGCCGGGTGCCCCGGTTGAACTCCACCGCGCCCAGCCCGGTGTTGACCCGGTCGATCTGCTCGCTGATGCGCCGCGTTTCCTGCTCGGCCACCCGGTGCAGCGTCAGGATCGCGTCTGGCGCCTGCTCGGTGACCAGGCGCATCATCCGCTCGTACGCCTCGGGCAGTTCGCGTTCGTCGATGTGCTTGCACAGCGCGACGTAGTCGTGCACGCGTTCGTCGAAGTCGTCGCTGTCGTTGGGGATCGCGTCGGGGAACGAGGTGTCAAAGGTGTTGAGGATGCGCGCCAATTCGTCGTATGAGCGGCGGCGACTTTCGCGCAGCTGTTCGCGTTCGCGCTTGATCGCGCTGAACAATGCATCGCGGTGCGGTTCGGGGTCGAGCAACTCCAGCGAGACCGGGAGCTGGCCGGCGTAGCGCTTCAGCAGCTCGGTCAGCGGTTCGGAGACGAACGCGGGGGACAGTCGCTCGGAGAGTTCGAGCAGCCGCGTACGGCGATCGTCGAGGCTGTCGCGGCGGGTTTGGATTGCGCCGCGGCGGGTCATGAACTTCTGGATCTGCGACCAGCATTCCTCGGCGCGGGCGTTGAGCGCCTCGATGTCGGGGTGGTCGGCCAGCAGCAACTCGAATTGCTCGCGCAGCCGGTCGGCGTGCCCATCGGCGGTCTCGGTGTCGATCTGGCTCCACTGCGGGTACTGCTCGCAGATCGCCTTGCTCGCGGCGGCGCGGTCGCGCCACTGCTGGCGTTGCGCGGCGATGTCGTCGGCGACGCGGCGCGCCTTCTGGTAGGCCTCCTCGGCGGCGGCCAGTTCGACGGTCAGCGCGTTGATCTTGGCGGTGACGTCGCCCTGGTAGAGGTACTCGGATTGCTTGACCGGTCGACGGTCGTCCTTGACGGCGAGGCGGTCGGAATCCTTGTAGAGGCCCGTGTCGGTGACGGCGCGGCGGAAGCGATCGAATACGTCGGGGGTGTCCACGCACACGTGGTCGCCCGCGGCGGTGATGACGTCGACGGCCTCGGCGGCGCACGGATGCGCTGGGTCGACGGCGAACAGCTTGCCCGCCAACGTGTTCGGCTCGGGATCGGCGGGCTCGGCACCGAGGAGACTGGCGCGGACGTGGTGCAGCTGCAGCCGGCCGCGCATATCAGTTTCGTTGACGAAGCGCAGCACCGCAGCCCAGTGGTGATCAGGCACCAGCAGCCGCAATCCGGCCCCCCGCAGCACCTTCTCCACCGCCGTGCGCCAACGCGACTGGTCGGGCCGCAGGTCCATCAGCTCGGCGATGTAAGGGAGCTCGCCGGTGTCGACGCCGACGTTGGTGCAGATCTGTTCGCGCATCGCCAGCGCGAACTCCGGCAGCGCGGATCCGACGTGAGTGACGCGCTTGAGTTCCTTGGCAGCGTCGTCGCGGGCGATGCGAGCCGCCTTTTGCGCGTACTCGGCGTCGGTGGATGCCTCGCGGTTGCGTTCGACCTTGGCGAGCAGCTCGGTGGCCTGGGCGAGCAGGTCCTCGCGGAGGTTCCAGAACTCCTCGGACGTCTCCGGGATCTCGACGTCCTGGGCGGTGAGCAGGTCCTCGTAGGCGGCGCGGCGGCGGGTCACCTGCTCAGCCTCGGTCTCGGCGGCGGCCACTTGAGACTGCAGAGGTCCGATGCTGGCGCTGGAGCCGCTGATCTGTGCGTTGAGGGAATCCGCTTCGGCCTTGGCCAGATTCAGGCTGCGGGTGACGTCCTCGTATTCGTTCTCGAGCTGGTCGATGGTGCCGTCAAGCGTTGCGATCTGGGCGGGGCACTGGCCCAGCCGGACATGGTCGGTGTAGGCGCGCACCATTGGAGCGTCCACCAGATCGATGATGCCGAGGTCGGAGGACTCCGAGGCATAGCGGTACTGGATCTGCTCGATGTCACCGAGAACCTTGCGCTTCTTCTGCGAGACCGCCAGCAGTTCGCGGGCTTCGACCAGCGGGTCGATCTGTTTGAGCGCCTCGGGTAGCCGGGCCAGGCTGTCGGGCTCGTCGAGCATGAACTCTCGCACGAACTGCTCAAGGCCGCCAACGCTTTTCAGCGACTTGGCTTTCCCGAGCAGCTGCTGGGCTGCGTCGGAGGCGCGAATACCGATTGTCGCGTACAGCTGTGCCAGATACTGCGACTCCACCTTCGTCGAGAACCGCCACTGCTCTTTGAACACCCCCGCGTCGAATCGGCCGGCCGCCCAGCGGTTGCAGACACCCTCGATGTCGAGGTCGCCGTCACCGAGCACGAACCGGCTCGACGAGTCGTTGCGGGATTCGCCGGTGAGCCACTTGAGCACCAGGCCGGTTACGGTGCGCCCCGAGTCGCTGGCGTAGGTGACCGCGACGGCCGACCACGCGGTGCCGTCGCCGCGCAGGTACATCACCCGGCTGGTGCCGCCATCGCTGCGCTGTCCCCAGGCGCCGCGCACATATTTGTCGACGGTGCGGCGTCCAGCGCTGGATCCGGCGGCGGTGTTGTCGCCAGAGGCGTTGAAGTTGCGCCGGTTAAACGGAAGAAAGCCCAGCGAAATCGCGTCCAGCAGTGAGGACTTGCCGCTACCGGAGGCTCCGGCGATCAGTGCTCCGCCGCTGCTGAACGGGATGGAATGGTAGCCGTCGAACACGCCCCAGTTGATTACCTGCAGGCGCGCGAGGTGGAACTGTTCAGTCATTGAGCTCGGCTTCTTCCTCGGCGTCCTGCGGGGTTCCGCCATTGAGCAGTTGTTCGAACTGCTGTGCAAGGTCGGTGATCACCGACGCGGTCATGATGGCGGTGATCACGGGACTGATCGTGAAGCTGTCCTCGTCGTCTCGGCTCTTGCGCAGGATCTCCAGGCCGGTGAGTCGGGCGATGGCGGCGTCGATGCGCGCGGCGAATGTGACGGCGTCGCGGTCGACGTCGTTGAGCACACCGGAGAAGAGGCCGTGAATCTCCTCGCTGCTGATCAGAACGGTCTGCCCACCGGCGGCACGCATCATCTGCGCGAGGTGCAGCGCAAGGATCGAGTCGTAGGTGCCGAGCGGCTCGCGGCGCAGAAGCTTGATACCCCTTGCGGATTCGTAGCGGGCCTGCTCGACGAACGCGACATCGGTGCCGTCGACGACGCGCAGCAGCAGATCGAGTTCCGACAGCCGGACCGACAGATCGTTGCGGTATTCGAGAACCCAGCTGTAGACGTCGGCGTCGGCCTCCGCGCTGATGTAGCGGCGGGTGAGCAGGTGCTGCAAGGCCCAGCAGGCGCGGTCGGGCAGCTCGGAGACGTCGCCCTCGAAGCGCGGCCTGCGCGCAGCGGGCGGTCGGGCGGTCTGATCGACGTGGGGGAGGGAGGAGAAGTCGATGTCGGCTTCTGCTTGTTGGTTGGTCACGTGCTGACTCCCGCGAGGGTGGTGATCTGTTCGGTGAATGTCAAACGCGGGACGGCGATTTCACGGCCGCTGCCGTCGAGCGAGGAGAAGCGGACGGTGGTGGACTCCGTGACGCTCTCGGCGTCGGGCTGCTTGAGCGCCCAGGACCACAGCACAATGACGTGGCCGAGGTAGGCGGTATCAAGCATGGCGACGGCTTCGGGCAGCGACACCGGCCCGTTGGCGATGGCGTTGTTGAGCATGTCAGACATGGCGGGCGCGTCGACCTGGGTGGTGAGTGCCGCGAAGCTCGTCAGGTCGACGTCGCCTTCGGCGGGTTTGGCGGGTTTGGGATTGGACAGGTCGCCGATCTTGAAGCCCAGTGCGCCAACGGAACTGATGGCGTGTCGGGCGAGCGGGACGTCGAAGTCGAGGCGCGAGTCGGTGCGGGAGGATTTGAGCAGGGCCCGCGCGGCGCCGATCGCTTCATTGAGTTGGCGGGCAACGCCGCGGCTCTGCTCCATGGTGCCGAAGGCGGTGAATCGCTTGACACGTTGAGCGCAGCGCTGCTGGATGCGTTCGACTTCGTCGATCTGGTGGCCGACTAGTTCGAAGAAGCCGGCCATGACTTTCCGCAGCGCCGGGTCGAGGGCGGGCAGGGCGTCGGCGACGGCGGCGACGTCGGCCTCGAACTCGGCGCGCTGATCGGGGTCGTTGATCATGCGCAGGAATGCGCGGTGCGAATCGCGGCCCTGCGAGTCCCAGGCGGCCTGGTAGTCGGCGTACATCTGGCGTTGGCGGTCGCGGTAGGCGATGTTGCTGTCGATGGGTTCGTCGAGGGCGGCGGTGGCCTGCTCGATCATGGTGCCGTACTGGCCGATGTCGGTGATCAGGCGTTCCATCTGCAGGGCGATGGCATTGGCCTCGTCGTAACAGTCGGTGACGTCGGGGTCGGGACGTTGACCGGCGTTGAGTTCGTCGAGTTCTTCATGCAGTGCGGCGATTTCGGCTTCGATGTGCTTGCGGATGCGCGAAGGATCGGTGTCGACGCGCATCGCGACCTGCTTGAGGCGTGAGGCGATGCCGGTGATGGAGCCGCCGGTGGCAATGGTGTCCTGGCGGCGCATGCCGCGAAGGAAGTCCAGCGCGCGGCGGGCGTCCTGGGTGAGATAGCAGATGTTTTGTTCCTGGCCGGCTCTGACGTCAACGATGCGGTGCAGCCAGCCTTGGCTGGCCCAGGACTTGATCAGCGCGAGCCCGGACGGGCCGTCGGCCTGGGCGAGCGCGTCGAGGTCGCGTTCTAGGCATACGACCAGTTCAGTCTCGGGGACGGCGCCGTCGGACAGGTGACGTTCCATCAGTGTGGCGTACAGGCCCAGGTTGGTTGTGGCGAGCAGGCGGACCGCGCGGGAACCGACCAGGTCGCGGTTGAGTTCGAGCAGCTCAGGGGCCGAGAGCCCCCCGTTGTCACCCACCTGCGTTCCTCGCTCTTACTTCGTCGTTCGTCCGGACGCCCCAACATAGGGCACGCCGACGACATCTCCGGCGTCGGAAGGGGTCGTGTCTCGACAAAACATCGCCGCCACATTGCTGTGGCGGCGATGATTGTTGTGCGACCTCGCCCTACTTGAAAGCGTCCTTCACCTTCTCGGCGGCATCCTTGACGCTTGATTTGGCCTGGTCGAGCTTGCCTTCGTTCTCGGTGTCCTTGTCACCGGTCACCTTGCCCAGCCCTTCCTTGGCCTTTCCGCCGAGGTCGTCGATCTTGTTGCTGGCCTTGTCTTGGGCACCCATGCGTCCACCTCTCGATCATGAAAATGGATCTGCGGCTCCGAACTGAACCGTGAGGGGCGGGTACCTCCTTTGGCCGAAGCCGAAACCAGGGCGCGCGTGTCGGCGTCGGTCGGTCCGGACTCACCTTGCAGGTCGACTCTGATCAGCTACGTGACTCCTGCAGGTAATTGGTGATCGCACCATGCAGCTGCTGGCGTAGGCCGGCCTCCGGTTCGGTGCCGTGTGGCGCCGCCCCCAGAACTGGCAGAAGTCGTTGCGCGAGTTGGAGTGGAAGTGCGGCGAGCATTGACTCGACCGGTTGGCGCGGGGGCACCCGAATAAGTCGATTGCCCACCTTGATCCAACCGCCGCCGTCGTTGATGACGCCGGCAAGGATCTGGGCGACGATAACCCCGTCCCAACCCGGATGGACCGGTGACGTCACGGCGGTGATTCGGGCCCGCAGGCCGCCGGGATGGTTGTAGTCGTATTTCTCCCAGCCCGGTCTCGGTGGCGGGCCCACGTAGTCGGGCCAGTCCCAGAGTTGTCCGCTCTTGCCTATCGTCGCGGGATAAAATCCGGTCAAACCGAATCCTGCCGTCTTCGGCCCCGTCCAACTGACCGTCCAAATGAACGTGTCGGGCACGAAAACCTTCAGACCCGAGAATGTCTTGTCGGCCAGCCCTCCGTCGATCGCAGACTCTCCGCTATCGAAAAAGACGGTGCCGGGACCGCCTTTCGGCCCATCGTTTTCATGAAATTTCAGTGTGACCTTCACGTCCGCGTCGCCGTTGTACCCGAAGAGGAATTCAGTGACGACGCGCGCTTTCCCGGCGAGGCGGATTTGACTACCGAACCCGCCTGGAGGGCCGCCGCCGACGGACCAGTCCAAGTCCGTCGTCGTGTTGTCGTACACGACGTGCGGGCTCGGGGCTGTCATGCCAAGCCCACTTTGATGGCCATAGCCTCGGAGCTTATCGCTGTTGTCCTGCAAGGTGTCGCAGTTTGCTGACCCAGCTCCACGAACGGTGGTCACCGACAGGTTCTCTCGTGGCTCCTACCGGCTGCGGTGTTTGACGTGCTGGTCAAATTGCAGATGGTGCAATTGCGTGTAGATCTCGTTGAGCCCCGATAACTGTTCTAGGACAACGTCTTCGGCGACGACGCCATCCTTGACGACGATGATCTTGTCAGGCGTTGCGCAGAGTGCTCAGGCGTGCGCGCTGGCGATGACGTTGCCGCCCAGAACCGAGCCGACCAGGATCACGATCGCGGAATGCGACTGCCGATGGGGAATCAGCTCCGGACGCGCGTTGCGATCAAGCCACCGTCGAGACGGAACTCTTCTTACTCGCAACGGCGTTGGCGACAAGCGGATCAGGCGATCGAGGTGAGAAGCAGCCGCGAGCCCATGCCGACCGTGCCGGCCAGTGTCGCGGTGTATGCGTCGAGCAGAGGGCCGACGTGCCGCAGTTCCCACAGTGTCTGGACGTTCAGCCATGCGAAGTCACGAGCCTTTGCGATATCCCACGAGCTGATCAGATGCGCTACGGGCTTGATGCTGTCGTCGATGGACTTCTCGATTTCGGTGAGAAATGACCGCCTGATTTCGGCTTCGACGTCGGCGAGCAGTTCGTTGACTTTGTCGTAGTCCTCGCGCACACCGCGGCTGGCAGGCGTGCGCCCCTGCGCCGTGCAGGTCGCCACTACAGCGAGCGGCAGGTCGTTTTCGATGTGTGCGTTCATGCCGGCGAGCGCGAACTGGATCGGCAATATGCGACCGTTGGCACGCGCGGCGAACAGCGGTGCCCACGCCTTCGGCTTGTCGGTCGGTGCGTCGTAGGCGTTGAACCATAGGCCGGCGAACCGCGCATCGAGGTCGGCAACGAACGCGTCATCGTCGAAAACACCGGGGGATTGCAGACGATCAGCAACCATCTCGGTCACCCGGAGATAAACGTTGTTGAACACGCCTGCCCCGTCACCTGATGGCACTTCTGAGGCGATGGCGCGCATCCGCTTGAGGACATCAGCAACAGCCATTGCGTTCATTCGTTCATCAAACAGCAGACACCTCCGGACCACGCCGCACTTCATCGCGGTGAGCCAAAGACAGGTACTCCACTACTCAATCTCTGGATCGTGATCCGGTGAAAGCTGTACGTCAGCTGTCCGACGCAGGAAAGGAGTAACCGATGCTTCGCCTCAACCCCCAACCGATGGAGACCGACGACGATCTGCGCACAGCGCTGCAGAACGCGATTGCCCTCGAACATGCGACGATCCCGCCCTATCTGACGGCACTGCTTACGCTCCGCGGCACGTCCGACTCAGTGGAGTACGCCAAGAGTGAGATCACCGAAGTGATACTCGAGGAAATGCTGCATATGACCTTGGCGTGCAACATCCTCAATGCGATCGGCGGCCAACCGAAGATCGCGGACGCCGATTTCGTCCCGCGCTACCCGGGGGCGCTGCCGATGGGAGTCGCCGGCGATCTCGAAGTAGGTCTGCGGCGCTACTCCAAGCCGCTGATCGAGAACACCTTCATGAAGATCGAGGAGCCAGAGAAACCCCTCCACATCCCTGAACGACGCCGCGCAGCCGCCGCGGAGCCGATAACCATCGGCCAGTTCTATGCCGGTATCAGCGCGCGGATAGACGGCCATCCTGAACTGTTCGACGGTCAAGATTCCGCCCTGCAGGTCACCGTGCAGTTCGACGAGCACAACAAGTCCTTCCCCGTCACCAACGTCAAAACAGCACTCCTGGCGATCGAAACCATTGTCGAGCAGGGCGAGGGCACATCGAAGTCACCGCTGGACCTCCAGAAGGATGTCGCGCACTATTACTCCTTCCAGCAGTTCTCCAAAGGCATGCACATCGTCACCGACGAGTCGTCGCACTACAAAGTGAGCTTCGATCCGGAACAGCCGATCACCATCGACGACACTGCCGACGTCATCGCAATGGTCGACGACCCATCTCTGGTTACCTACGATGCCGCCGATGCGCACGCCGAGGAACTGTCGAAGACGGTCGATGTGTTGTATTCCGCCATGCTGCGCACTCTGCACCGCGCCTTCAACGGGGAACCCAGCGCAGTGGGCGAGGCCGTTGGCGCGATGTTCGATTTGGAGGACGCCATCGCGAATCTGCTGAAGGTGCAGCTCACAGCCGGCCCACACGCGGGGCAATTCGCAGGCCCTCGTTTCCGCTTCGTGCCGTGAGGATGTCGAACGGCTGTAACGCTGTCGGCCTGACTGTGCACTCACCTCGGTAGTCACCGGCGGTAGAACCGCCGCGGAATACGAGAGGGGAACATCATGACCGCACTCAACGCAGGCCTGACCAGCGACACCGCCACACGGGACGCTCTTCTGACACGAGTCGGCGGCCTGCTCGCCCGCTACGGCCTGGCCGTGGTGATCGGGTGGATCGGATTGCTCAAGTTCACCTCCTACGAGGCGGAGGGCATCCAGCCGCTGGTCGCCAACAGCCCGTTCATGAGCTGGATGTACGACCTGATGTCGGTGACGACCTTCTCGACGCTGCTCGGCGTCGTCGAGGTGTCCGCCGCGTTATTGCTGATCGCGAAGCCCTGGTGGCCGAGGCTGTCGGCAGTCGGCAGCCTGATCGCGGTCGGACTGTTCGTGGCGACCATCAGCTTCCTGTTCACCACGCCGGGCGTTGGCGAAGCGTCTGCAGGCGGCTTCCCGGTGTTGTCGATGACCGGAGAATTCCTGATCAAGGACGTCGCGCTTCTCGGCATTGCGGTGTGGACGCTGGCAGATGCGCTGAACGCTGCGCGGGTCGCCCAAAGTGCCTGATGGGCGGATACGATGCTGCTGGCCATGACCACGACAGCGGGCGATGAGGCAGGACTCGTCGAGGCCCTCAAGGACCGCGACGAGTCGGCGTTCGCGGAGCTAGTCGACCTTCACACGCCCGCGATGCTGCGGGTGGCACGGGGATACGTGCGCAGCCGTGAAATCGCAGAGGACGTCGTACAGGAAACGTGGATCGCTGTTCTCAAGGGCATCAACGCTTTCGAGGGCCGATCCTCCTTGCGCACCTGGCTGTTCACGATTCTGATCAACATCGCCAAGCGCAGAGGTATGCGCGAGCGACGCGACGCCGACGTCGCGGTGATCGCATTCACCGGCGGCACCGTCGATCCCGCCCGCTTCCGAGGTTCCGATGATCCCTATCCAGGACACTGGAAACCCGACGAGGTGCCGTCCCCGTTCCCTGATACGCCCGAGGGCTCGGTCCTCGGCGACGAACTGGTCACCGTGGCGCGACGAGAACTCGACAAACTGCCCGAGCGGCAACGCCTGGTGGTGACGATGCGCGACATGCTGGGATTGGACTCCGGCGAGGTGTGCGACCTGCTCGACATCAGCGTTGCCAATCAACGCGTCCTCCTTCATCGCGGGCGAGCTGCGGTCAGGCAGGCCTTCGAGGACTATCTGAGGGAAACGACATGACTGGATCAATGGATTGCAACGAACTCGTCGAGCTCGTGACGGCCTATCTTGACGGCTCGCTCGACCTGGAGGGCCGGGCGCGGTTCGACACCCACCTGCTCGAGTGCGACGGCTGTGCGAGCTACCTTCAGCAGTTCCGCAGCACTGTGGACACCATTGGCAAGGTCGCCCTCGATGAGCTCGATCCGACGTTCCGCAGCAAGCTCATGAACGCTTTCCGAGACTGGCGCTGATTGGGCTGTAACGCCGGCCGGTAGTCGGGACACCACCAATACGTAAGCGCACCAACCGGTGTCGCCAATGTCCCGACCGAAGGACCCAACGATGAAGACAGTCACCACCATGGTCGCAACCGGAATCGCCGGCGCAGGCATCGCGTGTGCCGCGGCCGCCAACGCCGCACCTTCAGGGCCGGTAAGTGCCGACAATGTCATTATGCAGCTGCAGGCTCAGGGCAACACCGTTGTCGTGAATCGGACCGGTTCACAACCGCTTTCGCAATGCACCGTGACGGGTGTGCGTCCCGGCCAAACCTACACTCGCTACGACTCCGGATACCCCGGCGCCCAGAACGACCCGATGGCTCAGGTCATCTCGATGACGGTGTTCGTCGACGCGCAGTGCTAGTCATTTCGACGGCTTCGACAGGTCATAGACGGTGGTGGAACCGGCCTTCAGCGCCACGAAGTTGGCCGCGACCCAACGGGTGATGTCGGTGTGCTGGCGACCACGGCCGGGTCCGTGGGTCGGATCAGGCGCGACGTAGTAGCCGATCCGATGGTTGGCCACATCGGCCTGAAACTGGCCGAGCGAGGGCACCGGATCCGATCCCGAGAATCCGCCGATCGCCATCACCGAGGTGTCGGTGGACAGCTCAAGGCCTGCGGCCGCCGACGACCCGTTGATCGCGGCCGACCACGGCGTGTGCGTGGCCTTCAGCAGAGCGTCGAGCTGCGCGTTGTCCGTGTCATCGTTCCAACCACCGCGGCCGAACCCATTGCCGTCCGCGGACGGCGGCCCCACCCGTGCGCCGCCGCCCTCATGTGACTGGCCGATCGTGGCGAACGCATATGCAGCCGGTCCCGCTGCGGCGACGACGATGCCGGCCGCGAGCGACACCGTCGCCAGCCGTCGACGGTTCGGCGAACCCAGCACCACCAGCAGCGCGATAGCCGCGGCGATCGTCAGCGTGAGGATCACCCACCGCAGCGGCGGCATCCAGTCGGCATTCCGGCCGAGCAGCCACCAGCTCCACCCACCCGTCGCGAGAATCATTGCGGCCAAGGCGCTTCGCCCGAAAATCGTATGC
This sequence comes from uncultured Actinomycetota bacterium, assembly GCA_963751485.1. Taxonomy (GTDB): domain Bacteria; phylum Actinomycetota; class Actinomycetes; order Mycobacteriales; family Mycobacteriaceae; genus Mycobacterium. The sequence continues at coordinate 76,982 of CAVVUT010000015.1, forward strand.
CGCACGCGCCACGCCTCGCTACCGCCGATCGCGACCAGCCCCGCCAACGCGGGCGCCACCGACAGACAGTAGTAGGGGTGCGCCATGCCCTTCATGTAGCTGAGGACCAATCCGTCGATCAGCAGCCAGCCGCCGAACAGGATGGCGCCGCCGCGAACCAGGTCGGTGCGCGGTGCCCGTCGGCGTACGACCAAGACCACCACCAATCCAAGCAGGGCGGCGGGGAGCAGCCAGCCGATCTCGAAGCCGAACTCTCCGGAGAACAGCCGGGTGATGCCCGGGTCTGCCCCGCCGAACGGGCTGAATCCGCCGCCGTGATGCCCCGAAGAGACGCGGACGTTCGATCCCAACGCGGAACCGATCGACGGGCCGAACATGAAGCCGCCGTTGTGGTTTCGACCGAGTACGCGCGCGAGGCCGTTGTAGCCGAGTACCAGGTTCATGAAGTTGTTGTCGGTCGAACCCGCGAGATACGGTCGCGACGACGCCGGCCACAGCAGCGTCAGCACCACGAACCAACCTGCCGACACCAGGCATGCCAGCAGCGCCACGCCCACGTGCATCAGCCGCCTGCGCACCGTCGTCGGCGCCACGATCAGGTAGGCCAGCCCAATGGCCGGTGCCACCATCAGGCCCTCCAGCATTTTGGCCAGAAAAGCGAACCCCAATGCCGCACCGGCCAAAGCGAGCCACTTGACACTGGCCTTCTCTATCGCCCGCACAGTGCAGTAGGCGCCCCCCATCATGAGCAGCACCATCACGGCATCGGGATTGTTGTATCTGAACATGAGCGCCACGACCGGCGTCAGCGCGAACAATGCCCCCGCGAGCAGGCCGGCGTTGGTACCTGCGATGCGACGAACCGCTCCGTAGAGCAGCGCCACCGAAGCGACGGCCATCAGCGCTTCCGGCACCAGCATGCTGGCGCTGCTGAACCCGAAGATCTGACCCGACAGCCCCATCACCCACTGCGACACCGGCGGCTTGTCCACGGTGATGAAGTTGTCCGGATCCACCGATCCGAACAGCAGCGCCTCCCAGTTCTTGGAGCCGGCCTGCGCTGCGCCCGCATAGAACTGGTTGCCCATGCCGTTGATCGTGATGTTCCACAGGTAAGTCACCGCTGTCGCGATCAACAGAACGCCCAAGAAGACGTGATGTCGCGTTGGGCGGACAAAACGACGTCGAGAGCCAACAGGGGATTCGGGCGGCGCGTCGGCCGCCGTGGGTATCTCCAGGGTCGAAGTCATGTTCCCATTGGGACATCGCAAATCATGTGCCCGCTATGCGGAAGTTGGAATGAACCTGTGAATCGCGTTCGCCGGGGTGTTTCTCATCACCCGCACCTCGTCACCCGAAACATGGCCACACCGTGCGGCGGGATCTCGACTGGACCGATCGCACCTGTGCTGTCGCTTTCGGTGTGTTCCCACAGGTCGCGGACATGGAAGCAGTCATCGGTGGGCAGTCCTAGCGCAGCTGACGTCGTACCGACGCTGCCGGGAGTGGTGCCGATGTTGGTCAGCGCCGCGGCGACCGAACCGTCGGCGAGCGGTTTGACCCATACGCGTCGATCGCTGTCCAGCGGATGCCCCTGCGCGACCAACGGATCCTGGTCGACGGCGATCACCTCGCGGTTGGTCAGAATGGCCAGCGTCTGCGGGCTCATGTCACGGACGTCGTTGCCCGCCAGCAGCGGCGCCGCCAGCATCGCCCAGAGCGAGAAATGCGCCCGCTGCTCGGTGTTGTTGAGGTCGGGCTGTGCCGGTCCGAGGGTCATCGTCGGGTGGGTGCGAACGAAGTCGTTCCATCCGAGCCCGATCACCATCATGTCGGGGTCGTTGATGTGAGTCGGACCGCTCTTGTGGGCCAACGGGATTGAGGCGCCTGCCCCCTCCAGCACGCCTGCCAGCCCTCGGGACCACAGCGCATCGTCGCCCCAGGTGGGAACCACGTCGACCGAGTTGCGGTTCATGTCGGCGATCTTCGACCAGTCGAATCTGGCTCCGGCGCCTCCGTCGTTGGAGCTGTTCGGATTGACACTGTAGAAGATGTGACGACCGGTGGCGCGCAAGGCGTCTCGCATCGCCGTGAAATAACGCACTTGCTGGTCGTGCGAAGCGTCAGCCCGACACCAGTCGTACTTCAGGTAGTCGACACCCCAGTTGGCGAACGCCTGCGCATCGGCGCGTTCGTGGCCGGCCCCGCCGATGTGCGGATCCTGCCCGCAGCCCTCGTTGAACGGGCTGTGGTAGATGCCCAGGTACATGTTGCGATCGTGTGCGTAGCGGGCCAGCGCGGCGATCCCGTGCGGGAAGCGTTCGGGATCCGCCTGCAGGTTGCCGTCGTGGTCGCGGGTTGGTGCGGCCCAGCCGGCGTCGAGATTGACGTAGCGGTAGCCGGCGTCCCGCAGGCCCGACGAGACCATGGCGTCGATGGTTTGTTTGACCGTCTGCTCGGTCAGCGGGATTCCCGAGTTCCAGGAGTTCCAACCCATCGGCGGAAGCATGGGCGAGCGGCTGGGCGTACTGCAGCCAGCGACGATGACGACGGCGCAGACCGCCGGGATCAGGAGCCGACGCACTCCGTCAGCGTGGCATCGCTACCTGGCAATTAGGTTGTGGGCGTCATCCCGCGGCGTTGGGCTGCAGCGGCGGGCATACGCCGCCGTAGTCGGAGGCCAGCTCGAAATGCCAGATTTCGTTCGCATAGATCTGACACAGCCCGAACGCCTGACCGTTGCGGAGGAGCCAGTTGTCGGCGTCCGTAGGGCCGACATCGACGGCCTTGCCGATCACATGCTTCGACACCTGCGGTGACGCGACGTATTGGCTGGCGATGTCGGCACTGCCGTATTGGGCGACAGCGTCGTCGAACAGGCGCTGCTGGAACTCCGGTGAGCGCCATCCCGACGTGAGGCCGATGGTGATGCCGTCGGCGGCCGCGGCGTTGGCGGCCCGCTCGATCGCGTCAAGCAGCGCGGGATCGAGCCTGTTCACAGCGGGGCTGGACACGTCGAACGGGCTGAGCCGCTGACCGTTGGGCAGCCCGCCTTCGGCGGTGTCGTCCTGGTCGGCCGTTGCGGGTCCGGCCACGCCGACGCCGACGACCACCAGCGCAAACGCCGCCCCGGCCGCCGCAAGCATGTTTCGAAGCATCGATCAACGGTAGCCGCGCTTCAGCAAATGCTTGGCACCGGCGGTCATGGCGGCGGGGCCCACGACTGTGAAGTCGAACGCGTTGGCCAGCCGTGCGGTGATGTTGAACGCCAGACACACGGCCAGGGCGTCTTGGATCTGCGCAGGGGTGACGCCGGTGTCCAGCACGGTGCGGACGTCGTCGGCGTCGATACTCTGCTCGCGCGTCAGCTTGCCGAGCATGCGAAGCGTCGCCCGGAGTGGCTCCTCGATCGGCGCAGTGTCCAAATCGGCAAGGGTGGCAGCGACTTTCGCATCATCGTCGTACCAGAGGCCTGATGTGGCGGAGTGAGCGGCGATGCAGAACGGGCACTGGTTGGCCTGCGCGACGAACGCGGCCATCAACTCGCGGTCACCGACCGACCAGGCCGACGGCCCGCGCATCGCCTCGTGGGTCAGATCGCCTGTGCCGTAGAAGTCCTTCCGGTAGAACGCCAGCTTGACGGCGTCGACCACCGGCTGGCGCGACATGACGCGAATCACACCGAACAGCGCCTTCGTGGGCAGGGGATGACCGCGGTCGAGGACATCGAGCCTCATCGCCGCCCTCCCGTTGCCTCGGCGAGGGCGGCGAGCGCGCTCTTGTACTGGCGGTCTGCGGCTCCGACGGCGCCGCACACCATGATCTCGAAGATCTGGTCCTCGCTGAGTCCGGCCGCGCGCACGGCGGCGGCATCCTCGTCGGTCACCTGGTAGGACCGCTGGGCGACCTTCTCGATCAGTGTGCGCACCGGCTCGTCCAGACCGGCGTTGTCGAATGCGGCCCGGCGCAGCTCGCGGGGCGCGCGCCTGCGCGTCGCTGTCGAGGACGCGGTTGACCAGCTCTCGGTGCAGTTGGGTTATGTCAGTCATGAATCTCCTTCCACTTGGTAGACGAACGCGGAGTCTCGGATACGACAGCGTTGTTACGATCTCGAATCGTGTTCGAGAAACCGCCGTCCGCACGTTCCATGGTGCAACGCCGGGGAATCGAGCGGGTGGCCGCCATTCTCGACGCGGCCGAGACGCTGCTCGCTGAACGGGGTTACGCGGCAGCCACTCTCAAGGCGATCGGCGAGCAGGCGGAAATTCCGACTGCGTCGCTCTATCACTACTTCGCCGACCGGCACCAAGTCGAAGCGGAGCTGGTTCGGCGCCACGTCAATGAGCTCGATCGGCGCTGGGCGGCGGCGATGGCCGACCCCGAGGTGCGGACCCTCGGCGTCGCCGTCGACGCGATCATCGATCCTCTGCTGACCTACTTCCGGGAGAAGCCGGGCTTCGTCCAGCTGTGGTTCGCCGGTCGGAGCACCACACTGAGCGAACTGGCGCACGCATTCGACGAGGCGTGGGCCGAACGGCTCTGGCGGTTCCTCATCGAGCGGAAGTTCATCCGGGCGGACACGCCGCAACTGGTTGTTCAGCTCGCCTTCGAGGTGGGTGATCGACTTTTCGACGTCGCTTTCCAGCGGTCTCCGACAGGGGACGACGCTGCGATCGACGAGGCGCGTCGACTCATCACCGCGTACCTGGGCACCTACAGTTCGCAGGGTCCGAAGGCGAGCAGGGCCAACTAGGGCCGTTGACATCGCCACGCACCTCCGCATACAAGGCCGTCGCCGTCTACGAGCGGCCGTTCTGCGGGAGCGCAACGGCGGCGAGTTCATCGTGCTCGACGTGCCGGGCAGCGCCGTGTTCGACACCACAGCACCCGATGGCCACGGCCATCTGTGCGTTCTCATCTCCGGACCCGAGGCGCGTGGACTCGACGACTCGACGCCGCCGATCGCCGCAAGGCCGTGCTCGGCCCGCTATCCCGCACGTCGGGCCCGAGGTCGTCGAACCGGCGGGCTGGCACGAGAAGTCCTGGCATCTGGACGAATTCGCCGGCGGTGGCTATATCGCGCTGCCAAACCCCGGCACCACCGACGGGCTTGTGCCCATGTCGTCGGTACCTATTGGTGACATCCACTGGGCGGGGTCGGAGACGGCGTCTGACCATCCTGGATATCTCGACGGGGCCATCGAAGCGGGGGAGCGGGCGGCCACTGAGGTGATCGAGGCGCTGGCACGCACTGGCTAGCCCTGGCTGACGGCGCCCGAGCCGTCGGTCACGCGATGGCCGCGCCGACTAGATGGCCGATGGCGTAGGTGATTGCCAGGGCCAGACCGCCGCCGATGACGTTTCGCACGACCGCGCGCGATTTCGGGGCGCCGCCCAGGGCGGCCGATCCCGCACCGGTCACAACGAGCGCGATCAGAACAGCGATAACCGTCACCAATATCCGAATGTTGGCCGGCGGCAAAAGGATCGCGATTAGAGGCAGCAGTGCCCCGACGGTGAATGACAAAGCCGACGATATCGCTGCCTGCCAGGGATTCGTCAATTCAGTAGGGTCGATGCCCAATTCGGCTTCAGCGTGGGCCGAGAACGCATCATGGTCGGTGAGCTCCTTGGCAACCGTTTCCGCTGTCGCCTCGGAAAGCCCTTTGCGCCGATAAATCTGTTTGAGCTCATCGAGTTCGGCGACCGGGTCGTCGCGAAGTTCGCGCCGTTCCTTACCAAGGAGGGCGCGTTCGGTGTCGCGTTGTGTGCTGACTGACACGTACTCGCCCAGAGCCATCGACACGGCGCCGGCCGCCAATCCCGCGATCCCGGCAGTCAGGATTGGGCCGCGCTCGACGGTTGCTGCTGCTACACCGACGACGATGCCTGCCGTCGACACGATCCCGTCGTTGGCGCCGAGCACACCGGCGCGCAGCCAATTCAGTTTCAGGGAGACCGAACCGACATGGGGCTCTGCGGGATGGGGAGAGTCAGACACACGATGAGGTTAGGGTGAGCGGAGTTGGGACGCTAGCAAACGTAGCCTTGCCAAACCGACCGTTCCTGGTACGCAACGTCGTTGACACGGTTGCGCTCGGACTAGCCTGCGGGCGCCGCAGGTAGTTTCAACGTGAACGTCGCGCCCCGGTCCTGCACTGACTCAACCGATATGTCGCCGCCGTGGGCTTGCGCGATTTCGCGAACCAGCGCCAACCCGATGCCGTGCGGCTTTCGGCCCTGACGGGTCGTGTGCTGATCTCCGTGGGCGAACCGCGTGAACAACGTCGCGATGGCCGCCGGGTCGATGCCTATCCCATCGTCGGCGACAGCGATGCAGACATTGACGCCGGTCCGGGAAACGCACAACGCGATGGTCCCGCCTTCGTGTTCGTGCGCGAGGGCGTTGTCCACCAAAGAGGTCAGCGCCCGGCGCAGCGCGGCTTCGGATCCGACCACTGAAAATCCCTCCAAGCCGACGGTATTCGCGTCATAGGTAACGGTTACGCCGAGCGACGTTGCATGGGGTGCGATGCTGTCCCGGACCGATTCGGTCAGTGCTGCTAGATCGACCCGGTCGCCGGACGGCTTGCCCCGCGTCATGGTCGCCGAGGCGAGAAGGTCGTCGACGATGTCGTTCAGCACCCTCGTGTCGGCAACCAGGGCTTCGGCGTCCTTTGCCACCTCGTTCGGGTCAGCGGTGCCTGCCTTGTGCGCCAACATCTGCGCCCGGGTGTGCAGCACCGTCAGCGGTGCCCGTAGCTCGTGGGATGCATCGGCGACGAACCGACGCTGCATCGCGAGCGCCTGTGCAAGCGGACGCACCGAGCGCCGGGTGAATATCGTGACGATCGCGATCGACGCAAGGATTCCGGCCAGTTCGGCTACACCGAGTGACATCAGCAGCCGGTCACGGGCGGCCTGGTACGGCCGCAGGTCCGTCATCGCCACCACTCGTACATCCGGGCGGTCCATCACCAAGGCCCGGTACCGGTGGCCGTCCGCGTGGATGTCGGCGAACCCGGCCGCACCGCTCAACAGGGCAACACCCGGTTGGCCGCCGTCGCTCACGGCGGTGTGACCGTCGACGGTGCGTAAAGCGAGTTCCATGTCCGGAGGCGGATCGTTGGCATCATCGGCCGCTGTGGCCACTGTCCGGAGGTCGGCGTCGATCCGACGATTCTGCGCGCGGGCATAGACGGCGAAGACGACCCCGCCGACCACCAGCATCACCAGCGCCAACGCCAGCGAAGCTTGCACGGCGACAACCCTTCCCGCCCGCTTGACGACCTTCAGATCTCCGGATGACATCGACGAATCCGCGGAGTGACGACGAACCCACATTGGCGAATCACTCCAGCCCGAAGCGGTAACCGGTCCGATGTACGGTGCGGATTACCTGCTTGCCGAGCTTGCGACGCAGGTAGTGCACGTAAAGGTCGACTGCACTGGCAGACGGCGCTCCGTCGAACACCGACTCGAGAAGCTGAGTTCTGGTGAATACGCGCTTGGGTGCCGCCATCAGGGCGCCCAGCAGTGCCGCCTCACGCTCGGAGAGCTCAATGGCGGCTGCGCCGTCCGACTCGCGCGTCACCCGTCGGCTGAGGCGGTCGAGACGCAGGCCACCGGCTTGAAGCACGGTCGACGCCCCGTCGCTACGCCGCAGCAGCGCACGCACGCGCGCCAGGAGTTCCGGAATTTCGAACGGCTTGACCAGGTAATCTTGCGCGCCGGCATCAAGGCCCTCGACGCGATCCTCGACAGTGCCGCGAGCCGTCAGGATCAACGCCGGCGTCGAGACTCCGCGAGACCGAAGTAGTGCCACCAGATCCGCACCGTCCATGACGGGTAGTCCGCGGTCGACGATCAATGCGTCGTAGTCACCGACAAAACTGCGGTGCAGACCCTGCTGGCCGTCGTAGGCCGTGTCCACCCGGTAACCCTCGTCGGTGAACAGTTCAGCGAGCATCGCGCTCAACGAGCGGTCGTCCTCGACCACCAGGAGCGCAGGCGACCGTGCAGGCGTGGTCACGTAGCGAGAGTGCCACGACGATGGGTTTTCGGCACGGATGTGATCAAGGACAGCGCGAGTCGGGGGCATCGGGCGACCGCATTGTGCGCATCGCCCAGATCCTTTGCGGGTATCGCGGGCTCGCGCGAGCCGTCACGGGTCAGCGGGTATCCCCAGGGGTCACGGGCGAGCACCCCGGGCAGGAGTTCGGTGCAGAGCCCGCGTCCATCGCATCGTGTCCAGTCGATGTGCAGGCGCGACTGCCGCCTCGCGGGGGATTTCATGGTCGTCGCCGTTGCGGAGCACTGTTCGTCTCCGACGAGGGGCGCGGATACCGCGGATTCACAACGCCGGTGACGGTGGTGCTCGATGTCGTCGGAGAAGGTGTGGAGTGTGCTGCGAATGAGGCGCGCCGTGCCATCGGGGTGTCGACAGGCTCCCCGGCCATCGACGAGGTCGGCCAATCGGCGGATCTCGCTGACGCACGTGTGATCAGTGCTGTCATACGCGAGTGTGGTGAGCAGAGTTGCCAGCCGAGGGAGGCCGGTGCGACAGGGGCCGCACTGGCGTGCGCTCTGATCGGCGAGGTAGTCGGCGATTGCCGCAGTGCGGGCCAGTCCGCACTCATGTCGGCCGAGCGCATGCACGATGCCCACCCCTGAGACCGGTGTGCTGTCGAACGCGCTCGCCGCGATCCATCTGCCGTGATAGCCGCCGAGGAGCACCGCGCGCACCGTGTTGGGGTCCGTCGCGCCGCAGCGTTCGACAAGGTCTGACACCAGTGCACCTGTCGGCACCTCGAAGACGCCCCGTTTGGTCAACGCGCCCGACAGTGTGACAAGCATGCTGCCGGGGTTGTCCGGGTCGCCGACAGAGCGAAACCAGTGTGGGCCGAACCGCGCAATCAACGCGATATGGGCAAGTGTTTCAACGTTGTTGACCACTGTGGGCCGTCCCCGCACCCCGGAGATCGCCGCGACGTCGGTGCGGTCGCGGGGCAGAGCCGGACCGCCCTCGATTCGACTGAAGATCGCGGACTCCTCTCCGGCAATGAACGTGTTCGGCGCCTCGACGACTGTCGGTTTATGCCGGTCGATCCGGGCTCGGCGACGCTCATCGAGCGCGCGGGCCACCGTCGCGGCGGCATGTGCCTGCACATACAGGTACAGCTTGTCGGCGGCGACCGCTCTGGCCGCTAGCTCCAGTCCATCGAGCACCAGATGGGGTGCACGCGTGAGAAGGATGGCGTCTTTGGCGCTCAGTGGTTCGCCCTCGGCGCCGTTGGCCACCACCACAGGTTTGGCGCCGCGAACCGACGCGAATTTGCGTGCCGAGGGAAAACCTGCGCCGCCGCGCCCGGAGAGTCGTGCGGCATCGAGTGCTGAAATCAACTCAGGTTTAGTGATTTCGGGCAATGCACCGAACCGCTGGTGATGTGCATCAAGAGTGGGTTCGTCACTGGCCAACAGACGAGGCAACTGCGGTGACCGTGGCTGGCGAGGGTGTGTTGTCATGTGCGCCCGGACATTCGGGCTTCGGCGTACTCGGTGAAGTCGCCTCTGAGCCGCCACACCACAGCGGCGCCAACCGTCACCGCGCAGCAACCGGCGAACGCCAGGAACCACCCGCGGTAGGCATCTGTTCCGTTCCCCAGCGCGTGTGCCAACGCGATCGGCCACAATGCATAGGCGACCCAGTGGACGGCGCGGAACGCTCGCACGCCCATGCGCCTGCGCAGCAGACTTGTCAGCACTATGACGATCAGCAAGTCGAAAGCCAGTGTTCCCAGCCCTTGCCACATCGGCCGATACGCACCGAGGAACGGCGCGACGAAGTCGACAAACCTTAGTTGTGCATAGGGATCGAAGAACAGCAGTGTCATGTGCAGCAGGACAAGGATCGATCCCGCCAGCGCGGCGAAGCGGTGTACATCGGCGACGGCGAACCGGGGTAGGGCGAACAGGGAGCGGCCCGATCGCGTGCCTATACCCAACGCGACCGAGATAGTCAGGAACGCAAGCGCCGTGATTCCGGTGCCGCGGCCGATTGCCCAAAGTGCCTCGTCGGTCATGGGCGGCCTTCTTGATCTGCTGAAGGCCAGCCACCTACAGTGTGGACCACCATGTCGGTGTCGACGAGCCGAGCGGGCATGCCAAGGGCCGCAATCCATTCCAGTGCTCGCCACCCACGCACGATCGCCGCGGTGCTGACGGTATTGGCGGCGAAACAGGTTTGCGCAGCGACGCTGACAGTGCGCCACACCGGATCTGCCGACCGGCCGGTCCGCGGGTCGAGGATGTGATGGAAATCCTCGTCGCCCCGGCGCCATCGCCGACGCACTGTGCTCGAGGTGGCAAGGGCACCGCCGGCCGGCAGCGCTATCGAACATGCCGGGTCGGCGTCGTCGTCATGGACGAGCACCTGCCAGCTCCCACCGGGCGCGGTGCCTGCTGTTGCGATGTCGCCTCCCAGATTGATGAGTACTCCACAACCGGTGGCGGCGTGTGCGCGTTGCGCGCACCGGTCTGCGGCCACGGCTTTGGCGGTGGCACCGAGATCGAGCACGACGCCACGAGGGACGGTGGCCGTACGGCCGTGCAATGTCACCATCGACCAGGTCGCCGGCATCGCCACGGAGGTGGTTATGGAAGGCGTCTCGTCATGGCCGGCGTAGTCGCGGTCGTACCCCAATTCGACGAGCGCGGCACCAACCGTGGGATCGACATCACCATCGGTGAGGTGGGCCGCGTCCAGCGCCGCCTCCAGTAGGTCAGCAAGCACCGCGCTCACTTCCACCGGTTGGCCCGCAGACACTGCGAGGGTGTTGATTTCGGAGTCGGGACGAAAGCGTGACGCGGCGGCTTCGATTGCGTCGAGTTCGGCATCCACTTCACACTGCGCGCGGGCCAGGCGGTCGGGATCCGTGACGACGATCTGCATATTCGTGCTCCACCGCTGCCATTCGATGCTCCCGGTTCCGGAGGAGGCGTCTGCGACCTGCTCGGAGACATTCATGACCCGCTGGACCGCGAGATGCGGGGCGAGAAGTTCGGAGCCATGACCGTGGTGGGGGTGAGTGAGCGCCGCTGCGTGGTCCGCGGGGCGGTCGCAGTTGGCGCCGAGGTCTGCTGCGTCGCCGGTGCTTGCTCGACCGTCGGCTCGGGTGAGTACGTCGGTTCAGGTGTGTAGGTGCGTACCGGCGCCCGATCGACAGTCGGCGCAGCGGTGACTTCGGGTGCAGGCGCAGTGGTCGTCGGTGGAGGCGGTATCGGGGTGTCCGGCGTAACGGCTGCCGGTGGCGGCGGAATTTCGACGGGTGGAACGGCTTCTGGTCCCGTCGGCGCCTGCTCGATGACGTCAGATGGCGCCGTTGCAGCCGAGGGCTTGACTGTGTCGCCGTAGGCCAGCGCGGATGCACCGGCCACACCCACGATGCCGATGCCGGCCAACGCCCACGATGTCGCGACGGCCCGGCGGAATCCCGAACGCGGTGAGTCCATGATCGCCGATGCTGGCAGCGGCTTCTTTGAAGGTTCCAAGAATTCCCATGGGACCTGGTGATCGAGGCGCTGGGACGCGCTCGCTAGCTCTGGTCGACCAGTACCGCCCCGTCGGGCTTGGCGCCGAGCGTCTGCAGTGCGATGTCGGCGCCGTCGGCCGTCAGGCGGATGATCTGGGCCAACTGTCCGGGAGCGTCGCATTGCAGGTAGTGGTCGGCGGTCGGCAGCACCCAGTAGCGGTTTCGTCCCGGCTTGTTCTTCAGATACGTGTGCCACACATGGTTGGGGACGCGCAGCGGCGAGACATTGTCGTGCAGTCCCCACACCAGTGTCAGGTTGACGTCACTGGTGGAAAGTGTTTCGAGCCATCGGGTTTCGTCTGCCGCGCGCTCGTGAAGGTACTGAATCGTGTCTGGCAGCACCCGGATTCCGTCGTTGTGCGCAAAGCACTTCGCCAGCGCCGCGATCTCCGGATCTGTCAGATCCCGGCGAGGCATGAAGGTGCTCGCCCCGAGGCCTGCCGCCAACAACTCCGGGGTGGTTGCCGCCGCCGTGGCCCGACCGGTTGCGTCGTCGAGCAGCGCAGTCTGGAACGCCGTGAGGTTCGCCAGCGGTAGATAGATGTTGGCGTTGGTCATCACGACGTCTGCGGGCACGCTGCCCGGATGCCGTGCGGAGAGCATGTCAAGCGCGATCATTCCGACGCTGCTACCGCGATCGTGGGTGACCATCCGGTAGTCGGTGAGGTTCCACACCTCGGTGATCGCGTGTACGAGCAGACGCGCGTCGTCGTAGAGCGAGTAGATGTGGGGCTCCGGTGGCTTGTCCGACAGCCCGTACCCGGGGAAATCGAGCACGAAGATGTCGAAATCGGCGCTCAGTTCCCGTGCCAGCGCGTAGTAGTCGATGCTCGACGTCGGGAATCCGTGCACACACACCAAGCCCGGCGCCCCGGGTGTGCCCGCGCGGCGGGTGAACACCGTGACTTCGGCACCGTCATTGGCCTCGGTCGTCGACTGCCAGGTCAACGACGTCGCACTGCTGCTCCACTCGTCGAAGATGTCCACCATGCCGCCTTTCGGGTGACGCCCGTCACAGCAAACAGTACCGAATCACGGGGTGTAGCCAAGATCACCACGCAAAAGTTGATTTACTCAGAATAAACAAACAAGATCAATGCGTTCTACGCATGAGCAATCCTCAAATGTGGACGCCGACAGCAAACTAGCTCCGTCACCCGGAGCAGCAACAAGGAGTTGAGAAGAATGTCATTCGCGCAGTTCCGCGCAGACGCGAAGCGCGCCCGAAGCAGGCGGCGCCTCTACGCACGGATCAACGCAATGCCGAGTTCAACCGTTCGCGAAGAGCTGCTGGCCATCGCCCAGCGCCACGAGCTCGAACAGAGCTGACGCGACAATTCAGACAACAGGAGCCGGTGACCCGCGCAGGGCACCGGCTCCGTCAGTTGTACCGCCCTATCCGTCGCCCCCGGCCACGGCGTGCCTGCACTTGGCGACGTGATCCAGCCGGCTCAGCGCCGCACCGAAGTCGCCCACGAGGGGCAGGTCCAGGTCGGGATCGCAGATGCGCAGAATCCGTTTCACCGTCCGGCCGCCGACGATCAGCCAGTCCACGTCACGCCGGGCGCACTGCACGTTGACGTAGTAGAGAGCGGTGAAGCCCTGGCTTCCGAAGAAGTCGACACCGGAGAGGTCGAGGACGAGCTGTTTCGACACCCGGGTGTGGCGCTGGATGAACCGGCCGAGCTCGTGCCGGTTCGTCGCGTCGACCTCGCCGGTGACGCCGATGTGTACGCGACCTGAGGACAGTTCCAGTGCTGTGAAAACAGCCCGGCCGCAACTTTGTATCTCATCGGCCGACGGCAGATCGATGTGATGCAACTGTGCCGTAGTCGCATTGGGCACGGCGAACTCCCCTTCCCCAGCGCACAAGGACGCTCGACCTTGGACTCGAAGGCCCTGCAGTCTGAAGACCGGATAAACGGCGCCACACCTGGCCCCGCAACCGGCTGTAAGCTCAACCTTTTAGTGACTGTACTACGAATTCCGCGCTGTGTGTCGATGCTCACAAATCTCTTATGAATCCATTGGCGTACTTCGCTTTTCGGATACCTGCGCGTCAATAATGCAAGTCGGTGATCGCTGTAAGTCACCCCATCACGACGGAATCCGTTGTGGTGCGATGTTTGCTGGCGGATCGAGCGGCTGCGGCATCAACGGCCGCCGAGCAGATACTCGACAAGGATTTCGGCCACGGCCGGGATGGCTTCGCGGTCGATCACTTCGTACTTGTGCGTGCTGAATGTGGGGATGGCGACATGCCCGCCTGAGCCGCGAGGCCGTTGGCCCTCGCATCGTCGTCGGCAGGGCGTTGCTCGCGTGCGCTGAGCATCCGTGCGGCTTCGAGAATCGCAGTTGCGGGTGCGCCGTCATCCATGAAGTAGCGGCCGAAGTCGTCGTCGAACCCGACGAGGGTCCGCTTGCTTTGTTCGACGGATACGCGGCTGCCGGTATGGATGTCCGCCGCCGCAACGTTCCCGGCGATGAAAGCGTCAAACAACGAGGTTCAGCACGATCAGCACCCCGGTCACGACCAACAGCAGGATGAAGACGGTGGCGACGATGAGGCTGACAACCGATGCGGGCGTCAGTCGGTGGCGAGCACTCGGCTGAGCGATCGCCAGCCCGGAGATCTGTGCGGCGTCGGGCGGGATCTCTCCCGGCGCGACACCGCCGCCCGGCTCGAGACCTGGCGTTCGTGCCGGATCGGGATCCGGCGGAGTGACAGTCATAGCCCCAGGACATAACCCGCCGAGCACGTCTTACACGTTGGCTGCCGGGGTACGCTCCGACAATGGAACTACTACGCCATGTAGTTGTTTTGCTGCACATCGTCGGCTTCGCCGTCACGTTCGGCGCATGGGCGGCAGAGGCCGCCGCACGCCGGTTCCGCACCACGCGGCTGATGGACTACGGCCTGCTGCTTTCACTACTCACCGGGATCGCGCTCGCGGCACCGTGGCCGGCCGGCACCCACCTGAACTACCCGAAAATTGGAGTCAAGCTCGCCATTCTCATAGTCATCGGCGGGCTGCTCGGCATGGGCAACGCGCGGCAGCGACGTACGGGCGAAGCCGTGCCGCGTCCGGTGTTCGCCCTGATCGGACTGCTTTCGCTGATCGCTGCGGGGATCGCGGTCCTGTGGTGATATCGCCGCCCCATACGATCCGAAGGTGACGACAGCACCGGAGCCGTTCGTGACCGAGATGCCCGGCGGCGTTCGCATCGTCTCGGACCGTGTTGGTGATCCACAGGCGCGCGCCGTGGTGTTCCTGCATGGCGGCGGGCAGACGCGCCGGTCATGGGCCCGCGCCGCGGCCGCTGTGGCCAAGCGCGGCTGGCAGGCCATCACCGTCGACTTCCGCGGTCACGGTGAGTCCGACTGGTCGAGCGAGGGCGACTACCGCGTCGTCACCTTCGCCGAAGACGTCCGCGAGGTGCTCGCCCAGCTGCCCCCGAACCCGGTCCTCGTGGGCGCATCTCTCGGCGGCTTCACGTCGATGCTGCTCGCCGGCGAGCTCTCCAAAGGCATCGCCAGCGCCGTCGTGCTCGTCGACATCGTGCCGAGCATGAACCCGTCAGGGGCAGCGCGCATCCACGACTTCATGGCCGACCGGATGGTCGAAGGCTTCGCGTCACTCGACGAAGTGGCCGACATGATCGCCGAGTACAACCCGCATCGGCCGCGCCCAACAGATCTGAATGGCTTGCGCACCAACCTTCGTCGCCGCGGCGAGCGATGGTACTGGCACTGGGACCCGCAGTTCATCGACGGCACCGCCGCCAATCCACCCATCGAGGTGACAGATCGAGAGCGCATGCACAAAGCCGTCGGCGCGATCCTTGCCGACGAGGTGCCGATGCTCCTGGTGCGCGGCCAGGTCAGCGACCTGGTCAGCCAGGATCGTGCCGAGGAGTTCCTCGCCCGCTTTCCTCAGGTCGAGTTCGTCGACGTCAAGGGCGCGGGACACATGGTGGCCGGCGATCGCAACGATCTCTTCGCCGAAGCCGTCGTGGACTTCCTCAACCGGCATGCCGATCGGCGTTGAGCGCTAGCACTTGTCCAGTTGTCTGGCGGTGTTGCGGGTTTCCCGGCTGAGCAACTCGCGGGTCTGATAACCGCAGGCCGGGACCCTCTCCTACGATCAGCGGATGCGCGGATCCAAAGTCCTCATCACCGGTCCGACCGGCCAGGTCGCTGCCCCGATCGCCCGTGCCCTCGCGGCCGACAACGAGGTGTGGGGCATCGCCCGCTTCACCGACGCCGCCGGTCGCGCGAACCTCGAGAAGGCGGGTGTTCGGTGCGAGACCGTCAACCTCGCATCGGGCGGCTTCACCGGCATCCCGACCGACTTCGAATACGTCCTCAACCTGGCAGTCGCAAAGAGCGGCAGATGGGACAAGGACCTCGGGGCCAACGCCGAGTCCGCGGGCCTGCTCATGGCCCACTGCCGCGGTGCGAAAGCATTTCTGCACTGCTCCTCAGCGGCCGTCTACGACCCGCCCGACGACGAACCGCGAACAGAGCGGGCGGCCCTCGGCGACAACCACAAGCCCTTGTTCCCAACGTATTCCATCTCCAAGATCGCCGGGGAGGTCGTCGTCCGGACGATGTCACGTGCGCTCGAGGTACCGGCCATCATCGCGCGGCTCAACGTGCCCTACGGCGATAACGGAGGGTGGCCGTTCTTCCACATGGAGATGATGCTCGGCGGCATCCCGATCCCGGTCCCGCACGGCGACCCCGCGCTGTACAACCCGATCCACGAGGACGACATCATCGCCATGCTGCCGAAGCTCCTCGAGGCCGCATCGGTGCCTGCCACCACCGTCAACTGGTGCGGCGAACAGACCGTCAGCCTTCAGGACTGGTGCACCTACATCGGCTCACTGGTCGGCAAAGAGCCGATCTTCGAGCAGAGCGTGCAGGCGCTGCGCGGCAACCCGACCGACCCGACGGCGATGCGCGAGCTCGTCGGCGGCACCACGGTCGACTGGCAGGACGGCATCCGCCGCATGGTCACCAAGTTTCACCCTGAGCTGGTCGGCTAGCCGAGCGTGGCCGAGCGCGTTACGTTCCCGAGCACTACGGGACCTGCACTTGCGGGACTCGTCGATCTGCCCGATGGCGAGTTGCGCGGATGGGGCGTCTTCGCCCACGGCTTCACGCTCGGCAAGGACAGCCCGGCGGCGAGCCGGATCTGCAAACAGTTGGCCACCGAGGGCATCGGCATGCTGCGGTTCGACAACCTCGGGCTGGGCGACTCCGAGGGGGACTGGGGCGACGGGTCGTTCTCTCACAAGGTCGCCGACACGGTGCGCGCCGTCGAGTTCATGAACGACTCGGGCCGCGAGATCCACTTGCTCGTCGGGCACTCGTTCGGTGGCTCGGCGGTGCTCGCGGCCGCGCACGACTGCCCGACGGTCGCAGCGGTCGCCAGCATCGGGGCGCCGTACGAGCCGAGCCACGTCGAACACAACTACGACGCCCTGGTTGCGCGGATCGAGGCCGAGGGCGAGGCGCCGTTTCTGGCGGGGGGCAAGGCGCTCACCCTCAAGCGGCACTTCATCGAGGACGTCCGCAAGGCCGGTCTTCGCGAGCAGATCCGCACCCTACGCCGCGCGCTCATCGTGATGCATTCGCCGACCGACAACACCGTCGGCATCGCCAACGCGAGCGAGATCTTCCGCGCAGCCAGGCATCCGCGCAACTTCATTTCGCTCGAGGGTGCCGATCACCTCCTGACCGGAAAGAACCAGGCAGCGCGGGCGGCGCGGATCATCAGCGCCTGGGCCGACCCGTATCTGTGACGCCCACGACCGCGGGGGTGTTTCGCGCCGAGGCCGATTGGTAACTCCACTTACCACCCGACACACACGGTCGACCTGGGAGAAAGGTCATGAGTGGACGCCATCGCACGAGGGCGGCGAAATCCAACCTGCTGATCGGCTCGATCGCCGCATCGGTCGGCGTCTCGAGCGTGCTTGCCGCGGCCATCGTCGACATGGTGTCGCCTGAACCGTCGGCCGCGGCGAACGAGGGTGCCACGCGGGTTGCCCAGGATCAGCCCCTGACCCAGGAGGGCAGGCTGGTCGCGGTCTCCAGCGACTCGATCACCGCTCAAAGCGCCGACGGGATGACCCGCACCTACGCCATCACGCCGAACACCGCGGGGATCACTGAGCACAGCGGCAACCAAACCGCGACCACCGCAGCCTCATTCGCGGTGAACGACCAGGTGATCGTCGTCGGCACGCTCAAGGGTGGAACCGCTGTCGCCACGGCAATCACCGACAAGCCCGCCCCGGCACCTATGGACTACGGCGTGTGAGCCTGCATTCCACACCGAAGTGATCGGATGGAAACACGCGGGGTAGTTCCGCCGAGATCGGCGCCTTACCGAGTAGCTCTATTTCGGACGCCGCCCAGCTGCGGCCCTTGAGCAGCACTCTGTCGAACCGCACATGTCGGTGCTTGTCCTTCATGTCATAGCGCATGAGGTTGATCGACGTGTCCTCGGTGAAACCGTCCTCGTCGGGCCTCAAGGCGGGCCAGACATCGCAGTAGGGCGCGGCGATCCAGTGATTCTCGTCGTCGCGCATGTTGAAATCGCCGAGCAGCACAGCGTCTTCCACCGATTGGTGCGCGCGGAAAATCCTGCGCAGCTGCCACCAGCGCAGCCGTCGCGAAGACTTTCCGCTGTCGAGATGCAGGCAGCAGACGACGGTTCGGGCGCCGTTGACGACGAGTTCGGCCTGCAAGAAGCCGCGCGATTGCCGCGTCGGCAGCCGCGTATATGTCACGCGGGAAACGGGCAACCGGGACAGCACGAGCATCCCGTATAGGCCCGCGTCCCCGCCGACGACCGCGGCACGCAGATAGCCCTCGCGGATCCACGACTGTTCGAGAAACACATCGAGCGCCGTCGGCGTGATCTCCTGGAACACCACGATGTCGGGTGCGCGTTGCCAAAGCAGTTCCGCGATCACGAGATAACGATCCTCGGCGTGCTTGCTGTCGTTCCAGACGTTGTACGTCGTGATAGTCAACTCATTGCGATCGACGGCTGCGCATGCATCGACATCGGTCCAGCAGCCCGTCTTCGCGTCGAACTTTTCGACGGCGACGTTTCGGCGTCGCGGGAGCAGCCTCACCGAAGCGTGACGACGACTTTGCCCTTGGCGGTGCGGTTCTCCAGCGACGCGATGGCCTCGCCCGCACGTTCCAGCGGGTAGACCTCGGGCTGCGGCGCCGACACGGCACCCGACGCCAGCAGCGGCTCGAGCTCAGCCCACTGCTCGCGGAGGTAATTCGGATGGGTGAAGGTCCATGCGCCCCAGCCGACGCCGACCGCGTCAACGTTGTTCAGCAGCAGCCGGTTCACCTTCACTGTGGGAATCTCACCGCCGGTGAACCCGATCACCAGAAGCCTGCCGCCCGGCGCCAGGCAGCGCAGCGAGTCGGTGAACCGGTCACCACCGACCGGGTCGACGACGATATCGACGCCCTTGCCGTCCGTCAGCCCCATGACGGCGTCCTTGAAGCCGTCGGCAAGTACGACATCGGACGCGCCCGCGGATTTCGCGATCGCGATCTTTTCCTCGGTACCGACGACGGCGATGGTGCGCGACGCACCCCACGCGGGCGCCAAACGCAGTGTGGAGGTTCCGATTCCGCCTGCTGCACCGTGCGACGAGCACGGTTTCACCGTCGGTCAATCGGCCGCGGGTGCGCAACGCGTGATGCATGGTGAGGTCGTTGAAGAGGATGCCCGCCCCAGCCTCGAAGGACACGTTGTCCGGCAGTTTGAACACTCTCTCGGGTTGCAGCGCAACCACTTCGGCCATGGCACCGTTGAGCATCGTCAGCCCGGCCACGCGATCGCCCTTCTCGACGCCGCTGTCTGCCGGTGCGCTGCGTACCACGCCCGCGATCTCGGCGCCCGGCACAAACGGCAACTCCGCCTTGTACTGGTAGAGCCCGCGGGACTGCAGCGCGTCGGGAAATGCCACCCCGGCCGCGTGGACTTCGACGATGACGGCGTTCTCGTCGGTGGGCTCGTCCAGCTCAACGAGCTCCGCGGCCTGCGGGCCGTCGAGCCGGGGTATCTGAATTGCGCGCATCGCACCATTTAACATGCCTGCTATGGCACGAAGTCAGGGCCTCAGGCAGAGGCGCGAAGCGATTCGCCCCGGCCGATGCGCTGCCTCCCTCGCGATCCGTCGCGGTCTGCGCCATCGACGGCACCCGCCTGCACGCCGAGGTCTTCGGCCCCGAGGACGGCTATCCGATCGTGCTGGCCCATGGCATCACCTGCGCCATCCGGGTGTGGGCGTACCAGATCAACGATCTGGCCTCCGACTACCGCGTGATCGCATACGACCACCGCGGTCACGGCCGCAGCGGTCTGCCGACGCGGCGCGCGAACTACGGCCTGAACTTCCTGGCCGCCGACCTCGACGCCGTGCTTGAGGCGACGCTGAAGCCCGGCGAACGGGCCGTCATTGCAGGCCACTCGATGGGCGGGATCGCGATCTCGTCGTGGTCGGAACGCTATCCGCTGCGCGTGACCGAGCGGGCCGACGCCGTCGCGCTGATCAACACCACGACCGGCGACGCGTTGCGTCACGTCCAGTTGGCCCCGGTGCCTCCGCGGCTTTCCGGGGCACGGGTGCGTGCCGCGGAAGTGCTGCTGAAGAACTTCGGTGCGGCGCCCGTTCCGCGCGGGGTCGATCGGCAGAGCAGGCGCTTCGTGCAGATGCTGGCCGTCGGCCGCGACGCGGATCCTGCGGTCGCCGACTTCATCTACGACCTGTTCGCCGCCACTCCGCCCGCGGGCCGCGGCGGATGGGCCCGCACCCTGGTCGACGGCCTCGGCCGCAGCAAGCACATCAGCCTGCAGAACCTGACGGTGCCGACTCTGGTGATCGGCAGCGAGAAGGATCGGCTGCTGCCGATGGTCTCGTCGCGGCACATCGCGCGGATGGCGCCCAACCTGGCGGAGTTCGTCGAGCTCTCCGGCGGGCACTGCGCGATCCTCGAGCGTCCAGACGAAGTGAACAGGCAGTTGCGCTGGCTGATCGAGTCGGTCAGCGAGCCGAAGCGGGCGACGTCCTAGCCGGACAGCTCCTTGTGCACCTCGGCGGCTGCCCGCCGGCCCGACCGGACGGCGCCGTCGAGAAAGCCCGTCCACTCGTCGGCGGTTTCGGTGCCCGCCCAGAAGAGGCGCTCGACCGGCTTGCGCAGCCACGGCCCGTACGTGGTCCATGACTCGGGCGGTACCGCCGCCGTCGGGCCGCCGGGCGCGAAATCCTCTGTCCCCCAACAGTGGTCGACATAGTCGATCGGCTCGAGCGCCTCGGTTCCGAACAGGGCGGCGAAGCCGGCCAGTGCGCGTTCGCGGCGTTCGGCGGGCGGTAGCGGGTCGAAGGTGCGCGGGTCGGTGAAGCCCAGCAGGATGCCGGGGCCCTGGTCGTCGGCGCTGACGTCGAACGTGATGAAGACGGGTCCCTCGTCGGACAGCGCCTCGCCGGAGCAACCGTTGGCCCGCCAGAACGGCGTCTCGTAGGCGGCGTACGCCTTGCTCAGATTCCCCTGCGGCCAGTGCTGCGCGAGCTTCTCGTATTCGGCGGGCAGCTCGGGGGAGAAGTCGATGGCCGCGCGGTGAGCCGGTGGGATGGCGACGACGACCGCCTTCGCGGTGACGTCGCCGCCGTCGGCATTGACGGTCAGCGTTCCGTCGGAGTGCCGTTCGATGCGCCGCACGATCGTGTTCAGCCGCACGCGCGCACCAAGCTCGTCTGCTATCCGCAGCGCGATCTGCTGGGTACCGCCGGGGAAGCGGTCCTGCTGTGCGCCGCCTTCGACGTCGAGCATCCGACCTATCCCGCCTGCGGCCTTGACGTAGCGCACGGCGTGCAGCGTCGATACCTGGTCGGGCTCGCAGCCCCAGGTCACCCTGGACATGATCGCCATGAGATCGCGCGTCGATGCGTTCGCGTGCACGTATCGCAGCCATTCGTCGAGGGTCTTGCTGTCGAGGATTTCCGCAATCGGCGACGTCCACGGTTCGCTAATCGGCACCCGCCTGCTCACCCGCTCGAACCGCCACTGGATGCGCGAGACGTCGACCAGCTCGATGATCGACAGCTTCGGAATCGTGCTGCGGTAGGACCGAACCTTGCCGCGCCACCTGATCAGGTTCTTGCCGCGATTGTGCGTGGGCACCGTCTCGCAGCCCAGTTCGCGCGCCAGTTCTTTGACAGAGTCCTGCGTCGGGCCGACGAAGGTGCCGCCGAGGTCGACAGGCGTGCCCGCGATCGTCGTCGTCGAGGACCTCCCGCCGACCCGGTCACGGCCCTCCAGCACGACGACGTCGTAGCCGAGCCGGACCAGTTCCCGCGCCGCGGACAGCCCCGCGAACCCCGCTCCGACGACGACCACGTCGGCGTTGCTTGGGTGTGTCACGTAACTAGGCTCTCACGCTGTGAAGGTGATGACAGCGCTGTTCGGGCCAGTTACCGCGATCGAGCAGGCGCGGGCCTTCCGCGAAGCGGGCGCGAGCGGGGTCTTCACCTTCGAGGGGACGCACGATGTTTTCGCGCCGCTAACTCTCGCGTCGACCGTCGGCGGCCTCGACCTGATGACCAACGTCGCAATCGCGTTTCCGCGCAACCCGATTCACCTCGCTCACCAGGCGATCGACCACCAGATACTCAGCGAGGGCCGGTTCGCGCTTGGCCTCGGCACGCAGATTCGCACGCAGATCGAGAAGCGGTTCGGTGCGCAGTTCGACAAGCCGGTGGCCAGGATGACCGAGATGATCGCGGCGCTGCGGGCGATCTTCGCAAGCTGGAGCACCGGCGAGCGGCTGAACTTCCGCGGCGAGTACTACCGCCACACGCTGATGACGCCGAACTTCATTCCCGGCGATAACCCGTACGGTCCGCCGCCGATCTATGTCGGTGCGCTCGGCCCTCGGCTCACCCGCGCCACGGCCGAGCACGCCGACGGCCTGCTGGTGATGCCGTTCGGCAACAAGCGGTTCCTGCACGAGGTGACGATGCCCGCCGTGCGCGAGGGGCTGGCCGCCGCGGGCAAAGCCCGGGACGACTTCACGGTGATTCCCGAGATCATCGTCTCGGTGGGCGAGGACCACACCGCCACCCGCCGACTGCTGGCGTTCTACGGCTCGACGCCCGCCTACCGCCCGGTGCTGGACATCCACGGCTGGGGCGATCTCCAGCCCGAACTCAACGCGCTGTCCAAGCAGGGCCGATGGGAGGAGATGGGGCGGCTCATCGACGACGACGTGTTGCACACGATCGCCGCCTGCGGGACTGCCGCCGAGGTCGCGGCTCATATCCGCGATCGGGTGGCAGGCATCGCCGACCAGATCTGCCTGTACCAGCCGGGTCCGATCGCGCCGGAGACGTTGGCCGAGGTCGTTGGCGCACTGTGAGGGCGACCACATATCGTGGTACCCAAGCGGACCAAGGGAGGTCTTAGATGGCCGAGGCCGAGTTTTCCGACGTTCTGATCGTCGGCGCGGGAATCTCCGGGATCGGCGCGGCCTACCGCATCCACGAGAAGAACCCGAAGCTGTCCTACACGGTGCTGGAGCGCCGGGAGCGGATCGGCGGCACTTGGGATATATTCCGCTATCCGGGCATCCGGTCCGACAGCGACATCTTCACGTTGAGCTTTCCCTTTCAGCCGTGGACCCGGGACGAGAACATCGCCGACGGGCCCGACATCCGCGAGTACCTGACACAGACCGCCCGCAAGCACGGCATCGACAAGCACATCCGCTTCAACACGCGAGTGCTGTCGGCCGACTGGGATTCGTCGACCGACACCTGGACGGTGCAGACCGAGGTCGATGGTGAACCGAAGAGCTTTCGCGGCCGGTTCCTGTTCTTCGGCACCGGCTACTACAACTACGACGAGCCCTACCGGCCGGAGTTTCCCGGCATCGAAGAATTCAAGGGCGAGGTCGTGCATCCCCAGTTCTGGCCGGAGTCATTGGATTACACCGGCAAGAGGGTCGTGGTGATCGGCAGCGGCGCGACCGCGGTCAGCTTGCTCCCCTCGCTGACCGAGAAGGCCGGCCACGTGACGATGCTGCAGCGCTCGCCGACCTACCTGCTGTCGAAACCGCGCATAAACCCCGTCATTCAGGCGATCCGAAAAGTGTTGCCGTTCCGCGCCGCGAATCGCGTCGTGCGTTTGTACAACACCGCTTTGACGGTGTTGCTCTACGTGCTGTCGCGCAAGGCGCCGCGGTACGTCAAGCGCATGCTCCGGAACGGGGCGGAGGAGGCTCTGCCCGCGGGCTATCCCGTCGACGTGCACTTCAAGCCGCGGTACAACCCGTGGGATCAGCGGATGTGCCTGATCCTCGACAACGACCTCTACACGGCGGTCGGCGGCGATCGCGCCGAGATGGTCACCGACCACATCGATCACATGGACGCCGACGGCATCGTGCTGCGCTCCGGTGAGCGGATCGATGCCGACGTCATCGTCACCGCCACCGGGCTGCAGCTGCAGGCGCTCGGTGGCGTCGCGCTGAGCATCGACGGCGCCGAGGTCAAGCCACAGGACCGGTTCGTGTACAAGGAGCACCTTCTCGAGGACGTTCCGAATGCGGCGTGGTGCGTCGGCTACATCAACGCGTCGTGGACGCTTCGGGCCGACCTGACCGCCCGTGCGGTGGCAAAGCTGTTGGCGTACATGGACTCTCACGGGTATACGCATGCATATCCGCACCTCGGCGATGTTCCGATGCCGGAGAAGCCGGCATGGAACATCAATGCCGGCTACGTACAGCGCGCCTTGCATGCGCTACCGAAATCGGGAACGCACCGGCCCTGGAACGTCCGGCACAACTACGTGCTCGACGCGATCGATCACCGCTTCGACCGGATCGAGGAGTCGATGGTGTTCGGCCGCGCGCCGGTCAAGTCCGCGCAGTCGGCCTAGGGGTAGTAGTGGTCGCCTAAAACGCCCAAACCAACGTTTCGGCGGGAAAGTACGAGTAGATCGCTGCAAAACGTCGATTTCGCGAGCGCGCTACGCTGACCCGCCATGACGACCATGACGACCGCGCGTCTCAACAAGATGGCCGTGGGTTCACTGGCTGCGGCAATCGTCGGCGTGCTCGGGTGGAGGTTCCTCGGCGGCTGGGCAGCCCTACTGGCGGCCACAGTCGCGCTCGTCCTTGGCTTCCTCGCCCTCGGCCGCGGTGATCGGTACGGACACAGGGCGCGATGGGCCGCCGTCTTCGGGATCATGTTCGGCGCGATCTTCTACGCCATCTTCATCTTGGCGATGGCGCGGGATCTGTTCGACCCAGTGCTGCTGCGCTAGGGCGCGACGGTGAGCCAGTCCGCGAAGCCCGACGGGTCGTGGCGGCCCAGCGCGCCGTGCTCGAACAGGCCCCAACCCTCGGCCGCGGTGCCGTTGCCTTCTGTGCACAAGGCGCGTCCGACGTGGTCGATGACGCCGAAGCCGGCGCGCCCGGTGATCGCCGGGTCGGTCATGTCGTAAGTGAGCCGCTCGGTGAACTTGTCGCCCTTCCACATGCCGTGGATCCAGTCCGAATCGCCGCCGTATCCGCCGCCCACGTGAATCGGAACGGGCAGTTTGGATTCCACGTCGAAGCGCACCGGTGTGCCGTCGGCCGCGGTGGCGTCGATCGTCGCACCGGTCGGTATCCGCGTGCCCGATGTGTAGTGGATCTTGACCCGCGGCCAGCCGAGCTGCTCGACGCGGCCGTCCTTCCACACCCGCGTGCAGTCGTTCAGCGAGCGGAAGCCGTTGGGCTCCTCTTGAATGATGAGCACGATCGAGAAATCGTCGAACGCCATCGGCACGTACAACCACCACATGCCCTCGAACGGCGGATCCGCCGGGCGCCCAGCGGGTTCCGCTTCGCCGATGGGCCGGATGCCCCACGATCGGTCGCGCGAGCCAATCCACACCGACGGGTCGACGGTGATCTCCTGGCCGTCGATGACGATCTGGCCGGTCCATGAACCCACCTGCGCGAATCGCTGCGCGTCCAACGTGATTCGGGTGCCCGAGCGAAGGATGTGCCGCTGCTCCTGAACGACGTCGAACAGCCCGTTCCATGTCAGGTCGACGGCCATTCCCTCGGTCTCGTCCATGACGATGCGCAACTGGTGGAGGGGATCGGTGACCTCGACCCGGTAGCCCATCACGTTCTGGTCGAGCCGATCGGAATCGATGGCATCCGAAAGATGCACCGCCGTCTGCTCATTCCCGCGCCGGACGAGGACGAAGGCATCCTTTACGCCGAGGTTCGGGTAGTAGCCGATGCCTGAGATCAGGAAGATGTCGCCGGTGCGGTCGTGAGCGTTGAAGTAGGACCGGTCGTAGAAGTTGCGGTCCGAAGAACCCGGCCATGCGATCGGTTGCGGGATCTGGTGGACAGGGAATTCGTCCATGGGGCCGAGCATCAGGCTGCACCTCCGATAAGGCGCCGCAGCAGGGCGCCGTGGTAGAAGAGCGATTCGACGTCGTCGGGTTTCTCGATCTCGCCGAAGCGCACCCGTCGGGCACTGGTCCGCATGAACACGCAGCACCAGATCACGCCGGAGTAGACGTAGAACCAGTTCAGGTCGCCTAGCGCGACGCCGGTCTTGTCGGCATAGGTCGCCTTGACGTCCTCCTCGCACATGAAGTCGGGTAGCCCCGGCATCCCTGCCAGGCCGGCAAGTTCCTGGAAAACCATGTGCGCGAACACCATCCACGCCGCATCCATCTCGCGGGGGCCTAGTGTCGCCATCTCCCAGTCGAGCACGGCGACCGGCTTGAAGTTCTCGTAGAGCACGTTGCCGACGCGGGAGTCGCCCCAGATGAGCACCGGGTCGGTGGCGGCGACGTCTTCGGGCCAGTTCGCCTCGAGCCACTCGAGGGCTTCTTCGACCAACGGCGACCGGCCGATGTCGGGCACCGCGAACTGGTACCAGGACTTCAGCCAGTCGAGGTTGCGCCGCAACGCATTGCCGTCGTCGCCGTCGGCAAGGAAACCGAAGGTGGACTCGGCCTGCGGGATGGAGTGCAGCTTGGCCAGCACGTCGACGGTGTTGTCCTGCAGCGCGCGCTGCGACTCTGCGGGCGAGTCGGCGAACCAGTTGCCGCCGAAGGTGTACGGCATGACGTCGGGCGGCACCACACCGGACACGTAGTCCATCAGGAAGAACTGTGTGCCGAGCACTTTTCCGGTCGGCTCCAGCCACCGCACCCGCGGCACCGGGACATCGGTCATCTCGCCGACCAGTCGGATCACGTCGAACTGGTGGTCCATCCGGTACGACGAGAACACCGGCACGTCCTCTTTGGTGGGCGCGACGCGCGCCACCCACTTCTCCTCGTGCTGTTGGCCGTCGGCTTCCCAGCGTCCGGTGAGGATGATGGTCTCCGACGACATCCCGTTGGAGTCGACGCCGCTCTCGACGGTGACCTGGGGTCTGGTGCCGCCGGACATGACAGTCGACAGCCACTGCGACATCACATCGGGCAGCGTGCTGATGTCTCGGGCGGAGCGCTGAAGTCGGCCGACGTCTTCGACGGCCGGTTCTGTAGCCAAGGTTTTTCCTCCGGCATAATTACGATACGGTGGGTAGCGTTATGAAAGCAGACCCGAGTTCGATTGACAAGAGGCGCGGACGTGAGGAGCACAAGATGACGGCGCGGACGAGAGGAGCACCTCCTGTCAACAGCGTCGCGGGACGGCCTCGGGACCCGCGTATCGACGCTGCCATACTGCGTGCCACCACGGATCTGCTCGTGGAAATCGGCTATTCGAACCTGACCATGGCCGCGGTGGCCGAGCGGGCGGGCACCACCAAGACGGCGTTGTATCGCCGGTGGTCGAGCAAGGCCGAGCTCGTTCACGAAGCCGCCTTTCCCGCCGCGCCGACGGCGATCGAGACGCCTCCGGGGGATTTCCGCGCCGACGTTCGCGCGATGATCGCCGCCGCAGGCGGTGTGTTCACCAGCCCGGTGGTGCGAGCCGCCCTGCCCGGCCTGATCGCCGACATGACGGCCGACGCCGAGCTGAACGCGCGCGTGATGGAGCGATTCACCGACGTGTTCGCCGCTGTGCGGACGCGCCTGGCCGACGCGATGCGGCGCGGCGACGTGCATCCCGACATCGACCCGCAACGGCTGATCGAGGTCATCGGCGGCGCGACGATGCTGCGGTTGCTGCTGTGGCCCGACAAGGAACTCGACGACGAGTGGGTTGACCAGACGACTGCGATCATCGCCCACGGTGTGATTGCCTGACAGCGTGGTTCATCAGCCGTTCCCCGCCGACTGGCGCACTGCGCTGGTGTTGGTGCCCCATCCCGACGATCCCGAATACGGATGTGCCGCGGCGGTGGCCAAGTGGACGTCGCAGGGCAAGCACGTGCACTACGCGTTGGCGTGCCGTGGCGAGGTCGGCATCGAGGGCATGCCGCCGGATGTGGCGGGCCCGGTTCGCGAGAACGAGCAGCGGCGGTCGGCTGCCATCGTTGGCGTCGACGACGTCGAGTTCTGGGACTTCCCCGACAGCCAGATCCGCAACACACCCGAACTGCAGGCGAAGATCGCCGAGACGATCACCAAGCTTGCGCCGGACGTGGTGCTCACCCTCTACAGCGGCCCCGAGTGGGCACCCGGCGCACCGAACCAGCGCGACCACATCGAGTTCTCGAATGCCGTTGCCGCCGCCTATGATTCGCTGCCGAACCCGCCGCGATGGCTGTTCGAGAACGGACCGAACGGCACCCACGGCGAGGTGGTGGACGGCTTCATCGATGTCGCGGTCGAATCGCTGGCCGCACACGACGTCTACCTGTCGGTGCTCGACCCTGATACCCCGGTTCTGGAGCAGGCGCGCAAGCAGGTCGACATGACGACGCAGCCGCCTCTGCCCGGGTTGGACGGCGACCGGTCGGTCGAGTTCATCCTGAAACGCGAGACTGCGATTTCGGCGCGCTAACCGGCGCTGAGCGCACGGTAGCGCGCCGAAATCGCGACGGCTAGCAGCCGTCGATCTGTCGCTTGTTGCGCTCGGACACGGCGCGGAATTGATCGCCGAGGCCCTCGAAGTCGCGGTGCTGCGCGAACGCGATCTTCTCCTCGGCGGCCAGCGCCGGATCGATGACCGCAGCGGCGCCCGTGGTGTAGATCTCCTTGAGCCCCAACATCGTCGGGCCGGGCACCTCGGCGATCTGGCCGGCCAGTTCGAGCGCGCGGTCGAGCAGCCGCTGGTGAGGAACGACCTCGGTCACCAGCCCGATCCGTTCGGCGCGGGCGGCGTCGACGACCTCGCCGGTCATCGACAACCGCCGGGCCATGCCGAGGCCGACGAGCTGGGGGAGATGCGCGGTCATCCCGCCGCCGGGCAGGATCCCGACGCGGGCGTGGGTGTCGGCGAAGACGGCGCGCTCCGAGGCGATGAGGAAGTCGCAGCCGAGCGCCATCTCGAGCCCGCCGGTGAACGTCGCGCCGTTGATCGCCCCGATGATCGGGGTACGCATCTTCGCCACCGCGGCGATGCAACTCTGCGACCGGAACTCCTGGAAGTACCCCAGACCGTCGCGCTGCGCCTCCTTGAGATCCACCCCCGCGCAGAACGCGGGATCGGCTCCAGTGAGCACCACCACCCGCACCGACTCGTCGGCGTCGGCCTCCGTCAGCGCCGTGTACGAAGCCTTGATCAGGTCGCGGCTCAACGCATTTCTGGCCGCGGGCCGGTTCAGCGTCAGCACCCGCACCGCACCGTGATCGGCGATCAGGACAAGCGGCTCGGTCATGGCGGCAAGCTAGCGCAGGAACGTGTTGGCGATGTTCGCCAGGTCAAGCAGCGGCTGCGGCAGCGCACCGAGCGCGAACGTGACTGCCGCGGTGATCACGACGACCGCAGTGCCCAGGATGCTGGGCACCACCACGTCGGGCGCATCGTCTGGCGGATCGGTGAAGAACATCAGCACGATGACCCGCACGTAGAAGTAGGCGGCGATGGCGCTGGCGATCACGCCGACGATCACCAGCGGGATCGCGCCGCCCTCACCCGCGGCCTTGAACACCGCGAACTTGCTGACGAAGCCGCTCGTCAGCGGGATACCCGCGAACGCCAGCAGGAACAGCGAAAAGACAATGCCAACAAGGGGATAACGCCGACCGAGGCCGGCCCAGCGGACCATCGTGGTCTCTTCCTCGCCAGCCTTGTCACGGACCAGGCCGACGACGGCGAACGCGCCGACCGTGCTGAAGCCGTAGGCGAACAGATAGAACAGCGTCGAGGACAACCCGGACTCGTTCAGGGCGATGACGCCGGTGAGGATGAAGCCGGTATGCGCCACCGCGGAGTAGGCGAGCATCCTCTTCACGTCGGACTGGGTGACGGCGGTGATGGTGCCGACGATCATCGTCAGGATCGCGATGGCCCACAGCACCGGCCGCCACTCGTCACGAAGCTCGGGTACCGCGACGTAGAAGATGCGCAGCAGCGCACCGAACGCGGCGATCTTGGTGGCCGCGGCCATGAACGCCGTGATCGGCGTCGGAGCGCCCTGGTACACGTCGGGGATCCACGAGTGGAACGGCACTGCGCCGACCTTGAACAACACGCCGACCAACAGCAGGCCGACGCCGATCAGCGCCAGCGACGTCTTGCCGGAGCCCGCGCCGATCGTCTGGGCGATCCCGGTCAGGCTCAGCGTGCCGGAGTAGCCGTACAGCATCGCGGCGCCGTACAGGAAGAACGCCGACGAGAATGCGCCCAGCAGAAAGTATTTCAGCGCCGCCTCCTGCGAGAGCAGCCTGCGACGACGGGCCAGCCCGCACATCAGGTACAGCGGCAGCGACAGCACCTCGAGCGCGATGAACATGGTCAGCAGGTCATCGGCCGCCGGGAACAGGAGCATCCCGCCGATCGCGAACAGCGTGAGCGGGAAGACCTCGGTCTGCATGACGCCTGCCTTGGCGGCCACCTTCTCCGCCACGCTGCCGACGATCGCCGAGGCCTGCGGGGTGAACGAATCGAGCCCGCGGACAGCCCTTTCCGACTCGGACTCACCCTCGGCGGGGATGCGTCGTTCGGCGATCAGCAGGATGCCGAGAACACCCACCAGCAAGATCGTGCCCTGCAGGAACAACGCGGGGGCGTCGACAGCGACCGCCCCGATCACGGCGGCGTGGCCGACGGTGCCGTGCAGCTCACGTGCCAACTGCACCACCGCGACGAACGCGGCGGCCAGTCCCACCAGGCTGAGCACCACCTGCACGCCGTAGCGGCGCTCGCGCGACACGAACGCCTCCACGAGCACACCGGCGATGGCGGCTCCGAACACAATCAGCATCGGCGACAGCAGGCCGTATTCGACGCTGGGCGTTGGCAGGTTCATTGCGCCGGGCCTTCCGCCAGTTTGGGTGCGGGATCGGGTTGGTCGATGGTCGTCAGTGTGTGGGTGACGGCCGGATTGATCACGTCCAGCGCCAGTTTCGGGTACACGCCGAGCACCAGCAGCAGCGCGATCAGCGGCGCCACCACGGCGAGCTCGCGGGGGAGCAGGTCGCGCAGTCGGTCATTGCCCTCTTTGACAGGGCCGCCCATCATCCGCTGGTACATCCACAGGATGTAGATCGCGGAGAGCACGAGCGCGCTGGACGCCACCACCGCGAATATCGGGTAGCGCGTGAATGTGCCGATCAGCACCAGGAACTCGCTGATGAACGGCGCCAACCCGGGCAGTGAAAGGGTGGCCAACCCGGCGACTAGGAACGTGCCGGCAAGGACGGGCGCCACCTTCTGCACACCGCCGAATTCGCTGATCAGGCGAGTTCCCTTGCGGGACACCAGGAAACCGGCGATCAGGAATAGGGCCGCGGTGGAGATGCCGTGGTTGACCATGTACAGCGTCGACCCCGACTGGCCCTGGCTCGTCATCACGAAGATGCCGAGAATGATGAAGCCGAAGTGGGATATCGACGTGTAGGCGATCAGGCGCATCACGTCGGTCTGGCCGATCGCCAGGATCGCGCCATAGACGATGCCGATGACCGCCAGGGTGATGATCAGCGGCCGGAAATACGCTGACGCGTCGGGGAACAACTGCAGGCAGTACCGCAGCATGCCGAACGTGCCGACCTTGTCCATGATGGCCATCATCAGCACGGCACTGGCCGGTGTCGCCTCGACGGCCGCATCGGGCAGCCAGCGGTGGAACGGCCACAGCGGCGCCTTGACCGCGAACGCGAACATGAAGCCGAGGAACAGCGCGTTGAGGATCGCGGGGTTGACCGTCAGTGCGCCGCTTGACACCGCTTCGACGATGGCGCGGAAATCGAATGTGCCCGCCTCGAAGGCGCCGCTCTGCGCCGTTACCACATACAGGCCGACGACTGCGGCCAGCATGATGAGCCCGCCGAACAGGTTGTACAGCAGGAACTTCACCGCCGCTTTGGACCGATGCTCGCCGCCGAAGCCGCCGATGAGGAAGTACATCGGGATGAGCATCGCTTCGAAGAACACGTAGAACAGCAGCACGTCGAGCGAGACCAGCGACATGATCACCATGCCCTCGACGGCCAGGGTCAGCGCCAGGTAGGTGTGCGTGGAGCGGCCGCGAAGCCCGACCTGGTCGTCGGCGTCGTTCCACCCTGCCACGATCAGCAGCGGCACCAGCACCGCCGTGAGTACGACGAGCGCCAATGCGATGCCGTCAAGGCCGAGAATGTAGCCGGTGCCGAAAGACGGTATCCAGGTGTGGGATTCGACGAACTGGTACTGCGGGCCGCCGGGCTTGAAGCCCACAGCAAGACCGATGGTGAGCGCGAGCACCACCACCGAGACCAGTAGCGCTACCCATTTGACCGCCACCCGTCCCGACGCCGGGATGAGCATCACCAGCGCGGCGCCCAGCATCGGCACCGCCCACAGGATCGTCAGCCAGGGAATCGTAGTCACCACAGTTGCACCGCCAGGATCACCGCGATGACGAGTGCCGCGCCCGCGAGCATCGACAATGCGTAGGAGCGGGCGAAGCCGGTCTGCAGCAGCCGCAGGCCGTCCGACACCTTTCCGACGACCGTGGCAAGGCCGCCGCCCGCGCCGTCGATGGCCTTGTCGTCCACCCAGACCAGATCCTTCGTCAGGACTTGGCCTGGTTTCATCAGCAGCTCCTCGTTGATCGCGTCGCCGTAGAGGTCGCGGCGGGCGGCCACCGTCAGCGCCGACACCTTCTCTGGGGCGGTGTCGGGTACGGCTTTTTGGGCGTACATGCGGTAGGCGATGAGGATGCCGACGGCGACGACGGCCAGCACGATGATGGTGGTGACCCACGCGGGCATCGCGTGGCGCTCCTCATGTGCACCGACGACGGGTTCCAGCCAATGCTGCAACGTGCCGCCGATGGCGAACACGGCACCGGAGGCCACCGACCCGACGGCCAGCAGGATCATCGGCCAGGTCATCACTTTGGGGGATTCGTGCGGGTGGGTGTCGGGTTTCCACCGTCGCTCGCCGAAGAACGTCATCAGCATGACGCGGGTCATGTAGAAGGCGGTGATGCCGGCGCCCAGGATGGCCGCGGTGCCCAGGATGAGGCCTTTGGCGCCGCCGGCGCCCAGGGCGGCTTCGATGATGCCGTCTTTGGAGAAGAACCCGGCCAGCGGCGGGACGCCGATGATCGCGAGGTAGCCGAGTCCGAAGGTGGCGAAGGTGATGGGGAGCAGGGTGCGTAGGCCGCCGTAGTGGCGCATGTTGACCTCGTCGTCCATGGCGTGCATGACCGAGCCGGCGCCCAGGAACAGCCCGGCCTTGAAGAAGCCGTGGGTGAGCAGGTGCATGATCGCGACGGCGTAGCCGGCGGGGCCCAGCCCGGCGGCGAGCACCATGTAGCCGATCTGGCTCATGGTGGAGGCGGCGAGGGCTTTTTTGATGTCGTCTTTGGCGCAGCCGACGATCGCGCCGAACAACAGCGTGACCGCGCCGACGATCACCACACCCAGTTGCGCGCCGGGGGCGAGGTCGAACACCGGGCCCGACCGCACGATCAGGTAGACGCCGGCGGTGACCATGGTCGCGGCGTGAATGAGAGCCGAGACGGGCGTCGGGCCCTCCATCGCGTCGCCGAGCCAGGACTGCAACGGCACTTGGGCGGACTTGCCGCACGCGGCGAGCAGAAGCAGCAGGCCGATGGCATTCAATGTGGGTTGCCCGAGGTGGGGGGCGGCGGAAAAGACGCCTTCGAAGGAGATGGAGCCGATATAGGCGAACATCACCATCTGCGCGATCGCGAGGCCGATGTCGCCGACCCGGTTGACCACGAACGCTTTCTTGGCCGCGGTGGCCGCGGTGGGTTTGTGTTGCCAGAACCCGATCAGCAGGTAGGACGCCAACCCGACGCCTTCCCAGCCGACGTAGAGGCCCAAATAGTTGTCGGCGAGCACCAACAGCAGCATGGCCGCCAAAAACAGGTTGAGGTAACCGAAGAAGCGGCGCCGGCCGGGGTCGTCGGCCATGTAGCCGATCGAGTAGATGTGGATCAGTGAACCCACGCCGGTGATCAGCAGCACGAAGCACATCGACAGCTGGTCCAGTTGCAGGCCGAAGTCCACGTGCAGGCCGCCGACGGGCACCCAGGAGAACAGCTTCTCGTGCACTGCCCGGTCTTCGCCGGGGCGGCCGAGCATGCCGGCGAACAACACCGCGCCGACGGCGAACGACGCCAGCGAGGCCGCACAGCCCAGCAGGTGTCCCCACGGGTTGGACCGTTTCCCGGACAGCAGCAGCAGTGCCGCGCCTGCCAGGGGCAGGGCGATCAGGAGCCAAACCGGTATCGTCATCTCCGGCCTTAGTTTTTCAGCAGGTTGGCGTCGTCGACCGAGGCCGAGCGTCGGGTGCGGAAGATGGTCATGATGATGGCCAGCCCGATGACCACTTCGCAGGCGGCGACCACCATGGTGAAGAACGCCACCACCTGACCATCGAGGTGGCCGTGCATGCGGGAGAACGCCACGAACGCCAGATTGGCCGCGTTCAGCATCAGCTCGACACACATGAACATCACGACGGCGTTGCGGCGCAACAACACCCCCGACGCGCCGATCGTGAACAACAACGCCGACAAATACAAATAATTATCCGGATTCATCGATCACCCCTCGCGTTGCCATTGCCGGTGGCAGGCGGATGGACGCTTCTGCGTTGCAGGATCGCGCTGACCGACAGAGCAGAGCCCGAGCCGTCGGGAAGCCGCGCCTCGATGTCGACGGCGTTGTGCCGGGCGAACACGCCGGGTCCCGGCATCGGGGTCGGATGCCCGCCGGGCCGGAACCGCTCCTCGGCCAGTTCCCGCTGAGTCTTGGCGCGCTCGAAGCGTTCCCGGTGCGCCAGCACCATCGCGCCGAGCGCCGCCGTGATGAGCAGCGCGCCGGTCAATTCGAACGCCCACAGATAGCGGGTGAAGATCAGCTCCGCCAGACCCTCGACGTTCGCGCTCCTGTTGGCGTCCGGCAGTCCTGCAAAACCGGCCACCGACACATTGCCGATGCCCGCGATGAGCACGACGCCGAATCCGACACCCGCGATGATCGCCGCAACACGCTGGCCGTGAATGGTTTCCACCAGCGATTCGGACAGGTCCACGCCGATGAGCATCATCACGAACAGGAACAGCATCATCACCGCGCCGGTGTAGACGACCACCTGAACCACGCCGAGGAACAGCGCCTCCTGCGCGATGTAGAGCACGGCGAGCGAGATCATCGTCGTCGCGAGGAAGACCGCCGAATACACGGCCTTCGGCGCGGCCACGACGCCGATCGCCCCGATCAGCGCGACGGCGCCGAGCACCCAGAACGTCACGGTCTCGGCCGTCGACGTGTGGCCGGTGGAGTCAGCGGCCAGCGCGACGATTTCGATGTTCACCGCACGTCCTCCGGAACCTTCTCTTCTCCTTGCGTGCTCGAAATCGGTTTGATATTGCCGAGGTAGTAGTCCTCGTCGGTGCTACCCGGCTGCATCGCGTGCGGCGGTGCCACCATCCCCGGTTGCATCGGTGCAAGGAGTTTGTCCTTACCCCAGATCAGGTCGGCGCGGTTGTCGTCGGCCATCTCGTATTCGTTGGTCATCGTCAGCGCGCGGGTCGGGCACGCCTCGATGCACAAGCCGCAGCCGATGCAGCGCAGATAGTTGATCTGATACACCCGCCCGTAGCGTTCGCCCGGCGAGAAACGTTCCTCTGCGGTGTTGTTGTCACCCTCGACGTAGATCGCGTCGGCGGGGCAAGCCCACGCGCACAATTCGCAGCCGATGCACTTCTCCAGCCCATCGGGATACCGGTTGAGTTGGTGGCGGCCGTGATAGCGCTTGGCGACCGGGCCCGGCTTCTCCGGATACTCCTCGGTGATCGGCTTCTTGAACATGGTCCCGAACGTGACCGCGAAACCCGCTATGGCATCGAGAAACTTAGGCATCGGCTTTCTCCTCCGTTCTTGCTCCTCGCGTGCGCGGCGACGAGGGGAGCGGCGGCACCGGGAAGGCGCCGTCGTCGACGGCCTGAATGGGAATCTTCCGAACGGTTCTGGCCCGCAACGTCCGCCACAGCGCGAAGGCGATGATGAGTGCGAATACTGCGCCCAAGGTGATCAACCCGGTGGCCCATGCGGTGTAGCCGTGCGTGCGCAGGCTGTGGGTGGTGGCCACGATCGCGATCCACACCAGTGAGACCGGGATGAGGATCTTCCATCCCAGGCTCATGAACTGGTCGTAGCGCAGCCGCGGCAGCGTGGCGCGCAGCCAGAAGTAGACGAACAGGAACGCCCACACCTTGCCGGTGAACCACAGCAGCGGCCACCACCCGGTGTTGGCGCCGTCCCACATGTTGATCGGCCACGGGGCGTGCCAGCCACCGAGGAACATCGTGGTGGCCAACGCCGAGACCGTCGTCATGTTGACGTACTCGGCGAGCATGAACATCGCGAACTTCAGCGACGAGTACTCGGTGTGGAAGCCGCCGACCAGTTCGCCCTCGGCCTCGGGCAGATCGAAAGGCGCGCGGTTGGTTTCGCCGACCATCGAGGTGGCGTACACCAGGAACGACGGCAGTAGCAGGAACACGAACCAGGTGCCGTTCTGGGCGGCCACGATGCCCGATGTCGACATGGTGCCCGCGTAGAGGAACACCGCCGCGAATGACAACGCCATCGCGATCTCGTAGGAGATCACCTGTGCCGACGACCGCAGCCCGCCGAGCAGCGGATAGGTGGAACCCGACGCCCAGCCGGCCAGCACGATGCCGTACACGCCGATCGATGTGACCGCGAGGATGTAGAGCACCGCCACCGCGAGGTCGGTCAGCTGCAGGGGGGTGTGGTGGCCGAAGACGGAGACCACCGGCCCCATCGGGATGACGGCGAAGGCCATGAACGCAGGCACCGTCGAAATGACCGGCGCCAGCAGGTAAATGGGCTTGTCGACGCCCGCCGGAATCAGGCCTTCCTTCAGCCCGAGCTTGAGGCCGTCGACGAGCGACTGAAGCAGGCCCTTGGGGCCAACTCGGTTGGGGCCGAAGCGCATCTGCATCCGGCCGAGCAGCTTGCGCTCGATCAGGATGGCGGCCAGCACGGTCAGCAGCAGAAACACGAAGATGCTGACCGCCTTGATCACGATGAGCCAAATCGGGTCGTGCCCGAATGCTGAGAGGTCCGTCATTGTTCAGCCCGCCCGATCGAGACCACGGCGCCCGCGGTCACACCCAGTTGTTGATAGACCGCCGAACCCGGTGAGTTCAGCGGCAGCCACACCACTCGGTCATCCATATCGGTGATCTCGAGCGGCAACGTGATCTCGCCCCGATTGGTGGCGACGGTGACGGAATCCCCGTCAGCCGCGCCGATCTCGCCCGCGGTGGTCGCCGAGAGTCGGACGACGGGCACCCGGGCGGTCCCGGCGAGATAGGGCTCACCGTCCTGCAGTCGGCCGGAGTCCAACAGCATCCGCCACCCGGTCAGCACCGCCTCGCCCTTGCCAGGCTGGGCGGCGTCGCCGACAGCCACGGTCGGTGCGCTCGGGCGCGTGCCGCCCCACCAGCCCAGTCGGGCCAGTTCCTCCGCCGCGGCCGCCGCGTTCGGCAGGTTGAGGTCGATGCCGATCTCGTCGGCGAGGGTGTAGAGCACCCGCAGATCGGGGGTCGCGTTGCTTGGCAAGGACGGTTCGAAGGACCGAATCCGCCCCTCCCAGTTGACGAATGAGCCTGCCTTTTCGACCACCGGCGCGACGGGGAACACCACGTCGGCGAGGTCGGTCACAGCGCTTTCGCGAAGTTCCAGGCTGACGACGAACGGCGCCGCATCGATTGCCGCGAGGGCCGCGTCCGGATCGGGCAGGTCGGCGATCTCGACCCCGCCGATCAACAGCGCACCCAGTTCGCCCGCCGCGGCGGCGGCGAGAATGCCTGCGGTGTCGCGTCCCGCCGTGTCGGGCAACGCGGAGACATGCCACGCGGTCGCCGTCTGCTCCCGCGCCTCCGCGTCGGCGACCGGTCGTCCGCCCGGCAGCAGGTTCGGCAGCGCACCCGCCTCCAGCGCGCCACGGTCGCCCGCCCGCCGCGGTACCCAGCCCAGCCGGGCGCCGGTGGCCGCCGCCAATCTGCTTGCCGCGGAGAGGGCTCCGGGCGAGGTCGCCAGCCGCTCGCCAACCAGGATGATCGAACCAGGCTGCTTCAGCAGGGTCTCTTCGGTCAGCCCGTCGAGCGCTGCCGCCTCGCCGCCCGGCGCGGTGCGGATCAGCTTGCCCGACATCTTCGTCAGGCCGCGGGTTTGGAAGGGTGCGACCGCGAGCACCTGCACGCCCTTGCGCGCGGCCTTGCGCAGCCGCAGGAATACGATCGGCGATTCCTCTTCCGGCTCAAAGCCGGCGAGCAGCACCGCGGGCGCCTTCTCCAGATCGGCGTAGCTGACGGTCATCGGCTGCCCGGCGACATCGGACGCCAGAAACGCCGTCTCTTCGTCGCTGTGTGCGCGGATGCGGAAGTCGATATCGTTGGTGTCCAACACTATCCGGGCGAACTTCGAGTAGGCGTAGGCGTCTTCGACTGTACTGCGGCCACCGACGAGCACACCGGCCCGTCCCGCCGCAGCCGCCAGTCCCGCCGCCGCCACGCCGAGGGCCTCCGACCACGACGCGGGCCGCAGCTTGCCGTCGTCCTCGCGGATCTGTGGCGTGGTGATGCGGTCACCGACGGTGGCGTAGGTGAATGCCCACCGGCCCTTATCGCAGTTCCATTCCTCGTTGACCTCAGGGTCGTCGCCTGCCAACCGGCGCAACACCTTTCCGCGCCGGTGGTCGGTACGCTGCGCGCATCCCGATGCGCAGTGCTCGCATGCGCTGGGACTCGACACCAGGTCGAACGGCCGGGCCCGGAAGCGGTAGGCGGTGCTGGTCAGGGCACCCACCGGGCAGATCTGCACGGTGTTGCCGGAGAAGTACGACGAGAACGGTTCGTCCGGCGCGATGCCTACCTGTTGCAGCGCACCGCGCTCCAGCAGTTCGATGAACGGATCGCCCGCGATCTGCTGGGAGAACCGGGTGCATCGCGCGCACAGCACGCAGCGCTCCCTGTCCAGGAGCACCTCGGACGAGATCGGGATCGGTTTGGGGAACGTGCGTTTGACGTCTTCGAAGCGGGTCTCGACGCGGCCGTTGGACATGGCCTGGTTCTGCAGCGGGCACTCACCGCCCTTGTCGCAGACCGGGCAGTCCAGCGGGTGGTTGATGAGCAACAGCTCCATCACGCCCTGCTGGGCCTTGTCAGCGGCCTCCGAGGTGTACTGCGTGCGGACCACCATGTCGGGGGTACAGGTGATGGTGCAGGACGCCATCGGCTTGCGCTGACCCTCGACCTCGACGAGGCACTGCCTGCAGGCACCGACCGGGTCAAGCAGTGGGTGGTCGCAGAACCTCGGGATCTGCACACCGATCAGCTCGGCGGCACGAATCACCAAGGTGCCCTTGGGCACACTGATCGGCACGTCGTCGATGGTCAGGTTCACCATCTCGACCTCAGGCGCATCCTGGGTCGGCTCGGTCACCGTCATCAGGCACCCACCCCCTCGGTGGCCATCAGTGTCGAAGCGTGCGGGTCGAACGGGCAGCCGCCGTCCAGGTGGGCGACGTACTCGTCGCCGAAGAACTTGATGGACGACAGGATCGGGCTCGCCGCGCCGTCACCCAACGCGCAGAACGACTTTCCGAAGATGGTGTCGGAGATGTCCAGCAGCTTCTGGATGTCGTCTTCGGTGCCGCGCCCGGTTTCGAGGCGTTCGTAGATCTGGCTCAGCCAGTACGTGCCCTCGCGGCAGGGTGTGCACTTGCCGCACGACTCGTGTGCGTAGAACTCGGTCCAGCGCCGGACCGCGCGCACCACGCATGTGGTCTCGTCGAAGATCTGCAGCGCCTTGGTGCCCAGCATCGAGCCGACGCCCGCCATGCCCTCGTAATCCAGTGGCACGTCCAGATGTTCGTCGGTCAGCAACGGTGTGGACGATCCGCCGGGCGTCCAGAACTTCAGCGAGTGCCCGGCGCGGATACCGCCCGCGTACTCGAGGAGTTCGCGAAGGGTGATTCCCAATGGCGCTTCGTACTGGCCGGGATTCGTCACGTGACCGGACAGCGAGTACAGCGTGAAACCGGGTGACTTCTCCGAGCCCATCGAGCGGAACCAGTCGATCCCGTTGAGCACGATCGGCGGCACGCTGGCGATGGATTCGACGTTGTTGACCACCGTCGGGCAGGCATACAAGCCGGCCACCGCGGGGAACGGTGGCCGCAGTCGCGGTTGTCCGCGTCTGCCCTCAAGGGAATCCAGCAGCGCTGTCTCCTCCCCGCAGATGTAGGCGCCCGCGCCTGCGTGCACGATCAGCTCGAGGTCGAATCCCGAACCCTTGACGTCCTTGCCGAGGTAACCGGCCTCGTACGCCTCGGCGACGGCGGCCTGCAGCCTGCGCAGAACCGGCACCACTTCACCGCGCACATAGATGAAAGCGTGGTGGGCCCGGATCGCGTACGCCGCGATGATGATGCCCTCCACCAGGAAGTGCGGCGTCGTCAACATCAGCGGAATGTCTTTGCACGTACCGGGTTCCGACTCGTCGGCGTTGATGACGAGGTAGTGCGGCTTGGCGCCCGCGCCGGTGTCGTCCTGCGGGATGAACGACCACTTGGTGCCGGTCGGGAAGCCCGCACCGCCGCGACCGCGCAGACCGGAGTCCTTCAGCAGTGCAATGACTTCGTCGGGATCCATCGCGAGCGCCTTGTCCAGCGCGCGGTACCCGTCGTGACGGCGGTAGGTGTCCAGCGTCCAGGGTTCGGGTTCGTCCCAATACCGGCTGAGCACGGGTGTCAGGGGAGTAGCAGGTGCCATATCAGTCGCGTGAATCCGTTGTGCTCGGGTCGGTTTCGGTGGTGCCGGATTCGGCAGGCACAGTGGCCGACGGTGCCGGTGCTGGTTCGTCCTTGGTGGTCTCGACGGCCTCTGGCTTGGTGCCGTCGGATTTCGGTGGCGGTGCTGACGCATCGTCATCCGGCGGTGGCGGTGCGTGCATACCGAGTTCGTGGGCGACGCGCAGCCCGGCCAGGGTGGCGGTGGGCACCTGTCCGTCGGCGGTCACCGGGCGGCCGTCGTGCAGGCCGGCCAGGACGCGGGCCGTCTCCTTGAAGGTGCACAGGGGGGCGCCGCGGCTGGGTACGGGTGGCTGGCCTGCGCGTAATTCGTCGACGAGATCGCGTGCGGAGGAGGGGGTTTGGTTGTCGAAGAATTCCCAGTTCACCATCACGACGGGCGCGTAGTCGCATGCGGCGTTGCACTCGATGTGTTCTAGGGTCACGCGGCCGTCATCGGTGGTCTGGCCGGCGTGGATGCCGAGGTGGTCCTGCAGTGCGTCGAGGATGGCGTCGCCG
Source organism: uncultured Actinomycetota bacterium (assembly GCA_963751485.1). Classification (GTDB taxonomy): domain Bacteria; phylum Actinomycetota; class Actinomycetes; order Mycobacteriales; family Mycobacteriaceae; genus Mycobacterium. Next base: position 118,557 of record CAVVUT010000015.1, read on the forward strand.
CCCATGATCGCGCACAGCGTGTTGGTGCAGACACCGACGAGGTACTCACCGGTCGGCGTGCGCCGGTACATAGAGTAGAACGTGGCGACCGCCGTCACCTCGGCCTTGGTCAGGTCGAGTTGCGCGGCGCAGAACGCCAGGCCTGCCTTGGTCAGGCAGCCGTCCTCGGACTGCACGAGGTGCAGCAGCGGCAGCAGCGCCGACCGCGACCGCGGATACCGGGCGATGATGTCCTTGGCGTTGCCCTCGAGCCGGGCAGTCATGTCGGCCGGGTAGGCCGCCTCGCCCGCGATCGGCGGCCCTGCCTCATCGGGCCGCTGGCCCAGCTCGATGAACACCGGAGAGCCGTTGGGCGCCAACGTCATCGGTCGACTCCGCCCATGACGGGGTCGATGGAGGCGACGGCGGAGATGGCGTCGGCGACCATGCCGCCTTCGCAGGTGGCGGCGACGGCTTGCAGGTTGGTGAAGGAGGGGTCGCGGTAGTGCACCCGATACGGTCGGGTGCCGCCGTCGGAGACCATGTGCACGCCCAGCTCACCGCGGGGGGATTCGACGGCGACATACACCTGCCCGGGCGGCACCCGGATGCCCTCGGTGACCAGCTTGAAGTGGTGAATCAGTCCCTCCATGGAGTGGCCCATGATCTTGGCGATGTGCTCGGGGGAGTTGCCCAGCCCGTCGGGCCCGAGTTTCAGGTCGGCCGGCCAGGCCAGCTTCTTGTCGGTCAGCATCACCGGGCCCGCTGTGTTTTCCAATCGCTCGACGCATTGGGTGATGATCTTCAGCGCCTCGTGCATTTCTTTGACCCGGATCAGGTAGCGGCCGTAGGCGTCGCAGCCGTCGTCGGTGATGACGTCGAAGTCGTAAGTCTCATACCCGCAGTAGGGCTGGGTTTTGCGCAGATCGTGGGGCAGCCCGGTGGAGCGCAGCACCGGGCCGGTGATGCCCAGGGTCATGCAGCCGGTCAGGTCCAGATAGCCGATGCCCTGGGTGCGGGCCTTCCAGATGTAATTCTCTGACAGCAGGTCTTCGAGATCTTTGAGCCGTTTGGGCATCAGGGTGAGCATGTCGCGGATCTGGGGCAGCGCTTCGTCGGGCAGGTCGGCGGCCAGGCCGCCGGGCCGGATGTAGGCGTTGTTCATCCGCAGCCCGGTGATGGTTTCGAAGATCGACAGGATCTGCTCGCGCTCGCGGAACCCGTAGAACATGGCGCCCATCGAGCCCAGTTCCATGCCGCCGGTGGCCAGCGCCACCAGATGGCTGGAGATGCGGTTGAGTTCCATCATCATCACCCGGATGATGCTGGCGCGTTCGGGGATGTCGTCGGTGACCCCGAGCAGCTTCTCCACCCCCAGGCAGTACACGGTCTCGTTGAACAGCGGTGCGAGGTAGTCCATTCGGGTGACGAACGTGACGCCCTGGGTCCAGGTGCGATACTCCAGGTTCTTCTCGATTCCGGTGTGCAGGTAGCCGATCCCGCAGCGGACCGACACGATGGTCTCGCCCTCGATCTCCAGGATCAGCCGCAACACCCCGTGCGTGGAGGGGTGCTGGGGGCCCATGTTGACCACAATCCGCTCACCGGCATCGGCCTCGGCGGCGGCCGCGACGACTTGGTCCCAGTCCTCACCACCGACCATCACGTACGTACCGGTTCCCCCGCTTTCTGGCGGGGTGTTCGGCGTGCTCATCAGCTGTATGCCCTCCGCTCATCGGGCGGGGGGATCTCGGCGCCGTGGTATTCCACGGGGATGCCGCCCAACGGGTAGTCCTTGCGTTGCGGGTGCCCCACCCAGTCGTCGGGCATCTCGATACGGGTCAGTGCGGGGTGGCCGTCGAAGATGATCCCGAAGAAGTCGTAGGTTTCGCGCTCATGCCAGTCACACGTCGGGTAGATGGCGAACATCGAGGGGATGTGCGGGTCGGCATCGGGTGCAGTCGCCTCCACCTGGATGCGGCGGTTGTGGGTGATCGACATCAACGGATACACCGCGTGCAACTCCCGCCCGCTATCGGCGGGATAGTGCACGCCGGACACCCCCAGCGACAGCTCGAAGCGCAGGCCGGGGTCATCCCGCAGCGCCTGCATCACCGCGGGCAGATGCTCGCGGCGCACCTCCAGGGTCAGCTGATCGCGATACACCACCACCCGCTCGACCGCCGCGTCAAAGGCCTGCTCGCCCAGCACGCTGGTCAGGGTGTCGACGACCTCGTCGAAGTAACCGCCGTAGGGCCGCGGCGAACTGCCGGGCATCGCCACTTCGCGGACCAGCCGCCCGTAGCCGGAGGTATCGCCGCTGCCCTTCGGGCCGAACATGCCGCGGCGCACGCCGATGTTCTCGCCCTTGCCGCCATCGCTGCCGTTGCTGGGATCGGTCACCGCAGCAGCCCCTTGAGTTCGATGGTCGGGGTGAAGGCCAGTGCGGCTTTCTCGGCTTCGCGGACGGCTTCCTCGCGGTTGACGCCCAGCGGCATCTCCTGAATCTTGTCGTGCAGTTTCAGGATCGCGTGCAGCAGCATCTCGGGCCGCGGCGGGCATCCGGGCAGGTAGATGTCCACCGGAACGACGTGATCGACGCCCTGCACGATGGCGTAGTTGTTGAACATGCCGCCCGAGGACGCGCACACCCCCATCGCCAGCACCCACTTGGGCTCGGCCATCTGGTCATAGACCTGCCGCAGCACCGGGGCCATCTTCTGGCTGACCCGACCGGCCACGATCATCAGGTCGGCCTGGCGCGGGGTGGCCGAGAACCGCTCCATCCCGAACCGGGAGATGTCGAACCGCGGGCCAGCGGTGGCCATCATCTCGATGGCGCAGCAGGCCAGACCGAACGTCGCCGGCCACAGCGAGCCCTTACGGACGTAGCCGGCCAGCTTCTCCACCGTCGATAACAGGATGCCGCTGGGCAGCTTTTCCTCTAGTCCCAATTCAGGCCTCCCCGCCGCCACACGTAGGCATAGGCCACGAACACCGTGGCCATGAACAAAAGCATCTCGACCAGCGCGAACAGCCCCAAGCTGTCAAAAGCCACCGCCCAGGGATAAAGGAACACGATCTCGATGTCGAACACGATGAACAACATCGCCGTCACGTAGTACTTCATCGGAAACCGCTGGCCGGCCGCCTGGGGATTCGCCATCTCGGGCATCGGCTCGATGCCGCACTCATAAGCCTCGAGCTTGGCCCGGTTGTAACGCCTGGGGCCGCCAAGTAGCGCAGCGACTACCGAGAAGACGGCAAACCCGGCGGCGACGGCGCCGAGCACCAGAATGGGTAGGTACAGGTTCATCTCGTAGTGACCGCTCCCTCGTGGGCTTTCCGATGTGAGCTGACCCACAGCCTAGCGATGTTTTAAACGCGTGCCACAACAGGGGTTAATATCAAGATTGGTTGCAAACAGCTAACTTTGTCGCGCCGCGAAAAGCCATCGGCGACAGCTTAATTGACGAAGTCGCTACTCTACGGGCGCCCGCAGCAGCGACACCACGGCCTCGCCCAAACGGATCGGGTCAATCGGGTGCGGAACCGCCGCCTCGGCGCGCGACCAGCTGGCCAGCCAGGCGTCGTCCCGGCGGCCGGTGAGCACCAGGATCGGTGGGCAGTCGTCGATCTCGTCCTTGAGCTGCTTGGCTATTCCCATGCCGCCGACGGGAGTGGCCTCGCCGTCGAGGATGGCCAGATCGAATCCGCCCTCATCCATTTGGGCGATCACCATCGGGCCGGTGGCCACCTCGAGGTAGGTCAGCTCCGGCAAGTCCGGATGCACGCGCTTGCCCAGTGCCAGCTGAACTTTTTCGCGAGTCCTCGGATTGTCGCTGTAGACGAGGATTCGCAGCGGCCGAGATGATTCGGGCATGCGCCAGATGCTAAACCAACGCTCTACGCCTCGGTGCGGCGGAACACCACGTCGGCCGTGATTTGCGTGGTGTCGGCTATCGAGCCCATCAAGTTGCCGTCCACGCCGAAGTCGTTGCGGTTGATGTCCGACTGGGCGATAAGGCGCACTGCGCCGTCGGCGAGCACCGCGACCTTCGCCTGAACGGGTACGGATTTCGTGGTGCCCTTGATCGTGAGATCGGCTCGTAGATTGACGGTGTCGCCGCTGACGCCCTCGGCGCCGGTCACGACCATGCTGATGTCGGGGTACTTCTCGACTTCGAAGAAGTCCGCCGACCGCAGATGGTCGTTGCGCTTGCGGATCTTCGTGTCAACCGACGCGGCCTTGATGTCGATCCGTCCGAAAACGGTTGTGGGATTGGTGATTTGGCCGTCACCGCTGAAGTCGCTGTAGCGGCCTTTCACCGAGGCAAGGCCCCACATTCCCTTGGCCTTGAATCCGATCGACGATCGGTCGGGATCAAGCGTCCAGACGCCGACGGATTCGTTGCTGCTGAGCAGTTCCTGAAGTGTGGTCATAGCAGTGGCTCCAATTCTGCGGGATCGAAATACTCGTCGATTTTGGTGATCAAGCCGTTGGCTCCCAACTTGATAACGATGCAGACCCGCAATGCGATCGATCCGCCCTTGCGGCTGGTGGCGTGCAGGATGTGCTGCTGGACAAAGCCGCCGTCGAAGAACTGCCGGTCCAGGATCTCGTAGCGGCGCTCGGTCGTCGTCTCCATGAACCAGAATATGACCCGCAAGGCGCGCGTTTTGACCTGGTCCTCGGGTTCGGCGGATTTCCACACCAGCACGTCGTCGTCCCACATTTTTTCGACCGTGTCCGCGTCGCCGCTCTCAATGGCGGCAAACAGTCGGTCGGCGACTTCGGCGACGGTTGACCTCAAGTTCTGTTGAGGTAGAACACTGTCACTCATGGACAAAACACCCGCTCTCTCTCGCTTTGACGAGTTTTACCGAACTACCACCCCGCCGTGGGTGATCGGCGAACCGCAACCCGCCGTCGTCGAGCTGGAACGGGCCGGACGTATTCGCGGCAAGGTCCTCGACGTCGGGTGCGGAACGGGCGAACACACGATCCTGCTCACCCGGCTGGGGTATGACGTGCTGGGCATCGACTTCGCGCCGGAAGCGGTCGAGCAGGCCCGCCGTAACGCCGAGGAGAAGGGCGTCGGCGCCCGGTTCGAGGTGGCCGACGCGATGAACCTTCCCGACGACCCCCGCTACGACACCATCGTCGACAGCGCGCTGTTCCACATCTTCGACGACACCGACCGGCGCAAGTACGTCGCCAGCCTGCACAACGCGTGCAAGCCCGGCGGCACCGTGCACGTCCTCGCGCTGTCCACCGCAGGACGTGGCTTCGGACCCGAGGTCAGCGACGACACCATCCGGGCGGCATTCGCCGACGGGTGGGAGCTGGATTCGCTCGACGAGACGACCTACCGCGGAGTCGTCACGGAGGTGCACGCCGAGGAGATCGAGCTGCCGATCGGCACCCGCGTCGATGAGCCCGCCTGGCTCGCTAGGGCTCGTCATATCCCGGATGGTCGATCGTGAGCCTGTGACGCACCAGCGTGCGTAGACAGGGCAGCAGGTCGCCCGCCCTGTCGTCGAGCTCACCGCCCCGGATGGCGGCGGCCAGCTCTTTCTCGTCGGCGAAGCCCAGCTCGCCGAGCGAAGCGGTCACCTCGCCCGCGCTCTGGTCGAGCAGCTCGCGCTCGACGATGCGCAGCACGTTTGATGCGACCCGGGCGTGGAAGGAGACCTGGCCATCGGTGGCCGACCGGACGTCGTCGTCCAGGAAATCGGCGACGGCCGCGACGAGTTCTGCCGCGGTGGGTCTGCCGTACAGCGAGCTCATTTAGGGCCTTCAGCCTTTGTGCTCCTCACGTACGCTTCTCCCTCCAGGAGATCGAGCACGTCCCATTCGGTTTCGCTGACACGGCGCCCGATCGCCGCGAGTTCGACCGACGGGGTCTGTCCGGACAGGTGGCGCTCGGCCTGAAAACGGCAGATGACACCCCAGCGCAGGGTGGCCACCGTCAGGTGCCAGCGGAACGCAGCGCGGTCGACGACAGCGCCAGCGGCCTCCTCGTAGGCCGAGAGAAAGGTCTCGACGCTGCCGAGACCGCCTGCGCCCAGCGCCTCGGGGGCGCCGAATCGCCAGGCGCGGATGCAGAACCAGGCCAGGTCCTCGTAGATCTCACCGATGTGAACGAGTTCCCAGTCCAGGACGGCGGCTAACCCGTTCTCGTCGACGATCAGGTTGCCCATGCGGAAATCGCCGTGGACGAGTCGCGGCGGCGTCGGCGGTGGCCGGTGGGCGGCCAGCCAGCGGAAGGCCCACTCGAAGGTGGCGGTGGTGTCGCCCATCTCGTCGAGGCGATCGCGCCACTCGGCCAGCTGTTCGGTCTGGGTGAGGCCGATCCCGTCCGGGTCGGCCCGGTGGATGGCGGCGAGCGCCTCGGCGCACTGCCGCAGCAGGCGGTCGCGGCCCGCGTCGTCGAGGGCGCGATGGATGCGCCTGACGATTGTCTCGCCACCGATCGCGTTGCAGATCAGATATGGATTGCCCAGTGCGGCAGGGGAATTGTCGGCAGCGAGTATGTGGGGGACGGGCGCCCCGGCGGCCGCTGCCCGCCGCTGGACGCTTGCCTCCAGCTCCATTCCCGCGTGAATGTCGTCGGGCGGCCCGGTGCGCAGGATCAGCGGGCGACGCTCGTTACCGACCGCGTCGAACGCCCAGGTCGTGCGGCTCGCCCCACCGGTCAAGACGTTGAGGTTCTCGATGGTCACCTCGCCGATGACCGGCTCGAGCACCTCTGCGAGTTGCTGTTTCACTTGCGCCCGAAGCCGAACAGTCGCTGGGCCACCCGGCGGATCTGGATCTCCTCGGCGCCCTCGGTGATCCGGTAGCGGCGGTGATGTCGATAGATGTGCTCGAACGGCTCGTGCCTGCTGTAGCCGACGCCGCCGAACACCTGCATCGCCCTGTCGGCGGCCTCGCACACCAGCCGGTTGGCGCGGTAGTTGGCCATCGACACCTTGTCCGACACCTCCATGTGGTGGTTGGCGTCGAGTTGCGTCGCCGCGTAGTACACCAGCAGCCGCACCATCTGGGCCTCGGTCTGCAGCTCGACAAGCGGCCACTGCACCGCCTGGTTCACCGCGAGCGGCTTACCGAACACCGTGCGGTCGTTCGCATATCCGACGGCGCGGTCGATGCAGTACTGCGCGGCGCCCAGGCTGCTGGCCGCTTGCCGAATCCTGTTCTCGTGCAGGAAGGTCTGGCCGACCTCCAGCCCGCGGTCGATCTCGCCGAGCACGGCTTCACCGGGCACCCGGACGTCCTTGAGCTCGACTTCGCCGTGGTCGGTCGGCATGTTGAACGTCCACCAGTAGTACGGCACCGTGAACCCTGGCGTATCGGTCGGCACCAGGAACGCCGAGATGCCGCGGGCCTGCCCGGGCTCCCCGGAGGTGCGCGCGAAGACGAGGTCGTGGGTGGCCCTGTGCACGCCGGTGTTGAACCGCTTGGCGCCGTTGATGATCCAGCCGTCGCCGTCGGCTTCGGCGCGGGTCTCCAGCCAGGTGGCGTCGGAGCCGTGGTTCGGCTCGGTGAGCCCGAACGCCATCGACCGCTCGCCGGTGATCAGCGCCTCGGTCCACTCCTTCTTCTGCGCGTCGGTGCCGAACCGGTCCATCATGATGACCTGAGGGAAGTTGCCGACGATCGACGACTCGTCCTGCAGGTCGTTGTGCAGCCCGAGGCCCCTGTGCGCCAGATGCTCCCGGATCACGGCCATGTCGATGTTGGTGCCGTCGCGGCCGCCGAACTGTGACGGCAGCCCGTAACGCAGCCACCCGGCCGCATCGGCGCGCTTGCGCATCTCGCCGAGCAGATCCTCCCATTCCCGGCGGGGAATGCCGCCGTTGTCCCAGTCGGTGCGGGCGTTCTCGCGGCGCTGGTCGAAGTACTGGATGTGCTCACGTTCCAGCGGTTTGATCTCCGCCTCGATGAACGCGTCCATCTCGGCCAGCAGGCCCGGAAGATGCTCTGGGAGGGCGAAATCCACCGTGTTCTCCTTCGTTGTCTAAAACCCGTACAGCGTCTTCTTCCAGATTGTCGACAGCGTCGTGATGGCGTCCTTGTCGCTGATCTCCAGCCCGAGGCCGGAGCGACCGACGAACACCGTGGTGAAGTTCTCGAACAGCAGCGCTATCGCCGCGGCAGTGTGCTCCGGGTTGAGGTCTGCGCCGTGGCCCTGCTCCTGGGCGCGCCGCACCGACGCCGCCACGATGTCCATGCCGAACCGGCGGAACTCGTTCTGCACGCCCGCGAACCGCTGTTGGGTCGCGGCCAACTGGGCGACCGCGATCATGATCCCGATGTTCTGTTTGAACATGTTCCAGTAACCGGTGACAACCGAGGTGAAAAACGCGCTGTCGTCGGGCGACTCCGGCAGGTGCAGGCTCAACCCCGACGGCGTCACGATATCGCGCAGGAAGGATTCGGCGAGCGCGGCGAGCAGGTCTTCCTTGTCGCTGTAGTAGCGATAGAACACGGCGGGCGACTTACCCGCCGCGGACGTGATGTCGGCCAGCGTGGTGCCGTGAAAGCCGCGCTCGGCGAACAGCTTTCTGGCCGCCTGCTCGATGGCATGACGGGTCTGACGGCCCTTTGGCGTCAGCGTCTGGGCGGGCATGGGTTACTCACCGAGAAGCCGGTCACCGGCCCGCAGCAGGGCACCCGGCAGCTCGTGTCCCACGGCGGTCTGGGCGACCTCCGCCGCCGCTATCGCCGCCTGCAGGTCGACGTCGACGTGAATCCCGCTGTCCCGCAGCAGATACACCAGGTCTTCGGTGGCGATGTTGCCGCTGGCGCCGGGGGCGAACGGGCATCCACCGAGCCCGCCCACCGACGCGTCGAGCCGGGTGATGCCCGCGCTGACGGCGGCGTAGGCGCTGGCCAGGCCGGTGCCGCGGGTGTTGTGGAAGTGCGCCCCGAGCGGTGTGTCGCCGCTGAGCGGGCGGACCCGGGCGACGAGATCGCTGACCCGTCGCGGGGTCGTGGTGCCGATGGTGTCGGCGATCGCGAGCCGGTCGACGTCGTTGTCACGGGCCAGCTTCACGATGTCGAGCACGCGCGGCGGCGGGGTCGGGCCGTCGAAGGGGCAGTCCCATGCGGTGGCAATGATGACCTCCACCGACGCGCCGCTGTCGTGCGCGATGGCGATGATCTCGGGAATCAGCGCTGCGGCCTCGGCGGTGGACCGGCCGACGTTGGCGCGGCTGTGCCCGTCGGCCGCCGACACCACGTACTCGATGGAGTGCAGGCCCGCGGCGATGGCACGTTTGGCGCCGTTGGGGCTGGCGACCAACGCGGAGAACTCCACACCGTCGAATTTGGCCAGTTCGGCGGCCAGTTCGGCGGCGTCGGCCAGCGCGGGCACCTTGCTGGGAGAGACGAATGCGGTGGCCTCGACCTCCTTGACACCCGTGGCGACGATTGCCTCGAGCATTTTCACCTTGTCCGACAACGGGATTGGATCCTCGATCTGCAATCCGTCGCGTAGTGCGACCTCGCGGATATCGACATGGGCCGGTAGTTCGGTCATATCACTCCCGCCTCCTTCAGGGCTTCCAGCTCGGCCTCGGTCCTGCCGAGCAGCCCACGGTAGATCTCGTCGTTGTGTTGGCCGGGCCGAGCGGGACCCGCATTGCGGATGGTCCCCGGGCTCTCCGAAAGTACCGGCACCACACCGGGTCCCAGCACGGTGCGCTCGACCCGCTCGTCGTAGTGCTCGGCGATCATCCCGCGCGCCCGCAGCTGCGGGTCGACGACCACCTCGGCCACCGTGTTGATCGGCCCGCTGATGACCCCGGCCTCCGACAGCGTGGAGATGATGTCGTCCGGGCTTCTTTCGGCTGCCCAATCGCCGATGATCTTGTCCAGCTCGTCCTGGTTACGCCCGCGCGCAACGTGATTGGCGAACCGGTCATCGGTGGCCAGCTCCGGCTGACCCATCGCGGCGCAGAGCCGCCGGAACACGGTGTCCTGGTTGGCCGCGATCACCACCCAGCTGCCGTCGGCGGTGCGGTAGATGTTCGACGGGGCGATGCCCTCGAGTCGGGTGCCCGAAGGGCCGCGCACCACGCCGCCGACGTCGTAGTCAGGAATCGTCGATTCCTGCACGGCCAGACAGGATTCCGTCAACGCCGCATCGACCACCTGCCCTTCCCCGGTGACCGTCCGGCGGTACAGCGCGGCCATCGCGCCCTGCGCGGCGAACATGCCCGCGAGGCTGTCACCGAGCGAAAGCGCCAGCCGCGGCGGCGGTCCGCCGGGGAATCCGTTCATGTGCCGCAGTCCGCTTGCCGCTTCGGCGACCGACGCGTATCCGGCCTTGTGCGCCTCCGGCCCGGTCTGCCCGTAGCCGGAGACCCGGACCAGGATGATGCCCTTGTTGCGCGCCGCCAGCGTGTCGTAACCCAGGCCCCACTTCTCCAAGGTGCCCGGCCGGAAGTTCTCGACGATGACGTCGGAACGCTCGACGAGGTCGAGGAAGAGGTCGCGGCCTGCGGCCTCGCGGAGGTTCAGGGTGACGGCTTTCTTGTTGCGGGCGTGCACCGTCCAGAAGAAGTGGTGCCCGTCGAGCTCGGCCTGCCCCCACGTGCGCAGGGGGTCGGGCGCACCCGGAGGCTCGATCTTGATGACCTCGGCGCCCATGTCCCCGAGCAGACGACCCGCGAACGGCCCGGAGATCAGCGTGCCGACCTCGATCACGCGGATGCCGTCGAGCGGGCCCGTTGTCATCGGCTTCCTTTCGTCTGGAATCCCCAGGTTTCAATGCGGAGAGTGGCCTGATTTTCGGTGGGTGGCTGGCATGCTGCTTCGGAGATGTCGGTGGTGACAGATAGTTTGCGGATATGTCGCGGTTCCGGCTGCAGCCGACTCCTGAACAGGAGGAGACGTTGTTGGCGCACTGCCGAGACGCGCGATTTGTGTGGAATTTGGCGGTGGAGCAGCAGCGGCATTGGCAACCGGGCCGCAAGGCTCCGGGGTATGTGGAGCAGTCCGCGCAGTTGACCGAGGCTCGCGCCGCGTACGGGTGGCTTCGTGCCGGCAGTCAGACCGTGCAGCAGCAGGCGCTGCGGGATTTCGCACAAGCCATGGAAAACTTCTTCCGCGGCACCCACCGGCGCCCTACTTGGCGCAAGGCCGGAGTGCACGAGGGGTTTCGGCAGGTCGCGGTCAAACCACATCACGTCGAGCAGCTCAACCGCCGCTTTGCTCGGGTGTGGGTGCCCAAGGTGGGTTGGGTGCGGTTTCGCCGCTCGCGTCCGGTGCCGGCAGGTGTCAAGTCCTTCCGGGTTACCCGTGATCGGGCCGGCCGCTGGCATATCGCGTTCGCCCATATCCCCAAGCCTTTTTCGGGGCCACGCGATGACAGCGTGGTGGGTATCGACCGGGGCATTGTTGTCTCGGCGGCGCTGTCGACCGGCGAGCTGCTGCATTCCCCCGGTCTGAGCCGAGGTGAGGCGAAGCGTTTGAAGGTGCTGCAGCAGCGGCTGGCGAGGGCAAAGCACGGTTCCAACCGGCGTGTGCGAACAAGACTGTCGATCGCGAATCTGAAGGCGCGTGAGGTCGACCGGCGCAAGGACTGGGTTGAGAAAGCTACCACTGACATTGCGAGGCGGTTCGACACGATCAGAATCGAAGCACTCGACGTGAGGGCGATGACACGGTCTGCCCGCGGCACTGTCGAGCATCCAGGTGTGCGTGTAGCTCAAAAGCGTGGGCTTAACCGGGCAATCAGCCGCAGCTGTTGGGGGCTTTTCGCCGCACGTTTGCAGCACAAGGCTTACGGACGGGTCGAGCAGATTCTGGCAGCCTATACGTCGCAACGATGCTCGGTGTGCGGGTACGTCGCTCCGGGGAATCGTAAGAGCCAAGCGGTTTTCCAGTGCGAAGCCTGTACTGCTGGCCGGTGCAACGCCGACGTCAACGCCGCACGCAATATCGCCGCCGGACGGGCGGTGACCGCACGGGGAGACCTCGCCGCAAGGCGGTCTGCGAACCGTGAACCTCAACTCCGTACTCCTGCTGCCTAATCGATGGAATGGGGTTGGAATCCCGGACTTCAGTCCGGAGAGGACGTCAAACTGAGAACCCGTGCCGGTGCAGCCAGTCCGTGCAGATGCCGACGGCCTTCGCGCGGGTCTCGCGCTGCTGCGGTCCGGCGTAGTAGTGGTTGGCGCCGGGGATCTCGTACATCTCCTTGTCAGCATGCCCGATCGCCTCGAAGAGCCGGTGGGTGTGGCTCGGCGTGCAGGCGTCGTCGGCCAGGTTGCCGATCACCAGGGCGGGAACGGCGATGTCGGGGCCGCACTTGAGCGCGTCGCCATTGGCGTCGTCGTAGCTCCACTGCGACAGCCAGCTGCGCAGGGTGCAGAACCGGGCGAGCCCGACGGGGCTGTTGTTCACCACATGAGGATCGCCCAGGTAGGTCATCCTCGGTGCCCGTTCGTTCGGATCGACCGTCGGATCGAGCCACCGCGGGTCGGCCATGGTGCCGTGCACGACGAAGCCGAACTCGTCTTCTGGCCTGCCTGCGGCCTTCAGCTCCGCCAGTTTCACCTTGACCCACTTGGTGATTCGTCGGTTACGGGCGATTTGAGCCGCCCGGTAGCGCGCCAGGAACTCGTCGGTGTAGGGCGGCTGGTTCGGGTTGTCCGGGTTGTAGAGATCCAGTTCGGGGTCGCGCTCGGACGGGTTGGACTCGTCGAGGATCGACGCGTCCAGCCATTCGGTCAGCGTTCCGTGGCGGCTGACGTGCGCAGCCAGCAGCATGATGCCGTCGGCGGGGATCAGCCCCAGCTTCGTCAGGTCTGGTCCGTCACCCGACGGGCTGGCGGTGATCGTCGGGTTCTGCGCCTGCTGCTGGTAGAACACCGACAGCGAACCGCCGCCGCTCCAGCCGGCCAGCACGACCTTCGAATAGCCCAACCGGTTCTTGGCATCCTTGATGCACTCGCCGAGGTCCTCGACGACCTTCTCCATCAGCAGAGCGGAATCGGTGCCGCGGAATCGGCTGTTGCAGTAGATGACGTGATGGCCGCCGCGCGCCAGCGCGTTGATCATCGGCAGGTAGGCACCCCCGCCGATGGGGTGCATGAAGACCAGCACGGTATCGGACGGTTTGGTCTTCGGCCTGAGCAGATAGCTCTCCATCACGACCAGCTCGGCGACGCCACCGTAGGTGTCACGGACGCCCGAATTATTCTGGTAGGCAACCAGATAGGGAATACGGTCGTACTCGTACTTCACCGGCGCTTCGGTCGTCGTCATCAGTGCTGCTCCAAATCGTTGGCAAGGACTTCGGCCGAAGGCACCAGCCGCCGCCTGGTGTCGACGGCGATCACCGACCAGTCGACGCGGTCGTACTCGTCGAACTTGCGGCGCGCCCGTTCGCGCGCCTTCTCCGGCGCGCCGTGGTGAACGCCTTGCGGCGCATGCGAAATCAGGCCCGGCGGCATCGGGATGCCGTAGAGCGAACCGCCGTGGAAGAATGCGATCTCGTCATAGTCGACGTTGCGGTGATACCAGGGAGTGCGCTCGGTGCCGGGCACGCTCTCGGCGGGCTTGGGCAGGAAGTTCATCACGTACACGCCGGTCGCCTGCATGAACAGATGCACTGTCGGCGGCAGGTGCACGCTATCGGACGTCACCACGTTGTAGTCCTCGATGTTGAACGTGAAGGCGAAGTTGTCACCCCGCCAGCCCTCGACGTCGAGCGGATGATGTTCGTAGAGAAGCGTTGTCGGCCCACCCTCGTGGATCAGCCGCACCTCGTAGGCGTCGCCGCCGGACGGGGGAGGGGCGTCCATCGGCACCGGATCGGGGATGACGGCCTGCGACGGGTCGAACGGAAAGTGCCGCCCGAGTGTGCCCGGCGGCGGCACCCGCAACTCGTCGGTGGTCTGCACCATCAGCAGCGTCGACTCTCCATCGGGCACCTGACGGAAGGTGCATGCCTTCGGGATGTACACCCAGTCGCCCTCGCGGTAGCGCAGCGGGCCGAACTCCGTCTCCAACAGGCCCGCGCCCTTGTGCACGAAGGACAGCAGGTCCCCGTCGACGTAGCGGACGAAGAACGGCATCGGCTCGGTGCGCCGGGACAGCAGCACTTGGCAGTCCGGGTTGGAGAACAGCAGCATCGGGCCGCCAGCCGCGTCAGTGGCATCGCTGGGCTTCAGCTCGCTGGACAGCACGTCGACGGGTCGCAGAGGCCCCGAGCTGCGATAGGCGGTCGGGTCGTTGCGCCGGTACATGTTCGCCGTACGGCCGGTGAACCCGCCGCGGCCGAGCTCATCGTCCTTCAGGCCGTCCAGATCCGCGTGCAACCGCTTCGGGGTGGTGCCTTTTCGCAGGTGTATGAACGATTCCATGGTGCGCTCCAATGGGCGTCGGCAACGTATGCGGCAACAAAAGTAAAACTGACTTTAGTTTTTCTACGGCCGCGTCGTCAACAGGTCAGTCGGTGAGATCGACCCGGATCGTGAGCAGGTTGGTGCCGAAGGTGCGCACGCCGAAGCTGTTGAACTGCGGCAGCGAGCGCAGCCGTTCCTGCGGATCGTCGTCAGGAATCAGATGGGCGACGCCGTTGTGCCAGCGGCCCCGCAGCCTGACCCGAACATTCGGGTTGGCGTTGATGTTCTTGACGTACTGCGACTTCTCGCCGAACTCCGAGACGAACCAGAACTCGTTGCCGACGCGGCTTCCGCCAAGGGGCGTGCGGCGCGGCTGGCCCGACGTTCGTCCCGTCGTCTCGAGAAGCGTCTGAATCGGCAGCCGTCGCATCAGCGGGTTGGCCACCCGCCTCTGGAACAGGTTGGTGATGCGGTCACGAAGGTCGTCGGCCATGGTGGCCCCTTTCCTCACACCATTGCGGTCCGCGGGACGTCCATTCCCAGTATCAACGCGCCGGCAAGTTCTCGTCCGGTGTCGAAGTCGAACACGACATGACCAGCCAGCACATCGACGTCGCGCTTGATCCGCTGCAGCGGGTTGTCCAGGAAGTGCGCGCTTGCCCCGGACGCACCGAGCAGCTGGCCGATCAGGGCCCGCGACTCGTGCACGATGTGCGCGGCCGCCAGCCGAGCCTCGCCGCGTATTGGGCGAGGGACGGGATCGCCTGCGGCGACAATGGTTTCGAGCTGTCCGACGGTGTCGGCAAGCAGCCCGCGCAGCGCCCGCAGTCGCACCCGTACCTCGGCGAGGTGCGCTTGCGCGATCGGCTTGTCCTTCTGGGTGACGCCCTCATAGGCGAGCACGCGTTGGGACAGCCGCTCTGCATAGATGTCGGCGGCGCGCTCGGCGCTGCCGAGTGCGGGCATGGACGCCAGCAGCGCCAGTGCGGGCACCATCGGCCAGCGGTAAGTGTCGGCGTCGTGCAGCGCGGCTCCGGGTGCGGTTCCCTTGTAGATATCCGCCACCCGCACGAGCCGATGATCGGGAACGAAGGCGTCGGCGATGACGACGTCGTTGGAGCCGGTGGCGCACATGCCGTCGGTGTGCCACACGTCGTCGATATCCACATCGGTCATCGGAAGCAGCGCCAGCGCAGGGTAGATGCCGTCGTCGGGCCCGCACAGCGCACCGACGATGATCCAGTTGCCGTGCATCACGCCGGTCGCCCACGACCATCGCCCGGAGAGCCGGATGCCGCCGTCGACCGGCGCGCCACGGCCCGTCGGCGCCAGGGGAGCGGGCGCCAGGAACGGCCGCGTCGCGAAGGCTTCCTCTTGGGCCTGCTCGCCGAACAGGGCCATCATCCAGTTGTGCAGCGTGTAGAAGCCGAGGGTCCACGCGCTGGACGCGCATCCGTGTGCCATCCGGCGGACCGGATCGAGGATCGCGGGCCACGGCGCCTGCAGGCCGCCGTAGCGGGCCGGGACGAGCAGCTCGGCGAGCCCTGACGCGACGAAGTCGTCGACGCTGGGGTCGGGCAGCCTGCGCAGTTCCTCGGCTTCCTGTGCGCGCTCGGCGAGTGCGGAGACGAATTCGGGGCTGATATCCGGCGACGCGGCCGGAGCAGCTGTCATGGCCGCGAACGTACCATACTTTTAGGTATGGAAGATGTCGGGCTAGCGCGTCAGCATGAGGTCGAGAAAACGCTCTCTGCGCGCCACGCCGCGGGCGTTCGGCGTGTTGCCGGACAGGTGCAGAAGCCCGATGCCTGCGGCGAATGTGGCATTCGCGCGCAGGTCGGCGTCCTCAACATCGAATCCGTGATCGACGAACGCCTGCCGGACCGCGTCGAGAATTCGTTGGTCGGCTGCCCGCACGCTGGCGGCGACAGCGTCGTCGGTGCGTGCCCACTCGCGCATAGACCGTTCCAGCGTCCAATGCCTGGCGCTCAACAACGAGGACATCATTTGCGAGAGGCGCACGCGGGGTGGGATGCGGGCCATGTCGCCGAAATGGCTGCGATCCTCGTCACGCAATTCACCCCACGCCTCGATCAACGTCTCGCGATATCCCGCGATATCGGTGAAATGCCAGTAGAAGCTGCCTTTTGTGACCGCGAGCCTGCTGCATAACCGTTCGATTTTCAGGGCCGTCATACCCTCTTCAGCGAGGATCGCGAACCCGGCCTGGACCCAGTCGTCGATAGTTAACCGGCTGGTGGTAGCCCCCGGACGGTCGATGGCCATCGATGACTACGATATGGTGGACCGAACCTGCCGGCAGCGTCGCCGGACCCAGTGGTAATTGACTCCGGCGTCACACCAAATTTCGCTTACGAAATCGCCACAGAGCGAGACCTAGGGTTTTCCCTGTTCCTGCGCACATGTTTTACTCGACAGCGCACAACTGAAATCACTCGGTCCGCTCTTCCATCGAACCGGAGTAAGCAGAGCGGGCGCGACAGCGCAGTGAAGGCATAGCTACGATGTCGGGGCGAAACTTCGCTCATGGGGTGTAGGCGATAGGCGACAACCGAAAGATGGACTGCAGTTATGACGTTCGTTGAAAAAATCCGAGGCCGTTGGGGGCGCAGGATCACTGTTGCCGCACTGGCGGCACTCCTGCTACCCGGAATCATCGGGTTCGCAGGGGGATCGGCGACGGCGGGCGCGTTCTCCCGTCCAGGCCTGCCTGTCGAGTACCTGATGGTGCCGTCCCCATCGATGGGCCGTGACATCAAGATCCAGTTCCAGAAGGGCACCGGATCGCACTCCGTGGATCTTCTCGACGGTCTGCGCGCCCGCGACGACTACAACGGCTGGGACTCGGAGACCCCGGCGTTCGAGTGGTTCTATCAGAGCCCGCTGTCGGTCGTCATGCCCGTCGGTGGCCAGTCGAGCTTTTACACCGACTGGTATCAGCCGGCATGCGGTAACAACGGCTGCCAGACGTACAAGTGGGAGACGTTCCTGACCGCTGAGCTGCCCCAGTGGCTGGCCTCCAACAAGGGGGTTTCCACCACCGGCAACGCCGCGGTCGGCCTGTCGATGTCCGGCAACTCCGCGATGATCCTCACGGTGTACCACCCGGAAATGTTCATCTATGCGGGCTCGCTGTCGGCGTTCCTGAACCCGTCTGAGGGCCAGTGGCCGTTCCTGATCAACATGGCCATGGGCGACGCCGGTGGCTACAAGACCGATCCGATGTGGGGCCCGGCGGAGACCGACCCCGCCTGGAAGCGCAACGACCCGATGGTCCAGATTCCGGCTCTGGTCGCGAACAACACCCGCCTCTGGGTGTATTGCGGCAACGGCACGCCCAATGAGCTTGGCGGCGCCAACCTGCCCGCGACCTTCCTGGAGGGCCTGACCCTCCGCACCAACATGACCTTCCGCGACAACTACCTCGCGGCCGGTGGCAAGAATGCGGTGTTCAACTTCCCGGATTACGGCACGCACAGCTGGGAGTACTGGGGTGCGCAGCTGCAGGCGATGAAGCCCGATATGGAGAAGTACCTCGGGTAGTCAACGCCTGATCGTAGGACTGTGACCAATCCCCGTCGAGGGTATCCTCGGCGGGGATTGGTTTTGCGCCATGGAGATGCAGGTGCCGAGATGGCCTGCGACACAAGGCACCCCGTTCATCGTCGGCACGGGACCGCCGGAGATGACCGTCGGCACGCCGTCGCCGTATGGTGCGAAATCGGAATTGTCACCGGTGGGTTCGGCCGCCGCTGCGGGTGCGGTGGCGATCACGATGGCGCACATGCCCACCAGTAACCAAGGGCGCATCAGAAACCTCCGGCGACCTTCACCACGGCCCGGCCCGAGTAGCGGCCCGCACGCACCTCGTCGATGACGCTCACCACATCCTTGATGTCGACGTCGTTGGTGATGTCCGAAAGATGTTGTGGGTGTAGCGAACTGCCCAGCTTCTGCCATAGCTCGCGGCGCGGCCCGATCGGCATCAGCACCGAGTCCATGCCCAGCAGTGCCACACCGCGCAGAATGAACGGCATCACGGTGGTGTTCAGTGCGGGTCCGCCGGTGAGACCGCTGGCCGCGACGGCGCCACCGTAGCGGATGGTGCTGAGCACGTCGGCGAGTGTCTTTCCGCCGACGCAGTCGACGGCTCCGGCCCACCGGGTCTTGCCGAGGGGGCGCGGCTTGGCGTCCGGGTCTTCGGGCAGCCTGCCGATCACGTCGGCGGCGCCCAGCGCCTTCAACCGGTCGGCGGCGTCCTGCTTGCCCGTCGACGCCACCACCTCGTAGCCCGCGGCGGCCAGCAGGTCGACGCTGACCGAACCCACCCCGCCGGTCGCGCCCGTCACGACGATCGGCCCGTCGTCTGGCTTGATGCCCCAGTCGATCAGCGCCTGAACGCTCATCGCCGCGGTGAAGCCTGCGGTGCCGATCGCGGCGCCGTCGCGGGCGCTCAACGAACCGAGCGAGACCACCCAGTCCGCGGGCAGGCGCGCGTATTCGGCATAGCCGCCGTTGCGGGCGGTGCCGATCTCGTAGCCGTGCGCCAGCACCGCGTCGCCGACGGCGAAGTCGGGGGACTCCGAGGCGACCACCTCGCCGGCGAGGTCGATGCCCGGCACGATCGGATAGTCCCGCACCACACCGCCGTTGGGCGTCACGGCCAGCGCGTCCTTGAAGTTGACGCTGGAATAGGCGACCCGGATGGTCACCTCACCTGGCGGCAGGTCGGACTCCTCCAGGGTCTCGACCGCGCAGTCGATGCGATCGTCGTTCTTACGGGCGACCAGTGCGGCGAAAGTTTCCATGCCCCGACATTACGTCGCGGCCGTGGGGGCTACTTCAGTTCGGCCGATGACAGCCCGAGCAGCCTGCGCGCCACCACCAGCTGTTGGATCTGCTGGGTGCCTTCGAAGATGTCGAGGATCTTCGAGTCGCGCGCCCACTTCTCCATCAGGGTCTCCTCTGAATAGCCTGTGGTGCCGACCATTTCGACGGCCTTCAGGGTGATGTCGGTGGCCACCCGCGCCGCCTTGGCCTTGCCCATCGACGCTTCCTTCGAGTTCGGAATGTCGTTGTCGGCCTGCCATGCCGAGCGCACCATGAGCAGGTAGCCGGCCTCCCAGTCGGCCTCCATGCGCAGGAACTCGGCTGCCGCGGCGCTCTGGGCGTGTGCGGGTTTGTCGTAGGAGATCTCCACGCCCGCGTCCTCGAGGATCTTGCGCAGTTCCTCGAGGGCGGCGCGGGCGATGCCGACCGCCATCGCAGCGACGACGGGCCGGGTGTTGTCGAAGGTCTCCATCACGCCCGCGAAGCCCTTTTCGACGTGGATCTCGGGACTGCCGAGCAG
Source organism: uncultured Actinomycetota bacterium (assembly GCA_963751485.1). Taxonomy (GTDB): domain Bacteria; phylum Actinomycetota; class Actinomycetes; order Mycobacteriales; family Mycobacteriaceae; genus Mycobacterium. Next base: position 138,271 of record CAVVUT010000015.1, read on the forward strand.
GTTGTCCTTCGGGATTCGCACATTGTCGAAGCGGATGACGGCGGTGTCGGACGCCTTGATGCCGAGCTTGTCCTCGAGCCGTTCGACGGTCACGCCGGGGTAGTCGCGCGGCACGATGAACGACTTGATCGCGGCGCGGCCCAACGACTTGTCGAGCGTCGCCCACACCACGATGTGGGTGGCGCGCGACCCGGCGGTGACGAAGATCTTCTCGCCGTTGATGACGTACTCGTCGCCGTCGAGCTTGGCGGTGGTCGAGACCGCGGCCGAGTCGGAGCCGAAGCCCGGCTCGGTGATGGCCATCGCGGCCCACACGTCCTTACCGAGCCGCTCGAGCTGCTCGTCGGTGGCCACACCGCTGATCGCCGCGTTGCCGAGGCCCTGGCGCGGCACCGACAGCATCAAAGCCACATCGCCCCAACTGATTTCCATCACGTTGAGAACGGCCGACATGTTGCCACCGTTGTGGTTGGCCGCCTTGGCTTCTTCGGCGTCGCGGAACGCTTCTGCGCCCGCGAACGCGACGAAGTTAGCCTCCGAGATGCCTTCGAAGAGGGTGGCCAACGTGTCCAGCTCGACCGGGTACTCGTGCTCGCGGAGATCCCACTTGCGAGATATCGGCCGCAGCATCTCGGCGGCCCCCTGATGCGCCTTCTCGATCACCGCGTTCAGCTTGCGCGGAAGTTCCAGATTGATTGCCATGAAAGTCTTTTCCGTTCCCTAGATGACCACGACGCCCTCGGCGACGCCGATCGCGCGCAAGTCGCGGTACCAGCGTTCGACGGGATGTTCCTTGGTGTAGCCGTGGCCACCGAGCAGCTGCACGCCGTCGAGGCCGATCTGCATGCCCTTGTCGGTGCCGAGCCGCTTGGCCAGCGCGGCCTCGCGGGCGAACGACAGACCCTGGTCGGCCCTGGACGCGCCGCGCCAGGTGATCAACCGCAGCCCGTCGAGTTCGATCGCGATGTTGGCGCACATGAAGGCGACCGACTGGCGGTGGGCGATCGGCTCGCCGAACGCCTGGCGCTCCTTGACGTAGGGCACCACGTGGTCGAGCACCGCGTGTGCGGTACCGACAGCCAGCGAGGCCCAGCCGAGCCGCGACAGCGCAACGGCCTCGGAGTAAGTCCTCGTCGGTCGCACCGTCTTCGCCGAGGCGCGCCGACAGCGGCACGGTGACGTTGTCGAGCTCGACCTTGCCGAGCGCCGCTGCCCGGATGCCCATGCTCGGATCGGGGGTGACGGTCAGGCCCTTCGACGACGACTCGACGATGAACAGGGCGGGCTTGCCGTTCAATTGCGCTGCCACAATGAGCAATTCGGCATCCTTGGCCGCCACTACCAACGACTTCGCGCCGTCGAGGCGATACCCGCTGGGCGTGCGCACGGCCGTCGTCTTCAACGAGGTCGGGTCGAACAGCGGGTGCGGCTCGGCGATCGCCAGGCATGCCTGAGGCACGCTCTCGCCCGCGAACTCCTTCAGATAGGTCGCCTGCTGGTCGGCGCTACCCCAATGGGTGAGGGCCGACGCGACGCCTGCGGGCGCGAGGATCGGGAGCGCCAATCCCATGTCTCCGTAGGCGAGTGCCTCGGCGACCAACGCGTTCGTCACCGCCGCGCGGTGTTCGGCGATGCCCTCGAAATCCTCGGGGATGTTGATCGCCGTGATGCCGAGCTCATTGGCCTTGGCGACGAGATCGGCTGGATAGCTTGCGCTTTCGTCCGCTTCGCGGGCGGCAGGCCGGAGTACCTCTTCGGCGAAGTCGCTGACGGTCTCGACGATCATCTTCTGGTCGTCGTCGGGCGTCAGGTCGAAGTAGTCGGCGCCGTTGGCCTTCAGCCGCGTCGGGCCGCTCGTGGCGCCGGACACCTTCTTGAACTGACGGTTGGTCGCGCCGACGACGGAGAAGACCTGCTTCACGCCGTATCTGAGCCCGCGGTTGAGCGGGTTGCGCAGGTTGTGCTTGTCCAGGAACTCCTGCCCGACGATCGGCGTGAGCAGCGCCAGCCCGATGTCGGTCGGTGTTCGCTTGTGTTTCTGCTGTCCGACGGCGCTTTCACGCCCGTTGCGCTTGGGCGCACGGGCGGACTTGCGGTCGATTGTGTTGGTCATTTGTGCAGCCTCGCTCAGTAGGGCAGTGCCGATGACCCCTATCTTACTCCGGAGTAAGATAGAAAAGGAATGTTACGTGCTTCACATCGCGTTCAGCCTGGCCAGGACCGCCTCGTGAAGCAGACCATTGGTGGCGACCGCACCTCGGCCATGCGGTCCCGGCCGCCCCTCGACATTCGTGAACGAGCCGCCGGCCTCACGGACCAGGATGTCCAGTGGCGCGACGTCCCACAGGTTCACCTCGGGTTCCGCGGCGATGTCCACGGCCCCCTCGGCCACCAGGCAGTACGACCAGAAATCGCCGTAGGCGCGCACCCGCCACACGGCGTCGGTGAGGTCGACGAACCGGGGTCGCACCGCATCCCAGCCGGTGGTCAGGTCCGAGTACGACAGGCTCGCCGAGCCGAGTTCGCTGACCCCGGACGTCGTGATGCGCCGCGTCGCGCCGCCGAACGATGTGAACGCCCCCTCGCCGTCGCCCGCCCACCATCTGCGCCCCAGCGCGGGCGCGCTCACGACACCGACGACGGGAACCCCGTCGACCAACAGCGCGATGAGTGTCGCCCACACGGGCACGCCGCGGACGAAGCTCTTTGTGCCGTCGATCGGGTCGATGACCCACTGCCTGCCCGTGAAAGCCGCTGTGCCGCCGAGCTCTTCGCCGAACACCGCATCGTCGGGCCGGTTTTCCGACAACGACGAACGCAGCAGTTCCTCGGCTGACCGGTCGGCATCGGTGACCGGGGTGAGATCGGGCTTGGTGTCGACCTGCAGATCGAGCGCACCGAAGCGGTCCAGCGTCAGCGCGTCGGCGGCATCCGCCATTTGCAGGGCGAGAGCGAGGTCGTTTGCGGCCGAGGTCATGGCAGCAGTCCTACCATGGCGGCATGGCGGAGTTCCTCATGCTGCTCGTGCTGGTCGGCGTGGTCGTGTTGATCGCTGCGCCGTGGATCACGCGTCGCCGCGGCATCCGCGGTGAACTGGCGCAGGGCACTCTGCTGGTCACCGGGGTCAGCCCGAAGCCGGAAGCCGACGGCTCGCAGTTCGTGACGATCACCGGCGTCATCAACGGGCCGACCGTCAACGAACATGTCGTCTACCAACGCCTCGAGGTCGACGTCAACCAGTGGCCGACGATGGGGGAGCTGTTCCCGGTGGTGTACTCGCCGAACAACCCGGACAACTGGCGCTTTGCACCGTCAGAGGCCCCGCCTGTTCCGCCGCCGCCAAGCTAGGCGGCATCCCACTCGGCGATGGCGATGCCGATCCTGACCTCGAGTTCGGTCATTTCGATATCAGGCACGCTCGGCAGCGGTGGTGCCGTGGACCGATAGCGTGCACCGGCGGGTGTCACGAATTCGGCTGTGTGGACGCCGTTCTCGTTGCAGGCAGTCACTCGCCAGCCCGGCGATTCCTTCGCGTAGTTGCAGGCCTCGCATTCGCCCAAGCCGTTTTCCGCGTCGGTCGGCCCGCCGCGGTGGTGGGGTCGGGCGTGATCGATGTGGCGGATCGGCGCGTCGCAGTATGGCGTGCGACATGTCTGATCCCGCGACCTGATGAACGCCGCCAGCCCCCGCGGGGAATCGGCCCGTACCCGTCGACCACCGCGGCCGTGTCGTTGCCGCCGAACAGGGTTCGTCCGTGATTACCAGGTTGACCGTCACAGGCTCGGCGGCGTCACAGGCTCGGCCGGTCACCCTCAGTCACTGAGAGCGATGCCGAGGCCCTCGTCGCACAACCAGTCCACATCACAGTCAAGAGGAATATAGGGAGTGGCGTGAGTCAGGGGTGTCGTGTTGCTGACCCGGGGGTCACCCTGCGAGCAGAGGGTGACTGGGTTGGGCCCGCGGGATGAAACACAGTCGGCCGCAGCCGGTGGTGCGGCGGCGATTCCGACGGCGGTTGCAGCCGCCGCCATGAGGGGTACCAGAAAACGCTGTCTTACCTGCATGGCTGCCCTCATTTCGTCAACCTAGCCCACGCACATATCGTGCGTGTTTGATATTGACCAGAGTCCGCTTCGGCGGGGTCTTGGGCAAGGGTTGGTCTTTATCGGGTCGCGCGGGCGCATCTCTCCACCTCGCCGTGAATCTGGTGGCATCACTTTGACAGTCTTGTTCAGCGCGGCATATACCCCGACACCCTTCGCCATCGGTAGCAGCGCGGTCACATACGTCATGGCGTCCGGTGCCGGGCGGATGGTCACCGTGCGTTCCGATTCCGCCTTGACCGCCCTGTCGACCACCGCCTGCGCGTCGAGCCGATAGGCGATCGCCTTAGCCTCGGCCTCCACACGCTTGTCACCCATTCCGTCGAGATTGCTCACATCACTGCACATTTCGGCGTCTAACGCCCGCCGATCATCGACATCCAGGCATGCCGATTCGCGGATGATCAACGTCGCTCGCCATTCCGAGAGGGCGCCGCACTCCAGTGCAGCCAGAGTGTGTGGCAATTCGTACACGAGCGCTTTGGCGAACCCGAGATGGCGACCGCCACGCGATGGCGAATCCCTCCTCGCCAACGCCACCTCGCTGGCCACACCGCGACCCTGCCTGGACTTCGGCACCCCGGGTTGCGGCCTCGTCGGCGCGGCGCAACTCGTCCAGTGCCCCCGCGGCGCGCGCCTGCTCGGCGGCCGCCGCAGACTTCTGCCGCTCCAGGGCGGCGATCCTTTGATCAGCCGAGCCTGATCGGGATCTTCGAACATGTGTTCGACTATAGAGGCCTCTTGGGTCCGACAAATACTCTGAAGTCAGACAGATACGGAGGAACCGCGTGCCCAAGCCGCTGCCCGAGGAATTGCTCGGCCTGCTTCGCAAGCCCAGCCCATGTTTCATCGCGACGTTGATGCCTGACGGCTCACCCCAGCTGACGCAGACCTGGGTCACCACCGACGGCGAGCACGTCGTGATCAACGTCGTCGACGGACATCAAAAGGCCAAAAACCTCGCCCGCGACGCGCGGGTGGCCATCAACGTCGTGGATCCGGACAACGTGTATCGCTACTACGCCGTCCGCGGTCGCGTCATCGACATGACAACTGACGGCGGCCAAGAGAGCATCGACGAGATCTCGCACAAGTACCTCGGCATCCCGTACCCGAACTTCACCGGACAGCCGGAAATCCGCGTGCTCGTGACGATCGAGGCCGACTCGATCCTGCCGCCCAGGCAGTGAGACGTATGCCGGCCCAAGGCCCCAAGCCCTGAAGGGCGTCAACAAATGTGACGCCTCCCGCAGCTACCCCCGACTGGTCGGTGCCGGACGACGGTTCAACCGAACCGGACTCAGCCGTGGGCGATTCGCAATAGCTCGGCGACGCTCGTCAGCTTCACCCGTGGCCTGCCACCCGTCCCGCCTGCCGAACGCTCATGCTCGTCGATCAGCTTCCAGTGGTCGTCGGTGACAAGCTTCGGCTGCCGCTCCACCAGCCACTCGGCGATCGCCTCGGAATGGTCCTCGGGGAAGTCGGCGAGCTGGGCACCGCCGAGATCGGCGACCAGCGTGTCGACGGTTTCCTGCGAGTCGCTTTTGTTGCTCCCGATCACGCCCGTCGGGCCGCGTTTGATCCAGCCCACCACATATTCATTGCGGCTGCCCTCTATCCGGCCGCCGGTGTGCGGGATGGTGCCGTTCTTCTCGTCGAACGGCAGGCCTGGCGTCTGCACGCCGCGGTAGCCCACCGCGCGCACCACGAGCTGCGCGGGGACCTCCTCGCGCTCGCCGGTGTCCTTGGCCGAGACGCGGCCCGTGTCGTCGGCGACAAGCTCGTTGCGGCCCAACACCATTGACTCGACCTTGCCGTCGCCCTTGATCTCGATCGGCGACGTGCGGAACCGGAACACGATCCGCCGCTTCGCCCGTTTCGGTGCCTCGCCCGCGTACCCGCGCAACACCTTGATGTTGTTGCGGACGGTTTTGGCTGCGGCCTCCACGTCCTCGTCGCTGATGTCGGCGAAATCCGAAGGATCGACCACCACGTCCACGTCGCCGAGGCCTTCCAGGTGGCCGAGTTCGCGAAGCTCCAGCGTGGTGAACGGGGCCTGCAGTGGGCCGCGCCTGCCGATGATGAGCACTTCTTCCACACCACGGTCGTGCAACACCTTCAACGCGTGATCCGCGATGTCGGTGGTGGCCAGCACGTCGGGATCGGTGACCAGGATGCGCGCCACGTCCAGCGCGACGTTGCCGTTGCCGACGACAACGGCCCGCCCGGTCGACAGGTCCGGCGCCATCTCCTCGAAATGAGGGTGCGCGTTGTACCAGCCGACGAAGTCGACGGCGGCGACGCTGCCTGGCAGATCCTCGCCGGGAATGTTCAACGCCCGGTCGGACTGGGCGCCGACTGCGTAGATCACCGCGTCATAGCGCTCGGCCAACTCGGCGACCTGCACGTGCTCGCCGACCACGATGTTCCCGAAGAACCGGAAGCGGGGGTCGAGCGCCGTCTTCTCGAATTGGGCGCTGATCGACTTGATCTTCGGATGGTCGGGCGCGACGCCGGAGCGCACCAGACCCCACGGCGTTGGCAGCATCTCGAGCATGTCGACCCGCACGTCGGCGTCGTCGTCGCTGTCGGCGAATTTCAACAGCGACGCCGCGGCAAAGTACCCGGACGGGCCCGAGCCGACGATCGCCACGTGATACGGGCGCCTTTTGGGCATATGTGTGCCTCACTGTCGCTGCCCGGCGACATGCAAAGGGGCTGTCGCGTCTGCCGCCAGGCTGGTTCCCCCACCCGACTCTAGAACGCGACGATCGCGAAGCTGCCGCTGGTCAGGGGGAACTGGCACGCCGGTACGCTGAACTCCCGTGGATCCCGACCGTCAAGCCGACCTCGCCGCCCTCGACTCCACCCTCACCACGGTGGAGCGGGTGCTCGACGTCGCTGCGTTGCGGACCCGCATCGAGAAGCTCGAACAAGAGGCGTCGGATCCCAACCTCTGGGATGACCAGGCCCGTGCCCAGAAGGTCACGAGTGAGCTATCTCACACCCAGGGTGAGCTGCGGCGCGTCGAGGAACTGCGCCAGCGCCTCGACGACCTGCCAGTGCTGTACGAGCTGGCCACCGAAGAGGACGCGGCCGACGAGATGGCCGAGGCCGACGCCGAGCTCAAGCAGCTGCGCGAGGACATCGAGGCGATGGAAGTCCGCACGCTGCTGTCCGGCGAGTACGACGAGCGCGAGGCGCTGGTCAACATCCGCTCCGGCGCTGGCGGGGTGGACGCGGCGGACTGGGCCGAGATGCTGATGCGGATGTACATCCGCTGGGCGGAAAAGCACAGCTACCCGGTCGAGGTCTTCGACACCTCCTACGCCGAGGAGGCGGGCATCAAGAGCGCGACGTTCGCCGTGCACGCCCCCTTTGCCTACGGCACGCTGTCGGTCGAGCAGGGCACGCACAGACTGGTGCGCATCAGCCCGTTCGACAACCAGAGCCGACGCCAGACGTCCTTTGCCGAAGTCGAGGTGCTGCCGGTGGTGGAGACCACCGACCACATCGACATCCCCGACAGCGATGTGCGCGTCGACGTCTACCGCTCCAGCGGGCCTGGTGGGCAGTCCGTGAATACGACCGACTCGGCGGTTCGACTGACCCACATCCCGACCGGTATCGTGGTCACCTGCCAGAACGAGAAATCGCAATTGCAGAACAAGGTCTCGGCGATGCGAGTGCTTCAGGCAAAGCTGTTGGAACGCAAGCGTTTAGAAGAACGTGCTGAGCTGGATGCGTTGAAGGGTGACGGCGGCAGCTCGTGGGGCAACCAAATGCGGTCCTACGTCTTGCAGCCTTACCAGATGGTCAAGGACCTGCGCACCGAGTACGAAGTCGGCAACCCCGCTGCGGTACTGGATGGAGACATCGACGGATTCCTCGAGGCCGGAATTCGTTGGCGCAACACATAAGATGACGAATAACACCGTACTTGCATTCGCCCTGGCCGATCGCTGGGAAGGCTTCTGGCAGGGCAATTTCGGCGTCTGGATTCTCGGCCGCGGCCTGCGGATCGCCCTGCTGTTGATCGGCGGGCTGCTGATGGCCCGGTTCATCAACTGGGGGGCCAATAAGATTGTCGGGCGTCTCGACACGCAGTATCGGGAAAGCGACCAGCTGGTGCGTTCCGAGAGCACCAAACATCGCCAGGCCGTCGCATCGGTGATCTCGTGGGTGTCGGTGGCGCTGCTGTTCGTCGTGGTCGCCGTTGAGGTCACCGACGTCCTCGCGATACCCGTCGGATCGCTGGTGGCGCCCGCCGCGGTGCTCGGCGCCGCACTGGGTTTCGGCGCCCAGCGCATCGTGCAGGATCTGCTGGCCGGGTTCTTCATCATCACCGAGAGGCAGTACGGCTTCGGAGATCTGGTGTCGCTCACCGTGGCGGGTATCGCGGCCCCCGCTGAGGGCACCGTCGAGGATGTCACGCTGAGAGTCACGAAGCTGCGGTCCACCGAGGGTGAGATGTTCACCATTCCCAACGGGCAGATCGTGAAGACGCTCAACCTGTCGAAGGACTGGGCTCGCGCGGTCGTCGACATTCCGGTGCCGAGCTCTGCGGACCTCAACGTCGTCAACGACGTGCTGCACGACGTCGCCGAGAAAGCGAAGGAGGATGCCGCCCTCAAGGATCTGCTGCTCGACGCGCCGCAGCTGATGGGGGTGGAGAGCATCGAGCTGGACACCGTGAACCTGCGGATGGTGGCGCGCACGCTGCCGGGCAGGCAGTACGAGGTCGGCCGTCGGCTCCGCGTGCTGGTGGTCCGTGCGCTACGCCGCGCGGGCATCGTTTCGTTTGAAGGCAATGCCCCGATGGTCGCCGCGTTTCCGCATCCGGCCGAAACGCCCGCCGCGGAGGAAGCAGAGGCCGAACAGGCCGAGCGCGCACCGGAGCACAAACAGTGAACTCATGGTTCAAGGCGAGGCTCGGCCAGTTTCGGGTGTCGACCATCGTGCTGATCATCGTGTTCATCGCGCTGTTCTGGGTCCAGCAGACGTTCCAGCCCGCTCCAACGCCGCAAGAGCCTGCACCCGCCGTCGTCCCGCCGGGATTCGTGCCCGACCCGAACTACACCTGGGTGCCGCGAACGAATGTCAGCAGGCCGAAGGAGTCCGAGTCCACCACGACCACTACCACGACACCGACCACGACCGAGACGACGACGCCGTCGGAGGAGACCACGACCAGCCCGACGTCGCCAACCCCGACGACAACCGTGATCGATCCGGACGGTCCGGGTGGCCCGCTCCCGCCGCAGACGCTCACTCAGACACCGGGCTCGACGACGCCGACGACGGGCGCGCCAATACCGGGGACGGTGCCCGCGTCGCCCCAGGCGCCGAGATAGCCAGACGGGCCCATCCTTGTCTCACCGCTACACTGGCGTGCCGTGATGATCACGCTTGACCACGTCAGCAAGCAGTACAAGTCATCGGCGCGACCGGCGCTGGACAATGTCTCGGTCAGGATCGACAAGGGCGAGTTCGTCTTCCTCATCGGTCCCTCCGGCTCGGGCAAGTCGACGTTCATGCGGCTGCTGCTTGCCGAGGACTCGCCGACCAAGGGCGACGTGCGGGTGTCGAAGTTTCACGTCAACAAGCTGCCCGGCCGCCAAGTCCCCAGCCTGCGCCAGGTGATCGGGTGTGTCTTTCAGGACTTCCGGTTGCTGCAGCAGAAGACGGCCTTCGAGAACGTGGCATTCGCCCTCGAGGTGATCGGCAAGCGACCCGACGTGATCAACCGCGTTGTCCCCGATGTGCTGGAGATGGTCGGCCTGTCGGGCAAGGCGAACCGGTTGCCCGGCGAGTTGTCGGGTGGTGAGCAGCAGCGCGTGGCGATTGCCCGCGCCTTCGTGAACCGCCCGCTGGTGCTGCTGGCCGACGAGCCGACCGGAAACCTGGACCCCGAAACCAGTCAGGACATCATGGACTTGCTCGAGCGCATCAACCGCACCGGGACGACGGTGCTGATGGCCACCCACGACCACCACATCGTCGACTCGATGCGGCAGCGGGTCGTCGAGCTGAGCCTGGGCCGGCTCGTGCGCGACGAACAGCGTGGCATCTACGGAATGGACCGCTAGTGCGCTTCGGATTCCTGGTCAACGAGGTCTTAACCGGCTTCCGTCGCAACGTCACGATGACGGTCGCGATGATCCTCACCACCGCGATCTCGATCGGGTTGTTCGGCGGCGGTCTTTTGGTCGTGCGCCTTGCCGACCAGTCGCGCGCCATCTACCTGGACCGGGTCGAGAGCCAGGTGTTCCTGACCAACGACGTGTCGGCCAACGACCCGACGTGTGACGCTGACCCCTGCAAGGCGTTGCGGGCGAAGATCGAAGCGCGCGATGACGTCAAGTCCGTGCGATTCCTCAACCGCGAGGACGCGTACAACGACGCGATCAAGAAGTTCCCCCAGTACAAAGATGTCGCGGGCAAGGACGCCTTTCCGTCCTCGTTCATCGTCAAGCTGGACAATCCCGAACAGCACAAGGATTTCGACGATGCGATCGCCGGCCAGCCCGGCGTGCTCAACGTGCTCAATCAAAAGGATCTGATCGACCGGCTGTTCGCGGTGCTCGAAGGCATCAGCAACGCCGCGTTCGCGGTGGCGTTGGTGCAGGCCGTCGGCGCAATTCTGTTGATAGCCAATATGGTTCAAGTCGCCGCGTACACGCGTCGCACCGAGATCGGCATCATGCGACTCGTCGGTGCCAGCCGCTGGTACACACAGCTGCCCTTCCTGGTGGAGGCGATGCTTGCCGCCTTCATCGGTGTGGTGATCGCGATCGTCGGCCTGATCCTGGTGCGCGCGCTGTTTTTGGAGAACGCGCTGAATCAGTTCTATGAAGCGAACCTGATCGCCAAGGTCGACTACGCGGACGTGTTGTATTACAGCGCACCGTGGATGTTGTTCCTCGGTCTTGCGATGTCCGGCGTCACCGCATACGCCACCCTGCGCCTCTACGTCAGACGTTAGCCATGGCCAAGAAAGCCGACCCGACGAGGTCAAGCAACAACCGGGTGGTCGCGACCAATCGCAAGGCGCGGCACAACTATTCGATCCTCGAGACGTTCGAGGCCGGGGTTGCGCTGATGGGCACGGAGGTGAAGAGCCTGCGCGACGGCCAGGCCTCGATGGCCGACGCGTTCGCGACCGTCGACGATGGCGAGATCTGGTTGCGGAACCTGCACATCCCGGAGTATCACCACGGCAGCTGGACCAACCACGCGCCGCGTCGTAACCGCAAACTTCTGTTGCACCGCAAGCAGATCGACACTCTCGTCGGCAAGATCCGGGACGGCAACCTGACGCTGGTGCCGCTGTCGCTGTACTTCTCCGACGGCAAGGTGAAGGTCGAACTCGCACTCGCCCGCGGTAAGCAGGCTCGTGACAAGCGCCAGGACATGGCGCGTCGCGACGCGCAGCGCGAGGTGGCCCGCGAAATGGGCCGACGCGCCAAGGGCATGACCTGATCGGGATCGTCTTCGCGCTGGCGTCGGCGCTGGGCTACGGCATCAGCGATTTCGTCGGCGGTATCGCGTCGCGACGGGTGGCGGCACTGCGGGTGGTGCTGGTGTCCTATCCGATCGCGTTGGTGTTGCTGCTGGGGTTGGCCGCAGTAGTCGGCGGTGAGATCTCCCACGAAGCGGTGTTCTGGGGCGGCTTGTGCGGTGTTTCCCAGGCCTTCGGGATCTGGTGGTTCTACGCCGCGCTGGGTGCAGGCCCGATCTCGGTGGTGTCACCGCTGACGGCGATCCTCGTTGCGGCGATCCCGGTCGGTGTCGGTCTCGCACTGGGGGAGCGGCCCGGTGCACTCGCAGCCGTCGGCATCGTCCTCGCACTGGTCGCCGTCGTCCTCGTCAGTCGCGAGGCGACCGACGAGGACGTGACATCCCACAAGTTCACCAAGAAGGTCGCCTGGATGACCGTTGGCTCGGGCGTGGCCTTCGGGCTGAACTTCGTATTGATCGCACAGGCACCCGCCGAAGCCCGGTTGTGGCCGCTGGTGTTCGCGCGGCTGGCGGCCAGCGTGATGGTGTTGGTGGTCGCAGCCATCACCGGCAACCTGGCGCCGCCGTCGGGCACCCCGCTTCGGCTGGCGCTGCTGGCCGCGGTGCTCGACGTCGCGGCCAACATCGCGATGCTGCTGGCGCTGCACGCGTCGCTGCTCTCCCTGGCCGGTGTGCTGATGTCGCTGTATCCGGCGGCGACGGTGCTGCTGGCGATCGTGGTGTTGCGGGAGAGGGTGACCAGCTGGCAGGCGGTCGGCATGGTGCTTGCGCTGGCATCGGTCGCGATGATCGCCGCGGGGTAGCTCCTCGCCGTCAGAGGCTGCCAATGCCGTTGACCACCAGGAAGATTCCCACCACGCCGATGATGGCGGAGATGAGCTGCCGACGGCGAGCGAGGACCCAGTCATGCACCCACGACATGACCGCTTGCGTCTTCGCCGGTGCGAAAAGGCTACTGGCGAGCGGTATCTCGGCAAGCGCGAGCACCACCACCTGGTAAACGATCACCGCGGCGATCTGCGTACGGGCGTCGGCGCCCGATGCCAGGATGGCGGCGAGCGCGGCGACGTACTGTAGGGGTGTCCCCAGCCAGCCGCCGAGCAAGAACGCAATCCACGGCGACCCAACCCGCGACGACAGCCGGGTGAATACGGCGGGTGTGTTCAACTGCCGCGGCCGCGTCCGCATGCGGAATCCCGCTGCGATGAGCGTGGCGATGGTCAGTGCGAGCGCCCCAACGACGATCTGGATGATCGCGACGCCTGCGCTGGCGGCGGCCGACGCTTCGTGCTGCATGAACTCCAGCGCGAAATCGCGAAGCAGGAACAGCACCCCGAGACCGACGGTGAAACCCATCGCCAGGCCGCCGAGCCAGAACGCGAGCAGCTGAAGCATGGGCCGTTCACGCGACACCACGAGAACTGTGATTCCGATTCGCAGCGGGTCCACCATGGCGGTAAGCGCCATCACCAACACCGCGCCCCACACGACGGGCACGCTACCGGGCGGCGGCCAGGGTCACCTGCCGGCGTCGTGGGCGAGCTGATCGGCGGCCACGACCGTCGAAGGCCTGCTCACAGCTTGGAGTTTGCTCGATAGGGCATCATGGCTGTGGAAATATCGCCGAAAGCGCCACTGAGAGGAGCCGAGTGTCGGTCAAGGGCGAACAGCTTCGCCTTGGTGTGTTTGCCGTCGTGCTGGGGCTGGCGTGTGTCAATGCGCTGGCTCTGTGGGGCGTCGAGCCGGCTCGATGGGGCTACACGGCGCTGCAAGCCTGCACCGGCGCCGCGGCGATGGTGTGCGCGGGTGTGATGGCGTTTCGAAACCACGGCGTCGCCCGCCTTTGGCGGCTGCTGGTCTTCGCGGCGACGGCAAGTTGCGCGCGGTCCCAATGTCCGATCTCTCATTTCGCCGAGCGACCTGGGGGTACCTCCCCGCGTGCAAGGGGGAGTCTGCTCCCCAACACGCCGGTGATTAGTGGCAGTTCGCGGTCGCTCGTGACGCCGTGAGCGGTACCGTCGGCCCGTGAGCAGCCCTTCACGTCAGGTGACCCAGCTGGACAAATCCGATGTATTGAACGGACTCTTCGCCAGCTGGGATGCGATCGACCACGTCATCGGCGACCTGCCGGACTCTCAGTGGAGTCAGCAGACGTCGCTGCCGGGTTGGAGTGTCCATGACGTCGTCGCCCACGTGATCGGCACCGAGTCGATGCTTCAGGGCGCCGCCATGCCGGACGCCGACATCGATGTGTCGACGCTGAAGCATGTGCGCAACGACATCGGCGTGATGAACGAGCGGTGGGTGCGCAAGCTTCGCGGGCACAGTAATTCGGAACTGCTCGACCGCTTCCGCACGACGACGGCCGAGCGCCGCGATGCGCTGACAGCGATGCGCGAGGCCCAGTGGGACGGGCTCACCGCGACCCCGGCCGGGCCGGACAGCTACGGGCGCTTCATGCGGGTACGGATCTTCGACTGCTGGATGCACCAACACGACATCCGCGAAGCGGTGAAGCGGCTTGCGGGGGACACCGACTTCGGCGGCTCGGACTCTCGGCTGGCGCTCGACGAGATGGCGGCCAGCATGGGTTTCGTCGTCGGCAAGCTCGGCGGGGCGCCCGACGGGTCGCGCGTGCGACTCGAGCTGACCGGGCCGCTGGCGCGCACGATCAATGTGGCCGTCGACGGGAAGGCCAGGCTGGTCGACGACTTCGGCGGCGAAGAACCCACGGCGACGATCATGCTCGACGGACTGCTGTTCGCCCGGTTGGCCGGTGGCAGGCAGGTCGTCGACCACGACTTGGTCTCGTACGGCGGCGACGAGGCGGTGGGGAAGAGGATCGTAGAGCACCTCAATTACGTGATCTAGCTGGGACTTTTTATTCCCTGGCGATTGTTGTGCGCGACGGTAAGATGGACTGTCCTGCCGAAAGTCGGCAGGTATGCGAGGGGCTGAACGGTTTCGACTTCGCGCATCGAATCAAGGGAAGCGTGCCGGTGCAGGCAAGAGACCACCGTAAGCGTCGTTGCAACCAATTAAGCGCCGATTCAAATCAGCGCGACTTCGCTCTCGCTGCCTAAGCGACAGCAGGTCCGTCAGACCGGGAAGGCCCTCGCCCCGGATCCTGACGTCGTCTAGAGGGATCAACCGATGAGTTCGGTCGCGGGACTCATCGGGACACCAAACAGCGACTGGGATCGTCATCCTGAGCTTGTTCGCGTGATCAGGAGATCCGAGTAGAGGCATAGCGGACTGCGCACGGAGAAGCCTCGAGGGAATGCCGTAGGACCCGGGTTCGATTCCCGGCAGCTCCACAACAAAGGGCAGGTCAGGACTGAAAAGTCCTGGCCTGCTTTCATTTTCATGTCCACATGCTGACGGGCTATGACGCATGTTCGGTGTCGCCCGACTCGGTGGTGAGTCGGTATCCGGGCCCTGGCCGTGGTTCTATGTCACGGGGGTCCACCGGTTCTCGACAGTGCTCGCATGCGAGGACCGGGGTGAAGGTGTGTCGGCAGCCCTTGTGGTGGAGGGTCATTGGTGGGCCCTCGGGTCCGGCGAGGTGTCGATCGCCCCACGCCATCATCGTCATCAGCACCGGGTAGAGGTCGAGTCCGCGGGGAGTGAGCCGGTAATCGACCCGGCCGCCGCCGTCGTCGATGCGTTTGACGACACCCGCGTCGACGAGGAGGCGAAGCCGGCCAGTCAGCAAGTTGCGGTTGGTGATGCCGAGATTACGGGCGAACTCGCTATATCGGTGCACACCGAAGAACGCTTCCCGAAGGAGCAGGATCGTCCACTTGTCGCCGAGCAATGCGACGACTCGGGATACCGAATCGTCAAACGGCGGCCGCATCGTCATCGAGTGGATCCTCTCATCTGCAGATTGGTATCGGAAACACACTACCAGTATGGTATCGATACCAATGAAGCGAAAGGGAGCGCGACGTGACGATGAGTGACCCTCGGTACTGCATCATCGGCGCGGGATATGTCGGCAACGGCGTCGCCCGCGCGTTCAAACAGGCGGGAATCTCCTACGACCAATTGGAGGCGACCGATCACATCGGCGGTAACTGGGCGCACGGCGTTTACGACTCCACGCATCTGATCAGCTCACGCGCCGGCACCGCATATGCCGGGTTCCCCATGCCGGCGCACTATCCGGACTTCCCAAGCCGAGCGCAGATGCTGGCATATCTGGAATCCTTCGTCGACCGCTACGGGCTGCGCGAGCACATCGAGTTCAACGCCGAAGTGGTCAATTGTCGACCGCTGGACGAACGCGGGCTGGCGGGGTGGCGGGTGGAGTTGGCTGAAGGTGAGGTACGTCAGTACAGGGGAGTTGTTGTGGTCAACGGCCACGACTGGAAGATGCGGCGGCCCACGTATCCCGGCAAGTTCGTTGGGCAGCAACTGCATTCCAAGCAATACCGCGGTCCCGCTGACCTCGACGGCGACAGGGTGCTGATCGTCGGAGCCGGTAACAGCGCCTGCGATGTAGCGGTGGAGACCGCGCTGACGCGCGGCGGTTGCGACATCTCGATGCGCAGCGGTTCCTGGTTCACGCCGAAGTTGTTCGCGGGCGTGCCAGTGGCCGAGTGGGACAGGCTTTGGCTGCCCAAGCCTGTGGCCCGCATGGTGGCACGCACCATGATTCGGACCAGATTCGGCCCATGGGAACGCTACGGACTGCCTCGGCCGACTCGGAAACTGTTCGATACCGAGCCGGTGGTCAACGAACAATTGCTGTACTACCTGCGCCATGGGAAAGTGACCGCGCGGCCCGGCATTGACCGGTTCGACGGCCACGACGTGCATTTCGTCGACGGCACAACGGGTAGCTACGACGTGATCGTCTGGGCGACCGGCTTCGAAGTCGAGTTTCCGTTCCTCGACGAACACCGGTTCCGTTGGGAGGACGGCAATCCGGTGCTGATCGAACGCCTGTTCGCTCCCGGTCTGGCGAATCTATATCTGTACGGCCTGCTCAAGCCGCGCGGTGGGTCTGGCCGACTGATCACCGAGGGCGCCGACCTGTTGATACGGCTGATCCGTGCACAGCAACGGCTCGACGTCCCGCTCGCCGAGCTCGCCGCGAAAGTGCTGCCCGAAACCACCAGCATGCTCGTCGGGATCAGCGAGATGCTGCGTGTCTTCGACAAGGCCGCGACGCTTGCCGACACGATCGTCTTCGCCGACGAACACCTGCCCGCGATCGCCCGAGCCTCCGCCAGTCGGGTGCCTGCGGCAGTGTTGCGGGCCAGTCTCGCCGCGCTAACCACACCGCGATGGATAGCGCGTACGGCTGGCGAGATAGCGACGCTCGCTAACCTCGCGGCCCGTCAGCTCCGCACCGACGCGAGCACGGAGGCGCAGACTCCGCGGAAATCCGCGCTGCCTACAAGTGGCGATCCGGCCGTGGCAGTGTCGGCATGAGTAACGCACGGGTCGTGATCTGCGGCGCAACCGGCCACACCGGCCGCCGCACCGCTCACGAGCTCGTCGCCGCCGGAGCGCGTCCGCTGCTGACGGGGCGTAACCCGAAGCGGCTCCACGAGATCGCCGCCGATCTCGATGATCTCGAAGTCGCGGTCGTCGACCTCGCCGACCCCGGATCGATCCAGCGCCTGCTATCACCCGGTGACGTGCTGATCTCGACGGTCGGCCCCTTCGCCACGGTCGGTGGCCCGCCCATCGAGGCCGCGATCGGCGCAGGCGCGCACTATCTCGACTCGACCGGCGAACCCTCATTCGTTCGGAAAGTGTTCCAGCACTACGGCCCCCGAGCCAAGGCCGCAGGCGTCGCACTGCTGACCGGATTCGGCTACGACTTCGTACCAGGCAACCTTGCCGCCGCCGTCGCGCTACGCGATGCCGGCCTCGACGCCGTCCGGGTCGACATCGGCTACTACCTCACCGGCGCTCTCCGTACCGCCGCCGGTCCGGCGGCCCGCGACTCGCTGGCCCGCGCGCTCACCGAACCCATGTACGCCTGGCGCGGGTGTCGCCTGATCGAAGAACCCGGTGGCACCCGGATGCGGTACTTCGACGTCGACGGCGCTTCGCGTGCCGGCCTGTCGATCGGCGCTACCGAACACTTCGCGCTGCCCAGGTCGTTTTCACAGCTTGCCGAGGTCAATGTTTATCTCGGCTGGTTCGGGCCCGCGACACCCCTGCTGCACCGGATGTCGCGCGCCACCACCGTCGCCACCCGGGTGCCGTTCGGTGCGACCGTTATCCGACACGCTGCCCGCCTCGCTATCGACGCCGGCACCACCGAACCCACGACACAATCGATTGCCCGCAGCCGGTCCTGGGTTGCCGCGACCGCCTACGACGTCGACGGAAACCAGCTCAGTCACACCGCGCTGCAGGGCCCACATCACCTCACCCTCACCGCACGGTTGCTCTCCTGGGCTGCACACCAGGCCGCCCGAGGCGCCATCACCGCAACAGGTGCGCTGGGGCCGATCCAAGTCTTCGGGCTCGACGACCTCATCTCGGCCGGAGGACTAAGGACAACGAGCGGGTGACTAGTGGTCACGCCCGTTAGTTCGTCGGGGGTCACGCGGCGATCTGGGTGAGGAGTCGGTTGAGGTCGTTGCGGTTGAAGCGCCAGTCGAACGGTCGGGCGGCGGTGTTGTAGCGGGCTTCGAATGCGGTGAGTCGGTTGGCGAGGACGTCGAGGTCGGCAAAGTCGTCGGGGCTCAGCAGTTTTCGCTGCACCACCGAGAAGTAGATCTCGATCTGGTTGAGCCAGGACGCATGCACCGGCAGATGGATCATGGTCGCGTTCGGGAATGCCTCGGTAAGCCGTGCTGCTGCGGTCCAGCCGCGGTGGGAGGCGCCGTTGTCCACGACCCAGAACACTCGCCGCGCGGAGGCGTACGGCTCGCGGGTCATGACCTTGTCGACGAGCGCGCTGAACGGTTCGATGCCGGTGCTGGGTGCACAGTGGCCGATCACGCGGGCGCGGTGCACGTCATAGGCGGCCAGGTAGGCCAGTGTGCCGTGCCGCCGGTATTCGCTTTCGACCCGCATCGGCCGCCGGCCCGGACCCGGCGGGCGGCTGGGATGCCTACGGCTGCGGGCTTGCACGCCGGGCTTCTCGTCGGCGCTGAGCACGTAGTCGTTCTCGCCCAGTGGCTCGCCGTCGAAAACCCGTGCGTAGAGATCGAGCACCCGGGCTGCTTTGACGGCAAAATACGGGTCGCGCGGGAAGATCCACGATCGATGCTGCCACGGCTTGAGCGCGTCAGCGCTCAGCCAGCGTCGCACCGTGGAGGCCGACACCGACTCGACGAGGCCGCGCCGCGCGGCCTCGACAGCCAGGTCCGGGCAGCTCCACTTGGCCAGCGGCACATCGGTATTGGCGGGTAGTTCGCACGCGAGCGCCTTCACTTCGGCCACGACGGTGGCCGGGAACCGGCGGGGCCGACCGGTACGGGGCCGATCACGGAGACCGTCCAGGCCATACTGGCAGAACCGGCGCCGCCACTTACGGACGGTGTCATCACAGACACCCAGGGCCCGACCGATCGCGGCATTGGACGCGCCGTCGGCGGCGGCCAGCACGATCCGGGCACGCAAGACGTCGCGGTGCTCACCGCTGGCTCGGCGCGCCCGGGCCAGCAGCAGCCGCTGCCCATCGCACAGAACTATCTGATCGGCAATCAACACAGGCATAGACCGTTTGTCGCCCGCGTCCCGGCCCGTGTCCGCCACGACACGCCGGGGCATCGGTCCGAGCATCATGGACGCCGTGCCCACGCCCCCGGAGTCGACCAAGCATTCACTGCGATATCGCCTGATCACGCGCACCCGCGAACGCTGGCCACAGCTAGCCGATCTCAACATCCGCCACCACGGCCAGTTCGTCTACGTCGACGGGCACCTGCCCGACGGCAGCGCACTGCCACTGTTCCGCCTGCGCTACGGCGGCTCAGCCAACAGCTGGGGCTTCGCGATCCACCTCGCTAGCCGCGACGGCTACGAAAACGCCGTCCTACCCAGCGGATACCCCGTCGGCACCCCTGAAGAAGCCCTCGACTGCGCCTGCGGCCTCTACCTCAACGACCCCACCGCCTGGACCCAACCCCCGACGAACTAACGGGCGTGACCACTAGTCCCGGCACTTCGCGCTCGAGATCGATCAAGAGACATACGCGCCCTACATGTTCGCGCTGTCAACCTCTTTCACGCCGCCGCCCGAACTCAACGGCTAACCCGGCGAATAGAAAGATCGCGCCCAACCACTCCCGTCGGGCAAGCAGAACCAGCAGAATTGGGTCATTGATCGCTCAGTGGGAAGTTCCCGGGGGACGAGTTTCGTGCCCGCGTGACCGCTTCGACGGGGGGTTTCGGCCTTTCAGTGGGGCTGCCCTGGCTGGGCAGGTCCGATGCGGTATGGCCGCATCATCTCGTTGTCTTCGTGCTCGACGATGTGGCAGTGCCAGACGAACTGGCCCGGCTTTCCGAAGCGCGCCTTGAGTCGCGTCACCTGGCCCGGGTAGGCGATGACCGTGTCCTTAAAGCCGCGTTCCCATGGCTCTGGCGAAGTGATCTCGCCTGTGAGCTGGATCGGCTCGACGACCTCCCCGTCTTCGTTGAGGACGAGACCCTCGCGGTTGACGACCTCGAAAATGATTTCGTGGATGTGCATCGGGTGGGCATCCGCAGTCGTGTTGTAGATCTCCCAGATCTCGGTCGCGCCGACTGCCGGATTCTCGGTCACCGGGTCCATCCAATGGCGCATTGTCCAGGCGCCCGCGGAGACGGTCCCGAGGAGCGCCTCGACCGGCCCCTCGACCTTTTCCCCTTCCTCGTCGGCACCCTCGCTGGCTTCTTCGATCAGCGCCACCTGCCGGGTGACCGTGGCCGCGGGCAGAGGCGTGATCGCAGGGAGCTGGAGGTTTTGCGGCGGGGCCGAGCCGTCGGCGCCGACCGCGGGAACGACCCGAAACTGCAGGACCTGCCCGGTGGTGGCCGGATCGGCCGACTCGAAGTCCTCTTCAGGCTGCCCGCCCCTGAAGGGCTCGTCGGGGCCGACGTTCGCGAGCACGTAGCTCCCCACGGGCACGTTGGTGAAGTCGACGATCGTGTCCGCCCGTTCGGCGAGCGCCATCAGCAGCCGGTTGTCGTGGTCGGCGCTGAGGTTCACCGGCGCGGCCAGGAACCCGCCCTCGTTCCCGATCTGCCAGACCTCGACGCCGGGGATGCCGCCGAAGTCGAGGATCAGGAACCGCGACTGGCAGCCGTTCAGGAACCGGAACCGGTAGCGGCGCCGCTCCACCTCGAGGAACGGCCACGTGTTGCCGTTGACCATGATCGTGTTGCCGAAGAACTCCGGGTTCCAGATCGGCGAGAAGTCCCCGTCCGGGATGTAGTCCTGCACGATCCCGTCGAAGAAGACGCGACTGTCGGGGTAGAAGAGCGAGCCGTCCGTGTTGAAGGAGCGATCCTGGATCGCGATCGGGATCTCGTAGTAGGGCGTGCCGGACGGGAATCCGTCGCCCTCCCGTGGCGCCGGACCGGGAAGCACCGCGGGCGTGCCTGTCCGTGTGTCGATCACGGCGCTGTCGCCGGCTGGCCCACCCCGGATCAGGTAGAAGCCGGCCGGGCCTGCGTAGACGTTGAGGCGCGTCATGCCGAGAGCGTGGTCGTGATACCAGATCGTCGCGGCCCGGTTCTCGTTCGGGTACTGGAAGACAGCGAAGCCGGGGCCCCAGTCGACCCCGTACGATCCAGCAGCCTTGGCCGCGAAGAAGCGAAACCAGGTGCCGTCCCGGGCGTAGCCCGGGGGGATGTTCTTCGCCGCCGGCAGATACCACGCCTCCGCATAGCCGTCACTGTCGTCGGCCACGCCCACGGCGCCGTGCATGTGCGTGACGATCGGAACAGGGCCCGTGTACCGACCAGGAGTGCTCTTGAACGTTGGACGCATGTCGCGGCCCGGCACGCCGCCCGGTGGGTTGGCCCAGTGCAACGTCGGGTCGACCGGAAGCAGATGCGGCAAGTAGTTGCCGTCCGCGTCCGTGAGATCGTTGATCCACTTCACCCGCACCGGCCGATTCAGCTGCGCCTCGATCGTCAGCGACGGCGCGTTGTGGAGCAGCAGGCCGTCCGGCCTCGCCGTCTTGATGGCGCCGTAGCCCCAGACCGTCGTCGCGGGGAGGCCCGCGGGCAGGATCTGCTGCATGAACTGCCTCATCGAGATCTCGTAGTAGTCGACCGACAGGCCCCGCCGCTCGATTGTCGCGGCCTTGGGCATCACCGGCGGGACGAGGAGCGGCGTCTGGAACTTCGGAATCGTCGTTGGATCCAGCGTGCCGCCCGGAACCTGAGCGAGCGCCGTCGGCGCACTCAAGCCGGGAAGCCGACCGAACAGGTAGAAGCCAGCGCCAGCGCCACCCACCCAGGCGATGAACGTTCGCCTCGAGAAAGGCCGCATGCTCTCCACCAGCTCCTCCCCTGGGAGCCATACGCTACAAGCGTCGCCGCCGAAAGAATAGCGGCGCGCGCCTGGCGCAAGAGAGCGGCTCACTAGCCCCGGGCAGTCGCACCGGCGTCTTCCCCCGTTGCGCGTTCCGCAAATTGACGACGGCGCGCCCGGGTACGAGACGGTACATACTTCCGCGGGCGCCGCAAGGCGTGAAGGGCGCCTTTATTCGTGTCGCGCCTCATGCGGCGGCTCGGTAGTACTCGTGAATCAGGCCGCCGAGCCGGTCGCGCCGCCACGTGGGGATCTAGGTGGGGCCGACCGCGGCCTGAATCCCATGGCCTATTGTGTCGATCCTCAGATATGGGTGATGGTGTTAGTTGACGCGGCGCGCCGACCCCCTCAGCACAGTTGCGCGCGGCCCGGGCTTGGTGGCCGGCAGCCTGGCGTATGGCTGTCGGCCACCCCCGTGTGGGGGCCCCGACAGTACAGCCCGCCACCAACTCCCGACGGTGGCGGGCCGACTCAGAGTGCAAGTCCGGCGTATTGGAAGAACTTGCCCTCTTCATAACGAACACGAGTTGGCGCCTGACCTAGTTCGACTCCCTGCGGCGACGAGCGCGATAGGAGGGAACATGGCTGACCTCAAAGAGCTAGCCGACGAAGCCGCCAAGGAATTACTCAAGGCGATAAGAGACCAAGCGCGAAAGGCCAGTGACTTAAAGTTGCTCCAGCTTGCGCAGGCGTATTCGCTCGTCGTTTCGGTGGAGACCACCGCCGAGCTGGTGGACGAGGGCGAGGCGGAGCCTGTTCAAACCTGGCAAGCTCCCATCACAGCGGACTAGAAACCCCTGTGGGGCCAGCCACGTTGCCCAACTTCTCCACTGCATAGCACACGGGGCACCCGACATTGCCTCGTGTGTCTGACCCGAAAATCGGATGGTGAGCGGGTAGGCCGAAGGCACCCCGGCGGAGCTGGGTGATGTTGTGTTGCTGTGGGTTTGGGGTCAGGCGGCGGTGTCGGTGATGACCACTTTGCCGTCGCGGATTGCGATGTGCTGGCCTGTGAGCGCTTGAAGTTGGGTGGCGAGGTCGCGGGCGCGGCGACGCTTGTTGATCCGGGATTCGTAGTATCCAGGCCCGAGGTCGCAGAATCTGGTGTCGGGGTCTGACAGCAGGTGGTAGATGACGGTCAGTACCGAATTGCCGGTAGCGACGAGCGCCTTCTGCTTGCCGCGGCGTCGGGCCAGACGCCGATACCGGGCGCCCAGAAAGGTGTCGGTGCGGGAGTTGACGAACGCGATGCGGCCCAAAGTGCCGGCCAGCCACGGGTTGCCCTTGCCGCGGCCCTTGCTCATGGACTTACCGGCCGACTGATGGATCTGCGGGCAGAACTTGGCCCACGACACCAGATGCGCGGCCGAGGGGAACCGGGTCATGTCGACCCCGATCTCGGCGATCAGCTCGGCAGCGGCAACGGTGCTCACACCGGGGATGTCAGCGAGTCGGGCCGCCGGTTGGGAGAAAGGGCCGATCGCCACCTGGATGCGGGCGTCGAGGACGGCGATCTGGGCGCTGATGCGGTCGCTGTTGTCGAGCATCATCTGCAGGATCATCGCGTGGTGCTCGGTGAAGAATCCGCGCAGCGCCTCTTCGAGCCGGTCGGTCTTCTTGCGTGCGCTGGCCTTGGCCAGCCCGGCCAGCGTGCGCGGATCGCGCTCGCCGGCGATCAGGGCGTCCATGATCGCCCGCCCGGTGACGCCGTGCAGGTTCGACAGCACCGCCGAGATCTTGATCTGGGCGTCCTCGAGCAGCTTTTCGACCCGTTGCTGCTCGCGGGTGCGGTCTTGCACCAGGGCGCGCCGGTAGCGGGTGAGATCGCGCAGCCGACGGATCTCGGGCGGCTGCACCAGCGAGGGCCGACACATGCCACGCTCGGCGACCTTCGCCAGCCAGGACGCGTCCGCCCGATCCGTCTTCGCCCGGCCCGGCACATTCTTGACCTCGCGGGCGTTGACCAGCCAGCAGTCAAACCCCTCGGCCTCCAACAGGTAGTACACCCCCTTCCAGTAGGTGCTGGTGGATTCCATCACCACCCGATGCACGTGCCAGTGCCGCAACCAGGCCGCCATCGCCAACAGTTGTGCGGTGGTCGTGGCGTAGCCGCGCAGCTCCTGCATCCGCCTGCCGGGCCGCTGCGGGTGCGGCACCCGCACACACGCTTCCAGACCGGCCTTGCCCAGATCCAGCGCCGCCACCCGCTCCACCACCAGATCGGCATCGTCGACTTCATCCATCACGAAAACCCTTCCAACGCAGCTGACTACAACCAGGCGGTCGCCCGCAGGAACCGAACAGGGATGAAAAAGAGTCGGACCCTCGTGCTCACGGCAACAATGCGCAGCCCCACCATCGGCTCCCCGGATCAAACTCAAAAACGGGCTCACTGCGCCAAGAAACACCGACCTCGGCGAGCGACCGCACCCGATTTTCCCGCATGCGCGGGCGTCCCCGAAGGGGACCAGGGAACTCAAAACAGAACCGACTGAGACACCTCTCGGGCACCGCTGGGCCAGCAAGTCCGGGACTGCCCAAGCAGCACAGGCCAGGCGTCGGTCCGTCGTTTAGTACTCCGTCGCCCCGGGCCCTCCCCATTTACCACCTTGTGGATTCCCCCACAGACCGCTTCAACCCGAACAATCCGACCCGAGTCCTTTTTCGTCTGGCGAGAGGGACCTCTGCGCAACGAATAGGGTCTTTCGACCCCGGAGGCATTGCGCTCCTCTCGATAGCGTCACATTCATGAGCGACAAAGCTGTGGAAGTTATCTCGTGGGATCCCAAAGATCACGTCGACGTGCCCGGCTTCGCCCATGGCTTGACGCGTTACGGCGGCCACTGGTTCGACGTCGGGATCTCGGTCGTGCCGCGCGACGTAGACCCGTTGGAGGCGTTGGACAAGGTCTTCGCCAAGCTGCGAGAGATCGTCGTCAGCGAGCACCCGACGATCAGCTATTTCACCGTCGACATGCGGGTGGCGTCGGACAGCGTGGTTCCGCACCCGCGCTAGTCACGTGCATCGAGGTCGAGCACGCCAGCTACCAGGTGTGTAGTACCCCAGTGACTTTGGCCTCTTACACCAGGACGCTTTGCCAAGAAACGATGACGACAGGACGGTTGAGGAGAAAACATCGTGATCGAGGCGCTGAAGGACTTTCCCGACAACGTCATCGCGATAGCGTGCCACGGGCATGTGACGAAGGCTGATTACGAAACGGTGCTGATACCGGACATCGAAGACAAACTGAGTCGGCACAAACAGGTGCGAATCTACTGCGAGATCGCGCCTGATTACGTCGGACTCGATCCCGGCGCGGTCTGGGAAGACACGAAGGTGGGCTTCAGCCACCTCCGCGACTGGGAACGCGCCGCGATGGTCACTGACGTGGAATGGATGAGACACGCAGCGAAGTTCTTTGGTGGTTTCTTTGGTTTCCTGGTGTCTGGGGAGTGGCGTGCGTTCCCGATCGCTGACGCCGACAAAGCACGCGAGTGGATTGTCGGCGGGGGTCCCGCCGCGCGGATGTAGCGTGTGCCTGACGTGACCAGGGGGACGTGACGGTGGCCGATCAAATTGTGTTCGACGCACGGATGGAGCATTTTGCACTCGGCACCATCCAATGCCACGCTTGCTGGAGTACTTGCCGGGTTCGCGTTCACGGCTGGCGTGATTTATGTCGGCCGCCAGCAGTGGGCCGATTGGGTTTCACCCGACGTCGACTACGTCAAGGTTTGCCCGGACCTGCCGGTTGCGCCGGACTAGCATCCGTGCCGCGATCCCGCAGTCTCCCGATTCCGTAGTGCTTCAGTGCTGTGGTCGAGCGGCAACTGGTAATCGCTACTTCGTGCCGAAGACGCGTTCCTGCATAGCGGTATCGGCAATGCTCACGGCTTTCACAAATTTGCCGCTGCGGTAGGTCAACACGTCGGCTTGGAGTCCAGATTCCCCACCGGCGGTGGTCTTGGTGATGACGACGACGTCGTCGACCTCGCCGACGATGCGCTCGGGCGTGGTGGTGAAGGACTTTTCGGCGAGCTTGCCCAGCAGCTCCATGAACTGGTCTTTGCCGCGATAGTCGCCGCTGATCGCGCTGTTGCCTGGTATGGACCATTCGATGTTGTCATCGAAGTCGGCTAGGGCCGTTTTGACGTCGCCCGCGCCGTACGCCTCATACGCCTTCTTGGCTATCTCGACATTTTGACTTGCCACCATCGCTCCTTTGCGTCGGGTTCCCCTAAGGCCGGTCTTCCCGCCGAACATCAATCATCGACCCGTGCGGGGACTGAAGAGGCAGTATTGATGACAGCGAAGAATGCACCCCGATCCACCCAAGATGGACACGCAATCTGCCGGACACCGTTGACCAGCGGTGACACGATACTGACGTGGACCCCAGCGGGGACGACGGTCGCGGTGCACTGACGGCGGCGGGACCGTCGTGCGGGTCGTGCGGGACGCACCTGCCGCCGGACTCCAAGTTTTGTAATAAGTGCGGCGCGCCGGTCAGGCCAACCGCCACAGCGGCGGAGTACAAGCAAGTCACCGTGCTGTTCGCCGACGTCGTGCACTCGATGGACATCGCTGCGGCTGTTGGTGCGGAGCGGCTGCGCGAGATCATGGCCGAGCTGGCCGACCGCTGCGCTGCGGTGGTGCAGCGTTACGGCGGCGCCGTGGACAAGTTCACCGGTGACGGCATCATGGCGGTGTTCGGCGCGCCGGTCGCGTTGGAGGACCATGCTATTCGCGCCTGCCGGGCGGGCTTGGGCATTCAGGAGGAAGCGAAGGGGCTCGCCGCCGAGGTCCAAGATCGCGACGGTATCGACCTATCGGTGCGAGTGGGCCTGAACTCCGGCCAGGTGATCGCCGGTGAGATCGGTTCTGGTGCTTTGGGTTACACCACGATTGGCGAGCAGGTCGGCTTGGCGCAGCGGATGGAGTCGGTCGCCCCGCCGGAGGAGCGGCGTCGTTCTCCCCGGCACGACCTAGACGCGCACGCCCACACCTGTCGGTCGTTGGCGCATCTCTGGACCCATGCGCACTCAGCTGGGCATGTCGCCAAGCTGGTCGTAGGGGCTCGAAAACGGTTGGCGTTATGCAGGATGCCGCACACGCAGTAACTTTGGCGCGAACGCAATGGCCGAAATGCGTTGGAGTACAACATGCTAACAACTACGCAGGCTTTAACCGGTAACCGGCCATATTCGAAGCCACGGTATTCAATGCTGAGCTTTTACTTTTGTTTGCGACGCATCGCTACCATGTGCCCGAGGTGTCGTGCGCTTCCACAACTCGAACGGCTGTCGGCCATTTGGATGCCTGACGGCTAACGTGAAGTGGCTCAAAACATACGCACGCGTCGACCCGTCCCACTCCGGAAACGTCGGTGGGGAATACCGTAGGAGCAGGTAATCGGCGTGCCTCATTTGTTCGACGTTGCCTTGCTGCCAACGGTGGTCGGCGACGAACCCGTCCGGGTAGAAGCTCACGCGGTTGTCCCAATCGTGTTTTGTGTCAGGGCGACGCCGCGTCCGTCGACGTATGACGGGCAGCCGGGGCTTGGCGTGTTGTAGACGCCGGCCATCAGGGGCGGACTGATCGCGTCGGAGTAGACGCAACTGCCGTTGGGAATGTCGGCAGTGGCGGCGCGTAGGTCTTCTTGGCCCTGAAGATCGCTGAGTTGAGCGCCGGTGCCGATCGCGAACGCGACGGCGAATGCTAATGCGATCAGAGCGCCTCGTCGTATGTCGAGGGCGCGGCTGACCAAGAGAGCGACTGCGGGACCGAAGGATTCGCCGTAGTGCGTGAAGTAAGTAGGTGACTTCGCGAACGCCAGGGCGGTGATCACGAGCACTGACACCCACAGCCCGACTTGCGGGTCGAAACGCCGGAAACTGATGACCGCGAGCAGCGCGATCAGCACCAGGGCGAGTGGGATCGTGATGTCTGCGAGACCCACCATGTTGACGACGCGGTCGAGGCCGTCGGGCACGAAGGGGTCGCGCGCGCGGCTGAGCTGAGTGACGACGACGTCGTGCCAGGCACATGCGGGAGATGAGACGACGAACGGCGCGATGACCACAGCCATAGCAAGGAGCCCGCCGCCAGCGAGCGGTAACAGCCATCTGGGCCGTCGTGTCCACAAAAGGTACCCGACGACCGCGACCACATAGGCGAGTGCGGATAACTTGAGCGAGACACCTGCGACGAGGAACATGCCGCAGGTAACGACGTCGATGCGTGTGGGTTGATCGTGGCGTAGGAGGAACCAGACCGCTGTGAGGCATGCACAGGTAGCGAGCGGCTCGAGCAGGATCGTCTGCCCGGCGACGATCGCGTTCGGCATGACGGCGTACAGGGCGGCCGCGACGAACGCACGTCGGCTGCGAGTCAGCGGGTCACCGGGGAGGAGTGCGGCGAGCCGGTACACGAGCACGATGTTGAGCGCTACGACCAGCTGCATCTCGACCCGGCCGGCGACCATTCCGATCGGTCGCCAAGAGATACCCGAAGACGGCCGCGGCAGCAGGACAAGCAAAACCCCGGCGGGTGGACGATCGGAAGTCGGGATAGGGGAGGTAGCTATCGAGCAGCAGCGCGCGGCCGCGTAGTAGACGCCGTCGTCGTACTGAGCACACCGAATAGGTTGTGCGACGGCCACCACACCAGTGTGCGGAGGGCCACGCCGACCACGACCAGTGCCGCGAGTGGCAATGCGACTAGAAACCTTCGCGCAGGCGGGACTGCGCTACAGAAAGAATTTTTCGTTGACCTGTTTGGTGCGGTAGTGCTCGAGGATGACGCCTAGTAGCAGGACCGTGCCAGCCAGCAGCGTGCCGATCGTGGTCCAGACGGGCCAGCGGATTTTGAGTGCGAGGTTGGGTTTCGCAGCAGGTATTGGCTCGTCCATGCCTCTTGCACCATGCGGCGACCGTATCGAGTGGATGCGGGATTCATGGCGCAATCATGAGCAAGGGTTAGCCATGTGACCTCCGAGCGGTAGACGGCGTCCACTAGGTCGTGCTGGCGCGATGTCCCGGCGGGGGAGACGGCGTGGTCGTCTTGCCCAGCTGGACCGTCCGGACGCCGCTTGTTCGGCTCAGCCGAGCTGATGCATCAGACGAATCATCGCGGACACAACGAGACTTCGACCGTGACGACTGAACCAACTGGCGTACAAGGCATTCCGGCAGGCCCACCACACAATTCAAGATCAACGTCGGCGCGGCGGCGTCGACCCGCTGGCCAACCCGGACGAGGCGTTTGGCCGACAGTACCGCCAGCAGGTCGACGGGGCCGTCACGATCACGGTGACGCGGGTGCGCTCGTTCACGCCGCCGGCCAGGGCGGCGCGGTAGCTGGTGCCAGACGTCCGGGAGCGTCAGCAGGGACGGCATAAGCGCTGAGTCCGCCGCGACGGGGGGCTTGACAGGGTGTCGTCGGCGAACGGGACCCGGACCGCTTCGCTTGACCGCCCTCGTCAGGTTCCGGCCCGGAAGGTGCGTGGACACAGGACATGTACAGCCTCGCGGAAACTCGCAGGTGCCGTCGGAGAAGCCGAACGGGGAGACGACCAGGTCGCCTTCTTGACGGCGGTCACCTCGGAGCCAGTGTTTTCGACGATGCCGATGAACTCGTTCCCAATCCGTGCGGGGTCGTCTGCCGTCGACAGGCCCGAGGGCCTTTCGGCCACCATCCGACCGGGTCCGGTGTGCCCTATCCCGCAGCGCTGAGCGCGACGACAATGCAGCTATGTCGTCAAGAAGCAACCCATCACCGTGCTCAATGAAAACGAGAGCTGGAACTTGCTCTCGAGTGTCGCGCTCGGCCGGTACGTGACAAGCCTTGGCAGCGGGCGGCTGGAGATCTTCCCGGTGAACTTCGTCGTCCAGAAGCGCACGGTGCTGTTCCGCACCGCCGAAGGCACCAAACTGTTCGGCGCGATGACGCACAACCAGGTGCTGTTCGAGGCCGACAACGACAACGTCGATGGGGGCTGAGCGTGATCGTGCGGGGCACCGCGCGCGTGCTGTACGGCTCCACCGAGCTGAGCAGCCAACGCGCCGGACTGCACCCATGGATCGCGACGGAAAGACTGCGTTTTGTGCGCATCAGGCCAACCGAGATCAGCGGCCGTCGGTTCATATTCGGCCTCAACCCGACCGCGGTTGGGTCCACGGATGGAAGATACGACAGCCGGAGATGAGGGTTTCGGGCGTTGACCTTGTCTTGCCCGATGCGCCTCTCTGTCTCCAGTGCGATCTCAGC
Organism: uncultured Actinomycetota bacterium; assembly: GCA_963751485.1. Lineage (GTDB taxonomy): Bacteria > Actinomycetota > Actinomycetes > Mycobacteriales > Mycobacteriaceae > Mycobacterium. The sequence continues at coordinate 168,664 of CAVVUT010000015.1, forward strand.
TGCCGGTCCTCGCGGCTCGTGCTGGCGTCGATGATCTTCGACCAGATGGTGACACCTCCCGTCACCGTGACAGACGCGACAACAGCACCACAAACAGCGCGATGATGGCAGGGACATCCAGTTGTCCGCTACTGCTCGTCCATCTCGCGACGGATGTACAGGCCTCCTCCCATGTGTGCCCCCAACCGCGGCACCCACAAATCTGTCG
>CAVVUT010000016.1:0-115934 GCA_963751485.1 uncultured Actinomycetota bacterium
AAGCGCGGTCGAGCGAGTCCGAGGTCTTGCTGACGCGGGATGCGACCCAGTTGGGCCGGCTCTCTGCAACGGCGCCAACCGGCGCTTGGGTGTCCATCAGGTCGGTCATTTGAGCTATCTCCTTTGTGAGGTCAGTGGTCATGGCGCGCAACGCTTTTGCGCTGCGTTCGCGGTAGGCGCCCCGGAGGGGGCCGAAGACCCCGCAGAGACGGTCGAGCAAGTCGCCGAACGCCGCGGGGTCGCCGTCATCGACAACATCCGCCAACTGCGACACCCCGCGCGACAGCGCGCGGCGAGCCGCCGGGGCGTAGGGATTGGCAGCCTGGACGTCCCAATACACCTCCGGTGCGCCTGACGCGATGCGCGCCAGCAGTGACAGCAGCGCGGTGTGCGGCGGCGGAGCGATCCGGTCCAGATCGGCGATGTCGACGTCCAACTCGGTCAGGGCGGCGCCGAAGGCGATCACCGCGGCATGGGTGAGGGCCTGGGCAGCGGCCGCCAACCGGTCGTGCTGGTCGGCGGTCACGGTCACCACACGGGCACCCCACTGCTCGATCAGGTCGAGCAGTGCGCGCCCGCGCTGGCCGTCGCGCACGACCACCGAAGCCACCGGGTGGCCTTCGAAGCCAAGCGAGGGGGCGAACATCGGGTTGAGGCTCAGCGCCTCCGCCTCTCCGGCGATCATGGCGGCGGCGTGCAGGGCGGGGACCACCGTGGACTTCACCGACAGCGTGTCGGCGATGAGGGCGTCCGGCCGCAGTGTCTCTGACCAGCCGGCCAATGGCGACCAGTGCCACCGGCTCGGGAACGGACAGCAGCACGGCGTCGGCCGTTCGGACGACGTCGGCCACCTCCGCGCCGGGATCGCTGATATCGCCCCGCACGAAGCGGGTGACACGGTGGGTGGGCCCGGGCACGGCGCGGTCGACGATGACGACGTCGTTGCCCGATTCCTGCAGCCGCTCGGCGAACAGTGACCCCACCGCTCCCGAGCCGCCGGCGACGACGACGCGCCCGATGGTCGGCAGCGGCGCTCATTTCGGGCCCTCCTGCCGGCCGGTCGCGGCCAGGGCGGTCATCATCGCCCTCGACTTGACGACGGTCTCGTCGAACTCCCCGTCCGGATCGGAGAGGGCGATGATGGCGCCACCGACGCCGAACGTCACCCGCCCGTCGTCGACAACGAGGGTTCGGATCACGATGCTGAGGTCGCTGGCGCCCGACAGCGAAAACCAGCCGAGCGCACCGGAATACACGCCGCGGGGGCCCTGCTCGAGCCGGTCGATGATCTCCATCGTGCGGACCTTGGGGGCACCGGTCATCGACCCGCCGGGGAACGCGGCGCGGATGCAGTCGACCGCCGACCGGCCCGGCGCGAGCGTGCCGCGGACCGTGGAGACGAGCTGGTGCACCGCCGCGATAGGTCTCGACGTCGAACAGCTTCGGCACGTGGACCGATCCCACCGAGCAGACCGTGTTGAGGTCGTTGCGGAGCAGGTCCACGATCATGAGGTTCTCGGCGCGGTCCTTCGGGTTGTCGCGCAGCTCGTCTGCCAGGGCACGATCCTCGGCGGCATCGCCGCCCGCGGGGCCGGGTGCCCTTGATCGGCTTCGCCTCGACGGCTCCGTTCCGGTCGATCGAGAGGAACCGCTCGGGGGATGCGCTGAGCACGGCCACGTCGTCGCCGAAGTCGAGGAGTGCTCCGAACGGGACGGGACTCACCCGGCGAAGGTGCGCGAAGGTCGGCAACACGTCGATCTGACGTGTGGACGGTGACCATGTTGGTCAGGCAGATCTCGTAGGACTCACCGGCGTTGATCTCGTCGAGGCACTCGTCGATCCGCTTGAGATAGGCGTCGCGGTCGTGCCTGAGCTCGACGTTCATGCCGATGTCTGGATCGGTCATGGCCGGGCCGGACAGCACGCGGGCCGGAGCCGGATCGGCGGGCGCGGCGGGAAGGGTGCTCAGGGCCTGACGCCGTCGTCGCCAGCCAGGCCTCGGCGTCGGCGGCCCCGGCCGCGTCGCCCGCGATGGACAGGGCGAGGAGATAGCTCGTCCGTGTCGCGTGGTCGAGGACAAGGGCCCGGTCGGCGAAAAGCAGGGCGGCGTCGGGCGTGTCGGCCGCATGGGCGTCGGTGCCCCCGGTCTCCGCCTTCAGCTCATAGCCCAGATATCCGACATAGCCGAGGTTGAATTCGAAGGGCAGGCCCGCCGGCGCCGCTATCGCACGGGCGCGCAGCTGGTCGTCCAGGTAGTCGAAGAACTTCTGCGGAACCCGCTCGGCGGTCCCGTCGGCTTTCCGGACGACGACCTCGCCGTCCGCGACGCTGTAGGTGACGTACTCGGCGAGCGGACCGTCGCCGTTCCCCATCATCGAGAAACGCGACAAGCCTTCGATCACCGAGCTGCTGTCGAGCCAGAACGCCTGCTCGCCTCCGGCGAAGAGGGATGAGTAGGCCGTCAGCGCCTCGGGGTTGACGTCGAGGTGCTGCACGTGCAGGTCGTAGCGGGGATGCTCCGTTTCCGCGGCCTGCGGGGCCGACGCCTGCCGACCCGCGGCGAGGTCGAAGAAGTTGGCAAGCAGCTCGTGGCCGTAGGTGCTGCTGATCGACTCGGGATGGAACTGCACGCCCCACAACGGCAGGTTGCGGTGGCGCACGCCCATCACGACCCCGTCCTCGGTCCAGGCCAGCTCCTCGATGTCGGCCGGAAGCGACGTGACGGCCAGCGAGTGGTAGCGCACGACGTCGAACGGCGAGGGAATGCCTGCGAAGAGGTCGCCGCCGGTGTGGCGGACGGCCGAGATACGCCCGTGCATGGGCTCTGGCGCGCTGACGACCTCGCCGCCGAAGAGGTGGCAGAGGCCCTGATGGCCGAGGCACACGCCAAGCACCGGCAGACCACTCTCGAGGATCACGCGGGCGCTAACACCGAAGTCGCGGTCTCGGTCGGGCCGACCCGGGCCGGGCGAGATGACCGCGGCATCGAACTCGTCGAATCGGAGGTCGGCCCAGGGTGTGTCGTTGCGGACGACGGTCGGCGGTTGTCCGCTGACCTCTCCGATCAATTGGTAGAGGTTGTAGGTGAACGAGTCGTAGTTGTCGACGAGCATGACGCGCATCAGGCTGCGCTCCCCGGCTCGGTGTCGGCGTCGATGATCAGATCCTCGATGCGGCACGTCTCCCCGATGATCAGGTCGTACATCTGCTTCATGAAGGTCAGATCCAGACCGTTGGCCTCGGCGAACTCCGCCGCCCTCTGCTGCACGACACTGATTCGGTGAGGTTGCATCATCGGCACCCCGTGCTCGCGCTTGTAGTAGGCGATGCTCCGGCACACGTCGACGCGTGCACCAAGGGCTGCGAGAAACTCTGCGTCGATCCGATCCAGGTCGGCGCGAAGCGCCTCCAGCGTGGCTGGATCCGCCTTCTCCCGAACTGGTTGACTCGCAACTACTTTCATGATCGATCTTCCCTTTCAAAACGATGTCTTGTAAGTGCGCGCCGGACGTGCCGACCGCCTGTTGTTTCCGTCATTCAGAAATTCCGTGCTGGTAGAGGACCGGCACCTTGCCCCGCTTCGTGCGCGCGAACTGATCGATGGCCGCGCGGTGCACCTCGAACTGCGAACACCGTGGGTTGACGAGCACCTCGTGGAGTTCATGGGCGTCGCGCAGGGCCGTCCGGACCGCGTCAGTCGTGATGTCTTCCGGAGTGGCCGGCGACAAAAGCAGGCGCACCCGATAGCGGTGGCCCTCCCAAAGGACCTGGAATTGGCAGTCACTCGGCCTGGACACACCCAGGGGTTCCAGCGCTGTCAGGAGGTGGTCACTGGAGAAGGTGATCGTGTCGACCGTCATCGAGTTCGGCATGCGGCCGAGGAGCAAGATCGATCGGGCCGCGCTGCCGCAGCGGCAGGCGTCGGTCAGCAGCTGGCCCCGATCGCCGAGGCGATAGCGGAAGAGCGCCATCCCCGACGTCGTCAAGGGTGTGACGACGAGCTCGCCGGGCGTGCCGGGAGGCACCGGCCGGCCGGCCTCGTCGATGACCTCCACCACGTTGGCGTCCTCGTGCAGGTGGTGCAGCGCGCCGGTCTGATGGCGGCACTGGTACCCCAGGGGGCCGGTCTCGGACGTCGAATAAGCCAGCGACCGCACGGCGAGATCCGGTGCGGCAGAGCGCACGATGCGCTCCCGCTCGGCTCCCAACGACTCACCGATGAAGAGGAAGTTCTGCAGCGGCAGCGGGCGTACCCGGCCAACAGCTCCGCCCCGTACGCGGGTGACGCCACCAACGTGTCGATCCCGTGTGCTTCGATGATCGCCGCGGCCTCGGCGGGCGAGGTGAACTCCCCCATCGGGAAGGAAAGCGCAGGCAAGGACCGCGCGATGTCCTGGACGAACAGGAACGCGCCGTTCAAGTCCCCGGGGTACAGGCAATTGGCCATCCGGTTCGCCGGTGTCTCCAAGGCCGCGCGGACCCCACGCGCGCCCAGATGTTGGACCCGATCGGTGAAATCCCATGAGTGGTAGAGAACCTTCGGGCGACTGGCGGTCCCGCTGGATCGCAGCGTGAGCCCGGCGCTCCGGGAGTCGAAGACGAGTTCAGCCGAATGCGGTGGGCAGCCCGCGGCGAGATCGGCGGCTGAGAAAAGGGGCAGTGCCGCGAGATCGTCGACCGTGTCGACGGCCTCGAGCTCGGGGAAGCGCCGCCACACGTTGGTCGACTGGCGCGCAGCTGCCAGGGTGGCTCGCAGATTGTGCTGTTGGGCAGCTTCGATCGAGTCGCGGGAAAGCGAGTCGAGATTCTCGGCGAGACGGATTCCTCCCACGTCGCGCAACCGCGGCTTCATCGCGCGATCGCCGGCCGCCGCAAGTGCCTTGCCCCGAAGTTCCGGGGCGGGGGCCGTGTTGTGTGTGGACGTGGTCATGACTCAAATGGTCGTGATCACGCCCTGCTTGCGTAATCGCCGGCGATACCAGATTCCACCTGTCGATGGGAAAGGTTTTCCTACCCGCGGGGTAAGCACCGGGCTCGTTCGATGCGCTACCGCACCTCCACCGCACGGTGCCCCACAATCACTGATCACGCCGACGGTCGCGGCCCCACGCCTAATAACAATTCCGAAATGCTTACGACATCGACCCCGTTGACCGAAGACTAGAAGGCGCGGTCGGTCCTCACATCTCGCGTCTATGTGAGTTCAATCCGGACAGGAAGCTCCAGACCTCCACATTGCCAACCGCTGAGATTGCCAGCCACGGTGCGCCGTTGGGCGTGGGCACTGCACCGCCGGCTCTGCACGGAGAAAACCACGTTCGCCGAAATCAACGACAGCGTGCGCCGCGAAACCGCCGAGCACCATTTGCGCGACACCGCTATCAGCCCGTCTCATCTCACGCGCGAACTCGGCTATGCCGAGCGGAGCGTGCGCAGTCGATCGTGTCGGCGATGGTTCGAAATGGGTCCCGGCAAGTACCGCAACGCGATCCGCGCTGTCCCATCAAGCCAATCCGGCTAGCGACTCAATTCGCCCGCGGTCAGCTTGTGCGACTTGGTGGCCGAGAGCTAGAGCTGCCAGTCGTTGGAGCCGTCGTGCCTGGCGTAGGTGCCGCCGCTGGAGTTCTTGACAATGACGGGATCACCGGCGCCGAAATTGTCGAAGAACCACTTTGCGTTGGTCGGGCTGATGTTGATGCACCCGTGACTGACGTCGCGCTTCCCCTGGTCATCCACCGACCACGGTGCGCTGTGAACGAAGTCTCCGCTGTCGTCGAAGCGGACGGCGAGCTCGACCGTCGTCTTGTACCCCCACGGCGAGTTGACCGGGACCCCGTAGGTCGAGGAATCCATCACCACCGATGGCATCTTCTCTTGAACGTAGTAGGTGCCGTTCGGGGTCTGGTGGCCACCGGCGGTCATACCCATCGACATCGGGATGGTCTTCACCACGGTGCCGTTTTGGGTGACGGTCAGTTGATGCGTGGCGTCGTCGGCCGTGGCCTCCAATGCGTCGCCCGTACGGAAGCCGGACACGGTCCCACCCGCATCGACGGTCACCTCGGTGTGGGCGGGCCAGAAGCTCAGCGGGCGCCAGCGCAGCTGCGTCGGCGTCATCCAGTAGAACTTGCCAGGAACCGGCGGCACCGAAGAGACGTGCACTGCGCTTTCGGCTGCGCCGGAGTCGTCGACCAGTCCGGGGAAGTTGATGATGATCGGCTGGGCCACCCCCACCGTCGAGCCGTTAGCAGGGACGACGCTCGGCGGCCCGAATGGCGCCGTGCCGGTGAACGGTGTCGGATCCTGCCCCCCAGCTCCCGGAACGCCGGGGTCCGGATCCGCCAGCGCGGACGCCGGGCTCACGATCAGTACCCAGCTCAGAATCGAAGCCACGCCCCCTGTCTTCACAGCGGCGAAGATGCTTCTCGGCTTCCAGCCCGACATCCGGATTCCTCCAATCTCTCTGGACACAGTGTCGCATCCGGTGCGGCGCTCAAAACCCGCCGGTTCTCTCCAGTGTTACGCGCGACTAATTCTGTGTGCTCAGCCCGACACCGCCATTGGTGGATTTCATACGCACATAAGACAGGTCGGCGACGATCACATCGGCGCTGGACACTTGGTCGGCATCGTGGGTCGTCGTGACCGCCAGTACTTGCGCACCAGCGGCCAGCCCCGCAGCGATACCCGCGGGCGCGTCCTCTACCACCACGCACTGCGACGCATCGAACCCTAGCCCGGCGGCGGCCTGCAAATAGCCCTCCGGGCTCGGCTTGCCTGCGGCGACGTCTTCGGCGCAAATCAGGATGTCGGGAATCGGAAGCCGCGCCGCCTCGAGTCGAGCAGTCATCAACGGGCGTTCGCCCGATGTCACCGCAGCCCATCTCCGGCGTGGCAGCTCCTCGAGGAGCTGTTGTGCACCGGGCAACGCGGTGACGCCGTCGAAATCAGCCAGCTCCAGAGCCTGCAGCCGAGCCACCGCGGCGGCCCGCCGCTGCGGCGTGACGAAATCCGCCACGGTGTCCTCGGTCCGTCGGCCGTGACAGACGCGCATCAGTTCATCCGCATCGACGCCGAATTCCTGAGCCCATGTGCGCCAAGAGCGTTCGACGACAGGGGTGGAGTCCACCAACGTTCCATCGATGTCGAACAAGACCGCCCTACCCTGCAACATCATCGAGGCACCGTACCCGATGCGTGTGATGTGCGGCGGTGACGTTCAATCGCTCACGTCACCTTCACCTCGTCGACGAAGGCTTCGTTGATCTCCTTGGGCCCGAACGGCCACGTGTGCTCGGTCTTGGCATAGATGAAGAAGGCGATGCAGCCGATGACAATCCACCCCACAGACAAGCCGATCGATAACCAGGTCGCGGATATGTAGATGTAGACCCAGCCGACCAGGGCGATGATCGTCGGCACGGGGTACAGCCATTGGCGGTACGGGCGCGGGAGGTTCGGTTGGCGACGTCGCAGGACGACAATCGCGGCGCACTGAGCCAGGGACTGGATGATGACCAGGGTCGCGACTGCGGCGTTGATGATCGTGGTCAGGGTGAACAGCGAGCCGATGATCGTGATGACCCCCATCGTGAGCACGCCGGCGGTGGGCAGGTTCAGTTTGGGATGCAGTCTGGCGAACACCGGGAGGAATACCTTGTCGCGGGCGGCTTCGAATGGCACCCGGGATCCGCCGAGCAGACCGGCGAATACCGAGCCGATGGCCGCAACGATGATCAACACAGTGATCACCCGTGCGGTGCCAGATCCCCAAGCCTGCTCGAGCACCGCGGAGGCGACGGACGTCGCGTTCTTGATGTCGTCGATTGGCATCGAGCCGAGGACACCGACCTGCATCAGGAAGTACAGGCTCATGATGCCGAGGATCGAATAGATGATGGACCGCGGGATGGTTCGGCCTGGGTCGCGCATCTCGGCGCCGAGGTACGCGGTGGTGTTGTATCCCAGGTAGTCGTAGATCGCGATGATCAAACCCGCGCCGAGTCCGGCCCAGAACGTTCCACCGCCGAAGCTGAACGCACCAGGAGTGAATGCGAAGGCCTGTGCGCCGCTGAAGTGTGAGAACGCCGCGACGATCGTGCTGAGCACCGCGACCAGCATGACGACGAACAGCACGGTGGTGAGCTTGCCGATCTGGCCGATCCTGCGGAACAGCGCCGCCATGATCACGAGTGTGATGCCGACGCCAATCACCTTGCCCAGAGCGGTATTTCCGGAATCGGAAGTGACCCCGGGAATCAGATAGCCGAGGTACTGGATCAGGCCGATGATGCCGGTGGACATGATCAGCGGAATGAAGAGGACCGCGCTCCACACGAAGAGGAACGGCATGAGCCGTCCGGTGCGGTATTGGAAGGCCTCACGGAGGTAGATGTAGGTGCCGCCGGCACCGGGCATGGCGGCACCGAGCTCGGCCCAGATGAGGCCGTCGGCCAGGGCGACGATGGCGCCGATGATCCAGCCGAACATGGCTTCCGGGCCACCGATCGTGGCGACCATCGCGGGGATCGTGACGAATGGGCCGATACCGCACATCTGGGTCATGTTGATCGCGGTCGCCTGAAGCGGGCCGATTTGGCGCTCGAGTGCGGGCTGCGTAGACGCCGCGGATCCGGCTGGGGTGGTGGGTGAGCTCACCATGCACCTCCTTCGATTTTCTATTTGTTAGGAAAGTTTCTTAACATACAATCCGCCTACATGGAAGGGTTCGTCGGTAAACGCTGTCGACAGAACGGAGGGTGGCGGTGGTAGGCCACGCTGCGCCGCAAGCAGGAACTCCGGCCAACATGCGCGCTCTCAATCAACGGCTCGTGCTGAACCGGCTCCGAGAACACGGCGAGGCGACGCGTCCCGAGATCGCCGGCGATGCCGGCCTCTCCAAACCCACAGTCGGGCAGGCACTTCTGGATCTCGAACAACACGGCCTGGTGCGTGCTATCGGTCGCCGCGCGGATCGCCCCGGTAGGGCTGCGGTCATTTACCGCACCGCTCCAGACGCCGGCTACATCGTCGGCGTGGACGTCGGAAGGCGGATGGTGCACGCCGCGGTGGCAGACCTGGACGGCACCGTCGTCGCGCGCGCCGAGCAGCCGAATCGCAGTCGCTCAGGAGTCACGCTTCTGCGCATCGTCGGCGAATCTGTCGACCGCGCCGTCCGCGAGGCTGGTCTCGCCGCGACCGACATCGTGGTCACCGTCGTGGGGACGCCGGGCATCCCGGACGCGACGACGGGCACCATCCACCGGGCGCCCAATCTGCCCGGCTGGGAACGTCGCGGCCTGATGCACCGGCTCTTGACGCTGCTGGGGTCGAACGGCTCGACGGTGATCGTCGAAAACGACGCCAACCTCTGCGTGGTCGGTGAGCATGCTCACGGCGCCGCGCGCGGCGTCGACGTGGTGGCGTGCCTGACCGTCGGCACCGGCATCGGAATGGGAATCCTGATCAACGGGCGACTGTTTCGGGGCGCGCATGGCGCGGCCGGGGAGATCGGTGATCTGCCCTACGGCCGGGTTCCTGCGGGGGTGACGGCGCACCGGCCAGGTCCGGTGGAAGTCGTTGCGGCGGGCGGCGCTGTCGTGTCGGCCGCCCGCGACGCGGGGCTGAGCCTGCTGACGGCGAAGGCGGTCTTCGACGCGGCTCGCGATGGCGACAAACGCGCGGTGCGCGTGGTTGCGGACGAGGCGTCGAAGCTCGCGAGGGTCGTCTCGGTGGTGACCGCCGTGCTCGACCCCGGGCTGATCGTGCTGGCGGGCGGTGTCGGTCGCAACGCCGACTTGCTTGCCGGCCCGATGCACACGAGAGCTCGCCAAAACGACTTCGTTGGTCCCCGACATCGTCGGAGGACACCTCGGCGACGACGCAGTCCTCATCGGCGCGATCGCGACGGCAATGGACACGGCGTGGGATCTGGTCTTCCACCGTCGCGTCCTGGGCCGAACCGCGGGCGAGGCGTAGCGCTGAGACCCATTGTCAGCAACGAGAGAAAGTGAGCGATGGAAGTCATCATCAGACAGCACGAACAGGAATGCGGAGTCACTGTCGCCGACATCGTCGACCGCGCTGTCCGTTCGGGTGCCACGACGCTGGGTCTGGCCACGGGTTCGTCGCCGCTGTCGGTCTACCGAGAACTGATTCGACGACATCGCGAAGAAAACCTCATATTCAGACACGCACAGGCTTTTCTGCTTGATGAGTACGTCGGTCTGCCCCCGAGCCATCCGCAGTCGTACGCGCGTGCGATCCGAGTGGAGTTCACCGACCACATCGACATCGACCCGTCTCGAGTGCATGGTCCCGACGGGGTGGCGGACGACATCTTCTCTGCTGCAGCACAATACGACGCGTTGATCGCCGAGTCCGGACCCGTCGACGTGCAGCTACTCGGTATCGGCGCCAACGGGCACATCGGCTTCAACGAGCCGGGTTCGTCGCTAGGATCTCGCACCCGGGTCGCGACGCTGACCGAGCAGACCCGACGCGACAATGCCCGCTTCTTCGAAGGCATCGACGAGGTGCCTCGTCATGTGATCACCCAGGGTCTGGGGACGATCGGCGCTGCCCGGCACCTGGTGCTCATCGCGACGGGGCGCCACAAGGCGGCCGCCGTTGCAGCGGCCGTCGAGGGGCCGGTTACTGCAAGCTGCCCGGCATCGGTGCTTCAGCTGCATCCCCATGTCACGATGGTCGTCGACGAGACAGCGGCATCTCGGCTCGACAACGCCGACTTCTACCGGTACGCCATGAGACACCCTCCCGGACATCACATTTCCGAGTGAAACCCAGATGCTCAAGCCTGCGCGGCAAGCGTCTGCCGGTCCGGCAGTTCAGTGGTGTCAGCGAACAGTGCGGGGACACCGCCCGTGTGCCAGAACACGATTGGCCCGTCGGTACTGGATGCCGCGAAGTCGACGACAGCGTGTAGAGCCTTCGCGCTGTAGACGAAATCTGTGAGCACCGCCTCGGTCGATGCCAGCGCGCCAAACGCCTCCTCACAGCCCTTTGTCGGCGCGGCGTAGGCCTCCCCCATGTAACCGTCGAGGACGGTGGCCGTCGCCGGTCCGGCGTCGATGCCGAGGATCTCGCCGATCTGTTGCTTGAGCGAGATGACATCTGATGTCAGGTCGGTCTGCGTTTTCGCGACACCCACACCGATCACCTCGGGTCCGGTTCCGAGGACGCCGTGCGCGAAATCCAATCCGGCCTGTGTGCCCCCGGTAGACGTGGCGTGCAATATCGACGTCGGCCTGATCCCGGCGTCGTCGAGCTGCGACAGCAGCTCGAGATATGCGTTGACGAACCCCAGTGCGCCGACGGCGGTCGAGCCGCCCATCGGGATCACTAAGGGGCGCCGTCCCTTTGAACGCAGCTCGGTCGCGAGTTCGTCTGCAGCCGCCTGGAGCGCCTCCCACGAGTCGGTGCCGGCGAAGTGCAGATGTGCGCCAAGGGCGACGTCGAGCACCAAGTTGCCCGTTGGCCGCCGCGGGCGGTCTCCACCTAGTACGAGGTGGCATTCCCACCCGGCCACCCGAGAGGCGGCGGCGACCGTCCGCGCGTGGTTCGACTGAGCCGCCCCAACCGTCACAACGGTGTCTACTTCGCCCTTCTCGCGCGCTTTCCCGAAAAGATATTCGATCTTTCGAGCCTTGTTTCCACCCAACGCCAAACCGGTCAGGTCATCGCGCTTGAGCCAGACTTCGCCACCGACCAGAACTGAGAAGCGAGGAGCGAACACCAAGGGGGTAGGAAGGTTCGCCACCTCGAACCTGGGCTGACGTTGAAGTGCGTCAGCGACCTGATCAAGTGTGTAACTCATGAGCGGCGGATCCTTCGCTGTTCGGTATTACCGATCACAATATTCTGAATGTTCGGTTATAGTGAACGGTAGAGTAGGGCGGGCCCCCCGTCAACCGGTCTAAGAATTCTGGGAGATCGGATGAAATCCGAGAGCCACGCAGAAGCGGATTCCGATGTCACGCCCAAGGTCGGCCAACGTCTGCGGGACATGCGCAAAATGCGCGGGGTCAGTGTTCGCGAGCAGGCGCGGCTGCTAGGTGTCAGCCCCTCCACGCTTTCGGAACTGGAGCGCGGAATCTCCGGGATTTCGTTGCAGCGCTTGCAATCCGTGGCCACAAGCCTGGGCGTCAGCATCGCCGACCTGCTGGCTCATGAGCCGGCGTCGACGGAAGATGCGCGCCCCTTGGAAATCGTCACCTCCGGCGACATCACAACGAGCACCATCCACCGCGGGCCTGGTGTGCACTACGCGCTGATCGGATCGAGTGGTGAACACACGTTGCAGCCGTACCAGATCACGTTCGACGCTGGCGCCGGATACGCCACCGACCCCATCCGCCATCCGGGAGAAGAGTTCGTCTACGTCCTTTTCGGCGAGGTCAACCTCCACCTCGGACAAGAACGGCACCTTCTGGCGGCGGGCAGCTTCGCGCGGTTCGACAGCGGAATCCCCCACGCTTTCGCTAATGCGTCGACGACGAACATCGCGGCGCTGATCGGTGCGGGCACTCCGCCTTGGTAGATCGCTGAAGGCGCACTATCCAGTCGCGTAGAGCCGAGTGATGGCGTCGATCAGATCATCCAGTCCATGAGGGCGGTGGTCGTGCCACCAGGCGAGTCTGACGGGAATGCGTGGGCCGTCTTTGATCGGCCGGTAGGTCACCCCCGGGCGTGAATGGTGGTATGCCGTGGCCTCGGCGGTGGTGCCTACACCCCGACCGGCGGCGATGGCGTCAAGCCAAGTGTCAATGTCGCTGGATTCGATGAACTGCGGCTGGTGTTGCGACCCGTGCCACAGCTCGCTGCTGGTGGTTCCTACCCGTGGATCGATGATCACGGTCCGGTCGGCTATTTCGGCCATGCTCAGTTGCCGACGCCGCGACCACTGCGCATCGTCGGAGGCGAACGCGACCAACCGCCGTTCTAGCCCGACAACCACTGTGGTCGAAACGCTTCTCGTCAATCGGTCGCCGCACGATCGCCGCATCGCACAGGCCCTCGGCCAAACCAGCAGTTGGCGAATTCTGCTTGACAAGCTGCAACTCCACCTGACCGTGGCGTTGCGCCCACTCGCGTTGTAACCGCGCCGTGTGACGCCCGACAGCCGCCCAGGCGTACCCCAGCCGCAATACGCCGTGGCGGGACGTGACGAACTCGGTGAAGTTGTCCGCCTCGGACAGCACTCTGCGCGCTTGAGGCAGGATCTGCTTTCCAGTAGTGGTCAGTTCGCATCCACGCGGAACCCGCCGCAAGAGCTTTTCTCCGACAATCTTTTCCAGGCCCGCAATCGTTCGCGACACCGCTGCCTGCGAGATGTACAACTGCGCAGCGGCTTCGGTGAACGACCCAGCTTCTGCCGCCGCGACGAAGTATCGAAGTTCTCGCAACGTCCAATCCATAACCTAAGCGTATGGCAGGGACGAACCATGCACTAGGCTTATGCCCCGCGTGAACCTACGGTGGCGGCATGGACACGCTCGACACCATCAACCAGGCGATAGATGTGCCTGCGGGCCGAAGGACACCTTCTGGCTCATCGACGACTCGGCGAAAGCGCGGCACTGGCATTGCACTGATGCTGACCAGTTCGGCGTCGAATCAAGCCGGAGCCGCCTTGGGGGCAATGGCGTTTCCGACCGTGGGGCCGGTCGGTGTGGTTGCAGTCCGGCAGCTCGTCACCGCGCTCGTCCTGACCCCCATCGTGCGTCCGAAGTTTCGCGGCCTACGCAGGGATCAGTGGCTGCCGATCCTCGGCCTGGTCGTCGTGTTCAGTGTGATGAACCTGAGCCTGTATGCCGCGATTGATCGCATCGGGCTAGCCCTGGCCGTCACGCTGGAGTTCCTCGGCCCGCTCACCGTCGCCATCGCCAGTTCACGTCGTGTGCTGGACATCGCCTGCGCCGTCGTAGCGGGCATCGGCGTGGTGGTACTGACCAGCCCAGGATCCACCACCGACTTCATCGGCGTCGGTCTGGCCCTGCTCGCCGCGACGGCATGGGGGTCGTATGTGTTGTTGAACCGCACCATCGGCCAGCGTCTGCCCGGCTTGCAAGGAACCGCTGTTGCGAGCAGCGTCACTGCGGCCGCGTGGACTCCGGTCGCGGTAGCGTGGTTCGCGACCCACATTCCAACCGTCGCAGGCTTAGCCCTCGCAGTCGCTTGCGGACTGATGTCGTCGATCGTGCCCTATGTTGCCGACCTCCTCGCCCTGCGCCGAGTACCAGCCCACATGTTCGGCACCTTCACCAGCGTCAACCCTGTCTGGGCAGCACTGGCGGGCTGGTTCCTGCTCCATCAAGCGCTCGCCGTGAACGAGTGGCTCGGCATCGGACTCATCGTCGTCAGCAACGGCCTAGTCTCCGCCCGAGGATTCGCCATGGACTGAGGCGCCCGAAGTTTGAACACACCGAGTTGACCGTCAGAGGTTGTGCGACACCATCGGGTAGTGCGCTTCGCACCTGACGTCTTCGCACGCCCAGATCGTCAGCGGTTCAACCCCCCTCGCCAGAAGTCGATTGAAACCTCAACCTCGTTAGCTGGTCCGCCGCAGACTGGACACCGACACGACGAACCGTTCACAGAATGCGACATTGCACGCCCTCCCCCTGTTGGCGGCGAGTACCCAGCGGGCGCGCGCTGTTTGACGCAAGGTTTCCCGTGTACTGCCTAGCGAGAATCCTTCGACACACCGGGGCCAGCCGCTCGATCGCCAAGTTTGCCCGGTCGTCAGGTATTGCGAACCAGAAACGACAAAATGTCAGAAATAGGAAATGCGATAAATCGGCTGTACATACTCACCAGATGGCGATTGAACCGTTCAGCAGCACGGCCCTCACTGATAACGGCGGCAACGCTGTGCCAGAGGCAACGGTGGAACTGGATGTGGTGCCCGCCGGGAAGCTTCTCGTTGTCGAGCACGTCTCTGGAAGGCTGGCCGTACGGGACGGCGACGTGGTGGAGTTCCTTCAAGCCGGCGCCCAGGGGGCGGATTCAGTCGCCTTTCTCCCTGTGCAGCTTGTATCGAGTCCGAGCCAATTCAGCGCTGCGCAAGGGATCGGTCGTTGGCATCAGTTCGGCTCACCGGCCAGGCTCTATGTGGGCGCGGGAAACAAACTCGTCGTGTCTGGCGGGGCAAACGCGACATTCGGGCTGTTCGCCGCGGCTATCGGGTATTTGGTCGACGAATGAGCATTGCTAGGGAGCGGGCTTAAGTAGTACTCGCCCGAGATCGGGCGAGCTTGCAGTAGTGCGCTACTGCGCCGGTCGCAACTTACGCGAGTGACGATTAATCGGTCCCGACACCCAAATGGGGAAGGCCCGATTTGATGTGGAAAGCGTTACAGCCGCCAAAAGTTGCTGACACTCGCACGACGGGCCGACATCGATACCGCGGCGACCCAAGCGCTAAGCCGGTACTGCAGCTCAAAGGCGTCGACAAGACATACAGCAGGGGCGACGAGCAGGTGCACGTTCTCGCGGACTTTGACTTCACTTTGGACGCAGGCGAATTCGTCGTCGTGACCGGACCGTCGGGAGCGGGAAAATCGACCCTCCTGCATATTGCCGGCGGGTTGGACGCACCGGACAACGGCACTGTGGAGGTGACCGGTCGAGACGTGTGGTCGATGAGCACCAGCGCGCGCGCGGCGTTCCGGCGGCGCAACCTCGGCTTCGTGTTCCAGTTCTTCAACTTGGTGCCAATGCTGACCGCCGTGGAGAACGTGTCGCTGCCGCTGGTCCTGGACGGTATGCCTGCCCGATCAGCCGACGCCCGCGCCGAGGAGCTGCTGCAACGCGTCGGGCTCGGCGACCGCGCGCGGCACCGGCCTGCCGAACTGTCCGGTGGACAAATGCAGCGGGTGGCGGTGGCGCGCGCCCTGGTCGCCCGGCCGTCCCTCATCCTGGCCGACGAACCGACCGGAAACCTGGACAGCCATTCGTCGACCGAAGTCTTGGAGCTCCTGCGCTCGTTGTCCGACGAAGACGGCGCGGCCGTCGTCATGGTGACCCACGACCAGGCAGCGGCGCGCTACGGCTCCCGCGAACTGCACCTTGTCGACGGGCGGGCGGTCGACGCCGTCGCGCCCGCAGTGGACCGGTGATGCGAAGGCTGCGCGCCGGATGGATGTCCTTCCGGCGCATCCACATCGCCGCGTTGATCGCCGACTGGCGCCGGACGCTGCTCAGCGTGATCGGCGTCGCGCTCGGGGTGACGGTGGTCCTCGGAGTGCTGGTACTCAAATTCGATCTCACCCGTCCGTTCGACTCATTCGGCCCGTCGCTCACCCACGCCGCCGACATCGGGGTGCGCGAGGTGACGCCGAACGTCAGCGGCCGCTTGCCGATTGAGACGGTCGACCGCCTGCGCGCCGAGGTGACAGGCGCGGAGGCGATCATCCCGATCGTCGCCGGCTTGACGCCTGTGGACGTCGCGGGCGGTACTCACGGGTTCTTTCTGCTCGGCGGGACATGCCAAATCGAGCTGCTGGTCGGCCCGTTCAATTGCGAGCAGCGCGCCCGCGACGTCAAGCCCGCAGATGGCCCCGGCGTGCCGCTGCAGATTCCGGCAGTTATCGCCGAGCGCCATGGCCTACATCTCGGTGACGAGTTGCGCATCCCGGGCCTGCCTCCGGGTTCCGCGCACCTGGGTTGGACGTTCGACGAGTTCGATCGCGTCGAAGGCATCAACAACGGCTACGTGCTGCTAGCCCCTTCCGCAGACATCGCCTCGAGCCTGCTCGGCTCGCCCGGTTACGCAACGGCCGCGTTCGTCATCCCGAGACATGGTGCAGACATCGGAGCTGACGTCGACCGCGTCATCGCCGGCGTCGCAACGGCTGGGCCGCCGCGGCCGCATATGCCGGCCGTACTCGAGAACGGCACGCAGAGTTTCAATCTGAATGTGCTGGCCGGCATCATCGTCGGCGTCCTCATCGCCGTGAACACCATTCTGCTGGCCGTGGAGGACCGGCGAGCGGTGATGGGGACCATCGGCGCGATCGGTGCCAAACCGGTTGGCTTGTTCGGCGGCATGCTCGGCGAAGGTGCACTGGTGGGTGTTCTCGGCGGCTTGTTGGGCGTTCCCACCGGCTTCCTGCTCGGGACCTATCTGGTGGACCGCTTCGGGCAATCCATGCTCGCCGGGTCGGGGGGCACCATCAGTGCGCACTTCACGCCGAACTTGATCGCGATCGGAGCAGCCGCGGGGATCGTCTGCGGCATCCTCGCGATGATCGGGCCGTCCCTCAGGTTGGTCCGCGAGGGACCGTTGGCGTCGATGGCCAGCGTTGGCGGAGTGCAGCGCGCGAGGAGGATCCCGGCATGGCCACTAGTCGTCGGGGTGGGTGCGCTGGTAGGCGCCGTCGTCGTATCGAAAGTGTTCGAGCATGGGTCACTGCCGCTGAACGCGGGCATCAACGGAATGGCGGTGGGATTGTGCGGGGTGGTGTTGGTGACAGCATGGATCGCCCCGCGCGGCGCCGCGCTGGCAGTCGGGTCGCTGACGAAGGCGCGTCCGGCCATCGGTCGTCCGTTGGGTGCTGATTTTCGGCGCTACACACTGCTGTTCGCGCTGTCGGCTGCGCTGCTGACCGAGGGCGCCAGCGGTGCCATCGGCTCACACAGCATGCAACTGCTCGGTACCGAGCAGATCGCCGCGCAGAAGGCTGACCGACTCCCCACCGCGTTGTTGATCACCCCGCAATCGGTGCTCGATCAGCGCGACGGCTGGCTTTCCGAATCCACGTTCGAGTTGGTGACCGGCGCCGCCGGCGGTCGGAGCGTGTCGTCGCATTGGCGATCGACGATCTCGTCGGGGACGTTGTCGCGCCTGGTCGCGGGCGTAACCCCGGGCGATTGGTACAGCCAGGCGCTCTATGAACCGACGAACGCTGCTGACACGTTCTGGCGGGGCGTGCAGGACGGGGACATCGGTCTGAGCGAGATCGCCGCCAGCCGGCTCGGCGTTGCCGCGGGGGACACCGTCGAGTTGCCAACCGTCGGTGGGCCGAAGCACTTCCGGGTGGCAGGAATCTTTCATCCACGGATGATCAATGATGCCGCCGTCGGAGACATCGTCCTGGTCTCCGAGAGTTTGGCGCGTTCTGATTGGGCTGCTGTACGCGATCAGGTCGCGGTGGACTATCCGTCTGCCGCCGACGCGACCGCTCACCGGGACGATTTCCTCGACCTCGGCGCCGGATTGCGTGTGTACGACAACGATCAGTGGCGCTCGGTGGCCACCAGCGGGATCACCCGCTTCTTGGAGCCGTTCACGATCGCGGGGTATGTCGTGATGGCAGCCGCCGGCTTGAGCGTGCTGAATGTGTTCGTATTGGGACTCGTGCAGCGCAAGCGTGAGCGGGCCGCGTTGCGGGCGATTGGAATGACCGCCGGGCAGGAACGGGCCGTGATCATCGCCAACGCCGGCCTGCTCGGTGTACTGGTCGCCGGACTCGCTGTGGTCGGGGGGGTGGGTATGACCTATCTATGGTCGCTGGGCTCACCGGTGTACTACGGCATCAAGATCGAATGGGGCGTGCTGCCCCTGGCGTTGCGGACCGGGGCGGAAGCGGTACTCATCATCGTCCTGGCGGCTGCGGTGTACCCCGTCATCCATACGCGGCGGCTGGAGACGGTCGAGGTGCTGCGAAGCAGTTGACCCCTAGCCTGACGCAGGCTTCACGCTGCGGTAGTAATCCCGCCAGACCATTCGGTGAACGGGGATCCAGCGCGGGACTGACCGTACTCCTGGGATGAACGGCACCAACGCCAACCCGAGGGTCAATAGCATCATCAAGCCCCAGACCAACGCGTCGGCGTTGTCGGAGGTCGAGAAGGGTGGTACCTGATACCAGAAGGTATAAAGCCACATCCATGGCTGCCCGGGGGCATTCCCCGCCTCGTTCATCATGCCCCATTGATCGCCGGCGAGATTCTTGGCGCGCGCCTGGTCCTCGAGGTAGGCCCCGTCGGATAGCAGTAGCAGTGATCTCGTGGCGTCGCCTCCGTAAAAATTGCCTGAGGAGGTGAGCGCACCCTCGAGGCCACCGGTTTGGGCCAGTCTCAGGAAAGCGGCGGACAGCGCTGGCACCGGGCCGTAGTCACCCTCGGCGACTTTCGCTGGATCGCCACCGGCACCTGTGGCTGACTCACCGTCGACTGCTGGCGAGCCGATGGCATCCGCGTAGTCGGTCGCCCATTTGGTCTGTTGCTCGGGCGTGGTCGCCTTCCACTCCGACAACGCTGCGGCGAGCACCGGATCCTTACTGATGTTGCTGAGGGGGTCTATGACCAGGCCGGCGGAATCCACCGGAAGCCGGACGCCGCCCCACTTCTGCAGTGACAGTGGCCCGAGTTTCTGGCCGTCGGAAGCGCTGTTGTACGGCGGGCCATACGTCGCACTCGTGGTCGTGCCGGCGAGTTCCCCGACCGCCGTGGAGATGACATCGTTGGGATCGGCTTTGGCCCATCCCGACATAGTGATCGCCGGCTCGTCGGGTGAGGAGAAAATCGCGGCCAACCCCACGCTGAGTACCAGAACGACGACCAAGGCGATGACGAACTCTTTGACGAGGTCATAGGAGCGGGTAGGGAAGTCGTGCGAGTCCGGAGTGCTGTCCCTTCGCTTACCCGTTGGGTGAGCGCTCGGCAGGTCGGTTGTCATGGCTCAGCCCTCCGGATTTGCATCGAGGGGAGGCACGACGCCGTGACGCCGGACCAGGATCACGTGCATCAGCGTGATGGCGACTATGGCCAGCGGCAATAGCACCACGTGCCACATCAGCATCTGCCCGGGGTTGAGCACGTTGAACCACGCACCGATGCCCACGGAGTTCAAGCCATCCTTGGCCTGACCACCGATCCACTGTGAGTCGAAGTTGGACTGTGACAGGAAGCCGGTGAACGACGTCCCGATCGAGACAACGAACAGCACCACACCGCTGATCCAGGTCAAGGCCCGCTTCCCACGCCACGCGGCCATCCAGAACTTCCCCCACAGATGGATAACCATGAATCCGAAGAGCAACTGCACGCTCCACAGGTGGACGGAATTGACAAAGTGGCCCAGCGACGAGACATGCCACCAGACCGAGCCACCCACTGCCAGAACGCAACCCGAGGCAATTACGAGCACTAGAGCTGCCAGCGTCATAACACCGAACACATAGATCCACGACGCGACGTAGACCGGCTGCCGATCGGGAAGCGCCTGCCCTGTAGGGACGAGTCCCACGATTCTGGTGCGAAGCCAGACAGTCCAGTTCGATGAGTCGGTCCTTGTGTCCGGTCTCGATTCACCGGATCGGGTCGTCATCGACTGCGACCTTCCTCATCGGACTTATCGCCATGGCCGGAAGGGAACGGCACCACCAACGCCAGGATGAACAGTAGAACCATCACGATGATGATGGTCAGGTTGGCCACCGAGATCTGAATGACTCCCCAGCTGATGTATCGGCCGGCGCCTTCGGCAAAAATGCTCAAAACACTCATCACAGCGACCTGATCAATCCGAGTTCCCGAGCGCGGGCGACCGCATCGGCGCGATTGTGCACACGCAGTTTCTTGTATGCACGCTCGGCGCGTTCCTTGGCGGCGGAACGAGAGATCCCAAGCTTGTCGGCCATAAGCGCGAAGGTCATATTGGTCGGCAAGTAGCGCAGGACTTGGAGTTCGGCCGCCGTGACGGAGGCCGCCACCGCGGCCTCGTCCGCCTTATGCTGAGCCGCCTCGATCGCCGCAGCAGACGCTGCGACCGCTTCGGTTTGCGCCGCGTACGCTGCGTCGATCACGCGAGCGGTGTCCTCTAGGGTTGCGAGTTGCACACCGACGAGCTTCTCGGTCTCTTCTCCGATGAAGCCCTCGCTGAACACGACGCCACCCAGACCCGCGATGGAATCGAACAGCGGTCTGGCCCACCGATGCTCCACCAGGATCAGGGCCAGGCCCGAACCCGGAACGAGTTCCTGCACGAGAGTCTGCGCTCGCACGCTTTGCAACACCTCGACGCCACGGCCTTCGAACATGGCGAACACATCGAACGGGTCGACTTGGACACCGGCGATCAGCAGGTCGCCGAAGTCTTCGTCCGCGATCTCCACTCGTGTGAGTGATCCATCATCGTCCATCGTCAGCACGAGCACATCGAGCAGGCGCAGCACGCCATGTCCTTGCAGCTTGTCGATCTCCTCGATGATGGTGCCGACGAAATCGACCCTGGGTGCAAACCCGACCGCGATCAGCTGCGTCGGCCCAGTCGTGCTGATGGCTGTTCGGGTGTCCACTGCGTCCTCGTTTCTCCGCGGGTGTGGTCACGTTGGCGACGATCGGTTCCGGTCTGGTGCGCGTAATCGTCCAGCAGGGTCGATCAAACGATTAGGGCAATAAGTCACCGGTAGCGCGACTTTCGGCATCTCCATGGCGCCGGCATGCGCCCGGGTGGGTGAGCGAAGCGCCACGTCGCATTCAGGAGCCGCTAATGATCCACTGCGTTGCCGCCTCAGTCTGCCCAGCGGGGAAATGCTTGATCTCCGCTGACACAAAATGCGACGTCAAGTGCTCTGCGACATCTCCAAAGTGGGAGTCCGTTACGACTGCGACTTTCCCTATCCGCTTGTGGTGATCTCGAACAAAGCGAAACTGGTTGACCATCGCGCCAAAACTCTTCCATCCCGGGAACGACGGAGCTTCGATGATGAGGCCGGCAAGACCGCCAGTCGCCTCGATGTACGGATCCACCGCCTCCGCGATTTTCGCGAAGTCATCCTGCTCGATCGCAGACTTTGGGTGCACGTGCAGGATGGAACGCTCCTTGTCGAGGTCGTATTCGATCATTTTTCGCTCCCTCATGTTGTGGCCCGCGCTCGCCGACGGTGTTGATGCGCACCTTCCGGCTGCGGACTTCTACCGTCTCCATCTGACATTCGGTTCCCCCGGGGAAGTAGGGTCCGAAGTCCCCATGTGTCGAGGCGTTGGTCGACGGTCGTCACACCGCCAACACGCTGCGTCTGTCGTTAGGGCTGGCGTGCCACAAATTGCCCACAGCTGTTACGAGATCACTAACCGTGGCGGCAGAGTTGTGGTCCGGGCCCGAGCGGTCCGGTGTGCCTTGCCCCTAAGTTTGCGTAACCGCCACTCCGACGGCAGCAACTACCCGTCACTAAGAAAAGCCCATGCAAACCCTCGACCACCGAAACGACGACTGCCACTACGACATTGGCGTGACGAAATCCGCCACGCCCGGACACCTTCGACGGCTCCAGGCACGACATCGACGGGCTCGGCGTGTTCTGCGTGGACACCGCCCCGGCGACAAGCGCCCGCCCGACTGTCGTCGTCGTACACGGCATTCCTGAGTCATCGTTGGAGTGGCGGGATGTCGCGGCCGCGATCGGTGACAACGCCCGCATGGTCATCCCAGACCTGCCTGGGTTTGGGCGGTCGGACAAGCCAGCGCACTACGATTATTCGCTTGCTCCTCAGCCGCGGCTGTTGGAGGCGCTGCTGGAGCGTGTGGAGCCGGAGGCACCAATACACTTGGCCGTTCATGACATCGGCGGACCCGTCGGCCTGATGTGGGCGATGCGCAACCCCGACCGCGTGGCCTCGCTGCTCATCCTCAACACCACGATTTCGTCCGCCCTCGATGGCGCTCACTTCTCTGTTGATCGATCCGGCCACGCTCGACGCGTTGTATGACCCCTACCGCCAGTCCGACACTTGTCGGGCCGCTGCACTGACGTGGTCTGGCTATAAGCGTGGCATTGGTGGCTTAGTCCGTGCGCGCAGAGCCCTCCCGCGGATTACGGTTCCCACGAAAGTTCTCTTCGGCGCTCGCGACCCGTATTGCACTCCCGCCAGCACCCGCGCGTTCGCATCCCGTATTCCAAACGCCCGCCTGCGCCTGCTTGACGTCGGTCACTTCACTCCGACGGAGGCACCCACCGAAGTCGCCGATGAGCTGAAGAGCCTGCTCCACCAGGCGCAGTGATCACATACGGCCGCCTCAAGCGACGCTAGGCCGCCGCTTTGTTCCTACGCGAGCAGATACTCCATTTCCAGGCCCTGACTTGGCTCACGATTCGGGGCTCGTTTTCGCGAGGTGGATCGCGCGGGGTCGAGCACCATGGTTGGGCGCAGGATGGGGCAGGGGTGGGCGTGCTCAAGGGCTGCGGTGCGCAGCGGTTGGCGGCCAATCGGGCTGTGCCTGTTGGCAGATGATGGCGGCCACATCCCGGCGCGGATTGGGGCAGCCGCGACGTGTCGTACCCGGCTGCGATGATGTCGTTATGTCCTTGACCGCATCGCCTCCCGCGGCGGTGAGCCCCGACCAGCGTCTTGAGGGGTTGTTCGAGGAGTTGGCGGAGTTGACCGGTCAGCGCAACGCGATTGATGGGCGCATCGTGGAGATCGTCGCCGAGCTGGATCGCGACGGGCTGTGGGGCGCCACCGGCGCACGGTCGGTGGCGGCGTTGGTGGCCTGGAAGCTCGGCTGGTCATCGGCAAACGCCCAGACGATCGCCACGGTGGCGCGCCGGCTGGAGGCGTTTCCCCGCTGCGCCCAGGGCATGCGGGCGGGTCGGCTGTCGCTGGATCAGGTCGGCGTCATCGCGGCGCGGGCGGCCCAGGGGTCTGATGAGCATTACGCGGAGCTGGCGCGCTGCGCCACGGTCAACCAGCTGCGCACCGCGGTCAAGCTGGAACCACGGCCCGAATCCGAATCCGAACCCGATCCTGGGCCGAAGCAGCCCGAACCGCAGCCGGAACCGCAGCCCTCGATCACCAAGACCTCCGATGAGCAGTTCACCTGGTGGCGGATCACACTTCCGCCCCTGGAGGCGGCGAAGTTCGACGCGGCACTGGCGTCTCATCGTGATGCGCTGATCGCCGAGTGGAAGCACGACCACGACAACCGGGGACCGTGCGTCGGAGCATGCGCCGCCGTTGCCGGGCACCGCCGAGGCGTTCATGCGTCTGGTCGAGGCCGGGTGGGACGCCGAGGCGGCCCGCCGGCCACACGGGCAGCACACCACCGTGGTGATGCATCTGGACGTCAAGGAGCGGGTCGCTGCGCTGCATCTGGGTCCGCTGCTCTCGGCGGCCGACCGCCGATACCTGACCTGTGATGCCAGCTGCGAAGTCTGGTTCCAACGCGACGGCCAGGTCATCGGCGCCGGCCGGGCGACCCGGCTGATCAGCCGCCGGCTTCGCCGCGCGCTGGAGCACCGCCACCGCAGCTGCGCGGTTCCGGGTTGTGGCGCCACCCGCGGTCTGCACGCCCACCACATCCGGCACTGGGAAGACGGCGGCCCCACCGAGCTGGTCAACCTGGTGCTGGTGTGCCCTTATCACCACCGGCTGCACCATCGAGGCGTCATCACCATCACCGGACCCGCAGCCGATCTCGTCGTCACCGACAGCTCCGGGCAACCACTTCGTGCCGGATCGCTGGCGCGTCCGCCGAACCTTCCCCCGCCCGCTGTGCCACCGTGCCCCGGGCCCACCGGCGAGCGCGCCCACTGGTGGTGGTATGAACCCTTCCAGCCCCAACCGCCACCAACCAACAACTGTTGTAGGCCTTCTGTGAAGAGGCAGGTGAAAGCGGCGCGGGTTTGATGCGGGGGCGGCTTTCGTTTGATCGGGATCAGTCGGTGCTGCGGCGGTCGTTGGTCAACGACGGTGGTGTCAGACTGATATGCGCGGGTAGGGTACGCAAGACGATGGTTCGGCGCGAACGGTGGCTGCTCTCTAGAGACGGGCGTCACACGAGTAATCGATGAATACTGGTGCTGCTCATAGTTGCTCCGCAGGTCCAGTACGCACCTCGCCGCTGAACGGCTGCTCCGATCAAGTCTGGTTGTGCGCTGCTCAGGTCAACGTGGCCAGCGACGAGCACGAGCTGGCGAGCTGACGAGCGATGGCGACGTTGGCGACGACGGGAGGCTTCTTACGTGCGTTGAAGCCGGCACAACTGTTGATGCAGACGCCGGTTGCCGGCATGGCCGCGCGCTTTGAGCGCGGGATCGACCTGCCGAACGGGTCCGCATAGCCGGCCGGGATGCGGTACCGGCGACGATGGTGCCAGGCCGCTTCGATCAACAGACGTCGCATGTGGGCGTTCCGGCTTTGGTAATCGATCCTTGCACCCGCGATGGCACCCGAGGAGAACTCGAGTGGGACGAGGCCAACGTAGGCGCAGATCGACGGCTCCGGTGAACCGGGTCCAGTCACCGATCTCGACGAGTCAACGCGAAAGCGGTCAGCGCAGAGATCCTGCGCAGACATCCGAGCCGATCGACCTGATCGGCACACCGCGGCGAGGCGGCACGGCGACGATCGCTCGTCGAGGCGCTCACGAGCGGCCGTGGCAGCTCAGCACCGCGTCGAAATGGTGATCAAAGGCTGCCCTGATATGGACATCAGCGAAACGCTGCCGCCGCAGCCAGGTTCGTGCACTGCCGGTCCAAGCCGCCCGCCGGAATACACGCTGGCCTTGGCGCAATAACAGTTTGGACAACCGATGTCGGATTCGCATCAAATCGGCGCGGGCATCTCCGGGCGCGCACCAAATCACGCACCGCCTCCACGCTCAGCGCTCGGGCACGGTCACCACGGTGATCTCACCCAGACGCAGCAGACGGGTCAGATGCGCGGCGTCACGTGCATCGGTCTTGACCCGATCCCCGGCTGGACGGATGCAACTTCGATGGCGCGGCGACCACGCAGTCGATATCGGCAGCGGCCAACGCCCGCGCCAACCCGAACCCGGTCGGGCCGGCCTCATAGGCCACCGCGCACGGGGCCCGGCAGCTGGTGCAACCAGGCCACAATCTCGCGGTGATCCGGACACAACCGTGCCCGCTCGACCTCGACCTGTCTGTTCATCGACGGCATGCGCGACCACCGAAAGCGCGTGCACATCCAACCCAACACTCGTACCGTTGAAACTCACCGGAGGCCTCCTGATCTGCAACTGTGGCTCTACCAGGCGAGTGTTCACTGGCCACCGGCAACCCACGTCCGATTGCAGCCGAGGCTTCGGCCCAAGTCGCCCCCATACCAACTTGTGTAATGGGCTGTAGGTGATCGCGGTCTGCAGCCATGATCACCGAGCACCGATTCGAGATCGCTCGCCCCATACCTGTCGCCCATGACCGTGTGGGTTGACTCCTAGACGGCTTGCGCCTCGGATCGGTGCGCCCGGCGTGGAGTGGCTGAAGAGAGGCCTGCAAAGCCGAAAGTTGGTGTGCCTCCCGCTTTCCATCCGAAATCGAGGCGAGGAGACAAGTACGTGTCAACGACATCGACAACCCCGGAGCGCATGGTGATCGCGATCGATCCGCACAAGGCGTCCTGGACCGCCGCGGTGGTCGACGCATCGCAGCAGCCCGTGGCTACTATTCGGGTCCCGGTCAGCCGCGACGGCTACCGTGCACTGCGCCGCTTCGCGGACCGGTGGCCCGATCCGACCTGGGCGATCGAAGGTGCCTCCGGCCTGGGTGCACCGCTGACAGCGCGGCTACGCACCGACGGGATCGACGTCGTCGATGTTCCCGCGAAACTCGCCGCCCGGGTGCGCATGCTGTCGACCGGCCACGGCCGCAAGAACGATGACGCCGACGCCGTGAGTGTGGGGATCGCTGCGCGAAGTGCACGCAGGTTGAATTCCGCCGCGGTCGACGGAGCCGTGACCGCCCTACGCGCGATTGTCGAGCACCGCGACGACCTGGTCAAAACCCGCACCCAAACCGTCAACCGCCTCCATGTCGTGCTCACCAACCTCATCCCGGCCGGCGCCCAGCGTGACCTCACCGCCGAGCGGGCCGCCGAGCTGCTGCGCGGGATCCGGCCCCGCGATGCCGCCGGCAGAACCCTGCGCGGCCTTGCCACCGACCTGGTCGCTGAGATACGCGAGCTGGACCGCCGCATCGTCAAGGCCGCCGCCGACATCCAGACCGCAGTCACCGACTCCGGCACCACGCTGACCGACCTGTGCGGTATCGGTGCGTTGACCGCGGGCAAGATCCTCGGCCGGGTCGGCACCATCGATCGATTCCGTTCTGCCGCCGCGTTCGCCTCCTACACCGGTGCCGCCCCGATCGACGTGTCCTCCGGAGATGTTGTCCGCCACCGGCTCTCCCGCGCCGGCGACCGTCAACTCAACCTCTGCCTCCATGTCATGGCGCTTACCCAGATTCGGCAGGACACCCCGGGTAGGGCCTATTACCTGCGGAAGCGATCCGAGGGCAAGGGCCACAAAGAGGCGATGCGATGCCTCAAACGCCGGCTGTCCGACGTCGTTTACCGGCAACTGCGCCGCGACGCAAACAGACTGGAGGCAGGCCCGGGAGGACACTCGGGGGCGGCTCTGTCGTCCAGCGCGGCCAGCTGAACCCCGCACGCTGACTCTTCGGACAAGTCACTTCCCGGACCCACCAGCAGCCACCATACAACCGACGAACACAGGTCTCTTGACACAGAGAGGCGCCGTCTAGGTTGATTACCGGGGCCGGCCATTACCGGCACCGTATCGAAGCTCAAAAGGGTTGAGGCATCAAGAAATTCGTTCGCGATACGCGCAGCTACCGCATCGTGAAAATCGAGGCGGTCGCAGACGATGGGCGGTGAAGCTGACAACCAGACCCGCCTGCACCGACCCGCTACCCGACGATCTGCGCAACGCCCTCATCACCATCCGCGCCGACGTCCGCACTCACGCGAGCCAAGTCGGGCCGACGGTGCGCACGAATTTGAGCCAAGTCGGGTCACACGCTGCCGCCCCAAGCGACGCT
The DNA here is from genome assembly GCA_963751485.1 of uncultured Actinomycetota bacterium. Classification (GTDB taxonomy): domain Bacteria; phylum Actinomycetota; class Actinomycetes; order Mycobacteriales; family Mycobacteriaceae; genus Mycobacterium. The sequence continues at coordinate 27,832 of CAVVUT010000016.1, forward strand.
AGGCCGCCACAATTGTTCCTACGCGAGCAGATACCCCATTTCCGAGCCAGACGCATCCGTCAGGCGTGAACCGCTCGGTGCACTCGTGGAATGTCGTCGCACCCAGACCGAAATCGGTGCATGTGCTCCCGGATCGCATGGCTGGACATAGCCTCGAAGTCCTTAGGCGGCAATGTCATTTGAAAGACCAGTCCACGCCCATCCGTCCCTTCGATCAGGGCGCCGTATCCCGCAACGGGTACCTTCATCACGAACGTGCAGTAGGTGGCGTATGCGTCCTCGAAGTTGACGCGATACGCGCCGAAGCCGCTCACGTTCGTGATGAGCGGATTCCATCGGACCGGGTTGAAGCCACTGGCCACGCAGCGAGCGCCCCGCCATTTACCGGCAGCGTCCTGGAACTGTTGGTTGATGCGCATGTCGCAATGTTCGTCGGCGAAGTGGTCAAGGTGATGACGGATGCGTTCGGCAATCGAACGTGCCATCTCTCCGCGTCGTATGTCAACGTTCAACGCCGAGAGCATGTTTCCGACGAGCATTGGATCCAGACCACACCGCTTCCGGGTATTCACCGAGATGGCGAGGGTGCGACGATCCACCGCGGGATCGGCGTTCATGAGCGCCTCGGAAACATGCGCGCACACAACATCGTTGGCAGACAGGCGCATCCGGTCTCCGTAGGCTTCGCGCATACGGGTGATTTCATCGTCCGCGAAGTAGAGACTCAGCGTCCGCTGCCTGCGCCCATCCTTTGCCAGGTACAGCACGCTGCGGGCAGTCTCTGCGAGTCCGAGGCAACGCACCCCCGGCTCCCGAGCGCCATCGGCGGGCAGATGCTCGTCGAGGTAAGCAGCGCGGTCTTCAACGATCACAGGCTCAGGAAGTGGCTTACCGGCGGCGGCGGCCGACCACGCAGTCATCAAGAACATCAACGTCTGCATGTCGCCGATCGCGTGGTGGAACGACACACAGATCGCGGTCGCATCATCCGCAAGATGCGTGACACGCACCTTGCACAGAGGGCCGAATCCCCACCGTGCCGTGGCGCCGTTCACGGGGTCGACGAGCCAGTCGCCGCTGTCCTCCGTCACCGACCGGATCGCTTCATGGCGTGTGCGATCGGACGACACAGATGTGAAGGGCACGCCTTGCCCCCTGCATCGGATTCGCAAAGCACCTTTGTCCAGGGCCATTCGCCCCGCGAAAACCGGAAGGTTCTCCAGCGCGCCCACAAATGCATCGGCGAGTGCCCTCGTGTCGAGCCTCCGCTCAAAGAAAAAGACAACGTGGTTCGCCACGTTGGAGAGAACAACGTCAACGACGTTGCAGCGGATGTCGAGTCGTTGCGCATGCAATGGCCTGATCATCTGTGTCGACATGGTGGCCTACTTTCGGCGGGTGACTACGACGCGACCGCCACCTTTAGGGGCATAGGTGACTCCACGGAAATGCGCCTTCTCGTCGGCGGCGGAGTCGGTGTGGAGCTGGAATTTCTGCAGCACAGTCCGTAGCACGACATCGATTTCGTTGATTGCGAATTCAGCACCCATGCACCGGCGTGCACCGTTTCCGAACGCCAGCCATGCTGGTGCCGGCTGCTTGATGTCCCGGAAGCGGTTCGGATCGAACCTTTCGGGATGCGGGAAGATGTCCGGATCCTCATGCAGATCGGCGAGACTCACAAATACGTTGTGATTCCGCGGAATCCGCCACGCGCCGAGATCGAAGTGCGGCGCACTGACCCGGCGGCCGGGCAGGTCGATTACCGGCCGTACTCGCAACACCTCCAAAATGGTGGCTCGGCGAAAGTCGCTGCCTCCCTCGTCGACTTCTCTTACCAGCTCTGCCAGCACGTCGGGGTGGCGCCTTAATCGTTCGAACGCCCAGCTCAAGGCCGCTGTTGTGGTCTCGTGACCGGCACCGATGAGGGTCACCAGTTCGTCGCAGATGTCTTGCCGCGACATCCCGGTTCCGTCGGCAGGTCTGCTGCGCAGCAACAGCGCAAGGACGTCTGTCCGCTCGCTGAGTCCAGGATCCGCCTCGGCTCTTTCGATCAGCGTGAATATGACCTGGTCGAATGCCCTCCGGACCTCGTCGAACCTGCTCCACGGACTGCAGCGTCGGGTCCGCAATTTCGGCACCGGCATGAACTTCACCATGGCCGATCCGAATTTCGCGTAACGCGGGACGATCTCGCGCAGTTCCTCGAGTTCGGCCCCTTCGGCTCCGAAGATGGTCCGCAAGATCACGTTCAACGTGATCCTGTTCATCGGTTCGAAAATTCGGAATTCCTTGTTCTCCGGCCAATTCGCGCTTTCACGCAATATCTCGTCGACGATGATCGCCTGGTGATTTCGGATGCTCCGACCGTGGAAAGCCGGTGCGAGAAGCCGGCGGCGTTCGTGGTGCCGACTGCCGTCAAGTGCAAATATCGACCCGCGGCCGAAAAAATTGCTCAGATTCGGCTGATAGTTGGTCAGCAGTTCCGTGCTCGCGGTACACACCGACCTAACCAGAGCCGGGTCGGAAACGGCGACGCATCGGCCAAAGAATGGGACGTTGAATTCGAACACGTGTCCGTACCGCTTGATCCAATTCCGCATCACCCCCCGGCGGGACACGGTTAATCCGACGCCCTGCACAAGCTTGGGCAGGCGGACCGGCGGCGGTGTCAACCTCGTCGACGTCGATGTGTTGCACGGGTCGACCACGGCCGTATCGGTCATACGGTCTGCCAAACTGCGATGTTCATTCCGAACCTCCTGCCACGGGCCAAGGGAATCGTCACTCGCCTGCGGATGGACGACCGCGGTAGTGCACTACTGCAATCTCGTCCGGTTTCGGCGCGGCAGTACTTAGTCGCGAAAGACGACTCGTCAGGACCTGACGGCTTGGACAGCGTGGACGATGACGTCCGCCGCGAAGTCCAGGTCCTCGTCTGTCATCGGGGTGGAAAGGGCCAACAGCGCGTTGGTGCCTGCAAGGACTCCGCGGCGGTACAGCGCCCACCAAAGGTCGCTGTTGTCAACGTTTTCGATGATGCGCATAAGCGAACCGCGACCGTTGACCTGAACGCCCGCTGCGCCGATGCGGTGACGTACCCGATCGCCCTGGTCATTGAGTTGGTCGATGGCCCTCTGGTCGTAGGCCTCGATGGCCGCCAGACCGGCGGCCATGGTCAGCGGGTTGGCGTTGAACGTGCCGCCCCACGCGATTTGCGGACCACTCTTGGAGTCGAATGCGGCCATGACGTCGGCGCGTCCGGCAAGGGCGCCGACAGGAAGGCCGCCGCCGATCGCCTTGCCGAACGTGGCGAGGTCGGGGCTGACGCCATAGGTGGAGCAAAGGCCGCCCAGCGCTAGGCGGAGGACCGCGGCGATCTCCGTACCGAGGTGCCGGTCGTCATCGTCCGCAGGCGCGACGTCGGTCTCGACGGCCGTCCACCGCTTTACCTGTACGGCTACGGGTCCTACGAAGCGTGCATGGATCCCGATTTCGGCTACGACTGGCTGCGCTCACTGCCGTCCTCGCCTGCTTCGCCGACGAACCTGCGAAGTCGCTGTGAGCCGTAATTTCACGACGTCGGCAGCTGTCCCGCCGCGCATAGTTATTGGGATCGGTAGCCATCCGAACGATCTGCACTAGTCCCCGAGTGCACGATCACCGATGCGCGCCTTCTGGAGGAAGAACCATGTACGGCTTTGGCTCGAAGATGAAGCGCCTGTCCGACAAAGAGTTCCGAATGAACGAGCAAGCTGCGACGGTCGCGGCGACCGTGCTCGGCCAGCCGGTCGAGGCGGCCACCCGATGCGAACAGTTCTCGACGAAGGCGACGCAGATGTATCCCGCCGGAGGCGAAGTCTGGTCGAAGCAGATTCCGAACGGGACGGGTCTGCCGAAGAGCTTCGTGCTCGCGGTCACGAGAACTCACATCCACGCGCTCGAAGACAAGCAGCATCGCAATGACCTCGTACCCGGCCGGGTCATCAAGTCATGGGACCGGGCGGGCTTTCGGGCGCACACCGGCAACAACGCTATGGCAGCGCTGGGCCATGTGCCCGACGACCGTCAAACGCTCATGCTGTTCCTGCCGATCGACGGTGACAGCGGCCGTGTCGCCCAGGCAATCGCCCAGCAGCGCGCGGCGGCAGGACAACGCATACCCAGCCATCCCTACACCTTCTTCATCGGCAAAGACGGTCCGAGCCAGCGCCTCATCGCCGTGCTGGGCGCACAGCCACTGAACGCGCCAGGCGCCGGCCCGAGGATCAGCATCAGCGAGAACGCGAACATCAGGATCAGTCCGGTAGCCAACATCACCGTCGGCGGTCAGCGCCTTCAGGATCTGGTCGCCCAGAGCCAGGCGCCCGCACCCGCCGCGCCGCCTCCACCGCCGAGGCCGTCGACCGCACAGCGCCTGCAGGAACTGGAGACGCTGCGCGCCACCGGTGCCATTTCAGACGATGAGTACGCGCGCAAGCGAGCGCAAATCATCGCCGAGATATGACGCTTCAGCTAGCCCTCAATTAGTCCGCGATTGCCAGCAAGACCTCGGCAAGTTCCCGGGGCCGTGAATAAAACGGTGAATGACTTCCTGGCAGCTCGACGACATCCGCGCCAAGCCTGTCGGCGATCCGCTTGGAGAACGTTCGCCGAATCAGTCGGTCGTCGGTACATATCACCGCAGTGCAAGGGACCGAAGGGAATTCGGTCAGGGAACACACGAGGGTGTTCGGATACGTCGAGTGCGGTCGCAGCCGGTTGATTGCGGACTCGGCGGTGCGCTCATCGCAATCGGCGTACATCATTTCGCGCGCAAGTGCGTAGTCGAACCACACGCTGCGGCCCTGCGCATCGCGCCGATAACCTTTGTTGGCAGCCGGATTGAAGCTTTCCGGGTCGTCGCGCAGTTGGTCGTTCAAACTGCGCCCGACCTCCGGAGCATAGGCGCACACGTACACCAGGCGCCGCACCGGCCGTCGGGCGGCGACAAGCGGAAGCATCATGCCGCCGTAGGAGTGACCGACGAGCACAACGTCTCCCCTGCATCCGTCGAGCGCGGCGCAGACCACATCGGCGAAGGTGTCACAGGTCGCCGTCGGATCGTCGATCGGCAGATCCATCACAATGACGTCGTGGCCCGCCTGCTCCAACAGCGGAGCCAGCCGTTCCCAACACCACGCGCCGTGCCACGACCCGTGCACCAGCGCATACGTCGCCACAGCGGCAGCGTATGGGAATCGCCGGTGCGTAACACCGACTATCCACCAAACGAAGAAGAAGCAAAGTATTTGGGATCGGTAGCCGGGCCGACGCTCTGTACTGAGCCCGCAACGGCGACGCCGACCGGGCGACGCCTGACGAAAGGAACCGACCATGAACCGAATCTCGCGTTTCGCGACGATGGTCGTCCTCGCCGGCGGTGTCGGACTGACCGGCCTGACGCTGACCGCGGGTGCCGCCCAGGCCGACCCTGGTTGGGGCCCTAGCTATTCAGGTGGAAACTGCCCGGCGGCCGTCGGCTCGTGCACCCACTGGTGCCCTGGCGACCCGGCGATTCCGGGCAGCCAGGTCGTCTCTTGGGACTGGAACGTCTGTCACGACTGGTACTGGAACTCCGAAGGCATCATCGACATCGACTCCAACATCGTCTACCCGTGGCATGGCGCTCCACATGATGCAGGCGCGCCGCCTCCCCCGCCCGTGGCTGCCGCTCCGCCTCCGGCGCCCCTGCCACCGGACTGCCCGCCGTTCAACATTCCGTTCCTTGCCCCGGCGCGGTGCGGAGGCCTCTAGTAAGCCGCCACGGCGCCCGGCTGGAAACGGCTATGCTGCGCCCCTGAGCTGAGGCAAGGGGACTCGTTCATGGTCAGACCCAGCGGCTGGCTGATATCGGCGCTCGCTGCACTGTTGGTGATGACGACAACTGTCCAAGGGTGCAGCCGTCAAGGCGAATCACCCGGCCATGCTGCAGGCTCGGGCGACGACGCGTTCCGGCGGCTGGCGTCGGAGATTCTCGAGTTCACCTACAAACGAGATCCGTCGAATGCGACCTATCTCGGAATCCACAAATACGACGACATCATCCGCGACTATTCCGCGGCGGGAGTGAAATCCGACGTCGAGGCGGTCAAGTCCTTCCAGGGTCGACTCAATGACGTTGACACTGGGGCACTTTCGCTCGATGCCCAGCTCGATCTCGAGCAGACCAAGCAGGCGCTCGAGGGAATGCGGCTGCACGACGAGGTGATCCGTCCCTGGGCCAAGGATCCCGACACCTACAGCAGCGGTATCACGAACGACGCCTACGTCATCATTTCCCGCACCTTCGCCCCACCCGAGGACAGGCTCAAGTCGCTGATCGCCCGCCTGAAGCTGATGCCCGCCGCGCTCGGCGAGGCCCGTAAGAATCTCGACAACCCGCCGCGGGTGTACACCGAGATCGCCATCGAGCAGCTCGACGGCAACCGCGGGTTCTTCGAAACCGATGTGCCCGAGGCCTTTACCGGCGTCAAGGATGCGGCGCTGCTTGCCGAATTCAAGCGCGCCGACGATGCGGTGATGGCCGCACTCGACGACTACAAGGGATGGCTGCAGAACGACCTGCTGCCGCGGTCGAACGGCTCGTTCGCATACGGCGAGGACACGTACCGGAAGGTGCTCGCCGCCGACGAGATGATCACGACGCCACTTCCCGACCTGCTGTCAGTGGCCGAGGCGGATCTCAAGCGCAACCAACAGGCGTTCGACGACGCTGCGCGACAGATCGACCCGACGAAGCCGCCGACCGACGTGTTCGCCGACATGCAGAAGGACTTCCCGCCGGCCTCGCAGCTGTTGGCCGTCACCCAGCACGACCTCGACAGCCTGGCACAGTTCGTCCGTGACAAGGGCATCATCGACGTGCCGCAGGCTCCTCCCGCACAGGTCAAGGAGACACCGCCGTTCATGCGCGCGACGACGTCGGCGTCGATGGATACCCCTGGCCCGTTCGAAAAGGTTGCGACCGAGGCGTATTTCTACATGACGCTGCCCGACCCGTCCTGGCCGAAACAGAAGCAGGACGACTTCATGTCCCAGTGGTACAAACCCTCGATCAGCAATGTCTCCGTGCACGAGGTGTGGCCGGGACACTACGTGCAGTTCCTCTATGCCAAGGACTATCCGTCCGATGTCCGTAAAGTCTTCGGCGCGGCAAGCAATTTCGAGGGATGGGCGCACTACTGCGAGCAGATGATGCTCGACGAGGGGTTGCACGCCGACGATCCGCACTACCGGCTGGCGCAGGTTCAGGATGCGTTACTCCGCGACGTCCGCTTCATCGTCGGCATCAAGATGCACACGCAGGGTATGACGGTCGAGCAGGCACAGGACATGTTCGTCAAGGACGCGTATCAGCCCCAGCCGGTTGCGGAGTCGGAGGCCAAACGCGGAACTTCCGATGCCACATACGGCTATTACACGATGGGCAAGCTGATGATCCTCAAGCTGCGCGACGACTACAAGGCGAAGATGGGCGACGCGTACTCGCTGAAGGATTTCCACGACGCGTTCATCAAACTCGGACCGCTTCCATTGCCGCTCATCCGCAAGGCGATGCTCGGCGAGATCGGCAATCCGTTCTAGGAGTGCCCTGAATAATTCGGCGCGGCGGTCGGCCTGTTGGGGGTGATTGTTGGCGATGATTGTGGTGTGCAGGGGCGATCGGATGGTCAGCGCGAACTGTTGGATGCGGAGTCGGTAGCGGGTCATCTTCTGAAGGCGGACAGTGTGTTTGCGTTCCTGGCGGCGCATCGGGCTGAGCTGTTCCCGGATGAGATGTTCGCCGATTTGTTTCCTTCTGGTCGGGGTCGGCCCAGCGTGCCCGCCGATGTGATGGCCGCGGTGATCACGTTGCAGGCGTTGCACGGGTTGTCCGATAGCGAAACCGTGGATGCGGTGATGTTTGATCTGCGGTGGAAGGCGGCCTGCGGGATGCCGGTCACTGCGGGGGCGTTTCACGCCACGACGCTGACCTATTGGCGGCGCCGGTTGGCGGCTTCGGATCGACCGGACCGGATCTTTGACGCGGTCAAGGCCGTGGTGGCCGCGACCGGGGCGCTGACGGGCAAGACCCGGCGCGCGCTGGATTCCACGGTGCTCGATGATGCGGTGGCCACCCAGGACACCGTCACCCAGCTGATCGGCGCGATCCGCCGGGTGCGCCGCGAGGTGGCGGGTGCGGCCGAGGTGATCACTGAGCACTGCACCGCCCACGACTATGACGACCCGGGCAAGCCGGCGATCGCCTGGGACGATGTCGAGGCCCGGGAGCGGCTGGTGGACGCCCTGGTCAGCGATGCGCACCGGCTGTTGGGGTATCTGCCCGATCAGGAGCTGGGGGCGCGGGCGGCCGAGGCGGTGGCGCTGCTGGCGCTGATCGCCGGCCAGGACGTGGAACCCGTCGAGGGTTCCGATGGCACGGACGGGCGTTGGCGCATCGCCCAGCGGGTGGCCTCGGATCGGGTGATTTCCACCGTGGATCCCGACACCCGTCATGTGCACAAGACGGTGCACCGCCGCCAGGACGGATTCAAGGGCCATCTGGCCATCGAGCCCGACACCGGCATCATCACCGACTGCGCGTTGACCAAGGCCACCGGGACCGACAACCATGAAGCTGCGGTGGGGCTGGAGCTGCTGGCTGACGAGGATTCACCGGTAACGGTGTTGGCCGATTCTGCTTACGGTTCAGGGGATTTCCGCTCCGAGCTGGCCGAGCGCGGCCACACCGATCGGGTCAAACCCGCACCAGTGCCCAGGGCCACACCGGATGGGTTCACCGTCGATGATTTCACCGTCGACCACGCCAGCCGGACGGCGACCTGCCCCAACAAGCTGACCCGAACGATCAGCCGCACCGGATTTGCCACGTTCGGCGTGGCCTGCGCGCAATGTCCGCTGCGGGCCCGATGCACCCGCAGTCGCACGGGTAAGAAACTCAAAGTCGGCGCCTATGACGCGCTGCAACGCGCCGCCCGGCAGGCGGCGAGTGATCCGGATTGGCTGACTGAATACCGTCAGCACCGGCCCATGGTCGAACGGACCATCGCCTGGCTCACCCGCGGCAACCGAAGAGTCCGTTACCGCGGCGTCTCCAAGAACGACCATTGGCTACATCACCGAGCCGCCGCGCTCAACCTACGCCGACTGATCACCCTCGGCCTGGTCCATGACGGAACCGCCTGGGCACTGGCCTAAACAGGCCACCACAGCCAATCATCCTGCCGCACACGCCAACCCGCACCAGCCAGCCGCAGCACGTCACCATCGAAACCACTCGCGAAACTCCCCGCACATCAGCCCCACCACACGATGGGGCCCGTATTGTTCAGGGCACTCCTAGCCGCTACGGGCTGGAACTGAATGTCGATTCCGGAATGGGCTGCGGGCCCATGTCCTGCTGGTTCTCTTCCAGCCCGATGCACGCACCGCTGGAACGCCCTCCGGTGCAGGGGACACCCTGGATCTCAGGGATGTCCGGATTGGCCGCAGTCGTGGTGAATCCGCTGTCGTCCGGCGAGTTGGGCACCAGGAACGGGACGCATGTCGTGGTGAAGCTGTCTTCTTCTTCACCGCTGGTGCACGCGGCCAGCGGCGTCGAATCCGCGGCCATGGGTGTCGCGATGACGGCGACCGGCCCGCCGAAGGCCGCGAGGGCGAGAGCGGCGGCGAGGACAAATCGTCGAGATGGGATCAAAAGGTTCGCCATGCGTGCGTCTCCTCATTCCTTCATCGCCTGACCTAGGTCTTTCGCATTCTACGGAATGTGATCCCGCCCACGGGAATTTCTCGCCCCGGCTGTCACAGATCCATCGCGTGCCCGGTCATAGCAGGCGACTGGGCGGCAGCGGGCGCTCAATCCATCAACAAGAGAAAGGCTCGTCATGCGCATCGTCGTCATCGGAGGAACCGGCCTGGTGGGGTCAAAAGTAGTGCACGGCTTGACAGAACACGGTCACGATGCGGTCGCCGCGGCCCCGTCGACCGGTGTCAACACGCTCACGGGCGAAGGTCTGTCCGACGTGCTCAAGGGGGCGTCGGCGGTCATCGACGTGTCGAACTCCCCGACTCTCGACGGTGCCGCGAAGGAGTTTTTCAACACAGCGACCACCAACCTGCTCAGGGCCGAGGCGGAAGCCGGTGTCACACATCATGTTGCGTTGTCGGTGGTGGGTACCGACCGGCTCGCAGAGCAGAGCGAGTACTTCCAGGCCAAGCAGGTCCAGGAGAGGCTCATCAGTGCCGGGCCGATCCCCTACACGATCGTGCGCGCGACGCAGTTCTTCGAATTCCTCACCAAGATCGCCGACTCGGCCACCGCCGACGGCACGGTGCGTCTGCCCAACGCGTTCATGCAGCCGATGGCCTCGGCCGACGTCGCGGAAGCGGTCGCCATCGCCGCGGTCAACGACCCGGCGAACGGCACCGTCGACGTAGGCGGACCGGAGCGCTTGCGGCTTCCCGAAATCATCCGGGCAGCGCTGGCCGCCCACGGCGATTCCCGCGAGGTCGTCACCGATCCCGCCGCAGGTTACTGGGGTGTGCGGATCGACGAGGACACTCTCGTTCCCGGTGAGGGCGCGACCCTGTTCGATATCCGGTTCGAGGACTGGGGCCTCGAAGCGGCCGCCACGGCGTAGCCCCCGGTGTCACAAAATCGGGACGCGTCTTGTCCTGACTGTGAAACCACCACAACAGCAGACGAAGGAACGGAAAAAAATGCCCGATACAGATTCACGGCCGCGCAGCACCGCCTGGCAAAACGCCGTCACCGTTCTCCAGGAGGCCATGCCGCCGTGGATACCCGACGGCGCGCACGCGATGACCATCACCATCGAATATCCGCCCGGCGACCCGGGCACCCCTCCACACCGGCATGCGGGACCGGCATTCGGCTATGTGCTCGACGGCGAAACGTTCTGGGAGCCCGGCGGCGACGTCATCCATTACCAGGACGGCAACAACCGCGACGACGTCAAGGTTCGTTTCCTTGTCACGATGCTCTGCACGCCGGGACAACCCATGCTGACGCTCGTCGACGAAGACGAACTGGTCGCGCGCAAGGACCGTCGCGTCGCCGCACAGTGACAGCGACCACCGTCCCCTCGCGTGTCGAAGCGCGTTAGTCTGGGAAGGCCGCGGTGGCGGTGAGCGATGTGGCCCCGCCTGGCATATGAAACGAAACGAAACTGTGGGGTCTCGTAAATTGTTCATTGGTCGCCTGTTCATTGCCGTTTCCGGAGTTGTGGCTTCTACCCTGTTGAGCCCGGTTCTCTCAATTCCTTCCGCATCCGCGGAGCCATGTCCCGATGTCGAGCTGGTGTTCGCGCGCGGAACCTTCGAGCCACCGGGCGTCGGTGGCACCGGAGAAGCGTTCGTCGATTCCCTGCGCTCGAAGATCGGCGACAAGTCGATGGATGTGTACCCGGTCGACTACCCGGCGTCTCTGGATTTCCAGACCGCCGCCGACGGCGTCATCGATGCCAGCAACAAGGTCCAGGCCGTCGCCGCGAGCTGCCCGAACACCAAGATCGTTCTCGGTGGCTTCTCTCAAGGCGCGGCCGTCGCGGGATACCTGACCGCGGACTCCGTGCCTGACGGCTTCTCGATGCCTGCCGGCCTCACCGGCCCGATGCCCCCCTCGGTCGCCGACCATGTCGCAGCGGTGGCATTGTTCGGCAAGCCATCGACCGGGTTCCTGCAGATCATCGCGAACACCGCGCCGCCGATCACGGTCGGACATCTCTACGCGGGTAAGACCACCGACCTGTGCATCCCCGAGGATCCGATTTGCTCACCCGGCGGAAACGACAACAATGCGCACAACCTCTATCCGGCCGACGGGCTGACGGACCAGGCCGCGACCTTCGTCGCGAGCAAGCTCACGGCCCCGTCGACCGGGGAGACCGCTAGGTAGGGTGACCGCGCGCGTCGCAGGGAGCGTTGACGCCGTGGTCGATGCGTTCCAGGGTGCGGGTCATCTCGGTCGGATTGATGCTGCCGTTACCACCTGAGTACGGGTTATCGAGAAAGACCACCACGAGCAGCCCCGCGGTCACGAGCCCTGAGATGAAGGCGATCGGTAGCGCCTGGATGAGCAGGTTCTCCTTCCGGTCAGCCTGGGCGACCATGTACAAAAGAGTGAACATTGCCCCGATCCCCAACGCGAACCACAGCGGCATCGGCAGGGTCGGAGCCGCCTCGGCGAGCCGTTCGCGACGACCGTCGCGGCGCTGAGCGACCTCGTCGAACCACTGTGCGTACGCCGCCTCCTGCCGTGCCTCGTGCGGAACGGTGGCTGCGAACTCGTCATGCAATTTGTCGACCCAGGACTCCACCAAATCACTGGAGTGACCGTCGTGCATAGCGGGCCATTCGTCGCTGATGACAGCGCGGGCGTAGCACACCAAGCCGCCACGCAGGGTATCGCTTGTGGGCTGCGGGAAAACGGTTGCGACAGCGTTGAGTTCAGTCACGGCGACGGCCTCTATGCTGGCACCCTCCCTGGCACGCTGGTAGCTCTGCAGCGAGAAGAGGATCACGAACGCGAGCATCACGGCGAACATCGTGCTGATCACGGAAAGCGATCCCGCGCTGCGCGGCAAGTCGGTGAACCAGCCGCCCACGGGTGCCCGGCGGCGGACGAGGAGCTTGGCGGTGATCGCCACCGCAACCACGACGACGACGATGATCGGGGCAAGCCAGGTCAGCACGGCCTATCACTCTAAAGGTGGCGCTTGGCGTTTTTGCCCCAGTTCACCGAACATTAAGCCTGATCACAGAGTCCCTCGGACAGCAACCACAGCCGGCGTGCTCGCTGCGTGTCGACCGCGTACGGGGCCACGTCCGAGCGGATCGTGCAGTCGGCCAGATACACACCGCCTGCACCGTCGAGTTCGCGGCTGACGGCCGCCCACACCTGGGTGGCCACACCTTGTTCAGGGGTCAGGACCTCCAGCTTGCTGAAGTCCCGTTCCCGAGAGACCTCGCGTTGCTCGGGCAGTGCGGCGACCGCTGCGACGTCTTCGCGTTTCATGTGGCGGGCAAGTCTGGTCGCGACCATGCCCGGATGCACCGCGAACGCGCGAATGCCGGAGCCGCTCCCACGGCGATCGAGTTCGACGGCGTGCAACACATTGGCGGTTTTCGCGGCCCCGTATGCACGGAACTTGTCGTAGTCGCGACGTTCCCAGTTCGGGTCGTCCAGGTCGATGTCACCGAGTCGATGTCCCTCGGACGACAGGTTGACGACGCGGGCGCCGTCGGCGGCCTCGAGTTGCGGCAGCAGCATCCGGGCCAGCTCGAAGTGGCCGAGATGGTTTGTCCCGAACTGCATTTCGAAGCCGTCCTCGGTACGGCTGAATGGGGTGAACATCACACCGGCGTTGTTCATCAGGACGTGGACGGCAGGCACGAGTTCGGCGATCGTGGTGGCGGCCGCGCGAACGCTGGCCAGCGACGCCAGATCGAGGTGGACGGTCGTGGTGCGGGCGCCGTCGGTACCTTCGTGGATCCACTCGTCGGTGTCCCGCAACGCATCGCTGTTGCGTGCGGCCAGCACGACGTGTGCGCCGGCCGTGGCGAGCGCGCGGGCCGACTCTCGTCCCAGGCCGGACGACGCACCCGTGACAACGCATACCTTGTCGGAAAGATCGATACCGTCGAGAATCTCGTTCATCGTCCGTGCGCTCCGACGATGACGCCCGCCGCCGCCTCCATCGGTTTGATCACGCACGTGAAATCCGATTCGGCGCCTTCCTCGCGCAGCACCGACTCCCACACCCGGCCGACGGTCGTGGCGATCTCGGTCGGCAGCCCGAGTTCGGCGGCTTCTTCCAAATACAGGCGCACGTCCTTGACCATCAGCCCGGTCGCGAATCCGTAGTCGAACGTGCGCGGCAGTACCGCTCGTGGGAACTTGTCGCGGCTGGCGTGGGTGCCGCCGGAGCCCGCGTTGAGAACGTCGATCATCACCTCCGGGTCCAAGCCCGCTTTGACGCCCATCACCACCGCCTCGGCCGTCGTCGCCAGTGCCGTCGCGGCCAGCATGTTGTTGACCAGCTTCATAGTCTGTGCTGCGCCGGGCTTTTCGCTGACGAAGATCGGCCTGCCGATCGCTTCGAGCACCGGCCTGATTTCGTCGAAGTGCGCTCGCGGGCCGGACACCATGACCGCCAGCGTGCCCTTCTCCGCGCCAGCCACTCCGCCGCTCACGGGGCTGTCGAACGCCGCGATGTCGCGGACGGCAAGCGCATCGGCGACGTGACGCGCGGTGCGACTGCCGACCGTCGACAGGTCGACATACCGCCGCACGCGGTCGCCGTGGACCACGCCGTCCGGTCCGGTGGCCACGTCGATCGACGCCTGCAGCGACGGCAGGCTGGCCAGCACCGTTTCGGTATGCCCGGCGATCTCCCTTGGCGATGCCATCGCCCGCGCACCCGCAGCCACCGCCGCCGCGACGACATCGTCGCGTTTGTCGCAAACCAGTACCTCGTAGCCCGCGCCCAACAGCCTGCGAGCCATCGGGAACCCCATGTTCCCCAGGCCGACGAACCCGATGTCCATCGCGGCTCTACTTGTCATCCAAGTCGGCGAACACCTCGCGCGCCAGCCGGAAGCTGTCGATCGCCGCGGGCATGCCCGCATAGATCGCGACCTGAAGGAAGATCTCCCGGATCTCGTCGCGCGTCACCCCGTTGTTCAGTGCACCCCGCAGGTGCGTGCGAAGCTCGTGCGGGCGATTGAGCACCGAGATCATCGCCAGATTGAGCATGCTCCGGGTCTTCAGCGGCAGCCCGTCGCGCGCCCAGACCGCACCCCAACAGTACTCGGTGACCAAATCCTGTAGGGGCCGGGAGAATTCGTCCGCGTTTCGCGTCGCGGCCTGCACATAGTCCTCGCCGAGCACGGCGGTGCGAACCTCGTTGCCCTTGTCGAATGTGCGTTGATCCATGCTGTCTCCTCCGTGTCAGGGTCGTGGTCGTACGCCGTCGAGGAACAGTCGCACGAACACCCGTATCCGTTTTTCCAGAACATCCGGGTCAAGGACATAGCCCCACATGACGCCGGTGGCGGGTCCGCCGACGACCATGCTCAGAAACGCGGTGCCCAGCAGTTCGGGATCGTCGATCTCGATCGAACCCGTGGCTGCGTGTCGGGCGAGAACGTCTGCGATGAACTTCAGCGCAGGCCTGGTGCCCTGGTCGTACGCCAGCCGGAACAGGTCGGGGAACCGGTAGCCCTCCGCGTTCAGAATCCGCTGCAGCGCGGAGCCCGCGGGGCTGGTGAAGCTTTCGAGCCGCAGGCGGGCGATGGCGACCAGCGTCTCCTCCAGGTCATCGGTCTCGACGGCGTGAAGCTGCTCGACGGGAACGACCCACCGGTCCACCGCGCGTTGTACTGCGGCCCGGAACAGCGCCGCCTTGTCCGGGTAGAGCCCGTAGATCGTCCGCTTCGCCATCCCGGTCGACACCGCGATGGCGTCGATTGTCGAGCGCTCAAATCCGTTGGCGAGAAACACATCCAACGCACAGTCCAGCAACTCTTCGTGTCGCTGCCTGGCCTGCTCCCTGGTGGGACGGCCGGCCTTGGGGCGTCCGGTGGCCACGCCTGTCATAGTGCCGACCCTTGACGAAACGCGCTCACGAACGCATAGTAGCAGTAATGCAACGGTACAGGTGCTATTAATCGAAGGGGCACTGGAATGGGATCAGCGGTCGATCGGTTACTCGCACTGCAGCACGAGAAGGACCCGTACGGCACATCGCCGGACGACCTGCTGCCGCTGCAACTCGAGGCGGCCAACGAACGGCTCGCCAGTCGCGTCGACGAGATCCCTCTGCTGCGAAACCGGGCTCAGTCCGGTGGCATCACGAAAGTGGTCGAGCCTGCCGACCTGGTTCCGCTGCTGTTCGCACACAGCGCGTACAAGAGCTACTCCGAGTCCTGGCTGACCGAGGGCCGGTGGGACCGCATGGCGAAGTGGCTGCGCACCGTTTCGACACCGTCGCTGGACGGGCTGGACCTGGACGGGGTTACCGACCTCAACGAGTTCGTCACCCGGCTGGTGACCGTCGAATGCTATGTCACCTGCTCCAGCGGCACGACGGGCAAGCCCGCGATGATCCCTTGTTCGGCAACCGATCTCGACATCGCTTCGCAGACGAACGTGCGCGGGCTGTCATGGGCGACGGGCATAGCACCAGACGGCGACCGGAAGTTCCTCGGCCTCGGCCCGCGGATGGCCATCGAGCGCAACGAGCGGACCCGGTTGGCCATGATCGACGCGTTCTCGTCACGTGAGAACAGCTATCAGCTGCCGCTCGACCCCATCACCGTGGGTTCGATCATGGGCATGATCACCTTCCGCAGACGCATCGCCGACGGCACCGCCAGCCCGTCGGAGGTGGCAGCGTTCGAAAGACTCAGCACCGACAGGCAGACCGCGATGGACACCGCGGTAGCAGGGGCGGTCGATGAACTCATCGCCAGCAGGGACCAGAAGCTCCTGCTGGCGTCGATGTGGAGTTCGCTGTATCAGATCGCGGAAGGCGTGCACGCGAAGGGATTCTCCGGCAAGGACTTCCAAGACGATACGGCCCTGCTTGTCGGCGGCGGCCTTAAGGGGGCGTTGCTTCCGGACAACTATCGGGAGTACATCTACGAGACGTTCAACGTGCGCGAGGAGCTCGTCTACCACCTCTACACGATGCAGGAGCTCAACACGCCGTTCCCCAAGTGTCACGCCGGGCGCTACCACGTGCCGCCGTGGGTCATCGTGCTCCGGCTCGATGAGCCCGGTGAGGAGTTGGTCAGCTCCGACGGCGCGCAAGTGCAGTGCCGCGCGGGCTTTTTCGACTTGTCGCTTGACGGGCGCTGGGGCGGTGTCATCTCCGGCGACCGTGTCGACGTCGACTTCTCCCGGTGCGAGTGCGGGCACTATGGACCCGCCATCGCACAGGAGATCGTCCGATACGCCGACCTCGCGGGCGGCGACAAGATCACCTGCGCGGGGACCATCGACGCCTACGTCAGGGGTGAGGGGTGACCGTCATGACCGAGAGCGCACGGAGCAGCTTGTCCGCACCGTTCTTCGTGCGAGGCGACATCGTCGAGGGCGACGCGACCTTTCACCGTTCCCGTGATCTTGGCGTCGACTTCACCACTCCCGCTGTCGATCTCGACGCGCTCATCACGCCGCGGTCGACGTTGCCGCCGTTGCTCGACGTCCCACTGTCGGAGATCATCGATTTCCTGGCCGAGACCGGTGACCGACTCGCGCTCGACAAGAACCCTCACATGCAGCGGTGCCTCGACCTCGTCGCCGAGACCAACCCGCTGCCTCGGCGGGTGGTGGAGAACCTGTACCACGTCGCGCCGCACCTACTCACCAGGGACGCGCTCTTGGCGCAGGTCGAGTCGAACTTCGCCGATCCGTCGGTGCTGGACGGCTGGGTCAGCCGCACCGATGCCGAGGGGAACACGGGTGCGATCCGGGCGTTCCCGCCACGGATGGTGCACATGCTCGCGGGAAACGCGCCCGCGGGATGCATCGCATCGATAGCGCAGGGCGCGCTTGTCAAGGCGGTCAATCTGTTCAAGATGCCGTCATCCGATCCGTTCACCACGGTCGCGGTGCTGCGTACGATGGCCGAGATCGACCCGAAACACCCTGTTGTGCAATCGATGTCGGCCATTTACTGGCAGGGCGGCGATCAGGCGATCGAGCGCACCATCTATCGGCCCCAGTTCTTCGACAAGATCGTCGCGTGGGGCGGCGGTCCCGCGATTCAGAACGTCATCGGATACCTCGGACCGGGCATTCAGCTGATCTCGTTCGATCCCAAGTCGAGCATCTCGATGATCGGGCGCGAGGTGTTCGCCTCTGACGAGACCCTCGCCGACGTCGTCGAGCGGGTCGCCGCCGACACCACGGTGTTCAACCAGGAGGCGTGCCTCGCGAGCCGCTTCGTCTTTCTCGAAGGCGAACGCGCTCAGGCGGAAGAGTTCTGCGCCGCACTCGTCGACCGTCTCGGCGTTGACCGAATGTTCGGCTCGGCCGTCGCCCCGCTACCGCCTCCGGACATCCGTGACGAGCTCGAGGTGATGGTCGCGATGGATGACGAAGTCACGATGTTCGGCAAGCTCGACGGCCGCGGACTGGTCCTGCTCTCCGACCGTCCGGTGGACTTCCATCCGACCAACAAGATCTCCAACGTCGTGCTGGTGCACTCGCTCGAGGACGCCGTGCGATACGTCAACGTCGCCACCCAGACGATCGGGGTGTACCCGTTCGACCGCAAGGCGGTGTTGCGGGACAGGCTGGCCAGCGCCGGCGGGCAGCGCGTGTGTCGTGTCGGCACCGCGAACGGACATGTCACCGGCAGCCCGCACGATGCCATGTATCCGCTTCATCGGTTCGTGCACTGGATGGGCGACGACGACATCGCCGATACCGATGCCAACACGGCGCTGTCGCAGGAGTTCGCCTAGCAGGGTGACGTAACGACTAGCCGACCGGCTACAAGGGACCGACGGCGAAGCGCTGAGGGCGGTTACTACAGGAAGTGGGCCCTGGATCTAGCCACGAGGTAACCCTCGGAAAATGACTTTTCGATCACCTGACACTGATTGTTGTGAAGGCACTCGAGCTCGAGGACGACGCCGCCAGGGATAGCTTTGCGCTCCAAGACCTTGTAGTGCTGGCAACCGCCATCCGCATCGTAGATGGGGTCGCCGCAACGGACGTTCTCGATCGGAACTCGTTCCCCGTCGTCGGGAGATAAAGACATGTCAACGAGGGTAAGCCTCGGGCGGACGTCTTGGCCGATTTCGGGCGCAAAGTTGGCTAGACCAGCTTGGTGACGATGGCCGCGATACGACGCGCCCTGGTTTCTGCGGCCCGTGCGCTCAATACCCCGTCGACGTGGCCTTTCCTGTTGCTGTACGACAGCTTCTGCCACGCGGCGGCGGCCGCAGGCGAGGCGTTCAGCGCCTTCTGGAGGTCGTCGGGCACCTCGACGACGCGCGGCGCCGTGTCGAGGGTCAGCTCGACGTCGATCGCATCGCCGCCGATGATGCCCGATTCCTCCCGCCTCGCCGCGCTGAACGGGATGAGGAACTTGCCGCCCATCGACGCGATCGTGGACCGGTACTCGAAACCGTTCACGTTCACCACGACGGGCGGACGCTTACCCACACCCAGCGCGTCCATGACTTCGTCGGGAACCTCGATTCCGGTGTTGTTGCCATCCTGGAACATCGTTGTCGAAAACCTCACACCTATGGCATAGCACAGAATCGATGAAAGTTGCTCGCCCCCTGCACTTTTGATCGGGCCTTATGGGCGTCGGTCCGCGGGCGCATACTCGGGACATGGCCAAGCGCAAACTGTTTTGCGTACCAGGCACATGGGAAGCGGTGGCGGCGGCGAACGGCGAGCACCAGGGCTCGTTCGGCCTGCTCGGCTACAGCCAGGGCGCCGCGGTGGTGTCACTGGTCGGACGTGAACTGGTGTCCGGGTCGCTGACCGCCCGGCAACGCGACTGCCGGTGGCTGCACGCGATCGCCTCCCCGCACCGCGGCCGCGGCCGCGGCCGCACCTTCCACCTCGGCAACCAGCTGGCCTACGAGGGCATCTCAGGCGACAACATCGTCAACTCCGGCGCCATCGACTGGTTCGACTACTGCCTGCCGGGCGACGTCTACGGAAACGCCGACATCCACGGCACCTACCTCAAACAGGGCTACGACCTGGTCACCCCGCTGTCGCTGATGGACCCGTTCACGATGATCGCCCAGATCGCGGCGAACGTCGCGGGCTGGCTGTGGTCCGGCGAACTGGGGCCGCTGTCGATCTTCCGGGCCGTGAAGACCGGGTTCGACCTCGGCATCTTCCTGCGCGACTGCCCGCATGACAAGTACGGGGTGTGGGAGATCATCCCGGGCCGGACGGCGCTGCGGCACTCCACGAACCACCTCAACTTGTGGGGGCCGCAGATAACGACGACGGTCAACGTTTAGGGTCGGGCATGAGAATCGGATTCATCGGCCTCGGCAACATGGGGTCAGCGATGGCCGCGAACCTGATCAAGGCGGGCCACGAGGTCACTGTCTACAACCGGTCGCGCGGCAAAGTCGACGCGCTGGCCGCCGAGGGCGCGTTGCCTGCCGCATCGGTCGCCGACGCATGCCAGGGCGACGTCGTCTTCACGATGCTCGCGAACGACGAAGCGGTGGAAGGAATCGTCTTCGGCGACGACGGAATCGTGTCCTCGCTCGCGTCGGGCGCCACGCACGTTTCTTCGTCGACCGTCAGCGTCGGGCTCGCAGAGCGATTGACCGAAGCCCACGCCCAAGCCGGTCAGCAGTTCGTCGCCGCGCCGGTGTTCGGCAGGCCCGAGGCGGCGCAGGCCGCCAAGCTCTTCGTCGTCGCCGCGGGCGCGGCCGAGCCGGTGGCTGCGTTGTCGGAGGTGTTCGACGCGATCGGTCAGCGCACGTTCGTGGTGTCCGAGGAGCCCAAGACGGCGAACCTGATCAAGCTCAGCGGCAACTTTCTCATCATGTCGGTCATCGAATCGGTCGGCGAGGCGATGGCGCTGGTCGGCAAGGCCGGGGTGGACAAGCACCAGTATCTCGACATCATCACCTCGACCCTGTTCGGTGCACCGGTCTACAAGACATACGGCGGCCTGATCGCAGGCGGGGAATTCGAACCCGCCGGATTCGCGGCATCGCTCGGCCAGAAGGATCTTCGTCTGGTGATGGCCGCCGCCGAGGAATTGAACGTGCCGATGCCGGTGGCCAACCTGTTGCGCGATCGGTTCCTCACGCTGTTGGCCCGCGGCGGCGCCGACCTCGACTGGGCTGCCGTCGGGGCACTGCCCGCTTGGGAGGCCGGCGGCGCCGACCCCACCGCAAGCTAGCTCGACACGACGCCGCGCAGCCCGTCGGCGCCGAAGACGGGCTCGAGCATCGTTGTGTAGTCAGGGCCACGGCGCAGCATCAGGCCTCCGTCGACGTTGATGACCTGACCGGTGATGTAGCTGGACGCGTCGCTCAGCAGGAACACCGACGCGTTCGCGATGTCCTCGACTTCGCCGGGCCGCGGCAGTGGTGTGCACGACGCGTAATCGGCGCTGAGTTCCGGCGAATCGAGAACGGGGGCAACGAGTTCGGTCTTGATAAGACCAGGCCTGATGCAGTTGACCCTGACCCATGACGGGCCGAGCTCGTCGGCCGCGAGCTGCATGAGATGGTCGATACCCGACTTGGACACTCCGTAGGCGCCGAACCAGCGGTGCGTGTTGCTCGCCGCGATCGACGAGATTCCGATGAACGACCCACCGCCGCCCCGAACCATCTCCCGCGCCGCATGTTTGAGCACATACATGGTGCCGTTGATGTTCAGGTCGACGGTGCGCCGCCACAGCTCGGAGTCGATCTGGGTGACCGGGCCGATGGTCTCCGAACCGCCCGCGCAGTGGACGACACCGTGCAATCGACCGGTCCACGCGGTGGCCGCGTCGACCACCCGGCTCACCTCGTCCTCGCTGGTGACGTCGGCAGGCTCGTAGAGCACCGAGCCGCCATCGGTGGTGTGGGCGGTGATCTCGTCCGCTGCGGCTGACAGCCGGTCGGCGTTGCGGCCGACGATCATGACATTGGCGCCTGCCGCGACGGCAGCCGTCGCGACACCCTTGCCTATTCCGCTGCCACCGCCGGTGACCAAGACCGTCTTATCCGCCAACGAGAGCTGCACCGTCACTCCTCACGCAAAACTGGAACAGGTTCTCGTTATGGAACCATGCACGTCAAGGGGTGTCGCGACGGGCCTGCTTGGGCGCGCCCAGCGTGCGCCAGTCCGGCACGTCCGGCGGCAGTCCGACCGGATACCTGTTCTCATTGGCCGCCGCCCAGTGCGCGTGGCCCAACTCGTGGATATGGAACGCGTGGCGCAGCGCTTCGGTGAAGCCCATGGCGTCGGCCGCCGCGTTCACTGAGTCCTTGACCAGCAGGGCCGCCATGGTCGGCCGCTCGGCGATGCGTCGCGCGAATTCCACTGTCTTGTCTTCCAACTCGGCGCGCGGGAACACCTTCGACACCATCCCCAGGCGGTAGGCCTCGTCGGCGTCGATCGAATCACCGGTCAGCAGAAGCTCTTTGGCCTTCCGCGCGCCGAACTCCCATGGATGGGCGTAATACTCGACGCCCGGCATGCCCATCCGGACCGCGACGACGTCACTGAATTTCGCGTCGTCCGCGGCGACGATCAGGTCGCACGCCCAGATCAGCATCAGCCCCGCCGAGATGGCATTTCCCTGCACCTGCGCGATGGTGATCTTGCGCAGGTCCCGCCACCTGCGGGTGTTCTCGAAGAAGAAGTGCCATTCCTGCAGGTATGTCCGCTCGGCAATGCTGCTCATCGTCGAGCCGTGCGAGCGGAATGTCGGGTGCTGTCCTGGCCCGGGCTTGCGCTCGAGCAGCGCTGCCTCCGAACCCAAATCGTGGCCCGCGGAGAAGTTCTTCCCGCGTCCGGCCAGAATCACCACCCGCACAGTGTCGTCGGCCTCGGCTCGTGCGAACGCCTCGTCGAGCTGAACGAGCAGGGTGCGCGACTGCGCGTTCTGCGCGTCCGGCCGATTGAGCCAGATCCGGGCGATTCGCCCGTCGTCAAGGGTTTCGTAGGTCACCTGTTCGGCCGGCTCCTGGGGAACCGATTCGGCGTTGGTCAGGTCCGGGCTAGCCACCGTGCACACCTCTTTACGTCCGACGCTTCAGATGTAATGCACACTACGTCCACGGCGACGACGTCGTATCGCCGGGACCCGTGACGCTGTCACCTGCCATTACAGGCTCTGTCCAGCCTTGCCACAGCACCATGACAGGGCACTCACAGAATTGGCACGAGCGAACCAAAATTTGTATTGATCAACCGGTGTTTTCGAGCCGCCGAGGGTAGTGTTGCGATAGCAGATGCCAACTCCTGCCACAACTTCGGGCTGGCATAGGCAGGGAATCGGAAGTTGACAGCAAGGTCGCTGACAGCAACCATTCGCTTCCCGGACGACATTGGCTAGCAAACTAGAGAAAGCGTGACGATGGCGACCTTCCACCTTCCAACCAGACGACTGATCCTTGCGGGGGGATTCGCTGTCGCGATCGCTGCGGCGCCGGGGGTCGCAGCGTTTGCTATTCCGGCGACGGGCGGCTCGGCGCCGACGATCGCGGCGTGCGCAGGCGGCGAGACAGAAGATCAGTTCACCAATATCTGTGTGCCCGATCTCGTGCCCAACTCACCGGACTTCAGCAGTACCGCGCCGGTCGGCGGGCTTCCTGAGGTGAACGGCATCCCGTGCACCGGACACAACTCGGGCCAGTGCATCGGCCTGTCCGAAGAAGACCAGGGCCCCTTGGTCACCCCGCATTCGGAGGTGAGCGCAAGCCCGTAGAGTCTGCAAATTGAACGGCTGATGATGGGCCGGGCACCATTTCGGTGTCCGGCTCTTTCGTCGGCGTCGCAAATTCACCGCCTGGCCTGCGTAAATCGCCGAGCGATATTGACAGGAAACTTTGCGAATGCATGCAGATTTCTGCCAGCTTCCATACAATCGCCACGACGAAACCTGTCAGCAGTTCAACAGAAAGCGTGACGATGGCGATCATGAAGTTCCCGGTACGACGACTGATCATCGCAGGTGGATTCGCCGCTGCGATGGCGGCAGCGCCTGCGGTCGCCGTCGTCGCGATGCCCGCGCCCGATGCCGCCCCGCTGGCTCAGTGCGCCGGCGGTGAGGAGGAAGACCTCTACACCGGCATCTGCGTTCCCCACACGGTGCCGAACTCGGGGGCGCCGTATCAGGCGGCGGGCGCGCTGCCTTCGGTGGGCGTGCCCGGCGCCGGCGGCGCGAGCATTCCGTGCACCGGCCACAACTCCGGCGAGTGCATCGGCCTTGCCGAAGAGGCCCAGTCCGAAGCGCCGGCCGTGGCGCCGGAGTCGAGCGTCGGCAGCAGCCCGACGGTAACCGGGTTCGACGACAACGCCGGGTAGGGGCGGCCAGCAGGCCTGGTCCGCCGTGGGTCACATATATGGTGGTGTCATGGCTGCAAAATCTGATCCCGCCGAGATCGGCGACGTCGAGCCGCTAGCCGACAGCACCGCCCGCCAGGCCAGGCGCGTTGTCGCCGCTTACGCCACTGACGCGGACGAATGCCGCGTTTTCCTGTCGATGCTCGGCATTGGACCGGCGAAGCTCGAGGCGTAAATGACTCCGGGGGGCGGCAAGGACCACATGCCTGCTGGCTCCGGCAACTCTGACTTTGTCGTGGTGGCCAACCGGCTGCCGATCGACATGGAACGGCTGCCCGACGGCAGCGTCCAGTGGAAGCGGAGCCCCGGCGGCCTTGTCACCGCCCTCGAGCCGTTGCTGCGCAGGCGCAAGGGCGCCTGGATCGGCTGGCCGGGCATTCCGGACAGCGACGAAGACCCGATCGTCGAGGACGATCTCACGCTCTGGCCCGTGCGGCTGTCCGCCGAGGACGTGGCGAAGTACTACGAGGGGTTCTCCAACGCCACGCTGTGGCCGCTCTACCACGACGTCATCGTCAAACCGATCTACCACCGCGAGTGGTGGGACAGCTACGTCGACGTGAACCGGCGCTTTGCCGAGGCGACCTCGCGGGCGGCCGCCGAGGGCGCGACGGTATGGGTGCAGGACTATCAGCTGCAGCTGGTGCCGAAGATGCTGCGAATGCTGCGTCCCGATCTCACCATCGGATTCTTTCTGCACATTCCGTTTCCGCCGGTCGAGCTGTTCATGCAGATGCCGTGGCGGACCGAGATCATCGAAGGGTTGCTTGGCGCCGATCTGGTCGGCTTTCACCTGCCAGGCGGCGCGCAGAACTTCCTGTTTCTCTCGCGACGCCTGGTCGGCGCGAACACATCACGCGCTTCGGTCGGTGTCCGGTCGCGGTTCGGTGAGGTGCAAATCGGTTTCCGCACAGTCAAAGTGGGCGCCTTCCCGATCTCCATCGATTCGAGCGCACTCGACGCGAAGGCACGTGAGAGAAGCGTGCGCCAGCGCGCGCGGGAGATCCGCAGCGAGCTCGGGCACCCGCGCAAGGTCCTGCTCGGTGTCGACCGACTCGACTACACCAAAGGCATAGACGTTCGGCTCGAAGCGTTTTCGGAGCTGCTCGCCGAAGACCGCGTCAAGCGCGACGACACCGTACTCGTCCAACTCGCCACTCCGAGCCGCGAACGCGTCGAAAGCTACAAGGAGATGCGCGAGGACATCGAGCGCCAAGTCGGCCATATCAACGGCGAATACGGCGATGTCGGGCATCCGATCGTGCACTATATCCACCGGCCGGTTCCCCGCGACGAGCTGATCGCGTTCTACGTGGCCGCCGACGTGATGTTGGTGACCCCGCTGCGTGACGGCATGAACCTGGTGGCCAAGGAGTATGTCGCGTGCCGCAGCGATCTGGGCGGCGCCCTGGTTCTCAGTGAATTCACCGGCGCCGCAGCGGAACTCAGGCAGGCCTATCTGACGAATCCTCACCACTTGGACGGTGTCAAGGACGCGATCGAGGAAGCGCTGAACCAGACACCGGAAGAGGGCAGGCGCAGAATGCGCGCACTACGTAGACAGGTGCTCGTTCACAACGTCGACAGGTGGGCCCGCTCGTTCCTCGAGGCGCTGGCCGCGACGAACAGCGGCGACGACCCTAGATCGGGGTGATGTAGTTGATCAGCCACTTGCCGTCGACCTTGAGGTAATCCACCTTGAGTCGACTGCCGTCATACACCGGCTGCTTCGACTTGTCTGTCACCGTGCGGTTCAGATACACCATGACCGAGCCCGAATTGCGTTGTGCGCTCAGCACACCCACGCCGACCTCGTTGGCCTGACTGACCAGCTGGCGTTCCCGTGCCTGCGGGATGATGTCCTTGGCCGCACGGTCTTTGAACTCCTGCCGGTAGCTCGGCGTCAGGAGCGGGTAGATGTCGTCCAGGGTTCGCTCGACTGTCTGGTAGTCGTATCCGAACACCTTGGGAATCTGCTGTTTGGCCAGGGGCACCAGGTCGGCGCGGGTGGCCTGTTCGCCCTGAATCTCAACGCGATTCCAGTAGAACCAGCCACCGACGCCTGCGAGAGCCACGAAACCGAGGGCGAGCAGGATGGTCAATGCGCCAAGCAGCTTGGCGGCGCGCGATGTCATCAGTTGCCCCCGTCGGGGTACTTCAGGTCGTAGAACGTCATCTGGCCGTTGTCGCCCTGCTGCACGCTGACCCGCAGCCGATACGGCTTGGACGGCGCATTGTTTCCGTCGAGGTCGGTCACCGTCACCCGCACCGCGACGAGCACGTCGGCCCGCTTGGCGGTGTCGTCGTACTTCTCCAGCGCGGCGCCGTTGATCACGGCTTCTGCGCTGGCGTTGGTGTCGCGGAAGAGCAGCTTCAGGTTCTCGGTGTTCTGACCCTGGCTCATCATGTCGCGCAGTGGCCCGCTGGTGCTGTTGACGAACCGATCGACGCTCTGATCGATGGTGTCTTGGGTGTAGCTGAACATGTTCACGACGAACTGCGACGCAGTGTCGACGTAGAGCTGGTCCTGCGCTTGAGCCGCCTCCGCCTTGTGTTGCGTGTAAACCAGCCGGGCCACGCCTGCCGACAGTGCGATCAGCGCGACCAGCACCGTCGCCAGAGCCGCCCAGCCGACCAGCGCACGATGCGCAGGCCTGCGTGGCGGCGGACCGGCGGGTCGGGCGAGCCGCACCTTGACGGTGTTCGGGGTCTCGACCGGCACACCCGTTGACGTGGCGGTCGCACCGCTGGCCGGACCCGCCGCGCGCGACGCACGACGCCTCCCCGTCGGCCTCGGCGATGTTGCCGTCGAAGCCGTGTTTTCCGTCATCTATGCCTGCCTTGGAGCCAACATCAAATCAACCCAATTCTCCGCGGGCGCCAGTGTGTCAGTACCACCCGCGAATACGCCAGTTCCCCCGGCAGGGTCGACGAACTTGCCGTTCTTGTCATACGTGGCAAAGCTCTGCCCACTTGCGGTCGGTGGCGATTCCGCAGGTAGCGGCGGCGTATCCGGAGGCGGAGGCGCAGCCGGTTGGCCGGGCAGCGGCAACGGCTCACCACCACCGTCGGGAGGCGGCGGCGGCGTCCTGCCGTACGGCGGCACGACCTGGTCGGGCGGTGCGTAGAACGGGAACGGCGACGGCAGCGGCCCCGGTTGGTTCGGGGGCACCGGCAGCGGGAACGGCGCATGCGGCGCCGGACCAGGGCCGGGCTCGACACCCGGCGGCAGCTGCACCGACGGCGGTCCCGGATCGGGATCGACCTGCGGAGGAATGAACGGAAACTTGTTCTGAGGCAGGATCATCCGCGGATCGTTGAGTTCTTCGCTGCCGTACGGGACCGGCGGACCGCGCCACGGGTTGCTGCCCAACGGCACATAACCCTTCGGATCACGGCAGAGCTGAATGGTCGGGGCGCGCTTGCCGGGAAATTCCTGGCACGGGTAGTTGCGCGCACCGCGCACCACGGACGGATCGTTCTGCGCGGTCTTGCAGTAGAGGTCGGGCGGGATGTCCCGCAGTGTGGTGTCGGCGGGCGACCGGATCAGCGACGGCGGGATGAACCCCGTCGTGCAGGGCGGCGGATCCTGCAAGTGAATCTTGAAGTCGAGCTTGCCGCCTTCGTCGGAGGGCACACCGCCTGCGACGGTGGCCAGCGCGGCGATCAGGGCCGGGAAGATCACCAGCGCCTGTTCGAGCGACTTGCTGTAGATCACGCCGATCCTGCCGAAGTTCGCCAGGTTCGCGGCCAGCACCGGGAAGGACGGCCGGATGCCGCTGAACGTCTCGTCCGCCGCCGCGGCCGCACCGGGAACCGTCTGCAGGGTCGACCGCAGCTGCGGGTCGGCGTTGGCAACTTCCCCGGTGAACCTGGCCAGCCCGTCGGCGAGGGACCTGATGTCGTCACCACTGCGCATCTGCGCATCGAGGAAAGGTCCGGCCTGGTCGATCAACTGGTCGACCTGCCCGTAGCTGGCGTTGGCCTCGTCGACGAGCAGACGTGACGACTGGATCAGCCGCGCGAGTTCGGGCCCGGATCCGTTGAACGCCTTGAACGTTTCCTTGAGCAGGTCCTGCAACCGGGTATCGCCGACGCTGGCGACAAGCCGTTGGGCCTCGTCGAGCAGCCCCGAGATGTCCTGGCCGATCGCCGTGCGGTCCTTGCTTATGGACGCGCCGTTTCGCAGTTTCGACGAGGACGGTTTGTCCGGCGGCACGAGGTCGATGTACTGCTCGCCGACGGCCGAGACGCTCTTCACCGTCGCGGTCACGTTATCGGGCACCGGTGTGCCGCTGTTGAGCCTCATGTGCGCGACGACGCCGTCGTCGGTCAGGCCGACGGACTCCACCCGCCCGACCGTGACGCCCCGGTAGGTGACGTTGGCGTTCTGGTAAATGCCCCCGCCCGCAACGAAATTCGCATCGACCTTATAGGCGCCGATACCCACGGCGGCGGGCAGATGCAGATAGAACACCGTGATCGCGCCGACGGTGAGCACTGTGACGACCGCGAAGATCGACAGTTGAAGTCGGGTCAGCCGGTCGAGCATCAGGGTCCCCCGGGGTGTTGGGTCGCCGTGCCCGGCGGGATCTTGAACGGATCGGCCGCCTGGCCCGACAGATTGGCGAGTTCCCCGGTGAGGAAGTCGGGCGGATTGATGATCTCGTTCATGTGGGCCATGTTCGTGTCGAGGCCCCACGCGGTGGTGAAGATCGACTCACCGAGCCGGCGCAGCGTCAGGTCGAAGGTGGTGTACACGTTCAGGTAGTCGCCCCGCACCGCGCGCCGCAGGTACTTGTAGTGGAACGGGAATGTCGGCAGGAACTCGAGGTCTTTGATCAGGTAGTCGACATTGTCGTTGAACGACTTGATGACCGGGTAGAGGTCCTTGAAGTCGGCGGCGAAGTCGTCCTTCGTCTTCTCCAGGATGTTCGAGGCGATGCCCGCGAATCGCTGCAGGGCGCCGAACGCGTCGACGATGTTGCCGCGGTTCTTGTTCAACACGTCGAGAGCGGCGGGCAGCGTGTCGAGCGTTCGGCCGAGGCTGTCCTTGCTGTGCGCCAGGATTCCGGCGAAGCGGTTCAGCCCGTCGGCCGCGGCGATGATGTCGTTGGTCTGCTGATCCAGCGAGGTGGTCAGCTCCGCCAGTCGCGGCACCAGATCGGTGAAACTGCCCTCGCGGCCCGCGACGGCGTTGTAGGTCTCGTCGGTGATATCCTGCAGCGCACCGAGATTGCCCTTGTTCACCACCACGCCGAGCGACGACAGCACTTCCTCGGTGGTCGGGTAGCGGCCGGTGCGGTCGAGCGGGATCTGTGATCCCTCTTTCAGCCTGCCGACTTCCTTCTCCCCCACCGGGGCGGCCAGCTCGATGTGCTGGGATCCGAGAAGCGAGGTCTGCGCCACCTTGGCGGTGGAGTTCTCGGGCAGCTCGACGTTCTGGTCGAGCGACAGCTGGACGGCCGCATAGAACGTGCCGTCCGACCGCTGCACCGCCTGGATTCCGGACACGCTGCCGACGGTGACGTCGTCGACCATCACCGGCGAGTTCTGCGGCAGCGTGGCGACATCGGGAAGCTGGACGGTGATCTTGTACGCGCCGGGACCGTGTCCCGACGTGCCCGGCATGTCGAGCGAGTTCAGCCCACCGAACGAGCACCCGGCAAGAAGCGCGGCTCCCGACGAGATCGCGACCGTCCGCGTGGCGACTCGTGATGCCTTGGCGCGCAGCAACTTACTCATCCCCCGCCCCCCTCGGCCGGAAGGGGTCCGGCTGGCGGCGGCGGCGCGGGTGCATTCGGATCCGCCTGTGGCCCCGGTGCGGGACCTGGCGCCGCTTCCGGGCCCCCGGCGTGTGACGTCGACGCCGGTGTGCCGTCGGCGGGCGGCACCATCAACGATGAGAGGTCGGCGTCCGGCGGCACCTGCGGCGGTGACACGCCCGGCGCGTTCTGCCATTGCAGATACGGCACCGGGGTTTCCGCCTTGGCCTGGGTCTCCGGTGTGTCGTAGATGATCTGGCCCTTGTAGGCGGTGATGCTGTTGATCGGGTGGAACAGCAGCGGCGGGTAGTTCATCGTGATGCGACGGAACACCGGACCCATTCGCTGCCTGCAGATCTCGGCACGCTTGATGTTGTCGAGGGAGGTGCCCGCGTCGAAGACGCCGCCGCAGATGAACTGCACAGGGTTGCCGAAGTTGGGCAGCGTCAGCAGGCCGCCGACCGTGCCCTGGGCCGGGTTGTAGATGTTGTAGAAGTTCGCGAGGCCGTTGGGCGTGATGTGCAGGATCTGCTCGATGTCGTCGCTGTGCTCGGTGAGGATGCTCGTGAAGTCGGTCAGCTTGTTGATCTGTTTGATCAGCGCGTCGTTGCTGTCGTTGAGGAAGCCGCGGACGTCGCCCAGCGCCTGATTGAGGGTGCCCAGGGTGTTGTCGAGATCCGTTGAGCTGTCGGCAAGCACCTGCGACACGGAGGCGACGTGGCTGGAGAACTGCACGATTTGTTCATTGCTGTTCGACAGCGCGTTGATGAGCACCTGCAGGTTCTTGATGGTGCCGAACAGGTCGGTGCGCGAGTCGCCCAGCCGCCCCGCAGTCTGCGACAGCTCCCGCAAGGCCTGACGGAAGGAGTCGCCGTTTCCGTCGAAGGTGTCGGCCGCCTGGTTCACGAAGTTGCTCAGCGGCCCCTGCATCGAACCAGTCCCTGGCCCGAGTTGTCTGCTCAGCGCCGTCAGTTGTTCCTTGACTTCGTCCCATTCGACGGGAACCGCGGTGCGGTCGAGGCCGATGCTGGAGCCGTCGGACATCACCGGGCCGCCCGTGTAGGCGGGGGCAAGCTGAATGAAGCGCGCGGACACCAGATTCGGGGAGATGATGAGCGCCTTGGCGTCGGCGGGTACCTTCACGCCGTCCTTCAACGTCATGGTGACCTTCACGTCGCTCGCCCGAGGCTCGACCGAGTTGATCTTCCCGACCGGGACACCGACGATGCGAACGTCATCCCCCGGATAGAGGCCGACCGTGGAGGTGAAGTATGCGATGACCTTGTTGCCGGTTCGCGACGGCCACACCAGGTACACACCTGCGGCGAGCACCCCCACCAGCACGACGGCCAGCGCTATCCGCAGCCACCGGCCGCGATCCGAGGACAGGTTCGACTGGGTCATGGGGACTTCGGCCTGATGATCATGCGCTCGGAGATGTAGCCCTTGAGCATGTCCGAAAGACTGTCCGGCAGCTTGCCCGGCTGGAAGTAGGTGTCGAACAACACTTCTGCGATCGGCGCTGGTGGCAGGCCGTACAGGTTGATCTGGAAGCCGGGACCGGAACCGACGACCTCGCCGAGCGCCGTCGCGTAGGGCGGCAACCGCTTCAGCGCCTCACCGATGTGATCGCGCCGCTCCAGGAGATTGTCCAATACCAGGTTCAGCTTCTCCAGCGCGGGCTTGAACTCCTTCCGGTTGTCGGCGACGAAGCCCGAGATTTGTTGCGAGACATCATCGATACCCGCGATGAGGTTGCTCAGCGCCTGGCGGCGTTCATCGAGCGCGGCGAAAAGTGCGTTGCCGTCGAGAACCAGCTGGTTCACCTGGCCCGCCCGCTGTGCCAGCGTGTCGGACACCTTCTTGGCATGCACCAGAAGCTGTTGCAGCGCCTCGTCGCGCTTGTTGATGCTGCGCGACAGCTGGGTCACGCCGTCGAGCGCGCCGCGCAGCGACGGGGTCGCATCGCGAAGCGAGTCGGTAAGGGTCTGCAACGCCTCCTCGAAGCGCGGCTTGTCCAACTCGCTGGCGTTCTGGCCGAGATCCTGCAGTGCGGTGTTGAGCGTGTACGGGGTTGTGGTGCGGCCCAACGGGATAACGGTGGAATTACCGCCGCCCCTCGGAGTGACCGCGAGCGACTTCTCGCCGAGGACGGTGTCGGTCTTGATCGCGACCAGCGACTCGTCGCCCACGTTCACGTCACGGTTGACCGTGAAGCTCACCTTCGCACTGTCGCCCGCCAGCGACACGTCGGTGACCTTGCCCACTTTGATGCCGGACACGTTGACGTCGCTGCCCGGCGAGATACCACCCGCATCGGTGAAGTACGCCTCGTACCCTTTGCCCTGAGGCCAGAACGGCAGGCTGGTGTAACCGAACGAGACCAGCACCAGGCACGCGACGACCGCGATGCCGAATATGCCTGTCCGCAGCGGGTTTCCGCCGTCGGGCCTAGCCATTCTCCGAGCACCTCCCCTTGGACGGGTCGGGTGGTCCACCGAATGGAACCAGGATGTCGCTGCCCGCGGGACCGTTGATCTTCAGCCGCGTCGAGCAGTAGAAGATGTTGAAGAACGACCCGTATGCGCCGAGAGCGTTGAGCCGCAGATAGTTCTCGGCGAGCGGTTCGATGACCTTGTTGACGTCAGCCTTCCGTTCGTCGAAGCGCTGTGCGAACGGACGCACGTTCTCGATCACGCCCTGCACGGGACGGCGCGACTTCTGCAGCATGTCGGTCAGGTCGTTCTCCGCCGTGGCGAGCGGTTGGATGGCGCCTGCGATCGGATCGCGGCCCTGCGCCAGGCCGGTCAGCAGCTTCTGAAGCTGGTCGACGCTCGCGTCGAACTGCGCACCCTTCTCGTCGACGGTCCCGAGCGCCGTGTTGAGGTTGTTGATCACGTCCCCGATGAGCTGGTCGCGTGCCGCGAGGTTCTGCGTGAAGGCGCTGGTGGTCGACAGCAGCGTGGACAGCGCGCCGCCCTGGCCCTGCAACAGCTCCATGACCGCGTTGCTGACCTCGTTGATCTTCGCGCCGTCAAGACCCTTGAGGACCGGGCGCAGTCCCCCGAGGAGCGCATCGAGGTCGAGTGCGGGCTGGGTGTTTTCCCGCGGAATCGTGCTGCCAGGCGGAATCTTGCGCAGTTCCCCTGGCCCCGCGGTGATCTCGAGATAGCGGTCACCGACCAGATTCTGATAGCGGACCACAGCACGGGTCGACGTGTAGA
Organism: uncultured Actinomycetota bacterium; assembly: GCA_963751485.1. GTDB lineage: Bacteria > Actinomycetota > Actinomycetes > Mycobacteriales > Mycobacteriaceae > Mycobacterium. Next base: position 60,954 of record CAVVUT010000016.1, read on the forward strand.
GCTGATAGCGCTTGTCGACGTTGAACGCGACGTCGACGGTGTTGTCGGGGTTCAGCTTGACAGCGCCGACCTTGCCGACCGGGACGCCTGCGATACGAACGTCCTGCCCCGCCTTCAGCCGCGAAGCGTCGGTGAACGTCGCGTGATAGTCCTCCTCCGATGCGAACCGGAACTGGCCGAAGACCACCACCAGCATCGCCGCAACCAGCAGCATCGCCACGGTGAAGATGCTGACGTTGAGCAGGGTGTGATCACGCTTCATCAGTAATCGTCCCTTTCGGCGAACGCGCCGTTGAACAGGAACTGCACCGTGGACGGTGCGTCGAACTGCAGCTCGGTGTTCGGCTGGTAGGGCACGTAGGCGTTGTCGGTGACGAGGAACGGCGACTTGTACCAGGACCCGCCCAACTGCTTGCTCGGAATATCCGGCAGACCACGGCAATTGGGGCCGCCCGACGCATTCACGATCGGCAGGCTCTCCGGGTAGGTATAGGCAGGGGAGCCGGGCAGGAAGTTCGACGAAACGAAGAGACCCGGCCGGGTGCCACCGATGATCGGGGCGAAGAAGTCCACCGCCTTACCCGTGCCGACGAGGATGCAGCCGAACTCGGGCGAGTACTCGCCTGCCACCTTCAGCGGGGCGCGCAGCCGGTTCACCGCGGCGATGTAGTCGTTCGCCGCAGGCTCCAGCGTGTCGGCACCGTTGTTGGCCAGGCCGGTCGCCGCCAGCAGCGTGGCGTTCAGGTTGTCCTTCTCGTCGACGATCGTATGGCTGATCGTCGGTGCATTGTCGAAGATCTTCACCAGGTCAGGGCCTGCGTCGCCGTAGATGTTGGCGACCGCGGCGGTCTTCTGGAAGTCCTGCTGCAGCGTCGGCAGCTTCGGATTCAGTTGCTGCAGATAGTAATTAAGCCCCGCGAGCAGCGCACCGATGTCGTCCCCATGACCGCGCAGGCCTTCCGCCAGCGCGCTCAGCGTCCCGTTGAGGTCGACCGGGTCGATCTTGTGCAACACCTCTGTCAACGTCTGGAAGAGCGTGTTGACCTCTAGCTGCACCGAGCCCGCCTGGACCTGGGCGCCTGGCCGTAGCGAGCTGCCCGACGGCGTGGCAGGCGGTAGGAATTCAACCGACTTGGCGCCGAAAACCGTTGTGCTGCCGATGCGTACCGCCGCATTGGACGGGATGTAACGCATCTGGTTGCTGTCGATCGCGAGCGTCAGCTTGGCTTGATCACCCGCGTACTCGATCGATTGGACCTGACCGATCTGGATGCCGCGGTACTTCACCTTGGCGTCGCGGTCCATCACGAGGCCGGCTCTCGGGGAGGTGACCGTGACCTTGTCGGTGGAGGTGAATGCGGCGGTGTAGGCGAGATAGGTGAAGACAACGGCCGCGACGATCAACGCACCAAGGATTGCCGCAGCAATCCGTACGTGGCTGCGCTTGGCGTCACCGTCCGACATGGTCCCTCACCTACCCGGAGAGGTTGAAGTTGCCGGACGCTCCGTAGACGGCGAGCGAGATGAACAGGGTGATGGTCACGACCACGATCAGCGAGGTGCGCACCGCCTGACCGACCGCGATGCCGACGCCGACGGGGCCGCCGGACGCGTTGTAGCCGTAATAGGTATGCACCAGCATCACCGCGATGGACATGACGATGGCCTGCAGGAAGGACCACAACAGATCGGTTGGCACCAGGAACGTATTGAAGTAGTGGTCGTACAGACCCGCGGACTGGTTGTTGACGAAGACCGTCGTGAAGCGGGCGGCGAAGAACGCCGCGAGCACCGAAAGCGAGTACAGCGGGATGATGGCGATCAGGCCCGCGATCAGCCGGGTGGAAACCAGATAGGACACCGAGTGCACCGCCATGGATTCCACGGCGTCGATTTCCTCGGCCACCCGCATCGCGCCGAGCTGGGCCGTCGTGCCCGCGCCGATGGTGGCTGCCAGCGCGATGCCCGCGATCACCGGAGCGACGATGCGCACGTTGAGGAATGCGGACAAAAAGCCTGTCAGCGCCTCGATGCCGATGTTGCCCAGAGATGAGTAGCCCTGCACGGCGATGACGCCACCGGAGGCCAGGGTCAGGAACGCGGCCACACCGACGGTGCCGCCGATCATCACCAGCGCGCCGGTACCCATCGTCATCTCGGCGATCAGCCGGATGGTCTCCTTGCGGTAGCGGGTGAGCGCGTTGGGGATGTAGCGCATCGTCTCGCCGTAGAACAGCGCCTGCTCACCGACGGTGTCGACGGCGCGGGGAAACGCCGCGAACAGCCGGCGGAACCGCACAGTCACGTCGTAGCTCATGCCTCGACTCCCGGTCGCTCCGGTCCTGTGCCGTTGCCTCGGCTCCCGCTCGCTCCGGTCCCCGCTCGTGCCTCGCTGCGATCCTCACGCGCGCTCGCCTTCGGGCGCTGCGCTGCGATCCTCACTCGCGCTCGTCTTCGGGGACTCATCAGCGCACCAGCACCCGGACGCCGATCGCCGTCATGATCACGTTGATGACGAACAGACAAATGAAGGCATAGACGACGGTTTCGTTGACGGCGGTGCCGACGCCCTTCGGGCCGCCCTGCACGGTCAGCCCGCGGTAGCAGCCAACCAGCCCCGCGACGACACCAAAAAGCAAAGCCTTGACCTCAGCGAGCACCAGCTCCCCGAGGCCGGTGAGGACGGTCAGGCCGTTGATGAAGGCGCCGGGATTCACGCCCTGCAGGAAGACCGAGAAGACGTAACCGCCGGAGAGCCCGATCGCGCACACGAGACCGTTCAACAGAAGGGCGACGACGGTGGAGGCCAGCACACGCGGGACGACGAGGCGCTGGATCGGATCGATGCCGAGCACCCGCATGGCGTCGATCTCTTCGCGGATGGTGCGGGCGCCGAGGTCGGCGCAGATCGCGGTCGCGCCGGCACCGGCCACCACCAACACCGTCACCACCGGGCCGAGCTGGGTGATGGTGCCGAACGCCGTGCCCGCTCCCGACAGATCGGCGGCGCCGATCTCACGCAGCAGGATGTTGAGGGTGAAGGCCACCAGGACGGTGAACGGAATGGCCACGAGCAGCGTCGGGACCAGCGAGACGCGCGCGATCATCCATGTCTGGTCGAGGAATTCACGGAATTGAAAGGGCCGACGGAAGATCTTGATGAAGGTGTCGATCGACATTTCGACGAACCCGCCCACGGCCCGCGCCGGAACCGCGAGCTGTTCGATCAACCTCGGCTCCGTTCTCGGGGCGGGGGTTTCACAAGTTCTGCACCACGGCGAAGCTTCGGAATCCGCTTGCCTTGGCGACTTTTCCACCCCTGCGTCGCAATGAATTCTTAGTGAGCCGGATCATATTAACTAGAACAAGTTCGCCGTGTCAAAGGACCTGGTTTATGACAATAATGCCGCTTATGTCCAGGTCAGAGCGGGTGTGACCCAGATCATTCTGGAACGTGTTCTAGCTACCGAAGTTACCCGGCCTTCAGGGGACTCTTAGGAATTTCCCATCAGGTGGGTGGCAGAGAATCCCCGCTCGAGTTCACGGCCAGCAAAGTACTCGCGCAGCGTCGAGCTGAGGTCTTCCGGCACCCATGCGTCGCCGTTCGCGGTGAATTGCTGCTCGGCCGTCGGCGCCGCCAGCAGCGTAACCGTCGGGCCGTACACGATGAACACCTGCCCGCTGACTCCGTCGGATGCGGGCGACGCCAGGAAGCGCACGAGGGAGACCACGTGTTCCGGGGAAAGGCTGTCGGTCTGTCCCTCGGTGAGTTCGGGCGCCTCGCCGAACACGTCGGCCGTCATCGCGGTGCGTGCGCGCGGGGCGATCGCGTTCGCCCGCACGCCGTAGCGCTCGAGTGCCCTCGCCGCGGTCAGCGTCAACTGAATGATGCCGGCCTTGGCGGCGCCGTAGTTGGCCTGGCCCACGGGGCCGGTGAGCCCGGCCTCCGAGGCCGTGTTGATGATCCGGCCGTAGACGGATCCGTCGCCTTCCTTGGCCTTCGCGCGCCAATAGGTTGCGGCGTTGCGGGTCAACAGGAAGTGGCCGCGCAGATGCACGGCGATGACCGCGTCCCAGTCCTCGTCGGACATGTTGAACAGCATTTTGTCGCGGGTGATGCCCGCGTTGTTGACGACGATGTGGAGCCCACCAAGACCTTCGGCGGTGGCGACGAGTTCGTCGGCGGTGCTCCGCTGACTGATGTCACCCTCGACGGCGACGGCCTTGCTGCCCGCCGCCACGATCTCGTCGAAGACATCCGACTTGTCCAGGGCCGCGGCCATGTCGTTGACCACGACGGTGGCACCCGAACGGGCCAGGCCGATGGCCTCTGCCCTGCCCAGGCCCGCGGCCGCGCCGGTCACCACCGCGACTCGGCCGGACAGATCGGTCATGTCGTCTTGTTGGGCGCTCACTTATGAATACCTCTAGTCCTTGCGAAGCAACGCGGCGCGCGGGCATTCGGCGATCGCCTGCTCGGCCAGGTCCTCCTGGTCGGCAGCCACCGGATCCTGCTTCACCACCGCGTAATCCTCGTCGTCGAGATCGAACAGGTCAGGCGCGATTCCCACGCAGACGGCGTTACCTTCACACCGATCGCGGTCAACTTCAACTCGCACGACAACCTCCTAGCAGTCAGCTCCGGCGGGCTGTTCCCCGGGCAGACCCCACAATACGACCAGGTCGAGAAGCTACCGAGGGCAACCGCCGCTGGACCCCAAGACTAGAACGTGTTACAACCGGGGTGGCAGATTGGGTCTGCTTTGGTGTTGATTGCGACGTTAAGGACGAGGCGATGCGGATCGGCTACACCCCCGAGCAAGAGGAGTTGCGCCGCGAGTTGCGCGCCTACTTCACCAAGCTCATGACCCCCGAGCGCGCCGAGGCTCTCTCGAGCAACGACGGCGAGATGGGCCGCGGCAACGTGTACCGCGAGACCGTCGCTCAGATGGGCAAGGACGGCTGGCTGACGCTGTCGTGGCCCAAGGAGTTCGGCGGTCAGGAGCGCCCACCGATGGACGGGCTGATCTTCAACGACGAGGCCGCCATCGCCAACGTCCCCGTGCCCTTCCTGACGATCAACAGCGTCGCGCCGACGATCATGCACTTCGGCACCGAGGAACAGAAGAAGTTCTTCCTGCCCAAGATCGCCGCAGGCGAACTGCACTTCTCGATCGGCTACTCCGAACCGGGCGCGGGCACCGACCTCGCGTCGTTGCGCACCACCGCGGTGCATGACGGCGACGACTACGTCGTCAACGGTCAGAAGATGTGGACCAGCCTGATCGCCTACGCCGATTACGTATGGCTGGCGGTCCGCACCAACCCCGAAGCCAAGAAGCACCGCGGCATCTCGATGCTCATCGTGCCGACTACCGCCGACGGTTTCTCCTGGACTCCGGTGCACACCATGTCCGGCATCGACACCAGCGCCACCTATTACCAGGACGTACGCGTTCCGAAGTCGGCACTCGTCGGCGAGGAGGACGGCGGCTGGAAGCTGGTCACCAACCAGCTCAACCACGAACGCGTCGCGCTCGTCTCGGCGCAGCCGATCTTCTTGGCGCTCAACGGTGTTCGGGAGTGGGCGCAGAACACCAAGGACATCCACGGCAACCGGCTGATCGACTCGGAGTGGGTGCAGCTCAACCTCGCCCGCGTGCACGCGAAGGCGGAGGTGCTCAAGCTGATCAACTGGGAGCTGGCCTCCACCGAGGACGCGGCCCCGTCGCCCGCCGACGCATCGGCGGCGAAGGTGTACGGCACCGAACTGGCCACCGAGGCCTACCGGCTGTTGATGGAGGTGCTCGGGACGGCCGCCACGGTGCGGACCGACTCCCCCGGCGCGCTGCTGCGCGGGCGGATCGAGCGCATGCACCGCTCGTGCCTGATCCTCACGTTCGGCGGCGGCACCAACGAGATTCAGCGCGACATCATCGGCATGGTCGCGCTCGGCCTGCCCCGGGTCAACCGGTAGAGACGGAGATTTAAGCCATGGATTTCACCACCACTGAAGCCGCAGGCGACCTGGGCGGGCTGGCGCGCACCATCACCGAATCGGTCTGCACACCCGAACGCCAGCGCGAACTCGACGGGCTCGACGAACGCTTCGACAGCGACCTGTGGGCCAAGCTCAAGGATGCCGACGTGTTGTCCACCACCGCGCCGGAGTCTTTGGGCGGCGGGGGTTTCGGCGTGCTGGAGCAGGTCGCGGTGCTCGTCGCACTCGGCAGGCAGATGGCCGCGGTGCCCTACCTGGAGTCGGCCGTGCTCGCCGCGGGCGCGCTCGCGAAATTCGGCTCGGAGGAACTTCAGCAGGCGTGGGGGGTGCCTGCGGTCAACGGCGACAAGATCGTCGCGGTGGCGCTCGACGGCGACATGGGTGAGGGCCCCGTCCAGGCGACAAGCAACGGCGACGGCTACCGGCTCACCGGTACAAGAACGCAGGTCTTCTACGGGCCGGTCGCCGACGCATTCCTGGTCCCCGCCGAAACCGATTCCGGCACCAAGGTTTTCGTGGTGGCCAAAGACGACACCGGCGTTTCCCTGACGTCGCTGGATACCACCGGCCACGGCAGCGTCGGGCATCTCGAACTGCAAGGTGTCGAAGTCGGCGCCGACCGCGTCGTGGGTGGCGACGACGTCGTTTCGTGGCTGACCACGCACGGCACGCTTGGCCGCAGCGCTTACCAACTCGGCGTGCTGGAACGCGCGCTCGAGCTCACCGCGGAGTACGCGCGCGAGCGCGAGCAGTTCGAACGGCCGATCGGCAGCTTCCAGGCGGTCTCGTCGCGGCTGGCCGACGGCTACATCGACATCAAGGGTCTGCGGCTGACCGTGACGCAGGCGGCATGGCGGCTATCCGAGGATTCCCCCGCAAGCGGGAGGGACCCCCAGCCCGCTGGGATTGATGTCAACACCGCGGCCTTCTGGGCCGCAGAGGCCGGCCACCGGGTCGCGCACACCACGGTGCACGTGCACGGTGGCGTCGGCATCGACACCGACCACCCCGTGCATCGCTACTTCCTGGCGGCCAAGCAGACGGAGTTCGCGGTCGGCGGCGCCACCGGGCAGCTGCTGCGCATCGGCCGGGAACTGGCTGACACCCCGGCTTGAACCCTGCAACGGGGAGTGAGCTTCCCACCGTCACCTCGCTGATCACACCGCTGATCGACGTCGACGACCGCGGCGTGCACTTCGAGGAGTCGTTCACCTCGTGGCGCGACCACATCCAGCAGGGTGCGGCGGTGGCCGCGGCGCTGCGGGCACGGCTCGATCCGGCGAAGCCGCCGCACGTCGGCGTGCTGCTGCAGAACACGCCGTTCTTCTCGTCGCTGCTGATCGCCGCCGGGCTGACCGGGATCGTGCCGGTGGGCCTCAACCCGATCCGCCGCGGCGCCGCGCTCGAGCGCGATATCCGGCATGCGGATTGCCAACTGCTGCTTGCTGATTCGGCGTCAGCCACGGTCGTCGGCGACATCGATCACATCGACGTCGACTCGCAGGAGTGGGCGGCCGAGGTCGCGGCGCATCACGAGACGCCGGTGACCGCACGTGCGGCCGAGCCCGCCGATACGTTCATGCTGATTTACACGTCGGGGACCAGCGGCGACCCCAAGGCGGTGATCTGCAGTCACGGCAAGGTCGCGATCGCAGGCGTCATGATGACCGAACGGTTCGGGCTTGGACCCGATGACATCTGCTATGTGTCCATGCCGCTGTTCCACTCCAACGCCGTGCTTGTCGGCTGGGCGGTCTCGCTGGCTTGCACGGGCTCGATGGTGTTGCGACGCAAGTTCTCCGCGTCGCAGTTCCTGCCCGACGTCAGGCATTACCGGGCGACGTACGCCAACTACGTCGGCAAGCCGCTGTCCTATGTGCTCGCCACACCGGAGCGTGCCGACGACGCCGACAACCCGCTGCGGGCCGTATACGGAAACGAGGGCGCACCCGGCGACATCGAGCGGTTCGCCGAGAGGTTCGGCACCATCGTCGTCGACGGATTCGGTTCAACCGAAGGCGGAGTCGCGATCGGCCGTACCCCGGACACCCCGCCGGGCTCGCTGGGACCGCTGCCCGAGGGCACCGAGATCGTCGACGTGGACACCGGCGAGCCGTGTCCGCCCGGCGTGACGGGCGAGATCGTGAACACCGCGGGGGCGGGGCGCTTCGAGGGCTACTACAAGGATCCCGATGCCGACGCCGAGCGCATGCGCGGCGGCGTGTACCACAGCGGCGACCTCGGCTACCGCGACGAGAACGGCTATGCGTACTTCGCCGGGCGGCTGGGCGACTGGATGCGCGTCGACGGCGAGAACCTCGGCGCCGCACCGATCGAACGGGTGCTGCTTCGCCATCCCGACGTCATCGAGGTGGCCGTCTACGGGATTGCCGCACCCGATGTCGGGGATCAGGTGATGGCGGCGCTGCTGCTCGCCGACGGCGCCATGTTCGATGTCGATGCGTTCCGAGACTTCCTGACTGCACAGCCCGATCTGGGACCCAAACAGTGGCCATCGTTCGTGCGGGTCGCAAGCGAGCTGCCGCGTACCGAGTCCTTCAAGGTCATCAAACGCCAGCTCGCCGCGGAGGGCACTGATTGCGCCGACGCGGTGTGGCCCATCCAGCGGTAACCTCGCGAGGGTGGGTTACCGCGAATTCCCACCGCCGCCGCATCTGCGCGACCTCGTCGAATGCGCGTGGGTGGTGGACGGACCGCCTGCGCCCGTCAGGGTGCTGCCCGACGGCTGCATGGATCTGATGAGGATGGCCGACCGAGTTGTCGTCGCGGGGCCGGACACCACGGCGTTCGTCAGCCCGCGAAGCCGAGAAACGTTTGTCGGGTTGCGGTTTCGGCCCGGCACGCTGCCCCGGTTACTCGGCGTACCAGCTGCAGAGCTGCGCAACAGCCGCGTCGCGCTGGCCGATCTGGGCGTCAGAGTTGCGCACGACCGTTCACTGGTCGAATTGGCCACCGCGCTGGCTTCCGATGATCCCGCGACCGAGACGGCGCCCTGGTCGCTGCCGCAGCTGCGTCACATCACCGGTCGCCTCGCCGACGGCGCTGCCGTGGCCGATATCGCGGGCCAGATCGGATGGTCGAGCCGCACCCTGCAGCGCCACTGTGGTGCCGTCTACGGTTACGGGCCCGCCACGCTGCGGCGCATTCTTCGGTTCCGCCGCGCCGTCCGCCTGCTCGACGACGGACAGTCCGCGGCGGCGGTTGCCGCGGTCGCGGGTTACTCCGACCAACCGCACCTGCACCGCGAGGTGCGGGAACTCACAGGCATGTCGCTCGCGACGCTGCGTCAGGACAGCGGACAGAAGATATCGACCGACGTGCCATCGGGATCGGTGACGGTCGCATAGCGCTGACCCCATGGCGCGTCGAACGGCTTCAACGCACCGGGGTGGCCCTCGGCGGTGATGCGCTCGTAGAGGGCGTCGACCTCCGACGGGTCAGTCACCTTGAACGCCAACGCTACTCGGCCCTGCTGCGTCGGGGGTGTCCAGCCGGGATGCATGCCCGCGATGATTTCTTCGTCGTCGAACGCCAACCTGTTGCCCCCAGGCAGTTCGACCTCCACATGAGGGCCGTCCGGCTCGGGAATGTCAAGGCCGAACAATCGATAGAAGTCGAGGGCGCGGCCCATCTCCTTGACGGCGATCTCGACGACGGTCGATGTCACTCGAATATCCATACCGGCACGCTAGGTCGGCGGCGCCTGCCGCGTCGTGAACAAATCGGACACGTTGGTTGCACTCCGTCTTGGCATACCTATCCGTTTGGCGAACCATGCTTGCGGGCCGATCATGAAACTAAGGACTGAGTACTACCACTCACCCTGCATAACTGCATTTTTCGGCTGCAGTTCCGAGCGAGCCGACACCGTGTGATGTTTGCCGCCGGTGTCAATATTCATCAACAGACCGCCAGGAGTTAACTTGTGAAGTCGAGAGCAACCGCCGAGCAGACGAAACCGAAGGCGGCGCCGCGCGATGAGGATGCGGCCGGGGTGGGCATATTGCGCGATCACCTATACGGGTCCTGAGGGAGCGGACTACACGCCGAGCATCGTCGCGATGCTTTCCAAGCTGACCGGAAACGTCGATCCGCAGAAAATCCTCGACCTCGCGCCGGGCGAGATGAACAACCTGCCCGGTTTCGAGGCGTGGAACGAGGGCGCGACCAGCACCCTCGGCGAGTACCCCGCCTACCAGCTCGGCGGCACATGGCAGAGCGAGACGATGAAGAAGATCACCGCGCAGAAGACCGTCGTGATCCCGGGCCCCGACGGTCTTTACGTCCTTCAGCTCAACGCCGACGGGCTTGAAGCTCAGTCCGACATCATCAGCAACGCAACGGATGCGATCGATTCCCAGACGACCATCTCGTTCTGAGCCGTCTAGCGGCGCAAACTGAATACGCGTTCGGCATTGCCGTGCAGATAGTCGGCCTTGACGTCCTCGGTGAGCCCGAGTTCGTCAAGGCCGTCTAACGCATGTACATGTCCGATCATCGGATAGTTGGTGCCGAACAACACCTTTCGCGCACCGGTACCGGTGTGCATGAACCGCACCAATTCGTCGGGCAGACGCTTCGTGGTGTACGCGGAGGTGTCGATGTAGACATTCGGATGTTTCCGCGCGACGGCCACCATCTCCTCCGTCCACGGATAACCGACATGTCCGCAGACGATGACGAGCTCCGGAAAGTCCAGGGCGACTTCATCGATATACGGGATCGGCCTACCGGTCTCGGACCGCCGCATCGGTCCGGTGTGCCCGACCTGGGTGCAAAACGGTACGCCCAGTTCGACGCATTCGGCGAACAGCGGATAGTAGCGGCGGTCGGTCGGAGGAAGTCCCCACAGCCACGGCACCACCCGCAGCCCGACGAAGCCGTCGTCGCGAACCCGGCGTCGCAGCTCACGAATCGCCGCCATGGGATTGTCAAGGTCGGCGGTCGCCAGCCCGGCAAACCTGTTGGGGTACTGCGCAACCCACGCGGCGACCTCGTCGTTGGAGACCAGGTCTAGCCCGTTGGGCCCGCGCCAGGCCGAGAGTAGGCCGAAGTCCACACCCGCCGCGTCCATCGAAGCCACCGTCGCCTCGATGGGGACCTCAGCGTCCTTCTCCGGCATGGCGCCACCGGTCCACCGCCGCAGCGAGGCGAGCATGTCGTGGCGGAGAAACCGGGCCGTGGGGTGCTGCATCCAGACATCGACAGTCATACGCACAACGAGACTACGGTTGTTGACGGATTACGGGCGATTTCCATCATTTTCCGTCATCTCGTGAACGCGAGTCAGCCTTCCCGGATGTCGTCGAGGCGCTTCGTCGCGTCCTCGAAGCCCTTGACCAGGTCGGCGATGATGTCGGCGACCGGCCGGATCTCGTTCATCCGCCCGACGATCTGGCCGACCGGCATGGCAACCACCGACGGGTCGGTCGACTCGTTCATCCGCTGATGCGCCTCGCTGACCAGAATGTTCTGCAGCGGCATCGGCAGCGGTTCCGGCGCGTCGGGTGCATCCCACGCATCCGTCCACCGGGTCTTCAACAGCCGCGCCGGCTTGCCGGTGTAGATGCGTCTGCGCACGGTGTCGGCGGAGGTGGCCGCCAGCAGGGCTTCCTGGATCGTCGACCGACCGCTTTCTTGGCGATGGCCCAGGTCGTATTCGGCCGACGTCAGGAACGCCGAGCCCATCCACACGCCTTGCGCACCCAGTGCGAGGGCCGCTGCGACCTGGCGTCCGGTGCCGATGCCGCCCGCAGCGAGCACGGGCGCCCGACCATCAAGCGCGTCAACGATTTCCGGCCATAGCACCATCGACCCGATCTCACCGGTGTGGCCGCCGGCCTCGTGGCCCTGGGCGACGACGATGTCGACGCCGTTGTCGACGTGGCGCTGCGCGTGCTTGGCGCTGCCCGCCAGCGCGGCGACGGGAACACCGGCCTCGTGCACCTGGTCGATGACGTCCTTCGGCGGCGAGCCGAGCGCGTTGGCGATCAGCTTGATCGGGTGCTTGAGTGCGACTTCGACGTGTGATCGCGCCACCGAATGCAGCCAGCCGAGCACGCCAGCGGATCGCTCCTCGTCATCGGGCAGCGGTGGCACACCGAGATCGGCGAGCGTCTTGTCGACGAAGTCGCGGTGCGCCTGGGGGATCAGCTTGTTGATGTCCGCGGCGCTGCCCTCGGTCGGCACCTTCGCGGGCATCACGACGTCGACGCCGTACGGCTTGCCGTCGGTGTTCTCGTCCATCCACGTCAGCACGGTCTCGAGGTCGTCGGGATCGTTGAACCGGACGCAGCCGAGCACGCCGAGTCCGCCTGCCTTGCTGACCGCGGCGGCCACCTTCTCCGACGGCGTGAAGACGAAGATCGGGTAGGTGATGCCGAAACGGTCACACAGCTCGGTGTGCATCAGGTCGGCGTACCCACGTGATTGGCGTGCACGTCGTCGGCGGGTCGCGCCTCCGTCTGATCCTTGGCCCACCGGTAGTCCGGCTTGCCCGCCGGCGAGCGCTTCACCTCGTCGACGAACCAAAGACTGCGCGGCACTTTGTATCCCGCGATCTCACTGCGCACGAACGAGTCCAGCTCTCCCAGCGACGGGCGCACGCCTTCGCGGGCCTGCACGACGGCGGCGACATGCTGGCCGAAGCGCGGATCGGGGACCCCGACCACGAGCGCGTCGAACACATCGGGATGACCCTTGAGCGCGGCCTCCACCTCTTCAGGGTAGATCTTCTCGCCGCCGCTGTTGATGGACACCGACCCGCGGCCAAGCATCGTGACGGTGCCGTCGGCTTCGACCTCCGCATAGTCGCCCGGGATCGCGTACCGCACACCGTTGTACGTCTTGAACGTCTCGGCCGTCTTCTTCTCATCCTTGTAGTAGCCGACCGGGATGTTGCCCTTCTTGGCGATGACGCCGCGCACGCCCGACCCTGGTTTCACCTCGTTGCCGTCCTCGTCGAGCACGACGGTGCGGTGGTCGATCGTCACGCGCGGGCCACCCATGTGGTGCTCGCCCTTGGCGACCACGCTGGTGCCGCCGAAGCCGGTCTCTGACGAGCCGATCGAGTCGGTGATGATCCGGTCGGGAAGCAGTTCGAGCAGTTTCTCCTTGATGCTCGTGGAGAACAGCGCGGCGGTGCTGGCCAGGAGGAACAGCGAGGACAGGTCGTAATCCTCGCCCTTGTCGTGGGCGGTTTGCAGCGCGTCCAACAGCGGACGGGCCATCGCGTCACCGGTGAAGAACAGCAGGTTGACCTTGTGCTGGTGAATCGTCTTCCAGACCTCGTCGGCGTTGAATTCCGGCGCCAGCACAGTGGTTTGGCCGGAGAAGATCGACATCCAGGTGGCCGACTGGGTGGCGCCGTGGATCATCGGCGGGATCGGGTAGCGGATCATCGGCGCGTTCTCCGCGGCGGCCTTCGCCAGGTCGTGCTCATCGGCGACGAATTCGCCTGTGGCGAAGTCGGTTCCGCCGAACAGCACCCGGTAGATGTCCTCGTGGCGCCACATCACGCCCTTCGGGAAGCCGGTGGTGCCTCCGGTGTAGAGCAGGTAGATGTCGTCGGCGCTGCGGTCACCGAAGTCACGTTCGGGCGACCCCTGCTCCAGGGCCGAGTAGAACTCGACGCCACCGTATCGCTGGTAGTCCAGGTCGCTCCCGCCTGTCCCATCGTTGACGACGAGCACGGTCTTCACGTTGGGGGTGTCCGGCAGCACGTTGGCGACGCGGTCGGAGTACTGCCGCTCGTGAACCAGCGCGACCATGTCGGAGTTGTCGAACAGGTACCGCAGCTCACCCTCGACATAGCGGAAGTTGACGTTGACGAGGATGGCGCCGGCCTTGACGATGCCGAGCATCGCGATGACGATCTCGTTGCGGTTGCGGCAGTACAGCCCGACCTTGTCGTCCTTCTTCACACCCTGGTCGATCAGGTAGTGCGCGAGGCGGTTGGCCTTCTCTTCCAGCTGTCCGTAGGTCAGCTGGTCGTCGCCGCAGATCAGGGCGACGCGGTCTGGCACGGCGTCGATGGCGTGCTCGGCGAGGTCTGCAATATTCAGGGCCACGGCACCAAACTAGAACGTGTTACATTTCGTGACAAGTCTGTGGCATCGATGCAGGAAGGCGGACACCCGTGAGCGAGCCCGACGTTAATTCCGGGGCCGGCCCCGACGCCCTCATTGAGCAGCGCGGACACACGCTGATCTTGACGCTCAACCGGCCTGAGGCCCGCAACGCGCTTTCCACCGAGATGCTCTCGATCATGGTCGAGGCATGGGACCGCGTCGACAACGACCCCGAGATCAGGACCTGCATCCTGACCGGGGCCGGGGGCTACTTCTGCGCGGGCATGGACCTCAAGGCGGCGACGGCCAAGCCGCCGGGCGACTCGTTCTCCGACGGCAGCTACGACCCGTCGCGCATCGACGCCCTGCTCAAGGGACGGCGCCTGACCAAGCCACTGATCGCCGCCGTCGAGGGGCCCGCGATCGCGGGGGGCACCGAGATCCTGCAGGGCACCGACATCCGCATCGCGGCCGAAAGCGCCAAGTTCGGCATCTCCGAGGCCAAGTGGAGCCTGTACCCGATGGGCGGCTCGGCGGTGCGGCTGGTGCGCCAGATCCCCTACACCGTCGCGTGCGACCTGCTGCTGACCGGACGGCACATCACCGCCGCCGAGGCGAAGGACATGGGCCTCGTCGGATATGTGGTGCCGGACGGTACCGCGTTGGAGAAGGCGCTCGAGATCGCCGAGGTGATCAACAACAACGGCCCGCTCGCGGTGCAGGCGATCCTGAAGACGATCCACGAAACCGAGGGCATGCACGAGAACGACGCCTTCAAGATCGACACCCAGATCGGCATCAAGGTGTTCATCTCCGACGATGCCAAGGAAGGCCCGCTGGCGTTCAAGGAGAAGCGCGCGCCGAACTTCAAGATGAAGTAGCCGAGCGCCGAACGTGAAACCTCGGCGATTTGTCGGCTGATTTTTCGCGGTGGGTTCACACTCGACGGTGTGTATGACCTGGAAGAGGCGATCGCAGAGCGGCATTCGACACGCATGTTCCTCCGGGACAAGCCGGTGCCGCCCGACCTGGTGTACGAGGCGCTGACGCTCGCGATGCGGGCGCCGTCGAATTCGAACATCCAGCCATGGCATCTCGTCCTGGCCTCGGGCCCCGCGAGGGACCGGCTTGTCGAAGCCCTGCTCGAGGTCGCCGCGGTCGAATCGCCGGCCGTGCCGGTGCTGCCGGAGTCGTTCGCCCACATGCGGCGCGATCTCGGCGCGCTCGTGTACGGGTCAATGGGAATCTCGCGTCACGATGCGGAGGCCCGGCGAATCGCGGTACTGCGCAACTGGGAGTTCTTCCGGGCGCCGCTGGCCGGAATCGTCTGCATGCAACGCGATCTCGACTACGTCGACGCGGTGGGCGTCGGCTTGTTCCTGCAGACGCTGCTGCTGGCCTTGACCGCCCGCGGCCTCGGCACATGCGTGCAGGTGTCGATCGCCGGCTATCCCGACATCGTTCGCGAGCAACTCAACATCGGCGAGGACATGCGGGTCCTGAGCGGTCTCGCGATCGGCTATCCCGACCCGGCGTTCCCGGCCAACGATCTACACGTGCCACGAAACGCCGTTGAACAGAACGTGGTCTTCGTCGACAGCTAGTTGGTGACCGGCTTCGTCGGGGTGAACACCACTGGCATCTTCTCCAGCCCGCTGACGAAGTTCGCGGGACGCAGCGGCAGAGCTTCGTCGGACGCGAGCCTCAAGTCCGGCAGCCGCTGCAGCACCCGCCGTGTCATGTTCTTCAGCTCGATGCGCGCCAACTGATTGCCGAGGCAGAAATGCGTGCCGAAGCCAAATGCCAAGTGACTGTTCGGCTCTCGTTGAACATTGAATTCGTCGGGATTCCCGAAGACGGCTTCGTCGAAGTTCGCCGACTCGAACATCAGCATCATCTTCTCGCCCTGACGAAGCTGCGTGCCGTGAAATTCGGTGTCTGCGGTCAGCGTCCGGCACATGTTCTTCAACGGCGACGTCCAGCGCAGCATCTCCTCGATGGCGCTCGGGACCAGACTCAGATCGTTCTGCAGCAGGTCCCACTGGTCACGGTGGCGGATCAGCTGTTCGGTTCCACCGGAGATCGTGTGGCGCGTCGTCTCGTCACCGCCGACGAGGATCAGAAGGGACTCCTGCAGGATGTCGTCGTCGGACAGCCGTTCACCGTCGACCTCCGCGTGCGCCAGGACGCTTATCAAGTCCTCGGTCGGTTCGGCGCGGCGCTGTTCGATCTTGTTGCGCGTGTAGTCGTTGTAGGCCATGAAGGCATCCAGCGTGGCCTGCATGTCAGCCTCGGACACAGTCGAACTGAGGCCTTCCATCATTTCGTCGGACCACTTCAGGAACATCTCTCGTTCGTCAGGGAGCACCCCGAGCATGTCGCCGATCACCGCCATCGGCAGAGGTGCGGCGATGTCCTGGACGAAATCACATTCGCCGCGCTCGCATACTGCGTCGATGAGCCAGTCGCACAGCGCACCGATGGACTCATCTTGGACTTTCAACCGCTTACGGGTGAATCCGGCGTTGACGAGCTTGCGGCGCAACAGATGTGCCGGATCATCCATGTCGATCATCATCGGCAGGGCATCTTGATCCGGCCGGATGCCACCCGCGTTCGAGAACAGCTCGGGATTTCGCTCGGCCTCGATGACCGCGGCATATGTGGCGGCGGCGGCCAGACCGTTGCGGTCGCGGAACACCGGCTCGTTCTCGCGCATCCACTTGTAGATCGACCGAGAGTCCCCTGCGTAGAACGCGCCGTCGGTGAGGTCCACATCCGGCTTCGTTGTCGTCACTGTGAAACCTCCTTGGCATCGTCAAACGACATCTGCACGTTGTCAACCGAACTGGAGAGCAGGGCGGACTTCGGAATGCCGAGCGATGCGAGTTCTTTCGCGTACGGGTGATCGCCGAGCCGCATTCGCACACCGCGCGGTCGATTGCGCACACCTGTGGCCGTCATCTCGAAGGCGGTCTCGCGGGTGACGCCGTCGCGATGTGAGTAGCTGCGCTGAGCCTGAGTGCGCGGGGTCAACGGAATCGGCAGGCCCCGACTGAACTCCATGCCGATCACGAACTGGCCGTCGATGGTGAGGTCGAAGCCGAACTGGCGGCCGTCGCGAATCGTGAAGTCGGCCATCACCTTCGGATAGCCCCAGATCTTCGTCCCGGCTTCGAGGGTGAACTCCTGGTCGACCGGAAGATGGTGGATGAACGCGCCCGCGGACTGCAGGGCGCGCAGCCCACTTGCATTCGATCCCGGCGGGTTCACCATCACGTTGGTGCCGAACTCGTAGTACTGGCCGAGGTCGCCGTCGATGTAATGCATCAGCATCAGCACGACGATCGCGCGACCTGGAAGGTAGCGGCAGACCTTCAACCCGCTGTAGTCGATCATCTGCTGAGCGGCGTCGGCGTCGACCGAGAACATCGCCATGTGCTGCTCGGCCTTGCGGATCTTCACCGGCATCGTCACGACCTGGCCTGCGATGGTGTGCTGCGAAGCAGTCATCCGGCCAATCTAGAACGCGTTCTAGACAAGTAGCAAGAAGTGTCTACACCAATCCGGCTAGGTCGCGGACCTGCTCGGCCGTACGAGGCTGGACCACCATCATCGTGACGCCCGCGGCTTCCCAGGCCTTGATCTGCTCCTGCACGTAGGCGAGGTCGCCCACGATCGCCGAATCGTCGACGAGTTCATCCGGAATGATCTTGGCGGCCTCGTCCTTGCGGTCGGACCGGAAGAGTTTGGTGACGTCGTCGACCACCTCGGTGTAGCCCATGCGGCGGTAGACGTCGGCGTGGAAGTTGGTGTCCTCGGCGCCCATGCCGCCCATGTAGAGCGCCAGATGCGGCTTCATCAGCTCCATGACCCCCGGGCGGTCGTCGGTGACGACCACCTGCGCGGTCGCACAGACCTCGAAGTCCTCGCGACTGCGGCGAGCCCCCGGCCGCGCGAAGCCCTCGTCGAGCCACTCGTTGTACATGCCCGCGATCCTGGGCGAGTAGAAGATCGGCAGCCAGCCGTCGCAGATCTCGGCGGCCAGCGCGACGTTCTTCGGGCCTTCGGCGCCCAGCATGACCGGGATGTCTGCGCGCAGCGGGTGGGTGATCGGCTTGAGGTTCTTACCGAGTCCGGTCGTGCCGTCACCGGACAGCGGGAGCGGGTAGTGCGGGCCGTCGCTGTGCACCGGCGCCTCGCGGGCCCACACCTGACGAAGGATGTCGATGTACTCGCGGGTGCGCGCGAGCGGCTTCGGGAACTTCGCCCCGTACCAGCCCTCGACGACCTGCGGCCCCGACACTCCGAGCCCGAGGATGTGCCGTCCGCCGGAAAGATGGTCGAGGGTGAGCGCAGCCATCGCGCACGCCGTCGGGGTCCTGGCCGACAGCTGGATGACCGACGTGCCGAGCCGCATCCGCTTGGTTTCGCGGCCCCACCACGCCAGCGGCGTGTAGGCGTCCGAGCCCCAGGCTTCCGCAGTGAACACGGTGTCGAAGCCGGCATCCTCGGCCGCGGCCACCAGTTCGGCGTGGTTCTCCGGCGGCTGCGCGCCCCAATATCCCAGCTGCAATCCCAGCTTCATTTAGATCGCCTTCCGACCCGTTCTTGAAACCATTCTTAGAACCTGTTCTACTCGATGCTGTGACCACCAGCCAAAGCAGCCCGGTGCAGATCGACACGCATCAGCCGCCCCTTTCGGCGCCTCTGAAGCTGTCGTTCGACTACACCCGTTCAGTAGGCCCGCTCCTTAGCCAGTTCTTCACCGCCCTGCGCGAGCGCCGCATCCTGGGGGTACGCGGCTCGGACGGGCGCGTGCTTGTCCCGCCCGCTGAGTATGACCCGGTCAACTACGCGCAGCTGACCGAGGTCGTGCCGGTGGCGAGCGTCGGAACCATCCTGTCGTGGACCTGGCAGTCGCACCCGCTCGAGGGCCAGCCGCTGGACAAGCCGTTCGCGTGGGCGCTGATCAAACTCGACGGAGCCGATACCGCACTGCTGCACGCGGTCGACGCCGGGTCGTCCGACGCGATCAGCACCGGAGCCAGGGTGCACGTGCACTGGGCCGACGAACCCGTCGGCGCGATCACCGATATCGCGTACTTCGCGCTCGGGGATGAAGAAGAGCCCGTGGCGGAGAAGGCCGACGACCGCGAGCCGGTCAAGGTGCAGGTGGCGCCGTCGTCGATCGAAATCCAGCACACCGCTTCACTTCCCGAGAGCGCATTCCTGCGCGGCCTCGAGGAGGGCAAGCTGCTCGGGGCACGGACAGGCAATGACGGCAAGGTGTACTTCCCGCCGAAGGAGGCCGATCCGGCCACCGGCCTCGAGCTGGACAACTTTCTTGAACTGCCCGACAAGGGCACCGTGACCACCTTCGCGATCATCAACATCCCGTTCCCTGGGCAGCGGATCAAGCCGCCGTACGTCGCGGCGTATGTTCTGCTCGACGGTGCCGATATCCCATTCCTGCACCTCGTCACCGAGATCGACCCAGCGGACGTGCGGATGGGGATGCGGGTGCAAGCCGTGTGGAAACCCCGTGAGGAGTGGGGCCTCGGCATCGACAACATCAACCACTTCCGTCCGACGGGTGAGCCCGACGCCGACTACGACACCTACAAGCACCACCTGTAAAGGGACTCAATTGACTGACATCGCTGTCGTCGGCTTCGCCCATGCGCCGCATGTGCGCAGGACCGACGGGACCACGAACGGCGTCGAGATGCTGATGCCGTGTTTCCACAAGCTGTACGACGAGCTCGGCCTGCAGCAGACCGACATCGGGTTCTGGTGCTCCGGCTCGTCGGATTACCTTGCAGGCCGCGCCTTTTCGTTCATCTCGGCCATCGACTCGATCGGCGCGGTGCCCCCGATCAACGAGTCGCACGTCGAGATGGATGCGGCGTGGGCGCTGTACGAGGCCTACATCAAGCTGTTGACAGGCCAGGTCGAAACCGCGCTGGTGTACGGCTTCGGCAAATCGTCGGCGGGCACTCTGCGCCGGGTCCTCGCCCTGCAGACCGACCCGTACACGGTGGCGCCGCTGTGGCCCGATTCGGTATCGATGGCAGGTCTGCAGGCCCGGTTCGGCTTGGACGCGGGTAAGTGGACCGCTGAACAGATGGCGCAGGTGGCGCTGGATTCCTTTGCCGCAGCCGAGCGCACCGATTCCGAGAAGCCCGCCAAAAGCATCGACGAACTGCTGTCCCGGCCGTACTTCGCCGACCCGCTGCGGCGCCACGACATCGCGCCGATCACCGATGGCGCGTCGGCGATCGTGCTCGCCGCGGGCGACCGCGCCCGGGAACTACGCGAAAACCCGGCCTGGATCACCGGCATCGAGCACCGCATCGAGACCCCGATCCTGGGCGCGCGTGACCTGACCACGTCGCCGTCGACGGCGGCGTCCGCCAAGGCGGCGACCGGTGGAGACGCCGGCTCGATCGAGGTCGCCGAGATTTACGCGCCGTTCACGCACCAGCAGCTGATCCTCACCGAGGCGATCGGGCTGCCGTCGTCGACGAAGGTCAATCCGTCGGGCGGGGCGCTGGCGGCCAACCCGATGTTCTCGGCCGGGTTGGAGCGAATTGGATTCGCAGCCCAGCACATCTTCGACGGTTCGGCGCAGCGAGTGCTGGCCCACGCGACCAGCGGCCCTGCGCTGCAACAGAATATCGTCGCCGTTCTGGAAGGCCGATGAGCGCTTGCGCGAAGAGAAAGGGACTCAGTTAGAGATGGCCAAAAATCTCGCTGCGGTGCTGGGCACCGGGCAGACGAAGTACGTCGCCAAGCGCCACGACGTGTCGATGAACGGGCTTGTGCGCGAGGCCATCGACAAGGCGCTGGAGGATTCCGGTTCGACGTTCGACGACATCGACGCCGTAGTCGTGGGCAAGGCGCCCGACTTCTTCGAGGGCGTCATGATGCCCGAACTGTTCATGGCTGACGCCACGGGCGCGACGAACAAGCCGTTGATCCGCGTCCACACCGCCGGCTCGGTGGGCGGTTCCACCGCGATCGTCGCCGCCAGCCTCGTGCAGTCGGGCAAGTACCGGCGCGTGTTGACGATGGCGTGGGAGAAGCAGTCCGAATCGAATGCCATGTGGGCGTTGAGCATTCCGGTCCCGTTCACCAAACCGGTCGGCGCGGGCGCCGGTGGCTACTTCGCCCCGCACGTGCGGGCCTACATCCGCCGGTCGGGCGCGCCCCTCAACATCGGCGCGATCGTCGCGGTCAAGGACCGGCGCAACGGCGCCAAGAACCCGCTGGCGCATCTGCATCAGCCCGACATCACGGTCGAGAAGGTGATGGAGTCCCCGATGCTGTGGGATCCGATCCGCTACGACGAGACGTGCCCGTCATCGGACGGCGCGGCGGCGATGGTGATCGGTGACGAGGCGGCCGCGGATGCCCGGGTGGCCGACGGCCACCCCGTCGCATGGATCCATGCCACTTCGCTGCGCACCGAACCGTTGGCCTACGCAGGACGCGACCAGGTCAACCCGCAGGCGAGCCGCGACGCCGCCGCCGCGTTGTGGAAGGCGGCGGGAATCAAGAGCCCCATCGACGAGATCGATGCCGCCGAGGTGTACGTGCCGTTCTCCTGGTACGAGCCGATGTGGTTGGAGAGCCTCGGCTTCGCACCCGAGGGCGAGGGCTGGAAGCTCACCGAAGCGGGCGAGACCGAAATGACCGGCCGGATCCCGTTCAACGCGTCCGGCGGTGTGCTGTCGTCGAATCCGATCGGCGCCTCCGGCATGATCCGCTTCGCGGAATCGGCCATCCAGGTCATGGGCAAGGCAGGCGATCACCAGGTCAAGGGCGCCCGAAAAGCGCTGGGCCACGCGTACGGCGGTGGCGCGCAGTATTACTCGATGTGGGTCGTGGGGGCAGATAAGCCGTGACGCGCATGCAATACACGGTCAGCGTGGCGATGAGCCCGATCGAACAACTCGTCGAACTCGCCAAGACCGCAGAGGAAGTCGGGTTCGACAACATCGCACTGCCGGATTCGATCTTCTACATGGAGAAGCAGTCGGCCGATTATCCCTACACCGCCGACGGGTCGCGGATGTGGAACGAGGACACCCCGTGGGCCGATCCACTGATCGTCGCGGGTGCGATGGGTGCGGTGACGTCGAAACTGCGGTTCTACACCAACGTGATGAAGCTGGGCTCGCGTAACCCGCTGCTGCTGGCCCGCCAGGTCGGCTCAGTGGCGAACCTGACCAACAATCGATTCGGGTTCGGCATCGGGATCGGCTGGGCGCCAGAGGAATTCGAGTGGTGCGGCGTCCCGTATGCGAAGCGCGGCAAGCGCGTCGACGAGATGATCGAGGTACTCAAGCTCGTGCTCGCGGGCGGAATGGTCGAATTCCATGGCGACTTCTACGAGTTCGACAAGCTGCAGATGAGCCCCGCGCCGAGCAAGCCGGTCCCGTTCTACGTCGGCGGCCACACCGACGTGGCCCTGCGGCGGGCCGCGCGGATCGGCGATGGGTGGACCAGCGCGATGCTGAAGTGTGACCAGCTCGCCGAGATCATCGGCAAGCTGAAAGCGCTACTGGGTGAATACGGCCGCGCCGATGAACCATTCGAGTTCCAGGCGGTGTGTATCGACAAGTTCGACGTCGACGGACACCGCGACCTCGTTGAAGCAGGCGTCACCGACAACATAGTGATCCCGTGGATTCTCGACGGCCATGGCTTCGATGCGCCGATCGAGAAGAAGAAGGATTCCTTGAAGCGGTACGCCGACACCTACATTCACTCCGGATGGCAGGCGTGAGCGACTCGTCGGTCCACCTCGCGGGCAAGCGTTCCCGTGAGGCCGCGGTGGCCCGAGACAAGGAGGCGTGGCTGGCGAATTTCGCCGACGACGCCATCGTCGAGGATCCGATCGGGCCATCGCACTTCGACCCGGAGGGCAAGGGGCACAGGGGCAAAGAGGCGATCTCCAAGTTCTACGACATGGCGATCGCGCCCAGCGAGCTCACCTTCAACTTCGACAAGACGTATGAGTGCGGCAACGAGGAAGCCAACATCGGCCACATCGTGATCCGGGCGCGCGGGTACGAGGTCATCGCCGAGGGTGTGTTCACCTACCGGGTGAACGACGAAGGCATGATTGTCGCGCTGCGCGCCTACTGGGAGGTCGACAAAGCCACGAAGAGCGCCCGCAAGATCTAGGCGATTCCCGGTTCGGTGATCTCCTTCAGCCCGTCCACGTAGCGCCGGGCCAGGTCTTGGTACGCGCCGGGATTTGTATCGACCCACATTTGTGCGCCGGTGCCCGCGACCGGGCCCCTGATCTTGGCGGGTGCACCTGCCGCGACGACTTCGTCGGGGATCTTGGTCCCGCCGACCACCAGCGAATGGGCGGCGATCAGGCTCCGCGCGCCGATCACGGCGCCGTCGAGCACCGTCGAGTGGTTGGCGATCACCGCCTGGGCCCCGATGTGCACACCGTGGATCACGCAGCCGTGGGCGACCGTCGCCCCTGGTCCGACGTCGACGGGAATTCCCGGCGGCGCGTGCAGCACGCAGCAGTCCTGCACGTTGGCGCCCTCGCGGACGATAATGGGGGCGAAATCGGCACGGAGCACCGCGTTGAACCACACCGACGCGCCGGCTTCGACGTGGACGTCGCCCACCAGCGTGGCGGTCGGGGCGATGAAAGCGCCGGAATCGACCGTCGGGGATCGGCCCTCGAATGTGTACAGCGGCATTCTCTAGATATACCGCAGGTAGATGGCATTTATGTTGCGCACCGAATAGTAAAAACTGTAACGTGTTCTAGTTAGAGAGCAAGGACGGAGGGCGCGACGTGACGACTGACACAGCCCACAGCGGCGTTCGCGAGATCGACACCGGCGTGCTGCCGGACCGGTACGCACGTGGTTGGCACTGCCTCGGCCCGGTCAAGGACTACCTCGACGGCAAGCCGCACGGGGTCGAGATCTTCGGCACCATGCTGGTGGTGTTCGCCGATTCGCATGGCGACATCAAGATTCTCGACGGCTACTGCAGGCATATGGGCGGCAACCTGTCGCAGGGCACGATCAAGGGCGACGAGGTCGCCTGCCCGTTCCACGACTGGCGCTGGGGCGGCGACGGCAAGTGCAAGCTGGTGCCCTACGCCAAGCGGACGCCACGGTTGGCCCGCACCCGCGCCTGGCATACCGACATCCGCGGCGGACTGCTCTTCGTCTGGCACGACCACGAGGGCAACCCACCTCAGCCGGAGGTGCGCGTGCCTGAGATTCCGGAGTTCGCCGACGACGGGTGGACCGACTGGCGTTGGCACACGATGCTCATCGAGGGCAGCAACTGCCGCGAGATCATCGACAACGTCACCGATATGGCGCATTTCTTCTACATCCACTTTGGGCTGCCGACGTTCTTCAAGAACGTCTTCGAGGGCCACATCGCCTCGCAGTACCTGCACAATGTGGGCCGCCCGGACGTCAACGACATGGGCACCTCGTACGGGGAGGCGCATCTGGATTCGGAGGCGTCGTATTTCGGCCCGTCGTTCATGATCAACTGGCTGCACAACAAGTACGGCGATTTCAATGCCGAGTCGATCCTGATCAACTGCCACTACCCCGTCAGCCAGAACTCCTTTGTGCTGCAGTGGGGTGTCATCGTCGAGAAGCCGAAGGGCCTCGATGAGGAGACCACCGAGAGGTTGGCCGAGGTGTTCACCGAGGGCGTCAGCAAGGGGTTCCTGCAGGACGTCGAGATCTGGAAG
This sequence comes from uncultured Actinomycetota bacterium, assembly GCA_963751485.1. GTDB lineage: Bacteria > Actinomycetota > Actinomycetes > Mycobacteriales > Mycobacteriaceae > Mycobacterium. The sequence goes on from CAVVUT010000016.1 coordinate 85,804, forward strand.
CACAAGACCCGTATCGACAATCCGCTGCTGGTCGAGGAGGACGGTGCCGTCTATCAGATGCGGCGTTGGTATCAGCAGTTCTACGTCGACGTCGCGGACGTGACACCCGATATGACCGACCGCTTCGAGATCGAGGTCGATACCACGGCCGCCAACGAAAAGTGGCACGTTGAGGTGGAGGAGAACCTCAAGGCGCAGGCCGAAGAGAAGGAAAAGGCCGAGCAGGGCTCGTGACCCGCGAAGAAGTGCCAGACGTCGACCGGCTCGCCCGGTCGATGCTGGCGCTGCACGTCGCTCACGACGACGACGACCACAGCCATGGCGACAACGGCAAGGGCGGCGGATCCTGGTCTAAAGCACCCGATTTCGCGTCCGATCCCGACAGGGCGGCCGCTGTCCGCGAGGCCACCCAGCGGGACCGCGAGCGATACCTGACCTCGGGCCTGGTGTCGGTCGACTGCCGGTTCTGCCATGTCTCGGTCAGTGTCAAGAAGCTCGGCCCCGCACACACGTCCGTGCAGTGGAGTTCCGAGGCAACGCAGCGCTGTGCGTTCTTCACAGAAGTACGGGAGGCCGGCGGCGATCCGGCCCGCACGCGGTCGTGCCCGAAGCTCGCCGACAGCATCAAACATGCGGTGGCGGAAGGGGTTCTGGAAGAAGTGTCCAGCGCCCCACCCCCCGGCGACGGCTGAGTTTTCTGCGCGAGCAGACGCAAAAGTCCGACCCGTCCTGGGCTTTCGCGGGCGTTAGCGTCTGCTCGCGGGGGAGCGTTACAGGCCCTTGAAGCGTTCCTTGACGGCGTCGGCGGTCAGCCCGTAGTCCTCGAGCGAGTAGGTGTGCTTGGGCGCACGCGGCCCCTGCTTGCTCTCGGCGTCGCTGGCTTCCATCGCGGCGCGGGCGTCATCGGTCAAGTCGATGCCGAAGTGCCGGTAGATGCCCTCGACGGTGGCGATGGGGTCCTTGATCAAGTCGAAGTAGTCCATGTCGTAGAACTGGGCCGAATCATGTTTGGCCCGTTCGGCGGTGAACAACTCCAGGCCGCGCGACCAGGTCTCCATCGCGTCCCGCCCGATCAATTCACCGCTGAAGCTGTTCGACCAGCCCTCGGTGGTGTGCTGGGCAAGCGAACACATCGACGCCATGATGGTCTCCACCGGCCGGTGGCACTGCACCACCAGCGCGTCGGGATAGGCCGCCATCAACGCGTCGAGCGCGAACAGGTGACTGGGGTTCTTCAGCACCCAGCGCTTCTCCGCGTCGTTCAGACCGATGAGCTGAAGGTTCCTGCGGTGCCGCTGATACGGCTTCGTCCAATCCTGCGCGGCCAGCCACTGCGAGTACGTCGGAAGGTGCGCCAGCGTCTCGTAGGACACCGAGTGCAGCGACTGGCGCAATAACTGCCAGCACTCCTCCACCTCGTCGGCGGTCATGAAGTGCAGCCCCGTGTAATCGGGATTCTCGTTGTGCGCCTTGGTGAACCGCGCGTCGAGCTCACGGAAGACCGGGTTCTCGTTCCAGGTGTCGCGGGGCGGTCGCGGCTGGGGGAACTCCGCGAGCCACAACTCCAGCCCCTGATGTCGCGGGTCGGCGCACATCAGCCGGTGCACGGCGGTGGTCCCGGTGCGAGGCAGCCCCGTGACGAAGATCGGTCGTTCGATCGTCACATCCGCGTGCTGCGGATACCGCTTCCACGCCGCCTCCGACATCAACCGCGCCACAAGGGCGTTGCGGACGAAGAAGCGGTTCATCTTGCTGCCGATCTCCGTCAGATCGGCGTCGCGCCGGTAGGAGTCGAGCAGAACGCCGAGCGCCTCGCGATAGTTGTCGTCGTCGGAGCCGAAGTCGTCCAGACCGCACGCCTTGGTCGCCGAGGCGTGCAGATCGTCGACGGTGCCCACATTGGTGCTGCCGGTCGGTCCGCTCATTAGGCCTTGTATTCTCCGCAATTCACGTCAAGGGCCTGGCCGGTGATACCGCTTGACAGGTCACTGGCCATGAACATGATCGCCGATGCCACCTCGTCCTCGGTGGGCAGGCGCTTGAGGTCGCTGTTGACTGCGGCGGCCTTGTAGATCTCGTCGACGGTGGTGCCGTACTTACCGGCCTGGTGTTCGAAGTACCCCTGTAGCGTACCGCCCCAGATATAGCCGGGCAGAACCGAATTCACTCGGATTCCCTGCTCGCCGAGCTCAGTGGCCAACGACTGCGACATCGCAAGCAGCGCGGACTTCGCCATCTTGTACGCGCCGTACTTCGCCTGCGAGTGGCGGACCACCATCGAGTTCACGTTCACCACCGAACCCTTGGCCTCCGCCAACGCGGGGGTGAAGCCCTGGATCAACCGAAGCGCACCGAACACCGTCAGCTCGATCGCATCCCGCATGTGGTCGAAAGTCGTGTTGGCCAACGGCTTCATCGACGGCACCCGGAACGCGTTGTTGATCAACACGTCGACCTTGCCGTAAGCCTTGAGCGACTCCTCGACGAGGTTGTTCACCTGCGCCTCGTCGGTGATGTCGGTGCCGACGGTAACCGCACGGCGCCCGATGTCGGTGATCTGCTTGGCGACGTCTTCGAGTCGTTCGACGGTCCTCGCCGCAAGCACCAGGTCGGCGCCGGCTTCGGCGCATCGCCGCGCCAGCGTGGTTCCCAGAGCGGGGCCGACGCCGCTGATGACGACGACTCGGTCTTTTAGGAGTTCCGCCACCATTTCTACCCCACCATCCTGTCGGCGATCTGCTTCTGGCGCAGCGTGATCCGCTCACGCCAGGCCTCTTCGGAAATCTTGTTCGACTCGTGGTACGGCAAGCGCAGCCGCCACCTTGTCGATGTCGACGAGCTCGACGGCGGGACCGTCGGCTTCGGTCAGCTCGCGGGACAGCCGCTGCCAGCGGAACTGCAGGTAGCCCTTTGCATGGCCCAATGTCTCGACCCAGTTCGTCACGCCGGGATTCGCATCGGAAACCACGATCCTGATCTTGCCGTCCGGATCCGCCTGCGCCTGAGTGCCGTTCAACGATGTCTGGTGGTTGATGTAGTCGAGCGAGATGTACCACAGGCTGCCGAGCTGGAAGCCGAGGTATGGGGCGTCGGGTACGGGCAGCGTGATGACAAGCGCCTGGTCGGGCGCGAGGTCGAAATGGCCGACCGACGAGTACTGGGTGGCCAGCCCTCCCGGAGTCAGGCGCGGCGCGACCATCGTGTTCACCGGCAGTGTGTTGTAGAACCACTGCGGGAACTGCAGCCACGTCTTCACGCGCTGTACCAGTTGCTTTCCCGCCACCGCGTAACGCTTTTCGATCATCGCCTTGGTCAGCGGCGGCGGCGCGGTGCCTGCAGTGTCGGTCCTGGCGATGCTGATGTGCCCGCGCTGCGCGGACCAGTCGTTGTAGACCTCGCGAACAAGCAACTGCGACGGGCTGTTCGGGGTGACCCGCCACTCGAAGGTGCCGTCGGACGCGATGTCGAGCTCACGATCATCGAACGCCGCCTGGCTGACGGGCACGTTGTCGTCGGTGTACTCGCCGCCGAGCATCTGGAAGCTCAGGTCCGTGGTGGTGCCGCGCGTGCCGGTGACGACGTACTCGTGGCCGGGCTGCACGCGGGTGCCGAAGTAGAGGGTGTCCGGGTTGTCCAACCCCATCTTGGTGAACGGCCCGGTGCCCGACTGCATGAACGGATGGTCGCGCTCGTAGTCGAACGCCAGGTGGGTGCACCCCGCGATACAGCCGGCCAGGTACTGCAGGCCCTCGAGCAGATCGGCCTCGGATTCGATGAAGGGCGCGGCGGCGACCAATTGCTCGGCTTCGGCGATCGCCTCGGTCAACGGCTGGGAGTACACCCCTAGAAACTAGAACGTGTTCTCATTCGCGTCAACAGGCTCAACGGCTGAAATTGTTCGATATTTGGAACGCTGAGGTACATTTTTGAGGTGCCGAACCGGGAGTCCAGCGGCCGCTCGTCGCCGCCGACCGAACGCGTCGTCGCGATTCTCGACTTCCTTGCCCGCCATCCGCACGACCGGTTCGGGGTGTCCGAGCTCGCCCGCAGGCTGGACCTGAGCAAGCCGACATGCCTTGGCATCGTCACCACGCTGGCCGACTCCGACTACCTCGTGCGCGATCCGCAGGACAAGACCTATCGGCTCGGTCCCGCGCTGATCTCGCTGGGCCACACCGCGCAGGAGTCGCTGCGGGTCGACCCCGGCGCCAGGGCGGAATTGCGCAGGCTGTCGGCGATCTCCGGGACGACGGTCGCGCTGTCCGCGGTGATCGACGACCGCATCACGGTGCTCGACCTCGTCGGTCCGCCTGGCGCCGACGTGGGAGTCCGCGTCGGTCAGAGTTATCCGTTCGCCCCGCCCGTCGGGCTGATGTTCGTGCTCTGGGACGACGTCGCGCTGCGTGACTGGCTCGCCAAGGAGCCGACGATCCCGCTGCGCACCGACGGCGAGCGGCTGGACCGCGTGATCACCGAATGCCGCCGCACGGGCTATCTGGTCGAGCGCCTCACCCCTGGCGGTCGACGGCTCTACGCACTCATGGCGGGCATGTCGAGCAGGCTGCCCGACGAACTGCGCGCACTTCTCGGCGAGCTGATCGCCGATATCGGCGAGCGGGTCCATCTGCGCAGTGAAACGTCCGGCGGTCGCCAGCGCCATGACATCAGCGTCATCTCCGCGCCGGTGTTCGACCACCATCAGCGCCAGGCGATGGTGGTGTCCCTGCAGATCGGCAGCGCCCTGACCGACTCGGAGATCGCCAAGCGCGCCCGGGCGCTGACAGCGACGGCCGATGTCCTCACCGGCAGGCTCGGCGGCGCCAAGCCCGCATTCGTCACTTAGACGTCGGCGAGCACCGTCAGGGCGTCGGTCGGCGAGACCTGCATGCCGCACCGGTCCTTGTAGGCCGCCAACGGCGCCTGAATCGCGCGAAGCTGGTCCGCCTGGTCAGGGTGGGCCGTGATGTAGTCGTCGAACTGGCCGACCGCGGTGAAGGCCGACTGCCGCGTCGCATCGATCAGCGCTTGGTTGGCGTCGGGATGAGCGGCGAAGTAGGTCGACAGCTGCGACGTCACCGAACTGATCTCCTTGGCCAGCGTGGCGGCGTTGCAGTCGTCGGCCGCTGCGGGCGCCGGGTTCGTCGTGTCTGGATCCGCGCCGGCGGTGGAGATCGCCAGCGTCGCGCACGGCCGCACCCGCCGCAAGCACTCCGAGGACGATTCGACGCCCGCGCTTCCCGGCTGAGGTCATGAGGTTGCTCCCTTGATGATGGTTACGTGCCACTGAAGAGGAGATCGCCGGCGACGATGTCGGTGTTACCGATGTGGCAGGCGAGACGAGCAGAGTAAGCACTCATCGCGCCGGCGGAGAGTGCCGGCGCGATGAGCGTTGCATCAGTTAGACGCCCTGCAGCGCCTCCGAGATCGGCGTTGCACGGACCGGGATGCCGCACTGTGTGGTCAGGTCTTCAGCCGGCTGGTTGATCGCCTGCAGGTCGGTCTCGACCTGCGGATGGTCCGCGAAGTAGGCGCGGTAGGCGATCTGCGCCTCATCCATCGGCTGCTTGGCGATGTTCGTCAGCGCCTGATTGGCATCGGGGTGGGCTGCGAGATACGAGCTGGTCGATGCAGAGACGGTGCTCGCCGTGTTGGTGATTTGGCTGAACGAGCACGTATCAGGCGCCGCGTTGGCGGTCGGCATGATCATCGCCGCAGTTGCGACGCCACCAAGCAGGCCGCCTGCGAACATGCCGTACAGGCCGCGTCGCACGGTCATTTCGGACATCTTCATCAGAAAACACACTCCTATCGGTCTGCGATTGTTGGTCGCACACCAAGGCCTATCCGAAAGCGTGCGCCACTAAACGAGCCCATCGGGTCGTCGGCAGCCCGGATCCTGACCGTCACGCCTGGCCAGCGGCTGGTAATCGGCAGCCGAAAAAAGTTGCTTAGCCGCCCTAGCTGGCGACCGTTTCGCCGCTTTCTTGTTCGCGCTTGATCTCCAGGGCGATGTCGATGAGTTGGTCTTCCTGGCCGCCGATGAGCTTGCGCTGGCCGGCGCGGTGCAGCAGCTTGTGGGCGGGCACGCCGTAGCGCTCGGACTGGCGGATGGCGTGCTTGAGGAAGCTGGAGTACACGCCCGAATAACCCATGATCAGCGCGTTGCGGTCGAGCAGGCATTCGGCGGGCATCGCGGGTGCGACGACCTCCTCGGCGGCGTCGGCGATGTCGAAGAAGTCGATGCCGGTCTTGACCCCGATCTTGTCGAACACACCGATCAGCGCCTCGACAGGTGCGTTGCCCGCTCCCGCGCCGAACCGGCGGCACGACCCGTCGATCTGCTTAGCACCGGCGCGCACCGCCTCGATGCTGTTGGCCACGCCCAGGCCCAGGTTCTCGTGGCCGTGGAAGCCGACCTGCGCGTCGTCACCGAGCTCGGCGACCAGAGCCGCGACGCGGTCGGCCACGCCCTCGAGCACCAGGGCGCCAGCCGAGTCGACGACATAGACGCACTGACAGCCCGCGTCGGCCATGATGCGGGCCTGCGCAGCGAGCTTCTCCGGGGCGATGGTGTGGCTCATCATCAGGAAGCCGACGGTCTCCAGGCCGAGTTCGCGGGCCAGCCCGAAGTGCTGGATCGACACGTCGGCCTCGGTGCAGTGGGTGGCGATGCGGCAGATCGACCCGCCGTTGTTCTGCGCCTCCTTGATGTCCTCCTTGGTGCCCACACCCGGCAGCATCAGGAAGGCGATCTTGGATTCCTTCGCGGTTTCGGCCGCCAGCTTGATGAGCTCCTGCTCCGGCGTCTTGGAGAAGCCGTAGTTGAAGCTCGACCCGCCCAGCCCGTCACCGTGGGTCACCTCGATGACCGGAACACCCGCGGCGTCCAGCGCCGCCACGATCGCACCCACTTCGTCGGTGGTGAACTGGTGGCGTTTGTGGTGCGACCCGTCGCGTAACGACGTGTCCGTCATCCGGATGTCCCACATCGGGTTGAAGTAGATGCTGTCCGTGCCGCTCATGCTTGGCCTCCTCCGGCGGCGGTTGTCTGCTCCTCGCGCGAGCGCTCGTCGGTGGCCGACAGGGACTCTTTCGCGATCTCCTCGCCGACCTTGGTCGCTGCCGCGGTCATGATGTCCAGGTTTCCAGCGTAGGGCGGCAGGTAGTCGCCCGCACCCTCCACTTCGACAAACGTGGTGACGACGTGGTTGCCGCCGTTGACCACCGACGGTTCGTCGAACTGCGGCTCGTTGAGCAGTCGGTAGCCGGGCACATAGGTCTGCACCTCGGCGACGACGTCGCGGATCGACTGGGCGATCGCGTCACGGTCGGCGTCCTCGGGGATCGCGCAGAAGATGGTGTCGCGCATGATCATTGGCGGATCGGCCGGGTTGAGGATGATGATCGCCTTGCCGCGCTTGGCGCCGCCGATCGTCTCGACACCCTTGCTGGTGGTCTTGGTGAACTCGTCGATGTTGGCCCGTGTGCCAGGCCCTGCGGACACCGAAGAGACCGACGCGACGATCTCCGCGTACGGAACCTCGACCACGCGTGACACCGCGTACACCATCGGGATGGTGGCCTGGCCGCCGCAGGTCACCATGTTGACGTTCGGGGCGTCGAGGTGCTCACGCAGATTCGCAGGCGGTATCACACCGGGTCCGACGGCGGCAGGGGTCAGGTCGATCGCCCGGATCCCGGCCTCGGCGTAGCGGGGCGCGGCGTCGCGATGCACGTAGGCGCTGGTGGCCTCGAACAGCAGGTCCGGCTTCTCGTCCAGGCCCAGCAGCCAGTCCGCACCTTCGGCGCTGGTCTCCAGACCGAGCTTGCGCGCCCGCGCGAGGCCTTCGCTCTCCGGGTCGATGCCGACCATCCAGCGCGGCTCCAGCCACTCCGACCGCAGCAGTTTGTACAGCAGGTCGGTACTGATGTTGCCGGATCCGACGATGGCGACGGATGCCTTAGTCGGCATGTGTGCTCCTCTTACTCGAACGACAGGTGGACCGAACCCAGCCCGTCGAAGTCGGCGACGAAATCATCACCCGGGTTCGCGTCGAATGCCTTTGTGCACGACCCGGGCAGCACGATGTCACCAGCCTTCAACCGAACGCCGAAGCTGTCCACCTTGCGGGCCAGCCAGGCCACGGCGGTCACCGGGTTTCCCAGCACCGCGTCGCTGCGGCCCTTGGCGACTTCCTCACCGTTGCGTGTCAGCACCGCATCGATGTTCTGGATGTCAATGTCCTTGGGAGACACGCGAGCTTCGCCAAGCACCCAACCCGCCGACGACGCGTTGTCGGCGATGGTGTCGCACAGCTTGATCTTCCAGTCCTTGATGCGGGTGTCGATCAACTCGATCGCGGGCGCGAATGCGGCGGTGGCGGCCAGCACGTCGTCCTCGGTACAGCCCTCGCCAGGCAGGTCGTCGGCAAGCACGAAACCGACCTCGACCTCGACCCGCGGATACAGATACCTACCGGCAGGCACCGGCTTGTCCTCGTAGACAGCCATCTCGTCGAGCAGGTGCCCGTAATCGGGCTCGTCGACGCCCATCATCTCCTGCATCGCTTTGCTCGACAGTCCCACCTTGTGGCCGATGACCCTGGCGCCCTCGGCGACGCGCTGGCGAATGTTGATCAGCTGGATTTCGTAGGCGTCGACCACGTCGATATCGGGGTTAGCGGTGGTCAGCGGGGCGATCGCGACCCGGCTGCGCTCGGCCTGCGCGAGGTCGGCTGCCAGCTCGTCGCGCACCTGGACTGTGAGCATTTGGCGAATTCCCCTCGTATCTTCCGACCGGGGCAGTTGTTCCCAGGCCGGGCAATTCTATAACGTGTTCTACATGACAGGACAGGAGTTCGACGTCGTCGTAGTCGGTAGCGGCGCCGCCGGCATGGTCGCTGCCCTCACCGCCGCTCATCAGGGCCTTTCCACAGTAGTCGTCGAAAAGGCCCCGCACTACGGCGGTTCCACTGCGCGGTCAGGTGGTGGCGTCTGGATTCCGAACAACGAGATCCTCAAGCGCGACGGTGTCACGGATACGCCCGAAGCGGCCAGGACGTACCTGCACGGCATCATCGGCGATGTCGTCGAACCCGAGCGCATCGACACCTATCTCGAACGCGGTCCCGAGATGCTGTCCTTCGTGCTGAAGAACACGCCGCTGAAGATGTGCTGGGTGCCCGGCTATTCCGACTACTACCCGGAGGAACCCGGTGGCAGGCCGGGCGGTCGTTCGATCGAACCCAAGCCGTTCAACGCCCGCAAGCTCGGTGCCGACGAGAAGGGCCTCGAACCCCCATACGGCAAGGTGCCGCTGAACATGGTGGTGATGCAGCAGGACTACGTGCGGCTGAACCAGCTCAAGCGCCACCCGCGCGGCCTGCTGCGCAGCGTAAAGGTGGGCGTGCGCTCCATGTGGGCGAACGCGACCCGTAAGAACCTGGTCGGGATGGGGCGCGCGCTCATCGCGCCGCTGCGCATCGGGCTGCAACAGGCCGGCGTCCCAGTGCGGCTCAACACGGCGTTCACCGACCTGTACGTGGAAGACGGGGTCGTGCGCGGCATCTATGTCCGCGAGGCGAACGCACCCGAATCCGCTGAGCCCGAACTGATCCGCGCCCGCCGCGGCGTGATCCTCGGCTCGGGCGGGTTCGAGCACAACGAGCAGATGCGGGTGAAGTACCAGCGCGCCCCGATCACCACCGAGTGGACGGTCGGCGCCAAGGCCAATACCGGTGACGGCATCATCGCGGGCGAAAAGCTCGGCGCCGCACTGGACATCATGGAGGACGCGTGGTGGATCCCGACGGTGCCGCTGGTCGGCGCGCCGTGGATCGCGCTGTCGGAGCGCAACTCCCCCGGCGCGATCATCGTCAACATGGCGGGCAAGCGGTTCATGAACGAGTCGATGCCCTACGTCGAGGCCGGCCACCACATGTACGGGGGCCAGTACGGGCAGGGCCCGGGTCCCGGCGAGAACATCCCAGCCTGGCTGATCTTCGACCAGCAATACCGCGACCGCTATATCTTCGCGGGACTGCAAGCGGGACAGCGTATTCCGAAGAAGTGGCTGGAGTCCGGCGTCATCGTGCGAGCAGATACGGTGGAGGAGCTGGCCGCCAAGGCCGGGCTGCCCGCCGACGCGCTCGCCGCGACGGTGGAGCGGTTTAACGGCTTCGCTCGCTCGGGTACCGACGAGGACTTCCACCGGGGCGAGAGCACATACGACCGCTACTACGGCGACCCGACGAACAAGCCCAACCCGAACCTCGGTGAGATCAGCCACGGCCCGTTCTACGCGGCCAAGATGGTGCCGGGCGATCTCGGGACCAAGGGCGGCATCGCCACCGACGTTCACGGGCGCGCGCTGCGCGACGACGGTTCGGTGATCGAAGGTCTCTATGCCGCGGGCAATGCCAGCGCTCCTGTGATGGGCCACACGTATCCCGGCCCCGGCGGGACGATCGGTCCCGCGATGGCGTTCGGCTACTTGGCGGCGCTGCACCTGGCAGGAAAGGCCTGAAATGCCGATCAATCTCGACGAGGCGCTCGGCGCGGAGCTCGATCCGGTCGAATTCTCTTGGACCAGTAGCGATATCCAGCTCTATCACCTCGGCCTCGGCGCCGGGCAGGATCCGATGGACAAGCGCGAGTTGCGCTATCTCGTCGACGACACCCCACAGGTGCTGCCGACGTTCGGCAACGTGGCCGCGAGTTTCCATGACACCAAACCGCCCACGGTGAAGTTCCCCGGCATCGACATCGAGCTGAGCCAGGGTGCTGCACGCCAGTGAGGCGGTGTCGGCGCCCGCACCGATCCCACCGTCGGGCACCGGCCGCGCCGTCACGAAGTTCACCGACATCTGGGACAAGGGCAAGGCCGCGGTGATCTGGTCGGAGACGACGGTGACCACCCCGGACGGGACGCCGCTGTGGACCCAGAAGAGGTCGATCTTCGCGCGCGGCGAGGGCGGGTTCGGCGGGGAGCGCGGTGCGTCGATGTCGTCGGAGCCGCCTGAGCGGGCGCCCGACTTCGAGCTGTCCATCCCGGTGTCGCCGCAGCAGGCGCTGCTGTACCGCATGTGCGGCGACCGCAACCCGCTGCACTCCGATCCCGAATTCGCTTCCGCCGCAGGGTTTCCCAGGCCGATCCTGCACGGGCTGTGCACCTACGGCATGACGTGCAAGGCGATGGTGGACGCGCTGCTCGACGGCGACACCTCCACGGGTCGGCAGCTACGGCGCCCGGTTCGCAGGCGTCGTGTTCCCCGGCGAGACGCTGCAAGGCGAGCATCTGGAAAGACGGCGACGGCTTTCAGGCCGTCGTCACCGCGCCCGAGCGCGACGACGCGGTCGCGCTGGCCGGCGTGGAGCTGATCCCGGTCTGAGTTTGCCGCCTGCAGGTTGGGCGCGCGTCGCGGGCCTCCTGGTACTTCCTGAATGTCGGCTTGGCTCCGGGGTGGGACGGAAGCACCCGGCGCTCCCACTCGACAATTTCGCTGGCGCTGGTCATCGGCTGCCTGCCTTCTGGCCTGACCGCAATCCGTTAACGCATTCCCGCTCGCGCCGTACAGTTGCGTCGGTGAGTTGTGCGAGCAGGTGGAGGATTTAGGGGGCGGTGAGCGGCTGGCTGTAGTGGTGGCCTTGGGCGATGTCACAGCCGTAGCCGGTGACACGCCTGCGGTGGCTGAGTTTTCGACGCCACCACCGTGGTCAGGCCCAGGGTGTGGGACAAATCGATGACCGAGCGCACAATCGCTGCGACGCGGGGATCCTCGGTGACCGACGCAGTGAACGAGCGGTCGAGTTTGACCTCGTCGATCGGCAGGTGGCGGAGGTGATTCAGCGAGCGGCTCGCCCGCGCACCCACCAACCCCTACGGCCCACCAGTCATCGCAGTTCCATACCACCAATTAGGTGACCAATTTGGGTTTGCCTCGACAGAACACGCTACGGACATTGCGGATGGCACGGGAGATTTGCTTACGTCATATGTACTCCAAGATCCGCCGCTACAGCAACAGAGCATGCAATTTCTGCAAATCTTAAGAGATTTGCTAGACGTCGGAAGTTAGGTGCAGTACGGTGTGCGCTATGTGCGGAATCGTCGGTTACGTCGGGCATCGTCCCGCCTGCGATGTAGTGATCGATGCATTACGCCGGATGGAGTACCGCGGCTATGACTCCGCCGGTGTGGCCCTGGTCAATGGCCGTGGCACTTTGACGGTGCGACGGCGCGCCGGGCGGCTGGCCAACCTGGAGGCGGCGCTGGAGGCCACCGACGCGGCCAGCCTCACCGGCAGTGCCGGCCTGGGCCATACCCGTTGGGCCACCCACGGCAGGCCGACCGACCGCAACGCCCACCCGCATCGCGACGCCGCGGGCAAGATCGCGGTCGTGCACAACGGCATCATCGAGAACTTCGCCGGGCTGCGCCGTGAGCTGGAGGCCGACGGCGTGGAGTTCGCCAGCGACACCGACACCGAGGTCGCCGTGCACCTGGTCGCCCGGCAGTACCAGCACGGCGACACCGCAGGCGATTTCGTCGGCCTCCGTGTTCGCCGTGCTGCGCCGGCTGGAGGGCCACTTCACGCTGGTGTTCGCCAACGCCGACGAACCGGGCACGATCGTCGCCGCGCGCCGGTCCACGCCGCTGGTGCTCGGCGTCGGCGACGGTGAGATGTTCGTCGGCTCGGATGTGGCGGCGTTCATCGAGCACACCCGCCACGCCGTCGAGCTCGGCCAGGACCAGGCGGTGGTGATCACCGCCGACGGCTACCGGATCACCGACTTCCATGGCGAGGACGTCACCGACCACCGCGAGTTTCACATCGACTGGGATCTGTCGGCCGCCGAGAAGGGCGGCTACGAGTACTTCATGCTCAAGGAGATTGCCGAGCAGCCCGCCGCCGTCGCCGACACCCTGCTCGGCCACTTCGTCAACGGCCGCATCGTCCTCGACGAGCAGCGGCTCTCCGATCAGGAGCTGCGCGAGATCGACAAGGTCTTCATCGTCGCCTGCGGCACCGCCTACCACTCCGGCCTGCTGGCCAAGTACGCCATCGAGCACTGGACGCGGCTGCCCGTCGAAGTCGAGCTGGCCAGCGAGTTCCGCTATCGCGACCCGGTGCTGGACCGCAACACGCTCGTCGTCGCCATCTCGCAATCCGGCGAAACCGCCGACACATTGGAGGCGGTGCGGCACGCCAAGGAGCAGAAGGCCAAGGTGCTGGCCATCTGCAACACCAACGGCAGCCAGATTCCCCGCGAATGCGACGCGGTGCTCTACACCCGCGCCGGGCCGGAGATCGGCGTCGCCGTCCACCAAGACGTTCCTGGCGCAGATCACGGCCAACTATCTGGTCGGCCTCGCGCTCGCGCAGGCCCGCGGCACCAAGTACCCCGACGAGGTGGAGCGCGAGTACCGCGAACTCGAGTCCATGCCCGAGCTGGTGGCGCGGGTGCTGGACGATCTCGAACCCATCGCCGAATTGGCCCGCGGGTTTGCGCTGTCGTCGACAGTGCTGTTCCTCGGTCGCCACGTCGGCTACCCGGTTGCCCTGGAGGGTGCGCTCAAGCTGAAGGAACTGGCATATATTCACGCCGAGGGCTTCGCGGCCGGCGAGCTCAAACACGGCCCGATCGCGCTGATCGACGGACGGCTTACCGGTCATCGTGGTGATGCCGTCGCCGAAGAATTCCTCGACCCTGCACGCCAAGCTGCTGTCGAACATCCGCGAGATCCAGGCCCGCGGCGCTGTCACCATCGTGATCGCCGAGGAGGCCGACGACACGGTGCGCCCGTACGCCGACCACCTGATCGAAATCCCGTCGGTGTCAATGCTTTTCCAGCCGCTGCTTTCGACGATTCCACTGCAGGTGTTCGCCGCCGGAGTCGCGCAGGCCCGCGGCTACGACGTCGACAAGCCGCGCAACCTGGCCAAGTCCGTCACCGTCGAATAGCCCACAGCGGCATATTCCGCTTGGCTCAGCATGGAGGTGCCGCTGCCGATTTCGTCGCAGTAGGTATTGTTGACCGGCTGTGCGGCGACCGCTATCCATTGCATTCGTATCCGGAATTCGCTGCAGCAGTCGGCTTTCCGCGTCGGTTTTTGACGCCCATGCTCAACGACGCAAGTCGAACACACCACTGGCGACGGCAACCCGAGGAAACGAGGCCGAACTTTCGGATGTGGAGGTGATTCTGGCGTCGCGGCAGATCGCACGGACGACTCGATCGCGTGAGCCTTACCCGCCAGGCCATGCTTGCCACGCACTTTGGATAATGCTGTCCAGGTCGTGGCGTGATTGCCACCCCAGATCGGCATGTATTTGTGCTGGATCCGCGACGACCCGTGCTGGATCACCCGGTCGAGGCGAGCAGACGTCCCACTCAACGTCAATGCCGGTGACGCGCTTGACTGCCAGCATTACTTCCAGAACGCTTGTGCCGGCTCCGGTTCCAATGTTGTACGTAGCCGCGAGATCTTCGGCCTCCATACGCTGCATGACCTCAGCGTGTGCCTCGGCCACATCATCGACATGGATGTAGTCGCGAATACAAGTTCCGTCGGGCGTTGGATAGTTACCGCCAAAAATCTTTGGATTAGTTCCAGCGGTAAGAGCTCGAAAGACCCTCGGAATCAGATTGTTCTCACCACGATCTCCCAGCTGTGCGCTAACTGCGCCGGCCACGTTGAAGTAGCGGAGACAGACGCAGTTCAGCCGCTCAGCGGCAGCAGTGTCGCGAATCATTTGTTCCGACATAAGCTTGGTCCAGCCATACGGTGATGACGGGGCTGGTTGGGACTTCTCGGTCACGAAGCCGTCCGACGGCACTCCGTACACAGCAGCGCTTGATGAAAACAAGATCTGTCGCACGCCGGTGTCGACCACGGCCGTCAACAGGCTATGCGTACCGATGACGTTCTCTCGATAGTAAGCCAGAGGTCTATCGACGGATTCTTCGACAGCCTTCTTCGCTGCGAGATGGACGACGCCTTCCGCACGGTGGCGGTGCAGGGTCTCAACGACGAACGGAGTGTCCAGGACAGAACCGACGAAGAGAGGAGTATCGGGTTTCAACCGGTCTCGGCTTCCACTCGAAAGGTCGTCGAGCACCGCCACCATATGGCCATCACGCTGCAGCGCGCGGACGACATGCGCTCCGATATAGCCGGCCCCGCCGGTGACCAAAACTCTCACTCCTTGCTCCCCATCTGCTCCAACGCCGCCATGCCTTCACCCAGTCGTTAATCATTGGCTGGTTCACCCGGGTCGCGGCCCACCCCGCGTCTTGCACGGGCCCGGCCCGTGATCTCCTCAAAGAACCGAAGGATATGCGTCACCGCTTCCTGCTCTTCGCGCGAGACGCGAATCACCGCGGAACCCCGGGACCCTTCAGACCCAACGCCGCTGCACTCCACCCGGAATCCGCTGCGGCAGCTGCCTTTCCGCGTGCAATCCTGCGTGGCCTGTGCATCTCCGGCATCGCGTGCAAGGCGAATGTCGACACTTCCTCGGCGGCGATGCGAGCCGAGTTCATTCCGACGGCGCCGTGTTTCCCGGGCGAGACGCTGCGAGTCAGCAGGTGAAATGAGAATGACAAACTGCTGGCCACCATCACGGCGCCGAGCCGCGATGACGCAGCCGTGCTGTCGGGAGTGAAGCTGACTCGCGCATAACCGGTGACGCCGGACGATCGCAGAATAGGCGAGTGACTGAAGTTCGCTTGCCCGGGGCTCGATCGTTGGTACGGTCCTCTCGCGGAACATTGGGGCTAAAATCACGCACCGACCATAGCGGGCGGCTCGGGCTCGAGAATGGCGCACAGCCACCGGATTGTGCGCTGGATGCCATCCGCAAGGTCGACGGTAGGCTTCCACGCGAGTTCCTCGTCCGCTTTGGTCGCGTTCAACGCGATGGCGTTCAAAGCATCGCTACGAGCCTGAGCGACGCTGGGCAGCGGCGACCCATCGAGAGCCGCAGACATCAGACCGTGCACCTCTGTGACGGTGGTGTGCTGTCCGCTGCCGATGTTGTATGTGCCGGTTGTTTCCAGGGAGGCGCTACCGGCGCGCACAAAGGCGTCGACGACATCGTCGACGTAGACATAGTCACGGGCCGCAGCGCCGTCCCGGTATACCGCGAAGGGCCGGCCGGTGATCATCGCGCTGCCCAGAACTGCGATCACCCCCGCCGCGCCGTGCGGATTCTGACGCGGACCGTAGACGTTGGCTAACGCTAGGCAGATCGGTGCCAGGCCATACATTTCGGCGTAGGCGCGCAAATACATCTCTCCGGCCAGTTTGCCCACCGCATGCGGCGAGAGGGGGTCGACGTGATTGGTTTCATCCACCGGCAGGCAAGCATGTGCTCCGTAGCGCGATTCGCCAGGCGGCTAGACGATCCTTCGCACGCCGGCTTGCCGGCTCGCCTCGCAAAGATTGATGGTGCCCAGCACATTGCTGCGTGCATCGAATTGAGGATCGGACACCGAGGTGTCGACGTCCACCTGCGCGGCAAGGTGGAAGATGACGTGCGGGTTCGCGCCCGCGACAATGTCAACTACTTCCGGAGCCTGAATGTCGACCTGCACCAGGGTAAATCGGCGCGGGCTTAGGTCGTTGCAGCTGACCGCATACTCGAGGTTCGCGGCAATGCCCGTACGGAAGTTGTCGATGCCAACCACCTGGTGGCCGTCGGCCAGGAGCCGGTCGACCAGAGTTGATCCAATGAACCCGGCTGCGCCAGTGACCAAGGCTCGCATGATCAGCGATCCTTGTCTCGCGAGACGAATCGCTCGTTGAGCCGGCGGAGCCGAGGACTGTCCATCGCCCCCGCCGGCCATTGAACCGAGCCTGAAGCGGGAACGTAGCGCAATGCCGACTGGCCTGACATACCATGCCCCTTTCCGCGCGAGAGGACGCCGGATAGCCCGGCGAACTTTGATCGCAAAGTTCATTCAGTTAGCTCTCATACAACTCTGCCGAGGAACATCTCGCTCGTGATCGCCTAAAGCTACCACCACTGGGGTAACTCCTTCAAGCGGCATTCAGCAAAGATTTTGCTATGCTTGGTTGTTAAACAGATAGGCTGGCTAACCACTCTGGCCTCTTTGTAGTTTAAACAGATGAACTGCAGCTCTATCAACCGGCCAACCGGTTTGACGCGTCGGCAGAACGAACTAGCGTCAACGGAAGCAGCGTCGTCAGCCACGGTCTTAGCAAGCTCCAATGTCTAAACATGACTCAACAGAGACCAGTTCTGGAACCCGGCGGGTTGTCACATCACAGCCACTAAGAGCTGCATCGCGGTATCGATGATGGCAAACATAAACCGCTTCCAAAGCCCTGGGCACGGGTGTGCAGTATCTACATGTTTGCTGTGTAGTTGCTGTGTGAGGATTGTCCAGCCCCATCTTGGTGAAGCGCCCGGTGCCGCTCTACAGGAAGGTGGTCACGTTCGTTCCCGCCCGACAAGCCGCTGCGCGGCGTCACGTTCGCGCCGTTCGCGCAGGTCAAGCCCCCGCCTTTCCACTATCGCAATCCGTGTCGGGACGCGCGCCGCCGGAGCTGCTGCCGTGATCGGCGCGTAGCGCGCAGCAGGCGACGTGCCGGCGCGCCTGCCCTAAGGCCTTTGCGATTTTCCGTAATCTGTAGCGCAGCACGCGACGATCAGGTTTGCTAGAAGCATGAACCGCATCCATGGTCGATCGCCGCAGCGATCGTCTACGATACTTCCCAACCAACAGCAAGAAATCCGGGAGGGAATCGTGCAAACCGCACTCACTTCGAATGGTCGGGTCATCGACCAGGACCCGATCAAGTTCGGGCGGCTGCGGGAATCGAGCGAGCACGCCGCCGACGGCACCGTGCTGCGCGAGCGCCTGAGCGAGGACGGGTACGTCTTCCTCCGCGACGTGCTCGACAAGCAGTTGCTTCTGCGCGTGCAGGGAGTTATCGCCGACGAGCTGCACCGCCTCGACGCGATCGATCCCGACGGCGACCGCTCCGCGCACCTCTTCCCGCGCGACCCACCTGTCGCTCTACAAGGTGGCCGACAACATCAGCCAGGAGGAGCGCCGCGCTCTCACGCGCCAACCCGCGCTGCTCGCGATCTTCCACGCCATCTTCGGCGAGGAGGCGAAGCCGCTCGATTACAGCTGGCCGCGCATCGCCGGCCCGGGCCGCAGCGAGCAGCCACATTGCGACTGGGTGTTCATGCGGCGCGGGACGCCGCGCCTCTACACAGCGTGGATTCCGCTGATGGACCTGCCGCTGTCGCATGGACCGCTGATGGTTCTCGAGAACTCGCATCACGACAATCCGCACACCCGCCGCTACCTGCGCATGGATGCCGACAAGCTCGGCTACTTCGACGCCACCCGCTTCAAGCACGGTGCGTTCGTGCACGGCGGGTCCTACAGCCGTCGGCCCGATCGCGTGCGCGAGGAATTCGGCACGCGCTGGCTCAGCACCGACTACCGGCTGGGCGACCTGATGATCTTCAGCACGCGCGCCGTGCACACGACGCTCGACAACCGCAGTAAGGGTTTCCGCACGTCGATCGACGTGCGCTTCCAGCCCGCGCGCGACGTCACCGATCCGCGCTTCGTGGGCCCGCATCCGATCGCGCACAGCGCACGCGACACGAACATCTTCACGCACGCGAAACAGGTGACGGGGCGGCAGACAGACGGGCTCACTGCGTTGCGTGCAGCGTTGCGTGACAAGTGGGATTTGCAGGTTCAGGACGGGGTGCTGCGATACCTTGGTCGGCGACACCCTCGCGGGGCTGACGGGCGTGCGGCCGGCATCGGCGAAATGGGCGCGGGGCGCGCGGCGCCGTAGCGCAGGCGCATCCCACGCGGCGCGCGATCCTTGTCCTGCTGGTCACGGACCGGCGTACCGCGGATGCGATCCTTCGCCCATCTAGCTAACCATATGTTCTTTGCGGGAACCCGCCGCCGTTGCGGGCGTTGATCTCGATGACCGCACCGTCGGTGGCCCGGTCGTCGGCTGGCCGTCGACGAAGACCTGGACGATGATCGCGCCGAAGGCGCCGGGCAGCGCCGCGCAGGTGCGGGCGGCGAGGTCCTGCAGGCGGGGCGAGCGCACGCTCACGCCCTCCTCGATGCCGAGCTGGCCGTCCCAGGTCAGGGCGTTGCGCCCGTTGGCCTGGGGTCCACCCGGTGATGCCCGGCCGGCACCTCGTGGCGGCGGGCGTGGGGTGGCTGAGTAGCCCAGGCAGGTAGCGGATCGGCAGCGGTCGGGGCCCGACGAGGCTCATCTCGCCCCGGAGCACGTTCACCAGGGTGGGAAGCTCATCGGGGCGCTCTGACGATAGATCGGAAAGAATTCGCTCGTGGCTGGGATCGGATCGACGTTCGCTAGGCCGCTGAGCTCCCGATACTGCGTTTCGTTGGCGATCACGCGCAAGGTGCGGAATCGCCACCGCAGTGGGGAGAAGCCAGCCTTGAACGCAAACACACCGTCGGCGCGCGCGCCAACGCCGCCGCCGAGGTGCAGCCAGCGGTTCCCCCGCGCACGCGCCCAATCGATCGCCTGCGCGATCATGAGCTTGGTCGCGTGCGTCCCGGCAAGCGCCGGGTTCATCGCAGAGAGGTGATACTGCACGATGTGACTTTCCTCGAAGAACATCGAGGCGGCGGCGAGCTCGCCACACTGCGTACGCGCGAGGAATAGGTGGCAGTTACCCGACAGGTGTTCGCCCAGCTTCTCGAAGTACGCGCGGCCGAACCTGTACGCGCACGCCGCACCGACGCGGTTCATGGTCGCATCGTAGAGCCCGATGAATTCGTCGAGATGCTTGCAGGCGGGATCATGCTCGACGACGACGCCTTTGCGCACGGCCTGCGCGATCTCGTTGCGATGCGTTTGACGCATGCGCGCGCGGATCGTCGTGAAGTCGTCGTCGAGATCGATCGGAACGGTCTCGCCGTGATCGACGAGCAGACCGAATTCTTCGAGCGGAAGCGTCGACGCGTTGAGCAGCGGATGCAGCCGCATCAAGAACGACACGATCGATTCAGCTGCGAGCACTTCGCGAAATGCAGCGGCGATCTCGCGACGCTGCTCCGGCGCCGGGAGCTCGTTACGTCGCCACAGCGCGCCCGAGTATCCGTAGGGACTGATCGCGTCGAATAGATCCGATTTGCCGGGCACGGGGCGGCGCAACAACGGCACGAGCAAGCCGCAGCCCGCGACCTCGAGCCATACGGCCAGCGCGTGCTCGTTCGGGCCCGCGTCGGCGCGTGCGTATTCGGGACGGTGATAGATGTCGTGCTCTGTTTCGGCGAGCACACGCTGCCACCAGGGATCATCAGCAGACAGCAGGCGCGCCGTCACCGCGACGCGTGGCCCCGGTCCGTTGTTAACGCGCGTACTCGTCGATCGCGTGGGCCGCGCAGGTAGGCCGACGGCAATCGTGTGCGGTGGAATGTCGTGGGCGACGAGCCCGCCGCCGCCGACGATCGAATACTCGCCGATCTTCGTGCCGGGCAGCATCGTCGCGCCGATGCCGAGCTGTGCGAACGGACCGACCGCACAGTTACCGCCGAGCGTCGCGCTCGGCGAAATATGCGCAAACGCACCGACCGCGCAGTCGTGCTCGACCACCGCAGACGTGTTGACGATCGCGCCGCGTCCGACGACACCATCGGGATTGACCACCGCAAGCGCCATGATTACCGCGCCCTCCTCGACGACCGCGGATTCCGCGATCACTGCATTCGGATGAATCGCGGTAACCAGCTCGGCCTGCTTGGCGAGACACAGCTCGGCGGTGCGCGCGCGCACGATGTTGTTGCCCACACCGAGCGCAACGCGCACATTCGGATTCACGTCGAGCCACTCTGACGAGCCGAGCACCGGTAGACCCAGTACCTTCATGCTCTCGGTCTTGGTATCGTCGAGAAAGCCGGTCACCTTCTCGCCGCGCGCGATTAGGATATCGGCCACGACTTTGCCGTGCCCCCCGGCACCATACACGACCAGCGGCCGCGCGCTCATGCCTTGCCTCGCATCAGCCGCTGATATTCGTCGTGCGAGCTCCTCCCGGCTGCCGTTGGCGAAACAGCCGCGCTCCGTTTTGTCGACATCGCGCCTCAACGCAGCAACGAGCGCGCCGACGTCGTCGGCCACCCTGCCTGCATCTCGCACACCGCCCACCTCCGGATCATTCCGCGTCCGGGCGCGGCGCGCCACCCCATCGCTCCGCTCCGTGCCGTGGGGACACCACAGACGGGCGCGCCGGGTCGGGATGCCGAGGCGGTCCGCGTGGGGTGACTGGCGTGATGTCCGGGATCCTCGCGAGGGGCGTCCGCGATCGCCTGGCTGACATGAGCGAAGAGAAGGGCCAACGGGTTGTTGGCGCACCTGTCGATGGGACCGCCTCACCCGCCGCGGCGGCGCTTTCCCCGCACAGCACAGCCAGCCACCGGTAGCTGTCGAGCACCTGGCCAGTCGGCTCGCTATCGGTCCGGCGCCACAAAGGCCAGCCCCGCCACAGCGCCTCCAGGCTCAACATGCGACCATGGCGGAGTAGGCCGCCGGCAGGACCGACGGCGCTGAGCAGACGGGGCCGCGGTAAGCAGCGTGGGCTCGGTGGTGTCGGGCCGGGCCCGAACATCCGCGGCTTCGGTGTGGTCCAGCCACCGGTACAGATGGTCCGAACTGGTGGTCCAGCTCGACGGCGAGCCGATCCGCGGCCGGGACGGTGATGCCGAGCTCACGCAGCGACTCGATGCCCAGACCGATCGGCTCCACAAAAACGGTTCCGGAGGGTGAGGCTGCGCACCTGCTGGTGCGATGCGCCCCCGAACTGCCCTGGGACCCTGTTGCGCCCGGCCGATCGCGGCTACTCTGCGTCGTGGCCCGCGCGGTCCTCAGGCCGACCCAAACCGGCCGACGAGGTCGGCGCGGGCGCCATCGACAGACATCGGGGACGGGCGGGCGCCGGCGGAGTACGACAGCACCCGCCCGTCTTGCGGCGGCAGACCCGTGCCCAGTAGACACTGGCCTACGCCCCTTGATGAGAGGTTCCTGGTGATTGCCCACCACAGCCGGCCATGCCGCATCTGATAGACCCCTCGGTGGTCGGTACTCCTGTGGCAACGACGCGGGTCGCGACATCGAGCTCGACCGAGCCCTTGAGGACCCTTCCGGGCGTCCTTCCGTGGTTCCTACCGGGGCTGGCCATCACGACCGTGATCGCACTCGCGGTCGCCGGCCGTGTCGCACGGCGCCTGCGCACCGAGAGCTGGATCACGTTCCTCCTCGTCATGAGCGTGGGGGCCGTGCTCGCGGCGACGATCCCACCCGTCGCAGGCGGGTTCAGTGACCGACCTCCGGCACCAGGCCGGTGCGATTTCGGGCGCATCGGCCTGGCGCCGCTCTCCGATTACCTCCACGTTGGCGACACCAGCCTCAACGTCATCCTGTTCGTACCGCTCGGCCTGGCGATCGGGCTCCTCGGTCGGTCCCCGGCCACGGCCCGACTGCTTGTGGCTGCCCTTGCTTTGCCGCCGGCCATTGAAGCCATCCAATCGCTGCTGCCGATGCTCGGACGCGGGTGCGAAAGCGGGGATGTCGTCGACAACCTCCTCGGGCTTGGCATCGGTCTCGCGTTGGGGGTGTTGCTGTCAGTCGTTCGAGCGGGCCGGACCAGGAGCTGGAGAGCTCGAGGCGCCCCAGTAGAACCCGATGCACCAGAGCGGCAGCCACGCCTTCGGTGACCTCTCGCGTCGCTACCGGCAACGCGACGGAGAGGTCCAAGAGCATCAGGCCCTCCCCACGCTCGACGCGGATCTCTCTCCCCCCGAGATGCTGGCCGGAATTGGAGTGGCTCGGGCTACAGCTCGGGTAGCCGGTGGGTGACATACGGGCTGTACAGCAGCAGGCGTCCAGCACGGGTGCGATGTCCGTCGAACCCAGAGGTCACGCGTCCCCTTGCGGCGGAGATCACTCCCGGTGTGTAGAGCCGCAATGTCTCGTGTACGACGCCGTCGACTTGGGTGACGGCCGAGAGATCGGCGGCACCGGGCAGACGGCCCCCGACGGTTTTGCGAACCTCGTCGGCCGCGGTGTCCCACACACCCGGGCTGCTCAGCAACGCATAGATCGCCCACGCCATGGCGGCGCTTGTCGTCTCGAATGCGCGGTCAAAGCCGAAGCATTGCCATGCACATCGCCGATAACGGCGATGTGCTGCGTCAACTGGCGCCAACAGCTCATCCGGTCGAACAACTGTCCGACAGATGCCGGAACACGACCAGGGATTCGATATCCGGCTGGACGATCGGTTCTCCCAGAACCCAGTGCCGCAACGCCATCTCGACTTCGTTGAAGCCGGCCAAGGCCCGAACTGGCGGTCCCGGAGAACCGAGCGTTGATCTCGAACACTCGGACTCGGCCGTCGTGGGACCCGGACTTGGAAGTTGATGGCACCGTGGGGCTCCAACGCTTCGGCCATCTCCCGATTGAGCTCGGGATACGGGTCGACGAGCGCCCGGCATGTGTACCCGTCCCCCAGCTCCCAGCGCATCACGATGCTGGCGTCGCAGCGCCCGTCGAACACCAGCGCGGCCAGCTGCGTACTCGGTGCGCTCCTCCAGGAGGTACTCGGGATCACTGCCGGCGACGCCGCCTCGGCGATCGCCCGGTTGAGTGCGGACCGGTCGTCGGCCACCGACATGCCGACACTGCGGGCACCCTGCTAGCGTAGGTTCTCATCGTGGCCTGTTGTCGTCCGCGGCTTGACATCGGGCAAGACATCGACCACGCCGAGGGGTGAAGGCAGCATGGTGCGTAGCGAGAACTTGAGGAGTATCGAGCAGATGACGCGTGGGGCGAGCGATGGCGGACTGCCACTCGCGACACGGCCAGACGACGACGACGTCGCGTTCTACGCGGAGCACGGCTGGTGGATCAGCCCGAAGGTGTTGTCCGACGACTTCATCGACGCCGCGGTCGACGCCGCCCAGCGCTTCTATCGCGCCCGCGATCACACCTTGCCGTTCGAGGACGGGTACAGCAACTGGACCGAGGACGACGGGTTTGATGTTGTCCGCAACAACGAATTCGTATCGCTGCAAAGCGACGATCTGCGGGCGGTGGTCTGCCAGCCGGTGCTCGGCGCGATGGCCGCCCGCCTCGCCGGCACCGCTGGCATCCGGCTCCTCGACGACCAGCTCGTCTACAAGCCACCGTCAGCGCCCGGGGCGATGACCGCTGTCGGTTGGCACGCCGACCACGCGTACTGGGGCACGTGCAGCTCCCAGCGGCTGCTGACGGCGTGGATCCCGTTCAGCGATGTCGACGAAGAGAGCGGAACGCTCGCCGTGCTCGACGGAAGCCACCGCTGGCCCGACATCCAAAATGCCCGGTTCTTCAACGACGCCGATCTCGACGCCATCGAGCGGCAGTTCGCTGCGGATGGACGCAACGTCAACCGGGTTCCCTTACGCCTGCGCAAGGGACAGGTCAGCTTCCACCATGGCTGGACGCTGCACGCCAGCTTGCCGAACACCTCGGCCCGGGTTCGGCTGGCGCTCGCGGTACATCTCCAAGATGTCGACAACCGCTATCAGCCAGCGCACACACCCGACGGTCGACCGATCAGAATTTTCGACGAGCTGCTCTGCCGGGCCCAGCCGAACGGCGAGCCGGATTTCACCGATCCGGACGTGTTCCCCACGATCTGGCCCGTCCACTGAACTGATGCCCGCGCCGTCCGTGCACTTCATCGATCCCACCGACGAGCGGTGGGCGTCAGCGCTCGAGCGCGTGGTGCACGATGTCTACGACACGCCGGCCTACGTCAGTGCCGAGGCGCTCCGCCTGCAGGCAGAGCCGGTGGGCTGCCTGGTCGACGAGGGCGGCCGGCTGTTCCTGCTGCCCCTCCTGCTCCGGCGCGTCTGCGGCGCAGAGGGGTCGACGAAGGACGCGGTCTCGCCCTACGGCTACCCCGGCATCGTGCTCGACGAGGACGGCATCGCAACCGAGGACTTCCCGGACGTCTGCCTCGCGGCCTGCCTCGACGCGCTCCGCGATGCGGACGTGTGCGCCGCGTTCGTCCGATTGCATCCGCTGCTGAACGCGCCGTTGGGGAAACAGCTCACGCGGCACCCGCTCACCGAGAACGGCCTCACGGTGTCCATCGACCTTGCGCTGCCGGCCGACCGTGCGTGGGCGGAATTGAGCAAGGGGCACGCCAACGCCATCAACCGAGCCAATCGCGCGGGCTTCCGCGTCGAGATATCCCCGGCCGGCCAGCAGGTCGACGAGTTCACGGCGGTGTACGCCGACACCCTGCAGCGCCTCGGCGCGGCCGAAACCTACCACTTCAGCGACGAGTACCTCGCCCGGCTCGCCGCGCTGAACGAAGCCTTCGTTGCGGTCGCCTACTCCGACGACGCGGTGGCGGGCGCGTACCTGTTCTTCGAGACCCACGGCATCGTCCAGATGCACCTCGGGGGCCCCCGCACCGAGTTCCGCAAACCATCCCCGTCGCATCTGATGGTCCACGCCATCGCGCAGTGGGCCCGGGGGCGAGGGAACTCGGTCGTCCATCTCGGTGGAGGAGTCGGCGCCGCGGTCGACGACTCATTATTCACCTTCAAGGCCGGCTTCTCGCACCGCCGGCACCCCTTTCGGACGTTGCGGCTGGTCGCTGACCAGCAGCGGTACCACGCCTTGATCCAGGAACGAGCCCGCCGGGTCGGTTCGTCCACCGAGGAGCTCCTCAGCTCGGGCTTCTTCCCCGCCTACCGAGCCACGCCGGACCCCAGCGCCTGATCACCTGCCGTCGCAGTGCGCTGGCGTGGTGAGGACCCTACAGATTGTTCGTGGACACCGCGGTGCCGTCGAGGCCGGCCCGCAGAGAGCGCTGTTTGACCGCGTCGAGCACCGAGGGCAGCAGCAGGCGGCCGCACCACCCGCGACACGGTCACCACGTAAGCCAGGTTCCGTTCCCGGCAGGCCGGGCCGAGCAGTTGCGGCAGGCCCAATCGGGCGGCCTGCGCGGCGACCAGGCGACATGCCCGTGCTGCAGCGACCGGGTCACCGCCAGCGCGGCGTCGGCGTCGAGGAGGGTCTTGCCCTTCAACACGGCCTCGACCGCGTCGATCGCCGGGTCCGGCAACGCGGACAATGTTGGCCAGACGAGAGACTGTCATGTTGCCAGGATTGTAAAAACTGGCATCGAAATGTTACGACACTTCACCGGCCACGGGCCTGCGCAGACGCTTGACAAGACGCATATACCAGCATGTCAATGGCTAAATCGACCGGGTGGACACAGCTGACTTTAATACCACTTGCTGTTTTGGCCGCAACTAATCGAGATATTTGCTTGATGGCACCCATCGGCGAGTGATAGCGTTCCATTGGCACACTAGCCTCAGCAACCGACTTGGGGGACCTTCTTGTCTCTACGCGAATACCTAGAGCTTCTGCGCCACGGGAAATGGTGGATCGCTGCCGGGCTGCTCTTGGGCATGCTCGGCGGTCTCTTGATCGCACTGACTACCGTCCCCTCCTACGTCGCAACCACTACGCTGTATTTCGCAGCAATTGAGGGTGGCGGCGAGCCCGGGCAGGCATACCAGGGAGCTCTGCTCGCCGAGCAGAAGGCCCGCGCGTATGCCCAACTAATAGTCAGCGACCGTGTGCTGAACGAGGTCAGGAACGACACGGACGGCCCTGCCGGGACGGTTGCGGCCCAGTTCCGGCCAGCGCGATCACCGTTCAGTCCAGCGCCGGAAACCCGACGTTGATCGTTAAGGTTACCGATCCGTCCGCTCAACGCGCCGCAAAGGTGGCCGATACAATCGCCGAGAAGACCACCAACCTAGTTGCAGACCTGGAGCGCCCTCACGATCCCGTACTCTCCACGGTTACGACGTTACGGACACTCGCCCCGGCTGCCGTGCCGACAACGCCAGCATCTCCCAACCTCAAAGTTGACGTCCTGGTGGGCGCCATAATCGGCACCATCCTCGGCCTATCGGTGGCCGTCGTTCGGCGCAGTCTCGACAGGTCGGTACGCACGCGGGAAGCATTGGAGGAGCTTACGGGCCTACCGCTGCTCGGGACTATTCCATACGACAAGCCGTCTCGGCGGACTCCGAGTCTCATTCCGGATCGACCTCACGGGCAAGTCGCGGAGGCTGTACGGCAGTTACGGGTCAACATTCGTTCCGCCGGGACAGGAGCAGCTGTACTAGCCTGCTCGTGACGAGCGCGGTGGCCGGGGAAGGCAAGACGTCCCTGGTGTGTAATCTCGCCGCCGCCTTCGGCTTGGAGGGCGACAGGGTCCTTCTGATCGACGCAGACCTGCGTCGGCCCAGCGTTGGCAATTACCTCGGGATAAATCCGACGTCCGGCCTTAGCGCGGTCCTTCTCGGCGAGCGCCAGCCGCACGATGCAGTTGAGTCGTGGAGGAACGGGCTGTTCGATGTCCTCACGAGCGGGCCGATACCAGAGAACCCGAGCGAGCTACTAGGGTCGAAGAGGACCAGTGTGATGCTCACCGAGCTCGAGAGTCGATACGACGTCGTATTGATCGACTCGCCTGCGTTGCTGCCGGTGGCCGACGGAAGCGTGCTCGCTCGTGCTTGCGACGCTGCGCTGCTCGTGGTGAGGCACGGCCAAACACCTGCTTCGGAAGTCACGGATGCCCTCGCTGAATTGCGTGCAGTATCTGCGCGCGTGCTTGGCTGCGCATTCTTTATGGAGCCGCAGCCGAGCCGCACCTTCCGATCACGTACCGATTACTCTCCGATTCAGGAAGCGGACCGCGAGCGGCGCCGGCGCACCTTCTACACCGCCGGGCAGACCACCCCGTACGAGGAGGTGCGCCACCCGGAGCGCAGTCAGAATGCCGCCCGGTCCGAACACAACGAGCCGCCTATGGATTCGATCGGATTTAGTCAGAGTTCCTTGGTTGCAGTCAACCAAAACGGCGACGCGACGGTGGAGTTGCTCTCTGGACCGGCGACCGAGGAGGCGTTGACTAACGAAAGAGACGAGCAAGTAAGCTCCGCCTCAAGAGCTTCTCGCCCGTCGGTCTCAACCAAGCCCAGTGCCTCGAACCGACGCTACACCTAGCGGGACTCCGAGGAAAGCACGCGTCCGGAGCCGAGATGACGATGGCGAACCAGGTGCCCGTAGACCAAGCGAGGCCCGACGGTCCCGATCAGTGACGGATCGCTATGCGCCGCCTTTGTGACGGTTGGTCGATCGAGAGATGACTAGAATCGCACATATCGGACCAGCCACGTTGCCGCTCGGGTACTCCTTCGGTGGTGCGGTCGAGCGGCGGATGGTCGAGCTGGCAGCAGCGCAGCTGCATCGTGGCGACGACGTCCTGGTCGTGTCCCTCGCCCCCGAAGGGGACGAGGTCCGCTCGCAGGGCCAGACGCGGTCGGTCCCGATTCTTGACGTCGCCTGCCGCTCGCGGCGCCCCCTGAGCGACATTGAGTTGTGCTACGGGCCCGTTCCGGGATCAGGAATTTCGCTCCAGACGTAGTACACGTCCACAACAGCTCCCCGGCGGCGGTATGCCTCGCCGGGCTGCCGCCGCGAAGGTCTCACATTCGACTTCTTCCGTTACCCAAAACCGAACGTCCGGTCGCGAAGGCGGCGTACCGGCGAGCGCTGAAGTCGTTCGACCTGCTTATGCCGGTCTCGGATTTCTGCGCCACAAAGCCGCCGAGTACTGGTCCTTTCCGCTCGCCGACTTCCGCGTGCTTCCCAACGGCGTCAACGTCGAGCAGTTCAGCCCCGACGACTCGCGACGCGGGCTGCTCGGCAACGGTACGAACTCAACGGACAACTGGTGATCGGATACGTCGGCCGGGTGTGCGAACAGAAAGGATCCGATACACTCGCCGAGGCGTTCCGGAGGGTGAAGAAGGCGCATCCCGACGCCGCCTTATTGGTCGCCGGTCCGTCCGACAGACTTCTTCGGCCAGACCGACCGACACCGCTGACGGGATCAGATCGAGGAGCTGGGCGGGCGCTGGCTTGGCCCCGTACCCGAGGACGAGGTCGCCGACGTGTTTCGCTCTCTTGATATCTGCGCGATGCCGACCCGCGAGGACGAGATGTTCGGTATGGCTGCCGCAGAGGCGCTGTCGTCCGGGACGCCCGTCGTTTGCTCCAACCTCGGCGGCCTGCCTGAGGTGGTCCCGTCCTCGGCTGGCGTCCTTGTGCAGCCGGGCGACGCGGATGCTCTGGCCGAGGAACTGATCGCGCTGTGCGACAACCGCGCCGCACTGGCGAAGTTGGCTGCGGCCGCACCAGGCGAGGCAAGCAAGTTCACGTGGCCAGCCATTGCCGACCGGGCCGAGAAGCTATACCACGAGGTGCTGACGTGATGACCGGCGCGGAGTGGTACGTGTGACGCGTCCCTGGACGGTCCTGACCCGACCGCTTCGCGACACGACGCTGCGCACGGCACTGCGGGCAGCAGCTGGGCGCTTGTCGGCACGTCCGTTGGCCGTGTTGCGAACGTCGGCGCGCTGCTGCTCGCGGCCAGGCACTTGGGCAGCGAACAGTTCGGTGCTGATGTCGCTGGCGTTGTCGACCGCGGTCGTCGTCAGCTCGGTGAGTGCCCTCGGGCTGCCGGTCGCCGCCAGGAAGCTGGTTGCCGAAGCGCGGGAGATCGATGTCGTCCGTCGGGACCGGTTGATCGATATCACGCTCGGGATGACCGCATCCGTCGGTCTCCTCCACCATGATCGGCGGCGCCCTGAGCAGCGCGTGGGTTGCGGACGGGATACTGGGCCAGCCTGATGTCGCGCTGCTCGTGGCCGTCGCGTCAATTCTCATACTGACGACCCCGATGGTGGAGGTCCTCGTTGGCCTGTTGGCCGCGCTGGAGAGGTTCGGAACGGTCGGACTCTTCCGAGCCGTTCAGGGATCCTTATGTGGTGTGTTGCTGGTCATCGTTCTCCTGACCACATCCGGCGCCATGGCGGTGCTCTGGGCACTAGCCGCGGCCGATGCACTGGCGTGCGTGCTCGGACTCCGGCTGGTCACGTCCGCCCGCGGTCCCCGTTCAACCGCCCGCTTTGGGCGCACCGAGCTCCTCATCGAGGTCAG
>CAVVUT010000017.1:0-135469 GCA_963751485.1 uncultured Actinomycetota bacterium
TGCGTCTCGACCAGCCGGAACGTCGGAACGCACTGTCCATCGCGATGCGCGACGCGATCAGCGACACGCTCGATGGTGGGCGATCCGATGATCGGGTACGCGTTATCGTCCTCACCGCACGGGTAGCACGTTCTGTGCGGGCTTCGACCTCAAGGAGTTCGCCAAGCCCGAGCTCGCCAAGACCATCCGCGACAGCTCGCACCGCTACCACCTCGCCGTGTGGCAGTTCCCTAAGCCGTTGATCGCCGCCGTCAACGGCGCCGCGCTCGGCGGCGGCTTCGACCTTTGTCTGCTGTGCGACATGCGCATCGCGACGTCGAACGCGGTCTTCGGCCACCCCGAGATCAAGTTCGGCGCTCCGCCGCTCTTCACGCCGTTGCAGTGGATCGTCGGCGCTGGCATCGCGCGCGAATTGTGCCTTACCGGCAGGCGCGTCGATGCAGCGGAAGCCCACCGGATCGGGCTGGTCAACGCGGTCGTCGAGGCCGAACGCCTCGAGGAGGAAGCGATGTCGACGGCACGGGTGATGGCCGAGGCGCCGCAGCCCGCCCTCGAAGCCACCAAGCGCTATCTCGTCTCAACGCGGGCGTGACGTTCGACGAAGCGTTCGCGATCGAACACGATCGCGTCTTCGACCAGTTCTGCTCGGGCGACTTCGGCCCGGGCGCCCCGCGTCGCTGAAGCGCGACCCCCTTGCGCGCCGCCCTCGCCACATTTACTCCGAGGACGTCCATGCCCATCGCGCCGTACGGAGCATTTCTGCCGAGGGGCACGCTCATGACCACACAGATTTCCCATTTCATCGACGGCCAGCGCACGGCCGGCCAATCCAAGCGCACCGCCGACGTGATGAACCCCAACACCGGCCAGGTGCAGGCGAAGGTGCCGATGGCCATCGCGGCCGACGTCGACGCCGCCGTGGCCGTTGCGGTCGAGGCGCAGAAGGAGTGGGCCGCCTTGAACCCGCAGCGCCGGGCCCGCGTGATGATGAAGTTCATCGACCTGGTCAACCAGAACATCGACGAACTCGCCGAACTGCTCTCCCTCGAGCACGGCAAGACCGTCGCGGACTCCAAGGGCGACATCCAGCGCGGCATCGAGGTCATCGAGTTCGCCGTCGGCATCCCGCACCTGATCAAGGGTGAGTACACCGAGGGCGCAGGCACCGGCATCGACGTGTACTCGCTGCGTCAGCCGCTCGGCGTGGTCGCGGGCATCACCCCGTTCAACTTCCCGGCGATGATCCCGCTGTGGAAGGCCGGCCCCGCGCTGGCGTGCGGCAACGCGTTCATCCTCAAGCCCAGCGAGCGCGACCCGTCGGTGCCGGTGCGGCTGGCCGAGTTGTTCCTCGAAGCCGGGCTGCCCAAGGGCGTGTTCCAGGTCGTGCACGGCGACAAGGAAGCCGTCGACGCGATCCTCGAGCATCCGGAGATCAAGGCCGTCGGTTTCGTCGGCAGCTCCGACATCGCGCAGTACATCTACTCGACCGCTGCCGCCCACGGCAAGCGGGCACAGTGCTTCGGCGGCGCGAAGAACCACATGATCGTGATGCCCGATGCCGACCTCGACAAGGCGGTCGACGCGCTGATCGGCGCGGGCTACGGCAGCGCAGGTGAGCGGTGCATGGCGATCAGCGTCGCGGTTCCGGTCGGCGAGCAGACCGCAGACCGGCTGCGCGCCAGGCTCGTTGAGCGGGTCAACAACCTGCGGGTCGGGCCACAGCCTCGATCCGAAGGCCGACTACGGCCCGTTGGTCAGCGAGGCCGCGCTGGCGCGGGTGAAGGACTACATCGACCAGGGCATCGAGGCGGGCGCGGAAGCCGTCGTCGACGGCCGCGAACGCGCCAGCGACGAACTGCAGTTCGACGAGGCCGACCTCGAAGGGCTACTTCATCGGCCCGACGCTGTTCGACCACGTCACCACCGACATGTCGATCTACACCGACGAGATCTTCGGCCCGGTGCTGTGCATCGTGCGCGCCGACGACTACGAAGAGGCATTGCGGCTGCCCTCCGAGCATGAGTACGGCAACGGCGTCGCGATTTTCACCCGCGACGGCGACACCGCACGCGACTTCGTGTCCCGGGTCCAGGTCGGCATGGTCGGCGTGAACGTGCCGATTCCGGTGCCGGTGGCCTACCACACCTTCGGCGGCTGGAAGCGCTCCGGCTTCGGCGACCTCAACCAGCACGGGCCCGTCGTCGATCATCTTCTACACCAAGGTCAAGACGGTGACGCAGCGTTGGCCCGCGGGCAGCCACGGCGCCGAGTTCGTCATCCCGACGATGAAGTAGAGCTGAAGTATCCGCATGGACTTCTTCGGCCTGGACGACGACGAACGCGTGATCGCCGAGACGGCGGCCGCGTTCGCCGAAAAGCGGCTTGCCCCACATGCGTTGGAGTGGGACAGCTCGCATCACTTCCCGGTCGACGAGCTGCGCGAGGCTGCCGAGCTGGGGATGGCGGCGATCTACTGCGGTGAAGACGCCGGCGGCAGCGGGCTGCGCCGCATCGACGCCGTGCGCATCTTCGAGCAGCTGGCCGCCGCCGATCCCACGGTCGCCGCGTTCCTGTCGATCCACAACATGTGCGCGTGGATGGTCGACACGTACGGCACGCACGAACAACGCAAGTCGTGGGTGCCGAAGCTGGCCTCGATGGAGGCCATCGCCAGCTACTGCCTGACCGAGCCGGGCGCCGGGTCGGATGCCGGCGCACTGCGCACCAAGGCCGTCCGCGACGGCGACGACTATGTGCTCGACGGCGTCAAGCAGTTCATCTCCGGGGCCGGCGCGTCGGACGTCTACGTCGTGATGGCCCGCACCGGCGGTGACGGGCCGGGCCCGCGGTATCTCGGCGTTCATCGTCGAAAAGGGCACGCCGGGGCTGAGTTTCGGCGCCAACGAGGAGAAGATGGGCTGGCACGCCCAGCCCACCGCGCAGGTCATCTTCGAGGGCGTCCGGGTGCCTGCCGACGCGATGCTCGGCGGCGCCGACGGCGAGGGCACCGGCTTCTCCATCGCGATGAACGGGCTCAACGGCGGCCGGATCAACATCGCGGCGTGCTCGCTCGGCGGCGCCCAGGCCGCCTACGACAAGGCGGCGAGCTACCTGGCCGACCGGCAGGCGTTCGGCGGCGCGCTGCTCGACGAGCCGACCATCCGGTTCAAGCTCGCCGACATGGCCACCGCGCTGGAGACGTCGCGAACCCTGTTGTGGCGGGCGGCAACTGCGCTCGACGACGACCACCCCGACAAGGTGGAGCTGTGCGCGATGGCCAAGCGCTACGTCACCGACGCCTGCTTCGACGTCGCCGACCAGGCCCTGCAACTGCACGGCGGCTACGGCTATCTCACCGAGTACGGCCTGGAGAAGATCGTCCGCGATCTGCGGGTGCACCGAATCCTCGAGGGAACCAACGAAATCATGCGCGTGGTCATCGGTCGGGCCGAGGCGGCCCGGGCCCGCGCATCCGCATCACGCGGCCGAGCCCGTAACGGCTCAGGAGAGTCGAATGATGACGATCGCGTTCTTGGGGCTGGGCCACATGGGCGGCCCGATGGCGGCCAACCTCGTCGCGGCCGGACACACCGTGCACGGCTTCGACCCGGTGCCCGCGCTGAAGGCGGCCGCGGAAGAGAAGGGCGCCACGGTCTTCGACACCGGCGCCGCGGCGGTGGCCGACGCCGACGTGGTGATCACGTCGCTGCCCAACGGCGCGATCGTCAAGGCGTGCTACGACGAGGTGCTGCCCGCGGCGAAGGCAGGCGCCCTGTTCATCGACACCTCGACGATCTCGGTCGCCGATGCCCGCGACATCCACGAGCAGGCCATCGAACGGGGCTTCGCACAACTCGACGCGCCGGTCTCCGGCGGCGTCAAGGGCGCCACCGCGGGGACGCTGGCGTTCATGGTCGGCGGCGAGGACGACGCCGTCGAGCGCGCACGCCCGGTGCTGGAACCGTTGGCGGGCAAGATCATTCACTGCGGCGGCTCCGGCAACGGCCAGAGCGCCAAGCTGTGCAACAACATGGTGCTCGCCGTGCAGCAGATCGCCGTCGGAGAGGCCTTCGTGCTGGCCGAGAAGCTCGGCCTGTCCGCGCAGTCGCTGTTCGACGTGATCACCGGCGCGACCGGCAACTGCTGGTCGGTGCACACCAATTGCCCGGTGCCCGGCCCGGTTCCGACGTCACCGGCCAACAACGACTTCAAGCCCGGCTTCGCGACCGCGCTGATGAACAAGGACCTCGGCCTGGCGATGGACGCGGTGAACTCGACGGGCTCGGCGGCGCCGCTGGGCAGCCACGCCGCCGAGATCTACGCCAAGTTCGCCGCCGACCACGCCGACAAGGACTTCAGCGCGGTAATCGAACTGCTGCGCGGCAGCTGAGCTAACGTCCGCTCGATGGTAAGGGTTCGTGTTCAGGCGGCGTTGGCGGGCTTGCGCTCGGCATACCAACGGCGATGCAGACGCTGGCAGTCCGCGAGACGCATCGGCTCGTTGCCACTGTAATCCGGCCGCACCGCAACAGCGGCAGGGATCTCCGGTGCACCGTCGCCCGTGATGACCACGGTGGCCAGACCCGTCGACGTCGCTGCGCGCAGTCCCGAAGCCGATCCCGTGATCGCGATTGCGCTCTCCGCTGAAATTCCCAGCTCCCACAATGCGGTTCGGAAGGCGTCTGCATCCGGCATTGGCTTCTTGACGTCGTCCGCGGTGACCACCGTTTCGACGACTCCGTCGCCGACCAGCTGTCGCACCAACGGTTCCGCCCAGCTTCGCCGGCCACCCGTGACCACGCCGACCCATACACCCGCGGTGAACGCGTCCATGACGAGATCGATAAGCCCGGGCCGCGGCGAAAGGTCGGCGTCGAGGATCATCTCGTCGAGCATCATCGTCTTGGTCGTGTAGATGTCATCGGCGAGCAGCTGGGTCAGGACGTCGGACTCGGTCGACACGCCGCGCTTGCGCAGCTCGGCAAGGACGCGCTGGCGCTCGTCGCTCAGCGCCAACAACTGTCGATAGCGCGTGACCGACCACTCGAAGTTCAGGCCGTGCGCGGCGAAGGCGGCGTTGTAGGCGACGCGATGTCCCTCGCACTCGATATCGGCCAGGGCGTCGAGGTCGAACACGATCGCGCGGAGCGGACAAACGTCGGCGCCGACAGGTGCGGCGGTGTCCCACCAAAACCGACCGGCGCGCCAAGTCTTCTGCTGTGTCATAGGCACGGAAACAAGGGTGGCCCAAATCACCTCCCTCCAGCCTCCCCCATTAGGGGGATTGGGCAGGCCAAGTTGTGGGACCCCGACAAGCGCCACCTCTAAGGTGTTGCCATGGCGTCCGTCAGCCCGCTGGCCCCAGGACCAGTACGAATCGTGCTGGTCGATGACCACGAAATGGTCATCGAGGGCCTCAAGGCGATGCTCGCCGCGTTCTCCGACCGGGTGATGGTGGTGGGTCAGGCGGTCGGTGCTGAGCGAGCGCTCAGCGTCGTCGACGAACTCGATCCCGACATCGTGCTCTCCGACGTTCGCATGCAGGGCTCGAGCGGCCTCGACCTCTGCCAGACGCTGCGCGAGCGCAAGCCCGGCCGCAAGGTCGTCATGCTCTCGGTATACGACGACGAGCAGTACCTGTTTCAGGCGCTGCGGGTCGGCGCATCGGGCTATCTGTTGAAGAGCATCAGCAGCGACGAGTTGGTGCGCCAACTCGAGTTCGTGCACGGCGGCGCCACCGCCATCGATCCCGGAATGGCCGCGAGGGCGGCCGACACCGCAGCCAGGATGCAGCGTGACGAGTTCTGGCCAGGCGCACGCCAGGGCCTCACCCAGCGCGAGAGCGAGATCCTCTCGCTCGTCGTCAACGGCCTGTCCAACCGCGGCATCGCCAGCAAGTTGGTGATCGGCGACGAGACGGTGAAGACGCACCTGCGGTCGATCTACCGCAAGCTCGGTGTCAGCGACAGGACGGGCGCGGTGGCCACCGCGCTGCGGGAAGGGATCTTCCAATGAGCCCTGACAGCGGAGGACCGTTGCGCCCCAACGCTGTTCGCGATCTCGTCGACGCGGATCGCGAGCTGGCACTGCTGCGCGAGTTGATCCAGGCGGCCTCCAGCGGCCCCGGTGTCGAGCCGCTCGCCGCGGCCGCCGCCAGGATGATCACGGCGGCGACCGCCACCGACGTCTGCTTCGTGCACGTCCTCGACGACAGCGACCGGTCGTTGACGCTCGCGGGCGCGACGCCACCGTTCGACAGCGAGATCGGCAAGATCCGGCTGCCGCTCGGCTCCGGGGTCTCCGGCTGGGTGGCCAGCCATCGCGAGCCCGTCGTCATCACCCACGACAAGGAGTCCGACCCGCGGTACATGCCGTTTCAGTCGCTTCGCGGTTCGGATTTCACGTCGATGGTGTCGGTGCCCATGGAGACCGACCCCGGCGGCCTGGTCGGGGTGCTCAACGTGCACACCGTCGAGCGGCGCGAGTTCACGCCGGGTGACGTGGAACTGCTGGTGGTGATCGGACAGCTCATCGCGGGCGCCCTGCACCAGGCCCGGCTGCACCGCCAGCTGGTGGTCCGCGAACGCGCACACGAGAACTTCGTCGAGCAGGTCATCGAGGCGCAGGAGTTGGAACGTCGCCGACTGGCCAGCGACATCCACGACGGCATCTCGCAGCGGCTCATCACGTTGTCCTATCGGCTCGACGCGGCAACACGCGCCTCTGAAACCGACCCCGCCGCGATGGCCGAACAGCTCGGCATGGCCAGGGAACTCGTCGACCTGACCCTGCAGGAGGCACGCGCGGCGATCGGCGGACTACGACCGCCGGTGCTCGACGATCTGGGCCTGGCAGGCGGGCTGGCCAGCCTGGCCCGCTCCGTCGGCCAGATCGACGTCCAGGTCGAACTCGCTGAAACGCGGCTGCCCGACCACATCGAGATCGCGCTGTACCGCATCGCGCAGGAATGCCTGCAGAACGTCGTCAAACACGCCCGCGCATCGACGGCGCGTCTGACGTTCGCGCTCGACGACGACACGGCCCGCCTCGAAATCGTCGACGACGGAGTCGGTTTCGACACATTCGAACATCCGTTGGGCAGTGACGAAATGGGCGGCTACGGGCTGCTGTCGATGGCCGAGCGCGCCGAGATCGTCGGCGGACGGCTCAACATCCGGTCGCGGCCCGGCTCCGGAACCGCGGTCACCGCCACGATCCCGCTGCCCAACGTCGCGGACTAAAAGTCGCCTGCGTGGCGCCGCAGCGTTTCGATCGACTCGGCCAGCGCCTGCGACTCGTCGTCGGAGATGCCGATGTCGGCGAAGACGTCCTTGTTGAGGGTCACCGTCGCGTCCTCGACCGTGGAGCGCCCGAGATCGGTGATCTGCACCAGCGTCGTGCGCCCGTCGGTCGGATGCGGCAGCCGGGTCACCAGGCCGTGCGCCTCCAGCCGCCGGATCGCGTGAGTGACGCTCGTGACGTGGACCTGCAACCGGTCGGACGCCTTGGTGATCGGCAGCGCGCCGTTTCGGCTGAACGCCAGCAGCCGCAGCAATTCGTAGCGGGCGAAGCTGAGGTCGTACGGGCGTAGTGCGTTCTCCACGCGGGCCAGCAGGATCTGGTGCGCCCGCATCACCGACGTGACGGCGACCATGCCGTTGGCGACGTCACCCCACCCGCGGCGCTCCCAGTTGGCGCGCGCGAGGGCGATCGGATCTCGCTGGCGCGGTTCGGCCGGCGGTTCTGAGGCCATGCCTCTTCATACCGCAGCCCACGCCCGAGACGACGCAATTCAACGCGACGCGAACGGCTCCAGCGCCGCGAGCACCGCACGAGTCGACTGGCGGTTGCCAACGGTGATCCGGACGCTGCCGTCGGGGTAGCTGCGGACCCGTAGGCCGGTGTCCTCGAAAAACTGTCCCCACGGTTGGCAGTTGGCAGGCAGGTACACGAAGTTGGCATGTGCGTCGGTGCTGTACACCCCCATCGCGTGCAGCTTCATTCGCAGATACCGCCGCTCCGAGGCGATCATCCGAATCCGTTGCTGCAGCTGGCCTTCCGCTTCATAGGATGCCGCGACCGCGACCAGGCCGGTGATGCCGATACCGAATGGCAGCTGCATCATCCACAGCCGCCTGGCCAGATCGGGCGCGCAGAAGCCGTAACCGATCCGCAGCCCGGCGAGTCCGTACGCCTTCGAAAAGGTCCGCAGCACCACCAGATTGGGGAACCGCTCGACGAGGGATAGCGCGTCGAGCCGATGCTCCGGCGCCAGAAACTCGACGTAGGCCTCGTCGAGCAGTACCACCGTGTCCGAGGGCACCCGCTGGAGGAACAGCTCGATGTCGGCCACAGGCTCGACGGTCCCTGTCGGATTGTGTGGACGGCAGACCACCACGACCCGTGCCTGGCTTGCCGCCTCGGCCATGGCATCGAGGTCGTGGTGGCCGTGCTCGTCCAACGGCACGGTGACCGGCGTCAGCCGTGCCATCTGGGCGAAGATCGGATACCCGTCGAATGTCGGCGACGTCATCACCAGCCGGTCTCCCGGACTGGTCACCGCGCTCAGCACCTGCATGATGACGCCGGTAGCGCCTGAGCCGATGATCACCTGCTCGTGATGCACGCCGATGCGGCCTGCGATCAACGCGCGCAGTCGCTCGGGAAGAAACTCCGGATACCGGTTGGCCACGTCGACGGATTCGGCAAGTGCCGACCGCACGCCGGGCAGCGGCGGGAACGGATTCTCGTTGAGCGACAAGGCGAACGGGTTCACCGCGCTGGGCAGCGCGGAGACGACTTCGGCGAGGTCTTCCCTCGCTGGGACATTCCTGCCCCCCGCGGTCGTCATCAGTCCCGACCGCCCCACTTGATCGCGGCCGCGCCTGCGAAATCGCCCGCGTGCGCGAAGGCGGCCATCAGCGCCACGTCACCCTTCTTCAGCTGACCATCGGAGATGGCCCGCTCGAGATTCACCGGCACACCCGCGGCGAACAGGTTGCCACACTGGTCGAAGGTGTCGCGGTGTCGCTCCTGCGGCAGTTCCAGCGCGTCGCGCCAGTTCCGCAGGAAAGCCCTGTTCGGCTGGTTGGTCACCAGAAGGTCGATGTCCTTCGGCTTGATGCCGATGCGGTCGCAGACCGCGTACGACACTTCGGGCACCTGGCGGTTGCCGCGGGCCAGCACCTTGGTGATCTTGCTCTCGGTGAACCCGATGCACCCCTCACCGGGACCCGCCTGCCACCACTTGCGGGCCGGATCGACGGAAATCGTCATGTCGCCGGCGAATTCACCGTACGTGCGGCATTCGATGTCGAGGATCGGCGACTCGTCCGACCTCGCGACCAGACCAACGGCGGCGCCGTCGCCCGGCACCGAGGCCTGTGCCTTCGAGCGGATGGTCTCCTGGTCGAAGATCGTGCCTGCGGCGTTCTGCGCGACAGCGACCAGCGCCGTCTCGCCCTGCCCCGACTCAATCAGGGTGCGGGCCACGTTCATGCCGAGGATGAACGCCGCGCATCCGCCGTTGTGCAGATCGAGCACCCAATTCGGCTTCATACCAAGGCGATTCGCCATCTCACCACCCGCGCCGTAGAACGGCATGTCCGGCAGCTGCACATGCGTGATCAGGATGTCGACGTTCGCGATGGCGTCCTGGCCACGGCGTTCGATAAGGCCCGCGGCAGCGCGCTCCACCATGTCGACGGCCGTCTCGTCCCCAGCCACGTGGTGACGGAACTTCGGGGCCTTGAACATGACGTTCTCGCGCAGGCTGTCGGATTCGGCGTAGCCGGCGTAGTAGTCGGCGCTGACCGGTTCCCCGGGCAGGTACGTCGCAATGTCGAGCAAGCTAACGGTCATGTCAGGTGTCCTCACTTCATCCATGCCGGAGTAAGCGGCAAGCCGTTGTGATGCCGATATTCGGCAATTGCCTTGAGGTTCTTCAGTTCCAGCAGATGGCCGGGTCCGAACATCTCCCAGAAGTCACCGACCCACACGGGCCGCTGGGGTGGCGCCGTCTCGGGATACGGGTTCTTGTCGTAGAACGGGTGATGGCAGTTGGTCCACAGCACGACGGAACCGGGCTTGTCGAAAACCACCTGCGCATCGACGACCCGCATCAGGTAGATCATCCACAGGTGCTTGCCCTGGTCCCACGCGCAGTGGTAGTCGACCGTGCGGGCCTCCTTGTTGGCGACCGTGCGGGTGAAGATGGGGCTGCCCTTCGGGCCGCCGAGCTTGTCGTATGCCACCCACAGCCCGGGCTCCTCGGTTGGCGCGAAGCCCCGCAAGCTGTACGTCCACTCCTCGAGGCAGCGAGTGTCGGCCAGGTAGTCGAACAGCTCGTCGGGTGGACAGTCGATGTAATCGTTGACGGTGCAATACGTTCCGAATACCTCGTCATGCGGGTAGACCGAGCGCATCATGTCCATGATGATGGGCGTGGCCTTCTCCCTCGGCATGTCCTCGACGCGGATTACTCCGTCAATCGGGTCAGGGGTGCCTCGGTGGGCCGTGATGTCATCAAGGGCGGGTAACGACATAAGATGTGTTCTCCTCTGGGATAACGGGTTCCACGGCTGCCTTGCCGAGAAAGTTTGCGAATGGTGGGATCTCGTCGGGTGAGCATTCCACGCCGACCACCGACGGGCCGTTGACGTCGAGCGCTGCCTGCAACGCTCCGGGCAGATCGTCGATGCTCGTGACATCGATCGAGGTCAGGCCGGGGAACATGGCCGCGAGGCCCGCACCCAGCCGGCTCGGCCCGAACCGGTTGTAGCTGTAGAGGTCGTCGTAGAAGACCTGCTCGCGGGTCACGCACATCGCGTGCGCGTGGTTGTCGAACAGCAGGAACGTCACGGGCAGTCCGTACTGCACTGCGGTGTGAATCTCCATGCCGTGCATGAAGAATGAGCCGTCGCCGGCGATCACCACGGTGCGCCGCCGACGCCCGAACGCGACGCCGAGGCCTGCGCCGAAGCTGTATCCCATACCACCCATACCCAGCGCGACGATGAATCGTCCGTCACGGCGGGCGGGCAGGTAGTGGATCGCCGAGGCGCCGATGTTCCCTGCGTCGACGATGATGTCGACACCGTCGGGAAGCATCCCGTCCAGCACCGTCATCGCGTCGCGATAGCGCACCCCTGGGCCGTCGTGCGGTGGGGGTTGCAGCTCACTTTTCGGCACCGTGTCCGGGACCCGCACGCCGGTGGGGCGGCCGTTGCCGTTCAGCGCCTGCGTCAGCAGCGTCAGCGAGCCGCGCAGATCCTCGGTGTGGACGTGCGTGGTCGGCACGAAAGGCACCGCTGATCCGATGGAGTAGGTCGGCACGGACGCCAGCACATCGTCCAGCCCCGCGCGCGCCGTCACCGACAGCTGGGTGCCGACCAACAGGCACAGGGCGCTGTCGGCGATCGCCGAGGCCACAGCGGGATGTCCCATCACGCCGGTGACACCGAGCGCTGACGAAGAACCAAGGCCCGGAGTACCCGCGACGTCCTTCGCGTCGGGGACGGTGGCCACCCGCGCGCGCAGCACGGCTCGCAGCTGCGCGAGTTCGCCGCGTGCGTCGTCCCGGGCGACCTGTTCGCCTGCGATGATCGTGATCGGGCCGTCTGCGCTGCGCAGTGCCTGCGCGATGGGTTGCGGGTCACCGAGTAGTTTGCCAACCGAGATGCCGCTGGCGAGTGGGCCGAAGTCGACGCCCGCCTGCTGAATGTCTTTGGGAAGCAACAGCACCGCGGGGCCGCCGCGATTGGCCGCCGCGATCGCCTCTGGCAGCACCGTCGCGATGTCATCGGGCGTCGTCACCCGTCGGCAGAACACCGACACCGCGGAGAACAGCGCGTCGCCGTCGAGCGCTCCGTTGCGGCCGCTGGTGTCCTGGAACGCGCCACGACCGTCAAGGCTCGTCGGGGCTTGGCCGATAAGCGCCAACACCGGAACTCGGCTGGCCAACGCCTCACCAAGTCCGGCAACGGTATTCAGGCAACCGCCGCCGGAGGTGGCGGCAACGACACCGAGGCCGCAGCCGCTGCGGCTGTACCCGTCGGCCATGGTGGCAGCGGAGAACTCATGCTTGGCCAGTACGGCGGTGATGTCATCGCGAAAGTGCGCGGCGTCATACAGATCCTCGATATTCGCGCCGTCGACGCCGAAGATGAACCGCACACCGCTCGAAGCCAAATAGCCGACGATGTGATCGACCACCCGCTGTTTCTGGGCCATTCAGTCACCTGCTTCCACCTCTGCAGATGACACGACCCGTGGGTAACCACGGTTCAATACGTGACCCGACTCACAGATGATGAGTCGTGTTATGGGCGACACATGACTCGAGTTATCGGTAACCGGTCGTCCCGGTATCGGCCGCGGCCTCTTTGTTGGGCGGCGAGGATACGTTCGAAGTCGTTGTCCTCGGACGGATTCCGGCGGTCAATCGGCCTGACCTGTCAGCTCCACAGCCTCGCGTAGCGCTGATGCGTTGAGATTGAACGCACGCAGGGGAAGTGCGAGAGACGCCCTGCGTGGTTTCAATCTCGAGTAACGCCAGACCGCTGAAACGCCGCTTCGATGCGGGCGACGACGTCCTGTCACCCACGACCAGCTCATCTGTCACCTATGTCGTGGACTCACACAGTGACTGACTCACAAATCTGTTTGCAGCAGAACCGTCTTCGTATCGGTGTCGACCAGCTTCACGGACTTGATCTGGTCCTTCTGCAGCGTGGTGCTGCCGCTCGGCAGAGCGGTGGCTCCGTTGAGCCCGACCCACGTCGCGATCTGGTCCTGGGATCCGTCTGGACCCACCACGACCATCCCGAGGTTCTGCGGCTGCGCCTGACCGCGGCTCGCATAGTCGCCGTAGGTACAGACCATGTCGATCCGGGTGCCCCAGCCGAAACTCGACAGGGTGACCTGTGCGTTGATCGGCGTCTCCGCCGTCTT
Source organism: uncultured Actinomycetota bacterium (assembly GCA_963751485.1). Taxonomy (GTDB): domain Bacteria; phylum Actinomycetota; class Actinomycetes; order Mycobacteriales; family Mycobacteriaceae; genus Mycobacterium. The sequence continues at coordinate 12,953 of CAVVUT010000017.1, forward strand.
GGTCATCGTCACCGCAGAGGCCATCGGCTGTGCGCCGCCACCGCCACCGCCGCCGCCGATGACGGGCCAGATCCCGACCACCAGCGCAACGGCCACGACGGCCGCCGCAGCGGCCAGCGTCATCACGCTCAATCTGCGCGTGCGCTTACGCCGCCACTCGACCTTTTGGAGCAAGGAATCGAGCACCTCTGGCCGCATCGCCGGGGCTTCCGTCGATGGGTCGTCGAGGGCATCCACTTCCTCGGCACTGAGCTGCGCCAACAGCGCCGGAATGCCGCTCAGCTCGGAGACGGCGGCCCGGCAGCTCGGGCACGTGGCCATATGCGCCTCGAATTCGCGCCGTTCGCTTCCCGACAGTGAGCCAAGGACGTAGGCGGCGTCCCACATGCTGTAGGCGTCGTCTGCGCGCAAGTCGTCGTCGCGCTTTGCGTTCTGCGTCATCGGGTCACCCCCATTTCCTGCAATGAGAGGCGCAACGCCCGAACGGCGTAATGCAGCCTCGATTTCACGGTGCCTTCGGCGATGTCGAGATCAGCGGCGATCTGGGCGGTCGTCCAACCCTGGTAGTACGACCTCCGGATCACCGCTCGGTGTTCGGGGGACAGCTGTGCCAGGGCGCCGCTCAATAGCATTCGGTCCAAGGCGGAATCCACCTCATCCGGGCCGGCGCGATCGTAGGTTTTCTCGGGGTCCGGGGTTCCGGTCTCGCTTCGAAATCTTGCACTGCGCCGCTCGTCGATGATCATATTTCGGGCGACGGTGAACAGCCAGGCTCGTGCCGACCTGTCCCCGTCGGTTACTTCTGGATGCTGCCATGCTCGCAGCAATGTCTCTTGCACCACATCCTCTGCTCGGGCCGGATCACCCGTAAGCCGCACGGCATACCGCCACAAGGCTGCGCCGTGCTCTTCGTAAAGCATGCGCATCAGGGCGGCCTCCGGATGATCCATTAAAACCTCCCTCGTTATTACGAGGCCGAGGCCGATCCGGTTCATAGGTTTTGCCCGATCAACTGGGCAGTTCGTCGAGCTAAACCGTCAGGATCCGGGGCCCATCGTCCGTGACAGCAACCGTGTGCTCCCAGTGTGCAGCACGCGAGCCGTCTGCGGTGACAACTGTCCATTCATCGGCCAAAATCACCGTCTTGCGCGTGCCGAGGGTGAGCATCGGTTCGATGGCTAAAACCGAACCCGTAGCCAGATACGGACCCCGTCCCGGCTGGCCCTCATTGGGCAGGAACGGGTCCATGTGCATGCGCCTGCCGATACCGTGACCGCCGTAGCCCGCGACGATGCCGAACTTGCGGTCGTGGCGCTTCTCGGCCGCCCTGGTGCCCTTCTCGATTGCATATGAGACGTCCGTCAGCCGGTTGCCGGGGATCATGGCGGCGATACCGGCCTCCATCGACTCCTTGGTGGCCTGCGACAGCGCCTCGTCGACATCGATCAGCGTCCCGATTCCGAACGTGATCGCTGAGTCGCCGTGCCAGTCGTCGAGGATCGCCCCGCAGTCGATGGACACCAGATCGCCTGCCGAAAGCATCTCGGTCGACGATGGAATCCCGTGCACGACACGGTCGTTCACCGACGAGCAGATGCTGGCCGGGAAGCCGTGATAGCCCAGGAACGAGGGGGTGGCCCCGGCGTCGCGGATCACCGATTCGGCGATCTCGTCGAGCGCCTGCGTGGACACCCCCGGCGCCGCGGCCTCATGCACCGCCTTCAGCGCCGCCGCGACCACCGCCCCGGCGGCCGCCATCGCGTCGAGTTCGCCGGCACTACGCTGCTCGACCACCTTGCGGTGACGCAGCCCCGGCAGGGCGATCAACTCCGCATCACGGAGGGCGCTCCTCTCGTCCGCTACTTGCCGAGCGCGCGCAGGGCGCGGGCGAAGACCTCGTCGAGGCCGCCGACTGCGTCGACGGTCTGCAGGTTGTTGTGGCTGTAGTACTCAAGCAGCGGCTTGGTCTCGTCGCTGTACACCTTCATCCGGTTGTGGATGACTTCCTCGGTGTCATCGGCGCGGCCGCGGGCCTTCAGGCGCGTGAACAGCTCCTGCTCGGACACCGAGAACTCCAGCACGGCGTCGAGCTTGGTGTTGTGGTTGGTGAGCATCTCGTCGAGCGCCTGCGCCTGCGCCACCGAGCGGGGATACCCGTCGAGGATGAAGCCGTCGGCGGCATCGGGCTGCTCGATGCGGTCCTCGACCAGCTTGTTCGTCAGCTCCGAGGGCACCAGGTCGCCGGCGTCGAGGTAGCGCTTGGCCTCCAGCCCCAGCGGGGTGCCGTTGCTGATGTTCGCCCGGAACAGGTCGCCGGTGGAGATCTGCGGAATGCCGAGCTTCTCGGCCAGCTTCTGGGCCTGCGTGCCTTTGCCCGCCCCAGGCGGTCCGAGCAGAACGACTCTCACTTGAGGAACCCTTCGTAGTTGCGCTGCATCAGCTGGCTCTCGATCTGTTTGACCGTATCCAACCCGACGCCAACCATGATGAGAACCGCTGTTCCGCCGAACGGCAAGTTCTGCACGGTGCCGGTGTTGCCGATCTGCAGGAAGAGGTTAGGCAGCACGGCGATGACGCCGAGGTAGATCGAGCCGGGAAGGGTGATCCGGTTGAGCACGAATCGCAGGTAGTCGGCGGTCGGCTTGCCGGGCCGGATACCGGGGATGAAGCCGCCGTACTTCTTCATCTCGTCGGCCCGCTCATCGACGTTGAACTGCACCGACACGTAGAAGTACGTGAAGAAGACGATGAGGGCGAAGTAGATCCCGATGTAGGACGGGCTGGCCGGGTTGGTCAGGTAGTTCGCGACGAACTTGTCCCACCAGCCGGTGCCCGCACTGGCCTTGCCCGCCTGGATCAGCTGGGTGATCAAGTGCGGGATGTAGATCAGCGAGGACGCGAAGATCACCGGGATGACGCCTGCCTGGTTGACCTTCAGCGGCAGATATGTCGACGTGCCGCCGTACATGCGGCGCCCGACCATGCGCTTGGCGTACTGGACCGGGATGCGGCGCTGGCCCTGCTCGACGAACACCACGCCGATGATGATGACCAGCGCGGCGACGCAGACCGCGGTGAAGACGACGGGACCGCGGCTGTCGAGGATGTTCTTGCCCTCGGTCGGGATGCGGGCGGCAATGCTGGCGAAGATCATCAGCGACATGCCGTTGCCGATGCCGCGCTCCTGGATCAGCTCGCCCATCCACATGACCAGTGAGGCGCCCGCGGTCATCACGATGACGATGACGGCAAGGGTGAAGATCGACGAGTTCTCGATGATGTCGAGCTGGCAGCCGCGCAGCAGCCCGCCGTTGGCGGCCAGCGCCACGATGCTGGTGGACTGCAGCAGCGCCAGTGCGACCGACAGGTAGCGGGTGTACTGGGTGAGCTTCGCCTGGCCCGCCTGGCCTTCTTTACGCAGCTCCTCGAAGCGCGGGATGACCACGCCGAGCAGCTGCACGATGATGCTCGCTGTGATGTAGGGCATGATGCCGATCGCGAACACCGCCAGCTGCAGCAGCGCACCACCCGAGAACAGGTTGATCAGCGAGTAGATCTGTCCCGCGTCGCTGCCGCTGAGCTGCTGGAGGCACTTCTGCACGTTGGGGTAGTTGACCCCGGGCGACGGAATCGAGGCGCCGACCCGGTACAGGATCAGGATGGCGAGCGTGAACAGGATCTTTCGCCGCAGGTCGACTGTCCGCAGCGATGAGATGAAAGCCGAGAGCACTCTTTCCTCCTGCGCAGCCGGGCTCAAATCGCGGCGTGCCAAATGGGGCTGGTCTTTTCCAGCGTGTCGGTTAAGTCATATGCCGAGCCCGGCAGGCGCCCAGCCTGCGGAGTCACGCAGTCTACGAGAGTAACAGTTGGTAGCTGTCTACCCTGCATCCGCAGGTGCAGGCACTGAGGTCAGATGAGTTTTCACACTGAAGGCGTACAGTCGATGCAAGCTCGTTACATCAGCTAAGTAATTGACGGATAGAGATCGACAGGGGTTTTGCATGCCGCGCACAGACGACGACTCATGGGATCTGGCCTCCAGTGTGGGGGCGACCGCCACGATGGTGGCCGCCGCCCGCGCGATGGTGACCAGGATCGATGGCGCGTTGATCAGCGACCCGTACGCCGAGCCGCTGGTGCGGGCCGTCGGCGTCGACGTGTTCACCCGGCTGGCCACCGGAGAGCTTGACCCATCCGTGTTCGACGTCGACGACGACAAGAGCGCAGGCATGGACCGCATGGTCGACAACATGGCGGTGCGGACCAAGTTCTTCGACGACTTCTTCCTCGACGCCACCGCAGGCGGTATCAAGCAGGTGGTGATTCTCGCGTCGGGCCTCGACTCCCGCGCCTACCGGCTGACGTGGCCGGACGGCAGCATCGTGTACGAGGTGGACCAACCGCAGGTGATCGAGTTCAAGACGCGGGCGCTCGCCGAGATCGGGGCCCAGCCCACGGCCGACCGCCGCGCCGTGGCGATCGACCTTCGTTTCGACTGGCCCGCGGCCCTCAAGGAGGCCGGCTTCGACCCTGATCAGCCGACAGCGTGGAGCGCCGAGGGGCTGCTGGGATACCTGCCGCCCGACGCCCAGGACCGGCTGCTCGACACGATCACCGCGCTCAGCGCCCCAGGCAGCAGGCTGGCCACCGAAAGCGCACCGCCCATCGACCAGAACGACGTCGACGAGGCGATGGAGAAGATGCAGTCGGCCGCCGACCGTTGGCGCGAACACGGCTACGACCTCGACTGGGCCAACCTCGTCTACCTCGGCGAGCGCAACGAGCCGTCGGCTTACCTGGCCGAGCACGGCTGGCAGGTGAAGGGCAACAACATCAATGAGCTGTTGACGGCGCACGGATACGCGCCCTTCGACGCAGGCACCCCGTTCGCCGAACTGCGCTACATCAGCGGCACCCTCGGCGGTCGCCCCGAAGGCGAGCGTGAGTGAGGATCGCAGCGAAGCGAGGACCGAAGCGAGCGGGAGCCGAGGAATGAAACCCCCGAAGGCGAGCGTGAGTGAGGATCGCAGCGAAGCGAGGACCGGAGCGAGCGGGAGCCGAGGAATGAAACTATGACGAGGGCCGATGCGGACAGCTGGGACATCGCGTCCAGCGTCGGTGCGACCGCGACGATGGTCGCCGCGGCGCGGGCGATAGCGAGCAAGGAGCCCAACGCGCTCATCGACGACCCGTTCGCCGAACCGCTGGTGCGGGCCGTCGGACTGGACTTCTTCGTGCGGCTGCTCGACGGCGAGTTCGGCCAGTCCGACGACGACGGCGGCGACGCCACCCGGCTGATCGTGAACGTGATGGCGGTGCGCACCAGGTTCTTCGACGACTTCTTCAACGAGGCGGCCGCCGCAGGGATACGGCAGGCGGTGATCCTGGCGTCAGGCCTCGATGCGCGCGCCTACCGGCTGGACTGGCCGGACGGCACCGTCGTGTACGAGATCGACCAGCCCAAGGTGATCGAGTTCAAGAACGCGACGATGGCGTCGATAGGTGCCGAGCCGACGGCGGATCGCCGTGCGGTCAGCATCGACCTCCGCGATGACTGGCCTGCGGCGTTGCGCAGCAACGGATTCGACCCCACCCAGCCGACCGCCTGGAGCGCGGAAGGCCTACTCATATACCTGCCGCCCGAGGCGCAGGACCGGCTCTTCGACGACATCGCGAAGCTGTCCGCGCCGGGCAGCAGGCTGGCCACCGAATACCACCCGGACGCGGGCGCCGGCATCGGCGAGCGCGCAAAAGAATTCCGTGAGCGGTGGCAGCAGCACGGCTTCGACATGAACCTCGCCGACCTGTTCTACAAGGGCGACCGCAATCCCGTCGTCGAGTACCTCACCAAGCACGGTTGGCAGGTGACCGCCCGCAGCAGGCCCGAGATGTTCACTGAGTACGGACGGCACTTCCCCGACAGCGAAGAGCTCGCGCCGATGCGAGATTCGCTGGCCGTCACCGCAATCCGACAGTAGGGACGTCATCCATGGCACGAACAGACAACGACAGCTGGGATCTGGCCTCCAGCGTGGGGGCCACGGCGACGGCGGTAGCCGCCTCGCGAGCAGTTGCCTCCCAGGGACCCGATGCGCTTCTCGACGATCCGTTCGCCGAACCGCTGGTGCGCGCCGTCGGCCTTGACCCGTTTGTGAAGATCGTCGACGGAGAGACGCTCAACGACGACGATCCGTTGATGAACCGCAAGACGATGAGCGAGCAGATCGCGGTCAGGACACGGTTTTTCGACGACTTCTTCACGGCCGCGGCCGATGCCGGCATCCGGCAGTCCGTCATTCTCGCGGCTGGCCTCGACACGCGCGGCTACCGGCTGCCGTGGCCGACGGGCGCGGTGGTCTTCGAAGTGGACCAGCCCGAGGTGATCGCCTTCAAGACCACGACACTCGACGACCTCGGCGCGGTGCCGAAGGCGACGCGGAAGACGGTCGCCATCGACCTGCGCGACGACTGGCCTGCCGCACTGCGCGAGGCGGGCTTCGATCCGGCCCAGCCGACGGCCTGGATCGCGGAGGGTCTGCTCCCCTATCTGCCGCCGGACGCCCAGGACCGGCTATTCGATCACATCACGGCGCTGTCCGCCCCTGGCAGCCGGTTGGCCACCGAGCACATGGACATGACGACGATGCCCGAGGACTGGGCGAAGAGGCTGGACGAACGGTCGCGACTAGCGGGCTCGGGCCTCAAGCTGTCCGAGTTGTTCTATGCGGGAGAGCGCAATACCGCCCGCGAGTACTTGTCCTCGCACGGTTGGCAGGTGACCACCCGCTCGACCGCGGAGGCGTTCGCCGCCAACGGTTTCGAGCTGCCGGACGACGAGCTCATCAGGCTCATCGGCGACTCGGGCTATCTCACGGCGACCTTGCAAGGAGCATGATGGCCCGCACCGATGACGATTCATGGGATCTGGCGTCCAGCGTCGGCGCGACCGCGACGATGGTCGCCGCGCAACGCGTGCTGTCCGATCGCGAAGGGCTGATCGACGACCCGTTCGCCGAACCGTTGGTGCGCGCGGTCGGTCTCGACTTCTTCACCAAGGCGCTCGACGGCGAGATCGACATCGAGGATCTGGAGGAGGTGGATCCGCGGTTCAACTTGCGTCGCTCCGCGGAGGGGATGGCGGTACGCACCCGCCATTTCGACAAGTTGTTCACCGACGCCGTCGATGCCGGTGTCCGTCAGGCGGTCATCCTGGCCGCGGGACTGGATGCCAGGGCGTATCGATTGCCGTGGCCCGACTCCACCGTCGTGTACGAGATCGACCAGCCAGAGGTGATCGATTTCAAGTCGAAGACGATGGCTGAATTGGGCGCACAGCCGAAGGCCGACCGGCGGACAGTCGCAATCGACCTGCGCGACGATTGGCCGAAGGCACTGTGCGACAAGGGCTTCGATGCCAAGCAGCCGACAGCGTGGATCGCCGAAGGGCTTCTCATCTACCTTCCGCCCGAAGCGCAGGATCTGCTGTTCGACCGGATCAACGACCTCAGCGCGCCGGGCAGCCGAGTCGCGTGTGAGCACATCCCTGACGTCAGCATGTTCTCCGACGAGCGGTCGCAGCTGATATCGGAACGGCTCAAGAAGTACGGTCACGACTTCGAGATGCGCGACCTCATCTATCACGAGAAGCGCAACAACGTGGTCGACTATCTCACCGGGCACGGCTGGGATGTCACGGTGCGCAAAGATCCGGATGCCTACGCCGACAACGGGTTCGAATTCCCCGAAGACGGCGCCATGGGCTTCTTCACCGAGATGAGCTACCTCAGCGCGATCAAGCGCTAGCCGACGCTTCAGGGCTGCTCGGCGTGCGCAGCGACCCAGGAATCCACTTGAGTCCAGGTCTGCTCGAGCCAGCGTCCTAGTTGCTTCGGCGGCGGAACCTCAGCGGCCGGCACCACAGCGGTGCGGATGAGCAGCTGACGGTGAACTGGAAGTTCCCACCATGGACGTGCCCGGCCGTCGGCACAGAAGCCGTTGTGGGTCAGCACGAGAAGGTTGGCGTTCGGCGCACCCGCTACGGCGGCTGCCGCGCCGCCACTGCGCGGCGGCAGTGTGTGGGACTGCCGCAAAGCGTTGCCTGCGGCGCGGATGTTGCCGGTCGACCGAAGTCGATGGATCGCATCGCGCCACCGCGGCCAGCTGAAGTTCGCGCCCTCAGGAAACAGCAGCAACGCCTGGCCGCCGGTCAGGGACTCCGCCAGAAATCGGATCTGTCTGCGCGCTCGATCGCCCCGACCAAGGAAGCACAGGCAACCCCATTCGCCCGCCAGATCGAGGAGGGGCTCACACCGAAGCACGGCTTTGAGCACGACCCTCAATCGCATCCGGTATTGCACGGCCAGTAACCAGGAGACGAGAACGCTGTCGCCGGGTCCGCAATGTCGTGACAGGACGATCAGCGGCTGGTCGCGCGGAATCGCGTCCGGCGTCGGCGAGCCCGACTCGAGTACGACCTCCACATCGAGGATTCTGCGCGCGGCGGCGTGAGCGGACACCAGGAAGTCGTGCACCATCTGGTCGCAGTCGCGGTTGCCACGCAGCACCTTTCCCAATATGCGCAGTTCGATGACTGCATACGCCATCACCAACGCGACGGTGCGAGGGGCTCGGGATGATCGCCGAACCAGTCCCAGCGCACTTGCTCCTAAAAGCAGCAGCGGGCCGAGGACCAATACGAGAACCATCAAAATGGTGACGAGCGGCACGGTAAACACTCTGCGCAACAACGTCATTGGTGTGCCTTCAGGTACTCGCAGGTCGCGGCATACGCCAGTTCGGCGCGACCCGAGATGCGCCTTGTGTCGCGGTACCGGAGATTGGACCACGTCGCCGAGGACCGCTTCGGCAGCCCCGTAGGAAGCACGTGGACTGTCACCTCTGGGCGCACCCGTTCGAGGTCGCCGAAAAAGCGATGCCTCCGTGAGATCTCGAATGCGACGAACCCGACCTCCCACAAGAGCCGGGGTGGGAACAAATCTTCCTCCACGCGGCCGACGTGTAAGACCCATACGGTGTCAGCACCATGCGTGACCGCCCTGTCCAGCGGGATGCTGTTGACGAGGCCGCCGTCGTAGTAGTGCTCGTCACCGATTCGTACCGGCGGAAAGACACCCGGCAATGCGCACGACGCCAGCACCGGCTCGATCAAGTCCCCTCTGCTGAACCAGCGTTCGCGGGCGTGCTCGATGCTCGCGGCGACACACTCGAACGGAACGGGGAGATCCTCGAACGTGTGAACGGGCAACTGGTCGCGCAACACCCGCCGTAGTTCGCCGTTGCCATGCAGGGCGGTCCGGCGCGTCACCAGACCAGCGAGCCTGCCGACCAGTGATCCGTCGAGGACGCCGCGATCACCGAGTTGCTCCCACATCTCCAACAATCGTCGAACGCCTTCGGGTGTGGGATCGGCGGCTATCGCCGCGCCGTTGATCGCGCCGACAGAGGTGCCGAAGATCATGTCCGGCCGCACGCCCGCCTCCGACAATGCGCGCGCCATGCCAACTTCAGCGGCACCCAGCACACCGCCGCCACCAAGCACAAAAGCGTGGCAGGTCATCACAGACGTATACCCATTCCGTCCGGACAACCCCGCGCATCCTGACAGAAGGGTTATTTACCGTCGCACGGCCCGCTATCGGCGCGCGACCGCTAGAGCCCACCCGGCTGACGGCGCCCGCCGTCCGAGAGCTCGAGGAACCGCTGGTAGCGGTCCTCCATCGGATCCGTCCATCCGGGATTCGGCTCGACGGTGCGCTCGACCGACGCCCATCGCGCCGCGTCGGAGATTGACGACTCGAGGCCGACGGCCATCCGCGCGAGAAACGCCGCGCCCAGCGCCGCGCCCTCCGGCACACCCGACACCGCGACGGGAAGACCGGTCGCGTCGGCGATGGCCTGCATCCACGGCCCGACGCGGGTTCCTCCCCCGGTGGCCACGATCCGCCTCGCAGGCGCGCCGCCCAGCTCGATGAGATGGCGTACGACGAAGCCCGACGCCTCGTAGGCGGCGCGGCGGACCGACGCGGCGTCATGTGCGAGGTTGAGACCGTCGAGCACCGCGCGACGGTCCGGATCGTGGTACGGGGTGCGCTCACCCCGCACGTACGGCGACCACACCGGTACTTGGCCAGGGTTTAGCACCGACGAATCGCCCTGCCCCACAAGCTGATCCACCCAGTTGAGGAACAGGCCGCCGGCGTTGCTGGCCCCGCCGATCTGACATTTGCCCGCGACTGTGTGGGGAATGGTCCACAGGCCGGGCACGTCGCGGGCTTCGGGAATGGTCGCCCACACGATCAAGGTGGTGCCGCACAGCACAAGCACGTCACCGTCCTCGCCTGCGCCAGACACCATCTGCTCGCATGTGGCGTCGATGGCGCCCGCCGCCAGCACGGCCCGGCTGTCGCGCACCTGACCGACGGCGACGCCTGGCCCGTCCACCCGCGGCATGCGCTCGACCGATGCGCCGCAGTCGGCGCAGACCCGGGCGTCCCACCCGATGCCATCGAACAGAGGCATGCGTGGTGAACGCGGTGGCGAAGTCGATGACGGGCTCGCCCGCCAGCGCGTTGTTGGCCACCGCGGGCGCGGGCCAGTAGCCAGCGGCGTCGGGCGCCTCTCGCGCCGTCCATCGCAGGAACTGCGCCGCCTCGCCCACCATGAATCCCATGCCTGCCGACGGCTCCGACACGCGGCCGCGGCTGTCGCCGTACAGCAGGCCCGGCGTGACCGGAACGCCGTCGGCGTCGACCGCCGTCAGCGACGGCACCATCGCCGATACGGCCACCGCACGGGCGTCGGGCCTGGCGAGCTGCTCCAGCGCCGCCAGCGGGCCGTTACGCCAGGCCTGCGCGGCGTCGTGCTCGAGTTTGTCCGGTTCCGGGATCCCTAGGGGATGCGGGATCCGGGTGCGCGCGACCACCCTGCCGCGCTCGTCGGCAGCCACCGCCTTGACCGCGGTCGTGCCGATGTCGATGCCGATTGTCACCTCTTCGCGTGACACGCGCGTCACCGTACGCCAGCATGGGCATTCGTGACCGCAAGACCGCGCGCCCTGGTGACCGCCCCGCTACGGGGGCCCGGTTTCGACAAGCTCCGCGAGCTGGCCGATGTGGTCTACGACCCGTGGATCGAGGCGACTCCGTTGCGGATCTACAGCGAGGAGCAGCTGGCCGATCGCGTCCGCACCGAGGGCGCCGATGTTCTTGTGGTGGAATCCGATTCGGTGCGCGGGCCGGTGTTCGAGCTTCCTTTGCAGCTGATCGCGTCCACCCGTGGTGATCCCAACAACGTCGACATCGCGGGCGCCACCGCCGCGGGGATTCCGGTGCTGAACACCCCTGGCCGCAACGCCGACGCCGTCGCCGAGATGGCCGTCGCGCTGCTGTTCGCGGCCACCCGTCACCTGCTGCCCGCCGACGCGGATGTCCGCGCCGGCCAGGTCTTTCGCGATGGGACGATCCCGTATCAACGGTTCCGCGGCGGCGAGATCGCCGGGCGAACCGCGGGCCTGGTCGGCCTGGGCGCTGTCGGCAGGGCGCTGCAATGGCGGCTGGAAGGGCTTGGCCTATCCGTCATCGCGTACGACCCGTACAACGACCAGGCCCGCCACAGCCTCGACGAACTGCTGGATGCGGCCGACATCGTGTCGCTGCACGCGCCAGTCACCGACGACACCGTCGGGATGATCGGTGCCGACCAATTCGCTGCGATGCGCGACGGCGTCGTCTTCCTCAACACCGCGCGCGCCCAACTGCACGACACCGATGCGCTCGTCGACGCGCTGACGAGCGGCAAGGTGTCCGCGGCGGGCCTTGACCATTTCGTCGGCGAAATCCTGCCGGCCGACCACCCGCTGACGGGCCTGCCCAACGTGGTACTGACGCCGCACATCGGCGGGGCCACGTGGAACACTGAGGCCAGGCAGGCGCAGATGGTCGCCGACGGGCTCGAAGCGCTGCTGTCGGGTGGCTCGCCAACGAACATCGTGAACCCGGAGGTGCTGGCGCGGTGAGATTCGTGGACGACGCCCAAGCGGCGGTGCTTGCGGCGGCCAAGGACATGCTGCGGCGCGGGCTGGTCGAGGGCACCGCAGGCAACATCTCGGCGCGCCGCCAGGACGGCAACCTCGTGATCACCCCGTCGTCGGTGGATTACGCGGATATGGCGATCGACGATCTGGTGGTGGTCGACCCCGACGGTGCCGTGGTGCAAGCCGCCGACGGCCGAAACCCGTCGTCGGAGATGCAGCTGCATCTGGCGTGCTATCGCGCATTCGACGACATCGGCAGCGTCATCCACAGTCATCCGGTGTGGGCCACCATGTTCGCCGTGGCCCACCAACCGATTCCGGCATGCGTCGACGAATTCGCCGTGTACTGCGGCGGGGAGATCCGATGCGCGGACTACGCCGCCTCGGGCACACCCGATGTCGGCAACAACGCGGTCAAGGCGCTCGAGGGCAGGGCCGCGGCGCTGATCGCCAACCACGGACTCGTCGCAATCGGCCCGCGGCCCGACAAGGTGCTGCATGTCACGGCGCTGGTCGAGCGGACCGCCCAGATCGTATGGGGCGCAAGCGCTCTCGGCGGTCCCGTGCCGATCCCCGACGAAACCAACAAGAACTTCGCCAGCGTGTACACCTACCTCCGGCAAAACCCCATGTGACTTCTCCCCGCGAGCTGGGGGCACCTCCCCGTGTTACTAGGGGGACCGTGTCTGCACACGACACGCCGCGAATATCTGGGCAAAAGTGGTCGGTCGCGGTGGAACGACAGTGCGCTCAGCGCTGGTCGATCGCGACCTTGACGGCGCCGCTGCGCTCCTGGTCGGCGATGGCGAGGAACGCGTCGCGCCACTGCTCGAGCCGGAATGTGTGAGTCAGCATGCGACGCAGGTCAACTCGACCGTCCACGGCCAAGTCGAGGTAGTGGTCGATGGCGTGCTTGCGGACGCCGTCGACCTCCTCGACGCCGAACGCGTTGGACCCGACCCAGCTGATCTCCTTGAAGTACAACGGGCTCCACTCCCACCGGCCCGGCGCATGTACGCCCGCCTTCACCAACGTTCCGCGCGACGCCAGCACTCGCACCCCGACCTCGAATGTCTCCGGCTTGCCGACGGTGTCGTAGACGACGTCGACCGGGCCCGGATGGGCCATCGGCAGGCCCAGTAACGGTTGCCGCAGCCGTCCGCCGCCCCAGGCGACTAGCTCCTCGATGAGCGCGAGTCGCGGCTCCGGCGCAAGCACTTTCGCGGCGCCCAACTGTTCGGCGATGTCAGCCTGGGCCTGGAAACGGGCCACCACAGCCACTTCCGCGTCCGGGTAGAGCGCCGTCAGGATCGCCACCGCACAGCATCCGAGCGACCCTGCGCCGTACACCAGCACCCGGCCCGACGGCGGTGGCGGATGGCGGGTGATCGCATGCAGCGACACCGAGAACGGGTCGGCGAAAACGGCCATCTCGTCGGACACCGCATCGGGCACCGGGTGCAGCATGCTGTCGTGGGCAGGCATCAGCTCGGCGTAGCCGCCGGTGACGTCGGCCGACACACCGGAATGGATACCCGCCTTGATGTCGCCGTCGGTGAAGCTCCAGCACAGGCTGTAGTCTCCGGATTCGCATGCGGGACACGGAGGTTCGATACCGCGGGGCCCGCACGACAGCCACGGGTTGAGCACCACCCGCTGACCGATCTCCAGGCCACGGGCCTTCGGTCCCATCGCCACCACGTCGGCAACCACTTCATGGCCCATGACTTGCGGGAACGAGCAGAACGCGGCCATCGCGTTGTCAGCGTCGCCCTCGCCGAAGTCGAGCAGGACCTGCTTGGAGTCCGAGCCGCAGATGCCGGTCAGCCGCGGCCGCGTGATCACCCAATCATCGTGCAGCGGTTGCGGATCGGGCACTTCCTGTAGCGCGACGGGCGAACTGGCGAGGTTCCGGACGAGCGTGTTCGCGTCGCCGGGAAGGTCGAAGGGTTCACCCGGCACACCGAACACGAGCGCCTTCATGGCCTGGCCATCGCTGCCGCGCCCTTGATGAAGGCGTCGATGTCGGAATTCTTGGCGTCGACGACGGCCTTCAGGTTGGGCACGTAATGCTCGAAGCGGTCGTCACCGAGTGCGGCGATGATGCCGTCGGCCACATCGTCCGCGGGCACCTTGGGCCCGTCGTAGAGCGGGTCGTCGTTGTCGGGCTGGTCCCAGATCTCGGTGTCGACGGGTCCCGGCTGGATCAGCTTGACCGAAAGCCCGGTGCCGTGGAGGTCGACGGCCATCGCCTCGCTCCAGCCGCAGAGTGCGAACTTGCTTGCGCAGTAGGCTGATTCATGGATGATGCCCAGCCGTCCGCCGACGCTGGCCACATTGACGATGACGCCCGCGTCGCGCTTCAGCATGCGCGGGAGCACGGCGAGCGTGATACGCATCGGAGCGAAGAAGTTCACCGCCATCACCGCCTCGGCATCCGACGGCTCCAGTGCGGTGACCGCCCGGCGCTTCGGCACAGCCGCGTTGTTGATCAGCACGTCGATGCCGCCGAGCGTGTCCCATGCCTGCACTGCCAGCGGGCCGACGGCCGCCGTGTCAGCGAGATCGGCCACCCACATCGTCGAATCCGGCGACGTCGTCCTGCAGTCGGCCAGCACCTCGGCGAGCCGGTCGCGTCTGCGGGCGATCAACCCGACGATTGCCCCCTGCGCGGCCAGCCGCCGGGAAAGCGCGGCACCCACGCCTGACGAGGCGCCCGTGATCAGAATCCGCTTGCCCGCCGCTGCGAACGCCATGACTGAAGTCTGTCGCGAAATAGCATTCCTGGTCGTTGATCGCGCGAGATCACAGCCTGCAATGCTATTTCGCGGGGATCAGCCGACGGGAGTCAGTCGCGGCGGGCGAAGCTCAGCGTCTCGCCGCGGACCCCGCCCATCCACAGGTCCTGACAGGCCTCGGCCATCTCGTCCAGTCCCTCGACTATGGCACCAAAGACATTGCCCGGCACCCAGCCCTGGTCCCCGTTGATCAACAGGTTGTTCCGCCCGTAGAACAGCGCCAGGTCGACGATGGCGCCCGTTGTCCCTGTGCCGGTGGTGTTTTCGTAGCCGTACGCCGGATTGCCCAGGTCGTCGGAGTCGAACGAGAACCAGCACAGGTCACCGGGAATCGGTGTGATCGTGGTGTTCTCCTTGCCCGGATCCGCGGGGGCGAACGCGGGAAGCAGTGTGTAGATCTCGTTGCGCGCGTACTTGCCGTGAAACACCGGCGCCGACAACGGAAGCGCATCCCACACCGCGGCGCACGTCCTTGGCGCCTCGTCGTCAAGCATCCTCGCGACACAGCTCACGCCGCGCTTGTCCAGCGACACCGTGATCAGCCTGCTCATCTCAAACCTCCTTTGCGATCAGTCCCGGTGTGCGCAGGTGCCAGTCGGTCGCTGATTGATAAGCCTGGCCCACGCGCAACACCAGCGCATCGGCGTGCCGGGCGCCGACGATCTGCAATCCGATCGGCAGTCCGGCCCGGGTGAACCCGCAGGGCACGCTGAGCGCCGGCTGCTGGGTCATGTTGAAGGGGTAGGTGTATGGCGTCCAGCTCGTCCAGTCCGGTGACGGCCAGCCGTCGGGCACGTCCTGGCCCACAGGGAACGCGGGCAGCGGCAGCGTCGGCGTGACGAGCACGTCGTAGTCCTGATGGAAGCGCCCCATCCGGCCGCCGAGATCCATCCGGACGGCCATCGCGTCCAGGTAGTCCGACGCCGAATACGCGGATCCGATGACTGCTGTGCGGTGCAGTCCGGGGTCGATGCGGCCAGCCAGGTCGTCGAGCGCGCCGTAGGACGCCAGCACCTTGGCCTCGCCGGAGAACCACAGCACGTGGAAGGCCTGCACCGGGTCGCCGAATCCCGGATCGACCTCGTCGACGTGTGCGCCCGCGCCTGCCAGCACGCCGACGGCCGCGCAGACCGCAGCCTCCACCTCCGGGTCGTTACGGACGAAGCCGAAGTCGGCCGAGTAGCCGACGCGCAGTCCCGCCACCCCGTCGTCGAGGCGTGACAGGAACGACGGCGCCGGTGTCGGCATGGCCGCCCAGTCCCGCGCATCGAATCCGGTGATCACGTCCATCAGCGCGGCGGCGTCCCGCACGCTGCGGGTCATCGGCCCCGCGTGCGACAGCGTCCCGAACGGGCTCGGCGGATAGAACGGGATGAGGCCGTACGTGGGCTTGAGCGCGACCGTTCCGGTAAACGCCGCGGGGATGCGCACCGAGCCTCCGCCGTCCGTGCCGACCGACCACGGTCCCATGCCGAGGCCGACGGCCGTCGCGCTGCCGCCGCTGGACCCACCGGACGTCATCCCCGGATCCCACGGGTTGCCCGTGGCGCCGTGCCGCAGCGAGTCGGTGACGCCCTTCCACGAATACTCCGGCGTCGTCGTCTTACCGAGAATGACAGCGCCGGTCTCCCGCAGCCGCTCGACGCACGGTGCGTCCTCGTCCCACGGACCCGCCGCGTCGATGAGCTTGCTGCCGCGCAGCGTCGGCCAGCCGCGTGTCCACAGCGCGTCCTTGATCGAGGTCGGGACGCCGTCGCCGGGGCCCAGCGGCTCACCGGAATGCCAGCGGGCCTCTGACTCCTTCGCCGCTGCGAGCGCACCCTCGCGATCCACCAACACGAAGGCGTTGACCCGGCCCTCGTAGCTGTCGATCGCGTCCAGTGCGGCCTCGGTGGCCTCGACGGGCGAGATGGTCTTGTTCCGATAGCCCTCGGCGAGTTCGGTGGCCGACGCGATCATGCCGTCGCTCCTGCGGGCACGTAGCCGAGCTTCTTGTCCACCACGTTGAGCAGCGGCTCGCCGGCCAGCCAGCGCCGCGCATTCGTCGCGAAGCCTTCGGCAAGGGCTTCGCGCCAGCCGACCGCGTCGGCGGACATGTGCGCCGTGACGGTCACGTTGGGCGCGTCCCAGAGCGGGTGGCCGGGCGGCAGCGGCTCGGTGTCGAACACATCGAGCGTCGCCCCGCCGATGCGGTGCTGCCTCAGCGCCTCGAGCAGTGCGGCCTCGTCGACCATCGGGCCGCGGGCGATGTTGACCAGGTGCGCATCGGGCTTCATCGCCGCCAGCACGCGCGCGTCGACAAGTCCCCGTGTCGCAGGCGTCAGCGGGGCGGCAAGGACAAGGTGATCGCACCAGCCGACTTCGGCGGCCAGGTTGGCGCTGTCGACGATTTCGCCGAAATCGGGATCGTCGGCGACGGCCCTGCGACCTGCACCGCGAACGACGACGCCAGCCGCCCGCAGCAGCTTTGCGATCTCCCGCCCGATGCCGCCGGTGCCGACGACCAGTGCCGTCGCGCCGGTGATGCTGCGCGTCTCGCGGTGACGCCACTCGTGGCGACGCTGCAGGTCGAAGCTCGTCAGGCTGTCCTTCGCGTAGGCGATCACGGCGCCGAGCACGTATTCGGCCAGCGGCCGGTCGAAGACGCCACGCGCGTTGGTCACCACGACGTCGGACTCGCGCAGCTCGTCGAAGAGCAGCGTGTCGACGCCCGCCGCGGTGATGTGGATCCACTCGAGCCGGTCCGACTCTGCCCACACGTCGCGGACCGCCTTGGAGAAGAAGTCCCAAAGCAGCAGGGCCTGCGCGCCGCGGACAGCCTCTGCGAGGCCATCGGCCGCACAGTAGCGGAACTCCACGTCAAGACCATCGAGACCGGGCGGACGGTCGGTCGCCTTCTCGCACAGGACCGCGACAACCGGTCGTGTTCGAGGCACGCTTCCGAGGCTAGGAACGAAACCGTACGATTGTCAACAATCGGCTTGCGGCGGGCTGGCGGTCCGCCCAGACTGGGGCCATGGGCCCTTCTCCCCCGCTGCAGCAGTCAGGGATCGGTGTCGTCACACCGTTCGACTTCGCGCTCGACCGGGAACTGTGGCGATGGGTGCCCGATGACATCACCCTGCACATCACCCGCATGCCGTACGCGCCGCTGCGGGCAAACCTGGAGATGGCGGTGCACATCTCCGATCCGGCGCTGGTGGCCCAGGGCTACGACGACATCCGAGCGGTCTCGCCGTTGGTGATGGCCTACGCGTGCACGTCGGGCAGCTTCATCGGCGGGCTCGATGGCGAGGCCGCGCTGGTATCCGCGATGACCGAGGCGGGCGCCCCCGCCGCGGTGACGACGAGCGGCGCGCTGCTGCAGGCGCTGCGCCACCTCGAGGTCGGCCGCATCGCCACCGCGACGCCTTATATCCCGGAGATCACCGTCGGCCTCACCACCTATCTCGCCGAGGCCGGAGTCGAGGTGGTCGCGGCCGCCGGGCTCGGCCTGACCTCCGATATCTGGACGGTGCCCTATGACGTCACCGTCGATCTCGTCCGCGCTACCGACACCGCCGACGCGCAGGCCGTGTTCATCAGCTGCACCAATCTGCCGACCTACGACGTGATCGCCACCCTGGAGCGCGATCTCGGCAAGCCGGTGCTCACCGCCAACCAGGTCACGATGTGGTCGGCGCTCAATGTCATCGGCCGCAAGGCGGTCGGCCCCGGACAACAGCTGCTGGAGCGGTGATGGAGGCGGAGTACACAGACCGATTGCATCGCACACGAGACGCGATGGCGCAGAAGGGTTTCGGCGCCGTCGTCGTGTGCGACCCGGCGAACCTGTTCTATCTCACCGGGTACAACGCGTGGTCGTTCTACACCCCGCAGTGCCTGCTGGTCGGGCCCGAGGGGCCGCCGCACTTGTTCACCAGATCGATGGACGCCGCGGGTGCGGGATTCACCGCCAACCTGGACGACGAGCACATCCACGGCTATCCGGAAGAGCTGGTGCACAGGCCCGACGTGCACCCCTTCGACTGGATCGCCGACGGAATCCGCGGGCTGATACCTCCCGGCGAACTGATCGCCGCCGAATGTGACTCGCACTTCTTCTCCCCACGCGGCTACCTCGCATTGGAGCGCGGACTGCCGTCCAACCGAATCGTCGACTCAGCCGAACTGGTGAACTGGGTTCGAGTGGTCAAGTCCCCGTACGAAGTTCAGCAGCTGCGCATTGCGGGCACGATTGCGCAACGGGCGATGCGTGCCGCACTGGAGGGCGTGCGGCCCGGCCGTCGGCAATGCGACGTGGTCGCCGAGATCATGGCCGCGCAGGCGGTCGGCACGCCCGAGCACGGCGGCGACTACCCGTCGCTGGTGCCGATGCTGCCAACCGGAAAGGCCGCGGGAACACCACATCTCACGTGGTCCGAGTCGACCTTTGAAATCGGTGAGGCCACCACGATCGAGCTGGCAGGCGTCTACGGCCGCTACCACGCGCCGCTCGCGCGGACCGTGATGCTCGGCGACCCGCCGCCCCGGCTCGTCGACACCGCAAAGGTGATCGCCGAAGCGATGGAGGCCACCCTGGCGGCGATCCGTCCTGGCGCCGACGGCAGCGCTGTCCATCGGGCCTTCGACCGGGTGATCCGACCGCACGGCCTGGATAAGGAGTCGCGGATCGGGTACTCGATCGGCATCGGATATCCGCCCGACTGGGGTGAGCGGACGGTGAGCCTGCGGCCAGGTGAGACCACGGAACTGGTCGCGGGCATGGCTTTTCACGTCATTCTGGGTATCTGGAGCGACGACTGGGGCTATGAGTTGTCCGAGTCGCTGGTGGTCACCGACGCGGGCGCGGAACGCCTGACCGACGTGCCACAAGAACTGACGATCTGGAGGTAGCAGTGACAGCATCGACGCTTCCATTCGCCGCACGCGCCGCGGGGCTGGTCGGATCGGTCATCGACTCCAGCACGTCGCTTCTGCACAAGCAGAGTCATGACATCGTCCGGCTTGCCATGGGCAGCCCCGCATCCGAGGCAGTGCCGTCCGAGATCCTCGCCGGTATCGCCGCGACCGAATTGAGCGCGCCGGACGCCTACGACTACGCCGCCACCGAGGGCGATCCGCCGTTGCACGCGGCTCTGCTGGAGATGTTGCGCGGCACCAGCGACGAAACCACCGCAGAGCGGCTCACGATCACCGCCGGCGGCATGCAGGGGCTCGACCTGTTCTGCAAGATCTTCGTCGACCCTGGCGATCTCGTCACCGTCGAGTCGCCGACGTACACCAACGGCAGCGCGACGGCGTTATCCTATGGCGCAACGCTTCTGGAGATACCGGTCGACGACGACGGTATGGACGTCGAGGCGCTGGAGCGTCTGGTCGGCGAGGCGGGACGCACGCCGAAGGCGATCTACACCATCCCGACGTTCCAGAACCCGTCCGGCGTCACGCTGTCACTGGAGCGGCGGCTGCGCCTGTTGGAGCTGGCCCGCGAGTGGGGGTCGATGGTGATCGACGACGACCCGTACGGCCTGCTGCGCTTCGAGGGTGAGCCGCTGCCGACGCTGCGCGAGCTCGGCGGCGGCGATCCGCTGGTGTTCGCCGTCCGCACATTTTCGAAGATCGTCGCGCCGGGGTTGCGCGTCGGCTGGGTCGACACCGTCCCCGAGCTGCAGCCGCTGCTGATCAACGCGAAGCAGGCGATGGACACCTGCACGAACCTGCCTGCGCAGCGGTTGTTGACGGGCTTTCTGACCGGCGGGCATCTTGACGATCACCTGACGACGCAGCGGGCCGAGTACAAGCGCCGCAAGCAGGCCATGCATGCGGCGCTGCGCGAGCACTTCGGCGACAGCGCCAACTGGACCGACCCGGAGGGGGGTTTCTTCTGCTGGGTGTCCCTCGACAACGTCGACGCTACAGCGCTTTTCGAGCCGGCGCTTGCCGAAGGTGTGGCGTTCATACCCGGCACGGCGTTCTCGCCGTCCGGGCGGTTCGGAAACGCGCTGCGGCTGTGCTTCGCCTCCACGCCGCCCGACCGGATCCATGAGGGAGTCGCCCGACTGCGCCGCGCCGTCGACCTGCTCGCGAAGGGCTGACCGGCGTGCCGGTGTCCGCTGCCGAGCGGGCGGTGCTCGACAAGATCGACGAGGACCACCTCGTCGAGCTGACGCGGTCGCTGGTACGGGCCGGTGGGCAGAACCCGCCCGGCGAGGAGGCGGCGACGGTCGCGGTGCTTGCCGACGCGGCGGCCGAACTCGGCCTCGACGTGTGCGCGGTGCCGGTGCAGCCGGGCCGCGACAACCTGCGCGTCACGCTATCCGGCGGCAGCGGTCCCGGCCTGCTGATGCTCGGGCACACCGACGTCGTGCCGGTCGGCGAAGGCTGGACGAAGGACCCGTTCGGGGGCGTCGTCGCGGGTGGCCGCATCTATGGCCGCGGCACCTCGGATATGAAAGGTGGTCTGGCCGCGGCGCTTTCGGCAATGGCGGCACTGCGGGGTACGGGTCTGCGCGGACCCGTCGAGCTCGCCGCCCTGGTCGACGAGGAGGAGAACGGCATCGGCATTCGCGCCTACGTCGGCTCTGTACCCGCCGGGTCGTTCCTGGGCTGCATCACCGCGGAGCCCACCGATCTCCAGACCATCGTCGGTGCGCGCGGCGCGTCCTATCTGCGCATCGATGTGCACGGAACCGCCTGTCACGCAGGAAGTCCCGGCGACGGCGCGAACGCCATCTACGGCGCGGCCCAAGTGGTGGCCGAGATCGAACGCATGCACGCGGAGTTGGCCGACCATCCGCATCCATTGCTGGGCCCCGGCACGTTCAGCGTCGGCCAGATCCAGGGCGGGACGGGTGGCAGCGTGGTGCCCGCCGAATGCTCCGTCGTCGTCGACCGCAGAATGCTGCCGAGTGAGACTGCCGCGGCCGTGCTGGACGACGTCCGCGCCCGCGTCGGTGCCCTTCGCCTGGCCGATCGCGGCCTCACGGTTGACGTGTCGATGCCGATGGAGATGCCCGCGTTCGAGACGCAGGCCGACTCACCGCTGGTTCGCGCGGTCGAGGCCGCCGTGAGCGACGCGGGCGGCCCGGCGCTGCCGCCCGGCGGCTGGACAGCGGCGTGTGACGGCGGGTTCGTCGCCCGCGACCTGGGTGTGCCGGTGGCGGTGCTCGGGCCGGGATCGGTTGCCGAACAGGCACATCGCCCCGACGAGTCGGTGGCGATCGACGAACTCGTCACCGCAGCACGCACCTACGCGCTGACAGCGCTACGCCTGCTGGGCTGATTTTCCCGCGCGAGCAGACGCTTAGGCCCGCAAAATTGCAGGACAGACCGGACTTTTACGTCTGCTCGGCGGAAGAAAGTGCGGCGGCAAGGACTTCGGCCAGGTGCACGGCCCGGCGCGGAGTGCCCTGCGATCCCGCCGATGTTGTCGCCGCGTACCTACACACTCGCCAGTGTGCAACCCGGCGCGCACCTCGATGCCGAGCGCCTGCACCGCGTCGCGGATCGCCATGGCGCAGCGGATCGCTCGCTGAGGGGCGTCGAACATTGCGAGGAAACCATCACCCGACGTGTTCACCTCACGACCTCGAAAGCGATTGAGTTGCGCCCGCACGACGGCGTCGTGCGCATCCAGAAGTGCATACCAGTCACGATCACCGATTTCGGCGGCGCGCCGTGTCGAGTCCACGATGTCGGTGAACAGCACCGTGGCGAGCACCCGATCGTCGGCGACTTCGGTCTGCTGTCCGGTGAGGAATTGGGCCACCTCCTGAAAGGACTGACGCCACGGTTCGACGAAGTGAACTGCGTTGCGGCCAGGCAGCTCCGGAAAGACCTCACAGTTTGAAAAGCCATGGCGGGACGACCACGATGTCGCGAGGGCCTTCCCGCGACGCGCGGTAGGCGACGCGCAAGTCCCCGTTCATCGCATAGCGCGTGTCCTGGAACATTGCGAAAGTGTAGGCCGGGTATTTGGATTGAACTGGGGTAACGGTGCGGCGCTACGTCTTCTCGCTAAGTACTCCTCTTAATTGTTCCTTCGACGCCAGGAGCATCCGGCCGACCCTCCCATAGCGGTCGTCACGACATGCGGGCCACGATCACCGGCACTTCGGCCGCGTGTACGACCGTCGCGCTAACCGATCCGAGCAGCATTCCGGCGAATCCGCCGCGACCGTGGCTTCCTACGACGATGAGCTGTGCCGTATCAGAGTGGTTGACCAGCCAGCGGCTGGCATCCTGGTGGATCAGGGTGGGCTTCAAATGGACATCCGGGTAATTCTCCTGCCAGCCCGCCAGGCGCTCACTCAATAGCTCGTCGCCCCTCTGCTCGTCAATGGTCCAGTTGAGATGGGCGCCCGAGGTTAAGGAATCCGCCCATGCGTGCATCGCGATCAGCGGTGCTCGGCGGCGCGATGCCGCGTCGAACGCGATCGTAGTGGCGAACTCCGATGCCGGTGAGCCGTCGATGCCGAGCAGGATCGGTGCGTGCACGTCGGGCTCGGGGTGCTCCTTATGGATCACCGCGACCGGGCAGTGGGCGTAACGGACCAGTCCGCTACTGACGGAACCGAGCGTCAGGCGCTGCAGTGCGCTCATACCGCGGCAGCCGACCACCACAAGTCTCGTGTCCTTGGACACATCGATCAGGGTGGCCAGCGGATGAGCGAACAGGTACTCGGTACCAACCTTGCCCGATCTGCGATCGCCGACCACTTCGTCGACGATCTGGCGCGCGGCGGCCAGAATCCGGTCGATCTCGCTGTGCCGCGCCCGGCGCGAATTCTGAATCTTCTCAAGGTCGTAGGTGACGAAGCGTGGGCCGTGGTACTCGGCGACCGTCATCAGCGTGAGGGCTTCGTGACGCATCGCTGCCTCACGCACCGCCCACCGTACCGCGGCATCGGAGAACTCCGAGCCGTCGACGCCGACCAGGATTCCGGAAGTATTCGGGGCCATAGTGATTCGTCACCTCTGAGGTCTTCGCAGTACCCCGTCGCAGCACGGTCTTCGCGCCGAGATCCGGCACCTGTCACGCTCAACGCTCGCACGTGGATCGCCGCCGGTCTGGAGACGTAGGTCACCTCATCGGCGCCATTGGTCCCAGGCCGACACCATCCTGCTCGCCGTGCCGGCTGCATTCCCCTCGCGAGCAGACGCAAAAGTCTCGCGACACGCCGTAATTTGCGGACATTTGCGTCTGCTCGCCGGAGAAGGTGACTAGGAGTCGAGAGCGGCGGCAAGGACTTCGGCCAGGTGCACGGCCCGGCGCGGAGTGCCCTGCGCGATCTGGGTTCGGCAGCTGAACCCGTCGGCGATGACGGCGGTGGTCGGTGCGGCGTTCCTGACGGCGGGTAGCAACACCCGCTCGCCGACCGCCCGCGACACGTCGTAGTGGCCGCGCTCGAAGCCGAAGTTGCCTGCCAGCCCGCAACATCCGGAATCAGGCACATCGGCCCTGATGCCCGCCTTCTCCATCAGCGCACGGTCGGCGTCGAAGCCGAGAACGGCGTGCTGGTGGCAGTGCGTCTGCACCAGAGCATCCGCGGCGACGTTCGGCGGTTGCCACTCGGTTCGGGTGAGGAACTCGGCGAAGGTGACGGTCGACGCCGCGAGCGCGGCGGCGCGGCTATCGTCGTGCAGCAGCTCGACCGCATCGCGCCGCAGCACGGCGGTGCAGCTCGGTTCCAAGCCGACGATCGGGATGCCGGATTCCAGCTGCGGCGCCAGCACGTCCAACGATCTCGTGATGCGCCGCTTCGCGGTGCGCAGCTGGCCGGTGGAGATCCACGTCAGGCCGCAGCACACGTGTCCGCCGGGAAGGATCACCTCGTAGCCCGCGGCTTCCAGCACCGCGACGGCGGCGCGACCCACTTGGGGAGCAAGGTAATTGGTGAAGCTGTCCGGCCACAGCACGATCGCGCCCCTGGTGGCCGATCGGACAGGCGCCTGGCGCCGCGCGAACCATGACGTGAACGTCTCCTCGGCGAACGCCGGCACGTCGCGTTCGGGCGCGATCCCGCCGAGGCGCTTCGCCAGCGACGTGCCCGCCATGCGGTTCACCAGTCGCGGCGCCTTCGATGCGATCCGCGAGAACTGAGGCAGCCAGCCCATCGACCAATGCGACAACGGCCGGGCCCACGGCCTGTTGGCGTAGTGATGGTGGGTGAACTCGGCCTTGTACGTCGCCATGTCCACGTTGACCGGGCAGTCCGAAAGACATCCCTTGCAGGACAAGCACAAATCGAGCGCGTCGCGCACCTCGGTCGAGCGCCAGCCGTCGGTCACCAGGTCGCCGTTCAGCATCTCCCACAGTAGGTGGGCGCGGCCCCGCGTGGAGTGCATCTCGTCGTGCGTGGCCTGGTAGCTCGGGCACATCACGCCGCCGCTGGACTGTCGGCACTTGCCGATGCCGACACAGCGCCGCTGCGCCTGCGCGAAGTCGTCGTTGTCGTCGGGATAGCTGAACAGCGTCAACAGTTTTCGGTCCTTGGCGGGACCGAGCAGCCGGATTCCGGCGTCGAGGGGAGGCGGGTCGACGATCACGCCGGGGTTCATCAGCCTGTGCGGGTCCCAGATGTTTTTCATCTCGGCCATCAGGGCCAGCCCGTCGGCTCCGTACATGCGGCCAAGCAGTTCCGAGCGCGCCCGCCCGTCACCGTGTTCGCCCGACACCGATCCGCCAAGTGCGACAACCAGATCGGTGGCCTCCTCGACGAACGACCGGTACGCCGCGACGCCGTGCGCGCTGAGCAGATCGAAGTCGATCCGCATGTGCATGCAGCCCTCGCCGAAGTGTCCGTACGAAGCGCCGGACAGGCCGTATCTGGCCATCAGCTCGTCGAGGCCGCGCAAGTAGTCGGCGAGGCGTTCCGGCGGGACCGCCGCGTCCTCCCAACCGCCCCACGCCTCCGCACCGTCGGCCCTGCGCGTCGCGAGCCCCGCCGCATCCCTGCGGCACCGCCACAGCACGGCCTGGGCGCCGGGGTCGGTGACCAGCGACGCCGAGGCCGATGAGCCCGAATCACGCAGCGCGGCAAGCATTTTCTCCGCGGCCATCTCGGCGGCGACACGATCCTCGCCGCCCATTTCCACCAGCAGCCAGGCCCGCCCTGCCGGCAGCCCGGCGTCGATCGCGGCTCGGCGCACCTCTCCCGGCAGCCGGTCGACGAGGTCGACGTTGATCGATTCCATCGTCAGCGGGCTGTGCGCCAGCACCACCGACACGCATTCGGCCGACGAGACGGAGTCCGGGAAGCCGAGCACGCACAGCACCCGCGCCGTCGGCAGCGGTGTGAGCGCCAGCGTCGCACGCAGGGTCGCCGCGAAGCCGCCCTCGCTGCCGCACAACAGGCCCGCGACGTCATAGCCGTGTTCGGGCAGCAGCCGATGCAGCGCATAACCCGAGATCTGCCTGGTGAAGCGGCCGAAGCGGCGCCGGATCACCAGCTCGTGCTCGTCGACGAAGGCCTGCAGGGACCGATGCAGTTCGCCCTCGCGTCCCGGCCTGTCCGCCAATTCGTCTCGGGCTCCGCATGATTCGAATGTGCAGCGCGTCCCGTCGGCCAGGATCACATCCAGCGAGCGGACGTTGTCTGCAGTTGTGCCCCATGCCACCGAATGCGCGCCGCACGCGTTGTTGGCGATCATCCCGCCGAGCGTCGCGCGGCTGCCCGAGGACGGATCGGCGCCGAAGGTGAGCCCATGCGGCTTCGCCGCGGCAAGCAGGTCCGTGAGCACAAGGCCGGGTTCGACGACCGCGGTCCTGGCTGCGCGGTCGATGTTCAGCACCCGGTTGACATGCCGCGAGGCGTCGATGACGACGCCGCCGATCGCGTTACCGGCCATCGAGGTGCCACCGCCGCGCATCGTCACAGGAGCGCCCGCTTCGGCCGTGAGCGCCACCGCGGCGGCCAGATCGTCGGCGTCGGCCGGCACCACGACGAGGTCGGGCACCACGCGGTAGTTCGATCCGTCGACGGCGTAGAGGCCCCGGCTGGCCGCGTCGTCGCGCACCGTCCCGCGGAGCCCGGACCGCAGAGCCCGGCCGAGCTTGCTCGCGTCATAGGTCGCGCGCGTTAGCATTGTCAACAATCTACCTATTTCGGTCAGAATGATCCAAGGGAGATGACATGCCAACGGTAGGCCTGCTCTACCCCGGCCACAGCGCCGAGGACGACTTCCCGGCGCTCGAGGAGCGGATCGACGGCGCGGTGCGCCTGCCGGTAGCGATCACCTCGGTGGGTGAAGACGCCCACCGCGTCGACGCCCTGCTCGACCTCGGCAGCGACGCACGCCTCGCCGACGGTGCCGCCCAGCTGGCGGATGAGAACCCCGACGCGGTGATGTGGGCCTGCACGTCGGGCAGTTTCGTTTTCGGGCCCCAGGGCGCACAGGACCAGGTGTCGGCGGTCGCGGCGGCGGCAGGCGTCCCCGCGTCGTCGACGTCGATCGCCTTCGTCGACGCCCTGCGCCACCTCGGCATCAGCCGGGTCGCGGTCGCGGCGTCCTACCCCGACGACGTCGCGCAGCACTTCGTCGCGTTCCTGAGGGCAGGCGGCGCCGAGGTCGTCTCGATGGGCAGCCACGGGATCTACACCGCGGCCGAGGTCGGCACACTCGTCCCCGACCAGGTGGTCGCGATGGTGGCCGCCGCCGATCACCCCGACGCGGAGGCGGTACTCGTCCCCGACACCGCGATGCACACGCTGGCGATCATCGACAAGCTGGAGGCGGCCGTCGGCAAGCCGGTACTGACTGCGAACCAGGTGACGGTGTGGAAGGGCCTGGAACTGCTGGGCCCGGTGCCGCCGCTACCCGGCCTCGGCGCGCTGTTCGGGGACAGACGGTGAGCAGCTTCATCGGGCCGCTGGTGCAGGAGTCGACGCCCAGCATCATCGCCGAGAAGCTTCGTCAGGCCATCGCCCACGGCGAGCTCAAGCCGGGTGCACAGCTGGGTGAGGCCGAGCTGGCCCGCAAGCTCGGGGTCAGCCGCGGCCCGTTACGCGAGGGCATGCAACGGCTCACGCAGGAGGGGCTGCTGGTGTCGGTCCGCAATCGCGGGCTGTTCGTGATTGACATGACCCCCGACGACATTCGCGATATGTACATCGCCCGGGAAGCGATCGAGCGGGCGGCGGCTCGCACGATCCTCGACGGCGACTTCAAGACCGCCGGCGACGAACTGCTGCAGATCGTCGACCAGATGGCCGCGGCGGAGACACCCGCCGAGGTCAGCGAGCTCGACATCGCGTTTCACGAGCGTCTGCTGCGACTGGCGAAGAGCCCACGGCTGTCGCGGATGCACCAGACCTTCATCACGGAGACCCGGATGTGCATCCACGCTCTCGACGAGAGCTATGCGAAGTCCGAAGTGCGCGACAAGGAACACCGCGCGTTGGCCAGGGCGATCCGCAAGGGCGACCGCGAACTCACCGACCGGCTGATGACCGCGCACATGGACGACGCGATCCGCAGGCTCACCACGGACACCGCGGTCGACGGTGCGCAGCCCGTCGCCACCTAGGCGATGTGCCTTCGCCGAGATCGACGAAATGGCGGGCTTTACTCGCGTTTTTGCGCCCATTTGTCCGTTTGGGCGCCGGTGGAGTCAGCGCATCGCGATGCCGATGTACTTGGTTTCCAGGAACTCGTCGATTCCGACCGAGCCGCCCTCGCGTCCGAGACCGGACTGCTTGATGCCGCCGAACGGTGCAGCGGGGTTGGACACGACGCCCTGGTTGAGCCCGACCATCCCGGTTTCCAACGCCTCCGCAACGCGCAGCGCGCGACGCAGGTCGTTCGTGAAAACATAAGAGACAAGGCCGTATTCGGTGTCGTTGGCCGCCGCGATGGCGTCGGCCTCTGTTTCGAACGGTGTCAGCGGCGCCACCGGTCCGAAGATCTCCTGGTCGGACATCGAGGCGTCGCGCGGCACACCTGTGAGCACCGTGGGCGGGTAGAAGTAGCCGTCGCCCGCGGATGCCGAACCTCCCGTCAGGACTTTCGCGCCGTGGTCGACGGCGTCGGCGACAAGCGACTCGACCTTCCGAAGCGCGGCCTCGTCGATCAGCGGCCCGACCGTGACGCCCGGTTCGGTGCCACGTCCCACCGGCATGGCCGCCATCCGTTCGGCCAGCTTGCGGCCGAACTCGTCGATGACCGAGGACTGCACATAGATGCGGTTGGCCGCGGTGCACGCCTCGCCCATGTTGCGCATCTTGGCCGCGATCGCCCCGTCGACGGCCTCATCGAGGTCGGCGTCGGAGAACACGATGAACGGCGCGTTGCCGCCCAGCTCCATCGAGGTCCGCAGCACCTTCTCCGCGCACTGCTCGAGCAGCAGCTTGCCGACCTTGGTCGACCCGGTGAACGACAGCTTCCTGGCCTTGCCGGACCGAATCAGCGGTTCCATCACAGGGCCCGCGTCGGTGACCGTGATGCAGTTGACGACGCCCGCGGGCAGGCCGGCCTCGGACAGGATGTCCATCAACGCGAGCACCGACAACGGTGTCTGCGGCGCGGGCTTGATCACGCTGGTGCAGCCGGCGGCGATGGCCGGACCCAGCTTGCGGGTACCCATCGCCATCGGGAAGTTCCACGGCGTGATCAGCAGGCAGGGCCCGACGGGTTGGCGGGCCACCAGGAACCGCGAACCTCCCGCGGGTGCAGTCTGGTAGCCGCCGTCGATGCGCACGGCCTCTTCCGCGAAGTGACGGAAAAACTCTGCGGCGTAAGCGATTTCGCCACGGGCCTCGGCCAAAGGCTTGCCCATCTCCAGCGTCATCATCAGTGCGAGGTCGTCGACGCGCTCGTGCAGCAGCTCGAACGCGCGGGTGAGGATGTCGGCGCGGTCGCGTGGCGACATCGCCGCGAACTCCGGCTGAGCGGCGACGGCCGCGTCCAGCGCCGCCTTGCCGTCTTCCGGCGACGCGTCGGCGACAGCGCAGAGCGTCTTGCCGGTCGAGGGATCGACGACGTCGAACGTGCGCCCGTCGGATGCGTCGACCCATTTACCGTCGATGAACAGTCGCTTCTCGACGCCCTGGACGACCCTTGCTTCGTCTTGTTCGCTCACAACTAACCCTTACATCGTCGGCTGGTTTTCCGGGTAGACACATCGGATACGCTGATTGTTGACAATCTTACCGTCAAGGGACAAGGGGCAGGAACGTGGCTGGGTCCGCACAGCTCTCAGAAATCCTCAAGCAGGCGACCGGTGTGGTGGCCGCCCGTGGTGAGGGCGTACTGCTGTACGACGAGGACGACCGCAGATACCTCGATTTCACCGCGGGTATCGGCGTGACCAGCACCGGACACTGCCACCCGCGGGTCGTCGAGGCGGCGCAGCGCCAGGTCGGCACGCTGATCCACGGCCAGTACACCACCGTCATGCACCGCCCGTTGCTCACGCTGGTGGAGAAGATGGGCGAGGTGCTGCCGAGCGGGCTGGACCGGATGTTCTTCGCGAACTCGGGCAGCGAGGCCGTCGAGGCCGCGTTGCGGCTCAGCAGGCAGGCGACGGGACGGCCCAACATCGTCGTCTTCCACGGCGGCTTCCACGGCCGTACGGTCGCGGCGGCCTCGCTGACGACGTCTGGTACCAAGTTCCGGTCCGGCTTCTCGCCGCTGATGGCGGGCGTGCACGTCGCGCCGTTCCCCGACCCCACCCACTACGGCTGGCCGGTCGAGCAGGCGACCGACTTCGCGCTGGCGCAACTGGACTACATCCTGCAGACGCTCACCGCGCCCGCCGACACCGCCGCGTTCTTCGTCGAGCCGGTCCTCGGCGAGGGCGGCTACGTGCCCGCCAACGAGCGGTTCTTCGCCGGACTGCGGGAACGCGCCGACAAGTACGGCATCCTATTGGTCGTCGACGAGGTGCAGACCGGTTTCGGGCGGACCGGAAAGTTCTGGGGCGGTGAGCATTTCGATGCCCGCCCCGATATTCTGATCACCGCGAAGGGACTCGCGTCCGGCTTCCCGCTTTCGGGCATCGCGGCGTCGTCCGACCTGATGGCCAAAGCGTGGCCGGGTTCGCAGGGCGGCACCTACGGTGCCAATGCGGTGGCGTGTGCGGCTGCGGTGGCCACCATCGACGTGATCCGCGACGAGGACCTCGTCGACAACTCCGCACAGCGCGGCGCGCAACTGAAGGAGGCGCTGCAGCTGGTGGCCGACAAGCACGACGCGATCACCGATGTGCGCGGGCTCGGGCTGATGATCGGCAATGAGTTCCGCGACGCCGACGGCAAGCCCGATCCCGCAATGGCCACCGCCGCCCAGCAGGAGGCCGCCCGTCGCGGCCTGTTGCTGCTGACGTGCGGGGCGTGGGGTCAGGTCGTGCGGTTCATCCCGGCACTGGTGGTGTCCGGCGACCAGGTCGACGAAGCCGCAGGCATCTGGGCCGACGCCGTCGGCTCCGTCGTCGGCTGATCCTCAGACGTTGCTGGGTACCTTCTTCTCGTAGTCCAGCTGCGGCGGAGCCCCGACGGTGCCGGGGATCTGCCTGCCGTTCATCGGGCAACGGGTCGTTTCCGGCACCTTGATCAACGCGATCGCGCCGATGACGCACGCGGCCATCATGTAGTACGCGGGCACCAGGTTGTCGCCGGTCTTGTTGACGAGCCAGTCGTTCACCGCAGGCGCGGTGCCCCCGAAGATCGACGTCGACACGTTGTAGGCGATCGCGAACCCGGCATAGCGGACATGCGTCGGGAACATCGCAGGGAACGTCGCCGAGATCGTCGCGAGCTGCGGCACGTACAGCAGGCCGAGAACGGCGAACCCGATGATCGCACCGGCCACGCCCGTGCTCATCAGCATGAACATCGGCACACCGGCGACGAAAAGGCCGACCAGCGAGAACCACCACATCGGTTTGCGCCCAACACGATCCGATGTGCCGCCTGCGATCGGCAGGAACACCATCATCGCGAGCATGCCGATGATCGGCACCAGCAACGACATGGTCGACGACAGGCCGATCGACTGCTCGAGGTAGGTCGGCATGTAGGTCAGCAGCGTGTAGTTGACGACATTGAGTGCAACGACGACACCGCCCAGCCGCAGAATCGGTCCCCAGTATTGGCTGATCAGATCCTTGAACTCCGTGGAGGTGTGCTCCTCCTTCTCACCGGACTCCTCCAGCTCGCGGAATATCGGGGTGTCCTCCAACCGCGAGCGCAGGTAGACACCGATCAGGCCGAGCGGCGCGGCAACGAGGAAGGGCAGCCGCCAGCCCCAGGTGTTCATCTGCTCGTCGCTGAGCACCAACGAGAAGCCGAGCATCAACAGCGCACCGCACGAGAAACCCGCGAGCGTGCCGAATTCCAGGAAGCTGCCGAAGAATCCGCGCTTGCGGCACGGCGCGTACTCGGCCATGAACGTGGCGGCACCGCCGTACTCGCCGCCGGTCGAGAACCCCTGGATCATGCGCAGCAGCACCATCAGCACCGGCGCCCAGAACCCGATCATGGCGTAGGACGGGACGAGCCCGACGCACAGCGTGGCGCCAGACATCATCAGGATCGTGATCGCCAGCACCGAGCGCCTGCCGACCCGGTCCCCGAGGGGCCCCCATACCAGGCCACCGAGAGGTCTGACGAGGAACGACACCGCGAACGTCATCAATGCCAGCAAGGTCGCACTCTCGGTGCTGCCGGGGAAGATGGCGGCGGAAATGTAGGTCACGCCGTAGGCGTAGATGCCGTAGTCGAACCATTCGGTCGCATTACCGATTGCCGACGCCGCGACCGCCTTCTTCAACACATCGGGAGGTACGTCCTTGGTCGCGGTGGACTGTGAAGGTTGATCGGAGATGCCCATTGGGATCCTCCTCGTGTCATCGACACTGTCGGACGCTGTCCCCGGGCCGGTCCCCCACACTCACCACGGGCAGGTTGTGCATACCTGGGTCAGGTCGTAGTTTTGTTGACAATCCGACATTAGCCAAATCTGACATGCAACATCAAGACTTGACCGTTCGGTGATACCCAGCTGCACCAACAGGGAAACCTGCGCGAAATCAGTCCTCTTCGGGGAGCGAGCGGGGCAGCCCGAACCAGCTGAGCGCATTGCTTTCGAAGCGGGTCATGGCACTGATCCGATCGCCTGCGAGGGTGAGCACGAGAAGGCCTGCGCCATGGCAGATGCCACCGGTCGGGGCACGCAGATACGTTGCGAACGCGGGCTGACCATTGGCCCGTGTCGGCACCAGTCGGTAGAGCCTGCCCCGGCCGAACATGGTCGCGTGGAACCGCCCGACAACGTCGCGGCCCTGGTATTCGAGGGGCACCGGCGGCATGGAGAGGTTGACGTCGGCGGTGAGCAGTTCGACCAGCGCATCGACATTTCCGGCCTCGAACGCCCTGACGAACTTCTCGACCAAGGCCTGCTCGGCGGGCGAACCGGGACCGGGCGGCGGGTCCCCGTCGCCGGCGGGCAGCCGGTGCTGCAGTCGCGAACGCGCACGCTTGAGGGCGCTTGTCACCGATTCGACGGACGAGTCGAGCATCTCGGCGACCTCGTTCGCGTGATATCCGAGCACCTCGCGCAGGATGAGCACGGCACGCTGACGAGGCGGTAGCAGCTGCAGCGCGGTCACGAACGCCAGCGAGATCGCTTCGGTCTGTTCGTAATGCGCCTCGGGCCCGGCGACGCCGACCACGCCTCCGCGAAGGACGTCCGGATACGGCTCGAGCCATACGACCTCGCCAAGCCGCGTCGGCTCCGGCGGCTCAATGTCGATGACGTCCCACTCCTTGGCAGGGCGCCGCTGAGCCGAGCGCAGCGCATTCAGGCACCGATTCGTGGCGATGCGGTAGAGCCAGGTACGGATCGATGCGCGGCCCTCGTAGGTGCGAAGGCCTCGCCACGCGGACAGCATCGTGTCCTGCAGGACATCCTCGGCATCCTGGAACGAACCCAGCATCCGGTAGCAGTGCACCTGCAGCTCGCGGCGGTACGGTTCGGTCAATTCGCGGAACGCTTCGCCGTCGCCGGCTTGCGCCTTGATCAGCAGGTCGCCTGTCATCCCTCCACCCTCGCGTCACGGCTCACTCTCCTCGGCCATCTGAAGTACTGACCCCGGCCGAGCCGAGAACTGGGCGGCCGACGAGCGCCAGATTTCTCCGACCGCGGTGTCTACATCGTTGGACGGCCCCGAAAGCGGGCTGCCAACAGCAAGGAGTGACAGATCATGAGTGATTTCTCGGACAGGACGACGGTCGTCGTCGGTGCCAGCAGGGGTTTGGGTCGCGGGGTTGCCCTCGCGTTCGACGCGGCGGGCGCCCCCGTCGTCGCCATCGCCCGCTCCGCGGCCGCACTCGACGAACTGGCCGCCGACGGCGTGAACATCCGCACCGAGACCGCCGATGCGACCGATGCGGCGGTGGCGTGGGACGTGGTGGACCGCTACCGGCCGCAGATCCTCGTACTCGTCGCGGGCGCCAATCCCGTCATGCGCCCGCTGCACCACCAGACGTGGGAGACCTTCTCGGGCAACTGGCACACCGACGTCAAGATCGCGTTCACATGGCTGCGTGAGGCTCTGCTGCAGCCGTTGCCGCCGGGGAGCAGGGTGGTCGTGGTGAGCAGCGGCGCCGCCATCAACGGGTCCCCGGCGAGCGGCGGCTATGCGGGCGCCAAGGCCACGCAACGGTTCATCGCGGGATATGCCCATGAAGAGGCGCAGCGCTCGGGTCTGGACATCACGGTCACCGCCGTGATGCCGAGGATGACGCCGTTCGGTGAGGTCGGACGGCGAGGAATCCGCGGCTATTCGGCCCGCAGCGGGCAATCCGAAGAGGCGTATACCGCCCAGCTGGGGCAGGTGTTGACCCCCGAACTAGCCGGGTCCGCCCTCGTCGACCTGATGCGTGAAGATCCGGCGACGACGGCGCCCGGCTATCTCCTCACCGGCGCAGGCCTGCAGAAGCTGCCGTGACGGCGGTCGCGGTCAGAAGCGGTAGTCGCCCAGCCAGAGTGCGGTGACACCGGTTAGCGACCGCTCGGCCTGACCCCACATCTCCACCACGGAGCGCCCGACGAGCGCCGCTACCGCCTCCGGCAGTGACGCCGCGGCCGGCTGCGACGACAGCTTGGGCCGCAGGAATGCCAGGAACGACGATCCGGGGTAGCTGACGATGCGGGCGTGGTCGTCCTCGTCGAACCCGGCCAGCACCTTGGCCCGGTTGATCGCGGTGCGCAGGCCGCCGAGCTCGTCGACGAGGCCGCGCTCGAGCGCGTCGGCGCCCGTCCACACCCGGCCGCGGGCGACGGCGTCGACCGCCTCGACGCTGAGCTTGCGGCCTGCCGCCACACGTTCGACGAAGTCCGTGTAGAACAGGTCGGCCTCGGCCTCGACGTGAGCGTGCTGCTCGTCGGTGAACGGCTTGTTGATCGACCATGCGTCGGCATTTTCGTTGGTGCGCACCGAATCCGAGCCGACGCCGAGCCGGTCCTTGAGCTCGCGCGCCACGAGCTTGCCGGTGACGACGCCGATGGATCCGGTGATCGTGCCCGCGTTGGCGACGATCTTGTTCGCGCCCATCGACACGTAGTAGCCGCCGGATGCCGCGACGGCGCCCATCGACGCGACGACCGGTGTGCCGCCCTCGCGAATCCGGTTCACTTCTCGCCAAATGGTTTCCGAGCCGGTGACCGACCCGCCGGGGCTGTCGACGCGCAGCACGATCGCCGACACCGAATCGTCGGCGGCCGCCTCACGCAAGGCCGCTGCGATCGTGTCGCCGCCCGCGCTGGAGTTGCCGAACGGCAGCACCTGCGGACCGCCGCGGCCGCTGACGATCGGCCCGTGCAGCGTGACGACGGCGACCGTCGGCTTGGACTTGCGGCCCGGGATCGACGGCATCTGCGGACCGGGCCGCGGCGCCGTGGCCTTGGCGTAGCGCGTCAGATACATCCGCGGCGGTGCATGGGGATCGCTGTCGGCGTCACCAGTTTCCGGCGAAATCCCTGGCGCGCCAACGAGTTCACTGATTCGCGCGTAGGCCTCGTCGCGGAAGCCGATGCGGTCGACGAGTCGGCCGGTGACGGCGGCGTCGCGCAGCAGCGGCGCTTTGTTGGCCAGCTCATCGACCGCGGCAGGGTCGATGTGGCGGGATTCCGCGACCGCCTGCCACACCTGGCCGTGCAGGCTGGCCAGCAGCCGGCTGTCGGCCTCGCGGTGGGCGTCGGTGTAGCGGTCCTGCGTGAAAAGGTTTGCGGCGGACTTGTATTCGCCGCGAGCGACGAACTGCGCCTCGATGCCCGCCTTGTCCAGCGCGTCGCGCAGGAACAGCGCGCTGGTGGCGAACCCGACCAGCCCGACGGTTCCGGACGGCTGCATCCACACCTCGCGGAATGCCGACGCCAGGTAGTAGGACAGCGTGCCGGGATAGGTCTCGGCCCACGCCAGCGACGGCTTCTCATCGCTGAATGCGGCGATCGCAGCCCGCAGCTCCTGCACCGGCCCCGCGGCCGCAGCGGGAAGCTGCACCCGCGCGATGAGCCCGGCGACCCGGTCGTCCTCGACGGCCCGGTGAATCGCCGCGACGGCCTCGCGCAGCGCCATCGGCCTGCCACCCCCGCTGATGATCGCCATCGGGTCGAACCCCGTCGTCTCCGGCGGCGCCGTCAGCAGATCCAACTCCAGCACGCAGCCGTTGGGCACGCCTTTGTGGCGGGCGGTATCTACCTTGCGGGCCAGTGACCGCAGGTCGTCGAGATTGGGAACACCTGGCACGAAGCTGAACATCACCCGAGCCTACCGACGCGGTCGCGCAGGCTAGCGGCCCAGTGTCTGGATGAAGATGTCGACGCGCGAGATGAGCCCGTCGTTGTCCAGTTCGAAGACGAGCACCTCCGGCGTGAACGTCGGCATGCCCTCGACCTCCACCGTTTCGCTGAGCTCGGCGAACGCCAGCGTGTCGCTCGCATAGGTGACCCGGTGAAGGTCCATCGAGTAGCCCTTGAGCTTCGGCATGGTCTCGGAGATGAAGGGGAGGTAATCGTCGCGGCCTGCGAAGCGGTCCCCGTACGGGCCGACGCGGACGATGTCGTCGGCGATGCACTCACCGACCACGTCCCAGTCGTGCGAGACGATCGCGTCGAGGTAGCGCTCGACGATTCCGGCCATCGGGCCATCAGATCACGTTCTGTGTGAACCGCCTACGGTGAACGTGTGCGCTTCTCGATCTCGATCCCCCAGCTGGACTACGACCGTTTCGACGACGAAGGCATGAAGGCCTATCTCGCCCGCGCCGAGGAACTCGGCTTCGAAGGCGGTTGGACGATGGAGCAGGTCGTCGGACAGTCGCCGCAGATAGCGCCGTTGCAGATGCTCGCCTACGCCGCGGCGTGTACGACCCGGCTGCGACTTGGCGTCGCGGTGCTCATCACCACACTGCATGACCCGTTGCAGCTGGCGTGGGCGGTCGCCGCGGTCGACCGGCTCAGCCACGGCCGGCTGGACGTCGGCGTCGGCCATGGCGGAAAGCGTCGTCCGTTCGAGGCATTCGGCGTGGACAGGGCAACGTTCGTCAGCTATTTCACCGAGGGCGTCGAGCTGATGAAGGCGGCCTGGTCCGACGAGCCGACCGTGACCTTCCATGGCCGGTTCCGCGACGTGGACGGCGTCACGATCCAGCCCAAGCCGGTGCAGCGACCGCACCCGCCGATCTGGATCGGCGGCACCGCACCCAAGGCCCTGGCGCGCGGGGTGCGACTGGCCGACGCCTTCCTCGGCGCAGGCTCCACGTCGACCGCGGTATTCGCCGAAGCAGTCAAGACCGTCCGTCACGAGCTCGACGAACAGCACAAGGACGCAACGAAATTCACCATCGGCAAGAGGGTGTACCTGACCATCGACGATGACGCGGGACGCGCCCGCGAGCGGATGCTCGAGGGGTTGCACCGGATCTACGGCGATATGCCGGGCATCGAGGACCTCCCGGTGACGGGCACGCCCGACGATGTGGTTCGCGGGCTGCGCGAGGTCATCGACGCGGGCGCCGAGATGATCCTGCTGAACCCGGCAGGCAAGGACGTCGCCGAGAACCGCGAGCAGATGGAACGCCTTGCCGCAGAGGTGATCCCGCAGCTGCGCTAATGCCTCGCCGAGCAGACGGCGCTAGGAGTTACGCGACCTCGGTCGCGGAACCGCCTGCGGCGCTGATCTTTTCCTTCGCGCTGCCGCTGAACTTGTGCGCGGTGACGTTGACCTTGACGGTCAGCTTGCCGTCGCCGAGCACCTTCACCAGAGAGTTCTTCCGGACCGCGCCAGCGGCCACCAGCTCGTCGACACCGACGTCGCCGCCGTTGGGGAACAGCTTGTTCAGGTCGCCGACGTTGACGACCTCATACTCGGTGCGGAACCGGTTGCGGAAGCCCTTGAGCTTCGGCAGCCGCATGTGAATCGGCATCTGGCCGCCCTCGAACGCCGCCGGGACGTTTTTGCGCGCCTTCGTGCCCTTCGTGCCGCGACCGGCGGTCTTGCCCTTGGAGCCCTCACCGCGACCGACACGGGTCTTCGCGGTCTTCGAGCCGGGAGCCGGCTTCAGGTCATGGAGTTTGATGGTCACTTGACTTCCTCCACCTCGACGAGGTGATGCACAGCCTTGATGAGGCCGCGCGTCTGCTGGTTGTCCTCACGGATCACCGACTGACGAATCTTGCGCAGTCCCAACGTCCGCAGGCTCTCGCGCGCGTTCCAACGGGCGCCGATGGTGCTGCGCACCTGGGTGATCTTCAGCTCTGCCATGGTTATGCAGTTCCTTCTCGGCTCGCTGCGGCGGCGGCGCTGGCGGCCACCGACTCGGCCTCGCGGCGCGCCCTGAGCATGCCTGCGGGCGCCACGTCCTCGATGGGCAGGCCGCGACGGGCCGCTACCTCTTCCGGACGCTGCAGCAGCTTGAGCGCGGCAACGGTGGCGTGCACCACGTTGATCGCGTTATCGCTGCCCAACGATTTGGCCAGGATGTCGTGCACGCCAGCGCATTCCAGCACCGCGCGGGCTGCACCGCCGGCGATCACACCGGTACCGGGGCTGGCCGGACGCAGCATGACGACGCCCGCGGCGGCCTCACCCTGCACCGGGTGCGTGATGGTGCGGCCGATCAGCGGGACACGGAAGAAGCCCTTGCGCGCCTCCTCGACACCCTTGGCGATCGCGGCCGGAACTTCCTTGGCCTTGCCGTATCCGACACCGACCATGCCGTTGCCGTCGCCGACGATCACCAGGGCGGTGAAGCTGAACCGCCGACCACCCTTGACCACCTTGGATACGCGGTTGATCGAGACGACGCGCTCGAGGTAGTTGCTCTTCTCGCCACCGTCGCGGTCGCGGCGACCACCACGGTCGTCACGACGGCCCCGGCCATCGCGGTCACCCCGCCTGTTGTCTCGGGAATCCCCCGAGGAGACAGGGCCGGCACCGCTCGTAGCCCGATCGGCCATTACGCAGTCCTTTCAATTGTTTTCAGCTCATTCGTCATCAGAACTTCAGCCCGCCTTCGCGTGCCGCGTCGGCCAGCGCCGCAAGGCGTCCGCCGTAGGTGTAGCCGCCACGGTCGAACACGATGCTCTCGATTCCTGCGGCCTTGGCGCGCTCGGCGATCAGCTGACCGACCCGCTTGCTGTGGGCCTTCTTGTCGCCATCCACCCCGCGCACGTCGGCCTCGATGGAGGAGGCCGCGGCCAGCGTGGTGCCGTTCAGGTCATTCACCAACTGCACGTGGATGTGCCGCGAAGAGCGGTGCACCACCAGACGCGGAGTCTCGGCCGTGCCCTCGATCTTCTTGCGCAACCGCGCATGCCTGCGCAGCCGCGAGGTCCGCCGGACCTGCGCGACGCTCTTGCCTGCGTTCTTCGAAGCGTCTTTTGCCTTCTGGGCTTGAGCCATTGCTACTTACCTGTCTTTCCGACCTTGCGGCGGATCTGCTCACCCTCGTAGCGGATGCCCTTGCCCTTGTAAGGGTCGCTCTTCCGCAGGCGGCGGATGTTGGCCGCGATCTGGCCGACCTTCTGCTTGTCGATGCCGGAGATCGAGAACTTCGTCGGGGTCTCCACCGCGAAGGTGACGCCCTGCGGAGCGGTGATGAGCACCGGGTGGCTATAGCCGAGGGCGAACTCGAGGTTGCTGCCCTTGGCCACCACGCGGTAGCCGACGCCGAAGATCTCCATCTTGATGGTGTAACCCTCGGTGACGCCGGTGACGAGGTTGGCCACCAGGGTGCGCGACAGGCCGTGCAGCGAGCGGTTGTGCCGCTCGTCGTCCGGCCGGGTTACCACGATGGCGCCGTCGTCGTCGCGGGCCACCCTGATGGGCTCGGCGACCGCCAAGTCCAGGGTGCCCTTGGGGCCCTTGACCGAGACGTGCTGGCCGTCGATCGTCACGTCGACTCCGCTGGGTACCGGAACCGGCTGCTTACCAATGCGAGACATGGCTAGTTCCCCCTCACCACACGTACGCGAGGACTTCGCCGCCCACGCCTTGTCGTGCCGCCTGACGATCGGTGAGCAGGCCCGAGGACGTGGAGATGATCGCCACGCCGAGGCCGCCGAGGACTCGCGGCAGGTTGGTGGATCTCGCGTACACCCGCAGACCGGGCTTGGACACCCGGCGCAGGCCCGCGATGCTGCGTTCACGGCTTGGGCCGTACTTCAGCTCGACGACCAGCGACTTGCCCACCCGAGCATCCTCGGTGTGGTAGTCGGAGATGTAGCCCTCGGCCTTGAGGATCTCGGCGATGTTGGCCTTGATCTTCGAATGCGGCAGGGTGACTTCGTCGTGATACGCCGAATTGGCGTTGCGCAGACGCGTCAAGAAGTCTGCGATCGGGTCCGTCATCGTCATGACAGCGGTTTCACCTTCCTCGCGGCGGTTCCCCTAACCGAGGCCTTCCGCGCACTTTCTTTAAGTGGTCTGTGTGGTCAGCTCTTCGCGCAAGCGCTCATCGCGAAGGTCTGCGCCGCCATCTACCAGCTGGACTTCTGAACACCTGGGAGCTCGCCCGCGTGCGCCATCTCGCGCAGGCAGATGCGGCACAGCCCGAACTTGCGGTAGACCGCGTGCGGGCGGCCGCACCTGTTGCAGCGGGTGTAGCCGCGCACCTTGAACTTGGGCTTCTTGTTGGCCTTGTTGACCAGAGCCTTCTTTGCCATCTGCTCAGTTCTCCTTGAACGGAAAGCCGAGGGCCCGCAACAGCGCTCGTCCTTCGTCGTCGTTCGTCGCCGAGGTGACGACGGTGATGTCCATGCCACGGGGCCGGTCGATGCTGTCCACGTCGATCTCGTGGAACACCGACTGCTCGGTCAGCCCGAAGGTGTAGTTGCCGCGACCGTCGAACTGCTTGGCGCCCAACCCGCGGAAGTCGCGGATACGCGGCAGCGCGATCGAGATCAGCCGGTCCAGGAATTCCCACATCCGGTCGCCGCGCAGCGTGACGCGCGCGCCGATGGGCATGCCCTCGCGGAGCTTGAACTGGGCGATGGACTTCGTCGCCCTGCGCACCTCGGGCTTCTGGCCGGTGATCAGCGCCAGGTCGTTGACGGCGCCGTTGATCAGCTTGGCGTCGCGGGCGGCGTCGCCGACGCCCATGTTGACGACGACCTTCACCACGCCCGGGATCTGCATGACGTTGCCGTAGCCGAACTCTTTCTGCAGTGCGTCGCGAATCTCCTCGCGGTAGCGCTGCTTGAGCCGGGGCAGGGTCTTCTCAGTCTTTTCTACGGTGGTCATTCTCTAGATGTCCTTGCCGTTGGTTTTGGCGATGCGGACCTTCTTGCCGGTCTCATCGTCGCGGCGGTATCCGATGCGGGTCGGCTTGCCGTCGGAGTCGACCACCATCACGTTGGACACGTGGATGGGCGCCTCCTGGGTGACGATGCCGCCCGACTGCGCGCCACGCTCGGTGCGCGAGATCGCGGTGTGCTTCTTGATGCGGTTCACGCCCTCGACAAGCACCCGGTTACGGGTCGGGTACGCCTGCAGCACTTTGCCTTTCGCGCCCTTGTCCTTGCCGGAGACGACCAGCACGGTGTCGCCCTTGTGGACCTTCATCTACAACACCTCCGGGGCGAGCGAAACGATCTTCATGAACTTCTTCTCACGCAGTTCGCGCCCGACCGGGCCGAAGATGCGGGTGCCACGGGGATCGTTGTCGGGCTTGATGATGACGGCGGCGTTCTCGTCGAACTTGATGTAGCTGCCGTCGGCGCGGCGGCGCTCCTTGACGGTGCGCACGATGACGGCCTTCACCACTTCCCCGCGCTTGACGTTGCCGCCGGGGATGGCTTCCTTGACGGTCGCCACGATGACGTCGCCGATGCCGGCATAGCGCCGCGACGAGCCGCCGAGCACACGGATGCACAGGATCTCCCTGGCGCCGGTGTTGTCGGCGACCTTCAGCCGCGATTCCTGCTGAATCACTCGATCTCCTCGACCTGGTTATGTATGCACGGCAGATACCGACCTGACGTGCGCGGTCTTGTGTCACCGAAGGGCACGCAGGGCTTTTCCGTGAGGAACAGCCGAGGTCTGCCCAAGGCAACCAGTGAATTCTAGGCGACGACCAGCGATGCTCCAAATCCGCGCTGGTCATTGCTGCACCGCCCGAGCGACCTGGGGGTACCCACCGCGCTGCAAGGGGGAGTTTGTTGTGTGACACGCCCTGTTAACTGGCAGTTCGCGGATGCTCGGCGCGTCCCGTTCTGCGCTGTTCGCCCGCCCCGGCGAGGATGACGGCGATGAGCTCATGACCGCCGTTATCGCAGCAGGCCTGGCCGCGGCGCTGCTGTTCGCGCTGTCGGCGCTTCTGCAGTGCCGGGCCGCGCGCGAGGCCCTCGGAGGCCACCCGTCGTCACTGACCGGGCCGTTGACCGTGCTGCGCTTCGTCGGCAGGCTGACCAGCAGCAAGGCGTGGGTAGCGGGCTGGGTCACCAACGTCGTCGGCAACGGCGTTCAGGCGATCGCCCTCAAGTTGGGGTCCGTCTCCGCCGTCCAGCCGTTGATGTCGACACAGTTGCTCTTCGCGATGTCGTTCGCCTCGGCCGAGGAGCGGCGCTGGCCCTCGCTGCGCGATATCTCCTCCGCCGTCGCCGTGTGCGCGGGCCTGGTCATCCTGTTGACCACGGAGGGGGCGACGCCGCAGAGCGCCCCGCCCCACCGCGGACGGGCGCTCGCAATGGCGATCGGTGCGATCGGGATCATCGCGGTGCTGCGGCTCATCAGCCGCCACGTCACCGCGACGCTCGCCAGCGTCCTGTCGGGTGTCAGCGCCGGCCTGTGCCATGCGATGAGCGCGGTGTTGATCAAGGTGATCATCGAGGATGTCTCGGCACACGGCCTCGCACGCGCTGCGCTGCACTGGCCGGTGTATGCGTTGATCGTCTCGACCGCGGGCGGCTTCGTCCTCGGTCAGCTCGCGGTCGCCAGCGGTCCGCTCCCCGCGGCGGTCGCGGCGATGAGCGCGACCAACCCGGTCGCCAGCTTCCTCGTCGGCATGCTCGCGTTTGACGCGCCGATGCCGAGGGATCCCGGCGTAGTGGCCGCGATCGCGGTGTCCGGCGTGTTGATCGTCGCGGGCATCATCGGGCTGGCGAACGCCACCGGAACACAGGACCTCTATCGCGGCGACGTCAGCGGGCGAAGCCGGTCGCGCTGCGAATCAGAGGAAGCGTCGCATTCGTCGCAAATCCCGGCGGAGCCTCGCACACCGCGGGTACCGCGTTGAGCACCTGCATCCCGGTCGCGATGTTGGCCGCCTGAGCGTGCTCGGCGATGCTCGCGTTGCGCGTGAAGCTGGCCAGAGTCAGGAAGTGGACGCGCATCGACGGGTCGCCCTCGATGGTCAGCGTCCAGCCATGGTCGGGGGCGGGCCAGTGCTGCGGGTACTCGTTGCCCACGGTCCACAACGTCTCGATCTCGACGCGGGGCTCGCCGCCGCGGCGCCCCACCAGGTTCCAGCGCTGCCCAGCCGTGGTGCCCGCACGCAGCAGCCGGTCGAAGATCTGATGGTCGCGCTGCGCGGGAACGGCCTCGATGTCGACGGTGACTTCGTCGATGTCGGCGTTGAGCGCATCGGCCAGCAGCCAGATTTGTTCGACGAACATCGATTTCATGTCGTGCAGATACTCGTCGGCATCAGGGTCGACGACCTCCAGCGGCTCGCCGAACTTCATGTTGCCGAAGCTGATGTCGGTGCTGTCGTAGAGCGTCATGTCGGCGCGTTCCTGCAGGGTGATCTTGTCGATCGTGCGGCTCATCCCCGACA
This sequence comes from uncultured Actinomycetota bacterium, assembly GCA_963751485.1. Taxonomy (GTDB): domain Bacteria; phylum Actinomycetota; class Actinomycetes; order Mycobacteriales; family Mycobacteriaceae; genus Mycobacterium. The sequence goes on from CAVVUT010000017.1 coordinate 57,082, forward strand.
GCGCAAGCGGCAGGACGCCCGACAGGTTGCCCGGGTTGATGCCGCTGGCGTGAAAGGTGCTGTCGCCCTCGCGGCATGCCGACGCCAACCGCTCGCGATCGGCGTCGGGTAACCGGGGCGGATAGAACAGGAACACGGTGGTGGCGACGTTCTTCCCGCTGGCCAGCAGCCTGCAGACGTCGTCGAGGTCGCCGTTGCGCGGGGTGTAGATGACGCAGTCGGCGTCGAGTGCGACGATTGCGTCGACGTCGGTCGTTGCGGCCACGCCGATCGGGTCGCGCCCGACCAGGGTTCCTACGTCGACGCCGTTCTTGGCGTCCGAATAGACCCGCACGCCAACGATTTCGAGGTCGTCTCGGTGGTCGATGATCGCCGTCAGCAGCTCACTGCCGATCGAGCCTGGCCCCCAGAGGATCACCCGGTATTTGTCGCTCACGGCGGTGACCCTATCCGCGACGCGCCCCTGCTAATGGTGATTTCGGCGCGCTAACCGGCGCTCATCGCACGGTAGCGCGCCGAAATCACTGGACGCAACGGAACCCGATGTGCGTCGTCGCGCTGTCCTGCGACTGCGGCGAGCGCGCCGCGGGCCGGTAGCGATGGCAGTACTCGGGCGCGCACAAGTGCGAACCACCCTTGAGCGCCTGGTTGACCGTCGGATCGGCGGTAATGATTGGCGCACAACAGTTCTCGGCGGTCTGGTCGAGCCGGTGGTGGCCGGTGAACTCCGTCGTCGTCCACTCCCAGACGTTGCCGATCATGTCGACGAGGCCGTAGCCGTTCGGAGGGAACGTGCCCACCGGGGATGTCCCCGTCCAGCCGAGCGCGCCATCGTTTCGGTACGGGAAGCGGCCCTGCCACGTGTTGGCCATCAACCGGCCCCCCGGTGTCGGGTCATCGCCCCACGAATAGGCGGAGGTGCTGCCCGCCCTCGCCGCGTACTCCCATTCGGCCTCGGTGGGTAACCGCCGACCGGCCCACCGGGCGTATGCCGCCGCGTCCGGATAAGCGACCTGCACGACGGGGTGGTCTGGTCGATCATCGACCCCACTGTCCGGGCCGAACGGGTGACGCCAGCACGCGCCGGGCCTCCATTCCCACCACTGCCGCCAGTCCCGCAGGTCCACCGGCCCGGATGTCGGCCGGAACACCAGCGCCCCGGGAACGAGGTCGGCGGGGTTCGCGCCGGGATATGCGGCCGGATCGAGTTCCTGTTCGGCGACGGTGACGTAGCCGGTGTCGTCGACGAATTCGGCGAACTGGATGTTGGTGACCGGATGCCGCTCGATCGCGAACGCGGATACCCCCACCGTGTGTATCGGCGCCTCTTCCGGATAGAAGCTCGTCGAACCCATCCGGAACGATCCGCCGGGCACCTCGACGAGCTCGGTGAGCATGGCCTCAGGGTATGCCGACGGCGAAGTCGTCGATGAGCACCGTTGAGGCAGCGTCGAATCCGGGGGTGCCTGCGGGCGCCTCCGAGTGAACCGCCACCAAATAGTTGTTGGTATTCGTCCAGATGTGCACAATGCGGTCGAGGAACTCCACGGACTGTTGCGGGTTGTCCGACCAATTCCCCATCAGCTTCTGGCCGCTGTAGCCGCATAGTTCGGCGGGCAGCACGCTGACGCTGCTGACCGGCGACACCGCCATCACCTTGTCCGCATACTCGGTGAACGCCGCAGTCGGATCGAGCTTTGTCTTCGTGATCGTGACCGTGGCCGACATGCCGGCCGGGCCATCCATGCGGACACCGACGTCACCGGTCCCGGGCGTCACCTTCCAGCCGTCGGGAACCGCGACGGTGACCCGTGGCGCGGCGGGATCCGAAACCTGTGCGACGGCCTCGACGGCGGGTCGGACCGGTTGGGCGCAGGTAACGGCCCCGGGCGGGATCGGCGCCCGCGAGGTCGCGACGATTCCTGGAGCCGCAGGCCCGGCGTCCTCGGTCGGACGCGGCGTCGGCGCTGCGCTCAGGCTGGTCGGCGCCTCGGCATCCTCACTGCGGATCGCGACGCCCTCATCCGTCCGCACGCATCCCGATGCGAGCGAGGCCGTCAGACTCAGCAGGACGAACGTCGTCCGACCGAACCGCTTCACCCCTCCATCATCAGTCTTTTGAGAACGCGAGTGCCAGTTCTTTCTCCACGTCGACATACGGAGCACCGGATAGGTCGACGTTGACCTGCGCGATCGTGCCACCGGTGAATACATAGGGAGCCTTGAACGTACTCGATACCGCCGAACCGCTGTTGCGCCCGATGCTGATCGTCGCGCCGGCCAGCCCGAACGTTCCCGGATGGGCCTTGACGTTCGGGAGGGACGCGACGGCGTCGCCGTCGATGTAGAGCGTGACGTCACCGAGCGGTGTGTGGCTGTTCTCGACCGTTCCGGTGCGGGCGTAGCTGACGCCAAAGATGTGCTGCCCTAGCGGAACCGCGCCGGGCGACGACACCATCTGCTCCTCGTCACCCATGAAGTTGTAGACGTAGTGCAGCCGCCCGTCCTGAATGAACAACACATGCCCGCCATGCGCGGCGCCCTGCTTGAACAGCACACCTTCCGCCCCCGTTGTGTCGATGGCCACCTCGGCGAGCACGGATATCGACTGGCCCCGCGGTTCGGCGGCGGCACCCATCCCGATTTCTGCCGAGTCCGGGTAGTAGGTGAAGCTCTTTCGGTCGCCGGTCAGGTACGGACGGAAGCGCGTCATCGTCTCGAAGATGTTGAGATCGGCGAGCGGCAGGCCGTTGTACTTGGCCGCCTCGTCGAACCAGAGTTTCGTGAGCTCGTCGAGCTTCTCGGGCTGTTCGCCGGCCAGGTCGTGGCACTGACTGCGGTCCGTCTCGATGTGGTAGAGCTCCCAGCGGTCCTTGTCGAAGTGCGACCATCCCGCAGGTGTTGCCGCGTGCACGGTATTGGCGAACCAACCCTTGTGCCAGATCCCGCGGGTACCCAGCATGGTGTAGAACTGGGTGTCTTTGCCGGTGTCAGCCGACGGGTTGTCAAGCGCTGCTTTGAAACTCACGCCGTCCAGCGGCTTCTGCGCGATTCCGCCGACATCGGCGGGCGGCCTGACGCCGAGCAGGTCGTATATCGTCGGGGTGATGTCGCAGACGTTGACATAGTTGTCGCGCACTTCACCGTGGGCCTTGATTCCGTTGGGCCAGCTGATGATTGCGGTGTCTGCGATTCCTCCTTCATGGGAGGCGTAGCGCTTGTACAACTTGTACGGCGTGTTGAAGGCCATCGCCCAACCGATCGCGTAGTGCGGGTACGTGTCCGGGCTGCCGAGGCGGTCGATGTAGCGCATGCTCTCCTCAACAGTGTCGATGTAACCGTTGAAGAACTTCACCTCGTTGACCGAACCGTTCGGCCCGCCTTCACCGCTGGCGCCGTTGTCGGAGATCACCACGATGATCGTGTTGTCCAGTTGCCCGGATTCCTCGAGATAGTCTAGTATCCGGCCGATCTGGGCATCGGTGTAGGACAGGAACCCGGCGAACACCTCCGCCATCCGGCTGAACAGCCGCTTCTCCTCGTCGTTCAGCGAATCCCATGGGCGCACGGTGTCTTGCGGGGGCCACGGCTCACCGTTGGGGCCCTTCACATCGAGATACGGGTTGACTGGCGACAATTCGGTGTCCGCAGGCACGATGCCGAGCTTCTTCTGGTTCTCCAGCACGATGTCGCGATAGCGCTCATAGCCCATGTCGAACTTGCCCGAATACTTGTCGACCCATTCCTTGAAGACGTGGTGCGGCGCATGCCCGGCACCGGGGCAGACGTAGCTGAACCACGGCTTGTCCGGGGCGATCACCTTGGCGTCGCGGATGAACTCAATTGTCTTGTCGGCGATGTCCTTCGACAGGTGGTAACCCTCCTCCGGCGTTGCCGGCGGTGACACCTGATGGTTGTCGTACACCAGGTCGGGATACCACTGGTCGGTCTCGCCGCCCATGAACCCGTAGAACCGCTCGAATCCGCGAGACAGCGGCCAATGACGTCTGGTGGCAGCGAGATTCGATTCCTCCAGCGGGGTCAGGTGCCACTTGCCGACGCAGTAGGTGTTCCATCCCCGCTCGTTCAGCACCTCGGACAACAGGGCGGTGTCGGCCGGGATGCGGCCGTTGCAGTTCGGGAAGCCGTCGGTGAACTCCTCGATGGTGGCCATGCCGACAGTGGTGGCGTTGCGGCCCGTGAGCAGCGAGGCACGCGTCGGCGAGCACAGGGCGGTGGTGTGGAACTGGGACAGCCGTACCCCGCGCTCGGCGATGCGGCTCATGGTCGGCATTTCCACCAGTCCGCCGAAGCAGTCCCATGTCGCGATGCCGGTGTCGTCCCACACGAGATACAGGACGTTGGGTGCGCCCTTGGGTGCGGTCGGCGCGGCGTACGGACCCCAATCAGCTTCGGAATCACGGATATCGAGCTCGATCTTGCCGTTGAATTCGGTTGCCATGGCCCAGCCTCGTCCCGGTAGGTGCGTCCCAACCCGCCCGGACACTACACCGACTGGATAAGCGGCTGCTGAGAAATCGAGGATGGCGGCACCACCGGATTGCGCTTCAACCAGCGATAGACGGCGAAGGTCGGGATCGTCCATCCCAGCCACGCGCCGATGCCCGCCACCACCCACAGGTAGTGCTCCTCGTTGCCGCCAAAGGCGCTGTCCTGCAACGGGTGCAGTGCGATGAACAGCATCGGCGTCCAGACGCGGTTGGTGATGATCGAGAGCCCGATGGTGGCGCTGAGGACCATCTGCCGGCGGTGCACCGCAAACCGCCGCTGCCTGCCCGCGAGGTATCCGGTGATCGTGAACCACAGCCACAGGGACGCCAGCAGCACGTTGCTGACAGCCAGGATCGGCCCGAACGGAGTCGCCGCGCCGATGACCATCGCGCACATAGCTGCCGGCACCGCGGTGAACACGTAGACGCGGCCGACGCGGCGGTGCACACCGGGGTGCCTGCGGCGCAGTCCCGGCCAGATCTGCAACACCGCGGACACCATCGCCACGCTCGCGAACATGACGTGGCCGACCAGCAGCGGATAGTGCAGCGCGAAAGTGGCGGGCACGCGAGTGCCACCGGTGAAGTAGGGCGGCAGCGAGTAACCCAGGAAGACCAGCACGATCAGAGCGAGTGTCGGTGCCGGCCAGCGCCGGTCGCGAGCGGATGCGTATGCCATACGCAGAAGCGTACGTTATACGCACATGCGCCGCACGTCGATTACGCTGACCGTGATGAATGACCGTGACGAGCCGCTGCCGCGCGCCCTGGAGATCCTGTGGGGCGACGCCGCGCCGTCTCGACGGTCGAGCGGGCTGAGCCGGGAGCGCATCGTCTCGGCGGCGGTCGAGCTGGCTGATGCGGACGGCCTGCCCGCGCTGTCGATGGCGCGGCTGGCCGAGCGGTTGGGCTGCGGCACGATGTCGTTGTATCGGCATGTCGCCAACAAGGACGAGCTGGTGATGTTCATGCTGTCGACCGCGCCCGGCCCCCCGCCTGGATCGACTGACAACGCCAATTGGTCTGATGCCCTTAGCGATTGGGCCATCGGGCTGTGGGATGTCTACCACCGTCACCCCTGGGTGCTGCAGGCGGCGGCCGCCGGACCGCCAGCCGACCCGGGACAGCTGGCGTGGCTGAACGCCGGCCTGACCGCCCTGGCCGATACCGGGCTGACCGAACGAGACAAGCTGGCCGCCCTCATGGCGGTGCTGCACTACGTCCGCGGTGCTGCGGCCCTCGCCATTGAGGCGGGCCGGGTCGACGGACCCGACTACCCCCGGCTGCTGCGGCGGGTGCTCGACGCCGACCGGTTCCCCGCGCTTGCGGCGGCGCTGGCATCCGGCGCGTTCGACGACGGCGACGACGACCACCTGGCCGACTTTCGGTCCGGGCTGCGCCAACTACTCGACGGCATCGCCGCGAAAATCGGGTAGCCGGACGGTGGCGAGGAGGAGCGAATATGACCGACGAAGACGCGGGCTACGGGCCGATCACGCTGATCAACGTTTTCGAGATCCATCCGGAGGACATCGAGCCGTTCATGCGGCAGTGGGAGGAACGCGCGGAGTTCATGGGGAGCCAGCCGGGTTTCCGGTCGCTGCGGATCCATCGCGCATTGAGCCCGGATGCGCGATTCCAGCTGGTCAACATCACCGAGTGGGACAGCGCCGAGGCGTTGCAGGCGGCAACGACACAGGACTACTACCAGCAGAGCGCGCAGCGGTCCATGCGCGACTTCGAGATGACGGCGCACCCCGGCGTGTACCGCGTCGTCCTGGAAGCCACCCGGGAAAGTAAATGAGGGTCGTCTGACCTGTGACGTCCGGGTGGATACCCCCAGGGTCTGCCTGCAGGTGCGGCGCGGCGGTGAGAGTATCCGAAGGTGGCGACAAGCAAAGCGCAGACGATTTCCTATCCGGCACCGGGCGCCCGGCCGCACCGTCGTGACGACTTCTCGGTCGACCCGCACGTTGTCGTGCTGTTCGGCGCTACGGGCGACCTGGCCAGACGCAAACTGATTCCCGGGCTCGCCTATCTGGACCAGACCCAACTCGCGCCCGACATCGAGATCATCGCGACCTCGTTGGAGGAGATCTCCACCGAGGAGTTCCTCGAGCTGGCCAAGCACGCCATCGACGACTTCGGCACGCACAAGCTCACCAAGGAGCAGTGGGACCGATTCGCCAAGACCGTCACCTATGTGCCCCAGAGCGCGGGCCCGGAGGCGCTGGCCGCCGCCGTCGAGGAGGCCGAAAGCAAGTTAGGATCGGATGCCCTTCGGCTGCACTATCTTTCGGTGCCACCGAAGGCCGCCCGCGCGGTCATCACGATGCTTCGGGACGCCAAGCTGGTGGAGCGGTCCCGCGTCGTGATGGAGAAGCCGTTCGGCACGGACCTGGCCAGCGCGATCGAACTCAACGACTTCGTCCACGAGACGTTCCGCGAGGACCATATCTTCCGCATCGACCATTTCCTCGGCAAGGAGGCCGCCCAGAACATCCTGGCGTTCCGGTTCGCCAATGGTCTGTTCGAGCCCATCTGGAACCGCAACTTCATCGACCACATCCAGATCGACATCCCCGAGACGTTGGGCCTCGACGAGCGGGCCAACTTCTACGAGAGCACCGGCGCGTACAAGGACATGGTCGTCACCCACCTGTTTCAGGTGATGGCGTTCGTCGTCATGGAGCCGCCGACGGCGCTGGAGCCGCGGGCGATCAGCGAAGAGAAGAACAAGGTGTTCCGCTCGATGCTGCCCGTCAAGTGCTCCGACGTGGTCAGGGGCCAGTTCACCGGTTACCGCGAATTAGAGGGCGTGGCAAAGGATTCCGATACCGAGACGTTCATCGCTTTGAAGGTCGGCATCGACAACTGGCGCTGGGCGGGCGTCCCGATCTACCTGCGCACGGGCAAGCAGATGGCCGAGGGGATGCGCATCATCTCGATCGCGTTCAAGGAGGCCCCGCGGTCGATGTTCCCCTCGGGCTCCGGCGTCGGCTCGCAGGGTCCGGATCACCTGACCTTCGACCTGGCCGACAACTCCAAGGTGTCGCTGTCGTTCTACGGCAAGCGGCCCGGACCGGGCATGAAGCTCGACAAGCTGTCGATGCAGTTCTCCACGCAGGAGATCGAATCGTCCAACGAGGTGCTCGAGGCCTACGAGCGGCTGATCCTCGACGCCATGCGTGGCGACCACACGCTGTTCACCACCGCGGAGGGCATCGAATCGCTCTGGGAGCGCTCGGAGAACCTGCTGACCGACCCGCCGCCCGCCAAGCCTTACCCGCAGGGCACGTGGGGGCCCAACGCGATTCACCAGCTGATCGCTCCGAACGCATGGCGGCTGCCGTTCGAACGCGCATGGCGCGAGCACAACCACGACAACGACTAATACTCCTGCAGGCTCTCCCGCAACGTCGTGCCGGGATAACGCGTCCGATACCGTCCTCGGCGCTGTAGCTCGGGCACCAAGAGTTCGGTCACGTCGTTGAAGCAAGCCGGCGTGTCGGTGGCGAGCGGCATGAACCCATTGCAACCGCCTTCGTCGAGGTACTGCTCCATCTGGTCTGCCACATCGGACGGCGTGCCGACAGCGACCGGTGCGCCCATCGACACGCCGTAGATCTGGGCGGCCTCGCGCACCGTCACGGGTGCGCCGTCCTTGGCCTCGAGGATGGCGTCGAACAGTCCGCGAATCCCCTGCACATCGGCGTCGACGACGTTGTCGTCGAGGCCGAGCGTCGAGAAGTCGAAACCCGTGTGGCCGGAGAGGATTCCGAGCGCACTCTCGATCTGCACATTCTCGACGAACTCGGCGTACTTGTCGTTCGCGCGTGAACTCAGCATTGCGGCGGTCGTCGCGAAAGAAGAGCCCGGCCGGACGAAAGTCGGCACGGCGCGGGTGAATCCCCGCTTATCGCTGGCAATCAGGTGTTGCAATCACGATGAGCCTGGGTTTCATGACGAGCAGACGGAAAAGCCCCCGACACGCCGAGTGGGCGAGTTCACGCGGTCGTCGCAACACTCTCGATTTGAGAGGTTGCGGCGACCGTGTCATTTTCGGAGGACTGTGTTCGGTTTGGGGATCAGCTAGCAAAACTCGTTGACGGGGGTGTGTCGGGGAAGGAGGCCGCCTCGTGGCTGGGCATCTCGCGGCAGCGCGGGTATGCGGTCCTGCGGGCGACGGGGCGGCCGATTGGCTCGCCGCGACCGGACAAACGCGGCGTTGATATTGGCCGGATCGTGGCGGTGTTCGACGCGACGGGCTCGATCAATCAGGCCGCAAAGGCGGTCGGAGTTTCGCACGGAACGGCCCGGCGGGTGCTGGTCGAGCGGGGTTTGGTCAGCCGGGATCGCCAGCTCTACGGCAAGGCGGCAGCCCGGGAGCGTTTCCTGCAACTCGTGGCGTCAGGCTGGTCGACGGCGCGGGCGGCCCGCGAGGTCGGGGTTCATGTGCGCACGGCCCGGGATTGGCGTGACGGCATCCGCAAGATCGGCGACACGCGGGTACGTCCAGATGGCACGGTCATCGAATACGGCGATTCAGGGCGCTACACACAATCGGTGAACACGACCGTTGGGGGGGCGGCTGCGGTAATCAACGATCGATACTTGACGTTGCCCGACCGGCTGGTCATCGCCGACGGGCTGCTCAATGGATTGACGTTGACCGCGATCGCGGCGCTGATCGGCAAGCACAAATCCACGGTGTCGCGCGAAATCGGCACCCGAAGCGTCGGCGGGCTGTATCTGCCGTATCAGGCCGATCGGGTCGCTAAGGCTGATCGTGCCCGGCCGAAGAAGTCCAAACTGGTGACCAACCAGAAGTTGCGCGATGCGGTGGAAGATGGACTGTCGCGACGGTTGTCACCTGAGCAGATCTCGCATCGTCTGGTCAACGATTTCCCGGACGACGAGAGCATGCCGGTGAGCCACGAGACGATCTACCAAGCGCTGTACTTCCAAGCGCGCGGCGGCTTGAAACGCGAACTAGCCCAGGCGCTTCGGACGGGACGCACACGCCGCAAACCGCATCGCGCCCCAGACCAGCGCACACAGCGGTTCGTCGATCCGATGATCATGATCAGCGACCGGCCTGCTGAGATCGCCGACCGCGCGGTACCGGGTCACTGGGAATCTCAATGGTGTTGTCAAGCCGCTTGAGCGAGTGCCGGCGGTGCCGCGGTCCACGTCCGGTTCTCGCGCAGCAGTGCCCACAGGACGTCGATGCGGCGGCGTGCCAGGGCGATGACGGCCTGGCTGTGGGTGGCGCCTTGGGCACGCTTTTTGAGGTAGTAGTCGCGGTTGGGTCCGGCGCGCATCATGCTCGTCTGCGCTGACAGATAGAACACGTGTCGCAGCCGCCGGCTATAGCGCAGCGGACGGTGCAGATTGCCGGTGCGTCGGCCGGAGTCGTTGGGGACGGGGACGAGCCCGGCTGCGGCGGCGAGGTGTCCGGCGCTGGGGAATGCGCGTAAGTCATTGGCGCCGACCAACAGTGAGGCACCGAGGAAGGGACCGAAGCCGGGCATCGACTGAATGATCCGCGCGTGCGGGTGCTCATCGAAGGTCATCTGGATCTGGGCATCGAGGACTTTCAGTCGGTCGTCGAGGGCAAGGATGCCGGTGGCCAGCTCGGTGACGATGCTCGCGGTCATGTCTTGCCCGGGAAGCACGACCGTTTGGGCCTTGGCTGCGGCGGTGGCGCGGGCGGCTACGTCGGCCGCACCGCGCACGTTGCGGTTGCGCAACCAGCCCGTCAGGCGAGTCTGTCCGACGCGGCGGATCCGGTCAGGGGTGGCATAGCTGGTGAGCAGTACCAACGCTCCTTTGTGCGAGGAGTAGTCGAAGGCCCGCTCCAGGCTGGGAAACACACTGGTCATCAGGTCGCGCAGCCGGTTGATCATGCGCACCCGGTCGGCGATCAGATCTTCTCGATGTCCGGTCAGCACCGCGAGTTTGCGCACGAGGTCGGTACCGGTATCGATGACCGATAGGTCCCGGCGCAGGCGGGCGGTCTCGGCAATGACGTAGGCGTCTTTGGCGTCGGTCTTGCCTTCCCCGGCATAGGCAGCGCTCATCGCTGCGACCACCCGCCCCGAGGCGTAACGCACCGACTGGCCGGCCCGAGCCAGAAGTGCCAGCAGCAACGCCGACGGCGCGCCGATGATGTCGACGGCCCAGATCAACTGCATCGCCAGCGAGCCCGTCTTGGCGAGCAGTGCCTCTATCTCAGCCTCGTCGTTGGCGACCTTGACCGACAACAATGCCTTTCCCTCAGCATCCACCACGCACGCCCAATGATGGGTTTTGCCGATATCGATGCCGACCCAGGCTGTGTCTCGTTGTGCGGCCACGCTTCTCCGTCCGTTGGTCTAGGTGCTGACTACGGCCCGTGGAACACCCCGCCGACGCATCCGTAACCAGCGACCGAGCGCAGATCTCAATTAGCAGCCAGGGCACCCCGGAGAGCCGGGCGAACATTCCCAATAAGCGACCACAGCGCAAGGCGACCTCAGCCACACCCGGCTCTCCTGGGCCGGCTTCAGTCTTACGGAAGGCGACCTGATTATGGGGGCAGGCAACAAGACCGCGATCGCCACCCTCGTCGAGCGCGCCACCCGCTACACCATGCTGGTGCACCTGCCAGACGGCCATCACGCCGAGGCCGTACGCGACGGCCTGATCGCCACCATCGCCACGCTGCCGGCGCATCTGCGCGGATCGTTGACCTGGGACCAAGGCGCCGAAATGGCCCGCCACAAACAGTTCTCGATGGCCACCGACATGGCCGTCTACTTCTGCGATCCGGCCAGTCCCTGGCAGCGCGGCACCAATGAAAACACCAATGGCCTCCTGCGCCAGTACTTCCCCAAAGGCACCGACCTGAGCGTGTTCGGACCTGCAGACCTCGAACACGTCACCCAGCAACTCAATGGCCGCCCACGCAAAACGCTCGGATGGGAGACCCCAGCCGAGCGTTTGCGTGATCTACTACTGACCAACTAACCAGCAGTGTTGCGACGACCCCTAGAAACCGCCGTGTTCGGGGGCTTTTGCTGGGGGTACCTCCCGCTTGCGGGGGACTGCTCGCGCAGTAACTGCTACTTGGCCTTCTCGAGGATCTCGACGAGCCGCCAGCGCTTGGTGGCCGACAGCGGACGAGTCTCCATCAGCGACACGCGGTCGCCGATGCCTGCGATGCCGTTCTCATCGTGCGCCTTGACCTTCGTCGTGGTGCGGATGATCTTGCCGTAGAGCGGGTGCTTCACGCGGTCCTCGAGCTCGACCACGATGGTCTTCTGCATCTTGTCGCTCACCACGTAGCCGATGCGGGTCTTGCGACGTCCGCGAGGCTTCTCGGTGCGCGGGGTGTATGCCGGACCCTTGGTTGCCTTGTCTGCCATTACGATTCCTCACCAACGGGTCCGGATGCCAGACCCAGTTCACGTTCGCGCAGCACGGTGTACACGCGCGCAATCTCCTGACGCACGACCCGCAGCCTGCGGTTGTTGGCCAGCTGACCCGTCGCCATCTGGAAGCGCAGATTGAACAGCTCTTCCTTCGACTCGCGCAGCTTGTCCTGCAAATCCTCGTCGGTCAGCTCGCGCAGTTCGCCCGGCGTCACTCCCACCGCCATCAGAAGTGCTCCTCTCGGGTAACGATGCGTGCCTTGATCGGCAGCTTGTGGATCGCGCGGGTCAGCGCCTCCCTGGCGGTCTTCTCGTCGGGGTAGCTCAGCTCGAACAGCACGCGACCCGGCTTGACGTTGGACACCCACCATTCCGGCGAGCCCTTGCCCGAACCCATTCGGGTTTCGGCCGGCTTCTTGGTCAGCGGGCGGTCCGGGAAGATGTTGATCCACACCTTGCCGCCACGCTTGATGTGCCGGTTGATGGCGATACGAGCGGACTCGATCTGCCGGTTGGTGATGTAGGCGTGCTCCAGTGCCTGGATGCCGTAGTCGCCGAAGCTCACCGACGTACCGCCGCTGGCGACACCACGCTGCTTCGGGTGGTGCTGCTTGCGGTGCTTGACCTTGCGGGGAATCAACATGACTAGCTCTCCGTAGTGTCCGTGGTCACAGGGGGAGAAGACTCGGTCGCAGCCTCGGCGGTGGCCTCGGGTGCGGTCGTCGCCTCTGCGGCGGGTGCCTCTTCGGTACCCGATGCGGCGCGACCGGCCTCAGTGCTCGTGGCGGTGGTACCCGATGCGCCACTGCGACGCGGACGGGTGCCCGACGGGCGCTCGCGGCGCGGACGATCGGCGCCGGCGGGAACCGCGGCGGTCGGCTCACGCTTGCCACCGACGATGTCGCCCTTGTAGATCCAGACCTTCACGCCGATGCGGCCGAAGGTCGTCTTCGCCTCGTACAGCCCGTAATCGATGTCGGCGCGCAGCGTGTGCAACGGCACGCGACCCTCGCGGTAGAACTCCGAGCGGCTCATCTCGGCGCCACCGAGGCGGCCCGAGCACTGCACGCGGATACCCTTCACGTTGGGCTGACGCATCGCGGACTGGATGGCCTTGCGCATCGCACGGCGGAACGCGACGCGGTTGCTCAACTGCTCGGCAACACCCTGGGCCACCAACTGAGCCTGCGACTCGGGGTTCTTCACCTCGAGGATGTTCAGCTGGACCTGCTTGCCCGTCAGCTTCTCCAGGTCGGCGCGGATGCGGTCGGCCTCGGTGCCGCGGCGGCCGATGACGATGCCAGGACGCGCGGTGTGGATGTCGACGCGGACCCGGTCACGGGTGCGTTCGATCTCCACGTCGGCGATGCCTGCGCGCTCGAGGCCGGTGGCCAGCAGCCGACGGATCGCGACGTCTTCCTTGACGTAGTCCTTGTACTGCTTGTCGGCGTACCACCGGGACTTCCAGTCGGTGGTGATGCCGAGCCGGAAGCCGTGGGGATTGATCTTCTGGCCCACTACTCTGAGCCCTCCTTCGCTTCGTCAGAAGCCTTCTTCGCCGGAGCTTTCTTCGCGGCGGCCTTCTTGGCCGGAGCCTTTTCAGCGCTCGCCTTCGTCGCGGGCGCCTTCTTTGCGGGCGACTTCTTCGCGGCGGCGGCCTTGCTGCCCTGCGCGCGTCGCGAACGGGTGGAGCTTGCCGCCTGACCACCACGCTCAGCACGCGACGGACGGCTCTCCACGATCACCGTGATGTGGCTGGTGCGCTTGCGGATTCGAAACGCACGCCCCTGGGCGCGTGGCCGGATGCGCTTGGCCGTCGGGCCCTCGTCGGCGTAGACGGTGGCCACCACGAGCGTGGACGGATCCAGACCCTCGTTGTTCTGCGCGTTGGCGGCGGCGCTGGCGATCACCTTGGCGAGCGGCTCGCTCGCGGCCTGCGGCGCCCAGCGCAGGATGTCCAGCGCCTCGGACACGGACTTGCCACGCACCAGGTTGATCACGCGGCGCGCCTTCGTCGCCGACACGCGCACGAAGCGGGCCTTCGCCGTCGCGGTCGGGTATTCGGTTTCAACAGAGGTCATCGCCGTTTGGCCTTCCGGTCATCCTTGATGTGACCCTTGAACGTGCGGGTGGGGGCGAACTCGCCGAGCTTGTGTCCGACCATCGCCTCGGTGACGAACACCGGGACATGCTTGCGGCCGTCGTGCACCGCGAAGGTGTGCCCGATGAAGTCGGGGATGATGGTCGAACGGCGCGACCAGGTCCTGATGACCTGCTTGCTGTTCTTCTCGTTCTGTACGTCGACCTTCTTCAGGAGATGGTCGTCGACGAACGGACCCTTCTTGAGGCTGCGTGGCATTTTCTAATCCCTGGCTCTCTACCGGTGGTGCTTCTTGCCGGTACGGCGGCGTCGGACGATGAGCTTGTCGCTCTGCTTGTTGCGTTTACGGGTGCGGCCCTCGGGTTTGCCCCACGGGCTGACCGGGTGACGGCCGCCCGAGGTCTTGCCCTCGCCGCCGCCGTGCGGGTGGTCCACCGGGTTCATGACGACACCACGAACGGTGGGGCGCTTGCCCTTCCACCGCATGCGGCCGGCCTTTCCCCAGTTGATGTTGGCCTGCTCGGCGTTGCCGACCTCACCGACGGTGGCGCGGCAGCGCACGTCGACACGGCGGATCTCACCGCTGGGCATGCGCAGGGAGGCGTAGGTGCCTTCCTTACCCAGCAGCTGGATCGACGAGCCTGCCGAACGGGCCAGCTTGGCGCCGCCGCCTGGCCGCAGCTCGACGGCGTGGATCAGGGTGCCTGCCGGGATGTTGCGCAGCGGCAGGTTGTTGCCGGGCTTGATGTCGGCGTTGGGGCCGGACTCCACGACGTGGCCCTGCGCCAGACCTTGGGGCGCAACGATGTAGCGCTTCTCGCCGTCCAGGTAGTGCAGCAGCGCGATGTTCGCGGTGCGGTTGGGGTCGTACTCGATGTGCGCGACCTTGGCGTTGACGCCGTCCTTGTCGTGACGGCGGAAGTCGATCACGCGGTACGCACGCTTGTGGCCACCGCCCTTGTGCCGGGTGGTGATTCGACCGTGCGCGTTACGCCCGCCCCTGCCGTGCAGCGGACGCACCAGCGACTTCTCCGGATGGTCGCGAGTGATCTCAGCGAAATCGGAGACGCTGGCACCGCGACGACCGGGGGTCGTCGGCTTGTACTTGCGAATTCCCATGACTCTTGTCTCTCAGCTTCTCTCGCTAGGCCGGTGTTCCGAACAGATCGATCGGCTTGCTGCCCTGCGCCAGCGTGACAATGGCGCGCTTGGTGCTCTTGCGCGTGCCGTAGCCGGTGCGGGTGCGCTTGCGCTTGCCCTGGCGGTTGGCGGTGTTCACCGATGCGACCTTGACCTTGAAGATCTGCTCGATGGCGATCTTGATCTGGGTCTTGTTCGAATCGGGGTGAACCACGAACGTGTACACGTTGTCCTCGATCAGCCCGTAGGACTTCTCCGAGATGACCGGGGACAGGATGATGTCGCGGGGATCAGTGACGGTCGCCATCAGGCCGAAACCTCCTGCTCGGTGTTGGCGCTGATGTAGGAATCCAGCGCCTCGACGCTGAACACCACATCGTCGGCGTGCAGCACGTCGTAGGTGTTGAGCTGGTCCGGCGAAAGCACGTGCACACCAGGCAGATTCCGGACGCTCTTGGCGCCCGTCTCGTCGGCGCGTCCGATGACGATCAGCACCTGCTTGCCCTCGACCAGCGTGCCGAGGAACGCCTTGGCGCTCTTGGTCGACGGCGTCTGACCCTCGACCAGCTCGGTCACCGCATGAATACGGCCGTTGCGGGCCCGGTCGGACAGCGCGCCGCGCAGTGCGGCACGGATCATCTTCTTCGGGGTGCGCTCGGAGTAGTCACGCGGCTTCGGCCCGTGCACGGTGCCACCGCCGGTGAACTGGGGCGCACGCGTCGAACCCTGACGAGCACGGCCAGTGCCCTTCTGCCGGTACGGCTTACGCCCGCCACCACGGACCTCACCACGCGTCTTGGCGGAGTGCGTGCCCTGACGGGCCGCCGCCAGCTGCGCGGTGACCACCTGGTGCATCAGCGCGATATTCGGCTCGACGTCGAACAACTCGGCGGGCAGCTCGACGGAGCCGTCCGTCTTGCCTGCCGGGGTGTGAACGTCGATCTGCTGAGTCTTTTTGGTGTTTGATGCCATTTTACTTCTCGCCTCGCTTGATCGCGCTGCGGACCATCACCAGTCCACCGGTGCGCCCGGGGATGGCGCCCTTGATCAGCAATACGCCGTTTTCGGCATCGACCTTGTGCACCACCAGGTTCTGGGTGGTCACCCGGTCGTTGCCCATACGGCCCGACATACGCGTGCCCTTGAACACACGGCCGGGGGTGGCGCAGCCACCGATCGAACCGGGCCGACGGTGCACGGCCTGCGCGCCGTGGCTGGCGCCCTGGCCGTGGAAGCCGTGGCGCTTCATGGTGCCCGCGAAGCCCTTGCCCTTGCTGGTGCCGGTCACGTCGACATAGCTTCCGTCGGCGAAGATCTCGGCGGTCAGCTCCTGGCCGACCTCGAACTCGGCGGTGGCGGCCTCATCGTCGAGCCGCAGCTCGGCGAGATGCCTACGCGGGTTCACACCCGCCGCGGTGTACTGACCGGTCAGCGGCTTGTTCACCTTGCGGGGGCTGATCTCGCCGTACGCCAACTGAATAGCGCTGTAGCCGTCACGCTCCGGAGTGCGGATCCGCGTGACGACGTTAGGGCCGGCCTTGACGACCGTGACAGGCACGACGCGGTTGTTCTCGTCGAACACCTGCGTCATCCCCATCTTGGTGCCCAAGATGCCTTTTCTAGCCATGTCTCTCGGGTCTCCTACTGGATGTTGACGTCGACGCTCGCCGGCAGATCGATGCGCATGAGTGCGTCAACGGTCTTCGGCGTCGGGTCGAGGATGTCGATCAGCCGCTTGTGAGTGCGCATCTCGAAGTGCTCCCGCGAGTCCTTGTACTTATGCGGGGACCTGATGACGCAATACACGTTCTTTTCGGTCGGCAGCGGCACTGGACCCACCACACTGGCGCCGGTACGGGTGACCGTTTCGACGATCTTGCGTGCCGAGGCGTCAATTGCCTCGTGGTCGTAGGCCTTAAGCCTGATGCGGATCTTTTGTCCCGCCACGCTTCTCCTACCTCGCTCCTGCTTCGTACTTCGGCCGGCCCGTGCCCGGGCCTGGTCCCTGCGCTTCGTCCGTGTGGGCTGGCCACACGGTCACAGCGCTGGTGTTGCCGCCGCTGTTTACCTGTCTAAGTTCACCGATCCCCGCGGTCGGGTGTGTCGCCCGCACGCACACTTCGCCTCGACGGAAATCCGCCACTGTCGAAGTTGGCACCGGATGCGCCCGTTTGGGCGCCGGTTGTATGCCCGGCCAGGCGCAAACCCGGCTCAGAGCAACCCGACCAGTATGCCCTAGATCCCGGGTTGCTCCAAATCCCTGGCCAAGGGACTGCCGCGCAGGAAGAGGGCCCTGCGAGACTATCGAGCGGTCGATTTCTTACTCCAAAGTAAGATAGCCCGTTATGGCGGCTCCAACCACGACCTATCAGATGTGGAAACGGCTCGCCGGGCGGCCGGGCGGCACCCGGCTTTTTTCGACCGCGGCGATGGTTAGGGTGCCGTATTTCGCCTCGATCGTCCCGCACGTCGTGCGGATGGAGCCGGGGTTTGCCGAGGTCACGGTGCCCAAATGGTTCTTCGTCTACAACCATCTGCACACCGTGCACGCGATCGCGTCCTGCAATGCCGCCGAAATCGCGATGGGGATGTTGATGGAGGCCACCGTGCCGACCAGCCACCGCTGGATCCCGAAGGCGATGACCGTGCAATACCTGGAGAAGGCCACCACGTCGCTGCGGGCCCGGGCGCGGGTGGATCCGCCGGACTTCGCGGCGATCAGCGAGGGTGTCGAGCTGGTGATCCCCGTCAGCGTCACCGACAAGGCGGACACCGAAGTCGTGCATGCCGACATCACCTGCTGGGTCACGCCCGCGCACTGACCTCGAAACTGCGGACAGATCGCGATTCGCGGCAAAACGACGATCTCCCCGCAGGATCGGCGGAAATATTGGCGGCATGTCTGTGATACCGACGCCTGTGGCGGGCGAGCGCGAAAGCCTCCTCGAGTATCTGCGGTATCACCACAGCGTGTTTCTCGCCGTCGCCGACGGTTTGACCGACGAGCAGGCGCGTAGCACACCGACGGTCAGCGCGTTGAGCATCGGCGGACTGATCAAACATGTGACCGTCGTGGCATACGCGTGGACGCAACAGGTGGCGGTAGCGCCCGAACTGCTGCTGAATGACCCGTGGTCGCTGGTGGGGATGATGTCGCACCGCGAGGAACAGCATGTGCTGCGTGAGGACGAAAGCCTCGCCGAACTACTTGCGGCGTTCGAGGCGCAGACCGCTGCGACACTTCAGGTTTACTCCGAAACTGACCTGGACGCGACAATCGTTGTGCCCGAACACGTTCAGCAGGTCTGCGAAAACGCACACTGGACCGCCCGCTGGGCGTTGCTGAACATCAACGAGGAATTGGCGCGGCATGCCGGGCACGCCGACATCATCCGCGAATCCATCGACGGCGCAACGATGTTCCCGCCGAATCAGCGCTGAGGTCCAGTCAGTCTCCCCCGCCACCACAGCCGCCTCCACCGCAGCTGCTGCCGCCGCCGCAACCGTGTCAGTGATGGCCGCCGCTGTCGGAGCTTCCTCCGGAATCCCAGTAGTTGTTGTCGCCGTTGCCTCGGCCTGCACGACCGCGCCCGAAAACTGCCGCCAGCGCGACGAACACAACGAAAGCCCCGACCACGACGTAGACAACCGTCATCGGCCCTCCTCGAGATACGTGCCGTGGCCCACGCGTACCAACTCGCCGTCGAATGTCAGCACCTCGTTGACCAGTTCGCCGCGGTGGTTGCGGTAGTTGATCACGAGCGTCGACTCGCCGCGGTACACCCCGATGACCTCGAAATGAAGGGCGGGCAACATTTTCAATGCGGTGGTCCAGTAGTGGCGCAGCGCATCCTTGCCACGCACGACGCCGCCCGATTCCGGGAGCACACGAGCCGCCACCGGTGAAGTGAACACCACGTCGTCGTGGAAATGCGCCAGCACCGCTTCGACGTCGTGGGCATTCCAGGCGCGCACCCAATCGTCGGCGAACTGATCCGGATCCGGTGTCGGCATCTCACTACCTTTCAGGCGCGAG
Organism: uncultured Actinomycetota bacterium; assembly: GCA_963751485.1. GTDB lineage: Bacteria > Actinomycetota > Actinomycetes > Mycobacteriales > Mycobacteriaceae > Mycobacterium. The sequence continues at coordinate 76,285 of CAVVUT010000017.1, forward strand.
TCTAGGCAGGCAGATTCGCCCAGAACGAGCATTGGTGAGTTTCGTCGAAGTCGGTGATGATGCGACTACCGTCGGGCTGCAAGGACATCCACGGCTGGTTGGTCCCGCCAGCGCTCAACGCGGGCCAGTCCGGCTGCCCTGCAGCGTGTGGCGACCCGCTCGCGACGAATCGGCTCCAGTAGTCGATCATCTGGTCGGACAGCGTCTGTTGCGCGGAATCCAGCGGCTCCGCGCCGCCGACGTCGAACAGGAAGCGCAGCTCAAATGAATGACTGGCGCCGACGGGAAATGGCAACGTGCGCATCGACTCCGGTGCAGGCGCGTCGCGATCGTTGAACTCATAGGCGTAAACCGAGCCAACCCGAGCCAGGTCGTCGCTCATCCGTTCGCCCACACACGCGAACACGCCATCGGTGACGGCAGCCGAATAGGCCGAGTACACATTGTTGCCGTAGTTGCTCAGCGGATATCGCTCGCCGACGGCAGCGGCGTTGGCGCCGAACGTGTCCCGCAACAGCCGGGGATAGTCCTCTGCGGTGTAGCGCTTGCCGTCTCTCAAATACTGCAGCGCGACGAACAATGTGAACTCGTCGTGGTTCGTGCCCATCAACACCGGCACCCTGGCCGCGTCGTTGTTGGCCATCGCGGTTACCGGATCGACCGGCAGGGCCGCAGAGGCCGTCACCGGGCCCGGCAGCGCGTCTTCACCGATGTTGTAGAAGGTCACCGGCTTTCGCAGTTTGTCCACCGGCAGACCCCGCAGGCAATCCGCCGCCGTCTTCGGATCGGGGCAGCCGACTCGCGCGGCGTAGTCGATGCTGCTCTGCTCCGCCTTCGCCAGATCGGCTTGGGCTCCGCACGGCGCGCTCTGGATGATCGCGGCGCTGAACAGTCCCTTCGATCCCGGTGCGACAAGGTGGTCGCACACCGACATTCCGCCTGCCGATTCACCGGCAACGGTGACCTTTTTCGGGTCGCCGCCGAAATTGGCGATGTTGTCTCGAACCCAGCGCAACGCCGCCTGCTGATCCTGCAGCCCGTAGTTGCCGACGTCGCCGGGCGCCCCGAGCGCAGGATGGGCCAGGAACCCGAGCGTCCCGAGCCGATAGTTGATGGTGACGACGATGACGTCGGCTCGCGACACGAGCCATCGGGCGTCGTAGATCTTGCCGGCACCACCGGTGAACGAACCGCCGTGAATCCACACCATGACCGGTCGCGGCAAGCCCGTCATTCCGGGGGTCCAGACGTTGAGGCTCAGACAGTCCTCATCGCTCTGCTTGCCGAACTCCGGATCGCCGCGGGGGTCCTGTATGCACTGCGGCCCGGGCTTGCTGGCGTCACGCACCCCCTTCCATGACGGCGCAGGCGCTGGCGGGCGGAAGCGCAACGGGCCGATAGGCGGTGCGGCGTAAGGGATACCGGCGAACAACCGATGGTCCGACTTGACCACGCCGCGGACCATGCCGGTAGCGGTGTGCACGAGCGACGTATCGGTCTGCGGCGAGGGCGGTGGAGGGATCACCGGTGACGGCGGTTCGAGGATTGGCGGCAAGGCCATCCGGGACGGTCCGACGAGTCGTCCCAACGCGACCACCAGCACGGTGGCCAGCACGACAAGCAGGACCACCCGCAGGCTCCGAGCCGTCCCTGGCAGCACGGATTCTGAGCCTACGCAGACTTTCAGTCAAAACCCTGGATCACGGTCATGGCGATGCCCTACACTCCAAACTTGACACCCGTCAAGTTTAGCCCCAGCCGGCTCCCCAGGAGGCTCGATGAGCACGCCAACAATGGACGAAGCAGCCAAGGTATTGGCCGACCCGACGGCATACGCCGACGACGACCGGCTTCATACGGCGCTCACCCATCTGCGGGCGAACAATCCGGTGGCCTGGGTGGACAACCCGCCGTACCGGCCGTTCTGGGCGATCACCAAGCACGCCGACATCATGGCCATCGAGCGCGACAACAACCTATTCCTGTCGGAGCCGCGGCCGCTGCTGGCCACGGCCGAGACCGACGATGTGTTCAAGCAGCAGATCGAGATGGGGATCGGCATCCGCACGTTGGTCCACATGGATGACCCGCATCACCGCAAGGTGCGTGCGATCGGCGCCGACTGGTTCCGGCCGAAGGCAATGCGCGACCTCAAGGTTCGCGTGGACGAGCTCGCCAAGCGCTATGTCGACCGCATGAAGGAGATCGGGCCGGAGTGCGATTTCGTCACCGACGTCGCACTGAATTTCCCTCTGTACGTGATTCTTTCGCTGCTCGGGCTGCCCGAGGAGGACTTCCCGAGGATGCTCAAGCTGACCCAGGAGATGTTCGGCGGCGACGACACCGAACATCAGCGCGGGGGTTCGATGGAGGACCTGCTGGCCGTCCTCGCCGACTACTTCGCGTATTTCACCAAGCTGACCGCGTCGAGGCGTGAGCACCCGACCGCCGATCTGGCGTCCGCGATCGCCAACGGCCGCATCGACGGCGAACCGCTGTCGGATATGGACACCGTCTCCTACTACGTGATCATCGCCAGCGCCGGACACGACACCACGTCGGACGCGATCTCCGGCGGACTGCTGGCGCTCATCGAAAACCCCGGTGAGCTAACGCGTTTGCGCAACAACCTGGAGTTGATGCCGACGGCGGTCGAGGAGATGATCCGCTGGACCACGCCGGTGAAGGAGTTCATGCGGACCGCCGCCGAGGACACCGTTGTGCGTGGTGTGCCGATCGCCAAGGGTGAATCAGTCTATCTGGCTTACGTTTCGGGCAATCGCGACGAGGAGGTGTTCACCGACCCCTTCCGGTTCGACGTCGGCCGCGACCCCAACAAGCACCTGGCATTCGGGTACGGGGTGCACTTCTGCCTCGGCGCTGCGTTGGCGCGCATGGAGATGAACAGCCTCTATACCGAACTGCTGCCGCGGCTCGATTCGATCGAGCTGGCCGGCAAACCCGAACTGTCGGCGACGACGTTCGTCGGGGGCCTCAAGCACCTGCCGATTCGCTGCTCGCTGCGCTGAGCTTGTGCTGTTTCTTTCGATGGGTCGCGAGGAAGCCGTCGACGGCGGCGACGGCGATATCGCGATAGTCGAAGTCCGGCAAGGTCGACAGCTTCCCCAACGCGATCGGGCCGAGCAGTAGGGCCGCCGCCCTGGTGCGGTCGACGTCTCCGAGCTCGGCAATCGCCTGCGGGCTGGACAGGATCGCTTCGAACGGGGCCGCGTACTGTTCGGCGACCCGCTCCCGCAGAGTGCGCACCTCGGGGCTGTCCGGTGAACTGCGGTGCGGCGCGCCCGGCAGCCTTTCCAGGTCGCCCCCCAGCGTCAGCCACGACATGGCGGTGAGCGTGACGGGCGCCTCTGCGATCAATTCGGCCTGCGCCTGCACCAGCGCAATCAACCGATCACGCAACGAGCCTTCTGCAGGCGGCGTCGGTGCGGGCGGGATCAGCGCGTGAAAAGCCGCTGCCAGCAGATCATTTCCGCTCGGAAAGTGGCGATAGAGCGTAGCGCGAGCTACGTTGGCGGCACGGGTGACCGCATCGACGGTCACCGCGCTTGGACCTCCCGAGCGCAGAAGCGCTGTCGCGGCATCGAGCAGACGGGCGCGCGAACGCGCCGGACGCGGGTCGTTCCGCGGGCTTGTCATCGTTGACAACACCTCCCTGACGGGAAACAAGACTGTCGGTCTCCCAACGAGACTGTTAGTCTCAAAAATACTCAATCCAAGGAGCGTGACGATCGTGGTCGGCACTCTCGCCCGGTCTGAACAGGATATCGACGCCAATCTGGCCTCTCTGTCGAGGTTCGGCCGGTTTTGGCTGTTGACCGTCGCCGCAGTCGACGTGCTGCTGGTGATTTCCTCCATGGTCGCGCTCAACACGGCACTTCCCGACATCGCACTGCAGACCGCCGCTACGCAGACGCAACTCACCTGGGTGGTCGACGGGTACACGCTGGTGCTCGCGTGTCTGCTTTTGCCCGCGGGGGCACTGGGCGACCGATACGGGCGGCGCGGCGCACTGTTGCTCGGCCTTGGGATCTTTGCCATCGCCTCGCTTGCCCCGACGATTTTCGACAGCCCGGTGCAGATCATCGTGTCGCGTGCGGTGGCGGGCGTCGGCGCGGCGTTCATCATGCCCGCGACGTTGTCGTTGTTGACCGCCGCCTTCCCGAAGAGTGAGCGCAACAAGGCCATTGGCATCTGGGCGGGTATCGCGAGCTCGGGTGCGATCGTCGGTTTCATGGGCACCGGGCTCTTGTTGCACTTCCTCGAGTGGCAGTCCGTGTTCTACGCGTTTGCGATCGCGAGCGTGGGACTTTTCGTCTGCACCTGCACGATTCGGTCCTCACGCGACGAAACCGCAAGGCCGGTGGACTGGGTCGGCGCGGTGTTGATCGCCGGCGCCGTCGCGGTGTTCGTGTTCGGTGTTGTCGAAGCGCCGACGCGCGGCTGGACGCACCCTGTTGTCTGGGGGTGCATGTCTGCAGGCGTCGCGCTGGCCCTTCTGTTCGCGATTGCCGAACTGCGACGTGACCATCCGCTGCTCGACGTCAGGCTGTTCGCACGAGCGGACTTCACCACCGGCGCGGTCGGTATCACGTTTCTGTTCTTCGCCAACTTCGGGTTCTTCTTCGTCGTCATGCAGTACATGCAACTGATTCTCGGGTACAGCCCGCTGCAGACAGCGTGGGCGCTTGGACCGGTGGCGATCCCGATCGTCGCCCTTGGCGCGACGATGCACCTCATTCTTCCCAAAGTCGGCCTGCGGCTGGTGGTCGCCGTCGGCCTGCTGCTGATCGCCGCGGGCCTGTTCAGCATGCGATATCTCCACGCCGACTCGGCCTACATCGAGATGGTCTTCCCGTTCCTGATCACCAGCACCGGCATCGGGTTGTGCGTTGCGCCAACGACATCGGCGATCATGAACGCCGTTCCCACCGAAAAGCAAGGTGTCGCATCGGCGGTCAACGACACGACACGCGAGGTCGGCGCTGCCGTCGGGATTGCGGTCGCCGGCTCGGTGCTGGCTGCGCAATACACGCATGCACTCGGTCCCGGCCTGGCCGCACTCCCCGAGCAGGTGCGCGGTCCCGCCCTCGCTTCCCTTGCCAACGCTCTCGAGGTGGCAAAGCAGATCGGTCCGCAGGGCGCGGGTTTGGCCCATCTCGCGGAGAACGCATTCCTCGACGCGATGGACCTATCGCTGATCGTCGTGTCGACGGTGCTTGCCGTCGCCGCGGCATTCGTCGCCGTCTGGGCGCCGGGCCGTGACGGCAGGCAGTTCCGATTCATCCGGCGACTGACGGCGCGCGGTTCAGACGACGAACTCGGCGGCACGGTGGCCGAGCATGACAATCGTCGCGTGGGGGCCGCGGCCGGTGATGGTCGGCAGGATCGACCCGTCGACCACCCATAGGCCGTCGACACCGCGCACCCTGCAACGAGGATCGACGACCGCTGCGGCGTCGCCGTCGCCACCCATCGGCGCGGTGCCACACAGATGCTGCGAGGTCGACCAGGTCGCATGGCCGACTTTGGTTGTCGGCGATGCCAACTCGCGGGCCAGCTCCGCGCCCGCACTGAGCGTCGCCACGTCGTGCGGATCGCTGTCATAGCGGTGCTCGATCACCGGTGGCACCTCGGGGTCACCGGACACCACGCTGATCCTGCCTCGTGACCGCGGATGCATCAGGGCCACACCGATGTGGGGACGGTCTGCCGGATCGGCGTTGGTCCCTTCCACCATCGCGCCGAAACCTCTCGTGTACGGCCTGATCTCGAGCCCGTTGGGCGTGGTCAGTATCGCCTCCACCGGAGGTAGGTCATGCGTCGGAATCCAATCGACCGGCACCACCCATTCGGGATGGTCGCTGGTTCGGGCACCGACAGGCACGTCGGCGGTGACCGGTATGCCCGCTTTGACGAGTGCCTCGGCGGGTCCGATGCCGGACAGCAACAGCAGATGCGCCGATCCAATTGCCCCGGCGGACAGCACGATCCGGTCGGCCGTCAGCTCGACGGCGCCTGCCGTGCCTCTGGCGCTCACTCCGACTGCGTGTCCTCTTTCGAAGCGGATCCTCGTGACGCGTGTGTTGGCCATGAGGGTCAGATTTGGCCTGTCGAGCGCGGGAATCAGATAGGCGCCGCCTGGCCCAATCCTGATGCCGCCGTTGATGTTCAACGGCACCGCGCCGACACCCATGGGCAACGGCTGCTCGGGTGACGCTCCGTTCAGATCGGCCACCCATGGATATCCGATTTCGGACGCGGCTTGAACGAAAGATGCTGTGCAGCCGTCAAATTCGTTGACACGTCGGACGAGTATCGGGCCGTCGGACCCGTGTAGCGGGCCGTCGAAGTCCGTGTCAGTCTCGATGGCGCGGAAATGGGGCAGCACATCGGCCCACGACCAGCCTGGGATGGTCCATCGATCGAAGTCCTCGGGAAGCGCCCGGCAGAAGTAGCCACCGTTGACCGCTCCCGAGCCGCCGACCACTGCCCCACGCATGATGTGGCCCGCTCGCTTCGGGTGGTCCGTCAGGGTCGTGGCGAGGTGCCGCACGACCGAACTCGCGGTGCCGATCGGCAATCGCACCGCATCGGTGATCTGGGCACGCACCCGCGGGTCGGACGGGCCGGGACCGGCTTCAACGACCGTGACACGGCATGCCGCGTCGCGCGAAATTCGTTCTGCGAGAACAGATCCAGCACTTCCCGCGCCAATGATCAGTACATCACTGCGCACGTGAGGAGCAGCGGAACTGTGCAATGTGCCGCTTCAGGTCCGGATCTGCGGTTTCAGGGCGCCTGCGTGCCGCTCCCGGACAACGCCGATCCACAGGCCGGTACCGTAGGCGATGTCGTCCAGCCGCTTCAGCAGCAGGTAGCTGATCAACCCGACCGGCTTGGTGTCATCGTCGACGTTGCCGTGCCGCTTCACCCAGTCGACGACCCCGTCGATGATCGCCGCAACCAGCACGACTTTCCTGCAGCGACGAGACAGCAGTGCGGCGAGGAGGGCGATCGGCCAATAGTGCCTGCAGATCGCCGCCGCGAGCTGTAGGGCACCCGACCACAGCCCGTGCACGGCCACCACCGCCACTTCCTTCGGCTCAGTCTCGACCGAGCCGAGCGAATTCGCGATCCGACGACCGGTGATCACGGCGAGCACCATCGACGCGAGATACCCGATCGCCGAGCCCATCGCGGCGAGAATCCACACCACCAGCGTCCATCCGGAGATCACCAGCGGTGCGGTCTTGCCGGGGTGACGGACCGAAAGCGGTGCAGCCGATTCACCATAAAAAGACCTGCGCGCGAACCATTCTCGCAATTGCGTGCGGTGCTCGTGGGCAACCATCGCGATCGGCTCATACCGCAGCCGGGCGCCTGCTTCGATGAACCGCCAGCACAGATCGACGTCCTCGCCGGACTTGAGTGTCTCGTCGAATCCGCCGACCTGGGTCAGGACGGACCGGCGGCAGATGATCGCCGCACTCGGCACGTAGGAGACCGTGCCGTACGGCACCACGGGGGCCTCCCGCTGCCCGAGGTCCAGCGACGAGCGCACCGCCTCATAGCGGGCTACCAAACTGTCGGGTTGCGCCAGGTTCACAATGCGGGGCGCGACCAAAGCCACTGCGGGATCGCAGAAGTGGCCGAGCAATGCCTCCAGCCAGCCGCGCCGCGGCACGACGTCGGAATCGAGGAACGCGACGAAGTCTGTGGTGCATACGGCCAGCCCGGTATTGCGCGCGGCGGCGGGCCCCTTGCTCCGGGGATGGCGGAGCACCTGAACGTCGCCGTGGATGCCCTCGAAGTCAGCCTCCTGGATGGGAGTGGCCGAGCCGTCGTCCACCACGACGACGCGCATTCCGCGCAGTGCGGAAACCAGCCGATTTACTCCAGATATGTTGTCACGCACTGGAATAACGACGGTGACATCATGGTGGGACGGCCCGCTGGCCGGTCGCGGGTGCGCGACGGTGGCATCCAGCAGCGTGCGCGCGACCTGAGCACTGGCTGCGTCGTGAACCTCCAGCCTGCCCCCGTTGAGCATCGTCTGGGCGGCGGGTGCCAGCTTCAACAGGCGGGTGGGTGAGCCGCCGAGCAGAGCCGACCCCTCGCCGAGCACCTTGACTCGGCGGTCAACCTGCACAGCGAAGCCGTCGGGCAGCCGGGGCTGGCTCATATGAGCATCCCGTCGCGGTCCGGTTTCCAGCGCGCTATCCGGCCGACGGCACCGTCGACCATCTCCGCGAACAGGCGAGCGCCGTCGGCCGCGCTGGCCGTCGTGGGATCGCCGAGCACTCCCAGTTCACTCACGGCCGCCACCCCACCGCTGCGCATCGCGGGCAGCAGCTCGGCCAGCGGTGCGCTGTTCCCCGGCACTCGCTCAGAGAGCCGCACGACTTCCGGCGAAATATGTAGCAATACAGACGTTTCGGTGTGCCCGGCGTGGGCGTCGGCGTTCTCGACACCACACGAGCACCAGCCGGCGTCGCGTCCTTCGTACCGAAGCAGCGCCGTCGCAGCCGCAAGGGCCTCCGCGTTCCCGCCGTGCCCGTTGACGAACACAAGCCGTCGCGCCCAGCTCGCCGCCGACCGGCCGAACTCCACCAGCAAAAGCCGTAGCGCGGAGGTGCCGATCGATACCGTGCCGGGAAAGCTCTCGTGTTCGCCGCTGGCTCCGTAGCCGATCGGTGGTGCAAGCATCCATCCCGGATCATGATCGGCTTCCGACAGCCGTTCAGCAACCCCGCGAGCGACAGCTGCCGCGATCCTGGTGTCGGTGTCCAGCGGCAGGTGAGGTCCATGTTGTTCAGTGGAACCTAGCGGGATAACCAACGCGGGTGTCGTGCCGTGCAGCTGCCTCGACGTTGAGTTCCCAAGCTCGCTGGGGAAGGGCACCCGCCAAGGGTAGGACGAATTCACCTGCCGTGCGCCGGTTGTTGGCGTATGCGCAGATTTTGTTTTCCACAAATTTGCCGCGACGGGTGTCGGCTAACCACGTCCGCCTCCCCTGCCACGCATGTTTCACGCGAACCTGGCTGGTAGCGGAGTTGGTGGGTCAGGCCCCAGGGTCGGCGGGCACACCCAGTGCCCGCGTGAAGCCCGGAGGCACGACCACATCGCCTGCGACAAGATCGTGCACCGACGCCCGGCCGAGGCCCATCATCGCCGAGTCGATGCCGCCGCGGAGGACGTCCAGGACGTTCTCCACACCGGCCTGACCCTCTGCCGCCAGCCCCCAGAGATACGCCCGGCCGATCATGACAGCCCGTGCGCCGAGCGCCAGCGCCTTGACCACGTCGCTGCCGCGCCGCACCCCGCCGTCGAGAAGCACCTCGATCTGGTCCCCCACCGCGTCTGCGATCGCGGGCAGGGCCCGGATCGACGCAGGTGTTCCATCCAGGTTGTTTCCGCCGTGATTCGACACCGAAATCGCCGAAACACCCGCATCCACAGCACGTTTGGCATCGTCGACGCGCATCACACCCTTGAGCATGGACGGTCCGCCCCACAGCTCCCGAAGCCAGGCGATGTCCTCCCAGGTGGGAGGCGGCGTCGCCATCCACTCGCCGTACGCCGCAAAGAACGGCGGGCCCGGCTCGCCGAGCGCCGCCTGGTTGGGTACCCGCAGGTTCGGCGGGCGGAACGTCTTCGCCCATTGCAGGAACCACCGCGGCCGGGTGAGACCCTCGGGGAGCATCCGCACCGTCGTACGCAGGTCCATGTGCTCGGGAATCTTCGGACTCCCCCAATCGCGGCCGTGCGCGAAGCTCCAGTCGGTCGTGGCGATCAGCCCGACGGCGCCTGCCGCGCGAGCGCGCTCGACCCTGGCGGCGATGGCGTCCCGGCCGCCGAGCCAGTAGATCTGGAAGAACGTCTTGCCGTTGGCGGCGACGACGTCTTCGATCGGTTTGCTGGCGAAGGATGACAAGGCCATCGCGGTGCCCCTCGCCGCGGCCGCCCGCGCGACGGCAAGCTCCCCGTCGGGATGCACCGCCTGTACCCCGGTCGGCGAGATCACCACAGGCAGTGAAATATCTTGTCCCATAACGGTTGTCGACAGATCACGTTTCTCGAGCGCACCGATGACGTGCGGTGCGAACCCGAGCTGTCCGAACGCGTCGACGTTGTCGGCGACGGTGATGCCCTTCTCGCTGGCGGCGAGCAGCGAGCTGTAGACGGATTTGGGCAGCCGCTTCTTAGCCCGCTGCTGGGCGAAGGCGACCGTTTCGAACCATTTGTCTCGCGCCATGGGTTAGACCGGACTTTCGTTGCACAGCCGGGCAGGCGGCTTGGTGAGCAGTTTGAGGGGGATGGGTCCTTGTTTGGTCCCGCGGGAGTGGTCTCCGCTCGGCTTGGGCTTTACCCGTTCGCGCTCGAGCGCCGGGACACCGTACCCCTCAACGCATTCCGGGTCTGGCCCATCCAGAGGAAGGCCGGTGAAGAACTTAGCGGCCATACACCCGCCCCGGCAGCTGTCGTAGTGACCGCAGCTGCTGCACGCGCCCGCCGACTGCGGCTCGCGCAACTCACGAAACAAGGGTGCATTCTTCCAAACATTGTCAAAGCCACCGTCGGACACCACGTTTCCGGCCAGGAACCGGTCGTGGATGGCGAATGGGCAGGCATAGACATCGCCCACCGGGTCGATGAGGCAGACCACTCGGCCCGCACCGCACAGGTTCAGTCCGGCCAGCGCGCCTGGCTCACCCAAGCCGGACAAGTGGAAGAACGAGTCGCCCGTCAATACGCGGTCACCGCGTTCGACAAGCCAGTCGTAGAGTTGCACCTGCTGGTCGGCGGTTGGGTGAAGTTCGTCCCACACGTCTGCGCCGCGGCCTGATGGGCGCAGCCGGGTGATGCGCAGCGTCGCACGGTATTGCGCTGCCAGAGCGGCGAATTCGTCGAGTTGGTCGACGTTGTGGCGAGTGACGACGACGGAGATCTTGGCGTCCTTGAAGCCGGCGTCAGCGAGGTTCTCCAGCGCCCGGGTGGCCATCGCGAAGGAACCGTCGCCGCGCACGGCGTCGTTGACCTCAGCGGTCGCTCCGTCCAGCGAGATCTGCACGTCGACGTAGTCGCTGGCCGCAAGCCGCGCTGCCACCTCGGGCGTGATGCGCACGCCGTTGGTGGAGAACTTCACGCCGACGTGATGGGCGGTGGCGTAGTCGACCAGCTCCCAGAAGTCGGGCCGCACGGTCGGCTCACCGCCACCGATGTTGACGTAGAACACCTGCATGCGCTCGAGTTCGTCGATGATGTCCTTGCACTGCCGCGTCAACAGCTCACGCGGATCGCGCTTGCCCGACGACGACAGGCAATGCACACACGCCAGGTTGCAGGCGTAGGTCAGCTCCCAGGTCAGGCAGATCGGCGCATCGAGGCCACGCTCGAACTGCTCGACGAGCCGTGGCACCGGTTGTACGGAGGTCATACGTCCTCTCCCGCTACAAGCATCTTCGACTGCGCCAGCACATCCAGCGCATGTAGATATGGAGCCTGCTGCGCATCATCGATGCCGGCGGCGCGGCAGGCAGATCGGGCGTCGGGGTGATCACTCAGCGAGTTGACCACCTCGACGATGGTCCGGTTCTTGAGGAACGACAGCTTGCGCGTGCCGAAGTGATACAGCAACGCGCCGAACGGCTCGGGTCGCACCGCCACCTGGTGGTGCAGCCGCCAGCTGGCGTCCGGGTCGAACGTCACGGTAGGCACTTGTCCTCGCGTGCGGGTCAGTAGACCCCGCACATCCCGTCGATCGAAACCTCTTCGACCAGCGTCTCGGTGACGAGCTCGGTGTCGGCCTCAACCTGCTGATTCGGCTCCATTGAAATCCACCTTTCTTTGTTCAGGGCCTCGACAATTGTGATCGAGATCGCAAGAATATGGCATCGAGTGCCATAATGGAAGGGTGGGGTGATGACGCGGCCGAATTCCCAGCACCGGGCGGGTCGTCGTCGCTCCACGACCTGGGATCACCTGAGCAATGTCGCGATCGACCTTTTCGCGGAAAGGGGCTTCGACGATGTCAGCGTCGACGATGTCGCGCACGCGGCGGGGATCGCGCGCCGCACGCTGTTCCGCTACTTCCCGTCGAAGAACGCACTGCCCTGGGGCGACTTCGACGCACACCTGGAACGAATGCGTGAACTGCTGGCCGACCTCGACCCCGCTGTTCCGATCGAAGACGCGCTGCGCACCGCACTGTTGGCGTTCAACAGCTTTGACGAGGCGGAGACGGCGCGGCACCGACAGCGAATGCGGGTCATCCTCGAGACCGCGGAGTTGCAGGCCTATTCGATGACGATGTACGCGGGATGGCGCGCGGTGGTAGCCGCGTTCGTGGAGCAGAGACTGGGCGCGAAGGCAGGCGATCTGGTGCCACAGACGGTCGCCTGGACGATGCTCGGTGTCGCGCTGTCGGCCTACGAGCACTGGCTGGCCGACGAGTCGGTGTCGCTGGCCGACGCACTCGGCGACGCCTTCGACACGGTCAGCGACGGCCTCGGCGCACTCGGCTGAAAAATAATTCCGAATTGGGGCGTCGGAGTTCGGCGCTTCGAGGCGACGATAAGGGTGTGAGCGCCGAACCAGATCAGGGCGACGCTCCGCGGGCCCTGCTGGCGTTGTACGACGATGCACTGCCTGCCGTATACGGCTATTTCGTCCGACGCTGTGCTGACCGCGGAACCGCCGAAGACCTGACGTCGGAAACCTTTCTGGCGGCGATGGATGCCGCGCGCAGAGACGATCCGCCGCCGATCTCGGTCCCCTGGCTGGTCGGGGTGGCCCGGCACAAGCTGGCCGACCACTACCGGCGGCGCTCCGATCGGTTCAGCGTCCCGGTCTCCGAACTGCCGGAGCCGGTGGATCCCGCCGACGACTGGGACGCCGAACTGGACCGGATCGTGGCCGAGAGCGTGCTGGCCAAACTGTCGCAGCAGCACCGCACCGTGCTGGCGCTGCGCTACATGGACGACTGCAGCGTGCCCGAATGCGCCGACTTGATCGGCCGCACGGTGCATGCCACCGAAGCACTACTGGTGCGAGCCCGTCGCGCCTTCAGATCGCACTACCCGGAAGGAGGCATCTCATGAACAACAGCCACGATCCGCTGACCGTGCTGCATGGCGACGACCTTCCGGTCCAGCCCGATCCGGTGTTCGCGGCCCGGCTGCGCGCACGCCTGGAATCGGCACTGTCCCTGCCGAATCGAACAGGAGGAGTCGATATGAGCGGCACCGATACCGCCATCGCAGAACTGAACGAGCCCGCCGATCAGGCCGAAGTAGCGGCGCCCCCGCGCCCCGCGGCACTGCCCTACCTCGCGGTGGGCAACGCCCGCGAGGCCATCGCCTGGTACATCGACACGTTCGGCGCGTCGCTGGTCGGCGACATGTACGAGATGGACGACGGCCGCATCGGGCATGCCGAGCTGCAGATCGGCGACGGGGTTCTCTACCTAGCCGACGAATACGCCGAGCTTGGCCTGAAAGCGCCTGCCCCGCAGGCGGTATCAGTGAGCCTGATGCTTCACGTAGCCGACACCGACGCGACCTTGCAGCGGGCGCGGGACCGTGGAGCCGCCGTGCAACGAGAGCCCTACGAGAACTACGGCGCCCGCAACGCAACCATCATCGACCCGTTCGGGCATCGGTGGATGCTCAGCGGGCCGGTCACCGGTGCGCCCATCCAGATCCAGCACGGCGACGTCGGCTACGTGTCGGTGTGGACGCCGGACGCCGACCGTGCGGCCGCCTTCTACGGCCACGTGCTGGGCTGGAACTACGACCCGCAGACCCATCAGGTCACCAACACCAGGGAACACATCGGCGTCTACTCCGTCAACGTTCCGCCCACCTTGTTCTGCTGCTATGCGGTGGCCGACCTCGAGGGCGCCCGGCAGGCGATCCTGGCGGCCGGCGGCACCGTCGACGAGGTCGAGCATTTCGACTTCGGCACGCTGCGCGGAGCCACCGACGCCCACGGGATGTCGTTCGGCGTCTTCCAGCCGAATCCTGGCCAGGCCCGTCCCGCGCTCAACGGCACTGGGCCAGGCGAACTTTCGTACATCACCTACGAGGTGCCCGATTCGGCGGCCTTCAAGGCGTTCTACAGCCGCGTGCTGTACTGGACGTTCGAACCCGGCCGCATCGCCGACGGCTGGCAGGTCGAGCAGACGCACCCGATGGCCGGGGTCGCCGGCGGCAGCGCGCAGCCGGTGATCGTCCCGATGTGGACGGTGGAGGACATCGACGCGGCCGTCGCGCGGGTGCGGGAGGCCGGCGGGACGGTGATCGACGAGCCGTCGCAGCAGCCCTACGGCAGGTCGGCGCAATGCACCGACGATCAGGGCAGCCGCTTCTACCTAGGCGAGCACTAGCGATTTCGGCGCGCTAAGCGGCGCTCAGCGCACGCTAGCGCGCCGAACTCGCTAGGACGGGAGCACGTCGGCGATCGGGGCGCCGTTGGCGATCTTGGACCGCACCTTCATGACCTTGCCGGGCATGCCGCCGCCGACGACGCCTGCCACCACGCCGTCGCGTTCGTAGAAGGCCAGGAACTTCCGGCCGTCGTCCTCGACGACGTGCACGGTGTCGTCGGCCTGCGGCTCGCCGAGGCACTGAATCTTGACGTCGTACTGATCGCTCCAGAAGTACGGCACCGAAACGGTCCCTGGTATCTCCTTGCCCATCATCGCAGGCACCAGGACCCGCGCCTGATCGGCGACGTTGCTCCAATGCTCAACGCGCACTTGGTGCCCCACCGGATGGCGCCACGAGGCGACATCGCCGATCGCCCACACGTGCGGTGATGCGGTACGGCCGACGTCGTCGCAAACCACACCGTTGTCCACCTCTATGCCGCTGCCGTCCAGCCATTCGGTGGCCGGCTTCGAACCGATGCCGACAACCACCAGATCGGCGTCGAGCTCGGTGCCGTCCGACAGCACCACCTTCTCGACGTGATCGGTTCCCTGTACCTGGTCCACCCCGACACCGCAGCGCACGTCGACACCCTCTGCCTGGTGCAGCCGGGTCACCAGTGCGCCGATCTGCTCGCCGAGCACCGACGCCAGCGGAGTCGGTTGTGGTTCCACCAGAACGACATTCACTCCCATGCCGCGCAGGCTTGCCGCCACTTCACAGCCGATGAAGCCCGCACCGACGACGACCGCTTGCTGCGCAGAACCCGCATGTTCGCGCAGCGCCATGCTCTCCTCGAGGGAGCGCAGCACCCGGATCCCCTCCAGATCGGGAAAGGACGGAATGGTCCTTGGCACCAGCCCGGTCGCGATGATCAGTTCGTCATATCCGAGCTCGCTGCCGTCGGCCAGCGTCACCGTCTGCGCGGCGGTGTCCACCGAACGCACCCCGTTGCCGAGCCGGAGGGTGATGTCGTTCTCCTCGTAGAACGAGGCCGGCTTCAGAGTGACGTCGTCCACCTCGGCGCGCAGCACCTCCTTGGACAGCGGCGGCCGGTCATAAGGCAGATGGTCCTCGTCGCTGACGATCGTGACGGCGCCCGGGTACTCCGAACGCCGAAGCTGTTCGGCGGTCCTGGCGGCGGCCAGCCCACCTCCGACGATGACGATGCCCCCAGATGTGCTCACGTGGGGTTTTCTACACGATCGCGTCGGCCGAATGTGCGCCACCCTGCCGTTCGGCTACTTCAGCCGCGCATCCGGTCGATGACGTTCGTCAGCACGACGATGCTCTCGCTGCGCTCGACATCGGCGGCTGACCGAATCTTTTCCAGCGCTTCCTCGAGGTGGCGCATATCGCGGGCAAGCACGTGCAGCATCGCATCCGCGGTGCCGGTGACCGTCGCGGCGCTGACCACCTCCGGGATGTCGATCCACGCTTTGCGCAACTCATCCGGCGCAATCGTGCCGTGCCGGAACACCTGCACGTAAGCCTCGGTTTCCCAGCCGAGGGCGCTGCGGTCGACGACGGTGGTGAAACCGCGGATGACGCCGCTGTCGAGCATGCGGTCGACCCGGCGCTTGACCGCGGGTGCCGACAGGTTCACCTGCTCGCCGATCTCGGCGTATGTGGCCCTGGCGTCCTCGACCAGCTCGGCGAGAATTCGCTCGTCGGTCTCGTCCAGACGCTCCATGATCACCTCCACGCAATAAACTGCCACTCTCCGCATTCTGACACAACAGATCACTGGTCGACACGCAACGAACGGCGATTGATTGCAAATTCGATAGCCCATACCGTTTATTTAATGAAACAGCGCACTCCCTTCACCCGCCACTACGCGATGACGCCGCCGACGTTCTTCGCCGTCGAGTACGCCATCAACCCGTGGATGGACACCTCGACGTTCGTCGACACCCACGTGGCGATGAATCAGTGGGAGAGCCTGCGCCAGATCTATAAGGAACTCGGCCACACCGTCGAGCTGGTCGAGCCCGTCGCCGGCCTGCCCGACATGGTGTACGCCGCCAACGGCGGCCTGGTGGTCGACGGCAAGGCCGTCGTCACACGGTTCGCCTACCCACAGCGTGCGGGCGAGTCGGCCGCGTACGCAGAGTGGATGAGCCGTCACGGCTTCCGTCCCGTCGAAACCCGCTACGTCAACGAGGGCCAGGGCGATCTGCTCGTCGTCGGCTCGATCGTGTTGGCGGGCTATGGTTTCCGCACCGACCGCAGGGCGCACGACGAGATCGCCGCCGCCGTCGAGATGCCGGTGGTCAGCCTCGAACTCGTCGATCCGCGCTTCTATCACCTCGACACCGCCCTGGCGGTCCTTGACGACACCACCATCGCCTACTTCCCGCAGGCATTCAGCGACGAGTCGCGCGCCCGGCTGCTCGAGCTCTTCCCCGACGCCATCGAGGTCGCCGCATCGGATGCCGAGGTGCTGGGCCTCAACGCCGTCTCCGACGGCCTGCACGTCGTCCACCCGGCGGCCGCGACCGGATTTGCCGGGCAACTGGCCGACGCTGGATTCATTCCGATCGGCGTCGACCTGTCGGAGCTGCTTAAGGGCGGCGGATCAATCAAATGCTGCACGCTGGAGGTGTATTCGTGACCATCCTTGATGCCGTGACGCCAACCACGGATGCGATCGCTGTCGACGACCGGTATGTCGCACACAACTACTCACCGCTGCCGATTGTGGCGGCCAGCGCCGAGGGTGCCTGGATCACCGATATCGAGGGCCGTCGCTACCTCGACTGCCTCGCGGCCTACTCGGCGGTGAACTTCGGGCACCGCAACCCCGAGATCGTCGCGACGGCGCATGCCCAGCTCGACACCGTGACACTGGTCAGCCGTGCGTTCCACTCCGACCGCCTCGGCCCGTTCTGCCAGTCGCTGGCCGAGCTGTGCGGCAAGGACATGGTGCTTCCGATGAACAGCGGCGCGGAAGCCGTCGAGGGCGGCATCAAGGTGGCGCGCAAGTGGGGTACCGACGTCAAGGGCGTGCCTGCGGGCAACGGCAATATCGTGGTGGCACACAACAACTTCCACGGTCGCACCACGACGATCATCAGCTTCTCCGACGATGAGACGGCGCGCCGCGGATTCGGCCCATACACACCGGGCTTCCGCTCGGTTCCGTTCGGTGACGCCGACGCGATGGCCGCCGCGATCGACGACGACACCGTCGCGGTGCTGATCGAGCCGATCCAGGGCGAGGCGGGCATCATTGTCCCGCCCGACGACTACCTGCCCCGCGTCCGCGCACTGTGCACGGAGCGGAACGTGCTGATGATCGCCGACGAGATCCAGTCGGGCCTCGCAAGGACCGGACGCACCTTTGCCTGTGACCACTGGGGCGTCGTGCCCGACATCTATCTATTGGGCAAAGCCCTCGGCGGCGGCGTGGTGCCGGTGTCCGCCGTGGTGGCGAACAAGGACGTGCTAGGCGTGCTCCATCCCGGCGAGCACGGGTCGACCTTCGGCGGCAATCCGCTGGCGGCGGCAATTGGCACCACCGTTGTCTCGATCTTGGGTCGTGGCGAATTCCAGTCCCGCTCAGCCGAACTCGGTGAGCGGTTGCATGGTCGCCTGCGCGCGCTCATCGGGCAGGGCGTGGTCGCGGTGCGTGGCATGGGACTGTGGGCCGGCGTCGACATCGACCCGTCTCTTGGCACCGGCAAGCAGATCAGCCTTCGGCTCGCCGAACGCGGTGTGCTGGTCAAGGACACGCACGGCTCGACGCTACGCTTCGCTCCCCCGCTGGTCATCACCGCCGAGGAGATCGACTGGGCTACTGGTCAGTTCGCCGATGTTTTGGCGGAAGCCGGTTCAGACTTATTCGATACGAAGATCTAGCCCCGCAGCCAGTTGGCGGTGTCCGAAACGTCTGCCTCAGAAATGAGTGCAAAAGATAACCCCGGGCCGGTCGTGGACAGCGGACAGCGGCGGGTGTGGGATTGAGGACTGGAGCGAGTGCCTACAGGATTAGGGAGGAGATGGTTAAGGATGACCACCTTTAAGCCGTGGGAGTACCGGGCCGAGGCCGGGTTTGTGAAGGGGACTGAGCTAACGGGCTACAACGTTGTCGCAGTCGACGGCGATCTCGGTCACGTCGAGGCAGAGTATGACGGCCGGCCGGCGTACCTCGACGTAGACGCCGGGTCGTGGCTTTTGGGCCACCACGTGACGTTGCCGGCAGGTCTCGTGGAGCGGATTGACGTAAAGGAGAGGAAGGTGTACGTCGACCGTACGAGAGACCAGATCGAGCACGCGCCCAGGCCCGACCAGGCGGTCGCCGACCACGTCGATTATTGGGAGAGCCTGGCTAGTTACTACTCCGACACGTACATGCCGCCGGAGGGTCAGATGTGATGAGCTTCGGACAGGCGGCGAAGACTGAGCGCTAACACCGCTAGCGGGGCCGGTATCAGCTGGAGTACCCGCGATCGAGACCACCGCATCGACCGTCTCGTCAAGCAGGTAAGCCGTCGCGCGTACGCCCGCAGGAAGCCGTTTGCGGTCCCGCCTCGGCGCGGAGCCGCATGCCAGCATCGGCTCAGAACCTAGGACAAGTCCCGCATGTCGTTTACCTTCGACGACTGGTTCGTACGACCAGCGCCGCGGCCATGGCGAAAAGCTCACCGTCGTTTAGGCTCTTACTCTTCGTACTGGGGAGTTGGAGTCGACAATGACGCGTAGAGCTGCGGGCGCGATCGGGTTCTTAGCGTTTTCACCGGCATCGACGCGCCGCCGGTGGTCGTCAAAGACATGTTGTTGTACTCCTTGAAGATTCATCAAGTGTGAGAACTCGCGCATGCTGACCCACGAAAGGTATTGGCGCGGGCGGCTTTCAAGCACGGCTCGTCGACGGTGCCCTGGCGGCAAACGGTGGCGCGTCACCCTTGCCCAGGTGTGACGAGGTCCTGGGCCGCATCGCGAGTCGCCGGGATCCACGGCCCAGCATCAAGGTGCGCCAACAGCTTCCGAGCCGGGCGCGGTATGCGGTAGTCGTGGGGCGACAAGAACCGGCACTGCGGGCGCCGCGCACCGGGCTCGACACTGTCCCCAAGACCATCCGTGCACATAGCACTTGCCGCAGGCCGGGCACCACACCGTCACAACGCAATCCCCGCGGCGGGTGACGCCGACCGCGACCACATCGGCGGCGCGGTCGAGGGCGCGCAGCGCGGCCGGGCGCAGATAACCGTTGCCGGGCCGCCGCCGTCTCGAACGTGCCAGCGTCGAGCATCGCGAGCATGTGCCCGGCGTCTCCCGCGGCGAGCATCGCGAGCATGTGCCCGGCGTCTCCCGCGGTCATGCCGGCGTCGCGCATGCGTGCCGCCGCGGGGTGCGGCTCGCAAGTGCCGGGCAGGTGTCGTCATGGAACACAGTGAGCAGGAACCCAAGTCGCTTAGCGGCAGTCGCGCCTCGTCGGCGCCGTACTCGCTGAACACCACGACGAATGGGAATAGACGACGCCTGAACCTGCGGAAACCGCTAATTGCCCCCAGAACGTCCGACTCGCTGACACTCACCGTCTTCGGTGTCAGACTCCAGAGTGGAGACGCATGCAAGCGCCCGTGGTAGGAGGAATCATGCCGACGCTCCAACAATTATTCCGCCGCAAGCCCGTTACGGAAATGTCCGAGGAGACAGGCGCCGACAGCGGCCGCAGTGAGCTGGCCCGCACGATCGGCGTGTTCCAGTTGTCGATGTTCGGCGTCGGCGCCACCATCGGCACCGGCATATTCTTCGTGCTCTCGGTGGCCGTTCCGGTCGCCGGTCCCGCGGTGATCGTGTCGTTCGTGATCGCCGGCGTGGTCGCCGGGCTCACCGCGGTCTGCTACGCCGAGCTTGCCAGCGCCGTACCGGTGTCGGGGTCGTCGTATTCCTACGCATACGCGACACTCGGCGAGCTGACGGCCGTCGGTGTCGCCGCCTGCCTGCTGCTGGAGTACGGCGTGTCCACCGCGGCCGTCGCCGTCGGCTGGTCGCAATACCTGAACCAGCTTTTCGACAACCTGTTCGGCTTCAGGATTCCGGAAAGCCTGTCGCAGGCGCCCGAGCACGGCGGGGTGTTCAACCTGCCCGCGGTCATCCTGGTGTTCTTGTGCGCGCTGCTGCTGATCAGGGGCGTGAGCGAGTCCGCCAAGACAAACGCCGTGATGGTGCTGATCAAGATCGCCGTGCTGGTGCTCTTCGTCGTCATCGGCGTGATGGGCTGGAACGCCGACAACCTTTCTCCCTTTGCACCGTTCGGTTTCGCCGGCATCACCGCGGCCAGCGGCATCATCTTCTTCTCCTACATCGGTCTGGACGCCGTCTCGACCGCGGGCGAGGAGGTGAAGAACCCCCGCCGGACAATGCCGCTCGCGATCTTGATCGCACTCGTGACGGTCACCACCCTGTACATCCTGGTCGCCGTCGTCGCGGTGGCCGCCCAGCCGTACACCGAATTCGAGGGCCAGGAGGCCGGGCTGGCTGCAATCCTGGAGAAGGTCGTCGGCGCGTCGTGGCCGGGAACCGTACTCGCCGCGGGCGCGGTGATCTCGATCTTCAGCGTGACCCTGGTCACGCTGTATGGCCAGACCCGCATCCTCTTCGCGATGTCCCGCGACGGCATGCTTCCCGAGTTGTTCCACAGGGTGAACCGGCGCACCCTCACCCCGGTGCTGAACACGATCTTCGTCGCGGCCGTGATCGCGCTGCTGGCCGGCCTGATTCCGATCGACTTCCTCGCCGAAATGACGAGCATCGGCACGCTGGTGGCGTTCCTCGTGGTGTCGATCGGCGTGATAGTGCTGCGGCGTACTCATCCCGAGCTGCCGCGCGGGTTCAAGGTGCCGGGTTATCCGGTCACGCCGATCCTTGCCATCCTCGGCTGCATCTGGATCATCAAGGACCTGCGTCCCGTGACCATCTACGTGTTCCTGATCTGGGTTGCGGTGGCGATGGTCTGGTACGCCGTGTACGGCTTCAGGCACTCTCATCTCGGCCGGCACGAACATGTCGGCCTGATTCACGACTAGGCGCGGCGCAATGACACTAACCGTGGCTTACGCACCCGACGAACGTGGCAAGACGGCACTTCACCTTGCCAGCATGCTGGCGCGGTCCATCGGCGACGAGCTGGTGGTCTGCTCGGTCATTCCGGCACCGTGGGTCCCCGGCATGGCCCGGATTGACGCGGAGTACCGCAAGGAACTCGACGAGATCGCCGACCAGGCACTGGCATTAGCCCGCAAGAACCTGCCGGGTGACGTATCGGCGAGGTTCGAACGGCACAGCGCGCGGTCCGCGCCCGCGGGCCTGCTCGAGGTGGCCAAGCAGTACGACGCATACATGATCGTGGTCGGTACGTCGTCGGCCGGCGTGTTCGGGCATATCTCGCTCGGCAGTGTCACCAACCGACTGCTGCACAGCTCGCCGGTCGCCATCGCCCTGGCGCCGCGCGGGTTCCGGAGCCAGCCGGGGGCGAAGGTGAAGCGGGTGACCGCGGCTTACGATGGGTCGGCGAGCGCGGGGAGCCTGCTGCTTGCCGCGGCCCGGGTGGCGGCACGGGTCGGCGCTTCGCTGCGGATCGCGTCGTTCGCGGTGTGGTCGCGCCCCGCATATACGACCAGGCTCGGCACCGACTCCGAGGACCTGGTGCTGCGGGAGTGGATCACTGACCTCGAGAAGAGCGCGAACGCCGCACTCGAGCAGGTCGAGGAGTTGGCGAAGGTGCCGCGGCAAGTGGAGACCGTGGTCGGACACGGCGAGAGCTGGGAGGAGGCGATCGACGACGTCGGCTGGGACGATGACGACGTGCTGGTGGTCGGCTCGAGCCCAGTCGGCCCGATCGCGCAGGTGTTTCTCGGGTCCAGGGGGGCCAAAATCCTGCGCAGCTCACCCGTTCCGGTGGTGGTAGTACCCCACGGGCAGGCGGAAGAATTCGCTAACGGGTGAACCCCGGGGGGGCAAACACCACACTGAGCACCGCGTCAGTGTGGCCCGTGAGCAGCCACCGATGGGTTGGCCGGTATAGGCATTCCACAACCGCACCGTCATGGCATCGTTCGCACTATGCCTTCCCCGGCCTCTTGCGGTCGATGGCTCTCGCGCCGAGTTAGTCGGTCCTACTGGCTCTTTCGTCGCCCCTGGGGACAGAACTCGCGACCAATGCATCCGCTCGATCACTTCATAAGCACTCGCATGCGGCTCAGGTCGTGCTTGGCCGCGCCTCGGACATGTCCGAACGGCGAACGCGCCGTGCGGAGCAGGAAGTCGACGACCTGCTCGGTGATGACCTCGCCAGGCAACAGGTTGGGGATACCAGGTGGGTAGGCGGCGAGCGACTCGGCGGACACTCGGCCGATGCACTCCGAGGTGGGCACCAGCTGAGAGGGCGAGAAGTATGCCTCGCGCAGCGACATCACCGCCTCGCCGGGCATAGGTAGCGTGATGGGCGGAGTACCGGCCGCGCCAGTATCAGGCAGCGCATGGAGCGCCTGAAGCATCCTGTCCATGTCGGGCGCCGATCCTGCACCGATCACGGCGACGATAGCGCTGTCGGTGGCCATCTCGACGTGGATGCGGTGCGCGTCGAACAGGATCTTGCGGGCCTCGTGACCGCTGATTCCGCCGTGGCGAGTATCGATCACCACGCGAAGCGGGTCGACGGCGACGATTCCGGGGGAGGCCAGGAATCGGTCCGAGAGTTCCTCGAAACGGCCTTCGTCCCGCACACCCTGCCGCAGCTTGTTCGCGGCTTCGATCGACAGGCTTATCCGCTCCTTGCCGTGCACCGCCAGATTCCTACGAGCCACGTCTAGTGACATCATCAGGATGGAGCTTGCGCTGGTGGACTGCATCGAGCGGAAGGCCCGATTCAGAAGAGGCTCAAACAGATCCACGAATGGGCCCTTGCCAAGGTGAAGCATTGCCGACTGGGTGAGGCTGCCCCCCAGCTTGTGGGTACTCGAGATCATCACGTCGGCACCCTTGGCCAGTGCATTCTGCGGTAGGTCGGGGTGGAAACCGAAGTGCGACCCCCAGGCCCCGTCCACGATCAGGGCGCAGGCACGTGAGTGGGCGACATCGGCCAGCACCTGAATGTCCGATTCAGCGCCGAAGTAGCTCGGCGAGACAACGTACACCGCTATGGCGCCGGGAAAGGTGTCCAATGCTTCGGCCAGGGATTCGGGCGTGATCCCGTGCGCGGCCCCTAGATCAACATCGATCACCGGCTGGACGAAATGGCACCGAAGGCCGCCAAGCACCATGCCATCCATAACGCTCGAATGCATGCTCCGCTGGGCCACGATCAGCTCCCCGACATGACGCAGCGCCAGGCAGGTGACCAGGTTGCCCTTCGATGCGCCGTTCGTGAGCAGCCAAGTGCGGTGGGCGCCCCAGGCCTCCGCCGCCAGTTGGGCCGACTGTTGCATAGGGGTGGGAACGGGACCTTGATCAATGCCGTCCACCAGCGGCGGCACGTCAAGCGCCAATACCGACTCGCCAAGCATGTCGGCTAGCTCCGGCTGAGTGGCTGCCGAACCTGTGTGGCCTGGGACGTCGAGCCGTAGAAAATCCTTTGATGCATAAGCGCGAACGGCGTTTACATACGGCAGGCCCTCCTGCGAAAAGGATGCCAAGGAGGTGGTGCTGGGCTGCGTGTCGCTCATCTGGGAATGCCTCCGATCTCGCAAGCCACACATGGTGGACAGGCCACAAACTGGGTGTGGATGGCCACAATGATTGCCGCCTTCCGACACCAGCATGGCGGAATGGCTCAGGTTGCCAGTGGTCGAGATCGACGTGGTCTAAGTCAGTGCGCCATACCACCATGCCGACAAGAGCTTGACCACCGGCCGGCGACCATTGCCTGGCATCTGCAGCATTACTACGGCCTGAGGGTGTCGCCGGTGTCGATCCACCGGCACCTGCTCGCGACCGGGCATCCAGGTAGGGGTTTGGGCTGAGATCTGCATTGGTAGGGCGGGCAACGAGCACGAGAGGCGTTGGCGCAGTTGAAGACCGACGGAGTCGTCGGTGAGGATGTGGTGTTGCAGGTGGCCACCACCAATGGCTGGGATAAGGCGATCGACGCCGGGGGACTGGCTGGAGGGCGAACTGCTTACAATTGGAACGTCGCGCTCTGGCGGGATCCGGGCTGTCCGGTTAACCGGCGCGAGCAACGGAAAACCACCGAATAACTCGGCGTGTCGGGGGACGCTTACGGCTGCTCGCCAGAGAAACGTCAGTACTTCGCAGTCCCGCGGTCGACCGCGATCTGGCTGCCCGAAATCGTCGCTGACCGGTCACTGGCCAGCCAGGCGACCACGTCCGAAACCTCTTCGGGCATCATGAATTCCATCAAGCCCTTCTTGCTTTGATGGTTGACCGGCTGGTAGGGCATCGGCGAGAAGCTGTGCACGTATTGCGGGTATTTGGTGAAGAGGTCCATCATCGCCTTCTTCTCCACCATCGGTGTCTCGATCGAGTACGGGTGGATGGAGTTGACCCGGATCCCGAACTCGCCCAGTTCGATTGCCAGCGCGTTGGTCAACGCCACGAGACCGTGTTTCGACGCCGAGTAATGACCGTTGCCTGGAGTGGCCTTCAGACCGGCCGATGAGCTGACGATGATGATCGAGCCGCCGTTGCCCGCCTCGATCATCGCCGGGACGGCCGCACGGATCGTGCGCCAGGTGCCGTTCAGGTTGATGTCGATGACGGTGTCCCACTGCTCTTCCGACATCTCGTGCATCCGGCCCCAGCTGAGCACGCCCGCGTTGGCGATGATGATGTCCAGCCTGCCGAACTGCTCGACACCGTCGGCGACGACCTTCTGCAGTGCAGCCAGGTCTCGGATGTCCACCTCGCGGGCCAGCACCTTCCGGCCGGTGGCCTCCACCGCCTGGACCGTCTCGGCGAGTTCCTCCGACGTGCCCATCGGGTAGGTGATGGTGTCGGAGATGGGCCGGCAGACGTCGATGGCGATGATGTCGGCGCCGTCGTTGGCCAGCCGGATCGCATGGGCCCGACCCTGACCGCGCGCGGCCCCGGTAATGAATGCCACTCGCCCTTCCAGGGGTCCGCCAGATGCCGTCACCGCTGCTCCTTTCGTGGGGCTGCGGACCAGGCTAACAGCCGAACTGGAACGTGTTCTAGCGCCCTTGGGCAGTCAGGCCTGTTAGTCGACAGGATCCCGGATCAGCGGGCAGGTCATGCAGTGTCCACCGCCCCGACCGCGGCCCAGTTCGGCGCCGACGATGGTGATGACCTCGACGCCTGCCTTGCGCAACAGCGCATTCGTGCTGGTGTTGCGGTCGTAGGCGAACACCACGCCGGGCTCGACGGCCACCAGGTTGTTTCCGCTGTCCCACTGCTGACGCTCGGAGTCGTATTTGGTTCCACCGGTCTCGACGATGCGGAGGCTGCCCAGACCCAGTGCCGCGGCGACCACCTCGATGAACGGCTTTGTCTCTTCGATGACCTCGACACCGGGGTCGCCGTCTCCTGGAACCAGCGTGAACGCTGCGATGTTGTCGACGATGTCGGGGTAGATGGTGACGACGTCACGGTCGGCGAAGGTGAACACGGTGTCCAGGTGCATCGCCGCCCGAAGTTTCGGCATGCCCGCGACGATGACCTTCTCGGCGGCGCCCTGCTCGAATAGCGTTGCCGCGACCTGGGTGATGGCCTGTCGCGAGGTGCGCTCACTCATTCCGATGAGCACGACGCCGTTGCCGGGAATCAGCACATCGCCACCCTCGATGGTCGCCAATCCCCACGACTTCTCCGGATCCCCCCACCAGACTGTCGATCCGACGAATTCCGGGTGGAACTGGTAAATCGCCTTCATCAACAACGTCTCGTCGTGCCGAGCGGGCCAGAACAACGGGTTGAGCGTGACGCCTTTGTAGATCCAGCAGGTGGTGTCACGGGTATAGAGGGTGTTGGGCAACGGCGGCATCAGGTACTCGGTGACGCCGATGTCCTCGCGGGCCAACGCCCGGTATCCCGATTGAATGTCGGCGGGCAGGTCCCGGGTCGACATGCCGCCGATGAGCAACTCGGCAAGTCGGCGCGGCTGCAAAGAATCCAGGAAGCCTCTCGTGTCGTCGACGAGCCCTAGACCGACTTCGTTGGCCACGATCTTACGGTCGAGCAGCCACGCCTTCGCGTCGTCGTCCTCCATCGTCTCGGTCAGGACATTGTGCAGCTCAACGACTTCCACATCGCGGTCGCGCATCTTGTCCATGAAGTCGAAATGGTCACGGCGGGCATTCTGCACCCATAGCACGTCGTCGAACAGCAGGTCGTCGCAGTTGGTCGGTGTCAGTCGCTCATGCGCCAGGCCGGGCGAGCACACCAGCACCTTGCGCAGCTTGCCAACCTCGGAGTGCACTCCATAGTCGGCGGACGGATTCGTCATTTGAGTACCTCTCGCCGTAGGCCGCTAGATCTCGATCGCACCTGTTGCCAAGGAGATCACACCCGCGACGGCGCCGAGGAGAATCACGCCGAACAGCGCCGCTTCGACGGGCCTGAACACACGAAGTCCACGCTCGCGCCGCGCCTTGACGTACAACGCGGCCGCGGGCGCGTACAAGATGCATGACAGCAGAAGCTTGTCGGTGCCCGCGGCATAGACCAGAAACAGCGTGTACACCGTCGCCACCGCCGCGATCACCATGTCGCCGACGAGGGCCTTGCCGTCGCCGTAGGTCTCCCGGGTCACCGTCAGCTTCAGTGCATAGGCGGCCGCGAGTAAGTACGGAATCAGTGACAGCGCAGCGGTCAGATCGAGCATGAAATCGAGGGCGTCCGCGGCGAACAGCAACGCGACGAGCAAGACCGAGATCATTCCGGCGGCCATCACCAGCGCGGGCATGGGGGCGCCGTGCCGGTTGGTGCGTGCAAGAAACTTCGGCATGTCGTCGGTGGTCGCGGGTATGTACAGCACCTCGGCTGCCATCAGTGTCCACGCGAGGTATGCACCGAGCACCGAGACGATCACGCCGACGCGAATGAAGATCGATCCCCAATGCCCGACAATGGATTCCAGTACTGCCGCCATCGACGGCTGGGTGACGCCTGCCAGCTCGTGCTGCGGCATGACGCCATACGACACCAGGGTCACCAGTGCGAAAACGCTGAGCACGCTGAGGAATCCGATGACAGTCGCGCGTCCGACATCCTCACGCTTGCGGGCCATCCGGGAGTAGACGCTGGCGCCCTCGATTCCCAGGAAGACGAACACGGTGATCAGCATGGTGCCCGTCGCCTGGTCCCACACCGACGAGAGCGAGTAATCCGCACCACCCCAGAAGTTGTCGGCGAAGACGTCGGCCTTGAACGCGATGATCGCGATGACGATGAACATCAGGATCGGGACGACCTTCGCGACGGTGACGATGTAGTTGATGACCGCCGCGTCCTTGACACCACGCAGGACGAGGAAGCAGAACAGCCACACACCGACCAGTGACACGACCACCGCGAGCACCGTGTCCCCGGCGCCGAAGCCCGGCACCACCGCGCTCATCGTCGCCGTGATGAGCACCCAGTAGGAGGTATTCCCGGCGCAGGCCGACGCCCAGTACCCGATCGCGGAGTTGAATCCGACGTAGTCGCCGAACCCCGCCTTGGCGTAGGTGAAGATGCCCGCGTTCAGGTCGGGCTTGCGCAACGCCAGACGCTGGAAGACGAAGGCGAGCATGAGCATTCCGGTGCCCGCGACGGTCCACGCGATGATCGCGCCGAGCACCCCTGTCTCGGTGCCGAACCGACGCGGCAGCAGGAACACGCCCGACCCGATCATCGAGCCGACCACCATCGCGGTCAGTGTCGGGAGGCTTACCTTGTCGCTCGAGCGCTCGGTCGTGGGTTCGGTGGACGTCATGGTTTCGTCCCTCCGGGTATACCGAACGGGTTAGAGATCGGAAAGTATCTGGGCCCGCTTCGCGGTGTACTCCTCGTCGGAGACAGCGCCGGTCGCGCGCAATGTCTCCAACTCCTGCAAACGCGCAGAGATGGAGACTTCCGGTGGCGGCGCGGCGAACTGGGCAGGCGGCGGTGGTTGCCGTGCGGCGAACTGGGCGGGAGATGGTGGTGGCGGCGGTGGTGGCGGTGCGCCAGGGGCGGGTGCTGGCGCATATCCGGCGGGTGCCTGTTGCGCTGCGGCCCGCCGAACGATGGCCTGCACCTGTTGGCGTGCAGCGGGATTGGACCGCAGATCGATCATGTTGTTCATGCCGATGCCGTTGGCCTTGAGGATCTGCAGGATCTCCATCAGCGGCCCAGTCTGTCCGCTGAGATCGTATGTCCTGTTGTCCTCGGCGACGGTGAACGTCGCTGGCACCAGGCCATTGATGAGACCGCTTCGCTCCCAATCGATCTGATATTCCTGCGTGGTCGGATCGACCAGCACCACCAGCTTGCGGTTGTTGAAGTTGCCCATCCGAGTCACGTTGGCGATCACGCGGTCCTGTGAGTCGAAGGGCGCAATGCCCGGACCCTCGATGTGTAGCTGCAGCTTCACCACCGGCTGCTCGTTGATACGCGTGCCCGTTTCACCGATCCCGGTGATCTGAGCCAGCGCCAGCACACCGCTCTCCTCGAGGGCTTGCGTCTTGGCCGCCGACTTGGCGCTGAAGTTGGCCAGTGCCAAGGCGATGAGAATGTCGAGCGCTGTGATGAGCAGCCCGACATAGAACATCCACTTCAAGATGGGTTCCTGGCCGATGGCGAAGTACACGGCCAAGAAGATCGGGCCGACGAGACCGCCGCACAGCAGCACCATGACCTGAGCTTTGATGTAACGCAAGAACATGTGCCACGCTCCTCGCTTAACGGGCGGTTCGCGTGTCAGATTAGCGCCACGAGGCGCTTTTCGACGCCGAGTTACGACAGGGCGGTCGGAACCTGTGGGGCGTCTGGCACCGCGCTCGACGACGCCCCGCCGAGCAGCTGGTGAACCATCCACGTCCACATCTGGCCGTCGCTGTCCGCTGTGGTGTAGCTGGTGTGGATCGCCACCGCGATCGGCGACACCTTGTCGGCCTTGGGGTCGTAGTCACACACCGCGTCGCCGGCATCGCACACGCTGATGGTCCGAACGCCGACGTTCGCGGGCAGCTTCGCGGGAGCATGCGCCAGAATCGGCCAATCCTGCGCGGCGCCACCCGTCTTCTCGGGATCCTTCGACGCCGAACCGATGTTGACGGTGGTGTCGTCGGGGTGGCGGTCGCCGTCGGCGATCAAAAGGGAAGCGGCGAGATTGGGATCGGCTCCGATCGCGGCCAGGTTGCGGTGAACGACCATCGCACCTTGCGAATACCCCGCGAGCACCACCTTGGTGTTCGGGCACTGCGCGGTGAATGCCGCGTACTGGCCGCCCAATGCGGCCGTGCCGGCGTCGACACTGCCCATGTAGTTGAGCCAGTCCCCGATGCCTGCATCATCGGGCACATCCTTGGCCGGATAATCCACCGCTTCGGCGGTGATCGTGCGGCCCTCCTGCGCCAGCTGCTGCTGGAGGGCGAGGTACGAGTCGTAGACCATCTCGCCCATGCCGCCATTCGCGGCGGCTTCATAACCTTCGCGCTCGCCGGAACCGGCGGCGCCTATCCAGTGAACGTCGGGGCAACCGGGTGCCGCGTTTGCGGCACCGGCGGCCAACCCGACCAATGCACTCCCTGCCACAGCGACCGCACAGGCCGCCGCACTCGTCCGACGAAACATAAAACCCCCAACCCGACCAGCAAAAACAATGTATATGCGAGATCTATCGCCACACAGGTATCACGCGTTACAGATGCATCACAAATTCCAGCATCGGCGGCGTCACAAGTTGCGGGCCGTATCGTCGGCGGGTGACCTCAGTGAGCGGCGCCGTACGGTGCCGCTGGATCCTGAGTGCGGTGTCGACGGCGCTGTTCTGCGTCCAGATCGACTACTTCGCGATGAACCTGGCGCTACCGCGGATGGCGGCCGATCTCCACAGCAGCGCGACCGATCTGCAGTGGGTGATCAGCGTCTACATGCTGGCGCTGGGGGCATTCATGGTCCCGGCGGGCCGGATCGGCGACATGTTCGGCCGCCGACGGGCGCTGCTTGCCGGCGTCGCGCTGTTCGGCGTGGCATCGGCGTTGTGCGCGGTGGCGCCGACGGCCGGATTGGTGATCGCGTTCCGCGCTCTGCAGGGAGTCGGAGCCGCATTGATCTTCCCGGTGTCGGTGGCGGTGCTGACCAACGCATTCCCAGCCGTGCGCGCCGGCCACGCGATCGGATTGGCGTACGGTATCGCGGGACTGGGCAACGCCGCGGGGCCATTGGTGGGCGGCCCTGCTGACCCAGACGCTCGGCTGGCGATGGATCTTCTGGTTGTTGGTGCCTATTTCCTTGGTGTCGTTGTTGATTGCGGCGCTCACCGTTCCTGCGAGTTCCGACGAAACCGTGCCGCGGCGCATCGACTTGTCTGGGCTCGCATTGATCACCGTCGGAATCGGCTTGTTCACGTTGCCATTTGACCGTGCGCCAAGCTGGGGCTGGGTGACGCCGGGCACCATCATCGCATTCGTCGCCTCAGTGGCGGTGCTTGCCGCGTTCGTCATCGTCGAGAACAAGGTGCGCTGGCCGCTGGTCGACCTGTCACTGTTCCGCAATGCCCGGTTCACCATCCTCGTGGTCGCTGGCACCGTCGCCAACATCGCCTACACCGTGACGGTTTATCTCGACGGTGAATCTGCAACAGGTGCGCGGACTCTCGCCGTTGATGGCGGGCCTGGCGTTTCTTGGCCCGTCCATTGGTGCGGCGCTCGGCGGCCCGATGTCGGGCAGGCTCGCCGCGAAGTACCCGCCGGTGCGGGTGATGGGTATTGCTTGCATCGCGGCCGCGCTTCTCTCTGGCTGCGCTCGCAGTGTCGCGCGGCTGGGCCGGTTATCTGATCGCCTTGGCCGCATGCGGATTCACCATGGGGCTGGTGTATGCATTCACCACCGTCGCGACTCAGGCGGTGGTGCGGCCCGAACGCGCGGGCGAGGCGGCGGGCGTCCGCGCTGACGTCATTGGTCACGCTGGCAGGCGTCGGTGTCGCGGTGTCCGGCACGGTCCTCGAAATGCTCACGCGCGCAGGCATGTCCACGGGCAACGGCATCGAGGTCATCTTCCTGACCGTCGCCGCCGCACTGCTACCTGCCGCTGTTGCGGTGCTGGCGTTCCGAAGGCCCTGATGGTGGTCCTTACAAAAGTGAAACGGCGCTCACCCTGAGGGTGGTGAGCGCCGTTCCGGTCTGATCAGCGGTCAGTGGTTTCCGACGCTGGTGTTACTTCCGTTGCCATTACCGCTCGAGGTGTTGTTGTTCGTGCTGTTGTTGGCCTCGTTGCCCGCAGCATGGCCCGTGTTGACATTGGTGACGTTATTGGTGATGGTGCCACCGGTCGCGGTGCTGTGTTGGGTGGTGTTACCGCCGTTGCCGGTCGTGTTGGTGGTGTTGGACGACGACGAACTCGAGGCTGCCACCTGTTGGTTGGTTGCGTTCTGAGTATTCGTCGCCGTGGGGTTGTTGGTCAGATCGCCGCCGGTGGTTCCACTCTGCTGCGCTCCGACGGCTGAGTTGTTATTGGCACCGTTGTTGGTGCCGAGCGCGGGCACCTGAATCGGAACCTGGATCGGAATGGCTGCGCCCGCATTGATTGGAACAGTCGCGTCGGTGTTCGCGCCGGTGACGTTCGCGGCGCCCCCAATCGGAGCCGCCGCACCGATCGGGGAGGCGGCGGAGGTGTTCGTGTCGAGGCCAAGCGTGGCGCCAAGCGTCGTTCCGTTAGCAGCGGAGACCGGGGTGCTGGCCGTGGTGTCGGTGTTGGTCAATGTGGTCACGTTGTTCTGTACCGCGGTGCCACCGATGACCGGGCTCAGGGCGTTCAGCTGGTTGTTCATGACGTTGCCGTTGAAGTTGCCGAACTGGTTGGAGTTACCGGCGCCGGCCTGCCCGATGATGGTGTTGTTGTTGCTCGCGTTTCCGCTGCCGAGCCACCAGCCAGTGTTTTCGCTGCTGGTATCGGCAGATGCCGTCGGCGCCAATGCGAATGCGCCGAATCCCACAGCCGCGCCTGCGATAGCGCTTGCTGCGACAGTTTTCCTCAAGCGTGTACCCATTTTCTTGAGCCCCTCTCTGTTGTGCTGATTTTCTGATGTGTTGTGCTGCTTTGATTTCCGTTGTTCTGAACTAGGTCTAGGTCTGACTGCAGTGCGGTTCGGTGACACTGCCGGGGACAGTCACGTCATCCGCACCCCCTTGTTGGCTTCATCAGCCCCCACCCCCTGTCGAGCCATCGCCCGAGGCAGCACCACCCTTGTTTCCAGACAGGGCTCCCTTGACGGCGTCCGATGCGTTTTTCACGGCGTCGGCGACCTTCTGGCCCAGCGGTGAAAGACCGCCGCCCGTGCCGCCCTGGCCGTTGGGGAACAGCAGAATTCCGTTGCCGTTCTTGCCAGTTCCGGTGCCAGTGCCCTGCTGCCCGCCGGAACTGACCTGGGCGTTCGTGAGCGCGGGCTGGTCCCCGGACGGCGTCGGCTGGGTCTGCGTCGTCCCCTGACCCGTCGCCGTCTGCCCAGCGTCTGTCGTCAAATCCGTCGACGTCGTCTGCTCGTTGGTCTGAACGGCGTTTCCGGTGGACTGCCCAGGCTGGGTCAACCCGGTGAATAGACGGAATTGATCATTCGAGATGTTGCCGTTGCCCTGCCCGGCCTGATTCGCATTGCCCGCACCCACCTGCCCGAAGATGGTGTTGTTGCCGCCGTTGGTCGACGACACGTCGGTCGGGCTCCAGTTGCCGTTCAGGCCGGCGTTGTTGGAACCGGCGGTGTTGTCACTGGAGTTGTAGCCGCCGAGGGTCCCCTGAGTGTTCCAGATGTTGGAGACCAGACCGGCGCCCTGATTCGAGTTTCCGCTTCCGGTCAGGCCGACCAGGAACGTTCCGAGACCGCCGCCCTGGACAGTCGTCGGGCTTCCATTGCCGTTGATCCACGACTGATTTACCAGAGCGGTGTTCCCGCTGGTGTTGCTGCCAAGAAGGCTGAACTGCGGGTTGGCGATGTTTCCCGAGGCTCCGGCAACCTGACTTGTGTTGCCACTGCCGTTGATCGCACTGAACGCGTCGGAGGCGAACACGCCCGAGCCGTTGCCGTTGAGGACCGAGATGTTCGTCGCTGCGGTGTTGTTGCTGGTGTTGCTACCGAACAGGCTGGCTTGCGGATTGAAGATATTGCCGGACAGTAGAGCGATCTGCGTGGTGTTGCCGCTACCCTGAGCGAGACCGATCAGGCCGCTCGTACTGCTGGCCGGCGCGCCGTTTCCGTTCCCCGCTGAGACATTGCTGACCGTCGTGTTGTTGCTGGTGTTAGGACCGAAGATGCTCACCTGCGGGTTGAAGATGTTGTACGACAGGATATTGACCTGTGTGACGTTCCCGTACCCCGCGGCACCGCTGGAGCCGATCGGCACAACAATGTCGGACGATCCCTGCAGGGTGTTACCCAGCATGATGTTGCCGATAGTCGTGTTGTTGCTCGTGTTCCCAGCCGGGTTGAACTGGGGATCGATGACGTTGCCTTCGAGGATGTTGATCTGAGTCGCGCTGCCATTGCCCATCGGAAGCAGGATCGACAGAGCTTCCGCGTCGGGCGCGTTCATCTCGGCAGCGAAGCCGATGCATACCGCCGCTGCGCCGATGCCGACTACGCGGACAACGATCGGTTGTTTCTTACCCGGCACGCTGTGGCGGCCCGCCCTGTTCTCGGGCAATCGCCGCGCGGCACCGCTGCCATCTGGAGTCATCGCTGACCCACCCCTCAGACAAAAGCTGTGTAAAACCTAAGTTGCGCTACGTGACCCTAGAACTTTGCTAGATAACGTGTCAAGCATCACAGTGCGTGTCTTACGATCACGTCATCGCTTTTTCAGCGAAGCGGTGGCCGCAACGCTCGCAAATCGGTGGGGTCTGCCACCGCCGTGTCCGGATGCTCTGGCTGAACAGCGATTATTCAATATCAAATACTGTGACTATCCTGGGAGAGGATGGCCCTGTTACTTGCGAAAGCGTCAGCAGGCTATGCAGACAAAGTCGGTGGTATGTCTGGTCCACGATCTTATTATCGTTTTGGTAATTAGCTCGTTACAGTTCTGGTATGGTGCTCAACCCTGAATTTTCAGCTCTTCTCTCAGGTGCAGCTCAGGTGGGTGCCCAGACGCTTCGACGTGCACTTTTCTGAGGCGGCCGGCTACCCGCACGCAGTAGTAATCTCGCCGACGTGGCCACGATGAAGATCGCCCGCGTCCCCGCGGCGAATGAAAAGTTCGAACTGACCGAAATCGAAATTCCCGAACCCGACCCAGGACAAGTCCGCGTGAAGGTGCACGCCTGCGGCGTCTGCCACTCCGATTCCATCACCGTCGCGGGCGCGTTGGGCAACTCCTTTCCACGCGCACCCGGCCACGAAATCGCCGGCGTCGTCGACGCCGTCGGCGAAGGCGTCACCACGTGGGCCAAGGGCGATCGCGTCGGCGTCGGCTGGTTCGGCGGCTGCGACTTCACCTGTGAGCCTTGCCGCAGAGGCGATTTCATCTCGTGCGAGAACGGCCAGATCCCTGGCATCTCATACGACGGCGGCTACGCCGAGTACATGATCGCGCCAGCAGAAGCGCTCGCCCGAATGCCAGACGACCTGTCCGACGTCGAAGCAGCCCCGCTGCTCTGTGCGGGCATCACGACGTTCAACGCCCTGCGCGAGTCGGTCGCGCGACCCGGCGACACCGTCGCCATTCTCGGAGTCGGCGGGTTGGGCCACCTAGGCATTCAATTCGCAGCCAAGATGGGATTCGAGACCGTCGCCATCGCACGCGGCACCGACAAGGAGCCCCTGGCGAAGAAGCTCGGCGCTCATCACTACATCGATTCCAGGGCCTCAAACGTCGCCGAGGAGTTGAACAAGCTCGGGGGCGCGCAGGTGGTTCTCGCCACTGTCACCGTCGCAGATGCGATGACGGCCACCCTCGACGGCCTCAAGGCGCGCGGACAGCTCGTCGTCGTCGGCGCACCCAACGACCCGCTGCAGGTGCCGGGGACATCGATAATCTTCAAGTCGTCATCCGTCCAAGGCCATGCGTCGGGAACTTCGCAGGATTCCGAAGACACGCTGCGGTTCTCGGCGCTCACTGGTGTCCGGCCGATGATCGAGACTGTGCCGCTGTCCGACGTGCAGGCCGCCTACGACAAGATGATGAGCGGTGCCGCCCGCTTCCGTATGGTCCTGACGATGGGTTGACCTTCTCGCCGAGATCGACGAAATGGCGTGTCTTACTCGAACTTTCACGCCCGAATGTCGGTTTGGGCAAGCTCCGGAAATGCAAAGTGGCGCTCACCCTTTCGGGTGAGCGCCACTTCGGCGTTCTAGGTCAGATCGTCACTTGACGATCTTGGTGACCCGGCCGGCGCCGACGGTACGGCCGCCCTCGCGAATCGCGAAGCGCAGGCCCTCGTCCATGGCGACGGGCTGGATCAGCTTCACCGAGATGTCGGTGTTGTCACCGGGCATCACCATTTCGGTGCCCTCCGGCAGCGTCACCACACCGGTCACGTCGGTGGTGCGGAAGTAGAACTGCGGACGGTAGTTGT
The DNA here is from genome assembly GCA_963751485.1 of uncultured Actinomycetota bacterium. GTDB lineage: Bacteria > Actinomycetota > Actinomycetes > Mycobacteriales > Mycobacteriaceae > Mycobacterium. The sequence goes on from CAVVUT010000017.1 coordinate 112,411, forward strand.
TGAAGAACGGCGTGTGCCTGCCGCCCTCATCCTTGGACAGGATGTAGACCTGGCCCTCGAACTCGGTGTGCGGCGTGGTGGTGCCTGGCTTCACGACAACCTGGCCGCGCTCGACGTCCTCACGCTTCACACCACGGATCAGCAGACCGACGTTGTCGCCGGCCTGGCCCTGGTCGAGCAGCTTGCGGAACATCTCGACTCCGGTGACAGTGGTCTTGGTGGTCTCCGGACGGATGCCGACGATCTCGACTTCCTCGTTGACATTGACCACGCCGCGCTCGACACGACCCGTGACCACGGTGCCGCGGCCGGTGATCGTGAAGACGTCCTCGACGGGCATCAGGAACGGCTTGTCGGTCTCACGGACCGGGTCAGGGATCGACTCGTCAACAGCCGACATCAGCTCTTCGATGCTCTCGACCCACTTCGCATCGCCCTCGAGCGCCTTCAGCGCCGAGACCCGGATCACCGGGGCGTCCTCGTCGAACTCCTGGGCGGCCAGCAGCTCGCGGACCTCCAGCTCGACGAGCTCGAGCAGCTCCTCGTCGTCGACAGCATCGGCCTTGTTCAGCGCAACCAGGATGTAGGGCACGCCGACCTGGCGGGCCAGCAGCACGTGCTCACGCGTCTGCGGCATCGGGCCGTCGGTCGCCGCGACCACGAGGATCGCGCCGTCCATCTGGGCCGCACCGGTGATCATGTTCTTGATGTAGTCGGCGTGGCCGGGAGCGTCGACGTGTGCGTAGTGACGCTTCTCGGTCTGGTACTCCACGTGGGCGATGTTGATCGTGATGCCACGCGCCTTCTCCTCGGGAGCCTTGTCGATGTCATCGAAGGCCGACGCTTCGTTCAAGTCGGGAAACTTGTCATGCAGAACCTTGGTGATAGCCGCGGTCAGCGTGGTCTTGCCGTGGTCAACGTGACCGATGGTCCCGATGTTGACGTGCGGCTTCGTCCGCTGGAACTTCGCCTTCGCCACTTCTGTGTCCTCCTGGACTTCTTGTTGGTGCTTAGGTATTGCAGTGTGTTGATCTTTGCAGTTGTTGTTCGCCGCGGTGGCAACAGGTCAGATTTACTGACCCGTCGCCTTCGCGATGATCTCCTTCGACACCTGCGCGGGAACTTCCGCGTAGGAATCGAACACCATGGAGTAGTTTGCCCGGCCCTGCGTCTTCGACCGAAGGTCTCCGACGTAACCGAACATCTCCGACAGCGGCACATGCGCCTTGACGACGCGGGCACCGCTCCGCTCCTCCATGGCCTGGATCTGACCACGGCGGGAGTTCAGGTCGCCGATCACATCGCCCATGTAGTCCTCGGGCGTGGTGACCTCGACGGCCATGATCGGCTCCAGGATGACCGGCTGCGCTTGTCCCGCAGCCTTTTTCAGAGCCTGTGAACCGGCGATCTTGAACGCCATCTCAGACGAGTCGACGTCGTGGTAGGCACCGTCGAGCAGAGTGACCTTCAGGTTCACCAACGGGTAGCCGGCCAGCACGCCGTACTGCATGGCGTCCTGCGCGCCGGCGTCCACCGACGGGATGTACTCACGCGGGATGCGTCCACCGGTGACCTTGTTCTCGAACTCGTAGGTCGCACCGTCCTCGCCTTTGAACGGTTCGATCGAGATGAGGACCTTCGCGAACTGGCCCGAGCCACCCGTCTGCTTCTTGTGGGTGAACTCGACCTTGTCGACCGTGCGCCTGATGGTCTCCTTGTAGGCCACCTGCGGCTTGCCGACGTTGGCCTCGACCTTGAACTCGCGCTTCATCCGGTCCACCAGGATGTCCAGGTGCAGTTCGCCCATGCCGCCGATCACGGTCTGGCCCGTTTCGACGTCCTGGTGCACCTTGAAGGTCGGATCCTCCTCGGCGAGCTTCTGGATCGACAGCGACAGCTTCTCCTGGTCGCTCTTGGTCTTGGGCTCGATGGCCACCTCGATCACCGGATCGGGGAACGTCATCGACTCCAGCACGACCTGGTTGTTCGGGTCGCTCAGGGTGTCACCGGTGGTGGTGTCCTTGAGGCCGATCACCGCGTAGATGTGACCCGCCGACGCGTACTCGACCGGGTTCTCCTTGTTGGAGTGCATCTGGAACAGCTTGCCCAGCCGCTCCTTCTTGCCCTTGGTGGCGTTGATGACCTGCGAACCGGAGTCGACCTTGCCCGAGTACACCCGGACATAGGTCAGCTTGCCGAAGAACGGGTGCGTGGCGACCTTGAACGCCAGCGCCGCGAACGGCTCGTCCGTGGACGGCTCGCGGATGATGACCTCGTCCTCCTTGCCGGGCGCATGCCCGGTGGCCGGCGGCACATCCAGCGGCGACGGCAGGTAGTCGACGACCGCGTCGAGCATCGGCTGCACGCCCTTGTTCTTGAACGCACTGCCGCACAGCACCGGGTACGCCTCGGAGGTGATCGTCAGCTTGCGCAGCGCACCCTTGATCTCCTCGACCGTGAGCTCCTCGCCGCCGAGGTACTTCTCCAGAAGCGCCTCGTCGGTCTCGGCTACGGCCTCGAGCAGCTTGGTGCGGTACTCGTCGGCCTTCTCCTGCAGATCGGCAGGGATGTCGATGGTGTCGTAGGTCTCGCCCAGCTTGGTCTCGCCACGCCACACCTTGGCGTTCATCTCGACGAGGTCGACGATGCCCTCGAAGTCGGCCTCGGCGCCGATGGGCAGCTGGACCGGAATGACGTTGGCGCCCAGGCGCTCCTCCATGGTCCTCACGGAGAAGTAGAAGTCGGCGCCGACCTTGTCCATCTTGTTGACGAAGCAGATGCGCGGCACGTCGTACTTGTCGGCCTGCCGCCAGACCTGCTCGGACTGCGGCTCAACGCCCTCTTTGCCGTCGAACACGGCGACGGCGCCGTCGAGCACCCGAAGGCTGCGCTCCACCTCGACGGTGAAGTCGACGTGGCCGGGGGTGTCGATCAGGTTGATCTGATGGTCTTTCCAGAACGTCGTGGTGGCAGCCGAGGTGATGGTGATACCCCGCTCCTGCTCCTGCTCCATCCAGTCCATCGTGGCGGCACCGTCGTGCACCTCACCGATCTTGTAGCTGATACCGGTGTAGTAGAGGATGCGCTCGGTGGTCGTGGTCTTGCCGGCATCGATGTGCGCCATGATGCCGATGTTGCGGACCTTGTTCAGGTCGGTAAGCACGTCCTTCTGTGCCACGGAAGTTTCACTCTTTCGGTTGCGTGGTTGCTGTTGTTGTCACGCCCGGCGGCCGCATCGCACACCGGCGGAATGTCACCAGCGGTAGTGCGCGAAGGCCCGGTTCGCCTCGGCCATCTTGTGGGTGTCCTCGCGTCGCTTGACGGCGGCACCCAGGCCGTTGCTGGCGTCCAGGATCTCGTTCGACAGCCGTTCGATCATCGTCTTCTCACGACGCTGCTTCGAGAAACTGACGAGCCAACGCAAGGCCAGCGTCACCGAGCGGTCCGGACGAACCTCGACCGGAACCTGGTAGGTGGCACCACCGACGCGGCGGCTGCGCACCTCGAGGGCGGGCTTGACGTTGTCGAGAGCGCGCTTGAGAGTGACCACCGGATCGGTGCCGGTCTTATCGCGGGCCTGTTCAAGCGCACCATAAACAATGCGTTCGGCCAGCGATTTCTTCCCGTCCAGCAGAACTTTGTTGACCAGCTGGGTGACCAACTGCGATCCGTAGACCGGGTCGTTGACCAGCGGACGCTTGGGCGCGGGTCCCTTGCGCGGCATCAGCTCTTCTCCTTCTTGGCGCCGTAGCGGCTGCGGGCTTGCTTGCGGTTCTTGACGCCCTGGGTGTCCAGCGAGCCACGGATGATCTTGTAGCGCACACCGGGGAGGTCCTTCACGCGACCGCCGCGGACCAGCACCATCGAGTGCTCCTGCAGGTTGTGGCCCTCACCGGGGATGTAGGCCGTCACCTCAACCTGGCTGGTCAGCTTGACGCGCGCCACCTTCCGAAGCGCCGAGTTCGGCTTCTTCGGAGTTGTGGTGTACACGCGGGTGCACACACCGCGCCGCTGCGGGCTGCCCTTGAGGGCCGCGGTCTTCACCTTGGCGATCTTGTCGCGGCGACCCTTGCGGACCAGCTGCTGGATGGTTGGCATCTACCGGCTTTCTTCTTCGTCGTCTCTTCGTGTTGTTCTAAGTCTCTGTACTGCTGTTATGCCCCACTCGCGTACCCCGCGACCGGGAGTGTCGCACGCGTCCGCACCGGAATTTTGACGATCCATTTCCGATGCTTGGCGACATGCGAATTGGCCCGGCGTGCGGCAACCGCCTATCTGCCAGGCACGGCGATCCACGATACCAGGGTTGAGTACGTCGCTCCAAACCCGTGACGGACGCCCTTACCGCAGGTCAGGCTATACGGAAGCTTAGCGCCTCTGCATGCCTGTCGCGAGCCTCATCACCATGTCGGTGAACACGGTGTCCGTATCGGCGATCCCGTTCATCGCGCCGGTCATCTCCAGCAGGACGAATCCGTGCATCGCCGACCAGAACTCCAGCGCCGCATAGAACGCGTCATCACCGTCGAGGCCGTAGGAAGCCAGCACCGCGATGACGGGCGCCGCCGCCGCCCGCGTCGCGTCGGTGAACTCGGGGTCGTCGCCGCCCAGCGGCATCCGGGTGAACGCCGAGTACCGGCCGGGATGGTGGTGGGCATAGCTGCGATAGGAGCTCGCCATCGCCATCACCGCATCGTCGCGGGTACGGCCCTGCCCCACAGTGTTCAGCATGTCGATGATGTCGCCGACCACCCGCATCCGCACAGTGCGACGCAGGTCATCGAGGCTGTCGACGTGGTTGTACAGCGACGGCCCCTTGGTGCCGAGCTGGGTGGCGAGCGCGTTGATCGTCAGCGCGTCCCAGCCGTCGCGGTCCAGGAAAGTCAGCGCGGCGTTGACGATGGCATCCCGGCTCAGTTTGGCCGGTCGTCGACCCGACGTCTGAGCTTCAGTCCGGGCTGCCATATGCGAAAACTAACACCTCTAGTTTCCATCCGGTCAGTTGACACGGTCCTGGCTGAGCTGTGCAAGTTTCTGAGTGATGCCGCACAGATCGGGCAGGGTGGCGGGATTCATCGTCTGGATCGACCAGGTGATGACGTCGCCGCCCTTGGCGACGTAGATGCTGCAGGCGTTGCCGTCGAAGGCCTTGAACCCCTTGTTGTTGTCGACGGACAGTTCGGTCAGCGTGCGCCCGGCCTGCGTCTCGAGCATCCGCTCGGTGTCCATATCGCTGCCGCGGTACCACCACGTCGAGATGCCCATGCCCGCCCCGAACGAGCCGAGCATCGTGTTCTCCTGCCAGAAGCAGCCGGCGTCGCTGTCCACGACCTTGGTGAACGTCGCCGACCCCACCGCCGTGGCGATGTCCGCATCGGTGACGTTGTTGCACTCCCCGCTCTGAAAGCCGGTGTTGGTCGTGGGGGCGGCGGGCGTCTCGGTCGCGGCCGGCCGGTCGGGGGCTCCGCACCCCGCGGCGAGTACTGCGACGCAGGCCAGCGGCGCGACGAAAATGAGCGGGCTTCGACGGGACATCATCTACAGCTCCGACGACAGTGTGGCCGAGAGCAGCTTCTCGGCGTCCTTGCAGGCGTCGGCATCGGCCTTGCTTCGATATTGCACCCACCAGCTCAGTACCCCGGAGCCGGCCGCCGCGACGGCCGTACAGCCCGCGCCGTTGGTGTCGCGGCGCGCCAGGAACGCCGGGTGCCGCTCGACGACCTTCTCGGTGACCTTCGCGCCCCGCTGTTCGGCCAGGGTGCGTTCGCGGTCGAGGCTGCCGGTCTCGAACCAGGAGAAGATCACGTCGATCATCGTCGAAGGCGCAGCGGCGCCGGCATTAGGCCCAGAGTCGCGCTCGAGCACGTACTGGCACACCGCACCGCTGTAGGGCCGCACCACGTTCTTGGCGCCGAGCATTTCCTGGATGGTGTTGTCCTCCAGTAGCCCGCACCGGTCGTCGACGTATCCGTAGCTGCGATCCGGGTCGGGCACGGCCGGATGGGCCCGGTGTGCGGTGCCGCCGACTGTCTGCGCACACCCGCCGACGGTCACCACCGCTGTGACCGCCGCGATAGCAACCGCTTTGACACGCCAACGCATCGTTGGACACGGTACCGGTGCACAAGCCGCGGCCGCGACTCGTTCCAGGACCCTCACCTGCGAACAGAACCGACCAAGTACTGCCATCGACCTAGCCCACGACGTACGCTCTACAGCCATGACCGCTGGGGGTTGGAAAGCGCTGCGCCGGTCCGTGGCGGCCTGCCTGATCGCACTGCCCGCGCTCGCGCTGGGGGCGCCCGCCGCGCAGGCCAAAAACGGGGACACGCACATCACCGGGATCGGCATCGACCAGACGATCGACTGCAACGAGTCGACGCTGCTGGTGAACGGGAACGGCAACACCATCACCGCGCTCGGCACCTGCTGGGCGGTGACGGTGCAGGGCTCCTCGAACACGGTCGTCGCCGACAACGTGATCAACGACATCACGGTGTACGGCTCCGATCAGGCTGTCTTCTACAAGAACGGCGATCCGGTCGTCTGGGACCGCGGCCGTGAACTGGGAATGATGAACCGGATCGACCGCGTTCCCGCGTGATCGCCTCGGCTGTCGTCGTACACAACGGGAAGCGAGGATCCATGCGCACGCACATGCCGGTATTGATCGGTGTGACCGCGGCCGTCGCCGTCATCGGGCTGGCCGGCTGCGGCGCGAAGAGCAGCGACACCAACAGTCCGACCGCGACGGTGGGCAGTTCGGGCGGACAGGTCGAGATCGGCAACACCATCAACTACGGCTCGATCGGAACGACAGCCGAAATCGATTGCGCTGATGGCAAATCCATCAACATCGGCGGCAACAACAACAAGCTGACCGTCAAGGGCACCTGCGCCAACGCGAACATCGGCGGTGCCGACAACACGATCACGATCGAACGGCTCGACAAGGGCCTCAGCGTCGTGGGCTTCAACAACACGGTCACCTACAAAGAGGGCGACCCACAGGTCAACGACACGGGATCGGGCAACAAGATCAGCAAGGGCTGAGCGAGCCGTATTTTTTCGTGTCCATAACTATGGACACGAAATGTGCATTTGATGTACATTGCCGTGGACATGAAAAAGCGCACATACGACATGGGCACGCGTCAGCGGGCGAAAGACTCCACCCGCGACGCGATCGTCAGGGCCACCATCGACGCGTTCATGGCCGAGCGGTCGTTCGCGATCACGCTGCCGACCATCGCCGAACGCGCGAAGGTGACCGTGAAGACGGTGCTGCGGCATTTCGGAAGCCGCGAAGCCGTTATCGAGGCCGCATGGGCGCAGGCATACGACGAGGTGATGGCCGAACGCACCCCGCCGCCAGGTGACCTCGAAGGCGCTCTGAAGGTGCTCATCGCGCACTACGAACGCAGGGGCAGCATCGGGCTCGTGATGCTCGCCGACGAGAACGATCCGCGGGCGGTGCGGATGAACAGCGCGGGCCGGCTCGCACATCGTGAATGGGTCGAAGAGGTCTTCGCAGACCGGCTCCCCGAACAGGCTGCCGCGCGGACCCGATTGGTCGACGTCCTCGTCGTCGCCACCGACCTCTACGCCTGGAAGCTTTTGCGGATCGACCGCGGGCTGTCCGTCGACGACGTCCACGACCGCATGCTGCTGATGACCGAAGCGCTTTTGACCGCAACTGATCTGGCGAAGGTGGCCGAGGAGGCACGATGAAGATTCTCTTCGCGATCGTGGATGGCGGTGGCAACATTCCGCCGCAATTGGCGGTCGCGCGAGCGCTTCATAGCCGCGGCGTCGAGGTCGTGGTTCTCGGTCACCGCGGCATTCGTGAACGCGTGGAAGCCGCGGGCCTCGCCTTCGAACCGTTCGCTTACGGAAGGCATTTCGATCCCACCGTTCAGCGATCGCTGGCCGCGATCATGGCGGCGTTCACCCGTGTTGCGGCGGACCGACGGCTAGGCGAGTGCGTCGCCGAGGCTGCCCGGCGTCACGACGCGGACGCCGTTGTCGTCGACATGATTCTGACCGCGGGGATTCCCGAGATCGTGGACTCCGGCATTCCGACGGTCGTCTTCGTGCACTGCTTCTATCGAGCGGTTCAGGACCTCGCGGCGAGTCCGGTCGGATGGATGCTCCGCCTGCGCGGCACAGATCCCCTTGCGCCGGAACATCGCGGACTGCTGCAAGTCGTCGCCGCCCGTGCCGATCTCGATCCCATGCGCGGCAGCCCCAAGGTGCGCCATACCGGAGTCGTGTGGCAGGGGGTGCCGAGCGCCGCGGAGCGGGCGGCGGTGCCGCGAATCCTGGTCAGCCTCAGCACATGTGCATTTGCGGGGCAGCGCGGGATGATGCAGAACATCCTCGACGCGATCGCTCCCCTACCCGTTGAGGCGATCGTGACGGTGGGACCGGCCATCCAAGCCGCCGGCCTGCGGGTGCCGAAGAACGCGGCGATGCACGCGTGGCTCGAGCACGACGAGGTTCTGCCCACTGCGTCGCTGGTGGTGGGGCATGGCGGGCACAGCACGGCGATGCGAGCCCTGTCCTTCGGAGTGCCGCAGGTGGTCATGCCCGCCAATCCGATGATCGACCAGAAGGGCGTCGGGGCGGCGCTCCAGCGCGCCGGCGCAGGCATTCTTCTACCGAAACACGCTCGGCCGAAACGCATTCGAGTGGCGATCGAAGCCATCCTGAACGACGGCGGCTACCGGGAGGCAGCCGGCCGAATCGGCGCCGACATACGGCAGCGCAACGGCGCCGACGTGGGCGCGGACGCCATCGAAGAGTTCGTCAGGAGCCAGCAGCTCGTCGACTCTTAAGCCGGTGCGCCGTGGCGACCGGCTCCCTTGGCGAAGCGCTGTGCACCGGCCAGTGACTCGTCCTTGACCCTGACGATGCTGGCGAATTCGAAGTCCATGGCGTCGGATTCGGTTAGGCCCCACTGGTTGAGCTGGGAGAGCCGGTCGGACCTCATGCACTGCTGCGGCAGCTCGGCCAGTTCCGCGGCGAGCTCCTCGGCCTTCTCTCTTGCCTGCCCGTTCGGCACGACCCGGTTGGCAAGACCCATCGCCAGCGCCTCCTCGGCGCCGACACCGCGGCCGGTCAGGATCATGTCCATCGCGCGGCTGTGGCCGATCAGTCGCGGCAACCGGACGGTGCCGCCGTCGATCAACGGGACACCCCAGCGCCGGCAGAAGACGCCCATGATGGCGTCTTCCTCCATCACCCGAAGGTCGCACCAAATCGCCAATTCGAGTCCGCCTGCCACGGCGTAGCCGCTGACGGCCGCGATCACCGGCTTGGACAACACCATTCGCGTCGGCCCCATCGGCCCGGGCCCCGTCCGATGCACCGGGTTGGCATCCGGTGTGCCCATGGCTTTGAGATCGGCTCCCGCGCAGAAGGTTCCGTTGTCACCCCACAGCACTGCGACAGACGCCGAATCGTCGCGGTCGAACTCGTCGAAGGCGGAGAACAGTTCGGCCGCCGTCGGGCCGTTGACGGCGTTGCGCGCCTCGGGCCGGTTCATGATGACCGTGGTGACAGCGCCGTTGCGCTCGACTCGCACACTCATTTCGTCGCCTCCATCAGTTCGAACTCGTTTCGTCGTGCCACCAGTTCGGCGGCGAATCGCGCATAGGTCTGCCGCAGCGCGGGACCCGGCCAGTCGTCTGGCAGTAACTCGTCGGGCAGCACCGGGTCGGTGAGCAGGTGGCGCACCATACCCGCGGCGGCCACGAACCGGCCCGGCACGTCGGCGGCGGTGTTCATGTCATCGAGCAGTTGTCTGCCGGTGGCCGCCCAGCCCGGCAGATCCCACAGCTGCGCAGCCAGTTCGGCGGCGTTGTCGTCGTATCCGTGCAGCACGCGCACCCGCGACAGCACATCGCCCGGCAGGATGAGCTTGAGATTGTCGGGGCGCAGCCATACGCCCTCACGAAGCTCGCCGAACCTGTTCTGCTGCAGAGTGATCCGCAATGCGGCGCGGGTGCGGGCATCGATGCCGACACTGGTGATCACCAACGTTGTCCAGGTGCCGTCCCATGCCCTCAGCTGCGGATTGATCGCATCGTCCTGACGGCGCTGCCGGGCCAGCAGCCGGTCCGAGAGCCGATACCCGTCTTCGGACCGGACCAGGTCGCCCGCGCCGACCATCCGGGTCAACGCGACCCGCAGTGTGGGTTCCTTGATGTCGAAATCCTCTGTGAGACGGACCAGTTCGCTCGCAGTGGCCCACGCGGGGTGTGCACCCAGCAGCACACTCAGCACGACCGAACGCGCGGTCATCCTGCTGAGGGTTCTGGCCATCGGTCAGACTCCGGACGTCTTGCGGCCTGCGTCGCCGAAGGGCTCGTCGCGGCTCTTCACGGCCTCGCGAAAGCCGCGCTCGCGTGCTTCGGCGACGAACGCATGTCCTTCCGGTGTGTGGCGGGCGACGCCGTCGAAGACGGTACTCACCATTCGACTGGTGGCGACGCCCTGCTGCAGAAGCGCGGTGTTGAGCGCGAGCTTCGCCATGATGAGCTGATTGACCGGCATCGCGGCGATGCGCTCGACAAGTCGTTCCGTGCGCTCGTCGAGGTCGGCGGGATCGGGCGCCTCGACCGCCAATCCCCACTCCGCCGCCTGCGCGCCGCTGATGCAATCACCCGTGAACAGAAGGCGTTTCGCGCGCTGGTCGCCGAGGCGGTGCGCCCAGAGTCCTGCGGCGGGTACGCCCCACACCCGCATCGGCGGATAGCCGATCTTGGCGTCCGACGCGGCGATCACCTGGTCGGCGTGCAGCGCGATGTCGGTGCCGCCCGCCACGCAGTAGCCGTGGATCTTCACGACGGTGGGCTTGTCGCAGTGCATGAGGCTGGAGAAGCCGCGGACGAATCGGCTCATCATCTGATAGTCGATCATCGGGTCCCACGGCTGATCGGGCAGATGGTTGATCGCCTGTGTCTTACCCGACAGCACGGTATCCGCATACGGGCTGCCCCCGCCCGCCGACGACGAGCCCTCGGCGTAGGCAGACAGGTCGAAACCGGCGCAGAACCCCTCGCCGCGACCCGATACCAGGATGACGTGTACATCGGGATCCAGGTCGGCGCGCTCGACGAGCGCAGAGAGTTCCAGAGGAGTGTCCGCGATGATCGCGTTGCCTTTTTCGGGGCGGTTGAACGTGATTCGCGCAACCCGGTCGGTGACCTCGTAGGTCATCGTCTTCAGGTTGTCGAAGTCGACGGGCCGTATGGCGTGGGTCATCGACGGGCACCTTCCTCTCGCGAGCAGACGCAAAAGTCCAGCTCATCATGGGGAAACGCGTACTTTTGCGTTCCCCTACTGACGTGTGGGCCCAGCTCGGCGCGGAAAAGTCATCCCTTGACCAGCGCGCGCTCGAGGATCGGCGCGAGGTCGAGCCCGGTCGGCATGGTGCCGTAGGCGGCGCCCCACTGGCCGCCCAGCCGGGTGGCGAGGAACGCCTCGGCGACGGCCGGGTGTCCGTGGCGCACGAGCAGCGAGCCCTGCAGGGCCAGGCTGATGTCCTCGGTTACCTTGCGGGCGCGGTACTGAACGGTCTCGAGGTCGTCGAGCTGCGGCCTGAGCCCGTCGACGTGAGCGTCCAGTCGCGGGTCCTGGCCTGCGGTCTTGGCCAGCTCGTCGAACAGCACGTCGACGCACTCGGGCCGGGTTGCCATGGCGCGCAACGTGTCCAGCGCGCTGACGTTGCCCGAGCCCTCCCAGATGCCCATCAGCGGGGCCTCGCGGTACAGCCGCGGCATACCGGACTCCTCGACGTACCCGTTGCCGCCGAGGCATTCCATCGCCTCAGCCGCGTGGGCGGTGGCCCGCTTGCACACCCAATACTTGCTCGCCGCAAGCCCGATGCGACGCAGCAGCGTTTCGCGTTCGTCGCCGCGCACCGCACTGTCGGTGGCACCGGCCATCCGCATCGCGACGATGGTGGCGGCTTCTGCCTCGACCGCGAGATCGGCGAGCACGTTGCGCATCAGCGGTTGGTCAATCAGGTAGGCGCCGAATGCCTTTCGGTGCTGAGCGTGGTGCATGGCACGGGATACGCCGGTGCGCATGCTGGTCGCGCTTCCCAGCGTGCAATCCAGCCGCGTGAGGTTCACCATCTCGATGATGGTGGGTACGCCGCGGCCCTCCTCGCCGACCAGCCACGCGGTCGCACCGTCGTACTCCACCTCCGACGAGGCGTTGGCGTGGTTGCCGAGCTTCTCCTTCAACCGCTGCAAGAACATTCGGTTGCGGGTGCCGTCGGGCAGCACGCGCGGCAGTAAGAAGCAGGACAGTCCGCCCGGCGCCTGCGCCAGGACGAGGAACACATCGCACATCGGTGCCGAGGTGAACCACTTGTGTCCGGTCAGGCTGTAGGTGCCGTCGGCGTTGGGGGTCGCCTGGGTGGTGCCGGCCCGCACGTCGGATCCGCCCTGCTTCTCGGTCATCGACATGCCCGCGGTGATACCGACTTTCGTTGCGGGCACTTTCAGTTCGGGATCGTAGGAGCGGCTTGTCAGCAGCGGCTCGTACACGTCGGCCAGCTCCTTGTTGTAGCGGAGCGCCGGAACGACGGCGTAGGTCATCGAGATCGGGCAGATATGGCCCGGTTCGGGCGTCCATACCGACGTTTTCGCGGCGCGGACGACGTGGGAGCCCGTCCGGTCGTCGGCCCACGGCGCGGCGTGCAGGCCGTGGCCGATGGCCACCTTCATCAGCTCGTGGTAGGCGGGGTCGTACTCGACGTCGTCGACGCGATGGCCGTAGCGGTCATGGGTGTGCAAGATCGGCTGGTTGCGGTCGGCGAGCTCGCCCCAGCGTTGCGCCTGCGCACTGCCGGACAGCGCGCCGAGCTCGGTGACCTCGTCGAGGCCCCACTCCCCGCCTTCGCGGATCAACGCCTCGGTGAGGACCGGCGATGACGCCGGGTTGAAGTCCTCGAACGGAGGGACCTGGTTGGTGACGACGTGCGTGTCTGACATGCCATCGATATTACATTTTCCCGACAGCCGCACAAGAGATGTAACCGGCTCTCCTTCACAGCGACTCGACGGGTGACTCACAGCAATCTTGAATTCAAGGCAAAGCATAGGGAAACACCCGATTTCTTCAGCATCTTCACAGGCATACGTTAGGCGCGCAGCAACGAGGCTGTTTGGCTCCGTGGAGGTGTGCCATGTCGAGTAAGTGGATGGTCACGATGTTCGCCGTCGCAGCATGCGCGAGCACGGCGGGATTATTCGCAGTCGAAGTGCCCGCGCAAGCGGCCCCGCGAACTCCGCTCCCACTCGCGCCCGGCGATTGCGACTGGACGATGCAGAGCAACGAAATCGACATCAACCAGGACAACGGCCTTGTCATCCACCTGTCCTATGACAACACGGATACCAAAGGCAACGCCTCATATACAGCGAAGGACGGAGGCCCATGGGGCGGCCCGCTGACCGGAGGAATCGTCAAGGGCACAAACCAGCTGAGTTTCACCGCCGACTTCCGGCAGACAGTCCACCCCGGTGACGGTGGTCCTTCGACCACCGAAGGCATCACGAACCGCTACACGGGCACGATCAACCCCGATGGCAACGGCGCGAGCGGCACCACGAAGAACAGCGCGGGCGTGACCAATGGCTGGACCACCAGTGCCAAGTTTCTCTGCATAGGGCGAGCCCCCGCTGGTTCGCCGCCTCCTCTGGATCCGAAAGGTCCGGTCGAGGCTCCGGCGGCGCAAGCACCACCCCCGGCGGAGAAGCCGCCGACGGATCAGGTCCGGATGTTGATCACGCCGGCACTACCGAACATAAAGGTGCACATTTCGAGCACCGCAGCAATTCCCGGTCATTGCACGTATCACGCGGAAGAGGTCAATGGCCTTGCGGGGCCGATCGACGAACCGTTCGACATCGCCAAAATGGGCACGAAGGACCTGACGTTCCTGGCGCCCACGCCCCTTCAAAGGTGGCAGGTCGTGCTTTCGTGTCGCGGTGACTTCAACGGCCAAGATGTCGAGTTCGGCCACCAGGAACAATCAGTGGCAGGCTTCGGCGGCTGAACCTACTTGCAGAGGCCGGCGATCTTGTTCCTGCCGTCCTCGCCAGCGCTGAGCCGCGCGGCCTGCTGCGGATCGTCGTTGGTCGCCCCGGCGAGCGCGTTCATCCCGATCTCGTCGAGGTTGTTCGCGAACAAGCGGACCGCCTCGGCGAGGTCGGGCGGCGTCTGGCCGTCGAGGCGGCTACGCAGATATTCGCCGCCGCCGACCAACGACAGCCGAGCATTGCCCGCCACCGCCTGCTGCGCGATCGGATCGGGACCGAGATCGGCGTGCGTCTGCAGCTGAACCGCCCTGCTCACCGTGTCGAAGGCGGCGCACACCTTCTGCTTCGACTCCGCGCTCGGCTGGGCCGTTTCCTTATGCTGCGGCCACGCCATCACCAATGCCCATGCCGCGACACCGATGGCGCCCATCGCGATCAGTAGCGACAACAGCGCCACCACACGGGCACCGCCACCGCCGCCCGACGAATCCGCCGCGGGCTTCGAAGGGGGCTGAGGTTGCTGTACCGGTTCGGTGTCCGCCATGCGGGCAATCGTAACGGCGGGTTTCGCTGGGTCCGCTTAGGCGCTCGGGCGTGGATGGCCGGCGAAGAACTGCCACAGCGCACCGGTCGCAAACGCCGGCCACTCGTGTCCCCCGCCGTCGACGGTCTTCAGCACGACGCTGCGGTTCTCGGGACAGTCCGCCGTCGACGTCGTCACCGCGCCGTCGGCCGTCGTCGCGGGCGGCGAGCAGTGGTCCACACCGCGCCAGAACGCGTTGAGATCCGGCACAGGCGGCCCGTCGATGCGGGCGACGCCCGCACCAGGTCCACCGTCATATCGGATCATCCGGTCGGCGGTGCCGTGGATGTGCATGACCGACGTGGGATGCGGCGCTGCGCAGGTGTCGAGCTGGGTCGCCGAATCCGGCCCGATCGCCGCGAATATGCCTGTGTTGCAAGCCAATGCGTACGACATCATGCCGCCGTTGCTGATACCGGTGGCGTAGACGCGGTTGGCGTCGATGCCGATGTTGGCGCTGATGTCGTTGACGACCGCGGTGATGAATCCCACGTCGTCGATGTTCTCGCGGCCGGGCCGCCCGCAGCAGCCGCCGTTCGTGTTCCACGCCCGGCCTTCACCATCGGGGTAGGCGACGACGAACTTCGCGCTGTCGGCCAATTGGTCCCAGCCGTAAGCCCTTTCGGCCTGCTCGGCACTGCCGAACCCGCCGTGAAGCATCACCACGAGCGGTGCCGAGGCCGGAAGCCCGTCGGGCAGGTAAAGCCGGTAGGTCCGGTCGAGGGCGCCGAAGTTCAACGCGTGGTCGGTGGAGCCGATTGTGAAACCCTGCGGAGCGGCTCTACTCGGCGCAGAGCAGCCGACGACGGTGAGCAGGGCTAGCAGGACCGCGAGTCGAGCGGACACGGCTCCACGATAGGGAGGCCGCGGCCGCCTCGCATCAACGGCGACGAACACCTCAGTGGAAATTCAGCATCCTCTTGTCAGCGCTTAAGCCGCGCCTCCATTGTGGCCAGCACCGATTCCGCCGCCGCGAAGAACGAGCCCAGGTGCCCTTGGCGGTCGATGACGTCGACGGTGGCGCCGAGGGCGTCGACATCGGCTCGTACGTGGGGCACTATCCAGTCCTCGGAGCCGACGTAATAGGTTGCAGGGCAACGGATCGACGCCGGATCGACGTATCGGGTGGGCCGTTTCGAACCGTCGATGGCCGCCGCTACGGCGAGCGCGTCATTACCGTCTTCCATCATTCGCTGAAATCCGCGGTCGGTGACACCGAACGCCCGCCAAAGCGCAGCCCAGTTTCCTTCGCGCAAGAATTGGGCCAGCGGCGTCAGCAGCCGGGCGACCTCCTCCTCGTGCGCGTGCATGGCGTAGGCGCCGACGACAATGCGGTCCACCCGGTCGGGATAGCGGCTGGCCATGTTGCATGCCAGCCAGCCTCCGCGGGAGTAACCCCAGACGGTTGCACGGTCCACTCCCTCGGCGTCCAACACCGCAACCAGGTCCGCCGTTACACCTGCGGCCGCGTAGGAATCGGCATCGTGCGGCGTATCGCTGGAGCCGTGCCCGAGCGGATCGATGTTGATGACGCGCCAGTGCCGAGCAAGGGGCGCAGCGTATCCGTACTCGATCCAGTGCTGAGCCGCACAAAGCGTCCCCGCGACGAGAACCAGCGGCGGCCCCTCGCCATCCGCGACGTAATCGATGGTGAAACCCCGCGACTCTACTTGCACGCCGGGATCACATCACGAAGGGGCGGCCGCGATCGGCTGAATCTCCGCGAATTCCCGCGGCGGTCCGGCCCGACGCGACGCGAACCAGCCCATCGCCAACATCACGACTGCTGCCAGCGCCCACCCGAGCAGGATGTCGACAACGTAGTGCTCGGCGGTGTACACCAGCGCGAACGCCATGACTAGCACGTACGCGACCAGCAGCGGCCGCCAGGCGCGATGGACGCGTTTCCACAGGAATGCGCAGATGGCCACTGTCAGACCCGCATGCAGCGATGGAACTGCCGCCACCAGATTCACACTGGCCTGGCCCTGGTCGATCAACGCACTCGCGGTGTGCAGGTTCAGCTTGCCCCAGCCGCGCCCGACGATGCGCTCCACCCAATCGTTGGCCCCGTCTTGAGTGGACTGCATCGCGCCAAGCAGACCGCCGTCGGGAACGCCGCGCGCTGAGCCGAACATGCATTGCGGGCCGGACGGGCCGCCCTCGACGTCGGCCGCCGTGCAGCGGGCGGCGGCCCATGGCGGCGCCGCGGGCAACAGGCAATAGATCGCGAGGGCGGCGAACGACAGGCCGACGAACAACTTCACGAACGACTTCCACTCGTCGCGGTTGCGCAGCCACAGCACCCCGGCGACCACGTACGGCAGGACGAAGAACGACATGTAGACGGTGCTGAGAACGACTTCCCACCATGGCGGATACGGCAGCTTCAGGCGTTCCTGCAGCCACACCGTCGGCATGTTTCCGAAAAACAACCAGCGGTCGGCGTCGGCCTGCCAGTGCCACATGGTCGGTCGGCCGATCAGCGTCGCCGCACCCCTGCTGAGGTCGTAAGCCACCAGCACAAGGGCGAACGGCAGCCAGTCCCGGATCACGTAGAGCATGCGTCGCCCCTGCCCGATGCTGGCCGCCGCCAGCCCGGTGCAGATGTAGAGGAGCAGCAGTTCGCGGTTGAACGCAAAGCCGTCGGTCAGCGTGCGATACACCACGACCGCTGCCCACACGGCGATCGCGACCCATCGCAGGATCTTCAGCCATCGACCGCGGGTTGTGACGGGGTCGTCGACGGCGCGCGTCAGCGGAACTGGCGCCTCGTCAATTGCCGACACCCGGAAAAGATTAGTTCACCAAGGTGAAACTGCACGTTCGTTCAGAATTCAGTAATCGATCTTCGTTCAGCCGAGGTGTTCCCGCAGGAAGGCGATGTCGTCCTTGCGACCCTCGTCGGCGGTCTCGCAGATCACCGGCGCATCGGCGGCCTTGACGACGGCAACAAGCAGGTCAGGGTCGATTTGACCGGTGCCGAAGTTGGCGTGCCGGTCGGCTCCCGAGCCCGCCGCGTCGCGCGAGTCATTGCAGTGCACCAGGTCGATGCGGCCGGTGAGGGCCTTGATGCGGTCGACGGCGTCGATCAGCGCCTCCCCCGCGGCCCACGCGTGGCAGGTGTCCAGGCAGAAGCCGATTCCGGTGTCGCCGATGTGGTCCCACAGCCGACCGATGGTGTCGAAGTAGCGGGCCATCGCGTGGTCACCGCCCGCGGTGTTCTCCAGGTACACGGGCACGTCGGTTTCGAGGTACTTCAATGCCTTGACCCACCGCTCGTAGCCGGCCTCCATGTCGTTGTCGTCGGCGTGGCCGCCGTGCACGATCACCGCGGTGGCGTTGATCTCCGCCGCCGCGTCGCAGGTGTCCTGCAGGATCTTGCGCGACGGGATGCGGACGCGGTTGTTGGCCGACGCCACGTTGATCAGGTAGGGCGCATGCACGTACAGCGGCATGCTCGATGCCTTCAGCGTCTCGGCGTCGTCGCGGGGCTTGGGCTTCTTCCAGCTCTGCGGGTTGCCGAGGAAAAACTGCACCACATCGGCGCCGTCCGCCTCAGCGGCGGCAAGGGGATCGTCTTGGTGGACGTGCGAACCAATAAGCACCCGGCCAGTCTAGGCGGGTCGCCCGACACCGAAGGCCGCCGAGATCGACGAAACGGCGCGGATTACTCGCACTTATCTGTGTTGAGGGCCCCCGTAAAGGGGTGAAGTTAATGGATTTTTGCATTGGGTCCTCGTCGTCGACCCATGCCTGGAGCGGTCGACCCGTGGTCGAGGGTCATAGGTGGAGCGCCCGCAGCGTTAGCGAGGACGAACGACCTTGACGCCGACGCGGTCAACCGGATGCTGTTCGGCGGGGCGACGAGGATCTGCTGGTGTTTCACGTCATGTGCTGCCTCCGGTGGTGCGAGGTGTTGCTGTTGTGGGGCGTGCCGGCGCCCAGACTTATCTGGGTGCGCGGACAAGGTCCGGCGACATGATGAGGATGGGGTGCCCGGCGCGCGGGCTGGTGAGGGTGCGGCCGCTCAGTCTTTCCGGGACGTCCACCGCGGGTATGGGTGGCGACAGTGCGAGTTAGGGAGCTAGCCGCAGGCATCAGATGATTGGCGGGTACGGCACGCGCACAGTGCATTTCAGGCGACCTGGTGCTGCGGGCCCGGCGGCGCCAACGCGGCGTCACCCAGCTCGCGCAGGGTGTGATAGCAGCGGCACAGCAGCTTACGTTCGACGGCCAACGTAGGGTTCTTGCCGCTGGTTTGTCTCTTGCCACGCATCCGCTGGGCCACCTGGTGGTAATAGGCGTAATCCGGCGAGCTGGCGCGCACAGCGCACTTGGCCGCCTCAAACGCCGCCCACCGCAGCGCCGGTGAGCCCTGCTTGGACAAATGCCCCGGCGAGCGTTTGCCGTCGGAGGAATACACGGTGACATCGAGCCCGGCAAAACGCACCACCTGGTCGGAACTGGAAAACCGGCGCGCGTCGCCGATTTCAGCCCAGATGATCGCCGCGCACAACCAGCCGACCCCGTAATGGCGGGCCTGCAGCGCCCGGCAACCGGGCTGACGCTTGGCCAAGCTCACCAATTCTGTTCGTACCGGCTCGATTTCGTCGGTGAGCTCGTCGATGCGACGCAGCGCCGCCTCGACATAGCGGCGCCCCGCTGCAGAGAGCTCGGCGGTGGCCAGTCCGTCGCGGGCGGTCTGCGAGAGCAGCGCCGTAATAGGCGCGCAGCCCTGATGGAACAGCTGGGCGTGAATGCGCTGCTGCCACGCGCGGCGTTCGCCCATTAACGCGCAGTACAACCGGCCCAGCGTGCGCACCTCCAGCACATGCGGCGGTGGGATCGCCGACTCCGGCAACCGGCCCTCCCACAACAGCGTGCGCAACAGCCGGGCATCGGTGCGATCACTTTTGGCCCGCTTCTTAGGCCCCCGCAACCCAGCGGCTTCGGCCGGGTCAGCCAGATGCGCCACCGCCCCGACCCCCGCTAGCTCCTCTGCGACATACCGCCACCCGGTGCAGCCCTCCAGCGCGAATTCCCCATCACCGTTCGGGCAGTGCTGGGCAAGCCAGCTCCGCAGCATCTTCCGGGTGCCCGGACGAATCTGGCCCGAGCGTATCTCCCCGGTTTCGGTGTCCACGTAGTCGAATGTCAACTGCTTCCGATGCACGTCGAAGCCGCCTACGATCGTCATTGGACCTCCTCGAGCTCCTGAAAATTTCTCTGACGCAATTAGCGTGCGTCCGAGCCGAGGGGGTCCTCAACACATCTCATCTTTCTCGCCCATTTGTCGGTTTGGGCGGAACTCCGCGCACGAAAAAGCCCCCGGCCAATGGCGAGTTCACGCGGTCGTCGCAACACTCTCGATTTGAGAGGTTGCGGCGACCGTGTCATTTTCGGAGGACTGTGTTCGGTTTGGGGATCAGCTAGCAAAACTCGTTGACGGGGGTGTGTCGGGGAAGGAGGCCGCCTCGTGGCTGGGCATCTCGCGGCAGCGCGGGTATGCGATCCTGCGGGCGACGGGGCGGCCGATTGGCTCGCCGCGACCGGACAAACGCGGCGTTGATATGGGCCGGATCGTGGCGGTGTTCGACGCGACGGGCTCGATCAATCAGGCCGCAAAGGCGGTCGGAGTTTCGCACGGAACGGCCCGGCGGGTGCTGGTCGAGCGGGGTTTGGTCAGCCGGGATCGCCAGCTCTACGGCAAGGCGGCAGCCCGGGAGCGTTTCCTGGAACTCGTGGCGTCAGGCTGGTCGACGGCTCGGGCGGCCCGCGAGGTCGGGGTTCATGTGCGCACGGCCCGGGATTGGCGTGACGGCATCGGCAAGATCGGCGACACGCGGGTACGTCCAGATGGCACGGTCATCGAATACGGCGATTCAGGGCGCTACACACAATCGGTGAACACGACCGTTGGGGGGGCGGCTGCGGTAATCAACGATCGATACTTGACGTTGCCCGACCGGCTGGTCATCGCCGACGGGCTGCTCAATGGATTGACGTTGACCGCGATCGCGGCGCTGATCGGCAAGCACAAATCCACGGTGTCGCGCGAAATCGGCACCCGAAGCGTCGGCGGGCTGTATCTGCCGTATCAGGCCGATCGGGTCGCTAAGGCTGATCGTGCCCGGCCGAAGAAGTCCAAACTGGTGACCAACCAGAAGTTGCGCGATGCGGTGGAAGATGGACTGTCGCGACGGTTGTCACCTGAGCAGATCTCGCATCGTCTGGTCAAAGATTTCCCGGACGACGAGAGCATGCCGGTGAGCCACGAGACGATCTACCAAGCGCTGTACTTCCAAGCGCGCGGCGGCTTGAAACGCGAACTAGCCCAGGCGCTTCGGACGGGACGCACACGCCGCAAACCGCATCGCGCCCTGGACCAGCGCACACAGCGGTTCGTCGATCCGATGATCATGATCAGCGACCGGCCTGCTGAGATCGCCGACCGCGCGGTACCGGGTCACTGGGAATCTCAATGGTGTTGTCAAGCCGCTTGAGCGAGTGGTGGGGGTGCCGCGGTCCACGTCCGGTTCTCGCGCAGCAGCGCCCACAGGACGTCGATGCGGCGGCGGGCCAGGGCGATGACGGCTTGGCTGTGGGTGGCGCCTTGGGCACGCTTTTTGAGGTAGTAGTCGCGGTTGGGTCCGGCGCGCATCATGCTGGTCTGCGCGGAAAGGTAGAACACGTGTCGCAGTGGCCGGCTGTAGCGCAGCGGGCGGTGCAGGTTGCCGGTGCGTCGGCCGGAGTCGTTGGGGACGGGGACGAGCCCGGCTGCGGCGGCGAGGTGCCCGGCGCTGGGGAATGCGCGTAAGTCGTTGGCGCCGACCAACAGTGAGGCGCCGAGGAAGGGGCCGAAGCCGGGCATCGACTGAATGATCGCCGCGTGCGGGTGTTCGGCGAAGGTCACCTCGATCTGGGCATCGAGGGCTTTGAGTCGGTCGTCGAGGGCAAGGATGCCGGTGGCCAGCTCGGTGATGATGCTCGGCGGTCAGGTCTTGCCCGGGCAGCACGACCGTTTGGGCCTTGGCTGCGGCGGTGGCGCGGGCGGCCACGTCGGCCGAACCGCGCACGTTGCGGTTGCGCAACCAGCCAGTCAGGCGAGTCTGTCCGAGGCGGCGGATCCGGTCAGGGGTGGCATAGCCGGTGAGCAGTACCAACGCTCCTTTGTGCGAGGAGTAGTCGAAGGCCCGCTCCAGGCTGGGAAACACACTGGTCATCAGGTCGCGCAGCCGGTTGATCATGCGCACCCGGTCGGCGATCAGATCCGCTCGATGCCCGGTCAGCACCGCGAGTTTGCGCACGAGGTCGGTACCGGTGTCGATGACCGATAGGTCCCGGCGCAGGCGGGCGGTCTCGGCAATGACGTAGGCGTCCTTGGCGTCGGTCTTGCCTTCTCCGGCATAGGCAGCGCTCATCGCCGCGACCACCCGCCCCGACGCGTAACGCACCGACTGGCCGGCCCGAGCCAGCAAGTGCCAGCAGCAACGCCGACGGCGCACCAATGATGTCGACGGCCCAGATCAACTGCCCCGCCAGCGAGCCCGTCGTTGGCGAGCAGCGCCACTATCTCAGCCTCGTCGTTGGCGACCTTGACCGACAACAACGCTCTTTCCTTCGGCATCCACCACGCACGCCCAATGATGGGTCTTGCCGATATCGATGCCGACCCAGGCTGTGTCTCGTTGTGCGGCCACGCTTCTCCGTCCGTTGGTCCTAGGTGCTGACTACGGCCCGTGGAACACCCCGCCGACGCATCCGTAACCAGCGACCGAGCGCAGATCTCAATTAGCAGCCAGGGCACCCCGGAGAGCCGGGCGAACATTCCCAGTAAGCGACCACAGCGCAAGGCGACCTCAGCCACACCCGGCTCTCCTGGGCCGACGACAGTCTTACGGAAGGCGACCTGATTATGGGGGCAGGCAACAAGACCGCGATCGCCACCCTCGTCGAGCGCGCCACCCGCTACACCATGCTGGTGCACCTGCCAGACGGCCATCACGCCGAGGCCGTACGCGACGGCCTGATCGCCACCATCGCCACGCTGCCGGCGCATCTGCGCGGATCGTTGACCTGGGACCAAGGCGCCGAAATGGCCCGCCACAAACAGTTCTCGATGGCCACCGACATGGCCGTCTACTTCTGCGATCCGGCCAGTCCCTGGCAGCGCGGCACCAATGAAAACACCAATGGCCTCCTGCGCCAGTACTTCCCCAAAGGCACCGACCTGAGCGTGTTCGGACCTGCAGACCTCGAACACGTCACCCAGCAACTCAATGGCCGCCCACGCAAAACGCTCGGATGGGAGACCCCAGCCGAGCGTTTGCGTGATCTACTACTGACCAACTAACCAGCAGTGTTGCGACGACCCCTAGAAACCGCCCAATAACCCAGGGGCTTTCTCGTTTCGACT
>CAVVUT010000018.1:0-545849 GCA_963751485.1 uncultured Actinomycetota bacterium
GGTGGGGCGGTGACCGCCACGGGCACGCCTCCTGATCTGTCGGGCGTCTCCGAATGTGACCGGTCGCGACACACGGAGAACGCTGCTGCTGCAAGGTGAATTGCAGGCCGCCGTCCCTCGTGGATGTAACTAGGGCCGTCACCGCGGGCTGCGGCGATGGTCCGCAGCGACGCACCGCATCGTCGCGGCCAAGGCGGGCCAGTCCGTCTCGTCAGTGCGGCGTCAACAACCTCCGAGCGCCACGGCCAAGAAGAACCTCAAGGCGCTCAGCTCACGGCCCTAGCGACGGCCTGACGGATTTGGGTGGCCACGACGTCGGGGTGCGTGTAGGGAATCACGTGGTTGCCGTCGACTGTGATCAGCTCGGTACCCGGCAGTGTCTCCGCCAATCGCCGCACATGGTCGATATCGACGAGTTGATCGCCGAGCGCCCCGACGATCACCGAGGGCACCCGGATCTGTGACACGTTCTCATCGACCCAGCGCGAAGTGTCGTTGAACTCCAGTTCGTCGGAGGCGAAGGCGTCGAGATTACCCGGCGTCATTCCCACCGACAGCAGCCGCTGCTCAAAAGCGGGATCGACCGGTTCGGGGGCGAAGGCGTTCTCCGCGCCCGACGTCGCGGAGAAGCGCTTGATCACGTCGCCGACGGTTGCGTCGACGATCGTGCGTACCACCGGCCACTGACTGAACCGGATGAAGCGGGCCTGCAGCACATCCATGGTGTTCGACCGCAATCCCCCTGCCGCGGGCGCCACCAGGATCAGGCTGGCGACGTCCTGCGGGTATCGCCGCGCAACACCGAGGGCCAGCGTGCCGCCGAACGAGTGCCCGACGAGAACCGCCGGAGCGAGCTTGAGCGCAGTCAGTAACTCGTGGACCACGTCGATCTGCTCCTGATAGGGCAGCCACCCGCCCTTCGACCAGCCGAAGCCTGGCCGGTCGATCGAAATCAGGTGCAGCCCGGGCAGTTCGGCGACGACAGGGTCGAAATCCTTGTGGGAACCCGGCTGACCGTGAATCATCACGACCGGCACACCCTGTCCGGGCTGCTCGAAGTAGTGAATCTCCTTGCCGTGCAGGCTGATGTACTTACCGTCCGCTGGCGGCATCTCCGGTAATCGGGCGACGGTCAGGTTGACCACCACGAGCGCGACGAGCAGTACCACCACCGACCAGACGACAAAGCGCCCCAGCCGCAGTTTGGGGTGCTTTCGCGTCTGCTCGGCCATCGTGGGTCAGGTCTTCATCCTGCTGATGCCTGCCGCGATCAGCGGCGCCATCGCCTCACCGACTTGGTCGACGGTGTCGTCCGATCCGCCCATGCGACCGCGGAAATCAATGCCGGCCGCGATGTTGGCCGACTTGAAGTACGCCAGCGCCATGTAGAAATCCCAGTGTGACAACGGCTGTTCTGAGGCCGTTGAATAGCGATGGGCCAGTTCGTCGGCGGCCGGTAGCATCGGCGAGGTCCAGGCCGCATTGACATCGATGAGCAGATCGAACTGCGCGTCGCGGTAACACACATCAGTGCCGCGTCGGGCGATCCCATACACCAGCTCCGTGCGCACGGTCATGCTCTACTTCGTTCCCGCATGATGTCCACGCATCCTGCGCGACCCCGTCGTTACATGTCGTCTTCGTCCTTCACCGTCTTAGGTGTGAATTCCCTTATCGCGGGGGACGGGGCCTCGATGGTGCGAGTTGGGGCGCGGCGGCCTTCCATTGGTGAGTCTCTTTCCGCGGTCGCAGTCCAGCAGGCCTCATCTGCTACCCCAGAATCCATGGGGTCGTACATATCTTCCGCGCCGTCACATTCGTCGAACTCGTCGGCCGGTGTATCAGCCGCGACTGGTCCACCGATCTTGCGCAGGATCTCCGGCCACAGCTCTTCCGGGACGCTGGAGTGGATCGCGTTGATGATGCGACCCATCTGCACCCTGAGGTCGGCGATGCGGGTGCCGCCGACCCGGGAATCGATCAGCGCTTGCAGCCGGACGGCGGCGATCATGCCGGTGTTCACGTCGACGGTGGTGTCCAGTCGACGAGGGTCTCGTAGCCCTTCGCCATCACTGTCTCGAAGAAGGCCATCGGGGTGATCGCGGTGGCCACCCCGTTGACGAAGTCGACCCCGTTCTCCTGCGCCCGCTGCTCGAGGATGCGCCGGTAGGTGGCCTTCGCGACGTTCTGGACCGGGAAGTGGCGGGTGGTGTGGTTGCGTATCGAGTCGATGGTGACCCGGTCTGGCTTGGCGAGCTTGGCGTTGTCGTCCCGTAAAGCGCGCAGGATCATCGCATAGCTTGCCCCGCTCGCCAGCAGGTCGTTCACCTTGATCCGCAGGGTGTCATTTCGGCACACGCGGCACCGGGGCTCGAGGTGAAAACCGTTGTGGCGAGGGGCCAATCCGTTCAACGCCGCTGTCTCGTCGAGCAGGTCAGTGACCAATGCCGCCTGTGGCATGACGACTCCTCTGTGTTCAGAGCGCGGATTGCTTTATTTGAAGTCTCCCAGGGAGCAGGCGCCTTCGCACCAGCCCATGTTTTTCTGCGGTACTTGGCGGTACTTGGCGGTACTGCCGTCTACGCAAGATTGCGGTCGAAGACTAGGACCCATTCCAAATCACTGGATTTCGTCCTCCCCATCGCCTTCGGCGGGTCGGCTTCGTTGCGGGACGGGTACGCCGACCTCGGTGTCACGACGTTGTCACAACTCATCGGAAACTCCCCGCCCAAACTCCAGCGGACGGTTACAAACCGTCGTGAACGTGTGCGGCTGAACACCGCAGGTCAGACCGACGATTCACCAACCACATCCACACTCCGGTGAACGTCACCAGACCACCGCGAACGGTTCATAGCTGCCTCCGGAGCAGAAGGCCGCAGGTTCGAATCCTGCCGGGGGCACCACCATTAATGCAGGTCAGAGGCATATTCGAGGGTAGCTCAGCAAACGCGTGTGATGCGCGTGTTATGCGGGTCAGAGTGCGACCAGTGGCACGCCTGGCACGCCTGCCGAAGTGAGATTGCTGCACGGTTGTCGCGGCGTGTCACTGAACCGTTGGGCGTGTCGTCAGGTGGTCAGTGTTGGGCCACCTTGCTGAGCAGGTGGTCAGCAGGCGTCTCTGCCCGTCAGGATCTGACGGGCGTGGTCGGTGGGGTTAGTCGCCGCCCTGGCTGTTGCCATCCTCGCCGTGGTGACCGCCGTGCCAGCCGCCGTTCCAGCCCCAGCCGGGATTCCAGTCGACCCAGCCCGGTCCCTGCACGCAGGCGCTGACGAAGCCCCACGGGCCACTGGCGCACAACCCATTGCCGCCATCGTCAGCCGAAGCCGCTGGTGTTCCAGCGAGGGCGAATGTCACCGACAGGATGAGCGCGGCGAGGGGGATGAGGATTTTCTTCATGACACACACCTCCTCCAAAGGCATGTACCCAACCTAGCTCGTTCGCGCACCGGCCAGAAGGTGTACCCAACGTGTGCGCTGAGCACTCGCACAGCTCCCCTCAGATCGTTTCAATCGACACCCTTGGCCGATTCCAGCCACCTTGCTTGACCCGGTGTGCTTGTGGCAAGTGAACAGGTCCACTCACTTGCTCCACCAACTCAGCCCTGATGAGGCGTCGGCGTGCTGTGAAGAGACACGGGAGCAGCACGTGCAAGGCTGGCGATCACCGAATGTGGACGGCAACAGGAGATGGATCGGCTACGAACCGTCAACACGCGGTGTTGATAAACGAGTGAACCCGTTCACTTGCCACAAGCACACCGGGAGCTTGGGTTGGGGCACAAGGTCAAGCGAACGAGTTCGCTCGTTTGGTTGGCCCACTCACCTTGTGTCCCAACAGCTTAAAATTTGGCTGGCGGTTTGGCTTGAGTCTCCTCTTCGACAGGCTTCTTGCCTTGCTTCGGTGGCGCTCCCTTCACGCCATACAGCACTGCGTCAGAGTCGTTGAGTTGCAACGTCGTCGGATGACCGTGGATATGCACGTCGTATTCTTTGAGGTTCTCATCAGTGCTCATGCCAGCGCCACCTTCACCACACCGAGAGGACTGAGAACGCTTGTGCCGTAGCGGTCTTCACACCGGCAGACGATCTGATTCTTGGCGAACGTGTCGATACCGGCATTCTCGCTCCACTGCGGTGCCACGCCCCGGTCGTCGGTGTCGAGCATCACCGACTCACGTGCCAGCACGTGCCCAACGCCCGCAGTCTCGCTTGTGGAATACGACCACTTGCACGCCATACAACCGGCGCTGCGCCGGATCATAAGGCAGTCCAATACGCTCGACCGCGTTGGTTGTGCTCAGCGCTAGCTCGACAGTCTCAAAGTCTGCTGGTGCCACCACGATTGACGCTGCGGTGTAGCCTGCGGCTTCGAGTTTGGTGAGTGCTTTGCGGATGCCGATAGGGATACTGGTGCCGTACGTCTGAAGCTGAATTCCACTGGTGGCGTTGATATCTGTGATGATCTTGCCTTCAATCGCCAGCCGCAACCCGTAATTCAGTTCGTTCATCACGAACCTGCTGAGTTGGTCGTTGTCGAGCAACCAGTAACGCGGAATCGGCTCACTCAAGTGCGCGATGACTTGAAGCGACTGCTCGACTCGGGTCACCGAGTAGATACTCGTTGGCTTCACAGCGTTTTCAGCGACAACAGCGGCATTGTTGGTGCGTGTGGTCTGGCGCAGGAACGCGTACTCCTGCGTTCCATGCGGACGTACCGGGATCACATCGAGCAGCGAGAACGGAACACGGCCAAGGGCTACCGGGTCAGGCCGGAAGTCTTGATCCACCACGGTTGCGCCAGAGGGTGCGAGTGCTTTTCCGGTGTCCCACTTTGCCTGCCAAGATCGGCAGAGTCGATGAAGAGCCGCTTGCCGCGCTCCTCCTTCCACCACGACGTGGTGACGGCGTCGGGCGCCCGACGTTCCACCTCGCGGGCCAACGAGTCGACGATCGAATACCGGATGCGCCAGGCCACTAGATGATCAATTCCAAGGGGTGTCTGGCGTGTCTGACTGCGAGTGAAGACGAGGGTGTCCAAGATCAGCGTTGCTAACCCAACCTGGCACTGGAGGCCGAAGTGGACGCTGACCTGGACACCCTCGCGACCGCACTTTACGTGAGCACGGACGATCTGTTGAAGGCCAGACCGGAACTTGCACCGCTGCGACCGCGGGTCGGGATCGTCCCGAAACTATCCGATGCGGAGCTGATCACCCTCGCAGTGATGCAGGCACTCCTGGGATTCACCTCAGAAGCACGATGGCTGCGGCATGCCAAAACACATCTGTCGCAACAATTCCCGTACCTACCCGGCCAGTCCGGCTACAACAAACGACTCCGCGCGGCGGCCGTTCCTGCTCAAGGCCGTGATCCGACACCTGGCCACCAGCACCGACACCTTCACCGACGACGTGTGGGTGGTCGACTCCACCCCCGTCGAGTGCGGACGATCCAAGGAAACCGCAAAACGATCCGATCTGGCCGGGTTCGCCGGATACGGGTACTGCGCGTCCCACTCCCGGTACTTCTGGGGTCTGCGCCTACATCTGGTGTGCACCCTGGCCGGTCTGCCGGTCACCTTCGCGTTGACCAACCCCAAGGACGACGAACGGGAAGTGCTGCTCGGGCATGTTCCAAGTCGAACCCGATCTCATCGCCAACCGACCCGAGGCAGACCGTGATCGGCGACAAGAACTATTTCGGCCACGAGTTCGAAGCACGACTGCACGAGAGCACCGTCCGACTGCTCCGCCCGACCCGCAAAGGTGAGCCAGAACGAGCGGGATCCGGCTCTGTTCAAACCACTTCGGCAGGTCATCGAGTCCATCAACGACACCCTCAAGGGCCAACTCAACCTCGAACACCACGGCGGACACACCATCGCCGGAGTCACCGTCCGCGTCCTCCAACGCATCCTCGCGCTGACCGCAGCGATCTGGCACAACCACCACACCCAACAGCCGGTCCTACGATCACTGACCGCATACGACCACTGACCCCTCGGAATTACTCATCTAGGCGATGTTGAGAAGCGATCGGTCGCTTAACGCCCCCGGAGGGACGACGTGCAATCGCCGCGGACGAACGACAACCAATGACCCCGATCGGACGACACCTAAGGGCCCCGGACGGGCGAAGTGCGCGATGCCCGCTGCCCGCAAGGCGAAACCAGCCTTGGCCTGGCGGTACCCTATGCGCACCCCGGCCAGGGTGAGGAACAAAAGCCCGCCGATGCCTGGCAGAGCGACAGCGGCCAGCGCCCATAGTGAGGCGGCGCGCGGGAGGTCACCCAAGCCATGCGGGAAGAACGACCGCAAACCCATCTGAAGGGCGCCATTGGGCGCTGGCGGTGGCATCCCGGGCAGCGATGACGCTCGACCTACCTCGTTCGCCACGCTGAAAATGGATGCCGCAACCCCCCTAAGCGTTGCAGCCGCGGTGTTGCCGGCCAGCGGCACGCCCCGAACACCGGCAAGTTGTAGGACCAGCCGCAATTGCGCCACCACCGACTCATCCACTGCCACCGGCCACCCGGACCCGTCGATGCCTCTAAATCCATCTTCTGCTGGCACCACCCCCGCGAGGCCCAACAGGAAAGAGTAAAGATCGGACTGCAGTTGCGTCAGCGGGACGACCGCACCGAAAACCGAGGTGAGCAGCTTCTGAACCCACCACGGGAACACTTGAGCAACTGGAGCGACCACTACAGAAATCGGTGTCGTGGCAGGCGCCGGTGCCGGAGCGGACACGGACGCCGGTGCCGGAGCGGACGCAGGCGCGGGCGCCGGGTCTGGCGTGGATGTCGAGCGGCGGACGCAGGCGCGGGCGCCGGGTCTGGCGTGGATGACGAGCCGGACGCAGGCGCGGATGTCGGGTCGGATGCGGGCGCGGGTGCCGGGTCTGGCGTGGATGACGGGCCGAACGCAGGCGCGGGTGCCGGGTCGGATGCGGGTGCCGGGTCGGACACGGGCGCGGGTGCCGGGTCGGGCGTGGATGACGGGCCGGACGCAGGCGCGGGTGCCGGGTCGGGCGTGGATGTCGGGTCGAACGCAGGCGCGGGTGCCGGGTCGGACACGGGCGCGGGTGTCGGGTCGGGCGCGGGTGCCGGGTACTGGCGCGGGTGCCGGGTCTGGCGCGGGTGCCGGGTCGGATGCGGGTGCCGGGCCGGACACGGCGCGGGTGCCGGGTCGGACACGGGCGCGGGTGCCGGGTCGGACACGGGCGCGGGTGTCGGGTCTGGCGCGGGTGTCGGGTCGGACGCGCGGGTGTCGGCCCGGACGCAGGCGCGGGTGCCGGGTCGGATACGGGTGCCGGAGCGAACGCGAACGCGGGTGCCGGGTCGGACACGGGCGCGGGTGCCGGGTCGGGCGGGGATGTCGGCCCGGACACCGATGTCGAGTCAGACATCTGTGCCACGACGTTCGAATCCCCGGTGAGGCCCGAGTCTTTCCTCTGGTCTTTGGTGTCCGTCCCGCCACGCTCTCGCTTCGGCCCTTTCGCGCCAGGGGACGCCTGCTGGCCTGTTTGGTGCCCCGAGCCAAGCGTGCTCGTTACGCGATGAAACTTCCTCCGTTGAGTGTGAGTAACGTGGCCGACTGGGCCGCGTGCCGGATGACTGCCCTCTGTTGAAGAGTTGGTGCGGCCATCGCCGTGCGCAGCAGAATTGCTGGAATCGGCGTTGGCGACGGCGGACGCGACCCAGGCACAACCAATCAGTAGGCCTGCTGCCAGCGCGCAAACACCTGCAGCGAAGCGCAAATACGACAGAACCATCAAATGCCGCCCAGCCAAGGAAGCGCCGCTACTAGCCCAACGTTTGCCACATCTTGGCATAATCCGACCATGGGGTGTAGGGCTTTGCGCGCGAAATAAGCGCGAGCGGTCAGGTGCAACCATTCCTATGATGCCCTGATTTGCAGTCGGCGCCGACGATGTCGCTGGCTCACTAGTCAGTCGCCTGCTCAGCAGCAGCCTTTTGGGCGAGCCGCTGTGTGGCGAACTCGCCGACGGGCTGCTGTTCCCGGCCCAGGCGGTGCTCACCCAATGTGACGGTGAGGATCGTCCACTGGCCGTCTTCGCTGAAGTAGGTCGGCCCCGCGACCCCGGACACCTTGCGCCATTTCATGTCCAGATCACTTTCGACTTCTCGATGTCATCCACTGTCCCGCTCCCCGTCGCTCGCGATAAGACTTGCGCCCGCGCTGGCTGCCAGCCCTCCTCGGGGCCAGTCGCCGTGTGGGTCAAGGCCGTCGTCCCAGTCGTTCCACCCCTCGTGGCGTCTGTCGCGTGAGCCGATGATGCGGCGTCGTAGCTCCAGCAGCAATTCCTCGGTGGCGGCGCGGGAGAGGGCGTCTGTTGCTGTGTGGGACAAACGGTTTGGGTCGGGGCGGGCCAGTTCGACCACCGTTTCTTGGGGATCCCCGCCAGTGAGGATCGTGTCGATGCTGCCCGGTACCCAGGCCAGAGCGTTTTCCAGCATGGCGTAGGTGCCCGGGCTGGCCTTGCGCACACCCTGCTCGACGTCGGCCAGCGTGCGCACGGTGAACGGCACGCTGTCGGCCAGGTCGGTGCGGCTGCGGAAGCCCAACGCGACGCGCCGACTCACGACGTGGTGGCCGAGCCGTGCCAGGGCGCGTGGGTCCATGCAGACATCATGACGCACCAGAACGGAAATGTCGAGTCGCTATGCGCATTTCTTTCCATCTTTTGCACTAGAGGTGCATTTATTTCCTAGGAGCGCCGGGCCAGCTCGGCCCTGACCTGGGTGATCGTGTCCCAGAACAGCTCCTCCACCTTCTCGTTGGAGAGACCGACAACCTCCACTTTGGGCAACTCCGGACCCGATGGGCGCCTCTGGAAAGCCGGTGCGGACATCACGAGGAAGCGACTGGCGGAAACATGTGCATCAGAATCACCATCAGTGACCGACTGTGACCTATTTCACCCTGATATTCTTTCCGTAATATTGACATTGTTGCCGTTTCTTTCATAGCGTTGCAGTCACACCGAGATATCGGTCCGACAACAATCCCGAAGGGGAAGCACACCAATGGGTACCTCAACAAAGAAGATTGCGGGCGCCCGCAGGCTCCTCGCGGGAGCAGCCATCGCGGCGGCGATAGCCGGTGCCGGAATCGCGGCATCCGGCACGGCGAGCGCGTTCCCCGGCGGCATGGGCATCTGTCCCGGCGGCGGCGGCGGATACGGCGCGTTCGGCTATTGCGACGGCGACACCTATCCGGACGGCAGCTACGACCACACCGTGATGATCTTCGGCGGCTGGCAGGCCAGCAGGGTGTGCCCACCTGATCCGGGCAACCCGGCCATCCCGCTGGCGTGGACGCCCGGTCAACAGTGCGCGTTCCGCAAATGAGCATCCTCACCGTCATGAGGCGCCGAGAGATCTCAGTCAACGGACGGGCGTCGGCTGCCATCGCGGCACTCCCCGCCTGCGCTGCCCTCGCCATCGGCGGCGTCCTCTTCGGGTGCGGCTCAGCCAATGCCGACACCTACTACGCGAACTGTGCAGCAGCGTGGGCTGACCACGCGGCGCCGCTGCACCAGGGTGATGCCGGATACCGGAGCGGTCTCGACCGCGATGGTGACGGTGTCGCCTGCGAGAAACCTCCCAGCTAGATCGTCGCGGCCTCTGGGGCGCTGGGCATTGAGCTGACCGAGGGCCAACCGGACACTCGGCAAACAAAGCAAACGAAAAGAAACCCCGAACTATGAAGAAAGCCGTCGCTGCTGCCGGTCTCGGCGCAGCAGTCGCCCTCGGCTCCCTGGTGGGCGCCGGGACAGCCAACGCCGACAATTTCACCGTCTGTCCCTCGGGCATGAGTGGAGTTGCCACCGACGATACGAGCTGCGCTTTTGCCGACAACGTCCGCTGGGCTTGGTATAGCCAGCCTGGAACCATCGTCACCGCATTCAGCCCGATCACCAGCCAGACGTACACGATGCAATGCACCTCAACGGCCACAACCTTCTGGCCCGTAGCGAAGCGTTGCGTGGGTGTGAACTCTTACGGCGTCGGTTTGATCGTCTTCATCGACTAGGGCACAGCAGTGGTGCTGTGTTGACCACGCGCCAACGTCGAGCGTCAGTTGCCGTCGGCAAACAAAGCAAACGAAAAGAGATCCCGAACTATGAAGAAACTCATCGCTGTCGCCGGTCTCGGCGCAGCGCTCATCGCTGGTCCCCTCGCGGTCGCCAGTCTGGCGCCAGCCGCACCAGCCTCAGCCGACTCGGGGTTGACCAGCACCGAGAAATACCTCGCGCGCAGCTACAGCCAGTTCATCTGCTTACAGCTGAAGATCATCGACCAGGGCACTTACGGCGACAACCTGACGGTTGAGGGGCTCACCAGTGCGTTGAGCAACGAGCTGTGGCACGAGAACGTACCCAAGATCATGGCAGCGTCGGTGAGCACCTACTGCCCGCAGCACAAGGAGATGCTGTCATGAAGAAACTGATCATCGGCAGCCTGGCCGTCCTCGCAGTCGGACTGGCCGGAGCGCCAATAGCTCAGGCCGACCCGTCATGGACGATGCCCAACTTGGTCGGAATGGACCTGCAGGGTGCTCAGGACGCCGTCCAGTCCCTGACCCACGACCAGGTGTGGTACAGCGGCTCAACGGATCTCACCGGGAAGGGCCGCGCGCAGATCGTGGATCGCAACTGGACCGTCTGCGGCTCGACACCGGCGCCAGGAGTGACATTCACAACTACGACCGCGATCAATTTCGGCGTTGTCCGTGACACGGAGGTGTGCCCATCATGACGACACCAGCCGGGTGGTACCCGGACCCCAGCGGTCAGCCGGGTCAGCGGTATTTCGACGGCACCAACTGGACCGAGCACCGCGCGGCGGGGCAGCCGATGGTGCCCCCGCAATCGAAGAAGTCGAAGAAGGGAATCATTCTCGGCTCGATCGGTGCGGTGTTAGCCCTGTTCCTCCTCATCGGTCTCGCGAGTGGCGGTGCAGACGAAAAGAAATCGCCGACGACGACCAAGGCGTCAGCTCCATCGTCATCCGTCTCCACGGTCGCTCCGGTTCCTGTCGTTCCAGAACCTGTCGGCCCCACCGTCGCTCCGGCTGGGTCGGCGGTGCGTGATGGCAAGTTCGAGTTCCGGGTGCTCAGCATCGAGCGAGCGAAGTCGGTATCTGACCCGACGGGCAACCCGTACATGACGACGACGGCGCAGGGCGAGTTCATCGTCATCACGATGTCAGTCAGCAACATCGGCAACGAAGCGCAGAACTACTTCGGCCAGAACCAGAAGGTGATCGACGCCAACGGTCGCGAGTACGACGCCAACAGCGCAGCCGGTATGTGGATGAACACCGGCCTCAGCATCATGGGTGACATCAATCCGGGCAACGCGATCCAGGTAAAGATCGCCTTCGATGTCCCGCCCGGTACACAGGCCACCGAGCTGGAGCTGCACGACTCGATGTTCTCCGGTGGCGCGTCGGTAAGCCTGGTATGAGCACCGTCAAGCGCGGCCGGTCGCCGTCTTCATCGCCTTCGGGCGACACGGGAGGGTACGGGCAATGAAGCCAGCAAAACGCCATCTCATGGCGCTCACGGTGCGAGGGCTAACCCAGGGACGGAGGTTTTGCGGGGATGTTCAAGGTCGGTAGTCAATCACTGCCAGAGCCCGTGGAGGAAGACTTCTCCACGGTAAGCGGAGAGCCACCACCGGTGATCGTGTCGGCGTTCCCTGACTATGGCTATGAACAGAAGCCGCCCCCAGGGCACGACATCGGCTCGCCGTCCATCCCGTGGCCAACCATAGTGGCCGTCGTCGCGGTCAGCATCGCCGTGATCGTTGTGGCAGTGGCGATCACCTTGGGCCTCACACGTAGGGGCGGGCCGAATCCGAGCCCAGCACCATCGACGACCTCGACGACGTCGTCGGCCACGACGGCAACCCAAGCCCTACCCTCGACGGTCACGGTAACCGCGCCTCCGCCGGTCACGGTAACCGCGCCTCCGCCGGTCACGGTAACCGCGCCTCCGCCGTCGCGTCCGACCTACCCTGTACCGCCAAACCCCCAGTCAGTCTGCCTTCAGCAGTTACGCGGACAGTCCGACATCGACTATCTGGCCGTCACCCCGTGGGCGAAGAACCTCTGGGTCCCGCAATTAAGTTCCAAGCACCCGGGAACCGTCGATGACGGAATCCGCTGGGACTGCAACTCGATCTGGCAGGAACACCTCCGGCTACGGCAGCTGTACGGCGCGCAACTACTGTGGTCAGGAGACTGGCCAAACACATTCAAGAATCCCGACTACTGGGTCACCATTGCGGGGTTCACCTTCCGCGATGCCGACGGAGCCAGGGAGTGGTGCCAAAACCACGGTCGCGATTCGCATCACTGCTTCCCCACGCAGATACAGTGAACACGGTGCACCGCCGGCCACGCTCTACTAATCACGCAATACAGGTAATCAGCTCGACCCGCACGGCGTGGTGCTTGACGGCGCGACGGTGCAGGGCGTAAAGGGTGAAGCGATGAGCACTGCGGCGGTGGTGACCTATGCATACGACCAAATCGACCAGGCGCGAGCAGCACTCAAGGGCGTCTCGAAATAGACCACATCCCTCGGTGCCATCAGCGATAGCGCAAAAGACGTTTGATGTGCTGTCTGAAACACCGAGGGCCTGCCGCTAGGGGACCTATCCTGCGTGGTCGCCGTTAGTTGTTTGGGTACTGGGCCACCACCTCTCAGCCCGCGCCTCGTTATCACAGCGAGTCATATTCCGAGCGAACCCGAGTGATCGCGGCCGTCACTCGTCCAGGGCGGCCCGTGCTTCACTTATCTTGTTGTGTCTCAGTGCTTTTGGTTGTTATCGATGAACCCTTCCGACGGCCCGGGTATGGGAGGAGCGTTTAAGCCTATTGACACCACTGGGCAACGCGAGATCGAGTGCGGTCACCTCCTCGCTCACGGCGACGGGCCTCACCCGGCCGCTAACTTCGGCAGTCATATCGGTGTCGAAGGCAACATCGACGTGAGCGGCAACATCACCGTGAACGGCGAAATCATCAAACGGGAAGCTCACCGCCCTGGAGGCCCGAGTTGTCCGGTTAGCGCACGACTTGTGGATGCCAGGTGGGCGCTCGCCGATCCTCGCAATCGAAGATCTCATCATGCGAGTCAAGAAACTTGAACACGACAACAAACCCGTCCTTGATGGCGGCCCAATTATGCCCCCTAACGGTGTTGGCGGCTTAAGTAATTCGCGAGCACGTAGTCCAATGGCGTACGAAGCAATATCCGCCGTCGCGGCCGTCCCGATGACGGAAGATGCTGACACCGCCGCAGTCTGGGGCGCTATCTCGTTATAGGGCATCGTGATTCGGACATCGTCATATTCGCGCGCTCGATGCGGATAGGTGGGTCTGCTGTTCTCATCACTGCCCGCGCTACGCCATAGCCGGGCGCAGACTCACCGCGCCAGCGCGAGCACCTCGTTGAAGCCCTCGACGAGGCAGTCGTGGAACACGTCGTAGTCCGGAATGGCGCCGGTGTCAACGTTGATGCCGAAGGTGCAGGTGTCGACGTAACTGAGCAACGTGACGTTGACCGCGGCGCCGACCGTCGGGCCCCACGCGTACTGCGCCAGCACCCTGGCGCCTCCGAGAAACACCGGTACGGGAATGCCCGGCACGTCGCTCGCGACGAAGTCGACATGGCGCAGGATCGACCCGATGTACCAGCGCGGCATCAGGTTCAGCGCACCGGCGATCTGCTGAGTGTGCGGTAGCGAGGGCTCGTGACGCACCCTGCCGGCTCTGCGATGGATCTCCGCGATCCGCTCTGCTGGATCGACGATTCCGACGGGTATGTCGAACCGCATCAGGGTGATCCGGTTACCACCCATGTCATCACGGTCGGTACGCAGACTGATCGGCATCGAGATGTGGAGGTCGCTCAGCGTGACGCCGTGCTTCTCGTGATACCTGCGCAGCCCGCCTGCCACTCCGGCGACGAACGCATCGTTGAGCGCACCGCCTGCACGGTGCGCGGCTTCGCGGAGCTGCGATGTGGGGACCTCGTATACCCCGAGGCGGCGAATCAAGCTGCGGCGCTTCATCAATGCCGAACCGGTGCGGTTCACCGGCCGCACGGTGCGATAGATCGACGCAGCCGTGCCGACCACCCCTCCGAAGGTTTCCCGTGGCCTGCGAATCCCGTTGTACAGCAACGCCGGTGCACTTTTCACCGCATTCATGAGCGCGCTTCGGACCAGTCCGGCGTCGTATCGCAGCGCGTCGCTGTACTCATCGAGCCAGGACGATGCCGCGGAATGCGGCTCGTCGGGTATCGACTCTGACTGCCGAGGAAGTTCGGTCAGATCGAACAGGGCCATCGCGATCTGCACGCCACCCACGCCGTCGGTCAGGGAGTGGTGGAAGGTGCACAACACCGCGGCTCCCCCGTCTGCCAGCCCCTCGATCAGCGTGACCTTCCACAGCGGCCGTGCCCGATCGAAGTCCTCCATCTGCGCCAGCCGGGCCATCTCCAGCACCGTGTCCAGTGTCGCCGGTGCCGATGCGGCCACCCGCCGCATGTGGAAGTCCAGGTCGAAGTCGGGACAGTCCTTCCACCGTGGCGGAGCGGGTGACGGCGAAGGCACCACCCGCTGCCGGAGCGACGGCAGTCGCCGGCTCAGCAGATCGAACCGGTCCCTCAGCGCATTCCAGTCCGGGGGTTTGTCGAGTATTACCGCAGACACGACGGTCGACCGCAGGCGCGGATCGCTTTCCATCGCCCAGGTGAACGCATCGGTGTTTGACATGAAATCGGTCATCGTTTGCTCCCGCCCACACGGTATGACCGCGATGGCGCCTCCGTCACGCCGTGCGACGGGTTTGAGGGCCTTGTGCCTTCGAAGTCGCGACGGAAGTCACACGGGCGCGCTCAGTGCACGCCCTCCATCTGGCGGCCGATCCGCGGCGCGAGGGCGAAGACGATAACGCCCGCGACGATCGCGACGATCGCGACCGCTTGCCTTGATCAACTTTCACACCGAGTTGGCGAGGGGCAGAGCCCGCCATGACCACCGTGGGCAGGGTGGCTGGCAGACAGCTACCCACACTGTCGATTCGTTTTCCGGTGCGCTACCAGCGCAAACTCCGCTACCAGGCAAACACAGTCAACTCAAGTCGCGCTCAAAAACAGGCTGGAAGACAGATAGTCAAGATCGTGGTAACCACGTCTATGTGGCGAACGCCGGCGGCAACACTGTCACGGTGACCCCGTTCACCCTCACGGTGCCGCCTCCCTCGCCGGCGGTCCCCGTCTGACATACCCCGCGTCGAACCCTTAAGGCTTAGGAAGCGTCAGCCACTTCGCGTTCAAACGCTTGGAGACGCTCCTCCAGCTTCCATTGCATCCTGGCCTTCTCGCTCTTATCGAGTAGGCCCTGACAGGCTGCGCCTGCACCGGCCGCCTGTGCGACGTCCTCGGCGCAGGATCTGTTATCCCACAGGCTGTCGCCTGGAAGAAAGCTATAGGTCAGTGAATTCCGGTCCACCTCACGGAGTTGGCGGCGACCGTCGTCGCGGCTGTCACATTCAGCTTGGTCGTCCTCGACCGGACGCCGAGTTCGGCCGCCTTCGACTCTGAGGCCGCCGGTTCGAGTTTGCTTGTGGTGACCTGGGGTCCCAGCCTTTGTACGGTAGAGCCGTCCGCCGTTGGGTGCGCATCCGGTCATGTCGACGAATTGGGCCGAACGTGGATCCTCCATGGGCTTTGGCCCCAGCCGCGCGAGAATCAGTACTGCAACGTGCCCAAGGGCGTCGCAGACCGCGCCCGTAATACTCACGGCTCCGACATGCCATCCGTGGAAATGCAGCAGGACGTGCGGAAGACTCTGCCGCCGTTGATGTCTGACGCCGTTGCCATGGCACCTCATGAGTGGTACGCGCACGGCACCTGTTCCGGCGTCACGACGGATGTGTATTTCGCTGACTCGGTAGCGCTCGCCCTCCAGGCTCGCAAGCTTCTCGATCCGGTGTTCCAGGCCGGCATCTCGCGAATTTCGGCGAACGCGGTGCGTGAAATCTTCGACAGGAAGTTCGGCCCGGGCGCCGGAAAGCGGGTCGGGCTAACTTGTAGCAATGTAGCCGGGGTGGGGACCGTCATCTTCGAGTTGCAACTGTCACTACCGCCGGTCACGCATCTGAGATCGAACGGAAGCACCTTGCCGCTGGCGGATTTGCTCGCCATAGGGCCCCCGATACGCGAGGGATGTCGTCAGGTACGGGTGCCCTGACTGTTGTCTACGTCAACAATGATTCAACGATACTAACCCTTCCGCACCCGCGCGTGACGCGCAAGCAAACGACATCGAGAAGGCCCGAATCGCCTGTGCTACAGTGCTATTGCGGCGAAAGACCTGATGCCGGCGCTCAGGGACCCTTGTAGAAGCCGGGGGCGGATCCCGCGTTACACGCGACGAGCCCCATGAGGCATACCTCCAAGAGTCGGGCCTGCCGCACTCTGCGGATTGCCGAAGCGTAGCCGTTGGTCTTGTTCGACGCGCTGGTTCTCCAATGATGTTTGCCAGAACGCCAGCCGCTGGTCGATCCGGCCGAGTTCAAGGCTGACGCGGAAATGCTCTGCGAGACATCACGACGACGGCAAGGCCGCACCCCATCAGCACGGCGCCTGGCCACGGCAGCCACGTCAGCTCCGCCGTATGGAGCAGACCGGCGCCGATCGCGGCCCCGCCTGCAATACCGATGTTCGCGGTGGAATTGATCCACGCCCCGGCCAGTTCGGGCGGCATCGCGTTGGCGCGCACTGCGCATGCTTGGTAGATCGACGGCACGCCCCCGAACGCCCCGCTCCACACGGCTGTTGCGATGACCACCGCGACAAGCGTCGGCCACGTGGCACCGAGGACGACGACCGCGCCAAGGATCAACGCGACGACGACCACTGCGGTTCGTCGGGGATGTCGATCGA
This sequence comes from uncultured Actinomycetota bacterium, assembly GCA_963751485.1. GTDB lineage: Bacteria > Actinomycetota > Actinomycetes > Mycobacteriales > Mycobacteriaceae > Mycobacterium. The sequence goes on from CAVVUT010000018.1 coordinate 16,993, forward strand.
GACCGCGGCCCGCGTACCACAGGCCGAGAAGTCCACATGCGCCGCAGGCAAGCAGGATCGGGCCGATGAACGCCGGGCTCACTCCACTGCCGAGCAGAAACACGCTGATGAAGGTGTACACGGTGAACTGCCCCAGAAACACCAGTGTGTTCGACGTTGCGACCGCCGCGAGCTGTCGCCTGCCGCCGGTTCGGTGACGGGTCGACATCGACTCGTGCCCGACTCGCGGAAGCAGTACGGCCACCAGAATGCCCGTGAGGACCGACAGTACGGCCAGCGTCATGAACGACGCCCGCCATCCGACCGCGGTACCCAACGACGTCAACAACGGCACACCGAGAACAAGCCCGGCCGATGCGCCGCTACCGGCGAGCGCGAGTGCGCGCCCGACGTGCGCGCCCGACACCAATCGTGGGGAATACCCGATCACCAACGAGAAGAACAGGGCGTGGGTGACTCCACCCAGGGTGCGCCCTGCAGCGACGACGGCGAACGACGGCGCCGCGGCCACCAACGCATTGCTCAACGCGTAGCAGGCCAACGTCGCCAACAGCAGCGGCTTGCGGGAGAAGCGGGACGTGGCAATGGTCAGCGGTACCGCGAGCGCAGCGACCATGACCGCGTAAAGGCTGACCAAGAGGCCGGTCACCGAATCGGCGATCGCGAACGTCGCACCGATTTCGGGTAGCAGGCCCACCGGTAGCATCTCGGTGGTCACCGCAACGCACGATGCCATCGCCAAGGACAGAAGTCCTGGCAGGCTGTCGCGAATGCCCTGGGCGGGTGCGCGTTCTGCGGCTAGCGTCACGCGAACCGAATATACTCGTGGTCCGAGTCTAATCAACTGGAATACTACCGGCGATGGCACAGGACCAAGGACAAGCCGCGCAGATGCGCTGGTTGGGCGCCGCCCAACTCGTCGACGTGGTGCGATCCGAGCCCGGCATCACCCGGGCTGCAGCGGCCCAGCGCCTCGGCATCGCCAGCGGCGGCGCCACCGAGTTGGTTGCGCGGATGCGGCAAGCGCGGCTGCTTGACCAGACACCGCTGCCGGCGCAGGGACGCGGCAGGCCGACGTCGGTGTTGGGTCCTCATGCGGACGGGCCCCTGGTGCTCGCGGCGGACTTACGGGCGACGGACTGGCGCCTTGCCCTGGCCGGAATCGACGGCGTGCCAGAAGTTGTGGCCGAAGAAAGATACGCAGACGAGCAGTTGGCTCCTGCCCTTAGCCAGATCGCGGATGCGATCGGCAAGATCTACCGGCGGAGAGCCAAGCGCCTCAGGGCAATTGCGGTGTCGGTCGCCGGCACCACCAGCGACGCCAAACTTGTTCAGTTCACTTCCCGCGGTTGGAATGACGTCGACCTCTCGGCGCTTGCCGCAAAGATCCCGGACCGCGCGGGAGTTCGGCTGCTAGTCGGTAACGATGCCACGCTGGCCGGGCTGGCCGAGGCGCGATCCGGCGCGGCACGTTCGGCGACCACCGCGTTGTATTTGATTGTCGTGCAAGGCGTCGGCGGTGTGTTGGTGGTCAACGGTGAGCCGCTCACCGGCGCACACGGCGCGGCAGGCGAATACGGTCACATCCCTTTCGGCGACCCAGCGCTCGTCTGTCAATGCGGCGCACGCGGGTGCTGGGATCTCACGGTTGACGGGCGCGCCTTGGCCCGGCTTCGCGGCGACGCACCTCCCGACGATCCGGTCGGATACGTTCACGACCTCGTCGCCCGCCCCAAGCGGGACGCCGCTACGCGCAAGGCGTTTGAAGTGGTGGCGGCCTCGCTCGGCCGCGGCATCGGTGGTCTGGTTAATCTCCATGATCCCGAGGTCGTCACGCTGGGCGGTGTCGCGGCGCAGCTGCGAGCGGCCGCGCCGGACGTCTTCGATGCTGCGTACAAGGACGGGTTGATGGCTTTCCGAAAGAATTTCCCGCCGCCGGTGCGCGACGCTGAGCACGGTGAGGATGGGCCGCTGTATGGAGCCGTCGCACTGGCACTGGACCACATCACGACCCCGGCCGGCCTGGCCGACTGGGTTGAGCGACAGGGTTTTTGAGACCTGATCGGATATCGGACGGATGGAAGCCAAATCAAACGTATGACAGAATCGCCTATCGCAAAACGACGTACCGGCGGATTAGCACTAACACACTTCGCGGGCCGCGCCGGCGACCACAACGACCGCGCCATGGTGGGATCCCACTTCGTGGCTCAACGGTTCGCCCAACAGCTTGCCGTTGATCCGGTCGTCGTCGGAAGCCCTGAGCCGGCGCTGTCTGTTGATTGGGAGCATGAGCTCTCTGCGGCCATGCCGACGCTCGAGACGATGTCGCAGCGATATCAACAGATCTTCGACGATGGGCTGACGCCTGTCACCGCGCTGGGCCGTTGTGCGGTCGCACTATCGACGGTGCCCGTGGTTGCGGCATGCCGGCCGGATGCTTTGGTCGTATGGTTCGACGCACACGCCGACCTCAATACGCCGGATTCCACGACCACCGGTTACCTTGGCGGCCTCGCCTTCAGCGGACCCATGGGCTGGTGGGATTCGGGGCTAGGCGCCGGACTTCGGTCGGCCCATGGTGTCCTGGTCGGTGTTCGCGATGTCGATGACGAAGAACAGCGACTCATCGACGGCAGCGACGTGGCGTGGGTCAGGATTGGTCCAGGCCTGGCGCAGAACCTTCGACGCGTCGTCGATGGCCGCCCCGTCTATCTCCACATCGACTGCGATGTGATGGAACCCGGCATCGTGCTCACCGACTACTCGGTCCCCAACGGCTTGTCGCTCGCACAACTCGCCGAGGCGGCGGATGTCTTGGCCGACAGCGAGATCGTCGGCATCGAGATCAGCGAGTTCGAAGCCGAAGACGATGCGGCCGCCGAACAGTCGGCAGCTGACATCTTTACCGCGTTGCGGCCAGTCCTCGACGAACTGCGGTCAGGTCAGGAACCTTGCCAGTTTATCGACCCGTAGCTTCCGTCGTTGCACCGCGACGCAACGATCCAGCCACCCGGAAGATCGCCAAGCGCAACACCTTCCGCATCTTGCTGGGTGGAACCCTCGGCAGCGCTGAATGCCCCGCCGTTGTAGGCCAGCGCACCACACTCCTCGAACAGCAGTACCCGTTTGCAGGCGGCGCCGCACTTCGCCCAGTTGCCGAAGTACGCGGCAGAAGTCCTGTCGGACTTGCCCCACCAAAGAACCCATTGCCCTTGTTGACCCGTTGCGATCCCGCCCCACTGGTCAGCGGCCTGTGCCGTGGGCGACGCGGTGACGGCGAGTCCGGCTGCCACCGCGGTAGCGGCGCCCATGAGTGCTAAACGCTTTCCTAAGCTGGTCTGTGTCATGTGAGTCCCTTTCCGATAGCCGAAGTCCGGCTATCTCGAAATCTGGGTTGAAACCGATGGAATCGGCACGAGGCATTGAGAGCATGTCCTCGCACCGCTGCAGAGCAAGCCGTCACGGCCCTGACTACGCTCTAAGCCCCATAGGCGCCTCGCTTGCGGTGAGGGATCGGCAAATTAGGCTAATCCCGGGATCACCGCCGCGACCGGCGTTTTAGGGAATCGCCTGGAAATTCCGTGTGAAGGCAAGGCAAACCTTCCGGTCAACACCGAGTCGTTGCCAGCGAAATTCATCCAAAGCGAGGGCGCATCACGCTTTGTTGTGTGCACGCGGTGTAACTCTAGTTACGTTCACCGCGAACTCTTTTCGCCACGGGTGAGGTCACCGGCCGGTGCATTGCTGCGCTGAAGCATGGCGAAGGTGTACCGGAAGCAGCACGCATTCAAAGTTGCAAACGCAACGTTTGTCCCGACGCTCGCCTAGCTACTTTTCGGTCTAATCGCGCGTCAGTTTGCGACCCACGCAGGCGGATGCCGGTCCGTCCACGGCGCGACGGCCTCGAGTTGCGCAGCGAGTTGCAGCAAGACGGTTTCGTCGGGCGCCATCAGCTGGACGCCGATCGGTAGCCCGTCTGACGTGCTGCCGAGCGGCAACGAGATCGCTGCCCAACCGGTGACATTCGCCAGCGAGGTCCATCCGGTCGTGGCGAACTCGACGTCGAAGAACGCCCGAGTGGTGCCGCGGGGCTGGTCCAGCAGTGCATACGGCGGCGGGGGCGTCAGCAGGGTGGGCACCAGTAACGCGTCGTATCCGGCCATGCCTGCCGCAAAGCGGCGCGTTTGGGCGTGTACCGCATCGATCGCCCCTGCGTACGCGGCCCCGGTCGTGGTGAAGCCCTCGCGGACCATCACCCATGTGCTCGGCTCGAATTCGTCTTCTCCCGGTTCGCGGCCGAGGTGTTCGGTCGCTAGGGCGTGCAACCCAACGTTGCTGACGGTGTGTAAGACCGCGATGGCGTCCGCGACAACGTCGGGATCGATTGTGGGAGCACCTTGTTCGACGTTGTGGCCGAGCTCACCGAGCAGCTTCGCGGTGCGTTCGACAGCAGCGGCGACGGCGGGATCGGTCGGCGGTCCTGGGAACGGAGAGACAGTCGTCGTCAGAATGCGTTGTGCCGCAGGAATTTCACCGATCGCGTCCAAGTATCGGATCGTCGGTGGCGGCGCGTTATACGGGTCGCCGGGGGCGCTGCCGGCGACGACGTCGAGCAGAGCCGCGCTGTCCCGCACAGTCCGGGTCAGGGCGTGCGCAACTGCGAGCCCTTCCAGTGAATGCCCCGACGACGGCGCGAATGAGGTTCGACCGCGTCGCGGTTTGAGTCCGACGAGCCCGCAGCAGGACGCGGGCACGCGAATAGAGCCGGTACCGTCACCGCCCGACGCCGCGGGCACGACACCGGCGGCCACCGCCGACGCCGACCCTCCGCTGGACCCGCCAGGGGTGATCGACGGCGACCACGGGTTGACCGTCGGACCGAACAGCGACGGTTCGGTCGTGCAGTGGTTGCCCCACTCAGGGGTGTTGGTTTTGCCGAATATCACCAGTCCCGCTGACAGGTAGCGGTCGACGAGCCACGCCGTTTCCGTCGCGACATGAGTTCGCAGGGCCCGTGAACCCATCGCCTCCGGCGAACCTGCCAGCGACGCACCGAGGTCTTTGAGCAGAAAGGGAAGTCCGGTCAGCGGACCCGCATGCGGGGCGCGGGCACGACCCGAGGCGTCCAACTCGGCGGCTTGCGCACGCCCCCGCTCGAAGAGGTCGGTGATCACCGCGTTCAGACCACGAGCCGCCTCGAGTCGGATCAGTGCGGCATCGAGCAACTCGGCCGCGGACACCTCGCCCGCGGCCACCAGCGCGGCCTGCCCGATCGCGTCGACATCGGCCAGTTCGAAAGCTTGTGCGGAGTCCATCAATTCGGAATCCTCGCGCCTCACCTGCAACGAGGCAACCCGGCGCGGATAACAATTGCTAAGTGGACTGCGTGACGACGGGCGGTGCACCACACTGAGTGCTGTGTTCTCGGTTGCAGGGAAGTCAGTCCTGATCACTGGTGGTAGCAAGGGCATCGGCCGCGGCATCGCCTCGGTGTTCGCCGAGGCCGGCGCGAACGTCGCGGTGGCCGCGCGGTCGGTAGCAGACCTCGACGCGGCCGTGAGCGAATTGGACGGCGTCGCCGACGGCAAGGTGGTGGGCGTGACCGCCGACGTCAGCGATCCCGAGTCCTGTGCGCAAATGGCCACCGCAGTCGTCGACGCGTTCGGCGGGATCGACGTGGTGTGCGCGAACGCCGGGATCTTCCCCGAATCCTCGCTGTCCACGATGACTCCGGACGAGTTGACGAATGTGCTCGACGTCAACGTCAAGGGCACGGTGTATTCCGTGCAGGCCTGCCTACCGTCGCTGAAGAAATCCGGCCGCGGCCGCGTCATTCTGACCTCGTCGATCACGGGTCCCATCACGGGATATCCCGGCTGGTCGCACTACGGTGCGTCCAAGGCCGCCCAGTTGGGCTTCATGCGGAGCGCGGCGATCGAGCTGGCGCCGCATGGAATCACCGTCAACGCGATACTGCCCGGCAATATCGTCACCGGGGGTCTGGCCGATATGGGCGAGGACTACCTCGCCGGTATGGCGCGAGCGATCCCAGCCGGCGCGCTCGGCACGCCGGCCGACATCGGCTATCTCGCCGCCTTCCTCGCCTCCGACGAGGCCGGTTACATCACCGGCCAGTCGATCGCCGTCGACGGCGGACAGGTCCTGCCTGAGTCATTGGAAGCGGTCGCGCCGTAACCGTGGCTAGTGCTTCGGTTTGCCCGAAACGCTGTGATGCGCGCCGCCGTCGGAGGCGTTCTTGACGACGCTTCGCGCCGCCTGCCGGACCTTGGATGCGACATCGCCCAACGGGTGTGAGCTGGCAAGGCCGACGCTGGCGTGCTTGGGCGTCGTACCGGCCGGGCCCGACGACCCCAGGTTGGTGCGCACGGACGTCGTTGTCGTCGTGGATTTTTGAGTCAGCGCCAACATGCTTCCCTGGGACGACTGCCCGGCAGCAGCGCGGATGTTCTCGATCCCGTCGACGATCGAGCCCGCGACGACGCCGACGGCGGCGTTGACCGTTCCTACGGCGCTGTTGACACCCGCGGCCACCGCGCGCACGGGATCACCGGTCGCCGCCAGCTCCTGGGCCGCGGCGTTGGGAACTCCAACGGTCGCCTGCAGGACGTCGTTGAAGGCCGGGAAGATGATGGCTTCGCCCACCCTGATCGCGCTCAACGTCGCGACCTCGACAACACCCTGCGGCATCGGGGTGGCGAGTGGGGGGCCGCCAACCGGCGAATTGAGCGCCAGGAATGTCTGTTCGCGCGCGGCCTCGAGCGCCGCACCGACCGCGGGCAGACCACCCGCGGCTGCGGGCACGACGTTGAGCAGGCTGATCACAGCGACTTCGAATGCATTGGATGCCTTGGGCACCGCCACGGTGGTGTCCGCGACGATGGCCGCGGCCAGGGCGGCGTTCGTCGGCCCGGTCACCGATGCGGCGGTGATGCCGATCGCCTTCAGCAGATTGCCCGACTGCAGGGCGCCGACGAAGGCCAGGGGTGTCTGCAGCGTGGTGACGCCCGCCGTCACGCCGGTATTGATCAGCGGCCCGCAGATGGCCGAGCAGTAAATCACCTGGTTGTGCAGGAAGCTGGTGAGAAGGCCGCCCGGCGGAACCACCGTCGCGGCCAGCTTGACCTCGCGTGATACGGCCTGTTGCGAATCGGCCTGCACCCCGGGAGTAATTGGTATCGCGGCCATGGCAGCGATCCCTAGTGCGGCAACCCCCGTGGCTGCCACGCCGGAGTGCGAGCGCGTTCGAACATGCATAATGCCCCCTCTAATCAACAGTGATACTGATCGCACGAATTGGAAGCGCGATGGGTTCAATCCTGCGCCCGGGCGACGGCGATTGATGCCTATTCGCGCGGGATGACGGGCCGCGCCCGCATGGCCGTATCTTGTCATTGAGGATGAAACTGCCATACGCGAGGTAGCCGGCGACACGACCGCCCATATGATCTCCCAATGGGCGTCGACGGAGCCGCCGTCACGAGCGCCGAGGCCGCGCAGTACCGGGCCGCGGGCTGGTGGTCGGACACCACTCTGTCTGCGCGCGTGGCGCAGAACGCCGCGTCAACGCCGGACAAACCGGCGTACATCGACTTCGCCCCCGACCACACGTTGACGTGGGCCGAGTTCGACCACGCCGCCACCAATCTCGCCCACCGGCTGATCGCGCTTGGCGTCACCCCCGGCGACGGGGTGGCGTTCTGGCGCAAGGACTCCGCTGCCATTCACGTGCTATTGATCGCGATCGAACGCTGCGGTGCGGTCGCGGTCGGGCTCGGAGCCCGTGCGGGCGTGCGCGAGGTCACGGCGATCCTTCGGACGGCACGCCCGACACTGGTAGTCAGCGATGCCGAGCGGTTGGCCCCGGCTGCGCAGGCGGCCTCCGACGCCGACTCGAACCTGCGCGCGGTGGCGCTCGACGGTGGCTCTGACGACCTGCCGATCATGACGACTTCCCCACCCGGGGGCATGAACGGGCTGACGCCGTTGGGCGCCGACGACGCGTTCCTCATCAACTCCACGTCAGGCACCACCGGGCTGCCCAAATGCGTTGTGCACACCCAAAACCGGTGGCATTACTTCCACACGAAGGCGGTCGCCAACGGCGACCTCACCGCCGACGACGTGTTCCTGCCGGTGATCCCCACCCCCTTCGGCTTCGGCATCTGGACATCCCACACCACACCGATCCACCTCGGCGCGACCACCGTACGCATCGAACGGTTCGATGCGGCCGCAACCTGTGCGGCTATCGCGCGTCATCGTGCAACTGTCTTATGTTGCGTCAGTACACAATTGGCGATGATCCTAGCCAATCCCGCATCCCGTGACCATGACCTCGGTAGTCTGCGTGTGGTCTTCACCGGCGGTGAGCCACTCCCCTACACCCAGGCGGCCCGGTTCGAGGAGCTGACGGGCGTCACCATCCTCCAGTTCTACGGTTCCAACGAAACCGGCATGTTGAGCGCGACCACCCTCGCCGACCCGCGGCACCGGCGGCTGCGCACCGCGGGCCGGATCGTGCCGGAGATGCAAGTGCGCCTTTTCGACGGGAACCGCGACGTGACGGAAATCGGTCGTGGACAACCCGTCTGCCGCGGACCGGCGCTCAGCCTCGGATATCTGGGTGGCACCGACCACGACAAGCTCTTCACCAGGGACGGCTGGATGCGGATGGGCGACATCTGCGAACTGGACGCCGACGGCTACCTCACGCTTACGGGCCGCACGTCGGACTTCATCCTGCGCGGCGGCAAGAACATCAGCGCGGTCCAAGTGGAGGAGGCCATCGCAACCCATCCGGCCGTCGCGGTGGCAGCGGCCGTGGCGATGCCCGATCCTGTCTTCGGCGAGCGGGTCTGCGCATTCGTCGAGCTCACCGAAGGCGCGACCCTCGACCTACCCACCCTCGTCGAGCACCTCCTGGCACAGGGCGTGTCCAAGGAATTGCTGCCCGAGCGGCTCGAGGTTCTCGACGAGCTGCCGCGATCATCGGGCGGCAAGATCGCCAAAGGCCAACTTCGCGACGCTATTCGATCGACACTGGAGCAGGCATGACTTCCGAAGATGAGCGCGAGTGAGGATCGCAGCGAGGAACGAGCGAGGACCGGAGCGAGTGGGAATCGAGGCATGAGCACAGGAGATGTGCGAAAGGGCGGACTCGAGGTGTGGGCGCCGTCGAAGGTGCCCCCCATCGGTATCGACCTCACCGACGAACAGGCGCTGGCGATCGCGTTCCGTCACCTCGGCGACATCGGCTTCGCCGAGAACATGGCAGGCCACATCACCTGGCAGCTCGACGGCCAGACGGACATGTACGTCAACCCGTGGGGGCTGTGGTGGCAGGAGCTGACCGCATCCGACATCTGCGTCGTCGACGAGGACGCGCACGTCGTCCGCGGCCGCTGGGACGTCACACCCGCGATCCACATCCACACCGAACTGCACCGGCAACGGCCCGACGCCCGCGTGGTGATCCACAATCACCCGTATTACGCGAGCTTGATCGCGGCGCTCGGCACGCTTCCCGACTTGGTTCATCAGACGGGGTCACTGTTCCTCGATGACATGTACCTGGTGGAGAAGTATGACGGCGAGATCGATACACCATGGCGTGCAGCGGAATTGGCCGGCCAGGTCGGTTCCGCCAACCTGGTCATCCTGGCGAACCACGGCGTCATCGCCATGGGGCGCAACGTCGCCGAGGCGGTGTACCGGGCGGTGTCCATCGAGCGCGTCTGCCGGCTCGCCTACGACGTGATGGTCACCGGGCGGACGCCCACGAAGATGAATCGCGGCGACATGGTGGGCATGCAGGCGTCCCTGATCGAACGCGCCGCCGATGTGTACTGGGCCGGCGCCGCCCGCATGACGATCAAGGCCGACCGCACCGTCCTGACATAGCGCGCCGCCGGATTTCGAGAAACGAGGATCACCAAGCATGAAGTCCATCGACGAACTCTCGGCCGATCTGAAGTTCACGACCGCCAAGACGGGCGAGGACCGCACGGTGACCTTCCTGCCCGAGCCCGCGCGGGCCGACCGCCGCTACACCGTCATCTCCGTCGACGACCACATCGTCGAACCGCCCGACACCTTCGAGGGGCGGGTGCCCAAGAAGTTCGCCGAGCGAGCACCGCGCGTCGTCGACACCGACGACGGCGGCCAGACCTGGATGTACGACGGCCATTCCCTTCCGAACGTCGGCTTCAACGCGGTCGTCGGCCGCCCAGTGTCCGAATACGGCTTCGAGCCCGCCCGATTCGACGAAATGCGCCGCGGCGCATGGGATATCCATGCGCGTGTCAAGGACATGGACCTCAACGGTGTCTACGCATCGCTGAACTTCCCGTCGTTTCTGCCCGGTTTCGCCGGCCAGCGGCTACAGCAGGTGACAAACGACCGCGAACTGGCGATGGCGTCGGTGAGGGCGTGGAACGATTGGCACATCGAAGCGTGGGCGGGCGCTTACCCCGACCGAATCATCCCCTGCCAGTTGCCGTGGCTGCTCGATCCTGAAGTCGGCGCGCAGATGATCTACGAGAACGCCGAACGCGGGTTCCGCGCGGTGTCGTTCAGCGAGAACCCGGCGATGCTGGGACTGCCGACCATTCACTCGGGTTACTGGGACCCACTGATGGCGGCCTGCGCCGAAACCGGAACGGTGGTGAACCTGCACATCGGCTCATCGGGCACATCGCCTGCGACCACCGACGACGCACCCCCCGACGTGCCAGGCGTGCTGTTTTTCGCCTATGCGATCACGGCCGCGGTGGACTGGCTCTACACGGGTCTCTGCACCCGGTATCCGAACCTCAAGATCTGCCTGTCCGAGGGCGGAATCGGCTGGGTGGCAGGGCTTCTCGATCGCCTCGACCATATGCTGAGCTACCACGAGATGTACGGCACGTGGCGGGCGCTCGGCGAGACGCTGACCCCCGCTGAGGTGCTCACACGCAACTTCTGGTTCTGCGCGGTCGAGGACCAGTCGTCGTTCATTCAGTACGAGCGGATCGGTTCGGACAACATCCTGCTCGAGGCCGACTATCCGCACTGCGACTCCACGTGGCCGCACACCCAGAGCACGATCCACGAGCAGATCAGCGGGCTGCCCGACGAGATCATCCGAAAGGTGACGTGGGAGAACGCGTCGCGGCTGTATCAGCATCCGGTTCCGGCCGCGGTCCAAGCCGACCCGAACGCGTACTGAGAGGTGGGGATGGCGACCGAGATCTTCGCCAGAATCGGTGACATCAAAGGCGAATCGCTTGACGCCAAACACAAGGACGAGATCGAGGTGCTGTCGTTCTCGTGGGGCGTCACGAACTCCGGATCGACCGGATCGGGCGGCGGAGGCGGAACCGGCAAGGCCAAGTTTCAGGATCTGCAGATCGTGCACGGCATCGACAACGCCAGCCCGGCACTACTGAAGGCATGTGCGACCGGTCAGCACATCAAGGACGCGACGATCACCCACCGCAGGGCCGGCGAAGCGCAGCACGAATTTCTGGTCATCACGCTCAAAGACGTGACGATCACGGCCGTCAGCCAAGCCGGGAATGACGACCAACCCTACGTCGAAGCGGTCGACTTGAAGTTCGCCAAAGTGGATTTCCACTACCGAAAGCAACGCGCCGACGGGACACTCGAACCGGGCGAACACTTCAAGTTCGACCTGAAGGCCAACAGGGCCAAATAGCGTACCGAGGGCGGCGAACCCATCGCCGGCTTGTGGCGCGAGCGGCGAAGACCAGCTGACGGCCCAATCGTCACGGATAATTCAGCTGCGCGTATTCGAAGTACATGCTGGCGCGGTGGCCCCGGGGTGAAACATCGATTGGCGCCAGCTCGAGGATGCCGATCTGCTTGATCGACAACGTCACCAGGACATCGGCGATGTTGGGTGACAGTACTTCGATCGAGCCTTGCTTCTCCTTATCCTGACCGTTGTTCCCGTTGACGATGAAGTCTTCCGCCCACGCACGCCACGGTTCGACGTCGGTGTTCGAGATGGTCGCCACCAGGTCGGTCGGCACGACTCCGCTGTCGGTGCGGTGAAAGGACAGCGGCTCGATCGAGCGCACACGTGTGGTGGGTAGGCCATCAACGGTCAAGCGGAAGTTGCTGGCCAGGAACGGCTTCGGCTTGCCAGGCAGATGCACGGGCGCCAAGTCTCCTGGCCGAATCCTCGATTCACTGATCGAGGCCTCGAGACTGAACGTGTTCAACGCCTTGCTCGCACCGTCGAGACCCGGAAACACGAAACTTTCGATCACACCGTCGGTGAAATCGAGGTATGACGTCGCGCGCCTCTTGTCGTCGAGTTCGATGAGCGTGCCGCTCTTGGCCACCGGCTCGCCCTTCAACGCTGCGTTGACCCAGTTCAGGATCGGGGTACCGACGTCAAGCCCCAGCTCGAACTGAAGATTGGTGTACGCGAAGGACGATATCCGCCTCTGTGGTGGGCCACCGGCAACCGGAAACTTCGTGCTGACATCGGCTTTGGGGTATCCGCCGCTCGGGCTGGTCACCGGCACGGCGATCCCGTCGATGGAGATCGCGTACTTGGCAGGAGTCGGCTGCGGTGGAGGCATGCAGCGAAGGTACCGGTCGGGCCGCTCTCACATGATGCAATTGATCAAGGCGCGCCCGCCCTGCGACCTTGCGCTTCAGTGGACGCCCTCCATCTCGCGGCTGATCCATGGCGCGATGAAGAACACGATCACACCCACGACGATCGCGACCACACCGATTATGCCGAAGTATGCGAATTCCCTTGCCGCGTCGTAATACTTGGCGAGCACTCCGGACATCGACGTTCCGAGGCCGACCGAGAAGAAGTACAGCGCCATCATCTGCGCGCGGAACGCCTCGGGTGCGAGCTTCGTCGTCACCGACAATCCGATCGGTGATAGACCACGAAGACGAGGACTACGAGGACCTGGAGTCCGACGACGAGTCCTAGTCTGCGGTCTTGCGCCTCTTCCTCTTGTTCTTTCGGTGTTTGGCGACGAAGTCGGCGTCATAGAACGGTGACGACGTCGGAGCCTGGACCTGCCTGCGCTTAGCCGTACGCCGCTGCAGCAACTCGATCAGCTCGACGGGCTTTACCCAATCGGCCGGCTCGGCCGGCGCGACCGAAGTCTCGTCGCCCGGGTTCGAATCAGGATTTTTGTTGGGGTTGCGTGCACTAGTCATGGTCGTCGGCTTCCGCGCCATCGGATGAGACGGCGTCATGGTCTTTCTGCGTGATCCTCTGCAGGGTGCGACTCTCGCCGACGTGCCGAAGCTTCGTCTCGGCCTTCTTGAGGGTCGACCGCAGCGCATTGAGGCCGGGCCGGTGGGCAGTCGATTTGACGCTGATGTTGTTGAGCGACTGTGGCTTTGCGGGCTCGCCGGGCCTCGGGCCGTCGTAGGCGCGGTCGATGATCCTGCACAGTGGCTTGTCGATGGCGTCGACGATGTTGTCGTCCACCCCGATCTGACGCAACGGTTGGGTCACCGGAAGCTCGTCGGATTTGACGACGATGTGAGTGGTATTTCCGTTTTCGATCTTGGCGTTTTCCGGATCGGTCAGGTCCAGTCCGCCGTAATCGGGATGGAGGTAGACGATTCCGGCCAGCGCATTGAGGTCGGCCAGCGCGTTGAACGGGCGGTCGGGCCAGTCGGCGAAGCCGTCGTACTCACGCACGATTTCCGTAGTGGGATAAGGAGTGTCGACGGGAGCCGGTGTAAACGTGAAGTCGAGAATGGGTATGTGCACTGGCGGCAACTTCGCCAGTATTCCCCCGTCGGAGTTGGTGGGGTCGCCCAGCGTGACGAAGTCGATGTCGGTGCGCGGATTGGACTCCGCCATCAACCGCCGCTTCTCGTAGTTGATGACCACCGCACCCTGGCTGACACCGACCACGGTCACCGGGTCATCCGCGGCCGGGATGAGCCCGTCAAGCGTGTTGGTGCCTGCCGCCACCGATTTGTCGAGGCTGAGCGTGCCCACGAGCGGCCACAGGTCGGCCGGGTAGTCGACGCCGACCAAATCGTCTGGGTCGGTCGTCGTCACGATCCCTTCGTTGATCAGCCACGCCATCCCGGCCTTGGTCGGGGCGTCCTGCTGGCCGGTTCCGCCGAGGTACAGAACATCCGCCCAGGCGGCCGGCGCGCAAACCATCGCCGTACTGCCCGCGATTGCGACAAGAACCTTTAGCATCGCAAATTTCCTGTTCAGCGCATTGTCTGACGGGGATTAGCAAAACGACGAGCTAAGGGTAATTGACACCTGCGAAGATTTTTGCGGAATTGACCGAGAGTCACGGCTCTGTACGAGTCGCGCAGCCGCGGCTAGCCGAAATCCTTGACCGCATCGGCGACACGGCGCACCTGATCGACGTCAGTACTCGTCGGGATGAGATGGACCTCATCGGTGCCGATGACTTCGAATTCCCGTAGCACGCCGAGTAACTCGTCTTCGGTGCCGGCCCAGCCCGTGGAGGGCGCCATCGCGTCGACGTACTCGGCGGGGATCCAGTTCATGTAGCGGCGCAGATGCCGGTGGACCTGTGCGCGCGCATCATCGCCGTCGCCCACTGCGAACCAGAACGAGGTGGCGAGAAACGGTTTGGGCTTGGCCGCCTGCGCCCAGGCAGTACGTGCGACGTCGTAAAGCTCGCTCTGCTTGGCGGTGTCGAGGTCCAATGTGGTTCCGGCGAGGCCGTCCGCCCAGGCGGCAGCGCTGCGCACCGTCTTCGGGCCCATGGTGCCGACCAGGAGTTGCGGTCCACCCTCTTGGAGCGGGGCAGGGCCGACCGGTACGACGGACTCGGTCACTTTCTCGCCTGCCCACACCCGCTTCATCACGCCGACGAGTTCGGCCATGCGTCGCATGGTCTGGGTCGCGGGGTCGGCGCCGACGGCTCGATAGTCCTCGGTCCGCCCGCCGACGCCGAGACCGACGGTCAACCTGCCGCCGCTGAGCAGGTCACCGGTCGCGAGGCATTTCGCCAGCATCACCGGGTCGTGCAGCTGCGGAACGATCACCGTCGTGATCAGCCGGACCCGATCGGTCCATGCCGCCAGCGCGCCGAGCAGCGTCACCGCCTCGGGGTTGTCGAACGCGATCCGCTCGCCCCAGCACAGCGACGAGAACGGACCGTCGTCGATGGCCGCCGCCCAGGCTTTCAGTGTCGACGCGTCGAGGTCCGGCTCCATCACCGGCATCGTCATCCCTATCCGCACGACGGCGATTCTGGCACGTCAGTCGCCGGGCGCGTCGAGGAACTCCGGCGGCTTCGGCCCCAATTGGTAGAGATTGTCCGGCGTTGCGATCGATGTCACGTCGTAGGCGATCTGGCCCGCCGAATGTTGCTCGGGTACATCGGAATTGGTGAATACGACCAGACTCGCATCACGTTCGGGAAGGTACACGACGACCGTGGTGTAGCCGGGGATGTCGCCGTTGTGCCCGAGCCAGCCGTTCACGTTGAAGATGGCGAAGTCGTAGCTGGTGCCCGGCACGACGGAGCTGCCATTGCTGATCCGCTGCGCCTGGGTGTCCGGCCGCAGCAGCGTGCCCTTGCCCAGCGCGACCGCCCAGACCGTCATATCCGCAAGGTCCGACACGACCCGGCCTGCTGCGTCACCCCACGACGGGTTCCACAGTGCGGCGTCGAAGATCTGGCCGTCGGGCGCCTTGTTGTATCCGTGCGCGAACGGGACGGGCATCAAGCCGTTCGGTGGATAGCTGGTGCGCTTCAGGCCGAGCGGGCCAAAGATGTTCTGCTCGAAGTACTCTCCGAGCGGCATGCCGGTGACCTTTTCGACCACCATGCCGAGCAGCACGGTGTTGGTATTGCTGTACTTGAAGTCCGTCCCCGGCGGGAATTCCATCGGCTGCCGGAAGGCCGCGTCAATGAGCTCGCGGGGTGTCGTCGTGAACGCGTCGGGCCCGGTCGGCAGTTCGGTGTAGGCCCGGTTCAGGAATTCGTCCGTCTCGGTGTAGTCGGGCAGGCCACTGCGCATCCGGCCGAGCAGGTCGAGCGTGATGACGTCACCGAACGGCACACCGTCGACGTAGCGGGAGATCGGGTCGCTCAGCGCGATCTTCCCCTGGTCGACGAGTTGGAGAATCGCGGTTCCGGTGAATGTTTTGGTCACGCTTCCGATGCGGGTGAAATCGTTGACGAGCATCGGCTCGCCGGTGGCCGTGTCGCTGACGCCGAACGCTTTGGCGTATTCGATCTGGCCCGGGATGGACAGGGCGACGATCGCGCCGGGGATGCCCATTTGTGCGATGCGGGCCTCGATCGCGGTGTCGAGTCGCGATGCGAGGTCGTCGGGGCTCGCGTGGGCAGGCGCGACGCCGACGCTGATGCTCATCATCGATGCCGCGACGAGGGCCAACATCCTTTTGACTGCACGCATGAATCGGCCTTTCGGTCCGTCGACCCCGCCCGGATCGACCCTATAACGGGGGCTGGCAGCATGAAGGCATGGCGATCAACACAAACTCCGTCGCGCACATCCGGCTCACCGTCACCGATATCGCGAAGTCGCGGCGGTTTTACGAGAGCGTCTTCAACTGGCCGATCAACCTCGAGGTGCCTGAGGACGCCGACGATGCGACGCGCGAGAGGCTCGCGTTTCTGTTCGGTGGCGTGATCTACAACGTCGGCGAGTCGCGGATCGGTCTGCGCCCGGGAGCCGACGACCGCTTCGACGAGGACCGCACCGGCCTGGACCACATCGCCTTCCGTGTCGGCAGCAAGGCCGAACTCGATGAGGCGGCAGAGCATCTGGACTCTCTCGGTATTTCCCACGAGCCCGTCAAGGACATCGGAGTGATGTACATCCTCGAGTTCCGCGACCCCGACAACATCGCGCTGGAAATCACCGCACCGAAGTAATGCGATTTCGGCGCGCTACCGTGCGCACAGCGCCGGTTAGCGCGCCGAAATCACCAAGCCATGGGGGTTTTCCCCCGCAAGGGTCTCCGGAAAACGCCGTGTTGCCGGGCCCACGATCTCCCTATGTTGAAGTCATGGTCGCAATCGATACACCCAACCCGGCCGCGGCGGCCCCGGTCGACACGCCGCCCTCCCCCGACATCGCTCCCAGGGCGGCCCGACACATCGGCGTGATTCCGACGGCGTCGATGATCGTCGGCGCCGCCGTGGCGGTGGTGTGGCTCTGGATTCCGTTGACCATTCTGATCGTTGGCATCTCGTCGATTCCCTCGGTTGTCGGTTTCGCGCTGGCGGTCGTGGTGTTCGTCTATCTGATGCGCGGCGTCGAGTGGGTGGAGCGAATCCGCAGCGAGGCAGTGTTCGGTATGGGCATCGCCGTCCCACCGCGGAACATCTCCCCCTACAACGGCTTTCAGAAGTGGCTGCACCAGCTCTGGCTGGACATCAGCAGTGCGCGGTTCTGGAAGGGCTCCGCGCACCATGCCCTGCGAGGAATCTACGATGCCGCGGCCACGGGTCTCGCGCTCGCGCTCGTGGTTTTCGCGTTCATCGGACCGGCCGCCGCGATAGCCGTCCGGCAGAGCGACGACGACGCCGGACTGTCGTTCCTCTCCCCGCCGCTGGCCTTCGTACTTGCCGCGCTGGCGCTGCTCGGCTCGGCGGCGATCCTGATCTTCGCGCCGGCCCTGGACGCCGCCATCGACCGCTGGCTGCTGTCGCCGTCTCCGACTGTGGCGCTGAAATACCAGGTCAGCGCCTTGTCAGACGCCCGTCAAGGAGCGGTCTCCTCGGCGCAGACCGAGCGGCACCGTATCGAACGCGACCTGCACGACAGCGTGCAACCACGGCTGGTGTCTCTGGCCATGACGATCGGGCTGGCCCAGACCAAGCTCGACAACGATCTGCCCGAAGCCAAGAAGCTGATCGCCGAGGCGCACGAAGACGCGAAGAGCGCACTCGTCGAACTGCGCAATGTGGTGCGGGGCATCGCGCCCACCATCCTGGCCGACCGCGGCCTCGACGCGGCGCTGTCGTCGGTGGTGCAGAGAGCCGAGAACCTGAATGTGCCTGCGACTCTCGACATATATCTGCCGCGACGGCTTCCCGAGGAGATCGAGTCGGTCGCCTATTTCGTTGTCGCCGAGGCGCTCACCAACGTCGCCAAGCACGCACAGGCCACTCAGGCCATCGTCACCGTGCGACTCGACGAGACGGCCAACCAGTTGCAGGTGTCGGTGTTCGACAACGGGCGCGGCGGGGCAGCGGTCACGAATAGCGACGAAGCCACCGGCCTGCGCGGGCTAGAGGAACGGGTGCGCGCCGCCCGCGGCACCTTCTTCGTCTCCAGCCCCGCAACCGGTCCCACCATCGTCACGGCGGTGCTGCCATGCGGGTCGTGATCGCCGAGGACTCCGCACTGCTGCGGGCCGGCATCGAACGCATCCTCACCGACGCGGGCCACGATGTCGTCGCCGGCGTCCCCGACGCGACCAACCTGCTGCGGCTGGTCAACGATGCCCGCCCCGACTTGGCGATCGTCGACGTGCGGATGCCGCCGACGTTCACCGACGAAGGCATCAG
Organism: uncultured Actinomycetota bacterium; assembly: GCA_963751485.1. Classification (GTDB taxonomy): domain Bacteria; phylum Actinomycetota; class Actinomycetes; order Mycobacteriales; family Mycobacteriaceae; genus Mycobacterium. Next base: position 35,553 of record CAVVUT010000018.1, read on the forward strand.
GGCCGCAGCACTGTTGCGTAGCCAGAACCCCGAGTCGCCGGTGTTGGTGCTCTCGCACTACGTCGAGGAGCGCTACGCGGCCGACCTGATCGCTTCGGACACAAAAGGATTCGGGTACCTGCTCAAGGACCGGGTAGCCGATGTGCCCGCGTTCCTCGATGCAGTCGAGGTCGTCGGGGGCGGCGGGACCGTGCTCGATCCCGAAGTCGTGTCACAGATCCTGGTGCGCTCGCACCGACGGCAGGTCCTCGACCAGTTGACGCCACGCGAACGCGATGTGCTGCAACTGATGGCGGAGGGCAAAACGAACTCCGCGATCGCCACGACACTGCACATCTCCACCGGCTCCGCCGAGAAACACATCGCGTCGATCTTCACCAAATTGGACCTGGCTCCCGATGAGAGCGAAAACCGCCGCGTGCTGGCGGTTCTGCGCTATCTCGAATCCTGAAACCGAAAGGCCTACCACCGTGACCACGATTGCCCCTCCACCGCAGGCCCCTTCGACCGCTCCGCCGCCGCTGTCCCCGAGTGGACGCACCGCGATACGGGTAGTGCTCACCGCCGCAGCGGCAGTGCTCGTGCTTGGCACCGTCGCCGGTCTCAGCGCCGCGGCGTGGGGACTGTCCACGTTCCGCGTCATCACTGATACCCAATCCCTGCCTACGGCAATGCGTTCGCTGGTCGTCGACACCGGAAAGCTGCCGATCGCGGTGCGCATCACCGCAGACCGTGCGGCGACCGAACCCCGTGTCGACATGCGCATGATCAACTCGACGCGGGCCGGGTCGCATCCATTGACGGTGACCAACGACTCCGCGGGCACCCGCATCGCGATCCGCGGCGAATCGTCACCGTTCCTGCAATGGGGACGCGCAGGCGAGATCAACATCGTGCTGCCGCCTCCGGTGGCGCGCGGGCTCACCGTCACCAGCCAGCAGGAGAACGGTGCGCTGATGACACAGGCCGATCTCGACCAGGTCATCGCCCGAATCACGAACGGACCGGTGCTGCTCAGCGGGTCGGCGCGGCGCATCGAGGTGCACAGCGTGGACGGCGACGTCATCACCCGCAGCGCGGGCACGGTGACCGAGTCGTTCACGGCGACGACCGCCACCGGTGACATCGAGGTGTCCTTCAAGGGCACCGCCCCGCACACCGTCGATGTGGCAACCGACGACGGCGACATCCGCCTCGCGCTACCGCCGCGCGGCCCCTATCTGGTGAACGCCAACACCGGCGAGGACAGCGGGTCGACGGTGGTTCGGGTTCCGCAAACGACCGACCGTGCCGGCGCAGCCGCAGTGATCACCGCGCGATCCGGCACCGGCGACGTCGTCATCGACGACCTCCGCTAGGGCGATTTCGGCGCGCTACCGGGCGCTCAGCGCCGGTTAGCGCGCCGAAATCACTAGGTCAGGCCGTTCATGATCTCGGCGACCGGGCCTGCCTTGATCGACTTGAAGCCCGTGCCCGCCCAGATGTTGGTGCCGTGCGGATCGCCCGCGCGCACCGATGCCGCCCGCAGCGGACCGGTCAGGTAGTGGATTTCGGGGTAGCCGAACGGCGCTTGGGCCTCGTGGTCGTCGACGAATCGGTTGCGCAGCCCGCGCGCGTAGCGTCCGGAAAAGGACTTGGTGACAACGGTTTCGGTGAATGCCGAGTCCTGCAGCGCCGCACGGTGAACGGGGCTGCTGCCCGCCTCGTCGGACAGCAGGAACGCCGTACCGAGCTGCGCCGCCACCGCGCCATCGCCGATGACCCGGTTGACGTCGTCGGCGGTCATCAGGCCACCGGCGGCGATGACAGGCACGCTGACCCTGGCCACGGTCGCGGCGAGCAGTTCCAAGAGCGGCTGAGGGTTCGGCTCGGCGACGGGGTCGAAGGTACCGCGATGTCCGCCCGCCGCCGGGCCCTGGACCGCGACGGCGTCGACACCGCAGTCGACGGCGGCGTCCGCTTCGTCCACCGACGTCACAGTGCCGACGGTGGTGATGCCCGCATCGCGCAGCCGCTGACATTCCTCGGGGGTCGGCAGGCCGAATGTGAACGACGCCACCTCGGGCTTCAGGTCGAGCAGCACGTCGACCTTGGCCGCCCAGTCGTCGTCGGTGTAGACCGGGTTGCCCGGCTTGGCGTCATATCGCTCCGCATCGGGTGCCAGCGCGGCGGTGTAATTCTCGATCCCTTCAGGGGTCGCGGCGCTGGGTTGGGGGACGAACAGGTTGACGCCAAGGGGTCCGCTGGTCAGCTTGCGTGCGACGACGACGCGCTCAGCAAGGGCTTCGGCGCTGAGGTAACCCGCCGCAACGAATCCCAGACCGCCCGCATTGGTGCCTGCGGCGGCCAGCGACGGCGTCGACGGGCCGCCCGCCATTGGCGCGACGATCACCGGAACTGAAAGCGCTCGCACGTCAAATCCGCTCGGCATCATTGCCTCCCATCGCGTCAGTGGCTTCTTCGTACCACGCCGACCTGGACGGCTCGAGCGTCACCTGACCGCCTTCGCGTACTGCAGAACGTCCTGCGGTTCGGAGCTGATGTTCGGGAAGACCGTGTGCCTGACGAGCCGACCCTCCAACGACAGCCCGGCCTTCTCCAGTACGCGGGCCGACCGGGTGTTGTCGACGTGGCAGTACGCGGAGATGCGGTACACCGTGGGGTCGCTTTCCATCTCGGCGATCAGCAGCTGGGCCACCTCCTGCATGATCCCTTGACCCCACCACCGCGGGCCAAGGCAGTAGCCGAAGTCCCTGCTGTGCGGTTGCACCTTCCGAAATCCGCACGTGCCGATGATCTCGCCGGTTTCGCGCAATTGAATGAGCCAGGTGACCTCACCGCCGACGTTGAACAGCTGGACGATCACCCGCCGGGTCTCGGCGACATCCGGATGCGGGGTCCAGGACATGTAGCGGGTCACCGCGGGATCCGATGCGACGGCGGCGAACAGTTCCTCCGCGTCATCTAGCCGCGGACCGCGCAGGATGACCCGCTGTCCGGTCAGGACTCTGACGTCGGGCATGCCCTCATCCTGCGGTTATGTCGGCGTCCGGCCAAAGTGGTTGACTGGCAATACATGAGCATCAAGTTCAATCACACCATCATCGCCGCGAAGGACAAGAAGCAGTCGGCAAGCTGGCTCACCGAACTGTTCAGCCTTCCAGACCCCGAGCCGTTCGGCCATTTCCTGGCGGTCGCGGTCGCCAACGACGTCAGCCTGGATTACGCGGAGGTCGGCTCCGGCGAGGAGATCCGCCCACAGCACTACGCGTTCCTGGTCTCCGAGGACGACTTCGACTCCATCTACGGCAAGATCCGCGATCGCGGCATCGAGCACTGGGCGGACCCGCGACGCAGCCGCCCGGGCGAGATCAACCGCAACGACGGTGGCCGCGGCGTCTACTTCCAGGACCCCGCGGGCCACTACATGGAGATCCTCACGCGCCCGTACGGATCGGGTGGCTGAGCCGCGCCTCCAGCACGGCCACGCCATCGCCTGCGAGCCGCGGCAGCGCCTTCGGCCGGTTGCCGAGCACTGACACGAGGTCCGCGGCGCGGCCTTCGACGACTGGGCCGTGCTCGCCGTGGCGCCACTCCGCGTCGGTGGCGCGAAGGCACAAACCACGGGCGTTCCGGAATGCAGGCACGAAGGGATTCGGTACGGCCACTTGAGTATTGAGCACAGCGATCAGGACGTCGGAACGAATCTCCGGTTCGCGGCCCAGCGCCAGGACCATGTCGAGTTCGTGCGTGACGTGGTCGCCCAGAAAGAGACGCGACGGAAAGTAACCGCCCAGGCCCTGCGGTTCGCTGCTCAACCGCTGGTAATCGTCGAGCAGTTCGGCAGGCGAGCGCGCCGCCGCCAGGGCTCGAGCCATTTCAGCGTTCGCGCCGTCGAAGCAGCCGCGGTGATGCAGCATCGCACCGGCGACGGAACGCAGCGATGCACTCAGCCCTACCACCAAATGGGCGAGCACCTCGTGGTTGGTCCAGCGTTCACACAGGCTGGCATGTGACCAGTCGTCGCCGCTGATTCGCCGCGCGAGGGCGCGGAACCTGTCGTCGTTCTCCCGCAGCAGTTCACGCACGGACATCGAGATGCTCCGAAAGGAAAGCGATTTGGTCGGCCAGCGCCTGCTCGACCAGCGGCGGATGGTAGATCTCGAAATGATCGGCGTCGTAGTGGCGGACCTCGCCGCGCGGCGCCCGCCTGGCCGCGAGTTCCACGTACTTGGGGTCGATGAGATTCTCCCGGTCGCATGCGCAGACCAGAAGCGGCGCGGCGATGTCAGCTGCGTGCCGTAATGCTGAGGTCACCACCAACCCGATGGCGTCGGCCGCGGCGACCCGGTTCTCGAAGTGCCCGCCGGCCGGAACCGTGGAAAGCCAGCCTGCTTCGGCGCCTTCGATCGTGACGACGGCCTTGCTGCCCGGCGGCCCGACGATCGGAACGTATCGCCGCCGCCGACGCAATACCGCCCGCAGCGCATCCTCGGCGATGAGGGGTGTCAACCGCAGCGCCTGCGCCACACCCAGCCGCCGTGCCGCAGCGGGTCCATGCACCATCGGGCACTGGACGACCGCGACCGCCACGTCGGACCGCGCTGCGGCCACCCGCAGCACATTCATGCCGCCCAGGCTGGTGCCCCACAACCCGATGCGCTCCGCATCGGTCTGCGGGTGCGCCGCCAGAAAGTCCATCGCCGCCGCAACGTCGGCGCGCTGGTGTCGCATCGAGATGTGTTGTCGCGGAAGGCCGTCGGAGGCTCCGGTATTGCGGTAGTCGAATGCCAGGGTGGCGATGCCAGCGGCAGCGAAGTGCTGCTCGTACTGCGGCAGCATCATCTCGTGTGTCGCCCCGAAGCCGTGCGCGAGCACGACGGCAGGGTGCGGGCCCGCGCCGGGCGGCATCGTCAGCCAGGCCGCACACCGGGTGCCCTCGGATGGAAAGTCGACGCGTTCGGTCGGAATGGTCACCGGCATGCCATCTCCTCATAAGTACGATGTACGTATCGCTACACTGCTTCACGTACGGTGTACTTGTCAAGGAGTCTGGATGCGAGCACGGTTCACCACCGACGAGATCGCCGACGCGGCCCTGCGCCTTGTCGACGAGTCGGGCGTGGGCGCGTTGAGCATGCGGGCACTCGCGAACGCCCTAGGTACAGGGCCGATGACGCTCTACAACTACGTCGCCGACAAAGAGGGACTCGAGGAGCTTGTCGTGGCGGCGATCGTCGCCGAGGTCCTGCTGCCCGATCCCACCGACGACTGGCAACACGACGCGTACGCCATCGCGAGCGCGATGTGGTCCGGCGTGCGCGCGCACCCGGCGGCCATACCGCTGGTGCTGACTCGCAGAATGTCGTCCGCCACCGGGTTCGCCGCCGCCGACGCACTCATCGCGGCATTGACCCGCGCCGGCCTCGACGACCGCGACCGCCTCAGCGCGTTTCACGCATTGCTGGGCTTCGTGACCGGCGCGGCGCAGGCCGATCTCGCAGGCCCGCTCGTCGCTGCCCGCATCGGATCGGTGGCCGGTTCCGACTTCCCGAACGTGGAGGCGTTGTCGGAGGTGGCCAAGCGGACAACGGTGGAAGAGGATTTCGACCGCGGTCTGCGCATGTTGCTCGACGGCATCGCCACCCGTCGCCGATCGCGTCGGCGTCGCTAGCCAGCGGTGCGCGGCTCGATGTCGCTAACCGACGGTGCGGTGTCCGCGCTCCTGTTCCTGGCCGCGGTAGTCGTCGGCGAATGTCGCGACATGCGACGGCAGCGCGCCGGTGGCCACGTCGGCCAGGCTGGTCTCCTCCAGCACCGACCGCATGCTGGCCCGCAGCGCGCGCCAGACATCGGTCAATGCGGCGGTCGGGCCGGAATACGGCAGGTCGCCGAGCCCGATGTCGCGCACACTGGCCAGCGGGCCGTCGATACAGCGCAGCACGTCGGCGATGCTGATCTCGGCAGCGGGCCGCGCCAGCTCGTAGCCACCCTCGCGGCCGCGGCGGCTGCGGACTAGCCGGTCGGTGCGCAGGTCGGACAGGATGTCGACGAGGAACTGCGGTGGGATGCCCTGCGCCTTGGCCAGGTCGTCGGTCTTGACCACGGTGCCCTCGTCGGCGGCGGCCAGTTGGACCATCGCCCTGACGGCATACTCCGCCTTGGCCGACATCCGCATGTTGACTAATTCTGCCATCGACTTGGCTGCGAACCGGGCTGCCGTGCTCCACCATCGAGGAATGACAACTCGCGTCGCCTGCGCCCAGATTCGGCTCTTGATCGGTGATACGCCGGGAAACCGCACCACGGCCCGAGAAGCGGTCGAGGCGGCCGCCCGCGACGGCGCGCAGATCGTGGTGCTGCCAGAACTGGCGTCGTCGGGGTACATCTTCGCCGACCGTGCCGAACTGTCCTCGTTGGCCGAAACCCGTGACGGCCCAAGCATCACCGCGTGGGCCAACCTCGCCGAGTCATTCGGGCTCACCATCGTCGCGGGCTTCCCCGAGGCGGCGGGCGATGCCATCTACAACAGCGCCGCGGTTGTTGACCCGACCGGCTTACGCGGCGTGTACCGCAAGGCGCACCTCTGGGACAGCGAGAACGCCGTGTTCGACCGCGGCGATGACCTGCCGCTGGTGGTCGACACCGACAACGGCCGGCTCGGCGTGATGATCTGCTACGACATCGAATTCCCGGAATGGGTTCGCGCCGTGGCTCTTTCGGGTGCGGATCTGCTGTGCGCCCCGGTGAACTGGCCGCTGCTGCCCCGGCCAGAGGGCGAGCGCCCGAACGAGATGGTGAAGGCGCTGGCGGGTGCGGGCGCCAACCGGATGCCGATCGCGGTGTGCGACCGCGCAGGCGTCGAGCGCGACCAGGACTGGATCGGCGGCAGCGTGATCACCGACGCCGACGGGTACCCGCTCGCGATCGCCGAGTACGGCAAGCCGGGCCTGATCGCCGCCGACGTCGACCTCGACGAGGCGCGCGTGAAACGCATCAATGCGAACAACGATGTGCACGGCGACCGCCGCACCGACCTCTACCGCCGGACGGCGTTACTGGACTGATGGCGGCGGTGCTCCGGTCATCGACCGCACCGAATCGGGCACCGGAATGCCCGCCCTGAGGTCGGGGGCGGGCAACGGCGCACCATAGGTGACCGACATCGGCACCACACCCGCCCACGTGTCGCCTGCGACGTCCTCATCCGGGTCGTCGGGCCAGCCGTCGCTGACCTTCAGCGACCAGTTGTCACCCCGGATTGTCAGACGCAGCGGCATCGTGGCGGCGAGTTCCTTGCGGGTGCTGGCCCGCAGCTCGGCGACCCTGCCTGGGATGAACGATTCGGTCAGCCGCTCCAGGTACTCACCCTTGTCGGCGCTGGGAACCCGCTCGAACACGCCGAAGACGACAGCGCTTCGGTAGCGGAAGGAGGACTCGAATCCGCTGCGGGCCACCACGACGCCGTCCAACGCGGTGACGGAAACGGCCGCAGGGGCGCCTGCGTCCAGCGCACGCATCCATGGCGAGCCGGTCGATCCGTGGATGACGAGATCGTCGCCGACCCTGGCGAATCCGGTCGGAAAGATGACTGGATGCCCGTCGCGGACGAGCGCCACGGTAGCCAATGGTGTGCTGTCCAACAGCACATCGAGTTGGCCGCGCGACGTGCTCTGCATCTCGCTGAGCCGGCTGATGCGGGTGGATGGCGTCGTCATCGCCGTCGCCTGCTCAGTCCGGAATACCCGCGCCGCGGGGCACCACCACGGCGAACAGATCGGCCATCGCGGCCAGGCTTGCCGTCTGCATCACCGCCGCAGGAACCGACTCACCGCCGACTCCGGGTAGCGCACGGGTCGCGGTCGCGGCGGCCACCACCGTCGGCGCGTATCCGAGATTGAACGCGCCGCGTGCCGTCGAGTTCACACACATGTGCGTCATGAACCCGGCGAGCACGAGGTTGGACGCTTTCGCGGCCTTCAACCGGTCGTCAAGATCCGTCTGCACGAACGAGTTCGGGTAGTTCTTCACCACCACGGGCTCGCCCTCGCGCGGCGCGACGCGGTCGACGATCGCGCCGGTTTCGCCCTCGATGTCGTACAGCGATCCCGGGCCGTCGGAATGCTGGATGTGGATGATCGGGATGCCGGCCGACCTCGCCCGGTCGAGCAGTTCGGCAGCCTCGTCGAGCGCGCTCTGCACTCCGTCGAGTTCCATCACACCGCGGGTGTAGGTGTTCTGGCAGTCGATCATGATCAGCGTCGACTCGGTCAGGCTGACCGGTGATAAGGGCAGGTCGGCGAGGGCGCGCAGGGTCGTGGGTTCAGACACGCCGCCGAGCGTAGGCGCTCAGACCGCTGTCGCGGTGGCGATTGGCGCGGGGTGTCCGATCCTCAGGGGTTGCCGTTGATGCCGGGGTGCTGGCCTCCCGGCACGTTCGGTGCGGGATTGGCCGTGACGCCCGGTGTGAACAGGTTGCCGCCGGTCGGGCTGACGCCCTTCTCCGTCGGCGTGGGTGTCGCAGCGCTCGTCGGCGGCGCAGACGTCGTTGTCGTCGTCGTCGTAGTGGTGGTCGTCGACGGCGCCTCGTTGCTCTTGTTACAGGCCGTAGCCAGGCCCGCTATCGCGACCAGTGCCGCGCCGCTGGCGACCGCCATCCTCAACCGACTGTCCTTGACGGTATTCACAATGCTTTGTCCCATTTCGTCAGGTGCTAGTTGTTCCGGTGAACGCCGGGCGGTTCGGTTGGTGCGGCCGGCGCCGTGATACCGGGCGTGAACAGGTTCCCACCGGTCGGGTTGATGCCCTTCTCGGTCGACGATGGCGGCGCTGCGCTCGTGGGAGGCGTCGTCGTGGTCGTGGTCGTCGTCGTGGTCGTCGTCGTGGAGGGCGCCTGCGCGTTCTTGCCGCATGCCGCGGTGAAGGCGCCCAGCGTAATCAGCGCACCTCCGGCGACCACGGCGATCAAGCGACGGGTGAACAAGGTCGAATTCATCATCTAGTCCTGTTCGTTCAAAGCCAGTTATCCACCATCGAGAGGTGCATTTTTGGGCTGCGCAACCCACATTAGTCATGCCTTAGGCCGGGAAACAATCTAAGTTGTAACGCTCGAAGATGATTCACAGCTTTGTCCCAGCTTCTTTGGAGATATAGATGTAATTCCTTCGTCGTCGGTATCGCGGTGAGCTTCCAGCAAGCGCAGCCAGACCTCTCGCTGATCGTGGGAAATCAGGGGACCGCATGCCACAACCGGTCCACCGGCACCCGACCAGCGACGGCGATGGTCTCGGAATGCAGAAGCTCGGCGACCCCTGGCCCGACGAACGATGCGCCGAGCAGGATGCCGTCGTCGAGATCGATCACGAGACGCGCCTGTCCGGTGTAGCCATCTGCGTAGAGATTTGCGCCGGGCACCACATCGCCGATGTTGACGTCGACCGTCTTGATGCGAAATCCCAACTGCCCAGCAGTATCGGCGGTCAAGCCAACCGATCCGGCCTCGGGATCGGTGAAAACGCTTGCGGCACCGCTTTGCTGTCCGCAGTGGTGACGTAGGCTCCCCACGCCGCGGTGTCCACGAAATCCCCTCGGGCCCTTGCGCTGATCACATTGGCCGCAACGCGGGCTTGATATTTGCCCTGGTGGGTGAGCAATGCACGATGGTTGACGTCACCAAGGGCGTATAGCCACGTTTCGTCGACGCCGCGGACAAGGCAAGAGTCGTCGACGTCAAGCCACGCGCCAGGCGTCGGGCCAACCGTCTCGACTCCGATATCTTTTGTGTTCGGGGTCCTTCCAGTGGCGAAGAGAATTTCGTCGACGACGACGTGGTCGCCACAGTCGAGTGTCACGTCAATTGCGCCGCTATCCGCGCTGCGCTGCAATTCGGTGATGTTGACGCCGGCGCGCACGTCGACCCCGGCATCGGATAGACCGCGGGCGACGAATTCGCCGACAAAGGGTTCCATCCTCGGCAACAGGCGTGGCGTACGGGCCAGCAGGGTGACTTGCGAGCCCAGACCCTGCCATGCCGTCGCCATCTCGACGCCGACCGACTCCCCCGCCCCCGACCACCGCCAAACGCGTTGGGACCGTAGCTGCTGTCGGTGCCCTTGCGGTTGGTCCAGGGATTCGCTTCGGCGATGCCAGGGATGTCGGGCACGGCCGCAGTACTTCCTGTGCATATCACCACCGCATGGCGTGCGGTGAGCTGGTTGACGCGTTGGTCGGCTGAGACGACACGTACTCGTCGGGTGCCGCCGAGCCGGGCATGCCCGCGAATGAGCTCGACACCCATTTCGGCGACCGTGTTCGCCTGACCCACGTCGTGCCAGTTCGTGACATACCGGTCGCGTCTACCGAACACACCTGCGACGTCGATCTTGTCACTGATGGCCTCACGCGCGCCGTCGATGCGACGAGCATCAGCAATCGCCAGGACGGGGCGTAACAGCGCTTTGCTTGGCACGCACCCCCAGTATGAGCACTCACCGCCGACCAGTTCGCGTTCGACCAGGACCACCGACAGACCAGCGGAACGGGTGCGCGCCGCGACCGTCTGCCCGACAGGACCGGCCCCGAGAACGATCACGTCATAGACACGGTCGGCGGGAGCTGAAGATTCCGATGGCCGGGCGTCAGATTGAATGCTCAAAAGAGCGTCTCCTGTCCTTCAACGACCCACTGAATTTCGCTCAACGACCTTCTGAATTCGGTGCAGCCGCAACCGTCATGCCCAGAGGCAACCCTCATAGTGGGCTGTACAACCCAATATTCTGGGTCTGATAGCCCACACTTGTCCATGGGATCACGGCGACTACATGCTGAGAATCCGCGTCGTCGGCCCTGCCCGCGTGTGGTGTGCACTAGCGCTTGTTACTGGGCCGGGACCGCGAACGGGATGCCCGCTTTCTGGGTGCCGCCCGGAACGATGACACGTAGTCGACCGCCGCAGTTACCAAGGCTTCCAACGGTTCCACGGTCTCCATCGCATGAGTTAGCAGCGCGCCGCCCTGATGGGCAACGACCACTGCAACGGCAAGATGACGCGGATCCGCCTCGCTCGTCAGGTCGCCCCGGCGACGCATGGCGCTCAAGCCGTCGCCAAACAGGTCGACCCAATCGTCGTACCCAGCACACAGATCGTCGAGGATCTCGTCGTCGGATTCGAGGAGTTCCCCGGCAAGCGACCCATAGATGCAGCCCCCGCGTAGGTACACCGCTTCGCTGTTCGCCACGCAAGCGTCAGCCCACGACCGCAGCGCACCCAGGCTGTCGAGGTGACCCAACTCCGGTTGGGTATGAAATTCGATGACCTCGTTCGCGCGTGAAGCGATGACCTTGCGCGTGAGATCGCGCTTGTCCGCAAAGTAATGGGACAACTGAGATCCGCTTACGTTCACCGCTTTGCGCACATCGTCCAGGCTGGTCCCGTTGACACCTCGCTGGAACATCAGCTCGGCCGCGCGCGACACGATGCGCCCACGCGTGACCAAACCCTTCTGGGTGAGTCGCGCGTCGCCGTTGTCATCGCCATCACTGACGTCGCGTGTCCGCCGACGGCGGGCTCGCCGCGCTCTGCGCGCAACTCGTTCGTTGGGGTCGGCGGCGAAGGTCCGCAGATAGTTGACGATGAATCGCGAGGCATCCGCGAGTGGCCAATCCTCCCGGTAGGCGAAACCAAGGGTGCCCGCGCCTTGGTGCCCGCAAACAACGACCAACGCGAGGGCCCGCGGGTCCACCGATGTCACCAGCACACCGCGGTCCTTCATCCGCTGAAACGACTGTTCGAGCAAATCAACCCAACGCCGGTAGCCGTCGCCAAGTGTGCGACGTGTGGCATCGTCCGATTTTGCAAGCTGCCCGGCCAAGGAGTGATAGGTGGGTGTTTTGGCATAGTCGATCGAGCGCAGGTACCGCAGGTTGAGGTCGGCCCAGCGCTCGAAATCGTCGAATGTCAGCAGACCGCCCAGCTTGGGCTGGCGATGGAAGTCGAGCACCAGGTCGATCTGGCGGTCCAGAACCGCGCGTATCAACGCGGGCTTGTCGGCGAAGTAGTGGCTCAGCTGAGATCCGCTGACGTCCGCCGCGCCCCGTACCCGCTCGAGGTTGAAGCCTGAAAGCCCCTCAGACAAAAGCACATCTGCCGCCGATCGGAGGATGCGCTCGCGCGTGGCGCGACCCTTCGCGGTAAACCCTTCGGTCTCTGGCGACTCTGCGGCTGCCATTTGCTGGCTACGATACCCGCGCTTCCACAGTGTGGAATCGCCATCGGCCTGTGAACAACTTGTCAGTTTCTGTACGAATGCGGAAATGGGTTTTGCGGCCCACTACCGCGCGTCGGTGGTGGACCCCCGGTGTTTGGTTTCGCTACCCTGAACCGGTGGCAAAGGTGTTGTCGGTCAACCTGGCACGCGTTCGTGCAAATCCCGACCCCAAGGGGGAGAAGGCGTTGACGGGCATCGACAAGATGGCCACGGACGAGGCGGTGGAGGTCCGCGCCCCTGGGCCGATGCACGGCGGCGTCGGCAGTGGTCTGGTCGGCGACACCATCGGCAACCAACGCGTTCACGGGGGCGACGACCAAGCTGTGTATGCGTACGCGCGCGAAGACCTCGACGCATGGGAGGGCCGGCTGGAGCGCTCCCTGACCAATGGAATGTTCGGCGAGAATCTCACCACCTCGGATATCGAAGTGACCGAGGCGCGGATCGGGGAACGCTGGCGCATCGGTAGCGACGGGCTGTTGCTCGAGGTGTCAGCGCCCCGCATCCCATGCCGGACCTTCTCGTCGTTCCTGCAGATCAAGGGATGGGTCAAGACGTTCACCCAGGCGGCTGTACCCGGCGCATACCTGCGGGTGATCTCGCCAGGAACGGTGCGTGCCGGTGACACGATCTCGGTTGACTACCGCCCCGAGCACGATGTCACGATCGGCCTGGTGTTCCGCGCCGAAATGACCGAACCGGAGCTTCTACCGCTGCTGTTGGAGGCCGAGGCACTGCCGGAAGACCTCAAAAGGCATGTGCGTAAGCGTGTGTCGTCGAATGGAAGCTGACGACGCGACGTGGCTCACCGGGTGATGGCTAGAACCTGCTCGGCCAACTCCTGGCGGCACACGATCAGATCGGGCAGCAACACGTCGGCCTGGTTGTATCGCAGCGGCGAACCGTCGATCCGCGATGTGTGCAACCCCGCGGCACGGGCCACCGCGACCGGGGCCGCGGAGTCCCATTCGTACTGTCCGCCTGCGTGCACGTAGACGTCGGCTCTGCCCTGCACGACGGACGCTACCTTGGCGCCCGCCGATCCCATCTCGACGAGCGTTCCGTTCAGCGCGTCGCGGACGGCGAGCGCAATGGCCGGAGGGCGGGTGCGCGACACCACGATGCGCGGGCTTGACGGGGCCGGTGGAGGTTTCGCGACGTCGGGAGTTGCGAGCGTAACCCCTTGTGCGGGAAGGGCGACTGCGCCCGCGACGATGTCACCGTCCTGCCACAGCGCGACGTGTACGGCCCAGTCGTCGCGGCCGTGTTCGGAGAATTCGCGGGTGCCGTCGAGCGGGTCCACGATCCAGACTCGGTCGGCGCTCAACCGGATCGGGTTGTCGGCCCCCTCCTCGGACAGCACCGCGTCGCCGGGCCGCTCCGACGCCAGGGCTTCCATCAGGAAGTCGTGAGACCGCTTGTCCCCTGCATCCTTTCGCTCGGCCGCACTGGCATCGGCCAGTTCGTCGCGCACACCGAGAAGCAACTCGCCGGCCTGTGTGGCCAACCGTGCGGCGACCTCGTCGTCGCTGCGGGAGGTCACCGGCGGAATTCCAAGAGCTCGATCACCAGGTCGGCCAGTTCGTCCGTCGAGCGGTCAGGGGTGAGCCGCAGATCAGGGTTCTTCGGCCGCTGATATGGGCTGTCGATGCCGGTGAAGTGGGTGATCTCTCCGGCCCGCGCCTTGGCGTACAACCCCTTCGGGTCGCGCCGTTCGCAGTCCTCCAGCGGGGTGTCGCAGAACACCTCGAAGAAGTCGAGGCCGGCTTCTGTGGTCACCTTCCGCGCCAGCGCGCGGTGTTCCTCCAGCGGGCTGATCGCGGGGACCAGCACCACCTGACCGGAGTCGGCGAGGATGGCGGCGATGTGGGCCAGCCTGCGCTGGTTCTCGGCACGGTCGGCCATCGAGAAGCCCAGGTCTGCGTTGAGGCCATGGCGCAGATTGTCGCCGTCGAGAACATATGCCGGGCAGCCTTTTTCGAGCAGCTTCTGCTCGACGAGCATGGCCACCGACGACTTCCCCGATCCCGACAGCCCGGTGAACCACACCGTCCTGCCCTTCGACAGTCGGTCCTCCGAGGTGCACAGCGATTCGTGGCGCACCGTGTTCGGGCTCGACGTGCGCGCGGTGACGTAAGGCAGGATCATGCCCGCGGCAACGGTGCCGTTGGTGTTCGGGTCGATCAGGATGAACGAGCCGGTTGCGGCATTGCGGCTGTACTCGTCGAGCAACAGCGGCACCTGCGTGCGAAGCGAGATGCGGCCCAGTTCATTGAGTTTGAGTGCGGTCGCGGTCTTGTCCCTGTGAAGGGTGTTCACGTCGAGCCGGTAGTCGAGCGCGGTCACCTTGACCCGCGTGGTACGCGTCGTGTGCTTGATGATGTAGTCGCGGCCTGGTTCCAGCGCCGCTTCGTCGGCCATCCAGCACACCGTGGCGTCGAACTCCTGCGCCACCCGCGGCTGGTTGTTCGGCCGCGCGATCAGGTCGCCACGTGAAATGTCGATGTCGTCGGCGAGGCTGACCGACACCGCCATCGGCGGAAACGCTTCCTGCACAGGCCCGCTCGGGCCTTCGATCGTGGTGATGCGCGACGACTTGCCGGTGGGCAGGACGACGACTTCGTCGCCGGGGCGCATGACACCGCTCGCAACGGTGCCCGCATAACTGCGGTGGTCGGCGTGGTCGTGCGTCTGCGGCCGGATCACGTACTGGACCGGGAACCGGACGTCGACGAGGTTGCGGTCGCCCGCGATGTAGACGTCTTCGAGGTGGCTAAGCAGCGCCGGGCCGTCGTACCACGGGGTGACGTCCGACTTCGTGACGACGTTGTCGCCGTTGAGCGCCGACAACGGGATCGTCGTGACGTCGTGCACGTCGAGGCGCGCGGCGAACTCGTGGAAGTCGTCGCGAATCTTCTCGAATCGCTCCTGGTCCCAGTCGACGAGGTCCATCTTGTTGACGGCCAGCACGATGTGGCGGATGCCGAGCAGCGATGCCAGGAACGCGTGCCTGCGGGACTGCTCAAGGAGCCCGTGCCGCGCGTCGACGAGCACGATAGCCAGCTGCGCGGTCGACGTTCCGGTGACCATGTTGCGCGTGTACTGGATGTGGCCCGGCGTGTCGGCGATGATGAATTTCCGCTTGGCCGTGGCGAAGTAGCGGTAGGCAACGTCGATCGTGATGCCCTGTTCGCGTTCGGCGCGCAGCCCGTCGGTCACCAGGGCGAGGTCGGTGTAGTCGTGGCCGCGTTCCTTGGAGGTGCGCTCGACGGCGGCGAGCTGATCCTCCATGACGGCCTTCGAATCGAACAGCAGCCTGCCGATGAGCGTCGACTTGCCGTCGTCCACCGAGCCCGCGGTCGCAATGCGGAGCAACGTCGCCATCAGAAATAGCCCTCTCGCTTGCGGTCTTCCATGCCTGCCTCGGAGATGCGGTCGTCGGCGCGGGTGGCGCCGCGTTCGGTGAGCCGCGACACCGCGGTCTCGGCGATCACCTCGGAGACGGTGCCCGCGAGTGATTCGACGCATCCGGTGCAGGTGACGTCGCCGACGGTGCGGAAGCGGACCGTCTTCTCGACGATCTTCTCGTCCTTGCGCGGCTGCATGTACCTATGGACGGCGAGCAGCATGCCGTCGCGCTCGAAGACCTGGCGCTGATGTGCGTAGTAGATCGACGGCAGCTTGATCTTCTCCGCACCGATGTAGGACCAGATGTCGAACTCGGTCCAGTTGGACAGGGGGAACACACGGATGTGCTCGCCCTTGTGGTGCCTGCCGTTGTACAGGTTCCACAGCTCGGGTCGCTGCGCCTTGGGGTCCCATTGGCCGAACTCGTCGCGGAAGCTGAACACGCGCTCCTTGGCGCGCGCCTTCTCCTCGTCGCGGCGGGCTCCGCCGAACGCGGCATCGAACTTGTTCTCGCGGATGGCCCGCAGCAGCGTGAAGGTCTGCATCGGATTGCGCGACGGGATGGTCTCGACAACCCGGCCTGCATCGATGTCGTCCTGCACCTTGGCCACGACCAGGCGGACGCCGAATTCGGCGACCAGCTCGTCGCGGGCTTCGAGCACCTCGTCGAAGTTGTGCCCGGTGTCGACATGCATCACCGGGAACGGCAGCCGGCCCGGCCGGAACGCCTTGATCGCCAGGTGCAGCATGACGATGGAGTCCTTGCCGCCGGAGAACAGCAGCACCGGACGCTCGAACTCCGCGGCCACCTCGCGGATGATGTGGATCGCCTCGGCCTCGAGCGCCCTGAGATGGCTGAGCTCGTAGCGCCCTGCGGCCTGTTTCGGCTCCTGCGCGGTCGTCATCGATTCCTCGTTAAGTTGGTAGAATTGACCAGATTTGCAAGTATGGTCGTAATGAAACCAGCTTTGGCCTGCGGTGTCAAAGATCTCTTGTGCCGAGCAGACGCACAAGCACGTTTCGCGTCGGCGTGTCGGGTGATTTTGCGTCTGCTCGGGGAGAAGGCGATTACCTCGGAGGTAATTGAAATGCCTCGAGCCGTCAATGAGACTCCTTAGACATGTCACTTCCAGCAGGCGCGCGGACCGGGCCCGAGGTCATGGCGCAGTTCATCCCGGCCTGCCCCCTCGGGGCCAAACTCGGCATCGTCGCCGAGGTGCTCGACGGCGACGAGGTACGGCTGAGGATGCCGTTCGATCCCACCAACGTCACGCTCGGCGAGATGGTGCACGGCGGAGCGATCGCCACGCTGGCCGACATGACGGTGATGGCCGCAGCGTGGGCCGGCGCCGAGGTGCCCGACTCGCTGCGCGGTGTCACCACATCGATCTCGATGCAGTTCCTTGCGCCGGCGAGAGCCACCGATCTGATCGGCGTCGGCCGGGTGTTGCGGCGCGGCAAGACCTTGGTCAACTGCGACGTCGACGTCGTCACCCCCGACGGCGAAGCGGTGGCGAAGGCGATCGCCACCTACAAGCTCGGCTAGGCCGAGTCCCACCACTCGAGCACTCGAGTTCCGTACAGAGTCAGCCACTTCGACGGCTCGCCTGCCGGGGCGTCGATCTCGAACCACTCACGCCCACTCGGACGACCCGCCTGAAGCCAGCTGCCGTCCGGCTGACGTGCCGCGCGGATGAGCTCGATCGCCTCACCCATGCGCAGATCCGGCCTGTTGCAGTCGAGCAACGAGGACTCCCGGAAGTAGTCGGCGGCGTTGAGCACGTTGTAGATCCAGCGGAACGGATAGCCGAAACGATCCACCCACGGCCCGACCACCTCACCCGTCGACAAGCGACGGCACAGGTCCCTTTCGAGGAGATACTCCTCCCCTGCGCAGCGTGCAGCACGCGTCGCAGCGGTACCACCCGTCGCGGCATCGTAGGCGAGTAATCCCTTGAGGGAGTTGAGCGTTGAGTGAAACGACGATCGTTGGGAACCGTTGAACCATTCGCAGTTCCACCCGCCGTCGGGCAGCCGGTGTTCGACGAACCAATCCACGATCCCTGTGATGTCGGCGCCGAGCCACACCCCGTTGGCCACCGTCCACGCGTTGATACAGCAGTCGACCTCACCACCCCAGTAAGGCAGGTCGTCGCACTCCCAGCGCGCGTTCTCCGCCAGAAGCTCCGCGGTGCGGCGCTGACGCAGGATTTCCGGGTCAAGGCCCCACTCCCGCAACGAGTTCAACACCCAGGTCGTCGCGGTCCAGGGTTGTCCACCGTCGGCCGCCTCCGGACCGTGGAAGTCGAAGTCAGCGGGAAAGAACGCGCCGCCGGCCCACAGGCCGTCGGAATGCTGCAGCGCGAGCAGGCGTGCGCCGAAGCCTTCGGTCGCGATCCTCGCGCGCGTCGCCTCCCAGACCGCACGCGGTTCGCCGATGAGGTCGCGTTCGACCTGCCACCGCAGCGCCGGATCAGAGTCCAGCAGCCAGGACGTCAGTTGCGTTGCCGCCATGGCGCGACTCTAGCGAGGCGCTCCGGCTAGGCCGTGACCTCGTTGAGTTTGCCGGTGGCCACGTCGAAGACGAAGCCGCGCAGCGACTCGTGCTTGGTGACGAACGGGCTCGCCTCGATGCGCCGAAGCGACTGACGCACGTCCTCGTCCAAGTCCGGGAAGGACTCGGCCGCCCATTCAGGCTTCAGGCCCGTCTCGTCCTGGATCGAGCGCTTGAAGTCGTCGTCAGTGAAGGTCAGCATGCCGCAATCGGTGTGGTGAATGAGGATGATCTCCTTGGTGCCGAGCAGCCGCTGACTGATCGCCAGCGAGCGGATCTCGTCGTCGGTGACCACCCCGCCCGCGTTGCGGATGACGTGCGCCTCGCCGTCGTTCAGGCCCAGGATCCGGTACACGTCGAGCCGGGCATCCATGCACGCCACGACCGCCACATGCTTGCTCGGCGGCAGCGGCAGCGGACCGGAGAAGTTCTTCGCGTACTCCTCGTTGTTCTTCAGGTATTGGTCGGTCACGGACATGGCACTCCTTAGTGGCTGGTAGAGGCGCTTTCTCGGCCGTGCAGATGGACGCTCAGGCCCACCGTGGACACATTTTGGACACACTCTCGGCGACTGCGTCCAGATCACACTCGAACAAATCGGCGTACACGTCCAGCGTCATGGCCGCGCTGGCGTGTCCCAGCATCCGCTGCACCACCTTGGGGTTGGCACCCGCCGAGATGGCCAGTGAGGCCGCTGTGTGCCGCAGGTCGTGCGCGGTCACCCAGAGGAACGTCTCATCGGCATCCTGGCAGCGCCCCACTGCGCCTGCGAGCCAAGACTCCCCGCCCGGGCGCACGCAGATAGCCGCCGTGCGGGGCGGTCCACAGCAGGTCTTCGCGGCCCTTACCAGCGGCGGTCGCCGACAACGCCGTCATAACGAAGGCAGGCACCACCACCGTGCGATTCTTGTTCGACTTGAGGGCGTGCCAACCCTGGTCGTCCAGCACGCCGACGACCCATTCGTCACGCCTGCAATGGGCAAGGACGTCGCTGATCACATCTCGGGCGCGAAGTATATCGAGCTCCCGGGGCGCCACCTTGGGTCAGCCCGGTCCGGTAGGGATTCTGGCCGGTGATGAAGGCCGCGCGCCCGGCGGTGCAACTCTGCTCCCCGTAATAGTCGGTGAACCGCACCCCCTCCTCGGCGATGCGGTCGATATGGCGGGTTCGGTACCCCATCACACCGTCGCTATAACAACTCAGGTTGCTGATCCCGATGTCATCGCCCCAAATGATCAATATGTTCGGATTGTTGCTCACCAGCTTGCCTTTCGCCGTTGAAGCCCGGAGTGCAGCGACCGGACACGGCCCGCTTGGCCTTCGATTCGACA
This sequence comes from uncultured Actinomycetota bacterium, assembly GCA_963751485.1. Classification (GTDB taxonomy): domain Bacteria; phylum Actinomycetota; class Actinomycetes; order Mycobacteriales; family Mycobacteriaceae; genus Mycobacterium. The sequence goes on from CAVVUT010000018.1 coordinate 55,113, forward strand.
GCCGCAGAACGCAGGCTAGCCCCCGTTCCTGCCAGCGCCATGAGTCAGGACGACCGGGTCTGCATTCGCTTGAGGAATTCGGCGACGCGGTCTGCGGTGTCGTCGCGGACCAGCCGCATCCGCTCGGTGCCGTCGATGCCGCGTTCCGACCGTTCGTCGGTGTCCCAATCCTCGAAGCGTGTGCCGGGCACTGGGTGGACTCGGCCAGCACGTCCGAGCGTGACCACGACGTCGACGTCACGAACGAGCTGCGGATCAATGAGTGTGGGTGAGTTCCCTGTGATGTCGACACCGACCTCGGCCAGGGCGGTTTCTGCGCTATCGGCAGGCGAATGATCATCCTGGCGCTGGGGATGCGACTGCCAAAGACCTCGTGTCAGCGGCAGGGGCGCGCACAATTGAGGTGTCAGCCTGAAACCTGGGGAGCTGCGATGAGCGAGCAACTGTACGACTTTTTCGGCGAGATCTTCCAGCGGTACTTCAGACCCGCCCTCGACGCATATCCGCAAACGGGTGCAGCACTCGTCGGAAGGTTACTCACGCTGAGTGACGACGTCCCCGATAGATTGGCGCAGACCCGGTGCGCCGCAACGGCATGGGCCAAAGCCGAGACCCCGAACGCCAGGATCACCTCGGAACTCTTCGTGATCACCCAGCACGGACTGATGTATGCCGCCGGGTTGAACCAGTCGCGCCGGGCGCTGTATTACCTGGCCACGCCGCCCGCATTGTTCGATCCGTTCGTCGATCAAGTCGACACCGCCGAACTGCGTGAGGGCGCGGTAATCGTGGTGGACAGCCGGTTCGGTCGCGACCTCGCATCCGCGCATCCGATGGATGCCGCGCTGCGCCGGATACTCGATGAGCACCTGGCACTGCGGGTAGATCTGCCCACGTAGCTATGCCGCCGCACCGTTCCAAGCGACATGCCGTGTGGTGTCGTCGCCATTGAGTAGCGTCGCGGCAAATGGAATCCCTAACCACGACGTCGGAGGACTTTCGCAGCGTCGTGCTTCGGGGTGCCAATGTCGCGTCCTACAAGTTCGCGCTCGCGAAGTCGATACTCGCTCTTGCCGAGTCGGGTATGACGTCGGCATCGCTGGAGGATCTCGCGGTCCCGTTCAGCCAAGAGCTGTGCGAACACCTGACGCAGGTCGACACCCAGTCAACATCTTCTGGAAGCAAGTGAGATGAGCGGGCACTCCTAGCCTGGTCGCTAGCCGTTGAAGTGACGATGGGCGCTGAGCGGTCCGGTGATAAATTTCAATCACCACCGACCCAGCGGAGGCAGAAGAGATGCAGACAGCCCAGAACACGATTCTGGTGACGGGTGGCGGGTCGGGGATCGGCCGTGGCCTGGCTGAGTCGTTTCATCATCTGGGCAACCAGGTGATCATCGCTGGCCGCCGCCGCGAACAGTTGGAGAGCGTGGCAGCGGCCAATCCCGGAATGCAATGGCTGACCTTGGATCAAAGCGATGCGGCAGACATCGAGCGTTTCGCCACGGAGGCAACACAGCGCCACCCCGAACTCAACGTTGTGATCAACAACGCGGGTATCCAATACAGCGAGGACCTCACCGCTGGCCGTGTCGCCGAAGCGGAGGCCATGATCATCACGAACCTACTTGGTCCCATACGCCTCACTGCGGCGTTGCTGCCACGCCTGCTCGCTCAGCCCCGTTCGGCCGTTCTGAACGTCACCTCGGCGTTAGCCTTCCTGCCCAAGGCGCAGGTGCCAACCTATTGCGCCACCAAGGCCGCGCTGCACTCCTACACCCAATCGCTGCGGTTTCAACTGCGGAACACGGCGGTCCAGGTGATCGAGATCGTGCCGCCGGGGGTTCAAACTGGCCTGCGCGACGAGCGAGTCAACGAACCCGACGCTATGCCCCTCGATGACTACATCGCCGAGACCATGGCACTGCTGACCGCGCAGCCCGAGGCGACCGAGATTGTCGTGGACGCCACGAAACCGCTCCGGTTCGCCGAACGCGACGGCGTATACGAGCAGCGCTATACCGACTTCAACACGTCACGCTCACCCTGACAGGCGTCGGCGCTGCGTCTCAGCGGTACGCCAACCCAGATATTGTCCACGTGACCGCGAACGCCCGGTCCACGCCTGCAGCGGTTCCCATTGCCCTCGGCTGACGGTGACCGTGCTGCGGAGGTCAAAACTCGTCGTCGTCGATGAACTCGGTCGGGTCGTAGGGCTCGTCGCCAGCGCCATCGAAGGAGTTCCTGCTGACGCTTATCGCCTCCTGGCGCTGCTCCAGCTCCTCCAGCTTCGCGAGGATCTCCGCCCACATCGACTGTGGGACAACAGACGGACCGCCTCATCGATCCTATCGAGCTGAACCTTTAGTTCGAGGACTTCGGTGTCCCGGTCACGGTTGTCGAGGACGGACTGCAGCTTCTCGGTGGCTCGCAGGCCGGTCTCCACACTGACCTCGGTGCGATCATCCACAACGGTGCGGAATGCCTTGTTCATCACGACCTCGAAGAAGAGATGGACGACGGCCGCCCTGCCGAAGGGGTGGCAGGACGGCCGTCGGGCTCGGTGGTTACTTCTGCCTGCTCAGGTCGTAGACCGTGGCGTCGCCGACCTTCATGGGTGTGAAGTTCTTCTTCACCCAGTCGGTGATTTCACCGGAGGAGCCGCCGCGATGGCCGGGTGGGCCGAATCGCTCGCCCGCGATGAAGTACCGCACGTCGTGGTTCTTCACGTAGTCCTGGAACTGCGCCAGGGTGGGCGAGTCGTCGCTGCCGGTGAACCCGCCAATCGCCATGATCGACGCACCGGTCTTGAGCTCGAGGCTGCTCACCGTGAACGAACCGACACTTGCTGCAGCCCAACGGTTGTCGAGGCCCTGCACCATTTCGGCGAGTGCCGGGTTGTCGGCCTGCGGGCCGCCGGGACCACCATGGCCGCCGAAGTCGAAGTGCTTGGCGGGACCCGACGTCGTCATCGGTCCTTCGTGCGCGGATGCGACGGTCTCGACGGTGTACGCCAAGCTGCCTCCCGCTGCGAAAAGGACTGCAGCTGCGGCAATCACCGCGGCGATGCGGTCCCGTCGCTGTGCACCGACGACGAGCATCACCGCGGCGAGCACCGAACCCGCGAGAACGACCCAGCGCAACCACGGCATCCAGTCCGGTGTGCGGTCCAACAGCACGAATGCCCAGACTCCGGTCGCTGCCGTCATGACCGCAAGCACCACTCGCGCGGCCACGCGGTCCCTGGCCCGCCACAGCTCGCGCACCGAGATACCGAGCAGCGCCGCGATCGCCGGGGCAAGGGCGACCGTGTAGTACGGGTGGACGGTGCCGTCCATGAAGCTGAACACTGCGCCACTGACCAACAGCCAACCGCCCCACAGGAGCAGGCTCGCGCGCACGCCGTCGATGCGCGGGGTGCGGCGGGTCAGCCACAGTCCTGCGATCAGGCCGATCAGCGCAGCAGGCAGCAGCCAGGACGCCTCGGTTCCCATCGACATGCCGAACAGCCTGCCGATGCCGGGGTCGCCGCCGAAGAACAGGTGACCCGCGCCGCCAGGGCCGCCGAAGCCGCCGGGACCGCCAACGCCGGGCGGAGGACCGCCCTGATGCATGCCGCTCGGACCGCCCCGGCCTGCGATGCGCTCAATCCCGTTGTAGCCCAGCGCCAGTTGTAACAGGCTGTTGGATGTGGAGCCGCCGATGTAGGGCCGGGAATCGGCCGGCCACAAGCTGACCAGGGCGACGTACCACCCCGACGAGACGATCAGGGCGCCCGCGCCGACCATCAGCTTCCAGATGCGCGGCCACAGCCCGACGGGTGCGGCGACGAGGAAGGCCAGCGCCAAGCCTGGAGCCACCAGGAACGCCTGCAGCATCTTGGTCAGGAACGCGAAGCCAAGTGCGTTGCCCGCCAACGCCATCCACTTGGTGCTCGCGGTTTCGGTGGCCCGCACGACGCAGTACGCGGCCAGCACCAGCAGCAGGACCAGCAGCGCGTCGGGGTTGTTGTACCGGAACATCAAGGCCGCCACCGGAGTCACGGCAAGGGCTGCCCCGGCAATCAGTCCGGCGGCCGGTCCGCTGCAGCGGCGGACGGCGGCGTACAGGAGTGCGACTGCGCCGACACCCATCAGGGCCTGCGGCAGCAGCATCGTGAAGGGGGTGAAGCCGAAGAGCCTGCCGGACAACCCCATCACCCACATTGCGGCGGGCGGCTTGTCGACCGTGATCGCGTTGCCCGGATCCAGCGAGCCGAACAGCCACGCCTTCAAGTCCTGTGTGCCTGCCTGCGCCGCGGCCGCGTAGAAGCTGTTGGCCCACCCCGACGAGCCGAGCCCCCACAGATACAGCACCGCCGTCGCCACCAACAGGCTCAGCAGTGCGGGCGTGACCCAGCGCGGCCGATCCGCCGGCGCCTCTTCGGGCGCCACCGGAGTCGATGTATATCGATCAGCTGTCGTCGTCATCGATTGGGTTCCTTCGTCTTTCGAGTCTGTCATCGGTTTCGGCGCGGATGGAAAACCCATCCGCGAAGCAGCACGAATCGCACTGCGGTGGCGAGCAGGTTGGCCGCGACCAGCACGGCGGCGTCGACGTATCGTCCCGGTTCGGGGACCACGGCATGCAGGGCGACCAGTGAACCGCTGGTGATGGCGAGCGCGATGCCGAAGACGATCAGCCCTTCGACGTGATGGCGCGCCGCCTTGCTCCCGCCCGCGACGCCGAACGTGAAGCGGCGGTTCGCGGCGGTGTTGCCGATCGCGGTGACCAGCAGGGCGATCAGGTTGGCGGCCTGGGCGCCGAGGCCGCCGTGCAGCAGCATGAACAGCAGCAGGTAGGCGAGGGTCGAAGCCACCCCAATGCATGCGAAGCGCACCGATTGGCGCAACAGCGATCCAGGCGCTGCCGACAACTGCGACGAACCGAGTTGTGCCGCAATCGTTTGCACGGGTATCGAGCCATTGGCGAAGCCTCGGAGCAGCCGTGCGATGCCCTTGAGATCGGCGGTCGCGGTGGCCACGATGTCGACCCGGCTGTCGGGATCGTCGACCCAGTCCACGGGTACCTCGTGGATGCGCAGGCCAGTGCGCTCGGCCAACACCAGCAGCTCGGTGTCGAAGAACCAGCCGGTGTCGGCGATGTGCGGAAGAAGGCGTTGGGCGACGTCGGCGCGGATCGCCTTGAAGCCGCATTGGGCATCGGAGAATCCCGCGGCGAGGGTGGACTTCAGGATCAGGTTGTAGCAGCGCGAGATGATCTCGCGTTTCGGACCGCGCACCACCCGCGCGCCCCGCCTCAGCCGGGTGCCGATGGCGACGTCGGAGTGTCCGGAGATGAGCGGTGCGACAAGCGGTGCGAGCGCGGCCAGGTCGGTCGACAGGTCGACGTCCATGTAGGCGAGCACCGGGGCGTCGGACGTCGCCCACACCGCGTGCAGTGCGCGGCCTCGGCCCTTCTGCTCCAGGCGCACCACCCGGACATCGGTCAGCTCGGCGGCGAGCTCGTGGGCGATGCGGGGGGTGTCATCGACGCTGGCGTTGTCAGCGATCGTGATGCGGGCCGGAAACGGGAAGTCGTCCCGCAGGTGGCGGTGCAGCCGGTACACCGAATCCGCCAGCGCGGCCTGCTCGTTGTAAACCGGGATCACCACGTCGAGCACGGGCACTCCGGCGGCGCGGGCCGCGATCGCCGCGTTCGGCCGGGATTCGAAGCGGATGCGCCGAGCGGGGCTGGTGTCGAAGTCGAGGGCAATGTCGGTCATGACATCCATGGTTGGGCGGCTGCCTATCTAGGCCGTTGGGCCAAGCTATGTCTGAGCTATGAGTTCTTCGGCGGCTGGGTCAGGTCGTAGATGATCGTGCGGCCGATGGTCGTCGGTGCGTAGTGCGTCTCCACCCATTGCGCGATGTCTGCGGCCTCGTGGCTGCCGCTGCCTGCCGCGGCGCCCCAGCCGCCGATCATCATCCGGCCGCGGATGAAGTAGTGGATCTGCCTGTCGGTGACGTATCGCTGGAATTGCTGCAACGTCGGCGAGGGGTCGGTGCCGTTGAACCCGCCGATCGCCATCACCGGTGCGCCTGCGGCCAATTGGTATCCCGCCGCGTTGTTGGAACCCATCGCGGCAGCGACCCAGGTGTAGTGGTCGGCATCGGCGGCCAGCGCAGCGGTCAGACCGTGCTGCGGGGTAGGCGCATCCAACAGGCCGCCGAAGCCCATCCGCGGGCCGCCGTGGCTGGTCGGGCCTGTCGACGGTATCGCGCCTGTGTGCGGCGTGGCCGCCGTCGCGATGGAGTACGCGGCCGGTGCCGCGAGGCTTGCGAGGACTGCGAGGCAGGCGACCGCACTCGCGGTCGATGTGTTCAGCCGACCGATCACGAGCATCAGCACCGCGGCCGCCACTCCCCCGACCGCGATCACCACCCGCAGCCATGGCAGCCAGTCGTCCGTCCGCGCCAACAGCACGCACGCCAGGATCGTGCTGACCAGCACGATGCCCGCGAGCGCGGTGGCGGCGGGCAGGTCAGACCTGTTGCGCCACAGAAGCGTTGCACCGATGCCGGCCAGCGCGGCGATAGCAGGGGCAAGGGCGACCGTGTAGTACGGGTGCACGATGCCGCTCATGAAGCTGAACACCACGGCGGTGACGAGCAGCCAGCCGCCCCAGATGATCGCCGCCGCGCGGGTTTGATCGGACCGCGGTGCTCGCCACGTGTACGCCACAACTGCCCCCAAACAGATCAGGGCGGCGGGCAACAACCACGCGATGTCGGCCCCCATGATGTGACCGAACAGCCGGCCCCAGCCCACGTCGAAGTTCATGTTGCCGAGTCCGCCGGTCTCGTCGCCGGTCAGCCTGCCGAACCCGTTGTAGCCCAAGGCCAATTCGACGATGCTGTCGTGCTGCGACCCACCGATGTACGGGCGAGACCCCGATGGCCACAGTTCGACGAGTAGCAGATACCAGCCGGCGGAGACGACCATCGCGGCGATCAGATACACCACGTCAAGCAGGCGCCGCGCCAGCGTACGACTCCCCGCCACCGCATACGCCGCGATGAAGCCGGGGAGCACAAGAAACGCCTGCAGCATCTTGGCCAGGAAGCCGAACCCGACGGCCGCGCCCGCGGCGATCAACCACCAACGGCTGCTGTCCTTTTCGCATGCGCGCTGCGTGCAGTAGGCGCCCGCGACGAGGATGAGCACCAGAAGCGCGTCGGGATTGTTGAACCGGAACATCAACGCCGCGACGGGCGTGAACGCCATGATCGTGCCTGCGAGCAGCGCGGCGCCCGACCCGCTGACCCGCCGCACGGCGGCATAGAGCAGCGCGACGGCAGCCACCCCTTCGAGCGCCTGCGGCGCCAACACGCTCCAGGAGTTGAGCCCGAAAAGGCGCACCGAGATGTCCATCACCCACAGCGATGCGGGGGTCTTGTCGACGGTGATGGCATTGGCGGCGTCGCTCGAGCCGAACAGCATGGCCGTCAAGTTGCTCGACCCCGCCTGCGCGGCGGCCGAGTAGAAGCTGTTCGCCCAACCGCTCGCCGACAGGTTCCACAGGTACAGCGCGGCAGTCGCGATGAGCAGCGCACCCAGCCCGACTCCGGGCGAGCAGACGCGGAATCGCACCGACCTGGCTGTATCTGCGCGAGTCTCCGTTCCCCTACTTGCGTGGGGGCCCAGCTCGGCGGGTAAAACGAGGGTCACCGAAGCAATCCTCTTTCAGCCGGCTAGGTGTCGGATTTGGCGTCGCTGTGGCTTGGCTGTGAGTTGACGGGCAGTTTCACCACGAATTCGGTCTTTCCCGGCACGCTGTGCACGTCGATGGTGCCGTGGTGAGCCCTGACCACGGCCGCGACGATCGCGAGGCCGAGGCCGGTGCTGCCGCCGCGGCGCGATCTGGACGAATCGCCGCGCGCGAATCGCTCGAAGATCTCCGGCTGCAGCCAGACCGGGATTCCCGGCCCGTCATCACTCACGGTCAACACCGCGTGCTCGCCGTCGACGGCCAACGATGTGTTCACCGATGTGCCAGGCGGAGTGTGCGTCCGCGCATTCGCGAACAGATTGGCGAGCACCTGATGCAGGCGAGCCTCGTCGCCCCGCACGACGACCGGCTCATCGGGCAGGTCCAGCGACCACTCGTGCTCGGGCCCCGCGATATGGGCGTCGCTTGCCGCGTCGACGGTCAACCGAGTGAGGTCCACCTGTTCGTGCCCGAGCGGCCGCCCGGTGTCGAGGCGCGCGAGCAACAACATGTCCTCGACGAGGTGGGTCATCCGCTCGGTCTCGGACTCCACCCGGCTCATCGCATGCGCGACATCGTCGGGCACGGCCTCCTGTTTGCGTTGCGCCAGTTCTGTATAGCCGCGAATCGCGGCGAGCGGGGTGCGCAGTTCGTGGCTGGCGTCCGCGACGAACTGCCGAACCCGCATCTCACTGGCGTGCCGCGCCGAGAGAGCACCTGCGATGCGGTCGAGCATCCGGTTCAGCGAAGAGCCGAGCTGGCCGATTTCGGTATGCGCACTCTTGGGATCGACCTTGACGATGGGCGTCGGAAGCCGCACCTCACCGCGATCGAGTTCGAGGTCGGCGACCTGCCGGGCGGCAGCGGAAACCTCTGCCAGCGGCCTGAATTGGCGACGGATGATGAGGATCCCCGCAGTCGTCGCGGCGATGAGCGCGATGACACCGACAATGCAGAACATCACCAGCACCCACACCAAGGTGTCGTCGACATCGGATGTCGGCAGGCCGACCACGATCGTCTCCTCCGGGCTGTGCGAATGGTTGCCCACCACGCGGTAGCGACCGAGCCCGTCGAGGTCCACCGTCTTCGGATTTCGATTCTTCGCCGCCCGTGCGAGTTGTTCTGTTGCCGCAGAGCTGACGCCGGCCCGCCCCCCGTCAGCGGTGATTACGCCCGCATCGACGGGAACGCCCTGGGCGATCACAGCGCCGACCATGCGGGTCGCCTGACCCGGGGCGTTGAGAAACGCCGGACCAGGGCCGTCGTCCTCGCGAATGATCATGCGCCGCGGAAAGTCGGGTGACGGCGGCGCCCCGAACGGCGCCCCCGGCGGGGGCATGCGTGGCCCGAACCCGGGCGGCGGAGGAGGCCCGAATGCGAAGATCGCAGCCGACCGCCTGCCCGCCTCGATCAGCTGCTGGTCGAGCTGATGTAGCAGAAAGCGTTGCAGCGCGAACTCGGTCGCAATGCCGATGCCTGCACACACCACGGCGAGCAGAGCCACCTGGGTGACCAGCAGCCGCGCCCTCAGTGACCATGTCCGCGGCGACCAGATCCGGGTCAGCACTCCCGGCGGGTCAGTTCGCGGGCTTGAGGACATACCCTGCCCCCCGCAAGGTGTGGATCATCGGCTCGCGGCCACTGTCGATCTTCTTGCGGAGGTAGGACACATAGAGCTCGACGATGTTGGACCGCCCACCGAAGTCGTAGCTCCACACCCGGTCCAATATCTGCGCCTTGGAGAGCACGCGCTTGGAGTTGCGCATCATGAAGCGCAGCAGCTCGAACTCGGTGGCGGTCAACGAAATCGACTCTCCGCCGCGCGTGACTTCGTGGCTGTCCTCGTCAAGCGCAAGATCACCGACGATGATCTTGGCGCCGCCCGTCTCGCTCGTCACGCCGGTCCTGCGCAGCAGCGCACGCAGCCGCAGCACGACTTCTTCCAGGCTGAACGGCTTGGTGACGTAGTCGTCTCCGCCTGCGGTCAGCCCCGCGATCCGGTCCTCGACCGAGTCCTTCGCCGTCAGCAGCAGCAGAGGAAGATGCGGAATACGTTCGCGGAGTTTGCGCAGCACCTCGAGACCGCTCATATCGGGCAGCATCACGTCCAGCACCACGACGTCGGGCGGATTTTCCTTCGCCGACGCAATCGCGGCCGCACCGTCGCCCGCGGTCGCGATCTCCCACCCCTCGTAGCGCAGCGCCATCGACACCAGTTCGGCAAGCACAGGCTCGTCATCGACGACAAGCACGTGGATGGGCTTACCGTCGGCGCGGCGCATCACCACCCGCTCGGGTTCGTTTGCTTTCAAGTTCACACAGATCCGTTCGAATTCCCCACCTGCCCCATTATTCGCCGCAGCCGTGAGTGAACGCTGTGCCAAATCTGTGTGCGCGCTGTGAAGCGGTCTTTTCCTATGGCCTGCCGAAGCCGCCCACAGCCGACTCACATTTTGCGACTGCACAGTGGGGCGATGACCTCTGAGACTGCACCGCAGCATCGATCCCAGAGCTGGAGCAAACGCCAGACACTGGCCGCTATCGCAGTGGCCGCTGTGATCGGCGGCATCGGCGGCGCGGCCATATACGCCGCGACCCAGGAGCCTGCGCACGCAATGGGCGGCGGGCCGCACGGCATGACCGGCGTGATGCACGGGCCGCCCCCAGGTGGGCCACCGGGTGCCCCGCCACCGCAGGGTGGCTCACCTTCCTCAGCGGAGCCGTCCGGCGCCCCAGGCGCAATACACACCGAATCCGTTGTCCCCGACGGCAACGGCGGCTTCACGACGAAGCTCTTCCAGACCGGCACGGTGGACGAAGTCACCATGACGAACGTCGTCGTCCGGAGCGGCGACGGCTACACGCAGATCTACACGTTCCCGTCGGCGGCGTCGTCGTCGAGCCGTCCAGTGGCGGTGAACGACACCGTCACGGTCGAAGCGACTCGCGACGGCGCGACCGTCACGTTGAACAGCATCGGCGACACGCCGCCGCCCACAAACTGATTCGCGTGAATTACCTGAAGCCGTCAGGCGGCGTGGCGGTGTCCTCCGGCACCGCCATCGTCGTCTCCGGCGTGCTGGCTGCCTTCTCAATGGTTGACGCCTGCTGAATGGTCGTCGTCTCACCAAGCGTCATCTCAGGTCCCGAAACGACAGTTGCCGAGCCGCTGTCCTCACTCAGAACCGCCGTCAGCGCTCCCATCGCAACCACTGCGCTCGCGCCTGCAGCTGCCGAAATCACTTTCAGTTTCCGCGAATTCATCTTTGCAACCCCATTTCACTTTTCGGTGTTTTCGAAAGCGGTTCTAGTGCTGTTCCGCAGTGGGCGGATTCTCTGATGGTGTTGTCGTGGTCGCCGGAACGGCGATCGACGTCTTCGGTCCGTTCTCTTCCACGGAGTCGGTGATCGTCGCTCCTGTGGTGATCTCCCGACGTCGTCACCGGGCCGGGCGGAGCCGGCTCCGGCGTGTCGGCGGCGCTGATGTCGCTGAACGCGAGTCCGATCTCGCCCATGGCGACGGGCCGCGCAGGCGCCGACCCCAGCCGATACCACTTTCAACTCCCTCGAAATCACTTCTGACCACTCCAAATCGGTGTCGGTCTAACAGTGCGTCGAGGGGTCGCCCACGACCCCTCCGGCATATTGGGTAGCCGGAGAGGTCGTGGGTGAAACGTTTGGCTGTGAGTTAGCCGCTACTCGGCGGCCTTCTGCTCTGTTGGCAGCGGCGCCGGGCCCTTGAGGACGGGAACGGCCATTGACGTCGCCTCGACCGTGTCATCCTTGCCCGACGCCGTCGTCGTCTGGGCCATCGTCATCACGCCCACCGCGAGGTTCTGCGAAGGGGCTGGTTGCTGATGAATGCTCATCGCCAGCGTGCCCATCGTCACGACGGCACTGCCACCGATCACCGCACCCAGCAGTTTGACCTTGGTTCCCGTGGCTTTACTCATTGGCGACACTTCCCTTCTTGGTCGTTTGCCGTCTCGCCCCTGCGGCGTGGCAACCGTGAAAGTGCAGGTGGCTTCCAGTTAGCTTCAGTTGGCATTCAGTTAACTCGCGCAATCTGTACCGAGCCTGGACAGCTGGTGCGAATTACCTAGCCGCCTTATCTAGCCGCGCCGAAGTGCAGGATTACCGCCGAAACGGCGTACATCTCCTACCCTGTGCGCATGCCTGACACGGGACCGCGCCGATGACGCGGTTCCTGGTGCGGCGATTTCTCAACTACATCGTGCTGCTGGTGCTGGCGTCATTTCTGACATTCACCCTGACGTCGTATTCGTTCAAGCCGCTGGACAGCCTGGAACAGCGCAATCCGAGGCCACCGCAGGCGGTGATAGACGCCAAGGCCGCCGAACTGAACTTGAACCGGCCGATTCCGATCCGATACGGGCGGTGGGCATCCGGCGCCGTGCAAGGCAACTTCGGCACGACCATCACGGGCCAACCCATCTCCGACGAGCTCGGCCGCCGCGTCGGGGTCAGCCTGCGACTGCTGCTCATCGGTTCTGTGCTGGGCACGCTGATCGGCGTCATCATCGGCGCATGGGGAGCGATCCGGCAGTACCACCTGAGTGACCGCGTCATCACCGTGCTGTCGCTGCTGCTGCTGAGCACACCCGTGTTCGTGATCGCGACGTTGTTGACCCTTGCTGCGACACGAGTGAATTCGATTCTCGGTGTGCAGTTGTTCGAATACATCGGGGAGACCTCGTCCAGCCCGGTCACCGGGTGGTGGAACCAGTTCGTCGACCGGCTGCAGCACCTGGTCCTGCCGTCGTTCACCCTCGCGCTGTTGGGCGCCGCGGGATACAGCCGCTATCAACGCAATGCGATGCTGGACGTGCTCGGCCAGGACTTCATCCGCACCGCCCGCGCCAAGGGCCTGACCCGGCGGCAGGCGCTGTTCAGACACGGCCTGCGCACCGCGCTCATCCCAATGGCGACGCTCTTCGCCTACGGCATAGGCGGATTGGTGACCGGGGCGGTGTTCACGGAGAAGATCTTCGGTTGGCACGGCATGGGCGAATGGGTTGTGCAGGGCATCGCAACGCAGGACACCAACATCATCGCGGCCGTGACTGTGTTCACCGGCGCGGCGGTGCTGCTCGCCGGCCTCCTCTCCGACGTCATCTACGCCGCACTCGACCCGAGGGTGCGGGTGTCATGACCGAGCCGATCACCACCGAAAGCGCCACGGCCGCCAAATCCGGTCTGGACGCGCAGAAATTCGCATCGCGGCGGGCCCTGGTGTGGCGCAGGTTTTTACGCAACAAGCCCGCCGTGGCCGCGCTCGCACTGCTTGTCCTGTTCTTCATCGGCTGTTACACCCTTCCGTCGCTGCTGCCCTACAGCTACACCGACCTCGACTACTACGCGCTGCAGCAGCCGCCCAGCCCGCACCACTGGTTCGGCACCAACGCGCTCGGCCAGGATCTGCTTGCGCTGACGCTGCGAGGTATGCAGAAGTCCATGCTGATCGGCGTCTGCGTAGCGCTGATCGCCACGGTGTTCGCCGCGACGGTCGGTTCGATCGCGGGCTATTTCGGCGGATGGCGCGATCGCCGCCTGATGTGGCTCGTCGACCTGTTGCTGGTGGTGCCCAGCTTCATCATCATCATGATCGTCACCCCACGACTGGGCTCGGCCGACCGCGTCTTCTGGTTGATCGTGTTGTTCTCGGTGTTCGGCTGGATGATCAGCTCGCGCATCGTGCGCGGCATGACGATGAGCCTGCGCGAACGCGAATTCGTTGTCGCGGCACGCTATATGGGCGTGCGTAATTGGCGAATAATCATTCGGCACATCTTGCCGAACGTCGCATCGCTGCTCATCATCGACACCACACTCAATGTCGGCACCGCCGTCATCGGCGAAACCGGGTTGAGCTTCCTCGGGTTCGGCATCCAACCGCCCGATGTGTCGCTGGGCACCCTGATCGCCGACGGCACGAACTCGGCGACGACCTTCCCGTGGGTGTTCCTGTTCCCCGCCGGTGTTCTGGTGCTGATCGTCTTGTGCGCCAACCTTATTGGCGACGGCCTGCGCGACGCGCTCGACCCTGGCGCCCGGCCGCTGCGAGGGAGACGCAAATGAGTCTCCTCGAGGTTCGCGACCTGACCGTCGCCTTCCCCACCGAAACCGAGCGGGTCGCGGCGGTGCGCGGGATGAGCTACCACGTCGACAAGGGCGAAGTCGTCGCTCTGGTTGGCGAATCCGGTGCGGGCAAGTCGGCGAGCGCGATGGCCGTCGTCGGACTGCTGCCCGAATACGCCGAGGTGTCGGGATCGGTGCGGCTGCACGGCGACGAGCTGATCGGCCTGTCCGACCAGCGGATGTCGAAGGTCCGCGGCAAGGCCATCGGGACGGTGTTCCAGGACCCGATGTCGGCCCTCACGCCCGTCTACACCATCGGCGACCAGATCGCCGAGGCCATTCGAATACACAACCCCGGCACGCCGCGCGCAGCGGCGCGAGCCCGCGCCGTCGAGCTGTTGGCGCTCGTCGGAATCGCCCAGCCTGAGCGGCGCGCGCGTGCGTTCCCGCACGAGTTGTCCGGCGGCGAGCGCCAGCGCGTCGTCATCGCCATCGCGATCGCCAACGACCCCGACCTGATCATCTGCGACGAGCCGACCACCGCGCTGGACGTCACCGTGCAGGCGCAGATCCTCGACGTTCTGAAGACCGCCCGCGACGTCACCGGTGCCGGTGTCCTGATCATCACCCACGACCTCGGGGTCGTCGCCGAATTCGCCGATCGTGCACTGGTCATGTACGCGGGGCGACCCGTCGAGGTGGCCTCGGTTCGGGAGCTGTACCGCGACCGCCGGATGCCGTACACCGCGGGCCTGCTCGGCTCCGTACCCCGGCTCGACGCGCCGCAGGGTGCGCGGCTGGTGCCGATCCCCGGCGCGCCTCCTTCGCTGGCCGCGCTGCCGCCAGGCTGTCCCTTCGCGCCGCGCTGCCCGCTGGCCATCGACGAATGCCGCACCGCCGAACCGGAATTGGCTTCGGTCGGCCCCAACCATCAGGCCGCATGCATCCGAACGGAACGAGTCAAGGGCCGCAGTGCCGCGGACATCTACGGTGTCTCTACCGCGCCGGCCGGCACCGACGAGGAGACCACCGACACGCCGGTGGTGCTCCGGGTTCGCGACCTGGTCAAGACATTCAAATTGACCAAGGGCGTGGTGCTGCGCCGCACCATAGGTGAGGTCCGGGCCGTCGACGGTGTCAGCCTCGACCTCCAGCAGGGCCGCACGCTGGGCATCGTCGGCGAGTCCGGGTCGGGTAAGTCCACGACGTTGCACCAGATTCTGGACCTCACCGCGCCGCAGGCGGGTTCCATCCAGGTGCTCGGTTCCGACGTCGCGGCGCTGGACTCGAAGGCGCGACGGGCGCTGCGGGGCGACCTGCAGGTGGTGTTCCAGGATCCGGTGGCCTCACTCGACCCGCGACTGCCGGTCTTCGAGGTGCTCAAGGAACCGTTGGCGGCCAACGGCTTCGACAAGAACCGTACCGAGGACCGCGTTGCGGAGCTGTTGGATATCGTCGGGTTGCGGCGCGCCGACGCCAGCCGCTATCCGGCCGAGTTCTCGGGCGGTCAGAAGCAACGCATCGGCATCGCGCGTGCGTTGGCGCTACAGCCCAAGATCCTTGCCCTCGACGAACCGGTTTCGGCGCTGGACGTGTCGATCCAGGCGGGCATCATCAACCTGCTGCTGGACCTGCAGGACCGGTTCGGGTTGGCCTACCTCTTCGTTTCGCACGATCTTTCCGTGGTCAAGCACCTGGCACATCGGGTGGCGGTGATGTTCAAGGGCAAAATCGTCGAGCAGGGCGAAGGCGACCAGGTCTTCACCGACCCGCAGGATGAATACACCCGCAAGTTGCTGGCCGCGGTCCCTCAACCGGAGCCTGACCGCCGCTAGAGTCGGTCTCCATGAGCAATAACCTCGCGCGAAGTGGGCCCACGCGTCAGCTGGGGAACGCAAAAGCCCCTTCCGCACGGCGTGTCGCGGGACATTTGCGTCTGCTCGCCGCGGGAGTCGTGGCGGCACTCACGTTTGCGATCGCCGGCTGCTCGAGCGGCAACCAGGAAGCCCCGTCGGCCGGCGGCAACGCCGAGGTCGGCAACACCAACGACATCAACCCGCAGGACCCCGCCACGCTGCAGAAGGGCGGAAACCTGCGACTGGCGCTGACCGGCTATCCGTCGAATTTCAACTCGCTGAACGTCGACGGCAACGAGGCCGATTCCGGGGCGATGCTGCGGGCCACGATGCCGCGCGCGTTCCGGGTCGCGTCGGACGGGACGACGACGGTCAACACCGACTACTTCACCAATGTCGAACTGACCAGTCAAAACCCGCAGGTGGTCACCTACACCATCAACCCGAAGGCGACCTGGTCCGACGGCACGCCGATCACGTGGGAAGACATCGCATCTCAGATCAACTCCACCAACGGCAAGAACAAGGACTTCCACATCGCAGCCACCAACGGCGCCGACCGCGTCGGGAAAGTGACACGGGGTGTCGACGACCGCCAGGCAGTGGTCACCTTCGACAAGCCCTTCTCGGAGTGGAAAGGCATGTTCGCAGGCAACACGATGCTGCTGCCCAAGAGCATGACCGCGGACCCGGACGTCTTCAACAAGGGACAGCTCGACCATCCAGGACCGTCCGCCGGACCGTTCATGATCACCAAGCTCGACCGCACCGCGCAACGAATCACGTTGGAGCGCAACCCCAAATGGTGGGGCACTCCACCGCTTTTGGACAGCATCACCTATCTGGTGCTCGATGACAAGGCCCGCCTTCCCGCGCTGCAGAGCAACACCATCGACGCCACCGGGATCAGCTCGCTGCCCGAACTGACTACGGCACGTAACACCCAGGGCATCTCGATCCGCCGCGCACCAAGCCCGAGTTGGTATCACTTCACGTTCAATGGGGCTCCCGGATCGATCCTGTCGGACAAGGATCTCCGGCTGGCCGTCGCCAGGGGCATCGACAGGCAGGCCATCGCCAACGTCACCCAGCGTGGGCTGGTCGACAAGCCGGTACCGCTGAACAACCACATCTACGTCGCAGGCCAAGACGGTTACCAGGACAACAGCGAGGCCGTCGCATACGACCCCGAGAAGGCCAAACAGGAACTCGACGCACTCGGATGGCGTATGAACGGCCAGTTCCGCGAGAAGGACGGTCGCCAGCTCGTGATCCGCGACGTGCTCTACGACGCCGACACCACAAGACAGGTCGGCCAGATCGCGCAGAACAGCCTCGCCCAGATCGGCGTGAAGCTCGAGCTCGACACCAAGGGCGGCGGCGGCTTCTTCACGAACTACATCATTCCCGGCGACTTCGACATCGCCCAGTTCTCCTGGGTCGGTGACGCGTTCTCGTTGTGCTGCCTCAATCAGATCTATACGACCAACGCCGACAGCAACTTCGGCAAGATCGGCAGTCCGGAGATCGACGCGAAGGTGGAACAGACCTTCGACGAGCTCGATCCCGCGAAGGCACGCGAACTGGCCAACGAGCTGGACAAGCTGATCTTCGCCGTGGGATTCAGCCTGCCGTTGTTCCAGTCGCCGGGTAACGTCGCGGTGCGCAGCAAGCTGGCGAACTTCGGCCCGGCGGGCATCGGCGACATCGACTACAGCGCGATCGGATTCATGAAATAGCGCGCTGAACCCACGGGTCGGCGAGCATGCCCGTGACGATGTTCACGACTTCTGCATCGGGACTGCGCTGGCGACCTCTCAGCCGTCGCGCCGTTACCTCTATGCGCCGCAGCATGGCGCGGAAGGCCGCTGTGGCCGCCTCCTCGTAGGCGGCGGCCGCCTCGCTCGGAAGCGGATGCGGGCGCGCGGCGCTTGTGGCGCTTTGTGATTCGTTGGACAGATACGCGGCGTGTTCCTGGACTATCCAGGCCAGCGTCTGCATCAGCTCGACGTCAAGCGGAATATCCGTGTCGCCTTCGTGGACCATATCGACTTCCAGCACGTAATCGATCCGCTGTATCGCGTTGAGCGCATTTTCGATATGTCCGGTCTCCGCGCGAAACTCGAAGGAGGGCACCGGAATCGACAACGGTTGTAGCGATTTGGCGCGCGCCGCCTTGGCCTCCGCCTGCCGAATCGCATCGTCGGCGGCGGCGTAGGCTCGCGCCACGTCAGCGTCTGCGGCCTTCCGCACGGCTGCCGCCTCACCGGCAGCCCACCCACGCGACGCGGCGACTTCCGCATCGGCGTCGGCGCGAACTCGTTCGAGCTTGCCACGCAGCTGCTGCGCAACATTTTCGGCAGCCTCCGTCGCCGCCGTGCGCTCGGCGGCCCGCTGATGGGCGCGCGCGTCCGCTGCGGTCGCCCGCTCGCGCGCTGCCGCTACCACGGCCTCGGCGTCCGCGCGGACCTGTTCGAACTCGCCGCGCAACTGCTGTACCGCCTTTTCGGCGGCCTCGGTCGCTGCCGTGCGCTCAGTGACCCTTTGTTGGGCGCGCGCCTCCGCTGCCATCGCGCGCTCGCGGCTCGCCGCGACCTCGGTTTCAGCGTCCGCGCGAACCTGCTCGAACTCGGCACGCACCTGCTGCACACCCTGCTCGTGCGCCGCCGCGGCGGCCGCGCGCTCGGCCGCTCGTTCACGGTCTCTTTCGGCGGACTGCTGTTGCACTGTGCGCAGCTCTGCCCGCGCCGCACCGGCGGTGCGCGCGGACTGCTCGGCCTCGGCGCGAGCCGCTGTTGCCGCCGCATCGGCGTCCAACTTGTGCTGGTGCGCTTCGCGGGCCCGGGCTTCCGCTACGCGTCGTAGGTGATCGGCCTCTACCAGCTGCATCACCGGCGAAAGCCGTTGTCTGGCCGGGCCGTTTCGTGCGCGGCGCTCTACGAGCTGGCGCTCGGTCATCGCCGCAACAGCGACCAACTCTGCGGGTGGCTTCTTACCCCGTCGCTCAGCGGCGGCCACCGCCTCAACCGCCGCGCGACGGGTCAGCGTGGCCCACTCGTCAACGCCGAGGTCCTCGATGTGTCGAATGAGTCGCGTCATTGTTTACGACGCCGTCCGCCGGTTGCCAATTCGGTTGTCGACACAGAGGTTTCATCGGGCGCGGGTTGCTTGTCGGGCTTGTCGTCGGTTGCCTTGACCGGCTCCTCCGCCGAGGTCGCCTGCGGCGCAGAGTGTCCTCCGCCGGCCGCCGATGATGACGCCGCGGCGAGTTCGGAAAGTGGACCGCCCTGCTGTGCCAATACCAGAGCGAACTGACTCTGATAAACCGTTACGGCGTCGGCAAGGGTTTCGTCTCCCAGGCGCTCGGCATCGCGAAGCAGTCCCCGCAACGTCGCCATGGCGAGTTCCGGGCCCAGGCCGAGAGTCGCGCCCTCGCTGGCTGCCGGTTCGACGCCTGCGGTCTCCACCAGCCATTTGAGTGTCTCCCAGCACTGCTGAGAGGCCACGGCGTGCTGCTGCGCATCCCGCGCCTCTTGGTGATGCTGCTCGCGCTGTTCGAGCTCCAGATTGAGCCTCTTACCGGCCCGCCTGGCCGCGTACAGCACAGCGCACAGGACGATAAGCGCCGCGACCACTGCTGCCGCACCGGCGAAACCCGGGGAGACGATGAAATCGCGCAGCGGCACTGGAGCCTCCATTGCCTGCGGAATGCTGGTCATTCCCATCATTCTGCCCATCCGCGGAGCGTGAATCTAGCGAACGCCCTTTGCGGGCTATCGGTCCAGACGACCTGTATCGGCGAATACCTCGAGATCGAGCTATGAAATGGCACGCTGCACAACGCGCGGGATGACGGCGGGCAGCGCGGATTCGATTGCGGCTGCAGCACCGATGGCTCCGACGAGCAGCCGCACGCCCAGCCCGCTGGGCTTGGCATCCAACTCCCTGGCGCGGGCAGACAGTCGGGAAATGTCGCCGTGGTAAACGGCCTCCACGATCGCCAACGCGGCGCGCTCGCGGACATCGACCGCGCTGTGGCCTGCGGTCGCCAATTCGACGAGAACCGAATCGGGTATGAGCGAAACGATTTCCTCGGCAACCGAGCGCGGGGTGATCAGATCGCGGCCACCGGAGATGACGGCAGTCGGCCAGTTGAATTTCGGCATCTCTGCGGTGAGGTCGTACGGTTCGGCCTCGAACTTCATCGGCTCGTTGACGAACTCGTGGTACGCGACGGCTGGGTCGAGTGGCTTGCCGTCGGGATCGGCACCGTAGTTGAGTTCACGAAACCCGATGCGGCCCACCAGATCCGGCTCGTGCCGATACGGCGCCTTGCGCTCGAACAAAAATTGTGAGGTGTGATCGAGCAGGGTCCACAGTCCCTGTTTACCGTGCAGCAGAAGATCGAGTTGACGGGTCAGCACATCGGGTCCGGCGAACCCGTACATCGCCGCGGTGAGCTGACCCGCCTCCGGAGTGAGCACTCCGTCGTCGACCAGCCGCCGCACCTTAGGCGCGAGCTCCGCCGCATCGGGATCGTCGCCATCCCACAGCACGCGGCGGGTGGCGTTGCGCGCGGCGTCGATGTCGCGGGCGGACAGCACTGGCGAGTCGAGCACCATCGAATGCACCCGATTCGGGTGGCGCACACCAACTCCCGCGGCCAGATACGTGCCGTAGGAGGTGCCGTAGATCATCGCCTTCTCGACGTGAGCGTCGTCGAGCACCGCGGCGATGTCGTTCACCGCCTGCTCGATGGTGAGTGCCTCGGGCGGTAGGTCGTTGCCGCGGTCGTCGTGGCGGGACATGCCGACGCCGCGGTGGTCCATCATGATCACGTCGAGACCCTTGGCCGCGGCATGCCTGCGCAGCCCGCGGTACAGCGCCACTGACGCCGCGCCGGGTCCGCCGGGAATGATGACCAGCGGATTCATCGACTTTCGCCCGGTACGGACGTAGTACAGATCGAACTCGTGGCGCCCGCCCGGCACCACCGGTCGCCGGACTGGACGCACGCCGGGCAGCGCGGCCAGCTTGTCGTGCGCGCGGCGACGCTTGGCGTTCATGGTCATCGCCAACCATTCTGCCCCCGTCGGTAATAGAGTCGCTGAACAGGTCGGACGAGAAAGACATGTGATCCTGCGGTGAACTTGGAAGTGTTCTTCGAGCGCGCAACCCAGGCGTTCGAGGTGTTGGGTGTTTCGTCGATGGTGGTGGGCACCGGGTACGCGATCGGGTTGGCTGCCTTCACGTGGGCGCGGACCGGCGGTGCGCATGCCTTCAAGACGCTTCGGGATTCGATCGGCGGCGCCATTCTGCTCGGACTGGAATTGCTTGTCGCCGCTGACATCGTCAAAACCGTCACCTCGAAGCCGTCGCTGACCGACGCCGCGATCCTGGGCGTGATCGTGCTGATTCGCACGGTGCTGAGCTTCACGATCGAGGTCGAGATCGACGGTGTCGCGCCGTGGCGCAGAGCGTTGACGACCGGGCCGCAGGTGCTGGCGCGGGCCACACGCGACGCCCGCACTGCGCCCGAGGCCGACGGCTAGCTGCCGCGTATGAGGTCGGCCGCCTTTTCGCCGATCAGCACGCTGGGGGCATGGGTGTGGCCGCGGATGATCGCAGGCATCACCGATGCATCGGCCACCCGCAGCCCGTCGACGCCGCGCACCCGCAACTGCGGGTCCACCACGCTGTCCTTGTCGCTGCCCATCCGGCAGGTGGCGACGGGATGGTAGAGCGTCTGCGAGCAGGTGTTGATCGCCGATTCGAACGCCTCGTCATCCAGGCCCGTGGCCCCGCGGGGGCGCGCGATCCGGCCGATCAGCCCGCGCAACGCCGGCGACTCGGCGATCCGCGCTGTCATCCGCAGCCCCGACATCAACGCCGCTCTGTCCTCACCCGCGTCGTCGCTGAGGTACTGCGGGTCGATGATCGGCTTGTCCAGCGGGTCGGCCGAGCGCAGCGTGATGGTGCCCGTGCTGCGCGGCTTGACCAGGATCGGGCCCATCACAACGGCGTGACGCTCGTACGGGTCGCCGAGGCCCTCGTCGAAGAACGGGGCGGGCGCGAAGATGAGCTCGAGATCCGGCACGTCGAGTTCGGGCCTGCTGCGGACAAAGCCGTAGGCCTCGCCGACATTGGATGTGAGCATCCCGCGTCGCCGGATCAGGTAATTGACCAATTCCAAAGGCTTTTCAGCGCCCTGCAACGAATCGTCCGGCACATCGAAGCCCACCGGCACCGCGAGGTGGTCCATCAGGTTCTGCCCCACCTCGGGCGCATCGGCCACCATGTCGATGCCGTGCCGGGATAGCTGCTCGCGATCGCCGACGCCCGACAGCATCAGAAGTTGGGGACTGTTCACCGCACCACCGCAGAGCACCACCTCACGGCGGGCCTGCACGACGCGGCGCTGGCCCAGCTGGCTGAACTCGACACCGACGGCGCGCGTCCCGTCGAACACCACACGAGTCGCGGTTGCCTCGGTATGCAGCATCAGGTTCGGCCTGCGCAGCACGGGCTTGAGGTACGCGTCTGCGGTACTCCAGCGCGCTCCCCTGCGCTGCGTGACAACGGTCTCGCAGAAGCCTTCCGGAGCATCACAATTGGGGTTCTCGACGTCGTAGCCGCATTCTCGCACGGCTCTAAGCCAGGCAGCCGTCGAACTGCGCGGGCTGCGTTGCGGCGAAATGACCAGCGGGCCTGCCTCGATCTTCGCGAAGTACTTCACAAGGTGGGCGAAGTTCCAGTCCTCACCGGCCAGCGCGCCCCATTCGTCATAGTCGGCGGCGAAGCCGCGCACCCACATCATCGCGTTCATCGAGGACGAGCCACCGAGCATCTTGCCTCTGGGCCAATAGATCTCGCGGCCGTCGAGCTGTTTCTGCGGTTCGGTCAGGTAGTCCCAGTCGACCTCGCTGCGAAACAGCTTCGAGAATGCGGCGGGAATGTGGATGAACCTGTTCTTGTCGCGCGGGCCGGCCTCAAGCACCACGACCGAGACGCTCGAATCGCTACTGAGCCGATTCGCCACCACCGATCCGGCCGAACCTGTACCCACGACGACGTAGTCAGCATCCACCCGCCGGAGTCTAGGAGGCGACACATTCCTCCGCGGTCAATTCGGCCGTGCGCGCCGCGCGCCCTTCCGAGGGTGCACGCGCGGGCAGCAGGACGGCGACCAGGACCGCCGCGCCGAGGGCGATTGAGGCGCATACCAACGAGCCGACTTGAAGGCCATGGAGAAACGCCGTGTTGACGGCTTCACGCACGTCGGCGACACGGCCGGATGGTAATTCTCCGATGACCTTCTGGGCCGCCGCCATCGACCGCTCCATCGCGGCCCGAACCTCCGGAGGCAGCGATGTGATCGCCGAATCCGCGGCAAGCCGGCCTGAGTACACCGACGCGAAGACGCTGCCGACTATTGCCACGCCGAGGGTGCCGCCCAGTTCGCGGGTGGTGTCGTTGACGGCTGACCCTACGCCGGCTTTGTCGGCCGACAGCGATCCCATGATGGCCTCTGTGGCCGGCGCGGTGGTCAGGCCCAGACCGCCGCCGAGCAACACCATCTGCATCGCGATCACCGGGTACGGCGTGGCCGCGTCCGCGGTGGACGCCCACGCAAGCCCTGCGGCGAACATCGTCAGGCCTCCGCTGACGACGACTGTGGTGCCGATCTTTTCGACGATGTGGGGACCAAGTGCACTGCCGAGGGCGATCGAGACAGCGACCGGCAATAGCCGCACACCGGCCTCGAATGCGCTGTAGGACTTGATGAATTGGAAGTACTGGGTGATGACGAAGATAAAACCGAAGAGCGTCAGGAAGCCGGCGGTGACAGCGAGGCTGCCGCCGGAGAATCGGCGGTTCGCGAACACGGACACATCGAGCATCGGATGGGTGCGACGGTGTTCCCACACCGCGAATACGGCCAGAACGATCGCGGCGACCGCGAAACCCACGACCGTATGCGCGCTGCGCCACCCCCACTCTGGCGCCTCGATGACGGTGTACACCAGTGCGGTCACCCCGATCGAGGAGAGGATCAGCCCGCCGACATCCACCGGCGGAGTCGCCGGGTCGCGTGACGTCGGCACGAACAGCCAGCCCCCGACGATCGCCGCGGCGGCGATCGGGACGTTGACCCAGAAGATCGCGCCCCATGCGAAGTGTTCGAGCAGCCAGCCGCCGGTGATCGGCCCGGCGGCCACACCGACGCCGACCATGGCGGCCCACAATCCGATCGCCTTTGCGCGGGCGACGGGGTCGACAAAGATATTCGTGATCAAGGCCAGCGTCGTCGGGAAGATGACCGCTGCGCCAACGCCCATCGCGGCGCGCGCCGCGATCAGCCCATCCGCCGTATTCACCTGCCCGGCAACGGCGGAGGTGATGGCGAAAACGGCAAGGCCGGAACTCAGCCACCCACGCCGCCCGTAGCGGTCGCTCAAGCTGCCCATGGACAGCAACAGACCGGCCATCACGAGGGTGTAGGCGTCGACGATCCACTGCAGCTGCGCGGTGTCGGCATCGAGTTCCCGAGACAGGGTCGGCAGAGCGACGTTGACGATGGTGGCGTCGACACTGATGACGAAGACACTCAGGCAGATCACGATCAACGAGGCGACGGGGCGAACGCGGAGGACGGGCAGACGCATAAAGCTAGTCATGGGCTGAATCGTAAACCTATTAGACAAGTTTTTCAAGCGATAAGACTTGATTTGCGTCTAGCTGCTAGAATTACTCGTATGGCTGGCCGCAAGAGTTACAGGCAGAACTGCCCGCTGGCGCGCGGGCTCGATGTGCTCGGCGAACGTTGGACGCTGCTGATTCTCCGTGAGTTCCTCGGCGGCGCCCGCCGCTATAGCGACCTGCGCGCCGCGTTGCCGGGCATCGCGACCAATCTGCTCGCAGACCGGCTTCGCGAATTGGAGGAGTCCGGCATCGTCGACCGCACTGAGCTTCCGCCGCCGGTCGCGCGCACGGTGTACACGCTCAGCGAGGTCGGGTGGCGAAAGGTTCCGCGGGTCATTCAGGCCGTCGCCATGTTCGGGCTCGAGCTGGTCGAGCCCGATGAGAGCGCATTCACCGCGTTGAACGGCTTTCTCGCAGGCATCCTGTTGGCCTTCGATCCGGTGCGCGCGGCGGACTTGAACGCGTCATACCGGATCCACATCGACGAGCGCCGCTTCGAATTCGCGGTGCGGGACCGAAACCTCGCCGCAGCACAAACCGAGCCCGCCGTGATGGTGACTACTACTGCAGCAGATCTGATCGGCGCTCGAGTCGGCACAACGGCCGCCGAACGCAAAGCCGCGCTGCGGCGGGTGAAGTTCGAGGGCGACCCCGTCGATATCGAAGCCATGCGCACCGCATTTCTGTTGACCGCCGACCCGGGATTGGCGGTCGCCGCCTAGGCGGACAGTTCGATGTGGTGCGCGGCGCCGACGCTCTCGTAGCGCTGCGGGCTGCAGGTCAGCACGATGACCTGGCCGTCGCCGCCGACGGCGTCGAACACGGCGCCCATCTTGATCAGCCTGTCGGGGTCGGTGAAGCCGAGTGCATCGTCGATGACGACCGGAACGCTGTCCTCCTTGGCGACCAGGGCCGCCCCCGCCAGCCTGGCCACGATGCCGAGCTGTTCCTTCGCGCCGCCGGACAGCGACTCGTAGGGAACAGTGCGGCCCGACAGCGTGCGGCTGCAGATCCGCAATTCGCTGTCGATCTCGACCTCGAATGTGTCGCCGAACACGATGCGGCCCAGCCGCTCCACCTGGCTACGAAACGGATCGACGTAGCGCAGTCTGGTGGCGTCACGGTGCCGGGCCATCACGGAGCGCAGCAGTTGCGCGGCCCGTGCCCTGCGATGCACCCGAAGGTATTCCGCCTCGGCATGTTCGCGTTCGGTCTCGGCGGCGTCGAGCTGGCACTTGCGGCCCTCCGTGCCGTACACCTTCAGCTGTGCAGCGACAATGCGCAGCGCCTCCGCGACGTCGTCGTGGCGTCCACACAGCACATCCACGCGTCGCAGCGCCTCGTCAAGGGCGGCGGCCACGGTATCGGGCGCGCAGCGGGCCAGTTCACCACCGAGGTCGGCGACGAGCCCGGTGGCGCGGCGAGCCTTTTCCATGTCGGCCTCGGCCTTGACGAGGAGTTCATCGTCGGTAGCGGTCGCACGCTGTTGTTCCAGTCGGTCGCGCCCGACGGTCAGCTCCGCGAAGCAGGTGGTCAGCTTCTCGCGCGCCACGCTGGCCTGAGTTGCCCTCTCCCCCAGCCGTTTCGCTGCCGCCGCGGCCACCTTGCGGTGTGTCTCGCAGTCGGCGATGGACTGCTGGTGGGCTGCGGTCGCGGCGTGGAGTTCGGCACGAGCGCAAGCCGGATCGACGGCTGAAGCCACGTCGGGCGATGTCGCAGGTTGGAGCGCGGCGAGCCGGGCGCGGAGTGTGTCGACGTCGTCGTCGCCGACCAGACCGCTGACGATCGCCGCCGACTTGTCCCTGCTGCTCACCAATTCCCGCCTGCGCTGGTCGAGAACGCGCGCCTCGGCGACGCTCTCAGCTGATGCGGCCGACAGTGTAGTCGTCAGAACCTGTTGTGCGGCATCGAGTTTGGCCTGAATTTCCGAGGCCGGTGCGCCGGGGACCACGCGGGCGGTCAGCACGCCCGGCACGTCGATCTCGGTGGGCGTGGTGGTGTTGGCCGACCAGACACCGTCGGCGTTCGGCGACACCGGTTCGCCGCCCACGCGCAGCTCGACGCCCTCGGCGACGACGACCTCGATGCGGGCCGACGCCAACTCGGCCTGCCCGGCGGCGCGCTCGACAGCCGCGGCGGCGTCCTCGATGGCCCGCATAGCCCCGTCGGTCAGCGCGATCGGTGCGAGTTCGCGCGCGATCCGCTGCACTTCCCCTTGCGCGGCGTCGATCTTGGCCAGTCGGCTCGACAAGCCGTCGGCCTCGTCACGGTCGGACTGCCGCGCGACTGCGCTGCGGGCGGCGTCGACACGGTCCTGGCTGGTCTGAACGGTGGCGCGCGCCTGTTCGGCGGCCGACTCCGCGGCCTCCTGCACCTCCTGTGCGGTCAGCTCCTTCTCGTGGGCCTGTGAGGCAGCGGTTTCCAGCTCGGTGACCGTCGCGGCACGTTGCTCGACCTCGGCCCGCAGCCTGCGCCGTTCGGTCAGCGCCGAAACGGACGCTCCGAGCGTCGCATCGGCCGCCGCGGCGACCACCTCGGCCTGCTTCAGCTGCTGGGTCAGTGCGGCGACCTCTTCGGCGGCGGTGCGGGCGGTCGCCAGCCGCTTCACCGCTTCCGCCCGGTCGTCCGCGAGTCGCTCGAGCTCGGCGGTGAGCGTGGCGTGGGTGCGCACCGCATCATCGACCTCGGCGACCGCGGCTGCGCTGCGAGCCACCTCGTCGTCGGCGTCCCTCATGCGCTTCGTCGCGATGGCCCACTCACCGGTCGGGCGGCCGGTGGGCGTGAAGTAGCGCAGGTACTCCGCGTCGATCCGGTCGATTAGCAGCGGCTCGGCGCCCGAGAGCTGGACCGCCTCGCCCGCGGCGACATCGAGCGCGCGGGACAGCGCATCGCAGCCGGACAGGTCCACGGCCGCCGTCGACGCCGCCTGCAGCACGCGCTGCGCCTGCCACAGCTGCGAATCCACGGTTTCGTCGACGATCGCGCGGACCCGGTCGTGTGCCTCGTCCCCGGTGAGCTGCTCGCGGCGAGGGGCCAGCACCGTCAGTTGTGTCTCGGCGCGCTTGTGGAACCGCTTGCGATAGACGAATCGATAAGGGCCCGTGCTGATCTCAGCGGTGATCTCGGCGCCCACGTCGGCGTGCGTCGGCTTGACCTGCTTGACTTCCTTCTTCGTCGACCGGTCCTTGGCCTCCATCAACAGGTCCAGCGCCTCGATCATCGACGACTTGCCGATCTCGTTCACCCCGCTGACCACCACCACGCCGTGGTCGGGGAACTCGATCTCGCGGTGCGTGATGCCGCGGTAGTTGGTCAGGACCAACCGGTGCAACCTCATGCCTCGGCTCCTGCTCGCTCCGGTCCTCTGTCCGTGCCTCGGCTCCCGCTCGCTCCGGTCCTCGCTGCGCTGCGATCCTCACTCGCGCTCGCCTTCGGGTGCTTCGCTGCGATCCTCACTCGCACTCCCCTTCGGTGCTCATGCGATGCCCCTGTCCACGAGGCGCAACAGCAGCGACAGCGCCGCCCTGGCGTCGTCGGCGTCCTCGCCATCGGAGCGCGCCGTGGCGACCAGTTCCTCGACAGCGGCAGCGGCGAACCCACCGATGCCGAGGTCGTCGAACTCACCGTCGGCGGGGATCACCGCGATCTCGGACTGCCGCTCCCATAGTGTGAGCGCCGCGAACAGCCGCGCGTACTTGTCGAGGCAGGCGTCCAACGCGGCCTTGTCGGTGACCGTCAACGATCCGGTGAGCGCCAGCCGGACGACCGTGCGCTCCTTGTCGGTCATCAGGTCGAGGTTGATGTCGAGGTCGGCGATGTCGCGGCTGTTGTCCACCGAGTGGTGCAGCGTCACGAACCGCCAGCGGCCGACCCGTCGCGCGTCGACAACCGCTTGCCGAGCCGGATCGGCCTCATCGACATCGACCACCAGCACATGGCCGGGGTCTGGCTCGATGTCGTCGTAGTTGGTGACCTCGGGCGATCCCGAGTACCAGATCCGGCCGGACGGGCCGACCTGCATGCGGGAGTGCTTGTCCCCCAACGCCACATAGTGCACCGCACCGCGCGCGATGGCGGCCTCCAGCGACGCGAGCGCGATCAGCGACGGCCGGTCCTTGTCCGGTACGAAGATGTCGACTGCCCCGTGGCCGACGACGATGCGGGTGGTCCCGTCGGCAGCCAGATCATCGATCACCGCGGCGACGAGGTCGGTGGTGGGTGCTTTCGACATCCAGGGTGCAGCCACGATCTGCAGACCGGGCCGGACCTCGTGGACGCCCGGCCGGTCGAGAACCGTGACGTTGTCCGGGCATTCGGCGGTGAACAGCGGGCTGGTGTACACCGACGCTGCATCGAGCGGGTCGTGGTTGCCGGGAAGCAGGTAGACGGGAACACCGATGGCACGCATCGCCTCCAGCGACTGACTGACCACCCGAGGCGCTAGCTGGTTGTGCTCGAAGACGTCGCCGGCGACGACCACGAACTCCGCTCCGGCCTCGGTGGCGAGTGCTCCGAGACCCGCGACGACGTCGCGACGGGCGGCCGAATACCGAGGTTGCGCCTCGCCGTTGAGGAAGTACCGGGTCATCCCGAGCTGCCAGTCTGCGGTGTGCACGAATCGCATCTCGAACCCTCCTTCCTCGCCGCTTCTTTGCTAGGTGTGGCGAGTGTAGGTCCGGCCGCCGACAACTCCCGGGACGTGGATCGGCATGCCTTACGGTGATGTGGTGACCGACCGTTACCGCACGCTGCTGCTGCTTCGGCACGCGAAGTCGGACTACCCGGCAGGGGTCGTCGACCACGAGCGGCCCCTGGCTCCGCGCGGGGTGCGGGAGGCGGCGCTCGCCGGTGACTGGCTGCGCGCCCACACACCGGCCGTCGACGCGGTGCTGTGCTCGACCGCCACCCGCACCCGGGAGACCTTGGCCCGTACCCGGATCGACGCGCCGGTGAGTTACGTCGATCGGCTCTACGACGCGATGCCGGGCGCGGTGATCGACGAAATCAACGGTGTGGACCCGGATGTGGAAACGCTGTTGGTCATCGGGCACGAGCCTGCGATGTCACACGTGGCGCTCGGGCTGGCCACGCCGGACGGCAGCAACAAGACTGCGGCGGAACATATCTCGACGAAGTTCCCGACGTCGGCGATCGCTGTGCTGCGCACCGCGCAACCGTGGGATCAGGTGACGCTCAGCAGCGCCGCGCTTGTCACCTTCCACGTACCCCGTTAGGAGTTGGTGGCCAGCGTCAGCTCCATCAGCTTGATGACCATTCCGCAGGCGTCGATACCCGGCTGCTGCGGGTTGACCCACCAGCCGACGACACCGCCCGCATCGCTGGCAACGCCGCATGCGCCGTTCGGGTCGTTGGGATGCATGACGATCGAGGGGACCCCGGCGATGGAGCGGCTCTCCACCTTGTACTGAAGCTGATCGGCGATCTTGCGTTCGTTGTCGAGGCTGCCCTGCTCGAACCAGAAGCGGGTGATGTCAATCAAGCCGGCCGGATTGGCCGCCTGCCAGCGGCATACCGCGCCGACGAACGTGCTCTGGATGTCCAGCGGATCGGCTCCGACGGTCTTGGCCAGGATGTCCTCGGTCAGAACCTCGCACTCCTTGAGCAGGTTCGGGTACTGCTTCTCCGAGTTGTCATTGCGCGGCACGTCGCCCGAGCCAGCCTTGGCGGCCGTGCCCTGGACCGTCCGTGAGCAGCCCACCAGCATCGTCACCGCTGCCAGCACGGCGATGATGCCTGCCACGATCCTGCGCATCGAACCGGTCATTTCGCGTTCACAATCGATTGGCGCGTCAGCTCCTTGGCCACGTCGCACGGATCCGGGAACGGTTTCTCCGAGAAGCTGATCGACCACTCGATGAAGTCGTCGTCGTACTGGATGGCGATCTCACACAGATTTTCGCCCAGGGTCGGATCCTGGCCTACCGCGACGAAACCGTTGTGTCCCTCGATGTTGATGTCGTCAACGCTGTTGCGCGACAGCTCCTCGGTTTTGCGCTCACGCCCGATCGGGCTGCCGCGGTACCAGGTGAACGAGAAGTGGGGGCCGAGAATGCCTCCCCCCGCCAGCCACTGGCATCCGATCGAATTCTTGGCCGTGTTGACCAGGCCCGCCACGCGAGTCTGCTCAGCGATCGTCTGGTCGCTGATGCCGGCGCACTCCGGGAAGAACGGCCCGTGTTTGACGCCCTGCGGCGCCTGCGGGCTGGAGGGCCCGCCGCCCGGCGACGCCGAATTGGACCCGGACGAACATGCCGCCAACAGCGGAATCATGGCGGCCGCTGCAACGGCCAGCCGCTTCGCGTTGCCGGGGATCACAGCGCACACTGTAGCGGCAGCACCCAAAGCCAGCCTGAAGGACACGCTGACCTGGACTTTTAGCAATCACCCAGGCGATCGGCCCGACCGCAGCCAGACAGGGTGGTGTGCGAAAGTAGCTGGATGCTTCTGGCACTGCTGAGGCAGTACGTGCGGCCGTACCGCTGGCTGCTGACTGTCGTGGCGGTGCTTCAGGTGATCAGCACCCTGGCGTCCCTATATCTGCCGACCGTCAACGCCGCGATCATCGACGACGGCGTCGCCAAGGGCAACACCGCCAAGATCATGGAGCTCGGCGGTGTGATGCTGGCCGTCACCGGGCTTCAGGTGCTGTGCGCCGTCGGGGCCGTGTACTTCGGTTCGCGCTCGGCGATGGGCGTTGGCCGCGACCTGCGGTCGGGGATCTTTCACCATGTGACCGGCTTCTCGGCCGCCGAGACAGCGCGCTTCGGCGCGCCGTCGCTGCTGACCCGCACCACCAACGACGTCCAGCAGATCCAGCTGCTGGTGCAGCTGACCTGCACCATGCTGATCACCGCGCCGATCATGTCGGTCGGCGGCATCTTCATGGCGGTACACCAGGACGCAGGGCTGTCCTGGCTGCTGCTGGTCAGCGTTCCGATCCTGGCGCTCGCCAACTACTGGATCGTGTCGCATCTGCTGCCGATCTTCCGCAGCATGCAGAAACTCATCGACGGTATCAACCGCGTGATGCGCGAACAGCTGTCCGGCATCCGGGTGATCCGCGCGTTCGCCCGGGAGCCGTTCGAGCGGAACCGATTCGCAGAGGCGAACGAAGCGCTGGCGGACACCGCTCTGGTCGCGGGACGTTGGCAGGCGCTGATGTTGCCGGTGACGACGCTGGTGGTCAACGTCTCGAGTGTCGCGGTGATCTGGTTCGGCGGTCTGCGCATCGACAGCGGCGAGATGCAGGTGGGTTCGCTGATCGCGTTTCTGGCCTACTTCACGCAGATCCTGATGGCGGTGCTGCTGGCGACCTTCATCCTGGTGCTGCTGCCGCGGGCGTCGGCGTGCGCGGAACGGATCACCGAGGTGCTGTCCACCGAGCCGGTGATCACCAGCCCGGCCCACCCCGTCCGGCCACCGAGCGTCGACGGTGTGATCGGCATGCAGAATGCCACGTTCAGCTATCCCGGCGCTGATCGGCCTGTGCTGCAGGATGTTTCGCTGACCGCGCGGCCCGGCACCACTACGGCCATCGTCGGTTGCACGGGTTCCGGTAAGTCGACCCTGGTTTCGCTGATCTGCCGAATGTACGACGTGACCGCCGGCTCGGTGCGTGTCGACGATGTCGACGTCCGCGACTACGACACCGAACAGCTGTGGTCGGCGATCGGTCTTGTGCCGCAACGCGGTTACCTGTTCTCCGGGACCGTCGCCGACAACCTGCGCTACGGCAAGGTCGACGCGACCGAGAACGAGATGTGGGAGGCGCTGCGGGTGGCGTCCGCGGACGGGTTCGTGCGCGCCAACGAGGACGGGCTCGAGATGCGGGTCGCGCAGGGCGGCATCAACTTCTCGGGCGGCCAGCGGCAGCGGTTGGCGATCGCCCGTGCCGTCATCCGGCGGCCCGCGATCTACCTGTTCGACGACGCGTTCTCGGCGCTCGACGTGCACACCGATGCACGGGTCCGGTCCGCGCTGGGCGAGGTGTCCGCCGACGCCACTGTCGTGATTGTCGCCCAACGGATCTCGACGGTGGCGACCGCCGATCAGATCGTCGTCATCGACGACGGCAGGGTGGTGGGCACCGGCACACACGAGTCTCTGCTGGCGGACTGCCCCACCTACGCTGAATTCGCCGATTCGCAGACGATCGCCGCCGGTGTCGGGGGCGGATCATGACTCAGCCGATGCGACGCCCGATCAGGGGGATAGTGCAGTCGCCGACCGAACGTTCCCGCGACTTCACGGGCTCGGCCATCCGGCTGGTCAAAAGGCTTACCCCGCAACGCGGCCCGACCGCGGCCGTGATCCTGCTTGGCGTCGTCGGCATCGCGATCGGGGTGATCGGTCCGCGAATCCTCGGACATGCCACCGACCTGCTGTTCAACGGCGTGATCGGCCGCGAACTGCCCGCGGGGCTGACAAAGGAGCAGGCGATCGCGGCCGCCCGCGCTCGCGGTGACAACACGTTCGCCGACCTGCTGTCGGGTATGAACGTGGTGCCGGGTCACGGCGTGGACTTCGCTGCCGTCGGCCGAACTCTGTTTCTGGCGCTTGCGTTGTATCTGGTTGCTGCGCTGCTGATTTGGATACAGGCCCGACTGCTCAACGTGGTGGTGCAGCGGACCATGGTGGCGCTGCGGTCGGACGTCGAGGATAAGCTGCACCGGCTGCCGCTGTCGTACTTCGACACCCGGCAGCGCGGAGAGGTGCTCAGCCGCGTCACCAACGACATCGACAACATCGCGACGTCGCTGTCGATGACGATCAGCCAGTTGCTCACGTCGCTGCTGACGGTGTTCGCCGTGCTGGTGATGATGCTGACGATCTCGCCACTGCTGACGCTGCTGGCCGTCGTCACAGTGCCGTTGTCGTTGTTCGTCACCCGCGAGATCGCCCGCCGGTCGCAGCGGCTGTTCGTCGCGCAGTGGGCCAACACCGGCAAGCTCAACGCCCATATCGAGGAGACCTACAGCGGGTTCAACCTGGTCAAGACGTTCGGTCACCGCACCCTCGCCGAGGATCAATTCACCGAGCTCAACGCCGACGTCTATCACACCAGCCGCGGTGCGCAGTTCTTCTCCGGCCTCGTCGGGCCGGCCACCACTTTCATCGGCAATATCAGCTACGTCGCGGTCGCCGTCGTCGGCGGCATCCAGGTGGCGACCGGTCAGATCACCCTTGGCAGCATCCAGGCGTTCATCCAGTACGTGCGGCAGTTCAACCAGCCGCTGACCCAGGTCGCGGGCATGTACAACACCCTGCAATCCGGGATCGCGAGCGCCGAAAGGGTCTTCGAACTGCTTGACGCCGAACAGGAATCGCCCGATGCGCCGGTGGCGCTCCCCTCACCCGACGGCCAGCGCGGCCGCGTCCAGTTCGAGAACGTCAACTTCGCCTACCGGCCCGGCACCCCGGTCATCGAGGACCTGTCGCTGGTCGCCGAGCCCGGCAGCACGATCGCCATCGTCGGGCCCACCGGAGCGGGCAAGACCACGCTGGTCAACCTGTTGATGCGGTTCTACGAAGTCGACTCGGGCCGGATCCTCGTCGACGGCGTCGACATCACCACGGTCAGCAGGGAGTCGCTGCGGTCGCGGATCGGGATGGTGCTGCAGGACACCTGGCTTTTCGACGGGACGATCTACGACAACATCGCCTACGGCAGGCCCGGCGCCGACGAGGACGAGGTGATCGACGCGGCCAGGGCCGCATACGTCGACCGGTTCGTGCACACGCTGCCCGACGGCTACGAGACCCGGGTGAACGACGGCGGCGGCAACATCAGCGCCGGGGAGAAGCAGCTGGTGACGATCGCCCGCGCGTTTCTGGCCCGCCCGCAGCTGCTGATCCTCGACGAGGCGACGAGTTCGGTGGACACCAGGACCGAACTGTTCGTCCAGCACGCGATGGTCGAACTCCGCCGCGACCGGACCAGCTTCATCATCGCCCACCGGCTCTCGACCATCCGCGACGCCGACCAGATCCTGGTGATGGAGGAGGGCAGGATCGTCGAGCGCGGCAGCCACGCCGAACTGCTGGCGCGGCGGGGCGAGTATTGGGCAATGGCACAGGCCTAGATTTCGACCGGCGAGCAGACGCTAGTGTCCGCGGCTACCTGGGACTTTGCGGACGCGAACGTCTGCTCGCGGGAGAAAGAAGCGTTGCGCTTAACGGCGGATCTCGGTCCAGCGGGTCAGGCACTATGTCTCCTATGAGTACCAGGACGGTGCACACGTTCTGCCGGTACTGCCTCGCCACGTGCGGCCTGGAGGTCACGGTCGAGGACAACCACGTCACCAAAATCTCGGCCGATAAGCAGAACCCCCACACCTGGCAGGACTTCTGCGCCAAGGGCAGAACCGCCAACCAGCTCGTCGAGCATCCGCGTCGAATCCTCAACCCCATGCGCCGCGTGGGCGACACCTATGTCGAGGCGACATGGGACGAGGCCATCACCGACATCGCCACCCGGATGAACGCGCTGATCGACGCCGACGGGCCCGATGCGGTGGGCATCTACTACGGGAACCCGTCGGGATTCTCGTCGTCGAACATCATCTTCATGAACGGCTGGCTGGACGCCGTCGGCACCCACAACCGCTATTTCGTCGGCTCGGTCGACCAGAACGCGATGCACGTCGTCGCCACGGCGATGTACGGGTCGATGCTGATGGCTCCGGTGTCGGATATCGACAACTGCGACTACTTCCTGCTCGTCGGCACGAATCCCGCTGTCAGCGCATGGAATTGGCTGGAGACGGTGCCCGGCGGATGGCGCCGCGCGCTCGACCGGCAGAAGCGCGGCGCGAAGATCATCATCGTCGACCCGCTGCACACCGAATCCGCCGAACGCGCCGACGTGCACCTGGCGGTGCGGCCTGGGCAGGACTGGGCGCTGCTCTTGGCCATCATCAAGGTGATCCTCGACGAGGGTCTGGAACACAAGCAGGACTGCACCGAACTCGCCACCGGCGTACACGATTTGCGAAAGCTGGTCGCCGACGCCGACCTCGACGACCTGGCCTCCCGCTGCGACATCCCGCGCCCGCAGATCGAACAAGTCGCCCGCGGCTTCGCGGGTGCCCGCGGGGCGATGGCCATCACCCGCACCGGAGTTTCCCTGCATCTCGCAGGAACCGTCGCCGAGTGGCTCGGCCACGTGCTCAACGTGATCACGGGCAGGATGGACCGACCGGGCGGCCGCCGATACGAACCGGGATACGTCGACGCGCTGCGGCTTGCCGCCATGACGAAGGGCAGCTCACACAAGAGCCGGGTGCTCGGTCGCGAGATGGTGGCAGGCGCGCACGCGCTCAGCGAATTGCCCGATGAGATAACCACTCCGGGGCCGGGCCAGATCCGCGCAATGGTGATCAACAGCGGCAACCCGGTGGTCTCCGGACCCGACGGCGCCAAGCTCGACAAGGCGTTCGCCCAACTCGATCTGCTGGTGGCCATCGACCTTGTGCAGCGCGAGAGCCACCGGCATGCGCATTGGCTGCTGCCCGCCGTGCACTGGCTGGAACGTGAAGACCTGCTGGCGTTCACCAGCAACATGCATGACGAGCCGTACCTTCAGTTCGGTGCCAAGGTCGTCGAGCCGCCATCCGGCGCACGGCAGGAGTGGCGGATCTTCGCCGACCTCGCGATCGCCATGAAGAAGCCGCTGTTCGGCGCGAAAGGCGTCAACGGCTTCATCAAGGCCACGCGGCGGGCCGCCCAGCTGACCGGCAGGCCACAGCTGGAGTTCGGGCCACACTGGATCGACAGGATCGTGGTGGCGACCGGCCGAAAGTTCAACGGCCGCAGGATCAAATGGCGCGATGTGATGGCCCATCCGCACGGTTGGGTGCTAGGCCCGCGGGAGTTCGGCCATTTCAGGGACGCGTTGCGAACCGACGACAAGAAGGTGCACGCCGCGCCGCCGGAGTTCGTCGAGCGCGCCCGTGAACTACTCGCCGAACCGCACCCGGCGGCACCGGACGGCTACCCGTTCCAGCTGGCGAATGCGCGCAATCGGCACTCGATGAACTCGTGGCTCAACGAGCTGCCCGGCCTGCACCCGTCGGGCAAGAAGAATGAGGTGGTGATCAATCCCGACGACGCTGCCGAGTTGGGCGTCGGCGACGGCGACCGTGTGCGGGTGTTCTCCGCCGTCGGCGAGATCGAACTGGCCGCTGCGGTGAACAAGCGACCCCGCCGCGGCGTCGTCATCGTCGACCACGGCTGGGGGTCAAGGGTTTTCGACCCGCGTGGAGGTGGCACACCGGAGTCGTTCGGCGCCAACCGCAACCTGCTCGTCGACGGCGGCCCCGTCGATCCGTTGTCGCAGACCTCCGCGCTGAGCTCGTCGTACGTCGGCGTCGAACGCGTCGGCTGAGCTCTAGATCTCCGGGCCCTCTGACCTGAGGTCGTCGACGTTGCGCATCGCGTCGCGCAGCTTGGTCAGCCACTCCTCGGTGTGCTCACCGACCAGTTTCACCGACCACGCCAGCGCGTCCGAGCGGGACCTCGCCACGCCCGCGTCGACGAGGGTGTCGAGGACCTGGCGCTCCGGCTGCCGCAGGCGCGTCATCACCGGAACGGCGATGTGGGTGAACAGGATTCGCTCGGGCGACTCCTGACTGCCGACCTCTACACCCCAGGACACCTTGCGGCCGTACTTGTCCTGCGCCTCGTCGGCGATGCGCATGCGCTCCGGCCGGGTTTCCTCGCGGAAGCGGGAAGCCCGACCCGACGCGCGGGCTTCGCTCTCGTCGCCATCCGGTTCGGGGAGCCGGCCGATGACGGTGATCTCCTCGCGGTCGACCACGACCGTGGGGTCGCCGTCGAACCAGTCCGGCAGGCGGCCTGCGAACCATTCGGCGGCGTCGCTTGCGTCGGGTTGGTGGGCCTGTTGCCAGCCGCCGGGACGTCCCGACCGTTGGCCATGTGCGTGATGGTGCCTCATGATTACATGATTACACCGTTACATCTCAGTTGGGCCGACTTTCACCCGCAGCGAACAGACGATATTTCGTTGGTCTCTAGTTGCGCTTCATCAGCACTGCGGCGCCGCCGCCGAGCACCATTCCCAACAGCAGCAGGGCGGCCCAGCCTGCACCGCACAACCACCACACCGCGGCCAGCGCGACGATCGCCGGCGAGACCGCGAACAGCACCATGCCCGGGTGCTGCTTGATGACCGCGAGGGCGCCCTGCGCTCGCACGCGGTCGATTTCCTTTGCCATGTAATAAGGATGCCAGCGGGTGTGAACCGCGGCATAGTGTCGACCAACTCGAAGCACAAAGGAGTGAATCGTGACTGGACCCGGTGCCGGCAGCTGGCAGGCCGATCCCGAAGGCCGCTACGAGTACCGGTGGTGGGACAGGCAGCGCTGGACGGACCAGGTTTCTCATCGAGGTCAGGTCAGCCGGGCACCGATGGGTGCCCAGCCCGGACCCGGTGCCGGTGGCCCGCCGCAGGCACAGGTCCAGCAGGACGGGCCGCCGCAAGGAGCACCTGGCGGCGACGGATTCGCCGGAATCACCGGCGATCTCGTCGACGGACGGTTCAGCGAGAAAGAGGCCAAGCCGATCGCGAACCAGAACTCGAAGCTACTTCGGGTGCGCCTCGGCGAGCCCTTCATGGCGCGCCAGGGGTCGATGGTCGCCTACCAGGGCAACGTGGACTTCTCGTTCGAGGGCGGCGGCGCGTCGAGGTTCATCAAGAAGGCGTTGACCGGCGAGGGTCTGCCGTTGATGAGGTGCCAGGGCCAGGGCGACGTGTTCCTCGCCGAGCGGGCCTACGACGTGCACCTGCTGAACATCAACAACTCCGGGCTGTCGATCAGCGGCAAGAACGTGCTGGCCTTCTCGTCGAGCCTCGACTGGAACATCGAGCGGGTGAAGGGCGGCAGCATCGCGACGGGCGGGCTGTTCAACACGACGTTGCGCGGGACCGGCTGGGTGGCGTTGACGACCGACGGTCCGCCGGTGGTGCTCAACGCGGCCGAGGCGCCGACGTTCGCCGACACCAACGCGGTGGTGGCGTGGTCGGCAAACCTGCAGACGCAGCTGAAGACGAGCTTCAAGGCGGGGGCGCTGATCGGCCGCGGGTCCGGCGAGGCGATCCAGGTGTCGTTCTACGGGCAGGGATTCGTGATCGTGCAGCCGTCGGAGGGCATCCAGGTCACCGCGACCGCGTAGGTCACAGCTCGAGCTGCACCGTCACCGGGCCGTCGTTGACGAGTGCGACCTCCATGTGTGCGCCGAACACCCCGGTCTCGACGTGGGCGCCCAGCCGGCGCAGGGCATCGGCGAATACCGTCACCAGCGGCTCGGCGACCGCGCCGGGTGCGGCGGCGTTCCACGTCGGTCGCCTGCCCTTCGCGGTGTTGGCGTACAGGGTGAATTGGCTGACTACCAGGATCGGGGCGTTGACGTCCGCCGCGGACTTCTCGTCGTCGAGAATGCGTAGTTGCCAAAGCTTTTCGGCCAGCCGCTGGGCCTTGGCCTCGTCGTCGTCGTGCGTGACCCCGACCAGGGCGAGAAGGCCTTGGCCGTCCGGGTCGATGGCGCCGACGGTGTCGCCGTCGACCGTGACCGACGCCGACGATACCCGTTGCACGAGGATGCGCATCTCGCGAATGTAACGGTCCGCTACAGCGTCGCGAGGATGGCCCTTCATCGTTTCGATCTCCTGCTGCTGGGTCTCCCGATCGTCGTCGCCAAATCGATCGCAGGCTGCGAACTGACCGTCCTCGATCTCGGTCTGCGCCATGGCGATTGCGCCCTCGTGGTGGGCGATCATGCCGTTGAGGAACAGCTTGCTCGCCTCGACGCCCTGCGCGTTCTTCAGCGCGGTCATCTGTCCGGCGACATCATTCCCATCGCGTCGCCGCCATGCCTTCCATGTCGTGGCCGCCGTGGCCTTCGTCAGGCGTGGGCGGGATTCCCCACTGACTCAGCCAGTCCTGCATCTGCTTGATCTCGGGGGCCTGCGCGGCCTTGATCTTGGTGGCCAGATCGATGACCCGGGGGTCGATGCCCTGCTTGGCCAGCATGATGTCGCTCATCTCGATCGCCTGCTGGTGGTGCGGGATCATGCTGCTCGGCGAATCCGGCGTCCGTGTCGTTGTGATCCGGACTGCTCGCGGTCGTAGACGAGCCGTGCTCAGCCGGGTGCTGCGAACCCGAGTCGCCACCGCCGCAGCCCGCCGCAAGAACGACCGCCGCCACGGCCGCCGCACAGGTCAATATCGTCCGCTTCCACGTCACAGTTGAGATCCCTTTCTCGTCGCCTTTACCTATACCCCCTACGGGTATATGCTGGCAAGTATGACCGCCACCAAAGCTGCCGACCGGCGCGAACTCACGCTTGCGGTCGGCGGCATGTCGTGTGCGTCGTGCGCGGCGCGAGTCGAAAAACGGCTCAACCAGGTCGACGGCGTCGTCGCCACGGTGAACTTCGCCACCGAGCAGGCCACGGTGGACTTCCCTGACAGCGTCACCGCCGACGACCTGATCGCCGCGGTCGAAGAAACCGGTTACACCGCGACGCTACCCGCGCGCATCGACGAGCCGTCGTTACCCGAGGAGTCGGGCGCGACGACATCGTGGCGCCGACGGCTGCTGGTCTCCGCGGCGCTCAGCGTGCCGGTCGTTCTGCTGTCGATGGTGCCCGCGCTGCAATTCGAATACTGGCAGTGGCTGGCGCTTGCGCTCGCCACCCCGGTCGCCGTGTGGGGCGCATGGCCGTTCCACAGCGCGGCGTTGGCCAACCTCCGCCACCGCGCGGCGACGATGGACACGCTCATCTCGGTCGGCGTGGCCGCCGCCTACCTGTGGTCGCTGTGGGCGCTGCTCTTCACCCACGCGGGCGCACCGGGAATGAAGATGACGGTCAGCCTGCTGGCGAGCGGCGAGGACGGCCCGCATCTCTACCTTGAGGTGGCCGCCGCCGTCACGACCTTCATCCTCGCCGGGCGCTATTTCGAGGCGCGCGCCAAGCGGCGAGCAGGCGCCGCGCTGCGCGCACTGCTGGACATGGGCGCCAAGGACGTCAGCGTCATGCGGGACGGCACATCCGAAAGTCGCATCCCCATAACCGAACTCGCGGTCGGCGACATTTTCATCGCCCGACCCGGCGAGAAGATCGCGACCGACGGCGTGGTGGTGTCGGGCACGTCTGCGGTGGACGCGTCGATGCTCACCGGAGAACCGGTGCCCGTCGAGGTGGCCCCCGACGACAACGTCGTCGGCGCGACCGTCAACGTCGGCGGCCGGCTGGAGGTGCGGGCGACCCGCGTCGGCTCGGATACGCAACTGGCCCAAATGGCCAGGCTGGTCGCCGAGGCCCAGACCGGTAAGGCCGGGGTGCAGCGCCTCGCCGACCGCGTATCGGCGGTGTTCGTGCCGATCGTCATTGGTCTCGCGCTGCTGACGCTGGCGGTTTGGCTGCTGGCCGGCGCGTCTGCCAGCGCCGCGTTCACGGCAGCCGTTGCGGTGCTGATCATCGCCTGCCCGTGTGCGCTCGGTCTTGCGACGCCGACGGCCCTGCTCGTCGGGACCGGTCGCGGTGCCCAGCTGGGCATCCTGATCAAGGGCCCCGAGGTGCTGGAGTCGACTCGGCGGGTCGATACTGTCGTGCTCGACAAGACGGGCACTGTGACGACTGGTCAGATGTCGGTCGCCTCGGTGCACACCACCGGTGACGCGGCCGAAATGC
This sequence comes from uncultured Actinomycetota bacterium, assembly GCA_963751485.1. Taxonomy (GTDB): domain Bacteria; phylum Actinomycetota; class Actinomycetes; order Mycobacteriales; family Mycobacteriaceae; genus Mycobacterium. Next base: position 96,258 of record CAVVUT010000018.1, read on the forward strand.
TCCGGCTGGCAGGGGCTCTCGAGCACGCATCGGAGCATCCGATCGGCCGCGCCATCGCCGCCCGAGCAGCCGAGGCAGGCCCACTGCCGCCTGTGACAAGCTTCGACAACCACGGCGGCAGTGGCGTTGCAGGCGTCGTCGAGAGTCACGCGGTCGCGGCCGGGCGGTACGACTGGCTGCGCGACGAGGGCGCGCTGGATGTGCCCGATGAACTCCGCCAGGCTGCCGACGATGCCGAGTCCGACGGTAAGACCGCGGTCTGGTTTGCGGTCGACGGCCGGATCCGCGCGGTCATCGTCGTCTCCGACACCGTCAAGCAGACCTCGCGCGCCGCGGTCGCCGAACTCCGCGACCTCGGCCTCACTCCCGTGCTGCTGACCGGTGACAACCGTCGCGCCGCACACGCCGTCGCTCGGCAAGTCAGCATCGACGAGGTGATCGCCGAGGTGCTGCCCGCCGACAAGGTCGACACCATCAAGCGACTGCAGGCCGACGGCAAGGTCGTGGCGATGGTCGGCGATGGCGTCAACGACGCCGCCGCACTGGCGCAGGCCGACCTGGGGCTCGCGATGGGGACCGGCACGGACGTCGCGATCGAAGCGTCGGATCTGACCCTTGTGCGCGGTGATCTGACCGCCGCCCCCGACGCTATTCGACTGTCCCGCGCGACATTGCGCACGATCAAGGGCAACCTGTTCTGGGCGTTCGCCTACAACGTCGCCGCGCTGCCGCTGGCCGCGCTGGGGTTGCTCAATCCGCTGATCGCCGGGGCCGCAATGGCTTTCAGCTCGCTCTTCGTGGTGACCAACAGCCTTAGACTGCGCCGCTTCACGCCGTAGCCGCGGCAGGGCCTTCCATGAGGGGGCGGCAATAGGCACAGAGCCCCATGCCGATGGTCGGATAGCCGCATGCCGGGCAGATGGACGAGAGCGTCAACAATTCTGCTGCTGTGGCCATCGGGATTTCAGAATTTCGATGTGCGCTGGCGCCTTGTTCGTCCATTTTGCGGCCCTTCCGACAGTCACGGGTACCCCCGCCGCAGTGGTTATTAACACTTGTGTCACCAAACTCTTCTAAGAAGTGTTGCGGGAGACGGACACCCGCGAGGCGCTTGATTCGGAAGTGACTCATGTGAATGCGATCACGCCCGCTGTACTTCAAAGAGCTTGACTTCGCCGCTGACCCCTCTCAAGGGTCGCGCACCGATCGGCGTCCAATCCAGCCCGCCCTCATTGCCGATCGCGTCCTTGGTCGACTCGGCGATGAGGATCCCTCCCGGCTGTGCCACGGCCGTGATACGGCTCGCGACGTTGACGGGACTGCCGAACCAGTCCCCCGCCCGCGTCACGGCATAACCCGTCGCGACGCCGACACGAAGCGGGGGCAAGTCGTCTGCAGCGGCTGCGTCCACGAGATCGAGCACCGACACAACCAGCGGCAGCGGGTCGGAGCACACAAGCATCACCGCATCGCCGATCGACTTGACGAACCGAACCGGCACGGGCGACACGTCGTGGGCCAGCTCGGCGAGCCGATTGGCAACGCGCTCAAGGTCTTCTGGCGGAAGCGCCTCGCCCAACATCGTGAAGCCGGTGAGATCTGCGAAGCACACCGTCATCCGGCGGGCACCGGGAAGCACTCCGGCGGCACGCTCTGCTGCGGTCACCGCCTCTGTCTCGAACGTGAGCCGTAGCTCGAGCCGCAGTAGGGCCTCCATCATCGGCCCGAACGTCGGTGCCGCGCGCAGCGCCATCGCCTCGATCGCCTCGGCGACCTCGATCTCTGTCGCACCGGGCTTCAATATCGTCTTCAGCGCCGCTTCACGCATCACCGCGGCCGTATGGCTGAGGCTTTCCTTCATCACACGCAGGACGGCGATCGCGTCCTCGGGATCGATGCCCAGGTCGAGGATGATCCGTGCCTGGGCAGCGGCTTCGCCGTTGACGCGCGGCAGATTCGCAGCGTCGGGATCCTCGATGCGGGGCAGGCCGACCGCACCGTGGATCCGCTGCAGGAACTCGAGGTCGATCCCGGTCGACCAGCAGATCTCGCGGGCCGACACGAAAGTGCCGTCGTCGCCGATCACCCTGCTTGCGGGCAGGTTCAGGGGCGCCCCAAGTGACCCTTGAATGTGGCCGACGCCGAAACCGCGGTCGAGCAACCAGAAGATCAGGTCGATGCGCTCTTGCCGCGCGTGGCCCTCGAGGCCGTCGAGCAGGCCCAACGCCTCGAGGTCGACGTCCGACGCCACGTGGTCAACGTACTATTCCGAACCCGCCGTGCGGGCGCGAAACAGCTTGACCTCGCCCTTGATTCCCTTGAGGTGGCGCCCACCGGCGAAGGACCAGATGACGTCGTCGGGATCGCCGATCGCCTCCCGCGCCGACTCGGCCACCAGAACTGAACCGGGGCGAGCCGCCGCCGTCACCCGGCTGGCCAGGTTGACCGGGCTGCCGAACCAGTCGCCGGCCCTGCGAACCGCGCTACCCGCGGCCAGCCCAATCCGTAGTTGCGGTATGTCCTCTTTCTCCGCGACGGCGAGCAGTTCGAGCGCGGCGGCCAGCAGCGCCGCGGCGTCGGTGCTGACGAACATCACCGCATCGCCGATGGTCTTGATGAAATGCACGGGCGGCGCCGCGACGTCGCGGGCGAGAGCGGACAACCGGTTGGCGAGGCTCTCCAACTCCTCCGGCGCCACCGCCTCGCCCAGCCGGGTGAAGCCGACGAGATCGGCGAAGCAGACGGTGACCTCACGCGCACCGGGCAGCTTTCCTGCCGCCCGCTCGGCGACACTGACGGCCTCGGTCTCCAACCCGTGACGCAGCTGCAACCGCAGCACATCCTCGGCCATCGGCCCCAGCAACGGCGAAACACGTTGCACCAGTTCGCCGTAGGCCTTCGCGAGCTCCAACTCCGTCGCCCCCGGCTCGATCACGGCCTCGAGCACCACCCGGCGCATCACCTCGGCCGTCTGCGCCATCCCCTGGCCAAGCACACGTGCGACCGCGATCACCTGTTCGCGGGTGAAGCCCGCATCGACGAAAACCCGTGCGCGGGCCGCGGCCTCGGCGTCGGCGCGCAGATGCACGGGCGCGTCGGGATCGTCGATGCGCGGCAGCCCCAATGCCCGCTGCATGGCCTCGAGCAGTTCGAGGTCGATGCCGGTCTCCTCGCAGATCTGCCGCGTCGAGACGTACACACCGTCGTCGCCGACGATCCGACCGGCGGGCATCAACATCGGCGTGAACTCCGACCGGATGTGTTCGACCGTGAAACCCTCGCCGAGCAGCCACTCGATCAGCTCGGCGCGTTCGGCGCGGACCTGCCCTTCGAGACCGTCGAGCAGTCCGGAAGCCTCGATAGCTTCGATACTCCGGTCGTCGGCCACCGCCTCAACGTATACCTGTGGTCATGACGGGACCGCTGCTGGAGGGTCTGCCACCGATCGTGGGCGACGACGCCCGTGTGCTCATTCTCGGCAACATGCCCAGTGTGATGTCGCTGGCCGCGCGGCAGTACTACGGCAATCCGCGCAACGGGTTCTGGCGGATCACCGGAGAGATCTTCGGGTTCGACTCGTCCGCCGCGTACGACGATCGTGTCGCATCGCTATGCGCCCGCGACGTTGCAGTGTGGGATGTGCTGCGACACTGCAGGCGGGAGGGCAGCCTCGATTCAGCAGTGGAGCGCAACAGCATGGTGGCCAACGACTTCGAGGCGTTCTTCGATGCGCATCCAGCGATCGATCGGGTTTATTTCAACGGCGCTGCGGCGGCGAAGAATTTCGGTCGACTCGTCGGCATTGACCGTGGACTGCACTACCGCAGGTTGCCGTCGACGAGCCCCGCCCACACCATGCGGTATGAGGACAAGTTGGCGGCTTGGCGCGGCGCGCTGGCCTAACCGATTGGCGGGCGGCGCTGTGCCCACGGCCGCGCCTTCTCGATCTGCGCGCCAAGCGACAACAGGGTCGACTCGTCGAATGGCCTGCCTACCATCTGGATTGACGTCGGAACGCCGTCACTATCGAGCCCCCACGGCACGACGGCCGCGGGCTGGCCCGTTCCGTTGAACATCGCCTGGAACGGCACCCTCGCCGCGACGAGCGCCAGCGTCGTCACCGCGCCGCGGCGCTGATAGGCACCGATCCGGGACGGGCCCATGGCCGTGCCAGGGGTGATCACCACGTCGACATCGTCGAAGATCGACAGAACACGTTGCGCCAGTTTGGCTTCCGCGTTACGAATCGAGGCCATCCGTCTATCGGAGATCAGGCCGCCGATGCGGGCGAACGCGCGGGTGCGTTTCTCCAGCCGATCCTTGCGCGGAAGCGTCTGCACATCGTCGTAAGCGCCACGGAAGTAGCGCGGCAGAAGATGGCCGTAGACGGCGCCGGCCGGATAGTCCGGGTCACGCGCGACGACCTGGTGACCGAGTTCTCGCAACAGCGCTCCCGCTTCGTCGACGGCCGCCCGTTGCGCCCTGCCGACCCTCGCCGTCAACGTGGGAGGAACCTTGGTGCTCAACGCGATTCGCAATCGGCCGGGCTCCCGGGCGGCCGCGGCGACAAAGCTGCCGACGGCGGCAGGCGTCGTCGCCGTCACGTCCAGGAACAGGGCGGCGTCCTCGACGGTCCTCGCGATCGGGCCATTGACCGAAAGGCCGTTCCACGCATCGTCGTGCGGCGCCATCGGAACGCGGTCTCGCTGCGGTTTGATCCCGAACAGCCCGCACCACGTCGACGGGATGCGGATCGACCCCATTCCGTCGGAGCCCAACGCCATCGGCGCCAGACCGGCCGCGACCGCGGCTCCGCTGCCACCGCTGCTGCCGCCCGGGGTGCGGTCGGTGTTCCACGGGTTGCGGGTCGCGCCGAACTCGACCGTTTCGGTGAACGACCACAGCATCATCTCGGGCACAGTCGTCTTGCCAAGGACGACGGCGCCCGCGGCGCGCAGCCTGCGCACCACCTCGGCGTCGTCGGTCTTGGCGGGCCCGTATGCGGCGCTGCCGTACGTCGTCACCTCACCGGCGACATCGACATCGTCCTTGATCGCGATCGGCACCCCGAGCAGTGGAAGCCGCTCACCCGCATCCAGCCGGGCCTGGGCGGCGGCGGCTTCCTTTCGCGCGGCGTCGGCCAGCACGACGCGGTAGGACCGCAGCTTTGGGTCCAGCTTGGCGATGCGATCGAGGTAGAGATCAAGCAGTGCGGGAGCGGTGATGGCGCCCGCGGCGAGCAACCGCGCCTGCTCCGCAGCGCCTACGAAAGCCAGGTCGGTGGGGTCCACTCGCGGCAGCGTAGCCGCCTTCGCCAGCCGTCAGTACGGCACGCACGAAAAGAGGGCATCGGTTTCACCGATGCCCTCTTTGTCTAGCTCCGTTAGCGGCTCTGGTGCACGCCCGTGTCGACCATCGGGATGCTGACCGTCGGCTGGATGTTATTGATCCACTGATGGTGGATGACGTCTGCCTGCGCCGGGGCGGCCAAGCCGAGAACTGCTGCGGCGAGACCAGTGGCGGCGAATCCGACGATTCCTGCGAATCCGAACTTCTTCATTTTGGTGCCTTCTTCTTGTCTCCGGTGGGCCCTTTTCGAACCCTCTGGTTGTGTAAACACAGAGGTCAGACGGATAATTCCGATGGCAGAAATTGATCGGTGGTTGGCAGGAATCGCTACCTAATACGATTCCCCAATGGCAAAAGTCGAGCTTTCACGCAGCCTTTCCATGACACCCGACGACGCCTGGGAACACGCGTCCAACTTCTCGACGCTCGGCGACTGGCTGAAGGTGCACGAGGGCTGGCGGTGCGACCTGCCGGACGAGCTCGAGGTCGGCACGACGCTTGTCGGCGTCGCCGGCGTCAAGGGGATGCGGAACCGGGTGACGTGGACGGTGAAGGAACTCGACGCGCCGAATCTCTTGTCGGTGACCGGCAAGGGCGTCGGCGGCACCAAATACGGACTGCGCATGACCGTGAAGCCCGCCAAGTCGGGATGCGACTTCACGGTGAAGATCGATCTCGGCGGTGCGCCGTTGTTCGGCCCGATCGGTGCGACGGCGGCCCGGTTGGTCAAGGGCGATATCGAGCGCTCGATCGAGCGATTCGAGGAGCTCTACGCCTGAGGGGGCGCGGTCATCGAACCAATAGCAGCTTCAGTACAGCCAGCGCCACCGCGCCAAGGACCGCGATGAGCGCTCCCGCTATCCCGATGGGCGTCATGTTCATTGCTGCTCCACCCGCACTATCTAGCGACAGCGTCGCAGTTGCGTGGGATTTTGCAGCAGGGGCCACACCAGACAGCGGCAGCCCCGGCGAAGACGTCTTCGCCGGGGAGCGCGACCGGGGGATGGCCGAGTGGGCTGAGGAGAACGTGTAGCCCACTCGGCCCGACCGCTCAGGTCTGCGCCTGGCCGAGCGTGACTTGCACCGTCTGAGGGGCGCCAGATCCGTCCGTGTACGTCAGTGTCACGTTGTCGCCGGGTGCCTTCGAACGCACCGCTGCTACAAGCGCGTCGGCGCTGTCGATCGGCCGGCCGTCGATCTTGGTGATCACCGCACCGCTGGGCAGACCAGCAGCCGCGGCCGGACCGCCTTCGACCACCTCGGCGACCGCAGCGCCCGGCGTGCCTGCGTCCTGACCGATCCGAACGCCCAACGAAGCGTGCGTGGCGCTGCCGTTGGAGACCAATTCGTCGGCGATGCGCTTGGCCTGATCCGCGGGGATCGCGAAGCCAAGGCCGATCGAACCGCTCTGCCCGCCAGCGGAATCCCCGCCGCCGCCCATCGACGCGATCGCCGAGTTCACGCCGATGAGTTCGCCGTTCATATTCACCAGCGCGCCACCGGAGTTGCCGGGGTTGATGGCGGCGTCGGTCTGAATCGCGTTCATCACCGAGTGCTGGCCGGTGCTCTCGTCGCCGGTGCTGACCGGACGGTCCAGCGCGCTGATGATGCCCGTGGTCACGGTGCCCTCGAGCCCGAGCGGAGATCCGATGGCCACGACATTCTGGCCGACCTTCAGATCCTTCGAGGATCCCATGGTGATCGGCGTCAGGCCCGAAACACCCTGCGCCTTGACGACGGCGATGTCATCCGCCGGATCGGTGCCGACGACAGTGAACGGCACCGTGCGGCCGTCGGAGAAGGACACCGTTGCGTCCGTGCCCTGTCCTGAGGGTCCTTGCCCGCCGGGTGAGGGCTGACCGCCCATCCCTGGCAGGCCCTGAAGACCGGGGAAGCCCTGATCGTCCTGCCCACCGAAAGTGCTCGACGCCTGGTCGGTCGAGGGGCCACTGAGCGCCGCCACGACGTGGTTGTTGGTCAGGATCAGACCGTCGGGGTTCAGCACGATGCCCGAACCCTCTTCCTTGCCCTGGCCCATGCTGATCTGCAGCTTCACCACACTGGGCAGCACCTTCGCGGCGACCTGCTCGACCGAGCCGGACGGCAGCGCCGCGGCGGGCATCTTGGGCGCAGGTGCCGCCGCCGTGGCCGCAGTGGCGGCGCTGTTGGCAGTGGCAGACGGATCAGGCTGGCTGGCCCATACCGCCGCACCGACACCTCCGGAAACGACGGCTACCGCCGCGGCCCCGGCGATGACAACGCCGGTACGGGAACGCTTGCGCGCCAGTGCAATCGGCGCCGTCGGAGCCGAATCAGACTGATACGCAGTGGCGTACGGGCCGTATTGCGGCTGGGGCTGCTGCGTTGCGTAGCGCCAGTCGTAGGGCTGCTGATACGCGCCCTGCGGAGGAGGGGCCGAATACTGTTGGCCCATAGACTGGCTCGGAGATGAGGGCTGGCCAGATCGGCGCAGCGAGCGTCGCGACTGCTTTTTCATGGAGTGGTTTTCCCTTAATAGTGGGCAGCAAAGTGGTTATTGAAACTGTGCACACGCTCGCTGAGACTGGACTGAGAGGAAGATCTATACAGTCCAAGACTTTTAAGTCACCTGCCCTGAGCTGCTCGAATGCACTCGCACCGACAGCAAAGGGGTGGCCGGATTCACACTTTGGCGACGGATTAGCCTGGCGGAATGTCGTGTGTTTTCTGTGCCATCGTCGCGGGTGATGCCCCGGCCATCCGTATCTACGAGGACGACGACTACCTGGCCATTCTCGACATCCGCCCTTTCACCCGCGGCCACACACTCGTCATCCCCAAGCGCCACACCGTCGATCTGACCGACACTCCACCGGAGACATGCGCAGAGCTAGTGGCCATCGGGCAGCGGATCGCCAAGGCGGCCCGCCGGTCCGGGCTGCACGCCGACGGCAACAACGTCGTCATCAATGATGGCAAGGCGGCCTTTCAGAGCGTGTTCCACATTCACCTGCACGTGCTGCCGCGGCAGGCCGGCGACAAGCTGTCGTTCGCCAAGGGCATGCTGCTGCGCCGCGACCCCGATCGCGAGGAGACCGGCCGGATCCTGCGGGACGCCCTGGCCGAACTCGACGCCGCCGCGCAGGACTGACTGACTGCCATGACTTCCCTGGTGCAGAAGGCGTTCAGCGCATATCTGCGGTTGCACGACACTGTCTATCAGCGCACAAACGGCTGGATCGGCCACCGGATGATGCTGATGCCGTCCCTGCTGCTGCACACGATTGGCGCCAAGACCGGCAAGGCCCGCACCACGTCTCTGACCTACGGCCGTGACGGCGACGACTACCTCGTCGTCGCATCGAAGGGCGGGTCGCCGCGGGCACCAGATTGGTACCACAACCTGAAGGCCAACCCGAACGTCGAAATAAATGTCGGCCCGAGGCGTTTTGGTGTGTTAGCACATCCGGTGGTGCCGGGCGATCCGGATTACGACAGGCTGTGGAAGATCGTCAACAAGGTCAACAAGGGCACCTACGCCCAGTATCAGAAGCGGACGTCGCGGCCAATCCCGGTGATCAGGCTGACGCCGAACGTCTAGGGAGGCAACAATGGCCCAGCCGACGGCATTACGCGCACGGGCCAGTCACTTCGGCGGGCCCGAGGCGCTCAGCCTCGAGGAGTTCACCCCGAAACAGCCCGGTAGCAGAACGGTTCGGGTACGGGTAACCCATGCGTCGGTGGGGTCCACAGACGCGGCGGCGCGCGCGGGTGATTACCTCTTACAGCCTCGCCCCGGTTTCGTGCCGGGCTACGACTTCGTCGGCGTGCTCGAGACGGTCGACGGCGCCGCGACGCGCAGAGGTCTGCGCCCGGGTATGCGCGTGGCCGGCTGCCTGGCGCGAATGGGAAGTTACACAACCTATCTCGACATTCCATCGGCTCGCGTGGTGCCAGTGCCGGAATCGCTGAACTCAGCGGACGCGGCGGCGCTGCCGCTTGACGTCGTGACCGCGGCGCTCGCAATCGATCTCGCCCAGCCGCCGGACCGCGCAACGCTTTTCGTGCAGGGAGTCTCGGGCGCCGTGGGCGCGTTGCTCACCCAATACGCGGTCGCAAACAAGACGCGCGTGGTGGGCACCGCCTCAGAGCGGACGCGCGACTTCGCCGAATCCCTTGGCGCGGAGGTGGTCGACTACCGGGATCCGAATTGGTCTGGGCGCGTTCGTGAGTTGATCGATGGCGGCGCCGACACAAGCGTCGACCACACCGGCGATCCGCTGGTGCGCACGGTGACCGCGCCGACGGGGACCGTCGTGCGCACCGCGTGGAGTGGGCGACCCGGGCACGGCCGCTCCGATGCCGCACTCGGCGGGTTGATGACCAACCTACGTCGGTACGCACATCCGCGTGAACGCCTGTGTTCGGTGCCCATGCTCGTTGCGCTACAACCCGCGAAATACCGGCGACTGCTGCAGGATCAGCTGAACCTCATCGCAGAAGGCACTCTTCGCGGGCCAGCCGTCAGGACCATTCCATTCACCGACGTCGTGGCGGCCCACCGCGGGTTGACCACTCTTGAGCCCGGACACAAGCTGGTGCTCGAAATGAGCCCAAAAGCCTGATCAGAACAGCTCTTTCGCAAGCAGCTCCAATGTCTTGATGCGCGCGGGCGACGTCGCGGGGTCGGTGCCGCGGCGGGCCGACGCCACCGGATGCACCATCACCTCGTCGACGTCGAACTCCTCGGCAAGCGCGCGCACCTGCTCGGCCGCCTCGGTCGGGTCGCCGACGACGGCTCGCCGCAATCCCGACTCGACCACCGCCTGCTCCGGTGGCGTCAGCTGCTTCAGTTCGGCGTCCTCGACGAGATCGACAGGCCCGAGGGTTTGACCCGTGCGCAACCGCGCCATCATCTGCAGGTTCGGCAGCAGCAATGCCATTGCCTCGTCATGTGTTTCGGCCACCACCGCGTTGACGGTCAGGAATGTCACCGGCTCGGATGCCAGGTCGCTCGGCACGAATTCGGACCGGTAGATCTCCAGCGCCTCGGCGGTGCCCTGCCCGGAGAAGTGATGGGCGAACACGTACGGCAGCCCCTTGGCCGCGGCGAGGTGCGCGGAGTACATCGACGAGCCCAGCAGCCACATGCGCGGCTCGCTCGTGGCGGCGGGCGTCGCGTGGAGGATGTAGTCCTGCTGCGGGATGCTGACCCGCACACCGTTGGCGCTCATCATCGCGACGACGTGGTCGAGGTACTCAGGGAATTTGTCGATGTCGGTGTCGTCACGTCCCGCCGGTTTACGCAACAGATACGACGTCAGCGGGTCGGAGCCGGGCGCGCGTCCGATACCGAGGTCGATCCGCCCCGGGTGCGCGGCCTCCAGAAGCGCGAACTGTTCGGCGACTGCGAGCGGCGCGTGGTTGGGCAGCATCACGCCGCCGGAGCCGACCCGGATCTGCGTGGTGGCCGCGGCCAGATGCGCGATCAGCACCGGCGGGCTGGTGGCCGCCACCGATGGCATGTTGTGGTGCTCGGCCAGCCAGTAGCGGGTGTAGCCCAGCCGGTCGGCGGTCTGCGCGAGCTGCGTCGATGCCGCCAGCGCGTCAGACGTCGACTGGTCGGTGCGCACGGGAACGAGGTCGAGTACGGAAAGCCGCATACGGGTGTCAACGCCGGCCATCACGCCCGCGTTCCCGCGATTTCGGCGCGCTTACCGGCGCTGAGCGCACGGTAGCGCGCCGAAATCACTGAATGCCGGCCAGTGATGCGGCCTTGCCGAAGACATCGTCGAGCATCGCCGGGGTGAGCTTGCCCGTGAACGTGTTCTGCTGGCTGGGGTGATAGCAGCCGATCAGCGTCACCTCGCCGTGCGGCGTCTGCACCGCCGCCGTCGCGCCGTGACCGAACTTCGGCACCGGGCGCCCGACCGAGCCGCCCGCCGCACGCACCATGTCCAGGGCCGCACGCCACGCGAACCCGCCAAGCACGATGATCACCCGCACGTCTGCGCCCGCAAGCCGCCACTCCGCGTCCAGCCATGGCGCACACGTCGCGCGCTCTGCTGGGGTCGGGGCATTCGCAGGCGGTGCGCAGCGCACCGCGGCCACCACCCGAGTGTCGTTGAGCGCCAACCCATCCGTCGCGTCCACACACAGCGCTTGATTGGCCAGCCCGGCCCGGTGCAGCGCCGCGAACAGGAAGTCGCCGGAGCGATCGCCGGTAAACACCCGCCCGGTCCGGTTGCCACCGTGCGCGGCAGGCGCCAGCCCGAGCACCATCAATCGCGGACGCGACGCGCCCCAGCCGGGAATCGGTCTGCCCCAGTACGGCTCGCCGGCATAGGACTTGCGCTTCTCGACGGCCACCCGCTCGCGCCACTCCACCAGCCGCGGGCAGGCCCGGCACACCGACACCTCGGCGTCGACCTGGTTCAGCGACTCCGCGGCCTCGGCCATCGTGGTGACCTGCGCGGCCGACCCGGCGACCGCCGTGGCCGGAGTCGCCGGATCACCCGGCCAACCGGCGCCCGCGGGCACCGGCGAGTCGAACAGTTCGCCCGTGCGGGGATGAGCCAGCTTCACCGCTCCACTGTGCCTGCGGGGCAAATTCCGTCGCCGACCGGGCCGGGCCGCTGTTAGATTCGCCGGGATAACTAATGATCAGAGGCAAGCGCGGACCGCTCGTCGTCATCCTCTTCGCCGCGCTGATGGCCGGCGCGGGCAACGGCATCTCGATCGTCGCGTTCCCATGGCTGGTGCTGCAACGCAACGGATCCGCCCTCGACGCGTCGATCGTCGCAATGGCGGGCACCATTCCCCTGCTCGTCGCGACGCTGATCGCCGGCGCCTCGGTGGACTACCTCGGCCGCAAGCGCGTCTCGATGATGTCCGACGCACTGTCGGCCTTGTCGGTGGCGGCCGTCCCCGTGCTCGCACTGACCTTCGGCGTGCAAGTCGTCAACGTCGTCGTGCTGGCCTGCCTGGCCGCGCTCGGCGCGCTGTTCGACCCGGCGGGCATGACGGCGCGCGAGACGATGCTGCCGGAGGCCGCGACGCGCGCCGGCTGGACGCTGGACCACGCCAACAGCGTGTACGAGGCGGTGTTCAACCTGTCCTACATCGTCGGGCCGGGCCTTGGCGGCCTGCTGATCGCCACGCTCGGCGGCGTGAACACGATGTGGGTGACGGCGTCGGCGTTCGTGTTGTCCATCATCGCGATTTCGACCCTGCGCCTCGAGGGCGCCGGAACCCCCGATGCGAATGCGCTGCCCGACGGAATTTGGGCGGGCATCGTCGAAGGCCTGCACTTCGTCTGGAACAACAAGGTGTTGCGCACGCTGGCCATCATCGACCTCGCCGCAACGGGTCTCTACATGCCGATGGAGTCCGTCCTTTTCCCGAAGTACTTCACGGACCGCAACGAACCTGCGCAGCTGGGCTGGGTGCTGATGGCGTTGAGCGTGGGCGGCCTCGTCGGTGCGCTGGGCTATGCGGTGCTGTCGAAGTACATGCGCCGACGGACCGTGATGCTGACCGCGGTGCTCACGCTCGGGGTGGCGATGACGATCATCGCGTTCCTGCCGCCGCTGCCGCTGATCCTGGTGCTGTGCGCGATCGTCGGCTTCGTCTACGGCCCGATCGCGCCGATTTACAACTACGTCATGCAGACCCGGGCGCCGCAGCATCTCCGCGGCCGCGTCGTCGGCGTCATGGGGTCGCTGGCCTACGCCGCGGGGCCACTCGGCCTCGTCCTCGCAGGGCCCCTGGCCGACGCCGCCGGACTGCACGCGACATTCCTGGCGCTATCACTGCCGATGCTGCTGCTCGGCCTCGTCGCGCTCTTCCTGCCTGCGCTTCGCCACCTCGACAGCGAGCCGATCGCCGACCCTGAGTAGTTGCTGTAAAAGTCGTGTCTTAAGCGCGCTGATCTTGGGGTACCCGTGTGACGCAAGCCACAGATTCGAACATCGAGGTCGCTCGTGTACCAGCAAGTTCTCGATCCGGTTGCCCATTCCCTCGCATGGAGCTCGCTTGTTGCGGCGATCCCCCTGCTGCTGCTTTTCATCCTGCTCGGCGTCCTGAGAGTTACCGCATGGGTGGCGTCGCTGATCTCCCTGGCGGTCGCCATCGTCGTCGCCGTCCTCGTGTACGGCATGCCCATCGGGCAGACCCTGCTGGCGGGCACCGAAGGCGCCGCGTTCGGCTTCTTCCCGATCCTGTGGATCGTCATCAACGCGATCTGGGTCTACCAGCTGACGGTGGAGACAGGGCACTTCGACGTGCTGCGCCGCTCGTTCGCGAGCGTGAGCGACGACCAGCGCATCCAGGCCGTGCTGATCGCGTTCTCGTTCGGCGCGCTGCTGGAGGCACTCGCGGGCTTCGGCACGCCGGTGGCGGTGACGTCGGTGATGCTGATGGCGTTGGGGTTCAAGCCGCTGAAGGCCGCCGCGCTCGCCCTGACGGCCAACACCGCCCCCGTCGCCTTCGGCGCAATGGCGACCCCGATCCTCACCCTGGCCAAGGTCACCAACCTGCCGAGCGACACGCTCGGTGCGATGGTCGGCAGGCAGACGCCGATCCTGGCGCTGTTCGTTCCCCTCGTACTGGTCGCGATCGTCGACGGCTGGCGCGGCGTACGGGAAACCTGGCTGCCCGCACTCGTATGCGGTGTCTTCTTCGCGATCGGCCAGTTCGCCACGTCCAACTTCGTCTCGGTGCCGCTGGCCGACGTGGTCGCATCGCTGCTGTCGGCCGCCGCCATGGTCGTGCTGGTCCGCGTCTGGCGACCCGGCCGGACGTATCACGAAGCCGCCGTCGTCGCGGGTGGGGCCGCGGATACGCCGACGCCGGAGTTCGCGCACCGCGTCGAGCATCCCGACTCTCGCGCCGACATCGTGAAGGCCTATGCCCCCTACGCGATCGTCATCGCGGTGTTCGTCATCTGCCAGATCGCAGCGGTGAAGAAGCTGCTCGACAAGGCCACGGTCAAGTTCCAGTGGCCCGGCCTGGACGTCGTCAGCCCCAAGGGAAAGCCGGTGTCGTTGACGGAGTTCACGCTGAACCTGCTCACCACGCCGGGCACCCAGATGCTGATCGCGGGCATCATCACGATGGTCGTGCTCAAGCTGTCGCTGCCGCGAGCGGTCAAGGCGTACGGCACGACACTGCATCAGCTGCGCTGGGCCATCGTCACGGTGATGGCGGTGCTGGGGCTGGCGTTCGTGATGAACCTGTCCGGCCAGACGATCACGTTGGGCACCTGGATGGCGGCGGCGGGCGGCGCTTTCGCGCTGCTGTCGCCGATCCTCGGGTGGCTCGGCACGGCGGTCACCGGATCCGACACGTCGGCCAATTCACTGTTCGGCGCGCTGCAGGTCACCGCCGCGAACCAGGCTGGGCTGTCCGACGTGCTGATGGCGGCGACGAACAGTTCCGGCGGTGTGCTCGGCAAGATGATCTCGCCGCAGAACCTGGCCATCGCGGCCGCTGCCGTCGGCATGAACGGCAAAGAGGGCGACATCTTCCGCCGCGTGGTGGTCTGGAGCATCGTGTTCCTGGTGGTGCTGTGCGCGCTGTCCGCCCTGCAGGCCTCGCCGGTGCTGTCCTGGATGGTGCCCTCGTGAGTGCTCGTAGCATCTAACCGTGAGCGCACTCGACAGCCTGATCGCCGAACTGCCGGAGGGCACGGTCGTCACCGACCCAGCCATCACCGAGGGATACCGGCAAGACCGGGCGCTCGACCCCGCGGCGGGCAAGCCCCTCGCGGTCGTGCGGCCGCTGACCACCGAGCACGTGCAGACCGTCATGCGCTGGGCCAGCGCCCACCGCGTGCCCGTGGTGCCGCGCGGTGCGGGCAGCGGGCTGTCCGGCGGGGCCACCGCCATCGACGACGGCATCGTGCTGTCGACCGAGAAGATGCGGGACATCTCCGTCGACCCCGTCACGCGCACCGCGGTCTGCCAGCCAGGGTTGTTCAACGCCGAGGTGAAAAAGGCCGCCGCACACCATGATCTGTGGTATCCGCCGGACCCGTCGTCGTTCGAGATCTGCAGCATCGGCGGCAACATCGCGACCAATGCAGGCGGGCTGTGCTGCGTGAAGTACGGCGTCACCACCGACTATGTGATGGGCCTGCAGGTGGTGCTGGCCGACGGGACTGCGGTGCGGGTCGGCGGCCCGAGGCTGAAAGACGTTGCGGGCCTGAGCCTCACGAAGCTCTTCGTCGGCAGCGAGGGCACGCTGGGCATCGTCACCGAGATCACGCTGCGGCTGCTGCCCAAGCAGCACAGGGCCAGCACCGTCGTTGCCAACTTCGCGACGGTCGAAGCCTCCATCGACGCGGTGCTCGGCGTCGCCTGTCAGATGCGGCCGTCGATGCTGGAGTTCATGGACGCCGTCGCGATCAACGCCGTCGAGGACAAGCTCAAGATGGGCCTGGACCGCGACGCCGCCGCCCTGCTGCTGGCGGGCTCCGACGAGCGCGGTCGGTCGGCGGCCGAGGACGCCGAGAGGATCGCGGGCGTGTTCGAGGAGAACGGCGCCACCGAGGTGTTCTCCACCGACGACCCCGACGAGGGTGAGGCGTTCGTCGCTGCGCGCCGCTTCGCGATTCCCGCCGTGGAGGCCAAGGGCACGCTGCTGCTCGAGGACGTCGGCGTGCCGCTGCCGCGGATCGGCGACCTCGTCAGCGGCGTCGAGCACATCGCCGCCGATTGCGACGTGATGATCTCGGTGATCGCGCATGCCGGCGACGGCAACACCCATCCGCTGATCGTGTTCGACCCG
Organism: uncultured Actinomycetota bacterium; assembly: GCA_963751485.1. Lineage (GTDB taxonomy): Bacteria > Actinomycetota > Actinomycetes > Mycobacteriales > Mycobacteriaceae > Mycobacterium. The sequence continues at coordinate 112,374 of CAVVUT010000018.1, forward strand.
TCGGATGCGGCGATGGCGGAGCGCGCCGAGAAGGCGTTCGGCGAAATCATGGATCTGGCCATCGGGCTCGGCGGCACGATCACCGGCGAGCACGGCGTCGGCAGGCTCAAAAGGCCCTGGTTGGCCGCCCAGATCGGGCCCGAGGCGATGGAGCTCAACCGTCGCATCAAGCAGGCGCTGGATCCCGACGGCATCCTGAATCCCGGCGCTGCCATTTAGTGACAATTCACTGCGCCCTGTTGACACGGCATGGCGTTGTGTCGTAGCCATAAGACATGACCGCTGCTCTGTCTCACCACTCGCAAGCCCGGTTCGAGCTGGCAACCGCCGATACCTGGGCCAACCCGTGGCCGATGTACCAGGCGCTGCGCGACAAGGATCCGGTGCACCACGTGGTGCCCGAGGACCGACCCGACCAGGACTACTGGGTGCTGTCTCGGCACGCCGACGTATGGAACGCCGCACGCGACCACGAGACGTTCTCGTCGGCCCAGGGTTTGACGGTGAACTACGGCGAGCTGGAAATGATTGGTCTGGCCAGACAATCCGCCGTTCGTGATGCAGGACCCGCCGACCCACACCGAATTTCGCAAGCTGGTGTCCCGCGGCTTCACGCCGCGTCAGGTGGAGGCCGTCGAGCCGAAGGTGCGCGACTTCGTGATCGAGCGGGTCGAGCGACTGCGGGCCGACGGTGGCGGGGACATCGTCGCCGACCTGTTCAAGCCGTTGCCGTCGATGGTGGTCGCGCACTACCTCGGCGTTCCCGACGAGGACCGCCAGCAGTTCGACGGCTGGACCGAGGCGATCGTCGCGGCCAACGCGCAGACCGGCGGTTTCCCCGAGGCGGCAGAGTCTGCGGGAGAGGCCGTGGCGTCGATGATGGCCTACTTCACCCAGCTGATCGAGCGGCGCAGGCGCGAGCCGGGCGACGACACCGTGTCACACCTCGTCGCGGCCGGCGTCGGCGCCGACGGAGACATGGCAGGCATGCTGTCGGTGCTGGCATTCACCTTCACGATGGTCACCGGAGGCAACGACACCACGACCGGCATGCTCGGCGGCGGCGTGCAGCTGCTGCACCAGCGGCCGGATCAGCGCAGGATGCTGGTCAACAACCCCGATCTGATCACGGATGCGGTCGATGAACTGCTTCGGCTGACGTCGCCCGCACAGGGCCTGGCCCGCACCACCACCCGCGATGTGCGGATCGGCAATTCGACGATCCCCGCTGGACGCAAGGTACTGCTGCTCTACGGGTCGGCCAACCGCGACGAGCGCGAATACGGTGCCGACGCAGGCGAACTCGACGTTCGCAGGCGGCCGCGCAATATCATGACGTTCAGCCACGGCGCGCACTTCTGCCTCGGCGCCGCAGCCGCCAGGATGCAGTCACGCGTTGCGCTCACCGAGCTGCTCGCGCGGTGTCCGAACTTCGAGGTCGACGAGTCCGCGATCGTTTGGGCCGGTGGGAGTTACGTGCGCAGACCCCTTTCGGTCCCGTTCCGGGTGACGGCGTGATGGCAGGCAACGACTGGCTCGGCGACCGCAGGACCGAAGTGGCCGCCGACCGCATTCTGGACGCCGCCGACGCACTGTTCGCCGAGCAGGACGCCGCGACTGTCGGAATGCACGAAATCGCCAAGGCCGCAGGGTGTTCGCGGGCGACGCTGTACCGCTACTTCGAGAACCGGGAAGCGCTCTACACCGCCTACGTGCACCGCGAAAGCTACCGCCTGTTCCACCAGATGACCGAGCAGCTCTCCGGCGTCGAAGAACCGCGGGAGCGACTGATCGAGGGCATGGTGTCCTCGCTGCGGAACGTGCGCGAAAGTCCCGCGCTGTCATCGTGGTTCGCCACCGCGCAGCGGCCCATCGGTGCGGAGATCGCCGAGCAGTCGCAGGTGATCAAGGCGCTCACCGAGGCATTTCTGATCTCGATGGGACCCGACGACCCGGTGGTGGTCGAGCGCAAGGCGCGCTGGCTGGTTCGGGTGATGACGTCGCTGCTGGTCTTCCCCGGCCACGACGAAGCCGAAGAGCGGGCGATGCTCGAACAGTTCGTCGCGCCGATGGTGGTGCCGACGGCGCAGGAGACGGCTTGAGTCTTCACGCTCCTCGCGTGCGCGGCCTAGCCGCTACTGCCGCGCCATCGCGATGTTCAGCTTGTCCTCGGCCGTCACCAGGTGATCGTGGCTGTCCTGGCCGATATCGAGCTTCACCCAATCGACCTTGCCGGTGAACTTGTTTCCGGAAGGACCGTAATCGGGCGAGGCGGGTGATCCCGTGTCGGACCCGACATCGCAGGCCTCATCGGCGGAGAAGCCCATCGGCTCGGTCCGTTCGACTCGGCCGGTGCCGACGACCGTACCGTCATAATAGAGAGTCACCATGCCGCCCTTGGCCAGTCCGCCACCGTCATAGGCGAACTCCATACGTACGTCGTGCCTGCCTGCCGGGACCGGCCGGTCGGCGACGACGATGTAGTACTCGATGCCGAAGAAGTTGTAGCAGTATTTCAATCGGCCCTCGTGGACATAGAGGCTCCAGCCACCGACCGAGCCGCCCTGGGTGACGATCACACCGCTCGCACCGGAATCCGGCACCTCCAACCTGGCCGTCACAGAATGCGACTTGTTCTTCATGTTCAAGATGCAGTTCTCACTGACACGCATGCCGGAGAACAGCAGCTGGGTGTCGCCACTGATCAGCTGTGGCCGCCCTGCAATGTCGGGATTGATGCGCTCAAAAGCCCGGTCATCGAGTGGGACGACGTTGTATTTGACTGCCTCGATCAGCCAAAGACGTTGCAACTCTGCGAGTTTCTCAGGGTTCTGTGTCGCCAGATTATTGGCCTGTGTCCAGTCGTCCGGCCCGTACAGCTCCCACACGTCGTCTTCGAGCGACGGCTGATCCGTAAGCCACGGTGTGCGGTGCTTGGTGACCGCGGTCCAGCCTTTGTAGTAGATCCCTCGGTTTCCCATGATCTCGAAGTACTGCACGTCATGGTTCTCCGGAGCGTCGCTGTTGCGCAGCATCGCCAGCATGCTGACGCCCTCCAGCGGTGCCTGCTGAATGCCATTGACGAACAACGGAGCCGGCACCCCAGTCGCTTCCAGAAGCGTCGGTGCGACGTCGATGACGTGGTGGAAGTGGTTGCGGGTCGCGCCCTTGTCGGCAATACCGTTGGGCCAGTGCACAATCGTGCCGTTGCGGGTTCCGCCCCAGTGCGATGCGACCTGCTTGGTCCACTGATAGGGGGTGCACAGTGCATGCGCCCAGCCCACAGCGTAGTGGTTGTATGCCGCTGGTGTGCCGAAGTCGTCGATCTTCGACAACAGGAACTCAGTGGTTTCGATGCCGGTCATGCCGTTGAGGGTGCACATCTCGTTGAAGCAGCCGTTCGGTGTCCCCTCGGCCGATGCGCCGTTGTCGCCGATGATGTAGTAGATCAGGGTGTCGTCCAGGACACCCAGAGCGTCGATCGCGTCGATGACCCGACCGACTTCGTAGTCGGTCTGTTCGAGGAATCCGGCGTAGATCTCCATCTGCCTCGACAACACCGGTTTGAGCTCATCGGACATGTCGTCCCAGGCCGGAATCTCGGCGTGACGCTTGGTCAACTCGGCGTCCTGGGGAATGACGCCCAGCTCCTTCTGCTTGGCAAAGATCTGCTCTCGCAACGCATCCCAACCCGCATCGAATTTGCCGTGGTATCGGTCGATCCACTCTCGCGGCACATGGTGTGGCGCATGCGTGGCACCCGGCGCGTAGTACATGAAGAACGGTTTGTCAGGCGCGAGCGCCTTCTGCTGGCGCACCCACGTTATGGCCCGGTCGGCCAGGTCCTGGTTCAGGGTGTAGCCCTCTTCCGGCGACTTTTCCGGTTCCACCGGTGTGGTGCCCTCGAACAGGCCGGGGTAGTACTGGTTGGCCTCTCCGCCGACGAACCCGTAGAAGTATTCGAAGCCCGAACCCGTAGGCCACTGGTGGAACGGGCCTACCGGTGAGACCTCCCAGACCGGCACCTCATGGCACTTTCCGAACTGCGCTGTGGAAAATCCGTTGAGCCGCAACGTCTCTGCAACAGGCGCTTTGCTTTTCGGCCGGATGCTGCTATTGCCGGGGGCCGACGTCGCCATCTCGGTGATCGCGCCCATGCCGACAGAGTGGTGGTTGCGTCCGGTCAGCATCGCCTGGCGGGTCGGCGAGCACAGCGCGGTGGTGTGGAAACGGTTCAGCTTGAGCCCATTGGCGGCCAACCGGTCGGCCGTCGGTGTGTTGCACGGGCCGCCGAATGCCGACGACGCACCGAACCCCACGTCGTCGATCAGCACGATCAACACGTTCGGCGCCCCCTCTGGCGGACGCAACATCGTGATCGGCGGATATTTCGTATCCGGATCCTTGGCGTCATAGGTCGTCAGACCCACGTGCTGAGCGTCCGGAATGGGCAGGATGTCGCGGCGCACGGGGTCAGTCATGAGGAGTCCTCTCGGGGTTCTCGAACCTCGCGTTTTCGAGTTCGAGACCGTCAGACTATTTGACGCGTACCCCGCGAAACTGCATTCCGGCAGCGAAAGTGCGAGGCGGCCTGCCGGAATACCGTTTCGCGCATTCAGGAGCGGGCGCGGGTGAGGCGGTGCAGCAGCCAGGCCGCCGGGACCGTGGCGATGAGCGTGCCCATGAACAGCAGCGCCATCGAGCCGGTGTAGATGTGGAAGCGCAGCACCTCCACCATCACGAGTTCCATCGTGATCAGGTGGATCAGGAAGATCTCGTAGGAGATCTCGCCGAGGAACACCATCGGACGGCTCGCCAGGAATCGGGCGTACCAGCCGCGGTCACTCAGTGCCAGCGGTGCGACAGCCAGCGCCGCGATCACCGCGTAGAAGCCCGCCTTGGCGAGGGCCTCACCGAGGCCGGCGGGCGACGTCGTGGGCGCCCCCGCGATCGGTGTCGACACGATGAGGTAGCAGACCACCGCCACCGGCAGGCACGCCATCGCGTAGGCACGCACTCCCATGGCCTGCAGCGCCGCCAGCATCATCCCGCCGATGAACCACGCCAGATACGTCGGCAGCCAGAGCTTCGCGCCGTCGGGCAGGAAGTCGGTGGTATGCACGATGACAATCCAGATCGGCGTCAGCGCGGCAAGACACAGCAGCCCGGCCATCAACCGGATCGGCCGCCATTGCCGTCGGCACAGCACGACCAACAGCAGATACGCCAGCAGCGGAAGCACCACATAGAACGCGACTTCCACTGCCAAGCTCCACATTTGGGTCAGGCCCTGATGCAGATACGAGAACAGGTAGTTGTCGGTGTACGGCTGCGTCAGCGTGAGATTGCGCAGCAGCCCCATCCAGGTGTGGCCGGGATTCGGCCCCGCGGTGCGGAAGTGGTACACGGCGTAAGCGATCAGCACGGTGACGATATAGGCCGGCATGATTCGGCGCACCCGGTGCCAGGTGTAGCGGCGCAGCGACGGCGACGGCCCGTCCGTCGCATTGACCTTGACCCACGGTGCGAAGAGCAGAAAACCCGACAGCACAAAGAAGATCGGGACGCCGATCTCCATCCGCGAGTACATCAGGCCGATGTAGTCGTGCGTGTACTTGCCGGTGGTGTAGGCAGCATGGGTGGCCATCACGAAAAGCGCCGCGACGGCACGGATCCCGGTCAGCGACGCGACCCGTTCGGGGGTCGAGACGGATTCGAGGCCCCCTTGAGCCTCGGGATCCGTAATACCTTTGGACAGCGTCATTTCGGCGTGCGGTGTGACTTCTTCGGTCCACGGTCGGGTTGCAGGTCGATCAGCTGACCTTGAATCCGCGTCTTCGCAAGGGCTTTCAACGTCTGCTTGGACAGCTTCGCAGGCAGTTCGACCAGCGAGTAGTCCTGCCGAATGCTGATATGGCCGAAATCGCTGCGGTGCAGACCGCCCTCGTTGGCGATCGCCCCGACGATCGCACCCGGCATCACCTTGTGACGCTTGCCGACGGCGATGCGGTACGTGGCGAGGTCGTCGCGAACCTCACGCCGCTTACGGGGCGGCCCGTCGTCGCGCGGGCCACGGTCTGGACGCTCGCGGCGTTTCTCCGGAGGAGGCTCCGTCATCAGGAACTCCTCGCCGTCGCGGCTCTGCAGCGCGAGGGCCGCGGCGACGTCGGCCATCGGCACGTCGTGGTCGCGTTCGTATCCCTCGATCAGCTTGCGGAACAAGTCAATTCCCGGGTTTTCCAGCGCCGTTGTGATGGAGTCGCGGAACTTCTCGACGCGCTGGGCATTGACGTCGTCGACGGACGGCAACTCGGATTCGATGAGCTTCTGCCGCGTCACGCGTTCGATCGACTTCAGCAAGTGGCGTTCGCGGGGCGTGACGAACAGCAGCGCGGTCCCCGACCGTCCGGCACGGCCGGTGCGCCCGATCCGGTGCACGTAGGACTCGGGGTCGTGCGGAATGTCGTAGTTCAGCACGTGTGAGATGCGCTCGACGTCCAGCCCGCGCGCGGCGACGTCCGTCGCGATCAGGATGTCGATCGTGCCGTCCTTAAGCGCCGCGATGGTGCGCTCACGCACCGCCTGCGGAATGTCACCGTTGATGGCCGCCGCGGCGAATCCCCTCGCCTTCAGTCGCTCCGCGACTTCTTCGGTGGCCTGTTTGGTGCGGACGAACACGATCATCCCGTCGCCCTGCTCGACCTCGAGCAGCCGAGTCAGTGCGTCCATCTTCCGGGGGCCGTGCACCTGGATGTACCGCTGCGTGATGTTCTCTGCGGTCTGCGTCTTCGCCTTGACCGTCACCTCGACGGGGTCGTGAAGGTACTTCGTGGTGATCTTGCGGATGGCGGGCGGCATGGTCGCAGAGAACAGGGCGACCTGCTTGTACTCCGGGGTGTCGGCGAGGATGCGCTCGACGTCCTCGGCGAACCCCATCTGCAGCATCTCGTCGGCCTCGTCGAGCACCAGGTAGTCCAGGTGCGTGAGATCCAGGCTGCCCTTCTCCAGGTGGTCGATGACCCGGCCCGGCGTGCCGACGACGACCTGCGCACCGCGCTTGAGGCCGCCCAACTGCGGCCCGTAGGAGGCGCCGCCGTAGATGGGCAGCACATTCACCGGCAAGTGCGAGCCGTACCGACTGAACGCCTCGGCGACCTGAAGCGCGAGTTCCCGCGTCGGCGCCAGCACCAGCGCCTGGGTGATGCGGCTCGAGGTGTCGATCTTCGACAGGATCGGGATGGCGAACGCCGCCGTCTTCCCCGTGCCGGTCTGAGCGAGCCCGACCACATCAGAGCCGGCCATCATGGCCGGGATGGTCGCCGCCTGGATCGCCGACGGCGACTCGTAGCCGACGTCGGCTACGGCCTGCAGCACCGCTGGGTGAATCTGCAGGTCGGCGAAGGTGGGTTGCGCGAGAGGCGCGTCGGTGTCGGGCGTCGTCATCGAATTGTCAGTCTAGAGGCAGGCACCGCCTCAACCTGCCGCGCGCCTGCCGGGTCGACGGACGAGATGACGGTACGGTGCGCATCTGTGAAGTGGGTCTGGATCGCGGCGGTCCCGCTGCTGCTCGCCGGTTGCGGCTCCGGCGACTCCACGGTTTCCAAGACGCCCGAGGCGAGCACGACCACCGTCGCCCCTGCGACGGCGGCACCGGCAGCCCCGCCGCCCACCAGCGCCGCGCCGAGCACCGCCGCTGCCGACCCGTGCGCGGTGAACCTGGCCGCGCCCGCGATCGCCAAGACCGTCTCGGACTTGCCCCGCGATCCCCGCAGCGGGCAGGCCTGGAGCCCCGAGCCGCTGGCGGGCACGTACAACGAGTGCGCGCAGCTTTCGGCCGTGATCGTCAAGGCCAACACCAACGGCGACAACCCCAACACCCGTGCCGTGCTGTTCCATCTCGGCAAGTTCATCCCGACGGGGGTGCCCGACACCTACGGGTTCAACGGCATCGACAAGACCGGCAGCACCGGCGACACCGTCGCGCTGGTCTACTCCAACGGCACCCCCGGGCTCGACAGCATTGTGAAGTTCCGCTGGAACGGCAATGGCGTGGAGCTCATCGGCAACACGCCCGGCTGACGATTTCCGCGAAATAGCATTCCTGGTCGCTATTTCGAGATCACAGCCCGGAATGCTATTTCGCGGGAATTGAATGTCGGGGCACCCGCCTAGAGTTGGCATCGTGTTTGTCGCCGACGATCGCGTGATCTACAGCGCGTCAGACCTCGCAGCCGCAGCCCGCTGCGAGTACGCGCTGCTGCGCTCGTTCGATGCGCGGCTTGGCTGGGGGCCGCAGGTCGCGGCGGAAGACGAATTGCTCGCCCGCACGGCCAAACTCGGCGGCGAGCACGAGCAACGACACCTCGACGAGCTGCGCTTGATGTCGCAGGACACCATCACCAAGATCGGCCGCCCCGACTACACCGTGGCCGGTTTGACGGCTGCCGCCGACGCCACCCTGCGCGCGGTCGAACGACGGGATTCGGTGATCTATCAGGCGGCGATGTTCGACGGCCGGTTCGTCGGTTTCGCCGACTTCCTGGTGTTCGACGGGCAGCGCTATCGGCTGCGTGACACCAAGCTGGCGCGGTCGGTCAAGGTCGAGGCGCTGTTGCAGCTCGCCGCCTACGCGGAGACCCTCACCGCCGCTGGCGTGCCGGTGGCCGACGAAGTCGAGTTGGTGCTCGGCGACAACGCGACCGTCGGCTACCGGGTCGACGAGCTGGTCCCGGTCTACCGGCCGCGGCGCGCGGAACTGGAGCGCCAGCTCGACCGGCACCTGGCGGGCGGCACTGCAGTTCGGTGGGACGACGAGAAGGTCCGCGCCTGCTTCCGCTGCCCCGAGTGCACCATCGAGGTCCGTGAGCACGACGACCTGCTGCTGGTCGCGGGCATGCGGGCCAGTCAGCGCGCCCGGTTGATCGACGCGAACATCACGACGATGACGGACCTCGCGCAGCACGACGGCCCGGTGCCCGAGCTGCCCGCAAGGACGGTCGCGGCTCTCACCGCCCAGGCGCGGCTGCAGACCGCACCGAAGGTCGACGGCAAGCCGCCGTACGAGGTGACCGACAGCCAGCCGCTGAACCTGCTGCCCGACCCCGACAAGGGTGATCTGTTCTTCGACTTCGAGGGCGACCCCTTGTGGACCGCCGACGGCCGCGACTGGGGTTTGGAGTACCTGTGGGGGGTGCTCGAGGTCGGCGGCGCGTTCCGGCCGCTGCGGGCGCACGACCGCGCGAGCGAGCGTCAGGCGCTCGTCGACTTCCTGGCGATGGTCCGCAAGCGCCGCAAGCGCTATCCGAACATGCACATCTACCACTACGCGGCGTACGAGAAGACCGCGCTGCTGCGGCTGGCCGGACGCTACGGCGTCGGCGAGGACGAGGTCGACGACCTGTTGCGCAGCGGCGTGCTCGTCGACCTGTTTCCGTTGGTGCGCAAGTGCATTCGGGTCGGCGCCGACAACTACAGCCTGAAGTCGCTCGAGCCGCTGTACATGGGCGCCGAGCTGCGCACCGGCGATGTCACCACCGCCGCCGACTCGATCAACGCCTACGCCCGCTACTGCGACCTGCTCGCCGCACAGCGTGGCGACGAGGCGGAGATCGCGCTGAAGGAGATCGAGGAGTACAACCGCTACGACTGCCGCTCGACGCATCGGCTGCGCGACTGGCTGATCAAGATCGCGATCGAGTCCAGCGTTCCGCCGCTAGGCCCGCAACCGGTGACGGAGAGCGTCGCCGCTGTCGAGGACACCGACGAGCTCGCCCGCACGTTGATGGCCTTCGCGGGCGACGGTGTCGACGGCCGTACGCCCGAGCAGACGGCCGTCGCATTGTTCGCCGCTGCCCGCGGATATCACCGGCGCGAGGACAAGCCGTTCTGGTGGGCGCACTTCGACCGGTTGAACAACCCGGTCGACGAGTGGGGCGATACCAGCGATGTATTCCTCGCCGAACAGGAGCCCGTTGTCGTCAAGGACTGGCACCTTCCGTCGACGCGCGCCAGGAAGAACCAGCGCTGGGTGCAGCTCACCGGCACGCTTGCGGCAGGTGGGCTCAAGTCCGAGGTCTTCTCGCTGTACGACCCGCCGTCGCCGACCGGGCTGGCCGACAATCCCGACCGGCGCGCGGCGGGCAACGCCGAGATCATCGACGTCGATGATCCGAACCTGCCGACCAAGGTCACGATCTGTGAGCGCGAACCTGCCGACGGGCCGTTCACCCAGTTGCCGTTCGCGCTGACGCCCCGCTCGATCGTCGGCACCAAGAAGCTGCGCGAGTCGATCGACGCGGCGGCAGCCGAGGTCGGCGGCGCCCTGCCCGCGCTGCCCGCCACCGCGATCGTCGACATCCTGTTGCGCCGAACCCCGCGTACGCGCAGCGGAGCACCGCTGCCGCATACCGGCGATACGGCCGCCGACATCACCGCGGCACTGCTCGACCTCGACCGGTCGTACGTGGCCGTGCACGGGCCGCCGGGCACCGGAAAGACGTTCACAGCGGCGAGGATCATCGCGACGCTGGTGAACGACCACGAGTGGCGCGTCGGCGTCGTCGCGCAATCACATGCGGTGGTGGAGAACCTTTTCCGTGACCTGGTCAAGGCCGACGTCGATCCGGCACGGATCGCCAAGAAGGACTGCCCCGCCGACGTCGCCTGCCAGTCGATCGACAAAGACGAGTACGCCGCGTTCATCGCGGCGACCCCGGGATGCGTAATCGGCGGCACCGCATGGGATTTCGCCAACGACAACCGCGTGGATGCGGCCAGTCTCGACCTGCTCGTCATCGAGGAGGCAGGCCAGTTCTGCCTGGCCAACACCATTGCGGTGGCGCGTTCGGCCAAGAACCTGATGCTGCTCGGCGACCCGCAGCAACTGCCGCAGGTCAGCCAGGGCCATCACCCGGAGCCTGTCGACGCGTCGGCGCTCGGCTGGCTCGTGCAGGGTCAGCGCACACTGCCCGAACAGCTCGGCTATTTCCTGGACCGCTCGTACCGGATGCATCCCGCGGTATGCGGGCCGGTGTCCCGGTTGTCCTATGAGGGCAGGCTGCGTTCGGAGGAAAGCCGCACCGGTGCAAGGCGTTTGGACGGATACGCACCGGGCGTTCGGGTGCTGACGGTCGCCCACGACGGGAACTCGACCAGCAGCCCCGAGGAAGCGGATGTGATCGTCGCCGAGATCGCCCGCCTGTTGCGGTTCGGCGTGGACCGATGAGGACGGCCCCCGCACGCTGCGCCAGGACGACGTGCTGGTCGTCGCGCCGTACAACGCGCAGGTGCTGCTGCTGCGCGAGTACCTCGATGCCGCCGGGTACAACGGCGTCGACGTCGGCACGGTGGACAAGTTCCAGGGCAGGCAGGCGCCGGTGGTGTTCGTCTCGATGACGGCGTCGTCGATCGACGACGTACCGCGCGGAATCGCATTCCTGCTCAACCGGAATCGGCTCAATGTCGCGGTGAGCCGGGCCAAGTACGCCAGCATCATCGTGCGCTCGGAGACGCTGACAGACTATCTGCCGTCGACGCCGGACCGCCTTGTCGAGTTGGGCGCGTTCCTGTCGCTCGCGCCTGACGCCGAAGGCTAGTCGCCCGGCCTGGAGTGCCGCCCGTAGCTGGGCGCATCGTCGGACTCGGCGCGGGAATGTCTGCCGTTGGGACGGAACGGGTACTGCCCGGGTTCCCCGTCGGTCAGGCCGTGGCGCGACGGTGGCCGGTAGTCGCCCTCGTCCGGGGTTTCGTGATGGGCGTGGCTGCCGAAGTCCAGCGGATAGTCGGGGTCGAGGACGTCCGGTTTTCGCGTCTCCTGTGGCGGTTCCGGCTCGGCAGCAGGCTCGAAGCGGCTCAGCGGCTGGAAACGTTGTTCGTCGTCGACGTGAAAGCCGTTGTGGGCGAACCCGATCGGCTCTACCGACGGCCTCGGCGGCGGCACATCGGCGAGGAAGTCGAGCAGGCTGCGGCCCTGGTCCCGCGAATACGCGAGCGGTTCAACCGGTTCTACCGGTGGCGCGGGGTCGACGGCGGGCGTCGGGTCGACAACCGCAGGAATGACCTCGGTCGGCGGCGCAGGACGGTCCTCGTCCAGCGGATCGCGCTGCGCTTCCGTCGAGAAGCGCCTGGCCGCCAACGGCTCGGTATCACCCTCGTCCTCCTCGGTACGGACGACAGGAGCCGCTGCGACAGACGCGGGTTGGTCGTGGTGCACGGTGAACTCGATGTAGTCGTCGTCATCGACGTAATCGTCGTCGTCCCAGTACCCGTCGGGTTCGGCGGCGGCGACGGCCGCGGGCCGCGGCGGTCCGTAGCCGAGCAGGAACAACGCGGCGATGACACCGAACAGCGCTACGAACGCGGGCAGTAGCAGCGACTGCGACATCGCCGTGGCGAACGGTTCGCGAAGGAAATCCGGCAGCTGTGCCGAGGAGCCGTCACCGCCGCTCGGCCCACCCTCCAAGAGCGGCACCTCGGCATTTATCCGCGACGTCATGAACGCCGCCATCCCCGCGCTGCCTAGCACCGACCCGACCTGTCGGGTGCTGTTGTAGACGCCCGAGCCAGCGCCGGCCAGATGCGGCGGCAGGTTGCGTGTCGCGGTGGCCGCCAGCGGCGACCAGATGAAGGCCATCCCGGCGCCCATCGCGATCAGCGGCAACACGATCCGCCAGATCGGCGTCGTCGGCGTCATCTCGACGGACAGCCACGTCAGCCCGACCGCCACCAGGGAGAAGCCGAATCCGATGATCGGCCGCGGATGCATCCGGTCGACGAGCATGCCGACGAACGGTGCGAGCCCGCCGGACGCGATCGCCATCGGCGCGGTCAACAACGCCGACCGGATCTCCGACAGTCCGCACGCCACCTGGGCGTAGAACATCACCGACAGGATCATCGCCGTCACGACGAAGCCGATCGTAGCGACGCCGAGGTTGGACAGGCAGAAGTTGCGATCTCCGAAGATGTCCAGCGGGATCAGCGGCTCGTTGCGGTTGGCCTGCTGCCAGAAGGTGAACGCGGCCATGAATCCGACACCGCCGGCAAGCGTCCCCCAGATCCACGGCGCCCAGTCGTGCGACGAGCCTTCCTGCAGCGCGAAGACGATGAGGAACATGCCCACGCCGGACAGCAGCACACCGAGCAGATCGAACCCGTGTTTCTCGGTGGGTAGGTCGGGGATCAGCGCGAAGGCCAACCCCAGTCCGATGACTCCGATGGGGACGTTGACGAAGAAGATCCACTCCCAGCCCAGCCAACCGACCAGGACGCCACCGGCGAGCGGTCCGACCAGGGTCGCCACTCCGGCGGTCGCACCCCACAGGCTCATCGCGACGCCGCGCCGCTCGGCCGGGAAGATGCGGGTGATCGTGGACAGCGTCTGCGGGGTGAGCAGTGCCGCGCCGATGCCCTGCAGCACGCGAGCGGCGATGAGCATGCCGATGCTGCCGGAGAGCCCGCACCACAGAGATGCGCCGGTGAACACCGCCAGACCGATCATGTAGAGGTTCTTCGGCCCGAATCGATCGCCGAGGCGGCCGGCCACCAGCAGCGGCACGGCATACGCGAGCAAGTAGGCGCTGGTCACCCAGATCACGGCGTCGTAGTCGACGCCAAGCGACGACATGATCGCCTTGTTGGCCACCGCGACGATGGTCGCGTCGACCAGGATCATGAAGAAGCCGACCAGCATCGCCGCCAGCACGTACCACGGGTTGGCCGTGGGCCCGGCCCTCCACGTGTGCCGGCCTCGCAGCGCCGTGGTCATATCGCCACCTCGTTTCGGCTTCCCTCGATGGTGTCGAGTTCAGCAGCCATGCGCCACCCCGTTTGGCCTGTTCGCATGGATTTTACGAAGCCTCGCAGCCAAGCGACCTGTGCCTCGGCGGACGCGAGCACATAGTCCAGTGCCGCCAGGTGGCCGGCCGGAGCACCCCGACCCCGATCAACGTTCGCAACTCGGCGACGTCGTCCTCAAGCGCGACGATGCGGGCGTGAACGGCGTGCACGGCGCTGTCGGGGTCCAGGTTGTGGATCTCGGCGAGCGCGACGACGAAGCGCGGGAACTCGTTGACCGGGGTGGCGACCAGCTCGCCCAGCCGCTCCGTCAACGCAGCGGCACCTCGCGGCGTGATCTCGAACGTGGTGCGTTCGGGCCGGTTCCCGTTGCGCCCCGTCGCGGTGGGGCGGATCAGGTCTTCCTCGGCCAGTCGGTAGACCGCGTGATACAGCGAGCCCTGCCGCACCTTGACGATGCGGCCCTCGTGTCGGGCCGTCAGTGTCTGGAACATCTCGTAGCCGTGCATAGGCCGCTCTCGGAGCACGGCCAACACGGAGATACCCAGCGATGTCAGTTGATATGCCACGAAGCGCTTCGTCCCGTATTCGATCGTCGACTATTCGGCGTGGAGTAATCCGCCACGACGCTACGGACCGATCGCGGCCCGGACAACCTACGCGGGTTCGGCGAGCGCGCCCTCTGGCACGGTTTCGTCGGCGTTGTCGCTGGCCGAGACGCCGACTGCGTGGGGGTACCCCCAGCGCAGCGAGGGGGATAGCGCCATCAGCGCGATCGACACGCCGGCGGTCATCACGACGGACAGCGCGAGCTCGTCGTTTCCGAGCACTCCGACCACAGGGGCGATCGCTGCGCCCAGACCGAACTGCGCGGCGCCCAGCAACGCGGCCGCGGTCCCCGCAGCGTCAGGGTGCCGCGACAGAGCGACAGCGGGCGCGTTGGGAATGACGAGGCCCATCGCGGCCAGGATCCCCCACACCGGCAGCACGAACCCGGCAAGGCCGCCGACGTGCGCGACGGACAGGCCGACGAAGACGCCGCCTGCCAGGAGCGCCGCGGCCAGCGCCCACAGCGTGATCGTCTGCGGGGAGAACCGCTTCAACAGGACGACGTTGAACTGCGTCGCGCCGATCAGGGCCACCGCGCCCGCGCCGAACACCAGCGCGAACGCCTGCTGGTCGAGGCCGTAACGGCCCTGTAGGACGAACGACGCGCCCGCGATGTAGGCGAACAGACCCGACATCCCCAGCGCGGCGACGAGCACGAGGATGACGAACCGCTTGTCACGCAGCAGCTCCAGGTAGGTGGCGGCGATGCCCCGCACCCGCAGCGGCCTGCGGTGCGACGGCGGCAGCGTCTCGGGCAGGGCCGTCACGGCCACCAACAACAGCAGGCCAGCCATCACCACCAACGCGGTGAAGACCCAGTGCCACGACCCGTGCCGCAGCACGACCGCGCCCAGCGACGGCGCCACCACGGGCGCGACGCCCAGCACCAGCATGAGCCGCGACATCACCGTGGCCGCCGCGGAGTCGGCGAACAGATCGCCCACCACCGCGATGGCGACCACCATCGCCGCGGCGGCACCGCCAGCACCAGAATCATGCGTGCGCGACTGGGTGTCCTGACCTCCACAGCGGGCGATATTGCCATGGAAGTGATTAGCACGCTAAATCAATAATTTCTTCCCAGATCACCTGCGTGACCACAGTCACGGGCGGGCACCACGCCGCTCGGCCGTTCGTTGTTCAACGGTTAGCCTGAAGGCAGCCGATACCGCACCAAAGGGAGGCCGCAATGAGCGCTCGGTCGAAGACCAAGAGCCAACTGCCGGCTACTGTCGACGAGAATCCGAGCACCGCCGCGCGTGTGCTGTCGCAGATCATCGAACGCGGCTCGCGAGTCCAGGGCCCGGCGGTGAAGGCCTACGTCGAGCGGTTGCGTCAGGGCAATCCGGACGCGACCCCCGCCGAAATCGTCACCAAGCTGGAAAAGCAATACCTTGCGGCCGTGATGGCGAGCGGCGCCGCCGTCGGCTCAGCGGCGGCCGTGCCGGGCATCGGAACACTCGCGGCGCTGTCTGCGGTGGCGGGTGAGACGGTGGTTTTCCTCGAGGCGACGGCGTTGTTCGTGCTCGCGGGCGCCGAGGTGCACGGCATCCCCGCCGAGCACCGCGAGCGCAGGCGCGCGCTGGTGCTCTCTGTGCTGGTCGGCGAGGACAGCAAGCATGCGATCGCCGACCTCATCGGTCCCGGCAGGACCAGCGGTGCATGGCTGAGCGACGGAGCGGCAACGTTGCCGCTGCCTGCGGTGTCGCAGCTGAATACGCGGCTGCTGCGCTATTTCGTGAAGCGCTACACGCTCAGGCGCGGAGCGATCATGTTCGGCAAGCTGCTGCCGGTGGGCATCGGCGCGGTCGTCGGCGGTGTCGGCAACCGGCTGATGGGCAAGCGGATCATCAAGCACGCACGCGCGGCGTTCGGCGCGCCGCCGCCACGGTGGCCAGCGAAACTGCACGTGCTGCCGTCGCCCCCGGGCTGACGAGGCCACCGAGCGTTTATCGCTCTTGGCCCATCGGCGCGCGTTAGCCTTTAGACGGCGTTTCTGGAACGAATAAGAGAGGGCGGGTGTCCATTCGGACTCTTGCCGCAGGCGAAGGAATCGAGGCGAGAAGCTGCCGTGAGCAGTTCATCATCACCATTCGGACAGAACGAGTGGTTGGTCGAGGAGATGTATCGCAAGTTTCGCGAAGACCCCTCCTCAGTCGATCCGAGTTGGCATGAGTTTCTAGTCGACTACTCGCCCGAACCGACCACAGGCACAACGAGCACCCCCGGCGACGGACGGCAGTCCGCGCCCTCCGCGCCGCCCGAGCCCGGGCCTGCCCCCGCGCCGAGGGCCGCAGCGGGCAACGGCGCCCCCGCCAATGCGGAGCAGGCAACCGCCAAGGCCGAGCCCGCCAAGAAGGAAGCACCGCCTGCCGTCACGGAGCCCCCGGCGGCGAAGACAGATGTGGCGCCCGCCAAACCCGCTGCCGCGGCGGCGAAACCGGCCGCGCCCGCCAAACCCGCTGCCGACGGCGAAGAGGCGCAGGTGTTGCGCGGGGCGGCGGCCGCCGTCGTGAAGAACATGTCGGCGTCTCTGGATGTGCCGACCGCGACGAGCGTGCGCGCCATCCCGGCGAAGCTGCTGATCGACAACCGGATCGTCATCAACAACCACCTCAAGCGCACGCGCGGCGGCAAGATCTCGTTCACCCACTTGATCGGCTACGCGATCGTGGCGGCGGTCAAGAAGTTCCCGAACATGAACCGGCACTTCGCCGATGTGGACGGGAAGCCCAACGCCATCACCCCCGCACACACCAACCTCGGGTTGGCGATCGATCTGCAGGGCAAGGAGGGCAACCGTCAGCTGGTCGTGGCGGCCATCAAGGGCTCCGATGCCATGCGGTTCGGCCAGTTCATCGCCGCCTACGAGGACATCGTGCGGCGCGCCCGCGACGGCAAGCTGACCGCCGAGGACTTCTCCGGCGTGACGATCTCGCTGACCAACCCCGGCACCATCGGCACCGTGCACTCGGTGCCCCGGCTGATGCGCGGCCAGGGCGCGATCATCGGCGTCGGCGCAATGGAATACCCCGCGGAATTCCAGGGCGCCAGCGAGGAGCGCATCGCCGAGCTGGGCATCGGCAAGCTGATCACCCTCACCTCCACCTATGACCACCGCATCATTCAGGGCGCGGAATCCGGCGACTTCCTGCGCACCGTGCACGAGCTGCTGCTGTCCGACGACTTCTTCGACGAGATCTTCCACGAGCTCGGCATTCCCTACGAGCCGGTGCGGTGGCGCACTGACAACCCCGATTCGATCGTCGACAAGAACGCCCGCGTCATCGAGCTGATCGCGGCTTACCGCAACCGCGGGCACCTGATGGCCGACATCGACCCGCTGCGGTTGGACAAGAGCCGGTTCCGCAACCATCCCGACCTCGATGTCACCACGCACGGGATGACGCTGTGGGACCTGGACCGGGTGTTCAAGGTCAACGGCTTCGCAGGCGCCGAGCACAAGAAGCTGCGCGATGTCCTTGGCCTGCTTCGTGATTCGTACTGCCGCCACGTCGGCGTCGAGTACACCCACATCCTGGAGCCCGATCAGCAGAAGTGGCTCGAAGAGCGCGTCGAGGTCAAACACGAGAAGCCGACGGTCGCACAGCAGAAGTACATCCTGTCCAAGCTGAATGCCGCGGAAGCATTCGAGACCTTCCTGCAGACCAAATACGTTGGGCAGAAGCGATTCTCGCTGGAGGGCGCCGAGACCGTCATCCCGATGATGGATGCCATGATCGACCAGGCCGCCGAGCATGCGCTCGACGAGGTCGTCATCGGTATGCCGCACCGCGGCAGGCTCAACGTGCTTGCCAACATCGTCGGCAAGCCCTATTCGCAGATTTTCAGCGAGTTCGAGGGCAACCTGAACCCGTCGCAGGCGCACGGTTCCGGCGACGTCAAGTACCACCTGGGCGCCAACGGCACCTACCTACAAATGTTCGGCGACAACGACATTGCGGTGTCACTGGTCGCCAACCCGTCACACCTCGAGGCGGTCGACCCTGTTCTCGAGGGCATCGTGCGGGCCAAGCAGGACCTGTTGGACAAGGGCGACGGGCCGGACGGGTTCACCGTCGTGCCGCTGATGCTGCACGGCGATGCGGCCTTCGCGGGCCAGGGCGTGGTCGCCGAGACGCTCAACCTCGCGCTGCTGCGCGGTTACCGCACCGGCGGCACGATTCACATCATCGTCAACAACCAGATCGGTTTCACCACTTCGCCTTCCGACTCGAAGTCGTCGGAATACTGCACGGACGTCGCGAAGATGATCGGTGCGCCGATCTTCCACGTCAACGGCGACGACCCCGAGGCAGCGGTGTGGGTGGCCCGGTTGGCAATGGACTTCCGGCAGAAGTTCAAGAAGGACGTCATCATCGACATGCTGTGCTACCGCAGGCGCGGGCACAACGAAGGCGACGACCCGTCGATGACGCAGCCGGCAATGTACGACGCGATCGATACCAAGCGCGGAGTCCGAAAGACCTACACCGAAGCGCTGATCGGCCGCGGCGACATCTCGATGAAGGAAGCCGAAGACGCCCTTCGCGACTACCAGGGCCAGTTGGAGCAGGTGTTCAACGAGGTCCGCGAGCTCGAGAAGCATGAGATCGAACCCAGCGAGTCCGTCGAGAGCGACCAGATGCTTCCCGCGGGCGTGAACACCGCGGTCGACAAGTCGCTGCTGGCGGAGATCGGCGACGCCCACCTTGCGATCCCGGACGGCTTCACCGTGCACTCGAGGGTCAAGCCGGTGCTGGAGAAGCGCCGGGAAATGGCCTACGAGGGCAAGGTCGACTGGGCCTTCGCCGAACTGCTGGCACTGGGCACACTGATTGCCGAGGGCAAGCTGATTCGGCTGTCCGGACAGGACACCAGGCGCGGCACCTTCACGCAGCGGCACTCGGTGGTCATCGACCGCAAGACCGGCGCCGAGTTCACCCCGTTGCAGCTGCTGGCCACGAACTCCGAAGGACAGCCGACCGGTGGCAAGTTGATGGTCTACGACTCGGCGCTGTCCGAATACGCCGCAGTGGGCTTCGAGTACGGCTATTCGGTCGGCAACCCGGACGCAGTGGTGTTGTGGGAGGCGCAATTCGGCGACTTCGTCAACGGCGCACAGTCGATCATCGACGAGTTCATCAGCTCCGGTGAGGCCAAGTGGGGTCAGCTGTCGGACGTCGTGCTGCTGCTGCCGCACGGCCACGAGGGCCAGGGTCCCGACCACACCTCCGGCCGCATCGAGCGGTTCCTGCTGCTGTGGGCCGAGGGCTCGATGACCATCGCTGTGCCGTCGACGCCCGCGAACTACTTCCACCTGTTGCGGCGGCACGCACTCGACGGGATTCACCGACCGCTGATCGTGTTCACGCCCAAGTCGATGCTGCGAAACAAGGCCGCGGTCAGCGATATTCGCGACTTCACCGAGCATAAGTTCCGCTCGGTGCTCGAGGAGCCGACGTACACCGACGGTGTCGGTGACCGCGACAAGGTCAGGCGGATCCTGATGACCAGCGGCAAGCTCTACTACGAGCTGGTGGCGCGCAAGGCCAAGGACAACCGCGAGGACGTCGCGATCGTGCGCATAGAACAGCTCGCACCGCTGCCCAAGCGGCGGCTGAACGAGACGCTGGACCGCTACCCCAACGCCGAGCAGTTCTTCTGGGTGCAGGAGGAGCCTGCCAACCAGGGCGCGTGGCCGACATTCGGGCTGACGATGCCGGAGCTGCTGCCCGAAAAGTTCAAGGGGCTCAAGCGGATTTCGCGTCGCGCGATGTCGGCGCCGTCGTCGGGTTCGTCGAAGGTGCACGCGGTCGAGCAGCAGGAGATCATCGACGAAGCGTTCCGCTGAGCGCAGTTCAGCGGACGTCCGTCGCACCGCGAGCGTGCGTCGCACCGCGAGCGACCTGGGGGCACCTCCCCGCGTGCAAGGGGGAGTCTGTACACGGACACGCCGTCAGCTAGCGGCATTTTTGCGGTCGCTCGCGAGGGGTACTCAGCTCATTGGTTCGGGCGTACGCTCTTTCACTGCGCCAGCGTCCCACTCGGCCAGCGCGTCGCTGAGACTCGGCGCGGCCGCGAGCAGTTTCTGGGTGTATTCGTCCTTCGGAACCTTCAGCAGTTCCGCCGCCGTCCCCGTCTCGCAGATGAGGCCCTTGTTCAGCACGAGCACCTGGGTGGCGATCGTCGCGACGACGCCGAGGTCGTGGGTGACGAATAATAGTGACAGCCCGCGTTCGGCCTGCAGCTCGCGAAGCAGTTCGAGGATCCGCGCCTGCACCGAAACATCGAGCGCCGAAGTGATTTCGTCGCAGACGATCACATCGGGATCGGCTGCCAAGGCGCGGGCGATTCCGATCCGTTGCCGTTGACCGCCGGAAAGCTCGCGCGGGTAGCGGTCGGCGAATCGGTAAGGGACGTGCACCGCGTCGAGGAGCGTCCGAACCTGCTCCTGGGCCGCGCTGCGACTCATCCCGCGCAGAGTCATCGCCGGCCGTGCCAGCGTCTGGCCGATCGTGTGGCGCGGATTCAAGGTGTCGGTCGGGCTCTGGAAGACGATCTGGATCTTGCGGCGCTGCTCACGCGTCCGCTTTCGCGCGTGTTTGGCCAGTGGTTTTCCGTCGAGCCGGACCTCGCCGGTCCACGTCGGATGCAGCCCCGCGATCACGCGTGCGATCGTCGTCTTCCCGCTACCGGACTCACCGACGAGGGCAACGCATTCGCCACGGCGCAGATCGAACGAGATACCGTCGGCGGCGACGACGTTGCCGCGGCGCGTTTTGTGTTCGGCACGCAGATCAGCCACTTCGAGCTCGGTCGAATGCTCCGCCTTATCCGCGGCGGCGTCGGTGCTGATCGCCGGTGGTGCCCAGTCGATGGTGGGCGTGCGCCGCCACTCCGTGCAGCGCACCGCATGGCCTGCGGATTTGTCCTCTAACTGCGGCAGTGTCGTCTCACACGACTCGACCTTTATTTCGCAGCGCGGCCCGAACGGACAGCCAGGAGGGCGGTCGCCGACATCGACGGGCGCACCCGGCATGACGGCGAGGGCGCGCATCACGGCGTGGTCGGGGGTGGCCCGCAACAAGCCACGCGTGTAAGGGTGTGCAGGCCGTCGCAGCACTTCCTCCGCGGGCCCTTGTTCCACGATGTATCCGCCGTAGATCACCACGATCCGGTCGGCTATCTGCGCCGCGACCGCGAGGTCGTGCGTGACGTACAGCATCGACACCTGCTGCTCGTCACGCAGCCGAAGCAACTCGGTGAGGATGCGGTCCTGGGTGACCACGTCCAAACCGGTCGTCGGTTCGTCGAGGACGACAACTTTCGGGTTCGATGCGAGGGCGGCCGCGATGCATACGCGTTGCTGCTGACCGCCCGACAGTTGGTGCGGATAGCGGCGACCGAATTCCTCGGTGTCGGGCAGGCCGACGGTGCCCAACATCTCCAGGGCGATCTGACGCCGTCGAGCCCGGTCTGTGTTCGGAGTCCTCACCATGTCGGCCACTGCATCGGCCACCCGTAGCGACGGATTCAACGCACTGCCGGGATTCTGTGGTACATAGGCGATTTCGCGACCGCGAATCCGTGATACCCCGGTGTGCTCGACGTCTTGGCCGCCGACGACAATCTGTCCGGCGCTGATGTCCAGATTCGGCGCGCAGTACCCGAACGCCGACAGCGCCGTTGTGGTCTTGCCGGAACCGGATTCGCCGACGAGGCAGACGATTTCACCCGGAGCAAGGGTGAGCGTGATGTCGTCGATCATCACGGAACCGTGCGGGACGCGGACCTGCACCCCTTCCAGGCGCAGGACGGCGGAGGTCTCAGTCACTGTGTCTCACTTGATCGGTCGAGCTGACGGATGTAGGCATCGCTTACCAGGTTCACGGCGACGATCAGCAGTGCGAGCGCCAAACAAGGGCCCACCACCGCCATGGGGTTGGTCGCCAGGGCGACGCGGTTCTCCGAGGCCATGACTCCCCAGTCAGGCTTCGGCGGCTGAATGCCGATGCCAAGGAAGTTGACGCTCGCGATGAGTATGATCGCCCAGCTGAACCGCAGGCCGAGGTCGGCGGCCACCACACCGCCGATGTTGGGTGCGATCTCACGCAACAACACCGAGCGCGACGGTTCCCCGCGCGCGACGGCAGCCTCGATGTATCCGCGGGTGGAGACCTCGAGCGTCGCGGATCGGACGATGCGCGCCACACCCGGCAACAGCACCAG
Organism: uncultured Actinomycetota bacterium; assembly: GCA_963751485.1. Classification (GTDB taxonomy): domain Bacteria; phylum Actinomycetota; class Actinomycetes; order Mycobacteriales; family Mycobacteriaceae; genus Mycobacterium. Next base: position 135,009 of record CAVVUT010000018.1, read on the forward strand.
CGATGTCGCCAACACCAACACCGGAGAGCTGTTGTCCAAAGCCGTGACGAGCAACAGCATCACCAGCAGCGCGGGAATCGACAGCAGGATGTCCACGCTCCGCATGAGCAACGGATCAATCACCGATCGGGTGAATCCCGCGATCAGGCCGATGGCCCCGCCCACGACGTATGTCACCGCCGTGGCCAGCACGGCGAACAGCAGCGTCGACCGGCCGCCGTAGAGCACCCTGCTCCACACGTCGCGGCCGATGAAGTCCAGGCCCATCACATAACCGCCACCCGGCGCCTGCCCGGGAATCCCCACCGTCGCCGTCGGGTCGTAGGGCGCGAAAAACCCACCGCAGGCGGCGAATAGAACCGCGACCACGAGCAGAACGAGCCCGACCTTGCCGGTCGTGGTGCGCAGGAGCAAGCCAAGGACACGCCGCGGTCCCTGCAGTACTGACGCCACCGCGCTCATATCAGCTCCGTCCGAAGCTTGGGAACCAGGAAGACGACGATCAGGTCCGCGATGATGTTCAGCACCGTGTAGAACGCCGCCAGGATGATGGCGGCCGCCAAGATCTTGTTGGTGTCGCGGGCCAGCACCGCCTGCACGAGGTAGACGCCGATGCCCGGATAGGTGAATACCGCTTCGACGACAATGATTCCGCCGACCAGGTACTGCAGGTTCTGGGCGATCGTCTGGACACTGTTGGATACGGCGTTACGGATGGCATAGCGCACCAGCACCGTGCGCTCCGCGATGCCGTTGAGACGCGCGAACTGGATGAAGTCCGTCTGCAGGACCTCGATCATGCCAAGCCGCACCTGCCGAACGCCCGAGCCGACCGCGACCAACAGCAGGGTCGCGATCGGCAGGATGAGGATCTTCGGATCGCTCAGCGGGGAGGTGCCCGGTGCCACCAGGGACACCGGCGGCAGCAGGTCCAGGAATGTGAAGAACACCCAGATCAACAATGCGCCTGTGACGAACTCGGGTAACCCCGCGAAAATCAGCGAGGGCGTCGAGATCAGGTGGTCCAGCAACTTGTTGGCCTTGATTCCGGCGATCACGCCGAGAATCAGGGTGAAGGGCACCAGCAGGATCGCCGCGATCGTGCCGAGGACAAAGGTGTTCCACAGCGGATCGACGAGCGTGTGGGCGATGGATGGATCGGGCTGTTGCTGCACGAGCGCAACCGCCGATTTCCCGAAGTCGCCCCGCAGCAGCCCTGTCAGCCATGACCAGTACTGCTGGATCAGCGAGTGGTCAAGACCCAGTTTGGCCTTGATCGCGGCGATCGTCTCCGGTGTGCCGCTCTTGCCGAGGACGACCATGACCGCGTCGCCCGGCAACACACTGGTACACAAGAAAATCAGTACCGAGACCACCCATAACGTGACAATCGCTGCACCCAGTCGCTTGGCGATGAACCACAGCACGGGATGCGATTGTCCGAAGGACGACCGAGGTCCCGCCAGGATCGGGACACTCGGGGTCATGGTCTCCGGTGCAGCCACCATTCCGCCCATGCGACTACCTCCGCTCGTCCTCGAGTGTTACAGGAGCTGCGGCGTTACGAGGCAATCCAGCCGTCCTGGAACCGGAAGTTGTTGAACGGCAGCCCACCCGAAGCCTTCAGGCCGTGCACGTTGTTCGCAGCGAAGTCGATGTAGGGGAATCCCGCCCACACGACGTAGCCGCCGTCGTTGTGCTGCTGCTCCTGCACCTTGCGCCACAGGTCGTTGGCCTTGGTCGCATCGAGGGTCGATTCGGCCTGCAGGATCAGGTCGGTGGCCGCCTGGCCGCCGTCCTTCTGTGCGCCCCAATAGGTGTCCCAGTACGGTGCCCCCTTCTGAATGAGGCTGCGGTATTGACCGGTCAGCGAGGCCAGCGGCTGGGCGATCTGAATCGAGAACGGCCGCACATATGCACCTCCCGCTGACGTCCAGTAGTCGCCCGGCTGCAACGTCTTGAGGGTGATCTTGATGCCGGCCTTTTCTGCCTGCTGCGCCCAAATCGTCGAGGACTCAACCATTCCGGGCAACACGTTGGCCACGGGCAACTCGAAGGTGTGGCCCGCGACGCCCGCCGCTTGGAACAAGGACTTGGCTTTGTCGGGGTCGAACTCCGACTTCATGTCGCTGGCGAAGTACTCGGTATTGGGCCCCTGCAAGTCATTGCCGACGGTGCCGAACCCGGCCAGTGCGCCGTTGATCAACGCCTGCCGGTCGGTGAACAGCTTGAAGGCCTGCCGGATCCGCGGATCGGCGAACGGCCCCTCATCGACCCGCATGCCGAAGGCATACGTCGTCGAGGCGCCCGCCGACTGCAGGATCTGCACCTGCTTCGCGCTCACCTGCTGGCGGACCTGCTGCGCCGCCGGGCTGACGAGGAGGTTGATCTGGCCGCCCAGCTGCGCGTTCAGCATCGCGTTGGCGTCGCTGAACGACGAGTCGACCACCAACCGGTCGACGTAGGGCTTGCCCTCTTCCCAGTAGTTCTCGTTGCGTACGAACACGCTCTGCTTACCCGGAGTGAACGATTCGTACTTGAACGGGCCGGTACCAACCGGGGCGCTCTGCGGTGTGGCGCCGACCGGCAACACCCCGAAGTTGAACCAGGCGAAGATGCTGGGGAACTGCGCGGTCGGAACGAGCAGCGGAATCTGCACCGTCAGCTTGTCGACGGCCTTGACATTCGGGAAGTCCACGACGCCCTTGAGGAACGACGCCGAATAGTTCTGCTGGTCGTTACCCCATAACTGGGTGATGTTGTAGACGACGTCGTCCGCGCCAAAGGGCTTGCCGTTGTGCCAGGTGACACCGTCGCGCAGTTTGAAGGTCCACTGTGTGGCGTCCGCGTTCGACTCCGACGACAGCGCAAGGCCGGGTTGCAGCGGGTAGAGGTTGGCCTGGTCGTTCGGATAGAAGAGCAGGTTGTACAGCGAGAAGCCACGCAGGACGTCGGGCATCGGCACCGCAGTGCCTGGGAACAGATTCTCGGCAGCACCGAGGGTGAGTACACCGACGTTGAAGGTGCCGCCGCGGACCGGGGTGCCGCCTGGCAGTTCGGCGACGCCGGCTGGCGCACCAGCACCGCCGCCCGCTCCGCCGTTGCCGCCCTTGCCTCCGCCGCCACCACCGCAGGCAGCCAGCAGGCCGGCCCCGCCGACCGCTGCCGCGCCGATGAGGAACCTGCGACGGTTGACGTCTGAACGCAATGCGCTCCTGACGACCATGTCGAGGTCGGTTGCGCCGTTCGTGGGTCCTGTCATTTCCAGCTCCTGCCGCGTCGAATTTGGCCTTCGGAGTGCACCCTAGCGATGGTGTATTGTCGACACAATACATTCTTGGCGGTCTCAACGGCTAGTTTTCGCATCACTTAACACGGGAGAAACGCATATGAAGATCGTCGGAGCAGACGTCTTCGACTACACGCTGACCTACGCCCACGGTGAGTACGTGATGTCCGGCGGACGAGCCGCTGTCGCGCAGATCGGCACGCTGGTGCGACTGCGCACCGACGACGGCCTCGACGGCTGGGGCGAGGTGACCCCGCTGAGCAGCACCTACCTGCCGACCTCGGTGGGCGCGATCAGGGCGGGGTTGACCGAACTGCTCCCGCAGCTGATCGGGCTCGACCCGACGAATATCGCCAAGGTGAACCAGACGATGGATGCCGTGCTTCTCGGCCAGGGCTACGCGAAGAGCCCGATCGACATCGCATGCTGGGATCTGCTTGGCAAGGCCGTCGGACGGCCGATCTCAGCCCTGCTCGGCGGTGTCCTTCAAGAGGACTTCCCGCTCTACGAGGCGGTGCCACTCGGCAGCCCCGAAAGCATGGCCGAGTTCATCACCAACAGCCGCGCGACCGGAATCGAGCGCTTCCAACTGAAAGTCGGCAACAGGCCGGAGGACGACATCGCGCGCTCCCGCGCCTGCGCGGAGGCGGGCGGCGCCGAGACGATCATCGTCGCCGACTCCAACGGCGGATGGAACATCCTCGACGCGCAACGCGCCATGCGCGGTATGGACGATCTGCCCATCTACATCGAACAACCCTGTCGCACAACACAGGACAGCATCATTGCGCACCGCAATTGCCGGCTGCCCTTGGTGCTCGACGAGTCGATCACCAACGCAACCGAAGTGTTCGAGGCCAAGAACCTCGCCGGGGCGATGTCGGTGAATATCAAGCTCAGCCGGGTGGGCGGCCTGACGAAGGCCGCGCGGATGCGTGACCTGATGCAGGAGCTCAACTTGATGGTGTCGATCGAAGACACCTGGGGTGGCGATGTCATCACAGCGGCAGTGAGCCACGTCGCGGCGAGCACACGACCCGAAAGCCTGCTGAACACCCCATTCATGAACGACTGGACCGACGGGCACGTCGCCGGACACACACCGCGCTCGGTCAACGGCCGCGGATCGGCGCCGACCGGACCCGGCCTGGGCATCACCGTCGACACCACCGCACTCTCTGACCCGATCTTCACCGTCTGACTGACACATCCACCGACCCGATTGGAAACCTCATGAGCAACGGCCTTCCCGACACCGTGCAGACTCGCGCCTACATTGACGGAGCATTCGTCGACGCGGCCAACGGCGAGACCTTCGACAACCTGAATCCCGCCACCGGGCAGGTCCTCAACAAGGTGGCCGCGTGTTCGGCCGAGGACATCGACGCCGCGGTGGCCGCGGCACGGCGCAGCTTCGAGTCAGGGTCGTGGAGCAGGTTGGCTCCGGCCGAGCGCAAGGCGATTCTGCTGCGCTTCGCCGACCTGATCGAAGAGCACACCGACGAACTCGCGCTCATCGACTCGATCGATGCCGGCAAGATCATTACCGACGGCCGCGAAGCCGATCTCCCCGATGTCGTTCTCACCATTCGCTGGTATGCCGAGGCCATCGACAAGGTCTTCGGCAAGGTATCGCCGACCGGCGCCGACAACGTCGGGCTGATCGTGCGCCAGCCTGCCGGTGTGGTCGGCATCGTGGTGCCGTGGAACTTTCCGTCCAACACCCTGTCCTGGAAGATCGGTCCTGCGTTGGCGGCAGGCAACTCGATCGTCGTCAAACCCGCCGAGCTGTCGCCCCTGAGCGCCTTGCGCTTTGCAGAGCTGGCCACCGAGGCAGGCGTTCCCGCAGGCGTGTTCAACGTGGTCCCCGGTCTGGGACACGTCGCGGGCAAGGCCATCGGCCTGCACAACGACGTCGACGTCGTCAGCTTCACCGGCTCTACCGAGGTCGGGCGGATGTTCCTCAAGTACTCGGCGGACAGCAACCTCAAGCAGATCGCGCTGGAGATGGGCGGCAAGAGCCCGCAGGTCGTCTTCGCCGATATGAAAGACGATCTGAAGAAGGTGGCCGAAGATCTTGCCGGAGCGGCATTTTGGTCCACAGGCCAGAACTGCTCGGCCGGCTCGCGCATCCTGGTGCAGAACTCGATCAAGTCCGAATTGGTCAAGAACATGGCCGAATTGGCCGCCGCCCGCGTCGTCGGCGATCCACTCGACGAGGGAACCCAGATCGGCCCGCTGATCGAGGCCAGCGCCAAAGAGCGAGTCCTGGGCTACATCGAGGGTGCAAAGAAGGAAGGCGCCACCGTGTACGGCGGGGAATCGGTCCTCGAGGACACCGGCGGTTACTTCGTCTCCCCCGCCGTCATCGACGAGGTGACCGCCGATGCCGCCGTCATGCGTAACGAGATCTTCGGCCCTGTCGTCGCAGTGATCGGTTTCGATACCGAAGAGGACGCCATCCGCCTCGCCAACGACACCGACTATGGCCTCGCCGCCAACGTGTGGACCCGCGACATCAATGTGGCGTTCCGCGTCGCAAGCGCCATCAGGGCGGGCACCGTCGCCGTCAACGGATTCAGCGAAGGCGATATCACCACTCCGTTCGGAGGATTCGGGATCTCCGGGTTTGGCGGTCAGGAGAAGGGTCTCGAGGCGTTCAACCAGTACACGGAAGTGAAGACGATCTGGGTCTCCCTGCACTGAGGCCTGCGGTCGGTCACGCGTCGGCGTCGCGTGCGACAGCAGCATCGGATTGCTGCGGGCGCACCGTATTGGCAAGGCATCCGGCGATCACGACCGCGCACAGCGGTAAGACCAGGGCCGCATTCAGGGACGTCAAGTCGGCGAGCCAACCGATCACCGCGGGGCCTGCGAGTATCGCCAGATAGCCCAGTGCCACGACTCGGGACAGTGCGCTGGCCGATGCTGCATCCGCATTGCCCGCCGCGGTGAACACTTGCGGCACACCGCCGGCCAGGCCCAGCCCGAGAATCGCCCAGCCGATGAGTGTCAAAGGTATTGCGGGAGAAGCGATCACGATGAGCAGCCCGATCGCCGATGCGATCGATCCGTACCGCACGATGCCCACCGGACCCAGGCGCTGTACTAGCTTGTCGACCGTGAACCGCCCGATTGTGGTGGCGGCGCAGAATGTTACGAACGCCAGTGTGCCGATCGTCGGCGGCGCACCGAGATGCTGCTGAGCCTGCAGACTGCTCCAATCCATGGCCGAGCCTTCCGGCAACAAAAGCAGGGCTGCCATCAGTCCCAGCAACAAGACGCGCCAACGCGGTCGCTTCGCACCGTCGGGCGGCGCCTGTGAAGCCGGAGTTGCGCGTGACGCCGACCGTTGCCATCGCAATAGCGTTGGCGCGGAGACACATCCGATGATCGCGACACAGCCGACGCTGGCGGCGATCGCAGGGATGAGTATGGGCCCACCGATTGCGTATCCGGCTGCACCGATCACGGAGCCGACGACGGTGCCGACGGAGAAGAGGCCGTGAAATGACGCCATGATGGGGCGGCCATAGAAGCGTTCCACCTCTACTGCGGCGGCGTTGATGGCTACATCGGCATTGCCTGCCGCGACTCCGAACAGCACGGCACCCAACGCTGCCTGCGTGGGCGTGGATGCGGCCAGTGGGATGAGCACGAGCACAGCCATCAGGGCGCTCGCGGTCAGGGAAACCCGGGCGCTGCCGAGGCGGTCGATGAGCCGAGCGCTGATTTGCATCCCCCCGAGCGCTCCCAGCCCGACCAGAAGCAGGTAGGTGCCGAGAATCGATTTCGACACCCCCGTGGTGTGTTGCACCGTCGGCAGATGCACCGCCCACGTCGCCAGCACAACGCCGAACGAGGCGAAAAGGATGGACACCGCCCTGCGTGGACCCATATGACGGACGCTCTCCTTCCGTGGCGTACTTGACCGCGGGCCTGCCATCACATTAAATTGCCCACTGTCGACAATAAGCAATAGATGAATTCACTCGGACGCCACGGGCTACACAGCCGACAGCCGCTCCGCTGCGCCCGGCATCGTCAGGCGAGACACAGGAGGCGATTCCCGTCATGGCATCGAGCAACCGCGAAGCCGACGACACCGTTGACGTCTTGGTCATCGGTGCGGGTCCGTCGGGTTCGATCATCAGCTACACCGCCGCGAGCGCGGGGCTGAGCGTCATCTGCCTGGAACAGGGCGACTGGGTCAACCCCAGCGACTTCGCCGCCAATCATCCGGAGTGGGAGTTGTTGATCCAGCACGACTGGGCCCACGACCCCAACGAGCGGAAGCTTCCGTCGGACTATCCGATCGATGTCTCCGATTCCGATATGTGGCCAGTGATGTTCAATGCCGTTGGCGGAACCTCGATTTACTACGGTGCGGAATGGCCGAGACTGGTGCCGTCCGATTTTCGGGTGAAGACGGTCGACGGCGTCGCCGACGACTGGCCGATCAGCTACAACGACCTCAAGCCCTACTACGAGGAGGTCGACGCTTTCATCGGCATATCCGGGGTTGACGGCGACACCGGATATCCCGAGGGCCTCGAGTATCCGCTTCCGCCGCTTCCGCTGGGAAAGGCCGGGGTGAAGGCTGCGCAGGCCGCCAATGCCCTTGGCTGGCACTGGTGGCCGGGAACAAACGCCATCCCCAGCCAGAAGTACAAGAACCTCGATCAGTGCGGCCGGTGGGGAGTCTGCGAATGGGGATGCCCTCAAGGGGCGAAATCGTCGTTCGACCTGACCTTCATGCCGGAAGCGCTGAAGCACGGTGCCAAGGTGATCACCGGTGCTCGGGTGCGCAAAATCCTCACCGGGGATGACGGCAGGCGCGCCACCGGTGCGGAGTACATCGACCGCGACGGTGTGGTTCACTTTCTGGCCGCCCGCGCAGTGGTGATGTGCGCCAACGCCATTGGCACCTCGCGCCTGCTGCTGCTGTCGGCCGACGAACACCATCCGAACGGCTTGGCCAACTCATCGGACATGGTGGGCCGCAACTTGATGTTGCACCCCAACTGCACTGCGATGGGTTTCTACGAGGAGGAGTTGGAGAGCTGGCGCGGCCCCGCCGGGCAGTTGATTCATTCACTGGAGTTCTACGAAACCGATCGGTCGCGGGGATTCGTTCGCGGCTCCAAGATGCATGTGCTTCCAACGCCAGGACCGCTCAACGCAATCGAAGCGCACCGTCAGCTCGACTTCGACGAGGTGTGGGGTGCCCCGGTTCACGACATCGCGCGCAAGGCCCAGAACGGCATTCTCTGGGCCGCCAACACCGAAGACCTGCCCGAGATGCACAACCGCGTCACATTGTCACCGGACGTCGTGGACTCCGACGGGCTGCCCGCACCGAAGGTGGAATATCGCATCAGCGAAAACACATGGGCGATACTGAAATTCACCGTCGACCGGATGGTCGAACTCCACAAGGCGGCGGGCGCGACCACGATCCTGACCCAGGACATCTGGGTCGATCAGCCGGGCCACCTGATGGGAACGGCACGGATGGGTGACGATCCGGCGACGTCCGTCGTCGATTCGTACGGCAAGGCCCACGATGTCGACAACCTCTTCATCGCCGACGGCAGCCTGTTCGTCACTTCCGGATCTGCGAATCCGACGTGCACCATCAGCGCACTCGCGCTGCGCGTCGGAAAGAATCTCGTCGAGCAGCTCACCGCGGAAAGGGCAGCCTCATGACCGGAACCCCGACAACATCGCCCACCGCACAACGGCTCTCGGTGCCGCCACGGGTCACGCGGCCACCTCGCGAATTGACCGAACGCGAGCTGACGACGCTCTTCCGCATCGCCGACTGTTTGATCCCCGCCACGGGACCGAACCCTGCGGGCAGCGCGGCGGAGGACTACACGGCTCATCTGCTACTGGCCTTTGGGGCCCGCAGCGACGTGTTCGACAGGGTGATGGCAGGCGTCGAAAGCCTCGCGGAGGTTCCCGACGATCGGTTGTGGGCGGCCTTGAAGCAGCTGTGGTCGACGGACCTGGAGACGTTCAACCCGCTGTCGTCGATTGTCGCGGGCGCCTACTTCATGACGCCGCAAATCAAGGCGTTGATCGGATACCCGGGCCAGCAGCGCGATCCGGCACCGGTGGACGAGGCGGCGAACGAAATCGACGGGCTCATCGATCCCGTGATCGAGCGCGGGCCGATTTACCTGCCCGCTGACTGAGCGCCGACGCGAGGGTTTCGAACAGCTAAGTTGTACCACCACGTTGCCAGACCATGGTACTTTGTCGACAACATCCAACCGAAGGTTCGTCGAGGGGTGCCAGATGACGACGCAGCCGTGGCACGGCGTGGTGGTGGCCAGTGCTCTGCCATTCAATGCCGACATGTCCGTGGACTACGAGGCGTTCGCCGACCACGTCCGGTGGCTGGCCGAGAACGGATGTCACGGCGTCACCCCCAATGGCTCGCTCGGCGAGTACCAGACGCTGAACGCGCAGGAGCGGGTGAAGGTGGTCGAGGTAGCGGTCGACGCTGCGCCCGATGGCTTCAGCGTCGTCCCCGGCACGGGTGCGTACGGTTCGGGTGAAGCCGTCGCGTGGGCCCGCCAAGCCAAGGCCGCAGGCGCTCAGGCAGTTCTGTCGCTGCCCCCCAACGCCTACCGTGCCGACGACGACATCGTGGTCGCGCATTACGAAGAGATCGCGTCTGCGGGACTGCCGGTCGTTGCCTACAACAACCCGCTGGACACCAAGGTCGACCTGTCGCCGGAGATGCTGGCTCGGCTGCACGCAGCAGGCCTGATCGTGGCGGTCAAGGAATTCAGCGGCGATGTACGCAGGATCTACCAGATCCAGGAACTGGCGCCTGAACTCGAGGTCCTCGTCGGCACCGACGACTGTCTTCTCGAACTGGCCATCGCGGGTGCCACGGGCTGGATCGCCGGGTATCCCAACGCGTTGCCCGCCGCGTCGGTGCAGTTGTGGGAGCTCTCCGCGGCCCGTGATCTGGACAAAGCCCTTCCCATGTACCGCGACTTGCATTCGCTGCTGCGTTGGGACTCCAAGCCCCAGTTCGTCCAAGCGATCAAGTTGTCGATGGACGTGGCGGGACGCAAGGGCGGTGCGTGTCGTGCGCCGCGTCTACCGCTGCCCGCGGACGTGGCGAACTCGGTGCGCAAAGACACCGAAAAGGCTCTCGCCCACGGCTATCGCTAGTTCGCACTGCATCGACAACCAAGGGAGACAGACCGACAACCGATCCTGACGACGCACAGGGGAAGAAATCGTGGCGACGTTCGCACCGCTGAAGCATCAGAAGGCCCCGACGGCCGTGCTCGGACAGATCCGGCAGGCGATTCTCTCCGGCGCACTACCGGCCGGATCGCAGTTGCGCGAAGCGCATATTGCCAGCGAAATGGGAATCAGTCGGTCGCCGGTTCGCGAGGCGCTGAGCAGGCTCGAGGAAGAGGGGCTCGTCGAAAAAGTCCCCTTCAAGGGCGCGTTCGTGGCGTCGGTTTCGCCCGAGACGGTCGCGGAGATCGGGGCCCTGCGCTACCTCCTCGAGCCCTACGCGGTCGCGTCGGCGGTATCGAACCTCAACGAGGCCGACTGGAATGGCCTGCGCCGCATTGTCGATCAACTCGAGCGGGCGGCTGGGCGAGATCCCGTGGGCGAGATCGAGAAGCACCTGGCATTTCACCGCTACTTCTACGAGAAGTGCGGCAACGCAATGCTTTTGTCGGTATGGCGGGGCTGGGAGTCCAAACTGCGGCTGTTCTTCATCGTCGACCACGACGCATTCCAGAACGCACAGGAAGTCGCGTCCACCCACGAAGAACTGATCGCCGTCATCCAATCCGGCGACAAGGATGCGATCCGCGAAGCCTTCGCCCATCACGTCCACCAGTCGCCAGGCGTGGAGGTCGGCGATCCGTTGCAGAAGAACAGCCCACCACCGGGCCCGTAACGACGACCGCCGGAATCTACCTCGTGGGTGCGGCTCTGCCGTCGGCCCAGATCCCCCGCACGTGGCCGATGTGGTTGCGCATCACCCGTTCAGCGCCGTCGGCGTCGCCGGCCGCGATCATGTCGAGGATTTGGGTGTGCTCGTGCGCCGACGGCACGAGTTGCCCGGTGTCGGCAAGGTTGCGCAATCCGGTGATCCGCGACCTGGCTTTCAGCGAGCGGACGATTTCCACGAGGTGTTTGTTGCCCGCCAGCGCCAGTAGCTTGCAGTGGTAGTCGAGGTCGATCGTCACGTGGGCGATCAGGTCGTTGTCCGCCGCGGCTTTCTCGATGCCCTTGGCCAGTTCGCGCAGTTCGGCGAGCGCCTCCGTGGCCACGCCGGTCTCTGCGAGGCGTCGCACGGTCGGCACTTCCAGCAGCATGCGCAACTCGGCGAGCTCGTCGAGTTCCTCATCGGAAGGTTCGCGCACCCGAAACCCTTTGTTGCGTACCGATTCGAACAGGCCGTCATTGGCCAGCTGGATCATGGCCTCGCGTACCGGCGTCGGGGATACGCCGAACTGCTCGGCCAGAATCGGCGCCGAATAGATCTGGGGCGCCTCGAGCTGACCGGAGATCACCGCCGCGCGCAGGGTTTCGACGATCTCGTCGCGCATGATGCGCCGCGGCGGAAACGCCGCCAGCGTCGGCGCCGATTCGCCGCCCTGGCCGGACATCGATTTCTCCTCTGCGGTAGCCGCACAGCGATACAGCGATGTTACCGCAGCTGATAAAATTTCACATGTCACATGAGCAATGCGAGGAGGTCCATCGCGATGCGCAGCACCCGGGTTTTTCATGCGGTGGACTCGCATACCGAGGGCATGCCGACCCGCGTCGTGACGGGCGGTGTCGGGACCATTCCCGGTGCCACCATGTTCGACAAGCGCCGGTATTTCATCGACCACCTCGACCACATCCGACGGCTTCTGATGAATGAACCGCGCGGCCACTCCGCGATGAGCGGAGCCATCCTGCAACCACCCACTCGCCCCGACGCGGACTACGGCATCGTGTACATCGAGGTGTCCGGCTGCCTGCCGATGTGCGGACACGGCACCATGGGGGTGGCCACCGTCCTTGTCGAAACCGGGATGGTCGAAGTGACCGAACCGGTCACCACGATTCGTCTCGACACGCCCGCGGGCCTGGTCGTTGCCGATATTGAGGTCCACGACGGGGCCGCGCACTCGGTGACCCTGACCAATGTGGCATCGTTTGCCCTCGGACTCGACAGAACCGTCGAGGTATCGGGATGGGGCGCAGTCCCCTACGACATTGCGTTCGGCGGCAATTTCTACGCGATCGTCGAACTGGACAAGCTCGGCATCGAGTTCGATCGGGCCAACAAGAACGAAATCATGGTTGCGGGGCTGGCGATCAGCGCGGCGATCAACGACCAGGATCCGCCGGTGCACCCGGGAAACCCCGAAATCTCCGGCTGCCACCACGTCTATCTGGCCGCACCAGGATCAACCGCTGGCCACTCGCGTCACGCCATGGTGATCGAACCCGGCATGTTCGACCGGTCCCCGTGCGGAACCGGCACCAGCGCGCGCATGGCCCAGCTGCATGCTCGCGGCCAACTGCCGCTGCACACCGATTTCACCAATGAGTCGTTCATCGGCACGCGCTTCACCGGTCGGCTGATCGAGCAGGGCGCCCTCGGCGACCTGACGACGGTGACGCCGACGATCACCGGCCGCGCCTGGGTCACCGGAACCGCGCAGTACATGCTCGACCCAAGGGATCCCTTTCCGTCGGGCTTCGAGCTGTAAGTGAATCTGACATTTGTCGGGGCCGACACCGTGGCCGAGGTGCTCCGGCCCGCCGCGGCGGTGTGCGCGATCGAGGACGCGCTGCGCGGCGGCCTCGACCCGGCGACGGACTTCGACCGCCAGATCGTCGACACGGAGCATGGCCAGGTTCTGCTGATGCCGTCGCAGTCGCAGTTCAGCGTCGGGGTGAAGCTCGCCACCGTCGCGCCGGACAATCCAAGCCACGGGCTGCCTCGGATCCAGGCGCTCTACGTGCTGCTCGACGCGACGACGCTGTCGCCCCGGATGCTGATCGACGGGGCCGCCTTGACCACGCTGCGTACGCCTGCGGTATCGATCGCGGCGATCAAGCCCGTCCTGCTGGCCACGGACACTCCGTTGCGACTCACCGTGTTCGGCCGAGGGCCGCAAGGCATCGGCCACGTGGCGACCATTCGCGAGGTCGTCGACGGCCACCGGGCCATCGCGTCGGTCACCTACGTGGTGCGCAGCGGCCGCGCGGCGTCGAGCACGGATCTGCCGCCGGGAACCGACGTCGTGGTGGCGAACTCACCCGAAGCGCATGACGCCGGTCAGCGCGCCGACGTCATCGTGTGCGCCACCACGTCGGCGGAGCCCGTCTTCGATTCCGCCGCAACCAAACACGATGTGATCGTCATCGCCGTGGGATCCCACGAACCCGATCGACGCGAGGTCGACACGCGGTTGGTGTGCCGAGCGCAGGTGATCGTCGAAGACCGCGAGACCGCGCTGCGGGAAAGCGGGGACATCGTGATGGCAATCGCTGAATCCGGGCTGACTGCTGCCGACCTGATACCCGTCAATGACGTCGTCACCGGCGCTGCGACGCTTGCTTCCGACCGAGCCGTGTTCTTCAAGAGCTCGGGGATGTCCTGGGAGGACATCGTGATCGCCGACGCCGTCGCTGCCCGGCTCGAACCGTAACCGGATTTCGTTCAATCGTCGGGTAACGCGGCGATTTCACTGAGCCGGACAGGCTGCGCGATGGGCCTGCTCTGTGCGCCGGCGGCCGGTGTGCCTTCGGTTTGTTGACGATCGGATTGGCTGACAGCGCCGCAGAGTGCATCGACATTGGCTCCGCAGAACCTGCCCTGGCACGGCCCGAGCCCGGCGCGGGTGGCCAGCCGGGTTGCGCGCAGAGACAGGTCGACCTCGTAGGCGGTCCGTAGCTGCCCGAAAGTCGTGTTCTCACAACGGCAGATGGTGGTGTCGTCCTCAAGCCAGCTGCGCCATCCGTCGCGCACCGGATGGGCGTCCCGCAGTCGTTCGACGAAATACCTTGCCGCGGCGAGCCTTTGCGTCAAGCGGGCGGGAACATCGCTGCCTGCCGCAGCGAGTCCCGCGACTCGGCCCTCGACGTCGGCGGAGTCGACGCCGCCGATGCCGGTGATCTCGCCTGCCGCGTACACCCCGGGCACCGAGGTGAGCTGGGTGGCGTCCACGGCGACGAATGTCCCCGCGGCCGTGCTCGTCATTCGGCAGCCGGCGGCAAGCGCGAGTTCGAGCGATGGCGTGAAGCCATGCCCCACGCACACGGCATCGACGGCCACCACGCGTTCGGAGCCCGCGACGGGCGTCCAGGTCGAATCCAGCCGTGCGATGATCGCGGCCTCGACACGGCTGTCGCCAAGGACGGCAACGACCGCGCGGCCGGTGCGGAACGAAATGCGATGGCGCACATGGTGCCAGCCGTAGTGGCCGAGATCCCGTAGCTTCCGGCTGTGGGCGGCCAACCGATGCGGATGGACGAGCCAGCCGCGAGCCACGGTGGTGACCGTATTGGCCTCCAGCACGGCGACCACGTCGGCCCCGACGTCGGTCAGCGACTGCGCGACGGGCAGCAGAAACGGCCCGGTCCCCGAGACCAGAACCCGGTGGCCGATCGCGACGCGTTCGGTGCACGCCAGAGTTTGGGCCGCACCGGCGGTGTAGACACCAGGGAGCGTCCAGCCCGGGAATGGCACGACGCGGTCGTGAGCGCCTGTGGCGAGCACCAGCGCGTCGGGTTCGATGACGCGACGCTGCCGGGCCGAGCTGTCGATCGGCCCGGTCGCCACGTGCAGGCGCGGAACTTCGTCGGGCCGGGTTTCCAGGTTGAAAACAACGGTGTTCGCCAGCCATTGGCACCGCGGATGCGAAAGCACGGTGTCGCGCATCTTTCGGAATGAGGACCAATCATGGTGCACACGTTCGGGATTGGCAGCGCGATAGCCCTCGGGAAGCTGGCGGTGGTACTGGCCGCCCGGACTGTCGTTCAGATCGATGATGACGACATTCGCCCCTGCGCTCAGCGCCGATTCGGCCGCGGCCAGGCCGGCAGGCCCGGCGCCGACGATCGCTATCAGGGTCATGACGAACTCCGCGATTGGGAAGTCACGGCATCGCCGCTCTGCGCTCGGCGGCGGCACAGCCGAACGTCGGTTTCGCCGTTGACGGTGGCCAGGCACTCGAAGCAGGAGCCGATGGCGCAGAACAGGCCGCGCGGCCGCCCTGCGGAGTCCGTGCGCCACGCGCTCACGCCATTACTGATGAGGATTCCGGCCAACGTCTGGCCTGCGATCCCCCGCAACACCTCGCCGTCGAGGCTGATCTCGATCGGGGTGTCGCTGCGGCCCACGGGGTCATCGGCCGCAGGCACGAGCCAACCACTCACGAGGCGACCTCGCTCACGTTGAGCAGAGCCGGACGGTCGACGCGGAAATCGTCGGCACCCATCGGGGTCGGCTGGCCCAGAAGCTGGGCGCGCATCAGCGCAGCGGTGCCGACCGCGAGCCCGATGCCGCCGCCTTCGTGGCCGGTCGCATGCCACAGACCGGGCAACCGGGGGTCGGCGCCGATGACGGGCAGGTGGTCGTCAACGTAGGGGCGGAAGCCGCCGTATGCGCGCATCACCTGCACCCCTGCCAGGTGCGGGAACAGCCGGATCGCCTTGCGGGCCATCTGCTCGAGGCTGATCATGCTGATTCCCACGCTCATGGCCGTGCGCTCGCGCGACGATCCGATGAGCAGCGGACCACCCCTGGTCGCCTCCACCACCGTCGACGTTTGCAGGTCGGCGGCCCCGCTGCCAACGGCGCCGACATAGTCCGCGTCGTAGACCTTGTGGAACACCGTCGCGGGTTGCGGGGTCGTGACCAGGAGATTGCCGCGCCGGGGTTTGACGTTGATGGGCGCACCGAGGTTGGCGGAAACCGTTGCGGCCCAAGGGCCTGCACAGTTGATGACGGCGTCTGCGGCGAACGCGCCCGCCGTGGTTGTGACACCTCGCAGCGCGCCTGATTCCACGACCGGGCCGGTGACCGTGACACCGGGATGAATACGGGCACCGTGATGCAGCGCGCTGCGGAGCAGGGCGAACGTCGCGGCGACGGGTTGGACTTGGGCGTCATCCGGATAGTGATAGGCCGCGGTGAACTCACGGGTCAGGAACGGTTCCGCGGCGTGGGCTTCGTCGGCGCTCAGCGCGTGCGTCGTCACCCCTGCCTCGGCCTGGGCCGCCGCGAACTTCGTCAGCCCGTCGGCGCCGTCGGCGGTGGTGGCGACGACGATGCCGCCCTTGGGTTCCCACTCCACCGAGTCGGCGACCTCGCGACCGCAGTCGTCGCGGATCGTGTCGAGGACGTCGGGCCACAAGCGGCGGGACAACTGTTGCAACACCAGCTCTGGTCCCGGGCGTTTGTCGGACACCAGGATGTTGCCCTCGCAGTGCGCTGTCGTCGCGGACCCCGGTGCGCTGCGGTCGAGGACCTCGACGGTCACGCCGTGCGCGGACAGTTCGCGAGCCATCGCGCAGCCGACGATGCCGGCGCCCACGATCAATACGCGCATCGTTGCCCTCTTGGCTGCGCACAGTGCACTGTGACATTGTACATTTCGTAGATACACCGCGGAACAGCTGACGCCAAGCCGCGCAGCAGAACCCTGCCGTGGTCGAGGCACGGCCGTTGGAGATTCGGAGAAACGCATGTGACCAGCGACGAAGGCAGCGATTCCCGGCGCGCGGCGACGTCCACAATGGGCGCGCAATGGCAGAACTGGGCAGGCAACCAACATTGCCGGCCCACCATGGTCAAGCCGACGTGCGCGGCCGAGCTTCAGGACGCCGTCGCCGACGCCACGCGACGGGGCGGGACCGTACGCGTGGTCGGCAGCGGGCACTCGTTTACCCCGCTCGTGTGCACCGACGACGTGATGATCGACGCCGCCGCGCTCTCCGGGGTGATCGAGGCCGATACCGTCAACGCCACCGCCGTGGTGGGCGCGGGCACCTCGTTGCATGACCTGGTGCCGCAGCTGTGGGCGGCGGGTCTGTCGTTGCGAAACCAGGGCGACATCGACGCCCAGACCATCGCCGGAGCCATCGGTACCGCCACACACGGATCCGGCCGCGCGTTCGGCTCGTTTTCGTCGGCGGTGCGCAGCATCGAATACGTCGGCGCGGACGCCGGCTTGCACACCATCGACTCGACCGATGCCCGCTTCGACGCGTTCCGCACCTCGTTGGGACTGCTCGGGATCTTCACCAAGGTCGAACTCGACCTACAACCCGCGTACTACCTTCGCGAGTGCATCGAACACTGGCCGCTGTCGGAGGTCATGCAACGGTGGGACGTCGAAACGTCGACCCGTCGGCACTTCTCCTTTTTCTGGCCGCCAACCGAGCATTCGCTGGAGATGTACGGCTTTGCACCGACCGCGGTCGAGGACGGCTGCCACGTCAAGATTTACGACGAACTCACGCCGGGCGAAGTGGCCACCGTCGGCGCACCGGACGGCAGCCGGGTCGCCCCCGCGTACCAGATCTACGCCAGCGACTTCGATCTGGCGTTCCACGAATTGGAGTACTTCGTCGACTTCAAACACTCGCGCGCCGCGGTCGAGGCCACGCGCGCGGTGATGCGCGATCATCCCGAGCAGGCCTTCCCGCTGGAAGTGCGGACCATCGCCGCCGAGGACGCCTGGCTGTCGCCGATGTATGGCACCGACAGTGTGTCGCTGTCGGTTTCCGGCGTGCCTGGCACCGATTACCGACCCTTCATGCAGGCTGTCGATGCCGCACTGCGTCCCTTCGACGCGCGACCGCACTGGGGCAAACTACATTGCTTCGACCGACCGCGACTGCGCGACGCCTACCCGCGCCTCGACGACTTCACCTCTCTACGAACAGAACTCGATCCCAACGGGCTGTTTCTCAACGACCACACCGCAGAGCTGTTCACCGAACCCCCCACCGCCTGAACTTTCAGCCGCTTCACAGCTGGTTGGTGGCGAAAGACGTAGCGCCCCACCGTCGATCGCAGGGATCTACCGTGGGTAGATGGCAACCTTGGACCTTCGCCGCCACAAGGCGGACTACGGATTCGACGGCGATTACAGCACGGTACCCGCCCCGGTGGTCGCGGGCATCACTGGACTGACGAGCACGGCGTTGCTGGCGTCGGCAGCGCGAAGCCTGGCCAAGGGCAGACGCCGAAGCGCGGCGGTGACAGGAGCATCAGGCGCGCTGATCGCAACGACGGCAGCACTTTTCGTGCAAGCCACCCGCGTCGGCAAGTTCACGGTGTGGGCCGAGCTGCTCGACGGCCTCGAGCTGCGCGGCGATGAGAAGCTGCTGGACCTGGGGTGCGGCCGCGGCGCGGTGCTGCTCGCCGCGGCGAAGCTGCTGCCGAACGGCCGCGCCACGGGCGTGGACATCTGGCGCGCCGACCAGACGGACAACTCCCCCGACAACACGCTGACCAACGCCGCCATCGAAAACGTCGCCGACCGCGTCGAGGTACACACCGCCGATATCACCGAGCTGCCCTTCGACGACAACAGCTTCGACGTGATCACCAGCAGCCTCGTCGTGCACAACCTGCCGGACCGGGCCAGCCGCGAGAAGGCGATCGCCGAGGCGGCTCGCGTGCTGCGCCCCGGCGGGCGCCTGCTGCTCGTCGACATCTTCTTCACCAGCCAGCACGCGCGACAGCTCCGGGCACTCGGCTGGCCCGGCGTCGCCCGTCGCAACCTCGGCGTGCGCATGTGGTGGGGACCAGGGCTCATCACGCATCTGGTCAGCGCGACCAAACCGCTCGCCTGAGAACCGCTCGGGCACCATCCCCCGCGAGCGATCGTGTTTGTACCCCGACACGCCGCAATTCGGCGGCAGTTTGCGGTCGCTCGCGGCCGGCGAGAGGCCGCTTTAGGCGCTACCAGTGGTACCGTCTAGCCTCTTCCCGAGTCAGTCGACATCTGGGGGTGCTCACATGAAGGGCTTCGACGGGAAAGTCGCCGTCGTGACGGGTGCGGGATCGGGCATCGGCCAGGCGCTGGCGATCGAGCTCGCGCGTTCCGGCGCCAAGCTGGCGATCAGCGACGTCGACACCGAGGGCCTGGCCGCGACCGAGGAGCGGCTCAACGCCATCGGCGCACCGGTGAAGGCCGACCGGCTCGATGTGACCGAGCGCGAGGCGTTTCAGGTTTACGCCGATGGCGTGAAGGACCACTACGGCATCGTCCACCAGGTGTACAACAACGCGGGTATCGCGTACACCGGAAGCGTCGAGATCAGCCAGTTCAAGGACCTCGAACGGGTGATGGACGTCGACTATTGGGGCGTGGTCAACGGCACGAAAATTTTTCTGCCCCACCTGATTGCGTCCGGCGACGGACACGTCGTCAATGTCTCCAGCGTTTTCGGCCTGCTCGCGGTTCCTGGCCAGGCCGCGTACAGCGCGGCCAAGTTCGCGGTGCGCGGATTCACCGAAGCCCTGCGACAGGAGATGCTCGTCGCGGGTCATCCGGTCAAGGTGACCTGCGTCCACCCGGGCGGCATCAAGACCGCGATCGCCCGCAACGCCGTAACCGCCGAGGGCCTCGACCGGGAGGAGTTGGCGCACTTCTTCGACAAGAAGCTCGCGAGCACGACCGCGCAGAAGGCCGCACGGGTGATCCTCGACGGCGTCAGCAAGAACAAGGCGCGCGTGCTGGTCGGCACCGATGCAAAGGCGCTCGACCTGCTGGCCCGCGTGACGGGTTCGGGCTACCAGCGGCTGGTCGCCGCTGTGACATCGCGGCAGGGACCAGACACGCAGTAGCCGCACGCTCATCGGGCGCGAGCGACCGCAAAATGCCGGCGATTCGCGGCGAGCGGGGTGCAAACACGGTCCCTCGCGGTGTAGCGCTAGCGGCTGGTTGCTCCGAGTGGGTGTTCGGCGAGGTACCCATCGGCGACCTGGCCGGGGTCCTTGCCTTCGGCGACCTGACGGCGCATCTGCACCAGCGCCGCGGTGTCCAGCACGCCGGCCACCTCATTGAGCGCCAGCACCTGCATCTCGGACAACTCGTTCCGCCGGTACAGCGGCACCACGTTCTCCGCGCGAATCAGCGCCGTGCGGTCCGTCAACACCACCGCGTCGCCAGGGACGTTCACATCTGCCGTCGACATCCACGCCGCGTTCACCTGTCCATCCCGTAGCGCGGCGAATAGCGCTGTGCTGTCCGGGAATTGGCGGGCCTTCGCCGCGCACGCACCGATGTTCTCCGGTGCAGGCGCACCCGCAACCTGCCCGAGCATGAGCCGGTCGCAGTTGCGGACGGCCGCCAGCACGTCGCGTCCGCCCCAGGCGTCGGCGGTCGCCTCGGTGACCGCCAGTGCTGGCTTGTCCTCCGCCGATTCGGTGTAGTCGCCCGCGGTCACCCCTTCGGGCAGCGACGACACCATGGCGCGGTACACCTGCACGGGGGCGCGCGCCTTCATCCCCGGCGCGAAGGTGTCCAGGAGTCGTCCGGTGAAGCCCGGCACCACCGCGATCGCACCCGAGTCCAGCCCGGCCAACGGTTCGGTCACCGACTCGACGTGCGCCGCCGTGCCGTAGGTCCGCAGCGCCGCCGCATACAGGTTGGCCAGCACTATCGATTCCGCGTCGTCGCGGGCTCCGACCGCGATGGATGGGGGCTCGGTCTGGCCGTGGCCGCACCCGGCGATCAGCAGCGCCACCAGCGCGACGACCAGCAGGCGTGCGCGCATCGGCGCGATCAGACGTCCGCGGCCGCCGCGACCGCTTTGGCCACCGCGGGTCCGACACGCGGGTCCAGCGGGCTCGGAACGATGTACTCGGGAGCGAGGTCGTCGCCGACCACCGCGAAGATCGCCTCGGCTGCGGCCACCTTCATCTTCTCGGTGATCTTGCGGGCGCCGGCGTCCAGCGCACCGCGGAACACACCCGGGAATGCCAGCACGTTGTTGATCTGGTTGAGGAAGTCGCTGCGGCCCGTCGCCACCACCGCGGCATGCTTGGCGGCCAGCTCCGGATGGATCTCAGGGTCGGGGTTCGACAGCGCGAACACGATGCCGTTGGGAGCCATCGTCGCGATGAGCTCTTCCGGCACGATTCCGCCCGACAGCCCGAGGAACATGTCTGCGCCCTTCAACGCCTCGACCATTCCGCCGGAGCGCCCGTCGGGGTTGGTGCGCTGCGCCAGATCGAACTTCACCGGGGTCAGGGCATCCCGCTGCGGATGCAGGATGCCGCGCGAGTCCAGCACCGTCATATCCGAAACACCGGCCGCCAGAAGGATGTTCGCGCACGCCATGCCCGCCGCGCCGACGCCGGAGATGACCACGCGCAGTGACGACATGTCGCGCTCGAGCACCTTGGTCGCGCCCATCATCGCCGCGAGCACGACGATCGCGGTGCCGTGCTGGTCGTCGTGCATGACCGGGCAGTCGATCGCGTCGATGAGGCGCCGCTCGATCTCGAAGCAGCGCGGCGCCGAGATGTCCTCGAGGTTGACGGCACCGAACGTCGGTCGCAGGCGCACCAGGGTCTCGACGATCTCGTCGGGGTCCTTGGTGTCGAGCACGATCGGGATCGCGTCCAGATCGCCGTACGCCTTGAACAGCCCGCACTTGCCCTCCATGACGGGCAGCGACGCCGCCGGTCCGATGTCACCCAGACCCAGCACCGCGCTGCCGTCGCTGACGACCGCGACCAGCCGGCTGGCCCATGTGTAGCGCGCGGCCAGCGTGTGATCGGCGGCGATCGCCCTGCTGACTTGTGCAACGCCGGGGGTGTAGGCGATCGACAGCGCGCGCTGGGTGTCCAGCGGGCTCTTCAACTCGACGGAGAGCTTGCCGTCTACGTGGGCCTCGAAGATCTCCTCGTCAGTGACGACGATCTGCGGGTTTTCCGACCTCTCAGTCACGGACCCAAGGCTAATGACGAACTGGTAGGTAACCTAATCGACTTGTTTCCAGATCAAACCGACGTCAGCGCCGTGCCAGACCTATCCTTTCGCCAAGAGAGGGATGGGTAGGGATGTCGGATTATCTGTCACCGGAGCAGGAAGACCCCGAGAAGCGCATTAGAGAACTCGAGCGCGGACTAGCCGACACCAGCCATCCGGCGCCGCAACAACCACCCTAATTCCCTCAATACGGGGTCAACCCCACCGCGGGATCGATGCCGACGTGGTCATCCGCCCCGGTCCCATCCGGTTATCCGGGCGCGCCCCCGTTCAGCCCGAAGCGCCGTGGGCCGGGGTCGATGCGGTGGATCGGCCTACTCGTCGGCTTTGTTCTCCCGGTGGGAATGGCTGCCGCATTCGTCGTCCCGTGGAAGGACTTCGGCCTGTTCGGCCCCACCAAGGTTCCCCACGGCGGAAATCTCATGATCAACGACAGCAATGCGAGCAAGACCGTCGAGTGCAATGACGGCCACCTGACGCTCAACGGCAACAATTTGACCGTCACCGTCACCGGCCACTGCGCGAGCCTTTTTGTCAACGGGTCCAACCATCAAGTCACCGTCGACAGCGCCGACAGCATTTCCGTCAACGGTATGGGCAGCGTCGTCGTCTACCATTCCGGCCAACCCGGCATCAGCAAGAACGGGAACGTCACCGTCAAGCAGGGCTAGCGCCGACGGCGCGGAGCCGGGTTCAGATCAAACCGAGTTCGGTGACCGCGTTGCGCTCGTCGGCCAGCTCGGCCGTCGACTTGTCGATGCGGCTGCGGGAGAACTCGTCGATCTCCAGCCCCTGCACGATCGTCCAGTTGCCCTCCTTGGTGGTCACCGGGAACGACGAGATCAGGCCCTCGGGCACGCCATAGCTGCCGTCTGACAGAACGGCCATCGAAACCCAGTCGTCCTTCGGGCTGCCGAGCAGCCAGTCGCGGGCGGCGTCGGTGGTGGCCGACGCGGCCGACGCGGCCGACGACGCGCCGCGGGCGTCGATGATCGCCGCGCCACGCTTGGCGACCGTCGGGATGAAGTCGTTCTCGATCCAGTCCTGATCGTTGACGACCTCTGCCGCGTTCTTGCCGCCGACCTCTGCGTGGAACACGTCGGGGTACTGGGTGGCCGAGTGATTGCCCCAGATCGTCATCTTCTTGATGTCGGTGACCTTGGCGCCGGTCTTGCGGGCCAGCTGCGAGATCGCCCGGTTGTGGTCGAGCCGGGTCAGCGCGGAGAACCGCTCCTTCGGGATGTCGGGTGCGTTCGACATCGCGATCAGCGCGTTGGTGTTGGCCGGGTTACCGGTGACGCCGATACGCACGTCGTCGGCGGCGACCTCGTTCAGTGCCTTGCCCTGGGCGGTGAAGATCGCGCCGTTGGCCTCGAGCAGATCGCCGCGCTCCATGCCGGGGCCGCGTGGACGGGCGCCGACGAGCAGCGCCAGGTTCACGCCGTTGAAGATCTTGTTGGCGTCCGCCCCGATCTCGACACCGGCAAGCAATGGGAACGCGCAGTCGTCGAGCTCCATCACGACACCCTCGAGCGCCTTGAGCGCAGGCTCGATCTCGAGCAGACGGAGCTCGATCGGGCGGTCCGGGCCGAGCAATGAGCCGCTCGCGAGGCGGAACAGCAGGCTGTAGCCGATCTGGCCGGCGGCTCCGGTGACCGCGACCTTGAGAGGAGAAGTGCTCACGTCAGTGGCTCCTTGGGAAGACAATGGTCCGCGACGAAACTAGCGCACCGAGATCCCCCGACGAGAGGGACCCACATGACAACGTTTGACGTGCCTACCGCGGTCCACATCGGCGCCGACGAGTTGCCGTTCGTCGACATCGGCGACGGCTCCAAACTCAAAGTCCTTCAGGTGAAGGGGGCCGAGGGGCTCTGGATCGTCGAGAACGTATTCCAGGCCGACTACGAAGTGCAGCGCCACAAGCACACGGGTCCGGTTTACGCCTACACGACATCGGGTGCGTGGAAGTACAAGGAGTACGACTACGTCAACCGTGCGGGCTCATTCCTCTACGAGCCAGCCGGTTCGGTCCATACCCTGCAGGCCATCGAGGACGACACACACGTGTGGTTCCAGATGTATGGCGCCAACCTGAATCTGGACGCCGACGGCAACGTCGAAAGCGTTGTCGACGGCGCACTCACGCTGGCGGCCTATTACATGCTCTGTGAGGCTGAAGGCCTCCCCCGGCCCAACGTCCTGGTCGGTTGACGTGTCCAGCACCGCGGCGGTCGATCTCGCCAGCCCCGACGCGTTTGTCGACGGCCCGCCGCACGAGGCGCTGGCCGAGCTGCGCCGCACCGATCCCGTTCACTGGCAGCCCATGGAGGGCGAACCCGGGTTCTGGGCCGTCCTGCGCCACGCCGACGTCGCACATGTCGCCCGCCACACCGACATCTTTTCGGCGAGCGAAGGTGGCATCACCATCGAGGACAGATCGCCGGAGCTGCTGGCGATGATGCGCAACATGCTCCTGGCGATGGACCCGCCCGTCCACACCAAGCACCGCGCGCCATTGTCGCTGCACTTCCGGGCGCGCGTGATCGGCGCGATCGAAGACCGGGTCCGCGAGATCTGCCGGTCGATCATGGTCGAGGCCAACGAACGACGCGACGTCGAGTTCGTCCATGAGGTCGCATCGCGCCTGCCGACCCGGGTGATCGGCGAGTTGTTCGGCCTGCCGCAACAGGATTGGGACCACATCCATGAGCTGGCCGAGCTCAACACCTCATACCAGGACCCGGACATCGCCGACGCCGTAGGCGGTCCCGAGGCCGCCACCATGGAGATGGCCATGTATGCGATCGGGCTCGCCGCGAACCGGCGCGGCAGCGATCAGACCGACGATCTGACGAGCGCGATCCTCAATGCCGACTTCGGCGGCGAGCCGATGAGCGACATCGAATTCGGCAGCTTTTTCGTGCAGCTCGTCACGGCGGGCAACGACACGACGAAGGGGATGCTCGGCTGCGGATTGCTCACGCTGCTGCGGCATCCCGACCAGCTCGCCGAGCTGCGCGCCGACGCGTCGCTCATCCCAGGGGCCGTCGAGGAGATCATCCGCTATGCCAACCCGCTGCATTACTTCCGTCGCACCGCGCTCGCCGACGTCGAGCTCTCCGGCACGCACATCGCCGCGGGCGACAAGGTGGCGATGTATTACACGTCGGCCAATCGGGACGACGAGGTGTTCCGTGACCCGCAGGCATTCGACATCCATCGACACCCGAACCCGCATCTGTCGTTCGGCATCGGCAGCCACTTCTGCCTTGGCGTCCACCTGGCCCGGCTGGAGGGCAAGGTGTTCTTCGAAGAATTGCTCGATTCGTTCGCCACCATCGAGCTGATCGGCGAGCCGGTGCGGATCCGGTCGAATCTGAACAACACCCTCAAGCGGCTTCCTGTCCGTCTGTCCGCCTGAAACCGCAGCTCGCATCCCAGGTACGGCGCGTAGCATGAGCCGAGCTGGCTTGGCCCTGTGCTGCGACAGGAGGTTGAACCGATGCCGTCGTTCCGTAGCGCATTACCTCCGGCGCTTCGCCCCGCAAGGACCAAACACACCCACCCCGACGCCAGATCCATCCATGTGCCAGTCGCACGGGCGATGGTGGACTGCGGTGTCTACGCCGACGGACGACGACTGCCCGGCAAGTACACCCACGCCGCAGCGCTCAACAAAGTCCGCGAATTGCAGAAAGAGGGCACCGAAGCCTTCGTATGGATCGGGCTGCACGAACCCGACGAGCACCAGATGCAGGCCGTCGCCGATGTGTTC
The DNA here is from genome assembly GCA_963751485.1 of uncultured Actinomycetota bacterium. Taxonomy (GTDB): domain Bacteria; phylum Actinomycetota; class Actinomycetes; order Mycobacteriales; family Mycobacteriaceae; genus Mycobacterium. The sequence continues at coordinate 161,089 of CAVVUT010000018.1, forward strand.
GGCCTGCACGAGCTGGCCGTCGAGGACGCGGTGCACGCCCATCAGCGGCCGAAGCTCGAGCGCTACGACAAGACACTGTTCATGGTGCTCAAGACGGTGAGTTACGTCGAGCACGAGTCGGTGGCCCTGGCAAGGGAGATCGTCGTCACCGGCGAGATCTTCATTTTCGTCGGCGACGACTTCGTGGTGACGGTCCGCCATGGCGAGCACGGCGAGCTGGCGGGCGTGCGCAAGCACCTCGACGCGTCGCCCGCACTGCTCAAGCTGGGCCCGTACGCGGTCATGCATGCGATCGCCGACCACGTCGTCGACGACTACCTCGCCGTCACCGACTTGATCGAAACCGACATCGACGCAATGGAAGAGGACATCTTCTCGCCGTTGACGAATACCGACATCGCGTGCATCTACCTACTCAAGCGGGAGGTCGTCGAGCTGCGCCGCGCCGTCGGCCCGCTGACGTTTGCGCTGCAACGGCTCGGCACCGACCACAACGAGCTGATCTCGATCGAGGTGCGCCGCTATATGCGCGACGTGCTGGACCACAACATCCAGGCCTCCGACCGGATCGTCAGCTACGACGACATGCTCAGCTCGCTGGTGCAGGCCGCTCTCGGCAAGGTCGCCATGCAGCAGAACGTCGACATGCGCAAGATCTCGGCGTGGGTGGCGATCGCGGCCGTGCCGACCGCGTTGGCCGGCATCTACGGCATGAACTTCGAACACATGCCGGAACTGGCATGGACGTGGGGCTATCCGGCGGTGCTGACGGTGATGCTCTTGGTCTGCCTGCTGCTGTACCGAACTTTCCGACGTAACAGCTGGCTCTGACTTCGCGCTTCCAGCAATGCAGTAGTGGGCTACGCTAGCCGGCCCTCTTCCTCGGCGCGAGCATCTGACCAGGAGGCCGACACCGGCCTTTGTCCTGCGCGGAGGAGCCGTCATGAGCCAGCCCACCATCCAGCAAGTCGATGTTCGGTCGTTGCCGCTTGCGCCGAAGAATCCCCTGCCGTGGCGGCGACAGGTCAAGGCGATGCGCGCGTTCCACACCGGGTGTGAAATGGTCCGCGACGCCGGCGGACCCGTGACACGGCTTTCGGTCGGGCCGCGATGGCTCATTCCGGAGGCCGTCGTGGCCACGTCACCACAGGCGGCTCACGACATACTGGGGCGCGGCGGCGGCCACATCGAGAAGACAACCGTTCACCGGGAGATGCGAAACCTGCTCGGGCCGAACCTTTTCGACCTCCCCCATGACCTATGGTTGCCGCGCCGGCGAGCACTGCAACCGCTGTTCACCAAGCAGCACGTCCAGCAGTTCAGCGGCGACATGGCGCAGGCCGCCGAGATGGTGGCCGCGAGCTGGACGAGCGGCTCACACGTCGACCTCGATGTCGAATGTCGCCGGCTGACATTGCGCGCGCTTGGCCGCTCGGTGCTCGGTGTCGACCTCGACGAACACACCGACGCCATCGCCGAGCCACTGCGGATCACGTTGACGTACATCGCCGATCGGGCCCAGCGCCCGTGGCGTGCACCGAAGTGGCTACCGACGAGCGCCAGGCGGCGGGCCCGGGCCGCACGCGCCGAGTTGCACGGCATGGCCGACCGCATCCTTGCGGCGTGCCGTGCCGACCCGAAGCGCGACGCGCCGCTGGTGCGTGCGCTCATCTCGGCCACCGACCCAGAGACGGGGCGCACGCTGTCCGACAACGAAATTCGCGACGAGCTGATTCTGTTCTTGCTGGCAGGCCACGACACCACGTCGACGACGTTGACGTACGCGCTGTGGGCGCTGGGCCGCCACCCCGCGATGCAGGAGCGGGTGCGCGCCGAAGCCGCAGAGATCGGTGATCGTGAGTTGACCCCGGAAGATGTTCCGCGGCTGACGTATTCGGTGCGGGTATTGCACGAGGCGTTGCGGCTGTGCCCGCCCGGTGCCGCGACTGCCAGAATGGCAACGCGGGACGTCGAGGTCGATGGTTACCGCGTGCAGGCGGGCACGATACTTCTGGTCGGGATTTATGCCCTTCAGCGCGATCCGTCGCTGTGGGAGGACCCGCTTGCGTTCGACCCCGACCGGTTCACCCCCGAGCGGTCGGAGGGCCGCAGCCGCTGGCAGTACCTTCCCTTCGGCGCGGGGCCGCGCTCGTGCATCGGCGATCACTTCGCCATGTTGGAAGCCACGCTGACGCTCGCAACCATCATCCGGCGCACCGAGATCCACTCGACGGATGACGAATTCCCGATAGCTGTGCCGTTCACCACGGTCGCAGCAAAGCCGATTCTCGCCCGGGTTGCGGCACGGGCCAGCGCCTGACGCCTAGCTCGGCGCCGATGCCGGTCGCTTCGGGTCGAGCACATCGACCCCGTCGGTTCGCCACGCCTCCCGCATCGCGTCGGCGCCCTTGAGGCGCACCCACGCCGCCTCGGTGGGCGTGATCGGAATCGCCGAAAGCACCGCGACCGGATCGTAGGGTGCGGGCAACGCCACATCGTCAATCTCACTGGGGCCCAGCAGGAAAGCGGTGAACGGTGCCCCCTCCCACAGCGGTGTGCCGAGGTCGACCAGCGCATCGAGCGTCAGCACGAGCCCTTCGACGACGGGCGCGGCGGCGAGCACCGCGACGCTGCGGGCGAGCCTCGCCGGTGAGGGTCCGCGCAGCGCGACCATCACCTCGGCCCGGGGACCACGCACAGGGTCGGCGGCGATGGCGGCCGGGTCGGTCATCGGATAGCGCGAACACCCAAGGGACACATAGTGAACGACGTCGTCATCGCTCGTTCCGAAGCGCAGGATGTCGATGGATTCGGTGCCGAGGAAGGTCACACTGGCGGCGTCGGGTTCGCCGGTGATCCCCGTCTGGGTGAAGTGCGCGCGCAGGTGTGTGCGGACGTCGTCGAGGACGTCGGTCACTCTGCCGTCGGCGCGGGCTGCTCTTCGCTCGGCGCGGGCTGCTCTTCGCTCGGCGCGGCGGGAGGCGCGGCCGCAGCCGGCTCTGCGGGTGCATCGGCGGGTGCATCCGCGGGCGCGGCGCCTGCCGGCGGGATGGACAGGTTGGCTCCGGTGTCGGCGTCGAAGAGCTCCAGTTTGGAGGTGTCAATCGCCAGCTCGACAGTCTGGCCCGGTGTCACCTTCGACTCAGTGGAAACCCTTGCCACGAACTCGTTTTCGCCGACGCCCGACTCGGCCGCCAGCTCGGCGAGCTGCGCGGCGTGGGCGCCCGCACCTTCGGTCTTGAAGTGCACGTACTTGTCCGCACCGAGCGATTCGACGAAGTCGACCGTCACCTGGAACGTCAGCGCCCGAATGCGCGCATAGGTGTCGATCAGCGACGCGTCCTCGAGGTGCTCGGGCCGGATGCCGACGATCACGTTGTTCGGTCTGTGGTGCTGGGCGAGCAGGTCGTGGACCTCTTGGGTGAGCGTGACCTCCCCGAACGGCAGTTTGACCCCGACATCGGTCATCGTCGCGGGGAAGAAGTTCATCGCGGGCGATCCGATGAACCCGGCGACGAACAGGTTCGCCGGCCTGGCGTACAGCTCCTCCGGCGTGCCGATCTGCTGAGCGACCCCGGCCCGCAGCACGACGACGCGATCGCCCAGCGTCATCGCCTCGGTCTGGTCGTGGGTCACGTAAACCGTTGTGGTGCCCAACCGGGTCTGCAGGCGGGCGATCTCCGCGCGCATCTGCACGCGCAGCTTGGCGTCGAGGTTGGACAGCGGCTCGTCCATCAGGAACGCCTTGGGGTTCCGCACGATCGCGCGGCCCATCGCGACCCGCTGACGCTGACCACCCGACAGTTGGGCGGGCTTGCGGTCCAGAAGCTCGGTCAAGTCGAGGATCTTCGCGGTCTCGTCGACCTTGGCGGCGATGTCCGCCTTCTTCATCTTCGTCAGGGTCAGCGGGAATGCGATGTTCTGCCGCACCGTCATGTGCGGGTATAGCGCATAGGACTGGAACACCATCGCGATGTCGCGGTCCTTGGGCGCCTTGTCGTTGACCCGCTCGCCGCCGATCCGCAGCTCACCCGACGAGATCTCCTCGAGTCCCGCAATCATGTTGAGGGTGGTGGACTTTCCGCATCCGGAGGGGCCGACCAGGATGACGAACTCGCCGTCGGCGATGGTCATCGAGAGATCCTTCACGGCCGTGGCGCCGTCGGGGTAACTCTTCGTCACCCGGTCCAACACAATCTCGGCCATCGAACTACCCCTTCACCGCACCGGACGTCAATCCAGCGACGATCCGTCGTTGGAAGATTAGAACAAAGATGATGATCGGGATCGTGATCACCATGGCGCCTGCGGCGATCGAGCCCGTCGGCTCCTCGAATTGCGAACTGCCAGTGAAGTTCGCGATCGCGACCGGCGCGGTGATCGCGCGCTGGGTGGCCGTCAACGACAACGCGAGCAGCAGGTCGTTCCAGGCGAAGATGAACACCAGGATGGCCGCTGTGACGATTCCCGGTGCCGCCAGCGGGGCGATCACCTTACGGAACGCCTGCGCAGGCGTGGCGCCGTCCATCTTGGCCGCCTTCTCCAAATCCCAAGGGATTTCCCGGAAGAACGCCGACAGCGTGTAGATGGCCAGCGGCAGCGCGAACGTGATGTACGGGATGATCAGCCCGGGCCAGGTGTCGAACAGCCCGATCCTGCGCCACATGTTGAAAATCGGTGTCACCAGCGAGATCTGCGGGAACATCGCGATCAGCAGGGCGACACCGACCAGCACGCGCTTACCGGGGAACGTCAACCGGGCCACCGCGTAGGCCGCCATGCCGCCGACGACAACGGCGATCACGGTCGTGATCAGCCCGATGCCGATCGAGTTGATCAGTGCCGAACTGAATACATCGCCGGAGAAGATGCCCTTGTAGTTTTCGAACGTGATCTGCGTCGGAATCAGCTTGCCGTCCTTGACCGTTGAGGTCGGCTTCAGCGACAGCGACAAGATCCACAACACCGGGAACAGCGCGTAGATCACCACGATGATGTTGACGACGGTCCACCACGTTGCCCGGCCTGCGCCGACCCGCTCGGCCATCAGCGCCTCTCCTCGTCAGACCCGGGCGCCGACGCGCCGAAGATCGTGATGTAGATGAACGCGATGACGGCCACCGACAGGAAGATCAGCACGCTGATCGCCGAACCCAGCCCGAGGTTGAAGGCTTTGAACAGGTTGTCGTAGCCGAGGATCGACACCGAACCGGTGTTGTTGGCGCCGCCGGTGAGGACGTAAATGTTGTCGAAAATGCGGAACGCGTCGAGCGTGCGGAACAGCAGCGCCACCAGAATCGCCGGCTTCATCAGCGGCAGAGTCACTTTGAACAACCGCTTCCACGCGCCCGCCCCGTCGACCTGTGCGGCGTTGAGCAGGTCCTGCGGCACCAGCGCCAGCCCGGCGAGCAACAGCAGCGCCATGAACGGCGTGGTCTTCCACACCTCGGCGAGCACCACGATGGCCAGCGACGGGAGCTGCTCGGTCAGCGGCGCGCTGCCCTCGGGCAGCAGGTTGGCCAGATACCCGGTGCCCGGCGTCCACGCGTAGTACCAGCTGTACGAGGCGGCGACGGTGACGATGCCGTACGGGATCAGGATCGCAGTGCGCACCACGCCCTTGCCGAAGATGGTCCGGTGCATCACCAGCGCCAGCGCCATGCCGAGCACGAACTCGATCGCCACCGAGACGACGGTGATGGCCAAAGTCACGACGAACGCCGTCCACCAGTACCGGTCGGTGAGCACGGTCACGTAGTTCGACAGCCCGACGAACGCGGTGTCGTCGGGTGCCGCCAGGTTGTAGCGCTGCAGGCTCAGCCACACCGCGTAGCCGATCGGGTACGCGGTCACGGCCAGCATCAGGATCACTGCAGGCGCAATCAGCAGGTATGCCAGCCTGCGGTCGGACTTGCGGTCATCGCCGATGCCGCGCGCGGGTGCGGCCTGGGTTTCGGGTGCCTGCACGGTGGCCGTCACGGGATGAGCCCCCTACCGTCGATCGCCTTCTGGACCGCATCGGTCAACTTGTCGGCGGTCTTCTCCGGGTCGATGTTGGTGATCGGCGAGAGCGTCGCCGAGATCCTGGTCGACACGGCCTGATAAACGGGCGTGGCGGGGCGGACGGCGGCGTTGGTCAGCTGATCGCGGATGATCGCGTACTGCGGGTACTTGGCCTGGAATGCCGGGTCGTCGTACAGCGAGGTGCGCACGGCGGGCAGGCCGCCCTCGACCGACGTGTACCGCTGGTTCTCGACGTTTCGTATGCACCGGATGGCCTCGAATGCCTCGGCCCTGTGCTGGGTGGTGCGCGCCACCGCCAGGTTGAGGCCACCCAGCGTCACCTTGGCCTGTTCGCCGGGCAGCACCCCCGGATACGGCGCGAAGCCGAACACCTTCTTGCTGGCGTCGTATGCGGTCTCGAACTGCTCGTCGGTCGGCGAGAACGTGCCCTCGTCGTTGATGCTGCCCGCCAAGGCCTCGTCCTTGTCGAGCGGAAGGAAACTCACGCCGCCCTTGACCGCGTTCTCCAGCATCGAGGGCAACACGAACGGCCAGTTCAGCTCGAGTGCGGCGTTGCCCTGTTCCAGCGCAAGCCGTGCGGTGCCCTCGTCGGTCTGGGTGATCGACGGGTCCGCGCCGGGCGCGGTGGCAACGGACTTCATGATCTGCAGCGCCTTCACGGTGGCCGCGCGATGCTCAGGGGTGTCCGTCAGCGTCACGGTCTTGCCGTCGTCGGAAAGCACCTGACCGCCGCCACTTTGCAGCAGTGTGTTGAACCAAACCACCAGACCCTCGTACTGCTTGGCCTGCAAGGCGATCCAGCTCGGCTTGCCCTCGGAATGCAGTCGGGTCGCCTCGGCCACCATGCCGTCCCAAGTGGTCGGCGGCTTCTGCATCAAATCCGCTCGGTACCAAAGCAATTGGGTATTGGTCGTGACCGGGGCGGCGTAGAGCTTGTCCCGCCACTTCGCCGTTTCAAGCGGCCCCGGCAGCGTGTCGGATGTCGCGTCGGCCTCCGCCTGGCCCATCGGATCGTCGGACAGCGGCAACGCCCAGCCCGCCTCGGCGAACTCCGCGGTCCACACGACGTCGAGGGCCATCAGGTCGAGTGTCTTGTCGTTGCCGGTCAGCCGACGGGCCAACTGCAGACGCTGCGCGTCGGCCTCCTTCGGCAAGCTCATCTGTCTGATGGTGAATCGGCCGCCGAGTTGTTCGTCGCACTTCTTGGCGACAGCGGTGAACGTCGCCATCTCGCTGGCCGGCGTGTAGAAGTTGATGACGAGACCGCCGCCGCCAGAACTGCACGCCGTCATCACGGATGCAGTCGTCACGGCCGCCAACGCAGCAGCACACAGCCGACGCGTGCGCACCACCCGCCTCCCGTCCGCGGGGAACCTCCCGCGCGAGAACCGTAGAACCACCTGTGCGTGATTTGCAACACTTCGCGGCGGCGCGTCGGCGGCCGCAGCACGATCGTGACCTGCGATCACGGCTTCCCACACGCGCGACCGCAGCCCCGTTCGGGCGGGTTAGATGGTCAAGCGCGCCAGCAGATCCCGGCCCTTCTCGGCGCCCTGCGGGTCGCACAGCACGTCATAGCGCCCCGCGACGAGCTGCATCGTCGAGCTGAAATCTCTTGTGCCGCGAGCCATCGCATACGGGATTGCGGTCGTGATCAGGCCGAAGAAGACGCCTGCGACGATGCCGGTGATCAGCGCACCCCACGGGCTCGGGCTGAAAAAGCCCAGGATCAGGCCGATGAAAAGGCCCAGCCAAGCGCCGGTGAGCACGCCACCGCCGAGCACCTTGGGCCACGTCAGCCGTCCGGTCACCCGCTCGACCTGCATCAGGTCGACGCCGACGATCGTCACCTGCTCGACGGGGAACTCTTGGTCGGACAGGTAATCCACCGCCCGCTGCGCCTCGGCGTAGGTGGGATACGAGCCGATCGGCCATCCCTTCGGCGGGGTGGGCAAGGCGGCCGGTCTACCACGTGCCGGCGTTGTCCGTGCGCCCGGAGTCACGCCGGGAGTCTGTCCAGGCTGGAAGGGACTGGTCATCGCTCCTCATTCTCCTGTAGTTCGCGCCGCGAGTTAACCCGGCCTTTTCACCTAAACGCGCAGACGCAGGCGATGGTGCCCCGAGCCGACCATCGCCACGGGTACCAGCACATACGCTAGGTTGATCAGCATGACAAATCCGGGTGGGGACTCCTCCGAAACGCCAGCATCCGACTCCAGCTCAGGGGCTTCGGAGCCGTCATCGGGCGGCTATGAATCGCCGCCAATCGAGCAGTCACAGCAGCAGTCTGACGCGAATGAGCAAGCACCGTCACCGTCTGCACCCACCGAGCAGTTCACACCGCCTGCCGCGCCCACCGAGCAGTTCACGCCGCCGGGCGGCTACAGCCCTCCGTCGTCCGGATACGAGCCGCCGTCGAGCTATCAGCCACCCGCCGACTATCAGCAGCCCGGCTACGGGGCGCCCGCCTACCCACCACCCCCGCAGGCCTATCCGTCGCCGCCGACCTACCCGGCACCGAGCGCGCAGCAGCAGGGCTACCCGCCGTCCTACGGCCAGCAGCCCGGCTACGGCGAGCAGCCCGGCTACGGCGGCGGTTCCTATCCCCCGCCGCCATCGCAATTCGGCGGTGCGCCCGGCTATCCCCCGCCGCCGCCGTATCCGGCTGGCGGCTACCCCGGCGGCTATCCGGGCGGTTACGGGCAACCGCAGCAGCCGCAGTCCGAAACCAACCAGTTCGCGATCTGGTCGCTGGTGGCCTCGCTGATCGGCATCCTCTGCGGGATCGGCTCGATCGTCGGGATCGTGCTCGGCGTACTGGCCCTCAACCAGATCAAGGAGACCCGCCAGAGTGGCCACGGGCTTGCGGTGGCGGGCATCGCCGTCGGCATCGCATCGCTGATCATCAGCATCATCTGGTACGCATTCGCATTCAGCACCTGACGTGACCTACCCGCCCGAGCAGCCGTTCCGCGGCGCTGAGTACCCGCCGTTGGAGCAGTCCGCAGCGGCGGATCCGTCCGCGCCCGTGGACTATCCGACCGGTTATCCGCCGTTGCCGCCGCCGGTCTACCCGGTGGCGGGATATCCCGGTTACAGCCCGTACGACCCGTACCGCCAGGCAAAGCCGCCGGGCACCAACGGCAAGGCGATCGCGGCGTTGGTCACTGCGCTGGCAGGCCTCGCGTTCTGCGGGCTGCCGTCGTTTGCGGCTGTCATCCTGGGCCCGATGGGCATGCGCGAGTGCAGGCGCACCGGCCAGGACGGCTACGGAATCGCGTTGGCGGGCACCATCATCGGCGGCGTGATCACGGCGCTGTGGGTGCTGTACCTGGTCTTCATCATCGGTATCGCGGCCAGCGGATTTCAGTGGGCGCCATAGGCTTTCGCGACTAGTTCGGCGTTTGGAAGCGTTCGCCCTCGCGGGTCATCCCCGCGGCGCGGCCCTTTCCGGCGATCACCAACGCCATCTTGCGGCTGGCCTCGTCGATCATCTCGTCGCCGAGCATCACCGCGCCGCGGGCACCGCCCGCACGGGAGGTGTGCCATTCGTAGGCCTCGAGGATGAGCTCCGCGTGGTCGTAGGCCTCCTGCCGCGGGCTGAAAATCTCGTTGCCCGCGGCGATCTGGTCCGGGTGCAGCACCCACTTACCGTCGTAGCCCAGCGCCGCCGAGCGCCCCGCCACCCGGCGGAACGCATCGACATCGCGCACCTTCAGATACGGCCCGTCGATCGCGAGCACACCGTGGGTGCGCGCGGCGATCAGGATGCGCATCAGCACGTGGTGGTGCGCGTCGCCGACGTCGTAGCCCTCGGGCTGCTCGCCGACCTCGAGCGTGCGCATGTTGAGGCTCGCGGCCATATCCGCGGGGCCAAGCACCAGCGCCTGCACGCGCGGGCCCGCCGCGATCGCGTCGATGTTGGTCAGCCCCTGCGCGTTCTCGATCTGCGCCTCGATGCCGATCCTGCCGACCGGCAGCCCGTGGGTGGTCTCCAGTTGGTTCAGCAGAAGGTCGAGCGCGTGGATGTGCGAGGCGTCGGTCACCTTGGGCAGCACGATCAGATCGAGGGACGCGCCCGCGGTGGACACCACCTCGATGACGTCGGCGTAGGTCCACGGCGTCGTCCAGTCGTTGACGCGAACACCGCGCAGCTGATTCGACCAGCCCGGGTCCGCAAGCGCCGTCGCCACCTGGGTGCGCGCCTCGGCCTTGGCATCGGGCGCGACGGCGTCCTCGAGGTCGAGAAACACTTCGTCGGCGGGCAGCGCCTTGGCCTTCGCGATCATCTTGGCGCTGCTGCCGGGAACGGAAAGAATGGTTCGGCGGGGTCGATACCGGTTTTCCACAAGCACACTCTCTACCCTTTGAGTCATGGTGGCGGTGAACAGGGTCTACGCGGCCCGACTCTCGGGGATGGTGGTGTTGGGCCCCGACGGCGAGTCCATCGGCCGCGTCCGCGACGTGGTGATCAGCATCAGCATCGTGCGCCATCAGCCCCGGGTGCTCGGGCTCGTCGTCGAGCTGCTCAACCGCAGGCGCATCTTCGTACCCATCGGACGGGTCACCGCGATCGATCCCAGTGCCGTCACATTGACCACCGCCAACGTGTCGCTGCGAAAGTTCTCTCAGCGCCCGGGCGAGGTGCTGGTGCTGGGTCAGGTGATCGAGACCCGGGTTCGCGTAGACGACCCCGACCTGCCCGAGCTCGCCGGGGTCGACATGGTCGTGATCGACCTTGGTATCGAACAGGCCCGCACCCGTGACTGGATGGTGACCAGGGTCGCGGTGCGGCCACTTGCGCGCAGGCTCGGCCGTCGCAGGAACGTCGACATCGTCGAATGGCAGCGGGTGCAGGGCTTGACCCCGTCAGGCCTCGCGATGCCGGGCCAGGGTGTCGCCCAGCTGCTCGAACAGTTCGAGGGGCAGCGCCCGATCGAGGTCGCCGAGGCTATCCGCGAGCTGCCGGAAAAGCGGCGCTTCGAGGTGGTCAGGGCACTCGACGACGAGCGGCTCGCCGACGTCCTGCAGGAGCTGCCCGAAGACGAGCAGGCCAACATGCTGCGCCAGCTGGAGCCGGAGCGCGCGGCCGATGTGCTCGAGGCGATGGATCCCGACGACGCCGCCGACCTGCTGGGGACCATGACACCCGCCGACGCTGAGCTGTTCCTGCGCCGCATGGATCCCGAGGATTCCGAGGACGTGCGCCGGCTGCTGGCTCACTCCCCCGATACCGCAGGCGGCCTGATGACCTCCGAACCGGTCGCGATCGCCCCGGACACCACTGTCGCCGAGGCGCTGGCTCGTGTCCGCGATCCCGATCTGACCCCGGCGCTGGCCTCGCTCGTCTTCGTGGTGCGCCCACCGACGGCCACCCCGACCGGGCGCTACCTGGGCTGTGTGCATCTGCAGCGGCTGCTTCGCGAGCCGCCAGCCGCACTCGTCGGCGGCATCATGGACAAGGACCTGCCCAACCTCGGTCCCGAGGACCCGCTGACGGCAGTCACCCGGTATTTCGCTGCCTACAATCTGGTCTGCGGTCCGGTGGTCGACGAGGAAGGCCATCTGTTGGGCGCGGTATCCGTGGACGACGTGCTCGACCACCTGCTGCCCGACGACTGGCGGGAACGCGAGGAACCCGAACTGTCTGGCGCGGAAGGGGTGACATGAGCGACCTATCGGCGCGGCAACGGCTCGACACTCCACGCACGTCGCGGCGACGGTTCGCCCTCACCGTCGACGCCGAGACCGTTGGGCAATTCAGCGAATCCATCGCCCGGTTCCTCGGCACCGGGCGCTTCCTGCTGTGGCAGACGATCCTCGTCGCCGTATGGATCTCCCTGAACCTGTTCGCCGTGACGCTGCGCTGGGACCCCTACCCGTTCATCCTGCTCAACCTGGCATTTTCGACACAGGCCGCGTACGCGGCGCCGCTGATCCTGCTGGCCCAGAACCGGCAGGAGAACCGCGACCGCGTATCACTGGAAGAGGACCGTCGGCGCGCGGAACAGACCAAGGCCGACACCGAATACCTGGCGCGGGAGCTCGCCGCGCTCCGGCTGGCCGTCGGCGAGGTCGCCACCCGTGACTACCTTCGCCGCGAGCTGGAGGAAATGCGCGACCTTCTCACCGAGCTTCAGCCGGCTCAATCCGACGCCACCGACGGGGCGGGCAAACCCCATTCCACCGACCGTCGCACCAAAAAGCTCAGTTAGACCAGGTCAGGCATTGTCGTAACGCGGCCGCAATCGACTAGGTATGGTGACTTGGTTCACAAGCCACCGAATCTAGGACGGTTGAGTGCACATAGGGGGAGGGGCCGCCCTCGAGGCAGTGCGGCGTCGCGCGGCGCAGTTCATGCGCACGCCGGCGTTCGGCATCGCGGCCATCACCCCACTCGTCTTCGCCGGAGCGGTCGGCGCATCGCCGGAGGCCACCACGCCGGTCCGCGACGCCGCGGTGACACCGCTGGCGGCGGTCGCCTCCGCACCCGGTAACCGGGACGGCGCGTCGATCGTCGCGGTCACCAAGAACCCGACGCCGTTCCACATCGCCTCGACCGCGAACATCTCCGGGCCGCCGCCCGCAGTGGTGGTCAGTTCGCCTGGGACTCTTCGCATTCCGATGATCGCGCTGAACGCCTACCAGAACGCCGAGCGCATGATGGCGTCGGCGTATCCCAGCTGTGGCATCAGCTGGAACCTCCTCGCCGGGATCGGGCGTATCGAGTCGATGCACGCCAACGGCGGCGCAACCGACGCGTCCGGTTCGGCGGTGCGGCCCATCTACGGGCCTGCATTGGACGGCTCGCTGCCCGGCAACGAAATGATCGAGCTGAGCCGCAACTCCGGCCGGGTCACCTACGCCCGCGCGATGGGTCCGATGCAATTCCTGCCGGGCACGTGGTCGCGATACGCGTCCGACGGCAACGGCGACGGCAAGGCCGACGTGCAGAACGTGTTCGACGCAAGCCTGGCCGCGGCGCGCTATCTGTGCAGCGGCGGGCTGAGCCTGCGGGACCAGTCGCAGGTGATGACCGCGATCCTGCGCTACAACAACTCGATTGCCTACGCCCAGAACGTGCTCGGCTGGGCGGCGGCTTACGCGACAGGCGTGGTGCCCGTCGATCTTCCGCCGATCACCGGGCCGATTCCGCCACTGGCCGATTCGCATCTGGACAACTACCAGGGCCTCGGGCCCGGCCTGCCGATGAACGCCCTCGGACTGCCTGCCGACGACCCGATGGCGATGGTGCCGCTCGTCAACATGGGCCGCACGGACGTGGCCAGCCAGATGTTCGGGCCGCTGCCCGGGCCGCCGCCGGATGCGACGATGCCGGGACTGACGCCCGGGGCTGCGCAGGGCATGCCGCCCGGGATGGAGCCGCCGCAGCAGAACTGCGCCGTGTTCTGCCTTGGCACCAACCCGCCGCCCGCCGTACAGCCGCAGCTGCCGCCGGAGGCGCTGCCGCCGGGTATCGTCCCGCCGCCCGCCGGGCCGCCCGAACTCGCGCCACCTGGACTGGCGCCGCCTGGACTCGCCCCGCCTGGACTCGCGCCACCTGGACTCGCGCCACCTGGACTGGCGCCGCCTGGACTCGCCCCGCCTGGACTCGCGCCACCTGGACTCGCCCCGCCTGGACTCGCGCCGCCGCCGAGCGATTTGCCGCAGGAGCCGGCACCGCCGCTGCTCGGACCTCAGGGTGCGGGGCCCGCGCCCGGCCCGGCCAGCCCGCCCGCCTGACCGCCGAGCGATAGGCCCAATCCGCGCCGCCTACACTCGGCGGTGATGTCAGAACGTCCCAATGAGCTGGAATCCGCGGTTCGCGCCGGCCTGTCCAAGGTGATCGACCCCGAACTGCGCAGGCCGATCACTGAGCTCGGCATGGTCAAGAGCGTCACCGTCGGCGCCGATCACGGCGTGCACGTCGAGGTGTACCTGACCACCGAGGCGTGCCCGAAGAAGACGGAGATCTCCGAGCGCGTCGCCGCCGCTGTCGCTGACGTGCCGGGCACCGGCGCGGTCAAGGTCAGCCTCGACATCATGAACGACGAGCAGCGCACCGAGCTCCGCAAGCAGCTGCGCGGCGACGCACGCGAACCCGTCATCCCGTTCGCCGAACCGGGCTCGCTGACGCGGGTGTATGCGGTGGCCTCGGGCAAGGGCGGCGTCGGCAAGTCGAGCGTCACGGTCAACCTCGCCGTGGCGATGGCGGCGCGCGGACTGTCGGTGGGCGTGCTCGACGCCGACATCTATGGGCATTCGGTACCGCGAATGATGGGCACCACCGACCGGCCGACGCAGGTCGAGTCGATGATCCTTCCGCCGATCGCACACGACGTGCGGGTGATCTCGATCGCGATGTTCACCCAGGGCAACACGCCGGTGGTGTGGCGCGGGCCGATGCTGCACCGCGCGCTGCAACAGTTCCTGGCCGACGTGTACTGGGGCGACCTCGACGTGCTGCTGCTCGACCTGCCGCCGGGCACAGGGGACATCGCGATCTCAGTCGCGCAATTGATTCCGGGCGCCGAGATCCTGGTCGTGACGACGCCACAGCTGGCTGCGGCAGAGGTCGCCGAGCGGGCCGGTGCGATCGCACTGCAGACCCGCCAGCGCATCATCGGCGTGGTCGAGAACATGTCGGGGCTGCTGCTGCCCGACGGCACGACGATGCAGATCTTCGGCGAGGGCGGCGGCCGCCAGGTCGCGGAGCGGCTGACAACAGCCATCGGCGCGGACGTGCCACTGCTCGGGCAGGTGCCGCTGGATCCGGCGCTGGTCGCCGCGGGCGACTCAGGCGTGCCGCTGGTGCTGAGCGCGCCGGATTCGGCCGCGGGCAAGGAATTACGCGGCATCGCCGACAAGCTGTCGGCCCGCAAGCGAGGGCTCGCGGGCATGTCGCTGGGTCTGGATCCAGCCGGGCGCTGAGCCTGCCTGTCGCGAAACGGAATTCCAGCAGGTCTCTACTCGATGTTTTGCTGCCGGAATGCCGTTTCGCGGCCAGACTAGTGCGCGATGGACACCGAGCAGATCATCCGCATCACCCTGACGGTGATCACCCCGATCCTCACGGCGGGGATCGGCATCATCGCATTGGTTATCGGTGACTGGCGTGAACGCCGCACACGGGACGGACGGCGCAAGCTCGCCTTCGAAGACGCCAGCAGGCAGGTGGAATTCGCCGCCGACTGGTACAACGCCAGCAAGCTGATTGCCCCCGACGAGGAACAGCGCGCGGCCGCGCGAGCGCAGGCTTGGCTCGATGAGGCATCCGACCTCGTCGACGAGTGGAAACCGCCTCCCCCCTCCGAAGGAGAGCGGTCCATCACCGTTCGGCGGCTGCTCCTCGCCTACCCGATGCACCGGCGCGACGCGAGAGTTCTCCGCGGCTTCTACTACTTCTTCCTCGGAGTGTCGGTCTTCCAGGTCGCTGGGGCGTTGGGCTCCGCCTTCGGGCGAGAGGACACGCTCGGCATCCCCAACTATTTCTCCCGCGGACTGATCTACGCCGACCTCCTCGGCATCTTCGTCTGGACGCTCATCGCGATGGGCTTTCGCTTTTGGTCCCTTCGTGCCGAGGAAACACATTCCGGGGATGAGCCAGAGCGTCGGATGACGCTGCGCGACGCGTTGCTGTTGTACCGGTTCACCGGGATCCGCGCCCACATCGCGCGAATCGTGTTCTGGTTCTGGGCGCTTTTGACGGTGCTGATCGTCATCGCCACGGTGGCGACTGCCATCGAAGACCCCCGAACACTGCTCGCCAACCTCGTTTCGCTCGTCGCTTGGGTCGGATGGGCGGTCGGTCTGCGTTATTGGACCCAGTCAGCCAACGAACGCGCCGCCCGCGAGCGTGCCGCGGCCTAGGTGGCGTCGCTGTCGAACGGGGTCGCGAGGGGCTTCTCCGGCGCCAGCGTCGCCGCCGGCGGTGCCGGCTCGACGGGTGGCGGTTCGGCAGGCGTCTTTTCGGCCTCGTCGAACTTGCCGGTGAAGATCGAATCGTCGCCGTCGAGAAGGTGTTTCGTCAGCGCCGCGCGCGGCGTCATACCGCGTAGCTTCTGCAGCTCACTCAGCGGTTCGCGGAGGTCTTCGAACTCCGGGCCGAGGTCCTCCCGCAGCTGGCTCGTGGCCCCGCTGATGTAGTCGCGCGCCTGACGCAACGCGCCGGACGTCCAGCGGATGGCGCCTGGCAACCGCTCCGGTCCCAGGATCACCAGTCCGGCGATCACCAGGACCAGCATCTCGCCCCAGCCCACGTTCGCGAACATTACGTGCTGTTGTCGGAACCGGGGTTGACGGTGAGCGTCACGTGACGGCCGTCGCGGACTACCTCGATCGGGGCATCTTGGCCGATCTTCAACTGCCGCACCGCAACAACGAACTCATCGGCGTCGGCGACCGTGCGATTGCCGACCTTGACCACGACGTCGTTCTCCAGGATGCCCGCCTTCTCCGCGGGGCCGCCCGCCTTGACGTTGGCCACCTGTGCGCCCGACGCGAGGTCGTTGCTCACCGACCTGGCGGTCAGACCAAGCGTCGGGTGGGCGATCTTGCCGTCCTTGATGAGCGCCTCGACGGTGTTCTTCACCTCATTGACCGGGATCGCGAACCCGAGTCCACTGGCGCTGTCCGACAACGACTTCCCGGCCGTATTGATGCCGATGACATCGGAGTTCATGTTGATCAGCGGGCCACCGGAGTTGCCGTGGTTGATGGCGGCATCGGTCTGCACGCCGTCGATCACGGTGTCGGTGTCGGAGCCGTCGCCCGACAGAGGGACGGGCCTGTGCAGCGCGCTGATGATGCCCTGGGTGACGGTGCTACGCAGGCCGAGCGGTGCGCCCGCCGCGATAACTTCGTCACCGACATGTAGTTGGTCGGAATCGCCGAGACGGGCGACCGTCAGGTTGTCCACGTTGTCGACCTTCAGCACGGCCAGGTCGGTCTTCGGGTCCCGGCCGACGAGGTTGGCGGGCACCTCCTTGCCGTCGTTGAACACCACCGACAACTTGTACTGGCTGGGATTGGTGGCGGCCTCGGAGATCACGTGGTTGTTGGTGACGATGTAGCCGCGGCCGTCGATGACGACGCCGGAGCCCTGGGCCCCTTCGTCATTGCCAACCGCCTCGATCGTGACGACCGAATCGGCCACGGAGGCAGCGACTTTCGCGAAGCGCCCCTCGGGTTGCTCGGAGTTGCTATCGGTAGACAGGGTCACCTTCGACGTGGTGAACGCCTCGACCACCTCGGCCGTCTTGCGGCCCACCCAGCCTCCTGCGAAGCCGATCACCAGCGCGATGATCGCCAGCACCGCCAGCGCGATATAGGACACCCGGCCGCCGAACAGCACATCGCGGACACCGAGCTTGCCGACGTTGTCGGCGGCGCGCACGGGCGCGGGCTTCGGCATCGCCGGGGTGCCGAGCGCGGCCGCCGCACCGGGATCGCGCCACGGGTCGTCGGGCTCCTCGGGTTGCTGGCGCTCGCGCTCGGCGTCCATCGCGCCGATGTCGGCGGGATGGCGTTGCAGTGAGTCACCGTTGCCGTTGGGCCTGCCGAAGGCCTGTTCCAGCACGGGGTCGGGCGACTGGTCCGTCGGTGTGAACTCGCCCTGGTCCGGTTGGCCGTCCACGCCGACGAAGGAGCCGTTGACGCCGTCGGGCCTGCCGAACGCGCGAGTGGTGGATGGATCGACCGGGGGGCGCGAGACGGGGCGCGGCGCCACCCGATCGCTGACTTCAGTCTGGTCCTGCTGCGTCACCCGGGTATCACTCTCGATTTCGTCGCCGCTATTCGCCGGCGTAGACAGCTGCTTGATTTGGGTTCCACACTACCGGCGCTTGCGCCGACCGCGGATCGTGCCATCAGCAAAGTGGGTCTGGTCTTCGTTGCTTGGTTCGACCTGTGAGGTGTCCTGTGGAATCTGGGAAAGCAGGCCGAGTAGCGAACTGGGAATGGCGATGGGACAGGAATCCCGCAGCGCGGCACGGGCCTGGCGCTGGGCATCGACTTCGCCGGCACACTGCGGGCACAGCGAGAGGTGGTGCGCTGCGCGAAGGTGCGCGGTCATCCGCAGCTCACCGTCGACGAAGGCCGCGACCGCCTCGATTGACAGGTGCTCCGTCGAACCGAACTGACGCGGCCCAACCGGCGCATCACTCTGCGAGGCGAACTGAGCGGGCAGCCAGGAGAACGCGCGGCGAAACACATGCCCCGGGTCGACCATCACCCCGCTCCTCTCGGCCTATTCGCATCGCGATTAGACAGTGCGTACTTGAAATGTAGCGCGGGACGCTGTGCCCGACACCCGTGACGGTCAGGCTGATTTGGCCGTGTCGCCCGAATGGCTGGCGAGGTAGTCCCGCAAGGCCTGCCGACCGCGGTGGATGCGGCTGCGCACCGTGCCCAGCTTCACGCCGAGCGTCGCGCCGATCTCCTCGTAGGACAGACCTTCGATGTCGCATAGCACCACGGCGGCGCGGAACTCCGGCGGCAACGAGTCGAGCGCGGCCTGCAGGTCAGGACCCAGCCGCGAGTCGTGGTAGATCTCCTCGGGGTTGGGCTCGTCGGCGGGCACCCGGTCGTAGTCCTCGGGCAGCGCCTCCATCCGGATGCGGCCGCGCCTGCGGACCATGTCCAGGAACAGGTTCGTGGTGATGCGGTGTAGCCAGCCCTCGAAGGTGCCGGGCTGATAGTTCTGCACGGACCGGAAGACGCGGATGAACGTCTCCTGCGTCAGATCCTCGGCGTCGTGCTGGTTGCCGGACAGCCGGTAGGCCAGGCGGTAAACCCGGTCTGCGTGCTGACGAACCAGCTCATCCCAGGACGGCATGGTGGCCTGGTCACCGGTGGCATCGAAAACAGCCGTGCCCTGGGGCTCACCGGAAGGCTCGACCCATTCCCCGTCGGTGTAGCGCTCGAGATGCGACATCGAGACGGGTGCGAATTGGGCAGTAGTCGAAGTGGTCGTCGGATCCTCCAGATCACAGCGTTCACCGCTAATCGGCAACGCGACATCTCCGGCAACACGACGATCGACATGGTTATTCCCAGAGCGCCAGCGTCCGCCGTGTTCCATGCGAGATACCCTCGCAATCCGTCGTGTGGTTGGCATATGAGCTAACTGAACTTTCCCTGAGAAACCGGGCTACCCCATGTCCGAGCTGGGCAAACCATCTGAAATACGGCCGATTTGGGCGTCGCGGCACGGGCGTGTCGCGGTGGTGGCCGAATCGGCGCCGCTCTACGCTGCGGGCATGTCCGATGACCCGCCGACCCAGCCGCAACCCAGCCGCGCCGAGTCGATCGTCAACCACGCCGAACAATCGATCTCCGAGGACGCGATCGTGGCTGCAGCGCGCGACCGGGCCGTCGAGACCGGCGCGGGCGCGGTCACCCCTGCGGTCGGGGCGCTGCTCAGCGTCCTAGCCAAGCTCAGCGGCGCGAAAGCGGTCGTGGAGGTCGGCACCGGCGCGGGGGTCAGCGGGCTGTGGCTGCTATCCGGAATGCGCGTGGACGGCGTGCTGACGACGATCGACGTCGAGCCCGAGCACCAGCGACTGGCCAAGCAGGCGTTCTCCGAGGCGGGCATCGGCCCGTCGCGGACCAGGCTGATCGGCGGGCGCGCCCAGGAGGTGCTCACCCGCCTCGCCGACGAGTCCTACGACCTGGTCTTCATCGACGCCGACCCCGCCGACCAGCCCGACTTCGTCACCGAAGGGGTGCGGCTGCTGCGGCCCGGCGGGGTGATCATCGTGCATAGGGCCGCGCTGGGCGGCCGGGCGGGTGACGCGAAGGCCCGTGATGCCGAGGTGACCGCGGTGCGCGAGGCCGCACGCCTGATCGCCGAGGACGAGCGGCTGACGCCCGTGCTGGTGCCGTTGGGCGACGGCCTGTTGGCCGCGGCCCGCGATTGGCCCTCCCCCGACGAGGATTAGCTCACCCTCCTCTCCCCGATCTCTGCTCGCCTTGGCACCGCGAGCGACCATGTTTGTATGGCGACACGCCGGTACTTCGTGTGCAAACGCGGCCGCTCGACGCTCGCGACCGACCGCAGATCGGTGGCTGGCCGAGGTCGCGACGCCAAGTCGGTCGGTGGCGACTGCCGAGCTACCGCTCCGGTACGGCCAGATACGGCGTGTCGCCATACAGACACGGTCGCTCGCCGAAATGAGGCTGGCGGGATCTTTACGGAACCCTGACGCGTGTCTCCTTGACTTCGCACTGAACGCGCGTTTAGCGTACTAAACATGCGTTCAGCGGACGATCTCACGGCAGTCGCACGGATCCGCGATGCCGCGGTCGACCAGGTGGGTCAGCACGGGTTCAGCGTCGGACTGCGGGCCATCGCCCAAGCCGCAGGCGTCAGCGCCGCGCTGGTCATCCACCATTTCGGATCCAAAGAAGGCCTGCTCAAAGCCTGCGACGACTACATCGCCGAGGAGATTCGCAAGGCCAAGAGCGAATCGCTGACCACCGCCGCAGACCCGGCGAGCTGGCTGAAGGCGATGTCCGAGATCGACTCGTACGCGCCGATGACGGCGTATCTGGTCCGCGCGATGCAGTCGGGCAGCGACCTGGCGAAGGCGTTCTGGCAGCAGATGGTCGACAACGCCGAGCAGTACCTCGAAGAGGGCGTTCGGGCGGGCACCCTCAAACCCAGCCGCGATCCGAAGGCCAGGGCGAAGTTCCTCGCGATGGTCGGCGGCGGCGGGCTGCTGCTCTACCTGCACATGCACCCGAACCCCACCGACCTGCGTGCGGTGCTGCGCGACTACGGCGAGGAAATCATGCTGCCTGCGCTGGAGCTGTACACCAACGGCCTGCTGACCGACCCGACCATCTACGAGACGTTCCTCGCCCAACGCGAACAAGGCATTCCATTCAGCAATCCAACTGGAGGAGATCACAATGACGGCGACGTCACTGCAGCGGGCTAATGCAGGCAGGACTTCTGCGCCCGCTGTCGAAATCCATGGCCTGGTCAAGTCTTTCGGCCGGACCAAGGCGTTGGACGGACTCGACCTGACCGTTGAGCCGGGTGACATCACCGGCTTTCTCGGACCCAACGGTGCCGGTAAGTCCACCACCATTCGCGTGCTGCTCGGCCTGCTGCGCGCCGACTCGGGCACCGTGCGGCTACTCGGCGGCGATCCGTGGCACGACGCGGTGGCACTACACCGCCGGATCGCCTATGTGCCAGGCGATGTGACGCTGTGGCCCAACCTGACCGGCCTGCAGGCCATCGACTTCCTTGCGCGGCTGCGCAACGGCTCCGTCGACACCAGGCGGCGCGACGAACTGTTCGAGCGCTTCGAACTCGATCCGAACAAGAAGGCGCGTACCTACTCCAAGGGCAACCGCCAGAAGGTGGCCATCGTCGCGGCGTTCTCCACCAACGCCGAGCTCTACATCCTCGACGAGCCGACATCGGGCCTTGACCCGTTGATGGAGAAGGCTTTTCAGAAATGCGTCGAGGAGGTCGCCTACCGCGGAGCCGCGGTACTGCTCTCCAGTCACATCCTCGCCGAGGTCGAGGAGCTGTGTAAGACGGTCACCATCATTCGTGCCGGACGCGCGGTGCGGTCCGGCACGCTCGACCAGCTGCGGCACCTGATGCGGACCACCATCAAGGTGCGCACCCACAACGACGGCCAGAAACTCCGTTCCACCCCGTTCGTCAGAGACTTCTCGATCGACGACGGCCACTACGTCTTCTCCGTCGACCGCAATGACCTGGACCGTGCGATGGCGCTGCTGACCGATTTAGGGATCATCGACCTGACCGTCACGCCGGCTTCGCTTGAAGACATGTTCCTGCGCGAGTACCAGGGGGCGGGTCGATGACCAGCGCGACACTCGCGCCGCACGCGGGGCGCCACGAAACGATGACGGTGGCCTCACCGTTCACCGGCGTCGGCAGCCTGGTCCGGTTGGCGCTGCGCCGCGACCGCATCCGGCTCAGCGTGTGGATCGCGGCACTGACGCTGATGATGGTGTACGCGCCGAACGCCGTGAAGCTCGCCTATCCCGACGAAGCAGCGCGACAAGCCCGCGTCAACCTGTTGAAGACGCCGGCGGGGATGATCCTGGGCGGGCCCATGTTCGGCGTCAACGAGACCGACCTCGGCGTGATGATGGCCAACGAGCTGATGTCGACGCTGATCATCGCGACCTCGATTCTGGCGATTCTCACCGTGATTCGGCATACCCGCGCCGAGGAGGAAAGCGGCGCAGCGGAACTGGTGCTGTCGTCGGTGGTCGGCCGGTACGCGAGGACATACGCCGCGCTCATCGTTGTCGGCAGCGTGAACGCCGTACTGGCCGTCACGATGACGATGGCGATGTCGGCCAGCGGATTCGACTTCGTGAACACCGCCGCGATGTGCCTCGGCATCACTGGGGTCGCCATGGTCTTCGGCGCTGTCGCAGCGGTCACCGCCCAACTCTGGCGGCAGAGCCGCGCCGCGAGCGGAGCTGCGATGGGCCTGCTGGCGTTGGCCGTGTTCGTGCGCGGAATCGGCGACGTCATCGACAACTCCGGCAGCGTGCTGTCCTGGTTCTCCCCCATTGCGTGGGCCCAGCAGATGCGCGCGTTCGTCGATCTGCGATGGTGGCCGTTCGCCCTTCTGGTCGTGCTCGCCGTCGCGCTGATGGCGCTTGCCGCCTCTCTGGAGAGCATGCGCCAGTACGACGAGGGCGTCCTGCCGTCCACCGGAGAGCGGCCCAATGCGCGACCCATCAGAAGCGTGTTCGGCTTGCACGTCACCCTGCAGCGGGGCCAGACGATCGGATGGACCGTCGGATTGTTCTTGGCCGGCTTGGCATTCGGGTCGATGACGAAGTCGTTGTTGGACGCGGCGAAGGACAACGAATTGCTTCAGCGCGTGCTCGCCCGCGGCGGCATCGACTCCGTGTACACCACGTTGACGCAGTTCCTTGCCGCCGCGGCAACCGCGTACGTCGTCGGCGCCGTGCTACGGCTGTGGAGCGACGAGCAGTCCGGGCTCGGCGAGCCTGTACTGGCCGGAGCCGTATCGCGGTGGCGCTGGCTGCTGACCGCGGTGGCTGCCGCGATCGTCGGCTCGGCGGTGCTGATGTTCTTCGCGGGCCTTGGCAACGGCCTCGGCGCTGCAGTCACCATCGGCGAACCCGACACCATCTGGCGGCTGACGCTCGCCGGCCTTGCCTACGTACCCGCGATGGCGGCGATGGCGGGTGTCGCGGCCTTGGCGGTGTCACTGCGCCAGGCGTGGATCGGTTGGCTGGCAGTCACATTCGTCGTCATCTCGCTCTACCTCGGTGCGCTGCTGCGGTTGCCGCAGTGGCTGCTCGACGCGTCGCCCGTCAATCAGACCAAGACGCCTGCGGAGTACTCGGCCGTCGCGCTGGGCGTCATGGTCGTCATCGCCGTGCTGCTGACCCTCGTCGCGGGTGCGATCTACCGCCGCCGCGA
This sequence comes from uncultured Actinomycetota bacterium, assembly GCA_963751485.1. Classification (GTDB taxonomy): domain Bacteria; phylum Actinomycetota; class Actinomycetes; order Mycobacteriales; family Mycobacteriaceae; genus Mycobacterium. The sequence goes on from CAVVUT010000018.1 coordinate 184,571, forward strand.
CGCAATCTGAGCCTTCGAGGGAGGAATCATGAAAACCACGTTTCAAATGTTGGCGTACACAGTCTTCAGCATCGCCTTCTTCGGACTGCTGCTGTTCTGGCCCGCAGGCACCTTCGACTACTGGCAGGCATGGGTTTTCATCGCCGTGTTCGTCGTGTCCGCCATGGTGCCGACCATCTATCTGGCCGTGAAATATCCCGACGCATTACAGCGCCGCACGCGTTCGGGGCCGTTGGCAGAGACGCGAATGTTCCAGAAAATCGTCAACATCGGCATCATCCTCACGACTGTGGCCGCGGGAGTGGTCAGCGCGCTTGACCATCGATTCGGTTGGTCGGCGGTGCCCACGGCTGTCGTCGTGCTCGGCAATGTGCTCGTCGTAGTCGGCCTCGGTATCGCGGAACTCGTGGTGATCCAGAACAACTATGCGGCAGCGACGATCACCGTCGAGAAGGACCAGCCGGTGGTGTCCACCGGTCTGTACGGCCTCGTCCGCCACCCGATGTACGTCGGGGCGTTGATCATGATGGTCGGGATGCCGCTCGCGCTGGCTTCTTATTGGGCCTTGCTGGTGATGATCCCCGGCGTGCTGGTGTTCGCTGCGCGTATCACCGACGAGGAGAAGGCACTGCGCCAGGACCTCGACGGCTACCAGGAATACACCGAAAAAGTGCACTATCGACTCGTTCCAGGGGTGTGGTGATGACCGCGAAAACTTCTGTCCAAGCAGGGATTGCGTCCCTCATCGGTCTCGTCGTATTCGGCGTTCTTGTGTTCCTGCCCGCAGGCACATTCGACTACTGGCGAGGGTGGGCCTTCATCGCGGTGTTCGCTGCGTCGACGCTGATCCCGAGCGTCTACCTCGCGGTCACGAACCCGGCGGCCCTGCAGCGACGCATGCAGGCGGGGCCTGCCGCTGAGACGCGACCACTGCAGAAGGTCATCATCGCCTTCGCGTTCCTGTCGATGGGTGCCATGATCGTGTTCAGCGCGTTGGACTTTCGCTTCGGCTGGTCGATGGTGCCCGCAGCTGTTTCGGTGATCGGGTTGGTGCTCGTCGGGGCCGGCCTCACCATCGCGATGCTGGTGACGATCCAGAACGGCTATGCCGCAGCCAATGTCAAAGTCGAATCGGACCAGGTGTTGTCGTCGACGGGCTGGTACGGCTTCGTCCGGCACCCGATGTACTTCGGAAACGTCATGTTGATGATCGGCATCCCATTGGCCCTCGGCTCGTACTGGGGTCTGCTGTTCGTCGTTGCGGGCCTTGCGGTCCTCGCGATCCGCATCAACGACGAAGAGGCCCTGCTCAAGCAGGAGTTGACCGGCTATCGCGAATACATGGACAAGGTGCACTACCGGCTGATGCCCTACGTGTGGTGACGCCGCGCCACCCGCCACACGACGAGGAACACCGCAACGACGACGAACCGCGCCACGGTATTCGCGATGATCGTGGCGTTCGGCTCGGTCACGCCCATGTAGACGAGATCGAGGATGCCGCTGACCCCGTGCAGGACGACGAACGTCGTCACAACGAGCCGCAGCGCGGCAACGTCGGTCAGCTGGGTCGCACCGAACGACAGCACCGCAACGGCGAGCTCGGCAGCGCCAACGAGGTAGACCAGCAGATACTCCTGCCGAGCGATCGTCATACCCACCATCGACGGGATCGCCGTCGGGAACACCATCAGGACCACGGCGCCCGCGAGCGTGATCAGTCCATGCGCGACGAACACCACGCGCAGGAGCGCAGGCGCCCGCATCGTCGTCTCGGTCATATTCCGTCCTTTCGTCTCGTCATACATATGACGGAGCGGGGCCCACGATCATGACTTCACGGAAAGGAAACGCCGGTGGATGAGTTCGAGGAGCACCGGGCGCATCTCCGTGCGGTCGCCTACCGCATGCTGGGCTCGCTGCCCGAGGCAGAGGACGCCGTCCAGGAGGCGTGGCTGCGGATGGACCGCGCCGACGTCCGCGACGTTCGCAACATGCGGGGCTGGCTGACGACGGTCGTCGCGCGCATCTGCCTCGACATGCTCCGGGCCCGCAGTACCCGACCCGAGCAGCCACTCGACGAGGCGACCGCCATCCCGCGCCCCTCGACGGCGGCTGCCGAGCCCGTCGACCCGGAACAGGAAGCGCTGCTGGCCGATTCGATCGGCGCGGCGCTGCTGGTCATCCTCCAGCGGCTGTCGCCTGCCGAGCGGCTGGCGTTCGTGCTGCACGACATGTTCGACCTGCCGTTCGCCGAGATCGCCCCGATCGTCGGCCGGTCGGAGAACACCGCCGCGCAGCTCGCCGCCCGCGCCCGCCGCCGCGTGCGCGGCAAAACCCCGGACCCGGCAACCGATCTCGTGCACCAGCGGCGCCTCGTCGACGCGTTTCTGGCCGCCGCGCGCGAGGGTGACTTCGACTCGCTGCTCGCCGCACTGCACGACGATGTAGTGCTGCGGGTCGACGCGGCAGCGGCGGGCACGGCGATGACGATCCGCGGCGCACAGGCGGTGGCCGCCAATGCCCGCGCCTTCTCCGCCAACGCCCGCTTCGCCGAGCCCGCGCTGGTGGACGGCACGGTCGGCATCGTCGTCGCCCCCAACGGCAGGCTGGCGTTGGTGCTGCGCTTCGGTCTCGCCGGCGACAAGATCACCGAGATCGACATCGAGGCCGACCCGAACCGGCTGGCAGGGCTCAGTTTGGCCGTGCTCGGCTGACCAGCGCCCATAATGCAGATGTGGAACTGCTGACAGGTCTCGGGCTGGCGACGGCGTCGGGCCTCAACGCCTACATCCCGCTGCTGGCGCTGGGCCTACTGTCCCGGTTCACCGATCTGATCACGCTGCCGCACGGCTGGGCCTGGCTGGAGAACGGCTGGGTGATGACGATCGTCGCGGTGCTGCTGGTCGTCGAGATCGTCGCCGACAAGATCCCGGCGCTGGACAGCATCAACGACACCATTCAGACCTTCGTCCGTCCGACGTCAGGCGGCATCGTGTTCGGCTCGGGCACCGCGGCCCAGACGGCCGCCGTGACCGATCCGGGCGCGTTCGCGCACTCGGGTCAGTGGATCCCGATCGTCGTCGGCGTTCTCGTGGCGCTGGTGGTGTCGCTGACGAAGTCGACAGTGCGGCCCGCCGCCAACGTCGCGACCGCAGGCGTCGCCGCGCCGGTGCTGTCGACCATCGAGGACGGCGTCAGCATCGCGCTGGTGTTCGTGGCGATCCTGATCCCGGTCGTGGTACTCGTTGTGCTCGTGGCGCTGGTGTGGGGGTTCGTCAAGCTGCTACGACGACGTCACCGGCGAAACACTGCCGCGCAAGCGAGCTAGATCCAGACGCCCTTGCCGACGGCCACCACGCCGCCCGCGCTGATCGCGAACCGCTCGCGGTCCTTCTCGAGGTCCACGCCGACCATTTCGCCGGGCCCGACCACGACGTTCTTGTCCAGGATCGCGTGCCTGACCACCGCGCCGCGGCCCACCCGGACACCCGGCATCAGCACGCTGCCCTCGACGATCGCGCCGTCGTCGACGACGACGTTGGACGACAGCACCGAGTTGCGCACCGACGCCGCCGAGATGATGCTGCCCGCACCGACGACCGACTCCTGGGCCGAACCGCCGTTGACGAACTTGGCCGGGGCGAGGTTCTCCGACTCACCCCTGATCGGCCAGCGCTTGTTGTAGAGGTTGAACACCGGGTGGACCGAGACGAGGTCCATGTGGGCGTCGTAGAACGCGTCGAGCGTCCCGACATCGCGCCAGTAGCCGTGATCGCGTTCGGTGGCGCCAGGCACCTCGTTGTTGTTGAAGTCGTAGACCGCCGCCATCCCGTCGGCCACCAATCGCGGGATGATGTCGCCGCCCATATCGTGGTCGGAGTGGTCGGCGTCGGCGTCGGCGCGGATCGCGTCGATGAGCACCTTCGTCGTGAAGATGTAGTTGCCCATCGAGACGAACGTCTGTTCAGCGTCGTCGGGCGTGCCCGGCGGATCGGCGGGCTTCTCGACGAACTCGCGGATTCGCCCGGACTCGTCGGAGTCGATGCAGCCGAATGCGGTGGCCTCGGCCCGCGGCACCCTGATGCCCGCGACCGTCGCACCAGCCCCGCTCTCGATGTGGAACTGCACCATCTGCTCGGGGTCCATCCGGTACACGTGGTCTGCGCCGAACACCACGATGTAGTCGGGATCCTCGTCGTAGATGAGGTTCAGCGACTGGTAGATCGCGTCAGCCGACCCGGTGTACCAGCGCGGCCCGAGCCGCTGCTGGGCGGGGACCGGTGTGATGTATTCGCCGGCCAAGCCGGACAGCCGCCAATTCTGCGAGATGTGCCGGTCGAGCGAATGCGATTTGTATTGCGTCAGAACACAGATGCGCAGGTATCGGGCATTGACCAGATTGGATAGCACGAAATCGATCAGCCGGTAGGCGCCGCCGAAAGGAACCGCCGGCTTTGCTCTGTCCGCTGTCAGCGGGTAGAGCCGCTTGCCCTCCCCGCCAGCCAGGACGATGCCCAGGACGTGTGGCAACTCCCTCATGATTCAAACCTATCTGCGAGTTCTCACCGTTACCAGGCATTCGCGCGATTGGCACCTGTGCGGCTGTCCCTCAAAGTAATTGGCGGATACCCCGAATCGGCGTTCCTTACATGGCTGCGGCGGGGCAGCGTCGGACACTACGGTCGTAAGCATGCGGGTGGCGATGATGACGCGTGAGTATCCGCCCGAGGTGTACGGCGGTGCCGGCGTACACGTCACCGAACTCGTCGCACAGTTACGCAACCTGTGCGACGTCGACGTGCACTGTATGGGCGCTCCGCGCGACGGAGCATTTGTTCGCCAGCCCGACCCGGCGCTCAAGGGCGCCAACCCGGCGCTGTCCACGCTGTCGGCCGATCTGGTGATGGCCAATGCCGCCGAAGCCGCCAACGTGGTGCATTCACACACCTGGTACACGGGCCTGGCCGGGCATCTGGCGGCGCTGTTGTACGGCATTCCGCATGTGTTGACCGCGCACTCGCTGGAGCCGATGCGGCCGTGGAAGGCCGAACAGCTGGGCGGCGGCTACCGCATCTCGTCGTGGGTGGAGAAGACCGCGGTGGAGGGCGCCGATGCGGTGATCGCGGTGAGCTCAGGCATGCGCGACGACGTGCTGCACACCTATCCGGCGCTGGACCCCAGCCGGGTGCACGTGGTGCGCAACGGTATCGACACCAAGATCTGGTACCCAGTCAACCATTCGGCATCCGACGAGTCGGTGTTGGCCGAGCTCGGCGTGGACCCGGCCCGCCCGATCGTCGCGTTCGTCGGCCGGATCACCCGGCAGAAGGGCGTAGCGCACCTGGTCGCCGCTGCGCACAAGTTCGCTCCCGATGTGCAGCTGGTGCTGTGCGCAGGCGCGCCTGACACTCCTGAGATCGCGGCCGAGGTGACCGCCGCGGTGCAGGAACTGTCCAAGGCCCGCACCGGCGTGTTCTGGGTGCGCGAGATGCTGCCAATCGGCAAGATTCGCGAAATTCTTTCGGCTACAACAGTTTTCGTGTGCCCGTCGGTGTATGAACCGTTGGGAATCGTCAATCTCGAGGCAATGGCGTGTGGGACCGCCGTGGTCGCTTCGGATGTCGGCGGCATTCCCGAGGTGGTGGCCGACCGCCGGACCGGACTGCTGGTGCACTACGACCCGGCCGACCCGGAATTCTTCGAGACACGGCTGGCGGATGCGGTCAACGCTCTGGTCGCCGAGCCGGACCGGGCCCGTCGGTATGGAGAGGCCGGACGGCAGCGCTGCATCGACGAGTTCTCCTGGGCGCACATCGCCGAGCAGACCCTGGAGATCTACCGGAAGGTGTCGAGCTAACTAGCTGGTGACGCCCTTGAGCTCGTCGCCCAGCGCCGCGGCCTCTTCGGGGGTGAGTTCGACGACTAAGCGGCCACCACCTTCGAGTGGTACCCGCATAACGATGCCGCGCCCCTCCTTGGTTGCTTCCAGTGGACCGTCGCCGGTCCGGGGCTTCATCGCCGCCATCGAGTGCTCCCTCCACATGAGCCGGTGCCCACCCGTTGACAGCTCCCGGCGCTGAACTGCTACTGAACTCACCCTATTGTTCCCTATCCGCGGCCTTTGGTGTGCAAAGACCCTGTCAAGGTCGCCCAGACGTGCGGATCAAGTAGCCGCGGGCACCCAGCAAGACGCGATGTGATCGTCGACCATCCCGGTGGCCTGCATCAACGCATAAGCGGTCGTCGGACCCACGAATTTGAAGCCGCGGCTCTTCAGTTCCTTGGCCATCGCCTTGGATTCCGGGGTGGCAGCAGGCACCTGCGACAAGTCCTTCGGCCGCGCCCGCCGCGGCGGTGCGAACGACCAGAGCAGCTCGCCGAGGTCGACGTCCAGGTCGGCGACCGCACGCGCGTTGGCGATGGTCGCCTCGATCTTCAAGCGGTTGCGAACGATCCCGACGTCGTTCAGCAGCCGGGTGACGTCGCGGTCGGTGTATCGCGCGACCCGGTCAACGTTGAACTTGTGAAACGCTTTGCGGAAGTTCTCCCGCTTGCGAAGGATGATCAGCCACGACAGCCCGCTTTGGAAGGCCTCGAGGCTGACCCGTTCGAACAGGGCGGTCGAGTCGTGCAGCGGCTGCCCCCACTCGGTGTCGTGGTAGTCGCGGTACATGACGAAATCGGCTGGCGGCAAGCGTGATTGGTCGATCCAACCGCACCGGACGCGGCCGTCGTCCTCCGGCGTCGTCGTCACGAATCGGCTCCGCCCTCAGCATGCCGTGCGTGCGCACCGCCCTCTGCGGGTACCTCCTCCAGCGCCTCGTCGACGTCGGGGCGCGTCGCCTGCACCGCAGCCAGCTGACCGCGCAGGAGATCGAGCTCCTGGCCGAGCCGGTCCAGCACCCAGTCGACCTCGCTGGTCTTGTAGCCGCGCACGGTCTGGGTGAACTTGACGGCGTCGACGTCGGCGCCCGTGACGCCGGATGCGGGCAGGGCCGTCGCGGTCGTGGCGGCGGGCAGCGGCGGCAGCACCTCGCCGCGACCGAACAGCACACTGCCCAAGCCGAACAGCACCACGGCCACCAGGATCAGCACCACCAGGTACAGCAGGATCAGGGTCACGTCCTCGATACTGCCTCACCGGTCCGACGCCGACAGACGGGCTAGCGCGGTCGCAGGGTGATCATCGGCGGCCGGTCGGCCAGCGACACCTCTGACGTGAGTGGGGTGTAGTCGTCGCCGTCGGCGAAGAACTGCGTCAGGCCGACCGCGGAGTCGGGCACGCCGCAGCGGGACAGCAGCGTCGCGATAACCTGCCTGCTCATGGTCGCGAGCTCGGTCAGCGGGCGATTGCGGTGCTCCCGTACCCCGAGGTTGACCTGCGCGATCGCGTCGAGTCCGAGCCGGTCGTAGGTGTCGATCAGCAGGCCGATCTCCACGCCGTAGCCGGGCGCGAACGGCAGCGCCGTCAGCAGTTCGCGGGTGCCCGCGTATTCGCCGCCCAGCGGCTGCATCAGGTAGCTCAGCTCGGGCCGCAGGGCCGACAGCAATGGACGCGCGACGAGCTCGGTGACCCGGCCTCCGCCGTTGGCGTCCTCGCTGCCGCTGATCTTCAGCGGACGCCGGTAGAAACCCTTGACCAGGTGCACGCCGTCGACGGTCAGCAGCGGCCCGACCAGCTTCGGCACGAACATTGGGTCGGGGTCGATCAGGTCGGAGTCGACGAACACCACGATGTCGCCGGTGGTGACCGCCAGCGAGCGCCAGAGCACCTCACCCTTGCCCGGCTGCGCCGGCACCTCGGGCAGCGCGACCTCGCGGCTGATGACGCGTGCTCCTGCGGCGAGGGCACGGATCTCGGTGTCGTCGGTGGAACCGGAGTCGAGCACGATCAGCTCGTCGACCAGGCCGCCGACCAGGGGCGCGATGGTCTCGACGACGGAGCCGACGGTCTCTTCCTCGTTGAGTGCGGGCAGCACGACGGAGATCGTGCGTCCACGCTTGGCGGCCACGAGCTCGTCAACGGTCCACAAGGGCCGGCTGAAGCTGTGGTCGGCCAGCCATCTCCCGGTGACTACGTCCGTTCCGGCCAATTCTGGTGTGAGTGTCATGCCAGTCCCCTAACCGTGCGCGTCGGTGGACGAACGCCCTGGATCGACGCGACCATTTCGAGAACGCGTCGTGTGGGCCCGACTTCATGCACCCGGAACATCGCGGCGCCCTCCGCGGCGGTCAGAGCCGTCGCCGCGAGAGTGCCCTCCAAGCGTTCCGTCAGGTCCACACCGAGAGTTTCCCCGACGAAATCCTTGTTGCTCAGCGCCATCAGGACCGGCCATCCAGTTTTTACAAGGTCTTTTACGTGGCGCAACAAACTAAGACCGTGATAAGTGTTCTTGCCGAAATCGTGGGTCGGATCGATCAACACCGCATCCCGCGACACGCCGGCCGCGACCGCGCGTTCGGCCGCGACGGTCACCTCGGCGATCACGTCGTCGACGACGCCGCGCTCCGAGGTGCCGTAGTTCACCCGAAATGGGCGGGTGCGCGGCGTCGCGCCGCCGGTGTGGGAGCAGACCAGGCCCGCGCCGAACTCGGCGGCGACCTCGGCAAGGCCGGGGTCATGGCCGCCCCAGGTGTCGTTGATCAGGTCGGCCCCGGCCGCACAGGCCTGTTTCGCGACCTCTGAGCGCCAGGTGTCGACGCTGATCAGCTGGTCGGGGTAGGCATCGCGGAGCCATTCGATGAACGGCACCACGCGAGCGATCTCCTCGTCGACGCCGACGTCGTCGCCCGGCCCGGCTTTGACCCCGCCGACGTCCACGACATCGGCGCCATCGGCGATCACCCGGTGAGCCGCGGCCTTGGCCGCCTCATCGGTGAAGGTTGCGCCGCGGTCGTAGAACGAGTCCGGTGTGCGGTTCACGATCGCCATGATCAGCGCGCGATCGCCGGCCACCGGACGGCCGCAGAAGGTCGACTGCACCCCTACAGGCTACGGGCCTGCCAGAACCGCTTTCAGTGCGTCGTCGAGGATGTCCAGGCCGGCGTCGAGTTCGTCGTCGGTGATGGTCAGTGGCGACGCGATTCGGAAGATCCCGCCCATGCCCGGCAGCTGAACGATATTCATGTGCAGCCCACGCTCGAGGCAGGCCGCGGTGACTTGCTTGCCGAGCGCGTCCGCCGGCGATTTCGACGCCTTGTCGGCAACCAGCTCGATGCCCTGCAGCAAGCCACGGCCCCTGATGTCGCCGACCTGTTCGTACCGCTCCCGCATGTCGCAAAGGCGTGCCGCGAGCACACCGCCGAGCTGCTCGGCCCGCGCGACGAGTCCGTCACGTTCGACGACCGACAGAACCGTCAGGGCGACGGCGGCGGCGAGCGGGTCGGAGACATGGGTGGTGAAGAACAGGAAGCCACGCTCGTGGCAGACGCTTTCGATCTCCGCGGTGGTGACGACGGCCGCGACAGGCAGGCCGGCGCCCAGGGTTTTCGACAGCGTGAGCAGGTCGGGCACGATGCCGTCCCGCTCGAAGGCGTACATCGTTCCGGTGCGGCCGATGCCGGTCTGCGCCTCGTCGGCGATGAGCAGCATGCCGCGCTCGACGCACATCTCCTTGAGCCTGCGCAGATATCCGAGCGGAGGCTCGATGATGCCGCCCGACGACAGGATCGGCTCGACGAGACAGGCCGCCAGGCTTCCCGACGATTGCGCATCGACCACCGCGAAGCCGTACTCCAGCTCGGACTCCCAGTCGTGGCTGTCGTCGGCCCGCCGGAACGGGGACCGGAAGGCGTTCGGGGTCGGCAGGGTGAGATTGCCTGGCATCGGCGGCCCGTAGCCGCGCCGCCCCGCACTGAACGTCGCCGAGGCCGCGCCGGAGGTCATGCCATGCCAGGACCGGTCGAACGACACGACCTCGTATCTGCCGGTGTAGAGCTTGGCCATCTTGATGGCCGCCTCGTTGGACTCCGCGCCGGTGCTGAGCAGAAGGACCTTGTGCAGCGCAGGCGGCAGGGTCGCGGACAAAGCCTTGGCGAGGTCGACGACGGGGCCGCTGAGCATTCCGCTGTAGAGATGGTCGAGAGTGGCCGCGGCCGTCGACACCGTGGCCACGATGTCGGGATGCCCGTGTCCGAGCACGGCGCTCATCTGGCCCGAGGTGAAGTCCAGTATCGAAGCGCCGTTCTCGTCGTAGACGTAACTTCCCTTGGCGCGCTGGATGATTCGCGGAACGAACGACGCCCCGTACCGGACGATGTGTTCATCGGCGTCCCGCCAGAACTGTTCGGTGTCCAACCCTGTCTCCTCGGCCGCCGCTCGCCAGTGATTTCGGCGCGCTACCGTGCGCTCAGCACCGGTTAGCGCGCCGAAATCACTACTACTTGGGGCGCTTGCCGTCCTTCACCTCGGCGGGGTACTCGTCGTAGAACTCGACATAGCCCTCGTCGCGGCCCGCGAGCACGTAGATCGGGTCCTCGATCTCGCCGGCATCCTCGTCGCCCTCGCCGGTGTTTCCGCCGTAGCCCTCCTTGCGGAGGTCGACCTTCTGGCTCTTGAAGGTGGACGTGTGCGCGAGTTCCTTGACGACACGCACGAACAGCGGGACGGCGTAGCCCGGCAGGTTGTCGTAGGCGGCCTTGGCCAGCGCCTTGCCGTCGAACTCCTTGCCCTCTTTGAGCTGGATTGCCGCCATGCCTGCGCGGCCGCCGGTGTCGGGCACCTCGACGCCGAACACCGTGGCCTCCTCGATCTGCGGGTCTGTCGACACCGCGGCCTCGACCTCGGTGGTGGCGACGTTCTCGCCCTTCCACCGGAAGGTGTCGCCGAGCCGGTCGGTGAACGCGGCATGGCCGAAGCCCTGCGAGCGCATCAGATCGCCTGTGTTGAACCAGACGTCGCCTTTTTTGAACGCGTCGCGGACAAGCTTCTTTTCGGTGGCTTCCTTGTCGGTGTAGCCGTCGAACGGCTGCAAGCTACTGACCTTCGAGATGAGCAGTCCCGGCTCGCCGCTGCGCACCTTGCGCACCCGGCCGTCGTCGCCGCGCTTCGGTTCGCCGGTTTCCTCGTCGTACTCCACGAAGGCGACCGGCGTTGGGCAGATGCCGGTGCTCTTGTCGACGTTCAGCACGTTGACGAACGCGGTGTTGCCCTCGCTGGCGGCGTAGAACTCGCATACTCGGTCGATGCCGAACCGCGTGGTGAACTCATCCCAGATCGCCGGGCGCAGACCGTTGCCCGCGATCACCCGCACCTTGTGCTTGCGGTCGGTGTCCTTCTCGGGCTGGTTGAGCAGATAGGCGCAGATCTCGCCGATGTAGACGAATGCGGTGGCGTCGTAGCGGATCACCTCGTCCCAGAACTTCGACGCCGAGAAAGACTTGCCGAGCGCGAGAGTTGAACCCCCGTTGAGGACAGCCGACAGCGCGACCGTCAGCGCGTTGTTGTGGTAGAGCGGCAGGCAGCAGTACAGGGCGTCGTTGCTGTTCAATCGCATGCCGAGGCCACCGAAGCCGGCCAGCGCCCGCAGCCACCGGTAGTGAGTCATGATGCTCGCCTTGGGCATACCCGTGGTGCCCGAGGTGAAGATATAGAACGCCTTGTCCTTGGCGAGCACCGCCGAAGCGCTAGCGGGATTGTTCGTCGGCGCGGTTTCGGCTAGCCGGTTGAACTCTTCGAGGGTGACCAATCCGTCTGTGTCGGCGCCGCTTTCGTTGATCGGGTCGACGAAGTCGGGATCGGCGACGAGCACCTTGGCATCCAGAAGACCCAGGCTGTGCTTGAGGACGTCGCCGCGCTGGCGGTAGTTGAGCATGCCGGAAATCGCGCCGCACTTGACCGCAGCCAGCATGAGCAGCACCGGTTCTGGCGAGTTGCGCAGCATGATGCCGACGACGTCGCCGTGGCCGACCCCACGCGCGGCAAGCACTGCGGCGTAGCGGTTGGCGGTCTCGTTGGCCTCCCGGTAGGTGATGTCGCGGTCCTCGAACCGCAGGAAGACCTTGTCCCCGTACTGCGCCGCGCGGTCCTGGAAGACCTTGCCGATGGAGGTCTTGGCCGACGGGCGCGCGCCGAATCCGGTGACCACGCCGCGCAGGATCGTCGGCGCGTCCATCAGTAGGCCGGGCACTCGGGAGGCGATGTCGAGCAGCCCGACGCTGCTACGAGTCCCCGACTTCTCGTCTGTCATGCGGCGATCCCCCTTTGGTGTCGTCTGTCCGACACCCTAAAACCACGCGGGTGACCGCCGTCACGGGGTCGGTGCACAGGCCGCCAGCGCATCGTCAATGTCCTCCACCACGACGAGCCGGTCCAGTGCGGTCTGGGCCACGTACCCGCTGTCGACGAGGCCGTACAGCCAGGCACGCAGCCCGTCGTAATGCCCGAATGGGTCGAGCATCACCACCGGCTTGTCGTGCATACCCAAATAGCCTGCGGTCCACGCTTCGAAGAACTCCTCCAGCGTGCCGATTCCGCCGGGTAGCGCGATGAACGCGTCGGCGCGGTCCTCCATGACCTGCTTGCGTTCGCGCATGGACTCGGTGACGACGAGTTCGTCGGCGTCGACGTCGGCGAGCTCGCGGTGCACGAGCGCCTTCGGGATCACGCCGACGGTACGGCCGCCACCCGCGCGGGCACCGGTGGCCAACGCGCCCATGGCCGAGACGTTTCCCCCGCCGGACACCAGGGTCCAGCCGCGGCCTGCGATGGCGCCTCCGACCCGGGTGGCGAGGTCCAGTAATTCGGGGTGCCCCGGTCCGGACGCGCAGTAGACGCAGACCGCCCATTGACTGAGCTGTCTCCGCTCCTCACGTGCGCGGCCGGAATCGGGGGACACACCGACAAGGTAGACGAGTACGCCCCGGCCGCCGCGCCCACACCCTAAACTCCGGCGAGTGCCCGTCGAATGGAGTGCCGCACCGCCTGAACCTGCGACTCACCAGGTCGAGTCGGCCGTCCGCGAACACGGCGGGGCGGTGCTCGTCGGACCTGTCGGCTCGGGCAAGACAATAGCGGCACAAGCAGCGAGCGCACGCCTCGACGGACCGTCCGCCTGGGTGACGGGCACGGTGTCGGACAAGGTGATTCCGTTCGCGGCGCTGCGGGGCCTCATCGAGGTTCCCGACGAAGGCAAGACGGCCGCTGTGTTGCGGGCTGCGCGTGAATCGGTGGCGGACGGGCTGCTGCTGGTGGTCGACGACGCGCATCTGCTCGACAACCTGTCGGCGACGCTGGTGTACCAGCTGGCGGTCAGCGGCGCCGCGCGGCTGATCGTCACCGTCGACGCCGACGAGGGTGTGCCGGATTCGATCAGGGCGCTGCAGCTCGACAACCTGCTGCCGCGCATCGAGCTCACCGCTTCGCCGCCGGAACACACTCGGCTGGACGCTTTGGTACGGGAGTTCGTCGCATCGCTGCCCGCCGAGGCGCGTGCGGCCTTGGAGTATCTGGCCGTCGAGGACCCGATGCCGCTTGCCGACCTGTCGGCTTTGACAGGTGACTCGGTGCGGGCAGCCGAGGATGGGGGTGCGATCATCGTCGTGAAAGACGTTGTGCGGGCCGCGCATCCGCTGTATGCCACGGCAGTCCGAGATCAGCTGACGGGCGAGGACCTACGCACCCGGCGGGCCGCGCTGTTCGAGCGGCGCACGGCGCAGCCCGCGCGCGATGTCGTCGACCGGCTGCGGCTTGCGGTGCTGGCGCTGGACAGCGACAACCCGCAACCGGTTTCCGATGTGGTGGCCGCGGCGGCCGATGCGCTGCGGCTCGGCGATCTGGCGCTGAGCGAACGGCTCGGCGCGGCGGTGCTGGAGCGCGACCCGGACCTGGACGCGCGGCTGACGCTGGCGCAGGCGTTGGCCTGGCAGGGCCGCGGCAGAGAGGCCGACGACGTGCTCTCGGCGGTCGATCCCGCGACGCTGTCCGACACCGAGCTGATGGCGTGGGCACTGCCCCGCGCGGCGAATCAATTCTGGATGCTGTCCGAGCCGGAGCGGGCGACGGCGTTTCTGCAGACCATGCGCAAGCGGGTGTCGTCACCGGTCGCGCAGACCACTCTCGACGCGCTGTCGGCGACGTTCGCAATGAATGCGGGCCGCCCCGGTCGCGCGCTCGAGATCGCGGAGGAGGTGCTTGCGTCTACGGACGCCGACGACACCGCTGTCGGCTGGTCGGCGGCCGCGGCGGCGTTGAGCTCCGCGCGGATGGGGCGATTCGACGACGTCGACGCGCTCGCCGAACGGGCCATGGAGGCACAACATCCCGGGCTGCTGCGGTTCACAAGCGGATTCGGCCAGACGACGGCACTGTTGATGGCCGGTGAGCTGGACCGTGCTCAAGAGCTTGCCCAGCAGCTGACCGATTTCGCGCAGATGCAGCAGCCGGGGCGAGCAATCGGCGAGATCCTCGTCGCCGACGTGCTGATCGCGCGCGGTGAGCTGGCCGACGCGGCGAAACTGCTGCGCGGCGCGGCCGAAGCGCTTGCGCCGACCGGGTATTCGTGGGGTCCGCTGGCGTGGATGCTGCTGGCGCAGGCGCTCGGCCAGCAGGAGGAGACCGCGGAGGCGTCGAAGATCCTGTCGCGAGCCGATTCTCGGCACGGACTGAAGTCGATGTTGTTCGGCCCGGAGCTGCTGCTGGCGCGGGCCTGGACGATGGCGGCGCGACGCGATCCCGTCGGCGCACGGTCGTCGGCTCGTGACGCGGCGCGCGCTGCGGAGCGCGGCGGCCAGTCGGCCGTGGCGTTGCGGGCGTTCCACGACGCGACGCGGCTTGGCGATATTCGCTCGGCCGACGGCATCGCCCGGTTGAGCGCCGACGTCGACTGCGTGTTCAGCAGGCTCGCGCTCCAGCACGCCCGCGCGCTCGTTGCACGTGACGTAAACGAGTTGCGGGCCGTCTCAACCGCATTCGCCGACATCGGCATGATGGGCTCCGCCGCCGACGCCGCCAGGCAAGCGGAGTCCGCTAGCCGCTAGTCGTGATTTCGGCGTGGTCGGTTGCGCTGAGCGCTACGAACTACGCCGAAATCACAACCGCAGCGGGCGATGAAGTGCTCAGCCCGCTGCCGAACCCGCGCTTGTTGACGACGACTCGCCTTCGCCCGCCGACTCGCTTTCGTTCGAGGTCGAATCTTTCTGGCCTGTAACGGCTTTCACCACGGACTTGATCGAGTTGGTCACACCCGAGATAACCGATTTCACCGGGTTGGCCAGCTTCGGCTGCGACGGCTTTGTCCCTGACATCCCGGTCTGCCCGGGAGTCGCAACAAGCGGCAGCGTCAGCACGTTTGTCTGCAGATTGGAGCCGTTGGAGCCGTTCGACGACGTGCCGCTCGGATCCGGCGGCGGCGGTGAATTCAGCTCATCCGCATTGCTGTTTCCACCACCTTGGGGCGCCGAGAACGTCGTCGCCTGCTCGCTAAGGGCCGAGTTCATCGTCACTGGGGGTCCGCCGATGCCGTAAGCGCCTTGTCCCGTCGAACCTGGCCCGATGTCGGGTCTGTCGGTGTTCAACGGTCGACCGGCGCCGAGGTCCTGCAACCCGTTGTCCAGCCCGGTCGTGATGGCGACAGGAATGTTGCGCGCCACCTGAACAGGATTGGGAAAGTAGGTGAAGTCGGCAGACGTCGGTGTGCCGGGGCTGATATTCCGGTTGTATCCGGTCTCGACCAGCATCCGAACCAGCGGGTCGAGCGTGTCGGCGGCGATCGGCCCGATGACCGGAATCATGTCCAACGGCATGAGCAGCGGAACCGGATACGTCGGGATCAGGTAGTACGTCGTGTCGCCGACCGTATCCTGCGGTATCGCACCGTTCGAGTTGGTGTAATTGAGGTGGACGAAGATGGTGCCCATCCCCGCGTTGGCCATCGCCAGTAGGTTGGCCGGGTTGGTCGGGGCGTCGGCGATGGGGTCGTACTGGCCGGCGTAGTCAACCGTGGGAATCCCGGTGTCTGTCGGGGTAGCGCCGGTGGCCGTCATGTCCAGGCCCGGTATGTACAGCGGCGAGAAGCGCGCGAGCACACCGCCATTGGGCCGGTCCCCGTTACCGAGAAGCACGATCATCGACGGGCGGCTGGCGGGCGGATTCGGATTCGACGGCTCGAACTGCTTCTTGTACTCGCTGGCGACGATGGCGCCCTGGGAGTACCCGAATATGACCCCTCCGGGATCGCTGGCCATCTGGGCGTTTAGGGACGCCACCCCGGCCCTGACCGACTGGTCCCATGTCTGCCCGGTCCAGCCACCGTTTGAGAACGGCCGCCAACTCGCCGGATAATCCACGACCTGCGTCCCGCCGGGATTTGAAGTGCCGACGCCGAACCCCGCGGCCACGGCCTGGATCTCGGCGTCGCTGGTCTCGTTGAAGATCGGTACCTGGGTCCCCTTCAGGGCGTGGTTGCCCAGCAGCTGGACGGCCGTCGTCGACACGGTGAACGACGCGCCCATGAAGACGGTGGCGAAGAGCGCCAGAACCGCTACCCCGACCGTGCGAACCGATTGGACTGTTCGGATTGTGTTTCTCATGTGGGCACCCTCCCCAGAAGAACCCCGACTACCTCGCTAGCGCAACCACTGCGCAACGCTTTGGATACATTAGCAGCAAATTTGTGTTACCGGGTAGAGCATCACCGAGGTTATTGCGAAAACGGAGATTGAACACCGTCTTTCAGCGAACCAACTGTCGAAGTACGAGCCGCACAGGGCAAACCGAAATTAACGCAGACAGCAAATCGGCGGTGGAACGGGCAGCATTCATCGCCCAGCCGTGCCGAGGTGTCCTCTGCCTACTCAGCCGTTGGCGAGCAGTTCGGCGTTGAGATCGATGCCCTTGCCGTGCCACGGCAGGGCTTCGACGGCGCCCGTCACCGAATTGCGCCGCAGGTGAATGTTGTTCGTGCCTGCCACGGTTTGCGCGGGGACGGCTGAACCGTCCGCTTTCGTCACCACGGTGTCGGCCGCGACATGTAGGCCGGTCTCGACGACGCAGTCGTCGCCGAGCGAGATCTCGAGTTCGGCGTTCGCCCCTACGAGACACCTCTTGCCGATGGTGATCACGGAACTTCCCGAGCCACCCCCGATATCGGAACCGTCACCGATGACCACACCTGCGGTGACCTGACCTTCGATGATCGCTCCACCCAAAGTGCCTGCGTCATAGTCGACGAAGCCCTCCGGCATCACCGTGGTCCCCGGCGCAAGGTGCGCGCCGAGTTGAACGCGGGCCCCGTCTGCGATCCGCACGCCGGACGGAATCACGTAGTCGACCATCCGCGGAAGCTTGCCCACCCCGTGCACCGTGAACGGCCCGAATGCCCGTAGACGCCGATGCACGCTGGAGAAATCGTCTGCGGCCACCGGACCGTGATTCGTCCACACCACATCGGCGAGCAGATCCTCGACACCGTCGAAGTTGGCGTCGTGGGGCCGAATCATACGGTGCGACAACAGATGTAGCCGCAAGTACGCGTCGTAGGCATCCCGTGGCGGCAGGGACAGATCTGAGATCGTGGTCCGAACTCCGACCACGTTGACTTCGCAGACCGAGTTCGTTCCGATCAGTGGCCGCAACCGATCAGGGACCGCGTCGGCTTCCAGCCACTCGACCCCGGTGTCCGAAAAATGACCGAGCCCCGGTTCCGGATACCAGACGTCCAGCACGATGCCACGCCGGCTGAGAGACGCCAGGCCTACCCCTGCCGCTCCTTTGGAGAGCACCGCCTCCCCCGGTACAGGTACCGGGTTCGGCGGTGCTTCACTGTCGATCGTCATGGCGCTACTTGAGGTTCATTTCCTCGTACACCTTCCAGACCTCCATCGGGTCCGGGTTCTCGTTATCCTCGCCACGGCCGTAGAACAGTCGGTCGTCCTCTTCGACGGGGATGCCCCAGAACTTGTACTTGAAATGGACGCCACGTTCGATGGTGACGTAGCGAATGAGGCGCGCCAGCGGGAACATGCCGTCGTGGGCGAAGCCCGGCCGGGGCCGCCCGGCCCTGCCGACCTCCGTGATGCGGGCGATGCCGCGGAAGGCAAGCTCGTCCGCCAACTCCATAGCCCGCTCCGGCGGATGAATGGCGATCGTCTGAGTGTGCTTGTCGGTGAACGGAAATACCTCTTGCAGACTCTCCACCGGATGGACGAACATCGTCCGGCTCAGCGGATGTGCTGCGATCCTGCAAGGCCCGTCTGTCACGACGATGGTCCAGGCCGTTCCACCGTCCTCCGGCGTGATGACCTCCCAGCCGCGGAAGGCCGACTCACGCCGCGTACGGGCGACGGCGGCCTTCTCGTCGGCAGACACCGGTGACTTCGGCATGCGCTTCAAGTTGATGTCCAACCACCGGCTCAGAGCCGCGACGTACTCGGCCGTGTCGGCCTCGCAGAACGTCTCCTGGGGACTGAAGCAGGCGACCTGATCGTAAATGCTGATGTCGTATGCGGCCTTCATCGCGACGTAGTCGAGATCGGCGGCGTCCTTGCCGACGAGGTGCAAGCTGCGCTTCGGACCGAACTCGACGAACTCGGTTCCGTACCGGATGCGGCGCTTGATCGGCTCGATCGACGTCTCGTGGCCCCAGGCGCACACCACATCGGACATGTCCAGAATCTCGTCTTCGATCGTCGACCCCGGTTCCCAGTAGGCGACGGTCAGCGACTTCGTGATCGGGTGGTCCGGCGCGTTGGCGATGAAACTGAGCGCGAACAACAAGCTCGTGACCGCGTCGCGCTTCGGCAGCTTGGCGATGGTCATGTTCTTGGTCATCACGCTGCGCACAATCGAGAACAGGCCCGCCATCGGGATGTTGCCGACCATGATGTGGGTGACCTTGCCGCGCGGCTCGGCGTGCAGGTACACCGTCTTGCGGGGCAACCACTCGTCCAGCAGATAGGGGTCGCCGATCTCGCTCTCGAGCATGTCGTAGACCTTGATGCGACGCAGCGCGGTGGACAGCAGCCCGAGGTCGTAATAGATGCTCGGACCGACGTATCCGGCTGTCTCGGCGATCGTTTCGGTCACCAACTGACGGAACTCGTAGTCCTCGTCGATCCACTTCTTGCACAGATCGTTCAAGAAGATCGCGACGTCGTCGACCGACAGTGCGGCGATGTCGCGGTTGTCCGCCTCCCGGATCCGCGCGACATCAGCGGGCTCGAGCCGCGGGATGCGCACCTCCATGTCGTCGCCGTAGCTCAGCGAGATCGAGTTCTCCGGAGTCGGCAGCTTGACCTCCCCGCAGACCACGATCGGCAGTTCCAGCACCTTGCCGGAAGGTTCGTCGCGGATCGAAAACCCCTGCTGGGTAACGGTCCGTTCCAGTTGATCGGTCATCAGAATATCTCCCCATCTAGTGATTTTTCTTTTCGGTGCTTTTCAACAACGTCGTTGAACGAGGGCGAGACGACCTCTTCGACCGCCAACTGCGCCCCCGTAAGTTCCCGTGCCACAACGGAAGTCGCCACCGAGAATGCGGTACGTGCGGCAACCGGGTTGTACTCGAGCTTGTGAGATGCCTCAGGCAGGATGAAAACCTGACGCGGTGCGGTGTCGAGATACTCACCGAATACGGTTTCGACTTCTTCCAGGTTCGTCCAGGCGTCCTCTTCGGCGAAGACGTGGGTGATCGGGAAGCGGCATTGCGCGACATCGTCTTTCGTCGACTCCAGCGAGTGCAGATTGCACTCGATGGCGTCCATGACGAACCGGCCGCTCATCTGGTAGCCGAGCACCTCGCGATCGGCAGGCACGGTGCCTCCGAGACCCTCGGCGACCACGTCCTCTCCGACAACGCAATTGAGTGTGTCCTGGAGGTTGACCACACCGACCAGAGACACTAACGCGGCTACGTCGGGGTTGTCGCGTAGCGCCCGGAATGCGATCCGCGCGCCCATGCTGACGCTGATGACGCCGAACGGTCCCTGTAGGCCCCAGTCCCCCAATGCACCGAGCACACTGCGGAGGTCATCGGCCGCCGTGGACAGCCTGTAGTCGTAAACGTCGCCGTCGCTGGCCCCGACGTGATTGGTGTAGTCGAAGCGAAGTACCCGAAACCCGTTGAGGGTCAGAAACAGTGACAGTGGGCCGAAATGGCGCATCGACAGCGCATAGCTAGGCGCGACGATGGCCAACGGAGCGGAGTCATCTCCTGTCGCCGGTGTTTCCAGGACGCCCCTGATGGTGAGACCGTTTGAATTCTTTGTCTCAAGAAACGTACCGACCTCGGTGAAAGCGGTCATGACATGTCCTCCTCGGAAACCTCGGTTTCGCCATCCATCGCCCGTGCGCAGCCGCGCTCGTCGGAAGCGGTCACTCTCCGCTCGAAGCGCATGGTCGGGCCCGATCGTCCGCATTCACAGCGGGTGTGGTCGACCACCCCGAAGTCGTCGGAAATGACGAAACCCGGGTAACCCGTTGGCAATGCGTCCCAGTAGGCCAACACACCCATCTCGCCCGCGGGCACCGGTTGTTGGGTCTCCGCGTCGAGCGCCTCGACGATCAACCACGGGGGAACATGCTTGCGCGCCGCCTCGCATTCGAACACCACGGTGTTGAGCTCGACCATGTTGTAGGCATCGCGCACCGAGACGGCGTCGAGCCCGAGTTGACTTGCACACCAGGCCCTGAAGTCCGCGCTGTCGACCTCCTCGTCGGTGTGGGTCTTCCAGCCACCGCCGGTGACGAGCAGGCCGCGGCGCGCGCCCAGATCCAACGTCACGCCCTGATCGGCAAGGTGCCGCAGCAGGTATACGACGAAGATGGGCGGCCCCACGATGATCGGCTGGATCTCGGGGTCGAGCGCCATGAGATCGTCTGCCACCCTGCGCGGTTCGAACACGCCGTCAGAGACATAGTGTGTCGCCGGCCGCAGCAGGCTGATGAGGCTCATGACGTACGGGAACCAGACGTCACCGGCTGCGTCGGTGTCCGGACCGAGGTTGAAGACATGCGCACGCACGCGCAGATCCAGCAGCTGCTCGGCGGAGAGCCGAATCGAGCCGACGAATCGCTCGAGGCTGCTGTTGTCCCGGTGGACCCTGCTGATGACCCCCTGGGTGCCGCTGCTCCGGCACACCTTGGCGACGGCCTCACGGTCGACGCTGGTGATCGTCTGCTCTTTGAACATCGACGCCGGGATCAACGGCACTTTGACGATGTCGTCCGGCAACGTCAGCGACTCCGGCTTGACACCCTCGATGGCGCAATACCGCTGGTACTGCTTGCAGTTTGCGAAGTGGTGACTGAAGGCTTCGGTGAAGACCCGCGACTGGAACATGCGGATCTTGTCCTCGTCCCAGCGATACGGATCGTCCTCGCCGTAGAGGACTGTCTCTACCGGCGCCTGCGCGCCGACATAGGCGCGCGGGCGATGGACTCGAGTTGACCGCGGCACAACCGCCATATCGATTTCCGGTACATACGTCACACTCGGCCTCCCCTGTTAGCTGAGTTAATCAACCTCACGTCATTGTCAGCATCTTCACAGGAAGCTGACGGGTAACTGGCTTCGTTGTCAATCAAGTGTTTGCACAGTACAACGGATGCGTTAGCTACGTAGGCGGATTGACGGGAAAATTAATTTTGATTTGGAAAATACTTTCATATCACCGTCGTGGCATTTGCTGTCTCACGACAATCCTCTTAACAATCCATTAACTGGGCCGCAACCTGCGAAGACAGTAAAGATCTTGAAATTTGCTGCAGCATCAGCTATTGGTCCGACACCGCAGCGGGTATGTCCACGTGCTCCGGTTCCGTCGCGACTGCATCCTCTGCCCGCCGGTGCCGTCCATGCGGAGCGCGCTGACGCCGACGTGCGAAGCGCGGCATCCACCAGTTCGCTGGGCCCATGAGGGTAACCAGGGCGGGCACGAGAAGCATTCGAACGATCGTCGCGTCGAGGATGATGGCGAACGCCATACCCACTCCAGCAATCTTCATCAACGCAACCTGGGACAAGCCGGCGGCGCCGGTGACGATAACGAGGAGCGAGGCCGCCGCGGTGATGACGCGTCCGGTGGATGCCAGACCTTCTCGCACCGATTCCACGGTGTCGGCACCCTTTTGGTGTGTCTCCACCATTCGGGCAACCAGGAAGACTTCATAGTCAGTCGACAGGCCGAAGATCACCGCGATGACCATGACGATCGCGGCGGCGGGGAGCGGGCGTGGCTCGACACCCAACAGCCCGGCACCGTGACCGTCGACGAAGATCCATGTGAGCACGCCAAGGGTGGCGGTAAGGCTGAGTGCCGCCATGACGACCGCCTTGATCGGCAGCACAACAGACCGGAAGGCGATCAACATCAACACCAGGGTGGCGGCGATCATGATCGCGAGCATGATCGGAAGACCGTCGAGGACGGCGGTGTTGCTGTCAGCTCGCACAGCATTCTCGCCACCTAAAAGAACCGATGTCCCCGGAGGGGGCGGAATGGCCCGCAACCCGGTAATCGAGTCCCGTGCTTCGTTCGAGAAGTCGTCGCTCGAGAGCACCGCGTGGAGGATCGTCATGTCGTCCCCGGACGCGAGCGGATCCACCCGTGTGACACCCTCCGCCGACTTTGCTCGTTCGGCGAACTGGGCGACCGCCGGCGGGGCCGGAGGCCCGTTGTCACCCTTGATCACAATCGTCGCGCCGTTGTTCACCAGCGGGAACTCCCTGGTGATCATCTCCTGGGTGGAGCGCACGGTATTGCTCTTCGGCAGGTCGTGAATGTCGAGGCCGCCGAACGCGATATCCCGGATCGGTGCGCTGATGAGCGCAAGCCCGGCCACGATCGGCACTGCGACGAGAATTGGGCGTTGAGTGACCTTGGTGGCGATCGTGGACCAGAGCCGGTACGCGCGTGCCTCACCGCGCTGCGCGGCTCCCCGCCTCCACGGCAACGCGTTGACGCGATGACCCAGAATCGTCAGCAACGCAGGAACAGCCGCCAATGACAAGAAGGCAGCGATGCCGACCGCGGCAATGGCGCCGAATCCCACGGACCGGACCATGGACAGCCGGAACACCGACATGCCTGCCAGACCGACGGCCAGCAGTAGGGCTGAGAACAAAACGGTTCGGCCCGCGGTCGCGATCGTGCGCTGGGCGGCGTCGACGGGTTCCAGGCCGTGGCCGAGTTCCTCGCGGAACCGTGACACCGTCAGCAGGCCGTAGTCGATTGCCATCCCGAGTCCGAGGATGGATGCGGTGTTCAGGGCAAATGCGCTGACGTCGGTCACCGTCGACAGCGCATGGAGGGCGCCAAGCGACCCGAATACGGCGAGTCCGCCTACGCAGACGGGAATGGCCGCGGCGACGAAACCGCCGAAGATCACCACGAGGAGTGCCAGCGTCAACGGAATCGCAATGGCCTCCGCGCGCGCAAGATCGCCCTTCGACTCAGCGTTGTACGCCCCGGTGGTGGCGGCCTGGCCGGAGAAATCGGTCTGCACTCCGGGGATCTCCAGCCCAGGGCTGATTTCGTTGAAGGTCTTCAACCGCGTGCTGTCGTCACCCTTGAGGGTCAGAACGGCGAGCCCCTTGCGGTGATCGGGTGACACCAGCCGGATGGCCTGCTCGGGTGGGGATGTCCAGAACGAGTCGATGGGCTTGGCCAGCACCGACTTGTCGACTGCGGCAAGGCGCTCGACGACCTGCGGACGGATCGTGTCGACGGGCTGGCCGTTGGGAGCGGTGTATACGACAACGATGTCAGGCGTCCGGCGACCCAGGTGCTGGTCGACGAGCCGGTCTGCCTGAGCCGATTCGCTTGTCGGATCCGCGTAACCGGCGAGGTTGAGCCGATCGAAAACGCCCAAACCCCACAAGCCGGATGCCAACACCGCGCCAACCGTCACAAGGACGACCAACAGCGGCCTAGTCGTGACTAGACGTGCCCACCGCTCCATCGCGCGCCCCCTCGTGTCGCCCCAGAATCACAACCCGCATTCCCACACCTCGATGGTTCCGAACACCGACGGAACCCGCGCCACCGAACGAACAGAGGGGAAGGTGTCGCGCATCGCGGCCTCGAAAGTGCCGTCGCGATGAGTCTGTTTCCCGCCGAGCGGATCGGACAACGTCGACAGCTTCGACAGGATCGATTGACCGGGGCCGTGGTGGTGGCCGGTGAAGTCAGCAATCACGAACTTGCCGTCCTCGGCGAGCAGGCCACGAATTCGAGCGAACACCTCCTGCTTCGCCTCGAGGTTGAGGTGATGCAACACGAGTGTGCTGTAGACCCTGTCGTAGGTGCCTTCGAGCGGGCACGTGGTGAAGTCGCCCAGCACGAAGTCGATTTCCGCTCCGGCCTGCTCGGCTTTTTGCTTTGCGACCTTCATGATGTCGCTGTTGCCGTCAACTGCGGTAATCGCAATATCCGGCCATCGACGCTTGATTTGAATTGCCAGACGCCCTGATCCGCAACCGAGTTCAAGCAGCCGCTGGCCGGACGCAGGTTGCATTGCATCTATCACGACGTCCCGCATCTTGTTGCCGGCGGGCCAGCGTGCCGTCAACGGATCGTAAGCCCCGGTGAACCACGAAGGTCCCAACGGTTGGATTATCGAGTTCTTTGCCATGGGTCCCACCTACCCGTCGTTGCGCATGACTCCATTGCGGAGAGCGCGCTTGAGTGCAAGCTAACACCACAGCTACCGAAAAGGGGTGGATTTCCAGATTGAATTTACTTAACCGCAAATTCACTGAGAGTCATCTGTCAGGCCGTCGCCCGTCAACCGGAGCCTGCGGTCCACGCGAATCTCGGCGAGAAATTGGCTGTCATGGCTGACGACGATCAACGCGCCACGGTAGGCGTTCAACGCGGATTCCAGCTGGCCGATGCTGACCAGATCGAGGTTGTTCGTCGGCTCGTCGAGCAGCAGAAGTTGAGGTGCTGGTTGCGCGTACAGCACACATGCGATGGTGGCACATAGCCGCTCGCCGCCCGACAGCGCGGAGATCGGAAGCTGAATCCTGTTGCCCCGGAACAAGAACTGCGCCAACAGATGCATTCGCCGCGTCTCGGAGAGACCGGGGGCGTATTCGATCAGGCTATCCACCACGGTCCGGTCCTGGTCGAGAAGATCGAGGCGCTGCGATAGATAGGCCACTCGCCCATCCGCCCGCTCGATGGTTCCCGCGTCCGGTGTGAGCTCGCCCGAGATGACCTTCAGCAGCGTGGACTTGCCTGCGCCGTTCGGACCGGTCAGCGCGATCCGCTCGGGCCCGCGAACGGAGATGTCCAGCCCGTCGAATAGCACACGGCCGCCTCTGACCATCCGCAATCCATTGCCCACGAACAAGTTTCGGCCAGCCGGTACCTTGGCGTCGGGCACACTCAGCACGATCGATGAATCGTCGCGAAGCGAACGTTCGGCGTCGTCGAGTCGGGCCCTCGCCTCGTCGACCCTGGCGGCGTTCACGCCGTCGATGCGTCCGGCCGACTCCTGCGCCCTGCGCTTCATCGCCCCCGCGATGATCTTCGGCAGCCCGGCATCCTTGACGTTGCGTGCCGCGGTGCTCGACCTGCGCGCCGCGCGTTCACGTGCCTGCTGCATCTGACGCTTCTGCCGCTTGAGTTGTTGCTCAGCGTTGCGGATGTTGTTCTCGGCGACGCGATGCGCCTCGCTCATCGACTCCTCGTAGTCGGTGAAATTTCCTCCGTAGAAAGCGATTTCGCCTCGATGCAATTCGGCGATGCGATCCATCCGATCCAGCAGCATCCGGTCGTGGCTGACGAGCAGCAGACAGCCCTTGTAGTCGTCGAGCGCTCGTAAAGCATCGCCCGCGCGTCGGAGTCGAGGTTGTTGGTCGGCTCGTCGAGCAGCAGCACTTCGGGCCGCTTCAGCAGTTCGGCCGCCAGCCCGACCGATATCACCTCTCCCCCGCTCAGCGATCCGAGCCTGCGATGGAGATCGATGTGCCCGAGGCCAAGCCGGTCGAGCTGGCCGCGGGTGCGGTCCTCCACATCCCAGTCATCGCCGATCGCAGCGAACACCTTGTCTCCGGCATCGCCACCGGCCAGCGCCTCCAGCGCATCGAGCACGCGTGCGACGCCGAGCACGTCGGCGACGGTGCGCCCAGCGGCGAACGGCAGGGTCTGGGGCAGATAGCCGACGGTCCCGTCGACGGTGACCGATCCCGCGGACGGCCGGTGCTCGCCGATGATCAGCTTCAGCAGCGTGCTCTTGCCTGCGCCGTTGGGTGCCACCAAACCGGTGCGCCCGTCGCCGACGGTAGAAGGACAGCTCCTCGAACAACGGCGTTTCGCCGGGCCACGAGAAGGACAGATTCGAACAGACAATGCGGGTATCAGACATGTGAGAGCTCTCGCTATGGCAATGAAAAGGGGGGACGACGGACTCGATCCGGAACCCGGCCGGAGGTGTCGTCTCGACTCACATGCCTCCAGGGTAGGCACCGGGTCAAGCGGTTAAATATCGCCGCATTCGCGAGGCACCTGCACATCGTCGACATCCGACGTCCGGACAGGGCTGTCTCATCGCCAGCCTCTGAGCGAATTTTTCGCTAGGACTGAAGGGCATTCGATATGAGCGAAACTTTCGCTGTGAGGCTGGCAGCCTGGAGGTGCACGCCCGCCACTCGGCCCCGTGCCGCTCAGTCAAGCGGTCAAATACCGCCGCAGCATGTCGGTCGCCGCGGTGATCTGCGCGACCTCGACCCGCTCGTCGACGCGATGGGCGAGGTTCGGGTCGCCAGGGCCGAAGTTGACGGCGGCCACCCCCAGCGCCGCAAACCGGGCCACGTCCGTCCACCCGTACTTCGCGCGCACCTGACCGCCGGCGGCCTCGACCAGTGCGGCGGCCGCCGGTTTCGTCAGCCCTGGCAGCGCCCCGGCGGCGGCATCGGTCTGTTCAATATGAACATCGAGCCCGTCGAGCACTTCGCGGACGTGTTGTGCCGCCTGCTCGACGGTGCGGTCCGGGGCGAACCGGAAGTTGACGGTGACCGACGCCGCGTCGGGTATGACGTTGCCGGCGATACCGCCGTCGATGCGCACCGCCGACAGTCCCTCGCGGTACAAACACCCGTCGATGCCGACCGTGCGGGCCTCATACGCCGTCAGCCGGTCGAGGACCGCACCGAGCTTGTGAATGGCGTTGTCGCCCAACCATGATCGCGCGGAATGCGCACGGGTGCCGGTGGCACTGGCGACAAGCCGTATCGTGCCCTGACAGCCAGCCTCGATGAACCCGCCCGACGGCTCGCCGAGGATCGCGACGTCGGCCTGCAGCCAGTCGGGCAGCTCGCGTTCAATGCGCCCCAGGCCGTTGGCCGCCGCCTCGATTTCCTCGCAGTCGTACATGACCAGCGTGATGTCGTGGGCGGGGTCGGCGATCGTCGCGGCCAGGTGGAGGAATACGGCGTCCCCGGATTTCATGTCCGAGGTACCGCAACCGTGCAGCTGCCCGTCGAGCAGCCGGCTGGGCAGGTTGTCGGCGATGGGAACGGTGTCGAGGTGGCCGGCGAGCAGCACCCGCGACGGGCGGCCCAACGTGGTGCGAGCCAGCACTGCGTCGCCGTTGCGGATGATCTCGAACCCCTGCGTCTGGGTCCGCAGCGCCGCCTCGACCTCGTCGGCGATTCGCTGCTCATGGCGCGATTCGCTGGGTATGTCCACGAGCGCGGCGGTCAGCGCGATCGGATCGCCATGCAAATCTAGGCCCACACCGTTTGAGGCTAGTCTTAGCGTCGTGACCTCAGCTTCAGGTATCGGCTTGGCGACAATCGCCGCGGATGGATCCGTGCTGGACACGTGGTTCCCCGAGCCGCAGCTGAGCGGGGACGGCCCGTCCGGCACCGTGCAGTTGTCGGCGGACGAGATCCCCGACGAGTTGAAATCCATGATCGGGCGTGACGACGACCGCGGCACCGAGACGATTGCCGTGAAGACGGTGATCGAGTCGCTCGCTGACCAGGCCATCGACGCCCACGACGCCTACCTGCGGCTGCACCTGCTCTCCAACCGGTTGGTGGAACCCCACGGTTTGAATGCCGACGGCTTCTTCGGTGTGCTCGCCAACGTGGTGTGGACGAATCACGGTCCGTGCGCGGTGGCGGGGTTCGAGATCGTTCGCGCCAAGCTGCGTCGCCGCGGCCCGGTCAACGTGTACGGCGTCGACAAGTTCCCCCGGATGGTCGACTACGTCATACCGAAGGGTGTGCGGGTCGCCGACGCCGACCGGGTGCGACTGGGCGCGCACCTCGCCGAAGGCACGACGGTGATGCACGAGGGCTTTGTCAACTACAACGCAGGCACGCTCGGCACGTCGATGGTGGAGGGCCGGATATCGGCGGGCGTCGTCGTGGGTGACGGCACGGACGTCGGCGGCGGCGCATCGATCATGGGCACTCTGTCGGGCGGCGGCAAAGAGGTGATCTCCGTCGGAAAGCGGTGTCTGCTGGGCGCCAATTCCGGGCTCGGCATCTCGCTGGGCGACGACTGCGTTGTCGAAGCGGGGCTGTATATAACAGCGGGCACCAAGGTCACGACGCTCGAAGGTGACGCCATCAAGGCTCAAGATCTATCCGGTGCCAACAACCTGCTGTTCCGGCGAAACTCGGTGACCGGCGCGGTCGAGGTGGTAGCCCGTGACGGCGCGGGCATCACGCTCAACGAAGCGCTGCACGCCAACTGAGCTGTCTCAGCATTCGACGACGTTGAGCGCAAGGCCGCCGCGCGCGGTCTCCTTGTACTTGTCCTTCATGTCGGCGCCGGTCTCGCGCATCGTCTTGACGGCCTTGTCCAGCGAAACCTGATGGCTGCCATCGCCACTGAGTGAGATCCGCGCGGCGTTGATGGCTTTGACCGCACCGACGGCGTTGCGCTCGATGCACGGGATCTGGACGAGGCCGCCCACCGGGTCGCAGGTCAGTCCGAGGTTGTGCTCGATGCCGATCTCGGCGGCGTTCTCCACCTGCTCCGGTGTTCCGCCGAGCAGTTCGGCAAGTGCGCCCGCCGCCATCGAGCACGCCGAGCCAACCTCGCCCTGGCACCCCACCTCTGCCCCGCTGATGGATGCGTTCTCCTTGATGATGCTGCCGATACCCGCCGCGACGAGCAGGAACCGTACGGTGCAGTCGTCGTCGGCGCCGGCATGGAAGTCGTGAAAGTACTGCAGCACAGCCGGGATGATGCCCGCGGCGCCGTTGGTCGGTGCGGTGACGACGCGGCCACCCGCGGCGTTCTCCTCGTTGACCGCGATGGCGTACAGGTTGACGCTGTCCATCGCGATGAGTGGATCGTGTGAGTCCGTTGCGGCAGCGCGCTTTTCGGCCAGCTGCGGCGCTCGGCGCCGAACCTTGAGCCCACCGGGCAGCACGCCCTTGTTGTTGATGCCCGCCTGGATGCACTCCTGCATCACCGACCAGATGCGCAGAAGTCCCTCGCGCACGTATTCTTCGGTGTGCCAGGCCATTTCGTTGGCCATCACGATGTCGCTCATCCTTAGACCAGTCGCGGCGGCATGCGCCAGCAGCTCGTCGCCGGTGCGGAACGGGTACCGCACGGACGTCTGGTCGGGCGCGACAACGATATCGTCGCCCGACACCTGGGTGTCGTCGAGGACGAAGCCGCCGCCGATGGAGTAGAACGTCCGCTCCGCGACCACGGCCCCGCCGGAGTCAAACGCCCGAAACACCATGGCGTTCGAGTGAAACCGTTCCTTCTTGGTGCGGTGCAGGATGATGTCGTCGGCTAGGTCGAATCTGATCGGGTGTTCACCGAGCAGAGACAGCTGGCCCGAACTGGTGATGGTGTCGATCCGCTCGGGCGTCAGCTCAGGGTCGACGGCGTCCGGCCGCTCGCCCATCAGGCCGAGGGCGACGGCCGGGATGCTCCCGTGCCCCTTGCCGGTCGCGCCGAGCGATCCGAATAGTTCCACGGTTATGCGCTCGACGGAGTCGAGTTGCCCGTCCTGCGACAGGCCACGCGCGAAGCGGTCGGCGGCGATCATCGGGCCGACGGTGTGTGAACTCGACGGTCCGATGCCGATCTTGAACAGATCAAAGACGCTGAGTGCCATAGTCAGGGTCGAATCTTCGCGCTAGTTGGATCATAGATCGGCCGCAGCGACACCGATATCGGATACATCTGGCCGCCGACGTTGACCTGGTAGCCGCCGGCCTTCACCCAGTCGGCGTTGATCACGGACCTGTCGGCGGCGCGGACGTAGGCCAGCCCCACGCAGGCGCCGACGGTCTCACCCCAGGACGCCGACGTGACCTGACCGGCGACGGCACCGTCGCGGAGAATCAGCTCGCCGCCCCACAGCATCGCCGCGGGATCGTCGACGCTGAACCCGACGAGCTTCTTGTGCGCGCCTTCGGCCTTGGCTTTCTCGACGGCTTCGCGGCCGAGGAACGCGATATCGGTCTTGAGCTTGCACGCGAACAGCAGCCCGGCCTCGACGGGGTTCTCGCTCGGCGTCAGCTCGCGGCCGAACGCACGGTAGCCCTTCTCCAGCCGCATCGACTCGATCGTGTAGTAGCCGCCGCGGCCGACCCCGAACGGCTTTCCCGCCTCCATCAGGTCTTGATAGACGCCGACGGCGAATTCGGCTGGCACATAGAGCTCCCAACCCAATTCGCCGACATAGGTGATCCGAGTCGCCCGCACGGTCGCGTACCCCAGCGAGATCAGCTGGCTGGTGCCGAACGGGAAGGCGTCGTCGGACAGGTCGGCGTCGGTCAGCGTGGCCAGCAGGTCGCGCGAATTCGGTCCCATGACGCCGAGCACGGCGTAGGCCGATGTGACGTCCACCAGCGACGCGCGCGCGCCTGCGGGCATGCTCCTGCGGATGTGGTCCTTGTCGCGCTCGGTGGTCGCCGCGCTGCTGACGATGAAGAACTCGTCGGCGCGGGTGCGGGTGACGGTGACATCGGACTCGTAGGTGCCGCGTTCGTTGAGCATCCCGGTGTAGACGGCCTTACCGATCTCGACTCCGACATCGGCTGTGCACAGCCACTGCAGCGCCGCCTCGGAGTCGGCCCCGACCATCAGGTACTTGGAGAACGACGTCTGGTCGAACACGGTGACGGCGGTCCTGGTGTTCGACTGTTCGGCGGCCGACCACGCCAGCCAGTTCGGCTTCCCCCAGGTGTATTCGATTGCCGGGTCGGCTCCGGCGGGGGCGAAGAAGTTCGCGCGTTCCCATCCGTTTCTGCTGCCGAAGTTGGCGTTGGCGGCCTCGAGCAGGTGGTGCACGGGAGATCGGCGGAATGGCCGGGCGGTCTTCAGCTCCCGGTTGGGCCAGGGGATTTCGTAATGCACGCCGAGGACTTCGGCGACCCGGTCGTGCAACCAGCGGTTGTTGCCGTTGAACGGCGCGAACCGGCGGATGTCGACGCCGGTGAGATCACTGGTCGGAGCGCCGTTGACGATCCACTCGGCCAGTGCCCTGCCCGCGCCTCCCGCGGTTGCGATGCCCACCGAGTTGAAGCCGGCGCCGACGAAGTAGTTGTCGAGTTCGGGTGCTTCGCCGAGGAGGAACTGATTGTCGGGGGTGAAGCTTTCGGGGCCGTTGTAGAACTTCTTGATACCGGTCACCTCGAGCGCGGGGATCCGCAGCAGGGCGTTGTTCATCAGGATCTCGAAGTGATCCCAATCCTCTTCCAGCAGTTGGAATTCGAACGGGTACGGGATGTCGTCGGGTGACACCCACGGCTTGGCCTCCGGCTCGAATCCGCCGATGACGAGGCCGCCGACCTCCTCCTTGAAGTAGGTGTAACCGTCGGGGTCGCGCAGGATCGGCAGGTCGGTGTGCACACCGTCGATGTGCTCGGTCACCACGTAGAAGTGCTCGGCCGAATGCAGGGGCACGTTGACGCCAGCCATCGCGCCAAGCTGTTTGGCCCACTGTCCGGAGCAGTTGACGACGATCTCTGCCTCGACGTCGCCCGCATCGGTCCGCACACCGCTAACGCGCCCGTCGCGGGTGAGAATGCCGAGCACCCTGGTCTTTTCGACGACGCGGGCGCCGCGCATCCGCGCACCCTTGGCCAGCGCGAACGTCAGATCCGTCGGATTGGCCTTGCCGTCGGCAGGCAGCCAGATGGCGCCCGCGAGGTCGTCCACTCTCATCACCGGGTAGTGCTCGAGCGCCTGCTCGGGGCTGAGCAGTTCGCATTCCATGTTGAACGCCGCCGCGCTGGCCGCGGTGCGGCGCAGCTGGACCATCCGGTCCTCGGTGCGGGCGACCGTCACTCCCCCGCACTGTTTGTAGCCTGCGGACAGCCCGGTTTCGCTTTCGAGTTCGGCGTAGAGCTGCGTCGAGTATTGCACCAGCCTGGTCAGGCTCTCTGATGCGCGCAGCTGGCCGACGAGGCCCGCAGCGTGCCACGTCGTCCCACTGGACAATTGGCCCTGCTCGACCAGCACCAAGTCGGTGAGCCCGAGCTTGGTCAGGTGGTAGGCGACGCTGGTGCCGATCACGCCGCCACCGATGACGACGACCTGAGCGCGGCCGGGAAGTTCTGCGGCCACTAGTCAGCCGCCTGCACGTCGTCGAGCAGCCGGGCCAGGTCCGGTCCCTTGAACACTTCTACTGCGCCCTCATATCTTTCCATTGCCCATCCCCAGAAGTCGAAATCGATTGCGCTGGAACCGTTCTGTATGCAGCCCCACAACGTCCACCCGTACTTGCCTACGATGCCCTGCAGACGTGCGCGTGCGATCTTGTGCCGCAGGCGCCGTCCGTAGTAGGCGGTGACGAACTCGTCCAGTTGGTCGATGGACAACTCGCATTCGGCCCAGGTGTTTCCCAGCTCGAAACACGGGTCGTTGTTGCCCGAGTACTCGTAGTCGATCAACCACATCTTGTCGCCGTCGTCGATGAAGTTCCCGGCCAGCAGGTCGTTGTTGCACGGCACGGTGGTCTGATCGGTCGCCGTCAGTACGCGCGCTATCGCCGAAAACGTGTCCGCATGGTCCAGGTAGTCGTCCGGAATGCGGAATCCGTTGTCCATCACGGTTTTCAGATAGGTCGGCTGCCTCTCGAACATGTCGAAGCGGCCCTGGAACCGCGGGCCCGAGTGCAGGGCACGGACCGCGACGGCGGCCTTGTGCAAGATCTCCGGCCTCTGGAAGTCGTCGTTGCACAGCGTCCGGCCGTTGAGGTAGCTCAGCAACAGGATTCCGAGGTCGGGCCGGTAGTCGATCACCTGCGCACCGACACCGGCTTGCGCGGCCGCCACGGAGTTGTGGTACTCGTGATCGCGGTCGATGCCGAGCATGTTGGTGGTGGTGTCGGTGCAGCGGGCCACGTAGATGCCGTCCGGCGTGGTGATCTTGATGTTGCGGTTGGTCAGGCCGCCCGAAAGTTCGTCGAGCTGCCGCGGCCGCCCGGCCAGGACCGGTATCTCCTCGAACAGCTCATTGAGCTGGTCATCGGTGAGCGGCGGCGACATCGGTCCACTTTAAGCCGCCGCGCACCTAAAGGTCTAGACTTTCTGCATGCCATCCGCGACCGACGTGATCAACGCCTGGCTGCGCAGCGACCAACCCGCCGTCATCTTCGACTTCAACGGCACGCTCTCCAATGACGAACACATCTTGTTCGACATCTTCAGCGATCTCTTCTCCCGTCACCTCGGCTGGGCGATGACGGCGGACGAGTATCGCGATCAGCTGCTGGGCCGCAGCGACCGCGAGATCGTCGAACGGGCGGTGCAGCTGCACGGCGTTGGCGCCCGCGACGAGGTGGACGAACTGCTGAAGTTGCGGAAATCCGCCTACAAGGAACGAGTCGCCGAAGAGCACCCGATCGATCACTCAACGGTGCAGGTCGTAAACTATCTGGTGGACAACGGGATTCCGATGGCAATCGTCACCGGCGCTCAACGCGATGACGTGCTCGCTGTCCTGCAGAGCAGTTCGGTCGGCGGCGTGTTCGGCGTGTTGATCGCCGAAGAGGACGTCACCGAGGGTAAACCGGATCCCGAAGGCTTCCTCACCGCGGCGCGACTGCTGGGCCGTCGGCCGCAGGATGTGCTGGTGTTCGAGGATTCGGTGCCGGGTGTGCGAGGAGCGTTGGCCGCGGGCATGCACTGTATCGCCGTCGCCGGATCCGACCCGACCCCCGAGTTGCGCGCAGCCGCACCGGCGATCGTTCACCGGTTGTCACCGGAGATGTGGGCAGGCGCGCTGATCAGGAAGCCGGGGACGAGTCCGCGCGGGTCGGCTGACCCTCAACCCTCGACGTGATGCGGATCCGCGTCCGATCCGAACGGTGGTAGTCGCGGGAGAACTCGACCGCGACACCCTTCTCGGTGAAGGACGTGCGGGTGATCAGCAGCAGCGGGCTACCCGGCTCGACGCCAAGCACGTCGGCCTGCTGGTCGTTGGCCTGAGTGGCTTCGATGCGCTCGTCGGCGGAGAACGGCGCCGCGTCGTATTCGCGCATGGCCGCATACAACGAACCGCTGAGATCGGCGGACAACAGCCCGGGAAAGATCGCCGCGGGTAAATAGGCTTCCTCCAACACAATTGGTTCGCCGTTGGCCGACCGCGCCCGGAGGATCTCGTGCACTCGACCGCTGCGCTGCATACCCAGACTCTTGCGCACCTCCGCCGACGCCACGCGCGTCGTCGCACTCAGCACCTCGGCGCCCGCCTCGACGTGGATGCGGCGCATCTGCTCGGTGAACCCGGGCAGGCTGGCGTGGTCGAACTCGATGCGCGGCGCGGCGACGAAGCTTCCGCCGAAGCGGCCCCGCCTACGGTCGATCAAGCCCTTGGCCTCGATCGAAGCCAGCGCCTGGCGCAGCGTCATCCGACTCACGCCCAGTGCGTTGGCGATCTCCACCTCGGCGGGCAGTTTGTCACCCGGTTGCAGGGTCTTCGACGCGATGAGCTGTTCCAGCCAGTTGCCGATCCGCAGGTGCGCGGGCGAATCTCCGGCGCCGGCGAGGTCCGGCCGGACCGCCAGCGCCGGATCGTCCATGGTCAGCGCACGCACACGCACATCAAGAAGAATAGCCACGCACCTTGTTTCCGCGAGCCTGACACTGAGTGTTTGCACCTCGACACGCCGCATTCCAACAGCACTTTGCGAACGCTCACGGGCCACCGCCGACACTCGGCCCTGGGCTACCAGCCGCCAGCCCACTACGCTGCCACCTGTATTCAGCGATCTGCATCGGAATGCGACCCGTCGGCTAACCGATGAGTTTTTCAGGCCACCTCAGTCTTCTTAGATGCAACCGAGGTAACCGCAGCCGGATGGAGGCTTTGTGACCAGAACCAATCTTTCGATGTCGATCTCTGCCGACGGCTATGTTGCCGGGCCCGATCAGTCCGAAGAGCAGCCGCTCGGTGTCGGCGGCATCGCGCTTCATGGCTGGCACTTGGGCCCCGCCGAGAGCCATCCCGTCAATCGGCAGGTGGTCTCCGACATGATGGACGGCATGGGAGCGACGATCATGGGCCGCAACATGTTCGGCCCAATTCGTGGCGAATGGGACGACTCGGGCTGGAAGGGCTGGTGGGGCGAAGACCCGCCCTACCACTGTCCGGTGTTTGTCCTGACCCACTACCCACACCGCCCAATCGAGATGGAGGGTGGGACCACCTTTCACTTCGTCACCGACGGGATCGAGTCGGCCTACGCCCAGGCTGAGGCGGCTGCTGGTGGCCGCCCCATCTCGATCGCCGGAGGAGCCTCGTGCGCCCGGCAGGCGATCGCAGCAGGACTCGTCGACGAGATCGATCTTCAGATCAGCCCGGTGATACTCGGTTCGGGTGAGCGGCTCTTCGACGGGTTCGAGGCGGGTAAGCCCGCACTCGAGCTAGTCCGGGTGCTCGAAGCCCCAGGCGTGGCCCACCTGCGCTTCCGCGTCGTCCGCTGACCCGGAGGTCGCGGTGCGACGTCAGTCGTCGGGCGCGAGGATGCAGAACTCGTTGCCCTCGGGATCGGCCAGCACCACCCAGCTTTGGTCGCCGGTCTGGCCGATGTCGACATGTCGTGCGCCGAGCCCGATCACCCGGTCCACCTCGGCCTGCTGATCTTCCCCCTTGAAGTCCAGGTGGATGCGATTCTTCACGACTTTGTCATCGGGCACGGCGATGAAGATCCAGGGTGGGCCCTGACCCGGCGGCGGGTGCAGCCGCACGTCGCCGTCCTCGTCGATGTCGTGCGGCCAGCCCAGCACCCCCGCCCACCATTCACCGAGAGCTGTGGCGTCGTGGGCGTCGATGCAGATCTCGTCGAACTTCAAGCCCATCCGGCCAACTCCTTCTTGAGCACCTTGCCCATCGCGTTTCGTGGCAGGCTGTCCACGACGCGCACCTCCCGCGGCCGTTTGTGCACCGAAAGCTGTTCTGCGACATAGTTTATGAGCTCATCGGGTTTTGCGTCGCCGACGATGAAGGCGACGATGCGCTGGCCCAGATCCTCGTCGGGCAGGCCGACGACGGCGGCTTCGGACACCCCCGGATGGCCGAGCAGGACGGTCTCGATCTCCCCCGCGCCGACGCGGTAGCCGCCGGACTTGATCAGGTCCACCGACTCGCGACCGACGATGCGATGCATGCCGCCGTCGTCGATCACCGCCGCGTCGCCGCTGCGGAACCAGCCGTCGGCGTCGAACGCTTCTGCGGTGGCGTCGGGCAGATTCAAGTAGCCGTCGAACATCGTCTGAGACCGAATCTGCAGTCGCCCAATGGTTTCGCCGTCGTGCGGGGCCGCAGC
Organism: uncultured Actinomycetota bacterium; assembly: GCA_963751485.1. GTDB lineage: Bacteria > Actinomycetota > Actinomycetes > Mycobacteriales > Mycobacteriaceae > Mycobacterium. Next base: position 221,271 of record CAVVUT010000018.1, read on the forward strand.
ACCATCGTCGTCCACCAACCGTGTCTGTACACCGGTCAGCGGCAGACCGACCCAGCCGGGCCGACGCTCACCGTCGGCCAGCGTGCTCAGCGTGATCAGCGTTTCTGTGCTGCCATACCGCTCGACCGGTTTGTGGCCGGTGAGTTCGGCGAGCCTGTCGAACACCGGAACCGGCAGCGGCGCACTGCCGGACACGATCAGTCGCGCCGACGACAGCGCCACCGCGGCTTCGCGGTCGTCGACGACCCGCGACCACACCGTCGGCACCCCGAAGTACAGCGAGCCCTGCGCTGCGGCGTATCCGGCCGGCGTGGGTTTTCCGGTGTGTACGAAGCGGTTTCCGATTCGCAACGAGCCCAGCAGTCCCAGCACCAGGCCGTGGACGTGGAACAGCGGAAGCCCGTGCACCAGCGTGTCGTCGGGCGTCCACTGCCATGCCTCGGACAGTGCATCGATGTCGGCGGCGATGGCGCGACGGCTCACCACAACACCCTTCGGTGGTCCCGTCGTGCCCGAGGTGTACATGATCAGCGCCGTCGAGTCGGGCGACGGTTCGGGGTAGCGATGCCACGACCGCGCGTGCAGCCGCACCGGCACATGCGGCAGTCCCTCGGCTTCGTCCGGCTGCTCCCCCAGCCACAGCTGGGCGCCAGAATCGGTGAGGATGTGCCGGCGTTCGGCGGCGCCCACGTCGGCGGGCACCGTAACGACCGGCACGCCGGCGATCAGGCACCCGGTGACGGCCAGCACGGTGGTCGCGGTCGGCCGGGCCAGCACGGCCACCCGTCCGGCTCCACCGATCCGCTCCGCGACCGACGTCGCAGCGCCGACGAGATCGCTGCGGCTGAGCACGGCATCGCCGATGCGCACCGCGTCTTCAATGTCGGCCCCGTTGGCGACGGCCGCGGGGTTCAGCGAGGCCAGCAGCACGCCAGCGAGGCTACTCGCTTGGGGTCGGCATACTTGGCGCGTGGATGAGATCCAGTGCATCGCGTCCCGCGAGGTTTACCGCAACGACTGGCTCACGCTGCGCGAGGACCAGGTGCGCAGGCCCGACGGTTCGGACGGCATCTACAGCGTCGTCGACAAGCCGACCTACGCGCTGATCATCGCGTGCGACGGCGACCGGTTCCGGCTCGTCGAGCAGTTCCGGTATCCGCTCGGCCTGCGACGCTGGGAGTTTCCGCAGGGCACCGCCCCCGGCATGGCCGACCTCGAACCGACCGAGCTCGCCCACCGAGAGCTTCGCGAAGAGACCGGCCTGCGGGCCGAATCGATGACGCACATCGGACTGGTCGACGTCGCTGCGGGGATGAGCAGCCAGCGCGGCCGGGTGTTCGTGGCCACCGGCGTCACCGAGGGCGAGCACGATCGCGAGCACACCGAGCAGGACATGCACAGCGAGTGGTTCAGCCGCGCAGAAGTCGAGCGAATGATGCGCGACGGCGTCATCACCGATGCACAATCGCTTGCGGCATGGGCGCTGTACCTGCTGACCGAGCGATAGAAGGAGACCACCGTGGCCGTAGCCCTCATCACCGGCGCGTCCACCGGCATCGGACGTGAACTTGCCCGCCTCTTCGCCGCTGACGGCGTGAACCTCGTCGTGGTTTCGAGCCAGCGAAGCACCGAAGAGCTCGCGACGTTGGCCGACGAGCTGCGGTCGCGCCATGGCGTCAAGGTGGACACCATCACCATGGACCTCGCGAGGCCCGGCGCCGGTGCCGACCTCGTCGCGCGCGTTGACGAGCTCGGCGTCGACGTCGAGTACCTCGTCAACAACGCGGGCGTCGGCATTCTCGGCCTCAAGGTGCAAGATTCCGATCCCGAGGCGGTGTCGCGGATGGTGCAGCTGAACGTGGTCACGACGACGGATCTGACGCTGCTCTACGCGCCGCGAATGGTGAAGGCCGGCCGCGGCGCCATCCTGAACGTCGGCTCGATCGCGGCCTACGTCATCCCGCACGGGCTGGAGGCGGGGTACGCCGCAAGCAAGGCGTTCGTCAGGAGCTTCTCGGAATGCGTGGCCGACGACCTGCGCGGCACGGGGGTGACGTGCACGCATCTGGCGCCCGGCCCAACCCGCACCCAGTTCATGACCACGGCCGGTCTGGGTGACACGTCGCGGCTCGACCGATACTTCATGGACGCCGCGCCGGTGGCCAAGGCCGGCTACGACGCGATGCGAGCCGGGCGCATCAACGTGATACCGGGAGTCGGCACCAAGATCATGCGGGCGATGACGGCGCTTTCGCCGTCGCGGCGCTTCACCGGCGAGCTGTCAGGCCGCTTCGTCAGCAGGCACTAGTCGAACGTCGTGGCGCGGCCGACTCGCTCCCAGGCGGCCAGTTCGGCCTTCGCTCCGTCGAGGGTGTCGGATATCGAGTCGACGGCGTCGTGGCCGAGCGCCAGCCGCAGCGGCGGCTCGGGTGAGTCAAGCGCCTGCAGGATCGCTGCGGCGGCCTTGGCGGGGTCGCCGGGCTGGGCGCCGTCATCGTCGGCCATGCCGGCGCGCACGGGGCCGATCAGCTCGTCGTAGGCGGCAATCGGTGTGGAGATCTGCAGCGCACCGGCGCCGTTGAACGAGGTGCGGAACGCGCCGGGTTCGACGATCAGCACGCGGATGCCGAATCGGTCGACCTCCTTGGCAAGGGCTTCCGACCATCCCTCGAGGGCGAATTTCGTCGCCGAGTAGGCGCCTGCCCCGGGAAACGTGAAACGCCCGCCCATGCTGCTCATCTGGACGATCGCGCCTGAGCCGCGCTCGCGCATGTGCGGCAAGCACCGCACGAGTCAGCGCCGCGGGCCCGAAGAAATGCAGGTCCATCAGGTCGCGCAGCTCGTCGTTGGTGGTCTCTTCAACGGCGCCGATCACGCCGCGGCCTGCGTTGTTCACCAGTACGTCGACCCGGCCGTGGCGGTCGAGGACCTCGGCGACGGCGGCCTCGATGCGGTCGGCGTCGGTGACGTCGAGCTTTAGGGCTGTGATCCGGTCGGGGGCCGACTCGAGCAGGTCGGCCATCGCCTCCGGTCGTCGCGCCGCGGCCACCACGACGTCACTTGCGGCGAGCGCCGCCTCTGCGATCGCGCGACCGAAACCCGAACTCGCACCGGTGATGAGCCAGACCCGCTGATCAGCTGCCATGACCCATCTATACCGCGAAGCTACGACAGGCGCAGCCGCCGACGATCAGTTGTTGGTGGACGGGCAGGAGATGTCGATGTAGACGGTGGTGAACTGGTCGGTCCGGCCCATCGCGTCAATCGCGTTGGGTCCGGCCGGGTTGTGCACCCCGGTGACCGCGCATGCGGACAGTGCACCGAACTGGGTGCCGTTGAGCATCACGTTGTAGCCCTGACCCTGAAGGCTTTTCATGACGTCGGCAGCCGAACCGAGACCGCTGGGCGCGGCACCGGCCGAACCGGCGAAGATGAACCCAGCGACGACAACTGCACAGAGCAATCCCCACGCGATGGCGGACTTCGGAACCTTCACTGACGTGTCCTTTCTCAGCTCCTCGTAATGATGTCGGTCTACGTTGCAGTGCGTGCTGGACGCGAAAGCGTTACAGCGTCGGCGCGATGAGTTCCGCGACCGCGGGCGGTCTACCTGAACATGTCCGTTACGCAGCGCAATATCAGCGGCTACGGCTTGCCGCCCATCGAATGGGATCGGGTGCGCAAGACAATGGCCTCCGACCACACCCAGGCTCCCGGCACCGGCGGCCCGAACCGCCACACGTCGTTGGCTCACGACGACCAATGCCGACGGCACTTCCCACGTGAGGCCGGTCGGCACCGTCCAGATCGACGGAGTCCTGTACTTCAACTCCGGTCCGGCAACGCGAAAGTCGCGCAACATCGCCGCCAATCCTCAGTGTGTCCTCAGCATCGCCACGCTAGGTTTCGACTTGGTCGTCGAGGGCCGCGCCGGGCGCGTCACCGATTCAGCGGAGTTGGACACCGTCGTTGAGGCGTTCCGTCGACACGGTTGGCCCGCAGAAGTCGACGGTGATGCACTGACCGCCGAGTACAGTGCGCCGTCGGCGGGTCCACCACCATGGTGGCTTTTCCGGATCGACCCGGAAACCGTGTACGCGTTCGGCACCGAGGAGCCCGGCGGTGCAACTAAATACGAGATGGGGCAGCATGACTGACGAAGCGGCCATCCGCAACCTGATCACCCGATGGATCAAGGCGATCCAGCAACAGGATCTCGAAGGCGTTCTCGCCGAACATGACCCGGGCATCGTGATGTTCGATGTTCCGCCGCCGTACGACGGCGTACGCGGCTTGGACGAATACCGGGATTCGTGGCCGCCGTTCTTCGAGTGGATCAGCCAGGGTGCGCAGTTCGAGCTTCTCGAACTCAACGTCGTCGCGGGCGCCGACGTGGCGTTCGCCTATGGGCTGTTGCGCTGCGGCACACAGGATCAGTTCGACGCCAACCCCGACAACCGGCTTCGAATCACCGTCGGACTCCGCAAGGACGGGGATCGCTGGACCGTTGTGCACGAACATCATTCGTTCCCGATGACGGGATAGCCCGAAATTGCGTTCAGTTGTTTGTGGCCGGGCAGTCGATATCGACGTACACCGTGGTCAAGGCCGCGGCGCGACCCGTCCTATCGGGATTGTGAACCCCGGTCACGTTGCATTCGGACAGCGGACCCGCGACGGTGCCGTTGAGCATGACGTTGTAGCCCTGGTCTTTCAGGCTCTGCACGACGTCGCTGGCCGACCCGGGACCGCTGGGAGCCGCCCTAGCGACACCCGACAGTCCCAGCACAGCGGACGCCGAAACACCGACGATGCCAATTGCAATCGCGAATCTGTTCATGCCCTTTGATAGGGCGACGGGTTACACCAAGCGGTCAGTGTCGGCGCTCTGCCAGGGCACGCAGGAAGAACGTCAGGTTCGCGGGTCGTTCGGCGAGCCTACGGACGAAGTAGCCGTACCACTGCGTGCCGAACGGAACGTAGACCCGGACGTGGTAACCCGCGTCGGCCAGCCGCCGTTGCTCGGCGTCGCGGATGCCGTAGAGCATCTGGTACTCGAAATCGTCCACACCCCGGTTGCTCTCGCGGACCATCGCGGGCACTGCTTCAATGATCTCGGGATCGTGTGAAGCCACCATCGGATATCCCGACCCGGCCATCAGCACACGTAGACAACGGAGATAGGAGTCCGTGACGTCTTCGCGGTCACGGTAGGCCACCGACGCCGGCTCGTCGTATGCCCCCTTGCACAACCTGATCCGCGCGCCCGATGCGGCGAACTCCTCGCAGTCCGCCTGCGTGCGTTTGAGGTACGCCTGCAAAACCGTTCCCAGCCAAGGGAAGTCGATTCGAAGGTCGCGCACGATGGACAGCGTCGAATCGGTGGTGGTGTGGTCTTCGGCGTCGACGGTCACCCACACCCCGGCGTGCTGTGCTCGCTCGCAGATCCCACGGGCGTTCTCGAGTGCGATCTTCTCGCCGTCACGGGGCAGGGCCTGACCGAGCGCCGACAGTTTCAACGACACCTCGAGCGGACGCACCTCAGTGCTGCGCAACTCGTCGCGGGCGCCGAGTGCATCGAGCAGTTCGACGTAGGCACGCGCCGTGTTTTCGGCGTCCTCGGCGACCGTGGTGTCCTCGCCGAGATAGTCGATGCTGACCAGGCGATGGCTGTCCCGCAATCGCCCGACGGAGTTCAGCGCATCGGCCACCGTCTCACCCGGCACGAAGCGGTGCACCACGTCGCGTGTCACCGGCAGTCGCTCGGCGGTGCGTCGCAGGCCGTCCGACCGGGCGGCGGCCAGAATCGCCGGTCGTGCGACCCGGTGGAACGCGCTCTGAGCGCTTGCGCGAAGAGCGGACGACACAGTGGGCATGCCTTACTCCGATCCCATGTGCAGATAGGTGTGGTTGGTGGGCGGAACGAACGTCTCCTTGATCGACCGGGCCGACGCCCACCGCAGCAGGTTCAGCGAAGAACCGGCCTTGTCGTTGGTGCCCGATGCGCGCGACCCGCCGAACGGCTGCTGGCCGACGACGGCGCCGGTGGGCTTGTCGTTGACGTAGAAGTTGCCCGCCGCGAAGCGCAACCGATTCTCGGCCTGCAGCACGGCGTCCCGATCATCGGCGATCACAGCGCCGGTCAGGGCGTACTTGGTGCCGCTGTCGATGATCTCGAACATCTGCTCGTAGTCCGAGTCGGGGTACACATACACCGACAGGATGGGTCCGAAGTATTCGGTCGAGAAGGACTCGTCCCCCGGGTCGTCGGACAGCAGCACCGTCGGCCGGACGAAATAGCCTTCACTGTCGTCGTATTCGCCGCCGGCGGCGACGGTCACACCGGCCGCGCCCTTCGCGCGTTCGATCGCCTTGACGTTCTTGGCGAACGAGCGGTCGTCGATGAGCGCACCGCCGTAGTTGGTCAGGTCGGTGACGTCGCCGCAGCGCAGTGCCTCGGTGGCGCCGAGGAAATCGTCGCCCATCTTCTGCCACACCGAGCGCGGGACGAACGCGCGCGACGCGGCCGAGCACTTCTGGCCCTGGTAGTCGAACGCACCGCGGATCAGCGCGGTCCGCAACACATCGGGCCTCGCCGACGGATGAGCCAGCACGAAGTCCTTGCCACCGGTCTCGCCGACCAGCCGCGGATAGCCGTGGTAGCGGTCGATGTTCGTGCCGACCTCGCGCCACAGATGCTGGAACGTGCCGGTGGACCCGGTGAAGTGGATTCCTGCCAGCCGCGGATCGGCCAGTGCCACCTCGGATACCGCGATGCCATCGCCCGCGAGGAGGTTGATGACGCCGGGCGGCAGGCCTGCGGCCTCGAGCAGCTGCATCGTCAGGTAGGCGGCGAACGTCTGCGTCGGCGACGGCTTCCACACCACGGTGTTGCCCATCAGCGCGGGCGCGCTCGGCAGGTTGCCTGCGATCGCGGTGAAGTTGAACGGCGTGATGGCGTAGACGAAGCCGTCCAGCGGCCGGTAGTCGGTACGGTTCCACACCCCGCGGCTGCTCATCGGCTGCTGCGAGAGGATCTGCCGGGCGAAGCCGACGTTGAACCGCCAGAAGTCGATCAGCTCGCAGGCCGCGTCGATCTCGGCCTGGTAGGCAGACTTCGACTGGCCGAGCATGGTTGCGGCGCAGAGCTTTTCGCGCCACGGGCCGGCCAGCAGGTCGGCCGCGCGCAAGAAGACCGCTGCCCGCTCGTCGAACGGGGTGTTGGCCCACGCGTCCCTCGCGGCCATGGCGGCTTCGATGGCGGCCGTGGCGTCGGAGTGCTCGGCGTTGGTGAAGGTGCCGAGTTTGGCGGAGTGGCGGTGGGGCTGAACGACGTCGATACGTGCACCCCCGCCCATCCGATGGGTGCCGCCGATGACGTGCGGCAGATCGATCGGGTCGCCACCGAGCTCGTCGAGTGCGGTGACCAGTCGGGAACGTTCGGGGCTGTTCGGCGCGTATTCCAAGACCGGCTCGTTGGCCGGCGTCGGGACCTCTGTGACGGCATCCATGCAGTAAGGATCCCCTTTCGGGGCATTATTAGCCGATGGTCGATCGGACAAGGCCTTCGGCAATTTATAGTCGAATCGGACAAAAGGAGTAATCGATGGCGGAACGGGCAGGCGGGCTGTCGCTCGGCCAGCTGCTGCTGGCCCTCGACCGAACGATGGTGACGCTGGTCGAGGCCCCCCGCGGACTGGACATGCCGGTCGGTTCGGTCGCGTTGGTCGACGCCGACGACGTCCGACTCGGCCTCGCTATCGGTGCCGGTTCGGCCGACCTGTTCTTCCTGCTCGGCGTTTCTGACGCGGAGGCGGTCGGCTGGATCGCGCAGCAGGTCCGCGGCAGCACCGGGAAGGCGCCCGCCGCGGTCTTCGTCAAGGAACCGTCGGCCGCCGCGGTGAAGCAGGCCGTCGCGCTCGGCACGGCGGTGGTCGCCGTGGAACCGCGGGCGCGATGGGAGTCGCTCTACAAACTCGTCAACCACGCATTCGAGCACCACGGCGACCGCGGCGATCCGCTCAACGACTCCGGCACCGACCTGATCGGGCTTGCGCAGTCGATCGCCGACCGCACCCACGGGATGATCAGCATCGAGGACGACCAATCGCACGTGCTGGCGTACTCAGCGTCCAGCGACGAGGCCGACGAACTGCGCAGGCTGACCATCCTCGGCCGCGCGGGCCCACCCGAGCATCTGGAGTGGATCGGACAGTGGGGCATCTTCGACGCCCTGCAATCCAGCGGCGATGTCGTCCGCGTCGACGAGCGCCCGGAGTTGGGGCTGCGGCCGCGGCTCGCGGTCGGCATCCACCTTCCCGCGACGGACGCGCGGCGACCGCCCGGCTTCGCGGGCACGATCTGGCTGCAGCAAGGGTCGGCGCCGTTGGCCGACGATGTCGAGGAGGTGCTGCGCGGCGGGGCCGTGCTGGCGGCGCGGATCATGTCGCGGCTAGCGGCCGCCCCGTCGACGCATACGGTGCTGGTCCAGGAGCTGCTCGGGCTTGGCGAAGACGGTGTCGACGTCGACGCGATCGCCGGTGAGCTCGGCGTCGCCGCCGACGGCCGCGCCGCGCTGGTCGGGTTCCGCGGCGAAGGGACCGCCGTCCCGGCGAATGTGATTGCGTTGAGCGCCAGTGCTTTTCGCGCCGACGCTCAGGTGGCTTCGACTGGCGAGCGAGTGTATGTGCTGTTGCCGAAGATCGGGGCGACGTCGTCGCTGACGTCGTGGGTGCGCGGCATGGTCGCCGCGTTGCGTCGCGAGCTGGGTCTGACGCTGCGGGCGGTGATCGCTGCGCCGCTGGCCGGCCTGGCCGGTGCGGCGGGTGCGCGTGCGGAAGTGGACCGCGTGTTCGACAGCGCCGATCGTCACCCCGGCGCCATCGGTCAGGTCACATCGCTGGACGAGGCGCACACCACGGTGCTGCTCGACGAGATCGTCGCACACGTCGCCGGACAGCAGCGGCTCGTTGACCCGCGGGTGCGCGCGCTGCGCGAGCAGGACCCGATGCTGGCCGACACGCTGGCCGCGTATCTGGACGGTTTCGGCGACATCGCCACGGTGGCTCAGCGGCTGCACGTGCACCCGAACACGGTGCGCTACCGCATCCGTCGCATCGAGAAGCTGTTGTCGACGTCGCTGGACGATCCGGAGGACCGGTTGGTTCTCGCACTGGGTCTTCGGGCCACCGAGCGGGGCTGATTTCTACCCGCGAGCTGCTGGGGCCCACACCGCAGGTAGGGGAACGTGAACGCCCGGTCACTCCTGCGGTTTTGCGGGCATTAGCGTCTGCTCGCGCAATAAAAGTTAGGCGCTGAAGGCGCCCGCGGCCAGCTCGTCGAACCGTTCGATGGCCTCGTCGCCGTCGGCGTCAAGCCCGCGGAGCCGGCCGCGGTCGGCCAGGTATCGCTGCGCATACAGCCGGGCGACGAGAGCCTTTCGGTCCGTTCGGTTTTCGGCTTGTTCCCAGGCGGCCTGTTCGGTCAGCAGTGCGCCCGCATAGACGTCGCCCATGAACTGCGCGAGCGGGAACAGCCGCGCCTCGGCGACCGCGCCGTCGAGCTTGCTCCACGCGGTGATGGCCGCGTCGAGGTCCTCGATGCGGCGTGACACCAACGCGGTGGTGTCGTCGGCATCCGACACCGACACCGCGTCGTGCAGGCGTTGCAGTAGCGGCTCGTGCGCCTGGGCGCGTTCGATGCCGCGCCGTACGTCGAGGCAGAGGATGTTGTCGGGGCCTTCCCAGATGGTGTTCACCTGCGCGTCGCGCAGTATCCGTGCCACCGGCCAGGTTTCGATATAGCCGTTGCCGCCGTGAATTTCGATCGCATCGGACGCCATGGTGATGCCGAGCCTGCACACCTTCAGTTTTGTGACGGGCACGGCGATGCGCTGACGAACTCGCCGCGGCTGTCGGTGGTTGGCGGCGCCGGTGCCGTCGAACACGAGCGCCTGAGCGGCTTCGACGTCGACGATCATCTCGGCCAGCTTGCGTCGCATCAACGGCTTGTCGATCAGCGCGTCGCCGAACGCCTGCCGGCGCCTGGCGTAACACAGCGACTCGACGAGTGCCCGTCGCGCATTACCGAGCGCGAAGAGCGCGATACCCAGCCGGGCCGCGTTGGTCAGCTCCATCATCCGGCCGAGCCCCTTGCCGTCGGACGGACCCGCCTCGTCGCTGGGCTCGCCGGAAAGGAGATACGCCTCGGCATCGACGAATTCGATCTCGCCTGAGGCGACCGAGCGCGTGCCGAGCTTGTCCTTGAGCCGGCGCACGCGCACACCGTTGCGGGAGCCGTCGCGGCGGGTGCGCAGCACGAGGAACGTCGCAACGCCGCGGCTGGAGTCGGGTGCCCCTTCGGGTTTGGCCAGCACGACGAACGCCTGCCCGTTGCAGTTCGACGCGAACCACTTGAATCCGTTGAGCAGCCACGTATCTCCGTTGCGCGAGGCCGTCGTCTCCAGCGCTCCGAGGTCGGACCCGCCGGTCCGCTCGGTCAGCAGCTGCGCCGTCTCGCCCTCCCATTCGCCCGACTCGAACTTGGCCAGCACGTGGTCGCGGACATCCGGCGGGGCGTACGCCGCGACCAACGCCTTCACCATGCCGCCGCCGGTGCCGAGCGCGCATCCCATCCCGATGTCGGCCTGGTTGAGCAGATAGTTGGCCGCGAACAAGGGCAGCGACGAGCTCATGCCCGCGCCGCGCGCATCGTCGCGGAGAACCTGCTGGGCATCGAGCACGGCACGCCGCGAATCATTGAACGACGGCGGCATGATGACACGGCTGACGTCGTGTCCCCACCGGTCATAGCGCTCGAGCCGAGGTGGGTTGCGGTCGGTCTCGTCGGCCCAGCGCGCGACCGGGCCGCCCATCAGCTCGCCGATGCGCGCCAGGTTCGGCTCGACGACCGCCAGCTCGTCGGGCTTCAAGTAGTAGGCCATGGTGGTCTGCAGCGTGGGATCGGTTGCGTACCAGTTGAGACCCACTGCCCCCTGGTAGTCCTCGGTGCGGTAGCGCGCCGACTTCTCCGGGGTCGTGAAGGGCAGTCGGTCGACGGCCTCCACGTCGTAATCGCTCATGCCGAGACGGTATTGCAGGTTCGACGCCCAGTGAAGCACCGGTCAGGCGCGGCACCGGCCGATTTTGGACGCGAAGTATTGTGCGCTTCTTGCAGATGCACAAATTAACCGCCCAATTCAATTGACGGTCATGTCGTTAAATTGAGTGTCCTAACCGCTGGTAGACACGGCGCTTAATTGTTCAAACCAATTGATCATGGTCTGTTCGCTTTTTGACCCCGGTATTTTTGCGCATTCGGCTTGCGACCCGCCCCGCCACCCCCCGTAGCATGCGAGAGTATGGGGAGGCCAAAAGGGCTGCCCACTCGCTGCACGGTCGAGGGCTGCGATCGCAAATATCGAGCATGTGGCCTTTGTGCAATGCATTACTACAGGTGGCGGGGTGGCAGGCCACTCGAGGGAAATAGCCGCTCGGAAGGCGAAACGCACGGAAACGCCAAGCTCACCGCGGAAAACGTGCGGGAATTGCGCAAGTCGCATGCCGAGGGCGCGACACTTCGGGCACTTGCCGAGAAATACGGAGTGTCGAATGTGTCAATTTACAACGCGGTATCGGGTAAGACCTGGCGGCGCCTGGACTAGGAGCCGTCAGGTCGAGGACCGCAGGTGCGCGCGCTCCTCGATCTCCGCTTCATCGAGATAGGTCATCATCGGCACGCCGGGCGCGCAAAGCATGAACACCACGAACTTGCTGGGGATGTCGGTGCGCAGGTTCGCCGCCTGGTAGTGCACCACCTCGAACCCCGGCTCCCAGAACGCCTCGCCCGCCTTGATGGGATACGGCCGTTCTCCTTCGAGTTCGAACAGGATCTCGCCTTCGAGCACATAGCCGAACACCGGACCGGAATGCCGGTGCGGTCCGGACCCGGCATCGCCCGGCGGGATCGTGACGGTGGCGACCATCGCCGCGGAATTCGTTGGGAGGTGCGGTGTTTCGTGCAGGAGCACATCGAGTACGTTCGTCGGTGACGGGCCAACTGGCAGCATGTCTAGCACGCTAACGCCGCGCCGCGGTTCCTCGGTGGTCCATTCCGGCACCGAACCGATGGGCCAATAGTCGGCTATGCGGTGAGCCGCTCGACTGCGGCGTCGATCCGTTCGTCGGTGGCGGTCAACGCAATTCGCACGTGCTGTGACCCGCGCGGGCCGTAGAACTCGCCGGCGGCGACGAGGATTCCGAGTTGCGCCAGCCACGCCAGCGTGTCGCGGCAGGGTTCGCCTCGAGTGGCCCACAGATACAGTCCGGCCTCGGAGTGGTCGACAGTCAGGCCCGCCGCCAGCACCGCGGGCAGCAGAGCGGCGCGGCGCCGCTCGTAGCGTGCGCGCTGCTCGCGTTCGTGTGCGTCGTCGTCGAGCGCTGCGACCATCGCACCCTGGACGGGCGTCGGGGTCATCATCCCCGCGTGCTTGCGCACCGCGAGCAGCTCGGCGATCAGGGCACGGTCGCCCGCGACGAAGCCGGCCCGGTACCCGGCCAGCGAAGAAGTCTTCGACAGCGAGTGAATCGCCAGCAGCCCGGTGTGGTCACCGTCGCAGACCGACGGGTGCAGCAACGAAATGGGTTCGGCGTCCCAGCCCAGGCCGAGATAGCACTCGTCGGATGCGACGATCGCCCCGCGTTCGCGGGCCCATCCGACCACCTTGCGTAGGTGGTCGGTGCCGAGCACAGCACCGGTCGGATTACTCGGCGAGTTGATGTAGACCAATGCCGGTGATTGCGGCCCCAGCTGGGTGAGCGAGTCGGCGAGCAGGAACCTCGCGCCCGCCAGTCGCGCCCCGACTTCGTATGTCGGATAGGCCAATTCGGGCACCACGACGAGGTCGTCGGCGCCGAGGCCGAGCAGCGTCGGCAGCCACGCGATCAGCTCCTTGGTGCCGATGGCGGGAATCACCGCGTCCTCGTCCAGCCCGGTGATGCCGTAGCGCCGATCCAGCGCGCCCACCGCCGATGCACGCAGCGCCCGGGTGCCCGCGGTCGTCGGATAGCCGGGCGCGGAGCTCGCGGCGGCCAGTGCCTCGCGGATCAGCGGTGCAACGGGATCGACCGGCGTGCCGACCGACAGGTCGACGATGCCGTCGGGGTGTGAGCGGGCCAGCGCCGTCTCGTCGGCGAGGGTGTCCCACGGAAACGCCGGCAGCCCCGCGGAGACGCTGGGGCGAACGACGTGTGGTCTAGCCGTTATGAGTCCTCACCCTGAGGCGGCAGGTCCTTGACCGACTGCGGGTCGTTGTCGGTCTGGCCGACCTTCGACGCCCCACCGGGGGAACCGAGCTCCGCGAAGAAGTCGGCGTTGATCTGGGTGTATCCGCTCCACTGGTCTGGCACATCGTCTTCGTAGTAGATGGCCTCGACAGGGCAGACCGGCTCGCACGCGCCGCAGTCCACGCATTCGTCGGGATGGATGTACAGCATGCGTGCACCCTCATAGATGCAGTCGACAGGGCATTCCTCGATACAGGCCTTGTCCTTGATGTCGACGCAGGGTTCGGCAATCGTGTACGTCACTGAGTGCTCCTCAAGTCCTCTTCGATCAACCTGATCAATGGGGGCTGCCTGTGTGTAGGGCTCACCGAAATTCCTGCCAGTATCCGATTTGGACACGGGCCCGTGTTTCTCAGCCTGCCCTACCTTTTTGCGCCCACCTTTGAGGGGTGGACGCGTAGTTACTGATACTAGACGTTGCATATACAAACGCCTACCCGGCACACCCCTATGCGCGCAGGTGCACTGCAACAAGTTGCATATGCCCGCGGTGCGCTTCTAAGCTGCCGACGTGGCACTCCCCCACGCGATCCTGGTGTCGCTGTCCGAGCAGTCCGGCTCCGGTTACGAGCTGGCCCGCCGGTTCGACCGGTCGATCGGCTATTTCTGGAGCGCCACCCACCAGCAGATTTACCGCACGCTGCGGACGATGGAGGACGACGGCTGGGTGCACGTCACACCCGTCATGCAGCAGGGGCGGCCCGACAAGAAGGTGTACACCGTCGCCGACGCGGGGCGTGCCGAATTGGCCCGCTGGATCGCCGAACCGTTGTCCGGTCGCGGCAGTTCGGTGACCGACAACCGCACGCGCGACCTGGCGGTCAAGATCCGTGCGGCCGCCTATGGCGATATCGACGCGTTGCGTGCGCAGGTGGCTGCGTTGCGCGCCGAACGCGCCGAGCTGCTCGACACCTATCTCGGATTCGAGAAGCGCCAGTTCCCCGACCCAAACACGCTCAGCGGCAGCGCATTGCACCAGTACCTGGTGCTGCGCGGCGGCATCCGCGCCGAGGAGAGTGCCGTGGAATGGCTCGACGAGGTCGTGGCCGGTCTGAAGGAGAAGGCGTGACAGACCCGTATCCGAATCTGTTGTCCCCATTGGATCTTGGGTTCACCATCCTGCGCAATCGGGTAGTGATGGGTTCGATGCACACCGGCCTGGAGGACCGGGCCGGTGACACTGACCGGCTCGCCGCATATTTCGCCGAACGCGCCCGCGGCGGCGTCGGCCTGATCATCACCGGCGGGTACGCACCCAACCGCACCGGCTGGCTCCTGCCGTTCGCGTCGCAGCTGGTGTCGTCATCGGAGGCCCGTCGCCATCGGCGCATCACCGACGCGGTGCACGACGCCGGAGGCAACATCCTGCTACAGATCCTGCACGCGGGACGCTATGCCTACCACCCGTTTTCCGTGAGTGCGTCGTCGATCAAGGCGCCGATCAACCCGTTCCGGCCACGCGCACTGCGGAATGTCGATGGCACGATCGCCGATTTCGCCCGCTGCGCAGAACTCGCCCGCGACGCCGGGTATGACGGTGTCGAGATCATGGGCAGCGAAGGCTATCTGCTCAACCAATTCCTGGCTGCCCGCACCAACAAGCGGACCGATGCCTGGGGCGGATCACCCGAGAAGCGGCGGCGGTTCCCGGTAGAGATCGTGCGGCGTACGCGCAAGGCTGTCGGTCCGGACTTCATCATCTGCTACCGACTGTCGATGGCCGACTATGTCGAGGACGGCCAAAGCTGGGACGAAATCATCGCGCTGGCAAGAGAAGTCGAGGCGGCCGGGGCGACGATGATCAACTCCGGGTTTGGCTGGCACGAGGCGCGGGTGCCGACAATCGTCACCTCGGTGCCCAACAGCGCGTTCGTCGACATCAGCAGCGCGGTGGCCGAACACGTTTCCATCCCGGTGGTGGCGTCGAACCGTATCAACATGCCGCAGGCGGCCGAGGAGATTCTCGCCGACACGCACGTGCAACTCATCTCGATGGCGCGCCCGATGCTGGCCGACCCTGACTGGGTGAACAAGGCGCAGGCCGACGCGGCCGACGAGATCAACACATGCATCTCGTGCAATCAGGCGTGCCTGGACCACGCCTTTGTGCACAAGAAGGTGTCGTGTCTGCTGAACCCGCGGGCGGGACGCGAGACCGATCTGGTGCTCTCGCCGACCCGCCGCACCCGGCGCGTCGCGGTCGTCGGCGCCGGCCCGGCAGGGTTGGCCGCCGCGGTCACCGCAGGGCAGCGCGGACACACGGTCACGCTGTTCGAGGCGGGCGACATCATCGGCGGTCAATTCGATTTGGCCAGAAGGATTCCCGGCAAAGAAGAGTTCAGCGAGACCATCCGCTACTACACCCGGATGCTCGACAAACACGGCGTCGACGTCCGGCTGAACACCCGCGCCGGAGTCGACGAGCTCAGCGGATATGACGACGTCGTGCTCGCCACGGGCGTGACCCCGAGGCTGCCCGACATTCCTGGCATCGACCATCCGATGGTGCTGACCTACGCCGAGGCGATCATGGGCAAGCCGGTCGGCAAAAGCGTGGCCGTCGTCGGCGCAGGAGGCATCGGTTTCGACGTCAGCGAGTTCCTGGTGACGACGCCGGCGGGGCCGGCAGACGAATACAGATCGCCGTCAACAATCCTCAAGGAATGGAAGGCGGAATGGGGTGCCGCGGATCCGCAGGAGGCCCGCGGCGCGCTGACGACGCCGATCCCCGCGCCCGCTGCGCGTGAGGTTTACCTGCTGCAGCGGACGAAGGGCCCGCAGGGTCGTGGGCTCGGCAAGACATCGGGCTGGGTGCACCGGGCGTCGCTGAAGGCCAAGGGCGTCACGCAGTTGTCCGGCGTGAACTACGAGCGCATCGACGACGACGGCCTGCACATCAGCTTCGGTCCCGACCGCGAGCGCATGCAGGTGCTCGAGGTCGACAACGTGGTGATCTGCGCGGGTCAGGAGCCGGTGCGTGAGCTCGAGGAAGGCCTGCGCCGCAACGGAATCGACCCGCAGGTGATCGGCGGAGCGGCACTGGCGGCCGAACTCGACGCCAAGCGCGCGATCAAGCAGGGCACCGAAACCGCAGCCCGCCTCTGAGTCTCAGTCCGCGGTCGCTTCGACGACCATCTTGTAGACACCCGGGTG
The DNA here is from genome assembly GCA_963751485.1 of uncultured Actinomycetota bacterium. Taxonomy (GTDB): domain Bacteria; phylum Actinomycetota; class Actinomycetes; order Mycobacteriales; family Mycobacteriaceae; genus Mycobacterium. The sequence goes on from CAVVUT010000018.1 coordinate 237,767, forward strand.
CGCGACAGCGCCGAATCTCGCAGCCTCTCGGATGCTCGCCTGGAACTCAGGGTTTGCGGTAGCGGCTCGCAGCGCATCCACACTGTCCCAGACGGCCACGTTCACCAACTGGTAGGAGGCGTCGGGCGTGAGCGCGCGGTGCAGCCGAAACGAACGAAATCCCGGTTGCCGTCGCATGATCTCGCCCCGCTCCCTCCACCCCTCCATGAACTCGTCGATCTTGTCTGGATCGAGTTCGAAGACGTTGACGAATGTGACGGGACCGGCGTCAGGCTGTTCTGATGTCATAACGCCGGTATACGCCACCTACCTGACCGGCACACGACCTACGACCGGAGGGCCTCCGGCTAATGCTTCAGCACCGAAACCGCCATGTCGACGAACGCGTCCATGAGCGCACGACGCCGGCCCGGTGTCTCGTTGGGTAGATCAAGGGCGAGGTGACCGGCAAGATCGATCACAAGGCCGATACGCAGAGAAGCCGTATCAGACTCCATGCCAAGTGCTTTCACAATCTCCTCGGCATTGCGCGCGGTGTTCGCCCGGTCCATGGCGCGCAGTCTCGGATCGGCCCGGATCGCCGCCATCAGTTCGGCGCTCAACTTGTCTTCGGTGATTCGCAGGTAGGTCTTCAGTGCCCGCTCCATGGCGGCGGGCATCTCGGCGGCCGACGATGCAGACGCGATGTCAAGAAGCAGACGTTCGTCACCCCTGCGCAGGTGACGCTCTACCAACCCTGCCACCAGCGACGCTTCGGTCGGAAAATACTGGTACAGCGAGCCGATAGGAATGCCGCTGGCTTCGGCGACCCGGGTCATGGTCAGACCCTTCATGCCCTCGGCAGCGATGATGGCTCCGGCCTCAGTGAGGATCGACTCGACTCGCGCGATGGCCCGCGCTTGGACCGGCTTGCGCCCGACGGGGACACCCGTCATATCGCTCTCCCCCTACCCTTCGGGTGGGTGGGCCCCCCGCTTGCGTGGGGAGTACCCCCACGCGTGCGCCCCGTCATGCGTCGACGAGGTGCTGCAGATGTCGATAGCCTGCGCGCTTGGCGAAGTCCGGCAGGTGATTGATCTTCCCGCCGATGCCCCAGCGTCCCTCGGTGATCTCCTGGAAGGCCACCGACGTGGTGACCATGACACCCTGCTTGCCGCCCTCTTCGTCGAACAAACGCTGAACGCGCGCAACGTAATCGGCCGCGTGCTCGTCGTCGAGGACGCCCTGTGGCGGGTAGAACCACAGAAAGACCGGTACCACCATCGACGTCGGATCGGTGCCATTGGACCGGATGGCACCACTGGGCAACTGCTCCCAGATGATGATCAAACCCATCCGGTACTCCGGATCCTTCGGCATCTGCTCGGCGTCGGCCGACGCTTCATTGAGTTCGGCGATCAATCGCTCCGTCGCGTCTTCGTCGAACACTCCTGCCGGCACCTGAACTCTGATAATCGGCATCGTGACCTCCTTGGCGTTGCCGTCATCGGCAGAATATGAGGGTCCCTCACATTTGTCAAAGCGGACGAACAACACCCCGCGGCGCCATTTCGGGCCGCGGGGCACTGGCCGCGAATCGCTAGGCCTGCTTGAGCGCCTCGATCTCGAGCGTGATGGTCACCCTGTCGCCGACGACGGTGCCGCCCGTCTCGAGAGGCAGATCGATGTCGATCCCGAAGTCTTTGCGGTTCAGCACGACCGATGCGGTGAAGCCGGCGACCTCACCATGGCCCATGCCGGGGTTGGTGCCGTTGAATTCGAGTTCGAGGCTGACCGGCTTGGTGATGCCCTTGAGGGTGAAATCGCCGTCGAGCACGTACCGATCGCCGCTCTCCCGCACGCCCGTCGAGGAGAATGTCGCGGTGGGGTACTTCTCGACATCGAAGTAGTCGGCCGACTTGAGGTGGGCGTCGCGCTGCTCGTTTCGGGTATCGACGGAGTCGACAGCGATCTCTGCGGTCACAGAAGGAGTGCCATCCTCGCCCACCACGACAGCGCCGCTAAAAGCATTGAAATGGCCTCGGACCTTGCTCACCAGCAGGTGGCGTACTGAGAACGCGATCGACGAGTGAACGGGGTCGATGGCCCAGGTGCCGGTGAGCTGGCTGGTCGCGGTGGCTGTGGTCATGTTGCTTTCTCCTCGAGTGGTGGCATCGGCCGTTCCGACACCCTCCAGAAGAAAAGCGGACCTCAGTCCGGTTCTATTCCCTGGGTGCCCAAACTGCCCGGGCGCCGCTGTCTCCGATCAACACAACCCCGACAACAGAGGCACCGCCTACCACTATGGCGAGGACCGCAGCGACCGCGGCGAGGGTCCGTCTTGGCTCCGACGACCGCGATTCCGCCCGGTGCTGAACCGCTTGGACAATGGCCACGACCAACAATGCGATGGCGATGTAGATTATCCATCCGCCGCGATGCACGTGCGTTTCCAGGATCGGGGAATACGACAAAGCATGTTTGTACAGCCATGCGCCGGCGGAGGTGGTCAGCGGCGTCAGGACCATGACCGACGCAGCAAGTGCGAGCACCAGCCACACCAATCGACGACGCGCGGCCGGCCAGATCGCGCACAGGATTTCGAGCCCAGCAGTCAATGGCGCAAGCACCACGATGGCGTGGACCAGCAGGGCATGAGCAGGCAAACCGAAAATCGTCGTCAAGGCGCGGCGCTCCTGGGCTGGGGATGGCGTCACTCTTTAACGTATACGTTCCATACCTGAGACTTAGTTCAGCGTGGCGCGCGCATGCGCGCAAACGTCGCTGAAATGTCCGGAACTATGCGGCCAGCGGCGCGTAGGTGGTGGTGCGCTGACGTGCGGGGCGGCCGATGCCTTCGGCGATCGCTGTGAGTTCCTCGACGGACTTGGCCGAGCCGAACTCCGAGCCGGCCATCCGCGAGATCGTTTCCTCCATCAGCGTGCCGCCGAGGTCGTTCGCGCCGCCATTGAGCATCACCTGCGTACGCTCGACACCGAGCTTGACCCAGCTGGTCTGGATGTGAGAGATCCTGCCGTGCAGCATGATCCGCGCCAGCGCGTGGACGGCCCGGTTGTCGCGGTGCGTCGGGCCCGGGCGCGCCCCGCCGGCCAGATACAGCGGCGATGACTGGTGCACGAACGGCAGCGGCACGAATTCGGTGAAGCCGCCGGTCTTGTCCTGGATGTCGCGAAGAACGTTCAGGTGCCCGACCCAGTGCCGAGGGGTGTCAACGTGGCCGTACATCATCGTCGAACTCGACCGCAGACCGACTTCATGTGCGATGGTGACGACCTCGATCCACATCGACGTGGGCAGCTTGCCCTTCGTCAGCACCCAGCGGACCTCATCGTCGAGTATCTCGGCCGCGGTGCCCGGGATGGTGTCCAGGCCCGCCTCGCGCAGGCTGATCAGCCACTCGCGGATGGACAGGCCACTCTTGGTGACGCCGTTGGCGATCTCCATGGGCGAGAACGCATGCACGTGCATCGACGGCACGCGGTCTTTGACCGCACGCACCAGATCGGCGTATCCGGTGACGGGCAGCTCGGGGTCGATGCCGCCCTGCATGCACACCTCCGTCGCGCCAGCGACGTGCGCCTCCCACGCCCGGTCGGCGACCTCGCTGGTCGACAGCGAATAGGCGTCGGCGTCGCCCTTGCGTTGCGCGAATGCGCAGAACCGGCAGCCCGTGTAGCAGATGTTGGTGAAGTTGATGTTGCGGTTCACCACAAAGGTGACGTCATCGCCGACGGTGTCCCGCCGAAGCGAATCCGCCAGCGCGGCAACGGCTTCCAGGGCCGGTCCGTCGGCGGTCGCCAACGCCAGGTATTCGTCGTCGGTGCACCCGGCAGGATCGCGCTCCGCGGAGCGCAACGCCGCGACGACGTCGGTGTCGATGCGCTCGGGCGCGCGAGCCGCCAGCTCGCCGACCTTCTCGCGGATGGACTCCCAGTCGCCGAACGCGCTGTCCAAATCGCTGCGGGTGGCGGTCAGCCTGCCCTCGGCATCGATCGCGGAATGCAGATCGATCCGCCCGAGCGACTCGGCGGACTCGTCGGGCTCTTGCCACGGCCGCCCAACGGGATTGACGTCCAACGCGAAGCCGGTGTCGGGGTCGGCCAGCGCCGCCACGTGGCCTTGCACACGCGGATCGATCCACGCCGCACCGGCCTGCACGTAGCGCGGCTGGGCGGTCAGCCGCTGCACAAGGTCGTAGCCCGCTTCCTCGGTGACCGCGGCCAGCTCATCCAATGCGGGCCAAGGGCGTTCGGGGTTGACGTGATCAGGAGTCAACGGCGAGACGCCGCCCCAGTCGTCGACGCCCGCGCCGATCAGGGCAAGACATTCGTCGCGCGACACCAGATTGGGCGGAGCCTGCACACGCATCTTCGGTCCGAGCACCAACCGGGAGACGGCGATCGTCGCGATGAAGTCATCAATGCCGGCGTCGGGCACCGATGCCATCGCGGTGTGATCCTTCGCGCGGAAGTTCTGCACGATGACTTCCTGGACGTGGCCGAACTCCTTGTGGGACCGCCGGATTGCGTGCAGCGTCTCGGCGCGCTCGGTCAGCGTCTCACCGATGCCCACGAGCAGGCCGGTGGTGAAAGGAATCGACAGCCGCCCAGCGTCGTCGAGAGTCCGCAGCCGAACCTCGGGGTCTTTGTCCGGGCTGCCGTAGTGCGCCAACCCCTTGGTCTCGAACAGCCGCCGCGACGTGGTCTCGAGCATCATCCCCATCGACGGGGCGACCGGCTTGAGCTTCGACAGCTCCGACCATGTCATGACACCGGGATTGAGGTGTGGCAGCAAGCCGGTCTCTTCGAGCACGCGGATCGCCATCGCACGCACGTAGTCCAGCGTCGAGTCGTAGCCGCGCTCGTCCAGCCATTGCCTGGCCTCGTGCCAACGCTCCTCGGGGCGGTCACCAAGTGTGAAAAGTGCTTCTTTGCAACCTAATTCGGCACCGCGGCGGGCGACGTCGAGAATCTCGTCGGGCTCCATGTACATGCCGAGACCTTGCGCACGCAGCTTGCCGGGAACGGTGACGAAGGTGCAGTAGTGGCAGGTGTCGCGGCACAGATGCGTGACGGGGATGAACACCTTGCGCGAATAGCTGACCGGCAGCCGGCCGTTCGGGCCGCGCCGAGCCGACGACGTCAGCCCGGCGTCGCGCACGCGGGCCGCGCTGGCGCAGAGATCGGCCAGGTCGTCGCCGCGAGCGGTCATGGCGATGGCCGCCTCGTCCACGTTCAGCGCAACCCCGTCGCGGGCGCGACGCAACACGCGCCGTAATCCGGAAGGGCTTGGCGCGTCAGACTTGGGTGGGACCGCCGGGCTGGGCAGATCGGCGCCGCGGTGGGGGTTCAGAGCCACTCCTGTGTAACCCCACGTTCGTCAATGATCATCCGCGCGTCTCACATTCTGAAACATCGGCGCCTGGCATATCGGCCACAGTAGTCCTGGCATTGGCGGGGGTGTCGGCTGCCGTCGCGCCGCTTGCCAGAAGACATGCGCTGGGCGTCAATTTACCTACGCCCGCCACGACACCAGCGTAGGTTCATCCAGGTCGGGAGGCCTATCGGGAGGAAGCAACATGAAAATTTCGGCACGCTCGGCCCTCATTGCAGGCGTCGCCACTTTGACCATCAGCGCCGTCGCGGCGGCCCCGTCAGTACAACCCCTTCCGCCACCGCGCCCGGCGGTCGAGCTGACCGCGGCCGTCCAGCCGCTGGCGGCACCGACTGCCACAAACCTGACGGGATTGCTGCAGCGGATCCTGCTCGCACCAGGTATCGGCACCCCGCCACCACCGCTGCCCCCGCCAATCGTGGTGCCTACGCCGGGGTCCATCGGCAGCAGCATCACCAACATCTACATTGCGCTCGAACCGTGGGTGCACTATGGCTTCGAGCTCGCCCAGTACGCGGTCAGCTGGATCCCTTATGTCGGTTGGTTGGCACCACAAATCGACATCTTCTACCACCTCGGCGAAAGCATCGTCCATAGCATCGTCTTCAACATTGCCGATTGGCTCGATGGGAACCAAAGCTTCGGCCAGGGCTTGATCAAAGTTGGCCAGGACACCATCGATGCGTTTATCAATTTCGGCGTTGCCCAGTGGCACTTCTGGTTGCCGAGTATTCCGTTGCCACCGCTTCCGGGCATCTTCACTGCCTCTGCGCCGGCTACGACGCTGGCGGGCGTGACGGAGATGCCGGGGGCTGGAGTTGAGAATGCCGGCGTATTGGGTGGCCTACTCGACCGCGTTCTCAACCCCGTTAACGCCGACGGAGGCGTCGGAGGGGCTTTCACGGGCGGCGCTTCAAGGGGCTCCCTGTTCAGGAACGGGTTCGCAGGCCTCGGCGATCTCCTGGGTGGCCCGCTGTCGCCGCCGGCGCAGGAGAAGACGTCCGAAATCACCACGGTCCCGTCGATCGTGAAGACGCCGTTCGCACCGCTGACTTCCTTCGGGACCGGCCTCACTTCCGGAGCGGACATCGACCAGACGACGGGCGGTCCTCTGACCACGGTGACCAAGACGCTAGGAAGCGTGCACAACGAGATTCGCACCAGCTTCAACGCCACTAACCGCCTGACCGACGGAGCGGGAACCAATGGTGTGGTCCAGGCTCAGGGTGAGGTGCGGGGCGGCGGCGTCGCGAGGGCGGCCAACGACGTTGTCAACGCGTTGCGCGCAGGCAAGCCGAGCAAGGGCTCCGAGGACGGCGCAACCGCCTCGACCACTGTGTCAAAGAGTTTCGGCGACACCGTCAAGAAGGTCGTCAACGACGTGCGACAGGGCGCGAAGAATCGGACCGCCGACAAGTAGCCGTTAGCGCGCGGCGGGTCCGCCGATACAACAGCACCGCTGGCGGCAGTGCGCCCAGCACGATCAGCAGCGAGTAGTAGGTACTGCTGCGCTGAAGACAGCGTCGTCACCGGGACCCGGAAACGTGAGCACGGCGACCGTCGCCAACCAGGTCCACAGCGGCAGGGCAGCCAGCCGCGGCGACGACGTCCATTGCAGCGCGACCCGCACGAGAGCGACGTTGAGCAAGCCGCTGATCAGCGCGCTGATGGGAAAAGGAACGGGCCCGAGGCGAAGCGACGAGAAGAAGGAGGCGAGTATCGCCGAGATAACACCGTCGACGGCGAGCAGCGTGAGGACGACGGCGCGCAGAGCCCGAGTGTCGTCGGGCGGCGGGGTCAGGTCGGGATGCTGTCGAGGACCGATGTGATCGAACCGACCACCCACTGGAAGTTGTCCAGGCGGTCCTGCCAGTGCTGCAGGTTGGGGTCCAGATCTTGGTCCATGACTGTCCTTTGTCTCCGCGGCTTCTCGGTCGAAGCGTACCCCGAGCGTTCCGGTTATCCGAGGTTCAGTCCGGCAAGAAGATCGGTCTCCCAGCCGCGGTGGTCGCGCTCGCCTGGCGTGCCGGCGACGAGGACGTAGTGCTCATCGGCGAGGATGCGGCAGTGCGACGTTGTTGGACAGCGCGAAAGACCCGCCGTTCGGCGCGACGGTGACCTGGGTGGCGTGGGCACGAAGCGCAGCGACTTTGGCGGACAGGTGATCGCGGGCGTCGATGACGGCGTCGATCTTGTCGTCGGGATAGCCGAACGGGACGACGTCGATCGTCACCCGCATCCAGTCGTCGGGTACGCCGTCGAGGTTGTCGAGGCCGGCCGCCCATCGCGCTCGTGGAGATGACGGTCCAATAGAACTTCGGGCACGCTCCACGGTGTCGCCGGGGTAGTCGTCGGTCTGCCGACGCGGCGACCGCCGCGGTGGTGACGCGGTGGGCCTGGATGTGGTCGGGATGGCCGTATCCGCCGTCGGGGTCGTAGGTGACGACGACGTGAGGCCGTAGCTCCCGGATGATGGCGACGAGCGCGCCGACCGCCTCGCCCATGTCGGCATCCATGAACCGCCGATGGCCGCGCGGCTGCTGTGCCCGCCATGCCGGAGTCGCGCCAATGGCCCGGGCCGCCAAGGAAATTCGGCTTCTTGACACCAAGGGCGTTGCAGTGCGGCGGTGAGCTCGCTGATGCGGTAGCCGCCGAGTTGGTCTGCGTAGTCGACAGCGAGTTGGGCGTAGATGTCGCCGATGACTTCGCCTTCTTCGCCGAGCGTGCAGGTGACGACGTGGACGTCGGCGCCGCTGGCGGCGTAGTGGGCGATGGTGCCGCCGGTCGTCAGGGTTTCGTCGTCGGGGTGGGCGTGGACGAAGAGCAATCGGGGCGTTTCGGGAGAGGGCATCGACCTGAACTTACCGGCGATGGAATACGTGATCGACTTCTCGATCGGCCCCACGCTTCAAGCGCGGCAAAATAGCTGTCGCAAGCGTGTCACGTTGCTGAACACGGGGTTGATTCGCCGCGGATTGCCACGAAAACTGGCACCGAGGGGACCAATTTACAACATCGTTAGTTAACTGTCACGGGCGCGCACAGGTAACTCACGTTTGTTGCCGAGCTGGTGCTGATGAGGTGAGTGGTTCGTAAACGAGCCCTACGACGGCGTTGCGAACCTGACGAATCCATAATTCGAAAGACCCACGAGAGCATGAAAAAGCAAAGCCATGGTCGTCACATAAGTACTGTTCAGACCTAGTATCAGAGATTACCGCAACAATATCGCGAGCGGGCGACAAGGGTACGCACAGCCATCGGGGTGCCACTGGCCGTTTGCTAGCAGCCGCCGCAGCGATACCCAGTTTGCCAATCTTGAATGGCGATCAACATCTTCGCTGGACAGCTATTTTTCGAGCATAGGTGAGCTTATTGCGTTTGCAACTACATGCCGTTCGGCACCCCGAGAACCTGAGAATTAGATGAATTTTGTGACATAGATTCCTGAGTGCTGCAGATCACAGCAACACCTCGGAGGAATCAAATGCACCAAGCTCTTCGCCCCTACGTCACCACCGGTGTCGCCCTTGTGGGAGCCAGCGTCATAGCGGCCGCTCCCATAATTCCAACACCCACCGATATACAGGTGCCCAACCCGGTGGCGCAGGTCGAAAGGGGGGTGCAGCTCACCGCAGCCCAACAGCAGTTCATTGAGGACTCGATCAACACTCTGATCTTCAACTTTGTGGCGCGCCCAACGGTTGCCGGTGCCCAAGTCTTGGGCAGGGTTCTCACCCCGCTGATCGGCGAAGAACAGGCTGCACTTCTTCCTATCGCCGCCCTTGGCCTCGCCGGTCCGTTGATCAGCGGAGGCGGATCCATCGGGACCGGCCTTCAAGACCTCGTCGACTCCGGCAATCTCAAAGACGCGCTCATCAACCTCATCGGCCTTCCCGGCACGATCACCGACGGCTTCGTCAACGGAGGTTACGGCCCTGACCTAGCGTCCCTTGTGGCGCCGCTCCTGTTCCCGACCCTGCCGGCAGCGCTTTGGCCTGAGGTGCTGGCCGGTGGCTTGATCTCCGACCAAATCATCGACGGCATCATCACGCCCGGGGGCTTCCTGCCTACATTCGTCCAACTCCCGGGCACGATCCCGACAGTTCAGAGCCTTGTCGAGCAGCTGTTCGGACTGCTAAGCCCTGCCGCTGCTTTCAGCGCGACGGGTGCAAGCGCACAACTAGCGGCTCCTGCGTCGGACACAACGGTCGAAGACGCGGTCAACTCCGCAGTCTTCGCCCTCACCAAGGTGACTCTGTCGATCGTCGAACTCGGGGCACCCCTGGTGGCCCCTATCCTCGGCGTTTCAAAGGAAGAGGCTGCCGGCTTCCTCGCGCTAGGAGCCGTCGGGCTCCTCGGACCGCTGATCAGCGGCACTGGGTCTGTCGGGACTGCCTTGCAAGACGTCATCAACTCCGACGGCCTGGTAGACCTCGTCAACAACCTCATTGGAGCGCCCGCCACCGTCATCGATGGCGCAGTCAACGGAGGCTACGGGCCCAACCTGGCGCCGCTGATTGGCGACTTCATTCCGAACCCGACGCCTTTCCCGGTAATCGATGTTCGGGCTGGCGGGTTCATCAACGAGGCGGACATCGGCCCTATCTTTAACCCTCCAAGCCCGATACCCGTCGGGCTGGGAGGCACCTTCCAGGGCACGATCCCCACCCTGCAGGGCTTGGTTGAGCAGCTCTTCGGCCTGCTGCCCTCAGCATCGAGCTTCAGCACCTTGCAGGCTCCCACAGGTCAACAGCAGCTGAAGACAAGCGGTACTGACGGCGGCATTCAGACAAATCTCGCGCAAGGCGGCACCGACGAGGGCCAAGGGCAAGAAGGCCCAGACGTCACACCGAAGAAGCATCGCCAGCGCGTCGAATTGAACGTGCTCAAGTTCAATCCGCTTGATCCGCGTGGCAAGAAGGGCGATACCACCGACGTCAGCGACAGCGACGGGAAGTCCGACAGCGGCGCCGCCGCGCATCGGCTCGGAGACGGAAAGATCGGCAGTGTCAGTGTTCGTGACGTCATCAAGCGCGTCACCGGACAAAGCCACGAGAAGGAGTCGGCGCCAGCCGAGTAGACACCCGGACCCCGTCGACACGAACCAACCTTCGTGTCGACGGGGTTTGGCATAGATTCGCGGCGTGAGTCGGCGCAACCTTGAGTTCTGCTGCGGAATCATCCTTGTCGGACTCCTCGCGGGTGTCGCTGGCCTGTCGACGACTCTGCTGTTGCGCATCGTCGAGCACCTGACCTACCACTACTCGTTCGGCACCCTGCTGGCCGGCGTCACCGGCAGCAGCCCGGTGCGACGGGCGGTAGGCCCGATGATCGGCGGAGCGCTCGCTGGCTTCGGCTGGTGGATGCTGCGCCGACGCACCGAGGTCCCTCCGCTGGCGGACACGATCGCCAACCATCGGCGCATCCCCCGGCTGACGTTGTCCATCGACGCCGCACTGCAGGTGCTCCTGGTCGGCTCCGGCGCGTCGTTGGGTCGCGAAGGTGCACCGCGCCAATTCGCCGCGGCCCTCGGCGATCTCGGCACATCGCGGTGGTCGCTGACCGAGCGCGACCGCGAGATTCTGCTGTCGTGTGCGGCCGGCGCCGGTTTGGCGGCGGTCTACAGCGTCCCCGTAGGCGGCGCGCTATTCGCGACCGCAATCATGTTGAAGACCTGGCATCCCCGTGCGGTCGGCACCGCCCTGATCACCTCGAGCCTCGCCGTGGCCGTCGCATCACCGGTTACACATGAGGCGGCACCGCTCGACTGGCCAGGTCCTCAATTGTCTTACCTGCTAATCGCTTTCGCGATTGTGCTGTCGCCGCTCGCACTCGGCGTCGGACTTGCCTTCAACCACATCATGGCGCGAGCACGGCCGGCCATCACGATGAAGACTTGGATTCTGATTCCGACGATCGCGGCCGCGGGACTGCTCATCGGACTCTGTTCAATCCGATATCCAGAGCTGCCGGGCAACGGAAAGAGCATCCTGACGATCAGCCTGAACAGCGGGCTGACACTGGGCGCCGCCGCCATCATCCTGTTCCTCAAACCTCTTCTCACCGCGGTGTTCCTGCGCGCCGGCGCCGTTGGCGGCATGCTCACCCCCGCTCTGGCGACAGGCGCAGCGATGGGGTCGGTTGTGGCGTTGGCCGTCAACACCTGGACCGAACATCACGTCAGCGTCCCCGCGGTCGCGCTGACGTGTGCGGCGGGCGTTCTCGCGATCACGCAGGGCGCACCGATATGGGCTGCAATCTTCGTTTGGGAGCTGGCTCGACCGCCCTGGTGGCTGCTCGCACCATTTCTGGTCGCCGCCGTGCTCTCGCACCTGTTACGACAGCTGATCGAACGTCGTCAAGCCCGCCAACGTGACGGTAGCAAGGCGCCGGCGACTGCCTCCTAGGTCTCGGCACGATGTGCGCGTTTTCGGCCTGTGGGTCGCCTGCATGTCGCGCCCGCGTTCCCAAACTGCCGTAATTCTGTGAGAGTTACCAACGGGTAGCTCGGGCGAACGATTGACAGGCTGCGACACCTTGAATACACATTGTTTGCCAATGCATTGGCCCGTTCTGCGCGGTCGTGGCGGCTCAACCTATCAGTCGAACGGTTGACGGCTTCCGTCGCAAATTCCCCCACCGCTGCCCAACCGGGATTGGGCACGCATGTCCCACTTCTTGGGACACTCAGGCAAATTGGAGACAAATAGTCTCTCTTCGCTCAGCTCGGTCGCTGAGTAGATGTCTGACAACTTTTGCTAAGGAACTCGAGTTATCTGGGTTAGCTTAGCGGTTGGGCAACCAATGCCTTCTGAGCTGCATATTTGCTGGTCTGAAGATGGCCTAACTTTCTTCTGTGAGATTTGCCGAAACGGCCAATATCGGTTCTTACGCACGAGTAAGTTCCGAGCCGTCTCATCACTTGAACGGCTTGAAAGGAGTCGTTATGCAAACTGCCCTCCGTCCCTATGCCACGGCGGGCGTCGCGCTGGTGGGGGCCAGCGTCATCGCTGTTTCTCCGGTCACGGTGACACAAACTGCTGCGCAGGTCCGTGATGCAGGGGTACAACTCTCTGCGCTGCAAAATCCCATCGACGCATTCGGGCCCGTTTTCGAAACGGCCGTCGCAGATCTGCAGGCGTTGGGCCAGGCCATCGCCGCCAATCCCGCACCGATCTTGCAGTCGATCCTGGGCAACTTGCCTGGCAATATCGCAGACCTGCCCGGAAACGTCTTGGCTCAACTGCTGGAGATTCCCCAGATCCCGGGCCAGCTCCCCGGCCAGATCGGCGCAAGTCTGGCCGGAATAGAGAGCCTCGTTGGGCCGATTCAGACATTCCTGCAAGACGTCATAACGGCAGTGGTGTCCACTGATCCCAACGCGGGCGGCGTTTTGATTCCGCAACTCCAAATCATCTTCCAGGCACTACAGAGTGGCGACTTCGGGACCGCCTTTGGTGATCTCTCCGTTCTGCCGCTCGCACCGATCCTGAACCCCCTGCTAAATAACTTCATGCTCCTCCCGCAGATCGCGGCAGTCTTCCAACAGCAATTGGCCAACATCCAAGAGCTGCTTCCCATCGCGTCGGGGCCGTTGACCACTGCACAGAAGATCGTCAGCGTCTTCGCCAATGATCCGACCGCGCTCCTACTTGTTGGCATCGGCCCACTTCTCGCGATAAACGGGGCGGCTACGGCGGCAGGCAACGGTCTCTCCGAGGTAATCAAGGCAATACAGAATGGCGACCCAGAGGGTGCCCTCAATGCCGTGATCACTGAGGCAGCCAACGCGGCGTCATCAGTAATCGGCGGCGTCGTAGATCCGAACTTCGGACTGCTCGGTGGGCTGCAACACCTTCGGGAGGAAATCGGCGCAGCGATCGGCGCTCCTCTCGCGACCGCTGCGGTGGCGACGGTACCGGCCATCTCTGCCAAGTCGGTCACGCTCACTACGCCGGTCGAAAAGACTCAGGCGGACACGGGCGCATCGTCTGGCGAAGATGCGTCCGGGTCAGGTGGAGTTTCCACGACCGACCCGACCACGGGAACGAAAGAGTCGTCCACCGACACAACCTCGAGTGACAACAAGGGAGACGTCAAGGGCGGCAACCTGTTCACGCCAGGCAGCACCACCAAGGGCGGCCGGCATCGTGCCGAAAACGGCCCCAGCTTCGGCCAGGAACTGAAGGACGCGGCCACCAAGACCATCAAGGGCCTCACCGGCCGCGGTGCGTGTTGGACAGTCCGAAGGCTCGAAGGCCGGCACTTCCGCAGGCGAAAGCGGCTCTGGCAGTTCGGGATCCAGCTCCAGCTCGAGCGGGCAGCGGAAGCAAGTAATCGCTGTTAACCGCTCAAGGATCGGCCCCCTTCCCGCCCGGCAGGGGGCCGATCTCTATCCGGGGCCTACTGCGGTTCCTTGGCCCACTTGCCTGCGTCGCCGACGATGCCTATCGGCACCGCGCCCGACAGGCTGACGTTCTGCACCCGCGGACCCGCGGCGACGATCGTCGTGTCCTGCAGGATCGGCAGCACCGTCGACATGTTCCACAGTCGCGGCTCAACCGCATCGATCACCTCGCCGATGTTTTCGACGCCCCGTAGCGCCGCATCGATCTTCGGTTGAATGCTGCGGTCGCAGATGCCGGTGAGGTTGCTTGGCGCCTGGATGAGTTCATCGGACTCCGGCGCAGGACTTCTCGTCGTCGGCGTGGACGTCGTGGTGGCAGTCGTCGACGGTGGGTTCGATGTGCTTGGCGACGGTCGATGTCGTTGACACCCCGGGCGTCGTAGTCGACACCGCCGTCGCCTCCAACGCATGGCAGCCGTACCGAGACGCCAGCGAGGTGGCGAGATCGCCGCCCGCCTGATGCCAGCCAACGATCGCGTCCACGCGATTCTGCGTCACCGCATCGCCATACAGCGCAACAGGATCCAGCCCAAGCACCGACGCCTCGATACCGACGTTGCGCAACTGATCGGCCGCGGTGTTGGCGACCGCCACCGACGTTGGGTCGTTGGCCGCGACGCCGATCACCAGCGAGAGCGGCGTCACCGTCTTTGGTAATCCGCCCCCGATCGTCGTCGGGCACCGGGTTACCGGGTGTGGTCGGCGCTGGCGTATCCACGGGCGACAACTGAAAACCGCTGTTGGCCAACAACTCCAGGGCGCTCTCCTTGGACAACGCCGGCGGCGAGGTCGGCACATATCCAGGATCGGACGGTGAGCGCACCTGTGCCTGCGCCAACGTCACCGTGTTGTCGCTTCCCGCACCGACAGCGGCGAGCAGATCGACGTCGAGTAGGCCCAGAATCGCCTTGCGCACTTGAGGATCGGTGAGCTTGGGCTGCTGTGCCCGCAGCGTCATCTGCATCACCCGCGGCGTGACGATCCTCGACGTACGCACATCGGGAATGGCAGACAATTGCGCGAACGCCGCGGTCCCGCCGTGCACCTGGGCAACCTGGGTGTCGCCGTTGCGGATCGAATCAGCAAGCGCCGCAGTGGCTCCCGCCCGCCGGAACAGGAGTTGATCGGGCTTGGCCGGTTCGGCCCAGTAGCGGTCGTTGCGCGCCAACAGGATTTCCTCGCGCTGCGGGTCGATGCTCTCCACCCGGAACTGGCCGCCCGTCACTGGGAGCGCCCGCGCCAATCCCGATGCGAAGCCACCGGGTACATCCTTGACGATGTGCGCAGGCAGGATGTCGTTGAACAGTTCGCGCCACGCTGGATACGGCTGCGAGAACGTCACCACCGCGGTCTTGCCGCCCTCGATGGATTGCACGCCGGTGATGAGATCATATCCGGCGGGGTCGACGACGCCAGGATTACTGACCATCTGCCGCCACAGATACCAGTAGTCGTCCGCGGCGATCGGCGCATTGTCGGTCCACTGCGCTTCCGGCCGGATCTTGTAGGTAACCGTGAACGGGTTGTCGTTCGTCACATCAGCCGACAACAGCAGAGTCGGGTCGAGCACCCACCGCGACCCCGTCGGCGACGCCGGATCCGGAACGGGACGGAACGAGCTGGGCAGGACCAGCGAGCTGATCGCGGCGTTCACCGGAGATTGATCGGACAGCAGGTGGGAGTTGAAGCCCGGGCCGATCGTGTCGATGGCCATGATGATCTGCGTCGCCTTCGGCGGCGGCGGAGTGCTCGATTCCGTCGTGTCGGTGCTCTGCGGCGCCGGCGGCGGGCTGACGGTGCAGGCCGAAACCACTAGCACCATTGCGCCGGCGACGGCGCTGACGCGTCGCAGGGTCGTCGGCACGATGTTCAGGGTATCGACCCGTCCCGGCGCGCGACGATGACCGCTCGTAGCGCCATGCCATCAGCGGATCCTGTAGTGGGTGCGTTGAACCCGCACCAACACGCCATCGACGACGGCAAAGAAACGGGCTATAGCAAACAAAGTTTGCTGGCACTGGCCAACGCTGCACAGTTCCGTTCTCGACGCTACCGGTCGTTCGCGACAGACCCTGCACGTCCCGACCTGCACCCCTTGACTAGCCGACGTTTCAAGGCTAAACGGGCGTGCGAATATCGCTCCTACAAGGAGATTCCACACGATTTGCAAAAAATTGTCGCCAACGTCAAGACTGGCTAGATAGACTGCCTCACGATGTTTAGCGACACCCTGTCGCACAGTCTGCAAGGCCCCGACGGATGGCCCCCACGTGCAAAGATACACAGCTTACTCAGCAAACTTATTCTGAATCGATTCATGTCATAGGCTTCCGCATCGAGTCGGGGTTAGATCCAAAACCAAATCTGAAGGGGAACCATGAACACGCGTGTCCAGGGCTGCGTGACTGCTGGCGTTGCGCTCGTCGGTGCCGGTGTGATGGCCGTGACGCCGGCCGCCGCAGCAGGCGCCAGAGGTGCTGCGAAGCGTCAACGCCGATGTCGCACTAGCCGCTGCCCCAGAGCCGTACTCACAGAGCGTGCCTGAGCTGTTGGCCTTGTCGGCACAGCGGACCGTCACCGGCTTGGCATCGGCACCTGTCGGCCTCGCCACGTCCGCAATCGCACTCGCGCAGGGCCAGAGCCCGGCTGCACAGGCGATCCTGAAAGAGATTGTCGACGGACCTCAGTGGGCGGCTGATCCGGCGATCTATGCGCTCGACGATCTGCTCCCGACGCCGCTCGGTGGCGACGCCAAGAACGACCCGACGCAGCCGGACGCAGACAGCGCCATCTCGCAATTCCGCGCCGACGTGCTCATCGCCGCAAGGGACGACGTCAACGAAGCCATCGCTGACGCCCTTGGTGTTGGGCCGGCGACCCAACCGGCCGGCAACGAAGTCAGCCCCACGTATGCCGCCGCCCGGCTCGGCGCCGGCTTCGCCGTGTCCGGCGTACGCGCCGCCCAGAGTGCTGTCACCGCGCCCCTGGGACTCGTGGCCGTCGCGCAAGGTCTACAGAAGCGCCTGGACGGCGGCGGCAACACGGATCTGTACCTGGCACTTCAGGCGTACATCGACGGCCCGAATTACGTCACCGATCCGATCGTCTTCGCTGCCGACGACGCGATGCCAACGGCCGCAGGCGGCGGTGATACGGAGACGAATCCGGCGAAGATGAACGGCAGCGAGATCTCGAAACTTCGCGGGAACGTTCTTCTGGCGCCTCGGGATAACGTTCGCAGTGTTGTTGCCGGTGCGCTCGGCGTCGACCCCGTTACCGGGAAAGCACCGACGAACGCGTCGACCATTCAGCTGACCAAGGCAGCGGACACCTCCACGGAGAAGAAGGGCCCGATCAGCCGAGTCCTCAACTCGCTGAAGGCAACTCCGAGCGGCGCCGCGACGGAGAGCGCGGGTGGCAGGCATCGGGCTCCGGCAACCGGTGGCTTGAGCAATCTCTTCAAGAACAAGGAAGACAAGAAGGCTGACACCGCCTCGTCGGAGTCACCCGAGTAGCAGAACAAACGAAAGGCCGGCCGCGGCGCAAACCGTGGCCGGCCTGTTCGTCAGTGCTACCTATCCGCGCGCTTTCGCCCGCGCGCGATTGCGGGCTCGAGAGGTTGCGTCGAGTTCCACCTTGCGCACCCGCACCACCTCGGGTGTGACCTCGACGCACTCGTCCTCGGCGCAGAACTCCATGGCCTGCTCGAGGCCCAGCTCGAGCGGGCGGGCGAGGGTCTCGATGACATCGGCCGTCGAGGACCGCATGTTGGTCAGCTTCTTCTCCCGCGTCACGTTGACGTCGAGATCCTCGGCGCGCGGATTGATGCCAACGACCTGGCCCTCGTAGGTGTCCTCACCCGGCTCGACGAAGAACTGGCCGCGGTCGGCCAGCTGGATCATCGCGAACGGTGTGATCGAGCCCGATCGGTCGGACACCAGCGATCCTGTGTGCCGTGCCCGGATCTCCCCCGCCCATGGCCGGTAACCGTCGAAGACGGCATTGGCGATGCCGGTGCCGCGGGTCAAGGTCAGGAAGTCGGTGCGGAAGCCGATCAGCCCGCGGCTGGGCACGATGAAATCCATTCGCACCCAACCCGCTGCGTGGTTGGTCATCTCCTCCATCCGGCCCTTTCGCGCGGCCATCAGCTGGGTGATGGTCCCGACGTACTCCTCCGGGCAGTCGATGGTCAGCGCTTCGAAAGGCTCATGGAGCTTGCCGTCGATAGTCCGCGTGACAACCTGCGGCTTCCCGACAGTCAGCTCGAATCCTTCACGACGCATCTGCTCGACGAGGACGGCCAGCGCGAGCTCACCTCGACCCTGCACCTCCCAGGCGTCGGGTCGGTCGATGTCGACGACCTTGATCGACACGTTTCCGACGAGCTCGGTGTCCAGCCGCGACTTCACCATCCGCGCGGTCAGCTTGTGGCCGGACACCTTGCCCGCCAGCGGCGACGTGTTGGTGCCGATCGTGACCGAGATCGCGGGTTCGTCGACGGTGATCCGCGGCAGCGCATGTGCGTGGTCGGGGTCAGCCAAGGTGTCGCCGATCATGATGTCGGGCAGGCCCGCCACGGCGACGATGTCCCCGGCGATCGCCTCGTCCGTCGAGGTTCGATCCACGCCCTCGGTGACCAGCAATTCGGTGATCTTGGCGTTCGTGATGACCGGGTGACCGTCGACCTCCCGCATCCAGGCCACCTGTTGGCCCTTGCGGATTCGGCCCTTGTAGATGCGGATGAGTGCGAGCCTGCCCAGGAACGCCGACGCGTCGAGGTTGGTGACCAGCGCCTGCAGCGGAGCCTCGGGATCACCCTGCGGTGGCGGGATGTGCTCCACGAGCACGTCGAACAGCGGGTCGAGGTTCTCGCCCTCGGGATTCTCGCCATTGGCGGGCTCGACGATGCTGGCAATGCCTGCACGGCCCGACGCGTACAGCGTCGGCAACCCCAGCGCGTCCTCGGCGGCTTTCTGAGCTTCCTCGTCGAGGTCGGAGGCGACGTCGAGCAGCAGGTCGTGACTGTCCGAGACGACTTCGGCGATTCGGGCGTCCGGCCGGTCGGTTTTATTGACCACCAGGATCACCGGCAGGTGCGCGGTCAACGCCTTGCGTAGCACGAAGCGGGTCTGCGGCAGCGGCCCCTCCGATGCGTCTACCAGCAGCAATACTCCGTCGACCATCGACAACCCGCGCTCCACCTCGCCACCGAAGTCAGCGTGGCCGGGGGTATCGATCACATTGATAACGGTGATGCTGCCGTCCGGGTGATGGCGGTGCACCGCGGTGTTCTTCGCCAGGATCGTGATGCCCTTTTCCTTCTCCAGGTCACCCGAGTCCATGATTCGTTCGGTTGCATCGTCGCCGCGATGCGTCAGTGCGCCCGACTGTCGCAGCATCGCGTCGACGAGGGTCGTCTTCCCATGGTCGACGTGTGCCACGATGGCGACGTTCCGGAAATCCACGTCGGTGATCGTCTCAGTGCGGTCGGCCGATCACGAAAACGAGAGATTCCCGTCACTTGAAGCCGGGCGGCCTTGCCGGCCTCAAATCGAAGAAAAAGCGTTGCCGAAGCAAGCCGCGGTGCAAGAAATGCCCGATAGTGGTGCATCGAGTGCGAAGACCCGAGCGCAACGGGATTCGGGGCAAGAAGCTGGCCAAGGTGTTCAAACAGGCCCGAAAACTCATGATCATTTAAGCCTTCAGGCGTACCGTGACGGTATTCGACAGCCGAGTGCGAAGGTGGCGAATATGTCGGTCTACGAGATACTGACCATCGTTCTCATCGCGGTTATTGGCCTGGCCGCGACGGCGGCGATTTATCTCGGGCTGCTGAATTGGGCCAGAGCCTTCTACGTTGTCCGCTGTGCGGCATGTCATCACTTGACGTTTGCATCGGCCAACGAGGCGCAGAGTTCGTGCCCGCATTGCCGCCACCCGGTGCTGACGCATCCGCTGTATGCCCTGAACCACCCAGGCTCGTTGTCCGAAGTCCGCGTGGTCGGCGACCGGCTGCGCTACTGAGCCGGCGCGGGCACAGCGCAATCGTCATGCGCTGACAGCCCGTTCGACATGTCCCGGTAGGTGTCATCGTCCCTACCCTCTCTTCGCATGCACATCGATACCGCCCCGACGTGCGCAGGCGATTTCTCTTCGGCGGCGCCGCCGCAGCAGCAGCGCTCGCAGTCGGACCGACGCTCCTGACCGCGTGCGGTTCCGGCAGCGGCCCGGGCGCCGCAAGCTCGACAACAGCCGCCGACGACGGCGCAGCCGCCACCGGCTCGCTGCGTGTCTCCAACTTTCCGCTCTATATCGCCGACGGATTCGTCGCTGAATTCCAGAAGGCGACCGGACTGACGGTCGACTACAAGGAGGACTACAACGACGACGAGGAATGGTTCGCCAAGAACAAGGAGCCGTTGTCGCGTAAGCAGGACATCGGCTGCGATCTGGTGATCCCGTCCGAGACGGTCGCGGCGCGGTTGATCCGGCTCGGATGGTTGTCCGAGATCCAGGAGTCGCGCTGGCCCAACAAGAACCTGATATGTAGGCGGATCTGTCAAGTGGGTAGGTGAAAGCCGCCCCGGTGGGAGCCGGGGCGGCTTTCGTTTGGCTGACCCGGTGATGGCGTCGGCGGTCGTTGCTCACGACGGTGGTGTCAGACTGAAATGCGCGGGTTGGGTACCGCATGACGATGATTCGGATGCGAACGGTACTGCTGTCTACAGACGAGCGTCACTCACGATTACCGTGCGAATCGCGTTGTGGCTCATAGGTTCTTTGCAGGTTTGTTCGCTCACCGCGCCGACGTCTGGTCACCTGGATCAGCCAAGTTTGAGTGCTGGCTGGCTTATTGCATGGTCGCCAGAGACCAGCACCAGCCGGCGAGTTCGCGGGCGATGGCGACGTTGGCGACCAATGGGTTCTTGCCGCGTTCGGTGAAGCTGCGCCACCGCTTGTTGAGGCGCCGGTTACCGGCGTGCCCGCGAGCCCGAAGCGCCGGATCGACCTTGGCCCAGCGGGCCCGCAGGGTGGGTCCAGAGGTGCTGTAGGACTTGCGGTGATGCCAGGCCGATTCGATCAGCAGCCGACGCACATGGGTATTGCCGGCCTTGGTGATCGACCCCTGCACGCGGGAGTTGCCCGAGGAGTACTCACAGGGCACCAAGCCGACGTAAGCGCCGATCGAGGACCCGGAGAACCGGGACCAGTCACCGATCTCGACCGTCAACGCCAGACCGGTCAGTGCAGAGATGCCGCGCAGACAGCCCAGCCGGTTGACTGGGTCGGCGAACCGCGGCGAGGCGGCCACCACCAGGATCTGTTCATCGAGGCGATCCCGCGCCGCAGTGGCCGCCAGCACCGCATCGAAGCTGTGATCAAAGGCCGCCTTGAGATGGATGTCGTCGAAGCGGTGGCGACGTAACCACTCCTCGTGCACGCACGTCCAGGGTGTCCCACCGGAGTACACGATCCCCTGCCGCAGAAGCAGTTTCGATAACCGGTGCCGTACCCGCATCAGATCGGTGCGGGCATCTTCACGGGCCCGCACCAGATCGCGCACCGCCTCAATCTCCCGCTCGGGCACCCGCACCGCGGTGATCTCACCAAGGCGTAGCAACCTGGCCAGATGCGCGGCATCACGGGCATCGGTCTTGACCCGATCCCCGGCCGGACGCTGCAACTTCGAGGGTGCGGCAACCAGGCATTCCATCCCGGCCTCGGTGATCGCCCGCGCCAACCCGAACCCGGTCGGACCCGCCTCATAGGTCACCCGCACCGGGGCGCGCAGCTGATGCAACCAACCCAGGACCTCGCCGTGATCCGGGCACAACCGTGCCCGGGCGACCTTGCCTGTCTCCTCATCGACGGCGTGCGCCACCACCGAAAGCGCGTGCACATCCAACCCGACACTCGTACCCTGAACAATCACCGGAGGCCTCCTAATCTGCAAATGTGGCTCTACCAGCGCGAGTGTTCACCCACGCCGGCAACCCACGAATCGTTTTGCAGCACGAGGCCTTCGGCCTCAGCTAGCCCCCATATCGTCTACAGCCCGCTCTGCTGAGCTCGACCATCGATCCGGGCCGAAAGTTCACCGCCCCTTACATGTCGGGCCGGGTCGGCCTTGCGTACAACCGGGTTGTGACGGGCCGCGACATCAACAAGATCGACGACCTGTGGGATCCGGCATACAAGGGCAAGGTCTCGATGCTGTCCGACACCCAGGACGGCCTCGGGATGATGATGCTGTCGCAGGGCAGTTCGAGCTTGCCCGGTTCGACGGTGGCCCAAGGGGCAATCGCGAACCGAACGCAAACAGGCCCCGCGAAACTGCATTCCCGCAGAGAAACTGCGAGTAGAGACCTGCCGGAATTCCGTTTCGCGAACTAAGGCCGACCGGAGCGAAGCGCCGCTGCAAGCTCGCCCAGCCATGCGCGGTCCGCGGGCACCCACGGCAGGCTGGTCAACTCTTCGGCGGTGACCCAGCGCAACGCCCGGTGGTCGTTAGGCCGCAGCGCCCCGCCGGTCAGGGTGACCCGGTAGGCGCGCAGCGTCATCGTTTCGGACAGCGCGACGTCCTCGCCCAGGCGATCGCCGACCGTCACCTCGATACCGAGCTCCTCGCGCAGTTCCCGAGCCAGCCCATCGGCGTCGCTCTCCTCCTGCGCGACCTTGCCACCTGGCAGCTCCCACAGTCCCGCCAGTTCGGGCGGGCGTTCACGTTGCGCGACCAGCAGCGACGCCTCCGTGATGAGTGCGCCCGCGACGACGATCTGGTTTGGCATCGCGGCTGACGGTATACCGTCGAAATATGGCTGTGTTAACGGACGAACAAGTGGACGCCGCACTGCCCGACCTCAACGGCTGGGAGCACAAGGACGGGGCCCTACGCCGGTCGATCAAGTTCCCGGCGTTTCTGGACGGAATCGACGCCGTACGAAGGGTCGGTGAACGAGCGGAGCAGAAAGACCATCATCCCGACATCGACATCCGTTGGCGAACAGTGACTTTCGCGCTCGTCACCCATTCCGAGGGTGGCATCACGGACAAGGATGTGGAGATGGCTCGAGAGATCGACGGGATCGTCGGCCAGTAGAGCCGATCCACGCCAGCGTCACCAACGTCGCCACGATGTAGATCAGCCCTGCCCAGGCCAGGTACCAGGGCCTGCTGATCACCCAGATCGTCGGCTGGGCGAAGCTGAGCAGCCAGGGCACCCCGACAATCGTCAGCGCCAGCCAGCCCCAGCCGAGGATCCGCGCGCCCCGTCGCTCGCGCAGCGGGCCGTGCAGCAGCCAGATCATCAACGGCAGTAGCCAGACCCAGTGGTGTGTCCACGAAATCGGGGACAGCAGCAATCCGAACAGCTGCACTAATACGATGCCGCCCAGTCGGTCGTCGGTGCCGACGGCACGCCACGCCAGAAACGCCAGCACGGCGGTCACGACGATCGCCGCCACGACGATCGGGCCGTAGCCGGCGTCGTGGCCCAGGATTCGCGAGATGCCGCCGCGCCATGACTGATTGAACGACGTGCCGATCGGTCCGATCCGCTTGGCGTCACCGAGCAATTCGGTGAAGTAGTAACGGGTCTCGTTGGGTATCACCAACGCCGACACGCCGATCGTCGCGAAGAACGCCACCGCGGAGAACACCACGGTCCCCCAGCGGCGGACGCCGAGAAAGTACAGCCCGCTGACCGCGGGCGTCAGCTTCACCCCGGCAGCCAGCCCGACGAGCAGCCCGGACACCCACCATCGTGTGCTGTAGACCGCGTACAACACGGCCAGCACGAGTATCACGTTGATCTGGCCGTAGTTGAACGTGCTCCGCAATGGTTCGAGCCAGATGCCGACGGCGGTCCACACCATCGCGGCGCGCTGGCTGCCGCCGAAATCGTCTGCCACCGGCAGCAGGCGCTGGCTGATGCGGACCACACCGTAGAGCGCAACGATGATGCCCAGTTGCCATGCCAGCGAGAGGAATCCGAACGGCAACCAGTGCAGCGGGTAGAAGACGACGGCCGCGAACGGCGGATAGGTGAACGGCAGCGGGAAGTCCGGTGTCTGGTCGGCGTAGACGTAGTCGTAGAGGTTCCCGCCGTTGGCGATCGTGCTCGCGCCGCCGACATAGACATGCAGATCGACGAAGTTCGCGCCGTTGGGGATGAAATACGTCAGCGCCAGTCGCGCGGCGATGCTGATCACGAACAGCCAAGGGGCCGCGGCCGCCAATCGCGCTGGCAGCCGCGGGACTGTCGTTGTCGTGGCGGGTGTGGCTTTTATGAACCCGACTTTAGTGGCGGGTCACCGTATGCGTTCGCATCCGTAACGGTTGCATAAACGCCACACGTGTCACTTGAGTCCCATCAGTAACAGGATAGCTTCGGCCACAGGCCTTCGCCGTCCAACGATTGGGAGAACCATGTACCGCACCCGGAAACTGTTCGTTTCGACCATGATCGCCGCCGCGGGCGCGGTCTCAACTGCGCTGATGCTCAGCACAACGGCGTCGGCTGACCCCGTAGCTCCGGTCCCGCCCGCCCCGAACCCCGGCGCCCAACTGCTCACCCAGCTGTCGAGCATCGGCAGCGCAGCGCCGCAGCTGATTCAGGGCCTTGCGACAGCGATGTCCGGCACCGCCGCGCCGGCTGCGGCCCCGACAACACCTCCTGCCGGCGCTACCGCCTCGCTGAACCTGCCGCAGCTGCCTGGGCTGCCGACGGCCGCCACACCGGCAGCCGCGGCCGCGCCCACAGCCGCTCCGGCGGCCGCTCCGGCCAACATCGCCGCACCGCTCCTCTCGTCACTTCCCAGCCAGCTCGGCGTGCCCGCCGGCCTGGCGAACCTGCTGCCGAGCGGCATCACGTCGTTACCGGGCGTCGGAACAGCCGCGGCACCCGCTGCCGCCGCACCCCTGACCGCGGCCGCGCCTCTCGCAGAAGCACCCCTTGCGGCGGCACCTGCTGCGGCCGCCGCACCGGCGGCCGCCCTACCGGGCGCGGCGGGCCTCGCACCCGCATCCGTGCTCAGCGCCCTGCCCTGACCCCTGACGACAACCGCACACCTTCGAGCCTCGGGAGAGCCATGTCACCGACCAGGAAGCTGTTCGCCAACGCCGCCATCGCCGTCGGCTCGTCGGCAGCACTGCTGTTAGGCATGACAGGTACCGCCAACGCCGATCCGGCCGCACCGCTACCCTTCGACGCCGTGCAGGCGCCGGGCTTGTCGGCGGTCGAGGGCCTCAGCCCGGCGATTCAGAAGGCGGCCGCCGATCCGTATAACGCGGTCTCGACGCTCATGGCGGCCGCGGCGGCGTTCACCGGTAACGCAGCGGCTCCCGGGGACTCGAAGAACGTGGCGTCGGCGGTCAACAGTTTCGTGGCGCAACCTGCCGCGGCCCATGTGCCCGCACCGGGCGCGTTGCCCGCGGCCGAGGCTCATCTGCCCGCTGGCGTCGACCCGGCGCATGCCGTCGGGCCGGCACCAGAGGCCCTGCCCGCTCCCGCCCCAGAGGCTGCGCCCGCGCCGGCACCTGATGCAGCGCCGGCAGCTGCCCCCGACGCAGCGCCCGCGCCTGCCCCCGCCCCGGACGGTGCACCGGCTCCCGCCCCCGATGCCGCGGCCAATCCGCAGTTCGGTCCCGACGCCCCGACGACGCAGGACTTCCTGTACCCGTCGATCAGCAACGGGTGCCTCAAGGACGGCGGAAATGTGTTGGCGACCGCGATCTCCGTGGCCGGTCCCGCGAAGATTCCGGCGCCGGGCCCCGCGGCGGGGCAGACGGCCTATGTGTTCACGGCCATCGGCACACCCGGGCCTGCGGCGGAACAGAAACTTCCGTTGAACGTCACCTGGGTCAACCTCACCACCGGCAAGTCAGGCAGCGCCACGCTCACGCCTCGACCCGACATCAATCCGGATGGTCCGACGACGCTGTCGGTCATCGCCGATACAGGCTCGGGCAGCATCATGTCGACGATCTTCGGTCAGGTCACCACGACCGAGAAGCAGTGCCAGTTCATGCCCACCATCGGCTCGACGGTGGTGCCCTGAGCTACCTAGTAGGCCATAAAGAGGATGGCGTCCCGGTCGTACTCGCGGCCGGGATGCTGCTCGGAAAGGTGCTTCTGCGCCTTCTCGACGAGATCGTCCTCGTCCGTGCCGGTGATCGCCTCGCCGCAGGGACAGTTCAGGTGGGTCTTCATCCCTCTACGATCCCACAGTCAAGATGTAGGGCATGGAGTTATACGACGTCATGCGCACGACGGGTGCGGCCCGCCGATTCACCGACGATCCGCTTCCCGACGAGGTGCTCGAACGAATCCTCGACAACGCACGGTTCGCGCCAAGCGGCGGTAACCGCCAGGGCGCCCGTGTGATCGTGGTCCGGGACAGGAAGACCCGCGAGGCGATCGTGGAGCTCAGCGTCACCGGCGCGCGACGCTACCTCGCGCAGACCAAGAACGGCGAGGGTCCGTGGAATCCCGTGCAGCCCATGAAGGTTTCCGCCGAAGAGGTGGCCGCTACCGAGGTTCCCCCGTATTTGGGCGCGCCCGTACTCACGGCCGGGGCCGTGCTCGTGGTCTGCGTCGACCTCAACGTGTGCGCCGCGTTCGACCAGTACCTCGACCGCATCGGCGTCATCCCCGGCGCATCGGTGTACCCATTCGTCTGGAACATCCTGTTGGCCGCCCGCAACGAGGGCTACGGCGGTGTGCTCACCACGATGGCGGTGGCGGAGGAGCCGCGCGTCAAGGAACTGCTGCACATCCCCGACGACTACGCGATCGCTGCGCTGCTGCCGATCGGCAAACCGGTCAAGCAGGTCAAGAAGCTCACGCGCAAGCCCGTTTCCGAGTTCGCCACCAAGGACCGGTTCGACGGCGAGGCGCTGTAGCGGCCTACTTCTTGGCGGCCTTGGCCGCCGCCTTCATCTGCTTCTTGTACGACCGCACCTTCTCCAACGAACCCGCGTCGACGATGTCGGCGACCGACAGATGCGTGCCCGCCTTGCCGTAGTCGCCCGCCGCCTCGCGCCAGCCCTTCGGTGTGACGCCGTACTGCTTGCCCAGCAGCGCGAGGAAGATTCGCGCTTTCTGCTCGCCGAAGCCGGGTAGCGCTTTCAATCGCCGCAGCACCTCGGCACCGTCGGGCGAGCCGGCGGTCCACACCGCGGCGGCGTTGCCGTCGTAATCATCGACGATGATCTGTGCCAGCGCTTGGATGCGCTTTGCCATCGACCCCGGAAACCGGTGCACGGCAGGCCGTTCCGAACACAGCGCAGCGAACTCCTCCGGGTCGTAGTCCGCGATTTCGCGGGCGTCCACGTCGCCGATGCGGTCGGCGATCTTCTTCGGCCCGGCGAATGCCACCTCTAACGGTATCTGCTGGTCAAGCAACATTCCGACCAACAATGCGAACGGATTGGAGTCCAGCAGGGCATCAGCGGCTGGATCCTGGACAAGCTGCAGTTTCGCCACCTCGACAGTCTAGATGGGCGGTTTGACACCGATCTCGGCCGGGAACACATACCTGTGAACTAGCTCTCAATGTGCTGTGAACAGACGCTTTCACGCCGAGGTCAGGAGTCCGCGTTGTCCGATACCGACCTTCCGCCCGCAGCGGCCACAACGACTGCAAGCGGTCCGCAATTCGTCGCCGTACAGGCCGCTTCGTTTTTCCGATGACGGCAGTGTTCCTGCTGTGGTACTTCGCCTACGTGCTGCTCGGTGCGTTCGCCCATGACTTCATGGCCACTGCGGTGTGGGGCAACACCAACGTCGGCCTGCTGATCGGCCTCGGCCAGTTCATCACCACCTTCCTGATCACCGGTCTCTACGTCCGCTTAGCGAATCGTGAACTCGATCCGCGAGCCGAGGCCATCCGGTCCGAGCTGGAAGGTGACGAGGCATGAGCGTCGACGTCCTGGCCGCCGAAAGCGGCACCGTCGGCAATCCCGCCGCCAACATCGGTATCTTCATCCTGTTTGTCGCGGTGACGCTCTACATCGTCGTCCGGGCCAGCAAGAAGAACGCCACCGCCGCCGAGTTCTTCACCGCGGGTCGCTCCTTCACGGGCCCGCAGAACGGCATCGCGATCTCCGGTGACTACCTGTCGGCCGCGAGCTTCCTCGGCATCGCAGGCGCCATCGCCGTCTACGGCTACGACGGCTTCCTGTATTCCATTGGGTTCCTGGTCGCCTGGCTGGTCGCACTGCTCCTGGTCGCCGAATTGCTGCGCAATGCAGGCAAATTCACGATGGCCGACGTCCTGAGCTTCCGGCTGAAGCAGCGCCCGGTGCGCCTCGCGGCGGCACTCACGACGCTGGCGGTGTGCCTGTTCTATCTGCTGGCCCAGATGGCAGGCGCGGGCGGGCTGGTGGCCTTGCTGGTCAACATCACCAGCGATATCGGTCAGGCTCTCGTCATTGCGGTCGTCGGTGTGCTGATGATCGCCTATGTCCTCATCGGCGGGATGAAGGGCACCACGTGGGTGCAGATCATCAAGGCCGTCCTGCTGATCGGCGGCGCCGCGTTGATGACGGTCTGGGTACTGGGCAAGTTCGGCCTCAACTTCTCCGAAATGCTCGGTGCCGCGCAGTCCGCTGTTTCCGGCTCCTTGACCGAGGCCGTCGCCAAGCGTGATGTGCTCGCCCCCGGCGCCCAGTACGGCGCAAACCTGACGTCCCAGATCAATTTCGTCTCGCTGGCGCTGGCCTTGGTGCTCGGCACGGCGGGTCTGCCGCATGTGCTGATGCGCTTCTACACGGTGCCAACCGCGAAAGAGGCACGCCGGTCGGTGGTTTGGGCGATTGTCTTGATCGGCGCCTTCTATCTGTTCACCCTCGCACTGGGTTACGGCGCGGCGGCCCTCGTCGGACCCGACGCAATCCTCGCGGCTCCCGGCGCGCAGAACTCGACCGCGCCGCTGCTCGCATTCGAACTCGGCGGCGTGATCCTGCTCGGCATCATCTCGGCGGTGGCGTTCGCGACGATCCTCGCCGTCGTGGCCGGCCTGACCATCACCGCGGCGACGTCGTTCGCGCACGACATCTACGTCAGCGTGCTCAAGAACCACCGGGTCAACGAGAGCGAACAGGTGCGGGTGTCTCGTATCACCGTGGTGGTGATCGGCATCCTCGCCATCCTGCTCGGCATCCTGGCCGCCGAACAGAACATCGCGTTCCTGGTGGCGCTGGCCTTCGCCGTGGCCGCCGCCGCGAATCTGCCGACGATCCTGTATTCCCTGTACTCGCAACGGTTCAACACCCGCGCCGCATTGTGGAGCATGTACGGCGGGCTCATCTCGACCATCGTTCTGATCATCTTCTCGCCTGCGGTATCCGGCGCGAAGACCGCGATGATCCCCAGCATGGACTTCGCTTGGTTCCCGTTGGCCAACCCGGGTATCGTGTCGATTCCACTCGCGTTCATCCTGGGCATCGTGGGCACGCTGTCATCGCCCGATCGCGGCGACCCCGAGCTGAACGCCGAGTTCGAGGTGCGGGCGCTGACCGGAGTCGGCGCGGAGAAGGCGGTCACGCACTAGACACCGCCACGCACTAAGGTCGGCGGAATAAGGCAACCGCCTTTGCTGCTGACCAACGACGTGCTGGACACCTTGCCCCGAACCCGTTACGCATTCGCGCTGTTGGCCTATGCCTTCGTGGTCATCATGCTCGGCGCGACGCTGCCGACTCCGATGTACGCGCTGTACGCGGAGCAGCTGCACTTCGAGGTGCTGACCACCACGGTCATATTCGCGACCTACGCCGGCGGTGTGCTGTTTGCACTGCTGGCGTTCGGCAGCTGGTCCGACGCCATCGGCCGCAAACCGGTTCTGTTCGTCGGTGCGCTGTTCGCGTTGGTCAGTTCAGTGGTGTTCCTGTTCGCGCATACGGTGACGTTATTACTCGTCGGCCGGCTGCTTTCGGGGGTATCGGCGGGCATCTTCACCGGCACCGCCACTGCCGCGGTCATCGAAGCGGCGCCGCCCAATTGGCGCGACCGCGCCGCCGGGGTCGCAACAGTCGCCAACGTCGCCGGGCTTGGGGGTGGCCCGCTACTGGCGGGGCTGCTGGTCCAGTACGCACCGCAGCCTCTGCACCTGTCATTCATCGTTCACATCGTGTTGGTGCTGTTGGCAGGCGTCGGCCTACTCATGGTGCCCGAAACCTCGCCGCGCAGCGGAAGCATTGCCTTGCAGCGTCTTTCGGTTCCCATCGAAGTACGCGGGGTCTTCGCCATCGCCGCGATCGCTGCGTTCGCCGGCTTTGCCATCACCGGTCTCTTCACATCGGTGGTGCCGTCGTTCGTGTCCAAGGTCGTCGGCATCGACAACCACGCGGTGGCCGGGGCCGCTGCGTCGACGATATTGATCACGTCGGCGGTGGCGCAGATACTCGGCGGTCGGATTCCGCCGCGGCGGGCCGTGGTCCTCGGCTGCGTCTTCTTGATCGTGGGCATGATCATTCTCGCTGTGGCACTGGTGTTTTCCTCGCTGCTGGCGCTGATTTCGGCCGCGGTCGTGGCCGGTATCGGCCAGGGCATCAGCTTCAGCCGCGGACTCGCCGCCGTCGCCGAACTCACGCCGCCCGGGCGCCGTGCCGAGGTCAGCTCGACCTATTTCGTCGTCGCCTATGTGGCCATCTCACTGCCGGTCGTCGGCGAGGGTTTGGCCGCCCAGCATTGGGATCTGCGGACGGCAGGCATCAGTTTCGCAATCGGAGTCGCCGTCCTGGCGATGGTGTGCCTGGCGGCGATCGTGGTGAGAGAGAAGCGGCAGCCAGCGACCCCAGGAATTTGAGTGCTTCTACTCAGATCCTTCTGCCCTGGTCAGGCCTAGATTTGCGGTATGACGGTTGCCGCCCTGTTCCCCAGCCCGGCCGAGGTCGAAGGCCGACACCCCGGCAACGCGTGACCGCGCCATCGACGTCATCCGGATCGCCTCGCTGGTCGGCGTGGTCGTCGGGCACACGATCATGGCGACGAGCATCATCCGCGACGACGTGTTCTTCTGGACCAACCTGCTCACCGCCTCCGTGGTCTTCCAGGCGCTGACCTGGGTGTTCCAGATCATGCCGCTGTTCTTCTTCGCGGGCGTCGCCGCATGCGTCGACGGTTGGCGACCCGGAGCGAGCTGGGGCAACTGGCTGATGCGCCGCTGCACCCGGCTCTACCGGGCGGTGTTCTACTACCTGGCGTTCTGGGTTTCGGCGCTGGCGATCCTGCGGTACTTCCTGCCCGAGCACGTCTACGATCCGGTCGCCGGGATCAGCATCCAGCTGCTGTGGTTCCTCGGCGCCTACGTGCTTGTGCTGGCGGCTGTTTCGCTGCTGGCGCGCATCACCACGACCGGCCGCCTGCTCGCCGCGGTCGTGGGAACGTATGCGTTCGTCGCGGTCATCGACGCGATCCGGATCAACACCCAGGTGCCGACCAGCCTGGGCTATCTGAACCTGGTCGCGTGGCTGATCCCCGGCATGCTGGGCGTCGCATACCGCCGCCGCCTTCTCGCCGGCCGCAGAGCCCTTCTGGTGGGCACGATCATGCTTGCCGTCAACCTCGCGCTGATATGGCTCGGCCCTTACGAACTCAGCCTTGTCGGCATCGAGTCCCAACACCTGATGAACATGACACCCCCGTCGCTGCTACTCGCAGGGCACGCAATCATGGTGTGCGCGTTCGCAATTGCCGCCGCACCCGCGATTGCGGGGTGGGCCCGGCACCCACGTGTGTGGTGGCTCACGGCGATCGGCAACTCGGGCGCGATGACGCTCTACCTGTGGCACATCCCGGCATTGCTTGCCATGCACCTGCTCTTCGACTACCTCGGCCATCCGCGCTACGACGCCTCGGCTCCCGGCTTCATCGCGCTCAGCATCCTTCAATTGGCGATCATGGCGATTCTGGTCGCGACGGCGTTCGTCGTGCTGCGGCCGCTCGAAAACAGCCCGCTGCCGCTGTGGGACGGCGGCTACGTCGCCGCGCCGGGCTGGCGCAGTGCCGCGATCGGCGGGCTGCTGTGCATGGCCGGTGCGGCGACGCTGGCGTCGGTCGGCTGGGGCCTGAAGGGAGTCGGGCTGTACTGCGTCGCGGCGATGCTGGCCGCGCTCGTCGGCGCCAGATGGCTGGCTACCGACCAGCAGGCCATCGATCAGCGCGTGCTCGCCGCCAGCCTGCCCGCCAGCACCAGGTAGGTCGCGGCGAAACTGCCGCGCATCCACGCCACGATGCGCGGGCGGGAGAACACCTGCCTGCGCACCGCCGCGGCGAACACGCCGTAGAGGCTGAACACCACAAGGGTCACCGCCATGAAGACCACACTGAGATACACCATGAGCGGCACCGCATCGGGGCGGTTAGCAGGCACGAACTGCGGCAGAAACGCGAAGAAGAAGATCGTCAACTTCGGGTTCAGGGTATTGACCAGAATTCCCGACACGATCACCCGCCACGGCGATGTCTTGCCCGGTTCGGCCTCGACCGCGAACACCGACTTGTCTCGGAACGTCTTCCACGCCAGGTAAAGCAGGTATGCGACGCCAAGCCACTTGATGATCGAGAACGCCACCGCGCTGGCGTGCATGATGGCCGCGAGACCGGTCACCGCGGCGATCATGTGCGGAACGATGCCCAGCGTGCAGGCGACCGCTGCGACCAGGCTGGCCTGCCAGCCGCGCGACACCCCCGCCGCCACCGTGTAGAGCACACCGGCGCCCGGCGTCGCCACCACGATGAGGGTGGTGAGCAGGAACTCAGGCGTCACGGCTCTAGCCGCTCTTACGCCTGAATTCCCGCCTGTTCTCGACCGGACCGTGTGTCCTCGGTTGCTTTCTTCCGCCGTCTTTGTGGTCGGAACCGCCGGCGGCTTGGGCCTTCTTTCGGTCGAGCGCTTCCCGGAACTTCTTCTTGGTGTCGTCTTCCGGTGATTTAGCCATGGCCGCAGCCTAGCGTGGTCCTCCCTGAGCCGTCGCGGCCTTTTAAGGGTCAGCGCATTCCGGGTGGCATGCCATACAGATGCGAGATCGGCAGCGTCATCACCAGCCGGCGGTCGTCGACCATCGCCCGGCGATAGTCATCCCAGTCGGGATGCTCACCGGCGATATTGCGGTACAACGCAATCAGCGCCTCGACGGTGTCGTCGTGCTCGGTGGCGGCGGGCGGTGTGAGAATCGCATTTCCCTCGGCCACCGCGTACGACCAGCCGTCGTCGCAGGTCACGTGCAGCGAAGCCCTCGGGTCGCGGCGCATGTTGCGCGTCTTGGCCCGGGGTTCGGTGATCGACGCCTGGATCGAGAGGTTGCGCGGGTCGAAGTGGTAAGAGACGTTGGACAGCTGCGGGCGGCCGTCGCGTTTGATCGTGGCCAGGACGCCCAGCGAGTTGTTGCTGATCACGGCGAGCAGCTTGTCGTCGAAGACCTGGCGCGTCATCCCCCGAGCCTACGTCGCCCGCGATGGGGCCGACCCCGATTGGCAGGGCGTCCCTACTATGAGCCCATGGCGGTAATCGGCGGTGACACCCTCGGATCTCTGAGCCGCTACCGGCCCAGCATCACGCTGCCGGAGTTCGACCAGTGACCCGGTTCGTCGCTTTCCTGCGCGGGGTCAATGTGGGTGGGGTCAACCTCAAGATGGCCGAGGTGGCTGCGGCCCTGGAAGGCGCGGGCTTCACGAACGTCAAGACGATCCTCGCCAGCGGCAACGTGCTGTTGGAGAGCCGGTCCGGCGTCGACGCCGTCCGCAAAAAGGCCGAGAAGACGCTGCGCGACGAATTCGGTTATGACGCTTGGGTGTTGGCGTACGACGTGAAAACGGTGCAGGCGATCTCCGACGCCTACCCGTTCGAGCGCGAGGTCGAGGGGCACCACAGCTACGTCACGTTCGTCACCGACGAGGACGTTCTCAAGGAACTGGCGGCGCTGGCCAGCGACGCCGGACCTGACGAGAAGATCAAGCGCGGCAAGGGCGTCATCTACTGGCAGGTTCCCAACAAGGGGACCCTGGACACCACCATCGGCAAGACGATGGGAAAGAAGCGCTACAAGTCGTCGACGACCACGCGCAATCTCCGCACGATCGACAAGGTGCTGAAATGACCAAGGCAGACGGCACCGCGCTGTCGGGCGTCTCCGAAACGGCGCTGCTCACGCTGGTGGTGCGAGCGACCGAGGCGCGTCGGCCGGACTCCGTCATCGACGACCCGATGGCGATCAAGCTCGTCGACGCCATCGACTACGACTTTTCGAAGTTCGGCCACACGCGCCGCCAGGACATGGCATTGCGGGCGCTCACATTCGACGAGTACACCCGGCGCTACCTCGTCGATCATCCGTCTGCCACCGTCGTGGCACTCGCGGAAGGCCTACAGACCAGCTTCTACAGGTTGAACCAAGCGGGTGTCGGCGATCAATTCCGTTGGCTCACCGTCGATCTGCCACCGATCATCGAACTGCGTCAACGGCTGCTGCCGCAGTCGGACCGGATCACGCTGTGCGCGCAGTCGGCGTTGGACTACAGCTGGATGGACCGGGTGGACCCCTCGGATGGAGTGTTCATCACCACCGAGGGCCTGCTGATGTACCTGCAACCCGAGGAGGCCCTCGGGCTCATCACCGAATGCGCCAAGCGGTTTCCTGGCGGCCAGATGATGTTCGACCTGCCGCCGGTCTTCTTCGCTGCATGGATCCGCCGCGGGTCGCGCACGTCGCTGCGCTACCGGGTGCCGCCGATGCCGTTCACGCTGTCGCCGTCGGACATCGCAGACCTGGTCAATACGGTGCCCGGCATCCGGGCCGTGCACGATCTGCCGATGGCGCAGGGCCGGGGCAAAGTGCTGAACA
The DNA here is from genome assembly GCA_963751485.1 of uncultured Actinomycetota bacterium. Taxonomy (GTDB): domain Bacteria; phylum Actinomycetota; class Actinomycetes; order Mycobacteriales; family Mycobacteriaceae; genus Mycobacterium. The sequence continues at coordinate 272,418 of CAVVUT010000018.1, forward strand.
CACTGATGTGGTCGATGCAGCGAATTCCTCTGCTGGACCCCGTCCGGCCCCTCGTCACCCTGCTCGAGTTCGGCTAATCGAACGCCGCCTCGACGTATTTGAGCGCCTCATCCTTCTGGATACCCAGCGATTTCGCCGCAGTCGCGTAGGTGTGCGCGGCTGTCGCCATCGCCGCGTCGGCTGGATCGCTGCGCGCCACGAAAGTGCCGAAGCGACCACGTGTTTCGAGGATTCCAGCCGACTCCAGCTCGCGGTATGCGCGTGCCACGGTGTTCACCGCCATGCCCAGCTGGCCTGCGAGTTCACGCACCGTCGGCAGCCTCGTTCCCGGAGGCAACCGCCCGCCGCGAATACCGTCGATTATCTGGCTTCTTAGCTGGTCGAATAGCGGTTTGCTCGCCTGCGGGTCTCCTCGGACCCATTCCCCCAAATCGGCCACGTGCCTAGTATCACCCATCACCGGCTACTTTGGTGATGTGCAAGTGACTGTGCTCAGCGGAGCAGGTATCTCTGCAGAGAGCGGAGTTCCGACGTTTCGCGACGTCGAGACGGGTTTATGGGCAAAAGTCGACCCGTACGAAATCTCGAGCGCAGAGGGCTGGCAGGCGCACCCGGAGCGGGTGTGGGCGTGGTATCTGTGGCGGCACTACCTCATGCAGGGGGTGCAGCCGAACAACGGCCACCGGGCCGTCGCGGCGTGGGAGGACCACGCCGAGGTGCACGTCGTCACCCAGAACGTGGACAACCTGCACGAACGGGCCGGTAGCGGGCGCGTCTATCACCTGCACGGCAGCTTGTTCGAATTCCGTTGCGACCGTTGCGGACGCGAATACCTCGGCGAGCTACCCGACATGCCGGCGCCGGTGGAGGCCGTTGAGCCGCCGAAGTGCGCCATTTGCGGCGGCCAGATCAGGCCCAACGTGGTGTGGTTCGGCGAGCCGCTGCCGGAGTCCGCATGGCAGAAATCGGTCGAAGCGGTGGCCAACGCCGACTTCGTCGTGGTGGTGGGAACGTCGTCGATCGTCTACCCCGCCGCCGGCCTGCCGGAACTCGCACTGGCCAACGGCATTCCGGTCATCGAGGTGAATCCCGAGCGCACGCCGCTCTCGGATGCCGCGACGGCGACGGTGCGCGAAACGGCCGCAGGCGCCCTGCCGGGCCTGTTGCAGCGCCTCCCGTCCCTGCTGGGCTGAATTTGCGATTTCGGCGCGCAAACCGGCGCTGAGCGCACGCTAGCGCGCCGAAATCGCTAACTCGCGGGCTTGGTCGCGCGGCCGATGGTGTACTCCGACACCGGCGTGGGGAACCACGCGGGAACCGCAGGCTCGTTGCGCGTGCTGTCCACCGCGAAGCCGGCGCCGACGATCGACGCCTCGGTGTCGCGATGTGTATGGCAATTGCCCATCAACCACGGCCATACGGTTGCGTCGGCGAGCTTCTGAAGTCTGCCACGAACCCCCTGGCTACCCATGTGCTCGAGATAGCGCAGTTCGCCGCCCGGACGCGTCAGCGAAAACAGTTGCCGCAGAACGGTGTCCGGATCGTCGATCGAACAGAGCACCAGCGAGCTCACCACCGCGTCGAACGGTTCGGGCCGCGAGTCCCGTAGGTACGACTCAACGGTGCCGGTGGTGACCGTGACCGGCATCGGTGCCTTCTCTGCCGCTTCGCGGGCCTGCGGTGCGAGCCGTCGCTCCGGCTCGACTGCCACCACCTCGGTCACCGTCGCGGGGTAATACGCGAAGTTCGTCCCCGTCCCCGCACCGACTTCGAGCACGCGACCCGACAGGCCTGCGAGATTCTCCGTGCGCAGCCTCTGGATCTCCTCGGTTTCGTGGTTGGCCAGGAACGTCCACAGCCGGGCGAAGAAAGGATTGTCGACGGTGTCGCCGGTGTCGGTCACGTGTTCCTTTTCTCTTGGCGGCTCAGCAGCCACTCGACGGTCTGCTGCGGTGTCGCATCGTCATCCTCGACGAGCCCGAGCACGATGTGGCCCAAACACGCCGCAGACAACGTCTTCTCTGCGAATTCCTCGACGTCGCCCCACGGCAGATACGGCTTCGAAATCAGAAGCGCCGCAACGCCATGGGCGGCGGTCAACAGCTGCAGCGCGGCAGTCGTCGGATCGTCGGGCGGATAGACGCCCTCCGCCATCAACAACTCTACCGAGTTCTGGAGGTGTTGAAATGCAGAGCTGTTCAACGTCATGTCGATGTCGCTGCCCGGCCTGCCCTCGCCCATCGCCGCGATGCGATACAGCTCGGGCGTCTGCGTGGCGAACCGGACATAGGCAAGGCCCTGGGCGCGCAGCACATCGACGGTCGACGGCTGATCGGCCGACACCCGATGCATCTCCTCGTCCAGTTTCTCGAAGTAGCGCGCGCACACCGCGTCGAGCAGCGCGTCCTTGTCGGCGAAGTGCAGGTAGATCGACGGCGGGGTGACGCCGACGCGCTGTGCCACCGCCCGGATCGACACCGCCTTGGCGTGCCCGGTTTCCAGCAGCAATTCGGTTGTGGCGTCGAGAATTTCGTCTCGCAGTTGATCACCCGAGCCGCGCGGCGCCCGCCGCCGTTTCACACCGGATTCCGCCGCCTGAATCGCCACGTCAACCAGCATCCGTCGCAGAGACCGTGGCCCGCTCCCGTTTCTCCCCAGGCGGAATCAGGTCATCGGGCGACTCGCTGATGCCGATGCGCTCGTGCAGCCTCGCCAGCGGTTTGGGCGCCCACCAATTCCACCGGCCGAGTACATGCATGAACGCCGGCACCAGAACCATCCGCACCAGGGTGGCGTCGACGAGGACCGCCAATGTCAATCCGAGGCCGAACATCCGCATGAAGGCGACCTGGGCGGCGATCAGGGCCGCGAACGAAATCGACATCACCAGTGCTGCGGCGGTGATGACGCGACCCGTGCGCGCGAGGCCGAGCGCGACGGCTTCGTCGTTGTCCGCCCGCGACTTGGCGCCCAGCGACAGCCAGTACTCGCGAATCCGGCTGACCAGGAACACCTCGTAGTCCATCGACAGCCCGAAGGCGATGCAGAACAACAGCACCGGCATGTTGGCGACAAGGGTCCCGGTGGGCGTCGTACCGAGTGCGCCGAGATGGCCCTCCTGGAATATCCACACCAGGGCACCGAACGCAGCCGTCAACGATAAGACGTTGAGCACCAAGGCTTTCAGCGGCAGCACCACGCTGCCGGTCAACAGGAACAGCAGGACGAACGTGACCGCAGCGATTGCGGCCAGCACGATGGGCAACCGGTCGGTGATCGCCACGGAGCTGTCGCGGTTGATCTGCGCGACGCCGGTCAGCTCCACCGCTTTGCCCGCCGGGGTACTCACGTCCCGCAGTCGGTCGAGCTGCGCCTCGGACGCGTCGGAGAACAGCGCGGCCTTGCTGCCGACCGTCAAGAACGCGCTGCCGTCCTTCATTCCGGTCGCCATCGACGGCGGCCCGGCCGCTGCTCCGTCCACGAACGTGCCGGCGGGCGAGGAAACCGACGTCACGTCGGGAACGCGGGAGAGCGCCGCGGCGTAGCGGCCGAGATCTTCCGGCGTCACTCCGCTCGCGTCGGGAATGACGACGGTGACGTTCTTCGCCGAGTCGACGGCGAAGTCTTCGCGAAGCTGGTCGCCGACCTCGCGGGCTGACAACGATGCGGGCAGTACGCGGTCGTCGGGGAACCCCCACTTAGCGCCAAGGAACGGCGCACCCAACAGAAGCAGCAGCGCGATGATAGCCACACCGATCGGAATTGCCCGGCGCATAACGATTTTGGTCGACCGGTACCAGAAGGTGTCTTCGACCGCCTTCGGCGTCGGTTCCGGCCTCCCAAGCATCCGTCGCAGCAGACGCCGCACGTCGAAGGAGTCGAGCCGGTCACCCAACAGCACGATCGCCGCAGGCGCCACTACGATCGCCGCGACCGCGGCGAACGCGACCACCGCAATACCCGCATACGCGAACGACTTCAGGAAGTACATCGGGAACAACACCATCGCCACCATCGACAGCGCGACCGTCATCGCCGAGAACAACACGGTCCTACCTGCAGTGGCCATGGTGCGGATCAGCGCCTCGTCGCGTTCGGACCCGGCGGCGAGCTCATCCCGGTATCGACTGACGATCAGCAGTGTGTAGTCGATGGACAGCGCGAGACCCATGGCGACCGTGAGGTTCAGCGCGAAGATCGACACATCGGTGACGTAGGTGGTCGCGTGCAGCACCGCCATCGATCCGAGGATCGCGAAGCCGCCGACCGCGATCGGCAGTGCCGCCGCCAGCATTCCGCCGAAGATCCACACCAGCACCAGGAAGCTCAACGGAATAGCGATGGATTCCATGAGCAGCAGGTCTTTTTCGGTTTGGCCGTTGATCTGTACGTAGATCATCGCCTCGCCGCCCGCGCGCACAGTGACGCCATCGCGATCGTGCACAAGCCGCTCGGTCAACTCTTTAGCGTGCTTCTGCGCTTCGCTCTCACCACCGGTGATGCCCGCGACGATCAGCCCGGTCTTGCCGTCCTTGCTCATCAGCGCCGGGGCTGCCGTCGCAGGCGCAGTCCACGCCGACGTCACGTTCGCGACATACGGGGATGCCTGCAGCTGGCTGGTGATGTCGCTGCCGACCGCACGGGCTTCGGGACCCTGTGCGCCGCCGTCGGACGTCACGGTGATCAGGAATTCCATATCGCCCTGGCCGAACTTGTCGACCAGCACCTTGGAGGCCTTGGCCGACTCCGAGGTGGGGTCCTGGAAACCGCCGGCGGACAGGCTCTTGGTGACAGGAATGCCGAAGATGCCGGTGGCCACCATCACCAACAGCGCGATGACGATGATCCGCTTCGGGGACCTGATGGCCAGCCGCGCGATCCGTTGAAGCACGTCGTGCCACCTCTCATATACCGAAACAAGCTATCAGCGGTAACTTATCCACGATAACCTAGCATCGTCAATGCGTACCTATCTGGTAACCACGTCGCGTGCGACGAAACAGTTCAGCGCTGCATGATGACTTCCATCACCGACGCCGGTCTGCACTGCATGACCAACGCATTCACAGGCTCTTCACAGCGCCCTGCCCTCGGCAGCATGACGACCACCCAGGGAAGCGTCGAGACCTCCACACCATTGATCGATATCGGCCTGTTGATCCTGCGGATCGGCGTCGGCGCCGCGATCATTCAGGCCGGATTGATCAAGGCCTTCGATTTCGGCACCACCGTCGGCTTCATGGAGTCCGGCGGCTGGAACCTGCCGACGTTCGCCGCGCTGATGGTTACGGTCGCCGAGACGGCGGGCGGAATCGGCCTCGTCCTCGGCATCTTGACACCGCTAGCTGCATGTTCGGTGATCGGCGCGATGATCTGCGCATGGGCGGTGAACGTCTCTGAGGGTGCCTTCTGGTCGCAGCCGTTCAACGTGCCGTTCCTGCTGTTCCTCGGCGCGGTCACCCTGCTGTTCACCGGCGCCGGGGCGTATTCGGTGGACGCCAGGGTGCTCGGCAGGCCGCGTTGGACGCCCCGGATCGCGGTCGGACTGCTCGTTTTCGCGTTCGCCGTGGCGATCCTCACTTGGATTCTGCTGAATGGCACAAACCCGATCCACTTCAGCTCAGCGGCGTAATCGCAGGTCAGCTACTCGCCAGTAACCCCGGACCCTACCCGGGGGTAAGAATTGCCACGATTTTCCGAATCGTGACTCAAAGATTCCTTAATGGTGACCCCTACTGTTCAGTACATGTGGATCGACGACACCAGTGCTGATGTCATCAAGGTTGACTTCGAGGCTCTCTACCACGGCGATGTCCTGGTCGAGGGTGACACCTCCGAGCAGCTTGACGACGGCCAGCAGCTGCCAACCGCGGTCTGAGGCAACGCGCTCGCACTGAGCGCGTTGTTCCGTCAGACAGTTTGCCCCGTCCGGGGCCCTCGTTGATCCTTTGTTGTTTCCAAAATCTGTTTTGCTCCTCGCGTGCACGGATCCGGTTCGATCGCTTACGCGACGTTCTCCTGTGCCGACGACTCGACCATGTCGGCCAGCCGTTCCGTGATGAGCTCCTCGGCGTCGGCCACGATGCGTGACACCAGCTCGTCGCACGTCGGGATGTCGTCGATCAATCCCATCGCTGTACCGACCGACCAGATGCCTGCGTCCAGGTCACCGATCTCGTAGACCTTCACCCCGCGCGAGCCCGCGACGAGGTCTTTCACGTCCTCGAACTGGCCGCCGTTGTTGAGAATCTCCACCACCTCGCGGGACACCGCATTGTTGGCGACGCGTGCCGTGTTGCGCAGCGGCCGGAAGATCAGCTCGGTGTCCAGTTCGCTGCCAGCCACGATCGCTTCCTTGACCTTCTGGTGGATGGCCGACTCGGCCGTGCACATGAAACGGGTGCCCATGTTGATGCCGTCGGCGCCAAGCGCCAGTGCGGCGACCAGCCCTCGCCCGTCGGCGAACCCGCCCGACGCGATTATCGGGATGTCGATCTTGGCGGCCGCCGCAGGGATCAGCACCAGGCCGGGAATGTCGTCCTCGCCAGGATGGCCTGCGCATTCGAAACCGTCGATGCTGATGCCGTCGACGCCCAGGCTCTGTGCCTTCACCGCATGCCGCACCGAGGTGCACTTGTGCAGCACCTTGATCCCGTTCTCGTGGAACATCGGCAGGTGCGGCGCCGGATTGGAACCCGCGGTCTCCACGATCTTGATTCCGGCGTCGACGATCACCTTCCGGTACTCGTCATATGGCGGCGGGTTGATCGTCGGCAGGATCGTCAGGTTCACGCCGAACGGCTTGTCCGTCAGATCACGGCACTTGGCGATCTCGTTGGCCAGATCGGCGGGCGTCGGCTGGGTAAGCGCGGTGATGAAACCCAGTCCACCCGCATTCGCCACGCCCGCAACAAGTTCCGCGCGGCCCACCCACTGCATGCCGCCCTGCACCACGGGGTGCTCGACCCCGAACGTCTCGGTGAACTTCGTCGTGATCGTCATCGGGGCGCCATTCTGATCGCGCCGTCCAGCCTGATCACTTCACCATTCAGCATCGGGTTCTCCACGATGTGCACGGCCAGCGCGCCGTACTCGTCGGGGTCACCGAGGCGCGCCGGGTGCGGCACCTGCTTGCCCAGCGATGCCTGCGCCTCCTCGGGCAGCGAGCCCAGCAGCGGAGTCTTGAACAAGCCCGGTGCGATCGTCACCACGCGGATCAGGTCGCGCGAGAGGTCACGGGCGATCGGCAACGTCATGCCGACCACACCGCCCTTCGACGCCGAATACGCCGCCTGGCCAATCTGACCCTCGAAGGCCGCCACCGACGCGGTGTTGACGATGACGCCGCGCTCGCCGTTGATCGGTTCGGTCTTCGCGATGCGCTCGGCGGCCAGCCGCAGCACGTTGAACGTGCCGATCAGGTTGACCTCGATGACCTTCTTGAAACCGTCGAGCGGGAACGGGCCGTCCTTGCTCAGCGTCTTGATCGCATTGCCGATGCCCGCGCAGTTGACGTTGATGCGCAGCGGGCCGATCGCCTCGGCGGCGTCCAGGGCCTTGCTCACCGCATCGGGATCGGTCACGTTGGTCTCGACGAACTGGACGCGATCGCCGAGTTCTTTGACCGCGTCCTCACCCCTGAGGTCGATGACGACCACCGACGCGCCCCTGTCCAGCAGCCGCTTCGTCGTGGCCAGGCCGAGACCGGAAGCTCCCCCGGTGACGACGGCTACGGCGTCTTTGATCTCCACTTAATGCGTTCCTTTCTATCGGTTAGCAGGTCACGTTTCTTGCGACGAGCAATAGCAAAAGTCCGCAATCTACGGCGTGTCGCGACGCCTTTGCGTTCCCCTGCTTTCGTGTGGCCCAGCTCGCGCGGAAAAGCCTTTCTATTCCCAGTCGCGCAGAACGGATTCGATTTCGGTCCCCGGCTCGCCCAACGGCTTCGGGGTCGACGGGACGGTGCGGGAGAACCGCGGCGCAGGAGATGGCAGCAACACGTCGCCGTCGAGATAGAACGTGTCGCGTTCGGTGATGTGCGGTTCGTCTTGCACCTCGGCGAAGGAGAGCACGGGCGTCGCGCAGGCGTCGGTGTCGGCGAACACCTTGGCCCAGTGGTCGCGGTCCTTCGATTTGAAGACCTCGGTGAACCTGGCGCGTAGCTCGGGCCACCGGCTGACATCCTGCTGCGCGGGCAGGTCCTCTCCGTCGAGGCCGAGACCCTTGAGCAGCTCGGCGTAGAACTGCGGCTCGATCGAGCCGATCGACATGTAGCGGCCGTCGGCGCATTCATAGGTGTCGTAGTACGGCGCCCCGCTGTCGAGCATGTTGGTGCCGCGCTCGTCGGACCACAGCCCGCCCGCGCGCATCCCCCACATCATCGCCATCAGGATGTTGGAGCCGTCGACCATCGCGGCATCGACCACTTGGCCCTTACCCGAGGTCTGCCGCTCCCACAGCGCCGCGAGGATGCCGACGATCAGGAACATCGACCCGCCGCCGAAGTCGCCGGTCAGGTTCAGCGGCGGCACCGGGCGCCCATCTTTGTGGCCGATGGAGTGCAGCAGACCGTTGAGGGAGATGTAGTTGATGTCGTGGCCGGCCTGCTGACTGCGCGGACCGGTCTGACCCCAGCCGGTCATCCGCGCGTACACCAGCCGCTCGTTGACCTTGGCGCAGTCCTCTGGTCCGAGGCCCAGCCGCTCGGTGACCCCCGGCCGGTAGCCCTCGATCAGCACGTCGGCCTTGGCGATCAGCGCCAGCACCTGTTCACGGCCCTCGTCGGACTTCAGGTTGGCCGCCACCGCGCGCCGGTTGCGGTTCATGGCTTCGTGGCTGCCCTTCGGCACTCCACCGGTTCCGCCCGGGCGTTCGACGCGGACCACGTCGGCGCCCAGATCGGCGAGAATCATCGCCGCGTGGGGTCCGGGGCCGATGCCGGCCAGTTCGACGATTCGCAATCCCTGCAGTGGTCCCGCCATTGAGAACCCGCCTCCCGTTGTTGACCGCGACATAGCTTACTTGTATAACCAAGTGGACCAGTCGCGGGCCTGTGAGGCCTAACCCGATCTAAGGTTCGCCAATGACTTCCATCGACTCCAGCACCGAAGCGTATGTGAGCGTCGACGGCCTGGTGGTCAGTCTCGACGGCGGGGTTCTGTCGTTGACGCTGAACCGGCCCGACAGCCTCAACTCGTTGACCGCGACGATGCTCAACGGCATCGCGGATGCGCTGGACCAGGCGGCGACCGACAACCGCGTCAAGGTGGTGCGTCTGGCCGGTGCGGGTCGCGGCTTCAGCTCGGGTGCGGGGATCAGCGCCGACGACCAGTCCAAGAAGGCGGGCGGCCTGACCGTGCTCGACGCCGCCAACCGCGCCGTGCGGTCGATCGTCGTTCTGCCCCGTCCCGTGGTGTCGGTGGTGCAGGGGCCCGCCGCGGGCGTCGGCGCGTCGCTGGCGTTGGCGTGCGACGTCGTACTCGCTTCGGAGAACGGCTATTTCATGCTCGCCTTCACCAAGATCGGCCTCATGCCCGACGGCGGGGCGTCGGCGCTGGTCGCCGCGGCCGTCGGCCGGATCCGTGCAATGCGAATGGCGCTGCTGGCGGACAAGATCCACGCCGACGAGGCCTTCCGGGCCGGACTGGTGACCGCGGTGTACCCCGCCGACGAACTCGACGCCGAGGTCGACAAGGTGGTCGCGCGGCTGGTCCATGGCCCGGTAGTGGCGTTGGCGAAGACGAAGGACGCCATCAACGCGACGACGCTGACCGAACTCGAGGGTGCACTCGAACGGGAGCATGCCGGACAGGCCGCGCTGCTGCGGGGCACCGACTACCGCGAAGGCATCAAGGCCTTCCAGGAGCGCCGGACGGCGAACTTCACCGACTCCTGACCTCTGCCTCCAGTGCGCCCAAACCAACGATTGGGCGCAAAAGTGCGAGTGCAGCGCGCCATTTCGTCGATGTCGCCGCGGGAAATTCGATGGACGCCGTCATACCCGATCGGCCACCATCTAATGGTGAGTACGCAATTCGACATCCAGAAGCCGGTGGCCGACGCCGGCCGATGGCGCGTACTCGCACCATTCAGGTCCCGCGAGTACCGCCTGCTGATCACCGCGGTCTCGCTGTCGATCTTCGCCGACGGCATGTTCGCGGTGGTACTGGCCCTTCAGGTGATCGCACTCGACAACAATCCCGTGTCGTTGTCGATCGTGACGACCTGCTGGGGCGCAGCCTTCGTCACATTCGTCCTGGTCGGCGGGATCACCGCGGACCGAATCAAACAGCGCACGATCATCATTGCCACCGAGTCCGTCAACGTGATCGCGTCGTCGGCTATCGCGGTGCTGGGCCTGGTTGGCGCGCTGGAGGTCTGGCATCTCGCGGTAGCCTCAGCGGCGATGGGCGCCGCGGCGGCATTCTTCTTCCCCGCCTACAGCGCGATCCTGCCGAGGATCCTGCCCGCCGACCAACTGCTGGCTGCCAACGGTGTCGAAGGCGTTGTGCGCCCGGTGTTCCAGCGCGCTGTCGGCCCTGCGGTCGCCGGGATCGTGGTGGGCGCAACGTTCCCCGCGCTGGGCGCCACCACCGTGGCGGTGTTGTTCGCCGTCGGCCTGGCGCTGCTGGTGGCAACCCGGCTGACGACGAAAACGCACGTTGCAGAGGCTGATCACGAACGGCCTCACGTGCTGCGCGATCTGCGCGACGGCTTCGCCTTCATGTTGCGTACCCGGTGGCTGCTGTGGACGCTGCTGTTCGCGAGCATGTTCGTGCTGGTGGTGCTGGGACCGATCGAGGTGCTGCTGCCGTTCATCGCCAAGGACCGGTTCCACGACGGCGCGAGGAGCTACGGCTTCATCCTGGCGTTCTTCGGGATGGGCAGTGCGCTGGGCGCGCTGGCGGTGTCGTCGCGGCGGCTGCCTCGTCGCTACCTGTCGGTGATGATGGCGATGTGGGGTCTCGGCTCCGTTCCGCTGGTGATCGTCGGCGTGACGTCGTCGTTCCCGTTGATGGCCGTCGCGACCTTCATCATCGGCGTCACCGACGGCGCAGGCATGGTCATCTGGGGCACGCTGTTGCAGCGGCGCGTTCCGACCGAGATGTTGGGCCGGGTGTCGAGCCTGGACTTCTTCGTCTCGCTGGCGTTCATGCCGGTGTCGTTCGCGATCGTCGGCCCGCTGTCGAAGGTCGTCTCGATGGAGACGATCTTCCTGGTGGCCGGCCTCGCGCCGGTGATTTTCGCGGCGGTTGCGATGCGGGCCGCCCGGATGCGTAAAGACGAGCTGGCGAACCCGTTGCGCTAGACGCCGAACAGACTGGGGAGTACGAGCACCATCGTCAGCCCCCACACCATGTGGGTGAGGATCGGTGCGAGTACTCCCCCGGTCGCCCGGCGCTCGAACGCACACACCGCACCCAGCACCAGCGCGGCGAACGCCAGCATCGGGTTGCGGGTGGCCACCAAGATGGCCACCGTGTAGATGATCGTGGAAACGATTGCCGGGTAGTGCTTTTCCAGCGCCGTGTACAGCGCGCCGCGGAAGAACAGCTCCTCGGCGATGGCGTTGAGCAAGATGCTGAACACCATCAGCCAGAGCGTCTGGTAGTTCGCGAATTCCAGCACCCGGGTGACGTAGTGGGCGAGCGCGGGGATCTCGCGGGCGACCAAGGCGCCGAGCACGAACGCTGCGCCGACCGCCACGCCGACGACGGTGCCGGTGATCGTGGGCCGTTCATTGCGGCCGAAGAACCGCACATGGCCGAGATGCAATGGGCCCGACACGAAAGCGCCGACCGTCCACACTGCGGCGAGGGCGAGCGTCAGCCAGTAGAACGACGCGTCACCCGGCCGCAGCCCCAGCGAATAGCCAAGCAGCGCACCGCCTATCACCACGACGATGGCGACGACGATCCGGCGCCGCCTCACCACACTCGGTGACTCGTGCACCGGGATCGCGACCCTGGTGATGTTGTCCTTCACTTCCTGCAGGAAGGGAGGATGCGGTGTCGGGGATTCGGTGATGGGTTCTGTCATGCAGGGCGCACCTTCGGTGTGAGGTTGATTATAGTGTCGAGCCCGGTCCGCAACACTGCGGCGACGGGTCCTGGTACGGCGTTTATGAGCCCGAGAACGGGCCGGGCGATCGGGGGCGTCACCGATTTCGCGAGGCGCTGGATGCGCAGCGTGTCACCACCGGCCCAGTCCGGGTCGGTATCGGCGAGGTGGTGCGGATCGGTGAGTTCGTCGACGGGCCGGGGCCTACCGTTCGACAGCGAACGCGCGATCGCCTCGTCGATCGCGATCAACCCACCAGGCGGATCGGACACCAGGTCGCGCAGCCCGTCGGATGCTCTCATCGGATGGTCAAGCGACTCAACCAGATCGGCGGCGAGCGCGCCCGGCACCGGCAGGGCGACCGAGGTCAGCATCGATGCCACACCGGTATCCACGCCACGGATCGGCACACTAGCTCGCCACTTGCCCGTCGCGCGGCCATATGCGGCCAACAGGTCTCGATAGGTCGTCGTTTCCGGGCCTGCGATGTCGTAGGCGCCCGCAGGCACACGGTTGGCGTCGGCCGCGGCGACCAGGTAGTAGACGACATCGCTGATGGAGATCGGATCCATCGGGTTTTCCATCCACTCCGGAAGCGGAATCAGCACGAAGCGGTCCCCGACATAGCGCAGCATCTCGAACGACGTCGAACCCGCGCCGATGATCATCGCCGCGCCCAGCCACACCACCTCGGGGCCACCTTCGATACTCAGCGCGGCGGCCACCTCCGCCCGGCTGGTCAGATGCTCCGACAGTTCGCCTTCCTCGGGCACGAATCCGCCGAGGTAGACGATCCGGCGGACGCCGGCCTCCTTGGCGGCCTCGACGACATTGGCCGCGGCCGCGTTGTCGGCCAGCCGAAAGTCGGGCTGACCGATGCCGTGCACCAGGTAGTAGACGACCTCGACCGGTCCCGCCTCGGCGAATGCCGTCCGCGCCGACGTCGGGTCGTGGGCGTCAAGTGCGACGGACGTGACGTCGCTGCGCCAACCGAAATCGGCAAGCCGATCCACATTGCGCGAGGTGGCGACGACGTGGTGGCCTTCGGAAAGCAATTGGGAAACGAGCCGGGATCCGACATAGCCGGTGGCCCCGGTGACCAGAATTCGCATTGGATTCACCGTAGCCATGTACCCGGCGCCGACTGGGCGGAATCGCTAGACGTACTCACCATTGACAGGGGTCCTACACCACTCCTGTCACAAGAGAGAGGGACCGGGTTCTTCGGAAATGCGACATCACATGCGATATCACGTTTCGGAAGAACACATGCCGCAGTTCTTGTGACTGATGTGGCACACGGTGATTCCCGACCGCACAGGTTCGCCTACAACAAATCGAGCGAGGCCCGATGCAAGTCGATCAGCCGCTGGTAGACCTGCGCGTTGGAGCGGTTGTTGGCGATCTCGGCGTCGCTGAGTTCGCGCCGTACGGCGCCAGGCACACCGGTCACCAGCGACCGCGGCGGCACCACGACACCCTGCGGCACCAGTGCTCCGGCGGCGATCAACGAGCCCGTTCCGACGCGAGCGCCGTTGAGGATGACGGCGCCCATCCCGATGAGCGCGTCGTCCTCGACCTCGCAGCCGTGCAGGACGGCGTTGTGGCCGACGCTGACGCCCGCACCCACTTTCACGGGGAATTCCGAGTCGACGTGGATGGTGACGCCGTCCTGGATGTTGGTGCCGAACCCGATCTCGATGGGCTCGGCCTCGGCGCGCAACGTCGCGCCATACCAGACGCTGGCCCTGGCGGCGAGCGTTACCTGCCCGATGATGCTCGCGTTGGGCGCGACCCAGCTTTCGGCGTGCAACTCCGGAGCACGACCGCGGATGGGGATGATCAGCGGCTCAGGCATGGCCGCCATCGTATGCATCTGCAGTTCACAGACTCGCCAGTCGACAAGATTGCATGCAACTACACTCTTGCAGTTAACTGCAAAAGCTTGTACCGTACCTTGCCATGACGACAGAGCAGTCGACGACCAGGGTCGAGCAGTTCATGGATGACCCCATCGCCTTCTTCGGCGAGTCGCTGACGCAGATGCACAGCATTCCCCGCGACGAGCTCGAGGAGCTGCAGCGTCAGGCGATGGCGATCCGGTTCGGCCAGCATCGACAGAGCATCGAGATGGTGCGCAAGCTCGCCGACCGCCTCGGCATCAGCGAGCTCAATGACTTCAACGACGTTGTCCCGCTGCTCTTCTCGCACACGGCATTCAAGTCGTACCCGGCGGTGCTGGTCGACAACAAGCGCTTCGACCTGATGACGGCGTGGCTGGACAAGCTCACTAGCCACGATCTGTCCGCGGTTGACACCGACGGCTGCGACGGCATCGACGAGTGGATCGACCGCCTCGACGCGCAGACCCCGCTGGAAGTGATCACGTCGAGCGGCACCACGGGAACGTTGTCGATCATCCCGAAGGACAAGCACGGCTCGCGAGAGGGCATGGTGCTGTGGAAGATCTGCTTGTTCCAGACGTTCGGCAAGGAACCCACCGACGACGAGCTCAACCCCACCGTCGACGTCATCTGGCCCAACTACGCCAACGGCAAGCTGGGTCATCTGCGCATCGCCAACATGATCAAGCGCGGGTTCACCGGCGGCGACGAAAGCAAGTTCCATGCGCTCTACCCCGACGCCATCGACACCGACCTGATGTTCCTGGCATCCAAAATGCGCGCCGCCGCATCGCGCGGTGAGCTCGACCGGTTGGTCATCGACCCGGCGCTGGCCGCCCGCAAGGACGAGTTCATCGCGATGCAGGCCCGCCAGCCCGAAGACCTCGACCGGTTCTTCACCACGATCACCGACAAGCTCCGCGGCAAGCGCGTATTCATGATCGGCGCCTACAACATCATGTACGACGTCGCCTCGGCCGGCCTGCAGCGAGGAGTCAAGAACGTCTTCGCCAAGGACTCGGCGATCCTCACCGGCGGCGGACTGAAGGGTGTCGCGCTACCCGACGACTACATGGACGTGATCGTAGAATTCCTGGGGGTCGACCGCATCCAGGAGGGCTACGGGTTCTCCGAGCAGAGCGCATTCCACTGGGGCTGCAGCGAGGGCCGATATCACGTGCAGCCCTGGGTCATTCCGTTCGTGCTCGACCCGGAGACCAGTGAACCGCTCCCGCGCACCGGCAGGCAGACCGGCCGCGCCGCCGTCTACGACGTCCTGCTCAAAGCCCACTGGGGCGGCGTGATCTCCGGAGACGAGACCACCATCGACTGGGATCTGCAGTGCCCATGCGGCCAGACCAGCGTCGCATTCGAGCACGACATCATCCGCTACAGCGAGAAGCAGGGTGTCGAAGACGACCGCATCACCTGCGCGGCCACCCACGAAGTGCACAACGAAGCGGTCAACTTCATGAAGGCGTTCGAATCGTGAACAGCGCCTACACCGTTCCGCTCTTCCTACGCGGCGAGCTCATCACCGACGATCTGGTCCCGTTCGATGTCCGCACCGGTGGCGCTCAGTTCGATGCGCCGGACATGGCCTGCTACGTCGACCGTCTGCCGCTGCCGACGCCCATGGCGATGACGGATATGAATGACCTCGCATTCGACGAAATCCTGGACGTGCTCGAGGCATTGGGCGACGCACTGGACTTCGATCGCAACCCACACCTGCAGGAGGCCTACGAGGCGGCGCTGCTGGCGAATCCACTTCCCGCCGACATGCTGAAGAACAGCTACCAGATCCTGCGACCGCTGTTCTCCCGTGCCAACGTGCTCGAGATCGCCGATAGCCAGGTCGGGCTCGACTACCTCAACGGCTGGGTGCCGCAACAGCTTTCCGATGGACGGGAACTGAGGGTGCGGGCGTTCGGAGCGCGGGTACTGCACATCCCGGCGGGGAACGGCGGCCTCGTCTCGGCGGTGACCATCCTGCGGTCGGTGATCACGCGGTGCGACACGATCATCAAGGCCCCGTCGAACGACCCGCTCACCGCAGTGGCGATCGCCCGCACGCTCGCGGATGTCGCCCCGGACCATCCGATCACCAAACATCTCGTTGTCGGCTACTGGAGGGGCGGCGACACTGCCGTCGAGGAGAAGCTGTACCGGCCCGAACACATCGAAAAGATCGTCGCCTGGGGCGGCTTCGCATCGGTCAAGCACGTCACCCGCTACATTCAGCCGGGGCTGGAGCTCATCGCGCTGGACCCCAAACGCAGCGCCACGATCATCGGGCGCCAGGCATTCGACGATGACGAGACGATGCGCGAGGTCGCGCGCTGCGCTGCCGTCGACATCGGCGTCGCCAACCAGGAAGGCTGCGCGAACGCCAGGGTCATCTACGTGCTCAGCGGCACCGACCCCGACGGCATCGCCAACGCCAACAAGCTCGGCGAGATGATCTACCAGGAACTGACCGGTCTGCCCGCATTCATCAGCACGCCGCCCCTGCATCCCAGCCGGGAGCTCTACGAGCACGTCGAGGCGTCCCGCATGACCGACGACTGGTACCGGGTCATCGGAGGCGAGCATCGAGAGGGCGCGATCATCGTGTCGCAGTTCGACTCGGCCGCCGACTACTCCGCGATGTTGTCGGGGCGCGTGGCGAACATCGTCCCAGTCGATGGCATCGACAAAGTGACCGACGCGGTGACCTCCTACACACAGACCATCGGCATCTATCCCGAATCGCTGAAACGCGCACTGCGCGACAAGCTTCCCCTTTTCGGCGCCCAGCGTCTGACCACCCTCGGGTATGCATGCAGCGTTCCGCTTGCCGCGCCGCAGGATGCGATGGAGCCGATGCGCCGGATGTGCAAGTGGATCGTGGAGGAAGCGTGCGACCCGGACGTGGTGACACCGCTATGGCGGCTCGGCGAGCCGGCGGCCTAGGCCTGATGGGCACACCCACCGCACGCGAAGTGGTCGAAGGTGTCGACCTGTCCGGCACGACGTGCGTCATCACGGGTGCGTCGGCCGGTCTGGGCAGAGAGTCCGCGCGGGCCATCGCCAGTGCCGGCGCCCATGTCGTTCTGGCGGCGCGCAACGCCGACGCCCTCGCCGAGGCCGAGGCCGCGGTTCATGCGGAGGTCCCCAACGCCAAAACCTCGACGGTGACCCTGGACCTGACCTCGCTGGCCAGTATCCGCAGTGCCGCCGACGCCATCCAGGAGATCGCACCCGCGATCCACGTGCTCATGAACAACGCCGGGGTGATGTTCACCCCATTCGGCCGGACACCCGATGGCTTCGAAACCCAGTTCGGCACAAATCATCTCGGTCACTTCGAGCTGACGAGATTGCTCACCCCGCAGCTCATCGCCGCAGGTGGCGCCAGGATCGTCATCCTGTCCTCCGACGGCCACCGGATGAGCGACGTGGACCTCGACGACCCGAACTGGGAGCGACGCGAGTACGACAAGTTTGCCGCGTACGGCGCGTCGAAGACGGCCAACGTCCTGCACATGGTCGAGCTCGACCGGCGGCTGCACAACGACGGCGTGCGGGCCTACTCGGTGCATCCGGGAGTCGTCGCGACCTCGCTTGCCCGCTATATGACCCGCGACGACTTCACGGCGCTGACGCAGTTCGAGCCCTCAGATCCGTTGCAGGAGAAGATCGACGTACGCCGCGACTTCACGCTGCCCGAGCAGGGCGCGGCGACCCAGGTGTGGGCGGCGGTCAGCCCGACGCTGGCGGACGTCGGATCTGTGTACCTGTCGGACTGCGAGATTCGCGACGACGTCGCGCCATACGCCATCGATCAGGACCATGCGCTGGCGCTGTGGGAGTTGTCGGAGCGGCTGTGCGCATCGGGGATCCGGCCATGAACAGGATGGATCGGCGCAAGATGGAGGTGCGCGACCGGATTCTGAGCGCCGCATTCGATCTGTTTCTGTCTCAAGGGGTCTCAGCCACCACGATCGAAGAGATCTGCGAGCGGGCCGACGTCGCCAACCGGACCTTCTTCAATCACTTCCCCACGCGACAGGACATGATGCGGGCTCTCGCCGAGAGCCGGCTGCTGAACCTTCACGACGTCGTCGTCGACCGGTCGACCGAACCCGTTCCCGCCCGGCTGGTCGGCCTGTTCGACGACATTGCCAGTGCGCTGGTCAAATCCAGCGATACGTATCGCGAAGTGATCGCCGAGATGTTGTCCAGCTCCGGCTATGGCATCCAGCGTGGCTTCGCACTGCACGCCACGTTCCTCGAGCTCGTGAAGGAGGGCGTGGCCCGCGGCGAGGTGGGCGTCAAACACGATGTGCAGACGCTCGCCGACATCATCGTCGGCGCGCTCACGGGCGGAATCGTCAATTGGACTGTCGATAAGACGTATTCGCTCGAATCCGGTCTGCACGACCTGGCCGTGGCGCTGTCCGATCTATTGGTAGGTGACATCGGTGGAAACAAAGCCTGATGACGCGGACGTCGTCCATCTGCGGTCGTACGGAGACGGCGACGAGCACGAGACCATAGCCAAGGTGCGGAGGACCTGGCGAATGTGGTGACCGCCGTGTTACCCGACGGCGGCTGAGCCGCTGCCTTCGTGGATCGAATATGTCAATACTCGCCCCCGTCTCGACGATGGGACCGACACTCGGTTCACGGACTATCCCCGTGCGGGCTAAGGCGGTCCACAATGCGCATCATCGTCACCGGCGGCAACAGCGGCGTCGGTAAAGCGACCGCTGGGGCGTTGGCCGGCGCTGGCCACAGCGTCATGATCGCCTGCCGGACCATACCCAAGGCGGAGCAGGCCGCAGCCGAGATGACTGGCGACGTCGAGGTTCGGCACCTGGATCTGGCCGACTTGGCCAGCGTGCGCAGGTTCGCCGATTCGGTGGAATCCGTCGACGTGCTGGTGAACAACGCCGGCGTGATGGGCCAGACGCTGCCCCGCACCGCGGACGGCTTCGAGCCGCACATGGGCACCAACTATCTGGGCCATTTCGCGTTGACTTGCCTGCTCGGCAACAAGATCAATAATCGGGTCATCTCGGTCGGCAGCGCGAGCTTCATGTTCGGCCGCATCCGGCTCGACGACCTCAACCGTCAGGCCCGCAAGAGTTCTATGTTTCCCGCATACGCGGACTCCAAGCTGTCCATCATGCTGTTCGTCCACGAGTTGGCCCGTCGCGGCGTCCGCGCGTATCTGGCCGATCCCGGAGGCGCGGACACCGCCATCACCAGGGACAGCACCGGCTTATGGGACTGGTGGTTGAAGCTCAATGCGCTTCCGTTTCTCGCACAGGAACCCCGCCTCGCGGCCCGAAGCACCATTGAGGCGGTGACAACCGACGAGCCGAGCGGAACATATATCGCGCCGCGCATCCTCAAGCTCGTGGGCGCACCCAAGGTGACGAGAACACCCAAGAAGGTCCGCGATCCGGTCATGGCCGGTCGCCTTTGGAAGATCGCAGCCGAGCTGACCGGATGCGACTGGACGGTGCATTCAACAGCGCGGACGGCGCACTAGAGAACCAGGAAGGGCGGTGCGGAGTGACCGAGCAGGTCGTATCTCGTGGCGGGGTGGAGTTCGACCCGTTCTCCGAAGACTTCTTCAACGCACCGTTCAACACCTACCGTCGCCTTCGCGATGAAGCGCCGGTCTACCACAACGAGAAGTACGGTTTCTGGGCGTTGTCGCGCTATGACGACGTCGAGCCGGCGCTGCGGGACTTCGAGACCTACTCGTCGGCCAGGGGCGTCACGATGGACATGTATCTGGCTGAACCAGATCCCGAGCAGCCACCGATGATCATCATGATGGATCCACCGGGGCACACCGTGATGCGCAAGCTGGTCAACAAGGTGTTCACGCCGCGGGCGGTGGCGGCCCTGGAGCCGATGATTCGCGAAAAGATCACTGAGGTCGCCAAGATGCTCGACCGCAACGCCTTTGATGTGGTCGCCGATTTCGGCGCGATCTTCCCCGTCGAGGTCATCACCACGATGTTGGGCGTCCCCGCAGAACACCGCCAGCAGCTACGGGTGTGGAGTGACAAGCAGCTCGAGCGTAATCCGGGAGATTTCCATCTCCCGGCCGGAGGCGTCGAGGCGGCTGAGGCGATCACCATGTTCTATTACGAGCTGGTCGTCGAGCGCCGGGCCAACCCGCAAGACGACATGATCAGCCGGCTGACGCAGGTCGACGTCGCACGCGATGACGGCGTCGCGAAGCTCACCGATGCCGAAATCGCCGCATTCGCAATGCTCCTCGGGGGTGCTGGCGCCGAGACGGTCGTGAAGCTGGTCGGGAATGCCGCGGTCACCTTCGCCGCGAATCCGGAACAATGGCGAAGGCTAGGCGAGGACAGGAGCAAGATCACCGGCGCGTTCGAGGAGCTGCTTCGTTACGAGGCACCGTCACAGTACCAACTCCGGTACAGCACACGTGACGTGACACTGCACGGGACGACTATCCCCGCCGGCAGCGTGGTCATGCTGATCAACGGTTCGGCGACGCGCGACGAGCGTGCCTTTGTCGACGCCGATCAATTCGACATCGACCGGATTCCGTCCGGGCACAACATCAGTTTCGGGTACGGGGTGCACAGCTGCCTCGGCGCCGCGCTGGCGCGGATGGAGGGCGCTATTGCGCTCGACGTGATGCTTGACCTGATGCCCGACTACGAAGTTGACACCGCGGGGCTGCGGCGGGTTTCGATGGCGAACGTAGCGGGCTGGTCGAATGTGCCGATCCGAGTGGTTCGCTAGGCGCCCCGACACACGCTGCGATAGCTCGTCGGCGACATACCCATCCCGGCGTTGGCGGCAACGGCAACATGAACAACACCGCAACCGCGACCAACACGGGCGCCGACAACTCTTTTGCCATGGCCGACGCCGGCGCCATCGGCGACAACAACAGCGACAACACCGCCACGGCCACCAACACCCGAAACGGCAGAACTACCGAGCTGCCGCAGGTTCGTTCGGCAACCAATCCGACTATTCGGCGACCGCAGCCGACGGCAGCACCGACATTCAACCGTGGGCCATGACGGGCCTGGCATTGGGCAGCGACCGCATCCGTGTCGACCAACGGGGTGGCGGCGCGGCTACGGTGCACGCAGCTCAAACCCCTTGGTAAACCTTGCGATAGCTCGAGGGGGACATGCCCATCCCGCGGCGTAGGTGATGCCGCAGATTGCCGCCGGTGCCGAGCCCCGACAGCCGCGCCACCTCGTCGACTTGTAGGTCACGCGACTCCAGGAGTTCACGGGCGCGGTCGATGCGCCTGCTGCGTATCCACGCACCGGGCGACTGCCCCGTCTCGTCGCGGAACCGCCGGTTGAAGGTGCGCGCGCTCATCTTCGCGTGGCGTGCCAGCCGCTGCACCGTCAGCTCCTCGTCCAGATGCCGCAGCGCCCACTCTCGCGTCGTCGCTGTCGAATAGTGGTCCAGCGCAGGGGTCTGCGGGTCGATGAACTGCGCCTGCCCACCTTCCCGCCACGGCGGCACCACGCAGTACCGCGCGACGGCGTTGGCCACCTGGGCCCCGTGGTCCCGCCGAATGATGTGCAGGCACAGGTCGATTCCGGCCGCGAGGCCCGCAGAAGTCAGCACGTCGCCGTCGTCGACGAAGAGCACGTTCTCATCGACGAGAACCTCGGGGTGGAGGCTGCGCAACGCATCGGCGAACTTCCAGTGCGTCGTCGCAGGCCGTCCGTCGAGCAGTCCCGCGGCCGCAAGCACGAACGCACCGGTGCAGATCGACACCAGCCGGGTGCCGGGACGGATGAGGGCCAACGCCGCAGCGGCCTCGGCGGGCAGGGCACCGTCGACACGCGCGGGCGGGTAGCGCGTGCCGGGGATCACCACGGTGTCGGCGGTGGCGAGTGCCTCGGGGCCCGCGCTGGGCAGGACGTCGAAGCCGGTCGTCGCGGCGACCGGCCCGCGTGTCAGCCCACACGTGACGACCTCGTAGAGCGCGTTGCCGTCGGCGTCGGCGGCGTTGGAGAACAGCGTCGGCGCGATCGCCGCATCGAAGCCGACCACGGGCGGCAACAACAGGACGGCGACACGATGCATATACCCATATTGGCATGTTTTTGACGACTGTTGTCATTCTTGCCACTATCTGGGTGACGGGCGATCGGTCAGAGTGTTTGGGTGACGCTCGCCGCCGCAGATAAACGCGCACCCATTCGCCGTATTCACTGGGCCTGGGTGGTGGCCGCAGTCAGCTTCGTGGCCATCCTCGGGGCGGCCGGTTTCCGCTCGGTCCCCGGCGTGATGATGATGCCGCTGCACATGGAGTTCGGCTGGTCGCACGGTGTCGTCGGACTCGCGATGTCGGTGAACATGATGTTGTTCGGCCTGACGGCCCCGTTCGCCGCGGCGCTGATGGACCGCTTCGGGGTGCGCCCGGTGCTCACGACCGCCCTGACACTGATCGCGGCCGGATCGGCGCTGAGCGTGACGATGACGGCCAGCTGGCAGCTGGTCCTGCTGTGGGGCGTGCTCGTCGGCATCGGCACCGGTTCGATCTCCATGGGATTCGTCGCCACCGTGGCGACGCGCTGGTTCGAAGCCCGCCGCGGTTTGGTCACCGGTGTGCTGACCGCAGCCAGCGCGACGGGACAGCTGATCTTCCTGCCGATCGTCGCCCAGGTCACCACCCACCACGGCTGGCGGTGGGCATCGTTGATCGTTGCCGGAGCAGCACTCAGCGTGGTGCCCCTGGTCGCGGTGTTCATGCGAAACTACCCGCAGGACAAGGGCTTAACGGCCTATGGCGCGACCGGGGCTGCGGAGCCCGCCGTCGTGCCTGCGTCCAGTTTCCGGGCGGCGTTCGACGGGCTGCTGATGGGCGCGAAGGTGCGGGCCTTCTGGCTGCTCGCCGCAAGCTTCGCGATCTGCGGTATGACCACCAACGGTCTGATCGGCACGCACTTCATCCCTGCGGCCAACGACCACGGCATGCCGACGACAGTGGCGGCGGGACTCCTCGCCACCATCGGCATCCTCGACGTCGCGGGCACCGTGTTCTCCGGATGGCTGACCGACCGGGTCGACCCGCGGTTGCTGCTGGTCGTGTACTACACCGGCCGTGGCGTGTCGCTGCTGCTGTTGCCGTCGCTGCTCTCACCGAGCGCGGAGCCGAGCACCTGGGTGTTCATCATCTTCTACGGTTTGGACTGGGTGGCGACGGTGCCGCCGACGATCGTGTTGTGCCGCAACTACTTCGGCACGAGCTCGCCCGTCGTCTTCGGCTGGGTCTTCGCATCCCACCAGGTCGGTGCGGCGATCGCCGCCGCTGGGGCGGGCCGGCTGCGCGATCTGCAGGGAAACTACGACCTCGCCTTTTACCTCGCGGCGGCCCTCTGTTTCGTCGCCGCGGTGTTTTGTGCGAATGTCCGCAAAGCGCAGGTCAGCGCCATTGCGGCGTGACTTTCTCGGTCAAGTGGTTTTGGCAGCGGCCATTGACTGGCCCTAACATGCCTAGCGACGTAAGAGCTGAGGAGCCGAACAGTGAAGACTCGCACCAGCAAGGCCATGGGCGCCGTGGCGGCAGTCGCCGCGATCGCCGCATCGATACCGCTGGCGATCAACGCATACGCCGACCCGGACACCCCGACGACGTCGCCGGTGGCGACGCCCGCCGACATCCCTGACCTGCAGGGGTCGGGCTGCGACCCGTTCAAGGCGGCAGTGCCCAACTGGAAGTCGCTGAACAATGTGGCCGTCAGCAAGGCGCTGGCCAGCATCCCGGACATCAGCACGTTCAACTCCGCGGTGTCGGGCGGCCTCAATCCCGCGGTCAACATCACCTCGGTGCTGGACAACGGCCCGTACGTGGTGTTCGCGCCCACCAACGACGCGTTCGCCGCGCTCGACCCCGCCCAGCTCGACGCGCTGAAGGCCGATCCCGCCGCGCTGACCAAGCTGGTCTACTACCACGTGTTCCTCGGTCTGCTGGGTGTCGACGACGTGCACGGCCAGCGGCCCACCCAGGAGGGCGCCGAGATCAAGGTGTCCGGCAAGGGTGGCGACCTGAAGGTCAACGACGACGTGAAGGTGCTCTGCGGGGCGATCCAGGCCCAGAACGCGCGGATCTACCTCATCGACAAGGTGCTGGATCCGGCATCCCCCCCGGAGCCGATCGTCCCGAAGAACAGCAGCGGCTCGACGACAACCACGACGACCACGACGACGTCGGCGCCGGCGAATGCGGCGGAGGTCGTCCCGGGCGCCGAAGCGCCTGCCGGCTAGCCGCTGGCCGCGCCTACTTGGCTTTCCAGACGGGCTGACGCTTCTCGGCGAACGCCAGAGGTCCCTCCTTGGCGTCCTCGGAGCGGATGAGCGTGCCTATCTCGCGCATGGTCCTGGTCCAGCCCGGCTCGTCGCCGGTGATGACGCCGTCGTCGACGCCCATGGCGACCCGCTTGCTGGCCCACACCGCCAGCGGAGCGTTGACGGTGATGCGCTCGGCGAGCGCGAGCGCGGCCTCGACCGCCGTGCCGTTGGGCACCACCTGATTGATCAGGCCCCACTTGAGGGCGTCGGCCGAACTCATCGGCTCGCCGGTGAAGATCAGCTCCATCGCGACCTTGCGCGGAAGGTGATCGACGAGCCGGAACACCCCGCCTGCGGCGGCGATGAGGCCCCGCTTCACCTCGGGCAGCCCGAACTTCGCGCGTTCCTCGGCTACCACGAGATCGCTCGCAAGAGCGAGTTCGGAGCCGCCGCCCAGTGCGGTGCCGTTGACAGCTGCGATCGTCGGCTTGTCGATGTAATGGTGAACATATCCCGCGAAGCCCCACTCGCTGTGGTCGGGGTGGAACAGGTTTTCCCGGCGCGATATTGCCTTGAGATCGGCTCCGGCACAGAAAGATTCACCGGCGCCGGTGATGACGGCCGCCCGTACCTCGGGATCGTCCTGGGCCTCCTGCAGCGCATCGCCGACAGCCGTGCTGACCGCGCTGTTGACGGCATTGCGCGCCTCGGGCCGGTTCAGCGTGATAACAAGGACGTTCCCCCGCCGCTCGGTGAGAGCGGCGGGGGCGGTCACGTCAGCTGTCACAGCAGCTCGATGATGGTGGCGTTGGCCTGGCCGCCGCCCTCACACATGGTCTGCAGGCCGTACTGAATTCCCTTGTCCCGCATGTGGTACAGCATCGTCGTCATGATGCGGGCGCCCGATCCGCCGAGCGGATGGCCGAGCGCGATCGCCCCGCCGTTCGGGTTGAGCTTCTTCTCGTCGGCGCCGATGTCCTTGAGCCAGGCCAGCGGCACGGGGGCGAACGCCTCGTTGACCTCGAACACGCCGATGTCCTCGAGTTTGAGACCCGACTTCTTCAGCGCCTTCTGCGTGGCGGGGATCGGCGCGGTGAGCATGATCACCGGGTCGGCGCCGGCCAGCGTCGCGGTGTGCACCCGCGCAAGCGGCTTGAGCCCCAACGACTTCGCCTTCTCCGCGGACATGAACAGCAGCGCGGCCGAGCCGTCGGAGATCTGCGACGAGTTGCCGGCGTGGATCACGCCGTCTTCTTTGAAGGCTGGCTTCAGCGTCGCCATCTTCTCGATGGTGGTGCCGCGGCGGATGCCCTCGTCTTTGAGCACCGGATTGCCGTCCTGGTCCTTGATCGCGACGATCTGATCGTCGAATGCACCGGAGTCCTGTGCCGCAGCGGCCTTTTCGTGAGAGCCGAGCGAGAACTCATCGACCATCGTCCGGTCGAAGCCCCACTGCTCGGCGATCATCTCCGCACCGATGCCCTGGTTCGGCGTCCTCTTGTACCGGTCCTTGAAGCCCTGCGGGTACGGGTTGCCGCCGTTGGCGAGCGAGGCGCCCATCTGCGTGCGCGACATCGACTCGACGCCACCGGCGACGACGGCGTCGTAATGCCCGGCCACCACACCGGCGGCCGCGAAGTGGATGGACTGCTGGCTCGAACCGCACTGCCGGTCGACGGTCACACCGGCCACGCTCTCCGGCCAGCCCGCGGTCAGCAGCGCAGTGCGGCCGATGTCGAGCGCCTGCTCGCCAGCCTGCATGACGCAGCCCCAGATGACGTCGTCGACGATGCCGGGGTCGATACCGGTCCGGTCGGCGAGGCCGTTGAGCACCTGTGCGGACAGTTCGGCCGGGTGCACACCCGACAGACCGCCATTGCGCTTGCCGATCGGTGACCGCACCGCCTCGACGATTACGGCTTCAGCCATGACACTTCTCCTTCGAAGGTTTGCGTGGGTTTTCCCACAGAGGTCCACCTTGAAGGTAGAGGAACAAGGTTTACTAGGTCAACCTACTGGTTGGTAGATCACACCATCTCCGCGGACCACTTCATATGGCCCTCGAAGCCCAGGTCATTGGCCATCGCGCGATAGCGGTCGCGATACTCGCGATATGTCACGTCGTCGCCTTCCGCCTGGGCCAGCAGGGCCCGAAGCCGCGGCAGCCAGATCTCATTCAGCTTGAAGGCGGGGTCGGTCGGCACTGCGGCGAGTTTGGCCACGACGGATTCGGCTTCCCGAACATCAGCCTCTGATCCGCGCATCAGAAGTAGGTCACTCAGGATCGCCGTCGCAGCCGCGCGCCAGATCGTCTC
The DNA here is from genome assembly GCA_963751485.1 of uncultured Actinomycetota bacterium. Taxonomy (GTDB): domain Bacteria; phylum Actinomycetota; class Actinomycetes; order Mycobacteriales; family Mycobacteriaceae; genus Mycobacterium. Next base: position 299,005 of record CAVVUT010000018.1, read on the forward strand.
CCCTGAACGGTGCTTCTGGTCGACCGCGGAACGGGCGAGTCCGATCGCACCGTCGACGTCGCCGAGTCGGCCCATCTCCCGCGCCAGGTGGACGTCGATCAACGGTCGGTTGTTCGGGATGGTGAACCCCCGACGCCGGGAGGCATCATGGAGTTCCTGAAGAATTCGGGCCCCGGCGTCGCGGTCTGAACCCTCCCGATAGATGAGGGTGATGCCGTGGGCCGCTCGAGCCAGGTCGATAGCGACTTGCTCGCCGAATCGGTCTGCGGCTGAGACGATTTCCGCGATATCGGCGATGGCGCGTTCGTCTGGAAGCAGCACGCCGTTCGGGATCGTCATCAGGTAAACGATCCAATACGTGCCCGAGCGAAACTGTGGAGGAACCGGCACGATGGTCTCGAGGGCTCGATCGAAGTCATGTCGCCAACCCGCCAAACCGCTGCACCAACGGCCTGTGCCGCGAATAGCGAGGGCATTCGCCAGTGGCGACACCGATATGAGCTCTCCTCCAACGGTTACGCCGTCGGCCAGTTCGATGACGTCATCGGCCAATCGGAGAGCAGAGGAGATTTCGCCCGCCGCGAGGATCGCGTTCAAGTACGACACACACAGCGAGACCGTTAAGGAAGGGTCGCCGATCGACTCGACGAGTCGAACGAGTTCCGTCGCTAGAACCAAAGATGCGCTTGGCCCGGTGTCGAGGTTGACAGCCAGTGTCAGGCCCGCCAGACCGATGGCGACCGAGCGATCGTCCCCTGCGATCGCGCAGAGTTCCTTGAGCTCCCTGAACTGGACATCGGCACGACCACTGCGAATCCGGTATTCGTGGGCGCAAAGAAGGGCCCGCGGCGCTATGCGCATCGACAGTCGATCGGCATCGTCATCAGGCAGCCGGTCGGCGACTTCGCGTGCTCGCAACCAACTCGACTGCGCGGCAGCAAAGTTGCGAAACGTCGACCATGTGGCAGCGCGCATGTGCCAGTCGAATGCGGCGTGGAGGTCGCCGGCAGCCTCCATGTGCTGGGCGATCAGCGCAGCGTTCTCGTCGGCAGGACCGCGCGCCTCGATTGCGGTCGCGAGTCGCCGATGCAATTGCGCACGTTCGGATTTGAGTTGTGACTCGTATGCGACGGTGCGCGTCAGGGGATGCCTGAACGCGTACTCGGCGGGATCGGTGAACGCCACCTGGTCAACGACCTCGGCCGCAACCAGCGGCGCCACGTCCGCGTCAGCCACGAGGTCGCCCAGCAGGTCGGTGTCGAACCGCAATCCGATCACCGACGCCGCATTCAGGGTCTTCTTCGCGGCGGCGGGCAGGCGGTCGATGCGGGCGCCAATCGTCGACTGCAGGTTGGGCGGCACATCGACGTCGTCAACTTCGCCGCGGAGCATGTACGCACCGGGTTGCCCGTCCAGCACGCCGCGTTCAGCCAGATCGCGCACCATCTCCTCTGCGAAGAACGGGTTTCCGGCGGCTCGGTCGACGATGCGCTCTACGAGTGCGGCGAGTGAGGGATCGTCGCCCACCAATTGGGTGGCCAGGGACGTGGTGTGCGTATCGCTCAACGGCCGCAACGCAATGGTCTGCGCGCCCGGCACTCGGCTCAACGTTCCGCGGTACTCAGGGCGGTAGGTGATCAGCATCAGCGTCGGCGCCTGCCCACTGACCGGCGTGAAGTCGGCCAGCATCGACTCGCTTGCTGCGTCGATCCAATGCACGTCCTCGATGACGATGAGCATGGGGTCCCGCTGCGCGAGTGTGGCGCCATTGACGAGCGCCGTCAGACGCCTGCGCCGGGCATCGGGCCCGACATCGGGCGGCGCAGTCTCGGGATCGCCGATGCCGAGCAGGTCGTCAATCAGTAGCAGATCGTCGGGGCTGGCCTGCGGCAACCTGGCCCGAATGCGTTCTCGCGCTTGGTCGGCGCGCATACCGGCGATTCCCGTGGTTTCGCGTAATAGCCGTGCGACCACATTGAAAGGGATGTCGGTGGTGTGCGATTCGCAGTATGTCGTGAAGACGGGGACACCGCGGCTTGCTGCGTTCGCCACGGTCTCGCGGACGAGACGGCTCTTGCCGATTCCCGGGGGACCGACGACGGTGACGACGCTGCCCGTACCACCGACGGCTTCGTCGAGCAGTGAGGTGACGGTGTTGAGTTCCCACGCGCGGCCGACGAGCGGCGAGTCGCTACGCCGACGGGCCTGGTGCTCTCCGATCGCCAGCAGCCGTCTCGCAGGCACCGGAGCGTCGGCACCCTTGATCGCAACCAGTTCAGGTTTCTCCAACAGCACTGTGTTCTCGACTAGTCGACCCGTCGATTCGCTCAGCATCACCCCACCGGGAGCTGCGGCCGACTCCATCCGCTGCGCCATGCCGACCTGCTCGCCGATGGCCGTGTAACTGGCCGTCGTGGAACCGATTTCGCCCGCGATCACCTGGCCCGAGTTCAACCCGATCCGCAGCTGCAGCTCGATGCCGTCACAGCTGCCGACGTCGGCGGCCAACTTGGCGGCTTCTGCCTGAAGCTCCAACGCGGCCATACACGCACGAAGGGCATGGTCCTCCAACGCAATCGGTGCGCCGAACACCGCCATGATCCCGTCGCCGGTGAACTTGTCGACCGTGCCGTCGTACCGCCTCACGACGGCAACCGAGCGGTCGAACAGCTCCGCCATGATCTCGCGCAGCCGCTCGGGGCCCACCGCAGACGCGATATCCATCGAATGCACGACGTCGGCGAAGAGCACCGTCACCTGCTTGTACTCAGCGGGCTTCCCCGCCGAGGCGACCGCCGCGCCGCATTCACTGCAGAACTTGGCGGTCGACGACAATTCGGTGCCGCAGGCCGTGCACACCACAGGGCGTATGGTTTCATCCCTCGCGTCGCTACGCTGGCAGAACGCGCAGCCACCTGCGACGTCAGCCCCGTATTCGTCATCCCGTCACCTATGCGACATGGTTTACTGAGTTGTATACCTGGCCGCACGGGCCTGGCTTGAGCTCACGGGAGTAGTGGTGGTTCGCAGTACACCGTTGGCGCCGATGATCGGGCCCGACGCCGTCGCGGCCGGGGGCGGGCCAATCCGGTCACCGAAGACCGCGGAGCTGGTCGCGGGAACACTGCGCCGCATGGTGGTCGACGGCCAGCTCAAGGAGGGCGACTTCCTGCCCAACGAGGCCGAGCTGATGGCTCATTTCGGGGTCAGCAGGCCGACACTGCGCGAGGCGGTCCGGGTACTGGAGTCCGAGCGCCTGGTCGAGGTGCGCCGCGGATCACGGACCGGTGCGCGCGTACGGGTGCCCGGCCCTGAAATCGTCGCGCGGCCGGCGGGGCTGCTGCTCGAGTTGTCCGGCGCGACCATCTCCGACGTGATGACCGCGCGATCCGGGATCGAGCCGATGGCGGTGCGGTTGCTGACCGAAGCCGGCACGACCGCCGCCTTCGACGAGTTGGACCGCATGTTGGACGAGGACATCCCGGCCGGATGGCAGTCGGGTCGGCTCGCCGAGACGACGGGCGAGTTTCACCGTCGGCTGGTCGAGCTGTCCGGCAATGCGACGCTCGGCATGATGGCCGGCATGCTGCACGAAATCCAGGTGCGTCATATGGCTTTCGTCTTCAAAGAGCGCCGCCCGGTGTCAAAGGCCGACTATGAGAAGGTGATGCGGTCCTACCGCAAGTTGATGGAGTTCATGCGAACCGGCGACGCCGCCGCGGCGGAAGCGCACTGGCGCAAGCACCTCGACACGACACGCAACCTCTTGCTGAAGGGCCTGGAGACCGTCAAGGTCCGCGACGTCGTCGGCTGATTTTTCTCGCGAGACTGCGGGCAGACCGCGTTATTGCGCGGAATCGAGATCTGTGCGCAGTTTCGGGGCGGCTTCCGACGCTTCGACGTGCACGGTGATGTCGTCGCTCCACGGCTGACCGGTCACCATGTCGGCGACATTCACATAGCCTCGCTCGAACTCCCCCGTCGCGGCGTCGACCAACCGGTATTCCTGCCGCTGCCTGTGAATCGGTTGCGCGTCGAGCAGGATCACCCTCACTTCGCCCGGTTCGAAGTGACACCGCTCCTGCATCGCGGTGATCAACTGCTCGTTGTGCATGTGGCCGTCGCCGAAGTTCCATCCGACGGCGGTGCTGCAGAGGCGCTCACCCTCGGTGATGATGTAGTCGTCCTCGTTACGACCCGCCAATGCACGGTGCACCAATGTCAGCAGCGCCTTGCCGTGAGAGTTGAAGCCGCGGAACGCATATCCCTTGTAGAGGAAGATCAGCGCCTGCTCCTCGCTACCGTAGAACTTCTCGAGCTGGGAGGCGGGCATGCTCGCGATCGCCACCAGGCCCCGTTCGATCTTCTCGTTGGCCGACGGCTTCACACACCACCACGTGGTATCCCAGTTGCCTGCGTAGTACCGCATGCCGGGCAGGAAGGAGATCTTGCGGGGGAACAGGTTTCCGAGAATCACGATGGTTGCGAGTAGGAGGAAGAGCAGGACCGGCAGCGGGGTGGTGAGGTTGCTCAGGCCGATGTCTGCATGCCCGACGAACAACGTGATCACCGAGAAGATCATGAAGACGTTCCACTCCAGCGGCACCCCCATCGGAATCGCCGACAGGATGCCGAAGTGGAAGCACACCATCACGAACGCCGCGATCGCTGTAGGCCAGCCGCCGTGTGAGAAGAAGAGCACCAGCGGCACCAGCATCTCGATCGCGGTGCTGAAGTGTGCCAGATATCGCGAGATGCGTCCCGGCCGAAGATCATCGGGGAATCTCTCGAAGAACTTGCGCTTCAGCCACTTCGTGCGGACCAACGGATTGTTGGACATCATCGTCGAGATCACGAACGGGAAGTGCTTGTTCAGCTTCGAAGTGGCAGCGCCCATCCAGATCGCCAAGCACACGAACTTGGCCGCGATGATCATGTCCACGCCGTAACCGACGAACAGGAAGGCCACCGTGAAGGACCCGTACACCTCGCCGCGGGCGGCCAGGAACAGCACTTTGTCCCGAAGCCCGCACACCGCCAAAAGCCCGAGAATGGCCCAGATTTGCCACAGCGGCAGCACCCCGACCGTGGTGCCGAGCGCGGGAACCGGACCGGTGCCGTCTGAGAACAGAGCGACGAGCAACACCACAAGCAGCGCCCCGTACAGCACGACGTCGACCGGTGTGCGCGCCGTGCCTTTGGTCAATGGAATCCGGTCGGGCCATGGCGGAAGCCGAATGGTGCTGGGCCGCAACCAGTACAGGATCGATCCCAGCGGTGGGAAGAAGCGGTTGTTCAGCGGACCGAATCCGCAGCCGAGGCCGATGACCTCGAACAGCATGGTGTAGAGCACGACCTTTTCGAACACGATCGGCTCGGTCCACCACTGTCCGACATTCGTGAAGCCGTCGATGCCGTTGGTGGCGAGGGCGAACAGCCAGCCGCCGAGGATGTAGAGCAGGATCTTGACGACGTAGAAGAGGTGCATGACGACCGGCGTGCCGAAGCCGACCTCGGCCCAGTGTTCGGCCATCGGGCGGATCTTCTCGGAGCGGGTCCCTTTGACCCATTCGGCGAAGTCGACGACGGGCATATCGGGCTTGAGAAATCCCATGGCTCCAAAGACTAGAACGTGTTCTAGGTCTGTGGCCACGATTCGGTGATCGCGCGGGCTGCTACACGGCCGACCAGCCGCCGTCCACGCTGAGCACGACACCGTGAATGTTCGCGGCGTCATCACTGGCCAGGAACACGACCGCGGCGGCGACTTCCTCCGGCGTACTCATCCGCCTCGACGGAATGCGGGCGAGCACGGGCGCAACGTGCTCCGCGAACTCCGCTTGGCGTTCGGTGGCGATCGGCCCGGGCGCGACGGCATTGACGCGCACCGCTGACGGCCCGAACTCGTCGGCCCAGGATCGGGTGAACGAGTGCATCACCGCCTTGGTGGCGTCGTAGATCGCCGATCCGTCACTGCCCCGCAACCCGGTGATCGAACCGATGTTGATGACCGCACCCCCGCCTCGCTTCGCCATCGCGGGCGCGATCTCGCCGGTGAGCAGGAAGGGAGCGAACACGTTGACGCTGAACGCGTCGCGCAGGACCTGTTCGGGCACGTCGGCGGTCGGCGTCGGCATCAGCAGCATCGCCGCGTTGTTCACCAAAACGTCGATGTGTCCGCCCGCCGCAGCGGTCGCCTGTTCGGCCAGGCGCCTCACCTCGGCTTCGCCGGCGCCGATATCGGCGGCGACGAACTCGGCGCTGCCGCCTCGTGAACGGATGTCGGCGACGACGAGGTCCCCGCGTTCCTTGTCACGACCACTTACGACGACGAAGGCCCCCTCGGCGACAAGTGCCGAGGCGATGGCGACTCCGAGGCCACCGGTCGAACCGGTGACCAATGCTGTGCGGCCTGCTAACCGCGTACCGTTTGGACTCATGAGTCCACATGCTCCGCTGACAAAAATGGACCCGCAAGTCCACAATCTGACGGCGAAAGGCCAGGCAACCCGGCAGCGCATCATCGAAGGCGCGGCGGCCGAGATCCGGGCCAGTGGTGTGTCGGTGGCCACCCTCGACGACATCAGGGCGCGCACCCAGACCTCCAAGAGCCAGCTGTTCCATTACTTTCCCGGCGGCAAGGAGCAGCTGCTGCTGGCCGTCGCCGAGTACGAGGCGCAGATGGTGCTCGACGACCAGCAGCCGTATCTGGGTGAGCTGACGTCGTGGGCCGCGTGGCAGCGGTGGCGCGACGCCGTGGTGGACCGCTACCGGCGGCAGGGTCAGCACTGCCCGCTGGCGGTGCTGATGTCCGAGATCGGCCGCACCACGCCGGGCGCACAGGCCGTGACATCCGCGCTGATGGACAAGTGGCACAACGAAATCGCCGACGGCGTCCGACATATGCAGGGGCAGAGCAAGGTCGCATCAGGCCTCGACGCCGACCGGATCGCCGCAGCACTGCTGGCCGGTATCCAGGGCGGCGTCGGCGTGCTGCTGGCGACGGGCGATATCGGGTACCTCGAAGCCGCGCTCGACGTCGGCATCGCATCGTTGCGCGCCGGACACTAAGCGGAGAGCTGTCATCCGGCTTTCAGAGACGGCAGTCGCAGGGTTGTCGGGACGCGCTTGAGGTGCAAAAGTTTTGCGCACCTAAAGCTGAGCGTCAGCCCCCGGCGTTGCCCGCGAACCACGCGGTCGCGACCTTGCGTGGCCGCGGGGGCCAGAATCCGGCGGTAGGCGGACCAACCTCGCCGGTCTGCACCCTCCACAACGGTTGCGAGCGGTCAATCGCCGCCGCGAGGTCCTGGTCAGGCGATGCCAGAACCGCATACGACCAGCTCGTCATGCCGCAGCCGTATGCCGGGACCAGGCCGTCAGCCCTGCCGCCCCACTCGTCGCCAGCGCGTAGCACGCAGCGGGTGCCGTCATCCAGAACCAGCGCGAATGGCATCGGTGTTTGCGGGGGGTCCACCGCAGGAAGTGCGCCAGGGGAGACAAAACGACGAAGTGCCCTGCTCCACGGATCGCGCACGCACAACAGCGACGCGGGGGCCGGCCAACATATGTTCGCGCCGGCCTCACTCGGATCGCAGGAGTAGATGTTGTTGCCCACAGCGGCCGGCGACGGGCCGGAGCATCCGCTGAGGCTGACCGAAGTGGTGAGCCGGTCGGTCACCCAATAGCCATTGGCCGGTTCACCGTTGGCGTCGACGGCCGCGACCGTTATGACGTCCGTTGCCCCCGCCTCCGGGTCAGCGCCGACATCCCCTGCCGTCTGCAGCGCGACAACTGCGACGAATGGCAACGCAGCCGAAGCTCGTAACCAGCCAGGAATGGACCCGCGCATTGTCCACAGCCCCCTTGGTGACCTAGTACCAGCGTGGCTGATCGGCGTTGCCGACGGAGGTGAATCGCAGGATCGACTTCGTACGCCCTGTCAGGATTGAACCAGCCAAGGACGGTGCGGGCGAGGAACGAGCCGAGGAGGTGCCGACATGGACCTGTACTTGATGCAGCACGGTCAGGCGACGACCGAAACAGAGGATCCCGAGCGACCCCTCACGGATGCCGGTCGAGCGGCGGTGCAGCGGGTCGCTAGGAGAGCCCGGGCTGCTGACGCCCGGATCAGCGGCTGCCTGCACAGCGGAAAGCTCCGCGCAGAGCAGACTGCGCAGCTGCTTGCGAGGGAGATCGGCATGGAGGCGAGCGTCGAGGCTCGACCGGGTCTCGCGCCGAATGACTCGGTGGTACCGGTCGCGCAGTGGCTTCGGGCGGAGACCGAGCACCAGTCGCTTGCGCTCGTCGGCCACATGCCTTTCCTCGGCAGGCTTGCCTCGTTGCTGGTCGTAGGCGACGAGCAGGCCCAGGTGGTCGGCTTCCAGACGGGTGGTCTGGTGAAGCTGGTACCGAAGGTCGATCGGGACGGGTTCTCCGTGGCATGGGCGCTTCCGCCCAACCTCGCCTGACCATGCACAAAAACGCAGCGCGTGGTGATGACATCGGCCGCAAACACCGCCAGTCCGTCGTCGAGTGGCGCCGCTACTTGGTGTGTTTCTGCTCGACGGTCTGCGCGCCACAGACCGACCGCCGCTGCCTGGGGTCGCCCCGTCGTTCGCGTCACTCGACGACGTCATCGCCGTCGGCAAGCCGCCTTAAGCCACCCCGGCGTTCATGTGACGCTTGCCCCACTGGCACATCGCCTCGGTCACGGGCTGCAGCGAGGCTCCGTAGTCGGTCAGCGAATACTCAACGCGCGGCGGCACTTCCGCGAACACCTCGCGCCGGACGATGCCGTCGGTCTCCAGCTCTCGCAGCTGCCTGGTGAGCACCCGGTCGCTGATGCCGGTCGTCTTGCGGCGCAGTTCGGCGAACCGGTGCGCGCCGCCGCGCATCATGTGGAAGATCAGCACGGCCTTCCACTTACCGCCGATCACCGCCAGGGTGGCCTCGACCGGACACCCGAATTGGTCGTCCATACTTACCTCCCGGTGCGTAGCGCACCTCGAAGTGCGGTCTTACCCGCACTCGCCGCACGGCCGTAGCGTAGCCCCAATGAAGATCGCCATCATCGGAGCCGGAAGCGTCGGACGCGCTCTCGGCGAAGGATGGCGAACCGACCACGACGTCACCTTCGGCGTCCGCTCCCCCGACGACTCGAAGTACGCCGACCTCGCGGCGCCCGTCGCCACCAACTCCGACGCCGCGGCCAACAGCGACGTCGTGGTGCTGTGCACGCCGTGGCAGGGCACCGAGCAAGCGGTCGGCGCGTGCGGCGACCTGTCCGGAAAGGTCGTCATCGACTGCACCAACCCGCTGACACCGGACTTCTCCGCGCTGGAGGTGGGGCATACGACGTCAGGCGCCGAAACAGTCGCGGCGTGGGCAACGGGAGCGCGGGTGTGCAAGGCCATGAACCAGATCGGCGCTCCGATGATGGATCACCCCCAATTGCCAACTGCGCCGGTGATGTTCATCTGCGGCGACGACGATGACGCCAAAGACGTCACCGGCCGGCTCGTGACGGAGTTGGGATTCGAAACGGTCGACGCCGGTGACCTCACACTGGCCCGGCTACTCGAGCCGTATGCCTTGATCTGGATTCACCTCGCGCTGCGGCGCGGTTTCGGGACGGACTGGGCGTTCGGCTTGTTGCGGGGTTCCTAGGCCGAGGTCATCCGCGAAATCGCGCAGGCTCAACGGTGCGATCAGTCGCGCGCCCTCTTCAATCGGCAATTCGTGATAGCAAAGGGTCGGCGTGTGGACCGTGAAGCCGCGCTCTTCGAATGCGCGCCGGGCGTCAGCCAAGGAGTCTCCGCGGCCCCAGGTGCCATGGTCGAGAACCACATGCTCGGAGTCTTTCATTGCGTCCAGACTATCCCGGCAGCACCGCCCTATCCTGACCGCGCTTTTCCTACCCTGACAGCGCCGCGTCGAGTCGGGTGACGTATTCGTCGACATCACCGATGGCCGACTCGGCGGCATGCACGCTGACCGCGACGGTGTCACCGATACCGTGCACCCCGTGAGTGAGACCCATCATCGGCGACAGCGCCGGGTAGCCCGCGGTGATCACGACGGGCGCCTCGCCGAAGGACAGGTCGGCGGGTCCTCGGTTGACGCTCGAGACGACGGTGTTGCCCGTCGCGGTGGGCGAGCGCAGAGTCGGGTCCAACTGCGCTACGCCCCAGCGCAGCAGCGGCGCAGGCACGGCGGCGAAAGCCCGGCTTTCAGCGCGCATCGCGGGGTGTGCGGCGCGCCTGCGGCGGTCGGCCAGGTCGTCGGCGATGCGCTGCGTCCGCTCGGCGGGCTTCAGTTCGGGGTACAGGCCGATACCGACATTGCCGAAGTAATTATGCGCTTCTCGGACAGTCGCTTTCGCCATTGGCACCTCGGCGCCCAACGCCGAGGGATCGTCGCCCAGCTCGCGCAGATGAGCGGCGAGCGCCGCCGACACCGCACACAGCACACCGATCGTCACGGTCGGGTGAGCCAGCTGGTCGCTTCGGCGGACCAGGGTGCGCACGCTGCGAACGCCTGCAGGACTTGAGTTTGTCCGCAGCGCGGGCCGAGATTCCGCCTGCGGGGGCACCATCCCCGCTTCAGTGTCGCGGACCAACTGCCGATGCGCCCGCGCAGCCGCGAAGCCGCGCCACGGCAACGTGATTCCGCGCAGCCGCGGTGTCGTCACCGGCGGCACGCCGCCTGCACGGCCGAAGAGCAACGCCGCCAACGAAGACATCCGCCCACCGTCGGCGAGAGCGTGCGCGGCCTGGACGACAGCCACCGTCCCCGGACCCGCGGCGGTGGGTATGCCGTCGACGTGTGTGAACACATGCACGCACCACGCCCTCACTCGCGGGTCGAGTTGGTTGTCAGCCAGCTTGCTGACCGCGGCAAGGCAACCAGCCCAGCTGTTGTCGTCGAGCTCATGCACGGTGAACTGGCCGGCGTCGGTGTCGCCGCCTACCCACGCCGGATAGACGAAGGGGCTGCCCTCGCGCACCCGCAGTCTCAGCTCCGAGCAGTCGTCGGCCCGCCCGCGGATGACATCGATCGCTTGGTCGAGATTCGTGGGGACACCCCCGAATCCGTACAGCAGAAACTGGTCGTTGGGCATCTTGGCCGACATCCAGTACATCTGCGCATCGACCGCCGCTAGCCGGCGCACTGCCATGACGCCCCCGTCAGGCTCGCCCGATGAAGTTGATGATGTGCCGTCCCACCACGTCGGGCTGTTCCAGTTGCAGGAAATGCCCGGCCTCTTCGACCACGAAAGCGTCGCTATCGGGCGCCAGAATGCGTTCAACCCAACGGATGTAGTCGGGCGCCATCGCGCCGTCGTCATCGCCATGCAGATACAGAAAGGGAATCTCGGGTGACTGAAGGAACAGGGGATGAAGGTCCGCGTATTCATCCGGCGGCGTGGTGAAGCGGAAGTTCTGCCGGTACATCGTGACGGCTGCGAGCCAGTTCTGCGGTGTGCCGATGGAGGTCCTAACGAGAGCCACATCCTCGGCTTCTTCGTATCCCGGCGACCATTGCCGCCACAGCAGGGGTACCACGCGGAACCCGGAACCCTCTGGCAGCCAGGGTAATTGGAAATACATGATGTACCAGCTACGCAGAATCTGACGTGGCACCTGTGCGAGCAGCAACAGCTGATCAGGCGCCCGACCCCACGGCTGGTACGCCGCGAACGGAGGCATGGACATGATCACGGCCTTGGAGAACGGGCCATCTGCCATCGCGGCGAGCCCGCCCGTCGTGGCCGCTCCCCAATCGTGGCCGATCACCACATCGCGTCCGGTTGGACCCGCGGCCTCGAGCACTTGCAGTGCGTCGTCGATCAAAGCGCCGACGTGATAGCTGCCGCCTTCCGGAATCGACGACGGCGCGTACCCGCGCATGAACGGCGCCACCACCCGCCAGCCCGCGTCGACGAGCATCGGCGCGATTTTTCGCCAGCCGTATGCGGTGTCCGGAAAGCCGTGCAGGCACAATGCAATCGGACCGTCCGACGGACCCCAGGTCAATGCGCGCAGCTGCACCGTGGGTGTTGCGACGTCAATCCAGTCGGGCTCGTCCACGGGCAATGACCTAGACGGGGTCAAACTTCGAGATCAGCCAGCGACCGTCGACCTTGTCCACCGTGACGCGCACGCTGGACGCCGTGTCGGCGGGTGCACTGTTGCCGACGGTCACGGTCTGGTTGACGAACAGCAGGACCACGGCATGACTGGGGTTGGCCGAAACAGACGCCGCCGCAGGCACACTTGCCACCGCCGAGATCTGCTTCTGCTTGGCGCCGGGAATCACGACGTTGTTAGTCAGATCGGTGTACTCGTTCCGGAAATCGCCGGTGAGGCGGTCCCGCGCCGCAGTCAGCTGCTGCTCGACCGTGTCCGGCTTGTACGACAGCAATGCAACGGTGCTGTCCTTCGCGGCTTGCACCGATTCGTCACGGGCGACATCGCTTTCGCGCACGCCCGAGTCCAGGAACTTCAGCACCCCTGCGCCGAACACGAGCACGAAGGCAAGAGCTGGCAGCACGCCATAGGCGATCACCCGCGACCAGTCGATCTTGCGTTTGGGCTCAGCGAAGCCGGCGACTGCGTGCTCGTCCTCGGCGGCGATGTCGGGCGAATCGGATGCGGCGTGCTTGCCCTCGGTCGCGGTGTCGGTGTCGGTGTCGCCCGCCGCCTCGTCGCCCTCGACCGTCTCCGCGCTCTCCTCGACGGTTTCTTCGCTCGCGTGCTTGTTTTCGGTCACGATACGAACCTCACGTTGGCCACCTTGGCTTCGTCGCCGACTTTCTGCACCGTGATCCGCATCCGCCAGGCTCGCGGTTCCTGTTCGGCCGCACCGGCATTGGACGTCTCGACGGTGACGGCGACGAGCACATCCGCTCCGTCGTCGCTGATCGATTCGACGCCGGCCTCGGAGACGGTGCCGACGGATTTCGACTTCGCCTGCTTGACAACCTCTTTGAACGGCTGGGCCCGCGCCTGGAAGTCGTCATAGAAGGTCCCCGTCGACGAGTCCAGGACGCGCTGCACATCCTCGTCGGCGTGCTCGAAGTCGATCGTCGTGAGGTTCAATGCTGCCTGCCGGCCCACTTGGAGGAAGAGGTTGCGCTGGTCGGCGGCCTTGCGTGACTCGTAGGTGCGATATCCCAGCCACCCGCACAAGCCCGCCAGCGCAACCACCGCGACCAGACCGAGGATCGTGGCCAGCCGCACATGCGACATGCGCGCCCTGGCGGGCGGCTTCTCGTCGCCGTCGTCCGCGGTGTCCTCGGCCTCGGCGTCCATTTCGTCGGTTCCGGCCTCACCATCAGCTTCGGCGTCGACATCGGACGGCTTGTCGGCCTCAACAACTTCGGGCTTCGACGTCTCCTCGCTCAGTTCCCCTCCGGGGGCAGCAGCATCGTCTGCCATGTTTGCTCCTTATTGGCGCCACGGGCCAAGTCCGTTTGTCTGTACACGTGCCCGTCCGGTCCAACGTACGTGCCGGTTGCCGGATCGTATTCAGCGGCCGCGATCGGAGGTGGCGCCGGACCCGGCCGGGGAGCCGATTCCGCAGGTGGTACCGCGGGGGGCACATCCGGGACTGGCTGTCCCGACAGTGTCGCGTTCGGGTCACCCTTCCAGTTGTAGCCGTCGTTGAGCGGCACGTAGGACTCGTTGCTTTCACACTCCTGCCACGTCGGGGCCCGTTTGCCCGGAACGGTTTCGCAGGGCAGGTTGCGGGCGCCTCGCACGTTGAACGGTGCGTCTTGCGGGACACGGCAGTACACATCGCCCGGTGGCCGGTCGGGGTAGTCCTCGAAGGTGGGCACCCGCTGCTGCTGAGCGGGCAGGAAGCCGGTCGTACACGGCGGCGGAAGCTGCTGCGGCGGCAGTGGTATCGGCGCAGGCAGCGCAGGAATCAACAGGTTCAGGTTGAAGACCAACGCATCGCCTTTGTAGTCCTGCTTCGTGTTCCGTTTGTGCACGCCGACGGCCTGTGTGACCGCGGTGCCCTGGGGCAGCAGCACGAGTAGCTGTTCGAGGCTCGGTTGGTAGGCGAGGGCCACTTCCCCGAGACTGACCAGGTTGGCCAGCACGATCGGAAGCGTGGGTTGCAGCCGGTCGAGAAGCGCCCGCACCTCGTCGGCGGCCCCCGGGCCTTTGTCGAGAATCCCCGCCACGGCCGGATCTTGGCTCCGCAGCTGACCGCTGATACTCGCCAGATTCGCCGCCCACGCCTGGATAGAGCCCGCGGTGTCGGTCTGGCTGTCCAGCACCGGTTTGGACTGGTCGATCAGGGTGGTCAGCGGGTCGAGGTTCGCGCGGGCGTCAATGGCCAGCGTGGTGCTCCCGGTGACCAGCCGGCGCAGTTCCGGCCCCAGTCCGCCGACCGCGATATTAGCCTCGTCGACGACGGTCTTCAGGTTGTCGCGCGGAATCGCCTCCAGGCCACGATTTGTCATGTCCAACACCGCATTGATATCGGTCGGAACGGTGGTGCGGTCCATCGGGACTACGTCGCCGTCCTTCAACACCGGGCCCTCGCCGCTGCGGGGGAGCAGCTGGACGTACTGCTCGCCGACCGAGGACACGCTGTGCACCTCGGCCTCGAGGTCCGCGGGAATCTTGACGTCGGAGTTCAGCGACAGCACCGCCGCGACACCGGTGTCGGTCAGTTGGACGCTCTTCACCTCGCCCACCTGCACGCCGCGATACGTGACGTTGCTCCTCGGGTACAACCCGCCTGTCTCGGGCAACTGCACGGTCACGCGGTACTGGCCGACACCGAGGAAGGCGGGCAACCGCATGTACGCGAAGACCATGATCATGAGCGCGGTGGTCGCTATGACGGCGAAGATCGCCATCTGTATGAGGATTTGACGGGTCAAACGCATGCTACGGCCCCTGGTCCCAGCGGTACGGAGCGATCAACGGGTTACCCGCGGTGCCGGGGCCGCCCGACATGCAGGGGCTGGGGAATTGTCCGATGGTGCGGCCCCATTGCAGCTCCAACCACGTCAGGTGGCACTCCCACCGCGTTCCGGTGAAGAAATCGGAGTCAATCCGGCTCAACGTCAGGTCGACTATCAACGTCAGGTTGGCGTAGTCGCCGCGCATCCAGTTGGTGAGCGTCTCCTTGGGGAACGGGAAGGTGGGCAGAAAACTCAGTGCCCGGGTCAGCGCTGGACCGGCGTTGGCCAGTTGCTCCAGTACCGGCCCGAGGTCTTTGAGCTCCTGAACCAGCGCCTCCTTGGTCTGGCTGACCGAGTCGGCTGCCAGAGCGCTGAACCTGCCCAGCTGCGTCAGTGCCTCGGCCAGGTTGTTGCGCTGGTCTCTGAGTACGGCCAACGCATCCGGGATCGTCCGTAACGCCTTGTCCACCACCGGTTTTTGGTCAGCGAACTGACCGATCAGGTTGTTCAAGCTCTCCGAAGCGGCGATGATGTCATGCTTCTGGTCGTCGAGATGACCGATCGCCGTGTCAAGCTGCTCGATCAGGCTGCGCAAGTCGTTCTCGCGACCGGCGAATGCGGTACTCAACGCCTCCGTGATGTCCTGAATTTGGCCGATGCCACCACCGTTGAGCAGTAGTGCAACCGCGGCCAGTGCCTGCTCGGTGCTCGGGTATGCACTCGACGACGACAATGGAATCAGCGAGCCTTCGTGCAGCTTGCCCTGGGGCGGCACGTCCGTCGGCGGCGCGAGCTCGATGTGTAGTGAACCCAACAGGCTGGTTTGACCGAGCTTGGCGGTCGCATTCGCGGGCAGATCGACGTCACCGTTGAGCTCCATCGTCACCAACGCATGCCAGCCCTGACGCTCGATTTTCCTGATGTGCCCGACATTCACATCGCCAACCCGGACGCGGGAATTCGGCTCGATGTTATCGGTGTCGGGCATCTGCGCCTGAATCATGAACGCCCCTGGTCCCCCACCCTGGACGCCCGGCAGCGGAATCGAGTTGAGTCCTCGCCAGCCCGCGCAGCCGGACAGCACCCCGGCCGACACGACCGCGAGGGTCACTCCGCGAAAAACCTTGCCTCGCATCACGGTCCCATCCCAGGTGGCACCATCAAGCCGGTCAGGCCGTCGGCCGGGCTCGGTGTGAGTGGACTGCCCCCAGTCGCCGCTGCTTCAGCGGCGAGCGGGGGACCCCCGGCGGCCAACGGCGGACCCGTGTCCGGTGGCGGTGCCCGGCCGCCGGCGGTGGGCTTGTGTCGCCTGGCGGCGGTGCTTGCGGCGGTATGTAATCCGGCCGCAGCCAGTCCTCGCTGTAGGTGAGCTCATTCGGCCGCGTCGTTGCACCAACGAAGACGTTCTGTGCAAGCGGAAGGAAGTTGTACTGGCGGTTCTTGATGATCGGCGCCAGGTACTGCACGCAGAGCTTCGCCGACTGCTCGGCGCCCAGCCGTGACGCCGCCTGAATAGCGCCGCACAGAAAGGAAACCGGGTTGGCGAAGTTGTTGAGCATCGGCACGCTGCTCACCGCGCCCTGTGCGGGTTGCCAGATGTTCACGTAGTTCTGCAAAGTGTTGGGGCGTTACGTGCAAGACCTGCTTGATGTCACCCAGGCTGTCGGTCAGCGCCTGGGTCACCCCTGCCAACTTGTCCGACGTGGTGCCCAGCGCTTCGCGGTTGTCGGCCACGAACGTCTGGACGTCTCCGACGACGTTGTTGAGGTCGCGGACTGCGTTGGCGACTTCGTCGGGATCGTTGGCGAGAAGGCCGGTGACGGTCGCCAGGTTCTGGTTGAGCTGACGCATCAAGTCGGTGCTGTCCTGCAGCGCCGACACCAGGGTGGCCAGGTTCTTGACAGTGGAGAAGATGTCGGTGCTGTGATCGCCGAGGGCCGAAACGGCTTGTGACAGTTTGATGATGGTGTCACGGATGTTGGCGCCCTCACCACGTAGGTTGTCAGCGGCGGTGTTGATGACTGAGCCCAACGGGCTCACCCCTCCGGGCTCGGTCGGCTGCAACGTGTCGGTGAGCTTCTCCAACTGTTTGCGGACCTCGTCCCACTCCACCGGCACCGCGGTGCGTTCGCGCGGGATGACCGCATTGTCTTTCATCACCGGTCCACTGACGTAGGCGGGGGTGAGCTGAATCGCGCGAGCAGTCACCAGCGTCGGCGACAGGATCGCGGCCTTGACGTCGCCCGGCACCTTGTACTTGCTGTCGTACCAGAACGAGATCTTGACCTGCTCGGGCTGCGGCTCGATGGATTCGATCCTGCCCACGGGCACACCGACGATGCGAACGTCGTCGCCCGCATAGATTCCGTTCGCGTTTTCGAAGTATGCGACGACGTGTGTGCGGTTGATCCGGTCGGTGGTGCGCAACAACACGACGACGCCGCCGACGAGTATCACAGCCAGCGCGACGGCTAGGAAAATCTTGGCGGTGCGGGTCATTGTCCGGCCCCTTCTGGTGAGAGGTGGGACACCTCGCCGGGAGCGGGCACCAGGACCGGTGATGGAGTCGGTTCCGGCGTTGACTGCAGACCTGGCGGTGCCTCGGCTGGCGGTCCCGGCGGCGGCCCGCCGGGCGGCGGCGCCGGCGGCGGCTCGCGGTAGGGATAGCAGCCGGGGCCGGGCAGCGGCAGCCCGGGCGAACCGCACGGCTGGTCGGCGGGATTGCCGGTGATGGCGTCGGGGATATTCAGACGAGGTTCGCCGCCCTGCCCGGTCCGCGGGTACGGCACGGGCAGCGCCGGTGTGCCCGGCTGGCCGATTTGTGGGTCGGTGCGCTCAGACGGCAGCAGCACATTGGGATCGAGACCGAGGTCGGAGAACGCGGCGTCGATGAACGGCTGCAGGAATTGGCCCGGCAGCAAGTTGGCGACGTAGGTCTTGAAAAACGGACCGGACGACACCGATTCGCCCAACGACATGGAGTATTGGCCGAGCAGTTTGATCGACCTCTGCACCCGCTCCTTGCGGTTGTCGACGATGGTCAGCACACCGTTGAGCTTGTCGAGAGCGGGCCTGAGGGTGTTGCGGTTCTCGGCGATGAAGCCCTGCAGTTGTCGGCTGAGAGAGGAGATGTTGCCGGAGATCTGATCCAGTGCGGCGCTTTGGGTTTCGAGTTCGGCCAGCAGCGCATTGGAATTGGCGATCAGGCTGACGACTTGGTTGCTGCGCTGGGCCAGCACCGTGGTGGCCTTGTTCGCGTTGGCCAGCAAACCCCGTAGCTGCTCATCCCGTTCGTCCAGGGTCTGGGAGAACCGCGCGACCCCCTCGACCGCGATCCGCAGCTGCGGCGGGGTATCGGAGAATGTCTCCGCCAGCACCCTCAGCGAATCCGACAACTGGTTGGTGTTCAGGCCGCTGATCGTCGTCGCCAGCTCGCCCAGCGCATCCGGCAGCTGATAGGGCGATCTCGTGCGCTCGACGGGGATCGTGCCCTCCAGTTGGCCACCGCCACGAGAGGTGACCTCGAGGACCTTCGTGCCCAGCAGGCCCTTGGTTTTGATCGCCGCCTCGGTGCGATCGCCGAGATGGATGTTCCTGGCGACGGTGAACTTCACGAGCGCCCGCGGCCCATCCAACTCGATGGACTCGACCTTGCCCACCTCGAAACCCGAAACCAGCACGCCCTGACTGGTTGTCAGGCCGCCGGCATCGGCGAAGTAAGCCGAGTACTCCTTGCCATGGAGGAACGGCAGCCTGTCGTAGTTCAGAGCCCCCAGCACAATGCCGATCGTCAAAGCCAGCCCGACGGCACCGATGACGAACTGATTTCGTTCAGCGAAGGACTTCACTTCGGCGCGCACCTCCCGGTGGACTGGCCGGCGACCTTGACGTACACCGGCTGACCACCTTTGCCATTGAGCTTCAGCACGACGTCGCACAGGTAGAAACTGAAGAAGTCACCGTAAATGCCTTGTCGGGCAAGCGCTTGGTACGCGTCCGGCAAAGTGTTCAGCAGGTTGTCGAAGTAATCATGGTCGGCCACCACGATTCCCGCGGCACGGTCTGTTTCCTGAATCGTCTTTTGAAATGGCGGACGAGCCTGCGCCAAGAGGTCGGTGATGTTTCCGGCTGCCGCGTTGGTGTACGCAATTCCGTTGCTGATGTCCCCTTTGCGCGCTTCCAAGGTCTTCGTCAAGTCCGCGAGCGCGTCGACGGCCTTCGCGAACTGGTCGCTCTGGTCACCGAGCGATCCCAGCACGACATTGAGGTTGGTGATGACCTCCCCGATCAGCTGATCTCGGTCGGCCAGCGTGCTCGTCAGAGCGGCGGTCTGGGCCAAGAACGAGTTGATCGTCGAACCCTGACCCTGCAAGGCCTGAATCAGCTGGCCCGACAACGCGTTCACCTGATCTGGATCCAGCGCTCGGAACAGCGGTCGAAATCCACCGATCAGCGCATCGAGGTCGAGCGCCGGCGATGTGCGGGCCAACGGGATCGTGTCGCCAGGCTTGAGCTTCGAGACACCGCCAGCCCCTTCCTCCAGCGCCAGAAAGCGGCCGCCGATGAGGTCGTCGTAGCGAATGACGGCCCTGCTGCCCTCGGTCAGCACCACCGACCGATCTGCGGAGAAGTCGACCACCGCTGTCGTGTCGGGTTGAATGGCAACGTCATTGACCTTGCCTACCTCGACACCGGCGATGCGGACGAAGTCGCCGTTTTCCAGCCCGGTCACGTTGGTGAATACGGCCTTGTAGCTGTAAGTCTTCTCCCCGAACCGCATCTGCCCGAAGACCGCAAACAAGCCGAACACGCCCAGCAGGCAGGCAACCAAGAACACGGCAAGACGCCATGCGTCGTGTCGAACCCTGGCTCTCATGCCCGGCATGGCGGATTACCTCTCATGGCCCTCTCGGTGGCGATCACGGGGACGGCGCCGCCTCCCGCGGCAGGGGGATCGGGGGTAGCGGTGTCGGCTGCATCTGCGCCGGCGACGCAACCACGAACGGCTCGGAGCCGGGTGTCGGGCCGGGTTCGCGCGGCGCCATCGGCGGTGGCGCCGGCGGCAGTCCAGGCCACAGCGGCGTGCCGTCCGGCGCGTACAGGTCCGCACCGTAGGCCGGTGCACCTGGATACGGGATCGGCCCTATTGCAGGCCCGCCGAAGAGGTTGCGGATGCTGGGTGGCTCGGGCACCGCGCGGGTGACCGGGAGGTAGTTGGCCCACGCCGGGAAGCCGATGCCGGGGTTGGGCCGCCAGTCGATTCCGGTGCCGAACCCGGTATTGGTGACGAGATTCCGCACGGGCCAGTTCTGTGCGACATCCGGCAGCGAGCCGCAGCTCGGCTTGCCGCCCGGGCCGCCCTTGGCGCCGATGATCGGCAGGTTGTCCGGATAGTGGTACGGGTCGTCTCCGAGCGACAGTGAGGTGTCCAGCACCAGAGTTCGCCCGTTGCCACCTGGCGCTTCGTAGCCACCCGTGTCCAGAAGGGTCTTCGCGCCCACGAGTAGACAGGTGTATTCCGGGTTGTACTTGTACAGCAGGTCCGTCGTCGGCTCGAGCACGTTGATCGCCTTGATGAGATTGGCCTGATTCGGCGCGAGCAGATTGATGCCGCTGTTGGAGAGCCCGATGGTGGCCAGCAACAACGCGTCCAGCTGGTCGGAGTGGGTGGTGATGGTCGTGCTGGTTGTGCTGAGTGCGTCGAGTGTGGTCAAAATGTCTTGCGCGGCAACGCTATACGTGTCATTGAACCCTTTGAGCGCGCGCAAATCCTCGGTTATCGTTTGGTAGCGCGGATTCAGCTCGAGCAGAACCTGATTCGCTGCGGTGGTGGCCTCACCGATCCGCTCACCCTGACCCCGGACACCGTCGGCGAGCGCGGACAGCGTGCTGTTGAGCTTGGCCGGGTCGATCTGCTTCAGCACGTTGACCAGGTTCTGGAACACGGTGTTGGCCTCGACGGTGACGTTCCGCGATTTGATCACCTGACCGGCCGTCAGCCGCTGCCGGCTGGGGTCTTTGGGGTAGATGAGGTCGACGAACTTGGCGCCGAACACCGTGGTGGCCCGGATCTGCGCCTCGACATTCGCAGGGATGTACTTGACCTTGTCCTTGTCGATCTCCAGCGTCAGCGCGACCGGCTGGCTGCCGCCCTGGATTGAGGCGACTCGCCCGACCTGGACGCCACGCAACTTGACCTTGGCGTTGGTCTCCATCACCAGGCCCGACCGATCGGATGTCAGCGTGACCGTCTCATGCCGCTTGAAGGTGCCAAGGAATAACGAATACGACAGCCAGATGGCGACGGCAGTCGCGACCAAAAGGAACAACGTCCACCACGCGGGGTGCAGGCCTTCGTCTCGTCCCTCCATGCTTATCCAGCCAGGTTGAAGTTGCCGGACTGGCCGTAAACGGCAAGCGAGAGCATCACCAAGACGAACGCCGAGACAATCAGCGACGTACGCACCGCACGCCCGACGGCCTCACCGACCCCCGCCGGCCCACCCCGTGCGGTGAACCCGTAGTAGGTGTGCACAAGCATGATCACCATCGACAAAGCGACGCATTGGCCGAACGACCACATCAGGTCGGTGGGGTTGAGGAACGTTTTGAAGTAGTGGTCGTAGACGCCCGTTGATTGACCGTAGAGAACGGTGGTGCCGAACCGCGCCGCCCAGAACGCCATCAGCACGCCCACGCAGTACAGCGGGATCACCACAAGGAAGCCCGCGATCACCCGGGTTGAGGCGAGGAACGCGACGCTGCGAATACCCATCACCTCGAGCGCGTCGATCTCCTCGTTGATCCGCATGGCGCCGAGTTGCGCGGTGGCGCCCGCGCCGATGGTGGCAGACAGGGCGATGGCGGTGGTGGCCGGTGCGATCAGTCGCACGTTGAAGTAGGCCGACACAAATCCGGTCAGCGCCTCAACGCCGAGTTCGGAGAAGTCGCTGTAACCCTGCACCGCCACCAGCGCGCCCGTGGTCACGGTGAGGAAGCCGACGATCGCGACCGTTCCGCCGATGATGATGAGCGCCCCCGCCCCGAGGCCCATCTGCGCGATGAGACGAATCAGCTCGACCCTGTAGTAGACGAGTGTGTAACGGATCGAGGTCAGGGTCCGGCCATAGAACTTGGTTTGCGTCCCGATGTGGTTCCATCCGTCAGCCAGTCCGCGGTACCTGTCTTTCAGCCAGGGAAATTGCGAATGAGGCTTGGAGGTCGTCATCGCGTGATCTTGATCGCCACCGCTGTCGCGACGATATTGATCGCGAACAGCGCCATGAAGGTGAACACGACGGTTTCGTTCACCGCATTGCCGACACCCTGCGGCCCGCCATGCACAGAAATCCCCTTGTAGCAGGCGATCAGGCCGGCCGAGAGCCCAAACAGCGCCGCCTTCACCAGCGCGATCACCACGTCAGTGGCCCCGATGATCAGCGTGAGGCCAGCCGCGAACGCACCGGGCGAAACGTGCTGGATGAAGACGACGAAGGAATACGCCCCAGCGAGCCCGACAAGGATCACGGTGGCGGACAGCGCCAGCGATACGACGGTGGCCGCAAGCACCCGGGGCACCACGAGCGCGTGGATGGGGTCGACGCCCATCACCCGCAGCGCATCGAGCTCGTCACGAATGGTCCGCGCACCCAGGTCTGCGCACATGGCGGTGGCGCCGGCCCCGGCGACCACCAGGACGGTCACGATCGGGCCGATCTGCCTCACTGTTCCCAGGGCGGCTCCTGTGCCGGAGAAGTCCGAAGCACCGATCTCCGTCAGCAGGATGGTTTCGATGAAGGTCAGCAACACCGTGTACGGAATCGTCAACATCAGCGTCGGAACGATGGACACACGCGCGACGAACCAAGACTGCGCGATGAATTCGCGCCACGCGAAGGGTGGCTTGAACATCAACACGAAAGTGTCGAGCGCCATCGAATAGAAGCCGCCGAATGCGCGCACCGGCTTGGAGATTGCTGTGGAAGCTATCATCAAGCGGTCCCTTTTCGCGTGCTCCGCATCGACATCTCGGCCACATCCTTCCGATCCGCGCCGTTACGGCTGCCGAGAGGTTACAACCGCTGGCATGCCGGACAATTGCATATTGACTTTTTTGCGAAATAGCCAATGGCGCCCCGGCGAAGCCGTTACGGCGGTCTGCCGGCAACTTAGGCTGCGCTCGCCTATGCAACTGCCAGCAAACGCAGTTGCGCACCGAAACGATTCTCTGGCTTGGTGACTGTCAGCTACCTTGAGACCATGACCACGACGCCCGCAAGGCGTTGGGCGAGGACCGACGCCACGCAACAGCGCATCCTTGACGCGGCGACGGAAGTCTTCAGTTCGCGCGGCTTCTCCGCGGCGACGATGGCCGACATCGTCGATCTGTCCGGCGCCAGCATCGGCAGCATCTACCACCATTTCGGCGGCAAGAAAGAACTGTTTCTCGCGATCTACGAGCGGCTGTCCGCAGACGTCGAGCGGCGGATCGCCGAGGCCGCGCAAGGATCCGCGAGTCTGGACAGCCGACAGGCGTTCGGCGTGCACGCCCGCGCCTACCTCGACGCGATCTGGGCCAACCGGCGTGCGGCGATGATGATCGCCTCCGGTGATGTCCCCGTCGGCTTCGAACGAATCCGCCGCACGAACACGCTCACGTTCTTCCACCGGTGGATGGGCGTGCTCGACGTGGACTCGTCACAGCGGGGTCAGCTGCTGTCCCGCATCCTCATCGCGATCATGTCCGAAGCGTCGCTGATGGTCACCGTGTGCGACAGCCCCGCCAAGGTCGAGGAGATCAGTGACGCCACCATCGAGTGGGTCGCGCGCCTGACGAGCTGAGCCCAACGGCTTACGCGTTCGCCGCGGCCTCTTCGAGTTCGGCGATGACAATCTTGCGCATGCCGTGCATCGCCTTGGTGGCAGCGCGCGCGGGCCGGGTCCGGATCGTTTTGCAGCTCGAACAAGCGGTCCGGCGTGACCTGCCAGCTGAGGCCGAAGCGGTCCTTGAGCCAGCCGCACATCGATTCCTCGCCGCCATCGACCAGCCGGTTCCAGTAGTAATCGACCTCGTCCTGGTCCTTGCAGTGGATCATCAACGACACCGCCTCGGAAAACTGAAAGTGCGGGCCGCCGTTGATCCCGATGAACCGCGCGCCGTCCAGCACGAAGGAGCCCCACAGCACGCTGCCGGGTGCGCCCGGTCCCGCATCGGTGGTTCGGTAGAGCTCCTCGATCGACGAGTTCGGAAAGACCGAGGTGTAGAACTCCGCGGCTTCCTCGAGGTTGTCGTCGAACCAGAGCGAGGGCGTGATGGCCGGCATTTGGGCACTCCTATCTATGCGGATCTATCGGTTGCCACCAGTGCAGACCCGGCTTGCGATCAAAACTCATCGGGATGGTCGCTCGGCGCCAAGGGCCCGCAGCGCGAAATCGATGACGCGGGACTGTGATTGGCGCAAACCGTCGAGATCGCCCGGCGCCGATATCGTCAGCTCGCGACTGATCACCGCGCTGATCGCGACGGCGTCCCTCTGCGGATCGCTCAGCGGGAACGACCCGTCGTCGCGGCCGCGTTCAAGGATCCGCTCGAGCGAGCGTTCCCGGTCGGCGTGCAGTCGTTCGCGGGTCTCGCGATAACCCTTGGCGGCGCGAACTTCGTCGGAGTCGATGACCGTGAGATGCATGCGCAGCTCCGGTTCGAGTGCGAGCGCGAACATCATCTCCACCCACGCCGTCAGCTGCTCACGCGGAGCGCCGGGCAACCGCTCGGCAATGCGGTCCAAGCGGTCGGCGAGCGCTTCGGCCTCCTGCCGCAACATCGCGAGAAACAGTTCGTCCTTCGACACGAAGTGTCGGTAGAAAGCCCTGGTGGACAGGCCCGAGCGCTCCAGGATCGCCGCCACCAGGACAGGCCCGCTGTGCGGCTCGGACAGGCAGTTGTACGCGGCGTCGATGATGACTTGGCGGTCATCGGAGCTCGGCGTATCGGGCTGCACGATCGCAGATTGTAGGGACGTGCCCGGCACCGATTGGTCACCATCCGTAAATGGGCGATTTTTCGCTGGGTTAACGTGAGCTCGGGGAGAAGGCCTGAGAGGACGTCCGTGAGCGCTGAGCAGAGCGAACTGCAAACGGTGAAGTTTCAGGGTGTCGATGGCCTCACCCTCATCGCCGACGAGTGGAACCGCGACGCCGAGTCGACCGCCAACCGATCGTCGGTCCTTTTCCTGCACGGAGGCGGCCAGAACCGGTTCTCCTGGAAAAGCACAAGCCAGATCCTCGCCGACGAGGGGTTGCACGTTGTCGCCCTGGACTCCCGCGGGCACGGCGACAGTGACCGCGCGCCAGACGCGAACTACACCGTCGACGCGCTGGTCGAGGACACCCTGGCGGTGCTGGAGCAGATCGGCAGGCCGACGGTCTTGATCGGGGCCAGCATGGGCGGGATGACCGCTCTCCCTGTGGCCCATCAAGCAGGGCCGGACAAGGTGACGAAGCTGGTGCTCGTCGACGTGGTGCCTCGGTATGAGAAGGACGGCAGCGCGCGCATCCGCGAGTTCATGGCCAGCGGACTGGACGGCTTCGAGTCTCTGGACGAAGCCGCCGACGCCGTTGCCGCGTACCTGCCGCACCGCGCCAAACCCCGCAGCCCCGAGGGCTTGAAGAAGAACCTGCGGTTCCGCGACGGCCGCTGGTTCTGGCACTGGGATCCGGCGTTTCTGACCGCGCCGCCGGATGACTCCTTCGTCCGCACCGAAATGCTCGAGCAGGCCGCCATCGCGCTGACCATTCCGATTCTGCTGATCCGCGGAAGGCTCTCCGACGTGGTCAGCGAGGAGGGGGTCAAGCACTTCCTCGAAACCGTGCCGCATGCCGAATTCGCCGAGCTGTCGGACGCCGGGCACACCGCCGCCGGTGACGACAACGACGCGTTCAGTGAAGTCGTCGTTCCGTTCGTCGACCGATGAGCACGCCACGCCGCACCGTCGGCTTCAACTTCCTCGAAGAGCCTGAGCTGCCGGGACCTCAGGTCACCGAAGCGCAGGCCGAGCAGATCGTCGCAGAGCACTACGGACTGGTCGCGCGGGCCAAACTGCTTGGCAGCAACCAGGACTGCAATTTCATCGTGCACGACGGCAACGACGGGATTCTCGGCGTGCTGAAGATCGCCAATCCCGCGTTCAACGCAACCGAATTGGAGGCGCAGGACGCTGCTGCCGACCTGATCGCCGACACGGAGCCTTCACTTCGCATCGCCGTGCCGCTGCCCAATGTGGCGGGCGAAAAGTGCACCACGATCACGGGACTGCTGGAAGGTACCGCCTACGTGCGACTTCTTCGGTACCTGCCGGGCGGCACACTGTACGACTCCGGGTACCTGCCGCCTGCCACCGTCGCGAAGCTGGGCGAGATGGCAGGACGGGCCAGCCGCGCGCTCGCCGGATTCGACCATCCCGGAATGGATCGCGCGTTGCAGTGGGACCTCCGCTACGGCGCCGACGTTGTGGCGCAACTGTGTTCGCATGTCCGCGATCCCGAACGGCGGGACCGCGCCGCTGCCGCGTCGGCGGCTGCATGGTCGCGTATAGCGCCGCTCGCCGACATCCTGCCCCGGCAGGCAAC
Source organism: uncultured Actinomycetota bacterium (assembly GCA_963751485.1). GTDB lineage: Bacteria > Actinomycetota > Actinomycetes > Mycobacteriales > Mycobacteriaceae > Mycobacterium. The sequence continues at coordinate 325,553 of CAVVUT010000018.1, forward strand.
CCACCTCGATCTCACCGACGCCAACGTAGTCGTCTCTCGGGGTGCAGACGGAGCGGTCTACCCCGACGGTGTCATCGACTTCGGCGACCTGTCGCACACCTGGGCGGTGTCCGAGTTGGCGATCACGGTGTCATCGGTGCTCGGGCATCCGGGAAGCGATCCGACGTCGATCCTGCCCGGAGTGCGCGCGTTTCATGCCATCCGGCCGTTGTCGGCGGAGGAGGCCGAGGCGCTATGGCCGATGCTGGTGCTGCGCACCGCTGTGCTGATCGTCAGCGGAGCACAGCAGGCCGCCCTCGACCCCGACAACGCGTACGTCACCGAACAGACCGGGGGGGAAATCCGGATGTTCGAGCAGGCCACCTCGCTGCCGATCGACGTGATGACCGCACTGATCAAGGAGGAACTCGGGTTGGCTGACGCGCGGGACGCCGTGGCCGTCGACACCGCACTCATCAATGGGCTCGACCCCGCCAAGGTCGTGACCCTTGACCTCTCGTCGCAATCCGACGCCTACGACTCGGCGTTCGTTCCTGGCGGCTGGCTACGTTCGGATATCGAGAGCGAATTCGCAAGGGCTGCAATCGATGACGGTGCTGCGCTGGTTGTCACCCGGTTCGGCGAGCCACGGCTGAGCCGGGCCAAACCGCTCAGCCAGGACAGCCCCGACGTCGTGGCGACGGGCATCAGCCTGTGGCCCGCGGCCGACACGCAAGCGGTGTCACCGTGGGACGGCGAGGTGGTCGACCGCACCGACGACAGCATCACCGTCCGCGGCCGCGACCACGAACTCACGCTTGCCTGCGTGACACCGGTGGCCGCGACCGGGGTGCGCGCCGGTGAACCGGTAGCGGAACTATCGCCGGGCCGGTGGGCAGAACTGGGGGTGCGGCCGGTCGGTGCACCACAATCGCCGCTATTCAGCTCCGCCGAGCTGTCGAAGGGCTGGCTGGCGCTCAGCCGCGACCCGCGCCAGCTGCTCGGCCTCCCCGAGCTGCCCAAAGACCTTCGCGCACAAGATCTTCTGGCGCGTCGCGACGAGAGCTTTGCGCCAGTTCAGGAGCATTACTACGCCAGACCGCCGCAGATCGAGCGCGGCTGGCGGCACTACCTGATGTCCACCGCCGGGCGGTGCTACCTCGATATGGTCAACAACGTCACGGTGCTCGGTCACGCGCATCCGCGGGTGGCCGAGACCGCCGCCCGTCAGCTGCGAAAGCTGAACACGAACTCGCGCTTCAACTACGAGGCTGTGGTCGAGTACAGCGAGCGGCTGGCCGCCATGCTGCCCGAGCCGCTCGATACCGTGTTTCTGGTGAACTCCGGCTCGGAGGCAAGCGATTTGGCGCTGCGGCTCGCGATGGCAGCCACCGGCAGGCGCGACATCGTCGCGGTGCGTGAGGCGTATCACGGATGGACATACGCCACCGACGCCGTGTCCACCTCGACGGCCGACAATCCCAATGCGCTCGCCACCCGGCCGGATTGGGTGCACACCGTGGAATCGCCGAACAGCTTCCGCGGTAAGTTCCGCGGCGCCGACGCCGATCGATACGCCGCCGAAGCGGTGGCGCAGATCGAAGGCCTGATCGCTGACGGAAGGCCGCCCGCCGGGTTCATCGCGGAGCCGGTATACGGCAACGCAGGCGGCATGGCGCTGCCCGATCATTATCTGGAGCAGGTTTACGCGGCGGTGCGGGCGGGCGGCGGTCTGGCGATCGCCGACGAGGTCCAGGTCGCCTACGGCCGGCTCGGCAATTGGTTCTGGGGCTTTCAGCAGCAGAACGTCATTCCCGACATCGTGTCGGTCGCGAAGTCCACCGGCAACGGCTCTCCACTCGGTGCGGTGATCACCAGCCGCGAGATCGCCGACAAGTTCTCCAGACAGGGCTACTTCTTCTCGTCCACCGGCGGCAGTCCGCTGTCGTGTGCGATCGGCATCACGGTGCTCGACGTACTGCGCGACGAGGAGCTTCAGCAGAATGCCGCACGGGTTGGCGCGCACCTGAAGGCGAGATTGCAAGCGCTACAGGACAAGCACCCCATCATCGGCACGGTGCACGGCATCGGGCTGTATCTCGGCGTCGAGATGGTGCGGGATCCAGACACTCTCGACCCGGCCGTCGAGGAGACCGCAGCGATATGTAATCGCATGCTCGAACTCGGTGTGGTGATTCAGCCCACCGGCGACCGCATGAACATCCTCAAGACCAAGCCGCCGCTGTGCATCGACATCGAGGCGGCCGACTTCTACGCCGACACGCTGGACCGCGTTCTGACAGAAGGTTTTTAGCGCGAGCAGACGCAAACTGCCGCAAAGTCGCAGGACACCGCGGACCTAAGCGTCTGCTCGGCAGCTATTCGGTTCCACCGTCGGTGCAGCAGGTTCGGTGCGCATCACGGGTGGCCGCAAGCGCTCCGGCAATGCGCGCAGAGCCGCGCCCGCGATCAGGACGACACCAAACCCGATCGCGATGCCGACCACATACGGAGTGGTCCGGAAGAAGCCCTCAACGAGCATGGATACGCCGAAGACGACGAACAGCGCAGCCGCCGTCAGCTGGATCAACCGCTCGGGAAGGTGCTTGCCCGCGATCGCCCCGACGAGGATGGCCAGCGCATCGGCGGCAACCATGCCCAGCGTGGAGCCGATCCATACGCCGACCCAGTCGTGGTCCGCGGCGAGCGTCACCGTCGCGAGCATCGTCTTGTCGCCGAGCTCGGCGAGCAGGAATGCCGACGTGACCGCGAAGATCGCCGGTGCGCTCGACCGCTGGGCGCGCGTCGCCTCGTCGTCCGAGAGGCTGTCACCCCGCAGCGTCCACAGTCCGAAGAAGACGAACGCCACACCGGCGAGGATGCCCAGCAGGTGTGTCGGCAGCGCAGCACCCAGGTAGTGGCCCACCGCGACCGAAATCAGGTGGACGGCCGTCGTCGCAACGGTGATGCCGCCGAGCACTACCCACCAGCGGTGGCGAAGCGCAAACGTCATCGCCATGAGCTGGGACTTATCCCCCAGCTCGGCGACGAATATGACGGCGAAACTCAGCAGCAAGGCTGCGAACACCAACAGCTCCTCGGTTCGTGGCTGTCGGTCGGAGTTATCTTCGGTGATTCCTCCGGCCGACAACCGAAACGGTTCGTACGGCCGAAGGTCTCGCCCACCGGTCGCTGCCGGTTCGGGAACCGGGTCCCGCAGGACCAGTATGTCGATTACCCGATTTGGGGCTACTCCCCTTCGTTGTCTGCCATGCTACCCGCACCGCAGCAGCACCCGCAACTCGACGGATCCGAAATCCCGTCTGGCGCAATAAGTTTGAACACCCGGTTACATTTTTTCGGGTACCCGTAAACCGTCGGCAGCGTCGCCGGAGTTCCGGTATGGGGCACCCTTGTCAGTCGGTCGCCCTCGGACCCTTCCGGATGATCCTCGCCAGCTCCTCGCGAGAGTTGGCGCCCACGCGCTGGCACGCGCGATACAGGTGGCCCTCCACACTGCGGACCGACATGTACAGGCGCTTCGCGATGTCCTTGTTGGACATGCCCGCGACCGCCAACTCGACGATTTCACGTTGCCGCTCGGTCAGTGGGTGGCCTGTCGGACTCCGAAGGGCGGGGGTGCTGATGCCGCCGCATTCGTCGGACAGCCCCTGAGCGATCGCTGCGGCGTACAGCCTGCGCCTGCGCTGTTGACTCTGCGAGAAGGCCACCGCCGCCTGCGCCGCCGCATCCGCGGCCGTCACTCGATCGCCGAGCGCCTGATATTCGTTCGATGCTGCGAGCAGGCCCTCCCCGTCCTTGGCCGCGAGGGCTTCGGCATGCCGGGCGACGGCGTCTGCGATCGGCAAGGACAACTCGTCCGCCAGTTGGCGCGCCCGATCCGCCATCGACGCGTCGCCCCACTGCGCCGCCGCCTGCACGCACGCCAGTTCGTGTGTCGGCTGGCCCCGGTCACGCGCCTCCGCAGCGGCATCGCGCACGACCGCGACGGCATCGGTCAAGCAGCCGTTGGCGGCCAGAGACCATCCGGCCGCCAGCGCAAGGGCGGTGTGCATGTACACGGATTCAGCAGGCACGCGGTCCCTGGCTTCGGCGAATACTTCCTCCGCTTCGGCCGCTTCCCCGAGTTTGGCGTGGCCCTCGGTCAGCGCGAAACGACTGGCAAACCGCAAACCCGTTGTAACAGCGTGGTGTTCGACTCCCGCCCGCGCCTCGTGCAGAATCTTGACGGCACCTGGCAGGTCTCCGCGGACCAGGTGGGCGTGACCCACCAGCGACGCCAGGTTGGCATACGCGAGTCCGGGCACATCCTTCGCCGAGTCCGAGAGCCGGTCGGCGATGGCGACACACTCGTCGATGCGGCCGTTGAGCCGGCACGCGCGGGCGTACACGCCGCCGTACCAGAAACGCATGTGCGACGTCTGGAACGACGTCGAGGCGCGTTGCAGGGTCTCTTCGGCCACCGCCGTGAGCTCGTCGGCTTGACCGAGCGCACCCAGCGCCATCGTCAGCGCGAACGAGGCCATCATGGCGTGGAAGTCGTCCAGCAGTGCGGAACCCATGGCGGCCCTAGCTTTTTCGGCTGCGACTGCGCACCGCCCGGAGACCGCGTCGACGCACGCTTCCACCGCCTGCCGCGACGCGGATTGGGCCGGCGTCTCCGATCCCGCGGCAAGGTCGTCGAGGATGGCCGATGCGTCGGCGGAGCGTCCGAGCATCCATATCAGGTTCGCCGCCCGAACGGTCGACCACCGATGCGCGTCCTCGTGGCCGTCGGTGGTGATCTCCTGCAGGAACTTCTCGGCCTCGTCGCCACGGCCTCGAAGCACCAGGTTCATCACCTGCACCTCCGGCGCGTCGCTGGAGCCGGCATTCACTGCGGCGGAGGCGAATCGATCGGCCAGTTCGAGATCCAGCAGCGTCATCGAGAACCGGGCCGCATCCACGAACAGCTCGGCGTCCGGCGCGAGGTCCGACTCGAGCGTCAGCAGTGCTCTGCGCACGGTGGACTGCATGTCCTCGTCGGGCCTGTCGCGCAGGCCCTCCGCCAGCTTGCCCCGGATCCGCGAGAGATACATCTCGCCTGCGCTTGCCCGCCGCAATTCACCGAAGAGCGGGTGCGCCAACCGGGCCATGCGCTCGTTGCCCGAGCGCTCGACGGTGACAAGGTGCAGCTGTTCGGCGGCCTCCAGGTCGGACCGATCGGCCACTTTGGACAACACGTCCACGGCCAGCGGCTCGCATTGCGACAGCGTGTCGACCACCAGGGCAATGCCTTCGGAGAGCTCGCCCAGCCGACGCCCGACCATGTCCGTGATGCTCTGGGACACCGCCACCCGCTCGTCCCACATCCATACCCCTGCGACTTTGCGCATCCGTCCGGCGTCGACCTGGTCCTTCAACAGCTGGCGCAGGAACAAGGCGTTGCCGCCGGTCAGTTTCCAGAAACGCTTCGCGCTGCGGGCGTCCACCGCTCCTTCGAGGGCCGTCTCGATGAGGCTGCGGGTGCCCGCCTCGGACAGCGGCTCGAGATCGAGCCGGGCGAGAAGGCCGTCCTTCCACAGCGCTGTCACCGCGTCGGGTTCGGCCTCGCCGGTGCGCACCGTGACGACCAGCCGCGGCCCGCGCGTCTGCGCGAGCTGATGCACGACGTGTGCCGACAGCCCGTCGAGCAGATGCGCGTCATCGACACCGATCAGCACCTTGCCCTGACGCTGTTGTGCGACAAAGGAATTGATGAGGCGGCCGACATCGGGCATCGACCCCGACGATTCGGTGATGGAGCCGGTGAATGCGCCGAGTGGCAGCGGCCTGGCGGATTCGGTGCCGGTGATCCAGTTCGTCCGCTCGCCTGCTGCCTGCGCACGGGCAAGCACTTCTCGAGCCAGTCGCGTCTTTCCGACGCCCGCCGCTCCGCAGATCACCACACCGGAGTAGTTGCCGGTGCCGCTCAGCGCACGACGAATCGCGACGAGTTCGCTATCACGCCCCGTCAGCAGATCGCCGGTCATTTCGATGCCCCTGCCCAGGCCACGCGCCCCTCCGCCGGTCATGGTCTGTTTTACGCGCTAAGCATAGGGCTCCGACGATGGCGATTCTGGTAATTGACGACGCAATTAGCGAGTTCGCTCAAACCCGCTTGTCGATCCCGAGTTCGGCGGTGAAATACGACCGCGCAATGTGCTTGGCTTCGCGGGACGGAACGGCCCTTACCACCATCTGTGCACCGAGACCGTCGATCATGGTCAACAGTCGTCGCGCCGCAACATCGGCGTCTGCCACGTGAAACTCCCCCGAAACATCGCCAGAGCGAACAATTTCGGCGATGCACTCGAGCCACTCGGTCGTCAGCGCGTTGGCGGCAGCGGCTAACGGGTCGTTGCGCCTGCCCAAACTCCACGCCTCGAGCCAGAGCGCGCTCGCGTCCTCGCTGGAGTCGTCGAGCAGGTAGTCCATCAGCACGATCGATCTTGGCGGTCGGCGTTTTCGCGGTAGCTAGCCGCGACCGCGCCTCGGCCAGATCGGCAACGGCGGCCGTCGTGAATGCGGCGGTGATGAGCTGCTCGGCAGACGAGAAGTAGTGGCTGACGAGGCCGGGAGTCACGCCGAGATCGGTGGCGACCCGACGCAGCGTGACCGCGGACAAACCCTCGGCCGCGCTGATCTCTACGGCTTTGGCAAGCAGCTCACCGTGCCGCTCGGCGGGCAGCTTCCGCTTCGCGTCCCGCATCTCGACTGACGAGCGCTCGCGTGAGGAAGCAGAGTCCACTGACGAGCGCTCGCGTGAGGAAGCAGAGTCCACTGACGAGCGCTCGCGTGAGGAAGCAGAGTCCACGGTCAATTTCATTCCTCCTATTGACGAATCCCGATTGTTATTGAACACTACATCAACACTATTGATCTACCCATCAACAAGCCGAATCGAGCAGCTCATGACCGCAACACTCCCCGGCCCCGCCGCCGAGTTGACCGAGGACCGCGTCGGCGCGGTCGAAGCAGCAGGCGTCGAGTACCTGCCCGAGGACGCCCGCGACTCCGGGCCACGCAATCTCGCCGCGGTCTTCCTCGGCGCCAACCTGACCTGGACGAACGTCGTCTTCGGCGCGTTCGCGATCCTGTTCGGCCTGAGCTTCTGGCAGACGGTGACCTCGATGGCCGTCGGTACCGCGGTCGGCACGCTTGCGGTGCTGCCCACCGCGATCATCGGGCCCCGCACGGGCACGAACATGACCGTGTCCAGCGGCGCGTTCTTCGGCATTCGCGGCCGGTTCATCGGCTCGGGACTGGCCCTGGCCATCGCCCTGGGGTTCGCGGCGGTGACGGTGTGGACGAGTGGTGACGCGATCGTCGCCGCAGGCCATCGTCTGCTCGGCACCCCGGAGAACAACATCGTGCATGCGGTCGCCTATGCCGCGGTGGCCGCGCTGATGGTGACCGTGGCGCTCTACGGCCACGCCACCATCGTCGCCATCCAGAAGTTGGTGGTGCCCATCGTCGGCGGGTTGATGATCGTCGGCTTTTTCGCGTTTGCAGGCGGTTTCGCCCCCGGCACCTCGAGCGGCGAGTATGCACTGGGCGGGTTCTGGCAGACGTGGGCGTTGTCTGCGGTGCTGTTCGCGGCCGCACCGATCTCCTACGGGCCGACGATCGGCGACTACACCCGGCGCATCTCGTCAATCCGGTTCAGCGACAAACAGATCTGCACGGCGCTCGGCGCCGGAATGTTCGTCGGCGTGCTTCTGCCCAGCCTGTTCGGCGCCTTCACGGCTATGACGTTCGCCAACCCGACCGACTCCTACATCGACGACCTGGTCGCCGCATCGCCCGCTTGGTACGTCGCTGCCGATCGTGGTGATCTCGCTGTTCGGCGGCATGAGCCAGGGCGTGCTGTGCATCTACGCCAGCGGCTTGGACCTGGAAGGGCTTGCGCCTCGGCTGAAGCGCACGCAGACCACGATAATCACCGCCGCGGTCGCCATCGCGCTGCTCTACATCGGGGTGTTCGTCTTCGACGCGGTCGACTCGGTGACGGCGATGACCGTCGCACTGAACGCCGTCATCACGCCGTGGGTGGCGATCCTGGCGATCGGTGCGCTGCGCACGAAAACCTATGACCCCGTTGATCTCCAGGCATTCGCACACGGCAGGCGCGGCGGCCGGTACTGGTTCACCGGCGGCTGGAACATGCCCGCTGTGGTCGCGTGGGTGGTCGGCGGCACGTTCGGGTTGCTGACGGTGAACACGACGCTGTACGTCGGACCGCTTGCCGACATCGCAGGAGGGGTGGACCTGAGCACGATGGGGTCGGCCGCCCTGGCGGGGTTGATTTACCTCGCGTCACTGCGTTTCATCAAGGGATGACAAGCTCAGCCGACGAACTGGTCACCGAATTCTGCAAGAAGTGGGCCAACCCCGACCCTGAGGAGTTGGCCCACTTCTTCACCGAAGACGGTGTCTACCACAATATTCCGATGGAACCGGTGCAGGGACGAGAGGCCATCAAGCAGTTCATCGCAGGATTCATGGCCGGCTTCGACGGAATCGACTTCCAGGTGCACAAGCAGGTCTGCGACGGCAACCTGGTGATGAACGAGCGCACCGACGTCATGCGGCGCAAGGACGGCGACCCGATACCGCTACCCGTGACGGGGGTCTTCGAGATCAAGGACGGCCGGATTGCGGCGTGGCGGGACTACTTCGACATGGCCACGATCACCAGCGCCTTCAGCTAGTTCAGCGGTCGCCTTCCGCGCGAGCCGCCTTTCCTCGCGAGCAATAGCTCCTATGTCAAGCCGCTGCTTGTTGGGTGTGTTGGATGCGGGTTTGATGATCCTGTTGTAGGCGGTGGAACACGTTGCGGGATATGCGGCGTTTGACGCAGCGTCGTGCTGCGGCCTTGGTTTTCCCGGCGGCCCGTAGCTTCTCGTAGTAGGCGTGGCCTTGGCTGCCGGTCATGCGGATCTGGGTGAGGGCGATGACGTGGATGGCGGCGTTGATCTGGCGGTTACCCGAGCGGCTGAGCCGCATCTGGCCTTCGGTGTTGCCTGACCACACTGGGATGGGGGCGACCCCGGCGTGACAGGCGAAGGCGGCCTCGCTTTTGAATCGGCTGACCGCGGCGGCTTCGCCGAGGATCTTGGCCGCGGTCAGTTCCCCGCAGCCGGGGATGCCCAGCAGCTGGGGGGCGACTTCGCGGACCCGTTCGCCGCGGCGCTTGGCCAGGGTGTTGATTTGGGCGGTGCGGGCGATGATGTCGGCCAGCTCGGCGCGCGCCAGCTCGGCCACCAGCCCGGGCATTGTGTCCAACCACGCCTTTAAGGCTTGCTGATGCTTGGCTGCGTTGAGCGAGCGCGGTGGGGGCGCCTGCTCGGGGTCGAGTTCATGGACATGCCAGCGCAGCCGGTTGATCGCCGACGTGCGTTGGGCCACAAGGACATCACGACGATCGGTGAGCAACTTCAACTCCCGCGACACCTCATCATGAGAGGCCACCGGCAGGTCGGGTTCACGCAGCACAGCCCGCGCCACCGCCTCGGCGTCGATGGGATCGGACTTACCACGGGTGCGTGCGGACGTGCGCACCGCATGCATCAGTTTAGTGGGAACCCGCACTACCTGCTGCCCGGCGGTCAACAGATCGCGTTCCAGGCGCGCGGACATGTTGCGGCAGTCCTCGATGCCCCAGATCAGCTCGACGCCGAACTGATCGCGCGCCCACATGATGGCCGCGGTGTGTCCAGCCGTGGTGGCCTTGACGGTCTTCTCGCCGAGCTTGCGACCGACGTCATTGACGGCGACAAAGGTGTGTCTGCGCTTGTGCACATCGGCTCCAACAACAACCATGAAGGTTGCCTCCTTCACTCAGAGGGTGGTGAGGTTGGGCTGGTCGGCGGACACATCTCAGTCGGGGCGGTTGCCACGCTCCTATCAAGTCACGCCGGCCGGTCCTTCTCACCCGATGTCGGCACTACTGCTCAACGCCAACCCGCAGGCGGCAGACGCAAAGTGAGCCAAACACCGGGTGATCCAGAACCAACCACCACGCCACGGCACCTGTCACGGCGACACACCCCAACGCGGCACACCCACATTCACACTGAGACGCAAAAGTCCGCAAAGTCCGAGGAGAAGCCGAACTTTTGCGTCTGCTCGCCGAAGAAAACTAGGCCAACAACCGGACCGAGGGGTGGCGGGTGTCGGTGAGGATCTCGAACATGGCCCGGCGGGTGGCGACGAGCTCGGCCGTCATTCCGCTGCCGGACAATCGGATTCGACACGTCGCGAGTGCCGAGTTGTAGCAGTACTTCGAGTGCCCGCCGGTGTCGGTGTACGTCAGGCCGATGACGTCGTGCGGGTCGGCGGTTATCTCGCCGTCGAGCGTCACGTCATCGACGCGGGCACCGAACGTCCAGCTGAACGGCCTGTACTCACCGCGCGTGTGCCGGATCGCAAGGACCGATCGCACAGCCACTTCGCGCCCGTCATGGCGAAGCACGAACAGCGTCGCGGCCGGCAGCGAGACGGGGCCGAAACCCGCGTGCGCGGTGACGATCTCCAGGCTCGAATCGGGCGCGTCGTCGAAACCGCACACCTGCCCGAACGCATAGGCGGGTGTGTGCCTGCGGCCCCAGTTGTGGTTGACGCTGCCGGTCCATCCGTCGACCTGAAAGCGGACGTCGTCGAGCTCCACAGTGCCGTCGAAGCCGGCCAGCGGGTGGCGCACCATCGTCTTGGCGGACGGGAACTTCGCCTTGTAACCACGCTCGGTGAGCAGCTTGACGGGGCGTTCATCACCCCGGGTGATCTGCAGGTCCCAGCGCGCTGACCGGTCGCCGGTGACGGTGCCGCATGCTGCGTTGTCGTCGATGGTGGTCTCGCCGATCCTGGCGGTCCAGGTGTCGTATTGGAAGTCGGACTGGTCGATGGGATACGGCTGCTTGTGCGCACGATTTCCTGCGCCGTCGGGGTCGAAGAGCATCACCCACGCGTCGGCGACCGGTGCGCCCGCCGTCGGCAGCAACAGCGTCGAGCGCAGCCAGAGGGCCTGCGCGCGATCGGCGTTGTTCGCGCGGATGAACCGGCTCTCGTAGTAGGGCGGCTGCGGCTTCACCAGACCAGCATCCAATACTGGACCGGTGACCGGTATGCAGATCGTCGCCTACGTGCTGGCCGCCGTTGCCGTCGCAGAGGCCGTCGCGCTCGTCGTCCTCGGTGTCCAGCTCAACAGTGTCCGGCGCGAGGCCGACGAACTTCGCAGCCGCGTCGATGCCCGCAACCTGCTGCTGTCCGGCAGCCGCGAGGCGGTCAAGAACTTGTGGCAGACCGCGAACATCATCCGCAAGGAAGGGTTCGGCGCCGCGGTCCGCTCGTCGATCGAGGATCTCGCCGATTGGGCCGAGGTGGAGCGACCCGACCTGGCCCGGCTGGCGCCCGACGGCAACGTGGCGATCATGTTCTCCGACATCGAGGAGTCGACGGCGCTCAACGAGCGCATCGGCGATCGCGCCTGGGTGCGGCTGATCGGCAGGCACGACAAGATGGTTCGGCGGTACGTGCAGAGCCACCGCGGACACGTAGTCAAGAGTCAGGGCGACGGGTTCATGGTTGCCTTCGCCGAGCCCGCGCAGGCGGTGCGGTGCAGCATCGATCTGCAACAGGCACTTCACAAGCGGCCGAACGAAATTCGCGTGCGCATCGGTATCCACTCCGGTAAGTCGGTGCGACGCGGCGACGACCTGTTCGGCAGGAACGTCGCGATGGCCGCACGGGTGGCCGCGGAAGCCGACGGCGGACAGACGCTGGTCAGCGAACCGGTGCGCGATGCCGCGGGCGACGACATCGCCTTCGACGACGGCCGCGATGTCGAACTGAAGGGCTTCAGCGGCAAGCACCGGTTGTACGCGGTCAAAGCCGCCTAGCCTCGGACGGCGTTACTTCTTCTGCTCCGACTCGGCCAGCCGCTGGTGCAGCCGGGCCCGGATGTCGTCGGGGGTGTAAGAATTACGCCGCCGCTGATCGCGCGCGACCAGAACGCCACCTGCGACGACACCGGCCACGCCGGCCATGCCGACCCACTTCCAGATGCTGTGCATACCCGTCAGTGTGCCTAAGCTGCGCAGGTGGATGCGAACACGGTCACCCTCGAGCGCGCCCTCAACGAGACCCGTACCGGGGATATCTGGCTGTTCCGCGGCGCTTCGCGACCGGATCGCGCGATCCAGACCATGACCAATGCCCCGGTCAACCACGTCGGCATGACGGTCGCGATCGACGACCTGCCGCCATTGATGTGGCACGCCGAACTCGGCGACAAGCTGCAGGACATGTGGACGGGCACCCATCACCGCGGAGTGCAGCTCAACGACGCGAAAGCCGCCGTCGAGCGCTGGATCGTGAACTACGGGCAGCGGTGCTGGCTGCGTCAGCTCACCCCGTATGCCACCCGCGAGCAGGAGGACGAGGTGTTGCGGGTCATCGCGCGGATGGACGGCACACCGTTCCCCAGCACGGCACGGCTGACGGGTCGGTGGTTTCGCGGGCGCGTTCCGACAACCAGCGACTGGACCAGAGGTATCCCGTTCTTGGACAAGAGGGTTCGCGCATCCGCTCAGCGCAGGAGGGCCGAAGGGCGCAAGGTGGCGCTGGAGACCGCCTACTGCGCCGAGACCGTCGCCGTCACGTATGAGGAGATGGGACTGCTGACCACCGAGAAGCACACCAGCTGGTTCGACCCCGGCAGGTTCTGGAGCGGGGATGCGCTGCCGCTTAACGAGGGCTTCCGGCTCGGCGACGAAATTGCCGTGGTACTCGGTTAACCGATCGTGGGCGGTGCGGTTGCGCTAGCTTTGCTCGGATGCGCCTGACAAACGCCTTCTTCGCCAACCACGCAGAGGTGGTTGACGACATGCTCAACGTGACCGGCGGTTGTTGGACCTCGACCGCCGTCGCCGACGGATCGACCGCGTTTGCGACCCGCTGTGTCATCTTCTGCGAAGTCAGCAGGCAGGACCGGGACAAGCAATTCGGTCTTCACATCGACGCGGCAGGACCGGGCGGTCAGCAGTGGACGCCTGCGCGATCGTCGTACTTCTCAATGCCGAGCCGGATCGCGTTCATGGTCACACCCACTATCGCGCTGCCGATCGAGCCCAGCGGCGGGCTACACGTCTACACCGTCCGCCTCGAAGATCACGAGGAGCGTATCGTCCTGCCGCTGCACATCCAGGTGGTCGCCGGGAGTGCGTTCCCGAATCGCTGATATCGCTACAGGCGCGCGAAGCAGGGGTTCGCGTCCGCTTTCGGGATCGACGCGTTCTGGCTCGAGAACTTGCCGACCACTCCGCTGTCGGTCACTTCGACACTGTCGGCGTGGATGCCGAGCGGATAGTTGTCGTTCAGCTTCTTGGTGAGGTCGTTGAGTGCCGACTGCACGGCGTCCTTGGGCAGCGGGCCGGTGACGTCAAGAACCTGAAGGTTCAAATCGCCATCGGTGACAACGGGTTTGGCTGTGACGCTGTTGTCGCCCGCATCGACCACGATGGTGCCCGCTGCGGGATCGGTGCGGACTCCCGTGATCAGGCTGCCCACCGCAGGCAGGTTGGCCGCCAGAGTCTCTTTGATGCCCGCGGCCTTCCAGTCGAGTGTCGCGGTCAGCGACCCGATGGTGCCTTTCGAGTCACCCGAATCGCGCAATCGCACGTCTTTGACCGTCACATCGGCCGTCATTCCCGTCGCGTCCTGGACGTTGTGCCCCGCGGTGGACACCGAGATGTTGGTGTAGTGGCCCGTGATGTGCTGCCACAGAAACGGTGGGTTCACGCCGTAGGAGATGGTGACGCCATCCCGGACGACGCATTGGGCGACGTCGACGAGCACGTTGTCGGCGCGGTGTCGCGCGTAGAGTTCTGCTCCCGCCAGTCCGCCTGCCAAGACCGCGACGATGATGATCGCGATCAGGATGATCGACTGCCGGTTCAAAAATCCCCTGCCGCGCTTCTTCTTGACTTGCGGTGCGACGGGCTCGGGAGCCGGCGGCTGCTGAGGCAGCGGGCCCCCGGTGGGTGGTTGGGGCGGTCGCGGCGGACCGCCGGCAGGGGGTTGTGCGGGCGGCTGAGGCGGCCGGAGTTTCTCGGTCGGCGGTACGTCGGGGGGCAGATACCTCGAGCGGATCTTCTCGGTCGGGGGTTCCGGCCTGCGCTGCGGGCGCGGCAGCCGTTGGGTCGCGGGATCTGGTGGCGGGTTCCCCCCACCTGGACGACCAGGCTGGCCGGGGCGTTGCGGCGGCGTGGTCATTTGCGCGATTCTGCCTCATCGAGCGGGCCGCGTCGGATGAATACAGGTCCAAGACACGCCGGAGCGTCATCACGGGTGTTCACGACGGGCCCGGCGGTACCCTCAGCCCGTGCCGTCCCGAAGACCTTCGGCCGCGGTGCGATATTCGCGCCGGCGGAGGCGCCGTATGGCGGCAAAGGTGCACGACCTCACCGATACTCAGTGGACCGCGCTGCAGGCGGCGTGGGGTGGCTGCGCCTACTGCGGCGCCATCGGCACGCCCCTGCAGAAGGATTGCGTGTTGCCCATCTCGCGCGGGGGACGCTACGAGCTCGCGAATGTCGTACCCAGTTGCCGGTCGTGCAATACCAGCAAGTGCAACGCCGAGGTGACCACCTGGATGCGGCGCAAGAAGCTCGACGAACGGGGATTTCTGGTCCGTCAGGCCGAGATCAACCGCGACCTCGCAGCCGAGGCCGGCTGACCTCTCTTCTGAACGCCGTCAACAAATGTTGACGGCTCATAGACGACAACGCCTTCAGCCAGAGCCCGGCACGCCCGTCTCGTTGCCGTCAGCGCACCGTCCCGCGGGCGGCCCATGCGGTTGCCGTGACGGTGAACGGCCCGCTACCAAGACGTTCGCGGGCCACTGATTCGAGACGTGCGCGACGATCGTCATCCAGCTGCTGGACGTGTTCTCCAGCAGGGCCGATGCCGTATGTGTACGGCTCCCACCACTCCTCGAAGGTCGGATGCACCACATCGACCGAAATGGGAACTTCTTCCACATCGCGGAGGCCGGCTGCTTCGAACAGCTCGGTCAGGTGCCCCTTGTGGGCCCCGGAGAGCAGCGCTTCGTCTTGCGCGTCAGGGTCGATCACGTGAACCGAGTCCCAGAACGGCGCCAGTGCACCGGTCGGCCCGTCCCATACGCATGCCGCCACGACACCGCCGAGCCGAGTCACGCGCATCATCTGCCTGATGCCGCCCACCGGATCCGTCATGAAGTGCACCACCAACTGCGCGAGAGCAGCATCGAAAGCGCCTGTGTCATATGGTAATTCCTCCGCTGTACCCAAACGAACATCAACGTCCGGGAAGCGCTCGCGGATCGCGTCGACGAACGGCGGTGAAGGATCGATCGCCGTGACTTCAGCTCCGACCGACAGCAGATGCGCGGTCAGCGCGCCAGGCCCGCAGCCCACGTCGAGCACCTTGTCGCCGTGGCGGACTCCGGCGAACGCTTCGAAGACTTCCGCGAGAGGCGTGGCATACCGGCCCATGAAGCGCGCATAGGCGGCCGGCGAGACGACGAAGCTCACTCGGGAATGCTACGTCGCCCGCGGCAACTCGACACAGGATTATTGCTGCCCCTCAAGGAGATGCGCATAGGGATCGCCATCGGGGCCGACCGTTTCAGGCATCGGGTAGTAAGTCTTGATCAGGAGATTTCCGTCATCGTCCCAAGCGAAAGTTTCGATGCTGTAAGCCATTTGAACGTTGGGCTCAGTGCAGAAATGATTCTCACAAACCCAGGCCATCGAAGCCATGCTTCTCCTCCGTGCCGACGGGATCGAACATCCGCTCCACAGTTCAGCGTGTTTGGCGGCGTGCGCCAAACGAGCCCTCCGACTTGGGACACCACTCACGTCGACCGCCTCCTTGGTGTATCGAGATAAAACATTAACCCCTTAATGAAAATATCTACGGCCGCGTACGCGACCTGCGTCTGAGCTGCGGTTACTTGCTGGGTTTGGTCGTTGGTCCGTTTCGGAACTCGACCACGTCGCCGTCGGTCCATCGCCACGTTTGATTGGTCACCGCGCAGGGTAATTGAAGGCCATCCTTGGCGCGGGTCGTTCTAGTCGCCGTCATTGAGGAGGTTGACTCATCATGTTCAACATTGCCGGCGCGCTCAACACGCTGATTTGGTTCTCATTGTCATCGTTGTCATAGCTGTGATCGTGTGGGCCGTGCGCATGGCATTCGAATCGCGTGGCGGCCGAACGTACCGCGAGGAGAGAGTCGTACAACAACCGGTTTCTCAACGCCCGGCCCCTGCGGGTAATTTGGCGCCAGGCTGGTACCCGGACCAAAACGACCACAAAATGGTGCGGTACTACGACGGTCGAGTTTGGACCTCAGAGACCCGCAACGCTTAGCCGTCGGAACGCGTCCACCGCTCCAACCTGTCCAGGTTCGCCACTACTGCCGCATACCGAGATGCGGCGGAGTCAGCGACCAGATGAAGTCCTCGTGCAACAGCAGCCCGTCCGGCTGTTCCTGCCACGAGTGTCGAATTCGAGGACCGAGACCCAGCATCGTCAACACGCCGCGCGGGCAACGGACATGCCGATGCCCTATCGCCATTGCGACCACGAATTTCTGGAAGGTTGGCACATCGCGGCCAGCGGTGTCGCGTCAACACGGACCGCCGCCGGGCTTAACCGGCGATTCGCGCGAATGCTTCGAGCTCCCTGGCAACGTTGGGACCAGAGGGGTTGTACATGACCTCCTGGTGGCCCGCCTCTGCCAGTCGGGCGAGCGCTTGTCTGACTGCAGCGGGTTCACCGACCTTCATTTCCAACACATTTGACGTTCGACCGTTGACGTCCACGTGCTCGAGCAGTGCAACGTCACGTTCGGTGAGGTGCGTGACGTGTCCTTCGAAAGTGAGCAGATGACGCTCCTCTTCCGGCGCTAACGCTTCGAGGGACGCTCGCCAGGTAGCCCCGCCTGGCAACGCGTCGACTGCAGCTGCGCCGCCGTGGTGATAAGCCGTGTGCCACCGCGTGACTCCCCACGGTCCCACCGCCATGAGAACGCGTGGTGAGCGTGGACTTTCACCTTCGTCGAGGACCGTGCCGGTCATCATGGTGGCGGACGGCAGACGCGGATGCGGTGGCCCGATAATTCCGTCGGCTACTTCGTGCGCCCGCTCGTTGCCTCGCGGACCCATCACGCTGAGCCACAGTGGCACTTGGACCGGCCGTTGAGCCGTCATGCCTGGCCAATGCGACATGCGCGCTGCCTTACCGTCAATGACAACCGTTTCTCCGGCCAGCGTGCGTCGCAGCAATCCGACATAGTCAAACAGTGCGCTCAGCGTCATCGGAGCCTGGCCCAATGCCCAGTGAGCGTTCCCGCCGGTACCGAAGCATGCGCGAAATCGGTTGTCGGACAGTCGAGCGATCGTCGCGATACTCGAGGCCATCGCCATGACCGAACGCTCCGACGGAATCAGCACGGCGGTGGCCAACCCGATCCGCGTCGTACGACTGGCTGCCAGCGCGAGGTGCACAAAGGGGTCCTCCCAAAGCGAGGCGGAATCGAAGATCCACACTCTCGCGTAACCCAGTTCCTCCGCCAACACCGTCAGATCGGCGAAGTCGGGCCCAGGAGGCAGTCCGCAGGAAAGTTCGATATCGACCATACAGATCGATCTAATAGATCAAGGCCGTCGTGCGGACCTCGAACGGCAGTTTCGAAGGTTCCCGCCTTGCCGCGTCCCTTGCCAGGGTGCAGCCTGAACGATGTTGATCGTCTCGCCGGAAGGGATGTCCTGTCATGAACGACAACGACGCGCGGGCCGCTCTGCGGCGCCACTGGGCCGCCTCTGACGCGAATGACTTCGACACGGAGCACCAGATCTACCGATCCGATGCGGTTCTCGAGTATCCGCAATCGCACGAGCGGATCCGCGGTCGCGAGAACATTCAGGCATCACGAGTCGCCCAACCGAACGCAAAACGCTTTACATTGCGGCGGATTCTCGGTGGCGCCGATTTATGGATCAGCGAGCTCGTGCTGACTTACGACGGACAGCCTTCTTACGTCGTGAGCATCATGGAATTCGAAGACGCCAAGGTTGTCCGCGAGACGCAGTATTTCGGCGAACCGTTCGCCCCCGGACCGTCGCGCGCGCAATGGGTCGAACGAATCGAGTGAGTCGGCCCGGCACGTTGAAAGGAACTCGACTAAGTCGCGCTGCCTTCGTCGGGCGAACACGGGGCGTCTGCGACACTCGTCGGGTTTCGGCGACCGCGCGCCTGATTTCGGCGTTGCCCCGTTTGGCAGCGGCTCGCCCACGCTCAGACCGTTCGTCGACCCGTTGCAGTCGCTCGCGCTCACGCTGAGCGGTCGCGCCCTCGCGCGCCTCGAAAGGGCAGCCGAACGGTGCGCGAGGGCCTCATCGCGCTTATCGTCGGACTACCGATCGAATTCTCTGTGAACCTCGTCGTCGACAGGGTGCTCAATGACCACGACTTGCTCTAACGCCGCAGCGACTGAGAGCGCTGATGACCTGAGGCCTACACGTTGAACCGGAACTCGACCACGTCACCGTCGGCCATCACGTAGTCCTTGCCCTCCATCCGCACCTTGCCCGCCGACTTGGCGGCGGCCATCGAGCCCGCCTCGACCAGGTCGTCATAGGAGACGATCTCGGCCTTGATGAAGCCCTTCTCGAAGTCGGTGTGGATGACCCCCGCGGCCTTCGGAGCCGTGTCGCCTTGGTGGATCGTCCACGCCCGCGACTCCTTCGGCCCCGCGGTGAGGAACGTCCGCAGCCGCAACGTGTGGAATCCGGCGCGGGCCAACGCGTCGAGCCCACGCTCGCTCTGACCGATCGACTCCAGCAGCTCGGCCGCCGACTCGTCGTCGAGCTCTTGCAACTCGGCTTCGATCTTCGCGTCGAGGAACACCGCGTCGGCGGGGGCGACCATTTCGCGCAGCGACGCGGTCCGCTCGGCGTCGGTGAGTACCGCCTCGTCGGCGTTGAACACATAGAGGAACGGCTTGGTGGTCAACAGGTTCAGCTCACGCAGCAAGGCGGTGTCGATCGACTGGCCCGACGCGAACAGCGTCGTGCCGCCGTTCAGAATCTGCTGCGCGGCTTCTGCGGCCTCGTATGCCGGCCGACGGTCCTTGTGCGTGCGGGCTTCTTTTTCAAGGCGCGGCAGGGCCCGCTCCAAAGTTTGCAGATCGGCCAGGATCAGCTCGGTCTCGATGACCTCGATGTCGGACTTCGGATCGATGCGTCCGTCCACGTGAGCCACGTCATCGTCGGTGAACACGCGTACCACTTGGCAGATCGCATCGCTTTCGCGGATGTTCGCCAGGAACTTGTTGCCCAGTCCGGCGCCCTCGGAGGCGCCCTTGACAATCCCGGCGATGTCAACAAACGTCACGGGCGCATGCACGATCTTTTCGGATTCAAACATCTTCGCGAGTACGTCCAGCCGCGGATCAGGCAGCGGCACCACACCCTCATTGGGCGCGATGGTCGCGAACGGATAATTGGCCGCCAACACGTTGTTGCGCGTCAGCGCGTTGAAAAGCGTTGACTTCCCCACGTTCGGCAGGCCGACGATACCCAGATTCAAGCTCACAGGGTCAGAAGTCTAGGAGACACCCGCAGGCACGCCAGCGTGCGCTGGCAGCTACTTCCAGTCGGAGCCGGTACGGTCAACATGTGTCAGGACAGCGTGCCAGGTCTGCGGTGGCGGCCGAGCATCGCTCCATGATCCCCACTCTTCCCGGTGTGCCGTCATGGGGTGCGGTGCTGATCGCGATCACCTTCGCCACGATCGGCTTCGCTTTCGACGCCGGCTCCGGCGGCAAGGAATTGACCTCCGTCTTTGCTGCGGCATATGTCGTCGGCTGCGTCGTCGCAGTGGTAGCGGTACGGCAGACCGGCGTGTTCACCGCCGTTATCCAGCCGCCGCTGATTCTGTTCATCGTCGTTCCCGGCGCCTACTTCCTCTTTCACGGCGGCTCCATGGACGGCCTCAAGGACCTGCTGATCAACTGTGGCTATCCCCTGATCGAGCGGTTCCCGTTGATGTTCTTCACCTCGGCGATCGTGCTGTTGCTCGGACTGGTCCGGTGGTATATGGGCATGTCGCGCCATCGCAGCGCACCCGCAGCAGCGGAAGCGGCGGCACCGGCGACCGAAAGCCGGTTCTCGGCAGTGACGTCGAAGATCTCGGGCCTTCTGGCGCGTGATTCTGATCACGAGGACGTCGAGGAAGAAGCGCCACGGCCGCGGCGCACCAAGCAGCATTCGATCGAGCGGGCCGCCAGGACCGGCAAGACTGGTGCGGCGCGCAAGACGGCTGCGGCTGGCACGGCGCGAACTCGCAACGGCAAGCCGACCAAGCGCACCCAGCCCTCGCGTTCGCGACACACCCGCCCACCGGAAACCGAGATCATTGACGCCGTCGCCGACCCTGTCCCCGACCGTCCGCGCCGGCCTCGCCCTGCCCGACGCAGCGCCGAGCCGACTGTTCCGCCTGCCGAGCCGCGGCGCAGGCACAGAGCGGCGTCGACGCGCGAACCCCGTAAGCAACCGCCACCGAGTGAGCGCCGCGCCACATACAAGCGGCCAGATCGGCACAGCCGGTTCGACGGCTTCGAGCCCTTCGAGCCCCACGGCACCAACGGCACCAACGGAGCGGGCGTGCGCAACGGAACCCACCATCCGATTTCGCGTGTGCGCTACCGCGGCGCCGACGACGGCGATCAGCATCCTCAGTACCGGGTCCGGCCCCGCACCTCCACTCGGAGGCACGCGGCCGAGGAATGGGAGTACGACGTCTAACCGGCGCTAGCTACGGGCCGGACGGATCTCCCGAGGCAGCGCGAAGACCAGCGTCTCGTTCGCGGTCGTGACCGGCTGCACAGTCTCGAAGCCGTATTCGGCCAGCCGCTCCAGCACGCCGCGCACCAGCACCTCGGGCACCGAGGCTCCGGAGGTGACGCCGACCGACGTGACACCGTCCAGCCACGCAGGCTCGATGTCGTCGGCGTAGTCGACGAGGTAAGCAGCATCGGAACCCGCGTTGAGGGCGACCTCGACCAGCCGCACTGAGTTCGACGAGTTTCGCGAACCGACGACGATCACGAGCTGGCACTCCGGCGCCATCGCCTTGACGGCGACCTGGCGATTCTGGGTGGCGTAACAGATGTCGTCGCTCGGCGGGTCCTGCAGCTTGGGGAACCGCTCGCGCAGCCGCTTGACCGTCTCCATCGTCTCGTCGACCGAGAGCGTCGTCTGCGACAGCCAGATCACCTTGTCCTCGTCGCGGACCGTGACGTCGTCGACGGCGTCCGGCCCGTCGACGAGCTGCACGTGGTCGGGCGCCTCGCCCGCGGTGCCGACGACCTCTTCGTGGCCCTCGTGACCGATGAGCAGGATGTCGTAGTCGTCGCGCGCGAACCGCTTCGCCTCGTTGTGCACCTTGGTGACCAGCGGGCAGGTCGCGTCTATCACCTGCAGCTGACGTTCCTTGGCCGACGTGTGCACCGTTGGCGCCACACCGTGTGCGGAGAACACCACGATGGCGCCCTCCGGCACCTCGTCGGTCTCGTCGACGAACACCGCACCGGCCTTGGCCAGGGTGTCCACCACGTGGCGGTTGTGCACGATCTCGTGCCGGACGTACACCGGCGCACCGTGCTTCTCCAGCGCCCGCTCGACCGTCTCCACCGCCCGGTCCACGCCTGCGCAGTACCCGCGGGGTTCGGCCAGCAGCACCCGCTTACCGGTCACGCCGCTGGACGCCGAGCCGGAGGCACCCGGAATCCCCATGTTGATTGTCGGCGGCATGGTTCCAAGGGTACTGATCCGCGCTGCCCGGAAGCCAGCCGTAGGCTGGGGCCCATGGCTACCGCACCGTACGGGGTCCGTCTGCTGGTCGGAGTGGCGGTGACCGCGCTCGAGGAAACTCGCAAGCTTCCGCAGACCATCCTGACCTACCCGATGACCATCGCAAGCCAGCTCGCGCACCTCGTGATGAGGGTGCAGCAGGACGTCGCCGACCTGGTCAACAAGGGCGACGAGACGCTCGAGTCGTTGTTCCCGCCGAAGGACGAGCAACCCGAGTGGGCGACCTTCGACGAGGATCTGACCGACGAGATCCCCGAGCCCGCCGCTCTGGACGGCGAACGCCTCACCGAGGGCCGGTTCGCGCTGTTCACCGCCGGTGAACCCGACACGCAGACCGACGACCAGACCGCGCCGGTGACGACCGACGCGCCCGAGGTGGTCAAGCGCCTTGACTACGAAACGCTGACGCTCGCCCAGCTGCGGGCCCGGCTGACCTCGTTGCGGGTCGCCGACCTCGAAGAGCTGCTGGCGTACGAGGAGTCCACCAAGTCCAGGGCGCCGTTCGAGACTCTGCTGGCCAACAGGATCACCCGCGCGTCCGCAAGGTGACCGAGGCCGAGCAAGGCAAGTCCCCCGACAACCCCTGGCCGGTGCGGGCGGTCGCCACTCGCCTCGCCAAGTACATCGACCGGCTCGGCATGGTCTGGATCGAAGGCCAGCTGACCGAGCTGAAGCTGCGCCAGTCCACCGCCTGGATGGTGCTGCGGGACCCCGCAGCGGACATGTCGCTGTCGGTCAGCTGCCCAAGCCACCTGGTCGCTAACGCGCCGGTGCCGCTGTCGGAAGGCACGCAGGTGATCATGCTCTGCAAGCCGCAGTTCTATACCCGCAACGGCTCATTCAGCTTGCGCGTCAGCGAGATTCGCGCTGTCGGCGTCGGCGAGTTGCTGGCGCGAATCGACCGGCTGCGTAAGCTGCTGGACGCCGAGGGCCTGTTCGACCCGCGACTCAAGCGGCCAATTCCCTTCCTGCCCAACACTATCGGGCTCATCACCGGGCGAGCCAGCGCCGCAGAGCGCGACGTGATGACGGTCGCGATGGGACGGTGGCCTGCCGTCCGGTTCACGGTGCGCAACACTGTGGTCCAGGGACCGAACGCCGTTCCTCAAATCGTGGAGGCACTGCGCGAACTCGACGCCGACCCGGTAGTCGATGTCATCGTCGTGGCCCGTGGCGGCGGCAGCGTCGAGGACCTGCTGCCGTTCTCCGACGAGACGCTGTGCCGGGCGATTTCGGCATGCACCACCCCGGTGGTCAGCGCCGTCGGCCACGAGCCGGACAACCCGCTGTGCGATCTCGTCGCCGATCTGCGGGCGGCCACCCCGACCGATGCCGCAAAGCGCATCGTTCCCGACACCGCGGCTGAACAGGCCCTGCTGCTGGATCTGCGCCGGCGCAGCGCGCGGGCACTGCGCAACTGGGTGCACCGCGAGCAACACCACCTGGACCAGCTGCGCAGCAGGCCGGTACTGGCCCAACCGCTGGCGGCGCTCACCGCGCGGGCCGAGGAGGTCGACCGCGCCAGGTCCGCAGGACGCCGCGACATCACGCGACTGCTGGCCACCGAGTCGGACCGGATCGGCCACCTGTCGGCCAGGCTGGGCACACTGGGACCCGCCGCCACCTTGGCGCGCGGATACGCGGTGGTGCAGACGGTGTCTGCCGCGGGTCGCGCCGGTGTGCTGCACACCGTGGCCGACGCGCCCGCCGGGACCCGGTTGCGGGTACGGGTGTCCGATGGCGCTGTCACAGCGGTCAGCGAAGGGAGCGAATGAAGCCTATTAGTCAGCTGGGGTATGAAGAAGCGCGCGATGAGCTGATCGAGGTGGTGCGCCAGCTCGAGCAGGGCGGGCTGGACCTGGATGCATCGCTAAAACTCTGGGAAAGAGGCGAAGAACTGGCTAAACGATGCGAAGAGCAGTTAGCTGGTGCCCGTAAGCGCATCGAGGACGCACTGGCCGCCGGCGACGCAAGAAGAAAGTTGACCAGGAAAACAGTTTCGCCATAGGGGATCGAAACTGGAACACGTTTCATTTATGCTCGCCGCATGGGTGATGCAACGCTGACGACCGAACTCGGCCATGTCCTGGTCACCGGCGGCTCCGGCTTCGTCGGGGCCAACCTGGTAGCCGAGCTGCTCGAGCAGGGCCACCACGTGCGCTCCTTCGACCGCGCGCCGTCTCCGCTGCCCGACCATCCGCGGCTGCAGGTCGTCCAGGGCGACATCTGCGACAAGGCCACCGTCGCCTCCGCCGTCGAGGGCATCGACACCGTCTTTCACACCGCGGCGATCATCGAGCTGATGGGCGGATCATCGGTCACCGACGAGTACCGTCAGCGCAGCTTCGACGTCAACGTCGGCGGCACCGAGAATCTGGTCGAGACCGCCCGCGGCGCAGGCGTGAAGCGGTTCGTCTACACCGCATCCAACAGCGTGGTGATGGGCGGCAAGCGCATCTCCGGCGGCGACGAAACCCTCCCCTACACCGAACGGTTCAACGACCTCTACACCGAAACCAAGGTGGTCGCCGAGCGATTCGTGTTGTCGCAGAACGGTGTCGGCGGCATGCTCACGTGCTCGATCCGGCCCAGCGGCATCTGGGGCCGTGGCGATCAGACGATGTTTCGCCGGGTGTTCGAGAGCGTTCTGGCCGGCCACGTCAAGGTCTTGGTCGGGAGCAGCAACGTCAAGCTGGACAACTCCTACGTGCACAACCTGATCCACGGATTCATCCTGGCCGGCCAGCATCTGGTCCCTGGCGGGACGGCGCCGGGGCAGGCGTACTTCATCAACGACGACGATCCGATCAACATGTTCGAGTTCTCCCGGCCCGTCGTCGAGGCGTGTGGTCAGCCGTGGCCGAAGCTGCGGGTGCCTGGGCGGCTGGTCTGGTTCGTGATGACGGTGTGGCAGTTCCTGCACTTCCGCTTCGGGCTGCCCAAACCACTGCTGGAGCCACTCGCGGTCGAGCGGCTGTACCTCGACAACTACTTCTCGATCGCCAAGGCGGAGCGTGATCTCGGCTACCGGCCGCTGTTCACCACCGAGGCGGCGATGCGCGACTGCCTGCCCTACTACGTGGAGCTCTTCGACCAGATGAAGGCGCAGACGCACGACGAGCAGCCGTTCACGGCCGTCGCGCCGAGCCCAGCGGTCTGAACGGGCCGATCGCCGTCAGTTGGTCAGGTGGACCGGATGACGCGTGACCGCCTCGATCCGCGCGCCCGCGCGGTGAAGTAGGTCCGACCCCAGAGCTATCAACGCACGGGCCGCGGCGATCTCTTCGCCGATCATCGGCTGGCTGATGTCCCTGGGATTGCGAAACGCATCGCCGATCGCCATCAACTCAACGTCGTCACCTAGTCGCGCCCGGACCGTCGCATGCGTGTGCGTGTCGTCCTCGTCGAACTGGATGTCGATATGCCAATCGTTGTCCAAGAATTTGTCATACATGCGCTAACCCTTCCCGCCCTATAGAGTGCGCCGCGCAGGCGCTCCGCGCCCATGGTTCCGTAAATTTTCGCTGGCAGCGTGATGAAGCCACTCCGTCCGTACTCGGGCCGCAATAGGGTCGAACCGCACGGTTGATTCGGTCGGGACAGAGCGAAGGGGCACAGCATGCCTGGCGACAAACCCAACATCTTGGTCATCTGGGGCGACGACATCGGTATCAGCAACCTGAGTTGCTACAGCGACGGCATGATGGGCTACCGAACACCCAACATCGACCGAATCGCCAACGAAGGCATGCGATTTACCGATTCGTATGGTGAGCAAAGCTGCACGGCGGGCCGCGCGGCGTTCATCAGTGGACAAAGCGTGTATCGCACCGGAATGAGCAAGGTCGGCGTGCCGGGTGTGGATATTGGCTGGGCCGCCGAGGATCCCACCATCGCCGAAATGCTCAAACCGCTGGGCTACGCGACCGGCCAGTTCGGCAAGAACCACTTCGGCGACCTGAACAAATACCTGCCGACCGTGCACGGGTTCGACGAGTTCTACGGCAACCTCTATCACCTCAACGCCGAAGAAGAACCGGAGCAGTTCGACTACCCGCACAAGGACCAGTTCCCCAGGCTCTACGAACTGGCTCTGCCTCGCGGCGTGCTCAAGTGCGAGGCTACCGATGAGGTGTCCGGCGAACCCGAAGATCCGAAGTTCGGACCCGTCGGCAAGCAGACCATCGAGGACACCGGACCGCTGACCACCAAGCGGATGGAGACAATCGACGACGACATCGCCGACCGCACCGTCGATTACATCAAGCGCCAGCACGACGCGGGCAACCCGTTCTTCGTCTGGTGCAACTTCACCCACATGCACCTGTACACACACCTGAAGCCAGGCAGTAAGGGCCAGGCCGGGATGTGGCAGTCCGAGTATCACGACGCGATGGTCGACCACGACAAGAACGTGGGCACGGTGCTCGACGCGCTCGACGAACTCGGCATCGCCGACGACACCATCGTCATCTATTCCACCGATAACGGCCCGCACCGCAACAGCTGGCCCGACGCGGGCACCACCCCCTTCCGCAGTGAGAAGAACACCAATTGGGAGGGCGCTTACCGGGTACCGGAGTTGATCCGCTGGCCCGGAAAGATCAAGGCGGGCAGCATTTCCAATGACATCATCCAGCACCACGACTGGCTTCCGACACTGCTCGCCGCCGCAGGCGACCCTGACGTCAGCGACAAGCTGAAGAAGGGTTACCAAGTAGGTGATGTCGAATACAAGGTGCACATCGACGGGTTCAACCTGCTGCCGTACCTGATGGGCGAGGTCGAACACAGCCCGCGGCGTGGGTTCTTCTACTTCAACGACGACGCGCAACTCGTGGCCATGCGCTTCGAGAACTGGAAGATCGTGTTCGCCGAGCAGCGCTGCCAGGGCACGCTGCGAACGTGGGCCGAGCCGTTCACCGAGCTGCGGATACCCAAGCTGTTCAACCTGCGCACCGACCCGTTCGAGTACGCCGACATCACGTCGAACACCTACTACGAATGGTTCCTTCGGCGCGACTTTTTCGTGTTCTATGCGACGGCGATGGCGTCGGCGTTCCTCGACACGTTCAAGGAATTTCCGCCCCGGCACGAGCCGGCCAGCTTCAGCATCGATCAGATCGTCAAGAAGCTCAACGAGTTCTTGGCGGGCGACTAGATGCTGGAGTCGTGGCATGACGGACCCACGAAGTCGGCGATCGTCGACTTCGTCGGCCGCGTCAACAACGACGTCCCCCCCGAGCAGCGTGTCGCCGTCTTCGACAACGACGGCACCCTGTGGTGCGAGAAGCCGGCCTACATCCAACTGGACTTCCTGGTCCGCAGGCTGGCTGAACAAGCGGCCGCCGACTCGTCGCTGAAGGACAAGCAGCCCTACAGAGCCGCGGCCGAGGGTGATCTGGCCTGGTTCGGGGACGCTGTCACCAAGCATTACACCGGCGACGACTCTGCAATGGAAGTGCTTGCCGCAGGGATATTTTCGGCATATGCCGGGCTGACGGTCGAGGAGCATGCCGAGCGGGTGAAGGCGTTCTTCGCCGACGGGAAGCATCCCACCCTGGGCCGTCCGTACACCTCTTGCGGCTACCTACCGATGGTCGAGTTGCTTCGCTATCTCGAGTCCAACGGCTTCACCAACTACATCGCCTCCGGCGGTGGCCGCGATTTCATGCGGCCCGTCACCACGCAGATGTACGGCATTCCGCCGGAACGGGTGATCGGCAGTTCGGTGGGCCTGGACTACGTCGACGGTCACCTGAAGACCACCGCCAAGCCGGAGTTTCTGGACGACGGCCCGGTCAAGCCGGTGCGGATCTGGGGGCGCACAGGGCGCCGCCCGATATTCGCGGCTGGCAATTCCAACGGCGATATTCAGATGCTCGAACACACCGCCTCAGGCCCGGGGCCGTCGCTGTGCATGCTGGTGTTGCACGACGACGCCGATCGCGAATTCGACTATGTCGCAGGCGCGGAGAAGTCGCTCGATGAGGCGAAGTCGAACGGCTGGAACGTCGTCAGCATGAAGAACGACTGGACGACCGTCTTCAGTGACTGACCCCAATACGCCCAAACCGACATTTGGGCGGGAAAGTGCGAGTGAAGCCCGCCAAAATGTCGATCTCGGCGCGGGGTTGGTGCGCATTCCGGCGCAGACCGCCGTCGTCGGATCAGACAAGCACTATCCCGAGGAAGGTCCCGCCAAGACCGTCAGCGTCGACGAGTTCTGGATCCAGGCTCGCCAGGTGACGAACGCTGACTTCGCCGAATTCGTCGACGCCACAGGCTATGTCACCGTCGCCGAACGACAACTGAACCCCGCCGACTATCCCGACGCACCACCCGAGAACTTGCAGCCGGGGTCGATGGTGTTCACCCGCACGTCGGGTCCCGTCGATCTGCGGCACCTGAGCCAGTGGTGGACGTGGACACCGGGCGCGTCGTGGCGGCATCCAGTCGGGCCACACTCGTCGATCGACAAGCGCGCCGACCATCCCGTGGTGCACGTCGCCTACGAAGACGCCGAATCCTATGCGCAATGGGCGGGTCTCGTGCTGCCGACGGAGGCCGAATGGGAGATCGCCGCCCGCGGCGGCCTCGAGTCGGCGACCTACACATGGGGCGACGAGCCCGAACAACCTGGCCAGCGGCTGGCCAACTACTGGCACGGCGACTTCCCGTGGCGTCCCGATGCCGGTTACGGCCGCACCGCACCCGTCGGCAGCTTCCCGGCCAACGACTACGGCCTGTTCGACATGGCCGGAAACGTCTGGGAGTGGACAACCGACTGGTACGCCGACACCCGAGAAGGCGACCCCTGCTGCGAGGGGGGCAGCTACGACCCGCGGCAGCCCCAGTTCAGGGTGCCGCGCAGGGTCATCAAGGGCGGTTCTTTCCTTTGCGCCGACAACTACTGCCTGCGCTACCGGCCAGCCGCCCGTCGGCCGCAGATGGTCGATACCGGTATGAGCCATATCGGATTTCGCTGTATTTCCAGGACAGGCCTGTGAGGATGTCGACGTGAAGGACGGCGGCGTCCACTACGCGCGGAACGGCTCGGTGCGGCTCGCCTATCGCGTGCTCGGCGAGGGCGACACCACTCTGGTGTGGATACCGGGCTGGATCAGCAACGCCGACATGTTGACCGACCCGGATGTGCCGTTTCAGGCCTTCGTCGAAGGACTGACCCGAGGCTGCAGGCTGGTCGCGTGGGACAAACGCGGCACCGGTCTGTCGGATCCGGTGACTCATGTCCCGCCCCTGGATGAGCGAATGGACGACCTGCACGCCGTGATGGATGCGGTGGGTGCGGAATCCGCTGCATTGTTCGGCGTCTCCGAGGGCGGGCCGATGAGCATCCTGTTCGCGGCGACCTACCCCGAGCGTGTTCAGTCGCTGGTGCTGTATGGCACGCTTGCGCGGTTCACCCCCGAGTTGCCCGATCACCCATGGGGATTCGCCGCCGATCAAACTGTCCGCATCATCGAAGAAATCGAAGCCCATTGGGGTGAAGGCGCGCTGGCCGATCTGTTCTTCGGGGAGATCGCACAGATGCCGGGGTTTCGGGAATTCTATGGACGGATTCAGCGTGCTGGAGCAAGCCCCACGATGTGCCTCATGCTCTGGCAAGCCTTGTTGGACGGCGATGTCCGAGCGGTGCTGGGCTCGGTGCACACTCCGGCGCTCGTGCTGAATCGACTCGGCGACCAGGTGGCACCCATCGACGGTGCACGTGCGCTGGCCGCGGCGATGCCGAACGCCCGCTTCCTCGAATTGCCGCCGGGCCCGCACGGGCTCATGGATGACGTGCTGGCCGCCGAGGTGGTGAACTTCGTTCTCGGCAAACCGGCCGACGAGTCCAGCGAACGTGTGCTGTCCACGGTTCTGTTCACCGACATCGTCGGCTCCACTGAACAGATCAGTGCGCAGGGCGATGCGCAGTGGCGCCATCAGCTCGATGCGCACGACAAGCTCGCGGACTGGCTCGTCGACAAATACGGCGGCCGCCGCGTCAAGCACACCGGCGACGGCATGTTTGCGCTCTTCGACGGTCCGACCAAGGCGGCGCGCTGCGGCCTCGACATGGTTCCGGCCCTCGCCGCCAGGGGTATCCGCATTCGGGTCGGCGTCCACACCGGTGAATGCGAGCGCCGTGGCGACGAATGGAGTGGCCTGGCTGTTCACGTCGGCGCGCGGATAGGCGCTCTGGCCGGCGCGGACGAGGTGCTCGCCAGCCGAACGGTCCGCGACCTGTCGGCCGGGTCGGGGTTGGTGTTCGAGAGCCTGGGCCCGCAACAACTCAAGGGGCTCGCCGAGGAACTCGAGGTCTTTCGGGTGAGCGCGCGGGGAGCCTAGCGCCCGTTTCGACTCCAGGGCTGTGAAATAGGCGACGGCACGACCCTGACGCATCCGTCGCGGCTATTGCACTTTCAGCCCGCGAGTGTGAAGTTAGAACGCGTTCTATCGCCGTCGAAAGGCCAACTGGATGAGCAACAGTAGCGACCGGATCGCCGTCGTCATCGGCGGGGCATCCGGGATCGGCTGGGCGAGTGCGCGCGCCCTTGCCGCCGACGGCTGCCGGGTGACGGTCGCGGACCGCAACGGCGAGGGTGCACGCGCCAAGGCCGGCGAGTTGGGCGCGCCGCACACTGCGGCGGAGGTCGACGTCACCGACGAGGCCTCGGTGCAACGCCTGTTCGACGAGATCGGGCCGCTGGACGTCGTGGTGAACTGCGCGGGGTTCGGAAGCCTCGGGCTCATCACCGATCTGGCCGTCTCCGAGTTCCGCTCCATCGTCGACGTGTGCCTTAACGGCTCCTTCATCGTCGCCAAGTACGCGGGCCAGAAGCTGCGCGAAGGCGGCTCGCTGGTGACGATCAGCTCACTCAACGGCCGCCAGCCCGCCATCGGGATGAGCGCCTACTGCTCGGCCAAGGCGGGAGTATCGATGCTCACCCAGGTCGCCGCGCTGGAGATGGGGCCAAGGGGTATTCGCGTCAACGCCATCGCCCCCGGCCTGGTCGATACGCCGCTGACCGAGGGGTCCTACGCCGTACCGGGCCTCGTGGAGGACTACCTCGAGAACACCGCGCTCGGCCGCTCCGGAAAACCCGAAGAGATCGCCGACGCCGTGGTCTTCATCTGTTCGCCGAAGGCGGCCTGGCTGACCGGCGAGGTGCTCGACCTCAACGGCGGTGCCCACCTGAAGCGCTATCCCGATGTGCTAGGGCATGTCATGAAACTGGCGGAGCCGCAGTGACTTTCAACGGTAAGCAGGCGATCGTCACCGGCGCAGGCTCGGGGATCGGGGCGGCGTTGTGCCGGGCCCTGGCCGGCGCGGGCTCCGACGTGGTGTGCACCGATATCGACGGCGACGCGGCCCAGCGCACCGCTTCGTCGCTGGGCGGTCGCGCGACCTACGCACGCCTCGACGTCACCGATGCCGCCGCGGTGCAGGCGGCAGTCGACGACGTGGTGGCCCGCACCGGCCGGCTGGACCTGATGTTCAACAACGCCGGCATCGTGTGGGGCGGCGACACCGAGTTGCTCACGCTCGACCAGTGGAACGCGATCATCGACGTGAACATCCGCGGTGTCGTGCACGGCGTCACGGCCGCCTACCCGCAGATGATCAAGCAGGGCTACGGCCACATCGTCAACACCGCATCGATGGCCGGGCTGACCGCGGCCGGTCAGATCACCAGCTACGTGATGACAAAACACGCGATCGTCGGGTTGTCTCTGGCGCTGCGCTCGGAAGCCGCCGCGCACGGCGTCGGTGTGCTCGCGGTGTGCCCGTCGGCCATCGAGACCCCGCTCCTCGACAAGGGTGCGATCGGCGGGTTCGACGGCCGCAACTACTTCCTGCAGGGCAATCGCTCAAAGGCGGCCTATCCCGCCGACCGGCTGGCGCAGGACACGCTCAATGCCGTCAGCCGCAACAAGGCGCTGCTGGTCAGGCCGCGCAGTGCGCACGGCCAGTGGTTGTTCGCACGGCTGGCGCCCGGGCTGATGCAGCGCGCGTCGATCGGCTTCATCAAAAGCCAACGCTCCCACCAGGCCGAGGCGCACTCGGAGAATCGCTGAGCAAACCAGGCTGTCGTCCGGACAACGTGGATACGGTAGGCCGGTGGCCCCAATGAAGACGGAATTCACGCTCACCCAGAAGCGTGCGCTGGCGGTCGCGACGGTCATCGCAATCCTGTTCGGCGCCTACTTCCTGCGGTCGTATTTCATTCTCATCGTCGTCGCAGCGGTGGTCGCTTATCTGTTCGGCCCGCTGTACAACCGCCTCAACAAGCGACTCGGCACGGGGCTGTCGGCGACGCTCACTCTGCTGGCCGCCTTCGCCAGCGTGATCGTCCCGGTCGGCCTCATCGTGTTGATCGCTGTCATCCAGATCACCGAGATGGTCAAAAGCGTTGCGGACTGGGTCCAACGCACCGACCTGTCCACGCTCGGGGACAAGACGCTGACATTCGTCAATGAGCTCCTGGCGCGGGTGCCCTTCGTGGACGTCACGGTGACTCCGGAAATGATCAGAAAGGCGATGACGACCGTCGCCCAGAACGGCGGGCAGTGGCTGCTGCACACCCTTCAGGGCGCCGCGGGCGGGCTCATCGGAGGGATCACCGCCGCAATTCTCTTCCTGTACGTGTTCATCTCGCTGCTGACCAACAAGGACGCCGTGCAGCGGCTCATCCGCCAGCTCAACCCGCTCGGCGAAGAAGTCACCGACCTGTACCTCGCCAAGATGGGCGCGATGGTGAACGGCACAGTACGTGGACAGTTCATCATCGCCGTCTGCCAGGGCGTCTCAGGCGCGATCTCCATCTACATCGGCGGCTTCCACGAAGGGTTCTTCATCTTCGCAATAGTGTTGAGCGCGCTGTCTGTCATCCCGCTTGGCAGCGGCGTCGTCACGATACCCTTCGGCATCGGAATGGCGCTGTTCGGCAACGTGTTCGGCGGCATCTTCGTCGTCCTGTTCCACCTCATCGTGGTGACGAACATCGACAACTTCCTGCGGCCGATCCTGGTGCCCCGGGAGGCGCGCCTCGACTCGGCGCTGATGCTGCTCTCGGTGTTCGCCGGTATCGGGATGTTCGGTGCGTTCGGCATCGTCATCGGCCCGGTGCTGATGATCGTCATCGTCACGACGATCAGCGTCTATCTTGCGGTGTACAAAGGCGTTCCGCTCGAACAGCACGATGACGACGAAACCGAGAAGTCGAAGAAGAACAAGCGGAGTCTCAGGCGCTTGACGCGCAAGGCGAGGAAGGCGGAGCCGGAGGCGCCGGAGCCCGAAAGTGAGAAACCCGAGGCGGACGAGCAGACCGCTAAACCAAACGCTCCGTGAGGAATTCGACGACGCGTTTGCGCGCCTCGTAAGCGGGATGACCGTCGCGCTCGCGCACCTCGAGGGTGAGCACCGAGTGCGACATCTTGCCGAACCCGTACCCGTTTCCCTGTTTCGAGTTGATCTCGATCACCTCGAACGCGTCGCCGAGCCGGGCCTTGAGAGTCTTGAACCGCTCGGCGGGCGACAGCGGATCCTCGCTGAACCGCAGTCCCAACGCGCACAGGCCTTCGTTGGCGGCGCGCTGTTCGACGACCTTCAGCTCCGCTTCGGAGAGCCCGGGATCGCGGCGCCGCTTGGCCGTCAGCCCGACCGGCAACGACGGCTGGCTGAGCACCGGCGCGATCACGCTGTCGTCAACGGCGGCCGCGAGCGCGAACCCGCCGCTCCAACACTCGCCGATCACTCCGACACCCTTGCCCGGCGTGTTCTCGTTGAGATCGCGCGCCAGGGCCCGGAGATAGTGCGCGACCGGCCGGTCGGCATTCGTCGCGAGCGCCGCGAATTCCTTTGCCACGCAACCACGCAGCATCACCGGCACCGCACCCGGCCGCACCGCTGCAGCGCCCGGCGTGCCGTACAGCGACGGAGATGCGACCGTGAATCCGTTGTCCACCAGGTGATTACCCAACGCCAGCACATTGGGTGTCAGGCCGGGCATCTCCGGGATCAACACCACGCCGGGACCCTCGCCCTTGCGGTACACGTCGTATGTGTAGCCGGCCGCCGTGAACGGCGAGGCGGTCCATCCGGTGAGATCGGCTTCCGGCGCGGTCATGGCGGCTCCTATTTCGCGTTCGCGGGCAGCGGCGCCTGAGTCTGCACCGCCGCCGCCAGCGTACGGTACTCATTGGTACCAGCGGCACCCTTGATCGCGATCTGGGCGGGTCCGGTCGGGCCGTTCAACCGCGTGGTCCACACCGGCTCGGCATTTCCGTCGCCTTCGTAGACCACCCACTGCACGCCGTTGACGTCCTGCGTGCCCGTCGGATACATGTTCCCGTCGATGGAGGCGACCAGCTTGTCCTCGTCGGCGTTGCTCTGCGTCAGCGCCAGGTACTTGCCGCTCGGCGCCAGGTAGCCGACGGTCGATGACACCGCTCGCGCCGGCTGACCCGACGGGTCCGTCCGGCCGCCCTCGATTCCCGCACGGCTACCGGAGTTGGAGTGCCAATCCTCCGGAAGTGCCGGCACCCGGATCGGGAAGCGAAGCGCGTCGGCGTCGGCCTTCAGTGCAGCAGGGGCGTCGTAATCGGGCGGCGCGCCAGGGCTCGGCCCGTTGGGCGCGAACGAGCACATCCCGAGCATGCCTGCCAGGATGATGCAGGCTGCGACCAGCGGCGCGATCGACCAGAACATGTCGCGTCCGTCCTGCAACAACCGCGGCTTGGCGGCTTTCGGGACGGGCTGCGGCTCTGTGCTCACAACTGCCAGTATCCCAGCCGCCACAGTTTCACTTCGTAATGGGAGAATCGCAGCCATGACCCCAGCACGCGGGGAAGCCCCCGATCGCAACCTCGCCCTTGAACTCGTCCGAGTGACCGAGGCCGGCGCAATGGCGGCGGGCCGCTGGGTGGGCCGCGGCGACAAGGAAGGCGGCGACGGCGCCGCCGTCGACGCCATGCGTGAGCTGGTCAATTCGGTGTCCATGCGAGGCGTCGTGGTAATCGGCGAGGGCGAGAAGGACAACGCGCCGATGCTCTACAACGGCGAGGAAGTCGGCAACGGCGACGGCCCAGAGTGCGATTTCGCGGTCGACCCGATCGACGGCACGACGCTCATGGCCAAAGGCCTTGCCAACGCGATCTCGGTGCTCGCGGTCTCGGAACGCGGCACCATGTACGACCCGTCCGCGGTGTTCTACATGAACAAGATCGCCGTCGGCCCCGACGCCGTCGACGCCATCGACATCACCGCCCCGATAGGCGAGAACATCCGTCAGGTCGCGAAGGCCAAGAAAGTCTCGGTGTCCGACCTGACCGTATGCATCCTTGACCGGCCGCGGCACAAGCAACTGATCACCGACGTTCGCGAAGCGGGCGCCCGATGCCGGCTGATCTCCGACGGCGACGTCGCGGGCGCGATCTCCGCATGCAGACCGAACACCAGCACCGATCTGCTCGTCGGGATCGGCGGCACACCCGAGGGCATCATCGCCGCCGCCGCGATCCGATGCATGGGCGGGGCGATCCAGGGCCAACTGGCACCCAAGGACGACGAAGAGCGCCAGAAGGCGATCGAGCGCGGCTACGACCTGGATCAAATCCTTCACACCGAGGACCTGGTGTCCGGGGACAACGTCTTCTTCTGCGCCACCGGCGTCACCGAAGGTGACCTGCTCAACGGCGTCCATTACTACGGCGGCGGTTGCACCACGCAGTCGATCGTCATGCGCTCCAAGTCGGGCACCGTGCGGATGATCGAGGCGTATCACCGGCTTTCGAAGCTCAACGAGTACTCCGCGATCGATTTCACCGGCGACAGCAACGCTTACCAGCCGCTGCCGTAACCCACTCACCGAAAAGGATCAATTTGTGAGCGTCGACTCAGCCAAATCGGAAGACGTCGAATACCGCATCGAGCACGACACCATGGGCGAGGTCCGCGTGCCCGTCGCCGCGCTGTGGCGCGCGCAGACGCAGCGCGCGGTGGAGAACTTCCCCATCTCGGGCCGCGGCCTCGAGCGCACCCAGATCCGCGCACTCGGCCTGCTGAAGGGCGCATGCGCGCAGGTGAACAAGGACCTCGGACTGCTGGCTCCTGAGAAGGCCGACGCGATCATCGCCGCCGCCGCGGAAATCGCCGACGGCAGCCACGACGACCAGTTCCCCATCGACGTGTTCCAAACCGGTTCTGGCACAAGCTCGAACATGAACACCAACGAGGTGATCGCCAGCATCGCCGCACAGAACGGCGTGTCGGTGCACCCCAACGACGACGTGAACATGTCGCAGTCGTCCAACGACACCTTCCCGACGGCGACGCACATCGCCGCCACCGAAGCCGCTGTGCGGCATCTGATTCCGGCGCTCGAGGTGCTGCACGAATCGCTCGCAGGCAAGGCACGCCAATGGCGCGAGGTCGTCAAGTCCGGCCGCACGCATCTGATGGACGCCGTACCGGTGACGCTCGGCCAGGAGTTCAGCGGCTACGCCCGCCAGGTCGAGGCCGGCATCGAGCGGGTGAAGGCCACGCTGCCGCGGCTCGGTGAACTGGCCATCGGCGGCACCGCCGTCGGCACCGGGCTCAACGCGCCTGACGATTTCGACGTACGCGTCGTCGCGGTGCTGACCGAGCAGACCGGCCTTGCCGAATTACGGGTCGCGGCAAACCATTTCGAGGCACAGGCCGCGCGCGACGGGCTGGTCGAGGCGTCCGGTGCACTGCGCACCGTCGCCGTCTCGCTGACCAAGATCGCCAACGACATCCGGTGGATGGGCTCGGGCCCGCTGACCGGCCTCGGCGAGATCCAGCTTCCGGATCTGCAACCGGGCAGCTCGATCATGCCGGGCAAGGTCAACCCGGTGCTCCCCGAGGCGGTCACGCAGGTGGCCGCTCAGGTGATCGGTAACGACGCCGCTGTCGCATGGGGCGGCGGGAACGGGGCGTTCGAACTCAACGTCTACATCCCGATGATGGCGCGAAACATCCTGGAGTCCTTCAAGATCCTGACGAATGTGTCCCGGCTGTTCGCCGAGCGCTGCATCGACGGCCTGGTCGCCCACGAGGAACGGCTGCGCGAGCTGGCCGAATCCTCGCCATCGATCGTGACGCCGCTGAACTCCGCGATCGGGTACGAGGAAGCCGCCGCGGTGGCCAAGCAGGCACTCAAGGAGAAGAAGACGATCCGTCAGACCGTCATCGATCGCGGCCTCATCGGCGACAAGCTGTCGGAGGAGGAACTCGACAAGCGGCTCGACGTGCTGGCGATGGCGAAGGTGGACGATGAGCGCTTGCGCGAAGAGCGTTAGCTGGGCGGGGACTCCTTAAAATCTAGGCCAGCGGGAGCTCCTCAAAACCTCAGGGCAGCGGGACGCACCACCGCAGTTTGGTGCCGCCGCCGTCGGCCTTCTCCACGCTGAAGGTTCCACCCACGTCCTCGGCGCGCTGTCTGAGGTTCGCCAGACCGCTGGGTGTGACCTCGCCGGGCATACCGCAACCGTTATCGACGACCTCGATGGTCAGGTCATCGCCGACGGCCACCCTGATCGCAAGGGTGGATGCGTTCGCGTGGCGTACGGCATTGCTAACCGACTCTCGGACAACGGCTTCGGCGTGGTCTGCGAGTACGGCATCGATGACGGAAAGCGGACCCGAGAACTGAACCGTCGTGCGCATCTCCGAGTTGGCGAACTGCGCCACGGCCTCGTCCAAGCGCTGGCGCAGCCGGGTCGCACCCGGTTGGGCGCTGTGCAGGTCGAAAATCGCCGTCCGGATCTCTTGAATGATCTCCTGCAGGTCGTCGACACTGTCGGAAAGCCGCTCCTGCACCTCCGGCGCGCGAGCGCGCGGGATCGTCCCCTGCAGGGCAAGCCCGACGGCGAACAGACGCTGAATGACGTGATCGTGCAGGTCTCTGGCGATGCGGTCGCGGTCGGTCAGGACGTCCAGCTCATGCATGCGGCGCTGGGTACTCGCCAACTGCCACGCCACCGCGGCCTGGTCGGCGAACGCAACCATCATGTCGAGCTGCTCGGCGCTGAAGCGCTGCGCGCCCGCGGGCCGCAGCGCAACCAGTACTCCTGCCACCGCGTCCGTCGCGCGCAGCGGCAGGACGAGCGCCGGTCCGGTGGGCACCGCGTCGGGGGCGAGGTCGATGGTGTCGAACCGCCCGGGCATGCGCTGCAGGAACGCCTCTCCCACCGCGGTTCCCGCGACGGGGATGGAAAGCAACGACGCGCCAGGGCCGTCGCCGGACGTCGCCGCGACGGCGAGCTCGCCCTCATCGTCGACCGACTGCTCCGGATCTGACGGCACCGCGACGAGCGCGAGCTCGGCGCGGCAGAGGTGACGTGACTCCTCGGCGACCAGTTGAAACACCCGGGCCGGGTCGGCGCCGGACAGCAACTCCGTGCCGATGTCACGCGCGGCTTCGATCCACGACTGGCGATTCCTGGACTGCTCGTAGAGACGCGCGTTATCGATCGCGATGCCTGCCGCCGCGGCCAGCGCGTGCACGAGGACCTCGTCGTCTTCGCTGAACGGCGCTCCGCCCGCCTTCTCCGTCAGATAGAGGTTGCCGAAGACCTCATCACGGATGCGCACCGGCACCCCGAGGAAGGTCTCCATCGGCGGGTGATTCGCAGGAAAGCCGACAGAAGCGGCATGCTCGGCGATGTTGTCCAGCCGTATCGGTTTTGGCTCATCGATCAGCACGCCGAGAACACCTCGCCCTTCGGGCAAATGGCCGATCTTCTCCCTCGTCGCTTCGTCGATGCCCTCGTAGATGAACTCGACCAGCTCGTGGTCGTGCCCGCGCACACCCAGTGCCCCGTACCGCGCGTCGACCAGCTCGATCGCGGTGTGCACTATCGCGCGCAGGGTCGCGTCGAGTTCCAGCCCCGACGTGACGACCAACATGGCGTCGAGGAGGCCGTCCAGCCGATCACGGCCCTCGACGATCTGCTCGACACGGTCCTGGACCTCCATGAGCAGCTCGCGAAGTCGCAGCTGGGACAACGTGTCCCGCAGCGAACGTCTGCCGGCGTCACCGCCCGACTCCACCTTGCCGGTCACATTCACCATCGTCCCATCGGGCTTTCTCAAAAGGACAGATTCTGCAGTTGATTCTCGAGGCACCTCCTCAAGGGACCAACGGCCCTACCGAGCTTGGCCGCCGAGATGGAGAGTACGAACGTCAGAAGCGAGGAGAGCACGAGATGTCGGAATCTTCAGGCAAATACGGGATCCTGGTAGCCGTCGACGGATCGCCCGAATCGGACGCTGCACTGCGATGGGCGGCCGCCGAAGCGGTAATGCGCGCCGCGCCGGTCACTTTGGTGCATGTGATCGCCCCGGTGGTGGTCACCTGGCCAGTCGGATATTTGCAGGCAAGCTATGACCAGTCCCAGGAGGACAACGCCAGACACGTCATCGAACTGGCGCTGAAGATCGCGCGAGACGCGACTGGCGGATCAGACCTCAACATCCAGACCGAAGTGCGCCATGGCGGGGTGCTGACCGAACTCGTCCACGCCTCGAGCGGCGCGGCGATGACCGTCGTCGGCAGCCGCGGCTTCGGCGCGATCGCGGGCAGCGTCCTGGGCTCCATCAGCAGAGGCCTGCTGCATTATGGCCACGGCCCGGTGGCCGTCATCCGTCCCGAGCGACATGTCGCCCCTTCGGCTCCTGTCCTGCTGGGGATCGACGGGTCACCGGCATCGGAGCCCGCCGCCGCGCTGGCATTCGACGAAGCTTCGCGCCGGGGTGTCGGCCTTGTCGCATTGCATGCGTGGAGCGACGTCGGAGTGTTTCCTCCGCAGGAGGAGGTCTGGCGCGAGTACGAGAAAGAGGGACAGGAGGTTCTCGCCGAGCGCCTAGCGGGCTGGCAGGAGCAGTACCCCGCTGTTTCCGTCACGCGCCGGATCGTCTGCGACCGGCCTGCGCGGTGGTTACTGGACGAAGCCGCACACGCTCAATTGGTCGTCCTCGGAAGTCGCGGTCGCGGCGGGTTCTCCAGGATGCTGCTGGGCTCGGTCAGCACTGCGGTCGCCGAGGCGTCTACGACGCCGGTGATCGTCGTTCGCAGCTAGGACGACACGAGGGTCAAATGGCCCTGGCTTGGGGACCATTGACCCTCGTGCCACGTGCCGCGATGCCAAAAGCTGATGATCGAGAAAGCGGAGGTTGGAATGCGTGACACCGGTGTCGAACCCAAGGTCATTCGAGACGCCGTATGGCTGGCCTGCCGGGCGCCGTCGCTGCACAACAGTCAACCGTGGCACTGGCGCGTCGAAGGCGACGTCGTGCAGCTCTACGTCGATCCAAATCGGGCGCCCCGGCGCACCGACCAGTCGGGCAGGGAGGCGCTCATCGGTTGCGGCGCCGCACTCGACCACTTCCGCGTGGCGATGGCGGCGGCAGGGTGGACGGCGAACGTCGAGCGGTTCCCGAACCCCAACAATTTTCTGCATCTTGCGTCGGTCGACTTCACCCCGATGGATTACGTCACCGACGCGCATCGGCATCGCGCGAACGCCATTCTTGCCCGCCGCACCGATCGGCTTCCGTTCACCCCACCACCGAACTGGCAGTCGATGGAAGCCGAGTTACGGCAAGCCGTCGAAGGCCACGGGGTATTTCTTGATGTGATCGCCGACGAGCTGCGCCCGGAGCTTGCCGAGGCGTCCCAACTCGCCGAATCGCTTCGGCTCTACGATTCCGGCTACCACGCCGAACTTCTCGGCTGGACAACGGGTTTCAAATTGACTGACGGGATACCGTCAAGCTCCCTGGTGTCGGCCGCTGAGAGCGATCGGGTCGATGTCGGGCGGAATTTTCCGGTGACGCACCATTCGGACCGCCGCCCCTGGGTGGACCAGGATCACGCCAAGATCCTTGTGCTGTCGAGCAATGACAGCACACACGATGATGTTCTGCGTTCCGGCGAAGCGCTGTCAGCCGTTCTGCTGGAAGCGACGATGGCGGGTTTGGCGACCTGCACGCTGACGCATCTGACCGAGGTCCTTGCCAGCCGCATGGTCGTCGGCACGTTGATCGGGAAGAACACGACGCCGCAGGTCTTGATACGCGTCGGTCAGGCACCCAGTGTCGGAGAAACGATCCCGCCGACGCCGCGCCGCCCGCTGGCCGAGGTTCTCGATATGCCCCCCGCAGACCAATGACGTCTGCCCGATGACGGGAGCTGACATGAACGCACACGAATCAGCGACATCTGTGGTCGTCGGGATCGACGGCTCTCGATCCGCCCTCGACGCCGCACTGTGGGCTGTGGACGAGGCGGTGAGTCGCGATGTTCCGCTGCGGCTGGTGTACGCCATCGACCCGGACCGGTGCACCGGATCGAGCAACGAAGACGCGGCACATGATCTCGCCACCGCCGAGATCGCTGTCCGCCACGCGCTGATGGCGGTCGAGTCGACCGACAAACGGGTGAAGATCGAGGTCGAGATCCTGCAAGACCGACCGCTGGACGCGCTGCGCGCGGAGTCCCGGTGGGCCGCGATGCTGTGCGTCGGGTCAAAGGGACTCGTGCACAGCAGCCGTGGCCGCATCGGCTCGACGGCTTCCGCATTGGCCACTTCTGCACATTGCCCTGTCGCGGTTGTCTACGCCCATGACCCACTGCCATCCAAGCGGGGGTGGGTGGTGACCGACGCCACCGAATCAGCCAGAACCAATGAGGCGCTGCGCCGCGCGGTCGAGGAAGCGCAACTCCGTGGAGCACCTCTCCGCGTCCTGACCACATGGCAGTCTCGGCCCACCGACGTCGGGCACCATGCGGCCTCGGAGGTCAACGGGTGGGCGGAAGCGGAGTTGGACCGTCGGCTGGCCGAGTGGAAGACGCGTCATCCCGATCTCGACATCCGCGCGGTGGCCGTACACGGAAGCATTCTGGATTACCTTGCCGAGCACGCAGATTCGATTCAGTTGGTAGTGACCGCCCGTGACCGTGCGCACGGAATCGCGGAGTTGGTCGGACCGCGGGGTTGCGGTGTGCTCCGCAATGCCAACTGCTCTGTGCTGGTCTGCGACCCGCAGAACGTATTGTGAGCAGATATCTCCAGGGCGATGGGAATTCGGAGGGCCCCACCATGGTGAAGGTCTTTCTGGTCGATGACCACGAGGTGGTCCGGCGCGGACTGATCGACCTTCTCAGTGCCGACGAGGATCTCGAAGTCGTCGGAGAGGCCGGGTCAGTCGCGGAGGCGATGGCGCGGATTCCGGCGCTGCAACCCGACGTCGCTGTTCTCGATGTACGGCTCCCCGACGGCAACGGCATCGAACTGTGTCGGGACCTGCTGTCGCGGCTGCCGGACCTGCGGTGCCTCATGCTGACGTCGTTCACCTCCGACGAGGCGATGCTTGACGCGATCCTGGCAGGCGCAAGCGGATTCGTGGTCAAGGACATCAAGGGAATGGAACTGGCCAAGGCCATCAAGGACGTCGGCGCGGGCCGTTCGCTACTCGACAACCGCGCGGCCGCGGCGCTGATCGCCAAGGTTCGCGGCGACGCCGAGCGGTCTGACCCACTGTCCGGACTCAGCGATCAGGAACGCGTCCTGCTGGACCTGCTTGGTGAAGGCCTGACCAACAAGCAGATTGCGGCCAGAATGTTCCTCGCCGAGAAGACCGTCAAGAACTACGTGTCCCGACTGCTCGCCAAGCTCGGCATGGAGCGTCGAACCCAGGCCGCGGTGTTCGTCTCCAAACTGAACCACCCGTCGCATACGGATCCTGACTCTTAGGGCTTTCAGGTCAGGTAGTTGAGCGCCGAGCCGTCCAGTCGGGTCACGACCTCCTCCAGCGGCCGACGTGGTGTCGCAGGCAACGGGTCGGCATTCACCGGCGCCCATCCGATACGCAACAGCATCTGTGGGTAACCCTCCAGTCCGAACACATCGGCACCGACCGCTGCCCGGATATCGGGAATCTCCAGAGGTTCGGTGATCGGGCAGCTCGCCAGCCCGGCGGCTGTGGCGGTCAACAACACCAAACTGGTTGCCTCACCAGCGCGTAACTGCGACACCTTGTCGTCGGCGACGGTGCCGAGAGCGATGACGGCCGCATTGTCCTCCGACGGCGGGGCGTCCGCAGGCTGCGTCAGCACCGCCCCCGCGAACGACCGGGCCGGGATCGCGGCAGCCGGGTCCGGATCCGGGGTGCTGCGCGCGGGCAC
This sequence comes from uncultured Actinomycetota bacterium, assembly GCA_963751485.1. Taxonomy (GTDB): domain Bacteria; phylum Actinomycetota; class Actinomycetes; order Mycobacteriales; family Mycobacteriaceae; genus Mycobacterium. The sequence continues at coordinate 368,711 of CAVVUT010000018.1, forward strand.
GCCTGCCGTCGAACCGTAACGTCCACTCCACGTAGATAATTCGGCCAGATACTCTGGATCGTTGTTGTGTCTCCATGCGGCATCCGCGACTTGATGTTTGAGATTGGCGAGGGCATCGACGCGGCGCAGCATGACGCCAGCACGCGCGGTTCGAGCACCCATCACCGCGATATCCCGTTGCGGCACCGGCCACGAACTGTAGATGCGTCGGTCCGTCCGCCGCCGCGGTATCGCCGCGGCCAGCGAAACATCTACTTCTGTCGCGGGATAGCGATGAAGCTCCAAGGAAGCCAAGTGATTTGGATCGGCGGCGTTGGGAAATCGATGAACCTTGGCCTGCCAACCAAGCGCCGCGAACGCAACCTGGCAATGGTTCAGCGTCGCCCCGCAGCTGAGGATCAGATCGCGGGCTTCCGGGTCGGTCCGAGGCAACAGTAGATCGGGGTTGGCGTAGAGATGCAGGCTCTGCGCGCCGACCCGCCACTGCCACGGCTGCGAATTGTGCAGCGACGGAGCGCGTACCGCCAGCATCAGGGCCGACCGGACCGTCTCGCCATCAGGGAAATGTGTGCTCATCGTGACCTCACTGCCTCGCGACTATCACCGGCATGCGCGCTGCGTGCGCCACGGCAGAACTGACCGAACCCAACAACAGGCCCGCGAATCCTCCGTGCCCGTGACTACCGACGACTACCAGCTGGGCTTTTTCGGATTCTTCAAGCAGCCGGCGGGCAGGGTTCTCCTCCGCGACGACGCGACGGACGACGACATCCGGATAACGCTCGCACCACCCGGCCAGAGATCGTGCCAGTTCCTCTTCGGCTTGCTCCGCCATGACATTCCGCGGGACCTCGATGATGAAGTCGGCATTGTTCATCCAGGTGTGAATGGCGACGAGGTCGACGCCGCGTCGGGACGCCTCGTCGAAGGCGATCGATACGGCCAGGTCCGAGGCGGGTGAACCGTCGACGCCGACGACGACCGGGGCCGTTGCGGGGTGGTCCATCAACGGGTCCTCGTCGTGGATCACCGCCACGGGGCAGCGGGCGTGATGAACGAGCCCCGAACTGACGGAGCCCAGCAGGAGACGCCGGGCGCCGCCGAGGCCGCGGCAGCCGACGACCAGCATCTCGGCGTCCTTCGACATGTCGACGAGCGTCGGGACAATGGGACCGGACACCACGCAATGCTCGACGGAAATCTCAGGCGAGTCGGACAGGGCATCGGCGACGACTCGCAGCGCGTCGGCCATCACTGTCGCAGCTTGTCGCTCACACGCCTCCTTGTAGTCCTCGGCCACAGGCAGGTCGATCCACGCGCTGACGTCCGCCAAGTGCTGAACATGAACCACCGTCAACGGCACGCGTCGCAACGCGGCGTCACGAGCCGCCCAGTCCGCTGCCACCCGCGCTGCGGGTGATCCGTCCACCGCGACAACGATGCGGTGGTGATTGGACTCCGAAGTCTTTGATGTCGAGGCCATTTCGCTCTCCTTCGCCTCATCTATCCGAAGTCGAGGATGTAGTCGGGCTCGGCACCGAACTGAAAGTGTCGTCCGGTGATCTGGGTGGGAACGATGCGAATGAAGCGTAGTTTTGGCGTTGCCGTCCACGGATGCACCTGCGCACGCTCCGCCTCTTCTAAGTCGTCCAATCTGGACAGCACATGTGCATAACCCTTGACGACGACGCTCCAGCCGGCCTCGACGTTGTGCTCGTCGGCTTCGAACGCCACCCGCTGATTGACGACGGCCGAGGCGAGTTTGGTGCCCTCTGCTGTGCGGATCAGGATCGTCCTGCGCTGCACCACGAAATTGACCGGGAAGATGTCGGGCTGTCCGGCCGCACTTGTCGCAAGCCGACCCAGCGTGACGCCGGACAATCGCGCCCAGCTGTCCGCCTCCGACAGCTGCGTCACAGGCGCTTCCTGAGGCTTTGTCATCGTGCACTCCTTGATGGTGCGGACCTCAGTTGTCCGCGTAACCAAAGCCTCTGTCGCGCGCGCAGCCGAAACAATGGACCAAAGGCCCGACTTTGCGGGCGAGAGTCCCGAACACGGCAACGGCTAGGCCGGCTGGGCGGCGTTCACCTTCGTATCGAGCCAGCGGATGCCCACCCACGTCGTCGCGCTGTGCACGACGAGGCTCAGCGTCACCGTCACCGCGACGACCTGGGTGATGAGCGACTCCTGCTCGATCTCCCCGCGATTGACCATCAGCAGGCCGAGCACCAGGGTGCCGATGCCGCGCGGACCGAACCAGCCGATGAACAGTCTGCCGTGCATCGGCATGTCACTGCGGACCAGCGCGACGAGCACCGCGATCATGCGCACCACGAGCAGCGCGATGATCGCGAACACCACCACCCGCCAACCCGCGTCGCGCCAGCCGACGATCACCGCATAGCCGCCGAACATCGCGAACACCATCAGCTCGAGCAGCTGGCCTGCGGCATCGGACACCTGCATGTCCGGGTGGACGCCTCCGCGCCGCGCGGTGACCGCGAACGCCAACCCGCCTGCGAAGGCCGCGACGAAACCGCTGCCGTGCAAGCGTTCTCCGGCCGCGAAGCACACCAACGCGATGGCGAGGGTGGCGAGCTGCGCCCAGGTATCGCTCATCCATCCGCGACGGCGCGACCGGGCGATGACCCAGCCCCCGATCACTCCGATCGCCGCACCGACCACGAGGGAAACGCCCTCGGTGCGGACCAGGAACCAGCCCCACCGGGCGGCGTTGTGATCGGTGCGCTCCGAGGCGAGGGCCAGCGCGGCGAGCATGGCCGCGAGCGCGAACCCGTCGTAGAACCCGCTCTCGGTGGACAGCGCATGACGGATACGTTCGGGGATGCGCCGATCTTCGAGCAGCGCATCGATCAAAGCGACCTCGGTCGGGGCGACGATTGCCGCCAGGCACAAGGCTTCCCACACCGGCATGACGGGTAGCACCAGAAGCGCGGTCAGCATGCCGAGCCCGATCGCCAGCGGAACCCCGATCACCAGCAGGCGGAAGGTGATCCCCCTGCGCCGTATCACGGCGTCCAGGTCGAGCTCGCAGGCCTGGTTGAACAGGATGACCGTCAGGGCCAATTGGGCGATAACGGTGAAGTTCGCGGCGTCCGTTTCGCCCTCGATGAGCTTGAGTCCGAACGGGCCCAACACAATTCCGAAGAGGACGAAGATCAGCGCGGGCGCGGTGTACCACTTCTTGACCAGACCCGACACCACCGCGTAGCACAGCACGAGGATTGTGAGCACGAACACGGTGTCGGTGCTCACGGCAGTCAGGCTCCGTTGTTCGGGCCGCCGGAGTTGGCGCCGGGGATGTCGGTGATCGGGAAGTTCGGCATCGGCGGCGGTGATGGCGTGTTGGGCAGCGGCGGGATGGCGTCGACGACGATATCGCGAAGGTCGTTGGCGGGCGGGCCGTTATCGCGACTGCCGTAGCTGCTGCCGGGCTCGCGGGGGCCGAGAAGCTCGCTGACCGTCACCAGGTGGTAGCCGTTGGCCTTCAACACCGGAATGAACTGATACACCAGATCCACTGTGCTGGAATAGGTGTCGTGGAAGAGCACCACTGATCCCGGCTTGATCTGCGTCATCAGCATGTAGCGGGTCGCCGCGATGTTGGCGTCGTTGATCCAGTCGAACGGGATCACGTCCCAGTTGATGTCGGCGAGACCCTGCCGCTTGGCTTCGGCGAGCACCTGGTCGTTGACGAGCCCGCCTGCGGTGCGGACCAGCTTCGGGCGCTGGCCCGTCGCCGCCTCGATGGCATCGCTGGCCTTGCTGAACTGCGCGGCGATGTCCTCCGGCGGGATGGTCGTCATATTGGGGTGTTCCCAAGTGTGGTTGCCGATTTCCATGCCCGCTTCGGCGACGCGCTTTGCGCCTTCTGGATTCGCGGCGACCTTGTTGCCGATCTCGAAGAACGTCGCCTTCGCGTTGTTGTCCTTCAGGATCTGCAGCAGCCGGTCGGTATACGGGCCAGGGCCGTCGTCGAACGTCAACGCCACGCATTTGGCCTTGGCGCAGTCCACGCCGTCGGGCGCATCCGTGGCGGCGTGTCCGGTGAACAACGCGAACACCACGACCGCCACGGCGGCGACGACGCCGAGCGCCATCAGGCCGTATTGCCAGGTCCGGCTGTCGCTTCGCTTCGGCACGGCCGCAGCTTACCGGTCGAACCTGGAGTGATTTCGGCGTGCGCAGTTGCGCATATCGCGACCAATCACGCCCAAATCACTAAGGCAGCGCGCCTGGGCTGATTTCCTCCAGCATCTCGGTGACCAGTGCCGCGATCGGCGAGCGTTCGCTGCGCAGCAGCGTGATGTGGGCGAACAGCGGGTGGCCCTTGAGCTTCTCGATAACCGCCGCGACGCCGTCGTGCCTGCCGACTCGCAGGTTGTCGCGCTGCGCGACGTCATGGGTGAGCACCACCCGCGAACCCGCGCCGAGCCGGGACAGCACGGTCAGCAACACATTGCGTTCCAGCGACTGCGCCTCGTCGACGATCACGAACGAGTCGTGCAGCGAGCGGCCGCGGATGTGGGTCAGCGGCAGCACCTCGAGCATGCCGCGGGAGAGCACCTCTTCGAGCACTGCGGGGCTGGCCAACCCTTCGAGGGTGTCGAAGACGGCCTGCGCCCACGGCCCCATCTTCTCGCTCTCGCTACCGGGCAGGTACCCGAGGTCTTGGCCGCCGACGGCGTACAGCGGCCGGAAGACGACGACCTTGCGCTGCGTTCGCCGTTCGAGCACGGCTTCCAGACCGGCGCACAGTGCCAGCGCGGACTTGCCGGTGCCCGCCTTACCGCCCAGCGACACGATGCCGACCGACTCGTCGAGCAATAGGTCGAGCGCCACCCGCTGTTCGGCCGAGCGGCCGCGCAACCCGAACACCTCGCGGTCACCGCGGACCAGCTGCACCCGCTTGTCCTGATTGACTCGGCCCAGCGCGTGCGAGTTACCGCCGAGCAGCCGGATTCCGGTGTGGCACGGCAGATCCCGCGTCGCTTCCAGATCGATCTCGCCCTCGGCGAACAGCGTGTCGATCATCTCGGTGGACACATCGATCTCGTCCATTCCGGTCCAGCCCGACGTGATGACGTCCTGCGCGTGATACTCGTCGGCGGACAGCCCGACGGCGCCTGCCTTGACTCGCAGCGGAATGTCCTTGCTCACCAACGTGACTGGCTTGCCTTCGGCGGCGAGATTCGCGGCGCAGGTCAGGATGCGCGCATCGTTGGTCTCGGTGCGGAAGCCCGCGGGCAACACCGTCGGGTCGCTGTGATTGAGCTCGACATGCAGCGTACCGCCCTGCGTGCCAACGGGAATCGGCTGATCCAGGCGTCCGTGCTCGAGTCGTAGGTCGTCGAACAGACGCAACGCCTGCCTGGCGAACCAACCTAGTTCATGGTGATGGCGTTTAGCCTCCAGCTCGCTGATGACGACCAGCGGGACAACCACTTCGTGCTCGGCGAACCGCGTACAGGCCCATGGGTCGGACAGCAGTACGGACGTGTCGAGCACGTAGGTCCGGGTGGAGGAATCGGTCACGTAGCGCTCCTCGAGCCCGCGCGGCCCCGCACGAACCTCTCGGCGGACACTGCGGCACCAGGGCCGGGGCCGGCCCTCCCGGATCGAGTCGATCGGTACCGCCCGGACAGCAGAGCATGTCGCTAGCCATCGCAAACGACGCTACTCCCGAAATGGCAAGCGTGTCGTGCAGGCGCGCCGGGGTTTAACCACCCGGCAACGTGCCAAGAAACCGCGGGTCTACCCGGCGTTCACGAACTCGCGAAGTTTCGGCTCATCGGCCAGACCCCACGCCGTGATCCGGTCCGAGATCACGTTGCGCAAAATCGCTTCGTCGAAGATGCCGGCCTCCGCGACGGCCTGAATCTTGTCCTTGTAAGCGTCGATATCGGCGCCGACCACGTCCAGTTCGGCGGCGCGGCGCGCGATCGCATCGATGGTCTCGTCGCGGCTGTACTCCAGCAGGTGCGCGACGAGGTTTCCGAAGAACTCCTCGTGCCGCTCCTCGTCCCTGGCAATGCGACCCATCAGGCCGTTGAGCACCGGCTCGGCGATCTGCGCCTCGAGGTTGCGGCAGTACACGGCGTACGAGCGCTCGTGGAACGCCATGAAAACCAGGCGTCCGATCTGGCTGTAGGTGTCGGCGCGATAGCCCTTCATGACGTGTTCGACGCGGACGTCCTCGTTGGCCGTCGGATCGATTTCCCGTGTCACGACAAGGTAATTGCGCAACGCGATCGCGTGCAGGTGCTCCTCGGCGGTCCACCGGCCGAGCCACCGACCCCACTTCTCCTCGAGGATGAAGCTGAACACGAACTCGCGGTGGTAGCCGGCGAGGTTGTCCTTCTCGATCAGCAGGATCTCGAGCGCATCGGTGATGTGCTTGGGCAGGGTGACCTCTGATGGATCCCAGTCCCGGCCACCGAGAAACGCGAAGTTCTCACCCTGTTCGAACGGCACGTAATCGTGCGCGAACCAGAGCTCTTCGGTCTCGAGATGCCGATCCAGGTTCGCAGCCACGACGGGCTCGAGTTCCAGGACCAATGCGTTAGGGACAGGTTTCTGCGCCATAAAAGTAACTGTAACCCAGGTTCACACCTTTTTGAAATCGGCCGGACGCCGGCGTTTCGCGCACGGCCGTGAGGCCGCGAATTACAGCGTCAGGCCGGGGTACAGCGGGTGGGCGGCCAGCAGTTCGGCGGCCGCCGCATGCACCCGTGCCGCGGTGCCGTCGGCCAGCTTGTACTTGGCCTTGGACGGACCCGATGAGGCTGCGGCGGCCTCGGTGTTGTCGAGCACGTCGACGATCAGCTCGGCCACCCGGTCGAACTCGGCGGGACCGAAGCCGCGGGTGGTGAGTGCCGGGGTGCCGAGCCGGATGCCGCTGGAGTACCACGCGCCGTTTGGATCTTTCGGGATCGAGTTGCGGTTGGTGACGACGCCGGAGTCCAGCAGCGCCGACTCGGCCTGCCGCCCCGTCACACCGAAGGACTGCACGTCGAGCAGCACGATGTGGTTGTCGGTGCCGCCGGTGACCAGCGTCGCGCCGCGCTTCAGGAAGCCTTCTGCCAGCGCCTTGGCGTTGTCGGCGACGCGCTGCGCGTAGGCCTGGAACGCCGGCTGGCGCGCCTCGGCCAGCGCGACGGCCTTGGCCGCCATCACGTGCGACAGCGGACCGCCGAGGACCATCGGGCAGCCCTTGTCGACGGCGTCGGCATATTCCGGGGTGGTCAGCACCAGCCCGCCGCGCGGCCCGCGCAGCGACTTGTGCGTCGTCGTCGTGGTCACGTGGGCGTGCGGCACCGGGTCCTCGTCACCGGTGAACACCTTGCCCGCGACCAGGCCGGCGAAGTGGGCCATGTCGACCATCAGCGTCGCGCCGACCTCGTCGGCGATCTCACGCAGCTTGGCGAAGTTCACCCGCCGCGGATACGCCGAGTAGCCACCGACCAGAACCAGCGGCTTGAACTCGCGGGCGGCTTCGGCCAGCGCGTCGTAGTCGAGCAGACCGGACTGCGGGTCGGTGCCGTAGCTGCGCTGGTAGAACATCTTGCCGCTGATGTTGGGCCGGAACCCGTGGGTGAGGTGTCCCCCCGCGTCCAGCGACATGCCCATCAGCCGCTGGTTGCCCAGCTTGCCGCGAAGGTTCTCCCAGTCCGCCTCGGACAGGTCGTTGACGTTCTTGACGCCCGCTTCGGCCAGGCCGGGCGCTTCGACGCGGGTGGCCAGGATGGCCCAGTAGGCGACGAGGTTGGCGTCGATGCCGGAATGGGGCTGGACGTACGCGTGTGGCGATCCGAACAGCTGCTCGGCGTGCTCTGCGGCGACCGATTCGACCGTGTCGACGTTCTGGCAGCCGGCGTAGAAGCGGTGCCCGATGGTGCCCTCGGCGTACTTGTCGGAAAGCCAGGTGCCCATGGTCAGCAGCACGGCGGGCGAGGCGTAGTTCTCGCTTGCGATCAGCTTGAGCGAATCCCGTTGATCGGCAAGCTCTTTGCGTGTCGCCGCGGCGATGCGCGGTTCGACGGATTCGATGATCTGCAGGATGTCGCGGTACGCGGCGCTCGCGGTTTCGGCGTAGTCGGCGCCGGGTGCAGGTGCGGTGGTGGAATCAGCCGTCATGCCTGTCAGCCTACGTCCCCGGGAATCGCGTCGACCGTGCGGTTTCATACGGCCAGATGGCGTGTCGCGGGCGAAACGGCACGCTCGAATCAGGCGGCGCGCAGCGTCGACGGGATCAGTGGTTCGTCGAGCAGCCTGCCGAACCGGTCGGTGAGGCTGACGCCTGGGGGCCGGGCGTCCAGCCAGGCCCGCAGCAGCCGGTATCCCTCGACATAGGTGCTGGTGTAGGCCCGCCATAGCGGCGAGGACAGAAACCGCAGTGACTGCCGTGCCCGCTCGTCGTTGACCAGCAGCCAGCGCCGCAGGAAGGCCACCACGTCGTCGACGTCGCGGTGTTCGTCGTGCAGCATCAGCGCGGCGTCCTGCCGGACGTCGGCCAGCACCGCCGTCGCCTCGGAGACCGCCTCGGCGCGCTCACCGTCGAAGCGAAGCCCGAGATCGGCATAGATCTCAGCGGCCCACACACCCCATTTCGGGCCGATGGCGACGTAGAGCGCGAGGTCGGCCAAGCCCTCGGCCATCAGGCATTGCGGCGTGTTGACGAGAAACAGCGTCTGCTCGGCATGCCCGAGCTTGGCCACCAGCCCGGCCTCCTTGCGGCAGTGCTCGGTGTGGTGGCCGGGGTAGGACTCGTGGGCCACCAGGCGGGGCAGGTTGGACATCTGCTGCTTGAGGTCGGCGTTGACCGCGACGGTCGAGCGGTAGTCGCCGAGGTAGTAGTTGAACCCCGACCACGGCTTGTCGGTGACGACCTCGTAGTTGATCGCCTCGCTGTCGGCCAGCGGGAACTCGGCCCGGACCCGGTCGCGGAGCGCGCTGGAGAACGCGTGGATGGCTTCCTCGAGCCGCTCCGGCGGGATCTCCTCGGCGCTGCGGTAGGCCTGCATCCGCTCGGCCAGCGGCCCCCTGCCGCCAAGCGCTTCGTCGAGGCGCGCGTGCGCCTCGCGGTACCGGTCGGGATCGCCCATGGTGATCTGCACGTCGAAATAGGCCTCGACCTCGTCGACGAAGCCGACGGCCTGCCCGGCGAACTTCCTTCCGGCGCAGGCCAGGGCGCGTAGGTGGGCGCCGACGTACTCCGCCCTCGACTCGTCGAAGCCGTCGAGCCGCGGCACGCTGGGCAGTGCGGCCAGCAATCGGTCGGCCTGGCGGGCCAGGTCGGCGGGGTCGGGAGCCGGCTCGGACGCGACCGCCTCGCGCAAAGCGGGATCGCCGGTGAAGGAGTCGACGTAGCCCTCCTCGATCCGGTCAAACCGCAGGCCGAGCAGCAGGTATTCGCGGATCAGGGTGCCGGGGTCCATGGCGACCACGCTAACTGCAAGACTGATCGCATGCCGCGGCTGAGCGAGCCGAGCCCCTACGTGGAGTTCGACCGTAGTCAGTGGCGCGCGCTTCGTATGTCGACCCCGCTGAAGCTGTCCGAGTATGAGCTCGTCAAGCTGCGCGGTCTCGGCGAGAAAATCGACCTGCTCGAGGTCGAAGAGGTTTACCTGCCGCTGGCCCGGTTGATCCATCTGCAGGTGGCCGCCCGGCAGCGGCTGTTCTCCGCGACCGCCGAGTTCCTCGGCGAGCCCCAACAGAACCCCGACCGGCCGGTGCCGTTCGTCATCGGCGTCGCGGGCAGCGTGGCGGTGGGCAAGTCGACCACCGCCCGTGTGCTGCAGGCGTTGTTGGCCCGCTGGGAACACCATCCCAGGGTGGATCTCGTCACCACCGACGGGTTCCTCTACCCGAACGCGGAGCTCGACCGGCGAAACCTGATGCACCGCAAGGGTTTTCCGGAAAGCTATGACCGCAGGGCGCTGATGCGCTTTGTCACCGCGGTGAAATCAGGCGCCGATCAGGCGTGTGCACCGGTGTACTCGCATCTGCTCTATGACATCGTCCCCGGCGAAAAGCAGATCATCCGGCACCCGGACATCCTGATCCTCGAGGGTCTCAATGTGCTGCAAACCGGTCCGGCGCTGATGGTTTCGGACCTGTTCGACTTCTCGGTGTATGTCGACGCGCGTATCGAGGACATCGAGGGCTGGTACGTGTCGCGATTCCTGGCGATGCGGGCGGGTGCGTTCGCCGATCCGGCGTCGCACTTCCACCATTACTCGACGCTGACCGACGATCAGGCCGTCTTCGCCGCGCGCGATATCTGGCATTCCATCAACCGGCCCAACCTGATCGAGAACATCCTGCCGACGCGGCCGCGGGCGACGCTCGTGTTGCGCAAGGACGCCGATCACTCCATCAACCGGCTGCGACTCCGCAAGCTCTGAGCCGCAACCGGTTTGGAGTAGCTACGCCCTGGCGCGACGCCAGCCCGCATACTGCAGTACACCGACCGCGGCGGTGTAGACGGCCTCTGCGAGAACCAACACCACACCGATGGCCGTCAATGGCAAAACGTCGGCGAGGACGAACACGACGGAGCCGATGGTGTACGCCAGGTTGCCGAGCGCGATGGTGATCCCGGCCTGTCGCACGGAGCGCTGTGCGGCGATCACGAACACGCCGATCGAGAAGGCGATGAAGAGCGCGCCGAGAACGTAGTCCAGCGCGGCGGGTATGCCCGAGGACTCGGTGAGCCACCCCGCGAGAGCGAGAGTGGCGACACCGAGCACACCGGAGACCGATGCATCGAGACGCAGCGCGAATCGCAGCAGCGAATCCGTCGACTCGTTGAGCGGAGTCGAGATGGCGGTCACCGCTTGCCACCCATCCGGCGCAGACCCTGATACTGCAGCTCGGCGAACACCAGCGTGTAGACGCCGCTCGCGAGCGTCAGCACGACACCGGTCGTGGTCAACGGCATCCAGTCGGTCAGCACGAAAACCACTGCGGCCACCGTGTAAAGCAGGTTCGCGGCGATGACGGCGATGCCCGGCACCCGCAGCTGCGGCAGCTGGGCGAGCACGAGCACAACAGCGCCGTAGACGATGAAGAACGCGGCCATCGAATACTCGAAGGCGCGCGTCGTACCGGAAACCTCGGCCAACCAACCGGCCAGCGAGACGCCCGCAATACCGGCGAGGCCGGTCAGCGTCGCGTCGGCGCGCATCGCGAAGCGCAGCAGCGAGTCGGTGGACTCCCTCAGTCGCGTGGAAATGGCGGTCATGTGCATTCCTTTCTTCGTTGGGTTTCACTTCAGCCGGTGCCGGAGTCGACGCCGCAACCTCTGTCAGCGGCGACTCCGGACCGGGTCGAAGGGGGTCACGCCAGACGGCGCACCCCGAGGTACTGGGCGTAGGCGAAGGCCAATGTGACGACGGTGAACGCGATCGTGGCGGCCACCCCCAGGCCGGTCAGCGGCAGCCACTCCGCGATCAGCACGACGGCGACGAGGACGGTGAACGCGATGTTCCCGACGAACACGCCGACACCCACGCGTCGCACGTCCGGCAAGCCTGCGGCGACATACAGCGCGAGGCCGTAGCCGACGAGCGCCGCGCCCGCGATCCATTCGGAGGTGGCCGACAAGCCGGAGAGCCGCGACAGCGGATCGGCGGTCATCGCGATGAGCAGACCGAGCGCCCCGCACAGGGTGGCGTCGGCGCGAAGGGCGAAACGCAGTAGAGAATCCGTGCTTTCCCGGACGGGCCGGGTGGTGATTGCGGTCATGGCACCGATGCTGCGCAGAAGCCACTGCCAGATCGACGCCAGACGCTGCCAGCTACTGCCAAGCGCAGGTCAGCGCGGTGCTATGCGTCTTGTGTGGCGACCAGATTCCCGCGGAGATCGGCCGCGATCAGCCGGGCGGCGGCGTTCTGCCAGTTGTGCAGCGAGCGCTGCGGCACCTCAGTGACGAACCACTGCCAAGCCTGGCGCGCGACGGGATCCAGGCCGGCGGCCGTCGCGTTCTGGGCGTACGCCCGCACGCCGACGACGTAGGGGAAGTACAGCGCGTTGTAGTGACGCCACTGCTCGGTCGTGCCGAAGTCGCCGCCGTCGCGGGGCTTGAGCCGGGCGATGCGATCGGCAAGCAGCGCCTTGAGTTCGTTGGCCCGTTCCAAGGGCTGGTCGGGCGCGCCGCGCGCGGCCAGCCGCTCGTCGATGACCGGCAATGCGGTCAGCGGACTGGCCACCAGCTTCGACAGGTCGCCGTAGTGGCCGAGCGCGCGGCGGGTGAGCCGGGCGAAGCTCTGTTCGTCGACGCTGTCGAGCGGGTTGGCCGAGCGCAGCGGCAGCGCAGCCTCGGTGCGACGCAGGGCCGCGCGGTCGGCGCGGAGGTCTGGCGAGCGGGAGAACGCGAGCCGGTCGAGCAGGCCGGCCAGCGGGTCGGCCAGCACGTTGATCGCGATCGCAATCGCCACGCTGGTGAACAACAGCACGGTCAGCGCCGTCTGCTGCCCCGTCAGCGCCATGCCGATCAACGCCTGACCGGCGAACAGCACGACCACCACGCCCGTCGCGACGAACGAGCGCAGCATGTCACGGCGAAGCGCCTGGCCTTCGTCGAACGCATCCCACATCGCTACGGCCACACCGAGCAGGACGACGTCGCACCCGGTGGATGCCAACGCAAGCCAGCTGGGCACCAGCCCGAGCGGGATGACGAGGATCGCGTTGCCGAGCGCGAAGAACAGCGTCGCGACGACGATGTAGCCGACGACGGGCCTCGGCTGCCACGGCCCGAACACCGCCCACAACATCGCGCCGATCGACGACAGCGAGATGACGCCGAACATCACCCAGTGGCCCATGCGCAGCGGGCCGTCGACATTGCCTGCCATCGCCGCGCCGGAGAAGGCTAGCGCCGCCACGCCCGCGATGAGCGCGATCTCGCCCGCCCTGCTGCGCCATGTGTCGTAGGGCCGCGACAGCTCGAGCAGAACCGCGAACCACGCGATGCCCGGCATCGCGACGAGGTAGATCTCGATGCTGCTGAGGGCGTGCAAACCGCTGACGACACGCACGGCGTCGAGCGCCACCACTGCGCCGAAGCTCGTCAGACCGACGGCGGCGAGCACGAGCACCGGCTTGCGGGGGTCACGGGCCAGCAGGTACAGGCCCAACCACCAGCTGAGCGAGAAGACCAACGCCGAAAGCGCAGCCATGCCTCAAGTTTGGCATGCCGGACAGCGGCCGAGCCGCCCAGCGCCGTCAGCGGCCGTAGCGGCGGTGCCGGGCGGTGTAATCACGCAGCGCGCGCAGGAAATCCACCCGCCGGAACTCCGGCCAGTAGGCCTCCGTGAACCACATCTCCGAGTAGGCGCTCTGCCACAGCAGGAAGCCCGACAGTCGCTGCTCCCCCGATGTCCGGATGACCAGATCGGGATCGGGTTGGCCCGAGGTGTACAGGTTCTCCGAGATCGCCTCGGCGGTGACGGCTTCGATCAGTTGGTCGCCGGTTGCGCCGTTGGCCAGTTCCTTGCCGAGCAGCGCCCGCACCGCGTCGACGATCTCCTGCCGTCCGCCGTAGCCGACGGCGACGTTCACGTGGAAACCGCCGTGCCCGTTCGTCGACTCCACCGCATCGCGCAGTCGCCGCGCGGGCTCCTCGCCGAGCAGTTCCAGGTCGCCCACCGTGCGCACGCTCCACCGATTCGCGGGGGTGCAGATCTCCTCCACCACGTCGGTGATGATCTCGATCAGCGACGACAGCTCCTCGGGCTCCCGCTGCAGGTTCTCCGTCGAGAGAAGGTAGACGGTGGCCATCTCGATGCCCGCTTCCTGGCACCAGCGCAGCATCTCGGCGATCTTGGCCGCCCCGACGCGATAGCCATAACTGACGTCATCGTGACCAGCATCACGCGCCCAGCGCCGGTTACCGTCGCAAAGAACCGCGATATGGCGCGGGAGTTCGGCTTTCGAGGCTTCAAGACCCTGCCGCAACCGCATCTCATAGAGCCGGTACATGGGCTCTTTGAGACGAGCGGGAATGATCTCCACGAAAATCCACAGTACTGTGGCTTTCGGGAATCACCAGTAGGCAATGGAGGTGAAGTGACCGCCTCAATCGACACCGAAGAACCGGATCGCACTCACCGTCCGGGTAACGGCGCCGAGGACTTTCCAGAGGCGGTCGTCGACCGCGTCGCACAGGCCATCGGCAAGCCGCGTTTGCGCGGATGGATTCACGTCTACGCGGCCGTGGTCGCGTTCATCGCCGGCGCGACGCTGGTATCGGTGTCCTGGGCGATGGTCGGGACACGGGCCGGACTCGCGACACTCATCTACACGCTGACGATCGTCGCGATGTTCGCCGTCAGCGGCGCCTATCACCGCGTGAACTGGACGTCGGCGACGGTGCGCAAGTGGATGAAGCGCGCCGACCACTCGATGATCTTCGTGTTCATCGCGGGCAGCTATACCCCGTTCGCCCTGCTGGCGCTGCCGTCGGAAAAGGGCATGGTGCTGTTCTGGATCGTCTGGAGCGGCGCCGTCGCGGGCGTGCTGCTCAAGATGTTCTGGCCGTCCGCGCCGCGCTGGGTGGGTGTCCCGCTGTACCTGCTGCTCGGCTGGGTCGCGGCCTGGTTCGTCGGGCCGATCCTGCACGGCGCGGGCGTCGCGGCCCTGGTCCTGCTGATCGTCGGTGGCGCGCTCTACAGCATCGGCGGCGTGCTCTACGGCCTGAAGTGGCCCAATCCTTGGCCGGCGACGTTCGGCCATCACGAGTTCTTCCACGCCTGCACGGCCGTGGCGGCGATCCTGCACTACATCGCCATGTGGTTCGCCGTCTTCAGCGGCTAGCGAACTTGCGATTTGGGCGCGCTACCGTGCGCTGCGCGCCGGTTAGCGCGCCGAAATCACATTCTCCGGGCCCCAGTAGGCCTTCATCGACGCGATCTTGCCGTCGTCGTTGAACGTCATCGTGCTGATGATCTCGATGCGCACGCGGTTGCCGCCGAGCTCGACGGTCAGCGCCCAGTAGAAGGCCGCCTCCTGCCCGAGCGTCCGCAGTGTGAACATCTCCGTCGCGTTGTCTCCCGCTGGGATCATCGAATAGAACCCGCGGATCGCCTCGCGGCCGATGTGCACCTCGCCGCCGACGGGATCCTCGACGGTGGCGTCTTGAGCGTAGAGATCGACGATGTCGTCGGTGCGGCCCTGCGCGGCCAGCTCGAGGTACGTGTTGACGGTCTTGGCGTTGTCTTCGGGCGTCGACATGCGGCGAAGGCTACACGGGCGCGCCGAGGGCGGCGGCGAGTCCCTCGGTGGTGGTGACCGGGAGGTCGCACACCCGACCGCGGCACACGTAGGCGGCGTCGGCGCCGTCGACCCGGTCGCGGTTGAACAGCAGCTCCGAGGAGTTCACCACTCCCCCGATCACAACAGCACCGCCGGGCGCCAGCTGGCGAGCAGCACTAAGCAGCGCCGAGCCTGACGATCCGGTGGCGACGGCGATCTGGATGGGGCCGCGGACGGCTGCCTCGGCGACGGCCAGCCAGTTCCCGCCCGACCGCGGCAGCTTGGCCAGCACCGGTGTCGCGGCGGACAGCGCTTCGCCCGCTGCGGTTGCATACCGGTCGGCGCGCGGCGCAGCCACCAGGTGCGCGGCGGTGAGCAGCGCGTCGGCGATCGACGACGCCCCCGACGGTGTCGCGCCGTCCAGCGGGTCGGCTGGTCGCACCAGCAGCGCCTCGGCGTCGTCGGCGGTGTCGAACCAGCGGCCGGGGCGCTCAGCGTCGGCGAAGTGGTCCAGCGCGGTGTCGAGCAGACCCGTCGCGGCGTCCAGCCACCGCGCCTCGCCGGTGACCTGGTGCAGCGTGAGCAGTCCGGCGGCCAGCGTCGCGTAGTCCTCGAGGATTGCGGCGCTGTCGCCGACGCGCCCGCCGAGGCTGGCTCGCCGCAGCCGGCCGTCGACGATGTGCAACTCGAGCAGTGCCGCCGCGCATTCGGCTGCGGCGTCGGTGAATTCCGGTTCGTCGAGCGCGACACCGGCCTCGGCCAGCGCGGTGATCGCCCATCCGTTCCATGACGTGACGACCTTGTCGTCGCGGCCCGGCTGCGGCCGCGACAGCCGCGCGGCGAGCAATGTCATCCTGACTCGCTCGAACCGGTCGGGGTCGTCGGGATCGGCAAGCAGTTGCAGCACCGAGCTGCCGTGCTCGAAGGTGCCGGCCTCCGTCACGCCGAAAACCTCAGCGGCCCAGCGACCGTCGTCGTCGCCAAGCACTTTGGACAGCTCGCCGGGCGTCCAGACGTACGTCAGACCTTCCTTGCCCGCCGCGTCGGCGTCCAGCGACGAGATGAACATGGCATCGGCACCCAGTTCGTCGATCATGAACCGTGCGGTCTCGCGGATAACCTTGCGCGCCAACGGATTACCGGTACGACGCGCCCAGTGGGCGTAGGCCCGTAGCAGTAATGCGTTGTCGTAAAGCATCTTCTCGAAGTGCGGCACCACCCAGGAGGCGTCGACGCTGTAGCGCGCGAATCCGCCCGCCAGCTGGTCATAGATTCCGCCACGGGCCATCGCGGTCGCGGTGCGTTCGACGGCGGCCAGCGGCGCCGCGTCACCGGTGCGCTCGTAGCTGCGCAGCAGGGCCTCCAGCAGCGCCGACGGCGGGAACTTGGGTGCGCCGCCGAACCCGCCCCGTGCGGTGTCTTCGTCGCGCAGCACGCCCGCGACCGCGTGGTCAAGAAGCGCGGTCGACACCTCCGGTCCGCCGCCGGGTAGGCCCGTGGCCATCGACCGCAGTTCCCCGATGATCTGGTCGGAGGCTTGCTCGACCTCGTCGCGGCGGTTCTGCCAGGTGTCGCTGATGGCTGCGAGCAACTGCAGAAAGTTGGGTTTCGGGTAGTAGGTGCCGCAGAAGAACGGCCTGCCGTCGGGCGTGAGGAAGCAGGTCATTGGCCAACCACCTTGGCCGGTCAATGCCACGGTCGCGTTCATGTACACCGAGTCGATGTCGGGCCGCTCCTCGCGGTCGACCTTGATGCAGACGAAGCCCGCATTCATCGCGGCGGCCACGTCGTCGTCCTCGAACGACTCGTGGGCCATCACGTGGCACCAGTGGCAGGCCGCGTAGCCGATCGACAGCAGGATCGGCACGTCCCTCTCGGCGGCCTCGGCCAGCGCATCGGCCGTCCATTGCCGCCAGTGCACCGGGTTGTCGGCGTGCTGGCGCAGGTACGGGCTGGTGGCCTCGACGAGGAGGTTGCCCGGGAGTCCCATTACGGCGCCTTGGTGTCGGTATCCGGTTCGACGGCTTCGTCATCGGCCGTCTGGTCGGGATCAGGATCCGTGCGATCGAATGACGTCGGCAGTTTCTTCAGGTGTCGGTTCATCGAGCGCACCAGCAGGAACGTGCCGATCAGCAGCAGCACGACGATCAGCAGGCCGAACGGGCTCGCCTTGCCGAAGTCCGGCCCGGTGTCCTTGGGCGCCTGGTCGGCCAGCAGCCGGGCGATCATCACGAGCTGGTCAGTCACCGTCGGCCTCGATGCTCGCGAACAGGTCGGACTCCGGGAGGGTGATCGGCACGCGCGACCGCGCCAGTTCGAATTCCTCTGTGGGCCAGAGCCGTTGCTGCCATTCGATCGGGGCGGCGAAAAAGTCGCCGGTCGGGTCGATCTGCGTGGCGTGGGCGCGAAGCGCGTCGTCGCGTTGCGAGAAATACTCCGAGCACGCGACTCGGGTGGTCACCCGGCCCGAGAACACGTCGAGTTCGGGGTCCCAGTGCTTGAGCCACTTCTCGAAGGGCCCCTCCTGGCCGTGCTTGGCGAACTCCTCCTGCAGCAGCTGCATACGCCTCCGCAGGAACCCGTGGTTGTAGTACAGCTTGCTGACCCGCCACGGCTTGCCCGCGTCGGGATAGCGCGCAAAGTCGCCCGCGGCCTCGTACGCGGCCACCGACACCTGATGGCAGCGGATGTGGTCGGGGTGGGGGTACCCGCCGTTCTCGTCGTAGGTGGTCATCACGTGCGGCTTGAAGTCGCGGATCACCCTGACCAGCGCGTCGACCGGCTCCTCGAGCGGCACCAGCGCGAAACAGCCTTCGGGCAGCGGCGGGGGCGGGTCGCCCTCGGGCAGCCCGGAGTCGACGAAGCCCAGCCAGTGATGCTCGACGCCGAGGATCTCGGCGGCCTTGCGCATCTCGTCGCGGCGGATCTCGGCCATCCGGCCGTGCACATCGGGCAGGTCCATCGCCGGGTTGAGGATGTCGCCGCGCTCACCGCCGGTGAGCGTCACGACCATCACCCGTGCGCCATCGGCGGCGTACTTAGCCGTCGTGGCGGCGCCCTTGCTGGACTCGTCGTCCGGGTGGGCGTGCACGGCCATCAACCGCAGGTGCTTCAACTGGTTCCTCATCACGTCGACAGGTTTCAACCGTTTCAGTAGCCCCTATAGTTCCAGTCCTAGTAGTTGTATCCGACCGACGGGCCACCCAAAACCAGAGATGATCGACCGTCCCGCCGCCCGCTACGGGCGTCAGCGCCTGTCTCGCCGGTCCCGCCGCTGGTGGGCGATCGGCCTGACCGCGGTGGTGCTGCTTGCCGGCGTGGTGATCGCGATCGTGGCCTCGCAGCGGCTGGGCAGCGGCGACGTGCAGGGTGAGCTGGGCGGATATCAGGTCGTCGACAGCGAGACGCTGTCGGTGACGATCAAGGTCACCAGGGCCGACCCGTCGCGTCCCGTGGTGTGCATCGTGCGGGCCAAGTCCATCGACGGCGCCGAAACCGGCCGCCGCGAGGTGCTGGTGCCGCCGTCGTCGCAGGCCACCGTCAACGTGACCACCACCGTCAAAGCCACCCGGCCGCCAGTCGTCGGCGACGTGTACGGGTGCGGGACGGATGTGCCGTCGTACCTGGTGGCCTCCTGATACCCGGCCCAGAGTCGGCTGCGCAACCAACGGCGTACAGCGAAAGCGTGAAAAAAGGCTGTCGTGGCGGTGGTAACATTTCCGGATACACGGTTCCTGCTGGGACCGTGTATTGCTGCTTTTGCGCGCGATTGAGCGCTGCTGATTGTGGCAATACATGAGGTGCTCCCGGCAGAAGAGATGGACTTCACACGCGAAAGCGCGAAGAGGGAGACAGGAGCGCGACCATGACCGACACCCAGGTCACCTGGCTGACCCAGGAGGCACACGATCGGCTGAAGGCAGAGCTGGACCAGCTCATCGCCCACCGGCCGGTGATCGCCGCCGAGATCAACGATCGGCGAGAAGAAGGCGACCTGCGGGAGAACGGCGGCTATCACGCCGCGCGCGAGGAGCAGGGCCAGGAAGAGGCCCGGATCCGCCAGCTGCAGGAGCTTCTGAACAACGCCAAGGTGGGCGAGGCGCCCAAGCAGTCCGGTGTCGCGCTGCCCGGTTCGGTCGTGACGGTCTACTACGACGACGACAAGTCCGACAAGGAAACCTTCCTGATCGCCACCCGCCAGGAGGGCGTCAGCGACGGCAAGCTCGAGGTGTACTCGCCCAACTCTCCGCTGGGCTCTGCGCTGATCGACGCCAAGGAAGGCGAGACCCGCACCTTCACCGTGCCCAACGGCAACACCGTGAAGGTCACGCTGGTCAAGGCCGAGCCCTACCACTCCTGACGCGAACCGGCTGAAGCCGTCGCGTTAAAGTGCCGTCCGTGGCGCAGATCGCCGAGGACCTGTTTCTACTGCTGTTGGACAACGCCGACTCGCAGCCCGGTCTCGACCGGATACGACGAGGGCGCGTGCTGTCCGCGGCGGTGCTGCTCGATCTCGCGCTGCTGTGCCGGGTCCGGCCGACGGTGAACGGCGAGCCCGTCGCACCCGGTCGATTGGTGGCGCTCGCCGGGCCGATGCCGCTGGACCCCATCATGGATCCGGCCTTCGCGCTGCTGGCGCGCAAGCCGCTGACCCCGTCGGCCGCGGTGTCCAAACTGCGCGGGGGCGTCCAGGACACCATCGCCGAGCACCTCGAGCGCACCGGTCAGATCCGGCACGTTCGGTTGGAGAGCAAGCGAATGCACCATCCGACGGCG
Source organism: uncultured Actinomycetota bacterium (assembly GCA_963751485.1). Lineage (GTDB taxonomy): Bacteria > Actinomycetota > Actinomycetes > Mycobacteriales > Mycobacteriaceae > Mycobacterium. Next base: position 388,766 of record CAVVUT010000018.1, read on the forward strand.
TGGCCTGTGATCAATCGCGAGCGGGTGAAGCAGGCCCGTGCCGCGCTGTTGTCGGCGCTGTTCGACCGGGAACCCCCTGCGCCGCCGACGGCGGCGATCATCTCGCTACTGCACGCCGTGGACGGCCTCGGCGCACTTCTGAGCCTCAACGACCGTGGCTGGCGATGGGTCCACATGCGCGCCAGCGAAATTGCCGGTGGTAGCTGGGTCGACGAATACGAGACGGCGCTGCCCGAAATGAACCTCGCGATCACCGCATCGGCGATGCGGCAGGCGCTAACGTAGCGCCTGCTCCAAATCGGCGAGCAGGTCGCCGGCGTCCTCAATACCGACCGACAGCCGGACCAGGTCGTCGGGCACCTCGAGTTGCGAGCCTGCCGTCGACGCGTGGGTCATCGCGCCGGGGTGCTCGATCAACGACTCGACGCCGCCCAGCGACTCCGCGAGAATGAAAACCTCTGTCCGCGAGCAGAAGTCACGCGCAGCCTCGACGCCGCCGCGCAACCGCACCGACACCATGCCACCGAAGGCGCTCATCTGCTTGGCAGCGATGTCGTGGCCGGGGTGGCTGGGCAGGCCGGGATAGAGCACCGTTTCGATCGCCGGATGGTTCTCCAGGAACTCGGCGACGACCGCGGCATTGTCGCTGTGCCTCTGCATGCGCAGCACCAGCGTCTTGAGCCCGCGCATGGTCAGATACGCGTCGAACGGGCCGGGCACCGCACCCGCGCCGTTCTGCAGGAAGGCGAACGCCTTGTCGAGTTCGCCGTCGTTGGTCAACAGCGCGCCACCGACCACGTCGGAGTGCCCGCCGATGTACTTCGTCGTCGAGTGCAGCACGATGTCGGCGCCGAGCAGCAGCGGCTGCTGCAGTGCAGGCGAGGCAAAGGTGTTGTCCACCAACACCTTCACGTCCGGCGACAGCTGCGCGATGGCGTTGATGTCGGCGATCGACAGCAGCGGGTTGGTCGGCGTCTCCACCCAGATCAGTCGCGTGTTCGGCGTGATCGCCGCGCGCACCGCGTCGAGGTCGGCCAGCGATACGGCCGTGTACTCGATCCCCCACTGGGTGAACACCTTGTCGATGAGCCGGAAGGTCCCGCCGTAGGCGTCGTCGGGTATCACCACGTGATCGCCGGGACGCAGCACGGCGCGCAGCACGCAGTCGGTGGCGGCCATCCCCGAACTGAACGCGCGCCCGAACGTCGCCTCCTCAACGGCGGCCAGCGAAGCCTCCAGCGCCGCGCGCGTGGGGTTGCCGGTGCGGGCGTACTCGAATCCGCCGCGCAGCCCGCCGACGCCGTCCTGGGCGAAGGTCGAGGTGGCGTAGATGGGGGCGTTGACGGCGCCCGTCTGCGGATCCGGGCGGAACCCGGCGTGGATGGCCTTGGTGGCCAGACCCTGCCACCTGCTGTGCTCGCTCATAACCGCCCAGCCTAACGAGGCCGGCCGAGCTACTTCTGGGCTGGTACGGCACCCACAAGGGCAGTTGGGTTCAACGGGCCGCATCGGACGTCGAACCGTTCGCGCACGGTGTCGAGGGTGCGCCTGTGGTGGTCACTGTCGCGCCGGTGCGACAGCATGAACCGCGCAGTGCTCAGCGTGCGTCGAGGCAACGGATACCATCGATTGAAGTCGACTCCGCACTGTGAGAACACTTTGGCGGGCACGCAATCGGCGACGAGGCCCATGTTGTGCAGGGCAAGTGCAAAGACCGCAAGCGGGAACGTCGGACTCGACTTTGCCCGCAGATCCATCCCATCGAGCTCGTACAGCGGGATGTCGGAGATCTTGTCCAACATCATCAGGTGAGTCATGAAATATCCCATGAACGATGTCAATTGGAGCGTCAGGGAACGCGGATTGACGGACAGCACCGCTCCGCTGGGCGAAAGATACGGCTCGTAGGGGCGGCCGTCGTGGTTGAAGTATCCCGTGCAGTTCACGATCCAGCCGCCCGGCCGTATCGCCTTGGTTGATCCGCTGCGGAACACCAGCTCGGTTTGGCCGTCGCGGTCGACGACATCGACCAGATGGTCCATCACCACCTCGGTCAAACCCGAAGCGATCGTCTCGTTTTCCGAGTCGGACAGCAGTCCGAGGAGGAAGTTGCCGGTCTGCGGAGTCAGGTGGTTGCCGTAGGTGTCACGGAACCATTCGTTGACCGCCGCCTCGTTGGTGCCGTCGAAACGATCCGACACCTCTAGCGCGAGATCGTTGAAAGGCGTTCCGCGCCAATATCTTCCGAGTCCATTTGGCAGAAGCCGATCTCGGCTGAGGAAGTAGGTTCCCGAACCCGCCACGAGGTTGACCTCACGGCCGGGGTACGCGGTGATCAGCGCATGCGCGGTGTCCATGGCCGTCTTCCCGCCACCGATGACCCAGACCGCTCCGTCACTGGCACCGATATCGCCGTCGCGCATGTCGCAGAAGTTGGGAGAAACCGACTGCACGCGCCCGCTGGACATCTCGAGCGGACGGTTGGGCTTCACCTCGAAGCCAGATGCCTTGATCAGCCGCTTCGTCTCGATCACCAGGCGCCTGCCGTCCGCTGCGCTGCAGGTGACACGCACGACCCCGGCTGCCTCGTCGTGCGATTCGACCTCCCAGCCGAAGTACTCGTCGACCCACACACGGTGCTTGATCGTGTTCAGGCAGTGCGCGAAGTGGTCGAGCACCTCATCTTTGGTCGCCAGATATGAACGATCCCGGCCGAGCGTCCACTTGATGTTCCCTGCGGTGAAGAACTGATGCGGCTGGTGAAGTCGCACATACGGGTAGGTGTCGACCCACATGCCACCGACACGCTCCCTGCGGTCGACGAGGATGACCTTCTGGTCACGCGAGAGATACTCGCTGGCGACGAATAAGGCGTTGAGTCCGGCGACGCCGGCGCCCACGATGCACACATCACAGCTCTCAACGGCGACGTCGGTCGGTGTGACTGGAGATGGCTGAACGGTGGTCATCGGTGACCCCTTTCCTTGCAGCTGCGCGAGCCGGCCGCGTCCGCAGTCCTCGGACGCTTTGATCCTCTGGCGGTGCGCAAGGGCGCAGTAGCGTAGTCAACTACTTCATTTCGCTGCTCAGGATCTACCAGGGTGTAGACATGGACCATGAGTGGTTCCGCCAGCATCGATGACCTGCTCGACCTCGACTCATGGCTGACGCCTGAGGACATCGAGCTGCGACAAACAGTGCGCCGGTTCGGCGAGCAGCGGCTGCGGCCGCACATCGCCGAGTGGTTCGAAGCCGGCGAGGTGCCGGTCCGCGAATTAGCGTCCGAGCTGGGCAAACTCGGCGTGCTGGGGATGCACCTGGAGGGCTACGGCTGTGGCGGCTCGACGGCGACCGCGTACGGCATCGTCTGCCAGGAGCTCGAGGCAGTCGACAGCGGCCTGCGCAGCCTGGTGTCGGTGCAGGGCTCGCTGGCGATGTTTGCGATCTACCGGCACGGCAGCGAGGACCAGCGCAAGCAGTGGCTGCCCGCGATGGCCACCGGCGACGTGATCGGCTGCTTCGGGCTCACCGAGCCCGACTTCGGATCCAACCCCGGCGGCATGCGCACCACCGCGCGCCGCGACGGCTCGGACTGGATCCTCAACGGATCGAAGATGTGGATCACCAACGGTTCGGTGGCCGATATCGCGGTGGTGTGGGCCCGCGCCGAGGAGGGCGTCCTTGGCTTCGTGGTACCCACCGACACACCGGGATTCAGCGCGACGGAAATGAAGCGCAAGCTGTCACTGCGGGCCTCGGTCACGTCCGAGCTGAGCTTCAACGACATGCGCTTGCCCGCGGACGCGCAGCTGCCAGAGGCGCGGGGGTTGTCGGGTCCATTGGCCTGCCTGTCGGAGGCCAGGTTCGGCATCGTGTTCGGTGCCGTCGGCGCCGCCCGCGACTGCCTGGAGACGACGCTGGACTACGTCGGCACCCGAGAGGTGTTCGACAAACCGCTGGCGGGATACCAGATCACGCAGACGAAGATCGCAGACATGGCCGTCGAGCTGGGCAAGGCGCAACTGCTGGCGCTTCATCTGGGCCGGCTCAAGGATGACGGACGGATCCGGCCGGAACAGGTGAGCGTCGGCAAGCTGAACAACTGCCGGGAAGCGATCAAGATCGCGCGACAGTGCCGAACCCTGCTCGGCGCCAACGGAATAACGCTCGAGTACCCGGTGATCCGGCACGCCAACAACCTCGAGTCGGTGATGACCTACGAGGGCACGTCCGAGGTGCACCAGTTGGTCATCGGAGAGGCGCTGACGGGTGTCAGCGCCTTCCGGTGACGCCGGTCAGTACTGCTGAATGCCTTGCTGCGGACCAGGCCCCGGCGGCAGCGGCAGCGGGTTCAGCGGCACACAAACGGTGGTCATGATCTTGTCTGCGAACGTCTGCCGTTTGGCGTCCCACAGCGGCCACAGGTAACCGATGTAGCACAGCAGGCCGTCGACCACGTGGGCGATCTGGCGGACGATGGACATGCCGAAACCGATTGGCTGCCCGGTCTTCTCGCTGATCACCTTGAACTTGAGCACCGACTTGCCGATGCTCGAGCCGGTGGTGCCCTGGCGGTAACCGTAATTCCAGATCACGTAGGCCAGCACCAGAATCGCCGCAAGACCCGACGCAAGCAGGCCGAGTATGGACGGGCTCGACGTACACGAGACGCCGTAGTCGTAGTCCCCACCATTGGTGACGCACTGGTTGTCGCCGGTGCCGATCGCGATGCCCTGGCCGATGCCGATGACGATCGCGGCGGGCAGGAAATCGATGATGTAGGCCCCGACGCGATGGATCCACGACGTGTACGCCTCTTTCGGCAGGGCCGGGCCCGGCGCAGCGGGCGGAGGCGGATATCCCGGCGCGTTCTGCGGCGGGGGCGGCGGGTAACCGCCCTGCGGCGGAGGCGGGTAGTTGCCAGGCGGCGGCCGATAGCCACCCGGCGGCGGGGGCGGCGGGTAGCCGCCCTGCGGCGGGCGCGGGTAGTTACCGGGGGGCGGGGGCGGTGGTTGGTCTGTCATCACACTTCCACGAGTAGAAAGTTTGCTGAGTTGAATGCCTGAGGGGCCGACCTGCGGTGCTGAAGCTTGCGGGCCGGCCCGCCTGCCAATGCCTACAGAGGCAGGCAGACCGTTGTCATGATCTTGTCGGCCAACGTCTGCCGCTTGGCGTCCCACAACGGGAACAGGTAGCCGATGTAGCAGATGATGCCGTCCACGATGTGCGCAATCTGCCGCACCACGGACATGCCGAAACCGATTGGCTGCCCGGTCTTTTCGCTGACCACTTTGAACTTCATGATTGACTTACCGATACTGGAACCAGTGGTGCCCTGGCGGTAACCGTAGTTCCAGATCACATATGCGAGCACGACCAGCCACGCGATCACCATTGATACCTGGCCCAACGTGGAAGCACCGGTGGCGCAGAACTCGCCGAGGTCGTATTCCGATGTGTCAGTGATGCAAGCCGTCTCGCGGGTGCCGATCAGCAGAAGCCAGCCGATGCCGTACACGATGAAGATCGGGACGGAGTCGATGAGCCACGCCAATACGCGCGTAAGCCACGGCGTATAAGCCTCTTTCGGCATGACCGCGACCGGCCCGGCGGGCGATGGCGGGAAGCCGTACCCACCCTGTGACGGAGGCGGCGGCGGGAATCCGCCACCTTGCGGTGCGAATCCGCCACCCTGCGGTGCGAATCCGCCACCCTGCGGTGCGAATCCGCCACCCTGCGGTGCGAATCCGCCACCCTGCGGTGCGAATCCGCCACCCTGCCGCGCGTATCCGCCACCCTGCGATCCTGGCCCCGGCGGCGGTGGATATCCACCCGGCGGCGGCGGAGGAGGTGGATAGTTGCCAGGCGGAGGTGGCGGTTGGTTGGTCATGGATGCCTTCCAGTTTCATTAGCTGGGAACAAGCGTGCTTAATGTACCTGAGAATTAGCTCTCAGCAGCGCCTTCGGCAAGGTTCCACGTCGCCATTCGCCACCGGCGAAGCGGCCGTAGAAGGGGTTATCCGGCCCTCTAGCGCCGCGCTGTGCCGTCGGACAGGAATCCGAGGAGGTCATGCCGGGTCAGCACGCCCACCGGCTTGCCCTCCTCGACCACCATGACGGCGTCGCAGTCACGAAGCGCCTTCGCGGCGTGGCTGACGAGTTCGCCCGCACCGATCAACGGCAACGGCGGCAACATGTGCTGCGCCACCGCGTCGGCGAGCTTCGCCCGGCCCTCGAAGACAGCCGAAAGCAGTTCCCGCTCGGACACGCTGCCCGCTACCTCGCCCGCCATCACCGGCGGCTCGGCTCCGACGACCGGCATCTGCGACACCCCGTACTCCCGCAGGATGCCGATCGCGTCGCGCACGGTCTCCGACGGATGTGTATGCACCAAATCCGGCAGTGCGCCGGACTTGCCGCGCAACACGTCACCAACCGTTGCCTGCTCGATCGACCCGTCGAGCCTGCTGCGCAGGAAGCCGTACGACGACATCCACGCATCGTTGAAAACCTTTGACATGTAACCGCGTCCGCCATCGGGCAGCAGCACGACGACGAGCGAATCGGGTCCGGCCTTCTTGGCGGCCTCGATCGCCGCGACGACGGCCATGCCACAGGACCCGCCGACCAACAGGGCTTCCTCGCGGGCCAGCCTGCGAGTCATGTCGAACGAGTCGGCGTCGGAAACAGCGATGATCTCGTCGGGCACGCTCGGGTCATAGGCCGCGGGCCAGAAGTCCTCGCCGACACCTTCGACGAGATAGGGCCTGCCCGTTCCGCCCGAGTACACCGAGCCTTCCGGGTCGGCGCCGATGACGCGTACGCGGCCGTCGGACACCTCTTTCAGATACCTGCCCGCGCCGGTGATCGTGCCGCCGGTGCCGACACCCGCGACGAAATGGGTGACCTCGCCGTCGGTGTCCGTCCAGATCTCGGGTCCCGTCGTCTCGTAGTGGCTTTCCGGGCCCATCGGGTTGGAGTACTGGTCGGGTTTCCACGCGCCGTCGATCTCCTCGACGAGGCGGTTGGACACGCTGTAGTAGCTGTCCGGGTGGTCGGGCGGCACCGCCGTCGGGCACACCACGACCTCAGCGCCGTAGGCGCGCAACACATTCTGCTTGTCCTCGCTGACCTTGTCCGGGCACACGAAGACGCATTTATAACCGCGCTGCTGAGCCACCAGCGCGAGGCCGACACCGGTGTTGCCCGACGTCGGTTCGACGATGGTGCCGCCGGGCTTCAGCTCGCCGCTCGCTTCGGCGGCGTCGATCATCTTCACCGCGATGCGGTCCTTGGCGCTGCCGCCCGGGTTCAGGTATTCGATCTTGGCGACGACCCGTCCCGCGCCCTCGGGAACAACTGAGTTCAGCTGAACCAGAGGGGTATTGCCGATGAGCTCACTGACGTGCCGGGCGATCCGCATACGTCCATCGTCTCAGGCCACTGAAACGGTTACCAGGTGGCCTCTCGGATGTAGTCGCCGACCTGTCGCAGCGACCTGGTTCCCTCCTTGATCGCAGGCGCGGCGATCTGGAACACGTGCATCTGACCCGGCCAGACCCGAACCTCGACGGGCACGCCTGCGGCTGCCAGCATGTGCGCGGCCTTGCGGGCGTCGTTCAGCAGAACCTCGGAACCGGACACGTGGATCAGCGTGCGCGGCAGGCCGGGCTCGATGTGGTCGAGCGGCTCGAAGACCTCTTCTGGCTTGCCGTCGACGACGTTGTGCTCCGCCGCCGCTTCCACCAGGTCCACCAGCGCGGTGAACGCCTTCGGCGGGAACATCGCGTCGGAGTGGGTGTTCGGGTGATTCGCGCGCGACTCGTTGTCGATCTCGAACAGCGGCGACATCGTCACGATGGCCGCGGGCGTCTCACCCGCCAGAGCATCGTGCTGCAACCGCTCGGCCAGTGCGAGCGCCAGGTATCCGCCAGCCGAGTCGCCGGCCAGCACGATCTGTTCGGGGTCATAGCCCTTGAGCCGCAACCACTTATAGGCGTCGTAGCAGTCGTCGAGCGCCTGGCCGATGGAGTGCTTCGGGACCATCCGGTAGTTGACGACGAGCACTGGGCTGTCGGCGTACTTGGACAGCGTCTGCACCAGCCGGCCGTGTGAGTTCACGCCGCACGTCAGGAACGCGCCACCGTGCATGTAGAGGATCACGCGGCGCTTGCCGTCGGCGGGAAGCACGCCTGCGGCGCGGACCAGCTGCGCATTGCAGTTGGGCAGTGAAATCGTTGCCCGTACCGTGCCCGGTGCGGGCTTCAACACCCGACAGGCCACGTCTACCAGGCCGAACGGCCAGGGCAGGCGCGGTGCGTGGCTGCCGATTGCCAGGGTTGGCCTGATCGTCAGCATCGCAGCCAGCGCAAACAGCCGTCCGGCCAGGGTGGGGCCGTCTTCGACGACCTCTACCGGCGCTCCGTCGCTGACTGGAAATTTGCGGGGTTTATGCCCTCTAGCTGCGCTGATCGCAACTCTAGGCGTGCTTGGAGCCTTGCTTGGTGCCGTCATCGCCACCACTTCCTACGACGCTGTAGTGCCCTTGGGTGGCGCGGTTGCTCGGCCAACCTCGGTAACTTAGCTTGACATCGCTAATCAGTTCAACAATCAACGAAACTGATTCGATACCGCACTTGATACCGCAACGTGACCGCCGAACATGTCTCGCCACGCGGATAACCAGAAAATTCGCCAATAAACTAGCTACGTGAGGATTCGTGCTCCGCGTCGGTCGACTATCGCCCTGGCGGCGGCGGCCACGCTCGCGTCGACGGGCTCCGCCTATGTCGGAGCTCGCACATTCCTGAGCGGACAGGCTGACCAGGCCAGACGCGTCATTCCGAAGTCATGGGAGATCCCTCCGCGGGCTGACGGGATCTACTCCCCCGGCGGTGGCCCGGTGGAGCGCTGGCACCGCGGCATGCCCTTCGACCTGCACCTGATGGTGTTCGGCGACTCGACGGCCTGCGGTTACGGCTGCCAGAGCGGCGATGAGCTGCCCGGCGTGCTGATCGCGCGCGGGCTGGCCGAGGAATCCGGTCAGCGGATCCGGCTGAGCACCAAGGCGATCGTCGGCGCCACATCCAAGGGCCTCGCGGGCCAGATCGACGCCATGTTCGTCGCGGGCACGCCGCCCGATGCGGCGGTAATCATGGTCGGGGCCAACGACATCACGCGTCCGAACGGCATCGGCCCGTCGGCGCGGCGACTGGGCAGGGCGGTACGGCGACTGCGGGCCAGCGGCGCGGTGGTCGTCGTCGGCACGTGCCCCGATTTCGGCCTCATCAGGGCGATTCCGCAGCCGCTGCGCTGGGTGACCCGCAGCCGCGGCCTGCGTCTGGCGCGCTCGCAGTCCGGTGAGGTGCGGTCAGCGGGCGGCGTTCCGGTTCCGTTCTCCGACCTGCTCGCCCCCGAATTCCGGCAGGCGCCGGAAGTGCTGTTCAGCAACGACATGTTCCACCCGTCGGCGGCCGGTTACTCGCTGGCGGCGAAGCAGCTGTTACCTGCGCTCTGTAACGCGTTGGGCGAGTTCATCACTGGCGCGCCGCCGGAAGAGGCGCTGGAATCGCGTTCCGCCGACGTCGGCTCGCTGCTGTCGCGGCTCGGCAACGTGAGCCGGTTGTGGCGTCGCTCGGTGGGGGTGCCCGCGCCGATCGTGGTGCCCGCGGGCTAGGTTCTCCCAGTACCCACGTACTGAGGAGCCGTCATGTCAGAAGCCGTCATTGTCGCGACCGCACGTTCGCCCATCGGCCGGGCAGGCAAAGGATCGCTGGTCGATATGCGGCCCGACGATCTCGCCGTGCAGATGGTGCGCGCTGCGCTGGACAAGGTGCCCGCGCTGGACCCCAAGGACATCGACGACCTGATCATGGGCTGCGGGCAGCCCGGCGGCGAGGCGGGCTTCAACATCGGCCGGGCGGTCGCCATCGAGCTCGGATACGACTTCCTGCCGGGCACGACGGTGAACCGGTACTGCTCGTCGTCGCTGCAGACCACCCGGATGGCGTTCCACGCGATCAAAGCCGGTGAGGGCGACGCGTTCATCTCCGCGGGTGTCGAGACGGTGTCGCGTTTCCCGAAGGGCACCTCCGACGGCTGGCCGGACTCGCACAACCCGCTGTTCGCCGACGCCGAGGAGCGGTCGGTGAACGCCGCGGCGGGCGCCGACGAGTGGCACGACCCGCGCGAGGACGGCGTACTGCCCGACGTCTACATCGCGATGGGCCAGACCGCCGAGAACGTCGCGCTCTGCACCGGCATCAGCCGTGAAGACCAGGACCACTGGGGCGTGCGCAGCCAGAACCGCGCCGAGGAGGCCATCAACAGCGGCTTCTTCGCGCGTGAGATCTCGCCCGTGACGCTGCCGGACGGGTCGAAGGTCGACACCGACGACGGCCCACGCGCGGGCACCACCTACGAGAAGGTCAGCCAGCTCAAGCCGGTGTTCCGGCCGAACGGCACGGTGACCGCGGGCAACGCGTGCCCGCTGAATGACGGTGCGGCGGCAGTGATTGTGATGAGTGACGCCAAGGCCAAGGCGCTCGGCCTGACGCCGCTGGCGCGCATCGTGGCGACGGGTGTGAGCGGTCTGTCGCCGGAGATCATGGGCCTTGGCCCGATCGAGGCGACGCGCAAGGCGCTGGCCAACGCGGGCATGACGATCGACGACATCGACCTCTACGAGATCAACGAGGCGTTCGCCGTTCAGGTGCTCGGTTCGGCCCGCGAGTTGGGCATGGACCATGACAAGCTGAACATCTCCGGCGGCGCGATCGCGCTGGGCCACCCGTTCGGCATGACGGGCGCGCGCATCACGGCCACGCTGCTGAACAACCTGCAGACCCAGGACAAGACGTTCGGCCTGGAGACCATGTGCGTCGGCGGTGGCCAGGGTATGGCGATGATCATCGAGCGCCTTTCCTGAATCTTCCGTTGACTCTGCGTCCTTGGCGCTAAAAGCCGCCGTGGGGCAACCCAGTTCGCAGAGTCAACGCTGTCGGGCGTCCCAGGCGCGGCGAACCCGTCGCAGCACCTCCGCCGGATGGTTGCGTGCCGCGACCCGTATCACCAGCCAACCGACTTCGCGGATGTCCTCGGCCCGCTCGATCTCATACGCATAGATTTCGCGACTGGTCCGATGGTGATCGCCTTCGTACTCCACCGCCAGCTGCAGATCCTCCCAACCGATGTCGAGGTAGTACCGCCGCAGACCGTCGGGGCTGAAGACGGGTATCTGGGTCTGCGGTCGGGGGTAAGCATCGCCGATCAGCAGGAGCCGCAACCACGTTTCCCGCGGCGATTCGGCACCGGGGTCCACCAGCGCAAGCGCCCTTTCGAGTTGTCGTAGACCGCGCGTATGCCGGTGGCGAGCCGCCAATTCCTCGATTTCGGGCACCTTAAGATGGGTGGCCCTGGCAAGCGCGTCGAGGCGAGCAACGGCGTCATCGATCCGTCCGCGCCGACCCAGATCGAATGCTGTGCGCTCGGGGCTGGTGAAAGTCATGCCGCGGATTTGTTGAATTTCGTTCTCCAGCAACAACTCTTTGCGGGTGACTACACCGCCGGGCGATCGCGCATTAGCACAAATCAATTCGACCGGGGTGTCGTCGTCGATCCATTTGGCGCCGTGAACCGCAGACGCGGCGAGCCCCGCCACGACTGCCTTACCCCGGGACCACATGTGTGCCGCCACAATGCGCTTCTGAAGCGAAGGCTCGACCCGCTTGTCCAGATAGACGTTCGGCATGATCGGCCGGTGATACCGCCGTAGCTCATGCCGACTGAGCCGACCTGATGCCAGAGCCTCGCTGCCGATGAACGGCTCCAATTCCTCGCCCATGACGGCACGTTTGCACCTCCCGCCGACCAACTGGCGTTCAGTTTGCGCCTAGGGCGCGAACCTGTGGATGAACTGCAACTTGTGCGCAGAGTTCAACGGGGGGCAAAAGAAAGCCCCCGGCATGCCGGGGGCTTTCGTCGTGGTAGATCGTCAATCGCTCTGCAAGATGCTGAGCAGCCGCAGGATCTCGATGTAGAGCCAGACCAGCGTGACGGTCAGGCCCAGCGCGATGCCCCATGCGGCCTTCTCCGGCGCGCCTGCGCGGATCATCTGGTCGGCAGCGTCGAAGTCGAGCAGGAAGCTGAACGCCGCGAGGCCGATGCAAACGAGCGAGAAGATGATCGCGATCGGGCCGTTGCCGCGGAGGCCGAGGCCCTCGCCGCCGCCGACACCGAATATCGCGAGCACGAAGTTGCCGAGCGCCAGAACCGCGACGCCGAAGATGCCTGCGATGATCATGCGGGTGAACTTCGGTGTCACCCGGATGGCGCCGGTCTTGTAAACGACCAGCATGCCGATGAATACGCCGATCGTGGCGAGCACCGCCTGCCCGATCAGGGCACCTGCGCTGGCACCCGAGACGTAGAAGTTGGCGAGTACGAACGAGATCGCGCCGAGGAACAGACCCTCGAGCACCGCGTACGTGAGCACGATCGCGGGGCTGTCCTGCTTGCGGCCGAACATCGCGACAAGCAGCACCCCAAGGCCACCGAGCGCGCCGACCATGAAGAACGGCATCGCCAGGGCGGGGTTGCCCGCGACCAGGAAGTAGGACACGACCGCCACGGCCGACAGCACGGCGAGCGTGATACCGGTCTTCATGACGACGTCGTCGATGGTCAGCGGCCGCGAAACCCCGGCCTGCCGCTGATCGGTGACATACGGCTGAGCGTCTGCTACCTGCGCACCGTAGCCGGCGGCTCCGGTACCGAATTGCGCATAGCCACCCTGCGTCTTGGGCAGGGAACGAAATACCGGATTGCTGGTCTCCCGCACCGTCGGTTCCTCTCCTGTGCTGTTGTTCGCCTGCTGACGAACACATAGTCAACGTTCCGTCACCTGTTCGCAGTTCCCGAAAAAGCTCCCAGGTCCTTCACAGGAAAGAGTACCCGCGGGTGGGCATAACAGGGCGACGTTCTACATTGCATAGCCGTGGGTGAAAACGAGGATGTCCTAGTAACGGTCGACCGCGGAATAGGCCTGATCACCCTCAATAGGCCCAAGGCGATCAATTCACTGACCACCCCGATGGTCTCAGCGATCTCTCAGGCACTGACGAAGTGGGACCGCGACGACGACGTCAGCGCGGTAGTCGTCGACGGCGCCGGCGAACGCGGCCTCTGCGCGGGCGGCGACATCGTCGCGATCTACTACAGCGCGCAAGCAGGCGGGGCGGAGACCAGAGTGTTCTGGTACGACGAGTATCTGCTCAACGCGCAGATCGGTCGCTTCAGCAAGCCATACATCGCACTGATGGACGGCATCGTGATGGGTGGCGGCGTCGGGGTCGCAGTCCACGGCAGTGTCCGAGTCGTCACCGACACCACGAAGATGGCGATGCCCGAAGTGGGTATCGGCTTGATCCCCGATGTCGGCGGCACCCTGCTGCTGTCGCGGACACCCGGCCTGCTCGGCCTTCACTGCGCTCTGACGGGGGCGCCATTCAATGGCGCCGATGCCATCGCGATGGGCTTCGCCGACCACTTCGTGCCCCATCAGGCCCTTGCAGACTTCAAGAACGCAATCGTCGCCGACGGCATCGACGCCGCACTGGCCGCGCATGCCAAGGAGCCGCCGCCTAGTTCTCTACTGGCCCAGCGGGAGTGGATCGACGATTGCTACACAGGCGAGACCGTCGAGGACATCGTCGCCGCGCTGCGCGGCCACGACGCGGGCCCGGCCAATGACGCGGCCAACCTGATCATGACGCGCTCTCCCATCGCGCTGTCGGTGGCGCTGGAAGCGGTGCGCCGGGCCGCCAAGCTTGACACTCTGGAAGACGTGCTTCGCCAGGAGTATCGGACGTCGTGCGGGGCGTTGCGCTCACACGATCTCGTCGAGGGCATCCGCGCCCAGGTCATCGACAAGGACCGCAATCCGAAGTGGTCGCCTGCGTCGCTGGCGGCCGTGACCACCGCCGACGTCGAGGCGTACTTCGCGCCGGCCGATCGCGAATTGGAGTTCTCATGAGCTACCGAAGACGACAACGAGTGAGGATCGCAGCGAGGAACGAGCGAGGACCGGAGCGAGAAGGAGTCGAGGCATGAGCTACCGAAGACGACAACGAGTGAGGATCGCAGCGAGGAACGAGCGAGGACCGGAGCGAGAAGGAGTCGAGGCATGAGCTACGAGACGATCCTCGTCGACCGCGACGAGCGCGTCGGCACCATCACGCTCAACCGCCCGAAGGCGCTCAATGCGCTCAACAGCCAGGTGATGGACGAAGTCACCACCGCCGCAGCGGAATTCGACGGCGACAAGGGAATCGGCGCGATCATCATCACCGGCAACGACAAGGCGTTCGCCGCCGGCGCCGATATCAAGGAGATGTCGGAGCTGTCGTTCGGCGACGTGTTCGGCCAAGACTTCTTCGCGCCATGGGCGAAACTGGCCGCGGTGCGCACACCGCTGATCGCCGCGGTGGCAGGCTACGCGCTCGGCGGAGGCTGTGAGCTGGCGATGATGTGCGACGTGCTGATCGCCGCCGACACCGCCAAGTTCGGGCAGCCGGAGATCAAGCTCGGCGTGCTGCCCGGCATGGGCGGCTCGCAACGGCTGACCCGCGCCATCGGCAAGGCCAAGGCGATGGACCTCATCCTGACCGGACGCACCATCGACGCCGAGGAAGCCGACCGCAGCGGCCTGGTGTCGCGGGTGGTGCCAGCCGACGAGTTGATCCGCGAGGCCAAGTCGGTCGCCACAACGATCTCCCAGATGTCGTTGTCGGCGTCGCGAATGGCCAAGGAAGCCGTCAACCGTGCCTTCGAGACGACACTGTCTGAGGGGCTGCTGTACGAGCGCAGGCTGTTCCATTCCGCGTTCGCCACGGCCGATCAGACCGAGGGCATGAACGCCTTCACCGAGAAACGCCCACCAAACTTCACACACAGCTAATCTGCCTTCGTGACCGGTACGGCGGAAACGACGGAAAAAGCAGCACCGCAACAGGAACCACCGAAGAGGCCGACCTGGTGGCAGCGGCACTACACCTACACCGGGACCGTCTTCGCTCTGGTGTTCCTGTGGCTGTCCTTGACGCCGTCGTTGCTGCCGCGGGGTCCGATCTTCCAGGGTCTGGTGGGCGGCGCGGCGGGCGCGTTCGGATATGCCGTCGGCGTCTTCGCGGTCTGGCTCGTGCAATACATGCGCTCCAAGGACAGCAGCCCGCACGCCCCGCACTGGGCTTGGCTCGCCGTGGTCGTCGTCGGCATCATCGGCCAGATCCTGATGATCATCTACTTCCACGTCTGGCAGGACGAGGTGCGCGATCTCAACGGGGTTCCGCGAATGTCCTTCTGGGACCACCCGCTGACCGCCGTGCTCTCGATCCTTGTGCTGTTCATCTTCGTCGAGATCGGCCAGCTCATCGGCAAGCTGGTGCGCTTCCTGGTCCGGCAATTGAACCGCTTTGCGCCACCTCGTATTTCGGCCGTCGTGGTGGTCACGCTTCTGGTGGCGCTTAGCATCGCGCTGTTGAACGGTGTCGTCGTCCGCTTCGCGATGAGCAGCCTCAACAAGACCTTCGCCGCGGTCAACGACGAGGCGGACCCCGACTTCCCTGCGCCGACGTCGAAGCTACGGTCGGGCGGGCGGGAGTCGTTGACCAGCTGGGATTCGCTCGGCCATCAGGGCCGGGTGTTCGTGTCGGCAGGTCCGACGGTCGACGAGCTCTCGAAGTTCAACGGCAAGCCCGCAATGGAGCCGATCCGCGCCTACGCGGGGCTGCATTCCGCCGACGGGATCAAGGCGACGGCGGCGTTGGCCGCTCGGGAGCTCGTGCGCACCGGCGGGCTGAACCGCGAGGTGATCGCGGTCGCGACAACGACCGGCACCGGCTGGATCAACGAGGCGGAAGCGTCGGCGCTCGAGTACATGTACAACGGCAACACGGCGATCGTCAGCATGCAGTACTCGTTCCTGCCGAGCTGGCTGTCCTTCCTCGTCGACAAGGAGAACGCGCGGCAGGCGGGCCAGGCGTTGTTCGAGGCCGTCGACGCGCTCGTGAAGGAGATACCACAGGCGCAGCGGCCGAAGCTTGTGGTGTTCGGTGAGAGCCTCGGCTCGTTCGGCGGCGAGGCGCCGTTCCTGTCGCTCAACAATCTCGTCGCGCGCACCGACGGCGCCCTCTACTCCGGCCCGACGTTCAACAACACGATCTGGACCGATCTGACCCACAACCGCGACGCGGGCTCGCCGGAATGGCTGCCGATCTACGACAAGGGCGAGTACGTCCGTTTCGCCGCACGGCCGGAGAACCTCGGCCGCCCCCCCGACCCGTGGAGCAGGCCGCGCGTGGTCTACCTCCAGCACGCGTCGGATCCGATCGCGTGGTGGAACCCGGATCTGCTGTTCGCGGAACCGGATTGGCTGCGCGAGCCGCGCGGCTACGACTTGTCCGGACGCATGCAGTGGATCCCGGTGGTGACGTTCCTACAGGTGTCCGCGGACATGGCGGTAGCGGTGGATGTTCCCGACGGCCACGGCCACGTCTACGTCAAGGACGTGGCCAACGGCTGGGCGGCGGTGCTGCAGCCGCCGGGGTGGACACCCGAGAAGACCGAACGCCTGCGCCCGCTGCTGAGCAACGACGAAAACGCTTAGTTGCCTTCGCTCCTCGCGTGCGCTAAACCAGAACGCCTTCAGCCTTGAGCGCGTGATAACCGCCGACCACATCGGTCGATCGGTGCAGCCCGAGGTCGACAAGCGACGCCGCGGCGAGGCTCGAGGTGTAACCCTCGGAGCACAGCACCACCCATTCCACATCGTCGCCGACGGCTTCCGGGATCTTGGCGTCGCTGGTCGGGTCGCAGCGCCACTCCAGCACGTTGCGTTCGATCACCAGCGCGTCTGGGACGTGTCCCTCGCGATCGCGCTGGGCCTGCGGTCGGATGTCGACGAGGACCGCGCCGCGCTGCAATGCGGCGGGGACGTCCTTGGCCTGCAGGCGGTCCAACCGGGCCCTGGCGTCGTCGAGCACCTTGTCGATGCGGCTGGTCATCGGATCACTACCCTTCCGGGCCGTCGGTCAGTTCGGTTCGATTGCGACGCAGCGTGTTCCGGCTCGTCACCTCGTAGTATGACATCGCCGTCAGCGGCGGCGAGTATGCGTGCACGCTCAGCGTCGGTGCGACAGGTGCTGGGCTTGGCGCCCAGATGACGTCATGGACCCAGCCCAGCGGGAACGCGGCCTGGTCACCGGCGTTGATCCTGCGGCGGCGCAACGCCTCACCGTCCCACCGGAACTCGTCGAGCGCGCCGGACACCAACGTCAGCGCGCCCAGCGAGCCTCCGTGGTCGTGCAGTTCGGTGGCGTGGTCCTTGACCCAGCTGATGAGCCAGATGTCCAGCTCGTCGTCGCCGTGGATGCGGGTGTACCAGCGGTCGTCGGTCGGCAGCCCGGTCGCGGGCAGCAGATGGTCATAGCGGCCGCCGAGCACACCGTCGGCGGCTTGGTCGACGGCGTGCAGCAGGTCGGGCACGCGCAGGCGAGTGGGGGCGGAGACGGCGGAAACCATGGAGAGCTCCAGAAGGGATGAACGGATGGGGGTCGGCGGCTAGGCCGTACAGCAACCCCGAATGCCGGTCATCTCGATCACGCTCGCGAGTGTTGCATAGATTGGCAGCATGCGCAGGTACCCCCTTTGCGTTACGGCCGCCGTGACGGCCCTCGCGATCGCAGGCTGCTCGTCGGGTAACAACGGCGGCCAGGCGTCGTCGGCGGCCCCGACTACGACGACCGCGACCAGCTCGGAAACCCACACCCCTGCGCCAGGCGCCGTCGAGGTTTCCCCTGGTGGCGTCACGACCGCCGTCGGCGCGGACGCCGAGTCGACGGAAGAGGAGTACTCGCAGGCCTGCCAGGCCGCGAAGACGTGGATCGACCAGCAGGGCGGCGATCGGAAAGCGCAGGTCGAGCCGTATCTGAAGCTGATTCAAGACCCGAATACGCCGCCAGGGCCCTCCACCTACAACACACCGTGGGCGCAGCTGACGCCGGCCCGGCAGGCGGCCGCCATCGTGGCGGTCCAGGCGGGCGCCGACTCGCTCTGCTGACAATTCGAATCACGGGTGCGAGAAAGTCGGCTAGGTACGGCCGGCGATCCATTCCCTGCCCCGGGTGACGGCCTCGTCCAGCGCACCGAAGATGCGGTCCGTGGCGGCGACGATGCCGTCCTCACCGAGCACGTCATCCAGGCCGCCGCGCTCGAGGATGCGGTCCGCGGCCGGGGTGACACCCGCGATGATCAGCCGGCCGCCGTGGGCCTGAAGTTCACCGGCCCACCGGCGCAGCGCCTTGATCGCCACCGACGAGGGCACGTCGGGCAGCGCGCGAAGACTCAGCACCACGACGGCGTTGGTTGAGCCGGCCGCCTTCGGCCACTCCTCGTCGATGCGGGCGACCTCGGCGAACAGCCCGACGCCCGCATAGTGCAGGACGGTCACGTCATTGCTTGCGCAGCGTTCGGGGACGGGGATCGCCTGCCAGCCGCCGTCGCCGGTCGCTTGCAGCGCGATCAACTGGGCGGATTGCGCGGCCTTGACGCAGTACAGGACGAGCGACGTGATAACGCCGATCAGGATCGCGGTGTGCAGCGGCAACTGGGTGGTCGCTGCGAACGTGATCAGCATCGCGAGTGCGGATATCGGGGCGACTCGAAGCACCAACTTGATATCGGGCAGCCGTCCCGCCACCAGCTCGAGGCCGATGACGAGGATGAGCCCGCCGATGACGGGCATGGGGATGATCTCAGCGGCCGACCCGGCGATCAGCACGAGTACCGCCAGCCAGATGCCTGCGAAGATGCCCGCCCAACGGGTCTGCGCCCCAGCCGATGTAGCGACGCCCGTGCGGGACAGTGAGCCGCCGGTCGGCAGCGCGCCGAAGAAACCGCCTGCCAGGTTGCCGATACCCTGCGCCGTGAAGTCGCCGGACATGTTGCTGCGGCTGCCGTCCGGATTCGGGACGGCCGCGGAGATTCCCGCCGCCTGCGCGAGCGCGACGAGTGCCACCGCGACACCGCCGACGAGCAGTTCGGGCATCACCCCGAAGTTCGGAACCGTCAGCGGTGGAAGGGAATTCGAAATCGACGCGATATCGCCGACGGTTTCGACGTCGACGTGAGCGATCGCGACCGCCGCGGTGACGACGACTAGGGCGAGCAGGATTGCGAAGGATTCCAGCGGCTTGATGAAGTGGAACACCGCCCATACCGCGACGGTGGCGCCAGCGACCCAGACGGCGTTGGGATGCCACAGGCCGATGTGGGCGAAGGCGTCGATGAACTTGCCAATCGTGTTGCCGCTCTGCGGTTTATAGCCGGTGGCGTCTCCGAGCACGCCTGCGATGATCTGCAACGCGATACCGGTGGAAAAGCCGGTCATCACGGCGTTGGAGACGAAGTTCATGATCGCCCCGAAGCGCAGCAGTCCGAAGATCAGCATCACGACACCGACGACGACGGCAAGCGCGGCGACATTGGCCGGGTCCGTCGGGTCGAGCCCCTCTTCCTTCAGTACGCTGCGCGATGACAGCGCGATCGCACTCGTCAGCGTCGTGACCATCAGCACCGTGCGCGCGAAGACCGACGCGATGATGCCGGGCACCACGCCGGAGTACAGACCGACGACCGGATTGAAGCCACCGATGCTTGCGTAGGCCATGCCCTCTGGGATAGAGAACAATCCGGTGACGAGACCGGCGATCACGTCGCGCGGCTTCGGTCGGCCGAGACTGTGCGCTGCATTCCGTAGCCGGGATCCGCGCGGTGCCTCAGTCGTCACTCTGCCAACAGTGCCACTCGCGACGACGTATCGCGCGAGACTTGGCGGATGCGCTCACTGGCACCGGCCATCCGGCCGTATCAAATGTCGTGGGTGCGCGCCGACATACTGGCCGGGTTGGCGGCGGGTGCGGTCGTCATCCCGCAGGCGATGGCCTATGCGACTGTCGCGAACATGCCGGTCCAGATCGGTCTGTACACGTGCATGCTGCCGCTGGTGGTGTACGCCTTTCTCGGTGGGTCACGCACCGCCAGTGTGACGACAACGTCGACGATCGCGACGCTGACGGCCTCGACACTGCTGGCCGCTGGCGTCGTCGCGGGTTCGCCGGACGCACAGTCGCATCTGGTGACGCTGACGCTCATGGTCGGCGTGCTGCTCCTGGCGGCCCGCATGCTGCGCCTGGGCGCGGTGATCGAGAACATCAGTGAGGCGACGCTGACCGGGCTCAAGGTGGGCGTCGGGCTCACCGTCGCGGCTGCACAGTTGCCCAAACTGTTCGGCGTAGAACCTGATACCCGACACGACGGATTCTTCCGGCTGGTGTGGTCGGCGCTGCGCCAGCTGGACCATGCGAATGTCGCGACCGTGGTGCTCTCAATTGCCAGCATCGCCATCCTGCTACTCATCGCCCGGTTCCTGCCCGTCGTTCCCGGCCCGCTCGTAGTAGTTGCGCTTGGCATCGGGCTGGCCGCATACGGCGAACTCACCGCCCGAGGCGTGAGATTGATTCCCGAAGTGCCGGAAGGCATTCCGCTACCCACATTGCCCGCGTTCAGCGACATCGGTCAGCTGATCCCCGGCGCGCTCGCGATCGCGCTGATGGCGTTTCTAGAGACGGTCGCGGTCGCACGCAGCGTCCGCAGAGCCGACGAACCCCAGATCGAACCCGACCGCGAACTCTCCGCGAACGGCGTCGCGGCGATCGTCGGGTCGTTCTTCCATGCGCTACCGCCTGCGGGCGGCTTCTCCCAGACGGGAGTCAACATGCGTGCGGGGGCGAGGACGCAGGTTTCGGGTCTGGTCACCGCGGGCCTTGCGGTGTTGGTGGCGTTGTTCCTCGCGCCGGTGCTGAGCAAGCTGCCAGACGCTGTTCTCGGGGCGATGGTGTTCGTCGCGGTAATCGGACTGGTCGACGTCGGCGCGCTGGTGCGGCTGTATCGCTTCGACCGGTTCGAGTTCAGCCTTGCGGCTGCGGTCGCCGTCCTCGGACTGACCGTGGGACTATTGGCCGCCGTCGGGGCAGGCGTCTTGTTGACGCTGTATTTCGTTCTGCGCGAAGTGAATCACGCGCACGTCGTGCAATTGACCCGCGGATCATCAGGTGGCTGGTCAGAGGGCGCAGAAGGCATACTGACCCGACCAGAGGATCCGCTGGTGATTCGGACCCAGATCGGCCTGTACACCGCGAACCTTCGGGCCAACACCGACGCCGTGCGGGCCATGGTCATGGCATGCGAACCGCGGCCCTCGACGGTGGTTTGGGTGCTGTCGCACCAACCGCGGGTGACGTCGACGATCCTCGACGGCTTGCGTGACGCCGAAGCCGAACTGGCGGGCGTTCGGCTGGTGTATTCCGCACTGCCCGATGCGGTGCTGACGACCGCAAAGCGCTGGCCGTGGTGGCAGCAAGTCGAGGCGGAGGGCCGTTACGTCGCGTCGGTGGACGATGTGTCCTCTTGAGACGCGACCTCTCGTGTCTTTTTGACTGCCCACATGATCAGCACGATCGGCAGCGCCCAGTTCAGCAGGAAGTTGCCTGGCCGGTGTCCGGGCAGCACCGCGGACGCCGCCAGCGCACCAGCCACGAGATGACAGATCGCCATCACCAGGATCACACCGGCCTACAGCAGGCTGATCTTCTTGTTGACGGCACGAAACTCTGGGCTGCCCCAATATTGCGAATCCACTGTGCGCCTGGCGATTTGCTCGGTGAATGGCACCGTGAGTGCGGAGACACCCATCACCGCGGCAAGCACCAGAGCGGCGCCGCCGCGGCCGAAATCGACGAGGAGCTGGTCTACTCGCGGGCCGCTCACCAAACCGACCACAGCGAGCACCGCAAATATCACGACACCCGCACCGTCGATGATCGTGATCCCGCCGCTGCGCAGTCCGTATATCGCAAGCGCCAGCGAACCGATGCATGCGATGACGGCGGCGAGGCCGACATAGTTGCTGCCCGCGTGCTGCGCGATGAGCGAGTAGGCCACCCAGGGTATGAGCGAGAGCAAGACGCGGCGATCCATCGAGGATTCCCTTCGCTCAGCCGCCCCGGCAAGGCTACAGCGAAAGACTGTCGGCGTTCAACAGTGATTGGCGCCCAGGTGATTTCGAAAGGTCGACATGTAGCTCAGTGACACGAGATCGGCATTTCTGTGGATTCGCGAATTCGACGGCGCAGAATGAACGTATGGCTGGCAATCGGGTCGCACTGGCTCTCGGCAGCGGGGGTGCGCGGGGATACGCCCACATCGGGGTCATCACCGAGCTGCAGGAGCGCGGCTACGAGATCGTCGGCATCGCAGGGTCGTCGATGGGTGCACTCGTCGGCGGCCTGCAGGCGGCGGGCAAGCTCGACGAGTTCGCCGCGTGGGCAATGTCGTTGACACAGCGCGCCGTGTTGCGACTGCTGGATCCGTCGATCACCGCGGCCGGGGTGCTACGGGCCGCGAAGATCCTCGACGCGGTCCGCGACATCCTCGGCGAGGTCACCATCGAGGAGCTGCCGATTCCCTACACGGCGGTGGCGACCGATCTGATCGCGGGCAAGTCGGTATGGATGCAGCGCGGGCCCGTGGACGAAGCGATTCGCGCATCGATCGCGATTCCCGGCGTCATCATCCCGCATGTCGTCGACGGTCGTCTCCTCGCTGACGGCGGCATCCTCGATCCGCTGCCGATGGCGCCGATCGCCGCCGTCAACGCCGACCTCACCATCGCGGTCAGCCTCAGCGGAAGCGAGTCGGGCGGCCGTTACGAGCCGACCGAGTCCGAGCCGCGGGCGACCACCGAATGGTTGAACAGGATGTGGCGCAGCACGTCGTCTCTGCTCGACACCAACGCGGCCCGATCACTCCTCGATACGCCGACGGGACGCGCCATGTTGAGCCGGTTCAGCAGCGTCGGCGACGAGGATGATCCAGAGGACGTCCCCGTAGACGACGTGGTGCCGAAGCTCGGCAGCTTCGAGGTGATGAACCGCACCATCGATATCGCCCAGGCCGCGCTGGCCCGCCACACGCTTGCCGCATACCCGCCCGATCTTCTGATCGAAGTGCCCCGAACCGCTTGCCGCAGTCTGGAATTCCACCGCGCAGCCGAGGTCATCGATATCGGCCACGAGCTGACCGCGCAGGCGATCAAGCCGCTCGAGAGCTGATACACGGACTCAGCCCAGGCCGAGTGGCCTGGGCTGAGTCGTGTTGCGAGTGTTGGCGAACTACTTGCTCGGCCCGGCGTATCCGCCGCAGAACGTTTTTTTCGCGGACCCATCAGCGCAGGTCAGCGGCGATCTCAGCCGAGGAACTCGGCGACCTCGGCAGCGACGCGGCGGCCCTGTTCACGCCCGGCGCGAGCAGACGGCTCCCGGCACGCCGGGTCCAACGGGTTCGGCCCGAACGCCTTCACCGACTCCTTGTCGGCGAACACGCCCAGCGAGCGGCCGGGGAACGAGTCGACCTCGATGGCCGGGTCGGGTCCGAACGAGGATGGCGCTCCCCTGACGGACGGCACCAGCACGACGACGGTGTCGCAGTCACCCACCAGCTTCAGGTTCATCGTGCTGCCGACGCCGCCGTCCATATAACGGTGCTCGCCGATGGTTACCGGCGGCCACGCGCCGGGCACCGCGCAACTGGCGGCGACGGCGTCGACCAGCGCGACACCGGATGCGCGGTCGAATGCAACGAGCTCGCCGGTGCCGATGTCGATGGCGGAGATGCGCAGATCGCGGTCCGGCCACTCGTGCGACGGCAACCGTTGCGCAATCACCTCGCGCCGAACCTCCTCGGACACGGTGTCCGTTGACCGTGCGACCGCGCCGATGAGCTGCAGCTTCTGCGCCGTCGTGGCATCGGGGTCGGAAAGCGCGTTCAGGAACAGCTCGGTGATGTCGTCGATCGCGACACCTGGGTCCATCTCCTTCGAGACGCCCGCGATCTGGCGCTGATACAGCTCGTCGAGGCTCAGGCCGCTGCCGAGTTGCGCGGCAACCGCCGAGCCTGCGGAGGTACCGACCATCACGTGGGACGCAAGCAGCGCGTGCGCGGTCTGCGCAGATTCGTCTTCGATCCCCCGCAGAAGGCCCGTTTCCCAGGCGATTCCCGCCAGTCCCCCGCCTGCCAGCACCAGTGCCCGCTTCGACGTCACAGACAGAGTCTGCCAGGCTGACCATAATCGGCCTGGACACCGACCCTCGAGGAGCAGACGTCGATGAAGACGAAGGCGGCCGTGCTGTGGGGACTGAATCAGAAGTGGGAGGTCGAGGAGATCGACCTCGACGGGCCCAAGCACGCCGAGGTAATGATCAAGATGACCGCGAGCGGCTTGTGCCATTCCGACGAGCATCTAGTCACCGGTGATCTGCAGATGTCGATGCCGGTGGTCGGCGGGCACGAGGGCGCGGGCGTCGTCGTGGAGGTCGGCGAAGGGGTCACCGACGTGGCCGAGGGCGACCCTGTAGTGCTCAGCTTCATCCCCGCGTGTGGCCGCTGCGGGCCTTGCGTAAGGGGCATCAGCAATCTGTGCGAACTCGGGATGTACCTGCTCAAGGGGCCGCAGCTCGACGGCACCCATCGCTTCCATGCCCGCGGACACGATGTCGGCCAAATGTGTTTGCTCGGAACATTTTCGGAGTACACCGTGGTGCCGACCGCATCGGTGGTCAAGGTCGACGACGCTGTCGCGCTGGATAAAGCGGCACTCGTCGGCTGCGGCGTGACCACCGGCTACGGCAGCATGATCAACACCGGCGAGGCCACGGCGGGCAGCACGGTGGTGGTGATGGGTGTCGGCGGCATCGGCATCAACGCCGTCCAGGCGGCCCGGATCGTCGGGGCACGGCACATCGTCGCGCTGGACCCCGTCGAGTACAAGCGAACGCGGGCAATGGAATTCGGCGCTACCCATACCGCGGCGACACTCGAGGAGGCCGCCAAACTGGTGATCGGGCTGACCCGCGGCCAGAAGGCCGACGTGTGCGTCGTCACCACCGACGTCGCCGAGGGCGCCTATGTCGGACAGGCGTTGAGCCTCGTCGGCAAGCGCGGCCGGGTGGTGATGACCGCGATGGCGCATCCGACCGAGAGGCAGGTGAATCTGTCGCTCGTCGATCTGACCTTGTTCGAAAAGCAGGTCCGCGGTTCGCTTTTCGGTTCGTCGAATCCGCGCATCGACATATTCAAGATGCTCGGTCTGTACGACAGCGGACAGCTCATGCTGGACGAGCTCATCACCCGCGAGTACACCCTGTCCGACATCAACGCCGGCTACGACGACATGCGCAACGGGCTGAATCTGCGCGGCCTGATCCGGTTCTGACCACGCCGGTGACCAACTGGTTGCTGCTGCACGGCACTCCGCTGACACCCGCCGTGTGGGACGGTGTCACCGCACTCTTCCCTGCGAACGGTGATATCGCTTGTCCCCCTGTCGTTCCCGGTGATGGTCCAGCATCGGAGGTTCAGAGCACGCTCGCCGACGAGCTCTGCGCCGACACCGTCGGCGTCGCTCCGCCGTGGCATGTTGTCGGCCACTCCTTCGGCGGCCAGGGGCAATCGAGCTGGCCGCGCGCAAGCCCGACCTGGTCGACCGGTTGACGCTGCTGTGCACCCGCGACAGCCCGTATCCACCGTTCGCGACGCTGGCCGCGACGGTGGAGCGGGAGCCGGTCGCCGTCGACGCGTCGATGCGGCGGTGGTTCAGCCCGACCGAGTTGGCGTCGGGCGGCACCGCCGTCGAGTACGCCCGCGACGCGCTGCTGACCGCCGACGTCCGAGCCTGGGCGCGTGCCTTGGCGGCGATCGCGGTGTTCGACGCAACCGCGGCGACCCCGACAATCGGCTGTCCCACGCT
The DNA here is from genome assembly GCA_963751485.1 of uncultured Actinomycetota bacterium. GTDB lineage: Bacteria > Actinomycetota > Actinomycetes > Mycobacteriales > Mycobacteriaceae > Mycobacterium. Next base: position 414,684 of record CAVVUT010000018.1, read on the forward strand.
GGTCGTCGCCGCCGAGCACGTCGCAGTTTCCGATCCCGCGGCCATGTCAGCGATGCACCGGCGCCTGCGGAGATCGCGGTTCGTCGTACTCGACGGCGCATGGCACATGTCGGTGTTCACCGAGCCGGATCAGCTTGTCGACTTACTGAGCGGCTAGCGTTCACAGCATGATCGCGCGCTTGGGAGCGGCATTGACGGCCGCGGCGATGATTCTCTCCGCCCCGACGGCCCTCGCCGAGCCGCCCGCCCCGCCGTCGCCGATCGTCCCGCCGCCGGTGCAACCCGCCAACATCGGCGACTTGAAGACCGAAGCCATCCAGTACTACGACAGCGGCGCCTACCTGACCGACCTGCAGCAGGCGGCTTGGCCGGCGATCCCGTGGATCGACGATGAGGCCGCGCGTGTCGACCGACCCGCCGTCGTCTTCGATATCGACGAAACCGCGCTGTCGAACTGGGAAGGCCTCAAGGCCAACGATTTTGGCCGCATCTTCAACGGTCCGTGCGACACGTTGCCCCAAGGGCCGTGCGGATTGCAGGCGTGGGATCTGATGGCGCGGTCGACGGTGATCCAGCCGACGATGGATGTCTTCAACACCGCGAAGGACCGCGGTGCGGCCAGCTTCTTCATCACCGGCCGCGACGAGACGCAGCGCGCGGCGACGGCACGCAACCTGGCCGCCGTCGGGTACACCGGCTACAGCCGACTCATCATGGAACCGGCTGGCGCGCATTATGTTTCGGCTGCCGATTTCAAGGCACCGCAACGGCAGGAAATCGAGCAGGAAGGCTACACGATCATCGCCAACATGGGCGATCAACCGTCGGATCTCGACGGCGGGTTCTCCGAGCGAACGTTCCTGCTGCCGAACCCGTTCTATCGCATTCCCTAGTCGGCTGCATCACAGTAGTCGCGTACCCCCTCTGGGCGGAATGAACACCGATTCCCCGGGAGTTGCAGCCACCATGACGCATAAGCACATGCTGGGCCTGGTGGAACCGTGACCGATGACCTCAAGGGTCGCGTCGCCCTGCTGACGGGTGCATCCGGTGGCATCGGCGCGGCAATCGCGCAACGCCTCGCCGACGAGGGCGCCGATCTCTGTCTGACTTATGGCCGCCACGCGGACGAGGCGGAGTCCGTCGGCGAATATGCCCGCAAGTTGAGCAGGCGCGTCCTGGTCGTCTCCGCGGACATGTCCGATCCCGACACACCCGCAGCCCTGATTGCCCGTGCCACCAACGAACTCGGCCCCGTCGACCTCCTCATCCCCAACGCGGGCACTGCCGACTTCAAGGATTGGCAGGACATCGATCTCGCGTCGTGGAACACGACACTGGGCGTCAACCTGACCGCCCCTTTCATGCTCGCCCAGCAGGTGCTGCCGGGGATGATCGAACGGAGGTTCGGCCGCATCCTGTTCATCTCGTCGGTCGCCGCCATCACCGGTGGCGTAGTGGGAGCCCACTACGCGGCAAGCAAGGCGGGCCTGCACGGCCTGATGCACCACCTCGCGCCGCGGGTGGCCGCCCACGGTGTCACCGTCAACAGCCTGGCGCCCGCACTGGTCGGCGCCACGAAGATGTTCCCCGCGGGCCTGGATACCGGCATCCCTCCGGTCCCGATACCCGTCGGCCGCGTCGGTCGTCCCGACGAAATAGCCGACATGGCAATCGCCATGCTGCGCAACGGCTATCTGACGAACAAGGTGATCACGATCGACGGCGGGATCGTGCCGCGCAACTAGCCGGTCAGTGCACTAGCTGCTTGGACAGCTCGTCGAGCGACTGGCGCGCGTAGCCCTTCCACAGCATGCCGAACACCGGCAGCAGCGGCGCGGTCAGTCCGGTGCGCGGGTGGATGGTCCACCGCCAGGTCACGTTGGTGCCCGAGCCGACCGGTTCGAAGATCCATTCGCCGTCCACGCTTCCGACCAACGGCGCCAGCGGGCCCTTGATGTCCGACAGTGTGTAGCCGAACGAGTGCGGCGAATTGAACTGCGTGAGTTCCTCGCGCATGCTTCCGCCGCCGACCAGCACGACGGTGCGTGACTGACCCGCGGCATCCCAGTCGCCGGTTTGGTCGCGGGTTTCCTTGATCGGCGGGATGGGCCCGTACCACTTGCGGAACAGCGACGTCAGCGGCATCGGGACCATGGCGCGGAATACGTCGTCCTGACCCATGGGAATGGTCCTGGACTGCTCTACCACCAACGGTTTAGCCATAAGCCGAGACTAGCTCGGAAGTTCGACGTCGCACCTGTCGCGAAACTCTTTCGCAGGCGCCCGGATCCCTTCCAGGTCGGCTTCAGTCTGTGGATGTGCGTCGAAGTAGGTCTGCACCGCATCGCGCTGCTGATCTCGCGGCATCCCCTTGAGACCGGTGTAGAAGTCGTTGACGTCGGGGTGGGTGAATAGATAGGCCGACAACGCGGCGGAGACGCCGGTCAGGACGCCAGCCAAGTCGGCGGCAGTGCAGTTCGGGGCAGGTTCGTCTGCCGCGGCCGGCGCAGCGGTGGCCACGAGCGCGGCGGCGGCGCCAAGGACCGCAATCCATCGCCGCACTGTTTTTCTGTTCATGGACATTTGCTCTTCCTCATAGAATCTGACGGGTCCGACGTGGTTCTCACACACATCCGCTGACGCTGATCCGGCGTCCGAAGTTGGCGCACACGTTGACGTTCGGCGGCGGCGGAGGTGGAGGAGGCGGCGGAGCGGCGTAGTCCTCGGGTAACGGCGCGTAGTACCCCGGTGGCGGCACCCATGGCGCGACCGCGTCGGCGATACTTCCGCACCCGCTCACCGAGACGCGGCGCCCGCCAACCGATCCGCACACGTCGGCTGACGCCGGCGCCGGCTCGGAGACGACGGCGAGTCCGATCACGATTGCGCACAGCCCAAGCGGTGCGGCTGACTTGATGGTGATCACAGTAGGTACCTCTGATCGGACGGGCGTTCCGCCGGGGTGCGGATATTGCCGTCGGTGTTGTAGGTGAGAAATCCCCGCTGTTTCATAGTGGTCGTTCGGTGCGGTCCGAGGTGGAAAACCGCCACTTCGGGCCGACGATTTTGACGACCGCGCCTAGCGCAGTCCCGGTGCCGCCTTCCCACTGATCAATGGCAGATCAAGGTAGGTCAGGATGCCCGGCTCGGCCGCACAGGTTGCAGGCACGGAGTTCACGCAGTGCGCTGCCGTGCCGACGATGCCGTACTCGGGGCCCTCGCCGCCGACCTCGGAGTGGAAGCCCTTGACGACGATGGTGATGTCCGGATTGCCGCGGACCTCCATCTCGTAGCGCTGTCCGGAGCCGAGAGTCCATGCGGGATCGAGGTTTTCCTCGCCCATCAACCAGTTCACCGTCACACGCACGACCGGCTCACCGTCGACCAGCGCCTCCCAATGGAACTTGCGGCCCGCGACCTGACCGGGCTCGATGATTCCCAGCGGAGAGTCGATCGGCGCGGACGCGACCGCGACCTCTTGTGTCGCACGCACTTTCGGGTCTGCCTTGAAGCCCATCTTGTCGACGACCATCTTCACAGCCTGGATGAAGCCGCTGTCGAGCATTTTCTGCATCGGCCCGGTGAGCGCCTTGTCCGGCGTCTCGCCGAAGCCCATGACGTGACGCAGCACGTCGGGTGCTTCATAGGTGCGCAGATCGGAGAACTCTTCGGCGCGAACGAATGTCACGCCCGTGGAGAAGGCCGAGAACAACAGCGGGAACTTCTCGCTGATGCCGCCCGGCGCCATCCCCGTGCCGTGCAGTGTCACGTTGCCTTCGATCGCGGCCTCCCGCATCGGCGCGGCGCTGCGCTCGCTGGGATACAGCCAGCCGACCGGCGTCACCACGTTCTTGCCTGTCCGCAGCAGCGCGGCCACCTCGTCGGGATTGGCCATCAACGGGGCGTAGATCACCGCGTCGGCATCCATCGCGAGGATGTCGTCGATGCTGTTGGTGGCGGTGATGCCGAGCGGTTCGGCGCCGATGAGCTCGCCGACGTCCTTGCCTGCCTTGTCCGCCGAGTGCACCCAGCAGCCGACGAGCTCGAGGTCCGGATGCTCCAGCACGCCCTTGATCGCGGCGACGCCGACGCCGCCGGTGGCCCACTGCACGACCCGAAGGCCCATGTCTTACCTCCCAGACCGGAAACTAGAACACGTTCCACTTAGGTGTACACCAGTCGGCGTGCGGACGGATACACCTCAGTGCAGATCGAGAGCCGCGATCTGGTCGAGGAACGCGCGGGCGGCCGCGGATGCGCTGGCGGAGACGGCGACACCGAGGCGACGGACGGTCTCGGGCACCAGGGGCCGCACGACGACGCCCTCGGGCAGTTGCTGCAGGGCGGCGTCGGGAAGGATGCTCACCCCGAGCCCCGCGCGCACGATTTCGAGCACCGCGGACATCTCGCGCGCCTGGAAGGCCACGTCGAACTCGACGCCGGCCTGACGGGCGATCGGACCGAATACGTCTGCGCACCCGCCCGTACCGAGAACGAACGGCTCCTTGGCCAGCTCGGCATAGTCGACGACATCCCTTGCGGCCAACCAGCTATCGGCAGGCACGACGGCGACCATCTCTTGGTCGCCGAGGACCGCCGTCTGCAACCCGCGGGCAGGCAGTTTCACCACGCCGGCTTCGGCGGCGCCTTGGTCCAGCCAGTCACGGACCTCTTCTTCGCTGCCTTCGAGCAGCCTGATCGAGACGGCCGGGTGTCGCTCGGCGAACGCGCGCAGTTGCGGAGCGAGCAGGGTCGCCGTGGCGGTCGGCAGGCTCGCGAGGGTCAGCGTCCCCGCGACGTCGCCCGCCATGCCCGCCAGTTCGGTGCGCATCAACTCCAGGTGCCGAAGCGCTTCGCGTGCGTGCGTCAGTGCGGACGAGCCGGCGTCTGTGAGCGAGAGCCCGTCGCGGCCGCGTACCACCAGCGGCAGCCCCAGCTCCTTCTCCAGCGTCGCGACGGCGCGGCTGACAGCCGGCTGCGACAGGCCGAGACGTCGGCCTGCGGCCGTGAAGCTCCCCTGATCGACGACCGTCACAAACGTCTTGAGCTGCAGCATCGTCGTCATCGGTCCTCCATTCGACAAACGGCATCAGCCATATCAACACCGCTATGCCGAATTGCCTTTCCGCCGACGTTGAAGTGACCAGCCAACGCTTGAACTCGAAAAGGAGGACACCATGCCGGGAAGACGAGTACTGATCACAGGGGCGTCGAAGGGAATCGGGCGCGCGGTCGCCGACGGGGTCGCAGCGTCCGGCGATATCCCGGTCGGCCTGGCGCGCACCAAGCCGGACGACTTCCCTGGCGAGTTCTTCGAGGTCGACCTCGCCGACCGGGCAGCCACCGCCGACGTGCTCGAGCGGGTCCTCGATGGCGGACGCATCGACGCCGTGGTGAACAACGTCGGCCTCGCCCGGTTCGGCCGGATCGGCTCGATCGACTTGGACGACCTGTTCGTCACGTACGACGTGAATGTGCGCACCGCCGTTCAGGTGGTCCAGGCGGTGCTGCCCGGAATGCTCGACGCGGGATGGGGCCGAATCGTCAACGTCACCAGCTTGACCACGCTCGGCGTTGCAGAGCGCACGCCCTACGCGGCATCGAAGGCGGCGCTGGAAACGTGTACTCGCATCTGGGCACGCGAGCTCGCGCAGACGGGCATCACGGTCAACGCGGTGGCGCCGGGCCCCATCGAAACGGAGATGTTCCGCGAGCGCAGCCCCATCGGATCCGACCGCGAGACCCGGCTGCTGGAATCCATTCCCCTGCATCGCGTTGGAACACCGCGCGAGATCGCACATGCGATCCGTGCCCTGCTCGCCGACGACGCCGGTTACATCACCGGTCAGGTCATCCGGGCCGACGGCGGCGGGAGCATCGCCGCGTGACCGACCGGATCCTCGGTCGACAGGCCGGTTGATCCGTCACAATTGCCGTCATGGCCGAGAAGGGTGCCGAGTTCGGTGTGCTGGGGCCGCTGCAGATCTGTGTCAACGGCGCGCCGATAGCGCTGGGTACACCGAAGCAGCGTGCTGTGCTCGCCATGCTGCTCATCAACCGCAACCGCCCGGTGGGCACCGACGCGTTGATCGAGGCGGCGTGGGAACAGTTTCCGCCGCCGGATCCGCGCGCCAGCTTGCATTCCTACGTGTCCAACCTTCGCAAGTTGCTCGGCGGCATCGGCGTCGACTCCCGCACCGCGTTGGTCAGCGCGCCGCCGGGATACCGCTTGGCCGTTCCCGAAAACGATTGTGACATCGGCCGTTTCGTGCTCGGTAAGACCGCAGGCGTGCAGGCCGCGGCGTCAGGCAAGTTCGAACAGGCCTGCGAGAGCCTGCGCGCCGCGCTCTCCGAGTGGCGTGGGCCCGTACTCGAGGATCTGCGTGACTTTCAGTTCGTCGATCCGTTCGCCACGGCGCTTGTGGAGGACAAAGTGCTCGCGCACACCGCGCTCGCAGAGGCCGAAATCGCTTGCGGCCGCGCGTACGCCATCATCGGCGAGCTGGAGTCGCTGACTGCCGAGCACCCGTATCGCGAGCCGCTGCACGCTCAGCTGATCACCGCCTACTACGTGGCCGAGCGGCAGTCCGACGCGCTCGACGCCTACCGGCGGCTGAAGACCACGCTCGCCGACGACCTCGGTATCGATCCCGGCCCGTCGCTGCAGGCGCTCCACGAGCGGATCCTGCGCCAGGAGCCGTTGGACGTGAAGCGCGTCGCTCGGACTACCGCCATCCACACCGCCAATTCTCTGAACCAACGCACCGCCGTGGGCGCCGCGTCGTCCGTTGCCCGGCTGCGCGACGCGTCCGGCAACGACTACCCGCTGGTTGCCGCGGCCACCCGCATCGGGCGGCTGCCCGACAACGACATCGTCCTCGACGACGCCAACGTCAGCCGCCACCACGCCGTCATCATCGACACCGGCACCAACTTCGTCGTCACGGATTTGCGGTCGGCCAACGGCGTCGAGGTGCGGGGCGAGCGGATCCGCGCCAGCGTCACGCTCGGCGACGGCGACCGCATCCGGATCTGCGACCACGAGTTCGTCTTCGAGGTGCAGCCGCACCAGGCGTAGCTCGCAGTTTGCTGTGTGATGACCCTTTCGCGGCATTAGGGTGTGTTCGCTGGCTGTGCACATGGAGGAGCGACCGATGACCGGGACCGAAGGACCCTCGCGGGTTGGTACCGACTTCGGTCCCTACCGCCTGAAACGGTTGATCGGCCGCGGCGGCATGGGCGAGGTCTACGAGGCCTACGACACGAAGAAGGACCGCACCGTCGCGCTGAAACTGTTGCCGGAGGCGGTTTCCCACGATCCGGTGTTCCGCAAGCGGCTGCAGCGCGAGGCGCATTCCGCAGGCCGGCTGCTGGAACCGCACGTCGTACCGATCCACGATTACGGCGAGATCGACGGCGTGCTCTACGTCGACATGCGGATGATCGACGGCACCGATCTGCGCGCGCTGCTGAAGAACTACGGGGCGATGACGCCGGCGCGGGCGGTGGCGATCGTGCGGCAGATCGCGTCGGCCCTCGATGCCGCGAACGAGGCAGGCATCATGCACCGCGACGTCAAGCCGGAGAACATCCTGATCACCCGTGACGACTTCGCGTACCTCGTCGATTTCGGCATCGCCAACGCCGCCAGCGAGGAAAAGCTCACCGAGCTGGGCACCGCCGTCGGGACCTATGCGTACATGGCGCCGGAGCGGTTCACCCACGACGAGGTGAGCTACCGCGCGGACATCTACTCGCTGGCGTGTGTCTTGCACGAGTGCCTGACCGGCTCGCAGCCGTTCCGGGCCGACAGCGTCAGCGTCGTCATCACCTCGCACCTGATGGATCCGATACCGCGGCCCAGCCAGCTGCGGCCGGGAATTCCGGTCGCCTTCGACGAGGTGATCGCGCGCGGCATGGCCAAGAAGCCCGAGGACCGCTACGCCAGCGCGGGCGAGCTCGCGGCGGCCGCCAATCACGCGCTGACGCGTCGCGATCAGGACCAGGCGGCGACGATCTTGCAGCACAGCCAGGACGCGACCATTCCCGGGATTGGGGCTGGGCTGTTTCATACACCGCAGCCCGGGCCGCCGCCGACTCCGCCGCCCTATCCCGCCGCGACTCCGCCGCCGTTCTCTGCCGCGACACCGCCGCCGTTCTCCGCCGCGACGCCTGCACCGTTTTCCGCCGCGACGCCAGCGCCGTTCCGGTCACATTCGGGGCCGACCGGCGGTCCGCAATGGAACACCCCGCCGCCGCGCCCGCCTGCGAAGAAGAGCGCGACGTGGATACCGCTCGCGGCCGCAGGCGCCGTGTTCGTCCTGGTCCTCGGCGGCCTCGGCGCCTGGTGGGCGTTCAAGAAGGACGACTCGAGCAATCAGAGCCTGCCTAGCAGCACCTCCACCTCGAAGACGAAGGAGACCACCAAGTCTCGGGCGCCGAGAACGACCGAAGCGGTAGACCCCTCGTCACCGGATTCCAAGCTGCTCGCGGCGCTGCCCGACGATTACGACACTGGTATGTGCAAACCGGTGCACCCGCCAGCCACCAATGCGCTGGCCACCGTCGATTGCGGCAAATCCAACAGTCCAGACGGCCCGAAGGTGGCGCGGTACTCGCTTTTCGCCGACCAGGCGACGCTGGACGCGAGTTTCAGCGACGCCATCGCGCAGAACTCCGAACTGGTGAAGTGTCCGGGCAGTGATGTCGACTCCCCCAGCGCCTGGAGTTATAACTCGAGCGCCAATGACGAGAAGGCCGGCCAGGTCGCGTGCGGGACGTACGACGGCAACCCCGACGTCACGTGGACGAAGGATTCGGACCTGCTGCTCGCCGACGCCCAGGGCCAGAACCTGGACCAGATACACGAATGGTGGAACAACGTCGGCTGAGGTGCGCAGCGACGGTTGCGATCGGCTCCAAGAATCCTCCAAGAATGCTTCAAGGGCGTCGCCAGAGGCTGATGTCAGACCGGCACAAAGCCGGGAAACGACATCGCAAGGAGCCCCCGAATGTCCGCCACGCACCGAGTCACCAAGTTCGTCGCCACCGCGATCGCCGCCACCGGCCTGGGACTGGCCGCATTTTCCACGGCAGCCACCGCCAGCGCTCTGACCTCGCCCGATGACGATTTCCTGGCCGCGATCCGCGATGAAGGCATCTCCTACGAATCGGCACGGGTGGCCGTTTCGAACGCCGAGTACGTGTGCAGCTCCATCGACGACGGTGCCGATCCGCTCGACCTCGGCGACGAGATCCTGAGCAACAGCGATCTGTCGACCCATCAGGCCGCGGTTTTCGTCGTCGAGTCGGTCTACAACTACTGCCCCGAGCACGCGGCCCTGCTGCCCTGACCTCTCCTCACCCGCGTGGGGCCCGTAATGCCGGGCCCCCACGCTCCCTTTTGGCCGGCGCGCTATGTTTCAAACGACCGCGCGATGCAGCGAAGGGACAGTGAAATGCCGAACAAGGTTTTCGTCGTCGGAGTCGGAATGACGAAGTTCGAGAAGCCCGGGCGCCGAGAGGGTTGGGACTACCCGGACATGGCACGTGAATCCGGCACCAACGCCTTGAAGGACGCCGGGATCGATTACTCCGAAGTCGAGCAGGGCTTCGTCGGCTACGTCGCGGGCGACTCGACGTCGGGCAACCGGGCGCTCTACGAGCTCGGCATGACCGGCATCCCGATCGCCAACGTCAACAACAACTGTTCGACGGGTTCGACCGCGCTTTTCCTTGCCGCGCAGACGATCCGGGGCGGACTGGCCGACTGCGCGATCGCGCTCGGCTTCGAGAAGATGCAGCCAGGCCCGCTTCAGGGTGGCGCCGAGGACCGCGAGTCCCCGATGGGCAAGCATGTCAAGGCGATGGCCGAGATCGACGAGTTCGCATTCCCGGTGGCCCCGTGGATGTTCGGCGCTGCCGGACGTGAGCACATGCGCCAATACGGCACCACCGCAGAGCATTTCGCGAAAATCGGTCTGAAGAACCACAAGCACTCGGTGAACAACCCGTATGCGCAGTTCCAGGACGAGTACACACTCGACGACATCCTGGCCGCCAAGATGATCTCCGACCCGCTGACGAAGCTGCAGTGCTCGCCCACGTCCGACGGTTCGGGCGCGGCGATCGTGGCGAGTGAGGCGTTCGTCGACAAGCACGATCTGGCCGGCCAGGCGGTGGAGATCGTCGGGCAGGCGATGACCACCGACTTCAACAGCACGTTCGATGGCAGCGCCAAGAACCTGATCGGCTACGACATGAATGTTCAAGCCGCACAGAAGGTTTACGACCAGTCCGGCCTCGGCCCGTCCGACTTCCAGGTGATCGAGCTGCACGACTGCTTCTCCGCCAACGAGCTGCTGCTGTACGAGGCCTTGGGTCTGTGCGGCGAGGGCGAGGCGCCCAAGCTGATCGACAACAACGACACCACCTACGGCGGACGCTGGGTGGTCAACCCGTCAGGCGGGCTGATCTCCAAGGGCCACCCGCTGGGTGCGACTGGTCTGGCGCAGTGTGCGGAATTGACGTGGCAGCTGCGCGGCACCGCCGACAAGCGTCAGGTCGACAACGTCACCGCCGCGCTGCAGCACAACATCGGCCTCGGCGGCGCCGCGGTCGTCACCGCCTACCAGCGGGCGCAGCGCTAAGGCTTTCCTCCGCGAGCACTAGACTTCCCTGCGCGAGCAGACGCTAGCGTCCGCTTTTTCCTGGGCATTCGCGGGCACAAGCGTCTGCTCGCGACGAGGGGCGGAGCCTTCATCCACAGATCTGATGCGTGGTATTGGCTGCCGGCAGGGCGGCCTCCATCATCGGAAACGTGTTCGTCGATGAGCTGTTCCAAGCCAACGGAGGCTTGGCCACCGCACAACAGCTGCAGACGGTGATGTCGCGAAGGTCGCTGGCATACCACGTGAAGACCGGAGCGATCGTTCGTGTCTGGCGTGGCATCTACGCGCTCGGGACGCCCGATGTCTTCGCGCGCCTCGCGGGGCTGGATCTCCTGTCCGGCAAGAGGATGGTCGCCTGCATGGGCACCGCCGCCGAGCTTTACGGCTTCAACACCGAGTGTGACGAGGTGATCCACGTCCTCGACCCCGGCGTCCGGATGCGACCGACTGCGGGGCTGATGGTTCATCAGCGAGTGGGCGCCCGCCTGCAGCGCGTCGGCGGACGGCTCGCGACGGCGCCGGCTTGGACTGCCGTCGAGGTCGCGCGCACGTTGCGGCGCCCGCGAGCGTTGGCCGTTCTGGATGCCGCGTTGCACTGTAGGGCGTGCACGCGTGAAGAGTTCGACGCCGCGATCGATGAGCAGAAGGGACGCCGCGGCATCGTCAACGTACGAGAACTGGTCGTGCACGCTGACGGCAGGGCGGAATCCGCGATGGAAAGCGAAGCCCGATTGGTGTTCATCGACGGCGGCCTGCCGCTGCCGGAACTTCAGTACGAAATCGTCGACCGCTGCGGTCGGCTGTGGCGAGTCGATTTCGCCTGGCCGGAAGCCATGCTCGCCGTGGAGTACGACAGCGTCGAATGGCACGCGAATCCAGATTCTTTCAGGCACGACCGGCTCAAGATCTCCCGATTGCAGGAATGCGGCTGGGCTGTCATGCCGATAATCGTCGACGATGTTCGTCGCAATCCATTCGACCTCGTCGCAAAGATCAATGGGCACCTAACCACAAGCGCTTCGCTCGCTGGCTGAGCAGACGCTTAAGTTCGCCCCGCCATGGGACTTTGCGGGCTTAAGCGTCTGCTCGCGGGGGAAGTGCTCGCGGGAAAGGCTCGCGGGGAAAAAGCTAGTCGCGCTGTTCGATGACGTCGTAGGCGTTCTCGGCGTAGCGGGCCCTGATGGTCTTCTTGTCGAATTTGCCGACGCTGGTCAGCGGGACCTGCTCGATGAATGCCCAGCGCTCGGGCAGCCACCAGCGAACAACCTTCTCGCCCAAGAACTCCCGCAATTCGCGGGCACAGACCTCGGCGCCCTCATTGACGACGACGACCGCCAGCGGCCGTTCCTGCCAGCGCTCATCAGGCACCGCGACGACGGCGGCCTCGCTCACGGCGGGATGGCCCATCAGGTGGTTCTCCAGCTCCACCGACGAGATCCACTCGCCGCCGGACTTGATGACGTCCTTGGCGCGGTCGGTGAGCGTGACGAAGCCGAGTGGGTCGATGCGGCCGACGTCGCCGGTGTGCAGCCAGCCGCCGTCGAACTTCGACTCATCGTGGTTGCGGTAGTACGCGCCGGTGATCCAAGGGCCGCGGACCTGTACCTCGCCGACCGCCTTGCCGTCGTGCGGCAGTGGATTACCGTCCTCGCCGACGATCCGCGCCTCGACACCGCAGACCGCCCGGCCCTGCGTGGACCGCTGCACCCAGTGCTCGTCGTCGGAAATATCCGGCAACGGCCGCGCGAGCGTCGCCAGCGGCGAGGTCTCCGTCATGCCCCACGCCTGGATGATCCGAACGTCGTGGTCCTGCTCGAACGCCTTCATCAACGATGTCGGCACCGCCGACCCGCCGCACGTCACCAACCGCAAGGACGACACGTCGCGGCCGGGAGCGCTTTGCAGACAGTGCAATACGTCATTCCAGATCGTCGGGACCGCGGCGGCCACCGTCGGCCGCTGGGTGTCGATCAGGTCGATCAGCGATTTCGAGTCCAGGTACCGGTCCGGCATCACCAGTTCGGCGCCTGCCATCAGAGCGCCGTAAGGCATCCCCCACGCATTGGCGTGAAACATCGGCACGATGGGTAGCACCTTGTCGGTCGCGCACAGCCCGACCGCGTTCGCCGTGTTGGTCATCATCGAGTGCAGATAACTCGAACGATGGCTGTACACAACGCCTTTCGGGTTACCCGTGGTGCCGCTGGTATAACACATCGCGGCCGCCGACGCCTCGTCGATCTCGGGCCAGTCGAACTCCGGCGATTCCGCTGCAAGCACGTCGTCATAGCGGAGCACGGTCTTACCCGCCCCCTCCAACGCGTCGATGTCACCGTCGCCGACCACGATCACGGTGTGCACGGTCTCGAGCATCGGTAGCACCGGCGCAAGCTGAGGCGCCACCGAGAGGTCGGCGATGATGACCTGGTCTTCGGCCTCATTCGCGATATATGCGATCTGTTCAGCCGACAACCGGATGTTGAGCGTGTGCAGCACGGCGCCCATAACCGGGATGGCAAGATACGCCGTGAGGTGTTCCGCGTTGTTCCACATGAAGGTCGCCACCCGCTTATCGCCGGTGATGCCCATGCGCCGCAACGCATTTGCCAACCGCGCCGCTTGCTCGCCGACTTCGCGGTAGGTCGTCGTTCGATAGCCATCCCCCGTAGCGGTGGTGACAGTGCGGTCACCATGCACGCCGCATGCGTAGCGCATGATCGTGGTAATGGTCAGCGGGTGGTTCTGCATCGTGCTGTCCATGGACGCGATGCTAACCCGCAGCTAGAGCGACGTCGGCGATTCCGGCCGATGGCGCCTTGACCTGCGGCGCCACGCCCGCAGCCAGCGCGGCCGGCGCCGGACCTCGGGCTCGGGAGTCCGGCAGACGGTGCGCAATCGGTCCATGTCGACATGCTCGAGCGGTTCGACGCCCACGGTGTCGACGGGCCCCTCCTCGAGTGAGTGCAGCGGCGAGTCCGCGGTCAGCAGGGAACCCTCCCATCGCCCGCCCTTGACCCCATGCACGCGCGCGGCGTCGCGCAACGCGTCGCCGAGCTCGGCGGCCAGCAGCTGGCGCATCATGTCGGCGCCGTGACGCGGATTGGCCAGCATCCACGAGTGATAGGCACCGGGCACCCGGTAGAGGGTGCCGTCGGCGCGATCGGCCATGTCGTGGGCGCTGTCGAACGGAACCACCAGGTCGTTCTCCCCGTGCACGACGATGGTCGGCACGCTGTGCGCGCGCATCGCCTCCAGCATCGGGGTGTAGTCGCCGGAAGCGATGATGGCCCGCACGGCGCCCGGCAACCCGAGCGGCGTGCGGGCATTGCGGGCCAGAGCACCGGCCATCTGGCGCATGTAGCGCTTGCGCTCGATTGCGGTCAGCCTGCGGGGATCGCCCGGAGCGTCGTAGGCCGCATTCAACACCGCCCGCGCCGCGCGCCGAGGCGACCGGACCGGAGTGCGGATGGACTGATCGAACGGCGCACCCGCGGCCGCGTTCAACAGAACCGCCGCCAGTACGCGGTCGGGCGCGACCGCGGCGAGCTGGATGATCATCCGCCCGCCCATCGAGTGCCCCATGAACACCGCCTTGCGCACACCGAGTGCGTCCAGCGCGCGCAACGTCAGGTCGACTCGATGGCTCAGTTCGGCCGCGTTGCGGGGCAGGTTCGGGGTGAAGCCGTGCCCCGCGGCGTCCAAAGCGACGACGAGAAATCTCATGCCCGCCAACCGGCTGAGCAGTCGCACGTAGGCCCGCCCACTCAGCGCGATGCCGTGCAGGAAGACCAGGGGAACCCCTTGGCCGCCGACGGTCACGCCGACCTTGTGCCCGTCGTCGAGCGTCATGACGTGGTGGGACAGCCTGACCCGGGTAGCCGTAGCCGGTTGTCGGGCTACCGATGTCTGACTCACCCGATCATCGTTAACCAACCGCGCAAGCGATGGCCAACTTCGCTGGTGTGGGGTTGGTTACGGTTGCGCCCGCCTGCGATGGACCTCACGACGCGCGCCTGCGCCACAACCAGCGAATAAGCCTGGAACGAAATGAGTGTCCCTGGCGATGTATTTGAGGGATTATTGACTGTTCAAACGACGAGAGGTGCGGTTATGCGCAACAAGTGGACGCTCGCAGCGGCGGCCGTGGGTGTGTCAGCCGCGTTAGCCGCGTCCGCAGGCATCGCGTCGGCCGACGACAGAAGCGCGCAGCAGGTCATCAACGACCTACAGAGCCAGGGCTACACGGTCAACATCGACCGGGTCGGTTCCGGACCGATGGACAAATGCGTTGTGACCAACGTCAGGAACCCTCAGCAGGTCACCCAGTGGGTGCCCTACCTCGGCCCCGGATTCAACGGTGACCGACGCGCCCTCGTACTCGACGTCACGAGCCAGACTATTTCGGTGACGCTCGACTGCAACAAGCGCTGACCTCGTAAACACGGGAGAAGGCCCGGCCGGGTGCGGAACCGGCCGGGCCTTCGTCATATGCGCGCCCTACGCCGGCGCAGGGACGTGCGCCTGTGCCGGTTCTTCGGCGCGTGAGGCGTGGTCGTCGTCGACCATGGTCAGCTCGTCGAACGGGTCATCGCCGCGCAGCACCGCGTTGACCTTGTCCTTGTCGATGGTCTTGGTCCACGACCCGACCAGCACAGTGGCGACGGCGTTACCGGAGAAGTTGGTGACCGCGCGGGCCTCCGACATGAACCGATCGATGCCGACGATCAGGCCGACGCCGTCAAGCAGGTCGGGGCGATGGCTCTGCAGGCCGCCCGCCAGCGTGGCCAGGCCTGCGCCGGTCACACCCGCCGCACCCTTCGAGGCGACGATCATGAACACCAGCAGGGCGATCTGCTCGCTGACCGACAGCGGGCTGCCTAACGCGTCGGCGATGAACAGCGAGGCCATCGTCAGGTAGATCGCGGTGCCGTCCAGGTTGAACGAGTAGCCGGTCGGGACGACGACACCGACGGTGCTGCGGTCGACGCCGAGGTGCTCCATTTTGGCGATCAGCCGCGGCAGCGCCGACTCGGACGACGACGTCGAGAAGATCAGCAGGTACTCGCGAGCCAGATAGCGCACCAGCTTGAAGATCGAGACGCCGGACACCGCGCGCAGCAGCGTGCCGAGCACGCCGAACACGAACAGCACGCAGGTGATGTAGAAACCGAGCATGAGCGTCAGCAGTTGAGTGACCGCGGTCCATCCGGTCTGCCCGACGACATTGGCGATCGCACCGAACGCGCCGATCGGCGCCAGCCAGAGAATCATCACGAGCACCTTGAACACCAGCTTCTGCAGGTACTCGATGCCGCGCAGGATCGGCTCCCCCGAGGTGCCCATGGCCTGCAGCGCGAATCCGACGAGCAGCGCGACGAAAAGTGCTTGCAGCACATTGCCTCCCGTCAGCGACGAGAACAACGTGTCCGGGATGATGTGCTGAACGAAGTCCATCAGCCCGCCGGACTCGTGTGCCTTCTCGGCCAGTTCGGCGCCCTTTCCTGCGGCGCTCTCCGACAGATGCATACCGCTGCCGGGGTGGATGATGTTGCCGACGACGAGGCCGATCGCGAGCGCGAACGTCGACATCACGACGAAGTAGATGAACGCCAGCCCACCGACCTTGCCGACGGTCGCCGCCTTACGGACCGATCCGATGCCGAGCACGATCGTGCAGAAGATGACCGGCGCGATCATCATCTTGATCAGCGCGACGAACATGGTGCCGAGGACGCCGACGCTCTTGCCGACCTCGGGGGCGAGAAGACCGACGGTGACGCCGATGAGCACCGCGACGATGACCGCGATGTAGAGCCAATGTGTGCGGTCTTTTCGGCGTGGCGGATCCGGAGGCTCGGATACCGGGGGCTGGCGGTCAATGACTGACATATGCGGACTACCTCCAAGTCGACATCGAATGTGATGTGCAAGTAGGTTCCGCCAGCGCGTGAGCCAGGTCACGCTTTAGTTCATTAAGTACAAGTAGACGGTGTAGCCAACCTGCGGAAACGCAGGTGATTGGCCATACATGTCGGCTCGCCGCTCGCTTTCTCAGATACCTGCGCAGATCGAAACGAACGGAATCGGCGCGCAGATGCCGATCGAGAAGTACGGCGTGATATCGCCGTTCCACGCCGGCGGCGGGGGCGGAGGCGGCGGTGGCAGCGGTGCCACCACGCAGGTGTTCGTCGGCGGATCAAACACGGTCCCCGCCCCGCATTCGACGGCGTTACCGACGCCCGGCGAAATGGCGGTCACAAATGCCAGAGGCAACGCCGCAGTCGTCATGATGATTGCCAAGCGACGAATGATGCAGCTCATCGCAGGTCTCCCTCGATCAACCCCCGACCCTGCTACTCATGCCACTGGTAGCCCTGGGTGAGTCCACCCAGGTACCCGCCCACCGGTGGCGTACCTGGGTACCACCCCGCGCATCGCGACTAAACCTTGCGCTGTGGTGCGCCGCCGCCGAGCGTGAGCTCAATGCGCAAAAGCCTCGGGATCGCGCGCTGTGCGGGAAGTGCGCACAAGCGAGCCACTAGGCCTGCCGATCCATAGCTTCGGTCGTGGAACTTCACACCCACACAGTCGTCAGCGCCGACACGACGATGCCGACGAAACCGAAGGAGAACTGAAATGAACAAGAACGTCGCCCGCTTCATCGCGGGTCCACTGGTAGCCGCAGGAATGGCCGCCGGCGCCTTGGGCTTGGCCGCTGCCGCAAACGCGGACGACCCGGTGCAAGCGGCGCCGGACCTTTTTTCGGCGCACAGCGGAGTGATCTTCGCGAACGCGCACTTCATTAGCGAGCCTGATCGGGCGGCCAATCCTGCAGCTGGGATCGCCAAGTTGCAGAAGGGGCTCCGTCCGCCGACAACGCATACACAGGAGAATCACCATGCTCGATGAGTGATCTGAACCCGGCGCACCGAAGTCGCGGCCCTTCCTGACCGAAGCCCGGGAAGGGCTTCGGCACATGGCATCCGGCAATCCGGCCGCTCGGCCGGTGGCGAACTGATTTCATTGCGTTCAACCCCAGAGCGATAACGAGGTGGTGGACAGCAGCGTGAAAGACGTGGCCGGTGCGGTGACGACTCCGGACGGTCGGCAGCTCGCGTATCTCGAAGTCGGCGACCCGAACGGCCCGCTTGTGCTGCACAACCACGGCGGCCCCAGCAGCCGGCTCGAAGCGCGGCTTCTCGCGGAGTCTGCTGAGAAGAACGGGTTGCGCTTCGTCTGCGTGGACCGGCCCGGCATGGGCCAATCAAGTCCGCAGAAGGCCCGCTCATACGCCGGCTGGGCCGACGACCTTGTCACGATCGCCGAGGCTCTGGGCTACCAAGAGTTCGGTGTGACGGGTTGGTCGGAGGGCGGTCCGTGGGCGCTGGCCGCGGCGGCCTACATCGATCCCGCCCGGCTGCGTCATGTCAGCAGCATCGCGCCGGGAGGCTACGGGGCGTTCGGGGACAACTCTGCGGTGCAATACCTTTCGAAGATCGACGCGCTGGGGGGTTCCCTCGCACTGCATTTCAAGCCCTGCTTCCGCCTCAGTTATGCCGGTCTCGGCCTAACCGCGAAACGCTTCCGCACGAGCTTCGTCAATCAGATCCGCAACAACGTCAGCGATTACGACCGGCAACTTCTGCTCGATCCGGTCGGTTCCGGCGACGACATCTTGAGCGTCGCCGCCAAGGAATTGGGCGCAACTTGAGAAGATGGTGGCCCCGGTCTCTCGCCGGGCAGGCGATCGCACTGCAGATCGTCGTGATCGCGGTCGTCGTGCTGGTAGGCAGCGGTCTGGCGCTGCTGGACGCCCGCAGGGACGGCGACGCCGCCGCACGCCAGCAGGTCGTGGCGATCGCCACCGCGCTGGCCGACTCTCCGTCGACGGCAGCGGCGATCGAATCCGGAAGGGCCACAGAGATTCTGCAACCCGTCACCGAGGCCGTGCGGACCAACACGGACATCGCGTTCATCACGATCATGTCAACCAACGGAACGCGCTACACCCACACCGACCCGCATCAGATCGGCGGCCACTACCTTGGCAGCATCGCGCCCGCCCTGCACGGCGAGACCTTCACCGAGGTGTACACCGGCACGCTCGGCCCGTCAGTGCGCACCATCGTGCCGGTGCGCAACAGCTCGGGCAAGATCGTCGGTCTGGTTTCGGCGGGAATCACCCAGCAGACCCTGGCCGCGCGCTGGCGATCGCAATGGCCGACCATCGCCGCGGTCAGCGTTGGGGCGCTGGCGATTTCACTGGTCGGAGTGTGGGCCATCCGGCGCAGGCTGCTTCGGCAGACCCACGGGTTGCGGCCCGACGAGCTGCGGGTCATGTACGAACACCACGACGCCATCCTGCATTCGGTGTCCGAGGGGCTGATCGTGCTCGACCGCAGCGGGGTGGCGCTTGTCAACGACGAGGCACGGCGGCTGCTCGCCCTGCCGCCAGGTGCCGTCACCCGCTCGGACCTGCCCGAGTTCCTGCGCACCTACAACCCCGGCGCCCGCGACGAGGTGCACGTCACCGACGACCGGGTGCTCGTCGTCAACCGGTCGCAGGTCGACAACCGTTCCCATGACGCAGAAGTCGTCACCATCCGCGACCGCACCGAACTTCAGGGTGCACTGGGCGAGCTCAGCTCGTTGCAGGTGCTGACCGACTCGCTGCGGTCGCAGGCACACGAGGCCGCCAACAAACTGCATACGGTGATCACCATGGTCGAAATGGGTCGCGCCGACGAGGCAGTCACATTCGCGACGAATGAATTGGCGCTGTCCCAGCGGCTGGTCGATCGGCTGTCCAACGATGTCGGCGAGCCTGCCCTCGTCGCATTGCTTCTCGGTAAGACCGCGCAGGCCGACGAGCGCGGAATCGAGTTGAGCGTCACCGAGGACACCCATCTGCCGTCCAACTCCGACGACGTGCCACTGTCCGGCCAGGAGATGGTGACCGTGCTGGGCAATCTGATCGACAACGCGATGGACGCCTGCGACCGCGAGGACCCGTGGGTCGAGGTCACCGTCAGCCAGACCGACCACACGCTGCTGATCCGGGTGGCCGACAGTGGTCCGGGCATGGACCCCGTTACGTTTGAAAAGGCCATGCAGCGTGGCTATTCCACGAAGTCCGGCACCGACGAAGGACAACACGGACTCGGACTCGCCCTCGTCGCCCAAGTCGTCAAGCGGCACAACGGCACGCTGACCGCGGACGTGACATACGGTTCCGTGGTGACGGTGACGGTGAGCCACTCATGATCACCGTGCTGATCGTCGAGGACGAACCGCTGATCGCCGAGGCACACCAGGCGTATCTGCAACGGCTGGAAGGCTTCTCGGTCGTGGCCGTCGCCCACACCGCCCGCGATGCCATGCGCGCCGCTGCCGAGGCCGCGGCGAGCGAGGCGCCGATCGACTTGGTATTGCTCGATATCGGACTGCCCGATGCGAGCGGCATAACGCTCGCATCGGGCCTCTCGGGTCTGCGTCCCGCACCCGACATCATCGCGATCACCTCCGAGCGCGACCTAGAGATGGTGCGTGCAGCCGTCGGCCACGGTGCGCTGGCCTACCTGCTCAAGCCGTTCACGTTCGCAGCGTTCCGCGATCGACTCGAGCGCTACCAGCGCTACCGCGACGCCCTGCCCGCGGGCACCGACGCCGCGAGTCAGGCCGAGGTCGACCGAGCGCTCGCCGAACTGCGGATCAGCACCGACAGGTCGGCTGCCCCGAAGGGCGCGGCCGCGGGCACCAACGACGAGATTGCCCGCGCCGTAAGGGATTCCGCCGACGGAATCACCGCCGACGCGGTGGCCAAGCAGGTCGGGGTGTCGCGGGTGACCGCGTGGCGCTACCTCGAGCGGCTCGCCGACGAGGGCACCGTCACGCGACACACCGACTACGGCAAGGCGGGCCGGCCGAAGACGCGCTACCAGTGGCGCTGACTAGTCGGTGGGTAGCTTGTCCCGCGACTGAACGCATCGACGCCCAACGTGCAACGGCTGCGAAAAGAAGGTCCCAAATCTCGCCCTACTCGCACGTTCGCGTACGTGTCTTTGCCGACCACGGCTGACGCCGGGTGCGACTAGACCCCGGCGTGAGCCAGCTCGCGGAGCTCCGGCACGGTGTCGACGTCGATGGCGATCATCTCGGTCGCGGCATCATCCAGCGAGGCCGACATGACCGTGACGGTGCCTTCGTGGTCGGCGATGTACAGCCGGCTGTCGTCCGGGCTGACCGCGACGCACGACGGTTCTGCCGTCACGGTGAGCGTGTCGACGATCGAGTTCGTCTCGGTGGACAGCACGGCAACGTGCTCGTAGTCGGAGATGTAGACACGGGCTCCGCCGCGGCTGACGACAATCTGCATCGGCGCACCCCCGATGCCGACCTTCGCGGTGATCTCGTTGATCGCGGTGTCGATAATGTCGATCGACCCACCCCAGTGCGTGTCGAAGATGGCGACGTACGCCAGCGCACCGTCGCGGCTCAACGCCACAGCACGGATCGGCGACGCGACGGGGATGTCACGGATCACCCGGCCGTCGACGACGTCGACCACCAGCAGGTTGCCGCTGGTCGCATCGGAGGTGCCGACGTAGACGAGTCGGCCGTTGGGACTGACCTGCACCGCGTCCACGGTCCGCCCGACGCCCTCGGCGATATCGATCGTCTTCATACGACCGAAGGTGTTGATCACCGCCAGGCCGATGCGGTCCCGGTCGATCTGGCCGACGAAGATTCGCGTGCCGTCCGGGCTGACCGCGACGTCGGCCACGGTGCCCTCGACGGCGTAGTTGGCGATGACCTGCTTGGTCACGGTGTCGACGACCGCGACCGAGTCATGCTGGTGACCGCCGATCGCCACGTAGGCGCGCCGCTCGGCGGCAGTGACGAGATACGGCTCGACCGGGATATCGATAGCAGTGCCTGTGGCCATCGCGTCGGCATCGATAACCGAGATGCTGCCGCTGCCGTAGTGCGTCGCGACGACCGTCGAGCCGTCAGTACTGACGGCGAGGTCCGCGATGGCTCCACGCTGGAGGTCAACGGTGCCGAGCACCGCGAAGTCCGGTCCAACGACCGTGGCCTCAGTCACGTCCGCGGGGACAGTGTTCTTGTGCATGACAGTATTTGCCCTGTTCGTCGGTGCTTGTGCCGGTTGTGGCTACGTCCGCCGGCTATGTCCGTGCAACTGCGCTCTTTCGGCGCAGATCTCGGTCGAGTGTAGCGACGAAAATTCGCTCGCCGAGAAGCGTTATCCTCCGTTTGTCGCCACTCCCCTTAGGACTCTCAGGCACCGCTTACAAAACTATTCGTTATGAATTCGTTACGCCCGCACAGCAAGCACCTTCGCTTGACTTGAAGTGCATGTTTTTCGTCACGGCAAGCGGTTGAAAGCAATGTGACCAATGGGGCGCAATAACAGTCTCTTAGCTTTTGCCCTAAAAGTGAGTGCCAAATCACACCGTGTTGCGCCAGCAAACTCGTGTCGCATCTGCGGAGTGCGACCGATCACATCAAGCGACGCGTCACTGATAGGTCCCCGGGTTTCCGGCCTCGAGCCGCCGACGTTCGCTGGCCTTCGCGACACCGTAGCGAACAAATCTCCGCAATCAGGTCACGGCCCTGGGCACAGCCGGGAAGTATTCACTTCGCGGACCGCATCCACCGAGAGGAAACACATGAATCGCCGTGTCGGCATCCTCATCGTCCTGATCCTGGCCTTGGCAGCCTGCGGCCGCTCCGCTTCGCCACCGGCCGCCCCGGAGTCGACTGCGTCCTCCATTGGGGCTACTTCGTCTGCCGTCGCGCAGAGCCCCGCGGGCCCGGGTGGCAACTTCCCCGACCCCTGCACCTTGCTCAGCGACGCCGAAGTCACCCAACTGACCGGTCGAGACATCACACAGATCGACAAGGACGGCGCCGACCCCACCGCTAGCACCCGGTATTGCCAGTGGCAGCAATCGTCCGGCCAGCTCGCCGTGTTCCTGACCCGCATGACGAGCGACGATTTCATGGTCGCGCGGGCAGACAGCCCGACGATCGCTGGAGTCGGCGATGACGCCTACTCCCGCGACGGCCATCTCTTCGTGCTGACCGGCAAGACGCAGATCGACGTGTACGCACGCGGCGGCGACGACGCGCAAAACCAGGACGAGGCGACCAAGGTGGCGGCGGCGCTGATCCCGAAGGTGCAGCCGTTCTCCTGATCTCGGCTGGCTCAGAACGGCAGGCGGATGCCTCCGAGGATCCCGGCGATATTCGGCAGCGGCGGTGGCGGCGGCAGCGCAGGCAACGCGGGCAACGCGGGCAACGCGGGCGGCGGAGGCGGTAGCAGCGCGGGCAGCTGCGGCGGCGGTGCCAGCGGAATATCCGGCAACGACGGGGCCTGCACAGGCGGGGGTACCGGCGCGACCGCCGGGATGTCCGGCGGCACGAACTGCGGCGCCGGGATGTCGACCGGCTTCGGCAGCTCGGCCGGAATCGGCGCCTGTGCCGGCGGATCGAACTTGGGCGGCACGATCTTCGGGATGAAGTCCGTCCGCGGAAGTTCGGTTGCAGGCAGGTCGGCGGGCTTAGGCAGCTCGACAGGCGGCGGGACCGGCTTCGGCAGCTCGGCAGGCGGCGGAAGCGGTTTCGGCAAGTCAACGGGAACGGGCTTGGGCATATCGGCAGGCGCGGGCGTCGGCATGTCGGCAGGCGCGGGCTTGGGCAGGTCAGCGGGAGCGGACGTCGGCAGCTCGGCCGACCTTCCCCACCACGGCGCCGTCATGCCGGTGGCCGGTTTCGCGGGCGCCGCCTTGTCCAGCGCAGGCGAAGGCGGGGCGATCGACGGCGAAACCGACGGAGCAGCGGCCGGGGTGGGCGCCTGCAACGGCGATTGCAACGGTGCCGTTGGCTGCAATGGCGCGGGATTCGCCGCGGGCTGCGGCGTCGACGGCAGCTGCGGGCCCTGGACGGGGGCAGCCAGCGGCTGTTGGTTCGCAACAGGCGAAGTCGTCGGAATCGGCGCGCCGGTGGAGTCGAATGATCCGGCGTTGACGGGCGGCCCTCCCACGCCGTACGGGCTGCGCTGATCGATGGGCGGCGTTCCGAACGGACGGATACCCGCGGCCTCCTGTGCACCGTCGTCGATTCCGGTCGGAATCGCGATGATGAAGTTGGTGCCGGTCGTCACGGGGTTCGGGAAATACAGGATGCTCGCCTGGGTCGGCGCGCCAGGACTGATCGTGCGGTCGTAGCCGGATTCGACCAGCACCCGCACGGGCGCGTCGAGCATCGTCACGATCGGATCCGGCACGCCCGCCTGATCGAGTGGCATCAGCAGCGGCAGCCGCTGGCTCGGAATCATGTAGTAGTCGGTGTCGCCGTAGGAGCCCTGATACAGCGCGTTGCCGAGGCCGACGCTCTGATAGTCACTGTGCAAATAGTTGATCCCCGCAATGGCATTCGCGGTCGCGAACGGGTTGAGCGGGTTGTTCGGGAAGTCCGACCAGCCGTCGTACTGGCGGGTGACGTCGACGGTCTTGAAGTTGGTGTTCGTCGGCGTGGCCCCGTCGAACGTGATTCCCGCGATCGGGATACTCAGGCCCTGGAAGCGCTCCAGGATGCCGCCGTTGGGCCGGTTCGGATTGCCGATCAACACGAACGACAGCGGCAGCGTTGATCCTGCCGCCGCGAGGTTTCCCTTCTCGATCGACGCGATCCGCGCACTCTGCGAGTAACCGAACACGACCATCGACTCGCCGATCGGCTGGGCGTTGATCGCCTGATCGAGGTTGCCCACGCCCTGTCCGACCGACTGGTCGAAGGGCATGGTTCCCGACACCGGCATGAACTGCTCTGGGGTGCTGACCGCGGTCGGGGTGCACGAGCCCTGGCCGCAGAATCCGGTCAGCAGGATGTAGTCGTTGTTGGCATCCGCGGTGTAGCTGTTGATGAAGTCCTGGCTGTCCTGCGGGGTGCTCAGCGGATGGCCGGTGCCGCCCATGATCAACGCGGTCGCGGTGAGCGCGACCAGGGGCGTCATCGTCTGCGTGCCTGCCAGCACGACGGTCGAGGCAAGCGACAGTACGAAGACACCGAAGGAGCGAACCAGACGACGCACACGATCCCCCAGAGGCAGTCATAGCAATTGGACGCCCCCGCGCGCCGAGCCACACAAATGTGACTCATGTGAATTCTGCGACTCAATTGCCGTGACCGCAACAAAACGAGCAAATCCACCCTTGGCACGATGGCCGATAGTTGCTCCGAACCTCATCGGCTTTCGCTAGTTTCGGCGTCGTGCCCGACCTGACGAACCGCCAGATCCTGCTGCGTCGCCGCCCCGCCGGGCTCGTCAAACCCGACGACACCGAGATGGTCGCCTCGCCCGCACCCGAGCCGGCCGACGGTGAGGCGCTGCTCCGCACCACGTACGTGGGCATCGATGCGGCGGCGCGCACATGGCTCGACGACCAGCCGAGCTACCTGCCTCCGGTGCAAATCGGCGAGGTCATCCGCGCGGCAGGCATCGGCGAGGTGGTGGCGTCGCGGTGCGACGCGTACGCCGTGGGCGACGTCGTCACCACCCTCACCGGCTTCCAGGATTACGTGATCATCCGCGACGACATCTTCGCCACGCCCGTCGTCGGCTACACGGACCAGCTGGCGGTGATGTCGGTCTACGGGCCGACCGGTGCCACAGCGTATTTCGGGATGACCGGCGTCGGCCGACCGCAGCCGGGCGAGACGGTCGTGGTGTCGGCGGCGGCGGGCGCCACCGGTTCTGTCGCCGGGCAGATCGCACGAATCGCGGGCGCGCGGGTGGTCGGCATCGCGGGCGGCCCGGAGAAATGTCGGGCGGTCGTCGACGACTTCGGTTTCGACGCGTGCATCGACTACAAGAACGACGACTTACGGGCCGCGCTCAAGGAGCACTGTCCGCGAGGCGTCAACGTGTACTTCGACAACGTCGGCGGCCCGGTCCTCGACGCGGTGCTCGGCCGCCTGGCGCCGAAGGCGAGAGTTGTGCTGTGCGGTGTCATCTCGAGTTATCTGACCGGCGAGCACCCCGGACCCGCCAACTACGTCAACCTGCTGTCGAAGACGGCAACGATGCAGGGATTCAACGCACTCGATGAGTGGGGACGCTTCGACGAAGCGTTCGCCGCGCTCAGCGGCTGGGAGCAGCAGGGCCAGCTGGCCCACCGCGAGACGGTGTTCGACGGGCTCGAGTCGTGTGTCGACGCCCTCAACGGGCTCTTCACCGGGGCCAACATCGGCAAGATGCTGGTGAAGGTCAGCGAGCCCACCGCCTCACAGGTGACCTAATCCCCGATCACGCATGCCAGGTACAGCGGAATGGCCACCACCGGCCTACGGACATCGCGTCCGGCCACCCGGGCGATCTTGTCCAACCGGTAAACCACGGTATTGCGATGAATGTCCAGTCGTTGCGCCGTCATTACGAGAGTGAAACCGCTTTCGCACCAGGCGATCAGCGTGTCACGCAGAGCCGTGAAGTCGTTCTCGCCGCGTAGGCTGCTCAGCTGCGACTGCGTGAACCGCTCGCGCGCCGCCGCATTGGTCGAGTCGAGCAGCTGGCGGACACGAAGGTCGGCGATCTCGCAGACCTGGACGGCGGGCCCCGCGCAGCCGATCCGAAGCGCGGCCGCCGCGTCGTCATAGGAAGCGGCCAAGGACGCGACGTCGTCACCGGCCTCCCCGACACCGACATGCATGACGATGCCGTGTCGGTCGCGCAGAAGCTCCGCCGCGCGTAGCGCCCGGTCTCTCACGTGTTCGTCGTCTTGGGACGACAGATGGTGAAGCACAACGTATTTGCCCGCGGATAGCTCGGCCACAACGTCGAGTCGTGACCCGAAGATCTCACCGATGGCGCGCACCGACGACCGGTAAGTTTCGGGGCCCGGTTGCACCTCGAAGACGACGGCGACGCGGGCGGCGGTCAGGTCGTAGCCGAGCTCGAGACCGCTGGCCATCACGATCCGGTCCTCCACCAGCCGTGGGTCGAAGAGAACGATGTCGCGGACCAACTGCGCCAATCGGTTCTCCCGCAGAAGGCGGGTGCGCTGAAACAGCGACTCGCGCAACAGGATCTCGGTCTGGCGTTGAACGAGCCGCCCCAGCTTGACCACGGTGTCCGGCGAGCCGGTGATGCCGACGGTTCCGACGACCGCGCCGTCGAGCACGATCGGCATCGTGATGCCGGGCAGCACCCCAACCAATGCAGCGGCCTGCTTGGCATCGTGGCTCTCGGCCACGCCGGACTCGACGACCGCCACGGACGCTTCGTGGATCGAGCCCACCCGCGAGACGTCGCCGCTGCCGATCACATTCGCCTTCTCGTCGGTGATCAGCACGTTGTGTCCGAGAATGCGGGTCGTTTCGTCGGCGATCTCCGCGGCCAACTCGGGCGTCAAGACCGGGGTATCCATGGCTCTCCTGGGACGAATTGCACAAGAATCGAGACAATCGACCACCGAATTAATGCATAACATACAGTGACCTGGCACACACCGCTAACTACGGTTTGGCGCATGACCGCAACGAAAACCTCGCTGGAAACCGCTCCGGCCACGCGAACCCAATGGCTGATCACCCTCTATGCGGGTGGCGGCGAGTTCTGCGACGGCTACATCCTCAGCATCATCGGCGTCGCGTTACCGCTGCTGACCGCTGCTTTCTCACTCACGCCCGTCACCGCGGGCCTGCTGGGCGCCGCCTCGCTGGTCGGCATGTTCTTCGGGGGCCTGATCTTCGGCGCCGTCACCGACAAGTTCGGCAGGCAGAAGGTCTACATCGCCGACCTCGCGTGCTTCGTCGTGTTGTCGGCGTTGCAGTTCTTCGCCAGCGAGCCGTGGCAGCTGATCGTGCTGCGCACCTTGATGGGCGTGGCCGTCGGCGCGGACCTGGCGATCGCGGGCACGATCGCGTCGGAGTTCGCGCCGCAGAAGTCGCGCGGTCCCCTGCTGGTCGTGTTGGTCACGATGTTCTCGGTGGGTGCCGCGGTCGCCTACACCGTCGGCTACTTCATGCTGAGCCTCGGCCCGGACGCGTGGCGCTGGATGCTCGCCAGCAGCGCGATCCCGGCACTGCTCATCCTCACGATGCGGCTCGGCACGCCCGAATCACCCCGCTGGCTGTTGAGCAAGGGCAGAGCCGAGGAGGCAGAGGCCGTACTCAAGCAGATGCTCGGACCGGACGCGACACTGGCCGACATCGAAGAGCCCCAGGACAGCCCGAAGGGCTACATGACGATCTTCAGACCCGAATTCCGCCGCAGGACATTGTTCGTCGCGTTGTTCTGGGCGTGCCAGCTGGTGCCGATCTATGCGATCGCGACGTACGAGCCGAAGATCCTGCACCAATTCGGGCTCGCCGAAGGCAACACCGCTTATCTCGGGGCCGTGATCATCCAGATCTTCTACGTAGTGGGGTCGCTGTCGGGCATCGCTGTTCATCAACAGGGGGCGGCGCAAGCTGCTGCTCTACAGCTTCGCGATCTCGACGCTGCCACTCATCGGTTTGGCCGTGGTGGCCAACCCACCGATGTGGTTGGTGCTGCTGCTGTTCGCAATCTTCGGTATCGCGATGTACTCCGGGCAGTGCCTCGAGGCGATCTATCCCTCCGAGCTGTTTCCGACAGGAGTGCGCGCCACAGCCAACGGATTCGCCACCGGCGCAAGCAGAATCGGTGCGGCGATCGGTGTCTACGGCACGCCTCACCTGCTCAACTACTCGGTGCAGCTGACGATGCTCGTCGGCGCGGGCGTGGCAGGCTTCGGCTGGCTCGTCACCTACCTGCTGGCACCCGAGACCAACGGCAAGCTGTTGACCGAATCCAGTGCCGTGACGATGCCCGCGGTCCGCACGTCGACCGGTTCGCCGGTCGTCGGGGAAGGCCGGGCGGAGGCCGCACTATGAGGATCGCCGTCATCGGTGCAGGCATCGTCGGCGTCGCCGCGGCCCACGCTCTGGCCGAACGCGGTCACGAGATCCACGTGTACGACCGGCGCGGCGATGTCGCATCCGACACCAGTGCGAGCACCGCAGGCCTTGTCGCTCCGGGGCATTCCTACGCCTGGGCGTCGCCAAAAGCTCCTGTGATGCTGGTGAAGTCGCTGCTCGGCGAGGCGACGTCGATTAGGGTGCGACCAAGGGCGGACGTCGACCTGGTGCGCTGGGGGTTGCGATTCATCCGGGAGTGCACGCCGTCACGGTCGCGCACCAACACGCTGTCCAAACTGCGGCTGGCCCGCTACAGCCAGCAGTTGATGGACGAACTCGCCGCGCGCGAGGGCCTGCAGTACTGGCGGACCCACGCGGGGGTGCTGTACCTGTTTCACGATGCGGCCGAACTCGAAGCGGCTGAGCAGAATTCACGGCTGCTGATCGAGCACGGCAGGCATCAGGTGGTCCTGGACTTCGACGAGACCGTCAAACTGGAACCGGCGCTGGGCCACAGCCGAACGCGGTTCGCAGGCGCGATCCACGACACGTCGGACGGCACCGGCGATCCGCACCTGTTCGCGGCCGGGCTGGCCGAGGTGTGCCGTAGGCTCGGCGTGACGTTTCATCTCGGCACGTCCGTCGACGGGTTCGAGACCGACGGTTCGTCGATCACCCGTGTAGTCACATCCGAGGGTCCGGTCGGCGCGGACGCAGTCGTGCTGGCCGCGGGCGCGGCGAGCCCGCTGCTAATGCGTGCGGTCGGCGTTCACGTGCCCGTCTACCCGGCGAAGGGCTACACGTTGACGGCGACGGTCAAGGATCCCGACCGCGCGCCGCATGTCGGGGCATCGACGAGCGGACGCTGGTCGCGTGGTCGAGGTTCGGCGGAGAGCTGCGGATGTCGGCGACGGCTGAGTTCGTCGGCTACGACCGCAGCAGCACACCGGCCGACTACGCGGACATCATCAAGACGGGGGATCAATTGTTCCCGGGTGCAATCGACTGGGACACAGCGCGTTACCGCACGGGACTTCGCCCGATGACGCCGGACGGACCGCCGTTGATCGGGCTCGGCCGCCACGACAACCTGTACTACAACACGGGACACGGCCACGTGGGTTGGACGATGGCGTGCGGTTCGGCGCGCATGCTTGTCGACCTTGTCGACGAGCGCAGGCCCGACATCGACCCGACTCCCTACTCCCCCACTCTGCGCAACCGTCATCGCGGCTGACCCCGGCTTACGACGCCGCGGCGTCTCCCATGAGGTGTACCTCGCTCGGCGGCAACACTTGTAGCCGCAACGCCGCCGCGGTCAACGGGCCGACGATGCCGTCCACCTTCAATCCTGGCGTGCGGCGCTGAAACGCTCGCACCGCGGCTTCGGTCTCCGGGCCGAAGTCGCCGTCCACCGTCACGCCAAGCTGCCGCTGGAGCGCAGCGACCTGCGGCCCTTCTGAACCTCGGTAGAGCAGGACATCGGCTTACAGACCGACGGGGACGGGTGGTCGCGGCGTAGGCGCAGTACCGGGAGCCGCACCGATGCGGGCCTGGATGTCGGCGCGCAAGATGTCCATGTCGATGGCGCCGGGATCCCACTTCCCTTGTGCGCGACCGGCGTACTCCTTGTGTCCGATCGTGCGGGCGGAAGTCTGGCCCAGCCGACGATTGATGGCCGCGCAGCTGTTCACCAGGGCGAAATACTGCGCGTCGGGCCAATTCGTCCGGTGCGGTGCAGTCGGGCTGGTGCCGCTGTTGGCGCATTCGATGCCGATCATGTGCCAATTGGCCATGTTTGTCGGCAGCCACGGATACATGCCGACGCCGGCATGCCACGCGACACCCACCGCCACCACGGTCACCGTGCCGTCGCGCGCAATGTGCAGCTGTGAGACCGGCCCTGGCAGATCCGGGCGGCCGTTGGCGATGGATGCGGCCGTGGCATTGTCCGATCCGGTGTGATGCACCATGACACCGCGAATGTCCTTGAAATCGCCGTGGCCGCGGTTCTGCCAGCCTGGATACTCGACGAGGTTGACGCCGTCGGCCCGCAGTACAACGGCGATCCACACGGGGTCGCCTGTCCAAATGCTCGTCTGCGCCACAACCCGGATAGTACGACCCGATTCCGACACATGCCCGCATCGGTGATCGATCCGAAAACATCTAGTGCTCAACATATTTGCCGGATGGCGACGCAGTTGACGACAATCGTCGGGGTCGACCGATCGCTGTCTGCGCCGGATACCTTCGACTGCGGGTGAAGCAACTAAGCCGTCGTTAGCCGTCCATCCGGCAGCAGAAAAGACGCGGACATATTGGCGCGGTTACGACTCGAGCGCGCCGGCCGGGGATACCGTCAGTGCAGAAGTGGAACACCTGGCTTCGGGGGAATCATGACTACATCGGCCGACGAAGCGATCGAATCCCCGCAGACGGGGCGGATCACCTATCGCTATCTGCGGGCCGGCATGGTCGTCGTCGTCGTGCTGCTGGCCGCGGCCATTCTGATCGACAGCGTGCCCACAGACTGCTGGCAGGCATCGATCAGCGCCTACTACTACACGGCAGCGCGCAATGTCTTCGTCGCAGCCCTCTGCTGCCTGGGCATCCTGATGATCGCTTACAAGGGCAGTACCGACAGCGAGGACGTCCTGCTCAACCTCGCCGGAACGCTCGCATTCTTCGTAGCGTTCGTCCCGAGCAACATTCCGGAGACTCCCGGGTGCCAGCAGATTGTGCCGACGGCCGCCGAGAAGTGGGATGCGATCGAGAACAATATCGATGCTCTCATCGCCGCACTCGTAATCGCCTTTGGCATAACCGCGTTCGTCTACCTTGTCGACAAAAGCTCGCGCGCGGCGACGAGCCTGTGGGGCAACCGTCTGCGGGTGCTCTCCGCGATCGTTCTCGCCGTATTCGTCGCGGCCTTCTTCTTCGCTCCCGAATTATTCGAGGCGGTCGCACATTGGGTCGCAGCGATCCTGATCTTCGTCATCATCGGCGCCGTCGTCTTCATCAATGCCTACTTGGTGGGCAACCAGGACAAGCAGGACCGCGTGAAGCGAGAACGTTTTCACCGGGGCTACCGCGTCATCGCGTGGGCGATGGTCGGCTCAGTGCTTGCCGCGTTGATCGTCGCTGCCCTCGGCGGACTCGGCCACCTTCAAGGCGGGTCGTGGAACATTCCCGTCTTCGCGCTGGAGAGCGCCCTGCTCCTCGAATTCGCGGTGTTTTGGGCGCTCCAGACCGTCGAACTGTGGAACTACGCCGACCGCAATACGCTCATCCCGGCAGACAAGAAGGCGATGCTGCCTCCGCTGTGATCCGAAGTCACTGCGCTCAGACGGGTTGCACGCCGAGCACTCGCAGCATGTCGGGCTTCATATCCTGTAGCTGCGATCCCCAGTAGCCCCAGCTATGAGTGCCGTCGTCCGGGAAATTGAACTTTCCGTTGCGACCGCCAGCGGCGAAGTACTTCTGCTGAAATTCCTTGTTCGTCGACAGCGTGATGGACTCCAGATACTGCGCACTGAATTGGGTGCCGAAGTTGCCGTCGTTGGCGTCGAGGTCGGAGAGCGCCCCGTTTCCGCAGTAGACCCACACCGCCGTGTTATTGGCCGCCAACCTGGCGACGTTGACCATCGGATCGTTACGGCGCCATGCCGGATCGCTCGTCGGTCCCCACATATTGGAAGCGTTGTAGCCGCCCGCATCCTTCATCGAGATACCGATCAGTGTGGGCCACAGGCCATTTGATGGATTGAGGAATCCCGACAGTGACGCGGCGAAGATGAACTGGGCCGGGTGCCAGATGGCGAGTGTGAGTGCGGCGCCGCCCGACATCGACAGTCCGACAACCGCATTGTTGTTGGGGTCTTGCTGTTTATTGGCGGCGAGCCAGGCGGGCAACTCCTGGGTAAGGAAGGTCTCCCACTTGTATGTCGAGGTACCCGCGCTACCTTCCGCCGGCTGATACCAGTCAGAGTAGAAGCTGGACTGGCCGCCGACGGGCATCACGACCGAAATGCCCGACTTGTAGAACCAGTCGAATGCCTCGGTGTTGATGTCCCAGCCGTTGGCATCGTCCTGAGCACGCAGTCCGTCGAGTAGATACACCGAGTGCGGGCCACCGCCCTCGAACTGAACCTTTATGTCGCGTCCCATCGAAGGCGACGGGACCTGAAGGTATTCGACCGGCAGGCCGTCGCGTGAATACGCGCCAGCCGTCGGAGACTGAATCACAATGGCGGCCAATGCCATCAAGACCGCCGACAGCACCGCAACCGCATGCGTCCACGTACGAAAGACTTTGCTGACCTCTCGTCCCGCCACCAACACCGCCACCACACCTCATCCCGTCTCGGCGCTTGCTCCCGCAAGTTAACAGCGACCAGGGCGAGGTCTACCCACGCAGCGCGGCGCGTGATCGGCTTGTTATCAACAAGTTCCAAGATCGTGAGCTTGGTCAGCGCGAGCAGTCCAGGGACACCGTGATCGTTCGTTCGACGACGACGGGGATGAGGTCCCGGTCGCCGCCTCGGCCGTTGACGCGCACGAGCTCCGTGCGGTCGTGCGGGTTGCGAACATCGGTGACCTCGCACTGGTTGAGCGGTGCGCTGCCGACCCGATCGATCTTGACGTTGAATCCCTGCGCTTCCAGCTGACCGATGGTGATGGCAGCGGATTCGGCGTGCGCCGTCGCCGCCAGCGTCAGCGTTGCGGCCGCGAGGCCCGTTCCCACGAGCGCGGAACCGATCATCTTCTTCATGAGAAACCTCTGTTCGGGCGAGCCGACGCTCGCTCTTGCATGACGTGTTCATGCTGCTTCGC
Organism: uncultured Actinomycetota bacterium; assembly: GCA_963751485.1. Classification (GTDB taxonomy): domain Bacteria; phylum Actinomycetota; class Actinomycetes; order Mycobacteriales; family Mycobacteriaceae; genus Mycobacterium. The sequence continues at coordinate 448,157 of CAVVUT010000018.1, forward strand.
GCGGGTAGGTCACTGCTTGGAGGCCATGTGGAGATTCGATGGAGATTGCCGGTAGATGCCTACGGGGTGGACCGTCGACTGGCAGACTTTTGGCCAGGGGGCATTGGAGATCAGAGGGGGACTTTGTGAACAGGCTTGCCGGTATCGCAATAGATGTGCTGGCAATGAGCCTGGCAGCGCCGGGCATCGCGTCGGCCGACGAGCCCCTGGGTCAACCCATGGTCACGACGACCTTCGGACTCGGCGCCGGTCCGATGCCCGATGTCGCAACGGACCCATCGACACACCGGGCGTACGTGACCAGCCAGGGCGACGACTCGCTCTACGTCGCTGACCCGGCTTCGTGGCTGTGGACCCAGCCACGCAAACCGCTTACGTCACAAGCGGGAATTCTGTATCGATAGTCGACATCGCAACAGGATCGATCACCGGCACCATCCCGGTCGGTAACGCCCCTGAGGGCATCGAGATCGATTCGTCGACCCGCAAGGCCTTCGTTGCGAACTCGGCGGACGACACGATCTCGGTGATCGACACCGGATCCCGAACAGTAACGGGGACAATCAAAGTCGGCAGCAAGCCAGGAAAGATGGGTGTCGATCCGTCCAGCCACCTCCTCTACGTGTCGGAACGAGGGAGCGCGGCGATCTCCATCGTCGACCCCGCGAAGTCGGCGGTCGTTCAAACGATTCCGGTGGGCCGCAATCCAAACGACGTCGCGATTGACCCGCCCACGCGCACCGCGTTCGTGCCCGATACCGACGACGGTTCGGTGTCGGTGCTCAACCTCGACAGCCGCTCGGTCACCCAGACGATCCCTGTGGGGGTCCGGCCGAGCGCTGCAACGGTCGATTCCGACGCGCATACGGTCTACGTCAGCAATAGCGGCGCGGCCACTGTGTCGATCATCGATTCGCAGAAACGGGCTGTCACTGACACCATCGTGGTTCGCGACGGGCCACAGACCGTTGCCGCGGACCCGTCCACTCACACCGCATGGGTGGTCAACTACACGGACAACTCGATCTCGGTGATCGAACGCTAGCCCGACGCGACAACCGAACTCGCGCTCCACGGCGCAAGCGGCGTATCGGTGTCCCCGCGAAATTCGTCCGGCAGGTCGTCGACGACGTGCCATGTCGCCGCGAGACGGCCCAGCCCGACGCACAGGGCGCAGTGCAGTCCAAGCGCAACGAGTTGGTCCTCGCTGAAGTAATCGCGTAGCTCGCCGTAGACCGCGTCGTCGATCGCGAGGTGGTTGGTGGCGAAAAGGTCGGCGAATCTCAGTGCGGCCCGCTCGGCCTCCGTCAGATCCGGCGCCTCGGCAGGTCGCTCGAGCGAACACACCGCGTCCTCGGTGAGCCCGTCGTCGATCGCGCTCTGATAGCGGACCGACATGCAACTGCGGCACTGGTTGTGAAATGCGATACGCAATCGGACCAGCTCCATCAGCCGCGGCGGCAGCCCACCCGTCTCGTGCACGGCCGCGGTGACGCCTCCGACGGCGGCCGCCACATCGGGCAGGCGCGACATGATGCCGGCGACGCCGAGATTGATGCGGTCGCCCTGCCCCAGGTCCACCGTGGGTATCCCGGCGAAAGCGTCAGACGGTTCGATGCGTGCCATGAGGATCCTCCGATCGCCGAAGCGACCGTAATCCTTTCGTCAGCCCGCAGGCATCCAGCGGCTGCGCGGCACCGAATAGCGTTCATGGGGATGAGCGAGTCTGACGGTGGCTATGTGTTGGTCCTGCCGGGCGGCAAAATGCGCAGTGACCGTCGTTCGCGGTGCTGGCAGCTGACGAATCTGAGGATGGCGTTCTTCGCCGCGGCTCTGCGACGGCGACTGGGCGCCGCCGTTGAAGTGCGGCGGGTGCAGTACCGGTATCGCGGCTGGAACAGCCCGCGGTTGGATGCCCTGCGCGACGCCGAGGCGGTCCTCGACCGTGCGCGCGACCGATTCGAGCCGGCCCGCATCGCCGTCGTCGGCCATTCCATGGGCGGGCGCGTCGCCGCACACCTTGCGGCTCGCGGTGATGTCGGCACGGTTGTCGCGCTGGCCCCGTGGTGGGCGGGCAGCGACGGCGACCTGATCCCGACGAGCACTCGTCTGCTCGTGGTGCATGGCACCGCCGACACGTGGACCGACCCGCGAGCATCCCGCACGCAAGTCGATCGCGCGCATCGGCGCGGGGTCGACGCGCAGTGGGTGAGCTTCGACGGCGCAGGCCACTACATGGTCCGGCAGTGGGGGCAATGGCACCGCCTTGCAGGCGAGTTCGTCGCGGAGCAACTCACCGCGGCGAACCGTGATGCCTAGTGGCCGACCACGTCAGCTGAACTGCGTCTTGGGGCGCGGCAGCGAGACGCCGTCGACGACGATGTCGAGCTTCTCGTTGTAGAACGCCACCATCCCTGCGATCGGAGCGACGGCAGGCAGCGGGTAGTGATACGTCCACGCGAGGTCGGCATGCACCGTGTCGCCGACCCGGACAGACCAGTAGCCCGATGTCGTGCCTTTATACGGGCAGAGCGTCTCGGTGGAACTCGGCTCGAGATGTTCGAACGCCACATCCGTCGGATCGATGTAATACCTTGTCGGCAAACCGGTTTCGAACAGCAACACCGGTGCGACAGTGTCGGCGAGCACAACTCCGTCCAGCTGCACACAGATGTGACGGTGTGACCGCAGTGCGTCGACTCGTGAATACGGGTTGCGTGGATGACCGTAGATCGGTTCGTCCTCCTCGAACCAGCGCAACCGATCCCACTCGAACCGCACCAGGCCCGCGACCGGGCCGTCTTCGTCGAACACCCGGGCAGCCGAAGCGTGCGTCTGACCGGCGCCCACCAAAGAGTGCACCCGGGAGTGCCCGAACTGCACCTTCTGCGGATGGTCTTCGTCGCGCAGAAACTCCGCACGCACGTCGGCGAGCGGGATGTAGTACTGCGGGTAGTAGGGCACTTCCCACACGTAGCGCGCAGCGGTGGTGTCGAAGACCATCTCGTGGCCGAGAAAGCCGCGGACCCGCCGCGGGGCAGGCTCGATGCGGCCGCGCGCAGCGGCCATCTGCGGGTAATCACGATCATCACTCATGCAGCCATGATGTCTCGGGAATGCCTCGAGCACACGCGGTGTCATAGGTATCCGAGGACAACCGCGCCGGAAGGACTGTGACATGCGAGTTGGAGTGACGTTTCCGCAGACGGAGCTCGGCGGAGATCCCGGTGCCGTGCGCGCCTACGGCCAACGCGTGGAGGAGCTCGGATTCACCCACGTCCTGTCCTACGACCACGTCGTCGGCGCCGACCCAGCGGTTCACACCGGCTGGAACGGCCCCTATGACGTGCACACGACGTTTCACGAACCCTTCGTCATGTACGGGTTCCTCGCCGCTGTCACCCAGAAGGTGGAGCTGGTCACCGGTGTGATCATCCTGCCGCAGCGGCAGACCACGCTGGTCGCCAAGCAGGCCGCCGAGGTCGACCTGCTCAGCGGCGGACGGCTCCGCCTGGGTATCGGCGTGGGCTGGAACGCCGTCGAATACGAGGCCCTCGGGGAGGACTTCGGTAACCGCGGCAAGCGGTCTGCCGAACAGATCGACTTGCTGCGTCGGCTCTGGACCGAGCAGACGGTGACGTTCGACGGCGATTTCCACAAGGTGACCGGCGCCGGGCTGTCGCCGATGCCGGTGCAGCAACCGATTCCGGTGTGGATCGGCGCGGCATCGTCACCGGGGTACCAGCGAGCCGGTCAGTTGGCCGACGGATGGTTCCCGATGATGGGCCCGGGCCCCAAGCTCGACGAGGCCCGCGCCGTCGTCGCCCGCGCGGCCGCCGACGCCGGGCGAGACCCTGCGACTATTGGTATGGAGGGCCGCGTGAACTGGCGCGGCGACATCGACACCGCCCTTGGCGACCTCAAACAGTGGGCCGACGCTGGCGCCTCGCACGTCTCGGTCAACACCATGGGCGCCGGGCTGAAAACCGTCGATGACCACTTGGAGGCGCTGGCCCGAGTGGCCGCATCGCTCCCCGTGGATTGAGCCATCGCCGGCCATAGGCGCCGATCCTGAGAGATCAGCGGGCATTTTTGTCCAAACCCTTAAACACTTCCCGCGCGCGCAACGCCCCTCCCATGACAGCATTGCCCGGTGGGAAAATTGGGGCTTGCGGGTTCTGTGGGAGCAGTGATAGCGGCGACCGCGGCGCTACACGCTGTGCCGATGCCGACCGCGGAGGCGGCGCCGTGCCCTGACGCGGAAGTCGTGTTCGCCCGCGGCACCACCGAGGAACCCGGCCTCGGCCCCACCGGTGACGCGTTCGTCGACTCACTGCGGTCCCGCATTGGTACCAAATCGCTGGGGGTGTACGCCGTCGACTACCCCGCGGCCATGGATTTCGCGACCGCCGTCGACGGCATCTACGACGCGAGAGCACACATTCTGTCCACGGTCGCCAACTGCCCGAAGACCAAGTTGGTGCTCGGCGGGTTCTCCCAAGGCGCGGCCGTGATGGGCTTCGTCACCACGAACGTGGTGCCCGATGGCGTCTCGCCGCTGGACGTGCCCACGCCGCTGCCGGCCGACGTGGCCGACCATGTCACGGCGGTTGCCCTGTTCGGGAAGCCGTCGCCGCGATTCATGAAGGCGATCAACGACCCGTCGATCGTCATCGGCCCCCAGTACGTGTCCAAGACCACCGACCTCTGTGTCGACAACGACCTGGTCTGCGACCCCGAGGGCAGAAGCTTCTCCGTACACAACCAGTACGCGGAGACCGGCACGGTCGACGAGGGAGCAGCGTTCGTCGCGAACAAACTCCAGGCGGCCTGGGTCGCGGACGAGGCCGCTGCCTCAGCGACGTCGACACCGCAGACCTCGTCGACGCCGACGCCCGCGCCGCTCTCGGCTCCCGTGGCGGGTCCGTCTCCCTTGACACATCTGGGTTCGACGGCCCCGGCACTTCCCGGACCGCCACCTCTGCCCGGCCCGGTAGCGCTACCGGGCACAGCCGTTGCGGTTGCTCCGCCGCCCGACTAAGTCAGACGTCAGTCGTCGCATACCTCGTCTTGACGGAGGCGGCGGCGAGAAGCGGAGGCAGTTGAGTCAGCTTTCCTTCGCCGGCGCGAAACCTGCGGTAGGCCTCGTCGTGTTCGACCGTCTCCCAGAGTTCGTAGATCAGCCAGTGGGCGTCGTCTTCCTCATCGACGAGCACTTCGGTTTTCACATTGCCGTCGAACGCCCGGGTGTCTTGAAGCGCTCGGCCCATGACCTCCCGTCCGTCTTGCACGCACTCCGGCTTGAACCTGAGTTCGAGTATCACGGTTACTGACATCGTCTCCTCCTCTGTCGCCATAGATTCTGGCTAGTTCTGCGTGGAATTGGCGCGAGTAGGCGAATCAGATCCGCATCAGCTTTTCGGCGTTGCCGTGTGCGATGGCGTTGCGCTCGTCGTCGGTGAGGTCTGCTTGCTCGAGGAACTCCTTCACGTTGTCGCGGACGACGTAAGGGAAGTCCTCGGAATGAATGATCCGCTCTGAACCAACTTCTGCAAGAAAGAATTTCAGTTGGTTCTGGCTGTACAGACCAGACGGGGTGATCCATACATGTTCGCGGTAGTACTCGCTGACCGGGCGGTCTAGATAGTTGGCCCAGCCAATCGTCTCGTCGAGTCGCTCGAGCCAGCCCGCGACGAGTTCGCCCCAGTGACCGCTTAGCAGTTTGAGGCCGGGATGGCGATCCAGTGCTCCCGACAAGATGATTCGCAGAACGTGGATACCCGCCTCGGCATGCCAACCAAAGGCCGGCGAGGAGAACAGAAACTGTATCGCCGTCGGCCAATTGCCCGCGTAGTACGCCGTCGATACCGGATTCGGCGGGACGCCGGGGTGTACGTAGATCGGCAGGTCGACTTCCTCGGCAGCCGTCAGCACCGGGTCGAACCGCTCGTCGTCGAGAAACAACCCGCCGCAGGTTCCCATCACGAGCGTCCCGACGAAGCCGAGTTCGTTGACGCATCGCCGCATCTCGTCGGCCGCCGCCGCCGGATCGTGCAGCGGAATGGTGGCGAATCCACGGAACCGTGTGGGGTGCTGCGAAATCTGCTCGGCGAGAGAGTCGTTCACCTTTCGACAGAGCTCGACGGCCTCCGGATGATTCAGGCTGCTGGGACTGTTGGCGCCATGCGACACCACCTGCATGTCGATGCCGACCCGGTCCATGTGCGCCAACCGCTCGCCGGCCAGCCGCTCGGCCGAGTCTTTGTCGGGCGCGAAGTTCTGAAGGAATGCGGCGAAGCCGGCGTCGGGTGCCGCAGGAGGCGGGCCGGACAGCTCCAGGACGCGGGCAACCGCCTCGGGATGTTGGAAGTGCTCTTCGACGGTGATGATGCGCAATGCAGTTCCTCGGCTCTCGCAGGTCTGGGCAGGCAGGACGACACCCGCCATTCCTTACTACGCCGCAATCCTGTGCAGCGACGACGCCCCAGATGTCGAAACCCAAGTAGTCCCGAGCCCTCGAGCCGCGGAATCCAGGTAGTCGGCTACGGGACGCGCGGGCCGCATTTGCGCCAGGGTGGAGCAGGTATGAGGACGCGGGGACGAACACGACGAATACGAGGCCGCGCTGCGCCGATTGCCCGAGGCGCACTCCCTGGCTCTGCGCCTTCGCGACAGCGGAGCGCCTGACGACGTCTTTTGCGGCGGATCATCGCCACAATCCGGACGGGCGAACCTGCGCCCGACGCGGTCACGACGCTCTGGAAAGATGAACTTCTGCGGCGGTTGGAGCTGTAACCGTTGTCCCGCAACGAATCTGACCAGCTTCTGCAGGTTGTGCTCGGTGGCCCGGTCAGCACCGAATGCCGATTGAATGTGGCGACTGAGCCGCGGAAATGTCCTGTTCCTTCATCATCTCGTCGAACACGAGCGGGAATCCGGCCGACTGGCACGCGTAGACGACGAATGGCGTTTGACCGGAACCCCTTTGGCGTCACCTTCACTGGTCGAGCTGGTAGAGCGACAGATCGGCGCAGTGCCAGACGACGTGCGTGAAGTCGTCGATCTCGTCGCGATCGCCGAACCCATCGACCGGACGGTTCTCTCCGAATTGGCGGATCCGCAGTCGGTCGAGGCCGCCGAACAGCGCGATCTGATCGCGGCCGCCGCAACCGGCGATGCCGTATATGTCGGTCACCCGTTGTACGGCGAGATTCGGCTCAGTCAGTGCGGGTCGCTGCGGCTGCAGCGGCTGCGAGATCGCCAAGTTGCTGTCACACGGTTTGTCCAACAGGGATATCGCTGAGGCGATGTCCGTGTCGGTCCGCACGGTCGAGGGGCATATCTATCAGGCCAGCGCCAAGGCCGGTGTTTCGTCGCGGTCCGAGCTCGCCAAGTTGGTGCAAAGGTTCACCGAGCTCGAGGTCGGTTCGGAGCGAGGCTAGGGGCGAAGGAATCAACGGGCCGGAGCCGGCTGCCTCTGCCAGCCGAAAGTCCAGCTCTCGTGCGGCGTGTCCACAAGTGGATACCGATGCCAACCGCCGCAACCGATCCCGTATCAGAAGCCGATGGGCAGACCCGCATAGTTCTCCGCCAGGCCAGCCGCGCCGGCCTGGCTCGAGGTGACCCAGTGCAGCTGGGAGAGCTGCAGCTGTTCGTCGAACGGGTCCTCACCCTTGTGCAGCATTGTGGTCATCCACCACGAGAAGTGGGTGCACCGCCAGACGCGTCGCAGTGCGGTGTCAGAGTAGTCGTCGGCGAGCCGGTGATCGTTGTTGCGAATCAAGTCGACCAACGCGGGAGCGAGCAGGGCGACGTCGGCAACGGCGAGGTTCAGACCCTTGGCGCCCGTCGGCGGGACGATGTGGGCGGCGTCACCCGCCAGGAACAAGCGCCCGTGCCGCATCGGGGTCTGAACAAACGATCGCATCGGCAGCACGCTCTGGTCGGTAATGACCCCGGTGGTGAGTTCCCAGCCATCCTGTCCGTGTCCGAGTCGAGTCGCCAGCGCTTCCCAGATCCGGTCGTCGGACCAGTCTTCGAGTTTCGTGTTGTTGGGCACCTGGAGGTAGAACCGGGACACCGTGGCTGAACGCATCGAATGCAATGCGAACCCGTCGCCGTGCCAGGCGTAGATCAGCTCGTCGGTCGACGGGGCGACATCAGCGAGAATTCCGAACCACGAGTACGGGTAGACCCGTTCCCAGAGGCGGCGGACCTGCGGTGGCACGTGTTCGCGGCTGGGCCCGAACGACCCGTCGCAACCGACCACGACCTCCGCTCTGATTATGTGCTCGCGCCCTTGGGCATCGGTGAAAGACACCGAGGGACAGTCGGTGAGAACGTCGTGCAGTGCGGTGTCGGCGACTTCGTAGTGGATCTCCTGACCGGCCGCGGTTCGCGCATCGATCAGATCCTTCTGCACCTCTGTCTGGCCGTAGACCCAGACAGAACGACCGGTCAAGTCGACGAAGTCGATGTGGTGACGCTCACTGGGCCACTGCAGATAGATGCCGCGGTGCCGGTCGCCCTCGCGCTCCAACCGCTCGCCCAGCCCGCAACTATGCAAAAGGTCTACGGTCGACTGCTCGAGGATGCCCGCGCGAATTCGGGACGCGACGTAATCCTCCGAGCGCGCTTCCACCAGTATCGACTCGACGCCGTTCGCGGCGAGCAGGTGCGAGAGCAACATCCCGGCGGGACCCGCTCCGATGATCGCTACTTGGCTCTGCAGGTCGACCACGGGCATGGTTTGAGTCAAGCGCTTCGACACCGATTGTGCCAGCACCGGTTTCACGTAAGCCCACGAGCAGCGGGGGCACGTCATCGACGCCAGATGGATGCGCAGGCACTGGCCAACGGCGACGACGCCGCTACCGGGCGCTCGATGGCGCGTGGCCGGCGAGAAACTCACGCAACATCGTGAATCCGCCATGGCGTTTGGCCTGATACGCGCAGATGACAGCGATGACCGGCAACGGCCCGAAGGCGACCCACCACCGCGCACTGGGCGGCACAAGGTCGGCGATGGCCTGGCTGCGCGGCTGCCCGTCGACGGTGGCCGGCAGCCATTCGTTCAACAGGATCGTCAGCATGCGGGTGGCCTCGAACGGGCCCGCCACCGTCGCCAAAACCCAACTGATGCAAGAGATCACCAGCGCCCACGGCCACGCCAGCAACAGCGACTGGTCGTCGACGATGTCGGCCGACGATCGGATGGATTCGCCGATGAACGCGATACCGAGAACCACCAGCAGCACACCGACCTGGGCGGCCAATAGATCCTCGAGCACCGGGTTGGACAGTTCGTCGCTCGATCGCGTCGGCAACCCGAACGCCAGCGAAACCAGTCCGGCCAAGAGAGCCACCAACGCCAGCGCCGACGTCGAGTCGTCGATGCGCATGAACGAGTCGGTCAATATCCGGCGACAAGTTGTGACGACGAGGCCGGCCGGGTGCGGTAGAGGATCATCACGATTAGCGCAGAAATGACGATCGCGGTCAGCCAGGCCACCACTGCCGCACAGATGATCACGAGCGCCGTCGACCCGATGATCGGTACCAGCTGCGAGTTCTCGACGGCGCCGTTGCGCACCACGAGACGCGGAACGACGCCGATGACCGCAATCCCCGCCGCACGCACCACCAACGGCAGCGTGAAAAGCGTGATGTCACCGGCGTCGACGTCGGGGTCGCTGCGCCTGATCGAGGCCAATTCGGCATTCAGCACCGAACGTGCCCGTCGAAAACGACATCCGACCACGCCACAGCGCGAATGTTACGAGCTCAGCGAGCGATTGAAGCGTTGTTGTGCGGCTAGTCGTCCTCGCCTTGGTCGTCGCCGCCACCATGGCGCCAGCCGTTGTTCCACACCTGGCCGGGGTACCAAGGGACCCAACCCGGCGCTTGCACACATGCGCTTGCGTAGCCGAATGGCCCGCCAATGCACCAGCCATCGTCAGCCGACGCGGACGCTGCGCCGCCGACTGCGATTGCCATTGGCGCGACCACCGCGCAGAGTCCTATCGCGGCCTTCGCAAGAATCTTCGAACGGATCACACCCCACCTCCAGGATCGCCTTCTGCGAGCGTTCCCCCGTCCCTAGGTCAAAGGTAGTCCCCCGGATAGCGTCTCTCTATTCAGCCCCGACAAGGCTGACCGCGAAGCAAACGAGCTGCGTTGACTGGGTGGCTGCCAGTCGCAAAGTCGGCCTTCGCACCAACTGGAGTCAGGCACTTGCAGCGCGTGTCGCCGAGCCCGTGAACCCGTTCGCTCGGAAAACATGTTCATGATCAAAGGTGTTCACGGGTTGACTGACCTCAGCGATATCGAAGAAGCGGTCGATGGCGTTGCGGAGGCGCTGGTTGCGCCAGTACTCGCCGTGCCCGAGCGTCTCCTCGTCGACACGCTCCGTGACGTCGATGTTGTCGACGGCCCTCTTTGTCGGTACCCGCGAACCGATCGGGTCCGTCTTGCGCCAGTAATTGCGCCACCAGGAGCTCTTGTACGTCATGCTCCACGTCTTCGCGAAGAACGCGTCGTCGAAATAGCGAGGGAAGAACGTGCGATACAACGTGGACAACGGCGAGCCACAGGTGAACAACGCGATTCGGTCTGAGCGCGGGGTGAAGGCAAGCCGGTGTACACCCGCCTTGAGCGCCTCACGATCGGTCATTCCCTCCGTGGCTTGCTCGGTCCAGTGGCCGCCCCGCACAAACCAGGCACACACGACCGAACCCTGACTGTGTCCGACGAGCGCGATCGGATCGTTGGGAAACTCGAGCACCAGATCGTTGATCGCCTGTCGGATCCCGGCGAGCAAGGCACGACGATAGGAGGCTCCAGCAAGAGGGTGCAGGTCAGGAGCCCAGAATCCGGCGATGTCTGCAACCGACCCGAAGACGCTCCGAAGCTGGTCGGATAACCTCTCGGGCCGGCGGATGATGATCAGCACGATGGCGACGGCCCCGGCCACCTGCAACACGACTAGCAAGTCGGCGAGAAGCCAGGCGCTGGCGTGACCGAAGCCGTCGTAAAGGAGTGTCCAAACGACAGGAGTGGCGACGATCGCCAAAGACGCCGGAATCGGCAGCCGCTCGGGCAGCGAGACCACCAACTCGTGAGTACCGCTCGCCGTCTTGATGCGTCGGTCGGCTGACGGATGATTCTTCATCATTCTGCCGCGCTTGCGTCCCTTCGAAAGCTCGAGCCAGAAGGCAGCAGCGAACAGCGCGAGCATGGCGAAAAAGAACAGCGGGATCAGATCTATTTGCAGCGCATTTTCGACACGCGAGACAACCTCGTTGCCAAAGTCGTCGGGAAGGGGCAGCAGCACATTCTTTATCGACGAACCGGCCTTGACATGTCCGGAATGAGGCTGAGTTGCATTGGGGACATATCGGACCACACTGCTGATGAACATCCGCAGCATCGAACCCGCCGTGTGAAGAAGCGTGATCGCGATCATCACCAAAACCGCCGCGCCCGCGAATGCGGCGCCGTTGCGCTTCTTCCAGAGCCCGCAGAAGCACAGACACAGCGCCACGATCAGCCCGACGGCCGTCGTGGCGAACACGATGCAGCTCATCGTGTCCACGGGACTGCCGGGGTCGCCGAGTAGCGTGACCAAATGATGAAGCAACCCGCCAGTCCGCAATGCCGGTTTCGAATGCAAGAACACCACCATGGCGACCAGGACGGCGATGTTGGCCAGTGAGATCAGGTTTCCAGCCCGATCCACGAGCGCTCGCCCCGCGAGCATGCGGTAGCCGATGAACGCGATCAGCAATCCTGGTCCGGCCGCTTGCAACAGGACCGCGGTTAGACGGTCGTCGCCGTGTCCCAGCCACTGCCACGCGGTCTCCAATATCACCGAGAGCCACGCCGCCATCGAAACCGTCAGACACAGGCTGGCAATGCCGATCCCCGCCCGCATGATGTGACGGGACCTGTCCTTGGGCTCCATGTAGCCAGCGAGGTTGATCAACGTGAACGGGAAGGCCAGATACCAGCTCAGGTGTCGAGTGATCTTGCGGTTCGCGCGGCTCCAATTCACGAGGCGCAGAGGGTGATCCGGTAGATGGGGCACCTGGCCGATCCAGACACGACTGTCCACCAGTTCCTTGTAGTTCGGTCGTCCCAGCGCGCTGTAGGTGGAGTGATCACCGATGCCGTGTACGCGTACCTCGACACCGCGGTCGTGTCGGCGCTTTCCGCGCCCGCCAACTCCAGTTGCTCGACCATTGGAACGAGCGGAGGCCGAAGGAGCTGCGGCCCCACCGCCGGCGTTCGGCGACTCCGAACCGTCGCTGGTCGATTCATCAGAGCCCTCGTCCTCCACCGACCAAAGCCCGCTGGGCCTCGAGTCCGAAGTGTTGGTATCCCCGTACGGCGCCTTTTCTGTGGTCGTCATGTCCTCACCCCCGTGGTATGGATCGATGACGTGAACTTTCCGCTACCACACGGTGGCGGAATAGCGTAGTGGAGTACTCGACTCGCGCTCACGTATCCTCTGCGCGAATTCGAGTAGTCCACTACGCGCGCTGAAAAGTAATCGGCGCGACAACAATTGGTTCATGGCCGCAGGAAGTCGGCGTCAACCGACACCACGTGCCGGACGAGGGGGTACCGAAATGGACAGCCGTAAGAAGATCGCCAGCGTGATGGCCGGGATAAACCTGGCGTTGGGCATCGCATCGATGGCCGGTGCAGCCTCCGCAGCGGCCGACGGCCCGGGCGACTACATCTACGACTTGAACAATCACGGCATCGGCGGTTCCCGGCAAAACCTTCTACAGCTCGGACAAAACGTGGCTTGCAAGCAGTCGCCGGAAAGCGTTGCGGTCGACGCCATCGTCAAGGGTTCGACGCTGAGCCCAGACGACGCCAAGTTCCTCTACGAATCAGCGAAGACTTTCCTCTGTCCGTGATCGCGGCTGGCGGTATCCGATCTGGGGTTTAAGAGCAGCCTCATTAGCCGCCCGGGGGCGCACTGGCCGGCGAGGACGTTGTGGTCGTCACCGAGGTCGACGGCGTCGTCGTTGGTGTAGTCGTGCTGGTTGGCGATGTGGGAGACGTCGTCGTCGGACTGGTAGCCGGTGGCACCGGCGCACCGGTTGTCTCAGTGACGGTCGACGTGCTGGTAGAGACCGACGCGGATGCAGTCGCAGGGGCGAGGACAGCGCAGGCCACTCGTCCGCCGGCGTCGCCCGTCGCCAGCGTCTCCGCGTCCGGACCCGGCGTGCCGTCGTGGGTGTACCGCTGCGGGATATTGGCGAAATTGTCGGGGCCTTCGTGGATTATCAGGGCGCTTCCTTCTGGACCCTTCAGATCGTCGGCGGTGAACGCGTCGGTCGTGGCGACGACCTTTCCGGAGCCGTCCGAGCGGACATTCAGCGGTGTAAGATCACCGCTCGCCGGATGCCCGGTGTGGCCACCAACCTGTAGGTGACCTCCGGCGGAGTCGAAGTTCCCGGGCGGGCCGCCGGTCGGCGCAACGGAGTTGGCCTCGCACTTGCCCACCGAGTGGATGTGCATCCCGTGGCTGCCCGGGGACAGGCCCGAGCCTGCGACAGTCTCAACCGTCACCGTCGCGTAGCCATTCGCGAAGTCGATCGTCGCATTGGCAACGGGTTTGCCGTCTGGCGACTTCAACTCGGCCTTGATGGTCTGTGCGCCTGGCGCTGCTGAGCTCGTCGTCGTCGTCGTCGAGGTGCTCGTCTTTTCGCTGTTCGTTTGACTGGTGCTGCAGCCTGCCAATACGGCCACGGGTGCCGCCAGCGCGGCGACGGCTGCGGTTGTGCGATTCAACATCGTGCGTGAGTACCCCGAACTGCGGAGGTCAATCGGCGTGCGGTGGGGTGCTGCTAATTTTCCTCGGGCCAGTGGCCGTATGGATCGAGACCCTCGTCCCAGTCCTCCCACCGCTCTTGGCGTCGGTGGCGAGGGGCGACGATGCGCCGTCGCAACTCCATCAACAACTCCTCGGTGGACGCGCGCGACAGTGCATCCGTGACGCCATGGGATGCCGGGGCTGGCGTGGTACGACCCAGCTTGACGACCAGTTCTTTGGGCTCTCCGCCCGCGAGGATGGTGTCGATGCTGCCGGGCGCCCAACCGAGCTTGTTTTCCAACATGGCGTAGGTCCCCGGGCTGGCCCTGCGAACGCCGTTTTCGATATCGGCCAGGGTGCGCACTGTGAACATGAGGCTGTTGGCCAGCTCGGTACGCGTGCGATAGCCCAAGGCGACCCGCCGGCTCACGACGTGGCGGCCGAGCCGTTGCAGCGCGTCCCCGTCCACGAATGCATCATGCAGTTCCATGTGCGACATTGTCGAGGCGCCATGCCCGAATTTTTCTAGTTTTTACGTGAATTGCCAGAAATCACTTCTTCGCAACCCCGGCGAGATCCGCTCTGACCTGGGTGATCGTCTCCCAGAAGAGTTCCTCGACCTTCTCCCTGGACAACCCGACCACCTCGACCCTCGGCACACCCGCAAGTTCGCGGCGTACCAGCTTGGCGTCCGGTAGAGGGTCTCCGGTCCACCATTCCTGGCGAATGTCGAAGTCGTCGAAGCGCTCCCCAGCGCGGGTTTGCCGCAACTCACTGCGCCGTTTGCTCACCGGCACCCGCGCCCACCACTCTGCCCGCCAGTACGGGCCGTCATAGGCCCCCGGCGGAGCACCGCTCTCCCATTCCTCCACGTGAACAGGCTCGTTAGGCGCCATGCCGTTGTAATCCTGCGCGAACTGATCTGCCTGGTCACGGTCGAGGTAGACCCGCTCGATGTGATAAGTGTCACCGCTGCCCGCCGTCACCAAATACACCGTGGCCATCGCCGAACCTCCTAGTCGCCGTCTGCTTGCGCTAAGTCTCTCACCACGCCGTTCAGACGTCGTAAGAATTGGCGGGCGCATTACCGCCACAGCCCTTCTACCTCTGCACGATTCTCTGCAATAACTTGCCAAGGGAATGATTTTTGTGGAATTCACTTCTCGTTTACTGACACTGTTGCACATTTGTTCATATTGTTGCTGGCAGTCGAATCTGCAACCGCTCCAAGCTGCGGTCGTTCGGCGACAACAACATCAACGCCTCGCTCGGCGACGACAAGACCAGCATCAAGAGCAGCCCGAGCACCCCGTAGTTGGCCTGATGCCGCCGGGGGCGATGAACCCCTCGCGCCCTAGATGAGTAATTCCAAGGGGTCAGTGGTCGTAGGCGGTTAGCGATCGCAGCGTGGGCTGCCCGAGTTGGTCGTTGTGCCAGACCGCGGCGGTGAGGGCGAGGATGCGTTGCAGTACTCGCGATGTGACGCCCGCGATGGTCCTCCCGCCGTGGCGTTCGAGGTCGAGTTGGGTCTTGAGCGTGTTATTGATCGATTCGATGACCTGCCGAAACGGTTTGAAGTACCGGTGGCCCGACCGTGGTTTCTCGCCCTTGCGGGCAGGCCGCAGCAGCTCGACTTCGGCGTCGGCGAGTGCTCCTTCGAATGCCTTGCCGTAGTAGTTCTTGTCCGCGATCAACTTCTGATTCGGGTGGGCGGCCACGAGATTCGGGTCGGCGTCGAGCATGCCGAGCAGGACCTCGCGTTCGTCGGCCTTGGCGCCGGCCAGCGCGAACGCCACCGGCAGACCCGACAGCGTGCACACCAGGTGCAGGCGCAGCCCCCAAAAGAAGCGCGAATGCGAAGCGCAGTAGCCGTACTCGGCCCACCCGGCCAGATCCGACCGTTTCGCCGTCTCTCGCGAGCGCCCACACTCGACCGGGGTCGAGTCGACCACCCACACGTCATCGCTGACGCTGCTGGTCCGTGCGACCAGGTGCGCGATCACCGCCCGCAGCGTGCCGATCGCCGCGCGGATCCTCTTGTTGTAACCCGATTGTGTTGGCAGATAAGGAAATAAACCGCGCAGATGAGTGTTTGCGTAGCGCAGGAATCGGGCCTCGGAGGTGAATCCGAGCAACGCCTGCAGCACCACCAGGGTGACCAGCTCGGCGTCAGTCAGCCGCGGAGCGCGCCCGACGCGCGGCCGCCACGGTCGATACTGCGGATTGTCGGCGAGAAAATCATCACTTGTCACGTACAGTCCGGTAGCGAGGGTGTCCAGGTCGGCGTCCACTTCGGCCTCCAGTGCCAGGTTGGGTTAAGCAACGCCAATCCTGGACACCCTCACCCATAAATCACAGCAGCCACACCAGTAACACCCCTTGGAATTACTCATCTAGGCGGCATCTACACCCAGCGGAGGACTCGATGGGACGCTCATCGCTCCTCGGGACGCACCACGGAAATCCACCGAATCGGGAACCTAAGCAGCACAAACAGGCCGAGGGGCCCCGGGCTTTTAGGGACGGGGCCACTCGGAATCATCGCTCAATGAATCGGGCGAGCCGAGGCCCTCGAAGAGCATGGCGCGAGTACCGATGGCCCACAAAGACATTGAGGCGGGGTAGTCCGGCTCAGCGGCCCCAACGGCGGGGTCGGCAGAGAAAGTGAAATAGTAATGAAAATTCCGAAGTACGCGACAGGTGCCGTCTTCGTCGGCGCGGTGACAGCGGGAATGTTCGGTGCCGGTGCAGCACAGGCCGGGCCGGCACCGGCACCTAGTGTCCTGCGCCAGAAATTAGCTGAGTAATTGTAGGATTGGTGGGTGGCAAAACGGGGCAGGCCGGTGACGGCGGTGGTGTTGACCGACGAGGAGCGTGACACGTTGGAGCGGTGGGCGCGGCGGCCGAAGTCGGCGCAGGCGCTGGCGCAGCGGTGTCGGATCGTGTTGGGTTGTGCGGCAGGCAAATCCAATAAAGAAGTCGCCGCCGAGCTGGGTGTGTCGCAGCAGATGGTCTGCAAATGGCGGCAACGGTTTGTGGCCGACCGTTTAGACGGGCTGGCCGACGAGCCGCGCCCGGGTGCTCCCCGCATGATCGGTGACCAGCAGATCGAGGCGGTGGTGGTGGCCACGCTGGAACGCCAGCCGGCCGACGCCACCCACTGGTCGCGGGCGTCGATGGCCAAAGAATCTGGGCTGTCGAAGTCGACGGTGGGCCGGATCTGGAAGGCGTTCGGGCTCAAACCGCACATGGTCGACACCTTCAAGATCAGCACCGACCCGCACTTCATCGACAAGGTCCGCGACGTCGTCGGGCTGTATCTGGATCCGCCGGAAAAGGCGCTGGTGCTGTGCGTGGACGAGAAATCCCAGATCCAGGCGCTGGACCGGTCGGCGCCGGTGCTGCCGATGATGCCCGGGCTGCCCGAACGGCGCACCCATGACTACCTGCGCCACGGCATCACCACCCTGTTCGCCGCGCTGGACGTGGCCACCGGCCAGATCTACGGATCGATCCACCGCCGGCACCGCGCCACCGAATTCAAGAAGTTTCTGACCACGCTCGACAAGCAGATCCCCACCGACCTGGACGTGCACCTGATCTGTGACAACTACGCCACCCACAAGACACCCGCGATCACCACCTGGCTGGCAGCCCATCCACGCTTCCACATGCACCACACCCCCACCTACGCCTCCTGGCTCAACCAGGTCGAGCGGTGGTTCGCACTGCTGACCGACAAGAAACTGCGCCGCGGCGCACACCGGTCAATTCAGGCCCTGGAGAAAGACATTCGCGACTGGATCACCAACTGGAACGACAACCCGAAACCCTTCGCCTGGACCAAGACCGCCGACGAGATCCTCGAACGCCTCGCCTCATATCTTCAACGGATCCCTGGCGCAGGATACTAGGAGTGCCCTGAATAATTCGGCGCGGCGGTCGGCCTGTTGGGGGTGATTGTTGGCGATGATTGTGGTGTGCAGGGGCGATCGGATGGTCAGCGCGAACTGTTGGATGCGGAGTCGGTAGCGGGTCATCTTCTGAAGGCGGACAGTGTGTTTGCGTTCCTGGCGGCGCATCGGGCTGAGCTGTTCCCGGATGAGATGTTCGCCGATTTGTTTCCTTCTGGTCGGGGTCGGCCCAGCGTGCCCGCCGATGTGATGGCCGCGGTGATCACGTTGCAGGCGTTGCACGGGTTGTCCGATAGCGAAACCGTGGATGCGGTGATGTTTGATCTGCGGTGGAAGGCGGCGTGCGGGATGCCGGTCACTGCGGGGGCGTTTCACGCCACGACGCTGACCTATTGGCGGCGCCGGTTGGCGGCTTCGGATCGACCGGACCGGATCTTTGACGCGGTCAAGGCCGTGGTGGCCGCGACCGGGGCGCTGACGGGCAAGACCCGGCGCGCGCTGGATTCCACGGTGCTCGATGATGCGGTGGCCACCCAGGACACCGTCACCCAGCTGATCGGCGCGATCCGCCGGGTGCGCCGCGAGGTGGCGGGTGCGGCCGAGGTGATCACTGAGCACTGCACCGCCCACGACTATGACGACCCGGGCAAGCCGGCGATCGCCTGGGACGATGTCGAGGCCCGGGAGCGGCTGGTGGACGCCCTGGTCAGCGATGCGCACCGGCTGTTGGGGTATCTGCCCGATCAGGAGCTGGGGGCGCGGGCGGCCGAGGCGGTGGCGCTGCTGGCGCTGATCGCCGGCCAGGACGTGGAACCCGTCGAGGGTTCCGATGGCACGGACGGGCGGTGGCGCATCGCCCAGCGGGTGGCCTCGGATCGGGTGATTTCCACCGTGGATCCCGACACCCGTCATGTGCACAAGACGGTGCACCGCCGCCAGGACGGATTCAAGGGCCATCTGGCCATCGAGCCCGACACCGGGATCATCACCGACTGCGCGTTGACCAAGGCCACCGGGACCGACAACCATGAAGCTGCGGTGGGGCTGGAGCTGCTGGCTGACGAGGATTCACCGGTAACGGTGTTGGCCGATTCTGCTTACGGTTCAGGGGATTTCCGCTCCGAGCTGGCCGAGCGCGGCCACACCGATCGGGTCAAACCCGCACCAGTGCCCAGGGCCACACCGGATGGGTTCACCGTCGATGATTTCACCGTCGACCACGCCAGCCGGACGGCGACCTGCCCCAACAAGCTGACCCGAACGATCAGCCGCACCGGATTTGCCACGTTCGGCGTGGCCTGCGCGCAATGTCCGCTGCGGGCCCGATGCACCCGCAGTCGCACGGGTAAGAAACTCAAAGTCGGCGCCTATGACGCGCTGCAACGCGCCGCCCGGCAGGCGGCGAGTGATCCGGATTGGCTGACTGAATACCGTCAGCACCGGCCCATGGTCGAACGGACCATCGCCTGGCTCACCCGCGGCAACCGAAGAGTCCGTTACCGCGGCGTCTCCAAGAACGACCATTGGCTACATCACCGAGCCGCCGCGCTCAACCTACGCCGACTGATCACCCTCGGCCTGGTCCATGACGGAACCGCCTGGGCACTGGCCTAAACAGGCCACCACAGCCAATCATCCTGCCGCACACGCCAACCCGCACCAGCCAGCCGCAGCACGTCACCATCGAAACCACTCGCGAAACTCCCCGCACATCAGCCCCACCACACGATGGGGCCCGTATTGTTCAGGGCACTCCTAGCGGTCCGGGAATCAGCTACCAGAACGGCTCAGGGCAACCGGTCACCTTCGGCTCCGGGGCCATCGCTCAGGCGAAGGGCACGAACAGCCACGCATTGGCCATCAACACCGGCCTGAACCTGTTCGGCAAGTCACCCTCGTACGCCGGCGCCAACGGCGAAGGCGCGACGGCGGTCTCGATTGACGGCTACACGAAGGTCTACGGCTCGAACAACCACGGCTTCGCCGCGCTGGGCCAGACCAACGTCAACGGTGCCGACAACAACGCGGTGACGCTGGTTGGTGCCACCACCCTTTACGCCCAGAGCACAAACGAGAACATCCACGGCAACTTCGTCGTCAACTTCGGCGGCATTGTCGAGCGGAACAACAAGAACCCGCAGCAGACGACCGACGCTGGCGAGGTGAGCGTGTCCTTGTGCGGTACGTCGCTCAGCGGCCAGGTCGCCCACATCGTGACCGCCGGTAACCCCGGCTTCTGCGGCGGCAGCTAGTCGCCTGGTGCTCGGGCCCTCGGGCACCGCTCCATGGACACAACGTCGGTCGGCATCCTTGCCGTCAAGGGGGCTAGCTGACCCTCAGCTCTCCCCGAAAGACGTTGCGGCCGGCTGGTTCCGGCCAAACGGCCTCAACGACGAGGCCACCAAGGAAAGAGAGATCGCAAGATGAAAGTTCAGAAGTTCGCTGCAGGTGGCGTCTTCGTGGCAGCCGCGACAGCGGGAATCTTCGGTGCAGCACCGGCCTTCGCAGGTCCCGGGATCAACTTCGACAACGGCACCGGCGGCCAGGGCAACGTCAAGTTGGGCGACACCTCCGCAACGGGTGCCACCGCGCTGGCAACCAAGGGCAACCAGGCGCTGGCCATCAATACCGGCCTGGGTCTCAGCCCGGTCCCCGGCGGCGGCTCGTCGGCAGTAGCGCTCGGCGGTAACGGGAATAGCGCCGTGGCTATCGACGGTTTCACTCTCGTCGCCGGCGGCCAGAACAACCATGGCTTCGCGGCCCTCGGCGCCACCGCCATCACGGGTGGACACACCAACAACGTGGTGACCGTGGCTGGCGCTAGCGGCACAGACCCGTACTCGCACGACAACGCCATCGTGAACTTCGGCGGCAACGTCGTGTCCAGCGGCCAACCCACAAATGACCCTGGCGGCACGTTCGTAAACCTGTGCGGCAGCTCCGTCTGGGGCCAGGCCGCCCACATCCACGTGTCGAAGGGCGCGTGCTGAGGCATCCCTCCCGTCGGTGGGTGCCCTAGAGGGGTCGGGCACCCACCGACAACCACAAGGCGCTAGATAGTCCGAACGACGCTCGGCAAGCCGCAAATCCCTTGTCGGCATTGTCCTTTCCCGTCCTCCCAATGGAACTTGCGCCACAATTGGGCGGAGTTCGAGTCTGTTGATCTCGGCGGGTTAGCTGTTTTTCACAATCTTCTTGGTTGTTGCTGCCGCGTTGGCTTATTCGAAGCTGGTGACGCCGTGCGATTCTGGATGGCTGCTGTGGGGTTGACCAATCCCACCCGGTAGCAGTGTCGGCGAGGTATCTTCCGTCCAGCCGAATTCCGGTGCGGTATAGAGAGGATCCGCCATGCGAGTCTTGAAATTAGCGGTCGCGGCGCTCTTCGCCGCCTCGGGTATAGCAGGAGGACTCGCGATCGCACCGACAGCCATTGCCGACCCCACCTGCGATCCCGCGGCCACGATCTGCCAGGGCGATGTCTCATCCGACACCTCCTCGCCGGTCGCGTCCCCGTCAGTTATGGCCGATGACCAGTACCCGTTCGATGACGAGTGGTACTTCAATCCCGCGGGCGGCGGCACTGTGCTGCAGCCCGAGCACCCGTCCGGCGGAGGAACGGGCGGCGGGGGTGGCGGTGGCGGCGGCGGACACCGCTAGCAGCTGGCACCGCGCGCTCGTTCAGACCTAATTCGCCTACCGCACAAACATTTTCCACTGAGCGTTCAAGAGTTCAGGAGATTGACTATGTTGCTCTTAACCCGTTTCACTCGTCGCACTGCCGCCGCCGCGATAGGCGCAGGGGCGGTCGCAAGCGCACTTCTCATCGGCGGCGCTCCCGCCGCCCTCGCTGACCCTCCGGCGCCACCGCCGCCGCCCGCACCAGGCTGCTCGGCGGCTGACTTCGAACAGCTCAGGTCCCAGGTCGCAGCTGCGACCGCTGGGTACATGTTCACCCATCCCGACGTCAACGCCTTCTTCTCGAGCCTGAGAGGGCAGCCGCGGGATCAAATGCGCAGTGCAGTGCAGAACTACATGGCGAGCAACCCCCAGGTGCAGTCCGATCTTGCGGGAATCCGCCAACCGCTCCGCGACATGAAGACCCGCTGCCAGTAGCAGTCGCCGGGGGCTCGCTTGCCAATGCCGTCAACACATGTTGACGGCATTCAGCCCGACACTCGTCACGCCGCTCAAACACCTCGAGAAAGCGGTCGCCATGGTGCTGTCGTCGGACGCCACAACTTGCGCCTCCACCGGCCGCGGGGTGCTCGCAGGCGCATTCGACGTGCTGGATGCACTCGCGGAGGCCGACGACGGTTTGGGTCTGACCGCGCTGGCGCGCGCCGCAGGACTGGCGAAAACATCGACATACCGCCTTGCCGAGCAGCTTGCGGATCTGGGCGCGGTGCAACGGATCCAGCGCCGCTACTACATCGGGCCCAGGATCGGCCAGATGGGTCAGCGTTGGCAACCTGATCCCACACTGAGACAAGCCGGACAGGAACCGGTGCATCGGCTCGCGGTTCAGACGCGGGTCGTGGCGTCGCTGCGGATCCTTCACGAGGGCCGGCTGCGTGTCGTCTGCACGACAGTGCCTCATGGGCATGCGTTCATGCCAAGCCCGACCGACTGCGCGTCGACCGCGCGCACGGCTACCGGGCGGGTGCTCTACGCGACCCAAACCGATTGCAATGCAAACCTTCCCGACTGTTGGTCGCCGCGCGAGTGGCAGCGGATTCGGCAATCGATCCGCGACCTGAACGCGGCGGTTGTCGACGATCAGGAGGCCTTTCCTGGTATGTCCTGCGTGTCCGCCCCCGTCTGGTCGCCGGACGGTGCCTGCATCGCGGCGGTCACGGCGCTTCTCGGACCGAGCAGACCAACGTCGCGCGTACACGACCTCGTGGTGCAAAGCGCGCGACGGATCTCCATGCGTCTGAAGTGATCCACTGGTCCGCTCAACGGACCGCGCGCTTGCCAATCCTGTGCAATTGCTGTGAGCTACGAGCATTCCCGGATTCAGCCGAGATGGAGGACGCAGTGGCTGATGTCGCGCCTGAACACGACGGCACGCCATCGATCATCGTCGCCGACGGTTGCATCCTGGTGGGCGTGGGGTTTCTTCCTGATCATGACGTGACCATCCGCGTCGCCTACACGGACGACGACGCCACTGACTACCTCGCTTTCGCGGCTGACTCTGCCGGAGAGTTCCTGGCGGCCTTGCCGACCAGCTCAACCGCCAGCGCTCTGCACATCAGCGCCACCGACCACCGCGTCAATCCAAACAGGTGCGGGCTGGTGTGGAGCAACACGGCGACCATTGACGGCACCGGTTGGTAGCGCGGCTCATCCGACCCGGGCGACACGAACGCGCGGCCCTGCACTGAGAGTCAGTCGCTCGACACCGTAAAACCGCTCCCCGTCGATGATCGGCGCCAACGGCTCACCGACTGCTTCAATCGTCATCTCGTGACCGCTGACATCGCGGAGCCGCTCGCCGCGAACCCCGCGCCCCGCGATGAGTGCAGGAAGTTGCGCGACCACCGTCGCAGGCGAAAGTTCGCCAGCCTGAAAATGCAATGCACCTGGCTCCTTCGCTTTCGGGAAGAGCCGAAGCAGACCACCCAGATTCACATCGATCGCGCCTGCGTGCAACGCCGTGTGCGTGCGGGTGGCGACTTCTTCGCCGTCGATGGTCACCAGGGCCCGCGTCGGATTGAATAGCTGTGCCGCGTAGTCATTTTCGCGGGCGCGTTGGCGAAAAGCGGTGACCGCATAGTCGCTGAAGACCTTCGCGATCACGCGAACGATGGCGCCGCGTCCCGGATCGCGGTCACGGTAGTACAGGTCGAAGAACCGGTTGCCCACACCACCGGCGGCTACCGCGAAACCGACCCGAGCAAAAGGTCTCGCATCGGCATAGTTTCCACGCAGCTCGAGACTGTCCAACTGCACCTGCGGCGGATGGCGATTTGCCGTCGCGGCGATTGCCAGCGCCGCAACGATGGCGTGGACGTGCCCACGCACCTGCGCCTTGCGCGCGACAAAGTCGATCGTTCCGCCATTTGTCGGCACGAATACCGGCCAGCGCGCAGGATCACCAACGCGGGAACGGATCTCGTTGATCAACCAGTGCAGCGACCCGTCGCCGCCATCGCAGACGAGGTGCGTGACCCGTTCGTCAAGCCCCGCCACCACGGAACGTAGGTCATCGACGGATGCGGTCTCGTGAACCTCGCCCGACGAGCCGAGGATTCGGCGTAGCTCCGCACCATGATCCGCGGAGTTGCTGCGGTTCTTATGTGCGTGCGGATTGACGACGACACCGACGTACATCAAGGAGGCCCCCACATTCGCTGGTCGACACGCCATCACCTATCACCCGAGCGACATCGCATGCTAGCCAGTGCCACAACAATTTTCCTGTTGGTCCGCTGAGTGGACCGGAGGTTTGCCGTCGACGAACGATTGATGGCAATAGTTCGGTGACGCAAACGGCTTGCTCAAGCCGGCGCGACAGGGGAATCATGGCAACTTTCATCCGAGCGGGGGCCCGGTCATGACGCTTTCGCTCCTCATCGCTGCACCGCTGCTGATCGCCGCCGTCGCCGGTGCAGTCCGCTTCGTCGGCTGTACCGAAGACTTCGACCAGTTCGAGCCACACGGCGGCGATGGGAATGGCGGCGACGAAAGACCTACTTACAAGGTGGGGGCCAAGTTCAGCGCGGCGGGTGAACTGACAGCCACGGCGACACTCGGGCACCCGCCCAAAACCGACGAATTCACCACGCCCGGCACCTATAACTACGACATCGAGCCGTGGTGCACCGAGATCTATTTGTTCGTGTTGGGCGCTGGCGGCGGTGGTTCCG
Source organism: uncultured Actinomycetota bacterium (assembly GCA_963751485.1). Taxonomy (GTDB): domain Bacteria; phylum Actinomycetota; class Actinomycetes; order Mycobacteriales; family Mycobacteriaceae; genus Mycobacterium. The sequence continues at coordinate 472,771 of CAVVUT010000018.1, forward strand.
CTGGCGTCCCTCTCGGCCTAGGAGCTGATGTAGTGCCCTCGCTGGATGGGTCGTGTGTTGTGGGGAAGTGGTGTTAGTGCTGTGGGTGCTGTTCGTGGCGCTGTGCTCTCTGGTGTCGGGTACGATCTCGGGTCAGGATGTCGGTCAGGATGCGGGCGTTGTTACCGCGCAGCGCCTCTTTCTGCGAGCTTTGGCGTGTTTAGGGCGGCTTCATGGGTGGATGCTGATGACACCGTCCGCCAACGGGCTATTCGTGCAGGCCGCCCGCAGCATGACAGACAGGATCCACATAGGCACCGAGCCGGTGGCGGCGGCCGTCGCGGATGGCCACGGTGTGGTGGGCCGGGCAGGTGACGGTGCCGGCGGCCAGGTCGATGCTGAACTGGTCTTTGGAATAGCCATGGGCGTTGCGTACCGGGGGCACCTTGGCGTGCATGTCGTGGCCCCGCTGGGTCTGCTCGTGCAGGGTGGCCCCGTCAGCGTAGGCCGAATCGCCGTAAACCTCAAAGTCTTTCGGCGCCGAGCCACCGTCCGGGCCGGTATCGGTGTCGGTGTCATCAGCAGGCTCGTCGGTAGCGGGTTCGGTGTCGGTGCCCGGTTCGTCCAGCAGCTCGTCGATGACCTGGCGATCCGGGGTATTGGCCGCGGTGACCGACACATTGGTGATCAGCTCGTCGTCGGGATCCACATTCAAGTGAGTCTTGTACCCATCGAAGGTCCGCGCCCGCGACTTGTGCCCGTGGCGGGCTGCGACATCGACGGTGGAGATCAGCCGATCCCGGGCCACCTTGCGGGCGATGCGAAACACCCCGTCCTCGCCAGCCTCGACGTCTTGGCCGGCCACCAACGCCAGCAGCTCGGCGGCGGGGGCCAGCGGCCCGTCCAGCTCGTGACCCTCCAGGGCGGTCAGCGCGGCTTGGGCGTCGCGCACCAGCGCATCCACCAGCGCCTCACGGGCTTTCGGGTCGTCCCAGTCACATGGCGGTTTACCCAGGGTGGCGTAGTCGTCGTCGCGGGTCAGCGTCGCGCGCAACGCGGTCGCCAGCTGCGGGTCAACCCGGTCGGCGGCCGCCAGTACTTTGCGGATCGCCGCCCGCAACTGGATCACCGTGTCCTGGGTGACCACCGCATCAAACAAGGGCGTGGAATCGAGAACGCGGCGGCGCCCCCGCAACAACCCCGCCGCCCGCGCCGTGGTGTTGACATCATCGAACAACCGCCGCGGCCGATCAGACTTTCGCAGCCGGTTACGCATCCCGACCAACACCGTGGGGTGAAAGGCCCCCGCACCCACCGTCAAACCGGCGGCGGCTTTCCAGCGCAGGTCAAATGCCAACCGGTCACAGGCTTCCCGATCCGACAATCCCTCGTAGGCCTGCAGCAGCATCACCGTGGCCACCACCCGTGCCGGCACCGTCGGGCGTCCCAACGCCGAGCGTTTGAACAAATCGGCGAAATACTCATCGCTGAATAGCGCATCACCGTGGTCGGCCAGCAGCCGATACACGCTGCCCTGCACCAGTTGATCGCCCACCAGCAGCATCACGTCATCGAATCGGCCCTGCCGATCCTCACACCCCAAGGCCACATACCGATCCTCGTGGCACACCCCACCAACCCAGCTCAGGCACGCCGAAACCACGCCACTAAATCAGCACCGTCCTAGGGGGGCAGGGCGGTTCCTGGGCGACGGTGGCGCTGTGGCGCGCGCCCGGCGACGCCCCACCGGGGACCATTGCCTTGCCGGCCTCCACGACCTCGATCGCTATCACCGTCGGATCGGGTGGGCCAGGCGGCACGAATCCGAACTCGGGAGGCGACACATCCGCCACCGCGGATGGCATGGACCCGTTAACCGGAAGCGGCGGATCCGCTGCGTTCAGTAACGACGCCACCGGTCTCGGGCCTCAACCTCCGAGTCAATCAATCGGCGACACAACGGAGACCGGCGGAGGCGACCAGCCCACGCCCGGCGCCGACGGCATCGGTCCAGGCGGCGGTGGGGCAGGTGGCCTCATCGGCGGCGGCAACGGTGCCGATGGCGCAGCCTGGGTCATCGCATTCGAAAACTAGAATTCGACAGTAAGGAACGGCATTTCGACATGACGATTCAGATAGACAGCACGAAAGACGCTCTTGCAAAGACTTATTCGGAACTAGGGACGTTCGGTGGACTGACCACCGGCGCCCCGGGTAACGGCGCGACGCCCCAAAACGAACCAGGCGATAGCGATTACCACCGAGGCCCGGTGACTTGGTCCGACGACGGTGCCGGCACATTTACTGGGGAGTGCAAAGTTCACGCTGGAACCGGGACCTATACCCACGTGATCCTCTGCCAAGACGACGGTTCCATGATCGACTACTACCAATTCGATACGCCCTTTGCGGTACCGACCGCAGGCGTGGTCGTAGTGGACCTGACCTACATCCAGTCCTGAGCGGGTAGCGCTATATCGCCGTCACGGCCCAACCGGCCGCGGCGGCCAGCACTGAACATACGACGAACACCGCCAGCGCCGTGCGGCGACCTGCGGCGAGCGCAGGTGGTCGTTCACGAAGGGGATCGATGAGCAGCCGCGCGCTTGCATAACCGAAAAGCGCCACGCCAAACACTGTGCCGCGCGGAGCGCCCACGACCAACAGGAGGGTGCATAGCACCAATAGGGTTGCGGCAGTGCTAATCTCGAGCAGTTGGACTGGATATCGTCGTTCCCAGCGACCCCGGTGATCGGGCAACCGCAACGCGAGCCATCCGTCGCTGCACCGCCCAGCGCAGCAGCCGTTGAGCAGACAGCCGACTCGCGCCGCCAACATCCCGACCAGCATGGTGAACGTGGCCCCATCCCAGAATTGCCAAAACCCCAATCCGAATGCAGCCAACACGGCAGGCGACAGTAGAAGTGCGAGCACCAAACCGCCGTACAGCGTCATACCACCTTCGGACAGCCGCCAGATGCGGCGCGGATCCCGACGGTAGATCGCCCAGTGATCCAGGACGAACCACAGCCGCGACCCCGCCAATGCCGGCACGAACATCACCAGCACCGCAAGCGCCGCCGTCGTCGCAGGCATACCCAGGCTCGGGGATACCCCGTACATGACATAGAAGCCACTGACCAAGCCGATGTACAACAGCGCGGGGTAGCTCCAGATCTGCTTGCCACCAACGTGAAACAACACCCGGCGCATGCAATCACCGCCCGGCGAACACGGGCGACAAGAGTGCTGCTCCCACAGCCGCGGCGCCCCCGACGATCGCCACGTCGGCGACGTTGAAGGCGGGCCACCGGCCGATCGCGATGAAGTCCACCACCGCACCGCAAACGAATCGGTCGATCAGGTTGCCCGCCGCACCCGCTAGAGCGATCACCAATCCCGCGCTGATGAAGGCGTTGTCGCGCAGCGGAGGCGCGCACAGGAGGGCTACCACCGCACACGCAGCGGCCACTACCCATATGACGAACAGCGTTCGCCGCGATCCGTGAGGCAGAAGCGGACGACCAACCGTCACCAAACGTAGGACGCCACGGCGCTCGACCAGCGTGCGGACGGCAACTTCTTTGGTCACCCGATCCAATGCGATGACCACGATGGCAAGCATCACGATGGGCATATTGAAAGCTCCTGCAAGGCGGGAAGATTCGGATCCACATCTTTGACGTACAACACGAAGCCCCATCGGCGGTCCTTGGTGGCGGTCAGCCCGTAGCGCTCCAGGGCGTGCCGGGCGGCAAGGTGCCGAGAACCCGTATGCGCTACGACCTTCGGGAAACCGCCTTGGCATGCTCTCAGTTCGGCGAAATAGCCCAACGTCGAGGCGACGTCGCGGCGCCTCGCGTGCGGAGCTATCGCGATAGTGCCGACGTAGTAAGCACCCCGAGGCGGTCGCGGGGTGGCGGCAACCAGCTGGGGCAACGAGCCCAAAAGCAGCGGCCACCGCCGCACATTCACGTGTCGCAAACCCTTGAGCAGAAGGGCGGCATGCAACCGGTAGCGGTCACGGGCGGCGAAGCCGATGAGCACGCCCGCGACGGTGCCGTCGACCTCGGCCACCAGTGCGTGCTCGAAGCTGGCGGAATGACCGCGGGCACGCCACAACTGAGCAAGAGCCGCACGGGCAGCGGCCTCGGAGCCCGCAACTGCGCGGTAGGCACGCGGCGCGGCGTCGTATACCAGGCTGGCGGCCGGATCGTCGGGACGTGCGCGACGGACGACTACAACCGTCGCTGGAAGCACTACATCCTTTGCGCGGTTGACCGGAGAGACAACACGTTTCGTAGGAAACCCGCCTGACATGTCTGGGCCGTATTCCGCTTCATTTCATCAGCTGAAGCGAGCCGCACAACCTTCCGGTCCGCTGAACGGACCGCCGGCGGTGCGAATAACGCCCAAGACTTGACGCGCGGGACGGGCTCCTCCCAGACCCGCCCCGCGCGTCGGCACCGCGACATTGGTGCGATCAGAATCCGTGCCCACCCATGTCGGTGTGAGTCGACGCGTGGGTGTCGGCTTCCACATGCGTCTGCATCGCCTCGTGGCTTGTGTCAACCAGCGGTGCGTGGCTCGAAGAATCGACCGCCGAGTGGTCCGGCTCGCTGACCGCGTGGCTCGACGCACCGAGTGCCGAGTGGTCATCGACCGTCGTCGAGGCGTGGCTCGTGTCGATCGAACTCGGGGTGCTCGCATGGGTGCTGGGTTCCGGAGTGGAAATGACGGACCCCGTGTGGGACGTGGCGCCCACGCTGGCCGCGGTCGAACCGGTGGTGTCGATGACGTGACCGCTGCCCGCGGTGGAACCGGTCGTGTCGATGACGTGACCGCTGGCGGCCGTCGAGCTGTGATCGTTGATGACGCCCTGGCCCGCGGTGGTGTGGCTGTTCAGCGAAGCCCCCTCGTTCGCGAGGATGTCGCCGTGGCCGCCTACCGCGGCACCGCCGCTCGAGTGGCTGGTCACTCCCCCACCGCCGAGTGAACTCGCCGACTGCACGTTGGTATGACCGCCCAGCGTCGCCGCCTCGTCACCCAGGATGTCGCCGTGGGCCGCCGTCGATGCGCCACCGCTCAACCCACCTCCGGCCTGAACGTTCGTGTGACCGCCCAGCGTCGCCGCCTCGTTGCCGAGGATGTCGCCGTGGCCGGCAGTCGACGCGCCACCGCCCCGCGTGCCGCCGGCTTGAACGTTCGTATGACCACCCAACGTCGCCGCCTCATTGCCGAAGAAGCCGCCACCGGCCCCGGCGTTGGCACCGCCGGCCAGCGAGCCGCCACCAGCCAAGTTGGTATGGCCGCTGGCAGCACTGCTTTCGTTGCCGACAAACCCGGACGCCGCGACATTGCCGCTCGCGGCTGCCTGGCTGCTGATCGATGCGCCTCCCAATCCGGCAGATGCCGCACTGGTCACCCCGGCCGACGCGGCACCGGAAAGGCCCGCGCTACCGAGGCCCGTGCCGCCGGTCCCGAAGGACGCACCGCCGCCGACCGCAGTCTGTTCGCCGACCGACATGCCGCCCAGCGGGCCAGAGAATCCGGCCGACGCGCTGTTCGAGAAACCTCCCTGAACATTCACGTTCGTGCCGCCGCCGGCGCCCACGGCAGAGTCGCCAGCCGCGGATCGGTCGGAGACGTTGCTCGTCGTGCGCACGTCGCGACGTTCGTCGAATGATGCGCCACCCTGCGCGGCGGCTTGGCCACTCAGGCCGGCGCCAGCGCCGAATGCGCCGCCGCCCTGCACTCCGCCGCCGCCTTGGATTCCGCCGCCAAAGCTCGCAACGGCATGCTCGGAGCCACCGAACTGGGCACCTTCACGGAACCCGGCTCCACCGCCGAACTGACCACCGCCCTGCACTCCGCCGCGCCGAGTGCCGCCACCAACGCCGCCGCCGAGTCCAGCACCCAGCCCGGCTGCGCCTTCGATGCCTGCCTCGACTCCGCCAGCGACTTCTGCGCCGAGACCGAGTCCGGTCTCCAGCCCGCCGCCGAGTGCCGACTCGAGTCCGGTTTCCACGCCACCGCCGAGTCCGAGTCCCGTCTCGACTCCGGCGCCAAGTGCTGACTCGAGCCCGCCGCCGAGTCCGAGTCCAGTCTCCATGCCGCCGCCGAGTCCTGTCTCGAGTCCGCCGCCCGATTCCAGGCCGACGCCTTCATTGCCCCCGAACCCGAACTGGTCCGAAACTGCCTGCTGAAGACTGGCAATCGGATTGCCGTCGGCGAGAGCTAGCCCGGGCACAGCGCTCGCGGCCGCTGACTGCAGCTGGTCGGAGGTGACACCCGACAGCCCGGCGTCCGCTAACGCCGCCTCGGGATTCACGGCGAACTGCTGCGCAGCGACCTCGTTGCTGAACAACTGGAGGATGTACTGGATGACGGAATCCATGCGGAAATGCCTTTCGCGTTGCGTTAAGAGAACGTTGCCGGGTACTCCGGTCCACTTCCAGCAACGTTATGGACCGCTACCCCCATCAGACAGGGGGTCGACGCCCGTGCTTATTCACCCCGGTCCGGGGTTCGCTAACCAACCCCGGTAGGGGATTAGGGGATGCATAGGGGATCGGCTCAGCATTCCCAGCGCATTCACAGCGCGCATCTCTGTTTCAGGGCGTCCCGGAACATTAAGGGCGCGGCGAACGTGCGTCCACTGCGAAATTCGGTCCGCAAAATCGCACTAGAGGCACGCTCGGCGATCGACCGCAGATCCCAACGATCGGAAGCCCAGACACCGTACGGCTAACCTGCAGCGATGAGACTCTCGCCGACAACGATCGCCGGGGCGATTGCGACGAGCGCACTGATCTTCGCCGCGCCGGTCGCCGCAACGCCCGGATCGGGCGACGACAGCCCCGCCCCCACGACCGCCCGGCTCGCCTCGGTGAGCTATGACAATTCGCAGGTCACCGATTATCCAACCGGCAGGCTGACCGGAACACCCGTCAGCGTCGGCGCGCAGGTGACGATCCGGCCTGCCCTGTTCGGTCCGGAGGCCTATCTGAAGTCGACGGGATTCGGTGACACTCCGCCGGAATCGGTGCGCCAGTGGGACGAAGCGGTCGACAGACTTACGGCCCAGGACACCTTCCCCAGCCCGCTGCCGCCGTTTGCGGTGATCGGCAACACCCGCGACTTGATGCAGCTCGCGAGCCAGCTGCCGCCGAAAACGATCGTCGTGTCGTATGTGCCCGACACCTACTACCCCGGGTATTTCAGCCTGACGACGATGCAGCCGGTAGCTGAGTAGTACCAATACCGACCAGCTCCGGTTTTCAATCGCCGAGGGCAGCAATTGCCATGTCGTAGATCGGTTTTGGCGCTTTCGACGGGGCGCCGGCGTCGAACGGCGGATGGGGATCATATTCGATGGCGAGCTGAATCGTCTGCGCGACTTCGGGTCCCGCGATATCCGCGGCGAGGGTGAGGGCAAGATCGATGCCGGCGGAAACGCCGGCGCCCGTCACGATGCGCCCGGAGGTGACCACGCGTTGTTCGGTCGGTTTCGCGCCGTAGGAGGCGAGGTCGTCGTAGGCGCTCCAGTGCGTGGTGGCGGGCACCCCATCAAGTAGTCCGGCGGCGCCGAGCATCAGTGCGCCGGTGCATACCGAGGTTGTCCACGCGGTGTGCGGATGGGCCTGACGTATCCAGTCCACGATCGGGTGTCCGTCTGCCGCGTACTGAGCGGCGACAGGACCGCCGGGCACAAGCAGCACATCCGGGCGGGGCACATCGGCAAAGGTGTTGTCGATGCGCATATGCACAAGGTCATTGTGGTCGTCGACGACCCCCGTGTTCTCGGCGCAGATAACCATCTCCGCGCCCGGCAGATACGTGAGGATTTCGTAGGGGCCGATTGCGTCGAGAGCGGTGAATCCCTGGTAAAGACCGATCGCGATGATCATGAAAGCCCCTTTATGCGTTGAGGTCTCGCCGGAGCGTAGGCCCCGATGATGTCGTCGTGCGGCTTTTATCGATCAGCCGGCTTGTCGAAGAGCCTGCTCGACGGCCTCACCGATCGGGCCGCGCCAGAGTGGCCCGTGCCCCGGTAACACAGCGTCGGTGTCCAGCTTGCCGAGTGCGCCGAGACTGCGCCGACATCCGTCCTCGTCGTAATTGAACGCCGACGGCAGCAGTTGCGGTCCCTCGCGCCGGCTCACCGCATGACCGGTCACCAGCGCGTCTCCGCTGACCAACGCCCCGTCCACGAGGTAGCTGCAATGTCCACTCGTGTGCCCCGGTGTGGGGACAGCCACCGGCTGCCCTGGCAGCGTCGCGGCGATTTCAGGTGTCAACGGTTGTACCGTCGGGATGCCGGCGCGCACGCCGCCGCCCTTGCGCAACAGCCGCATCGACCACAGCGCCCAACCGGGTCGCCAAATATTCAGCGCGACGTCCAGCGCAGACCCCTGCTGCAGATAATCGCGCTTGGTGTGGCCGACCTCAGCCGGATGGCAGAACACGCGTGTTCCCTGTTTTTTGGCGAACCAGATCGCCGTACCCAAGTGGTCGGCGTGAGCATGGGTCAACACAATTGCGCGGACGTCGGCGACACCGGCACCGAGTTGCGACAGTGACGCCAGCACGTCGTCCCGGTCACCCGGCAGCCCGGCGTCGAAAAGTGTGACACCGTCCTCACCGGTCGCCACCGCCCAATTCACCAAATCGCCCTCGACGAAATGAAGACTCTCGGTGACTGATGTCAGCGCAGGCGCCATGTCGACAACCTAACGTCTGGATCTGCGGGCGCCATCGAGATCACGCAGGCAGCCGCATGTTCGGCGACGTACCGAAGAAACAGGCCGGCGGCGTCTTGGCGCTCAACGTCCCCAGGAATGACTGCAAGAGAAGTTTGCCCAAGAACTGCAGCGCTTACCGACTGACATTATCAGCGACGAAACCATCAGTTACATCGGTAATCCAACCGGCTAACACCCACCCGTGTTATGGCAGGCCCCATGTGGAGTAGCTCCGACGGTCTTGAGACGGGTGTCACGCGAACGCATCAAGCAACTCATCGAACGTAACTGACGTCCAGCCATTATTTCGCCTAGTCGCGGTGGGATACTCATCACTTCAGCAGTTGACATAAATGCATGAATTTGGCAAAAGAACTCTGGCCTCGCAACCCCATTCGTCATTGCCTTTGCCAGGGCTCGGTCGCACGGGCGTGAGACGGCATCGCGGGCTTAGCTGTGAGATTGGCAATCGCAGTGATTCGCCGACGAGAGCGTCAATAAAGCGATACCGTCCTCATTGAACGGTTCTCGAGGTTGTCATGACGGCGAAGACGCACCGATTCGGAGCCTCGCGAGCGCGGCAAGTGTTGCCACATAGCCACAGTCAGTCTGGCTATGCGGAAATATTGGCGCGAAATCTATCGCGGCGCGGAGGCTCCGCCGACGCACCACAACAGCACACCAACCCAACGAGAGCCTGACGCGATGTCACCAACTGACTTCTCCATCCCGGGCCTGCCTCACCGGCGTGCCCATAGGCAACCTGATGCCAGGGCGTCCAGATTCATCGCTGGCGAGGTCGGAGCCACCGGGTTCTCGGAAAGTCTGACGGGGCGCCAGCTGCTAGAGCACTCGCGCGTGGTTGCCGACGAACTCAAACAATGCGGGGACATCGGGGATCGAGTGGCGGTGATAACCCCAAAAGGGCTTAACTACGCTACCGCTCTGCTTGCTGCATTGCAGGCCGGTTTCATTGTCGGTCAGCATTCTATTCCAGAATTCGGTAATCACGATGAACGCGTTTCTCCCGCATTGCGCGACGCATCACTCGCGGTGACTCACACGCCATCATTCATTGCGCTGGGCGTCTCTGAATATGCATTTGCCCCATCGCCATATTCGATGCCTCGAGAGGTTGAAACCGAGCAGCTGGTTTTGGATTCATCTCGCGAGCATGATCCAACTGTTCGTCCTAACTTCGGACGGTCGTCCGCGTCATCCGACGGCATCTTGAATACATTATTCGACCGCGTCGAATCCGGGCCGACCAGCGCGGAAACCAGGACCTCATGAAAACCGCGTACGGCCGGATCGCCGGCATGAACGGCCAACAGCGGGTCGCCCTGGCCGACGAATTCGACAAGGCTTCCCGCATCGCCCTGGCCGAGCCGGTCGCGGTCGTGGGCATCGGGTGCCGTTTCCCTGGTGGTGTCGCCGGGCCGGAGAGCTATTGGCGGCTACTGATCGACGGGGTCGATGCGATCGGTGACGTCCCGCCGGATCGGTGGGATGCGGACGCGTTTTTTGATCCGGATCCGTTGGCGCGAGGGCGAATGACGACGAAGCGCGGCGGTTTCGTCTCCGATGTGGCGGGCTTTGATGCCGATTTCTTCGGCATTACCCCGCGTGAGGCCAACGCGATGGACCCGCAGCAGCGAATGCTCTTGGAGGTGTCCTGGGAGGCGCTCGAGGACGCCTGCATCCCACCGGATTCGTTGAGCGGCACGCGAACCGGCGTCTTCGCGGGTGTCTACTACAACGAGTACCAATCCCTTTCAGCCCCATCACCCGAAGCGGTCAGCGCCTACACCGGAACCGGAAACGCGCACAGCGTCACAGTGGGGCGCATTTCGTATCTGCTGGGGCTTCGCGGTCCGGCGGTGGCGGTCGACACGGCGTGTTCGTCGTCCTTGGTTGCGGTGCATCTGGGGTGTCAGAGCCTGCGCCTGCGCGAAAGCGATCTCGTGCTTGCCGGTGGGGTCAACGCGATTCTCAGTCCCGAGATCCAAATCGCGATCTCGGCATGGGGATTGCTGTCGGCACAGGGGCGCTGCAAGACGATGGACGCGGGCGCGGACGGGTTTGTGCGGGCCGAGGGCTGCGGTGTGGTCGTGCTCAAACGTCTTGTGGACGCCGTGAACGACGGGAACCGGGTACTCGCGGTGGTGCGCGGCTCGGCGATCAACCAGGACGGCCGCTCCAATGGTGTGACCGCGCCGAACGCGTTGGCCCAGCGCGACGTGATCGCCGACGCGCTGCGGTCCGCAGACATCGCCGCAGCGTCGGTCGAATATGTCGAGTCCCACGGCACCGGCACCATTATCGGCGACCCGATCGAATTCGAGGCGCTGGCAGCCGCATACGGCCGTGGTGATGCGCCGTGCGCAGTCGGGTCGTCGAAGACGAACCTCGGTCACCTGGAGGCCGCGGCAGGTGTTGCGGGTTTCATCAAGGCCACGCTGGCCGTGCAGCGAGGTCGTATTCCTCCCAATCTGCATTTCTCTCAATGGAATCCGACTATTGATCCGGGCCAGACCCGGTTCTTCGTGCCAACCGAAACCACCCCGTGGCCGTCGACGGGCACCCCGCGCCGGGCCGCGGTGTCGTCATTCGGATTCGGGGGGACGAATGCGCATGTCGTGCTGGAACAGGGGCCGGATCGCGTTGCGACGCAGGAACGGACGGCCGAGCCGCCTGTGAGCACTCTCGTTGTGTCAGCTAAGACGTCCGAGCGGATTGCCTCGCTCGCGCAAACGCTGGCTGAGTGGATCGAGGGAGACGGCGCCGACGTGCCCCTGTCCGACGTCGCACACACGCTCAACCACCACCGCGCCCGTCACGCGACGTTCGCGACGGTGTGCGCGCGCGATCGTGAGCAGGCGGCTGCCGGGTTGCGGGCCTTGGCGGGCGGTCAACCCGCGCCGGGGACGGTAGGCCCGCACGACGGGCCATGCGGGCCCGGGACCGTATTCGTTTACTCCGGGCAGGGCTCACAGTGGACTGGGATGGGCCGCCAACTGCTCGCGCACGAACCCGCATTCGCCGCCTCGATCGCCGATCTGGAACCGACCTTTGTCGACGAGGTCGGGTTCTCGCTGCGCGACGCTCTGATCGGCGAAGAGCCGCTTGTCGGTTCGGCGCGTATTCAGCCGGTGCTCGTCGGGATTCAGCTCGCGCTGACCACCCTGTGGCGCGCATACGGCGTCCAACCTGATGCGTTGATCGGGCATTCGATCGGCGAGGTCACCGCAGCTATCGTGGCGGAGTCTCTCACGGCCACAGAGGGATTGGGTGTCATTGCCACGCGGTCGCGGTTGATGTCTCGGTTGGCAGGTCATGGCGCGATGGCACTGCTGGAGCTGGACACCGACGGCACTGAGGATTTGATCGCCGACTATCCGCAGGTGAGTGTGGCGGTGTATGCGTCACCCCGTCAGACTGTGATCGCCGGGCCGTGCCCCGATATCGACGCCGTCATCTCGGCCGCCCAGCGGTTGAACCGCTTCGCCCGCAGAGTCAACATCGAGGTCCCTGCTCACCATCCGATCATGGACCCTATCTTGCCGGAGCTGCAGACGGCGTTGATAGGACTGACGCCGAGGAGCCCGAAGGTCCCGGTGATCACCACTGTCGAGAACGCCGATCCGGCAACGCTATTCGGCGCAAATCACTGGGTTGCCAATCTGCGCGATCCCGTGCGATTCAGCCAGGCGATCGCAACCGCAGGCGCCGCCCACACCACCTTCATCGAGATCAGTCCACACCCACTGCTCACCAAGGCGATCTCGGATACTCTGGGCGCCGCGCATCACCACAGTATCGGCACCCTTCAGCGCGACACCCATGACGCGCACACCTTCCACACCAACCTCAACCGCAGCCACACCACTCACCCGCCTGTCACCGACCATCCCGCCGATCCGCCCACGGCGATCCCGACCACGCCCTGGCATCACACTCGCTACTGGTTCGACAGCGCGTCTGCCCTACCGGCGACGTCCCGACCCCGCGCGCGAGCCCACTCCCCCAACGGCTTCGAGCCCGACGCGGCTCCGGCGAGCTGGCTTTACGAACTGGAATGGCCCGTTCGCCCGCTGCCGCCAGTCGACACCACGTCGGAGGGCCCGTGGCTGATCCTTGCGGAGCGCGACCTGGGTACCGAGCTGAGCCGCGTTTGTGATGCACAGGTGACCGTCCTTGCGCCCAGCGTCGTCGAGGAGTCCATCGATAACCCCGCGCTCGTCGATGCGTTGGCGGCGGCAGAATACGTTCTCTACGCGCCCACCGTCACCGGCACCCAGTTGGACGTAACGTCGGCCTACCGGCTGTTCAACGGGGCGAAAAGACTCGCCGCAAAACTCGCCGCGGCGCGCGCACCATCCCGACTGTTCATCATGACCCGCAACGGCCAGCCCGTTTCAGAAGGTGATCGGGCGAACCCGGCTCATGCCGCTCTGTGGGGACTGGGCCGCACGCTTGCCCTCGAACATCCCGAGATCTGGGGCGGCATAGTCGATCTCGACGACTCGGTACCCTGCCCGCTGGCCGCTCGATATCTCTTGGCCGAAGCTCGCGCTGATGATCACGAGGACCAGGTCGTATACCGCGGCGGTGTCCGCCATGTCCCCCGTCTCGTGAAGCGAAACCCGCCGATCGCCGAGGAAAACCTGTTCGGTGACGACACCTGCCACCTGGTTGTCGGCGCGACCGGGCATATCGGTCCGCACCTGATCGGGCAGCTTGCGGGCATGGGCGCCCGGACCATCGTCGCCGTGTCGCGAAACCCCGGTTCCCGGCTTGACGAGCTGGCCCGGCGGTTGTCTTCGACTGGAACTCAACTGATCTCGGTTGCTGCCGATGCCGCCGATGAGGTGGCTATGACGGCGCTGTTCGACCGGTTCGGGACCGACCTTCCGGCGCTCGAGGGAATTTACCTCGCTGCCTACGGCGGAGGCCCCGTGACGCTTGACGACATGTCCCACGAGGACGTCAACGCGATGTTCCGCGCGAAACTCGATGTTGCGGCCCTGCTGCACACCCTGTCCCTGAAAATGCCAGTGCGGCAGTTCGTTCTGTTTTCGTCGATCTCCGGCCTCCTAGGCTCGCGATGGCTTGGCCATTACGCCGCGACCACCACCTTCCTCGACACCCTCGCGTATGCGCGCCGCGCTTTGGGGCTTGCCGCGACAGCTGTGAATTGGGGAGCCTGGAAGTCCCTGGCCGACGAGCAATCTGATGCGCGGCAAGTGTTCTCAGAGTCGGGAATCAGGCCGATGGCCGACGCGATGGCGATCCGGGCGCTCCCATGGGCGACGAGCCCTGAGGCGCCTGTTCGCCTCACCGTCGTCGATGCGGACTGGCCGCGGCTGGCTGCGGCGTATCGCAGCCGCGGATCACTGCGCATCGTCGATGATCTCCTGGGTCAGGACGAAGCAGCCCCGTCGACACGGGACACCGAGTTCCGCAAAGAATTGCGTAAATGCACAACCGAACGACGCCGCGATGTCCTGGTCGATCGGATCTCGGCGCTGGCGTCCGCGGTAATGGGGCTGTCGGCGGCGGAGACGCTTGACGCGTCCGCGGGGTTTTTCCAGCTGGGCATGGATTCCCTGATGAGCGTGACCCTTCAGCGCGACCTCAGCGAGACACTGGGCGAAGAGCTCTCACCGGCAGTGGTTTTCGACTATCCGACGGTCGAACGGCTCGCCGATCACCTGACCACGGTCCTTCCCGAACTGGCCGAGGCCAATCGTGAGGATGCCGACGGCTACGAATACCTGACGGAAGACGAGTTGTTGCAGGAGCTCTCGCAGAGACTGGCCGACCAACGATGACCGCCGCCAATAGAGACCGCCGCGCTCTCATCACTGACGCGCTACGCAAGATAGACGATTTGTCCGCTCGTCTGGAGATAGCCGAGAAGACAAGCACCGAGCCCATCGCGGTCGTCGGGATGGCGTGCCGATTTCCCGGCGGAGTCAACAACCCCGACCAGTTATGGGACCTGTTGAAAGCCGGCCGCAGCGGCATTGTTCGGGTACCGCCCGAACGGTGGGACGCCGATGACTATTACACCGACGACCACACGGTGCCTGGAACGATCTGCAATCGAGAAGGCGGGTTCCTGACCTCCTGGCAACCGGACGAGTTCGATGCCGAGTTCTTCGCGATATCCCCGCGTGAGGCGGCGGCGATGGACCCGCAGCAGCGGTTGCTCTTGGAGGTCGCATGGGAAGCGTTGGAGCACGCGGGTATTCAACCGCACACGATTCGAGGGACGCGAACCTCGGTCTACGTCGGCTTGACTGCCTACGACTACATGCTGACGCTTTCGGCCGGATTACAGCCCGAGGACCTCGATGCATACATACCCACCGGGAATGCGGCCAACTTCGCGGCGGGGCGATTGGCGTACTTCCTCGGCGCGAACGGTCCCGCAGTGGTGGTGGACACGGCGTGTTCGTCGTCGTTGACGGCGGTGCATCTGGCCTGTCAGAGCCTGCGCGCCGCCGAAAGCGACGCGGCGCTGGTAGGCGGGGCCAATCTGATGCTGAGCCCTGGAACCAGCATCGCGTGTTCGCGGTGGGGCATGCTGTCGCCGCAGGGTCGGTGTAAGACCTTCGACGCCGGCGCGGATGGGTACGTGCGCAGCGAGGGCGCCGGGATGGTCGTGCTCAAGC
The DNA here is from genome assembly GCA_963751485.1 of uncultured Actinomycetota bacterium. Taxonomy (GTDB): domain Bacteria; phylum Actinomycetota; class Actinomycetes; order Mycobacteriales; family Mycobacteriaceae; genus Mycobacterium. The sequence continues at coordinate 488,174 of CAVVUT010000018.1, forward strand.
GGCTCGCCGATGCGACGCGGGACGGGGATCCGGTGCTGGCGGTGGTGCGCGGTACCGCCGTCAACCAGGACGGAGCCAGCAGCGGCGTCACCGTCCCGAACGGACCGGCACAGCAAGAGCTGTTGCGTCGGGCATTGGCATCATCGAAGTTGACGCCGGCCGACATCGACTATGTGGAAACCCACGGAACCGGTACTCCCCTCGGTGATCCGATCGAACTCGACGCGCTGAGTCAGGTTTTCGCCGATCGCGGAAACTCACAACCGCTGGTGCTCGGGTCGGTGAAAACGAATCTCGGTCACTTGGAGGCCGCGGCGGGGATCGCCGGGTTCATGAAGACCGTCCTGTCCGTACACCACGGATACATCCCCAAACATCTGAATTTCGAACAGCTGACGCCGCACGCCAGCCAAGCCGCGACCCGCCTGAAGATCGCGTCGCAGGGTTGTCGGTGGCCGGTGTCGGGTGGGTTGCGGCGGGCGGGGGTGTCGTCATTCGGCGTCAGTGGGACGAATGCGCATGTGGTGGTGGAGCAGGGTGCGGATCGGGTTGCGGAGTTGGGGCAGTCGGGCCGGCCGGCGGTGTCGACGTTGGTGGTCTCGGGCAAGACCGGCCCGCGGGTGGCGGCCTGGGCGCAGGTACTGGCCGACTGGATGGAAGGCCCCGGCGCCGACGTACCGCTGGCCGATGTGGCCCACACCCTCAACCACCACCGGCCCCGCCACCGCCACTTCGCCACCGTGTGCGCCCGCGACCACCACGACGCCGTGGCCGGACTACGCGCGCTGGCGGGCGGCCAACCCGCCACCGGCCTCACCGCCATCCACGACGGCGGGTGCGGACCCGGGGTGGTGTTCGTCTACTCCGGACAAGGCTCCCAATGGGCCGGCATGGGCCGACAACTGCTGGCCGACGAACCAGCCTTCGCCGCGGCCATCGCCGAGCTGGAACCGGCATTTTTCACCCACACCGGGTTCTCGCTGCACCACACCCTCACCCACGCCACCCCGCTGACCGGCATCGCCCACATCCAACCCGTCCTGGTCGGCATGCAGCTGGCGCTCACCGCGCTGTGGCGCAGCTACGGCGTCACCCCCGACGCGGTGATCGGACACTCCATGGGCGAAATCAGCGCCGCGGTGGTGGCCGGGGCGCTGACCGCCGACCAAGGCCTGCGGGTCATCGCCACCCGCTCGCAGCTGATGTCCACCCTGGCCGGCCACGGCGCCATGGCCCTGCTGGAACTCGACGCCGCCGACACCGCAGCCCTGATCGCCGATCACCCCGACATCAGCATCGCCGTGCACGCCTCACCCCGCCAAACCGTCATCGCCGGCCCCCCGCAACCCATCGACACCGTCATCGCCCAGGTCTCCGCCACCAACCGGCTGGCCCGACGCATCGACGTCGACGTGGCCTCCCACCACCCCACCATCGACCCCATCCTGGCCCCCCTGCGCACCGCACTGGCCGACCTCACCCCGGCCACCCCCACCCTGCCCCTGATCACCACCACCAGCCAAACCACCACACCCACAACACAATTCGACGCCCACTACTGGGCCGACAACCTCCGCAACCCCGTCCACTTCCACCACGCCATCACCACCGCCGCCACCCACCACCACACCTTCATCGAAATCAGCCCCCACCCCCTGCTCACCCACGCCATCACCGACACCATCGGCAACACCCACCACCACAGCGTCCCCACACTGCAACGCGACACCGACGAAACCCTGACCTTCCACTCGAACCTCAACGCCACCCACACCACGCACCCACCGACCACCCCACATCCCCCCGAACCACACCCACCCATCCCAACCACCCCCTGGCACCACACCCACCACTGGATCACCGGTACCGCGACCGCCCCGCTCGGGACGCACCCCTTGCTCGGCATCGGGGTCACGGATCCGACAAACGGCACGATGGTGTGGGAAAGCACGCTGAGCCCCGATGTTCTGTGGCTCGGTGACCACTGTGTCGACGATGTCTGTGTGCTGCCCGGCGCCGCTTACGCCGAACTGGCACTCGCCGCCGCAACAGAGGCATTTGGCGCCGATCCAGGCGAGCCATGGGCGATCCGGGAATTGTGCCTGCATCAATTGATGCACATCGCGGACGGCACGGTCGTCGTCACGACGCTCGAAGGAGACACGTCGAAAGCTCGCGTCGAATTGCATTCGCGCAGCGACACTTCCGGCTGGATCAAGCACGCGAGCGCAACGTTGGAACGCAGCATCGAGTCGTCACCCGCGGCCCCCGCTTTCGACGAGCCGCCGGTATCCCAGCTCGATCCAGTCGAACTCTATCGGCGATTGCGTAGCGCCGGACAGCAACACGGGCCTGCCTTTCAGGGAATCGCCGACCTGTGCGTGTCAAGCGCCGGCGTGGCCCGCGCGTCGGTCGGCTTGCCGTCAGCCGCCAAACAAGGCGCACGACGGTTTCTCCTGCACCCGGTGATGGTCGACGTCGCCTTACAGGTGCTGGGAGCGACGAAGGTGGCCACTGACCTCGCCGCCGAGGCCGGCGACGAGCCGGCTGTGGCGGTTCCGGTACGTCTGGCCGGCGTCACAGTTCACGGAGACGTGACCGAGGGTGCCTGCGCAATCGGCTCGCTGAGGTCGGCGGGCCCCGACCGTTTCATCGGTCAGGTCACCCTCCTCGGCTCCGACGGGCACGTACTACTTCAGATCGACGAAATCGAAATGGTGGTACTACAGGCACCGAGTGCCCGGAAAGGGCTCGCCAGCCGTCTGTTCACGCTCGAATGGGACCCGGTGGTGCTTGACAACCCGGGCGGCAACATCGACGCGGTTCTCCTCATCGGAGATCGCGCCGTCGACCCGCTGCTGCCCACGTTGCAAGCCGGCCTGTCCGAGCACATCCAGCACTGCGCAGTGGTGTCGGTGAATGACGAACAGCAGTTCCGAAACGCATTGACGCGCAAGGATCTTTCGTGGAACGCGGTGGTAATGGTGTGTCCACCGCGATCGGCTGACGAGGCGCAACCGGACGAGCGGCAACTGGAACTCGCGAGGTCTCGGACCATCCTCGTCGCCGACGTCGTGAAGACGTTGGCGCGCATGGGTGCGCGAAACAGCCCGCGGCTGTACATCGTGACGCGCGGCTCGCAACAAGTCGACCCGAGCGAGCGGGTCACACTGGCGCAGACGCAACTTCGCGGAATAGCCCGGGTGCTCACGTTCGAACACCCGGAACTGAACACCACGACAGTCGACGTCGACCCGGAGGGCACCGGCTCCGCGGCTGCTCTCGTCGACGAGTTCCTCGCCGGTGCTGACCACGACGACGTCGCTCTGCGGGACGGAGCGCGGTACGTCAACAGGCTGGTTCCCGTCCCCACGACGGCGAGCGGCGAACCGGTTCACCAACGCCGCCGCACCAGGGTCGACTGTGACGGCGCCGGCGCGTTCCGGCTACAGACCGATCAACCGGGACGGCTGGATGCGCTCACGGTGCACGGGGCGAAGCGCTCGCCACCCATGGCCGACCAGGTCGAGGTTCGCGTCGTCGCCGCAGGGCTCAATTTCAGTGACGTGCTCAAGGCCATGGGGGTGTATCCCGGAGCGGACGGTATCGCGCCTGTGATCGGCGGCGAGTGTGTGGGTGTCGTCACCGCTCTTGGCCCCGGCGTCGACACCCTCGAGCTCGGCCAGCGTGTGATCGCCTTGGGCCCTGGCACATTCGGTTCCCACTTGACGACACTGGCAGATCTCGTCGTACCGGTCCCAGACGGGTTGCCGGATCATGAAGCGGCGACATTCGGCGTCGCATACCTCACCGCTTGGCATGCACTGCGTGAAGTTGGCCGCCTAGGTGCCGGCGAACGCGTTCTCATCCACTCCGCCACCGGCGGCGTCGGACTCGCAGCGGTTTCGATCGCCAAGATGATCGGTGCCCGCATCTACGCGACGGCCGGCTCGCCGGCCAAACGTGACCTGCTCGGCGGGCTCGGCGTCGAATACGTCGGCGACTCACGTACGGTCCAGTTCGCTGACGAAATACTCGACGCCACCGATGGCTACGGCGTGGACGTCGTCCTCAATTCGCTTTCCGGAGAGGCGATTCGCAAGGGGGTGGAGATCCTCGCGCCGGGCGGCCGGTTCGTCGAACTGGGCAAGAAGGACGTGTATGCCGACGCCCACCTGGGGCTTGCCTCCCTGGCGAAAAGCGCCTCGTTCGCCGTGGTCGACATCGACTTGAATATTCGCTTGCAACCGCAGAGGTACGCCCGGCTGCTGAAAAACATCCTCATGCATGTGATGGCAGGCGAACTGCAGGTGCTGCCCGTCACCGAGTTCACGTTGGACAACGCCGTCGACGCGTTCCGGCTCATGGCGTCGGGTGGTCACGTAGGCAAGGTCGTCATCTCCATACCCGCCGAGGCCAGCGTCGAGGTCGTCGCGCCGCCACCGCAGCCGTTGGTGACCCCTGACGGTGGATACATCATCGTCGGCGGGATGGGCGGTCTCGGCTTCGTCTTCGCACGCTGGCTGGTGCAGCAGGGCGCGGGAATGGTTGTCCTCAATGGACGTTCGCTCCCCAGCGCAGAACTGCGGGCGGCGATCGCGCAGATGAATGGTGACGGCTGCAGAGTGGAGGTACTCGCCGGCGACATCGCGGAGCCCGGCACGGCCGCTCGCCTGGTCCGCTACGTCGAGGACGCGGGACTCCGGGTCGCCGGTGTGCTCCACAGCGCTACGGTCCTGGCCGACGAGACCGTGCTGAACATGTCGGAATCTGCTGCGGCGCAGGTGTTCTCTCCGAAGGTTGCGGGCAGCTGGCAACTACATGAGGCGACCGTCGGCCGCGACCTCGATTGGTGGCTGACCTTCTCGTCGGCCGCTTCGCTTCTCGGCTCGCCGGGTCAAGGAGCCTATGCGGCGGCGAATTCGTGGGTCGACGGTCTCGTCGCATACCGGCGCTCGCGAGGTCTGCCCGCCAGCGGGATCAACTGGGGTCCGTGGGCCGAGGTGGGGCGTGCTCAGTTCTTCGCCGACCTGGGCTTCTCGATGATCACCTCCGAGCAGGGACTTGCGGCCATGCAGCAGGTTCTCGCTGCCGACAGGGCGCGCACCGGGGTCTTCAGTCTCGATGCGCGCCAATGGTTTCAATCCTTCCCGGCGGCGGAGCGCTCATCGCTATTCGCCAAGCTGGCCGAATCGACGACACGCGAAGTGCGCGGCGACGGCCGGATCCGCGCGGAACTCGACGCTGCCGATGCAGCCGAACGCCCCAACCTGATCGCATCGACGATCGCAACCGAGATACAGGCCGTGCTTCGCTCCGCCGTGCCGGTTGATCATGAGCAGCCGATGGACGCACTGGGCCTGGACTCGCTGATGGCCCTCGAATTGCGGAACAGACTCGAAGCAAGCCTTGATATTCCACTGCCCGCCGCGCTTGTCTGGGCGCACCCGACGATCTCTTCACTCGCAGGTGCCCTGTGTGAACGTATGGGCTATGAGCCCGCGGTGGAACAATCCGCGACGCCGTCGCCCGCGCCCGAACCGGAGCTGCCCGAAGAGGTGATGACGTTGCTGGACGATCTGGTTCGGGCGACCGAACTGGAAACCAGCGCGGGGGCGGCAGAGTCATGACAAGCCTGGCTGACCGGGCGGCCCAACTCCCGCCGCAGGCGCGAGAGGTATTGGCGCGTGAGCTGATTCGTGCGGGCACGGTCTTCCCCATGGCGCCGGTGGCGGAACCGGTGGCGGTGGTGGGGATCGGCTGTCGTTTCCCAGGTGATGTTGTCGGCCCCGAGAGCTTCTGGGACCTGCTGGTCAACGGCGCCGACGCGATCAGCGAAGTGCCCGCGGATCGCTGGGACGCCGATGCCTTTTATGATCCCGATCCGCTCGCGCCGGGCCGGATGACGACGAAGTGGGGTGGTTTCGTCTCGGACGTGACCGGCTTCGACGCGGACTTCTTTGGCATCACCCCGCGTGAGGCGGCGGCGATGGACCCGCAGCAGCGGTTGCTCTTGGAGGTCGCCTGGGAAGCGTTGGAGCACGCCGGTATTCCGCCGGATTCGTTGGGCGGCACCCGCACTGGCGTCATCATGGGTTTGTCGTCATGGGACTACACGATCATCAACATCGAGCGGCGAGCAGAGATCGACGCCTACTTGAGCACCGGCAACCCGCACAGCACAGCGGTCGGGCGGATTTCGTACCTCCTGGGTTTGCGCGGGCCTGCGGTGGCGGTGGATACCGCGTGTTCGTCGTCGTTGGTGGCGGTGCATCTGGCCTGTCAGAGCCTCCGCCTACGCGAGAGCGATTTGGCACTGGCCGGCGGGGTGCAGTTGAGTCTGTCGCCCTTCACGGGTATCGCCCTTGCCAAGTGGTCGGCGCTGTCGCCGCAGGGTCGGTGTAGGGCGTTCGACGCGGGGGCCGACGGGTTCGTGCGTGGTGAAGGCGCAGGCGTCGTGGTGCTCAAGCGACTCGCCGATGCGCTGCGCGACCGCGATCCGGTGCTGGCGGTGGTCCGCGGTTCAGCGGTCAACCAGGACGGCCGCTCCAACGGGCTGACGGCGCCCAACGTGCTCGCCCAACGCGACGTGATCACCGATGCGCTGCGGGCCGCCGACATCGGACCCGAAAGCGTGAACTATGTCGAAACCCACGGCACGGGAACCGTTCTGGGTGATCCGATCGAATTCGAAGCGCTGGCCGCGGTGTACGGCCGCGGTGATGCCCCGTGCGCACTTGGAGCGGTGAAGACGAACTTCGGTCACTTGGAGGCAGCCGCGGGAATCGCCGGCTTCATCAAGGCGACGCTTGTCCTGGGGCACAAGGAAATTCCGCCGAACCTGCATTTCTCCCGATGGAACAGTGCGATCGATCCATCATCGACCCGCTTTGTCGTTCCCACCGAGCCGATTTCGTGGCCGGTGTCGGGTGGGTTGCGGCGGGCGGGGGTGTCGTCATTCGGTCTCAGTGGGACGAATGCGCATGTGGTGGTGGAGCAGGGTGCGGATCGGGGTGCGGAGTTGGGGCAGTCGGGCCGGCCGGCGGTGTCGACGTTGGTGGTCTCGGGCAAGACCGGCCCGCGGGTGGCGGCCTGGGCGCAGGTACTGGCCGACTGGATGGAAGGCCCCGGCGCCGACGTACCGCTGGCCGATGTGGCCCACACCCTCAACCACCACCGGCCCCGCCACCGCCACTTCGCCACCGTGTGCGCCCGCGACCACCACGACGCCGTGGCCGGACTACGCGCGCTGGCGGGCGGCCAACCCGCCACCGGCCTCACCGCCATCCACGACGGCGGGTGCGGACCCGGGGTGGTGTTCGTCTACTCCGGACAAGGCTCCCAATGGGCCGGCATGGGCCGACAACTGCTGGCCGACGAACCAGCCTTCGCCGCGGCCATCGCCGAGCTGGAACCGGCATTTTTCACCCACACCGGGTTCTCGCTGCACCACACCCTCACCCACGCCACCCCGCTGACCGGCATCGCCCACATCCAACCCGTCCTGGTCGGCATGCAGCTGGCGCTCACCGCGCTGTGGCGCAGCTACGGCGTCACCCCCGACGCGGTGATCGGACACTCCATGGGCGAAATCAGCGCCGCGGTGGTGGCCGGGGCGCTGACCGCCGACCAAGGCCTGCGGGTCATCGCCACCCGCTCGCAGCTGATGTCCACCCTGGCCGGCCACGGCGCCATGGCCCTGCTGGAACTCGACGCCGCCGACACCGCAGCCCTGATCGCCGATCACCCCGACATCAGCATCGCCGTGCACGCCTCACCCCGCCAAACCGTCATCGCCGGCCCCCCGCAACCCATCGACACCGTCATCGCCCAGGTCTCCGCCACCAACCGGCTGGCCCGACGCATCGACGTCGACGTGGCCTCCCACCACCCCACCATCGACCCCATCCTGGCCCCCCTGCGCACCGCACTGGCCGACCTCACCCCGGCCACCCCCACCCTGCCCCTGATCACCACCACCAGCCAAACCACCACACCCACACCACAATTCGACGCCCACTACTGGGCCGACAACCTCCGCAACCCCGTCCACTTCCACCACGCCATCACCACCGCCGCCACCCACCACCACACCTTCATCGAAATCAGCCCCCACCCCCTGCTCACCCACGCCATCACCGACACCATCGAATCCCTCAAGCCCGCCCGCCCAATTCGGGTCACATCGGCGATGAACCGGGATCACGACGAAACCGTCTTCTTCCACAACCAACTCGCGACCGTCGGCGTCACACCGCCCGGCTCTGCCGCAGCCCGGCTCGCGGACCTGCCGCACCCACCGTGGCAGCATTCGACCTTCTGGGTCACCGATCGTTCGGGCTTAGGGGAGTTGAAGAGCACCCACCCGCTCCTCGGTGGGCACATGGAATTGCCGTCCGGACGAGATCACGTGTGGCAGGCCGATGTCGGAACCGATGTGTGCCCGTGGCTGTCCGATCACAAGGTCCACGGCCAGCCGATCCTACCGGCGGGCGCTTTCGCCGAAATCGCCTTGGCCGCAGGCAGTGAGGCGTTCGGCTGCCCTGCTCATGCCGTATCGGTGACGCATCTCGAAGTCGAGCAGATGCTGCCCATCGATGGCCATACCCCGGTAACGACTCAGCTCCATCGCGATCCGGACGGCATCGCGTCGGTCGAGGTGTTTTCGCGTTCCGCCGACAACGGTTGGCGCAGACACGCCGTCGCCAAAGTCGCCGAGACGGTCACAGATACCCCGCCCAGTAGACGAGGCGCGCCCGCCGGGTCCTGGGGCACTGAAGTGTCGCCTGCCGATTTCTACGGCACCCTCCGCAAGACCGGTCAACACCACGGACCCGCGTTCGCGGCGCTGACACGAATCATTCGGTGTTCCAACAACTCCGCGGAAACCGAAATCACTCTTCCCAAAGAGGCGTCGCCGCACCCCGGATTTCGAATTCATCCCGTCGTATTCGATGCGGCACTGCAGAGTATCGCTGCCGCGATGTCCGACCGCGCGATCGCAGAGGCCGCGGAAGTCAGTTATCTCCCCGTCTCTTTCGAACAGATCAGGGTCTTCAGGGGTCTCGGTCGGCACGCGCGTTGTCACGCGGAAGTGGCGGATGTCGACGGCGCAGGCGGCGGCAAGCTTGGAACAGTCATCGTGACGGACGAGGCCGGCCATCCGGCCGCCGAACTCACAGGCATTTACCTGCGGCGCGTCGAAAGACGCGCGGTACCGCTGCCGCTCACACGGAAGATCTTCGACACCGCGTGGGTGCACAGTCCGGCGTCACCGGAAGGTGCGCCGACGGCGGCGCCGGGCAGCTGGCTCGTGCTGACCGACGATAGCGATGCCGACGGGATGGCCGACGAGTTCGCGGCCCGATGGCGATCGCCGACGCGGCGTGTCATCACCGCGCGCCTTGCCGACGAATCCGCTGTGCTGGCCGCCTTTGCCGAATGTGGCGCAGATGCTGCCCGTCCGCCGGTCGGCATTGTCGTTTTCGTCGGCGGCCACTCGACCGACCTGAGCCAGGCGGTGACCAGGGCGAGAGACTCGATCTGGTCAATCCGTTCAACCATCCGCGCCGTCGTGGCCGGCTGGCACGAGAAATCGCCACGGCTCTGGCTGGTGACCCGCAGAGGTCTCGTCGTTCACGCCGGTGAATCCGGTGACCCCGCTATCAATGCACTCAAGGGGCTCGTCCGCGTCCTGGCCTACGAGCATCCAGACCTGCGGGCAACACTGGTCGATCAGGACGGAAGTCGCGACGACCTGGAATCATTGATGGGCGAACTGGTTTCGGCACGCGGCGACGATGTAGTCGCCTGGCGCTGCGGCCGCAGGCACGCCGAACGGCTTTCCCGGGCAGCCCTGAAGCCGCCCGAGCGCCACCCCGTCGTGACGGCCGGTGCGGCGTACATCGTCAGCGGCGGCCTTGGCGGTCTCGGTCTCGTCGTCGCTCGATGGCTGGTCGACCGCGGCGCTGGCCGTGTCGTCCTCAACAGCCGCAGCGATCCGACGGATGAGCAGCGCACAGTGTTGGCCGACCTAAAAGAGCGGGCCGACATCTCAGTGGTCTCAGCGGATATCGCGATGCCGGGTACGGCAGAGCGATTGGTCGCCGCGGCCGAGGAATCGGGACTTCGGTTGCGCGGCGTCGTCCACGCCGCTGCGGTGATCGACGACAGCCTGCTGATCGCGATGAGCAAGGAGGGGTTCGAGCGGGTATGGGCGCCGAAGGCCGCGGGCGCACTGAGACTGCACGAGGCCACGGTCGATCGGGCACTTGACTGGTGGGTTGGGTTCTCCTCCGTCGCTTCGTTACTGGGCTCGCCGGGTCAAGCGGCGTACGCGTGCGCCAGCGCCTGGCTCGATGGCCTCGTGGCATGGCGCAGGGCATCCGGTTTGCCTGCCGCCGCGATCAACTGGGGCCCGTGGTCGGAGGTGGGCGTCGCCCAGTCGCTGACCGCAAGTGTGCTCGATCCCATCACTCCCGCCGAAGGAATCGAGGCCCTCGAAACGCTGCTGGCCACCGACCGCACTATCACAGGTGTCGCACGCCTGAGGACCGATCGGGCACTTGCGACGTTCCCCGAGATCCGTGAGATGGGCTACTTCGCCACGGTGATAGACGAACTGAACATGGCCGGCGACGGTGGTGACTGGGCCGGTCCGGATGCGCTGCGGGACCTGGAACCCGGCAACGTACAGCGCGTCATCACCGATCAGCTGTGCGCCCGTGTCGCCGCGGTCATGGGCTATGGCGACCACCTGGTCGTGAAGCCGACACAGTCACTGACCGAGATCGGGTTGGATTCCCTGATGGCGGTGCGAATCAGGAATGCCGCCCGCGTCGACTTCGGCGTGGAGCCGCCAGTCGCGCTGCTACTCGAGGGCGCCTCATTGCGGGACATCGCCGCAAACCTCGTTCGCCAGCTCGGCCTCAACGGCCAGGCTGCCGACCGCGACACCGATGGAGTCCGCGACCGTGCGCGACAACGGGCCGCTGCTCGCCAGGAAGCCGCACTGCGGCGCAAACGAGGAGAACGCGTATGACCGCTCCACGCAGTGCCTCGGCCGTGGCCGAATCCCGGATTCCCGACGGTGGTTTCCGCACACTCGGTTTGATCAACTGGGTGGTCAACAAGATCGCCGCGTGGGTGATCGGGGCGCCGAAGATGCACCTGACCGCGACGCTGGGCCAGCACAAGCGGCTGTTCTGGGCCTGGCTGGTCTTCGGTGCGGTGTTGTACGCGGGCAGGTTGCCGAGGCCGGACACGGAGCTGGTGATATTGAGGGTGGCGCATCTGCGTGGCAGCGAGTACGAGTTGCAGCAGCATCGACGGTTCGCCGCACGCCGCGGTGTCCCTGCCGAGGTCCAACAGAAGATCTTCAACTGGCCCGACGCAGAGGGCCTTTCGTCGCGCCGCCAGGCGCTGCTGAAAGCCACCGACGAGTTCGTCGAGAAACGGACCATCAGCGGCGATACCTGGAATTCGCTGTCACAACACCTGTCTACGCGCGAACTCATTGAATTCTGCATGCTCGCAGGGCAATACGATGCCCTTGCGGCGACGATCAGTGCCCTGGCGATCCCGTTGGACTACCCGGGACCGGCGTCATGACCGACCAAGTCGCCATCGTCACGGGGGCCTCATCGGGGATCGGGGCGGCCACCGCGCGGCGGCTGCAGGGTCTCGGATACATCGTGTATGCCGTAGCAAGGCGGCTCGATCTGATGGCTCCTCTCAGTCAGATCGGCATTCGGCCGGTACGAGTGGACGTCACCGACGATGCGGCACTGACCGCCTTCGTCTCGCACGTCATCGAAGAGACGGGGCGGATAGACGTCCTGGTCAACAACGCCGGCTACGGTTGTCTGGGCGCGGTCGAAGACGTCCCGATGACCGAGGCCCGGCGCGAACTCGACGTGAACCTTTTCGGGCTGGCCCGGCTCACGCAACTGGTCCTGCCACACATGCGCGGCCAGCGCAGCGGTCGCATCATCAACGTCTCCTCCATCGGGGGCAAGCTCCACACGCCGCTGGGCGGTTGGTACCACGCCGCAAAGTTCGCGGTCGAAGGCCTAAGTGATGCGCTGCGCCTGGAACTCGCTCCGTTCGGCATACAAGTTGTCGTCGTCGAGCCCGGCGCAACCAATACCGAGTGGCATCGCCTCGCTGCCGACCGCCTTCTTCGCAGTTCTGTGGACAGTGCGTATGCCGACCAAGTCACGGAGGTCGTCAGGGCGCTGTCCGCCGCCGACCTGGCATCGCGACCAGAGGTGATCGCCAACGCGATCGTCCGGGCGGTTCGGGCCCGTCGACCCCGGACACGCTATGCAGCAGGCATAGGCGCCAAGCCGATCATTCTCGCTCGCCGTATGCTGCCCGACCGCGTGTTCGACGCGTTGATAAGACTCTCCTTCCGCATCGTCAGCGGCACCGTCCGAACGCGACGAGCCGTCACCGTTTCAGCGGGGCGATCGTCATGACCGAATCCCGTTCCAGCGCAGTGGACCTGAAGCCGGAGGCACCCAGGCTCTACATCTTCCCGCACGCCGGTGGATCACCGAGCTACTATGTTCCGTTCTCCAGGGCCTTTTCCAACGGCGTGAGAAGGATCGCCGTGCAATATCCCGGGGCGCGGGAAGGACCAAGCGGACCACGCGTGCCGAGCATCCACGAGCTCGCCGACATCATCTACCGAGTTTTGACACGCAGGGCCGCACTTGACTGCCCTGTCGCGTTTTTTGGCCATAGCATGGGTGCGCTCGTGGCGTTCGAAGTGATCCGTCGGTTCGAGTCAGCCGGCAATCTCATCAGCGCGCTCTTTGTCTCCGGATGCTCCGCGCCAGGACACGTCAAGAACGAGTTCTTCCGGGATCTGTCCGACGACAGAGTTCTCAAGCACGTGGCCGAGCTGGCAGGCACCAACCCGAAGATTCTTGATAGCAAGGAGTTTTCGGATCTATTCTTGCCGGCGCTGCGCGGTTACTTCGGCTCCATCGCCGACTACACATGCGCGTCGGGAGCGACAGTCTCCTGCCCGATCTACGCATTCATGGGGACCGACGATCTGCTTGCCCCCTACGAGAACGTGTCGGCGTGGTCGGACCACACCACCTCAGACTTCGCCCTGCGGGTCTTTCCCGGTAATCATTTCTACTTCTCCGACCATCTGCTTGACGTCGTGGGCGATGTTGAGACCAGATTCCAGTCGTTGCAGGGAGGACGAAGTGGCTAACAGGACACTTGAACTCCCCGCCTTGCGTCCGCACGGGCGATATTTCACACCGCGTACTGTCTCTTCGGCCGATTGGAGAAGCTCATGATCGCCAGCCCCGTAGGATCGCCGACTGCAGCGGATGAGGTGCCCACCAACGCGATCGCGGTCGTCGGCATGGCAGGCAGCTTTCCCGGCGCGAATTCGGTGTCGGCGTTCTGGGACACTCTGCGACGTGGCGAGGAGTCGATAACGACGTTGTCCGCCGAAGCGCTTGCCGCAGCAGGTATCTCCGACGAGGTTCTCGCCAATCCGGCGTACGTCCGTCGCGCACCGATCCTGGACGGCTTTGACGAGTTCGACGCCGAGTTCTTCGGTTTCTCCCCCAGGCCGCTCGAACGACAGATCCGCAGCAGCGGCTGTTCCTGCAGTGCGCCTGGCATGCGCTCGAGGACGCGGGTTGCGACCCTGGTAGGTTCGACGGCTCAATCGGTGTGTACGGATCGTGCTCCGCCAGCGGCTATCTCTTCGTCAACCTGTTCTCGCACCGCAATCTGAACGCGATCATGAGCCGCGGGGGTTTGGACATCGATCTGGTCAGCCTCTATTTTCGCAACGGGCAGGACTTTCTGGCGACGCGAGTGTCTCACCAGTTCAACCTCCGCGGGCCGAGCATCACCGTTCAAACCGCATGCTCGTCGTCCCTGGTTGCGGTGCACCTGGCTTGCCAGAGCGTGCTCAACGGTGAATGCGACATGGCCCTTGCCGGCGGTGTGTCGCTTCGCGTCCCGCACGGCGTCGGCTATTGGTCCGAGCAGGGTTCGATCGTGTCGGCGGTCGGCCATTGCCGACCTTTCGATGTGCGGGCCGACGGGACGATCTTCGGCAGCGGGGTCGGATTCGTGGTGCTCAAACCGTTACAGGCGGCGCTGGATGACGGAGACCGTGTCCATGCCGTCATCAGAGGATCAGCCGTCAACAACGACGGATCGACCAAGATCGGCTATGCGGCACCAAATCCGGCCGCGCAGGCCGACGTCATCGCCGAGGCGCACGCGGTGGCAGGCATCGATTCGTCCAGTATCAGCTATGTCGAGGCGCATGGTACCGGTACACCGCTTGGCGATCCGATCGAAATTGACGCTCTGCGAAGGGCTTTCGGTGTCTCCGATACACCGAGACGGAGCCCGTGCCTGATCGGTTCGGTCAAGTCGAACATCGGTCACCTGGAGGTGGCGTCAGGAATCGCCGGTCTGATCAAGACGGTCTTGTGCCTGAAGCACCGCGCTATCCCAGCGACACTGCACTTCACTCGGCCCAACCCGGAACTACATCTCGACGAGGGCCCGTTCACAGTGCCGACCGAATACGGCCCCTGGGAATGCGACGGTGTCCGGCGGGCAGGAGTCAGTTCATTCGGTGTGGGTGGTACCAACGCGCACGTCATCGTTGAAGAGGCACCGCCTGTTCCGCCGCGAGAGGGCCGCCTTGGCCCGCAGGTACTTCTCGTGTCGGCCCGCACCGCCGAGGGTCTGCGAGAACACCGGTCTGACTTGGCAACCGAGTTGTCCGGCCCTGAAGCTCTCGATCTGTCCGACGTCGCTTACACCCTCGCGAACCGACGGGCCGACAAGTTCCGACTGGCAGCCGTCGTCCACGATCAGGAGCATGCCGCGCGCGTGCTGGAAGCGGCTGAGCACGACAATGTCTTCGTCGGCGAGTCCGTCGACGGTGCCGAATCGGATTCTCGAGTGGTGTTCCTCTTTCCGGGGCAAGGCGCGCAACACGCCGGTATGGCCCGGGGCCTCTACGAGTCCGAGCCCGTGTTCGCAGAGCAATTCGACTTGTGCGCCGACGGATTCGGCCGCGAGCTCGATATCGACCTGCGCGCCGAAGTGTTCGACGGCCCAGGGACCAACCTCTCTCGCACCGACCATGCGCAGCCTGCACTGTTCGCTGTCGAATACGCACTCGCGGCGTTGATGGACTCCTACGGCATTCATGCGTCGGCACTCGCAGGACACAGCATCGGCGAATACGTCGCGGCGACCCTCGCGGGGGTGTTCGACCTGCCGACCGCGATCACCGCGGTGTCCGCACGCGCACGCCTGATGCACGCGTCACCGCCCGGCGTCATGGTCGCCGTTGCGCTGAACCCCCACGACGTCGTCGAATATCTGTCACCCGGCCTCGACATCGCTGCGGTCAACGACCCCGGCAACTGTGTGGTGTCCGGACCCGAGGACAGCGTGCGCGAGTTCGAGAATCGGCTTGCCGAGCAAGGGTTGACGGCACGTCGGATGCGGACGTCGCACGCATTCCATTCCAGTTCGATGGATCCCGTGCTGCCCGAATTCACGGAAGTCCTCTCGCGCCTCGAGCTTCATGAGCCGCACACGCGTTTGCTTTCGAACATCACCGGAACGTGGATGTCGGCCGATGAGGCGACCGACCCCGTCAGGTGGGCGCGGCAGATCAGAGCCGCGGTCCAGTTCTCCGACGAACTGGATACCGTGCTTGCGGATCCGCACCGCGTATTGGTGGAGGTTGGTCCCGGCGGGAGCCTGACGGCATCGGCGACACGGCAGCCGCAGTGGTCAAGTCAGCACCGGGCGGTTCGGCTCATGCGTCACCAACTGCAGAACCGGAACGACCGCGATGCGTTCCTGCTCGCGCTCGGGCAACTCTGGTCCGCCGGAATAGACGCCGACTGGACACGTTTGCGCACCGCCGAGCCGCCCCGATGCGTCTCGCTGCCCGGCTATCCGTTCGCGCACCAGAGGCATTGGCTTGATCCCAAACCAGTCGCCGACCAGCCGGACCGCCCCCTCCCGACGGACACCGCACCCACGCCGGCCGTCGTGTCAACCAACGGCTCCAGCGGTGGCACGAATGCGGCAGGCAGTCGACAGGCGCAGATCGAAGCGACGCTGCAACGGATCTGGGGCGAGTCGTTGGGTGTCAACTCGATTGATCGCAACGCCGACTTCTTCGAGCTCGGTGGCGATTCGGTGAGCGCAATCAGTATCGCGACCAACTTGTCCAGGGAAGGCCTGGACCTGACTCCGCAGGACCTGTTCGAGCACCACAGTGTGGCCGGGTTAGCGGCTGCGCTCACGGCTCGATACGGTGCCGAAGGGCTGGCCGGCTCCTACTTGAACGACGCTGGGAATCCTCCTGTTCCACCGAACATCACCTACTTCCTCGAACAAGGGCTGCGTGAGACCGGTCGCTGGTGTGTGCCCCTCGTCCTTCGGCTCAGCCCCGAGGTGAGTGTGGACGACGTCCGCGCGGTGCTGACCGCCGTGGCCAATCATCACGACGCGTTGCGCCTGCAAATCGTCGAACGCGCGGGAACGTGGGAACAACACATCGCAGCGCCGGAGGAATTCACCGAACTGTCCACTCGCTCGCTTCCGCATGACGTGGCGACTGGCAGCCCTGCCGAACGCCAGGCTGTCCTTGCGATCCTCACCGGGCTCGTCACGAGCCAGGACACTGGCCACAAACCGTTGGCGGCCACCTATATCGTTGGCAACCAGGGCGGTCCATGCTACGTCGCGATCACCGTGCACCACTCGATCTGCGACAACGAATCCCGCGGAATCCTGATCACCGACATGTTCACCGCGTTCGGTCAACGGCTGGCAGGCGAGGAGATCGCGCTGCAACCGGCCACCACCACGTGGCGCGAGTGGTCGCAGCGATGCGCCGCGCTCGCTACCCACCCGGCTGTGCTGGAAAGCCGCGGCTTCTGGCTCGAACAATCCGACAGATCAACGTTGCGGTTGGCCAGGCAAGACATTGCGGAACCACCTCATGCCGGCGATCTGGCAAAACTGTCCTCGGTGCTGACTAGCGACCTGACATCCGAGGTGGACGAGGCGCAGCGCAGCCTCCGGATGGCCACAGACGAGATACTTCTTGCGGCACTGGGTCGTACGATCGGGCACACGATCGGTGCCGGTGTCATCACGGTTGACCTCGACGGCCACGGCCGGTTGATCTTCAGACCAGATGTTGATCTGCATCGAAGCATTGGCTGGTTCACAACCATCTACCCGGTTCCGCTCACCTGTACCGACCGCGACACGAGCACGGCGAAGGAATTGATGGACGGCGTCCACCAAGCCCTTGATGCGGTGCCGCACTACGGAGTCGGGCACGGGTTATTGAAGTACGTCTACGCGCCGACAGCAGTCCAGCTCGCCGGCGAACGTGCGCCCGACATCTTCTTGTCGTATGTCGGTACGATTCCCGAGCTGCCGCCTGCGCAAGGACCCGTGCAGTTCGATATCGACACCGCGATGCCGACGCGTGAGACTCTGCCTGGTCTGGGCCACGCCATCGAGCTTCGGGTTTACCGCACTTCCGGCTTGCTGCACCTGGATTGGTGGTTTGACACCCGCCGGATCGAACCGGCGACTGTGGAATCGCTCATGGAGCACTTCCCGATTGCGCTCGGCGAGATGATTTCCGAAGCGATCGCGTCGGCCACTGCAGAAGACGAAACGACAGAAGACTACGAGGAATTCGCTTTGGTCGACCTGTCGTCGATGGACCCCGAGCCGACAGGTTCGTGAGGCGAAAGAGGCGAATACCCATGGCTGCCAAGGGCGTCATCGTCGAGGGGATCAGCAAATCCTACGAAAGTGTTCATGCCCTGCACGACGTTTCGTTCGAAGTGGGGCACGGCGAGGTCATCGGTTTATTGGGTCCGAACGGAGCCGGCAAGACGACGATGTTGGACATTCTGTCAACCCTGACGCGGCCGGACCGGGGCCGCGCGTGGGTCGGCGGCCACGACGTGGTCGAGAACCCGGCCAAGGTCCGCCGAGCGATCATGCTCACAGGTCAGGAGGTGGCCGTCGATGACATGCTGACCGGCCGGGAGAATCTCGTGATGTTCGGCCGGCTACAGGGACTGAGTAAGGCTGCCGCCCGAATCCGCGCGACGAAACTCATCCGCGATTTCGATCTGCTTGATGCCGCGGATCGCCGTGTCGGCACCTACTCCGGCGGGATGCGTCGGCGGATAGACATCGGCTGCGGTCTGGTGGTCCGTCCCGAGGTGGTGTTCTTGGACGAACCCACCACGGGCCTCGACCCGAGGAGCAGGCAAAGCATCTGGGACCTGGTGTCCCGCTTCAAAAGTTCCGGCATCACCACGCTGTTGACGACTCAGTATCTCGCCGAAGCTGACGCACTCAGCGATCGGATCATCGTGATCGACTTCGGCGCGATCATCGCCGAGGGAACTCCGGATGAGCTCAAGGAGCGCACCGGGGGCAGTTGCTGCGAAATAGTTCCGCGGGATGTTCGGGATCTGCCCGCAATGGTCGAGGCGTTGGGCCCGCTGATGCCGGACAACAGTGGCGGCACACAGACACTGCCCTCGGATCGGATCACCATACCGGCGCCGAGAGGACCGACTACGCTCGTCGAGGCGATGTGGCGGTTGGAGGCGGCGCATCTCGATGTGGTCGACGTCGGGCTGCGGCGGCCGTCCCTGGACGACGTCTTCCTCGCTCTGACAAACGATTCCGCGAAACCCGCCGCACACGACCAGTCAACGACCGACGTGATGACATGACTGTTCCGGTTGCTCTTCGGCCACGTCCGTCGGGGCTGCAGCAGTGGTGGGTGCTGACCGTGCGCGCGATCGTACAGAATCTGCGCACCGGGGAATTGGTCACCGCGATCGCCGCGTCGGCGATCTTCACCGCAGGCTTCTACATTCCGCTGAACAATGTGATGGGTGGCGCCACGGGCGGAATGAGCAGCTATGCGCAGTTCATGACGCCTCTGATCGCACTGCAGGGAATATCGTTCGCATCTATCACAGGGGCGCTCCGCGCAGCGACCGACGCAGCGCAGGGAATCAATCGGCGATTCTGGTCCATGCCGATCGCCACCCCGACACCGCTCGCGGCTCGCATGTCGGCCAGCGTGTACCGGTGTGTGATCGGTTTGACGGTCGCCCTGATATGCGGTCACATCATTGGTTTCCGTTTCCACCGGGGCGTCCTGTACGCCGTCGGATTTTGCGCGTTGGTGCTGCTGATCGGCGCGGTGCTGTCGTTGCTCGGCGATCTGATCGGAACGAGTTCACGAAGTCCGGAGGCCACCACACCTGTGCTCCTGGGGCCGCAGTTGATCTTCGGACTGTTGTCCGTCGGCATCCAACCGGTGGAGTTGTTTCCACGGTGGGTCCAGCCGATTGTCCGCAATCAGCCCATCTCCCAATTCGTCTACGCACTGAGGGCATTGGCAGGCGATACGACGCCGGCCGCAGGATACGTGACGTGGGCGGTGATGAGGCCGACGTTCTTGTGGCTGGTGGGCCTTCTCGTGATCATGCTGCCGGTGTCGGCCGTCGTTCTGGCGAGGCGGCGGTAATGACCATTGCTGCCAACGACGTAGCGCGCAACGCGGAGCTGCTCGACGGGGCACCCGTGAGATCCGATGCACAGCCCCCGGAAAATTCCCTTCGCGTGCTCGTTCCGCAAACGCTCGTCCAGTCGAAGCGGCTCCTCATCTGGTGGAGCCGCGACTTACCGACCGTGGTTCAGACGCTCGTTGTGCCGATACTCCTCCTATTGACGGTGAATACGGTACTCGGCGAACGAATCTCGTCGATCACCGGACACAGCGCCCTGTTCGGCAGCGTTCCGATGGTCGTCATCGTCGCAATCGTGTCTGGATCGTCAGTCAGCGCCATCGGCCTCATCCGCGAGCGCACCGACGGCCTGCTCGCTCGATTCTGGGTCCTTCCCGTGCACCGTGCGTCCGGCCTGTTGTCGCGTCTGGTTGCGGAGGCCGTTCGGATCCTCGTCACCACTGTGGTGATCCTCTGCGCCGGAATGGGCCTCGGGTTCCGATTCCACCAGGGCCTGCTTGGCGGACTGGCGTGGCTGTTGATCCCGGTGGTCTTCGGAATCGGATTCGCAACCGTGGTCACCACGGCTGCCCTCTATTCCGCGACCACGACCCTGGTTGAGGCCGTCGCATTGGTGATCACGCTGGGCATCTTCTTTTGCACCGGATTCGTACCGCTGGAACAGTATCCGCATTGGATTCGGCCGATCGTCGGGCACCAACCGATGTCTTATGCCATCGAAGCCATGCGCGGAGTATCACAGGGCGGCCAGGTTCTGTGGCCGATGGTCGCGACCGCCCTGTGGGCGGGCGGAATCATCGCCGTATGTGTTGTGCCGATGGCCCACGGATATCGAAGGGCGAGTATGCGTCGGTGACCGATATGTTTCCAACCTCCGTCATTCGAAAGCTGGCTTCCAGCGAAGAAATGTTTGCGCAGAGTCAGACTTTCTTCGGCAGCACCGTACAGATGAGCGGTTCAGTGGACATCGATGCGATGTCCGTAGCCTTCGACACCGTCTTGCAGGCCCACCCGGTACTCACCTGTCACCTCGAGCGAGGATCCGATGGCTCGCACCGCATTGTTGTCGACGATTTCGTTCACCCCGGCATTTGGGTCGTCGAAGACGAAGACGGGACATCCTCGCGCAGAACGTTACTCGACCAAGGCACATCGCTTGCGAATCTGCGGCTGAAGGTCACCGCTACGGGGGCCGAGCTCACCTTCTACACCCATCACAGCCTGACCGATGGTCAGCATCACCTCCGACTTCTTTGGGAGCTGTTTTCCTTTTACACCGATGCGGTGTGCGCTGGCCATGTCGAACCCGTTGTCGCTCAGCCCGCGCCAGAACCACTCGAAGCCGTGCTCGCGGCACGTGGCATACGCAAGCAGTCGCGGTCTGGATTCGAGCGGCTGATGTCGGCCATGTTCGCCTATGACTTACCTCCTTCGGCAAGAAACACCGCAGGCGGCAATCCGTCGTTTCCCGCACTGGTTCCCGCAGCCAGATGCCGGCTGACTGAGCCGGAGACCCAAGCTGTCGTCGAATTCGCTCGTGACCGCAGGCTGAGCGTCAACGCCGTGATCGCGGCGGCTATCCTGCTGGCCGAGTGGCAGGCCCGCGACACACCGAACATACCGATCCCGTATGTGAGTCCCGTCGATTTGCGGCTTCTGGTCACACCCCCGGTGGACGCGACGGCGAGCACCAATCCCTTGGGACTGGCCACGTATCTCGCTGAGATCAGGCCGAATACAGATCTTTCAGATCTCGCGAACGACATCGTCGACACCTTCCGGGCCGACTTGTCAGACGGAGTGATCCAGCAGTCGTTGCTTCACTTCAACCTGCAATACGCCGGGACTCCATCGGGCCTTCCCGATCTCGTGATAGCGACGTATTCCGGGTCAGTGCCCGATATGCCGACCCCGCCGAATCTCACTCTGAACGCCCTGCAGACCGAACTGCATACCGCATCCGTCCCAGGCGTTGATCTGTACACCTCGTGGATCCTCGGAGACCGACTGCAAATCGATCATCATTCACACTCACCGGCACCGGAGAGGACGATCGAGGCAGCCCGCGCGCTGCTCTGCGCCCTTTCCTCTCTCTGCCCTGCAGATGACTGGATTTCAGAGTGATTCAAGCGGTCTGCTGCGCCGCCAGCGTGTCGGACAGGTGCTGGGCAAGTGCCCGCACGGTGTTGTGGGCGGCAATCGCCTTTGGCGTTATGCGTATTCCGGTCTCGGTTTCGATGTGGGTGCGCAGCTCGAGATTGCCCAGCGAGTCCAGGCCGTGGTCCACGAACGGCCGATCGGGGTCGACCGCGCGGCGCAGAATATAGCCGACCTGCTCCGCGATCAGATGCCGGAACCGAGTGGGCCACTCCTCCTGCGTCAGAGTGCTGAGCTCGGCTCGGAATGTGTTGTCAGCCGTTCGATTTTGCGCCGATGCTTTGAATGCCTCGGCGAAAGGTGTCCGCTGAGCGAGAGCGGTCAGCCACGGTGAACCCATGATGGGGACATAGCCGCTGTTGCCGCGGTCGTGGCGCAGCAGTGCCTGAAATGCGTATGCGCCCTCCTGCGGCGCAATCATGGTGGTGTCGCCGCCTTCTTCGAGCACGGCACCGCGCCCGATCTCGGCCCACGCTCCCCAGGCGATCGCCGTCGCCGCAAGGCCCTGGCTTCGGCGCCACTGCGTGAAGCCGTCGAGCCAGCTGTTGGCCGCGGCGTAGGCGCCCTGTCCGGGCGAGCCCAGCAAGGCGGCGGCCGACGTGAACGAGCAGAACCAGTCCAATGGCTGCGTTGCCGTCGCCTGGTGTAGGTGCCAAGCGCCGTAAACCTTGGGCGCCCAGTCCGTTTCGACGAGCTCGTCGGTGATGTTGGTGAGTGTGGCGTCTTTGACCACCGCCGCGGCGTGCAGCACTCCACGAACCGGAAGCCCCGTAGCCGTGGCCGCTGCGACCAGCTTGCGCGCGGTGTCCGGCTCTGCGATGTTGCCGCAGACCACCTCGACCTCGGCTCCGGCGGCCCGGATACGGGCAATTGTCTTCTCCACCTTGGCCGACGGCTGCGAGCGCCCGGTCAGCACGATCCGGCCACAGCCCGCCGCGGACATCCCGCCTGCGAGGAACAGCCCGAGGCCACCCAGGCCGCCGGTGATGATGTAGGCCCCGTCGCGGCGGAAGACCCTGGCGCGTTGCGGCGGCACCGCCACGCTGCTGTGCCCCGGCCGCGGAACCGATAGCACGAGTTTGCCGGTGTGCTCCGCCGCGCTCATCACTCGGATCGCGGTGGCCGCCTCGGCAAGCGGGTAGCAGGCGTGCTCGGGTACCGGCAACTCACCGTCGGCAACAAGCCGGTACACCGTTCGCAGCAGGTCGCCGATCCGCTGAGGGTGGGTATCGCACAGCTGCGCCAAGTCGAAGCCGCAGAACGTGAGATTGCGCCTGAAGGGGAACATGCCCAGCCGCGTGTTGCCGTAAATGTCGCGCTTGCCGATTTCGACGAACCGTCCTCCGAACGAAAGCAATTCCAGCCCCGCGCGCTGAGCGGCACCCGTCAAGGAGTTGAGCACGATATCGACGCCATATCCGTCGGTGTCGCGGCGGATCATGTCGGCGAACTCGGCGCTGCGCGAGTCGTAGACGTGTTCAACACCCATGTCGCGCAGCAGTTGTCGACGCTGGGGGCTGCCTGCCGTTGCGAAAATCTCGGCACCCGCCCGGCGAGCCACGGCCATCGCAGCCTGCCCTACGCCCCCGGTTGCGGAGTGGATCAGCACCCGATCGCCTGGCGCAATCCTGGCCAGATATTCCAGCCCGTACCACGCGGTGCCGTAAGCCGTTGACACGGCGGCGACTTGGTCGGCGGTCAGACCTGACGGAACCGCTGCCGCAAGCCGGGCGTCACAGGTGAGGAACGTGCCCCAACAACCGTTGGAAGCAATACCACCAACGAGATCACCGACGTGATGTTGGGTCACCTCCGACCCGACCGCGGTGACCACGCCTGCGAAGTCATATCCCAGCTGCGGCCGACGCCCGTCGAAGCGGGGGTTGCGGCCGAAAGCGATGAGGGCATCGCCGAAGTTCACGCTGGACGCGGCGACCGCGACCTCGATCTGTTTCGGTTCCGGCGGAATACGTTCGAGTGCAACGAGTTCCAGTGTTTCCAGGTCACCCGGATTTCCGATCTCCAGCCGCATGCCGTCGCTCTCGTGGTTCACGGTGGTGGTTCGGCGCTCGTTCGGGCGTAACGGTGTGATGTTGAGCCGGGCTGTCAGCCACTGCCCACTCCGCCAGGCGGTTTCGTCCTCTTCCAAGCCTGACAACAGTTCCGTCGCCACGTGCTGGGCGTCCGTGTTCTCGTCCACGTCGATGTGGGTCGGCCGCAGTTGCGGATGCTCGGCACCGATGACCCGCAGCAGTCCGCGCAACCCAGCCTGTTCCAGGTTCACCTCGTCGCCGGCCAGCACGGCCTGAGCCGCCCGTGTCACGACGTAGAACCGAGGAGGTTCCCCGTCCAGCTCAGGCAGTTCGCTGGCAATCCGCACGAGATGACGGACATGGTCTCGGCCGCTCGCCAAGCCATCTTCGTCGTCGGTCCCGCTCGCCGGAGGGAGTAGCACCACCAGGCCGGTGATGCCGCCGGCGCACAGCAGGCTGGTCAGCCGTTCTGCGACCGCCGCGTGGTCGGCGCTTTGCGGCCAGTGCAGCAAATCGAGTTGAGCGCCTTCACTTTTCAGTGCGTCAGCGAGTCCGGTGGCGAGGGACTCTTCGGCATCTGCGGTGCTGATCAGGAGCCAGTGACCTGGCTCGCTGTCGTCGGGGATCGTCGGCGTTTTCTCCAGCCAATTAACCGTCAGGAGCCGTTCACCCAGCACACTCTCGCGCTCGCTGCTCTCGCTGGCACGGCCCATCCGGAACCCCCGGACGATCAGCACTGCGGTCCCCGACTCGTCCAGCACATCGAGGTTGGCCTCCACGCCCGACCGATCGTGCGCGGTCACGCAGACGACGCAGTACCTGGCGTTGCGCAACGAGCCGAAAATGCGCAGCCGTCGCACATTCAACGGCAATAGCAAGCCGTCGCCGAGGTCCTTGACTGACGGGTGCGCGACGATCGACTGGAAACACGCGTCGAGCAGGGCCGGGTGCACGCGGTAATCGCCCTGCTGCGAGCGAACCGACGGGGGCAGCCCGACCTCGGCCACCAGGGTCGAGGAGTTCTCGGCGGTATGGACGGCAACGAGACCGCCGAAGGCCGGACCGAACTGAACCCCACGACGGTCCCACCATTGGCGGATCTCCGCCCCGTCGGTACAGAACGGGTGCGCCGCGAGCAGGGTGGAGATTCGCTGCTGCGGCGGCGGCGGCTCATCGTCGGCCGCGCGTAGAACTGCGGTGGCCCATCGCGCCTGCTCCCCATCGTCGTGGGTCTCGACCGCGAAATCGACGACACCGGGCGCCTCGACCGACGCGACGGCCGCTACCGGCGTCTGATCGTCCAGCAGCAGCATCTGCTCGAAACAGATGTCACGAACCTCTGCCGCTTCCCCGAGAAGCGTGCGGGATGCGGCCAGCGCCATCTCGCAGTAGGCAGCGCCCGGGAAGGCCGGCACCGCGTGCACCTGGTGGTCAGCCAGCCAGGGCAGCGCCGCGAGGCCGATCTCGCCCTGCCAAGCGTGGCGTTCCGGCTCCTCCGGGAGTCGAACGTGCGCGCCCAGCAATGGATGCACCGCAACCGTGTAGGCATCCTGGGCTTGCCGGCGCTGGCCGTTCGACCCCACCAGCAGCTTGCGACGCGTCCAGGTCGGCAATGGTGCGTCGACCAGCCTCCCGCTCGGATACCGCACCGAGAAATCGACTGCGGCGCCCACGCTGTGCAGGTCGGCCACGAATTCGAGCAACCCGTTGGGCACTTCCTGCCCGCGCCGCAGGCTGGGCAGCGCCTGCAAAAGGATGTCGGCGGCCTCGGCGTTCTGCTCCACCGCGCGGGTCAGCAAGGGATGGGGGGACAGTTCAGCGAATACCCTGTGACCGTCGTCCAGCGCGGCCTGCACCGCTGCCGCAAAGCGGACCGGATGACGCAGGTTGTCCACCCAGTAGGCGGCATCCCAGGCCGGCCGGGCACGCGGATCGTCCAGGGTCGCGGAGTAGTACCCGACCGTCGGCGCCGTAGGACTCAGCTCGGTCAGCGTGTCGGCGAGTTTGGCGAGGATCGGATCGACGTGCGGCGAGTGTGACGCCACATCGACGGCGATCTCGCGGGCCATCACCCCGCGCCGCTCCCAGCCCGCGACCATGTCCCGGACCGCTTCTGTCTCACCGCCGACAACGACAGACTGCGGAGACGCGATCACCGACAATGCGACATCCTCGGCACCGCGAGCGGCCAGTTCCTCACGCACGCGCTGGGCGGGTAGCTCGACAGCGGCCATCGCTCCGCCGGCGACGAGACGCAACAATCTAGAGCGGCGGCAGATGACGCGCACCCCGTCTTCAAGGGTCATACCGCCAGCCACCACGGCGGCCGCGACCTCGCCGAGGGAATGTCCGATGACCGCGCTGGGGTGCACGCCGTGGGAGCGCATGGCGCTGGCCATCGCAACCTGCATCGTGAACAGCACGGGCTGGATCCGGTCGATTCCGGTGACCGTCTCGGGGGCCGACATCGCCTGTGTCACAGAGAATCCCGCCTCACGGGCGATCAGTGGTTCGACTTCTGCGACACATGCCGCGAACTCCGGTTCAGTCTCCAGAAGGCCTGCCCCCATCGCCGGCCATTGCGAACCCTGACCGGAAAACACCCAGACCGGGCCGCGGTCGTCCTGGCCGACCGCGGGCAGATACGGGATCTCATCCTCGGCAACGTCGCGCAGTTTCTGTCCCAGATCGGCCAGGGTCGAGGCGATCACGGCCGTGCGCACCGGGCGGTGCGCACGCCGACGCGCCAGCGTGTAGGCGAGGTCGGATGGTGTCACGTCGTCGGCGTGGTCGCCCACCCACTCGGCCAGCCGCCGCGCGGTGTTGCGCAATTCGTCGGCCGAGGTGGCCGAGATCGCGAACAGCAGTGGACCCGCCGGTGATGGGGTGTCCGCTGTGGCGGTCTGTGGAGCCTGCTCGAGGACGGCATGGACGTTGGTTCCCGACATCCCGTACGAAGACACCGCCGCCCGTCGATCCGTCTGGGTCTTTCGTGTCGGCCAAGGCGTGACCGCCACAGGTACGAACAGTCCGGTGTCGATTTGTCGGAGGTCATCGGGCAGACCCGTGAAATGCACCATCGGCGGGACGACTGCGTTCTGGAGCGAAAGCACCGCCTTCATGAGCCCGACCACGCCCGCGGCGGACTCGGTATGTCCGAAGTTGCTCTTCGCCGATCCGAGCGCACAAGGTTCACCGGCGCCGTAGACGCGTGACAGGCTGCCGAACTCGATGGGGTCACCGACCGGCGTGCCGGTTCCATGGGCTTCCACCACGCCGACCGTGTCGGCGTCCACACCCGCCTCGGCAAGCGCCGCGCGGAACACCTGGGTCTGCGCATCCATCGCGGGCGTCGAAATGTTCGGGGTGCGGCCGTCTTGATTGGCGGCCGTCCCGCGCACCACGGCCAGAATCCGGTCGCCATCCCGAACCGCGTCGGGCAACCGCTTGAGCAACACCACTGCGCAACCCTCTGAACGGACGAAGCCGTCCGCGCCGACATCGAAGGTGCGGCAGCGCCCCCGCGGAGAGAGCATGCCCTGCGCCGACGCCGAGGAGGAGATCGACGGTGACATCATCACCGATGCGCCGCCTGCGAGCGCGAGGTCGCTCTCTCCGTGATCCAGGCTGCGACACGCCAGGTGCACGGTGAGCAGACCGGTCGAACATCCCGTGTCCACCGTCATCGCCGGACCCTGCAGCCCCAATAGGTAGGAGATGCGCCCCGAAGCCATGCTGAACGCGGTGCCGGTGAAGCCGTAAGGGTCGGACAAGGCTCCCGCGTCCCTGGTCACGATCAGGTAGTCGTCATGACACTGACCCACGAACACGCCGGTCATTGACCCGGCCAGCGACGCTGGGTCGAGACCGGCATGCTCGACGGCCTCCCAGGACGTCTCGAGCAATAGCCGGTGCTGCGGATCGATAGCTGCCGCCTCGCGTTCCCCGAAACCGAAGAACGGGGCGTCGAAGCCCGTCACGTTGTCCAGGAAGCCACCCCAGCGCGACACCGACCGGCCCGGCACACCGGGTTCGGGGTCGTAGTACTCGCCGGCGTCCCAGCGCTCAGGGGGGATCTCGGTGACCAAATCGTCGCCGCGCAGCAACGAGGTCCACAGCTTTTCCGGCGAGTCGATGCCCCCGGGAAGCCGGCAGGCCATACCGATCACCGCAATTGGAATGACAGACCCTTTGCCCACGGCCGTTACTCCTTCTCAGCCGGGAAAGCACTCACATGGTCGAATCGCGGTGCGCTCCAATACTTTTCGCATCGCCGCTTGCACGTCGCCCGCCAGGGCATCACCAAAAATCCACTACTTAAAGCGATGCTGAAAGCGTAGTCGCCTCCGTTGACGCAGGCGTAAAATCGGCCGATTCGGTAACGAAATCGGCAGATCAGACCCCCAGGCGAACCGGTGCTGTCAGGCCCACTAGAGCTGGCGGGGTCAGCCGTTCTGCGTGATCCACGCCGTGGTGAAACGCTGGATCGCGGCGATCTGCTCGATCACCTGGCGACCGACGATGCTCTCGATCTTGCCGCCGACCAGCGGAATCTTGAATTCCACTGTCGCGACGAACTCGAGGCTCGAGCCGTTCGTCTTAGCCGGCGCCAACAGAGCTGCGCCGACGGCGGTGCCCGGAAACCCCCTCGCCGAGATGCTGATCTCTCCGCGCATCCGGCCGCGACCGACCGGGCCCCATTTCTCGTCGTGTAGGACCTCTAGATCACCGGGATAGAACTTGGCGACCAGTCCTGGCATCAGATCGTGGCGGAGGTCTTGAATGATGGCCACGGTCACGGTGCCGTCGTCGCCGACCGTCAACGAATCCAGCCTGCCGACGCCGCCGAAGGCCTCCAGTCGCGCCAGCCAGTATTCTTCATCGGCGAATGCCGCATGGGCTTGTTCGACGCTGGCCGGGGATTCAACCGACAAGTCGAATGAACGCGGCATAGCAGGCCAGATTACCTACGCAAGCTCGCCGAGAGCATCCAATTTCGCACTGGCGCTTTCTGTTTGGTGCACTTGCTTAGACAAACCATGCCTACATCTCGGCTGTAGCAGCCCGGAGTCAGCGCCTCACGGCGCGATGACGGTGATGCCATCGTCGGGACCGGCGTCGTCGGGTCATCCCGCAGTCGCCGCCGCCATCGCGCCGCAAAACGGGCACGGTCACCGACATTGAGCAAACTTACCGAACCGGGGTTATGACCGCGGTACCCTGACCTCGTCATTGTCCCAGCAAACCCCAATTTCGCGCCCGCGCTACAGCTGGATCGGAACCCACCACGCTTGCCGACAGAGCCCCTCGTTGGTCGTTGATCGCGGTCATCGCCTTTGCGCTGGCCGTTGATTATCTCGTCTACGGCCTTGTCATTCCGCTGACGCCGTTCTCGCCTGCAGGCATCTCCGAGCACGAGGAGCTGATGATCCTCGCGGGCGTCTGCGGGTTCGGCGCCCTGGTGAGCACTCCGGTCTTCGGCTACCTCGGCGATCGATTTGGTTGCCGTCGGGTAATCCTCGCCGGCTCGCTGGCGCTGGGTCTGGCGACCGCGCTGCTGGCCTGGGCCCCAGACTTCCCGATCATGATCGCCGCGCGTGTCCTACAGGGAGTGTCGGCCGCGGCGACCTGGACGGCTGGGCTCGCACTGGTCGCCGAACACTATTCGGGCGACCGCGTGCGCATGATGGGCTTCGCGCTGATGGGCAGCACCGGAGGCAGCGTGATCGGGCCAGCGCTGGCAGGTGGCCTGTACGCGATCGGAGGGTACCGGCTCCCCTTCTATGCCGTCATCGCGGTGGTCGCCGTCAGTCTGCTCGCGTTGATCGCCTTCGTGCCACCAGACGGACGCAACCAAACGCCCGACGCCACTGTCTTTGCGCTGCTGAACGACCGCGCCGTACTCATCGCGGCGTTCGCGGTCATGCTGGCCTCCGCCGCGTGGACCGTCGTGGAAACACTGGTTCCGGTCCACGTCGCGCAGGGAGGCGCAGACCCGGCAGGTATCGGTGTGCTGTTTACGATCACGACGGCTATCTACGGATTGTCCGCACCGCTGGTGATGTGGATCGTCGGACGCATCGGGATAAGGCGAACGGCGCTGCTTGGCACAGTCGTCATGGCGCTGACAGTCCCACTGATCGGCATCTCCACCAACCTCTTTGTCATCGCCGCAGCCACCACCGCGGTGCAAGTCGCCTACGCGCTCTTGCTCAACCCGCAGTCGGCGGCGATGGGCGATGCCGTCGAAAATCGCGGCCTGCGTTCGTATTGCGCCGTTTATTCCGTATACAACGTGGCCTACACGGTCGGCACGATTGGAATGTCGATCTTGGCATTGGCGATTCTGCCTCACTTCAGGCTGGAGATCGTTCTGCTCTGCCTTGGCGGCGTGATGCTGTTGAGCGTCCCGGTGTTGCTCTCAGTGGGTGCACCGGCCGAAAAATCTCAAGAAGGTTCAAAGTCAGCTGAGGAGCACTCCGACGCGTGAGATCAAACGGGCACCTCGTGTTCTAGCCGACGCCGGCGCGTGTCATCTCCTCGAACCCTTGGGCGGGCGGAATCTGGGGGGCGTATCCGAGTTCGGTTCGGGCGGCGCTGATGTCGTAGCTGCGATCGCGGCCCAAGAATGCAACCAGCCAGTTGGTTAGCATCGGCGGTTTGGGGCGCCGCAGCATCCGGTAGCTCGCGTCGAGTGCCGCCGCGAAGGGCGCGGCAGACCGTCGCCCGACTAATGCATGACGAACGGCCGGCGAATGAATGCTGTGAGAGCTTGAATCGGTGACTCGACCCGACGGACTTCGACGCGTGAACGCGGACTCGCAGCACGTGGGCCGAACAAGTGCCAGCCCGTACGATCAGGAATGTGGCGATATTGGCTGTCGCCAGCAACTCAAGCGGGTACTCATCAATGTCCGCAGCGTTGAGCTGAGGGGAACCAACGATGACGTCTCTACCCGCTGCGTTTGAGGTAGCCACACCGTTCTTAGCCGATGCGGCGAACTCGTCGTATCACGGCGGCGTGTCGTTGTCGTGGGGATGGCTTCCTCTAACGATCCAGGTTGTCGCTGCGGTCACTGTGCTGCTCGGAATCGGCTGGCGTTCTCGCCGTTGGCGAGGTGTGTGGCTGCCGCTGGCAGGGCTCGTCGGTGTGGCTGTGGTCGGCTGCACCTACTGGTATGTCAAGTATCAGGGCATGGGAGACAATCCGGCCCTGCCGATTTTCTGGCTGTGGGTCGGTGTCACAGGCTTCGTGGTGGCCGTCGCGGTGCTCGGATGGCGCACGACCCGTTGGCGGCGACGCGTCGCGTCGTTGCTCGCGGTGCTGCTGTGCCTGCTTAGTTGCGGAATCACGCTCAACTGGTCCGTCGGCTACTTCACGACGGTGCAGATGGCTTGGAATGAGCTCACCGCCGGCTCTCTGCCCGATCAAGTCGACCACAACGCTGTGACAGCGATGCAGCAGACCCGCACCGTGCCGGCGCACGGCACCGTCGTTCCCGTGAAGATCCCGAACGATGTGTCGAAGTTCAAGCATCGCACTGAATTCGTCTACCTGCCGCCGGCTTGGTATTCGACCAACCCACCCCCACGGCTGCCAACGGTGATGATGATCGGCGGGCAGTTCAACACGCCGGCCGATTGGATCCGCCAAGGCGACGCGGTCAACACGCTCGACCACTTCGCCTCCGCCCACGGGGGCAACGCGCCGGTACTCGTATTCGTTGACACGGGCGGCTCATTCCGCAACGACACAGAATGTGTCAACGGGCCCCGCGGCAACGCCGCCGACCACCTCACCCGAGACGTCATGCCGTTTATGAGCGCGCAGTTCGGCGTCAGCGACGATCGCACCAACTGGGGCATCGTTGGCTTCTCGATGGGTGGCACGTGCGCCGTGGACCTGACCGTGATACATCCGGAATTGTTCAGGTCCTTCGTCGACATTGCGGGAGACCTGAGGCCGGCCTCAGGCACCAAAGAGCAGACAATCAGCCGGCTGTTTGGTGGCGATGCCGCCGCCGCGGCCGCCTTCGACCCCATCACCGTCATGAACAACCACCGTGGGCAATACCTCGGCGTAACCGGATGGTTCGCCGTCTCGACTGCTCAAGTCGCTGACAACGACCCGCTGTCTTTGAGCACGCCCGGCACTCACAGCGACACCAGCGCTGAGACCGATGCGGCTAATACTCTCTGTGCGCTCGGCCAAGCGAAGGGCATCTCCTGCGCCGTGGTCGCGACGCCGGGACTGCACAAGTGGCAATTCGCCCAAGAAGTATTCGCCTCAACGCTTCCGTGGCTGGCCGGCGAGATCGACACACCCGCGATTGCTCGTAGCCCACTGCCGGTTACGGCGGCGAAGAAGTGAATTCGTAATCGGGTGAGGGGCAACGAAATCGGAAACCAAGGGGGCTGTCAACGGTTTCTGCAAATTGACCCCCCTTGCGAGATCACTCAGCGTTCCAGTTGTTGCGTGAGGAATCATCTCGGTGAGAGCGCGAGGAACTGAACACTGTCGCCGGCAACGCGTGCCCAAGAGCGGTCACGGCCAGCCTCATCAGTATTGGCTCGAGCGTAAAGCGCGCCGTCCCCCGGGACTCGACGGTGGAATCTGTGAGCATCGCCCCCGCTCCTGCAGTGGCAGCCGGTAACGCGGTCGGCTCGTCGGGGTCGAGCGAGACGGCCGCACACCGCTCACCAGCTCGACGTGGAACCTTCCTCAGCGTTGACGGGAGTGGCGTCACTCAGCGCGAGCCCGAACATCACGGCCAGACAGCCATGATCCGCGCAGTCATGTTTCGCGACCGCTCTGGCGGTCGAAGTGGTGGTTGTGTTAGCAGTCATCTAAATTCTCCTGTTTGCGTTGCCATGTTCACCAGTTTGTTCCGGCGACCTACCAACTGTGCTGGAGCAACCAGGGGGCGTCCATCAGCCAAATGGACCACGCACCGGATGAACTAAAGATCCTCCATTTGAGGGAGCCCCGGTCACCGTGGCAGGTCGGGGGCGGGCACCCAGCCGAGCATCGCCGTGTAGCGGGATACAACATCGGTGGCGTCGATCGAAACCAGCCCGCCAGCTGCGTTGGTGAAGTACCTCATAGCGGCGCCGCGATCACGTTGCCGGACGCATCCACCCCCCAGCCAACGCACCACCATCAACCGTTGGAACGTAATCGGCTGCCGGGCTGCGAAACGCTCACGGAGAAAGCCGATTCCAAGCTCCTTGCATTGCTCCACCGTCGCCCCTAGTCGCACGTGGCGGCCTTGGCCGTTGCTGCCGCGAGACGGCAAGTCGGGACCGCCGTCAAAAGGACACGTTCTCCACCTCGACCCAGCCGGGCATTTTCGCATCGCGGAAGCTGCTTTCTCCCTGCAGTTTCGGCTTTAAAACAACTGTCGTCAAAACTGTCGTCAGTTCGACACCGGGCCCGTCGCCCTCGAACCGACGACGGGCCGTTCTCGTCGGCCGACTCGGGTCAGCTGATTAGGCGATGGACTCGCGGTGTTCTCTGGGCCGCGAAAAACTCCACCCAGGAATCCACATCAGGGTGGCGCTTCAGCAGCGCCCGACGTTGACGTTCGGTCAGACCGCCCCAGACACCGAACTCCATCCGGTTGTCGAGCGCCTCGGCGGCGCATTCGGCCATGACCGGACAGTGCCGGCAAATCACGGCCGCTTTTCTTTGGGCCGCTCCGCGAACGAATAGTTCGTCGGGGTCAGTGGAGCGACACCGCGCCCTCGAGACCCACGCGTTGCGCCCTTCGACCCCACGTGTAGCAGTGTTTGCTGTAGTAACCAATGCCGCCCCTCCGCGTCTTCATTGCGTCGCCCATTAACCCGCAGCAGTCGCATAGCGGGACTTCAGCTTGAGCAAGAAGTCTAGGAGGACTCAAGCGGTTGGCAAATGGCACGGCGGTACTCTTTTCCGGATGCTTGCGAACGCAATTAGCTGATCGGCAGCAATGTATGGCTGAATCGATGAAGTCCCTGCTTAAATGCGCACATCACAATTGTGATGTGCGCGCGGCAATACACAAATTTGTTGTGATCCGATATCTCGGTGGAGCGACACGTGAGGCAGATAGCAAAGAGAAGGCAGCCTTTGGCGAGCTTTCAGGAGCGTGGACCCGGGGGCTCTGCCCTACTGTGGCGGTGATCGCACAACAAAGCCACTCGCTACCGCCTGCGCTGGTAGCTGAGTTCGTGCACAGGTACGTCTCCCCTAAACGTTGTGGAGACTCGCGCCAACATCAAGCCGCTGCGGTTGGGTCTGCTGCACGAACAGGTGACAGTTTCGGTCACGCGGCCTGACTGGCCGGTGTGGTCATGATTGCTTCGAATTCGATCGGGGTCAACCGCCCGAGGCCGGCCTGTCGTCGACGACGGTGGTAGGTCCGTTCAATCCAGGTGACGATGGCAATGCGGAGTTGCTCTCGGGTGTCCCAGCGCCGGCGGTCTAGAACGTTCTTCTGCAGCAAGCTGAAGAACGATTCCATGGCCGCGTTGTCGCCGGCCGACCCGACGCGGCCCATTGATCCGACCATGTCGTGGCGGCCCAAGGCGCGCACGAATCGCCGGCTCCGAAATTGCGACCCACGGTCGCTGTGCACCACGCAGCCGGCGACCTCGCCGCGACGTGCCACTGCACTATTGAGAGCCTGTGTGGCCAGTCGGGATTTCATCCGCGAGTCGATGCTGTAACCGACGATGCGATTGGAGAACACGTCCTTGATCGCACAGAGATAGAGCTTGCCTTCACCGGTGCGATGTTCGGTAATATCAGTCAGCCACAAACGATTTGGCGTCTCGGCGGTGAAGTCACGGCCGACCAGATCATCGTGAACCGGTGGGCCGATCTTGCCGTTCTTGCCGCGCTTGCGCTTGCCGAAAACACTCCACCAGCCGTTGTTCGAGCAGATCCGCCAGGCGGTGCGCTCTGCCATCGGCCTACCGGCGTCACGCGCTTCCTCGACCAGGTAGCGGTAGCTGGCAATGTCAACTTGAATTGGCCCCAGTGTGACGGCGAGATTGGCCCCACCTTCGGTCGGGTTCGGACTTTTTCGGTGGTTGCGGCGTTAGCTCAGAAGATGGCGGTGGAGCCGCGGTCGACTTCGGCAAGGAGATCCTCGATGTGCCGGTGTGGGGTCGAGGAGGGCCATCGCGGTCACTACCGGGGCTGGTCGGTGATCGCAGTCAGCGCTTCGTAGGCGGCGTCGAGTTGTCGTTGGCGGCGCCGGTTGGGTTCGTGATTGGACTCGGCGGCGACGGCGTCGATCAGTTCGTCGAGTTCGGTGTCGGTGAGCGCTAGATGAAGCTCGTTGTTGTGGTTTCTGATCGCGAAAACTGCTCTCTGACAATCATTGTCGAGAAATGGCAGGGTTCGCAGGATCGCTGCACTGTCGGTGTCGATGACGATATCGCGAAGCGGTTGCGCCGCGGTCAAGTGCTGGCGGCGCAGGTCATAGATTGATCCTGCCCAGTTGCTGATGGTGCCGTCGTCACCGCAGTGATTGCAGCGCCAGCCGATGGGTTGATCAGGTTGGGGGCAGACCACCATGATGCGGCCCGGGCAATGGCGGTTGGCTGGTCGGCGCCGGCACGGCAGAGCGGTCTCCCATTGGGTGTGTGCGTCCCCGGCACTGGCTGCGGCGACGATGCCGGCGAGGTGCTCGGCGAGATTGCGTGCGGGCCCCGGGGTGTCGGGATCCAGGTCGAGGAAATGCTGCAGATCGGCGACCAACATGACCTGGTCACTGTAGCCGCCGCGTAGGGCGACGTGCCTTCTTCAGGTACTGGGCTCGGTGCTGGCGGTGCGGCGTTTGCGGGCATGGGCCAGCCGGTAGGAGCTGGTGCCGGTTTCGATGATGTTTCCAGCGAAGGTCAACCGGTCCACGATGGCCGCGCATAGCCGTGGGTCGGTGAACGTCTTGGTCCAGCAGGAGAACGACTCGTTGGACGCGATCGCGACCGCCGAGCGCTCTTCACGTTCGGTGAGAACCTGGAACAACAACTCCGCGCCGCGGCGATCCAGTTGCAGGTAGCCCAGCTCGTCGATCAGAGCAGATCCACCCGGCCATAGCGGGTGATGGTCTTGCCAGTTGGGGTTCGTCGGCGGCTTCGACGAGTTCGTTGACCAGCTTGGTGGCCAGGGTGTAGCGGACCCGGTAAGCCGGCTTGTGCGGCGGCGGTGCCCAGCCCGATCAGCAGGTGCGTCTTGCCGGTGCCGGAAGTGAAGGCGACAGACTGCAACAGTTGCGTGCGGTCTTGCCGTGTGAGGTGCGGGTGGTGGCCGAGACGCACCCGTTGTTCGGTCGGCTGCTGTCGGCGAAGTCGTTCAAGCGGTGGAACGGCGTGTTGTTGTTGGTGATCGATTTGCCCGACGGCTCGCCGGGCACGATCCGCTGCGATGCCACCGATGTGTTGGGTGTCGTGGAGCCGGGGCCTCGGTCGGTGCTGGACGGCGCCGGGCTGCGGGCGTTGCACCGGTTGGTGGGTCAGCTGGCGACGCGTGCCGAAGTCGGCGTGTCGGGGGTGGGCGCGCAAGTAGGTTCGCCTCGTCCCTGATCGCGGTCACGACTACAGGAGAGTGAACCCACTTGCGCGCTATGAGAGTAGCTGTTCCACGCCAGCTTGCCCTGGGGCTGGGTGATTTACCCGTGCCGGCCTGTCGTTGGCAGGCGCTTCCCGAGGAGACCCGGGCCCAGGTGCTGGCGTTGTTGGCCCGGTTGATCGCCCGCGGCGCGCTGGCCGAGGACCCGCGTCCTGGGGCTGGTGAGCGATGAGCGGTCAGAGGTCGGCGGGGACGTCGGTGCCGACGCTGTTGTTGTCGACCGAGAAGGTCACCGCATCGCACCGTTCGCGGGACGCGTATGTGTATGTGCGCCAATCGACACCGTCGCAGATGATTCATCACACCGAATCCCTTGCCCGACAATACGAGTTGCGTGAGCGGGCGGTGATGCTGGGTTGGCCCGCCCATCAGGTCGTGGTGATCGACGCCGATCTGGGCCGCTCCGGTGCGCAGACCGCGGGACGGACCGGGTTCAAGGAGTTGGTCGCCGATGTCGGTCTGGGCAAGGTGGGGATCGTGTTGGGTATCGAGGTGTCGCGGCTGGCCCGCAACAACGCCGACTGGTATCAATTGCTGGACCTGTGCGCGATCACCGACACCCTGATCGCCGACGCCGACGGGGTGTATCACCCGGCCGATTTCAACGACCGCCTGGTGCTCGGACTGAAGGGCACGATGTCGGAGGCCGAGCTGCACCTGATCCGGTCCCGGCTGACCGCGGGGCTCAAACACAAGGCGGCCAAAGGTGAACTGCGTCAGGGTCTTCCGGTCGGGCTGGACTACGACGAGGACGACAAGGTGGTGCTGTGCGCCGACGAGGCGGTGCGGGAGGCGATCACCACGGTGTTCCGCCGTTTCGACGAACTCGGCTCCGCCCGGCAGGTGTTGATCCGGTTGCGCGAAGACGGGGTGCTGCTGCCGCGCCGGCGCAATGGTTCCAAGCGCATCTTCTGGGCGCAGGCCACCTACCCGGCGGTGCACGACTTTCTGACCAACCCGGCCTATGCCGGGGCGTTCGTGTTTGGCCGGACCCGCACCGAGAAGCGGGTCGACCCCGAGAGCGGGACCGTGCATTCTCGGGATCGGCTGGTGCCGCGCGAGCAGTGGGAGGTCCTGATCCCCGATCACCATCGCGGGTTCATCACCTGGGAGGCCTTCGAGGCCAACACCGCACGGCTGCGCGCCAACTGGCGCCGTCCCCGCGAGCTGGCCGGTGGCGCGGTGCGGGAGGGCCGGGCGCTGCTGCAGGGCCTGCTGCGCTGTGGGCGGTGCGGACGGATCATGCAGACCAGCTATTCGGGCACCAAGGGCAACTGCCCGCGGTATGTGTGTGCCCGCGCCAAACAGCTCTATGCCGGTGAACACGTCTGCCAGAGCATCGGTGGTGTCCGGCTGGAGAACACCGTCCTGGATGAGTTGTTCACCGTCCTGGAACCGGCGGCGCTGACCGCGACCGCGCAGGCGTTGGCGGAGGCCGACACCCACCATCGCGGGATCTTGCGGTGTTCGAGTTGGGAGTCGAACGGGCGCGCTATGAAGCCGACCGCGCCCAACGTCAGTTCGACAACGTTGAGCCGGAGAACCGTTTGGTGGCAAGGACATTGGAAACTACGTTGGAGACCAAACTGGCCGCGGTCCGCGCCGCGGAGAACAACCTGGCCGCTCAACGTGCCCGCCGCCCGGTGGCGTTGACTGAACAGGAATTGGCCTGGATCACCACCGCCGGTGCGGACGTGCGGGCGGTGTTCGAGGCCCCTACCACCACGCTGCGGGAACGCAAGCAACTCATCCGCGCGGTGATCGGCGAGATTGCGATCACGGTCCGCGCCGAAGAACGCGTCGCGCAACTGCGGATCCTCTGGCAGGGCGGCGCGGGCACCGAGGTCTCGATGCCGATGACCAAACCGGGCCAGCATCTGCGGGTGACCGACGAGGCCACCGTAGCCCTGGTGCGCCGACTGGCCGAGCACTACGACGACCGCACCATCGCGGCGATCCTGGCCAAACAGAAACGCCGCACCGCCACCGGCCTACCGTTCACCCGAGCGCGGGTGGCGATCCTGCGCGCCGGCCACGACATCCCGGTCTACCAACCGCCGCCACCGAATGTCGGGCCCGACTGCGACGATGTCGTCGTGGTCACCAT
The DNA here is from genome assembly GCA_963751485.1 of uncultured Actinomycetota bacterium. Lineage (GTDB taxonomy): Bacteria > Actinomycetota > Actinomycetes > Mycobacteriales > Mycobacteriaceae > Mycobacterium. The sequence goes on from CAVVUT010000018.1 coordinate 526,697, forward strand.
CACCGCCGCCGAGCAGATCCTCGGCGTCGCCCGGACCACCCTGTACCGCTGGATCCGCGACGGATTCGTCACCGCCGAACAGATCACCCCCGGCGCACCCTGGCGCATCCGCATCGACCGGGCCCTGCGTGATCGGATCCGACCCGAGGTCCCCGAGGGCTGGCTCGGCCTCGAGGAGGCCGCCGCGGCACTCGGGGTCGCCCGTCAAACCGTGTTGCACAAGGTCCAGCGCGGTGAACTGCAAGCCGTCCACGTCAACCGCGGACGCCGCAAAGGGCTCCGTATCCAGGTCAAACCCGACCAGCATGGACTATTCGACACACCCCGATAGAAGGAGAGCGCAGTGTTAACCAGCCTCGGACGGGCCCGTAGAGGATCACTGACTCGCCGGCGTCGAGCCAGCGCAGCGCGGCCAGGTCGCGCAGCATCGCGGCGGGCAGTTTGGGGCTGACGGTGAAGTCGAAGTCTTCGAAGGTGTTGGGTTGTTCGAAGCGGGCGCGGCGGACCCGACGGGCCAGGGCGGCGGTGTCGCGGCGGGCGATTTCGTCTTCGCAGAGCACCTGCAGGAATTCCAGGTGTCCGAGTTTCCCGTCGCGGGTTTGGGCCAGGCGGGCATCGAGGGTGTCGAGCATGCCGGTGAGTTTGAGGGTCTTCAGCGCGGCGCGCAGGCTGGGATCGTGAATGGTCATGACAAAGTCCTGTGGTTGATGTGGTTGCAGCAGAACGAGATCGGGCTGGAGAGGTTCAGGCGGTGCGTTCGGTGTCGAAGGCGTCGGGGCCGCGCAGCATCGCCGGCGGCGCCGGGGCGCTGCGGGCGGGCTGGTCGTCGCCGTGTTCGGTGCCGGCGACCAGGATGCCTTTGACGGTGCGGTACCGCGGATCACCGACAGCCAGGGCGCGGGCGCACGCGGCATCCAGGCGGGCGTCGCCGTAGCGGTCGCGCAGCCGGATGATCCCCTGGATGGCCCGCAACCGGTGGATCGCGTTGACCTCGGAGAGTTCAGCGACGATCGCCACCGCGCCGGGTCCGATCTGTTCGGCCTGGGTGCGACACCATGTCACGGTGCGCAGGGTGTGGGCGATCTTGTGCGGCGGGTAGTGCTCGAAGTTCGTCGAGCGCCCCGACAGGTGCAGCACGTGGGTGGCCACGACGGTGTCGTGGTGGAAGATCTGCACCACATCGCCGGCGGTGCGGACGGTGACCTTCTGGCCCATCAGCCGCCACGGCGCCGAGTAGAACGCCTTCCGGATTTGACGTGACAGTCCGGGGCAAGCGTCCCGAGCGTGTAGACCACTGATTCAAACGGCTCTGGGCGGCAACGGTATCAGCGCGTCCCGCTCGACTGCGGCGAATACCGAGGCCGGTGTGGCGCCGTCGAGGCCGCGGTGCTTGTGGCACTCCGTAGACATCGGTGGCCCACCGAAGCCCCTCGGCCTGCATCTGGGGCAGGGAGCCGAATTGGCGGCCGGCGAAGAATGAGTCCCGAATGTAGGGCATCGGCCGCTCGATGCGCGGTTTGTCCTTGGGTTTTCGGGCTCGGGCCGGGTCGATCAGGGTGCCGTAGAACGCGGCGAGTTCACCGTAGGCGAGGTTGATCTGCGGGTCATACAGGTCAGGGCGGATCACCCCGGTTTTGAGGTTGTCGCACACTAGCCGCGCCGGAACACCGCCGAAGAACTCGAACGCCGCCACATGCGAGGCATTCCAAGACATTTGGTCCATCCGCAGGACCGGCTGGACGAACAGCGCCCGTGAGCACGACAGGACCATCGCGAACACCCATACCGCGACCCGGCGACCAGAGGCCGGGTCGCACCACATGCCGAGCTTCCCGTAATCGATCTGGGCTTCGCTGCCCGGCTCGACAGCACCCCGAGGCACCGTCACCTTGCCTTCGAGACGCGACTCGGTGAAAGTGCGTTGCAATGTAACGCCGTACCGTCGACTCCGAAACCTCGACGCGGTGATCATCGCGCAGCCTCTGCGCGATGGTGGCCACCGTCACCGGCACCTCCAGCTGCTCGGCGATCCACTGGTGATGGGCCGCGATCTGCGGCCAGGTCAGCGCCCGCGCTGCCGGGTCGACCAGCTCAGGGAACCAGCACCCGTATCCGCGCCCGCCACATCTCCTCGTCGAACGGCTCATCGGGGGCTGGGTTGCAGACCCTCAGCCACTGCCGGGGCCAGGTACTTGCGGATCGTTTTCCGGTCGATGTCCAGCGCCTGATAGATCTGCACTGGGATCGGCCGGCGTTCCAATGCCGGAACATCTCCACGAAGTCGGTCACGTTCCACGATCTCCTCGCCACTCAGGCCCCTTCCAGGGCCCCCTGGTGGGGCACCTGAACGGAGCGAACCTGAGCAGCACCCCAACCCCGGCCGGACACGCCCCCAGGGGTGGGGAATTACGTGACGGCGGGTGGGGAATTACGTGACGGACAACCCCTCAAACCTGGGGAATTACGTGACCGCTGACATCAACGCCCCGGCCTCCGAATTGCTGATGACCTGCGCGATCCCGGTGGTGCACAGCGTCGCCGCCAGCGTCACGTAGCCACCCGTCAGCGCCTTGCCCACGCACATGATGTCGGGGCTGACCCCGGCGTGGTCGGCCGCGAACAGCTCGCCGGTGCGGCCGAATCCGGCGGCGATCTCGTCGAAGATCAACAGCACGTCGTGGCGGTCGCAGATGGCGCGCAGGTCGGTCAGGTACCGCGGATCGTGAAAGCGCAGCCGCCCCCGCCCTGCACTACGGGTTCGACGATCACCGCGGCGAGTTCGTCGGCATGCTGCGCCAGTTGCGCCTCGAACGCCGCGCTGTAGGCAGGGTCGTATTCGGTGGGCCGACTTGCCCAATTCGGTATAGAGATAAAACCTGGCCCTTGATCGCCAGATCGTCTTCGGTCCCGATGCCGGTCGGCACCGGGGGCCTGCTCGATGCGCGTTCTTGAACGCGGCGCTACTTGCTCCGGCGGCCCCTCATCTGGCGCAGCACTACTTGCATCTCGGCGATCTCGCGCTCCTCGCGTTCAAGAACGGCCTCCAGCGGTTCGGGAATCAGCTCGTCCAGCCGGGCCTTGAGCGCGTTGACGATGCGGGCCTGGCCCAGCACTTCGGTCTCCACCGCCGGGAAGGCCACGCCCTTCTCGCCGGTCTCGGGGTCGATGTAACGGCGGTCGGTCTTCATGATGGTCGGCGTCACCCAGGCCGTCGCGGGCACGTTGGACGTTGACCTCCTCGACCTGTTCGGGGGTGATCGCCACCGCTCCCACAGCGGAACCAGATCGGTCTTGCCGTGCCGTCGCATCGCCCTCGCGATGCGGTGGTTCACCTGCATCTCCGACGCGGCCCAGAGGTGGGCGTTCTTGGCGAGCACCGAGTTGGTGTTGGCTTCGATGTGCCCGCCGCTCAGATCCAGGTCGCCGAAGTACAGCACCCTCTGATACGGCAGCAGGAACGGCACCACGTCGGTCATCAGGAAGCCCCTGGTCTGCCCGTTGGTCGAGGTGATGTAGCAGGCATAGGCGTCGGCGGTGGCCCGTAGGACACCGGCCAGCGACCGTGACTCGCACAGGACCAGCGGGGCGGTCTTGCCGCCCCAGCGGTCGATGGTGGCGCGCAGCACCGACGTGTCCAGGTAGTCGGCCACGGTGCGGCGGTGCGATCTTGCTGCATCGACCTCGTCTCGTCCTCGACCCACTCCCATGGGATGCCGCCGTTCTCCTCGCCGAGTTCGCGCAGGTACAGGATCGCGTCGGTGAGGTTCTGGCTGGGCTTGCGGGTCATCCGGCAGCCGGGCTTGACCTCAGGCTGCTCCTTGCTGACCACGCCATCGTGCTCCAGCTCGTACCAGATGAAGCGGTCGTTGGTGGGCAGCATGCCGTCGTCGCGGTGCTGGTGGAATCGCTTGAGCGCAGCCCGTTGCAGCGTGCCCGCGATGGTGTCCGGAGCCGACAGCTCGGTCGGGCGCTTGCGACGACGGGCGCTCACTTGGCCGCCCCCTGCGCCGGTGGTGGGCCCGCTGCCGAAACCGCGACGAGCAGCCCATGTCGGCGGCTGCGCTGTTGCTTACGCTCTCGCCCAACGTCATGCCCTCCCTCCGCGCGAATGCGCCATGAGCACGCACCTCAGCGGTGAACGGTCTCGAACGTGGGGGTTGTGGTCGAGCGGTTGGTTGTTCTTGTCGATCGAGCTATTTCGTTCGTTTTCAGCTCCCGGCGTGCGGTGCTGGAAAAAGGTGTGAGTTTGCTGGCCATTACCGGTACGTGAGGCCGTCGCTGTTGTCCCTGCGTCGGGGAAACCCCGACACACCCCCGACACCAGTCTTCGCAGTTCAACAGCAGAAAGGGTGTCGGGGTTTGTCGGGGGTGTCGGGGTGTTAGACCGAACGGAGGCGGTACAGCGTGGCATTGCCCTCACCTCCCTCGGCGACGAGATAGCCCTGGTCAACGAACAAATCGAACACCGCGGGGAAGTCTCGCGCGATCGAGGGGTCGCACACCCGCTGCAGATCTCGCCGGGTGGCGGCTCCAACCGTTGTGAGTTTGCGGGTGATCGCGTCGATAACGCGCTGCTGGTTCTTCTCCGACAGCTTCTCGGCGATGATCGCCTCGCGGTCGGCCTGGTCGTGTGCCCGTGCGGTGTTCGTCTTGCGGTGGCGGTCGGCGACGACCCGGCGCATGTCGGCGCGCACCCGGTTGGACACGTTCGATCAGTTGACCGGCGATGCGCCAGTCGTCCTCGCTGATGTCGCGGGCGGCTCTCAACAGCGCCAGGCCGAACGCCACCTTGAGCCGGACCAGCATCAGATGCCCGTCGAGCGGGTCGACGTCGTCCGAGCCGATCTCCACCAGGTAGTGGAAATCGCGGATCAAAGCCTGAGCGGACGCCGGGACATCGACCAGGTACGGAGCACCCGCGATGAGCGTTGGGAACGTCCGGGAGCGGTCACCTCAGCGGCGGGCGACGCGTTCCTCCTCCCGTCCGACGGCGGCAGCGCATAGGGGTTGACGATGGGCAGCCACAGGAACCGCTGCGGGAGGCCGTCCTTCTCGCGGTCGAGGAAGAAGCCGGCGTTCTCGGGTTGCGCGCCGATGCTCAGGCACAGCCGGTAGGAGTGCGCGCGGACGTGGGTGGTAGTTGGCTGTGTCAGCGTTAATGGGCCCCACTGTGACGGGGCGGATTCCAGTCAACGTCGCAACGGGACGGGTTGCACACTAGTCGGGTGAGGGGTCTGCCGGAGACGGATGTTGCGCGAGTGCAGCGATGGTGCCGGGACAGGGTGCCCGAGCGTGTCCGTGACGAGGTTCGCGTCGAGGTGGATATTGCTGATCGGCATCTGACGATCGTGGAGTGCCGGCCGCCGTGGCGAGCAGATGTGGGTGCGGCGTGGACCCGGTTCCCGATCGCGCGGCTGCGCTATGTGAAGACCACGGGTGTGTGGTCGTTGTTTTGGCGGGACCGCAACCTGCGATTCCATGCCTACGATCTCGTAGCGCCCACGGCCAGCATCGAGGAGCTGCTCGCTGAACTGGATCGCGATCCCACAGCGATCTTTTGGGGCTAACCGGCCCGGCCTCTTATGCGGTCCTGATGGCCACGTCGGTGATCAAGTCGGCTGGTCGGGCCCAGTTAAGGGTCTTGCGGGGCCGGTCGTTGAGTTCGTCGGCGACTCGCTGCAGTTCCTCGGGCGAGATGGTGCTCAGGTCGGTGCCTTTGGGAAAGTAATCCCGCAGCAAGCCATTCGTGTTCTCGTTGCTGCCGCGCTGCCACGGGGAGTGCGCATCGCAGAAGTACACGCGTGTGTCGGTGGCGGCGGTGATCTGTTGGTGCAGTGCAAGCTCTTTGCCCTGATCCCAGGTCAGTGTCCGTCGCAGGTGGGGCGCCAGAGCGCCCAGTGCGTCGGTGATGCCGTCACGCATCGTCTCGGCGGTCGGCCGCTCGGTGGGCACGTGGATCAGGATGACGAAGCGGGTCGTGCGTTCGACGAGAGTGCCTATCGCCGAACGGTTTCCGGCACCCATGATGCAGTCGCCTTCCCAGTGCCCGACCTGCACCCGGTCCTCAGCCTCGGCGGGCCGATCCGCGATCATCGTCATGTTAGTGAGCCGACCACGTCGCTCCAGGCCCTGGATTCGGCGTCGGCGCCGCCGGCGACGCCGTTTGGCCGGGCGGGTCACATCGGTTCTGGGATCGTAGATCGCCTGATAGATCGACTCCGTACACAGGTGACGCTCGGGCTGATCAGGGAACCGCACCGGCAATTCGTGGGCGATCTGTTCGGGACTCCACCGCTTGCCCAACAAGTCGGTGACAACACCATGAAGCTGCTCGTCACGCACCACGCGTCGCGTCCGCAACGCCCGGGATCGCCGCTCAGTGCTCAACCGCTGCGCCGTGGCGGGCAGGTAGCGGCCGCGATCATCAGCGTTGCGGCGAAGCTCCCGCGACACCGTCGAGGCCGCCCTACCCAGCTCGTCGGCGATGTCGCGCACACCCACACCCGCACGATGCAGATCAGCGATTGTCGTCCGCTCGGCCAGCGACAGATAGCGAGGATGCCGCGCCTGGGGGGCTGTAAGTCTCACCGGCGGATAGTGCACCGCCTGACCGGCGGTGTTGAGGATGGTGCGCCCGTAGCGCCAGCGTGTCCCCGTCCTGCGGTTGATTCCCACGATCCGGCACGCCTCGGAGTTACTCACCCCCTGCGTGATCAGCCGAGCGAACCACTCCTGCTTCTCCACCAACATCACGCCGCGTCGAGTCTTCCGCACAGCTCCCACCGCAACCTCCGAATAACCTCGGTGTTGCGACGTTCACTGGAATCCGCCCGGAGGTATTTGGCCCCACCTTGGTCACTTGGACGTTGGAGTGACATAGGTGATTGGCCCCACCTGCGACACGCCCGGGGTGGTGCGACAGGGCGTGTTGGCCCCTTCCCGGTTGCTCCGGCGAGATGCTGTTAGCAACCACGATGTTGGGGGCCGGCTTGGGGTCGAGAGTGGAACTGTATGAAGCGATCCGCCGCGATGCCCGCCGTGAGGATCTGGGGATCCGGGAGTTGGCCACCCGCCATGGGGTGCACCGCCGCACGGTGCGCCAGGCGTTGGCCTCACCGACGCCACCGCCGCGGAAACCGCGGAGTTTCCCGGCGCCGCGGTTGGACGGGGCCAAACCACTGATCGACGCGATGCTGCGTGAGGACTTGGATGCTCCCCGCAAGCAGCGCCATACCGCGCGGCGGGTGCTGGCCAGGTTGGTCGACGAGTATCACCTCGAGGTGTCGTATTCCTCGGTGCGCGACTATGTGGCCAAGCGCCGGCCTGAGATCGCCGCGGAGGCGGGTCGGGCTGTGGAGTGCGGGTTCGTCCCGCAGACGCACCTGCCGGGCGCCGAGGCCGAGGTCGATTTCGCTGATCTGTGGATCGATCTGTGTGGGGTGCGCACGAAGGTGTTCCTGTTCACGCTGCGGCTGTCGTGTAGCGGGCGGGCGGTGCACAAGGCGTTCGGCACCCAGGGTCAGGAGGCGTTCCTCGACGGCCATCAGCATGCGTTCACCGAGCTGGGCGGGGTACCGTTCGACAAGATTCGCTACGACAACCTCAAATCGGCGGTGTCACGGGTTCTGTTCGGCCGCAACCGCTCTGAGTCGGATCGGTGGGTGCAGTTCCGGTCCCACATGGGTTTCGATGCGTTCTACTGCCAACCCGGAGTCGGCGGTGCCCACGAGAAGGGCGGGGTGGAAGGAGAAGGCGGCCGGTTCCGGCGCACCCACCTCGTCCCAGTGCCCAAAGTCGACAGCCTCGCCGAACTCAACGCCCGGCTGCTGGCCGCGGACCGCGCCGATGATCATCGGCGGATCACCAACCGGGTCCGCACCGTCGGGCAGGACTTCGCCCTGGAGGCGCCGCTGCTGCGGCCGCTGCCGACCGAGGTGTTCCAGACCGGGTTGAGTTTGGAGCCGCTGGTGGATCGCTACGCCCGGGTCACGGTGCGCCAGTCCACCTATTCGGTGCCGGCGCGGTTCATCGGCCGCCGGATCCGGGTGCTGCTCAGCGCCGATGAGGTGATCGCGTTCGACCGCCGCACCGAGGTGGCCCGCCACGAACGGTCCACGGTGAAGGGTTCCACCACCGTGGTGCTGGATCACTACCTGGAGATCCTGGCGCGCAAGCCTGGCGCCCTAGCCGGGGCCACCGCGCTGGTCCAGGCCCGCAAGGCTGGGGTGTTCACCGCCGCCCACGAAGCGTTCTGGGCCGCGGCGCGACGTGCACACGGTGATGGCCCGGGAACCCGTGAGCTGGTCGAGGTGCTGCTGTTGCACCGCCACCTGGCACACTCTGATGTGGTGGACGGGTTGGCGGCGGCGACCGGCGTCGGCGCGGTCCGTGCCGACGTGGTGGCTGTGGAGGCCCGCCGTATCGCTGAGACTCGTTCCGCCCCAGTCGATATCGGCGCATCGGTGTCGCTTCCTGCCCAGCGGGTGATCAGCCTGACTGAGCGACGGTTGGGTGACCCCGCCGCGGTGATCGCCGGGCTGCCCGCTGATACCCGGCCACTGCCCACCGTGGCCGCCTACGACGAGCTGCTGACTCGGCGCACCGCGCAGCAGGCCACGCCCGCTGAAGGGTCGGAGGTGTCATGACGGGCCCGTCCACCCGCAAGCGTCGGGCGATGACCGAGCAGGCCGCCGACGCCGCGGTCGATCAAGCGTGCCGCTCGCTGCGGTTGCCCACCATCCGGTCCCGGTTCACCGAGATCGCCGACGCCGCCGAACGCGAGCAGCTGACCTACCGCGGATTCCTCGCCGAGCTGTTGCTGGCCGAGTGCGACGACCGCGACCGGCGCCGCACTGTGCGCCGGGTCCGGGCGGCGGGGTTTCCCCGCGAGAAGTGGCTGTCTGAATTCGATTACGACGCGAACCCGGCGATCAACGCGGCCACCATCCACACCCTGGCCCGCTGCGAGTGGATCAAGAAGGGCGAGCCGTTGTGTTTGATTGGTGACTCCGGCACCGGCAAGACGCATCTGCTGATCGGGTTGGGCACCGCCGCAGCACAAGACGGCTTCCGGGTCCGCTACACCCTGGCCACCAAACTGGTCAACGAACTCGTCGAAGCCGCCGACGAACGCCAACTCGCGAAGACCATCGCCCGCTATGGCCGGGTGGATCTGCTCTGCATCGATGAGCTGGGCTACATGCAACTCGATCGCCGTGGCGCGGAGATGCTGTTTCAGGTTCTCACCGAGCGGGAGGAAACCGCCAGCGTCGCCATCGCGTCAAACGAGTCGTTCTCCGGCTGGACGAAGACTTTCACCGATCCACGGCTCTGCGCGGCGATCGTGGACCGTTTGACGTTCGCGGGCAACATCATTGAGACCGGCACGGAGTCCTACCGGCTGGCCCACGCCCGCGCCACCCGGGCCTCCACCTGATCCGCCGACACCCGAAAGTGATCCGTATGCATCTCGAGTTCCAGCCCGCCGACGCACCCGATCCCGCCGATCCCGACGTCGAGTACGGCGTTGCGTCAGAACAGATCACCACCGAGCTACTCGAACTCTGCGAACAGTTCCTCCGCCAGGCCAGCCCACTCGTGCACACCGAGCTGCGCGAGTTCCTCACCGAGCACGGTCACCATGGCGGTCTCGGCTGGTTCATCGACGTCCTGGGCTTCACCACCCTCAACCGCACCGCCCAGGCGAGCAACGTTGGCGGCCCGTCACGATGAGGGGGGCCAATTTACTGCATGGAGGCGGGCACGGTCATCAACGGTGCGGAAGCCGTGGCTAGTCAAGCCTGGCCAGGCGAGACCGACGGGTTAGCCTCGGCGATGTGGCTACTCCCGCGCTAGACCTGTTGCTGGGGCCGGAGCCTCGAATGTGCTTAGCGCCGCGGTCGCCGAGTACGGCTGTGTGCTGGAAGACCTGCGCGCGGCCGAGGTCAATGTGCACCCGTCCGGTGCCGCCATCGTCCTGTACGTGGCCGGGGTGCGCCGCGATGACGGCACCTGCACGACAGAATTTCTCGGCGCCACGACCGGGAGCCGGATCCCGGCCGGTGCTGCTCTCGTCGCCGGCGAGTACCGCGGCGAGTCGGTGGAGGTGGGAATCTGGGCGTGGCCGCGGGATCCCGCGCTGCCAGCGCTCATGACGGCCAGCGATCCCATGTTGCTTGCCGAAGTATTCCGCGCGTCCGGATTGAGCAAGGCGCCGACGCTCGACATCCGCCCCCGCGGGTACCTGCCCTCGCAGCATGCCGTTCTCGAGGTGCACGACGGCCGTTTTCGGTGGTTCGTCAAGGTCGTGCGGCCGTCGGCGGTAGCCGACCTGTGCCGTCGTCATGACCTGGCCTGCCGGAATGTGCCCGTCCCCCCGGTGCTTGCCTCGACCGCGGACGGTCTGATCGTGCTGCCACAGGCCCGCGGAACACCGTTGCGCGCACTCATCATCGATGGCGACGCCGCGCTGCCCTCAGCCGCGGTGCTGGAGTCAGTTCTGGACGCACTGCCGGCCGAACTGATGACACTGCCCCCCCAGCCATCGCATCTTCAGTTGGTGGATTACCACGCGGGCTCGCTGCGATGTGCGGCCGCCGACGAGCCTGCGGTGCTGACCCGACTCGCCGAGGTGGTGGAAGCCCTGCACTCAGTAGAAGCCGGACCGGAGGAGATGGTGCCGGCGCATGGCGACTTCTATGAAGGCCAGCTGTTCGTCGAAGACGGGCGGGTGACCGCTGTTCTCGACATCGACAACGCGGGGCCTGGAGAGCGCTCCGACGAGTGGGCGACGCTGCTCGCGCACCTGTCGGTCTTGGCGCTCGACACCGCAGCCCGGGAAACGGCTTCCGGTTACGCAGACGAGGTCCTTGGCCACGCCCAGCAGCGCGTTCCGGCTGAGCAGCTACCACAACGAACCGCTGCAGCGCTGCTCGGGCTGGCAGCTGGGCCGTTTCGCGCACAGCAGCGCCAGTGGCCCGAGCACACCGGCGCCCGGCTTGATCTGGCGATGACATGGCTGGCAGGTGCGAGATGAAGACCACTGACTTGGTCGTAGCCGTTTACATAGTGCGCAAAAGTGGAAACATAGAGTCTGGGAAAGATTCATCGCAGAGGAGGAGTTCATCATGGAACGCCCTGCCAGCTGGAAAGTCGTGACCCTTGGCACTGCCCTTGCCGGCCTGAGTGTCGCGGGCGGCCCCGGCGCCGCACAGATCGACAGCGGATCTCCGGGCAGCGGCCCCGCGTCGGTGAGCCCGGCCCCCCTTTTCGACGAACCGCGGTGGTTGGCAAGTGGATCCGGAGGCCACGGAGGCTGGGTCGACTGGGGTCCGGGTTGGGTAGGCAGTCCGGGTAACTGGGGTCCGGGTTGGATTAACCCGGGGGGGTGCATCAGCGTCACAGGTCCGTTCGGGCACGTCACCGGCAGCGCGTGCATCTAGTGAGACCCGCGCCGAGGATTGGTTGGATAACTTTGGGGGTTGCCGCACCCGCCCGGCGATGGGCCGCCCCATCAGCGGCGGCCCCAATCGTCGTTGTCTTAGGGTTTGAAGACCTGGGGCCGCGTAGAGCTGGGCGCGCAGCTGACAGGAGTCCCTCTTGCTGAGCGCTTGCCCGATCTCGTAGGGCGGTCTCCCGAATTGTTTGCCCCGACTCGGGCGTGGATGACGGCGCAGGCCAACAGGACGCCATCGGGGTACCCCGCACCTCCACAGGTGGGTCGGCACCCAAGTCGGTCAGCGAGCACATCACGAAGTTGGCCAAGAAGTCCAGTGACGTGACCCCGACAGCAGAGGCACCGGCGGGCGCACCAGGGACGCCGCAGGCGATGCGGACAGCACCAGCGGCTCCGACAAGTGATGGCATTCGGAGTCGCTTGAGCTAACCGCTTGAGGATCCGCTTGCGGGAACGAGCTGAAGCGACAAATGTTCGGCGAAAGTGCCCGCAGGAGGTTCCCCAGCTGGAACCGGCATGTGCCGGTGGTGGCAGCGTGACGGCGCTCACCTACCGAGCCTCAGCCCCGTCGCAACAAGCATGCGGACTAACATAAACTCCCCGATGATCGCCGTCCGGATCCGGGAGAAGCGTTCGGTCGAGGGACACACAACTCGCGAACCTCGCTCAGTTGCGGACCTTGGATTCACTGACGGCGGTGGCTGCGACTGCGCCGGTCGACACTTCCGCCGGGGAGTGGAACCCGATCGGGGCCGTTGAGGAGCACCCAGGCCCGCGCGGAGTTACCGGCCGGATCTCGTCGGCGGATTGCCGCGTCCCGGATCGAGGCGCACCGTGCCGGTGCCGTCGCATCTAGACGCGGCGACGGCCGCCTTTACTGTTGCTGCCGCGAAGGATGCGGCCCTTTGTGAGACAAACCTCAGGTAGCAGAGGACTAACACGTCGTCAGCGCACGTGAGAACCTGCATAACCGAATGCGACGACTGGGGCCGAGAGGGAGCAACAGCCTAACGCTGCTGGCACGGGCCTGAACGCGCCAATTCCACACGTCGGATCACTGCAATGCCTCTATCTTGCGGCGGCTCCGATGATGGCCTCGGCGATGCGATGGGCTCTCAACGAGCGATCACTACTCAGGACGTCCACCGGCACTGACTTTCCGATACCCGGCATGAAACACCATCAACGCACGCGTGCCGGGCCTATCACGCCCTGGTCGTTATCGGTCAGCGGCAGCGCACATATCACCCGGAGGATGCCCAGGGGTCGTCAATGCAGGAAGTCGGCAAGCAGCCTTTCCACGATCTCGGGTTGGTCAACGGGGATGAGGTGATTGGCATCGTCGATGACCTCGATGCGCGCCTCGGGCAGCCGCTGGCGGAAACGGACTGCCGTCTTCGGCCCATCGTGAAGCGATTCGTCTCGGCCGATGATCGCTCGGACCGGAATCTGGGCAGCTGAGAGCGCACGCAGGTCGCACCGCGTTGGCCGAACGCCCCCGATAAGCGCGAATTTGAAGCCCATAATGCCGACTGCGCACTGCTGAATGATCAGCCGCCACGGGTCCTGACGCAGCCGCCCACGGCCCGCCGGCGTAACGAGGGTGTCGAGGAACGACTCGAGGCGCGCCTCTGACGGCCGAAACGCTAGGCCGCCGTAGGCACGAAGCAGCCAACGCAGGCGCAGCTCGCTGACGAGTCCGACTGGGCAGATCAGCGCCAGGCGATCCACTCGATCGGGGAAGGTCACCGCGTACTGCGTCGCGATCCACGCCCCCATCGACATGCCGACCATCGCGACCCGATCGATCCCGAGCGCGCGCAGCGTCTCGTCGAGCCAGGCCACCAGGTGGGCCGCTTCGGTGATCGGCTTCGTCGCGATGCTCTTGGATACTTGGCCGATCGCATCGATCATCGTCACTTTGTGGGCCGCCGCGAGGGTCGGCAGCAGAGGTAACCACGACGTCGAGGAGATATTAATGCCATGCATCGCTACCAGTGGGGGCTTCGACGGATCCCCGGCCGTCAGCACGTGGGTGCGACCAAACGAAGTCTCGATGTCCGACTCCGTCACGGCATGGTGCTCGCAGCCACGGCTGCGTCGTACAGCTGGCAGTACGCGGCGCGTGCGTCATCCGACCGAAAAGCTGAGATGCCGGCCATAGCGCCTCCTCGACCGTGCTGCGCCCATCGAACAACCTAACCAGTCTGCGCGCACGAGGGCAGCTCGCGGTGCAGCCGCGGTCCCTGGCAAGACTGTGCAGGTGATGCACTCATGGTCCTGTGAGTCCCCAGCAGGTACACTTTCATCCCGAATTTTTGAGTTAACAAATGTCGCTTGCGGTCGTTCATTACGATGATTAGCTGCGGGTTTGCGACGGAACTCTAACCCGTACTGGGACGACCGAGGCGCTCTTGCACCTTGGCCTCGAAAGAAGGTTTCGAGCCAGGCGCAACTACAGAGAGCGTGACGAATGGCGACCTTTCAGAGCCCAGTACGACGACTAATCCTTGCCGGTGGATTCGCGGTCGCGATCGCTGCCGCCCCGGCGGTCGCCGTCTTCGCCGTACCAATGACCAGCACGCCTGCGCAGGTCGCCGAGTGCCTCATGGGTGAGGTGCAAGACCCCGCCACCGGGATGTGTATGCCCGCCCCGGCACAGGGCAGCGTGCCGGAGATCCAGGGTGTCCCCTGCACCGGTCAAAACACCGGTGAATGCATTGGCCTGGGCGAGGAGCAGCAGCCGCCGCAACCGACCCCGTAGCTGATCCGCGGGTTCTTGCGGTGGTCGCAACACCGGTTGGAATGAGGGTGTTGGTGGCCAGGTTCTTCAGGCACATGATCAGTGAGAAGGTGCAGGTGTTCTGGGCGGCGTTGCAGCGTGGTGAGTTCATCACCGATGCGGCCGAAGCGGTTGGGACGTATCGCAAGCAGGGCGCGCGATGGGTGGTCGCCAGTGGCGGGGTGCGCCCGCGGCGGGGTCGGAACCTGCGGGGGCGTTACCTGTCTTTCGCTGAGCGGGAGGAGATCGCGCTGGGGGGGGTGAGTCGATGCGGTCGATCGCCGCGCGGCTGGGGCGCGCCCCGTCGACGATCTCCCGGGAGCTGGGCCGTAACGCCGAGCCGTCGGGGCGGTATCGGGCGACCAGCGCGCATGCGGCGGCCTGGGAGCGTGCCGCGCGGCCGAAACCGGCGAAGCTGGCGACGAACCTGGCGCTGCGAGGGAAGGTTGGGCAGTATCTGCAGAAGCGGTACTCCCCGGAGCAGATCGCCGGCCGGCTGCGGGTGGAGTTCCCCGACGACCCGGAGATGTGGGTGTCCACCGAGACGATCTATCAGTCGCTGTATGTGCAGTCGCGCGGCGCGCTGCGCCGTGAGCTGACCCGGTGTCTGCGCACCGGGCGGGCGCTGCGCCACCCCGGCCGTCAGCCCGGGCAGCGGAAGAACCGGATTCCGAACATGGTCAACATCAGCGAGCGTCCCGCGGAGGTGAAAGACCGTGCCGTGCCTGGACATTGGGAAGGGGATCTGATCATCGGTAAGCGCAACCTGACCGCGATCGGCACCCTGGTCGAACGCAGCAGCGGGTACACGATGCTGGTGCACCTGCCCGACGGGTACAAGCCCGAGCAGGTGGCCCCGGCACTGGCCGCGAAGATCGCGACCCTGCCCGAGGTGGTGCGCCGGTCGTTGACCTGGGACCAGGGCCCGGAGATGCGCGACTGGAAGCAGGTCGCCATCGCCGCCGACATCGAGATCTTCTTCTGCGACCCGCACAAGCCCTGGCAGCGCGGCAGCAACGAGAACACCAACGGCCTGCTGCGCCAGTACTTCCCGAAGGGCAGCGATTTGTCCGTGCACAGTGCAGCCGAGCTGGACCAGGTCGCCGCCGAACTCAACGACCGGCCCCGAAAACGCCTCGGCTACCGCAAACCCATCGAGGAGATCGGCCACCTGTTCGCCGCGTAGGCTCTCCGCGCTGATCCGGAACGTCCCCCCATCGGGACATGAGGTGGCGGGCGCGTGAGGCGGGCAGGGCCCGCCCTGCCCGCAACTCCCTGCCCCAGGGCCGGAGGGTCCCGCGGGTCAAGAGCCGGCCGCAGGCCGGTCCCGCAGGGACGCGTAGCGCCCTTGACGCGTGGGTATGCCGGCCCGTACCAGCGCCCGCCACCGACCCGACCCCGCTACGCTCAACACGGACGAGTGCTTCCCGCTCGCGACGGGGACGTGTTGCGTACGACCGCCAGAATCCGCCGATCCCTAAACGGACAGGGAGCAGCCTCATTCCCGGGGAGAAGCCCCACGCGCTCATGCCCAACCGCGCCGAAAAATGGCCTTCATCGCCGCCCACTCGGTCTCGTAGTCACCGCCATGCCCGCGGATCAGCGGCACCGCCCTGGGTTTGGTGTTCTCGTCCTACCTGCTCGCCATCGCGCCATCTTCTCTCAACGGAAGGATGTGCATGAAACCCGGAATCGTTCACCTTATGCGAGTGGTTCACCGTGGGTGTCGTTCACGCGTCAGGTGCCCCAGTACGCCTTGTGCGAGATGGCCGATGGGTCAAGTCCATCGCACCGGCGCCGGTGCCAGGGCGCTGGTGTGCAAGCGTCCGGACTATTGGCGCGAAGTCAGCGCGGGGGGCCTGCGCGTGGTAGCCGGGCTGCCCGACGACGGGCGCGGCACGCCTACGCCCCCGGCCCTCCTTGTCGTGACCGCGCCCCGCAGCGGCGCTGAGTCCGATCGACCGTCGAATGGTCGAACACGTTCTAGTTGCCGCGCAAGGCCTTCGGACCATTACGCCTCGGACTGACCGTCGAGCGGGCGGCAACCGTCGTCGAAGAGACGGTCTGGAAGATCGCGCGGGCCTGACGCCCGCGACTTGCGAAGATGGCAGCATGCCCCCGTCCGTGGCCGTCGTCGCACGCGACCTGACGAAGCGCTACCGCGACCTCGAAGCCGTTCGCTCGATCAGCTTCGACGTCCCGGCCGAAACGTGCTTCGGCTTCCTGGGCCTGAACGGCGCCGGCAAGACGACGACGATGCGGATGATCTCGTGCGCGCTTCCCCCGACCTGCGGGCGGCTCGACGTGCTGGGTATCCCGGTGACCGAGCATCCGCGTTGGGTGAAGTCGCGGATGGGCGTCGTCGCGCAGGAGGACAACCTCGACGAGGAGATCACCGTCCTCGACAACCTTCTGATCCACGCGCGCTACTACGGGCTCAAGTCGAAGACCGCGCGCTCGACGGCCCTCGAGCTGCTCGAGTTCATGGAGCTGATCGAGAAAAAGGACCGTGAGATCCGCGAGCTCTCCGGCGGGATGAAGCGAAGGCTGATGATCGCGCGTGGACTCCTCAACGCCCCCGAGATCCTTGTCCTGGACGAACCGACAACCGGCCTGGATCCGCAGGCCCGCCACCTCGTGTGGGAGCGGCTGCGCTCCCTCAAGCGGCTCGGCGTCACGCTGCTGCTGACGACGCATTACATGGAGGAAGCGGCGCAGCTCTGCGACCGGCTCGTGATCATGGACCAGGGACGGATCCTCGTCGAAGGCTCACCGCGCGAGGTGGTCGCTCGACACACGAGTCCCGAGGTCGTTGAGGTGTTCGAGCCGCCGCCCGACGCGCAGGGCCAGCTGGACTCGATCGGCGATTTGGCACAACGCGTCGAGAAGCTCGCCGATCGCTGGCTGTTCTACACGCACGACGGCGACGTGCTGCGTGAGAAGATGCGCGCGCTCGCGCTGCCACCCGGATCGGTGTGGCTGCGGGGCGGCACTCTCGAGGATGTGTTCCTCGCGCTGACCGGAAGGGGGCTGTTCGATTGATCGCCATCGAAGGTCAACGCTTCGATGTGTCGCTCCGCGGTGCGTGGCGGTTTTGGCACCGCAACGCGACGGTGTTTCGCCGCATATGGCTCCTGGGAATCATGGCGTGGTTCGCCGAGCCGGTGATCTACCTGGTCGCGATGGGCCTCGGGCTCGGGCGCTATCTCGAGCAGATCCAGGGAGTTCGGTACATGACGTTCATCGCGCCCGGCCTCCTGGCGACGTCCACGATGTTCGGCGCGACATTCGCTTCGACATGGGACGCCTGGTTCAAGATGGAGCGCAGCCACGCGTACCAGGCTGCTGCAAGCACCCCGCTCTCGGTCGAGGATGTCGCCCTCGGCGAGATCATGTGGGCCACGACCCGCGCGACGATCTATGGGAGCGCGTTCCTCGTCATCGCGACGCTCTTCGGTGTGTTCAAGTCGTGGTGGGGGCTGCTCGCGATCCCGTCGATCGCGCTGGTGGGTCTGGTCTTCGCGATCACCGGGCTGATCTACACGTATTGGATCAAGCACGTGGATTACCTGGCGTACTACTGGACGCTGTTCATCACCCCGATGTTCATGTTCGCCGGCGTGTACTTCCCGCTCGAACGGCTGCCGCCGTGGATCCAGACGATCGCATGGTTCATGCCGTTGCACCACGGCGCCAACCTGATGCGCGCGTTGATGACGCAAGGCGATCCCTCAGCAGCGCTCGAAGCGGCGCTCTGGCTACTGGCCGTGTCGGTCGTGCTGCTGCCGGTCCCGCTCGTCCTTCTCAAGCGGAGGCTCGTCGGAAGCTAGCCACTTGAGGATCCGCAATCCTAACGCGCCAAGCGGGCGTACATTTGATTCATTACCGCAGTTCAGGCGGTCGTCCTGGGGGGCCTGCTAATCGGCGTAGCGGTGGCGGTTACGGTGTTGATCGTCATCCGCCGCAGACAGGCACGTAAGCGCCGCCCGACGACTCTAAGCGATTATCGACGCGGACTAAGGGGTCTCCACGGAAGTATCCATCCTGGGAATGGGAACCTACAGCGGTCGCGGCAACGACGCCAATGACTACTCGATCGGAGGTAGCTCTCTCCTCTGACAGCGGCGGGGATAGCGGCTGTGGCGGTGGGGGGCGAAAAAAACATAGCGGTGTCGGCCCGTCACCTCGGTGGCGGGCCGACTCGGTTCCTGAAGCGTCCGACGGCGCGATAATGGCTTTGGTCCGCAAAGCGGGCAGGGCGGTGATGAGTTTGGCAGCGCGAACTTGGATCGCGGTGACCTGCCCGTGCTCAGTCTGGTTGTATTCACCTTGCAGCCGAACACTGTTTGTCGGAAGCAAACGATTATGGGAGTGGTCGGCCTAATCCGGGGCGCCGGGGGCGTCCTACTACTGTTCGTGGGTGTCTGGTGGCAGCGGTTAGAGCCGTTTCGTACGCGTCTGTGATCGAAAGTCCGTATGAGGTCCTGCCGTTGAATTGCCAACCGCCCGCATCTGACCCACAGTCGGGTTCTCTCCACGATCGGCCCGTCACTTCGGTGGAGGGCCGACTGCTATGCGCCAAGGGTCAACCGGAATAGCGTTCACTTCATCAACGCAGGTTAGGGGATGTGTTGTGTTGTTTACTATTCGCGTTCTTTGTGTTTTGGTGGCGGCATCGTGTCGTCGCGCGGGATCTCTGGCAGGCTAGCCGAACCCACCGAAACGACACTCAACCGATCAAACGCCAACGTGAAGCGTGGCTGGCCGGGGAAGCGTCGGCCCGCCGCCCGGCGGCTACACCGCGGGCGGCTGTAGCGCGGCGGCGGCTGTAGCGGAGGGGGCTGTAGCGGAGGGGGCAGCAACTGATTCAGAGCGCTGTTGGCCCGCCACTACTCTTCCAGGTGGCGGGCCAGGAT
>CAVVUT010000019.1:0-32076 GCA_963751485.1 uncultured Actinomycetota bacterium
GTCAGCGTCGATTTCGGATTCGAGTTCGGCGGACTCGGCGAGGATGATCACGCCTTCGTCGGTCACCGACATGAATCCCCCGTCGACGGCGACGCGCAGGTCGTCCTCGCCATCGCGTTCGACCCGCACCATGGCGTCGTCAACGAGCTGCGCCACCAACGGAATATGACGCGGCAAGATACCGATTTCACCGGCAGTGGTTCGGGTGAACACAAAAGTGGCCTTTCCAGACCAGATTTCGCGCTCAACCGCGACGATGTCGACGTCCAACTCGGCCATCGTCAGCGTCCTTACCGCCGTCGTCGTCCTTGCTGTCGCCGTCGTCGTCCTTGGAATCACCCTTGTCGTCCTTGGACTCGTCGGACTGGGCAGGCGCACCGTCGCTACTGTCGTCGTCCATCTTGGCGCCGAGGCTTTCGGCCTTCTTCTGGAGGTCTTCCAGACCGCCGATGAGGAAGAACGCCTGCTCGGGTAAGTGGTCGAAATCGCCCTTCGAGAGCTTGTCGAACGCCTCGATGGTCTCTTTCAGAGGAACCGTCGAGCCGGGCTGGCCGGTGAACTGCTCGGCCGCCATCATGTTCTGGCTCAGGAAGCGCTCGATACGACGCGCTCGCTGCACCAACTGCTTGTCTTCCTCGGACAGCTCATCGATACCCAGAATGGCGATGATGTCCTGAAGGTCCTTGTAGCGCTGCAGGATTCGAATGACTTCCTGCGCGACCCGGTAGTGCTCGTCACCGACGACGCTCGGGTCGAGGATCGTCGAGGACGAAGCCAGTGGGTCCACCGCGGGGAAGATGCCCTTGGAGAACACCGTACGGCTGAGCTCGGTCGTCGCATCCAGGTGCGCGAACGTCGTCGCAGGCGCCGGGTCGGTGTAGTCGTCGGCAGGCACGTACACCGCCTGCATCGACGTGATGGACCGGCCGCGGGTCGAGGTGATGCGCTCTTGGAGCTCACCCATCTCGTCGGCCAGCGTCGGCTGGTAACCCACCGCGGAAGGCATGCGGCCCAGCAGCGTGGACACCTCGGAGCCGGCCTGGGTGAACCGGAAGATGTTGTCGATGAACAGAAGCACGTCCTGCTCCTGCTCGTCGCGGAAGTACTCCGCCATCGTCAGCGCCGACAGCCCGACCCGCATACGAGTGCCGGGTGGCTCGTCCATCTGACCGAACACAAGAGCGGTGTCCTTGAGCACGTCGGCATCCGCGAGCTCCACCCACAGGTCGTTGCCCTCGCGGGTGCGTTCACCGACACCGGCGAACACGGACGTACCGCCGAAGTTGCGGGCGATGCGGTTGATCATCTCCTGAATCAACACCGTCTTGCCCACGCCTGCACCGCCGAACAGCGCGATCTTCCCACCACGCACATAGGGCGTCAGCAGGTCGACCACCTTCAGGCCGGTCTCCAGCATCTCGGTGCGGGGCTCGAGTTGGTCGAATGGCGGCGGCTTGCGGTGAATCGACCACTTTTCGAAGTCCTTGCCGTAGCCGGGCTCATCGAGGCAGTCGCCGAGTGCGTTGAACACATGTCCCTTGACACCGTCGCCGACCGGGACCGAGATGGATGCTCCGGTGTCGGTCACGTCGACGCCGCGCACCAGGCCGTCGGTGGGCTGCAGCGAAATGCAGCGCACCAGGTTGTCGCCCAAGTGCTGCGCGACCTCCAGAGTCAGCGTCTTCGCCAGGTCCTTGTAGGTGATCTCGGCGTGGAGCGCATTGAACAGCTCGGGCACAGAGTCGCGCGGGAACTCCACGTCGACGACCGGGCCGGTGACACGGACAACGCGACCGGCGGTGTCGGTCGAGGTGCCTTTTTCAGCAGTAGCAGTCATGTCTTTTCGCTTCCTAGGGGCTACTTCTTGGCGGCGTCCGCGAGCGCGTTCGCGCCACCGACGATTTCGCTGATTTCCTGGGTGATCTGAGATTGCCGTTCGCGGTTGGCCATCAGAGTCAGATCCTTGATGAGGTCGTCGGCGTTGTCGGATGCCGACTTCATGGCGCGCCGGCGCGACGCCGACTCGGATGCCGCCGCTTCGAGCAGCGCGGCGAATATGCGGGTCGCCACATACCGCGGGAGCAGTGCGCCAAACAGCGTTTCGGCGTCCGGCTCGAACGAGAACAGCGTGTGCGGGCCGGTGTCTTCTTCGCTGTACTCGACCACCATCGGCGCGATCCGGCGTGCGATAGACGACTGCGACAGCATCGATTTGAACTCGGTGAACACGATGTGCAGTTCGTCGACGCCGAGGACGTTGTCGGCTCCGGGGTTGTCGCCCTCGTCATCGATGCCTGCCGTGAACGCATCCACGAGCGTCGAGGCGATCTCCTGAGCATCCTCGTAGGTGGGCCGCTCGGAGAAGCCGGTCCACGAGTCGGTCACATCCCAGTTCCGGAAGCTGTAGTAGCCGAGAGCTTTTCGGCCCACCGCGTAAAGAATGGGTTCCTTGCCCTCCTCGCGGAGCAGCGAGAAGAGCTCCTCAGACCGCCGGAACACGTTGGCGTTGTATGCACCGCAGAGTCCACGATCCGACGACACCACCAGCACGCCGGCCCGCCGCGGGTTCTCATGCTCGACCAGCAGCGGATGGTCCAACGCGCTGGCACTCGCCAGATTGGTCAGCATATGGGTGATTTCACGGTCGTAGGGCCGAGCCGCCTGCGACTCGGGCCTGCGCCTTTGCGATGCGCGACGTCGCAATCAACTCCTGTGCCTTGGTGATCTTCTTGATCGACCCGGCGGAGCGGATGCGGCCGCGCAGTTCGCGCAGTGTGGCAGCCATTGGTTCTCCGGCCTACTTCTTCTTCGGTGCGGGCTTGTTCACCTTCACCGATTCCTTCTCGACGTCTTGCTCGTCCATCGCTTCGACTTTCTCGTCGGGGACGACCGAGCTGCCGTCGGTGGTGGCGAAGCCCTTCTTGAACTCGTTGACCGCGTTCTCGAGCGTGTCCTCCAGCTCCTCGGAGAGCTTCTTGCTCTCCCGGATCTCCTTGAGGATCTCGTCATGCGAGGCCTTCACGTGCTCGAGGAACTCCCGCTCGAACTTCTGCACGTCTTCGACGGGCACCGAATCGAGGTGACCCCTGGTGCCGAGGAAGATCGCCACGACCTGCTCCTCGACCGGCATCGGGCTGTTCTGCGGCTGCTTGAGCAGCTCGACCAGGCGAGCGCCGCGTTCCAGCTGAGCCTTCGACGTTTCGTCCAGGTCCGAGGCGAACGCAGCGAAGGACTCGAGTTCGCGGTACTGCGAAAGATCCAGCCGCAGCGAGCCCGCCACCTCTTTCATGGCCTTGATCTGCGCGGCGCCACCGACGCGGGACACCGAGACGCCGACGTTGATGGCGGGGCGCACGCCCTGGTTGAACAGGTCGGTTTCCAGGAAGCACTGGCCGTCGGTGATCGAGATGACGTTGGTCGGGATGTACGCCGAGATGTCGTTGGCCTTGGTCTCGATGATCGGGAGACCGGTCAGCGAGCCGCCGCCCAACTCGTCGGAGAGCTTGGCACAACGTTCCAGCAGCCGCGAGTGCAGGTAGAACACATCGCCCGGGTACGCCTCACGTCCAGGCGGGCGGCGAAGCAGCAGCGAGATGGCGCGATAGGCCTCGGCCTGCTTGGTGAGGTCATCGAACACGATCAGGACGTGCTTACCCTGGTACATCCAGTGCTGCGCGATCGCCGAACCCGTGTAGGGCGCAAGCCATTTGAAGCCGGCCGAATCGGACGCCGGGGCCGCGACGATGGTGGTGTAGTCCATCGCGCCGCCCTCTTCGAGGGTCTGACGGACGCTGGCGATCGTCGTGCCCTTCTGGCCGATCGCCACGTAGACGCAGCGCACCTGCTGCTTCTCGTCACCGGTCTCCCAGTTCTGACGCTGGTTGAGGATGGTGTCCACGCACACCGCGGTCTTGCCGGTCTTGCGGTCGCCGATGATGAGCTGGCGCTGGCCGCGGCCGATCGGCGTCTGCGAGTCGATGGCCTTGATTCCGGTCTGCAGGGGCTCACTAACGCCTTGGCGCTGAACCACCGAAGGCGCCTGCAACTCCAGTGCGCGCCGTTCCTCGGTCTCGATGTCGCCGCGGCCGTCGATCGGCTGACCCAGCGGGTTGATCACGCGCGCGAGGAAGCCGTCGCCGACGGGCACCGAAAGCACGTTGCCGGTGCGCTTGACCTGTTGGCCCTGTTCGATGGTCTCGAAGTCACCGAGGATCACGGTGCCGATGCTGTGCTCGTCGAGGTTCATCGCGACACCGAGCACACCGCCGGGGAACTCCAGAATCTCTTGGGTCATCACCGATGGGAGGCCCTCGACGTGCGCGATGCCGTCACCCGCATCGATGACAGTGCCGACTTCCTCCCGCGAGGTGTCGGCCTCGAATCCGGCGACATACTCCTCGATGGCGCCCTGGATCTCGTCCGCCGAGATGGTCAACTCTGCCATGGCTTTTCGTCTTCCTACTTCGTTGTGGGTCTTGTGTCTTATCGGGTCAGTCGGGCAACTGTGTCTCGGCCGATGCCAGCTTCGTTGCGAGTGATCCGTCGATCACTTCGTCGCCGACGGCGATCGTGAGGCCACCGATCAGCGACGGGTCGACATCGAGCTGAATGGAAGCCGGTTGTCCGTAGATACGGGTGAGCAATTCGCGAAGCTGGTCATGCTGGGCGTCACTGAGCTCGCTCGCGGCCCGTACGTGCGCGACGACCTCGCCGCGCCGGGACACCGCGAGGTTCGCCAGGTCGCGAATCGACTCGTCGGCGCGCTCGCCGTGCAGTAGTTCGACCGTCTGGCGCAGCAGGTCTGCGGTGTTCTTGCTCGCCCTGCGGGCGAGAACGTTGTTCAACAACGAGATTCGGCCGTCCAGTGGAGTGGTGTAGTCGCTGAGCAACCTGATCAGCCGTGACTCGGAGTCGAGGATGCGGCTGAACCGGAACAGCTGGTCCTCTACGTCCTCGATCTGGCCCTCGCGCTCGGCGCGTACCAGCAATGCCAGGCTCGCGACATGCTGAATACCGAAGACCAGGTCGGAGGTGGACGACCACCGCTGCGTCGCAGCGGTTTTCAGCACCTCGAGGGCCGCGTCGGAAACCTTGCCGGATAGCAGGCGATCGACGAGTTGGACCCTGGAAGCCGGGTCGCTCGAGGGGTCGGCCAGATGCCGGGCAAGAATCGTCTCCCGGCGCAGCAGCTTGACAGCCGATGCCATGTCGTTCGCCAGACTCGTCAGTTGGTCGGCATCCAGGTTGGCGACCACACCGTCGAACCGCCTGACCATTTCGGCCACCGATTCCCGGCTGGCAGCCCGCAACTTGGCGGTGACGGCCTCCTCGAAGACCTTGTTAGACGGCGCCATATCGTCCAGTTCGGCGAGGAAACGATCGACCGTCGCGGACTGTTCCGCCGGGTTGGCGACAAAATCACGGACCATCTCGCCGGCCCGGTGCACAGACTCGGAACCGAGACTCTGCCGCAGCTCACGAATGAGCTGTTGGCGCAGGAGCTGAACCTGCTGTGTGCCTTGGATTTTGATGCGCTCGAGCTCGGCGTCAGCCTGGGTCCGGAGCTGCTCGACGATCTTTTCCGCGTCGTGCCGGGCCTCCTCGATCACCTTCGCGGCCTCGGCCTTGGCTTCCTCTACCGCCTTGGCGTGCTCGATGTCGGCATCGGCGACCTTCTTCCCGGCCGCCTCATGATCGGCAAGCTGCGTGCGTACCGCGTCCTGCTGGTTCTTCATCATCGTGCGAATCGGCGGCACAACGTATTTCCACAGCAGGAAAACGATGACCGCGAACCCGACGAGCTGTCCGATGAAGGTCGACACTAGAGCTACCGCCCTTGTCCTGTTGTAGCCGGAACCGTGCGGGTGGTCACCTCAACGCCGAGCACGCTGCTCGCGAGCTTCGACGCCAGGGTCTCCACCGATGTCTGCAGATCGGCCGTGACCGCGCGCGACTGCTCCGTCAGTTCCCCTGTTGCTTGCTGGAGCACTGACGAAACCTCAGCGTGGCCACGGGCTTTCGCGTCGTCGACGATTTTGCGGCCCTCGGCTCTGGCTTCCTCGCGCACGTTCGTCGCCTCGCGACGCCCGGTTGCCATCACCTTGCGGTAGTCGGCATCCGCGGCCGCCCGTAGCTGTGCTGCACGTCGGTTGTCCTCGGTGGTCTTCTGGACCATCGCTTCGCGTTCGTGCAACACCTTGCTGATCGGCGGCACGACCCACTTGGCGATCACACCGAGCACGATCAAGAAGATGATCAGCACGAAGAAGAACGTGCCGTTCGGGATCAGAAAGTTGCTCTGCCCGCCGCCTTCTTCCGCTGCCAGGATCGTCAAGCCGTGGTCACCCATCGCGCTTTAGCTCACCGGGGTGGCGAATACGAACAGCGCCATGAATGCCAGGTTGATGAAGTACGCGGCCTCAACCAGACCGACCGTGATGAAGAACGGAGTGAACAGTCGGCCCTGTGCCTCCGGCTGACGGGCGATGCCTGCGATCAACGCGTTACCGGCGATGCCGTCACCGATACCGGCGCCGATTGCGCCGCCGGCCATGATCAACCCACCGCCAATGAGCGCGCCCATAGCGATTTGTGGATTCATTCCTATCCTCCTTGATAACTGGCGGGCCGTCCCACCAGGATTTGGGGCAAGTGCAGGTACATCAGTGGTGGTCCTCGTCCAGTTCCATCGACTGGCTGAAGTACAGAATCGTCAGCAGCGCGAAGATGAACGCCTGAATCGCGCCGACGAACAAATCGAAGCTCTTCCAGATCGCGTTGGGCGCCCACATGATCCACGGCGGGAACAATGCGATCAGCGCGACCAGGATGCCGCCGGCGAAGATGTTGCCGAAGAGTCGGAGTGACAGCGAGATCGGCTTGGCGATCTCCTCCACGAGGTTGATCGGCGCCATCAGTGCGACGTGGCCCTTGAGCAGTTTGACCGGATGGCCGATGATGCCGCGGCGCCAAATACCGGCCGCGTGGTAGCAAATGAAGACGAACAGCGCGAGCGCCAGCACGAAGTTGATGTCAGAAGCCGGCGGCTTCAACAGCTCGTGAATGGCACCGCTGGAGTCGGTGTACTGCACCGGGAACACCGACAGCCAGTTGGCGATCAAAATGAACACGAACAGCGTCACGGCCAGCGGCAGCACGAATGGCGCGATCTTCATGCCGATCGCCGCCTCGATCTGATTACGCAGCTGAGTCGTGATCGCTTCCCAGAACAGCTGAACGCCGTTGGGGACGCCGGTCGACGTCACCTTGGCGCGCAAGAAGAATGCCAGCGCGAGCACGATCGCCGCGGCGATCGCGGTGGCCAGCACGGTGTCGGTGTTGACCGTGAGGCCGAACCAGTTGGCCTCCGTGTGGTGCCCGACTTCGATTGCGCCCGCGGCCAGGGTCGTCTCGGTCATTGCTTCGTGGCCTCCCCTTCGAGTCCGTCGGCTGCGCCTGCCCGTAGCTTCTTCATCACGGGCAGCGCGGTGGAAACCACCAGCAGCACCTGGAACAGCGCCATACCGAACACCACGCCGAGACCCTGCGGCCGGAAGATGAACGCGATCGTCAGTCCGATCACCGTCATCACCAGCAGCCGGCTGGCGGAGTTGACGGCCATTTTGCGCTTGAGCGGATGGTCTTGGGCGGTGATCGACTCAACCGAACGCTGTACGAGAATCGCGTTGAGCAAACCGAGCCCGAGGCCGATGCCAAAGAAAACACCGACCATCGGATGGTGCAGCAGCGCGGCGGCCACCGTCACCAGCCCGGCGAACACCACGCACACGGCGAACAGGCGCAATGGCCGGAAAGCAACTGACGGAAACACCAACGGCGCGTCCTGCGCTGGCGTCGTCACGGCGTCACCTCAATCCCGCGGTCACGAGGGCTAACCCAATGATTCTGTGCGTTGGCGCCCCGAGCGTATCGGAGGGCGCGGGTCGCGTTGGAATCACCCAAGGGATAGCTCCCTTTTGTCGGTCGTTGATCCGTTCCGATCGGCGGTGAACCGTCGGCCCGGGGGCCGGCAACCCGCGAGGTTTTTCGGGTTCTACCAGCACCGTACCACAGCGTAGGCACGCTTATACGGGGTACTACTACTTTTTGTCGTACAGCCCGTCGAACGACTCTTCACGGCGGCGCAGAAGCGGAATCAACGTCACGACGATCGCCACCAGAATCGCTGCCAGCATCACCCCGACGGAGTAGCGAGGGTCGAAGAAGATCGTGCTCGCGGCACCGAAGGCAACGATGCCCACCCAGAGGTAGATGAGCAGCACCACCCGCCGGTGCGAATGGCCGATCTGTAGCAGTCGGTGGTGCAAATGCATCTTGTCGGGGCTGAACGGACTGCGGCCTGCGCGGGTCCGCCTGACGATCGCCAGCAACATGTCCAGCGCGGGCACGAACATCACGGCGACCACCAACAGGAACGGTGACAGCAGCGCGAAGACGTCGCGGGCGCCATACGCGCTCTGCGAGATGGGGCCCGCCGCGGTGGTGGACGCCGCACCCAGCATCAGCCCGATCAGCATCGAGCCGGAGTCACCCATGAAGATGCGAGCCCGGTGGAAGTTGTGCGGCAGGAAGCCCAGACACGCGCCCGCCAGTACCACCGAGATCACCGCAGGCGGGTAGAACAACACGTCGCCGCCGTGGTCGCGCAACAGTCCGATCGAGAAGATGGTGATCGCCGATGCGGTGATCAGCCCAAGGCCCGCGGCCAAACCGTCCAGGCCGTCGACGAAGTTCATCGCGTTGACGATCGCGACCGTCAGCGCCAGCGTCAGCAGGATCGACGACACCTGGTCCAGCACAATGGTGCCGACGCCGCCGAAAGGGATGTAGAGCACGCTCCACGCCACGCCCATCGTCACCAGGACGCTGGCCGCGGTGATCTGGCCGGCGAACTTGGTCAGCGCGTCGAGGCCCCACTTGTCGTCGATCAGGCCGATGGCCATGATCAGGCCGCCGGCGACCACCGTGGCGGGCAGGCCCGACGAGTAGACGAAGCCGCGGTTGAGGGCGGGCAGCTGGGAGGCGACGAGGACGGCGGCGAGCACGCCGATATACATCGCCAGGCCGCCCATTCGCGGCGTCGGCTGCATGTGCACGTCGCGCTCTCTTGGGTAGGCCACCGCGCCGACCCGGGTGGCCAGCACGCGAACCCACCCGGTCGCGAAGTAGGTGATGATCGCTGCGGTCAGGCCGACGAGCGCGAGTTCGCGCAGCGGAACGCCTGCGCCTCGATCGGAGAGCGCAAGCAGCCCACTGGCCGCATCCTGCACACCGCTCACCACTGGATGAACCGTACTGGACGACGTTGAGAGGTCCTGGCTGTGAATGGGCTGTCCGCATGCCGCGAACGCCGTTGCGCGCCCGAGCGGCTGCCTACCGTACGCGTGTGGCGTCCATCTTCAGCGTGTTCACCAGACCCGGTCGGTTGCCTGCGCCGTTGCGGGCGCAGCTGGAACCGGAGGGCATCATCCACGTCGCCGAGCGCGTGCGCGTGCGTCAGCAATTCAGCGGGTCGATACCGGGCATGGTTTCGGGCCGGGGCGTCAACCGCCACCTCGGCCTGATGGTGCTCACCCGCGAGCGGCTGTTCGCACTACTCCCCTCGATCCCGATGCTGAAGGGCCCGGCCATCGATGCGTGGTGGGACGCGGAGCACCACGGCCCGGCCACAGTCGCGATCTCGGAAGCGGGCGGGCGGCTGGACGTCGACGTGAAGCGGGTCGACCCGCGTTTCCGCGGTGAGTTGGCGCTGGACTTCAAGACACCATTGACCGATGACGTGCTTGCCGCGCTGCCTGCGCGGTCGCTGGCGTTCGACGTCACCCCCGAGTACGTGTTCCACATGCTCGGGGTGCGGGTCAAATAGTCGCCATCAGGCTATCGGCTTCCACCCCAAGCACTTTCGCGATTGCGTCGGCGGTGACGGGACCGCTTCGAAGGATGCGCGGCTGCGCGCTGGTGAGGTCGACGATGGTGGATGCGGCCTGTTGGTCCGAGGGTCCGGCGTCGAGATAGACCTCGACGAGATCGCCGAGCTGGCTGCGGGCATCCCGCGCGGTGACCGCGGCGGGCGAGCCGGAGATGTTGGCGCTCGACACCGCCATCGGCCCGACCTCGCGCAGCACCTCGATCGCGACCGGGTGCAGCGGCATCCGCAGCATCACGGTGCCCGCTGCGTCGCCGAGATCCCACACGAGCGATGGCGCTTGCCTGACGACGAGGCTCAGCGCACCAGGCCAGAACGCGCGGATCAGCTCGCGGGCGGCGTTGGGCACCGTGTAGACCAGCCCCTCGATGGTGTTCCAGGACCCGACGAGCACTGGGACGGGCATGTCACGGCCCCGGCCCTTGGCCGACAGCAGTGCGGCGACGGCCGTGCTGTCGAAAGCGTCCGCGCCGACGCCGTAGACGGTGTCGGTCGGCAGCACGACCAGGCGCC
The DNA here is from genome assembly GCA_963751485.1 of uncultured Actinomycetota bacterium. GTDB lineage: Bacteria > Actinomycetota > Actinomycetes > Mycobacteriales > Mycobacteriaceae > Mycobacterium. Next base: position 10,460 of record CAVVUT010000019.1, read on the forward strand.
CACCCTTGACGGCGCTGACCGCCGATGCGATTCCGGTCGCGCGTGCGTCAGCGTCGGAGCAGTCGAACAGCTCAGCCATATGTCTAGCCTTGTCCTGAACGAGTCGCCGTGACAAACCGGGGTCGGCCGGTCAGGTCGCGATGGGCCGTGACGTCGACGAACTGACCCGCCGCGGTGAAGGCCTCGACGGTGGCCGCCGACCTCGTGTCGTCATGTTCGACGGCGCAGCGGCCGCCGGCGGGCAGCCAGCGGCCTGCCAACCCGACGATCGCGTTGATGACAGTCATCCCGTCCGGTCCACCGAACAGCGCATGCGGTGGGTCATGCTGTGCCACTTCGGGTTCCAGCGTCGCCCGATCGGGGATGTAGGGCGGATTGGCGACCAGGAGGTCGACCTGTCCGTCAAGCTCGGGCAACAGCGCTGGGTCGGTGACGTCACCCCGCAGGAGTTCGATCGTGGTCCTCACGACGTTTCGGCGCGCGTAGGCCAAGGCGTCATCGGAGTCGTCGACGGCGACGATGCGTGCGTCGGGCCAAAATTTCGACAGCGCAAGCGCCAACGCGGCCGACCCCGTGCACAGATCCACGAGGACCGGTCGTGGTGGCAACGGCAAGGCAGACGCCCACTCGAGCAGGCTTTCCGTTTCCGGCCGCGGGATGAACACGCCGGGGCCGACCTCGACGGTCACCGGACCCAGCGGCGCGCTACCGATGATGTGCTGCAACGGGATTCGACGCGATCGGGTGGCTACGAGATCGGCGTAGCAGCTGCAGAATTCGTCGTCGACATCGTCGAGCGCCCACAGCCCGCCGCGGTTGGTGCCTGCTACATATGCGGCCAGTTCCTCGGCGTCGGCCCGTGGTGATCCCACTCCCGCATCGGCCAGGGCGGCAGCGGCGTGCTCGATCTCGAAGCGCAGCCGCGAGGTGGGTGTCATGCCTGCTGCAGCCGCGCTTGCTTGTCGGCGGCAGCCAGCGCGTCGAACAACGCGTCCAGGTCCCCGTCGAGGACCTGGTCGAGGTTGTGGGCCTTGAAGTTGATCCGGTGATCGGCGATGCGGTTCTCGGGGAAGTTGTAAGTGCGGATCCGCTCACTGCGGTCGACGGTGCGGATCTGGCTGGCACGATCGGCCGATGCGTCCGCCTGAGCCTGCTCCTCGGCCATCGCCTGCAGGCGAGCGGCGAGCACCTGCATTGCGCGAATCTTGTTCTGCAGCTGGCTGCGTTCGTTCTGGCAGGTGACGACGATGCCGGTGGGCAGGTGGGTGATGCGCACCGCCGAGTCGGTGGTGTTGACGCCCTGGCCGCCCTTGCCCGACGACCGGTACACGTCGATGCGCAGATCGGATTCGTCGATCTGAACTTCTTCGACCTCTTCGGGTTCGGGGTACACCAGCACGCCTGCGGCGGAAGTGTGTACGCGGCCCTGCGACTCGGTGACGGGTACTCGCTGGACGCGGTGCACACCGCCCTCGAACTTCAGCCGCGACCACACGCCGGCGGCCGTGTCGCCCTTGCTCCTGATCGACAGCGTCGCGTCTTTGTAGCCGCCGAGGTCCGACGTCGTCTCGTCAAGCATCGTCACGGTCCAGCCGTGCCGCTCGGCGTAGCGGATATACATCCGGGCCAGGTCGGCGGCGAACAGCGCGGACTCCTCGCCACCCTCACCGGACTTCACCTCGAGCACGATGTCGTCGGCGTCATGCGGATCGCGCGGGGCGAGCAGGTCGGTCAGATGCGTGTCGAGTTCGTCGACTGTCTTGGCGAGCTCGTCCACCTCGGCCGCGAACGACTCGTCGTCGGCCACAAGTTCACGGGCGGCCTCGAGATCACCGCGCGCGGCATCCAGCTTGCGGTAGGTCGCGACGATCGGCGCCAGCTGCGCGAACCGCCGCCCGACCTTGCGAGCCTTGCCCGCATCGGAGTGCAGGTTGGGATCGGAGAGTTGATGCTCGAGGTCGGCGTGCTCGGCCAGGATGGCGTCAATCGCCGGTGCGGTGTCCGTCATTTCGCCTCCTTCCCCAGAACGCAAACCGACGCCCGGCCACCGCTCGCGCGGCAGATCGGGCGTCGGTCAGAGAGCTACTTGTCGGCTGTGCTTTTCTCAGTGGCTGCGTCAGAGCCACTGGCCTTGCGCTTGCCGTAGCGCTTCTCGAAGCGGGCGACGCGGCCGCCGCTGTCGAGGATCTTCTGCTTGCCGGTATAGAACGGATGGCACTGCGAGCAGACCTCGACGTGAATCTGGCCGCTCTTCTTGGTGCTGCGCGTCGTGAACGTGCTCCCGCAGCCGCAGTGCACGGTGGTCTCGACGTAGTCAGGGTGAATACCCGATTTCATGGTGTCCTCTTCATTCGTTGGCCGCCGGGTCGTCCGCGCCTTACCTGGAGCTATCGGACGTGAACCGGAACCGAAGGTCAGCGGTCCATTATGCCAGGTCAACCGCCAGCAGCCTAAACGCGTGGGCGGCGCCCGCTATTCCACGGGCAAACCGGCCCGACGGCCGGACAGCGTCATGACGATGTCCTGGATCCGTCCGCGCACTTCGTCGCCGCTGCCCACGCTGAAATCCGCGTCCGTGGCGGTGAACGTCGTGATCGGAAAACGCTTGCGCGCATAGAACGGGAAGCCCATCTTCCACACCCGCTCAGCTGCGACGACAGCGGCGGGGATCGGCATCGTCCGCTCGAGGCCCAAGGGGACGGCGATGTCCTGTCCGTGCACCAAGACGTCCATCAACGGGTCGGCTGCGGCAGTGCCCGGCGGCCTGCGACGACCGCCGACCATCGCCCGCAGTGCGGCGGTGATCTCCTGCGGCGGCCGCCGGTCCTCGCGCCCCATCCGCAGCGTCACCGCGTTGAACCGGAACCCCGACCGCACGAGTTCGAAGGTGAGGCGGCCCCAGTCCGTCGTCGAGTGTGTGACGTGTGCTGCGGCCTGACGCACCGTCCATCCCCGACACAACGACGGGGTCTCCCACTGTTCGGGGGTCAGGGTGTCGAGGAAGTCGGCGAGATCGGCGCGCTGCTCGTCGATGTAGCCCCAGATCTGCGTGTCGTCCACGGTCCGGCCCTCCGATTTAGTCAGCCTTCCTGACGAATATAGACAGGATTCCGTACTAAATCAACCTATACTCGCGGAGTGAGTGACGACGCGAACGCCGCCCTGCTGATGTTCATCGCGCATCGCGCCGCTGAGGCCCGAGTGTTCGAGGCGGTGCGGAGGGCGGGCTTCGAGGACCTGACCCTGGCCCAGAGCCGCATCGCGCAACGGCTGAACCGCGAAGGGATTCGCGTCACCGACATCGCCGAGCAGGCCGGAGTGACCAAGCAGACCGCAGGCGGGCTGATCGACGAATTGGAGGCCAACGGCTACGTCACGCGCAGGCCGGATCCGGCCGACGCGCGGGCCCGGCTCGTCGTCCTGACCGATCGGGGCGAACGGCTGTGCGGCACCGCCGCCGCCGAGATCGCCAAGGTCGAGAACGAGTGGCGAGAGCATCTGGGCGCCAAGGCCTATGACGAGTTGCGCGCCGCGCTCGTGTCGCTGCGCGAGATCACCGATCCGTACCGCTGACCGCCCGTTCGTGGGGCTCGAAGGTGGTGCCGTCGCGCTTCCAGAGCACACCTCCGGGCGGCGTCGCGCCGTAGCCGACCAGCTCGCGCTTGAGGATCTTGTTGGTCGCGGTGGCCGGAAGGCTCTCGGCGATCCAGACATACCGCGGCCAAGCCTTCGGTGACAGGTCGGGCTGCGCGGCGAGGAACTCCTCGAATGCCTTTGGCGTCAACGTGACACCGTCGCGCAACACGAGGGCCGCCATCACCTGATCGCCGACGGACTCGTCCGGTACCGGGTAGACGGCAACGCGACTGATCTCCGACAGCCGGATGAGAATCCGCTCGATTGGTGCGGCGGCGAGGTTTTCGCCGTCGACCCGCATCCAGTCGGCGGTACGGCCCGCGAAGTAGATCCATCCGTCGGCATCGCGGTAGGCCAGATCCCCCGACCAGTACATGCCGTGTCGCAGCCGCTGATCGGTGGCACCGGAGTCCTTGTAATAGCCGCGGAAGAGGCCGCCGCCGGTGGTGTTCACCAACTCCCCCACCGCCGCGTCACGGTTGAGCAGGTTGCCGCTCTCGTCGAATTCGGCGATCGCGCACTCCTGCAGGGTGTCGGGGTCATAGATCGCCACGCCGGGAAAGCCCTTGCCGAGCGACCCCGGCGGGCAGCCGTCTTCCCGGGTGATGATGACAGCGTTCTCGGTCGATCCGAACCCGTCCCAGACGGTGCAGTCGAACCGACGCGCGAATTCGGCGATGTCGCGGTCACTGGCCTCGTTGCCGAAGGCGACGCGCAGCGGATTGTCGTGATCGTCGGACTTCTCCGGCGTCGAGAGGATGTATGCGAGCGGCTTTCCGACGTAGTTCATGAACGTGACGCCGTACTGGCGCACGTCGTCGAGGAAGCGGGACACCGAGAACACCGCGGGCACCATCGCCGCACCGGTCACCATCGCGACACCCCAGCCCGCGTAGATGGAATTGGAGTGGAACAGCGGCATCGACACATAGCAGACATCGGAAGTCTCGACCGAATATCGTTCCGCCAGTGCGCTTCCCGAGAAGATCGGCATCACGTGCTGCACCTGCACGGCCTTCGGGTCGCCGCTTGTCCCCGAGGTGAAGATCATCACGAAGGTGTCGTCCGGCCCGACCTCGCGATGGGGCGTCAGCTCCTTGGGCTCGGCGGTCAGTTCCGCCCACTCGTCGCTGGAGGTGTCCAGTACTCGCACGCCGGGCAGTTCGAGGCCGTCGAGCAGATGGCGGTGCGCGGCGTCGGTGATCAGGATCTGACAGTCCACCAGCGCGATGTCGCGGGCCAGGCCGTCTCCCCGGCGCGTGTTGTTGATGCAGCAGAGGACGTAGCCGCCGAGGGCGGCGGCCGCCATGGCGGTCAGCATGTCCGGGGTGTTGGCCAGCAGCACGCCGACGTGCAGTGGTCGACAGGTATCGGCGATGTCGATGATCGCCGCGGCCTGGGCGCTGGCCTCGGCGACGTGCTCCCGCCACGTCCAGGTGCGGTCGCCGTACTTCACGGCGACGTTGTCCTGACCGGCCCGCTCCCGAAACAGCTGCTGGAGAGTGTCCGCCATGACTCACCTCGGTCCGTTGCGCGTAGTGAACAGATTAGGGAATGTGTCTACCATCCCTGGCCTGGCAGATAGTATCCGCCTGCCAGTTGACAGAATGCTCTGAATCTCGCCAGCCGGGCGAGCAAGTGACGAGGAGGCCACCGCGTGTCCAGCAGCACGGCCGCCAAGAGCGTCCGCGATCGCCTGATCGATGCGGCCGAGGAATGCCTGCGCGCCAAGGGAATTCGCGCCACGACGGTGTCCGAAGTGGCCGAGGCGGCTCAGGTGTCGCGCGGCTGGTTGTACCGGCACTTTCCCGACAAAGCGTCACTGCTCGGTGCCGCGATCGTCCGACTGAACGAGGCGTGGTGGTCGGAGGTGCACGCGATGCTCGAGCCGCTCGACGGGCTCGATCGGCAGATCACCACGGGCGTGGTGCACGGCAGGACCGCTTATGACGATCCTGGCACGCTCCCGATGCGGCTGCGGGTGGAGGAACCCGAGGAGTTCGCGGCATGCGCCGGTGCGGGCGTGCAGGGGCTGGTGCCGGATCTCGCGGCATTCTGGCGGCGCTATCTGGTTGCAGCGGCCGAGAGCGGCGAGATCCACCCGGACACCCACATCGACGAGGCGTCGGAATGGGTTGCCCGCGTGATCATCTCGATGGCGACGGTGCCCGGCGACACCTTGGATCCAAGCGATCCGGGCCAGGTGCGCACGCACGTGCGGCGCTATGTGATGCCGAGCCTTCAGGCTGACCCGGCCCTCTAGCGAGTTCGGCGTGGCTGGTTGCGCTGAGCGCAACTCAGCACGCCCAAATCGCGGTTAGTCGACGTCGTCCATCGAGCCCGGCGCGGTCTTGGAGACCTGCACCAGGAACTCGTAGTTGTTCTTCGTCTTGCGCAGCTGGCTCATCAGCAGATCGATGGCCTGGTGCGAGTCCAGACCCGACAGCACGCGGCGCAGCTTGTGCACGATCGCGAACTCGTCCGGCGAGAGCAACAGCTCGTCCTTTCGGGTGCCGGACGGGTTGACGTCGACGGCCGGGAAGACTCGTCGCTCGGAGATCTTGCGGTCCAGCTTGAGCTCGGCGTTGCCGGTGCCCTTGAACTCCTCGAAGATCACCGTGTCACCGGTCGACCCGGTCTCCACCATCGCGGTGGCGATGATCGTCAGCGAGCCGCCGTCCTCGATGTTGCGGGCCGCGCCGAGGAACCGCTTGGGCGGGTACAGCGCGGTGGAGTCGACACCACCGGACAGGATTCGGCCCGACGCAGGCGATGCGTTGTTGTACGCACGGCCGAGGCGGGTGATCGAGTCGAGCAGCACCACGACGTCCTTGCCCTGTTCGACCAGGCGCTTGGCCCGCTCGATGGCCAGCTCGGCGGCCTGGGTGTGATCCGACGGCGGCCGGTCGAAGGTCGAGGCGATGACCTCACCCTTGACCGAGCGCTGCATGTCGGTGACCTCCTCTGGCCGCTCGTCGACGAGGACGACCATGAGGTGGCATTCCGGGTTGTTCCTGGTGATCGCATTCGCGATGTCCTGCAGGATCGTGGTCTTGCCCGCCTTGGGCGGCGACACGATCAGGGCACGCTGCCCCTTGCCGATCGGCATGATCAGGTCGATGACGCGGGTGGTGAGCCGCTCCGTCGTCGTCTCGAGGCGCAACCGCTGGTTCGGATACAGGGGGGTCAACTTCGTGAAGTCGGGGCGCTTCTTGGCGTCCTCTACCGGTCCGCCGTTGACCGTGTCGAGCCGGACCAGCGGGTTGAACTTCTGCCGCTGGTTGGGCTGCTCGCCGTCCTTCGGGACCCGGACCGCGCCGGTGACAGCGTCGCCGCGGCGCAGGCCATTCTTGCGCACCATGTTCATCGACACGTAGACGTCGTTGGGACCGGCGAGGTAGCCCGACGTGCGGACGAACGCGTAGTTGTCGAGCACGTCGAGAATGCCCGCGACGGGCTGGACGACATCGTCCTCGCGCAGTTCGGGCTCGGCGTTGCCGCCGTCGCCGCCCCGTTCACCACGGCGCCTGCGGTCGCGGAAGCGACGTCCACGGCGTCCCTGGCGGCCGTCGCCTTCGCCGTCGTCGTCGTTGTTGCGACCCTGCTGGTTGCCCTGCTGATCGCCCTGCTGGCCACCGCCGTCCTGTTTGGTATCCGGCTTGGTGTCCTGCTGTTCTTGTTCTTGTCGGCGTTCTTGTCCGAGTCGGCGTCGTCCTTGGCGTCCTGGCCGCTGGCCTGCTTGCCGCGGTCACCGGCAGCGCCTGCGTTGCGGGAGGCGCCGCGGCGCTCGCGACGCTGCTGGCCCTGCTGCTCGCCGGCCTCGGTGGGCGTGGCGTTCTCCTTGACGGTGTCGGCGGGCGCCGATCCGCTGTCGTCGGCGGCGTTCTCGGCCTTGTCGGTCCTCTCTGCCTTGGCCTCGGGGGGGCTGTTGGTGGACTCCCCTCGGCTCTCACGGATCGCGGCGATGAGTTCGCTCTTGCGCATACCGGAGGCGCCTTTGACGCCGACCGAATTGGCCAGGGCACGCAGTTCGGGCAGCACCATGCTCGACAGCGATCCCGTCGAGGCGTCCGTCGTTACGTCCGCCTTGGGTGCTGAGTCCTCGGCCCGCGGTGCGATTGGCACGTCAGGGGTCACAGGAGATGAAAATTCTGAGGTCACGGTGCTCGGCGGCTCTTTTTCTTCGGAGCTGCTACCAGCCGTGACGAGGTCCGTTTCAGTCACGGATTTCCTTTCCTTCCCTCGCTGACCAGGTCATGCGAGGGTTCGTTGCACTCAGCCGAATAGCTGACTGCGAAGCTGCCACCGTCGCATCTGCAACGGTGATGGCCGGGATTCGCGGCGATAAGGCGAACCGTCAATCCACGAGTGGAAGTCCCAAAGTGTGAGTGTTTGCCCTAGTGTCGGCGCAGGCGAAAACCATGCGATTGCTGGACGACTGCGAGGATAACCCGCTTCGGTGTCGGAAGCAAGAAACACACTGATCACGTGTGACGCCTGTCAACTCGGAACGACCACCCCAGACGTCCACCGAACGCCGTCGCCGACGGACATCTCGCTGACGGTGAATCCATTCGCGGCGCCGAATTCCAGGGCCTCTGCGGGAAGTTCTGGATTGGTAGTCAGAGCGATAACCGCAGGTCCAGCCCCGGATAGCACCGCTGCAACTCCACAACGCCGCAGCATGTTGAGATATTCCGCCGAGGCTCGCATGGCGATGGCGCGGTGGGGCTGGTGCAGGGCGTCCTCGGTGGCCTCCATCAGCAGGTCGGGGCGCTCGGTGAGGGCGACGACCAGCAGCGCGGCCCGGCTCACGTTGAACCGGGCATCGGCGTGGCTGACGGATCGGGGAAGTAGCACCCGGGTCTCGGCCGTCAACGACTTTTGCTCGGGTATCGCTGGGAACAGATGGATGTCGGGATGCAGATGCAGCGGGGCGGCCACGTAGCGCGGGCCTGTCGCGCCCGTCGACGTCCACGACACCACCGCGCCTCCCAGCACAGACGCCGAGGCGTTGTCGGGGTGGCCTTCGAACTCCGATGCCCGTTGGATCAGTTCCGCCTCGGTCATCGCCTTCGAACCGGCCTGTGCGACAAGGCCGTTGACAGCGGCAAGACCTCCGACGACAGCGGCCGCGGATGACCCCAGTCCACGCGACTGAGGGATCGTGTTGCGGCAGTACACTTTCAGGCCTTGCGCGGTTACCCCGACTGCACGCAACCCGTGCTGAATAGCCCGCACCACGAGATGATTGGAGTCCAACGGTACCTGCCCGGCACCCTCACCCTCCACCTCGACCGTCAGATCGGATTCGGTTGTCTCGACGACGATTTCGTCATACAGGCTCAGCGCCAACCCGAGGCTGTCGAAACCCGGCCCGAGGTTGGCGCTTGATGCCGCAACGACACTGGTCGCCGTCAATCCGGCAGGCAGAGCGTTCGTCACTGACGATCAGCCCAGGTCCAGCTGCGCGACGACGGCGCCGGGATCGACGGGAACGGGCGTCACCGTCGGCATGTCCTTCAGCGCCGTGTCCGGGTCCTTCAGGCCGTTTCCGGTGAGCGTGCACACGACGGTGGAGCCCCGCTTCACCCAGCCGTCGTCGATCGATTTCAGCAGCCCGGCAATGCTGGCGGCCGACGCGGGCTCGACAAATACGCCCTCGGTCGCCGCTACCAGGCGATATGCGGCCAGGATCTCCTCGTCGGTGGCCGCCAGGAAGCGGCCATTCGACTGCTGCTGAGCCTCGACGGCCGACGTCCACGACGCGGGCGCGCCGATGCGGATCGCGGTGGCGATGGTTTCCGGCTCCTTGACCGGCTCACCCAGCACCAGCGGGGCCGCACCCGCGGCCTGGGTGCCGAGCATCCGCGGCAGCCGGTCAGAAAGGCCGTCGCGGTGGTACTCGGTGTAGCCCTTCCAGTACGCGGTGATGTTGCCTGCGTTGCCGACGGGCAAGGAGTGCACATCGGGTGCAGTGCCCAGCGCGTCGACGATCTCGAACGCCGCGGTCTTCTGCCCCTCGATGCGGTACGGATTGACGGAGTTCACCAGAGCGATCGTCGGGTAGTCGGTGGTGAGCTTGCGCGCCAGCTCCAGGCAGTCGTCGAAATTGCCGTCGATCTGCAGGATTTTGGCGCCATGCATGACGGCCTGCGCCAGCTTGCCCATCGCGATCTTGCCCTGCGGGATCAGCACCGCACAGGTGATGCCTGCGCGTGCGGCGTAGGCAGCCGCCGACGCAGAGGTGTTACCGGTGGACGCGCACAACACCGCCTGCTGACCGCGGGCCAGCGATTCCGTGACGGCCACGGTCATGCCCCGGTCCTTGAACGAGCCGGTCGGATTCAGGCCTTCGACCTTCAGATGCACTGTGCAGCCGGTCTGTTCGGACAGCCGCGCGGCGTGAATCAGCGGCGTGCCGCCCTCGAGCAGGGTGATCGGCGTCCAGCTGTCCTCGACCGGCAGCCGATCGCGGTAGGCCGCGATCAAGCCGGGCCATGGCGTGTGGACCGTTCCAGCGCGGGTCGCGCTCATTCGCTGGTTCCCTCCAGCCGAAGAACACTGGTCACTTCCTGCACCACGTCGAGGTCGGCGAGTGCGGCAACGGTGTCCGACAGCGCGGCGTCGGTCGCCTCGTGGGTGACGACCACGATGCGCGCACCGCAGCGCTGGCCGCCTTCGTCGACGACGCCCTCCTGCCGGACTTCGGCAATGCCGACCTCACGCTTACCGAATTCCGCAGCGACAGAGGACAATACGCCGGGGCGGTCGGTGACGTTCATGCTGACGTAATAGCGGGTGGGGATGAAACCGATCGGCGAGATCGGCAGCTTGGCGTACTTGGACTCCCGCGGGCCACGGCCCCCCTGGACGCGGTTACGGGCCGCCATCACGAGATCTCCCATGACGGCCGACGCCGTCGGCGCTCCCCCTGCGCCTTGTCCGTAGAACATCAGCCGGCCTGCCGCTTCGGCCTCCACCACGACAGCGTTGAAGGCACCGTTGACCGCGGCCAACGGGTGCGACAGCGGCACCAGCGCCGGGTACACACGCGCCGAAATGCGTTGCTGACCCTCGTCGTTGGTGAGTCGCTCGCAGATGGCGAGCAGCTTGATCGTGCATCCGAGTGCGCGCGCCGTCGCGAAGTCGGCAGGTGTGACCTTCGTGATGCCCTCACGGTAGACGTCATCGGCGGTAACCCGGCTGTGGAACGCGATCGAGGCCAGAATGGCGGCCTTGGCCGCGGCGTCGTATCCCTCGACGTCGGCGGTGGGGTCGGCCTCGGCGTAACCGAGCGCGCTGGCATCAGCCAGTGCCGCTTCGTAGTCGGCGCCGGTGCTGGCCATCTCCGAGAGGATGTAGTTGGTGGTGCCGTTGACGATGCCTGCCACCCGCAACACTGTGTCGCCGGAAAGCGATTGCGTCAGAGGGCGGATGACCGGGATGGCGCCGGCGACGGCGGCCTCGAAGTACAGGTCGACGTGCGCGTGCTCGGCGGCCTGTGCCAGCTCACCGGTGGATTGGGCCATCAGCGCCTTGTTGGCGGTGACGACGGACTTGCCCTTCTCGAGGGCCGACAGGATCGCCTTGCGGGCCGGCTCGACAGGCCCCATCAACTCGACAACGACGTCGACGTCGTCACGCGAGACGAGGCCGTCGATGTCGCTGGTGAGCAACTCGACCGGCACGCCGCGGTCATCGGCGACCCGCCGCACACCGACACCGCGCAGCACCAGCGGCGCGCCGATGCGGGCGGTCAGGTCCTCAGCGCTCTCTTCGATGATCCGGACCACCTGGCTGCCGACGTTGCCCAGGCCCAATACCGCTACGCCGATTGGTTTCTCGTTCATTTGGTTACCTCACTTCCAGACTGAGCAGATCGTCGACCGTCTCCCGGCGCAGAATCAGGCGGGCACGCCCATCGCGCACGGCCACCACCGCGGGGCGGCCGATCAGGTTGTAACGACTCGACATGGAGTAGCAGTACGCGCCGGTGGCCGCCACGCCCAGCAGATCACCCGGCTCGATGTCGTCGGACACCCATGCGTCGCGTACGACGATATCGCCGCTTTCGCAATGCTTTCCGACGATGCGCCCGAGCATCGGTGCCGCGTCGCTGCTTCGGGAAAGCAGTCGCACGTCGTATTCGGCCCCGTAGAGCGAGGTCCTGATGTTGTCGCTCATGCCGCCGTCGACGCTGACGTAACGCCGATCGGCGGTCGAGCTCACCGCGACGTCCTTGACGGTGCCCACCCGGTACAGGGTGATGGTTCCGGGACCTGCGATGGCGCGTCCAGGCTCGACCACCAGTCGGGGTGCGGGCAGGCCGACCGCCGCCGATTCGTTGCTCACGATGGCGCCCAGCTTCGCCGCCAGATCTTGCACGGGTGGCGGATCGTCATGTGGCAGATAGGAAATACCGAGGCCGCCCCCGAGGTCGACGGTGGAGATCTGTGCGGTCTTGTCGACGCCGAACTCCGCGACGACGTCGCGCAGGAGTCCGATCACGCGGTGGGCGGCGAGTTCGAAGCCTGCAACGTCGAAGATCTGGGAGCCGATGTGGCTGTGCAATCCGACCAGCCGCAGATTGTCGGTTTCGAAGACCCGCCGGACGGCGGCCATCGCGGCGCCGCTGGCGAGCGAAAGCCCGAACTTCTGATCCTCATGCGAAGTGGAGATGAACTCGTGGGTGTGCGCCTCGACGCCGACCGTCACGCGGATCAGCACGTCCTGCACCACACCTGCCGAGCCTGCGATCTCGTCGAGACGCTCGATCTCGGTCATCGAGTCCAACACGACGTGGCCGACGCCGGCCTTCACCGCGGCGGTCAGCTCGTCGACGGATTTGTTGTTGCCGTGCAGGGCGATTCGTTCAGCCGGGAAGTCGGCGTGCAGCGCGACGGCCAGCTCGCCGCCGCTGCACACGTCCAGCGACAGGCCCTCTTCGTGGATCCAGCGCGCGATCTCGGTGCACAGGAACGCTTTGGCGGCATATCGGACGTTCTCACCGCCGCCGAACGCGTCGGCGATCTCGCGGCAGCGCGACCTGACGTCGGCCTCGTCGATCACGAACACAGGCGTGCCGAACTCGTCTGCGATGCCGGTCGCCTTCACACCGGCAATCGACGCAACACCGTCGGCGTCGCGAACGATATTGCGCGGCCAGACATTCGGTGCGAGCGCCAAAACTTGGGCCGGCGATGTCGGAAAAGGTGGGGTGCCTGCGTGATGGATTTCCTCGGCGTGCCGGGGACCGGCGGGATGTGCGTTCACATGCGCTCCGGTGCGGTCACGCCGAGGATGCCGAGGCCGTTCTCGATGACCTGGCGGGTCGCCTGGCACAGCGCGAGCCGTGCGGTGTGCAACTCGTTGGGTTCTTCATCGCCCTGCGGCAGCACCCGGCACGAGTCGTAGAACCGGTGGTAGTCGCCTGCGAGATCCTCGAGATAGCGCGACACCCGATGCGGCTCGCGCAGCGCGGCAGCGGTTTTCAGCACGCGCGGGAACTCGCCGATGTTGCGGATCAGCGTGCCTTCCTTATCGTGCGTGAGCAACTCGAGGTGTGACGTGTCGGGGATGAGGCCGAGTTCGGCGGCGTTGCGGGCGAGCGCGGAAAGCCGCGCGTGCGCGTATTGCACGTAGTAGACCGGGTTTTCGTTGGACGCCGACGACCACAGCGCCAGATCGATGTCGATCGGACTGTCGACCGACGACCGGATCAGCGAATACCGGGCGGCATCGACACCGATGGCCTCGACGAGGTCGTCGAGGGTGATGACGGTGCCCGCACGCTTGCTCATCCGGACCGGCTGACCGTCGCGGACCAGGTTGACCATCTGCCCGATGAGCACCTCGACGGTGGCCGGGTCCTCGCCGAGCGAGGCGGCGATGGCCTTGAGCCGGGCAATGTAGCCGTGGTGGTCTGCGCCGAGCATGTAGATGCACAGGTCGGCCCCACGCTCGCGCTTGTCCAGGTAGTAGGCGATGTCGGCGGCGACATAAGCGGGCGCGCCGTCGCTCTTGATGACGACACGGTCTTTGTCATCGCCGAAGTCGGTGGTGCGCAACCAGACTGCGCCGTCTTTCTCGTAGATTTTGCCGACGTCACGGAGCTTGGCGATGGCGTGGTCGACGCGCCCGCTGGTGTGCATCGAGTCTTCGTGGGTGTAGACGTCGAAGTCGGTTCCGAAGTCGTGCATCGACTGCTTGATATGGGTGAACATCAGGTCGACGCCGATCGAGCGGAACGTCTCGCGCATCTCCGCGTCGGGCTGGCTCAGCGCGTCGGGCTCCTTGGTGAGCACCTGGGCGGCGATGTCCCCGATGTAGTCGCCGGCGTATCCGTCATCGGGCGTCGGCTCACCCTTCGCGGCAGCGATCAGCGAGTTGGTGAACCGGTCGATCTGCGCGCCGTGATCGTTGAAGTAGTACTCGCGGACGACCTCGGCGCCCTGGGTGGACAGCAGCCGTCCGAGCGCGTCGCCGACGGCGGCCCAGCGGGTGCCGCCGATATGGATCGGCCCGGTCGGGTTGGCCGAGACGAACTCGAGGTTGATGTTCTGGCCGGCGAGGGCGTCGGAGTGACCGTAGTTCCTGCCCGCATCGATGACGTTGTCGACGATGACGTTCTGGGCGCTGGCATCGAGCCGCAGATTTACAAAGCCGGGGCCTGCGACGTCGGCCGAGGCGATCCCGTCGGCGGCAGTCAGCGCCGTCGCCAGCCATCCAGCCAGCTCACGCGGGTTGGCACCGACCTTCTTGCCCAGCTGCAGGGCCAGGTTGGTCGCGTAGTCGCCATGCTCGGGATTGCGGGGACGCTCGACGGTGACAGTTGCAGGGAGCGCCGACGTGTCCAGGTCATGGTCGGCCAGCACCGCGGCGGCGGTGGTCTTGAGCAGCTCGGCCAGGTCGGCGGGTGTCACGAGGGTCCATCCTATGGTCTCGGGTGGTCAGGCCCCGAATCGATAAACCCTGGCCGCGATGCGCTAATCTGACCACGCCCATTGGCGCGGTGATCCAGTACGCGCCCCCGTAGCTCAGGGGATAGAGCGTCTGCCTCCGGAGCAGAAGGCCGCAGGTTCGAATCCTGCCGGGGGCACCACGTTCTTACCAGGCACTTTACCCGAAATTGGGATTGCCTACCCCCGAACTACCCCTTCGTCGCCTTTGCTGGTGGGCCAAATTCGGTAGCTGTATCTGCCACACCCCGCCCTGGTGGCACCGGCCAGAAAGGCAAGTCACAGCCGGTCACTCACGGCCACATTTGGCCCACCATTTCGGTAGGCTGGACACCACAGGGAAGCACCGGGGCGCGTACGGCGGCGCTAGGCACAGTCACCCAAAAATCATCAAAGACTGAGCCAGTGAAAGGCCGAAAAACCCATGTCCCGCGTTCCTACTTCCCCACAAGGTTCCCCGCAAAGTTCATCTGTTCCGCTTCCTGAACTGCCGAAGAATCGGTTGCTTACCACCGATGAAGTTGCCGAATACCTTCAAGTACATCGGAACACCGTTTACAAGTACGTTGCGAACGGTGATTTTCGTTGTCACAAAATCGGCCCGCGAAGGTTCCGGTTCAATCCTGTAGAAGTTCAGCGTTTCGCCGAAAGGCTTGCAAACCAGTAACCCGCCTTGGTGGCAACCCTCTTGGCGAGAACTCGCCAAGGTCCAATCGTGTTGAGAACTCGCCACGTCAGCAAACATCATGCCCGCGTCGTCGAGCACTCAGCTAATCTAAGTACCATCTCTGACCTACGGTGATTCTATGACCCGCGGTCTGCGAAATATATTGCAAGAGAACACTTTTCGTGATCAACACGCCGCGGCGAGGTCAATAACGCTCTGAGCTGCACACATAAACCGCTGCGTGCAGCGATCGCATTGTCGTACGACGCAGCTCAGCAAACACAAAATCACCCGAATTTTCGGGTGCTGTTTAGCCTGGTCTTCGGTATTCCTGCGGACGTGGGCCAGCCATACACCGACCGTTACGGGGTGGCCGACGACCGTGATCATTGGGTTGGCACCCGTAGGGGACTTCCGGCTTGACGTACGGCGTCATACTTCAACCCTTTCGGGAAAGTGAGCCAACGGGGTGGCGGGATGCCATTCCAATCACCCCGTTGGCCGTCTGTGGGTTAGCGCCGCCGCTGTCGTTTGGCCTGGGCGCGGTATCCGGCCAGAATTCGCAAAGCTTCCTTGTGGGCCGCATCTTGGCTGAATTGCTTGGCGGTCAGGATTGAGGTTGGGAACACTTTTGCCCGCAACGAGGTCAGGTGCCGATGGTCGCGGCGTGCTCGGGTGATGTGGCGGGCCACGATGCGCCGTTGGGTGGCCGCTGCGGGAGTCAATGGTCGGGGTGCCGTGTGTTTGGCGATGACGACACCGGCCACCACCGCCGAACCCGCGACAACTGCCAAAGTCGTATGGGGGAATGTCTGCGGCGTGTTTTGGGGTGCGACGTGCTGCTGCGGTGCGATGTGCCTACGCCAGCCCTGGAACGTCGCTTTCGCGCAGACGCAAGTTGCGCTTTGTGCGGGCTGCGCTCGGGCTGCCGATCTGGGGCGTCGGCGGCGTTGTGCCATAACTCACCGTTTCTTTTTTCGGCGGGTGCGACTCGCTGCGGCCTTTCCGACTTTCGTGCGTTTGTTCTTGGCGCGGGCCTGAGCCGCGAAACGCTTACGGTGCGCGGCTTGCTTTTTGGTTGCCACTATCGCTGTGTTCCTTCGGGTTTCGATGTTGTCAGGCCCAGAAATGCGGCATTGATTTCGGCGCGTGTTCTGCCACGTTGACTTTCGGTGCGACCGGTAGCTTTAACCTGACTTGGCTCACTTTTGGGGTGTTGGCGTAGCCACGGCGCGTTGAGCTGTGGTTTTGGTCGCGATTCGGGTGGAATTTGAACACTAGGATCGGGCCCTAAGCTGCCCGGATGGCCTACGTGCGCACGGTGAAGACGTCGTCGGGGGCCACCGCGGTGCAGATCGTGTGGTCCTGGCGCAAGGGCTCCCGCTCGATCGAACATCTCGGTTCGGCGCACGACGACGTCGAGTTGGCGGCACTGAAGGCCGCTGCTGCCGAGCGGTTGGCCGCTGGGCAGACCGAGCTGGATCTGAGGATCTCCGGTCATCTGGAGCCGGGCACGTTGCCGATCCTGTCCTCGCAGATGACCCCTTTGTGGGAGGCCTTGTGCGTCGCGTATCGGGCCCTGGGATTCGAGTCTGCTGCCAAGAGCGACAACGTGTTTCGTGATCTGGTACTGGCGCGGATCATCGAACCCACGAGCAAGATCGACGCGGAGCGGGTACTGACGGAGGTCGGTCTCAGCCCGGCGTCGTATGCCACGGTCAAGCGGCGCTTGCCGCGTTATGCCAGACCCGGCTGGCGCCAAGCGCTGGCTGGGGTCGGCGCAGCGCATGCGCGATTGGGGCCAGCGAGCCTGGTGTTGTTCGACGTCTCGACGCTGTACTTCGAGACCGATGCCGGCGATGGGTTCCGTGAGCCGGGATTCTCCAAAGAGAGGCGTCTGGAGCCACAGATCACCCTCGGGCTGCTGACCGACGCGGCCGGGTTCCCGCTGACGGTTGAGGCGTTCGAGGGCAACAAGGCCGAGACCGCCACGATGCTGCCGGTGATCAACGCGTTCAAGGCCGCCCACCAACTGTCCGACGTCACCGTGGTCGCCGATGCCGGGATGATCTCCGAGGCCAACCAGGTCGCCCTGCAAGCCGCCGGGTTGTCGTTCATCTTGGGCACCCGTATCCCGCATCTGCCCGACGTGGTGCGCGAGTGGCGCGACAAATACCCAGGTGAGGCGATTCCCGACGGGCTTACCCTGACTCAGCCGTGGCCGGCCACCAGCAGCGAGAAGGCCCGCGGCATCCCGGATCGGGTCATCTACTACCAGTTCCGCCATGACCGGGCCCGGCGCACGCTGCGCGGGATCGACGAGCAGGTCCGCAAGGCCGAGCGTGCCGTCGACGGACATGCCCCGGTCAAACGCAACCGCTACATCCAGCTCGCCGGTGCGACCAAGAGCGTCGATCGCACCTTGGAGGCCAAGACCCGTGCGCTGGCCGGCTGGAAGGGATACACCACTAACCTGACCACCCAATCCTCGGCGTTCGTGATCGATGCCTACCACCAGCTCTGGCACATCGAGAAGGCGTTTCGGATGTCCAAGCACGACCTGCAAGCCCGACCGATCTACCACCACCTACGCGACTCGATCGAGGCGCATCTGAGCATCGTGGTCGCAGCGATGGCCGTCAGCCACTACATCGAGACCCAAACTGGTTGGAGCATCAAGAAATTCGTCCGTACCGTGCGGCGCTACCGCACCGTGCAGATCAAAGCTGGCCGACAGATACTGACCGCCGCCGACCCGCTACCCGACGACCTCCGCGAAGCGATCGCCAAGATCGGCGGAAAACTTGAACACTAGGATGAGCCAACTCGGGTTTCATGTTGTGGTACAACCTGTTCCAACCCTTTAAGCACAACCCGCACGCCACGCGGGCAGTCGTCGGTCGGCAGGTACACAACCTGCGGGTGTTAGTGCATTGAACAGTTAAACCAAGTCGTCGAGGTGGCTGGCTACCTATCCGCTGCACCCGTGACGGCGAGGATGGTGCGTCGCGACCAGCTCGGGATCGTCAATCGTCGGAGTGTGCCCGAGGCCGGGCAGGATGGTGAAGGTCGCGCCGGGTAGGCGGTCACGGACGATGGCTTCGCACACCTCGACTGGGAGAATCCTGTCTTTTTCGGCCCAGGCGATGGTGATTGGGCACGGCAGGGGGTCCATCGGTGCGACCTGTTCGTCGGCGTTGTTGCAGAGGTCGTCCATGATGGTGCAATCCAAAGTTACTTCGGTGATTTCGATGGCTCGCTTGTAGCTGAGTCGATCTCCGTGCAACGTCGAATCGGTCAACACTCGTCGGCGCACACCCGGCGATTTCATTAGAAGCGGTGTGATGGGACGCATCAAGCGGCCCAACGCTAACTGCCGTGGCACCCTCTTCGCGACCTGGGCCCGCAGATCGTCTGACCACAATCCGCCCGGTGAAAATACACAGACGGATGCGGCCCGGCCACGACGCGCCAATTCGAGCGCTATGAATCCACCCATCGAGTGGCCCGCTAAATGTGGCCGATCTAGTCCGCGTTCGTCGAGGTAGCGTTCGGACTCATCGATTACATCCCACATCGTGACGGGTCGCCGCTGCACAACTGGCCCTCCACGATGACCGAGGGCTGACGGTGTGTATACGTCGTGGTGGGCGGATAGCAGCGGCGCGATATCCCGCCATTGATCGCCAGACCAGGACCCGCCATGCAGCAGTACCAGGGCCGAGTTATCGGGGGCCATCCTGCGAGTTTGGCACAGTCCCGCGCGCAGGAAGCACCAAAAAAAGACCCTGGGGTTGGCGCGATACAAGGTTTGGTTAGTTTTTTAGCGCCATACCCGCGCAGGTCGGCTAACTCGCGGCCTCTTGGCAGCTTCAACTCTGCCAGCGCATTGGCCGACAGGTTCGCGGCCACGATGGCATCACGACCGTCTTGGGAATGCTGATACCGCAGAGCAGCGCCGACCGTCTTGTGACCAAGCCGTGCCATGTTCTCTGTCAACGTTGCCACTTGCGCGTTCTTGGAACCGGCGAACCGTCGCAGATCGTGGGCCGATAAGTCTTCGCGACCAACGTCTTTCGCGGCTTTCTTGAACACGTCTTTGTTGAACACACGATCATTGAGGTGACAGCCACCACGAACGGGCGTGAACAGCAGAGCTTCGGGATTGTCGCTGACGTAGTGCGCCAGGTGCGCTTTCATGTCTTCGCGAATGTGCGGGGGAATCGTCACGATGCGTTGTTCACCGTTCTTCGTGCTGCCGATCCTGCATTGCCCTTGCCGGTGCGTGACGCCACGGCTGATCGTGACGACGGCGCAGTCACGGTCGAAGTCTTTGCGGCGTAATTCTGTGACTTCACCGAATCGCATTCCGCACCATCCGGCCAGCAAGACCAGCGCCTTGAACCGTGCGGTCTTCTCGTCGGTTCCCAGCTTGTCGGCAATGCCGTGCAGTTCAACCGTGGTGGGAATCTTGACCTCCTTTTTCGGCTTCGGATTGGATCGCGCCGACGATCTGGCATGGGTTGCGTTCTAACAAACCGTCGCGGACTGCCGTATTGCAGATCATGCTCAAGATGCCGTAGGCGTGACTGTTGCGTCTTTCGTACTTCGGGTCCAGATTCGCGAACCAGGCCCGCACCGCCGTTGTGGTCAGGTCGCGCACCGCCAACTTGCCTAGTTTCGGTTCGATGAGTTGCGACCACTTGGATTCGTATCCGATGCGCGTGAGTGGCCGAGTATCCGTTGGTCGATCACGGTCTTGCCGTAGACACCGAGAGCAGACAGCACTTCGGCCTTTTTCTCTGTGGCACGTTCGCGTGGCGGTTTCCATGTCTCGCCGTTGATCCCGCAAGTTCTTTGTAGTCGCGTTCGCGGGCCAGCCACGCTTCGGCGTTCATCTTGGATGAGAACGTGGTCGGTGCGTAATGCCGCCGAAGATCGGGACCGATGAAACTGGCCTGATAGCTCACCGTTTTCGTCGGCTGTTTCTTGATGTTCCCCACGACCTGTAACCCCTTGTCCCGCTCATGCCGCAGTGCCTTTTGCCCACGCCCAGGCCGCTAGACGCCAATCGGTGCCGACCTTGCGAAGCGCCACGGTAAAGACGGAGCCGGTTTGGGTGACCCTTTTGCCCCTGAGGTCAAACGTCAAGGTGGCGGGAACAACGACATACGCGTAGTCACCGTTCACATCGACGTGTTTTGGTTCATCTAGCACGATGACGCCGAAGCCCCAGGATGCTCAACCGCGGCAAGCGTGTCACGCCACCAGTCTTCAGCGGCTGTTGGACCTTGCCACACATGCGGCGAAATTACATCCAAAATCTGCATCGGGTCAGCGCACGCAGCCGCCATTGCCTTCGGGTCACCGTTGTTGCAGGCATCAATGTAATCGCGCACCGCCGCCATTGGATCATCCGAACTAGACATAAGTAGTCGTCCTGCACGAATTTTCGGCAAACGTATTTCCGATCATTTCTGAATCGGCCATTCCTGCGGTTGTCATGCGCTGACCAGCGGGGTTGCTGGCGTCTACCCCCAGCTTACCCCTGCAATGAGTGTTGGGAAGGGATTGCGCGTGACGGCGTGTGACTAGCTCTGACAGCGAAAGCCGCACTCCCCCAACAGAATCGCTGGTTGACGCTGGTCAGAACTTGTGTTTGCTCATCCCGCCCCGGTGGTTTCGAATCCTGCCGGGGGCACCACCATTAATGCAGGTCAGAGGCATATTCGAGGGTAGCTGAGCAAACGCGTGTGATGCGCGTGTTATGCGGGTCAGAGTGCGACCAGTGGCACGCCTGGCACGCCTGCCGAAGTGAGATTGCTGCACGGTTGTCGCGGCGTGTCACTGAACCGTTGGGCGTGTCGTCAGGTGGTCAATGTTGGGCCACCTTGCTGAGCAGGTGGTCACAGGCGTCTCTGCCCGTCAGGATCTGACGGGCGTGGTCGGTGGGGTTAGTCGCCGCCCTGGCTGTTGCCATCCTCGCCGTGGTGACCGCCGTGCCAGCTCGCCGTTCCAGCCCCAGCCGGGATTCCAGTCGACCCAGCCCGGTCCCTGCACGCAGGCGCTGACGAAGCCCCACGGGCCACTGGCGCACAACCCATTGCCGCCATCGTCAGCCGAAGCCGCTGGTGTTCCAGCGAGGGCGAATGTCACCGACAGGATGAGCGCGGCGAGGGGGATGAGGATTTTCTTGATGACGACACCTCCTCCAAAGGCATGTACCCAACCTAGCTCGTTGGCGCACCGGCCAGAAGGTGTACCCAACGTGTGCGCTGAGCACTCGCACAGCTCCCCTCAGATCGTTTCAATCGACACCCTTGGCCGATTCCAGCCACCTTGCTTGACCCGGT
>CAVVUT010000020.1:0-87934 GCA_963751485.1 uncultured Actinomycetota bacterium
GACTAATTGTCGCACCGGTGAGGCGCCGACATAAGCTTGTTCACCGGATCAATCGCGCAGTGCGCGACGATCACTAGGTTTACAGGAAACACTCAGGTTCCAGGGCTTGGCACGGAGCTCGACAAGTTAATCAGTTGTGAAGGTGGAGCCGTCCGCCGTGCGCCCCGAACAACGTGATCGCCTCGACGGGTCAACTGCAGTGGAGAAGCTCAACCTTCGAAGCCGTGGTAGTGCATCACGTGCTTGATCCGTGTGTAGTCCTCCAGCCCGTACATGGACAGGTCCTTGCCGTAACCGGAGTGCTTGAAGCCGCCGTGCGGCATCTCGGCCACCAGCGGAATATGGGTGTTGATCCATACGCAGCCGAAGTCCAGTCGCGCCGCCACCCGGGCGGCGGTGTCGACATTCTTGGTCCACACCGATGACGCGAGCCCGTACTCGCTGCCGTTGGCGAATGCGATTGCCTCTTCCTCGTCGCCGAACCGTTGTGCGGTGACGACGGGGCCGAATACTTCGGTTTGGATGAGTTCGTCGTCCTGTTTCAGGTCGGCGATCAGCGTCGCCTCATAGAAGAACCCCGAGCCTTCCTTTCGCTTGCCGCCGGCCAAGATTCGAGCATGCTCGGGTGCGCGCGACACCAAATCGGACACATGCTTCATCTGGTTGGTGTTGTTGATGGGCCCGAAGAGGATATCCGTGTCGGCGGGGTCATATCCGGTCTTGGTGTTCCGCACCGATTCGGTCATCGTCGAGAGGAATTCGTCGTAGATACCGTCTCGGATCAACATGCGGGTCGCCGCGGTGCAGTCCTGCCCGGCATTGAAATAGCCTGCGGCCGTTAGTCCTTCGACTGCCGCGTCAATATCAGCATCATCGAAGATGATCACCGGCGCCTTGCCGCCGAGTTCCAAGTGGGTGCGTTTCACGTCCTTTGCGGCGCTGGTCGCGACGGCCATTCCCGCGCGGGTGGACCCCGTAATGGACACCATTTGCGGTACTGGGTGGGCGACGAGGTCGGCGCCAGTGTCGCGGTCGCCGCAGACCAAGTTGCAGACTCCGGGCGGGAAGATCTCCTGCATCTTCTCGACCATCCAGTACGAGGATGCGGGTGTCGTGTCCGACGGCTTGAGCACCACGGTGCAGCCCGCGGCCAACGCCGGCGCGAACTTCCACACCGCCATCATCATCGGGTAGTTCCACGGCGCCACCTGCGCGACCGGGCCGACCGGCTCGCGACGAATCGACGAGGTGTACCCGCGCATGTATTCGCCCTGCGCCCGCCCTTCGAGAACCCGCGCGGCACCAGCGAAGAACCGGATCTGGTCGACCATCGCCGGGATTTCTTCCGACATGGTCAGCGAGATCGGCTTGCCGGTGTTTTCGCTCTCGATCTCGACGAGTTGCTCGGCGTTCTCCTCGACCACGTCGGCCAGTTTGAGCAGCGCGCGTTGCCGTTCACTCGGGGTGGACCACCGCCACTTCTCGAATGCCTTTGCCGCAGCCCGGCATGCGTCGTCGACATCTTTGGCCGAAGAATTCGGTGCCGATGCGTACACCTCGCCCGTGGACGGATTGACGATATCCATCATCTTGCCATCGGCTGCTGGCTGGATCTCTCCGCCGATGATGTTGTGGATGACCTTCTTTTCCGACATCGGGATCACCTACTCCTATCAGTATCATGGTGGCAGCATTCGGTCAGCCACTCGTATGTGTCCATTCCGACCACCCCATCCGTTGGCCGCTTTGATTCACGAATTCACCTGAAGCCCAGCGCGCTTTAGAACCGCGGTCGAGCCAGATCATGATCGTGCGGCGAATGGGGGCGGTGCCGCCTGCATGGAGGGCGGCGAGCTTCTGCTGGCTCGATTCAGCGACTTCCATCGACGCGAACCGACAACGCTCGTCCAGACCGCGGTCGCACCGCGGATCGACGCCTCCTGCCGGAACTCTTCGGCGGTCGGGCTATCGAGCGGATGAACCGTCGCGACCATGGTCTGCGTCATTACGTGCTCCCTGGCAAACGGGATGACGTGGGCTGCCCCGAATGCGACCCAGCCGTCCGACATCCGAATAGGCAGCGGGTAAGGCAGAGCATTCACCGATCGGCGCAGCTTAAAGGCCATTTCGCAAAATTCCGTGCGGCAAGGCTGCGGTCTGTAACGCACCGCTACGCGGCGGCCGATCGATGTCTCGGGTTCTGGTCTGTGAAGGCTCAGGCCGCCAGGTTCGCCGCGATGGCGCCGCACGCCCGCAAGGTGTTTGCCAAATAATCAGGGTTCTGCGCATCCGGCCAGCAGGACAGCTTGACAATCACGGTGTGGGAGGCTTTGTCAACGTATACCAGCTGCCCATGAATCCCCAGGCACAGCAGGATCGGGCCCGCTTCGTTACGAATGAACCAGAACTTTTTGCGGTACCAGCCGCCGGGCAGTAGCACCTCATTTTCGGTGTGGGCGAACGCCTCCCGCACGCCCGGAGCCGGATCGAAGGCATCGTCCAGCCATCCCGCGGGGATCACCTGTGTACCCTCGACGAGCCCGTCGCTAAGAATCATCTGACCGAACCGGGCCAGGTCACGAAGCGTCGCCGAGATGCCCCCGTCGTGGACCGCGGTGCCCACCGGGTCGCAGGTGATCTCGGCGTCGAATTCGGCCCTCATCGGCCGCCAGATCAGCGTCGAGATCAGCTCGGCCATCCGCTCGCCGGCGGCACGTTCACACACCCATCCCAGCATGTCGGTGTCTGCGGAGCGGTAGGTAAAGGCACCACTGTGTGGTCCCTCGGAGCCCATGGTTGCCAGGTAGGCGTAGACACCCCGAGGGTCGTTAGCCAGCGTCGGGGCCCAGCCCATCGAGCGCTCCATGATCCGTACCTCGGAATCGAGGGCGGTATAGGTTTCCCGAAACGCCACGCCGGTGCGCATGTCGAGGACGTCATGCACGCTTGCACCACGGTATCCCGACCCGGCTACCTCGGGAACGTAGTCGGTCACGGCCGCGTGCGGGTCGAGGCGACCCTGTGCCACCAGGACGCCAGCCACACATCCGACAATGGACTTGGACACCGACATCACCAGATGCCTCGTCGTCTCGGTCATTCCCTCGGCGTAACGTTCGTCAACCACACCGCCGTCGCGCACCACCATCACGGCATCGGTGAACGTACTGGCGAAGATCTCCTCGACTGTCGACGAGCTTCCGTCAACCCGCACGACGGAAGGATTGCCAAGCTGGGCTCCAATCGAGGGCAGCGGACATGGACTGCCGGTGCCCGCCGAAATCAGTTGCGTCGGGATGATTTCACGCATATGCCGGAATGCCCAACGCACGTTTTGTGGTTGCTGCCAGTTCGACACGTTGACCTGTAGGTCGGGGGGCGGGGGAAAGCCGGCCATCAGTTCGGCGGGCCTACTGGTCACCGCCTCCGCGGCCGCACGATCGGCGGGCATGGCACGTATCGTATCCGGTCGGCTGTTTCGCCGAACTGGACGAGATCGTCACCGACCCCGGTGCGGTGCTGGCGTCGAACACCTCCGGCATCCAGATCATGAAAATCGCTGCGGCAATCAAGAATCCGAGCCGCGTGCTCGGCTTGCACTTCTTCAATCTTCCGCGGATGGTCGAGGCAGGTCGGCTCGGCAAGAAGTCCGGCAAGGCTTCTATACCTACTAGGGACCTGCTAGCAACTTACCAGGGACCTACTAGCGCCAGTCGCGACGTGGCGTTTGGGCATCCACGTCCCAATTGGATAGCGTGACTTATTACGTAATCGTGACGTTCGGTCCAGCACGGAGCCGGGGGTGCGAAGGCATCGACCTTTTTCGCCCACCCTTGTCTCCGGGCTGGTCCGCCGAAGGCAAGGAGTTGGGAGTCGAATGTCAGAGGCCGTGTCCGAGCTGGAACCGTACTACGAGGAATCTCAGTCGATCTACGACGTGTCCGACGAGTTCTTCGCGTTATTCCTCGGGCCGACCATGGGATACACCTGCTCCTACTTCGAGCGCGACGACATGACGCTTGACGAGGCCCAGATCGCGAAGTTCGACGTTGCACTGAGCAAGCTCGACCTGAAGCCCGGTATGACGGTGCTTGACGTCGGCTGTGGCTGGGGCGGGGCATTACGGCGCGCAGTCGAGCAGTTCGACGTCAACGTGATCGGAATTACGCTGAGCCGCAACCAGTACGAGTACAGCAGCGCTTTGATGTCGTCGCTGGCCACTTCTCGCAAAGCCGAGGTGCGGCTGCAGGGATGGGAGGAGTTCGACGAAACGGTCGACCGGATCGTTTCCATCGGCGCGTTCGAGGCCTTCAAGGCCGAGCGATACCCGATCTTCTTCCAGAAGGCATTCGACATTCTTCCGTCCGACGGACGCATGCTGCTGCACACGATCCTCGCCCACCCGCAGACCTACTTCCGCGACAACGGAATCAAGCTGACCATCAGCGATCTGAAGTTCATGCGCTTCATCGGCACCGAGATCTTTCCCGGCGGGCAGCTTCCCGCGGTCCGCGACATCGAGAAGCTCTCGGCTGACTCCGGTTTCACGCTGGAGCGCGTGCATCTGCTTCGGCCGCACTACACACGCACCCTCGACATGTGGGCGGAGAACCTGCAGGACAACCAGGAGCAGGCCATCGAAATCACCTCCCAGGAGGTGTATGACCGCTACATCAAATACTTGACCGGTTGCGCCGAGTTCTTCCGCCGCGGTATCACCAACGTCGGTCAGTTCACACTGCTCAAGGCCTGACCGGCGACTGGCTACAACTCTGCGAGCCGCTTCTTCTCGGCCTTCGACGTCGAAATCGGGTGGCGGCCAAGACAAGTTGAGGCCCTTGAGTGCTTCGATGAGTAGTTCGGTGATGGCGAGGCGGCTGTACCATTTCCGGTCGCACGGCACGATGTGCCACGGCGCGTAGTCCGTCGACGTCCGGTCGAGCACGGCCTGGTAGGCCTCCTGGTACTTCGGCCAGAGCATCCGCTCGTCGATGTCGCCCGGGTTGTACTTCCAGTACTTGTCGGGTCGCTTCAGCCGATCGGACAGCCGCTTCTTCTGCTCGTCCAGCGACACGAACATCCCCACTTTGATGATGGTGGTGCCCGTCTCGACCAGCTTGCGCTCGAACCTGTTGATCTCGTCGTAGCGCTTACCCCACACCTCGGGCGGCACCATGTTGTGCACCCGCACGATCAGCACGTCCTCGTAGTGCGACCGGTCGAACACGCCGATCTGCCCCGCAGACGGTAGCGCGCGACGGATCCGCCACAGGTAATGGTGCTTGAGCTCTTCCTCGGTCGGCTTGCCGAAGCTGGTGTATTGGATGCCCTGCGGATTGGCTGCTCCGACAACGTGTTTGACGATGCCGCCCTTACCCGCAGTGTCCATGCCCTGCAGCACCAGCAGCACGGAGCGCGTATCGCCCGAGCGGCTGTTCGCGTAGAGCATCTCCTGCAACTCGGCGTATCGGATGTTCCGCTCCGCCTGCAGCGTCGGCGCGTCGGCTTTGTCGCCCTTGAAGCCTGGCGTCGCGCTGGTGTCGATGTCGCTGACCTTTTCGCCAGGACGGAACATCAGCTCGGAATGGGGCTCATGCGTCCAGAGCGTCGGCAGCTCGTCAGTTGTCTCGGTGTTATTGCTGTTATTGCTCATTTCCTGAGCAACTGTGGCGGCAAGATCGGCGACGGGTGGGGCATTTCGCGGAATTTCTCCAACGAACCCGCCACCTCGACGATGCCGCACAGCGCGTTCCAGGACAGCATCGTCAGGTAATCGATCAGCTCGTCGGCACTCATCCGCGGATGCGACATCCACGAGTGCGTCGCCAATTGCACACCACCGACCGTGTGGTACGCCCAGGGCTCGACACCCCCGGTGTCCATTCCGACCTCGGCCATCCGCCTGCGCAGCATGACCGCGAGCATGCGCGCGATGATCTCCTCGCTGTTGGCGATGACCTTGTTCTTGCTCGCCGAGTTGTTCGCCATCACGAACCGGTACGGCTCGGGCTCGGCGGCCACCGTCTCGACGTAGACCTTGATGATCTCGCGGGTGAGGTCGTAGCCCTCCAGGTTCGCTGACAGCGCAGCGGCCATATTGGGGATCAGGGTGGTCTGCGCGAACCGCATCATCACGGCCGTCGTGAGGTCGTTCTTGTCCACGAAATAGCGGTAGAGAACCGTCTTCGAGACCCCGATTTCGGCGGCGATCTCGTCCATGCTGACGTTGCTGCCGCGCCGACGAATAGCGACCAGAGTGCCGTCTACCAGCTCGTTCCGGCGCTCCACTTTGTGTTGGTGCCAGCGCCGTTTACGTCCATCGGTTTTGACCGCCACCGGCGGAGTCTGCTGTGCCACGATCGCGCTAGTCCGTTCCCTAGGTGTTCTCGATACTACGGCGAACGCCCGACGTGAGGCCCGACGGCACGACCAAGACCTCGGGTTGTAGCGGATGATGGAGGAGTGGCACATAGACCAGACGCCGGAGGCCGCGCAATGCGGGCGCTTCCGGCGCCACCGGCGCAGCGGGCGAGCTTCGCCGAGTCGCTGGCGGGCGCCGACACGGCCGCCGATGCGGAGCGCCTCCGTGGCCTGCGCCGAATGAAGCTCGTGGCGCTGAGCTTCCTGGTCGGCGCCACCGTTCTGTTCCTCTTCTGCCGGTGGGCAGAGGCCAACGGCGCAGGAACGTGGGCCGGTTATGTGGCCGCCGCGTCTGAGGCCGGCATGGTCGGTGCGCTGGCCGACTGGTTCGCCGTGACGGCCCTGTTCAAGCACCCGCTTGGCATTCCGATTCCGCACACAGCCATCATCAAGCGCAAGAAAGACCAGCTCGGAGAGGGTCTTGGCGCGTTCGTGCGGGAGAACTTCATGTCGTCCGAGGTCGTCGAGACCAAGCTTCGTGACGCCGAGGTCGCGGGTCGGCTCGGCAAGTGGCTGTCGGAGTCCTCGCACGCAGAGCGGGTCGCCGCAGAGGCGTCGACGGTGCTGGGGGTCGGTGTCGAGATGCTGCGCGACGAGGACGTTCAGCACGTACTGGACCGGATGATCATCAAGCGCCTTGCCGAGCCGCAGTGGGGTCCGCCGGTCGGACGGGTGCTTGCCACATTGCTGGCCGAGAACCGCCAGGAAGCCTTGATCCAGCTGCTGGCCGACCGTGCGTTCCAGTGGTCGCTCAACGCGGGCGAGATCATCGAACGAGTGGTCGAGCGGGACTCCCCGAGCTGGTCACCGCGCTGGGTGGACCACCTGGTCGGCGACCGCATCCACCGCGAGTTGATGGACTTCACCGACAAGGTGCGCCGCAATCCCGACCACGAACTGCGCCGCTCAGCGACCCGTTTCCTGTTCGAATTCGCCGACGACCTGCAGCACGACGAGGCCACCATCGCCAGGGCCGAGAAGGTCAAGGAGCAGCTGATGGCCCGCGACGAGGTGGCACGCGCCGCGGAGACCGCATGGAACACCCTCAAACGCCTGATCCTGGAGTCGGTCGACGATCCCTCGTCTGCGCTGCGCACCCGCATCGCGGACTCCGTCGTGCACATCGGAGAGTCGCTGCGCGACGACGCCGACCTGCGCGACAAGGTGGACAACTGGATCATCAGGGCGGCTCAGCACCTGGTCACCCAATATGGGGCGGAGATCACAACGATCATCACCGACACCATCGAGCGATGGGACGCCGATGAAGCCAGCAGGCGCATCGAACTCCATGTCGGCCGTGACCTGCAGTTCATCCGCATCAACGGCACCGTGGTGGGTGCGCTGGCCGGGCTGATCATCTATTCGATAGCTCAACTGCTCTTCTGACCTGCGCTAACTAGTGCTTGCAAAAGTTAGCACCCCGTCGTACGGTTGGGTTGTCGCTACCGAATACCCGACGCAAGGAGGGGGTAACCCAGATGTCGCAGGACGAAAAGCTCGTCGATGTGGTGTCCAACGCGGCACAGGACATCGGGAGTTTCATTCGGACGCAGCGTGAAGCTGCGCAGGTTTCGGTGCGGCAGCTGGCCGAGAAGGCCGGCGTCAGTAATCCCTACCTCAGCCAGATCGAGCGGGGATTGCGGAAACCCTCCGCGGATGTGCTGAGCCAGATCGCCAAGGCACTGCGGGTCTCAGCGGAAGTGCTCTATATCAGGGCCGGAATCCTGGAACCGGGCGAGACCAACGAGGTTCGCGACGTCATCATCACCGACACGGCGATCACCGAGCGGCAGAAGCAGGTGCTGCTCGACATCTACACATCGTTTTGCGAACAGAACGAAGCCGTCCGTATCCAAGAAGGCAAGACGAGGAGCCGACGACTGACTGATTCCAGACCAACCGCCTCATAACTGTTACCGAACGACGACCACTACCGAAGCGCTTAGATGCTTTCAAGGAAAGGAAATATCGACATGGCGAAGAAGACCCAGAAGAACACCCAACCGACCGTTGACGACCTGAAGGCTCCGCTGCTCGCTGCGGTGGGCGCTGCCGATCTGGCCCTCGAGCGGGTCAATGAGATCGTGGCCGCGCTGCGTGAGCGCGCGGGTGAGGCTCGTAGCGACGCCGAGACGCGCGTCGAGGAGAGCCGCGCTCGTTTGACCAAGCTGCAGGAGGACCTGCCGACCCAGTTCGGTAGCCTGCGCGAGCGGCTGACCAGCGACGAGCTGCGCAAGTTCGCCGAGAGCTACGCCGAAACCGCGCAGACCAACTACAACAAGCTGATCGAGCGTGGCGAGGTCGCCCTCGAGCGCCTGCGCAACCAGCCTGCCCTCGAGGAGGCCGCCGGTCGCGTGCAGAGCCGCACCGACCAGGCCGTCGAGCTGACCCAGGAGGCGCTGGGCAACGTTGCCTCGCAGACCCGCGCGGTCGGCGAGCGCGCCGCCAAGCTGGTCGGCGTTGAGCTGCCCAAGAAGGCGCAGAAGGCTGCGGCCCCGGCCAAGAAGGCCGCCAAGAAGGCTCCCGCCAAGAAGGCTCCGGCCAAGAAGGCTCCGGCCAAGAAGGTCACTCAGAAGTAAATTCGACGCCGACAGTGGCGCCCGCTTAGGCTGGTGAGGTGATCCTTGCCGACCTAGCGGGCGTCATTGTTTTGGTGCTCGTCATTGCTGCCTTCGCCGTGGCCGTCTACGCCTTCGTGCACGCAGCCATGCAACGCCCTGACGCGTACACCGCGGCAGGCAAACTCACGAAGCC
The DNA here is from genome assembly GCA_963751485.1 of uncultured Actinomycetota bacterium. Classification (GTDB taxonomy): domain Bacteria; phylum Actinomycetota; class Actinomycetes; order Mycobacteriales; family Mycobacteriaceae; genus Mycobacterium. The sequence goes on from CAVVUT010000020.1 coordinate 9,178, forward strand.
GGTCTGGCTTCTGATTATCGGCGGCAGCATTCTGCTTCTGCTCGTCTTTCGGGATCCCTTCGGCGCGGCGATCGCCGCCGTGGCCTCGGGCATCTACCTGGTCGACGTCCGGCCGAAGATCCTCGATATCCAGGGAAAGTCGCGGTAGCCGCGTGCGCCGAATCCTCGCCGCGTTCGCGGTGGCGGTGACTGCTGCGCTCTGCCTTGCAGGCACGGCGTCGGCCGACCAGTCTCTCGACCCGCCGTTTATCGCACGCGCCGAATGGGCGAAATGGGGTGACCTGTCCAGCCTCCGCGTCTACCCCACGGAGTCGGGCAGCGGCGGCCGCGGCGCAGCTCGGCACCACGGCGCAGGCTGATGAGGCATGGACCGAAGTGCTCGCGCTCTCGCCGGATGCCGCCAGTCCCGGCATGCGTGAACAGTTCATGTGTCACTGGCAGTACGCCGAGTTCGCTCAGCCCGGCAAGACCAGCTGGAACCTGGAGCCGTGGCGACCCCAGGTCATCCGCAGACCAGATGGTGGCTGCGGGCTGCAATCCCGGCGGCACCGAAGAACCGTTCTAGTGGCGTCGACGCTGAGTCGCGACGACGTTGCCGCGCTCGTCGACCACACGCTGCTCAAACCCGAAGCCACCGTCGCCGACGTGGCGGCTTTGGTGCGCGACGCCGCCGAGCTCGGGGTGTACGCGGTGTGTGTGTCCCCGTCGATGGTTGCGGTCGCCATGTCGTCGGCGCCGTCGGGTCTGCACATCGCCTCGGTCGTGGGTTTCCCGTCAGGCAAACATCTTTCGGAGATCAAGGCCGCCGAGGCCGTTCGCGCGGTGGCCGAAGGCGCCGACGAGATCGACATGGTGATCGATGTCGGTGCTGCGGTGTCCGGTGATTTCGACGCCGTGCGGGCCGACGTCGCCGCCGTCCGCGCCGCGGTTCCCGACGCGGTCCTCAAGGTGATCGTCGAGTCGGCGGCGTTGCTGACTCTCGCGGGCGAGCAGTCGTTGGTGTCGGCATGCCTCGCCGCAGCCGGCGCGGGCGCCGATTTCGTGAAGACCTCCACCGGATTTCATCCCAGCGGTGGCGCGTCGACGCACGCGGTCGAGGTGATGGCCGGTGCCGTCGGTCCCCGCGTCGGGGTCAAGGCCAGCGGCGGCATCCGCACCGCCGATGACGCCGTCGCGATGGTGAACGCAGGCGCGACCCGACTCGGGTTGTCGGGCACCCGCGCGGTGCTCGACGGACTGGCCGGTACTTAGCCCGTCGAGATCGACGAAATGGCGGCAGTTACTCGCACTTCTTCGCCCAAATGTTGGTTTGGGCGATCAGAGGCCCGCGAAGCAGGGGTCGGTGTCGCCCGCGGGGATCGATGCGTTACGGGTCGAAAAGTGCGCTGCCACACCGGTATCGCTGACCTTCACGTCGTCGGCCTTGATGCCGAGCGGATAGCCCTTGGTCAGCGTGGCCGAGAACGAGTCGAGCGCGGGCTGCACCATCTCGCGCGGCAGGGTGAAGCCCAGCCCGCTGAGGTTGACCATCTGCAGCGCGATGCCGCCGTCTTGCACCGTGGGCTTGGCGGTGATGCTGCCGAGCGCCGCCTCGAGTTCGATGGTGCCGTCCGACGGGTTCGTCTTCACATCGGTGACGAGACTGCCCAGAATCGGGATGGCGTTCTGGATCGTCTGCTTGATGCCTGCGCTGGTCCAGGCGATCGTGGCGTCCAGCGCGCCGATCGTGCCCTTCGAATTGCCGTTCGTCTGCAGCCGGACATCGTCGATGTTGATGGTGGCCTTCATTCCCTTGGCTTCGCGGATCTGGTTGCCTGCGGTCTCGATCGAGATATTGCTGTAGTGCCCCGTCATGTGCTGGATCAGGAACGGCGACGCCCCGAACGACACGGTGACGTCGTCCTGAACCACGCATTCCGTGGCGGCGGCGACGACGTCGTCGGCGCGGCTGCGGGCGTACAGCTCCGCGCCGATCAGTCCGGCGGCGATCAGTGCGACCACGATGACGACGACCAGAACGATCGACAGCGGATCGCGGAACAGGTTCTTGATCTTCCCGAGCGCCGAGCCGTCCTTCTGCGGGGCCCCGGGCGGCGGGGGAGCCACCTGGCTGGGCGCGCCCAGCGGCGGCTGCTGCGGCTGCGGTGGCGGACGTCCGGGCGGACCGGGCGGGTTCTGGCCAGGAGGAACTTGGTTGGCTGGACGGGCCCAGGGATCAGTCACCCCCGCGATTCTGCCCTATCGCCTCCGAGGAAAGCTGTGCGGTTACGCAGCACCGCGATCGTGTCCCTGACCGGTTCCACAGTGGCGGGGTCGACATCGGTGATCAGCAGCTGCGGATCGGCCCCCGCCGATTCGATGACCTCGCCCAGCGGTGACGCCACCACGCTGCCGCCCACTCCCGTCGGCCCGACCTTGGCGATTTCGTCACCCGGATAGGCCTGACCGACCGCCGCGACGAAACTGCCGGTGTCCAGCGCCCTGGCCCTGGCCAGCAGCGTCCACTGCTCGAGCTTGCCGGGCCCGGTGCCCCAGGAGGCGTGCACGGTGATCAGTTGCGCGCCGCGCTGTGCCAGCTCGACGTATAGCTCGGGGAACCGGATGTCATAGCAGAGGCTCAGCCCGACGCGCACCCCGTCCACCGTGATCACGACGGGCTCGTGACCGGGCGCCACTGTGCGGGACTCGGCGAAGCCGAACGCGTCGTAGAGGTAGATCTTGTCGTAGTGCGTATCGACGTCCGGGCCCGAGGCGATCAACGTGTTGGTGACGCGCCCGTCGTCGGCGGGCACGAACATCCCGGCGATGACGGTGACGCCCGCGCTCGCCGCGGCGCGGCGCACCCCGTCGGCCCACGGCCCGTCCAGCGGCTGTGCGATATCGGAGAGCGACACCCCGAACCGGCACATCGTGGACTCGGGGAACAGCACCATGGTGGCGCCCGCGTCGGCGGCACGGCGCGTGTAGTCCTCGACCAGTTTCAAGTTGGCCGCGGGGTCGGTTCCGCTCTGGATCTGCGCCAACGCGATTCGCATACCGTCAGCGTAGTCCGCACGGTGTTGGTCACGGGGCGACGCCTTCGACGAGCATCATGACGCCCGCGTGCCGGACCCGCCCGGGTTTGAGCCCGGCATCGCGCATCAAGGCATGCACGTCTTGCGGCGAGCGCTCGCGGCCGCCCTCGCAACAGACGAGCATCAGCAGGTCCATCATGGGCGTCAAACCGTCCGGTCGGGTTCTCTCGTGGTGCGGATCGATCGTGACGACCTTCGCGCCCGACGGCATGGTGGCGCGCAAGCGGGTGAGGATGCCGCGGCAGGCGTCGTCGCCCCAGTCGTGCAGGATCCACTTCATTGTGTAGACGTCGGCCCGCGCGTCGAGTTCGCCGAACAGGTCGCCCTCGCGGCGGTCGATCCGATCGTCCATTCCCCGGCCCCGCAGGAAACCGTCTGCCTGCTCGATGACGTCGGGGGAGTCGAGTAGGATTCCGCGCGCCCGGGGCCGCCGGTCGAGGATGGCCGCGAGCAGATGCCCTACGCCGCCCGCCACATCGCAGATCACGCCACGCCGCGGCCACGGATACGCCCGCACGATGCCTGCCAGGTCGAACGCGGTGAGTTGGCGCATCGCGTCGGCGAACGTGGCGCCTAAGGCGGGCCGATCCCCGAAATGGTCCCACAGCGACTTGCCGAAGCTGTGCGCAAAGCCAGACTGTTGGCCACCCTCACGCAGCTGAATGTCCATGTGTCCGTAGGCCGCCGCGGTGTCGGCATCGGACAGGAAGGCGACCCAGGAGGCAATTGAGTTGGGATGGTCCCTGCACAGAGGTGCACCCATTTTCGTCAGGCTCGCGCGGCCGTCCTCGTCAAGGCGCATCAGGCGTGACGCGACTGCGGCGTTGACGATCCGTGTCGTGACGTCGGGGTCCAGCTCCAGCTCGCGAGCGAGATCGACGGGGGCACGCGCGCCGTTGCCGACCGCGTCAGCCAGACCGGAGCTGACGAGGGCGCCCGCGAGCTTGGTCCGTTGCAGTCCGAACACCAGGTCGGAAAGTGCTGCAGCGCCCGGCATTCCGGCGTCGGCCACATTCAACATGCGGCGTCGAGCGTCGATGAAGGCGCGTGCCACCGGCAGCGGCATCGGAAGGGTGGGGAAGCGCATCGCCGGACACTAACGCCGCCGCGCCGGGGACGGGCCGTTTCAGCACAGACCGTGTAGTCGTCACGGCCCCCAGGCGTGACGGTTCAGAGAAGCCGCTTTCCTGCCGAGCTTGCCCGACCGGATCTGGGTGGCCAGGCTGTCGAGGATGACGCGGGAGCTCAGCAGCGCGGTCTGCTCGGCCCAGTCGTACGGCGGCGAGCACTCCACCACTTCGATGCCTGCCAGCCCGGGTTCGGACACCATGCGGACCAGGTTCAGCGCCTCGCGCGGCAGCAGGCCGCCCGGCTCGGGCCACCCTGTGCCAGGCACGAATCCGGCGTCGATCACGTCGATGTCGAACGACAGGTACACCGCCTTGGCGTCTTTCCACGCCACCTCGAGGGCCATCTCGGCGATCTTCTCGACGCCGACGCGCTCGACGTCCCCGACGGTGATGACGGTCGAATTGCGCTCCCTGCCGACCTTGACGCCGGCGCGTGGGGCCTGCCAGCCGCCGATGCCGATCTGGACGAGATTGGTCGCGGGTGCGTTACGGATGTTGGTGGCGTGGAACCAGGGTGTGGTGTGCATCCGCTCGTCGAGGTCGGACTCCTGGGTGTCGACGTGCCTGTCGAAGTGGATGATGCCGATATTGCCGTCGAGGTAGGGCGCCATCCCGCGGATGGTGGGAAAGCCGATGGAGTGGTCGCCGCCGAGCACGACGGGCATCACACCCTTCTGCACGACGTGCGCCATTGCCTGACTGATCTGGTCGAACGACTTCTCCAGATTGCCGGGAATGGTGAACACGTCGCCGATGTCGACCATGTTGAGCTGCTCGCGCAGATCGACACCCATCTCATAGTTGTAGGTGCCAAAAAGGTTGGTGGAGCGCCTGATTCCCTGCGGGCCGAATCGGGTGCCCGGCCGGTAGGTGGCTCCCGAGTCGAGCGGGACGCCGAAGAACGCCACCTCGGCGTCGTCGACCAAGTTGACGTCCTCGATGAAGGGACACTTCAAGAACGTCCCGCGCTCGCCTGCGAAGTGCGGCAGTTCGCCGCGGACGAAGGTGGAGATCCGGCGGTCGTTGATCGTCGGCGCGGCCTCGAGGCCGAAGGTCAGGCCTCGTTCGATCTCCTCGCGCTCCCGGCGGTCCGGCAGTTCAGCCTCGGCCGCTTGTGCCCAGGCTCCTTCACGGTTGAGAGGTTCAATCGGATTATCGGACACGGTGACTCCTCGAGCGCCGTCTTGTCGCTGACCGGGTACGACGCGCCTCGTCCGGGGAGCCAGATGAGCGGCTCCTGATTCCTATCTTGGCAGCGATCGGCGATACCGCCACTCGAAACTGCAACGAGGCGTTAACACGGACCGCAAACCGCCGTAACGGTTCGGGGTTTGTCTGATTGACGACTCGCATGCAGATGTGAGGCGCGTCTAGGGTTCCGCCGGTCGCCGGGTCTGGTCCGAGAGACGCAGGCGGTTGTGTGACGAGCACCGCCAACGGTGCGATCCTGGCCATCTCCAACGTCACCGTCCGCAACCTGGGCGGTGTGCGTCGGGTGCATGTGCCGGGGCAGCGCGATCCTCTGTTGTGGGCGACGAGGATCGCGATGGTTCCGGCTACCGTGGTGGCGATATTGATCTCGATCTACGTCAAACAATCCGGCATTCTGCTGACGCTCGCATTCGATCTGCTGCTCGCCTGCCTGGTGGTGCCGTTCATCCTCGGACTGGTGTGGCGCATGGGCACCGCCACGGCGGCGCTGGTGTATCGATCGTCGTCGGACTGTCGGTGCGGCTCGTGCTTTTCGCGATGACGCCGACGATGTACGGCCTCGACAACACCATCCTCTACATCCCCAACGGCGTGGTCGACGCATCGTTCGACGGCTGGCCGACGTTCATCGTGTTCGCCGCATCGTTGGTCACCTACGTGGTCATCGCGCTCGTCATGCCTGCCGCGCCGATCCGCGGCCTGGACATTCACGTGGCCCAGGATCTCGATGACGCTCTCGACGAGGTGGATGCGGAAGAAGCTGAGCGAGATCTGGTCAAAGCCGATGCGGGGCAACAATTTCCCACGGCACCGTGAGCACCCCGTCGCGCATGCGGCGCCGCGGCGGTTCGACCGGCCAGCCGTGATCGCGCAGAAGGTTCAGCATCGCGCGCCACCGCTCTCGGGCCCCGAACACGCCGTGACCGGCGACGCTGGCCCAGGCGCGGTCCGCGGCGACCAGCAGCGTGTTGATCGGCTGGCCCGAGACATTGTGGTGGATAAGCACTTTGGGCAGGCGTTCGGCTAGGTCCGACGGTCGTTCGATGGCGAACGGGTCGCATGCCAGCGTCAGGCTGACCGGCCCCTGACCGTCGAGCAGCACCCAGCCACACCGTCTGCCGATCTCGTCGCAGGTGCCGTCGACGATCAGGCCGCCCGGCGCCAACCGGGCGCGCATCAGCGACCACGCGTCCTCGACCGCGTTCACCGGGTACTGGCGCAGCACGTTGAACGCCCGCACCAGCACCGGCCGAAGGCCCGCGAGCTCGAACCCGCCGAGTCCGAACTCGACACCGTCACGGGATGGCACTATCCGATTGGGGTCGATCTCCAGACCCATCACCCGTACGTCCGTGCGCACCGTGCGCAGCCGGCTCGCGAGCTCCAGGGTGGTCACCGGCAGTGCGCCGTAGCCGAGGTCGATCACCAGCGGGTCGGTGGCGGATTGCAGTGCGGTGCGGACCCGCGGCGCGTGCACCAGCCAGCGGTCGCAGCGGCGCAGCCGATTGTGCCCGGTGGTACCCCGGGTCAGCTGCCCGACGGGTGCGCCCATGGCCAGGCATTTTAGCGTGTCACCGGACAAAAGCCCTGATCCACGCCGCGTCCTGGACAATAGTTTGAACCTTGTTCAAACGAGAGGCACGTTCTACTGTGAACAGTGTGTTCAGCCGACCTTTGCCAGCCGAGCCGAGGCGTCGCTGATGACGGTGGTTCCCGACACACTGAGCGAGGCGCTGTCACCGGCGTGGCTGACTGCCGCATTGCAGCCACGCTTTCCCGGCATCGAGGTGGTCACGGTGACACCCGGCCCCGTGGTGGACCGCATCTCCACCAATGCGCGCTTCGAGATCGACTGCGCGGACGCAGTGCCCGCGGAACTTCCATCGCGACTCTGCGTGAAGGGCTACTTCAACGACATCGGCCGCCCGGCGCGGTTCATCGGCGAGCCCGAGGCGTACTTCTACCGAGATATGGCCGAGGCGACCGGGGTCCGCACACTGCGGCCGGTCTACGCCGACGTCGACCAGATGAGCGGGCACGGAGTGGTGATCACCACGGACGTCGCGGCCGAGGGCGCCGAATTCCTCGTCGGCAGAAGCGCGTTCACACCCGAGCAGGCAGCTCAGAGCCTCGGCGAACTGGCCCGGCTGCATGCGGCCACGTGGGGCAAGCGGCAATGGTCGGCCGCTCATTGGCTGACGCCGCGAATCGGCAAGGTGTTCGAATCGTGGGGCATGGACAGGACGATGTCGATCATCGCGGGCAACCTGAACGGACCCAACGGCAGTGGAGTCCCGGAAGAGATGCGCGACCAGCACCGCCTCATCGATACATACCGCGCAATGGCCGCCTCCGCCGTCGCGGAAGCCTCGCCGTGGTGCGTGATCGACGGTGACCCCCACGTCGGAAACCTGTTCCTCGATGCGCAGGGCATCCCACATATCCTCGATTGGCAACTGGTGCAACGTGGTTGGTGGTCGATCGATGTCGGATACCACATCGCATCCACGCTCACGGTGGACGATCGCCGCAGTGCAGAACGGGACCTGCTGCGCCATTACCTGGACCGGTTGAGGTCATTCGGGACCGAACCGCCGCCATGGGACGACGCGTGGCGGGCCCTGCGCCAGGGCATCCTTCAAGGTTTCTTCCTATGGGCCATTACCACCAAGGTCGAACCTGCGGTGATCGAGATCCTGCTGCACCGGCTCGGCACCGCGGCCGCCGACTTCGATGCCCTGAGCGCGGTGGAGGTGACGAGGTGACGGAGTCCGGTGCGTTCGACGGAGTGCGCGTCGTGGAGCTGGCGCAGTGGGTCTTCGTGCCGGTGGCAGGCGCGCTGCTCGCTGACTGGGGTGCCGATGTCATCCGCATCGAGCGGCTCGAGGGCGACCCGTACCGCGGGCTGGCCACCCAGGGCATCGGCACCGACCGCGGCGGCCTGAATCTGTCCATGTCGCTTGCCAATCGGGGCAAGCGGTCGGTCGCCATCGACCTGCGTGACCCGCGCGGTCTTGACGTGTTGCACGACCTGCTCGCGTCCGCCGACGTATTACTCACCAGCCTGCGACCGGGGGCGCTGGAACGCCTCGGCCTGGGCGCCGACGCCGTCGGGCAGCGCCATCCCCACCTGATCTACGCGCGTGGCCATGGCTTCGGCATCAGGGGCCCCGATGCCAACCAACCGGGCTACGACAGCTCGGCGTTCTGGGCGCGCGGCGGCGTCGGATACATGCTCACGCCCACCGAGCGTGACTACCCGATCAGCCAGCGGGGTGCGATGGGCGACCGAAACGGTGCCATGGCGCTGGCGTTCGGCATCGCCGCCGCCCTGCTGAAGCGCACCCGCACCGGAAACGGCTCGGTGGTCGACGTTTCACTGCTGGCCACGGCAATGTGGATGCTGTCCTCGGACGTGCTTGCCGCCCTCAACGGCGGTGAGGCACAGCCGGTTTCCGGCCGCGGGCCCATGGCGAACCCACTCACTGCCACCTACCGGACGAAGGACGACCGGCACGTACAGCTGATGTTTCTGCAAGGCGACCGGTACTGGGGCGAGTTCTGCCGCACGATCGGTAGGCCTGACCTGGCCGGCGATCCGCGATTCGTCGACATGTCTGCGCGGCAGGCCAACGCCGCCGCGTGCATCGCCGAGCTCGACGCCGTGTTCGCGCAACACACGCTGGACGAGTGGAAGGGGATCCTCGCCGCGCTCGACGCGCCGTGGTCGCCGATGCAATCCATCAACGAGGTGATCGACGACCCGCAGGTGCAGGCGAATTCCTATATCGGCGAGGTCGCCACCGACGATGGCGGCTCCTACCGATTGCCCTCCGTGCCAGTTCAATTCGACGGCTGCCCGCCCGATTTGAGGCGGGCTCCCGAGCACGGCGAGCACACCGAGGCTGTCCTGCTCGAACTCGGCTACGACTGGGAGCGCATCGGCGCGCTGGCCGAGGCAGGAGTCATTCCATGACGTCGGAGCGGCCGGCCCCGGTCCCCGACGAGACATCGGCACCCTACTGGGCCGCGGCCGCCGAACACGTCCTCACGATTCCCCGGTGCGGGACGTGCGGAACGCTGGCGCTGCCGCCGGACGTGGTGTGCACGGCCTGCGGTTCCACCGACCCCGATTACGAGTTCACTCCCGTGAGCGGCCGGGGTGTCATCCGGTCGTGGACGGTGGTGCGCCAGTCGTTCCTGCCCGGGTTCGACGTGCCGTTCGTCCTCGTCGACGTCGAACTGGAGGAGCAGGCTGATCTCCGGGTCATCGGCAGGCTGCTCGACGGCGTCGACGCGCAGCTGCGTCTCGGCGCACCGGTGCGAGCGGCGTTCGAGGACCTCGCGGCCGGAATCGCGGTTCCCGCATGGGAGTTGATCGCATGACTGATGTCGCGATCGCGGGCTACGCCCAAAGCACGATCGAACGGCGCGCGGGCCGCCCGCTCGGCGCCGTCGCCGTCGACACGGCGCGCGCCGCCATCGCCGACGCCGGGCTGACGGTCGCTGACGTCGACGGCTTCATCAGCTCGACGATGCTGCCGAGTGCCGGTGGGCACCAGACCGTCGACGGAATCAGCATGGTGTCGTCGGCGTGGATGGCGCGCGGCCTCGGGGCCAAACCCGCGTACGTCGCGGGCTTCGATGGCATCGGCCAGGTCAGCGGCTCGTTGGGGATGGCCGTCAACGCTGTGATCAGTGGCGCCGCCGACTATGTACTCGTGCACCGGGCGTTGCACAACCCGGCGGGCAGCTATCACGCCAACCCGATGCGCGAGGCCCGCGGCGTGCAGCAGTGGACCGCGCCGCAGGGCTTCTTCGGCCCGCTGGCGATGATCGCCCTGCCGTATACCGAGTATCTGCAGCGCTTCGGCGCGCGCCGCGAAGCGATGGCGGCGGTGGTGACGGAGGCACGCAAGAACGGCGCACGCCTTCCGTGGTCGTACTGGTGGGACCGGCCGCTGACCGTCGACGATTACCTCGCCGAGCCGACGCTGGCCGACCCAATCTGCAGGCTGGACTGCGACATTCCCGTCGACGGCGTCGCGGCGTTCGTCCTGACGTCGGCGGAGCGGGCCCGCGACCTGCCGAACCGGCCGGTGTATGTGGCCGGTCAGGCCAACAGCACGTGGGGCCGCCGCCGCCTGCCGCTGCACTGGCCGCTCGACGACATCATCGACGGTGGCGCCGATGTCGTGCGCAGGCTTTGGCAGCTGACCGGTCTCACGATCGGCGACATCGATCTGCCGCAGGTGTACGACGGCTTCTCGCCGCTGGTGTGGTTCTGGCTCGAGGCGCTCGGTGTGTGCCCGGTCGGCGAGGCGCACCGGTTCGTCGAAGCAGGAGGCATCGACAGCGACCGGTCCCATTCCATCCCCGCACTGTCGGGTGGCGGTGCACTCGGCAACGGCCGCATGCACGGGGTACCGCAGATGCTCGAGTGCTATCTGCAACTGTCGCGGCGGGCCGGCGACCGCCAGCGTGATGTGTCCGTCGGCCTCGCGTGCCAGGCGGCGCCGCACTTCGGTGGTGTGGTGGCCTATACGGCCGAACCGATATGAGTAATTGCAGTTGCAATCTACTGAGAGTGAGAATACGATTCTACTTCGATCAGTACCTTAGGAGCTGATTTGCCCCTACTCGCCGAGCAGCGGACGTATGTCGCCGGTCAGTGGGTGACCGGCGATGACGTCGTCGCGGTCGAGAATCCGGCCGACGAAAGCCACGTTGCCGACGTGACAGTGACGCCACCGGAACAGGTGGTCCGCGCCATCGGCGAGGCGCGCCGCAGCTTCGACGCCGGCGCGTGGGCCGATCTGCCTGCTGACGACCGGGGGCGCGTACTGCACGAGTTCGTCGACTTCATCGAGGGCAGCGCCGACGCCGTGGTTTCCACGCTCGTCGCAGAGGCGGGACAGCCGACCCGGTTCGCCGAGATGACGCAGCTGCGCGCAGGCGCCGCCCTGGCGCGTCAGACCATTGACCTGTACCTGGCGATGAAGCACGAGGAGGCCAGCCCGGTCCCGGTGGACGACCTTGTCCGTGGCCGCGTGGCATTGAGCATCCGGCGCCATGAGCCGGTCGGCGTGGTCGCGGCGATCACCCCGTACAACGCGGCACTGATCATGGGTTTCCAGAAGCTGATCCCGGCGTTGATGGCGGGTAACTCGGTGATCTTGCGTCCGAGTCCGCTCACTCCGATCTCGTCGCTGATATTCGGCATGGCGGCCGAAGCCGTGGGGCTACCGAGGGGCGTGCTGAGCATCGTGGTCGAATCAGGCACCGCCAGTGCGGAATTGCTCACCTCCCACCCGGCGGTCGACATGGTGTCCTTCACCGGTTCGACCCTGGCGGGACGCAAGATCCTCGCCCAGGCCGCGCCGACCGTGAAACGTGTGTCGTTGGAGCTCGGCGGAAAGTCGGCCCAGATCTATCTGCCAGACGCCGTTCATCGCGCCGCGATGGGTGCGGCCATGGTCGTCATGAGCACGGCAGGGCAGGCCTGCGTCGCCGCCACCCGCATGCTGGTCCCGGAGGACCAGCGCCAGCAGGTGCTCGAGGCGGTCAGCGGAATGTATGGATCGATCAAGGTCGGGCCGCCGACGCAGTCCGATGCCACCATGGGGCCGGTCATCAGCGCCGCCCAGCGGGAGAAGTGCGAACGACTGGTCGAAGCCGCCGAGGAGCATGGCGCCAAGGTCGTGTGCGGCGGCGGCCGCCCGCAAGGGCTGGACCGCGGATACTACTTCGAGCCCACAGTGCTCGACGTGCCGGACAACGCCAATCCGGCCGCGCGAGAAGAGATCTTCGGACCGGTCATCGCCGTGCTCGGCTACCGGGACCTCGACCATGCCGTCGAAATCGCCAACGACAGCATCTACGGCCTCTCGGGCCAGGTGTACGGGGCCGACGTGGCTGCAGCGGTCGGGGTCGCCCGGCGGTTGCGCACGGGTGCGGTCAACGTCAACACCACCGTCTTCAGCGCATACGCGCCGAGCGGTGGCTACAAGCAGAGCGGCCTCGGCCGCGAACGGGGTCCCGACGGGATCCGCGAGTTCCAGGAAGTCAAACACATGTCGATAGGGGAGCTGACGCAATGAGCACCAACGGGACCTACAATCTCGACTGGCTGATCTCGGTCGACGACCACATCCTCGAGCCGCCAAACCTGTGGGTCGACCGCGTCGCGAGCAAGGACCGAGATCGCGCGCCCCACATGGAGGCTGACGACAACGGCGTGGACATGTGGGTCTACGACGGAAAGCGGTATCCGAATTCTGGGCTGAGCGCTGTCGTAGGCAAGTCCAAAGAGGAGTTCAGTCCGGAACCGCTGTCGTACTCGGAGATGCGCCCGGGATGCTACGACGCCAAGGCGCGTGTCGAAGACATGGACCGCTCCGGTGTCCTTGCGTCCCTGTGCTTTCCGACGATCACCCGATTCTGCGGACAGCTGTTCATGGAGGCCAGCGATCGCGAGTTCGGCTTCGAGTGCCTGCAGCACTACAACGACTGGCTGGTGGAGGAGTGGTGCGGGGCGGCTCCCGGCCGCTACATCCCGCTGATGCTCATCCCCATGTGGGATCCGAAGCTTGCGGCGAAGGAGATGGAGCGAATGGCCGCCAAGGGCGTGACGACCTTCGCGTTCTCCGAGAACCCGGAACCGTTGGGACTGCCCACCATTCACGACGCCGACCACTACTGGGACCCCGTGATGGCGGCCGCCAACGAACTCGAGATGGTGGCCAGCATGCACGTGGGTTCGTCGTCGCAGCTGCCCAAGATCTGCAAGGACGCACCGTTCATGGCCAACCTCACGTGGGGCGCCTCACGCACGTCGGGAACGATGCTCTCCTGGTTGTTCAGCGGGCTGTTCCAGCGCTTTCCCAACCTGAAGATCGCCCTGTCGGAGGGCGAAGTCGGCTGGATGCCCTACTTCCTCGAGCGCGCCGAGCAAGTCCTGGACAAACAGCGGTACTGGGTCAAGCGCGGCACGAAGTTCATGGGCCACGCAGGCAACGAGGCCGATCTCGACACGCTCGACATCAGGGAGACCTTCCGCAACCACATCTACGGCTGCATCATCGAGGACCGCCACGCGGTGAAGAGCCTGGACGAGCTCGGCGAGGACAACATCATGTGCGAGACCGACTATCCGCATTCGGACTCGACATGGCCGAACTGCATCGATGTCGCCCGCAACACCATGAAGGACCTTGCGCCGGAGGTCCAGTACAAGCTGCTCCGCGGCAATGCCGAACGCCTGTACCGGTTCACGCCCGCCGAGCCGCCGGTCCTCGCGAATGCCTGAGCGCATGACCGGCAGCTTGGATGGCAAGTCCGCCATCGTCACCGGTGCCGGCTCCGGGGTGGGCCGCGCGTCCGCGCTGCGGTTCGCCGAAGAAGGCGCCAGGGTGGTCGCCGCAGACATCAATCTCGACAACGCCAAGGAGACCGTGCGGCAGATCGAGGCGAGGGGTGGCACCGCGATCGCCGTCGGCGTCGATGTGTCGGACGAGGCACAGGTACGCGCGATGGTCGCCGCCGCGGTTGACCAGAACGGCCGGTTGGACATCCTATTCAACAACGTCGGGATACCCACCCCGCGGCTGGGCGCCGTGCTCGAGGATCACAGCCTGGAGGATTTCAACCGGCTGGTGGCGGTGAACCTCGGCGGTGTCTTCCTTGGCAGCAAGTACGCGGTGCTGCAATTCAAGAAGCAGGGTGACGGCGGCGTCATCCTCAACACCGGTTCGGTCGCGGGCCTGGTGGCCTGGGGCGGCTCCGTCTACGGCGCCACCAAAGGCGGTGTGCTGCAACTGACAAGGGCGGTCGCCATCGAAGGCGCACCGTTCGGCATTCGATGCAACGCGATCTGTCCTGCGGCTATGCCGCTGACCGGCTTCATGGCCGCAGGCGGCCTGGACGTCGATGAGGCTCAGCAGGCAGCGATCGCTGAAACGGTTGGTGGCCAACATCCCCTCGGGCGCGCGATCACCGCCGAAGACTGCGCGGAAGCCGCGGTGTATCTGGTCTCTGACGCGGCCAACAACATCACCGGAGTGGCGCTGCCGATAGATGGCGGGTTTGTCGCGCGATGACGGCATCGACGTTGGACCGCGACCGGCTGCGTGAGTTGTTCGACCTGCGCAGCTCCTACAACGTGTTCAGCGGCGGTGCCTATCAGGATGATCCGTATCCGATATGGCATCGGCTCCGCGAGGACGGGCCGGTGGTGCCCGGCGTGCTGCATGAGCTGACCGGTAGCACGGACACGATGTACTTCCACGGTCTGCCGTTCCCCGACCGGCCGCACTTCACGTTGTTCGACTACGAAACCGGCTTTGCGGCACACCGCAATCCGGAGGTATTCGCCTCGTCGCCGGATCCGGTCGACCTCGACAACGGTCCGCTCGGACTGACGAACAGCATGCTGTCGATGGACGGCGCACAGCACAAGCGCTACCGCGCGCTCGTGCAGCCGTCGTTCATGTCGTCGAACGGCAAGTGGTGGATCGACAACTGGATCACCCAGACGGTCGACATGCTCATCGACGGTTTCGCTGACGACGGGCGTGCCGAGCTCAACGTCGACTTCTGCGCTGCCATCCCGATTTTGACGATCACCGGCAGCTTCGGGGTGCCCGTCGAGCAGGCACTCGAGGTCCGGGAGGCGCTGGCGCGCGACCCTCAAAGGGTCGTCGACATGATCAGGCCCATCGTCGAAGCGCGTCGCGAGCAGCCAGAGGACGACCTCATCAGCGTCCTGGTGCAGGCCGAGCTCACCGACGACGACGGCGTCACCCACCGGCTCACCGATCGTGAGATCGATTCGTTTGTCCTGCTGCTGCTCGGCGCGGGCTCGGGCACCACGTGGAAGCAGATGGGCACAACGCTGACCGCGCTATTGCAACGCCCGGACATGCTCGACGCGGTGCGCAAGGACCGCCAGCTGCTGCGGCCGGCCATCGAGGAGTCCGTGCGCTGGATGCCGACCGACCCGATGTTCTCCCGATGGGTCATGCAGGACACCGAATTGGGTGGTGTCGAGCTGCCGGCCGGTTCGGTGGTGCACATCAATATTGGTGCGGCCAACCGGGATCCGCAGCGGTGGGAACGTCCCGACGAGTACGAAATCACGCGCCCCATGCGGCCAAACCTCGGATTCGGGCAGGGCGCGCACATCTGCCTCGGCATGCACGTCGCCCGCGCCGAAATGGCGGTCGCGATTGGCGCGCTTCTCGACAGGCTGCCGAACCTGCGCCTCGACCCCGATGCTGACCAGCCACGCTTCGTCGGCATGTACGAACGCGGAGCGACCGCCATACCCGTGTTGTTCGACCCTCGTTAAGGAGTGATGCAGAGGTGAACTACAAGCCGCCCGACCTCGAGTTGGTGGGCGCCGACCACGTCCGGGCATATCAGGAAACCGACGGTGAAAAGGGCTATCTCTGGAACGGCGTGCCCACGCTGCTACTCACGGTGACCGGCAGGCGAACCGGTGCTGCCCACACATCGGCGCTGATCTTCGCGAGGGACGGCGACGACTACTTGGTGGTGGCGTCCATGGGCGGCGCGCCTATGCACCCGAAGTGGTATCTGAACCTGCAGGCCAATCCGCGGGCGACGGTCCAGGTCAAGGGTGAGCAGATCCCGGTGATCGCCAAAACCGCCGGAGGCGACGAAAAGCCTCGGCTCTGGCAGATCGTCACCGACATGTGGCCGAATTACGACGTGTACCAGTCCCGCACTGAGCGGGAAATTCCTGTCGTGGTGCTGTCACCGACATGACAAGCGCTAGTGTTTCTCCGGTGTCGTGGGTCGAGCGGGCCGTAGAGCGGTCGGCGGCCGTGCAACGGTCGCGGATGCGCATCGCCGAACAGGTTCGGGTGATGCTCGACGCCGCCCGTAGGCTCATCGCCGCGAAGGGTGACGAGTTCACCACCCAGGACCTGGTGGCCGAGGCCGGCGTGGCGTTGCAGACCTTCTACCGCTACTTCTCCAGCAAGGACGAACTGCTCCTCGCTGTGCTCGGCGACGCGATGACCGACGCCTGCGAGCGATGGGCGCAAGCCGCCAGCGAGATGCCCGATCCGCTGGACCGGGTGAGGTACCTTCTGACGACGACGTTCGAGCGGCTGGACGGCGACCCCCACAACGCCGCGATGTCCCGCTTCGTGGTATCGACGCGCTGGCGGCTACATCGCCAGTTCCCCAAAGAACTAGCGGAAGCCGAGAAGCCGTTCGTCGACCTCCTGCGCACCGAGGTGCACGCGGCGGTCAAGGCGGGGCTGATCAATCCGCCTGACCCGGACTGGGATTCGTGGTTCCTCACCGAGCTTGTTCGCGCGGTCTACCACTTCTACGCCTTCGCCGAACACCCCGAGGGCGAGCTGGATCTCGTCAAGGAGCGGATGTGGCAGTTCTGTCTGTCCGCTCTCGGCGGTCGCGTCCAACCCTGAGATTTTTCCCGAGCCTCTGATACACAATCGTAAAAGGTGTTGTGCAATGGCCGATTTCGACTTCGATACCATGGATTTCTTCACAAACCCGGCGTTCGTGGGCGATCCCCATCCCTACTTTGACCACCTGCGCGAGCGTGGTCGCGTGGTCAGGGAGCCGCACCACAGTGTGCTCGCAGTGACCGGGTACGAGGACACCCTGGAGGTGTTCAAAGACCCCGGGCTCTGGTCGAACTGCGTCGCCGTCGGCGGGCCGTTTCCGCCGCTACCCTTCACGCCCGAGGGTGACGACATCAGCGAACAGATCGAGGCGCACCGCACCCAGATGCCGCTGCACGAGCACATGGTGGCGATGGACCCGCCGAATCACACCAGGGCGCGTTCTCTGCTGTCCCGTCTGCTGACACCGAGCAGGCTGAAGTCCAACCAGGACTTCCTGTGGGAACTCGCAGATACCCAGCTCGACGAGTTCATCGACGCGGGCGAATGCGAGTTCCTCACGGCGTATTCAAAGCCTTTCTCGCTGTTGGCCATTGCTGACCTGCTCGGTGTGCCCAGGGAGGACCATAAGGAGTTTCGCGCGGCGTTGGCGAGCCCGCACTTGATGGGAAACCTTGAAGGCGACGCGGCGGCCATCAACCCCCTCGAGTTCCTCGACGAGAAGTTCAGCGCATACATCGAGGAGCGTCGCTCGGAGCCACGCGACGACGTGCTCAGTGACCTCGCCGCCGCCACCTACCCGGACGGCTCGACACCGAGTGTCACCGAGGTGGTGCGCACGGCGTCGTTCTTGTTCGGGGCAGGACAGGAGACGACCGCCAAGTTGCTCGGCGCGGCGATGCGTATCTTCTCCGACCGTCCCGACCTTCAACAAACGCTGCGCAGTGATCCTAGCCAGATCCCTGTCTTCGTCGAGGAGACTCTGCGGATGGAGAGCCCGGTCAAGACCGAGTTCCGGTTGGCGGTCCGGTCGACCGAACTGGCAGGCGTCGAGATCCCAGCGGGCACAACGGTGATGATCTCCGCCGCGGCGGCAAACCGTGACCCGCAGCGATTCGAATGTCCGCACGAGTTCCGGTTGGACCGTAAGAACGTCCGCGAGCAGGTGGCGTTCGCCCGAGGTGTGCACTCCTGTCCCGGTGCACCGCTGGCCCGCGTGGAGGCCCGCGTGTCCTTGGAGCGAATCCTGGCGCGGATGACCGACATCGAAGCCGACGACCGCTTCCACGGACCCGCGGATGAGCGACGGTTCACCTACGAGCCGACATTCATTCTGCACGGTTTGAGCGAACTGCATCTGCGCTTCACGCCGGTGCGATGAAGCACGCGGTCGCGGTGTGCGCAACGCTGATCGGCGCTGTCGTCGTCGCGCCTACCGCGCATGCCGAAGACGCGGCGCTGAACGGCAGATTCCGGGCCACCTCCAACGGCGAGTGGGCCACCACCAACGACGTCTATCGGAATGAGGCGACCGTCCAAAGCACGTGGACCATCGCGATGACGTGCATCAACGACGTCACGTGTAGCGGCACCGTCACCAGTGATGCCGGCTGGACCGCGCCCGTCCGCATCTCCAACGGCGAATACATCGTCAAGCGTGATCTTCCCGACTGGGAGCCGTGTGGGGACGGTAGGAAATTCGTCGGTCATCAGAGTTACCGGTTCTTCCCGGTCGGCGAGGGCGGTTTCTTGGAGCCGGGCAGTGGCACCTTCGCGGGGTTCGACAAGACGTCGGGAGACAGTGGCGCCTGCAGCATCAACGAGAGACTCGAGATCGAGATCCCGTTCAGCATGCAGAGACTGGACTGAGGCGAGGAGGCCCACATGCCGGTGAGTAGGCTCGACGAGCTCCCTGTCGGAGGCGACGGTCGATGGCCGCTGTGCGGCCGTGGATTTCGATCCGCACAGTGGGGGGATATGGAGATCGGCTACACCACAACGGGAGTCGGAAACCACGGGGCGTTGTATCAGGGTCTGCCTGGCGGTGTGTGCCCGTGCGCCCACTACGGCTATGTCTTCAAAGGCCGTATCCGGTGCAGCTATCCGGGCACCGACTGGCCCGACGAAATCGCTCAAACCGGAGAGGCGTATTTCTTCCCTGCCGGGCATGTGCTCGCGTATGAGGAGGAGACCGAAGCTCTCGAGTTGAATCCGGCGGCGGCGCTGCAGACGCTGATGGACCACATCGAATCAGTGGCGCGCAAGTACGTCGAAGCGGCCGAGTGACGGCCCGAAACCTCTAGTGGTGCTTGCTGATCCAGTCCGCGGTGAACGCCTCCTCGGCGTCGAAGAGCTGCCTGATGTGGTGCAGGATCAAGTCTTCGAGCGCCCCGCCGACGAGCGGGATGTATACCTTGCAGACGCTGGCCAGCCGGAGCTCGCAGCCCGAATCGGTCTCGGTGAGGAAGTACCTACCGCCGAAATGGCCTGGGCCGTGCGGGATGCTGGCGCGATAGCTGCCCTTTCCCCGTCGGCGTTCGTGGTCGTAGGGCTCGAAATGCTGCTCGCGGGTGATGATCATGTCGACGGGCACCACCGAGCGCGCGACCGGCGGCAGATACATGCGCGGCAGGTTCTGCTTGAACACGATGTCGGTGCCCGACCCGTTGGACGTGAACTTCGTGATCTCGGACTGCGGAGTCACGAAACGGTAGGCGTCCATCAGGGTTTCCCAGTACTGGCGGCTGGTGAAGTCGGAGTAGATCTTCTCGGCGGGCGCGCCGAAAGTGAGCGTGTAGTCCATCCGGCGCGCCATAACACCAGGTTACCGGCAGGTTAAGCGTTCAGATTGATCCACGCCGTGGTGAAGCGCTGCTCGGCGATGAGCAGTTCGACGAGCTGGCTGCCGATGAAGTTCTCGACCTTGCCGCCCACCAGCGGGATCCGCACCTCGACCGTTACGGTGAACGCCTGCCGCGAGCCGCTCGCCGCTCTCGGCGCAAGCACTGCCGTTCCCGACAGCGTGACGGGTGCGCCCGAAATCGCACCGCTGACGGTCGCAGTGGCCTTGCCGTCGCTGATCGGGCTCCACGCCTCCTCGCGCACGAGGGCCAGGTCGCCGGGATGGAACTGCGTCACCATCGCGGGCAGCCGGTCACGCCGAAGCACCTGCGTCGTCACCACGTCGATCGAGCCGTCGTCGTCCACCCTCATCGAATCCAGCGTCGCCTGGTCGGCGCCGGAATCGGCCAATCGCTCGAGCCAGTACGCCTGATCGCTGAATGCCCGGTGGACCTGTTCGACGCTGCCCTCGTACTCGGCGGCCATGTCGAATGAACGCGGCATAGCAGGCCAGGCTACCGTTACGGCCCGTGGTCAGTTCGCTGGTAGGGGGTGTCCCGGTTGGCGAGGACGTGCCCCTCGCGCCGCTGACCACGTTGCGCGTCGGCCCTGTCGCGCGCCGCCTGATCACCTGCGAGACCACCGAGCAGATCCTCGACCGTGCTGCGCGCCCTTGACTCCGGATCCGACTCCAGGGCGCTGGTGCTGGCAGGCGGATCGAATGTGGTGCTGGCCGACGATATCGCCGACCTGACGGTGGTCAGGCTGGCCAGCGCGGGCATCCGCGTCGACGGCGACATCCTGCGTGCGGAGGCCGGTGCGGTGTGGGACGACGTCGTCGTGACCGCGCTCGAGCACGGCCTCGGAGGCCTCGAATGCCTGTCGGGCATACCGGGCTCGGCGGGCGCGACGCCGGTGCAGAACGTCGGCGCCTACGGGGCCGAGGTCTCTGACACGATTCGCCGGGTCCGGCTGTACGACAGGGCGTCCGGACTGGATCGGTGGGCCGACGGCGCCGAACTCGGATTCGGTTACCGCACAAGCATTCTCAAGCACACGGATGCGACGGTCGTGCTGGAGGTCGAGTTCGCGCTTGACGCCGCAGGGCGCAGCGCGCCGCTCCGCTACGGCGAGCTGACCGCGTCGCTGGGGGCCGAGCCGGGCGCCCGCACCGACCCGGCCCGCGTGCGCGACGCGGTGCTGGCGCTGCGGAGGCGCAAGGGCATGGTGCTAGACGAGGCCGACCACGACACGTGGAGCGTCGGCTCCTTCTTCACCAACCCGGTCGTCGCACCCGAGGAGTTCGACCGCATTCAGCGTGGCTCTGACGCGCCTGTGCCGAACTATCCGGCCCCGGACGGCGTCAAACTGGCGGCGGGTTGGTTGGTCGAGCATGCGGGTTTCGGCAAGGGCTATCCGGGCAACGAAGCGCCTGCCCGGCTGTCTACCAAGCATGCGCTGGCGATTACGAACCGCGGAACCGCCACCGCTGTGGACGTGATTGCCCTGGCCAGGCGGGTGCGCGACGGTGTTAGAACGGCATTCGGGATAGATCTCACACCCGAGCCATGCCTGGTTTTCGCGTCACTCTAGGTATCTTTAGAACACGTGAGCCCTGGTCCGACCGTTGAGCCGACGCCGCCGCATCTGAACAGGCGGCGCGCCCTGACCGCATTGGCAGTCGGGGTGGTTGCTCCTGGCGTGCTGGCCGCGTGCAGCGGCAAGTCGAAGGCCCCGTCCGAGGCCGCTCCCGCTCCGTCCAAGCCGTCACTGACCTTCACCCCGAAGAACGCCGCTTCCGACGTGGTGCCGACGTCGCAGGTGCGCGTCGACGTTCGTGACGGCTGGTTCCAGCGGGTCACCCTGACCAACGCCGACGGCAAGGTCGTCGCGGGGGGCATCAACCAAGACCGCACGTCCTTCATCACCACCGAACCGCTGGGCTACGGCGTCGACTACAAGTGGGCGGGTGCAGTGGTGGGCCGCGACGGCAAGGCCGTCCCCGTCGAGGGCAACTTCACGACGATCAACCCGTCCACTCAGGTCAATGGGCAGTTACAGCTCGCCGACGGCCAGGAGGTCGGCGTCGCCGTGCCGGTCATCATCCAGTTCGACGCGGCGATCGACGACAGTGATCGGCCCACCGTGGAGAAGGCCCTCAAGGTCACCACCGATCCGCCGGTCGAGGGCAGCTGGGCCTGGCTGCCCGACGAGGTCGGCGGCTCGCGCGTGCATTACCGCACCAAGGACTACTACCCGGCGGGCACGAAGGTGAATGTCGAGGCGAAGCTCTACGGGACGAAGTTCGGCGACACCGCATACGGCGCGCAGGACATCTCGCTGAACTTCACCATCGGGCGTCGCCAGGTCGTCAAGGCCGACGCCGCGTCGCACCGCATTCAGGTGCTCGACGGTAGCGGCGCGGTGATCATGGACTTCCCGTGCAGTTACGGCGAGGCCGACCTGCCCCGCAATATCACCCGCAGCGGCATCCATGTGGTGAGCGAGAAGTACGAAGACTTCTACATGTCGAACCCGGCCGCCGGATACAGCAACGTGCACGAGCGTTTCGCCGTTCGCATCTCCAACAACGGCGAGTTCATCCACTGCAACCCCAACAGCATTGGCGCGCAGGGCAACACGAACGTCACCAACGGCTGCATCAACCTGAACCTGGAGAACTCCCAGCAGTACTTCAACAGTGCGATTTACGGCGACCCGGTCGAGGTGACCGGAACGTCGATCGAGCTGTCCTACTCCGACGGCGACATCTGGGACTGGGCCGTTCCCTGGGACGAGTGGACGTCGATGTCGGCCCTGTCGCCGCAGGCTCCACCCACCGGGATCCCCAGCACGGCACCCGCCACCCCGTCCGATGCGCCCCAGCCGGTCAGCGGGCGTCCGCCCGGCGGTTAGCCGTTATTCGGTAGACCTCCGGTTGAAGCGGGACGCGCTGGCCTGGTCACGCGGCCGAATCACGATCTGATCCAGGTTGACGTGCGACGGGCGTGACGCGACGAAACCGATCACCTCGGCCACATCCTCGGCGACCAGCGGAGTCACGCCCTTGTAAACGGCGTCGGCTCGGTCTTCGTCTCCCTCGAAGCGGCGAAGCGAGAAGTCGGTCTTGACCATTCCGGGCGCAATCTCGGTGAGCCGCACCGGCTTTCCCAGTAGTTCGCCGCGCAGCGTGCGATGCAGCGCGCCCTGGGCGTGCTTGGCCGAGGTATAGCCCGAACCATTGTCGTAGGTCTCGAGGGCGGCGATGGACGTCACCGTGACGATCAGACCGTCACCGGAGTCGATGAGTTTTGGCAGCAGCGCGCGGGTCATCAGCAGCGTGCCGAGCACATTGGCCTCCCACATCCACCGCCAATGCTCGATGTCGGCCTCGAGCACGGGCTCGAGGCCGCGGGCCCCGCCTGCGTTGTTGATCAACACGTCCACCCGGTCCAGCGAGTCGGTCAGCGCCGCGACGGCATCGGCGTCGGTGACATCCGCTGTGAACGCGGTGCCGCCGATCTCAGCCGCGAGTTCCTTGATGGGGCCTTCGCGACGCGCCACGCACACGACATGGAAGCCCTGCGCAGCAAGGGTTCTCGCGGTCGCTTCGCCAATACCGGCGCTGGCGCCGGTGACCACCGCGATCCGGCGGTCCGCATCGGGTGTCGTCATGGCAACCAACTCTACGAAATCGAGTAGTCCGCTACTCGTGTGCGGTGGCACCGGCAGGCGTTTGACTTTCCGCCGTCCCCACATCCACCGAGATAGGAAACGAGATGAAGAACTACACCGTCCAGTCGGGCGACACCCTTTTCGGCATCGCCGCGCGCGAGTACGGCGACGGCGACCTGTATCCGGTCATCGCGCGGATGAACAACCTCACCAACCCCGACCTGATCGTCGTCGGCCAGGAGCTGCTGATTCCCTACGTCACCTATCGGCACCTGTGGACCACCGACGACAACACGGCTGCGCGTGCGGCGATCACGCAGCATTACTACGGAACTCAGGACACCAAGATCCAGCTGATCTGGGAGGTCGCAAGCGGTGTGGCGCAGCACGCGATCGAGAAGGGCGCCTGGCTGCTCATTCCGGATCTGGCCGATGTCGGGCACCACACGGTCGTCGACGGCGAGACCTTCGCTGGGCTGGCGGCCGAGTGGTACGGCGACGACCACCTCGACATCGTGATCGCCCACGCCAACGAAATGGATCCCGACACCGTGCCGACGCCCGGCACCGTGTTGATCCAGCCGCGCCTGAACTTCCGCAAGAGCATCGGCGGCGACACCCTCGAGTCGATCTGCCGCGAGGTGTACGGCGACAGCGACCTCATCCCCACCTGGATGAAGGTGGTCGAGGCTGCCAACTACCTCGGCGGACCGCACAAGCTGTTCTCGACTCAGGTGGTGCACTTCCCCCGGTAGTGGCCAACGTCACTGGGCGGGCCGTTAGTTGGCTGTGCTAAGTTGACCCGCATGTTCCGGTGTTGTTGTTGTCGCCGCGCGATTTGCCGCGCCTGACCGACCCCGGATAACCACGTAGTCCCGTTGAGTCGCCAGGTGTGGCCAGGACCCCACCCGACGACTTCAACAAAGGACACCCGTGCGCACCACCACTCTCCGCCCGGCTCAGACCCCCGCCCACGCCAAGCGGGCCCTGCTTTCGCGCCATCACATCGTGGCGCCGTCTCTGTGCGTGGCAGACGCCGCGGCGGCCTCGGTGTTCAACGCGGCCCGGTCCCGCGGGCCGATCGCCCGTGACGTCATCGCCAAGGTCACCCAGCTGTCGATCGCGACGGTGAACCGTCAGGTGACCGCCCTGCTGGACGCGGGCGTGCTTCGGGAACGCGCCGACCTCGCGGTGTCCGGCGCGATCGGCAGGCCCCGCGTGCCCGTCGAGGTCAACCACGAGCCGTTCCTGACGCTCGGCATCCACATCGGCGCTCGGACCACCAGCATCGTGGCCACCGACCTGTTCGGCCGCACCCTCGACGTCGTCGAGACGCCGACGCCGCGCGGTGCCCAGGCGGCGGCCCTGGCGTCGCTGGCGGCCAGTGCCCGCCGCTACCTGAGCCGCTGGCACCGTCGGCGCCCGCTGTGGGTGGGGGTGGCCGCAGGCGGCGTCGTGGACAGCGCCACCGGCTACCTCGATCACCCGCGGCTGGGCTGGACGGACGCGCCCGTCGGACCGGTGCTCGCCGAATCCCTCGCACTTCCGGTGTCGGTCGCATCGCACGTTGACGCCATGGCGGGAGCCGAGCTGCTGCTCGGCTCGCGCCGGACGGCGCCACAGCGGTCGACCAGCCTCTACGTGTACGCCCGCGAAACCGTCGGCTACGCGTTGTCGATCGGCGGCAAGGTGCACTCACCCGCCAGCGGCCCTGGCACCATCGCCGGCCTGCCCGCCAACTCGGAGCTGCTCGGCGGTACGGGTCAGCTCGAGTCGACGGTCAGCGACGAGGCGGTGCTGATCGCCGCCCGCAAGCGGCGGGTGATCCCAGCTGAGGGGCCTGCGTCGACGATGCCAGCCGTGCTGCGGGCTGCCAGGCAGGGCAACGAGCAGGCCCGCGAGCTGCTGGCCGAGCGGGCGCGGGTGCTCGGCGAGGCCGTCGCGCTGCTGCGCGACATGCTCAACCCCGACGATCTGGTGGTCGGCGGCCAGGCGTTCACCGAGTATCCGGAGGGCATGAGCCTGGTCACGGCCGCCTATACGGATCGTTCGGTGCTGCCCGCGCGCGATATCCGGGTGACGTCGTTCGGCAACCGCGTGCAGGAGGCGGGTGCCGGCGTGGTCTCCCTTGGCGGCATCTACGCCGACCCGATCGGCGCCATGCGCCGCGCGCTTGCGCGCAGGCCGGAAGCGACCGCTTGATCGGCTTCGCCGCCGTAGCGGTGTAGACATGTCTGTGTGCGCCTAGCGACGGATCTGCCCCGGCGAGTGGCCGTACTATCCGTGCACACCTCTCCACTGGCTCAGCCCGGCACCGGCGATGCGGGCGGCATGAACGTCTACGTGTTGCAGAGCGCGCTGCATATGGCGCGCCGCAGTGTCGAGGTCGAGATCTTCACAAGGGCCACCTCGTCGGCCGACCCGCCGACGGTGAAGGTGGCCCCTGGTGTGCTGGTGCGCAACGTCGTTGCAGGGCCGTTCGAGGGACTGGACAAATACGACCTGCCCACCCAGCTGTGCGCGTTCGCCGCGGGCGTGCTGCGGGCCGAAGCCACCCACGAGCCTGGCTACTACGACATCGTGCACTCGCACTACTGGCTGTCGGGTCAGGTCGGCTGGCTGGCCCGCGACCGCTGGGCGGTGCCGCTCGTGCACACCGCGCACACGCTCGCTGCGGTCAAGAACGCCGCGCTCGCCGACGGCGACTCGCCCGAGCCTGCGCTGCGCGCGGTCGGCGAACAGCAGGTCGTCGACGAAGCGGACCGACTGATCGTCAACACCGAACACGAAGCGCAGCAACTGGTTTCGCTCCACCACGCCGATCCCGCGCGCATCGACGTGGTGCATCCCGGCGTCGACCTGGAGACCTTCACTCCCGGCGACCGAGGGGCGGCGCGGGCGGCACTCGGCCTGAACCCCGACGAGCTCATCCTCGCGTTCGTCGGGCGCATCCAGCCGCTGAAGGCCCCCGATGTGCTGTTGCACGCGGCCGCCCGGCTCGTCTCCCACTACCCAAGGCTGCGTGTGCTGGTGGCGGGCGGACCGTCGGGGACCGGTCTCGCCGAGCCCGACACGTTGGTTCGGCTCGCCGACGAACTGGGTATCTGCGACCGGGTGACGTTCCTTCCGCCGCAGTCGCGCGAGCAACTCGTCAACGTCTACCGCGCCGCCGACATCGTCGCGGTGCCGAGCTACTCAGAATCGTTCGGCCTCGTCGCGATCGAGGCCCAGGCCTGCGGCACGCCCGTGGTGGCCGCGGCGGTCGGCGGGCTGCCTGTCGCGGTGCGCGACGGCGTCACCGGATCGCTGGTCGACGGGCACGACGTCGACGACTGGGCCGAGGCCATCGCCGCCCTCGTCGAGCGCGGGCCCGACACGATGAGCCGGGCCGCTGTGGAGCACGCCGCCACGTTCTCCTGGGCACACACCGTCGACGCGCTGCTGGCCAGCTACGGGCACGCGATCAGCGACTACGCCGCACGCCACGGCCGTCAGGAGCTCGCGCCGCGGCGCAACGGCAGGCGCTTCTCGATGCGGCGGGGCGTGCGGACGTGACGACCTTCCATGACGTCCAGCAGGTCATCGAGGACGCCTGCAAGGAGAACGGTCTGGTCTGCAGCCGCCACAAGGGCGCGCGCGGCGGACTGCCCGGCATCATCGTCGAACTCCCCGGCGAGCGGCGGCTGAAGACCAACACGATCCTGTCCATCGGTGAGCATTCGGTGCGTGTCGAGGCGTTCGTGTGCCGCAAGCCCGACGAGAACCACGAGGGCGTCTACCGGTTTCTGCTCAAACGCAACCGCAGGCTGTACGGCGTCGCCTACACACTCGACAACGTCGGCGACATCTATCTCGTCGGCAGGATGTCGCTGGGTTCGGTCACCCCCGACGAGATCGACCGCGTGCTCGGTCAGGTGCTCGAGGCCGTCGACAACGACTTCAACACGTTGCTGGAGTTGGGTTTTCGCTCGTCGATCCAGAAAGAGTGGGAGTGGCGGGTGTCGCGAGGCGAGTCGCTGAAGAACCTGGAGGCGTTCGAGCACCTGATCGACGACGACGACGACTGATCCCAATCCTCGCCCAAACCAACGTTTGGGCGGGTTTCTACGAGTAAATTGCGCCATTCCGTCGATTTCGGCGCGGGCGGCGCAGGCCCCGCGAGCCATGAGAGGATCGTCGCCATGGGTGATTCGACACTGGTGCTGCTCCGCCACGGCGAGAGCGAATGGAATGCGCTGAACCTGTTCACCGGATGGGTGGACGTCGATCTCACCGACAAGGGCAGGGCCGAGGCCATCCGCGGCGGTGAGCTGATAACCGAGCACGATCTGCTGCCCGACGTGGTGTATACCTCGCTGCTGCGCCGCGCGATCACCACGGCGAACCTGACCCTGGACAAGGCCGATCGGCACTGGATCCCCGTGCACCGCGACTGGCGACTCAACGAACGTCATTACGGCGCGCTGCAAGGCCTGGACAAGGCCGAAACCAAGGCCAAGTACGGCGAGGAGCAGTTCATGGCCTGGCGGCGCAGCTACGACACGCCGCCGCCGCCGATCGAGCGGGGCAGCAAGTACAGCCAGGACGCCGATCCCCGCTACGCCGACATCGATGGCGGCCCGCTGACCGAATGCCTGGCCGACGTGGTCGCCCGCTTCATGCCGTACTTCACCGAGACGATCGTGCCCGACCTGCGGGCGGGCAAGACGGTACTGATCGCCGCGCACGGGAATTCGCTGCGCGCGCTGGTCAAATACCTCGACGGGATGTCCGACGAGGACGTCGTCGGCCTCAACATCCCTACCGGCATCCCGCTGCGCTACGACCTCGACGGCAACCTCCGCCCGAAGGTCGTCGGGGGCAGCTACCTAGACCCCGAAGCCGCCGCCGCGGGTGCGGCCGCCGTGGCCAGCCAGGGCGCCAAATAGTCGACCGAGAAGCGATATTGGGAAAACACTGGGTGAACGCAACCCGAACACCTGCGCTTGACTGTGTGACTTGTCCCGATTTGGCCGCACGCTGCTGGGATGACGTTCACCAGTTTCGTACGATTTGCTCGTGAGTGTGGTACCCGCACTGCTGCTGACGGCAGCCGTGGCCCTGCTCGCTCTGGTGATCGGGATCGCCGTCGGGGTGGGGCTCGCGCCGAGGATCGTCGAGCGCAGGCAACGGCGAGCGGCCGAGCAGTCCGGTATCACGGTTTCGCAGATGCTTGCCCAGATCGTGTCTCTGTCGCCAGTGGGCATCGTCGTGGTCGACACCTACCGTGACGTCGTCTACACCAACGACCGGGCCAAGGAACTGGGGCTGGTGCGTGACCGCCTGCTCGACGACCGGGCGTGGCTGGCCGCTCAGCGCACCCTCTCCACCGGCGAAGACGTCGAAGTCGATCTCTCCCCGCGCAGGCGGCAGCCGCGCGGACGCTCGGGCCTCTCGGTGCGCGGCCACGTGCGCCTGCTGAGCAAGGACGACCGGCGGTTCGCCGTCGTCTATGTCGACGACCAGTCCGAGCACGCGCGGATGGAAGCCACGCGCCGCGACTTCGTCGCCAACGTCAGCCACGAACTCAAGACGCCGGTCGGGGCGATGGGCGTGCTCGCAGAGGCCCTGCTGGCGTCTGCCGACGACCCCGACACCGTGCGCCGGTTCTCAGGCAAGATGGTCGCCGAGTCCAAGCGGCTGGCCAACATGGTCGGCGAGCTGATCGAACTGTCGCGCCTGCAGGGCGCCGAACCGCTGCCCGACCTGGAGGCCGTCGACGTCGACACGATCGTTGCCGAAGCGCTGTCCCGGTACAAGGTGGCCGCCGACAACGCCGACATCGCCATCACCACCGACGCGCCGACCGGTTACAAAGTGCTCGGCGACCAACCCCTACTGGTAACTGCGTTGGCCAACCTGGTGTCCAACGCAATCGCGTACTCACCCAACGGATCTCCGGTGTCCATCAGTCGCAGGCGCCGGGGTGACAACATCGAAATCGCCGTGACGGATCGGGGAATCGGCATCGCCGCCGCCGATCAGGAGCGGGTGTTCGAGCGGTTCTTCCGTGTCGACAAGGCCAGATCACGGGCGACAGGAGGCACCGGCCTCGGGCTCGCGATCGTCAAACATGTTGCAGCCAATCACAACGGATCCATCCGACTGTGGAGTCAGCCGGGGACGGGATCGA
Organism: uncultured Actinomycetota bacterium; assembly: GCA_963751485.1. Lineage (GTDB taxonomy): Bacteria > Actinomycetota > Actinomycetes > Mycobacteriales > Mycobacteriaceae > Mycobacterium. The sequence continues at coordinate 38,681 of CAVVUT010000020.1, forward strand.
CGTTCACCATGTCGATTCCGGCCTACCCCGACCACCTCGACGAGTCGGACGAACGAGAGGATTAAGAACGTCCATGACCAACGTGTTGATCGTCGAAGACGAGGAGTCTTTGGCCGATCCTTTGGCGTTCCTTCTGCGCAAGGAGGGCTTCGAGGCCACCGTGGTGGCCGACGGGCCTTCTGCCCTTGCCGAATTCGAGCGGGTCGGCGCAGACATCGTGCTGCTCGACCTGATGCTGCCCGGCATGAGCGGGACCGACGTGTGCAAGCAGCTGCGGTCGCGCTCGAGCGTGCCGGTGATCATGGTCACCGCGCGCGACAGTGAGATCGACAAGGTGGTCGGGCTCGAACTCGGCGCCGACGACTACGTCACCAAGCCGTACTCGGCCCGCGAGCTGATCGCGCGGATCCGCGCGGTGCTGCGCCGCGGCGCCGACCCCGAAGACGCGGGCATCGGCGACGGTGTGCTGGAGGCCGGCCCGGTCCGGATGGACGTCGAACGTCATGTGGTGTCTGTCAACGGCGAGGCGATCACGTTGCCGCTCAAGGAGTTCGACCTGCTCGAGTATCTGATGCGCAACAGCGGCAGGGTGCTCACCCGCGGGCAACTCATCGATCGGGTGTGGGGCGCCGACTACGTCGGCGACACCAAGACCCTCGACGTCCACGTCAAGCGGCTGCGCAGCAAGATCGAGTCCGACCCGGCCAACCCGGTGCACCTGGTGACGGTGCGCGGCCTCGGCTACAAGCTGGAGGGCTAGCCGCGCTACTCGGCGGCCCGGGTGGCGGGGTGCACGGCGATCAGCCCTAACTGGCTGCGCCGCTTGCACATTGCCGCCAACTCGGCGTAGGCCTTCTCGCCGAGCAGTTCGGTGAGTTCGGCTGCGTAGGACTCCCAAACCTGCTTCGAACCGACATGTGCGTTCGGGTCGCCCGTGCAGTACCAGTGCAGATCGGCACCGCCCTCGCCCCAGCCGCGGCGGTCGTACTCGGTGATCCACGTCTTGAGCACCTCGGTGCCGTCGGGCAGCGTCACCCACTCCTGGCTGCGCCGGATCGGCAGCTGCCAGCACACGTCCGGCTTCATCGTCAGCGGCTCGACACCCAGCTTCAGCGCCTTGCTGTGCAATGCGCAGCCGATGCCGCCCTCGAACCCGGGCCGATTGAGAAAGATGCAGGCGCCCTTGTACTTTCGGGTGCGCAGGTTGGGCTTGTCCTCGTACTCGTCCATCTCGAGATAGCCCTTGCGCCCGAGGCCCTTATCGCGGAACTGCCAGTCCTCATCGGTCAGCTGGCTGACCGCGCGATCGAGGCGCTTGCGGTCGTCCTTGTCGGCGATGAACGCACCGTGCGAACAGCATCCGTCATCGGGCCGTCCCTCGACGGTGCCCTTGCAGGCGGGGGTTCCGAAAACACATGTCCACCGCGATAGCAGCCACGTCATATCGGCGGCGATCAGATGGGTCGGCTTGTCGGGGTCGTAGAACTCCACCCATTCACGGGCGAAATCCAGTTCGACCTCGCCGGGATGCTCTGACGTCACAGCACCCAACGCTAGCGCTCAATGCCGCCGAACGCTAAGTTGCCACGGCCGTCGCCACATAACAATTTCGGTGATCATGATTCGCGTGGCGACCTGTGAAATCGACCTCGACTTCGCCACACCGCGGTCCGCTCACAGAGTTCACCGAAAGACCCGTTAGGTTGATCGGGTGCGACTGGGTGTGCTCGATGTGGGCAGTAACACCGTCCACCTGTTGGTGGTGGACGCTCGCCGCGGCGGCCATCCGACCCCGATGAGTTCGACGAAGGCGTCACTGCGACTGGCCGAGGCCATCGATTCCTCCGGCAAGCTGACGCGCAAAGGCGCCGACAAACTGATCGACACGATCGACGAATTCGCCAAGATCGCCGCGAGCTCGGGCTGTGCGGAGTTGATGGCGTTCGCCACATCGGCTGTCCGCGACGCGAAGAACTCTGAGGATGTTCTGGCACGTGTGCTGGCCGAAACAGGGGTGGCTCTGCAGGTGCTCAGCGGTGTCGACGAATCCCGGCTCACCTTCCTCGCGGTGCGCCGCTGGTATGGCTGGAGCGCGGGCCGGATCATCAACATCGACATCGGCGGTGGTTCGCTGGAACTGTCCAACGGCGTCGACGAGGCGCCGGAGGTCGCGCTGTCGCTGCCGCTCGGCGCGGGCCGTCTGACCAGGGAATGGCTGCCCGATGACCCGCCGGGCCGGCGACGCGTCGGGGTGCTGCGGGACTGGCTGGCCACCGAGCTGGCCGACGCAGGCGCGATGATGCTGAAGGCGGGCAATCCGGACCTTGCAGTCGCCACCTCCAAGACCTTTCGTTCGCTGGCGCGGCTCACCGGCGCCGCCCCGTCCGGCGAGGGACCGCGGGTGAAGCGGACGCTGACCGCGACGGGCCTTAGGCAGCTCATAGCTTTCATCTCTAGGATGACCGCTGCTGACCGTGCAGAGTTGGAAGGGGTGAGTGCTGAACGGGCGCCACAGATCGTGGCCGGAGCATTGGTTGCGGAAGCCAGCATGAAAGCGCTGTCGATAGACACCGTGGACATCTGCCCGTGGGCCCTTCGAGAAGGCCTGATTCTGCGGAAACTCGACAGCGAAGCCGACGGAACCGCATTCGTTGAGACGTCCGTCTCAGAAGCGGACAGGCAACCTGCCAAGCCCAGAGGCAACACACGATGACAGGACCAGAAGAGAGCTTCAGCAGCACCAGGCCGATATCGGTCGCGGAGTTGCTGGCGAGGAACGGAACGATCGGCGCACCCCCGGTTGGCGGTCGCCGCAGACGTCGTCGCGGCAACAACGAATCCGTCACGGTCGCCGAACTCACCGGCGAGATCCCGATTGTCTCCCACGACCCGCACACCGGGGCCGCGGATCCGGCCAAAGACGAGCTCGAAGAGGTTCGCGACGACTACACCGGCTCGTTTTCCCGCAATGGGACCGCCGAGCACGTCGACGACGTCGATGAAGTCGATGAGCTGGTCGATGAAACCGAGCTCACCGACGAGGAAGCGGATTACGCCGCGCATGTCGAGGAGCGCGAAGCCGAGCCGTTCTTCCCCGAGCCTGAGCGGCGCAGGCCCCACTACGCGCACGCCCAGCGGCGCTACCACGCGTCGGGCGGAGTCGGTGCCGAGCAGATGAGCCCCGATCCCGTCGATATCGATGACGATGACGCGGTCGAGGCGGTGGCCGCCGATCTGGGCCTGACGCGGCCCGCACTGGCCGTGACGAAGCCCGACACCGACGACGATGCCGAAGAGCTGCCGTCCTACCTGCGCTCATCGGGCCAGACCTTGTTCGGCGGCGATACGGTCGCCGACGACATGGCCCGCCGCGGAGCCCCGCGCTACGACGATCTCGACCTCGACGACGTCGATGTCGAGCATGACGAGGATGAACTCGACTACGAAGACGAGTCGACGATGTCGTCGTTCGCGCGCGGCGCATTGGTGGTCGGCCAGTGCATCGTGGCCGTGCTGTTCGGCGCGGGCCTGTTCATCGCGTTCGACCAGCTGTGGAAGTGGAACAACATCGTCGCCCTGGTGCTGTCCGTGCTGGTCATCCTGGGCCTGGTCGTCGGCGTGCGGGTGGTACGCAAGACCGAGGACATCGGCAGCACGCTGATAGCGGTTGCGGTCGGCGCGCTGGTGACGCTCGGGCCGCTGGCGTTGTTGCAATCGGGATAACCCGCCAACCAGCACAGTGCGCCCCGCCATCAAGGTCGGTCTTTCGACGGCCTCGGTCTATCCGTTGAGGACCGAGGCCGCTTTCGAGTACGCGGCCAAGCTCGGCTACGACGGCATGGAACTGATGGTGTGGGCCGAGACGGTTAGCCAGGACATCGACGCCATCGAGCGGATGTCCGAGAAGTATTCGATGCCTGTGCTGTCGGTACACGCCCCATGTCTGCTGATCTCCCAACGGGTGTGGGGCGCCAACCCGATCTCGAAGCTCGAGCGCAGCGTGCGCGCCGCCGAGCAGCTCGGCGCGGACACCGTTGTGGTGCATCCGCCGTTCCGGTGGCAGCGCCGCTATGCCGAGGGCTTCTCCGATCAGGTCGCCGAACTCGAGGCGGGCAGCGACGTGATGGTGGCGGTGGAGAACATGTTCCCGTTCCGCGCCGACCGGTTCTTCGGCGCGGGGCAGACGTCGATCGAGCGGATGCGCAAGCGGGGAGGTAAACCGGGACCGGGCATTTCGGCGTTCGCGCCCTCGTATGACCCGCTGGACGGCAACCACGCGCACTACACGCTCGATCTGTCGCACACCGCCACCGCCGGCACCGACGCGGTCGACATGGCCAAGCGGATGGGCGACGGGCTTGTGCACCTGCACCTCTGCGACGGCAGCGGCGCATCCACCGATGAGCATCTGGTCCCCGGCCGCGGTACGCAGCCGACGGTCGAGGTCTGCGAAATGCTTGCGGCAAGCAGCTTTTCGGGTCACGTCATCCTCGAGGTCACCACGTCTGGTGCGCGCACGGCCGCCGAACGCGAAGCGCTGCTGACCGAATCGCTCGAATTCACCCGCGCGCACCTGTTGCGCTGACTTGGCGGCGGACGAGAGGAGCACCAGAGTCTATGCGGACGAGAGGAGCACCAGAGTCTATGCGGACGAGAGGAGCACCAGAGTCTATGCGGACGAGAGGAGCACCGAGTCTATGAAGGAACGCATGCCCTCATCCACCCTCTTCTCCGACGCGATGGCGCTCACGCCTGCCGGCGACGGCGTCTACGACGGTGTGCTCAACGAGCACTGGACGATCGGCCCGCGCGGCAGCGGTCCGAAGGTGCACGGCGGCGCGATGCTCGCGCTGTGTGCGAATGCGGCGCGGTTGGCCCATGGGGGCGATGTGGGGGCACCTCCCCCGCGAAGCGAAGGGGGAGCCTGGCCGATCGCGACGTCAGGGAACTTCCTGTGGGCGCCCGATCCCGGCCCGATGCGCGTCGTGACGAAGGTGCGCAAGCGCGGCCGCAGGGTGAGCCTGATCGACGTCGAGCTGAACCAGGGCGACCGCACGGCCGTCCGCGCGGCGATCACGCTCGGCGACCCGGAACATCACGTGCCGCCGCTGCTTTCGGTCAATCCGGTGGTGCCGCTGATGACGCCGGAGCCGCCGCCAGGGCTGGAACCGATCGGGCCGGGCCACCCGATGGCCGACATCGTGCATCTGGCGCACGGCTGCGACATCCGGCCGTCGCTGACCACGATGGAGCCGCGCGCCGACGGTGGGCCGCCCGTGATCGAGTACTGGGTCCGGCCGAAAGGCGTCGCGCCCGATGCGCTGTTCGCGCTTCTGTGCGGCGATGTGTCGGCTCCTGTGACATTCGGCGTCAACCGGTTCGGATGGGCGCCCACGGTGCAGCTGACGGCCTATCTGCGTGCCCTGCCCGCCGACGGCTGGCTGCGGATCATCTGCACCACCATGCAGATCGGCCAGGACTGGTTCGACGAGGACCACATCGTCGTCGACTGCGAGGGCCGCATCGTCGTGCAGAGTCGCCAGCTCGCCATGGTGCCGCCTGCCCAGTAGCCGGCGTCTGCAATGCTTTGACCGTGGCAAGGATCGCGATCATCGGCGGTGGAAGTATCGGCGAAGCGCTGCTGGCTGGGCTGTTGCGCGCGGGCAGGCATGTCAAGGACCTCGTGGTGGCCGAGAAGGACCCGGCCCGCGCGAAATACCTCTCCGACAGCTACTCGGTGCTGGTCACCACGGTGGCCGACGCCGCGGAGAACGCATCGTTCGTCATCGTCGCCGTCAAGCCCGCCGACGTGTCGACGATCGTCGAGGAGATCGCAGACGCCGCCGCCCACGCTGAAAGTCAAAGCGTCGAGCAGGTTTTCGTGACGGTGGCCGCCGGTGTGACCACCGACTTCTACGAGTCGAAGCTGCCTGCCGGGGCGCCGGTGGTGCGCGTGATGCCCAATGCGCCAGTTGTGGTCGGCGGCGGGGTGAGCGCGCTGGCTCCCGGCCGGTTCGCGACGACCGAGCAGCTCAAGGAGGTGTCGGCGATCTTCGACGCCGTCGGCGGAGTCCTGACGGTTGCCGAGTCGCAGATGGACGCCGTGACCGCGGTGTCGGGATCCGGTCCCGCGTACTTCTTCCTGGTCGTTGAGGCGTTGGTGGACGCGGGGGTCGCGGCCGGGCTGACCCGCCCGGTGGCCACCGATCTGGTGGTGCAAACCATGGCCGGATCGGCCGCAATGTTGCTGGAACGTCTCGACGCCCAGCAGCCGGCCGGAGACGCCGCGATGGGCACGGCGATGGACACCACGGCCGCCCAACTCCGCGCCACGGTCACCTCGCCGGGCGGCACAACCGCCGCTGGTCTGCGGGAACTCGAAAAGGGCGGCCTGCGAGCCGCGATCGCGGAGGCTGTGGAGGCCGCAAAACGCCGATCTTCGCAGCTGGGAATCACATCCGGGTAATTCAACGAATTTCCATCGATTAGCCCACACCCGTCGCAATAACCCCAATAACCACGCTATTCTCCTCGAGTAAGCGCGGGGTCGTACCCAGCGGTGGGGAAGCCGCTGGAACAGCCCGTGCCTGAAGGATTGGGTTGCGATGACGTCTATGAACGGTCCATCGGGGCGAGACTCGGCGAACGGGAAGAACGCACGAAACGACGCGGCTCCCGACCAGCCGCCGCGGGCTCAATTTCTCACCGTCGCTGAAGTCGCCAGCTTGATGCGGGTCAGCAAGATGACGGTCTACCGCCTGGTGCACAACGGCGAACTGCCCGCTGTTCGGGTCGGCCGGTCGTTCCGTGTGCACGCCAAGGCGGTACACGACCTGCTGGAGACGTCGTACTTCGACGCCGGGTGATTCGTCACCGACGGTCGTCGTTTTCTCTCCGCGACGGGCACCCGGGTAAAGTGACCGGGTCAGCGTCAAGTGGCGCGTAAACACGTCTTGAACATCTAGGTAGCGGAGTCAATGGGTTCAGTCATCAAGAAGCGGCGTAAGCGCATGTCGAAGAAGAAGCACCGCAAGCTGCTTCGTCGCACCCGGGTGCAGCGCAGAAAGCTCGGCAAGTAGTTTTCGCCGCTCCGGCGATAGGCTGAACCGGATGGATTCCGAGAGTCGCTCCGGGGGCCGTACTCCGGGGCATGACGACGACACCCTGCACTACCCCAAGGTCGTGCTCGTTACCGGTGCCTGCCGGTTCCTCGGCGCGTATCTGACCGCGAGGCTCGCGCAGAACCCGCTGATCAACCACGTCATCGCCGTCGATGCGATCGCGCCGAGCAAGGATCTGCTGCGGCGGATGGGCCGTGCGGAGTTCGTCCGCGCCGACATCCGTAACCCCTTCATCGCCAAGGTCATCCGCAACGGCGACGTCGACACCGTCGTGCACGCCGCTGCGGCGTCCTACGCACCCCGCTCCGGCGGCAGGGCGGCGTTGAAGGAACTCAACGTGATGGGCGCGATCCAGCTCTTCGCGGCATGCCAGAAGGCGGAGTCGGTGCGCCGCGTCATCGTCAAGTCGACGTCCGAGGTGTACGGCTCGAGCGCGTACGACCCCGTGCTGTTCACCGAAGTCAGCGTCGCCCGCCGGCCGCCCGGCGACGGCTTCGCCCGGGACAGCATCGACATCGAGGGGTATGCCCGCGGGCTCGGCAGGCGCAGGCCCGACATCACGGTCACGATCCTGCGCTTGGCCAACATGATCGGCCCTGCGATGGACACCGCGCTGTCGCGCTACCTTTCCGCCCCCGTGGTGCCCACGATCGTCGGCCGCGACGCCCGGCTGCAATTGCTGCATGAGCAGGACGCGCTGGGGGTGCTGGAGCGCGCTTCGATGGCCGGCAGGGCAGGCACGTTCAACGTCGGCGCCTCAGGAATCATCATGATGTCTCAGGCGATTCGGCGGGCGGGCCGGATCGCGCTTCCGGTGCCCCGCTTCGCATTGTCTGCTGCGGATTCGCTGTGGCGCGCAACTCGCTACACTGAGGTGGATCGCGAGCAGCTGGACTACTTGAGCTATGGCCGAGTCATGGACACCACGCGAATGCGGAATGACCTAGGCTATAGCCCAAAGTGGACCACAGTGGAGGCTTTTGACGATTACGTACGTGGTCGTGGATTGACTCCGATCATTGACCCGCGATGGGTACGCTCAATGGAGAGTCGCGCCGTATCGGCGGCGCAACGTTGGGGACGTTAAATACAGGGTCGAAATCGGGTGGGGAGAAGGTTCGACGTGGCTGGCGAGTCCAAAGCCAAAGTGATTCCGCTGCACTCAAATACGGGTCGGCAAGCGGCTCAGCGGCGTGCGGCCGCACGTGGCGAAGGCGCACGCCGACATCCCTCCCTGCTCTCTGACCCCAACGGCCGTGCCTCGGCCGAACAGATCGCCGCCGTCGTCCGCGAGATCGACGACCGTCGCGCGCATGCCTCGGGTGGCTCGCCCGTCGACGAGACGCCGAACGAACTCGCCAAACGAATTGCCGGAGTTGCTGAGTTCGTCCGCAAGCGGATGATGGGCGATTACACCGTCGACGAATTCGGCTTCGATGAGCACCTCAACAATTCGGTGTTTTTGCCTTTGCTGCGAGTGTTTTTCAATTCGTGGTTCCGTGTTGAGGTCAGCGGCATCGAGAATCTGCCGGAGACCGGCGCCGCATTGGTGGTCGCCAACCACGCGGGCGTCCTACCGTTCGATGGGCTGATGGCGTCGGTCGCGGTGCACGACAAGCACCCGACCAATCGGGATCTTCGCCTGCTGGCCGCCGACCTGGTGTTCGACATGCCCATTCTCGGTCAGGCGGCGCGCAAGGCCGGTCACACCATGGCCTGCACATCGGATGCGCACCGGCTGTTGGCGGCCGGCGAGCTGACCGCGGTGTTCCCGGAGGGCTACAAGGGCCTTGGCAAGCATTTCAAAGACCGTTACAAGCTGCAGCGCTTCGGACGCGGCGGGTTCGTCGCGGCGGCGCTGCGCACCAAGGCGCCCATCGTGCCGTGCTCGATCGTCGGATCCGAGGAGATCTACCCGATGATCGCCGACGTCAAGCTGCTGGCCCGGCTGTTCGGGCTGCCGTACTTCCCGATCACCCCGCTGTTCCCGTTGGCGGGGCCTGCCGGGCTGATGCCGCTGCCGTCGAAGTGGCACATCCAGTTTGGCGAGGCGATCGAGACCTCTGACTACGACGAAACGGCCGCCGAGGATCCGATGGTCACGTTTGAGCTGACCGACCAGGTCCGCGAAACCATTCAGCAGACGCTTTATCAGTTGCTGGCCAACCGCAGGAACATGTTCCTCGGCTGAGGATTAGTTCGGCTGCGGCACAATGGCCGGCTCAACTCTTAGAGCTTTGCCCGGCAATCATTTTGGCGATCGCGGCGTCGCGCCGCTCTTTGATCGCGGCGCTGACTTCGTCGGCCTCGTCGTCGTGCGCGGCCTCGCCGATGACGGTGACGATGCTGGTGACCACTGGCTTGCCCTCGGCATCGCTGGCTTCGCCGCGGATCTCGGTGACCACGGTGCCGTGCGCCTCGATGACCGAGTCGAGATAGGAGTCGAAGAACAGCTTGTCGCCGGCGAGAATCGGCCGGTGAAACGTGATCTTCTGGTCGCGGTGCAGTACCCGCTCCATGTTGATCGGGATGGCGAACTGTTCGAAGATCTCCAGCTGGACCTTGCGGCCGGCCACGGCCAGGAACGTCAACGACGCCACCAGCGAGTCGTATCCGATCTCTTTCGCCGCGTCCTCGTTGTAATGGGCCGGGTGCTCGTCCTTGACGGCGCGGGCGAACTCGCGGACCTTCTCCCGGCCGACCTCGAAGTGATCGGGATACCGGTAGTGGGTTCCGATGATGTCTTTAGCAATGGCCATGGCGGGCGAGAGCCTATCAGCGACGACGCGAGACGATGGCAGCCAGTGCGCCGCCCGCAGCGCCGAGCGCCAGCGCGGACGGCACCCCGATGCGGGCTGCCTTTCGCGCTGTCCGGAAGTCGCGGATCTCCCAGCCGCGTTCGCGGGCCAGATCGCGCAGGTCGGCATCGGGGTTGATGGCCACGGCCGTGCCGACCAGAGACAGCATCGGTACATCGTTGAAGCTGTCCGAATAGGCGGTGCAGCGGCGCAGGTTGAGGCCCTCGCGGATGGCAAGCGACCGCACCGCGTGCGCCTTGCCGCTGCCGTGCAGGATGTCGCCGACCAGACGGCCGGTGAACACCCCGTCGACCGACTCGGCAACGGTGCCGAGCGCACCGGTCAGGCTGAGCCGTCTGGCGATGGTGTCGGCCAGCTCGTACGGCGTTGCGGTGACCAACCACACCTGCTGGCCGGCGTCGAGGTGCATCTGCGCCAGTGCGCGGGTGCCCGGCCAGATCTTGTTCGCGATGGTGTCGTCGAAGATCTCCTCGCCGACCGCCACGAGTTCAGCGGTGGACCGCCCCTCGATGAATGCCAACGCCTTGCGTCTGCCCTCGGCGACGTCCTCGCTGTTCTCCCGGCCGGTGAGCTGAAACTTGGCCTGCGCGTAGATGAATCGGGCCACGTCGCCGTATGTGAAGTACTTGCGTGCGGCCAGGCCACGCGCGAAATGCACCAGCGAGGACCCCTGCACCAAGGTGTTATCGACATCGAAGAACGCGGCCGCGGTCAGATCGGGCGGCGGTGCGGCGGGGGTGGCCGCCTCGCCTTCGGCCAGGTGCGTAACTGCGGCCTCGGCGCTGGCGTCACCGGCTAGCGCCTGCACGGCGGCTTCGTCACCATCGCGATGGGGCACGTGTCAACAGTAAGACACCCGAATCTGGATACTTGATGCCGTGAACCCGGCGCAGGTGGTGTTGCTGACCAGGCAGGGCTGCTCGCTGTGCGAACGCACCGCCGCCAGGCTCGCCGAACTGGCCGACGAGCTGGGCTTCGAGCTGACGACCACCGACGTCGACGCGGAGGCTGCGGCGGGGGATCCCGCCCTACGGGCGGAGTTCGGCGACCGGCTGCCGGTGGTGCTTCTCGACGGCAAGGAGCACAGCTACTGGGAGCTTGACGAGCCCAGGCTGCGGGCCGATCTGGCCAGGTGATGGCGCCCTGAGCAAATTTGGTAGCCCAGCTGGTGAACGACTACCTTTGAGTGCGTGGTGATTGTGGCGGTGAAGCCATGAGCGTGTTGCTCTTCGGCGTTTCGCACCGCAGCGCGCCGGTGTCCGTGCTGGAGCAATTGAGCACCGACGAGTCCGATCAAGCCAAGATCGTCGACCAGGTGCTGCAGTCCTCGCTGGTGACCGAGGCCATGGTGCTGTCCACCTGCAACCGGGTCGAGGTCTACGCCGTGGTGGACGCCTTCCACGGCGGCCTTTCGGTGATCGGCCAGGTGCTGTCCGAGCATTCCGGCATGGGGCTGGGCGACCTCACCAAGTACGCCTACGTCCGATACGCCGAGGCGGCCGTCGAGCACCTGTTCGCGGTGGCCAGCGGCCTGGATTCGGCGGTGATCGGCGAACAGCAGGTGCTCGGCCAGGTCCGGCGCGCCTATGCCGCCGCAGAGGCCAATCACACCGTCGGCCGCACACTTCACGAACTGGCGCAGCGCGCGCTGTCGGTCGGCAAGCGGGTGCACGCCGAGACCGGTATCGACGCCGCGGGCGCATCGGTGGTGTCCGTCGCGCTCGATATGGCCGACACCAAACTCAACGGACTTGCGGGCCGCAGCGCGGTCGTCATCGGCGCGGGCGCCATGGGCGCGCTGTCGGCAAAGTACTTGGTGCGCGCTGGCGTCGAGCGTGTGCACATCGTCAACAGGACGCTGCCGCGCGCCAAGAAGCTCGCCGACAAGATCCGCGAGCTGGGCGTCACGGCCGACGCGTTCCCGTTCGACCACCTGACGCCCGTGCTGACCGACGCGGACGTCGTCGTCAGCTGCACCGGTGCCGTGCGCCCGGTCGTGTCGCTTGCCGACGTGCACCGCGGCCTCGCGCACGGTCAGGAGCCCAAGCAGCTGGTGATCTGCGACCTCGGCATGCCGCGCAACGTCGATCCCGCGGTCGCCGGCCTTCCCGGCGTATTCGTCGTCGACATGGACCGGATCCAGTGCGAGCCCTCGGCGCGCGCTGCGGCGTCCGATACCGAGGCCGCCCGCGCGATCGTCGCCGCTGAAGTGGCGAACTACCTCGCCGGACAGCGGATGGCCGAGGTCACGCCGACCGTGACGGCGCTGCGGCAACGGGCCGCCGACGTGGTCGAGGCCGAGTTGCTGCGGCTGGACAACCGGCTTCCCGGGCTTGAGGCTGCGCACCGCGACGAGGTCGCGCAGACAGTGCGGCGTGTGGTGGACAAGCTGCTGCACGCCCCGACGGTGCGGGTCAAGCAGCTGGCCAGCTCGCCCGGCGGCGACAGCTACGCCGAGGCGCTCCGCGAACTGTTCGAACTGGACCCGCAGGCCGTCGAAGCGGTCGCTGGACCCGAAATGCCTTTTGTGACAACCGATCTCGACAAACCTGAGTAACACTTGGCAGACCTCATCCGGATAGGCACGAGGGGCAGCCTTCTCGCGAAGACTCAGTCCAGTGCCATCAAAGACGCCCTGGCGGCAAATGGGCATCCCGCCGAGTTGGTCATCATCACCACCGACGGCGACCGATCCAGTGAACCGATCGCCTCGATCGGTATCGGGGTCTTCACCGCGGCGCTGCGGGAGGCCATCCACGACGGCCGCGTGGACATCGCCGTGCACTCCTACAAGGATTTGCCCACCGCCGACGATCCGCGGTTCAAGATCGCCGCGATACCCCCGCGAGAGGACCCCCGCGACGCCCTCGTCGCCCGCGACGGGTTGGTGCTTGGCGAGTTGCCCGCGGGGTCGGTGATCGGCACCTCGAGCCCGCGACGGGCCGCACAGCTTAGAGCACTGGGTCTCGGTTTGGAAATCCGCCCCCTAAGAGGCAACCTTGACACCAGGTTGAACAGGGTAAGCAACGGTGATCTCGACGGCGTCGTCGTCGCACGAGCGGGATTGGCCCGCATCGGGCGGTTGGCCGATGTCACAGAGACTCTCGAGCCGGTGCAGATGTTGCCAGCGCCGGCTCAGGGTGCGCTTGCGGTCGAGTGTCGCGCAGGCGACACCGAGCTTGCCGCGCTGCTGGCGGGGTTGGACGACGCCGACACACGCGCGGCAGTCACCGCTGAACGAGTCCTGCTCGCCGAACTGGAGGCGGGTTGCTCCGCACCGGTGGGCGCGATCGCGGAAGTGGTCGAGTCCATCGATGAGGACGGCCGCGTCTTCGAAGAGCTGTCGCTGCGCGCCTGCGTGGCGACGCTGGACGGATCCGACGTGATCCGTGCCTCCGGGATCGGGGCTCCCGAGCGGGCACGAGAGCTTGGTCTCTCGGTCGCGGCGGAGTTGTTCGAACTGGGGGCACGCGATCTATTGGTGGATTCCGGGAGAGGCATGGGAGAAGGATCATGACGACCCGAGGGCGTAAGCAGAGGCCCGGCCGCATCACGTACATCGGCTCCGGGCCCGGCGACCCGGGCCTGCTGACGACGCGGGCGCGAACAGTGCTCGCCAACGCCGCGCTGATCATCACCGACCCCGACGTACCCGAAGCGGTGTTGGCCCTCGCGGGCTCCGAGCTGCCGCCGCCGTCGGGACCGAAGCCCGCAGAAGCCGCGTCCGCGACGGACGGCCAAGGCGATGCGACTCCGACGATCGCAGGCGGACCGGATATCCGGCCCGCGCTTGGCGATCCCACGGAGGTCGCCAAGACGCTGGCCACCGAGGCCCGCACCGGCGTCGACGTCGTGCGGCTGGTCGCGGGGGACCCGCTGTCGGTGGACGCGGTGATCACCGAAGTGAACGCGCTGACGCGCACGCACCTGCCGTTCGAGATCGTGCCTGGCCTGCCCGCCACCACCGCGGTGCCGAGCTATGCGGGCCTTCCGCTCGGGTCGGCGCACACCGTTGCCGATGTCCGCGGTGACGTGGACTGGGCCGCACTGGCCGCGGCGCCGGGCCCGCTGATCCTGCAGGCGACCGCGTCGCACCTGGCCGATGCGGCCAGCACCCTGGTGGAGTACGGACTTGCCGACACCACGCCGTGTGTCGTCACCGCGCAGGGCACCACGTGCCAGCAGCGCTCGGTGGAGACGACGCTGGGCGGGCTCAACGACAAGTCGGCCATCGGTGCCAACGAGCCCGCTGGCCCGCTGACCGGACCGCTGATCGTCACGATCGGCAAGACGGTCGCCAACCGCACGAAGCTGAACTGGTGGGAGAGCCGCGCCCTGTACGGCTGGACCGTGCTGGTGCCGCGGACCAAGGACCAGGCCGGCGAGATGAGCGAAAAGCTGGTGTCGCACGGCGCATTGCCGATCGAGGTGCCGACGATCGCCGTCGAACCGCCGCGCAGCCCGGCGCAGATGGAGCGTGCCGTCAAGGGTCTGGTTGACGGTCGCTACCAGTGGGTGGTGTTCACCTCCACCAACGCCGTGCGTGCGGTGTGGGAGAAGTTCAACGAGTTCGGGCTCGACGCCCGCGCCTTCTCCGGCGTGAAGATCGCGTGCGTCGGACAAGCCACCGCCGAGCGGGTGCGCGCATTCGGCATCGAGCCGGAGCTGGTGCCGTCGGGTGAGCAGTCCTCGCTCGGGCTGCTCGACGAATTCCCGCCCTACGACGACGTTTTCGACCCGGTGAACCGGGTACTGCTGCCGCGTGCTGACATCGCGACCGAAACCTTGGCGGAAGGACTGCGCGACCGCGGCTGGGAGATCGAGGACGTCACCGCCTACCGCACGGTGCGTGCCGCACCGCCGCCGGCGCACACCCGCGAGATGATCAAGACGGGTGGCTTCGACGCGGTGTGCTTCACGTCGAGTTCCACGGTGCGCAATCTGGTCGGCATCGCGGGCAAGCCGCATGCGCGCACGATCGTCGCGTGCATCGGGCCCAAGACCGCAGAGACCGCAGCGGAATTCGGCTTGCGCGTCGATGTGCAGCCGGAGGTCGCCGCAGTGGGGCCGCTGGTCGAGGCGCTGGCCGAGCACGCCGCCCGGTTGCGGGCCGAGGGTGCCCTGCCGCCGCCGCGCAAGAAGAGCCGCCGCCGCTAGGAGCCACGATGGCTTTCCCCCGTCACCGTCCGCGGAGACTTCGGTCGAGCCCGGCGCTTCGTCGACTGGTCGCGCAGACCTCTTTGGAGCCAAGGCATTTGGTGCTGCCGATGTTCGTCGCCGACGGCATCGACGAGCCGAAGCCGATCCAGTCGATGCCCGGCGTCGTGCAACACACCCGCGACTCGCTGCGCAAGGCGGCCGCAGAGGCCGTCGCCGCCGGGGTCGGCGGCCTGATGCTGTTCGGGGTGCCGCGCGAGGAGGACAAGGATGCGACGGGTTCGGCCGGGGTGGCTGAGGACGGCATCCTCAACGTCGCGCTGCGGGACCTGGCCAAGGATTTCGGCGACGAGACAGTGCTGATGTCCGACACCTGCCTCGACGAGTTCACCGATCACGGCCACTGCGGGGTGCTGGATGCGTCCGGCCGCGTCGACAATGACGCGACAAACGCCCGTTACGTGGAACTTGCTGTGGCACAGGCGAATTCCGGGACGCACGTCGTCGGCCCCAGCGGCATGATGGACGGTCAGGTCGCCGCGATCCGGGACGGCTTGGACGCCGCCGGGCACACCGACGTGGTGATCATGGCGTACGCCGCCAAGTTCGCCTCGGCGTTCTACGGCCCGTTCCGCGAGGCGGTTTCCTCCAGCCTGAGCGGGGATCGCCGTACCTACCAACAGGATCCGGGCAACGCCCGCGAGGCCGTGCACGAGATCCAACTCGACATCGACGAGGGTGCCGACATCGTGATGGTCAAGCCGGCGATGAGCTATCTCGACGTGGTACGCGCCGCCGCCGACATCTCGCCTGTGCCGGTGGCTGCTTACCAGATCTCCGGCGAGTACTCGATGATCAGCGCCGCCGCCGCGAACGGGTGGATCGACGGGCAGGCCGCCGCGCTTGAGGCGCTGACCGGCATTCGACGCGCCGGTGCGGACATCGTGCTGACGTACTGGGCGACCGACGTGGCCGACTGGCTCGCGTGAGCCAGGTCAGCGAGGGCCGTCCAACCGACGTCGACACTGGCTTCTGGCTGTGGCTGGCGGCGGTGCCGCTCATGGTCACCGGCTACGTCGTGGACATGGTCAGCTCCCAGCGCCCGCACGCACCGCTCGTCGTCTACGCGCTTTCGGGGACGTTCGTTTTCGTGCTCGCCGCGATCGTCGTCACGTTTCTGTTCCTGATGAGGCAGGGCTACCGGTGGGCCCGCACCCTGCTCACCGGCGGCGGGGTCGCATCCGTGGTCTACGCCGGGACGAACCTGTTCTCGGTCGACCGGGCGCCGACGTCCGCGGTCCTGTACGCGATCAGCGCCATCGTCGGATCGGTGCTGATCGCCGGGGGTGTGTTCCTGCTGCACCGCAAGGACGCCCACGCATTCTTCGTTCGTTAGGCTTGCCGACCATGTCAGCACCGCTGCAGCGCCCTCAACTCGTGAACATCGCGTTCTGGTGCTGGATTGTCGCAGCGATCTCGCTGGCCGCACTCGGTCTGCTTCTCGCCCTGAACCGGGCGCCCCTGCCGGTCTTCCTTCGCGGCGCGGGCGCGGTGTTGGCGGTCGCCGGCCTCGCGCTCGGCTACCTCGCAGGCCGGGCCAGGGCGGGACAGACGGCGTTCCGCCGCGCTGCGGTGGCCCTTGCGATGGCACTCGTGGTGGTTTTGGCCCTGTTCATACTGATCGGTGGCGGCGGCGTGCTGTTTGTGCTGCCGATGATCCTGGCCTTGGCAGGCGCGGTGCTGATCATGCGGCCGTCGGCCCAGGAGTGGTTCCCGACCGAGGAGAAGCCGTGACGCAGAGCGGCGAGCCGGCCGACGTCCTGTTCTACGAGCAGGGCGCCAGCTGGCTGTGGGCGCTGGCCGGGCCCATTTCGGCCGTAGCGATGCTGCTGATCCAGCTGTCCGCCGGATACGGCATCCAGCTGCTCATCCCGGCGATCTTCTTCCTGCTGGTCACGGGGTTCATCGCGCTGCAGGTTCATGCGGCGAGGATTCACACCTCGGTGGAGCTCACCCCGACCACGCTGCGCGAGGGCACGGAGCGAATCTCGACCGACGACATCGTGCGGATCTATCCGGAACCGACGGGCTCCGAAGAACCGAAGTGGCAGTCCGCCCGCGCGCTCGGCGAGCTGGCCGGCGTGCCCAAGGGGCGGACCGGCATCGGACTGAAACTGACAAACGACCGCACCGCCCAGGCGTGGGCGCGTAAGCACCAACAACTGCGGGCCGCGTTGATCCACCTGGTGGAAGAGCGGATCCCGCCGGAGCCGAAATCATGAAACAGAAGCGTCGCGCGACGATCGAGCTGGCCTTGGCCGTGGTCCTGGCTGCCTGCGCCGTGTGGGCATGGTTCGGCGCACAGTCGGTCGTCACGGTCAGCCCGATCCTGCCGGGTGAGCCGCAGACGACGTCGGTGGCCTACAGCCCGCCGATGCTGGTGCTGGCGCTGCTGCTGGCGACGGCCGCGGGTGTATTGGCCGTGCTCGGCCTGGCGGGTTTGCGCCGCGTCCGGAAACCCGCACCCGCGAAATTGGGGGCACCTCCCGCTTGCGGGGGACGTTCCCGGTCGTGATCTCGCGCTCCTGACGACCCTGGCTTCTCATTCGACGTGCGTCTGCGCGTGAGGCGGCTCACAGAACCTTGGTACAGAGTGCGAAATTTGTAACACTGTTTCCCATGACCGAGCTCGCGGACACCCCGCAACGCCACGACGACGCCCGACCGCTGGGCCCGCAGTCGCTGGTCTGGCGCTATTTCGGTGACAACCGGATGTACTTGATCGGCCCGCGGCCAGCGGTGCTTCAGAACATGCTCGCCGAACTGGGACAGGGTGTGCTGGACCATTCGGTGTTCTTCGCCGACACCGCGGCGCGAGTGAAGCGGTCGCTGCCGCCGATCTTCATGACGGTGTACGGCAGCGACGGCGACAACCCGGGCCAGCAGGTCCGCGATTTCCACCACGAGATCAAGGGCACGATGCCCAGCCAAAATGGGAAAGTCGCCCGCTACCACGCGCTGGATCCGGAGACGTACTTCTGGGCGCACGCCACGTTCGTCGATCAGGTGCTGTATTTCGCCGACACCTTCGTCAAGCGGCTCACCCGCGAGGAGAAGGAGCAGATCTACCTCGAGTCCAAGACGTGGTACCGCCGCTACGGCGTCAGCGAGCGGGCGATGCCTGCCGACTACGCCGCGTTCGAGCGCTACTGGGACCGGATGATCGACGAGATCGTCGTCGCCCACCCGACCGCCAAGTACGGCGTCGGCTACGTGACCAAGGGCTACCCCTGCCCGAAGGGGGTGCCGCCGCTGGTGTGGCGGGCTGTCTCGGCAGTGTTCAATCCAGTCGCCGCGTTCTTGACCACCGGGGGCATGCCGCCGCGCACCCGTGACCTGCTCGGCCTGCCGTGGAGCGAAGGCCAGGAGCGGCGCTACCAACGCTTTGCGTCCGTCTGGCGGTCGCGTCCAGTCAACTGGCTGTGGGATCATCTGCCGATGCGGCTGCGCTACAACAAGTTCGCCCAAGCCGGGTATGCCCGCGCCTGATCCGAGTACCGAAGCCATCCTCGACGCCGCTGTCGTCGAGTTCGAACGCCATGGCTTTCGCCGCGTGGCACTCGATGACGTGGCCCGCCGCGCTGGCGTCAGCCGCACCACCATCTACCGCCGTTTCGCCAACAAGGACGAGCTGGTGGCCGCCGTCGTCGAACGCGAGAACGTCGCGTTGTTCTCGGATATCGCCGCCGAGCTGAAACAGGCCGGGCCGCAGTCGAATTACTACGTCGAGGCGTTCACCCTGTCGATCCTGCGGTTCCGCAGGCACCGGGTGCTGAACCGGATGATGTCCGATGAGCCCGCACTGGTGCTCGAGCTGGCGCGCAAGCACTACGGCGCGGCAATAGGGCGGATGGCCGACGCGCTTCGGGTGATCTTCCCCGATGGGTTTGCCGACCGGATCGGCGAGCAGGCGGTCAACGAGCTGGCGGATACGATCCTGCGCTACGCCGCGATGGCACTGCTGCTGCCGGGTGCGCAGCCGCTGGACAGCGCCGACGACATCCGCGCCTTCGCGACTCAGCATTTTCTGCCCAGCCTGCCCACGGCGCTGCGGGCGGTGCCGGCCTAGGCGCGAGCAGACGCTTGTGCCCGCAAAGTTGCAGGTTGTGCCGGACATATGCGTCTGCTCGCCGAGGGCCCGGCACATTGCTTAAGCTAAACGGCGATGACCCCGCTTGACCAGATCGCGCCCGCGTTCATCGAGATGGCGCACTCGATCGTGTGGGCCTCGGCGGCCACGGTCGACACCGACGCCAAGCCGCGCAGCCGCATCCTGCACCCGATCTGGGAGTGGGACGGCACCGATCTGTTCGGCTGGATCGCGACGGCGCCCAGCCCCGTCAAGCGTGCGCACCTGGCCGCCCACCCGGAGATGTCGCTGAGCTATTGGTCGCCGAGCCACGATACCTGCAGCGCCGAGTGCCTCGTGGAGTGGTACTTCGACGACGAGACGCGAAAGGCGGTGTGGGACAAGTTCGCCGACGGGCCCGAACCCGTGGGCTATGACCCCAGGATCATTCCGGTCTGGAAGGACGGTCCCACCTCCGCCCAGTTCGCCGCGCTGCGGCTCAGCCCCTACCGACTCCGGGTGATGCCCGGCACCGTAATGACGCAGGGCGAAGGCGAGGTGCTGCACTGGCACTCGTGAGCGACGTCAGCACACTACCGTTGGCGCCCAAGAACCCGCTGTCAATCCGGCAGTTGCTGCGGGCGGTGCGGAATCTCGACGCCGGACAAGAGGTGCTTCGGGACGCAGGCGGCACCGTAACGCGCATTCAGTTCGGCCCGAAGTGGTTGTTTCCACCAGTGGTGGCCGTGTTCTCGCCCAGGGGGATTCGCGATGTGTTGGGCCGCAACGACACATCGGCCGAGCGCTGCATCGTGCACGAGGAAGTGCAGCACGTTGCGGGCGACAGCCTTTTCGTCCTGCCGAACGAGCCGTGGCTGCCGCGCAAGCGCGCACTGCAACCGGTCTTCACCAAGCCGAACGTGCGCAACTATGGCGGCCATATGTCGCGTGCCGCGCAGGCGTTGTGCGAAAGCTGGCCGGAGACTGGCGAAGTCGACCTCGACGTCGACTGCCGTCGAGTGACCATGCGGTCGCTGGGCCGCTCGGTGCTCGGTCTCGACTTGAACGACCGCGAGGACGTCATCGCCGACCACATGCACGTCGCGTCGTCCTACACCGCCGATCGTGCCTTGCGTCCAATGCGTGCGCCACGGTGGTTGCCGACGCCTGCCCGTGCCCGTGCGCGTGCGTCGGTGGCAGCGTTGCGCAAGGTCACCGACGGCATGCTGCAGGCGTGCCGTGCGGATCCGACGCTCGATGCGCCGCTCGTGCGCGCATTGATCGCGGCCACCGATCCCGAGACCGGGCAATCGATCTCCGACGACGACATCATCAACGATCTGCTGATCTTCATGCTCGCGGGCCACGACACGACGGCGACGGCACTCACCTACGCGCTGTGGGTGCTCGGCCACCACCCCGACGCGCAGGACCGTGTCGCCGCCGAGGCCCGCGAGATCGGCGACCGTGAACTCACGCCTGCGGACGTTCCGCGACTCGGCTACACCATTCAGGTGCTGCACGAGGCGCTGCGGCTCTGCCCGCCCGCCGCAGGAGTCGGGCGGATGGCTGTGCGCGATATCGCGGTCGACGGCTATCGCGTGGAGGCCGGCAGCCTGGTGTTGGTCGGAATCTATGCGCTGCACCGGGATCCGGACCTATGGCCGCAACGCCTGGTGTTCGACCCCGATCGGTTCAGCCCCGACGCCACCAAGGCGCGCGACCGCTGGCACTTCATCCCGTTCGCGGGCGGCGGACGATCGTGCATCGGCGAACACTTCGCCAGGCTGGAGACCACGCTCGCGCTCGCCACCATCGTCCGATCGACCGAGATCCGTTCTCTGGAGGGCGATTTCCCCGTCGAGGTGCCCTTCACCACGGTCGCAAAGGGGCCGATCCGCGCGCAGATCAAGGCACGGGCGTGAACCCCGACGTGCCGGTGATCCGCGTCGCGGCGGCGGTCATCCTCGACGCACGCGGCCACATGCTCGTCGTGCGAAAGCGGAGCACCGCGGCGTTCATGCAGCCGGGCGGCAAGATCATGCCCGGCGAGTCCGCCGTCGACGCGCTACATCGCGAGATAGCCGAAGAGCTCGGCGTCGCTGTGGCCGCGTCGAGCGTGCGGCCGCTCGGTCGCCATGTCGCCGATGCGGCGCATGAACCTGGGCACACGGTTCAGGCCGATTCGTTCATGGTGACCCTGGCGGGGGAGCCGAGCGCGGCCGCGGAAATCGACGAGATCGCGTGGGTGGACCCGGCGAACCCGGGTGATATCAACCTCGCGCCGCTTACGAAGCTGTTGATTGCCCAGACCTTAGTCGACGAGCGGGATTAGGCAGCAGCCCTAGTTGACCCGTTTGAGCAGCACCGCCGAGTCGAACGGCAGCCGCGGGAAGATCGCCCGCCCGAAGCCCGCCAGCTTGGCGGCCGCATCGGCCTTGGACACGACCCGCGGATCGGCCAGCTGGATCGTCGTACCCGTGCACTTCATCTGGGCTCGGCCTGCGGCGCTGATGTTCTTCAGCCAGTCGCGGT
The DNA here is from genome assembly GCA_963751485.1 of uncultured Actinomycetota bacterium. Classification (GTDB taxonomy): domain Bacteria; phylum Actinomycetota; class Actinomycetes; order Mycobacteriales; family Mycobacteriaceae; genus Mycobacterium. The sequence goes on from CAVVUT010000020.1 coordinate 60,442, forward strand.
CGGGGCCGTAAGTCAGCAGAACCGCAAAACCGTCATCGGTCGGAAACACGTTGAGCGGCGTGCGATACCGCTTGCCGGATTTGCGGCCGACATGCTCGAGGATGCAAAACCCCGGAAGCCAGCCCGCCCACAGCCGCTGCACAGGGTTGGTCACGTACTTGTTGAATCGGGCCACCCATTGCGGTAGTTGCACACCGCCATCAAACTCGGGGCTATGGCCTACCTCAAGCCTCCGTGGTTCGTCCGCAAGATCTTCAACCGCGTCGCGATGGCGACCGGAGTCGGCAACAGCCAGACGCTGACCGTCATCAAGCGCGTCAGCAAGCAACCGCAGCAGATCCCCGTCGTCGTTCCCGAGGTCGGCGGGGTCAAGTACCTGGTGTCCACCCGCGGTGAAGCTGAGTGGGTGAAGAACGTCCGCGCCGACCCGAACGTCAAGCTCGGCGACACCAAGTACGTGGCAAGGGAGATCCCTGTCGAAGAGCGTGCGCTGGTGATCGCCGCGTATCGGCCGCTGGCCGGCAAGGTGGTCGAGGGCTACTGGAAGCAGCTGCCCGGCGACGCCGACCACCCGACGTTCGCGCTGACGCCCGCCTGATTAGCGCCGACTTCTGCCTGGTGGTCGCGCTGGAGAGCTGATCACGACCCTCATGCAGAAATCGACGCGAACGGCTGAATCGCCGCACCACTACACCCTGTAGTTGACGGTCTCGGGCCAGCTGGGACACTGGTGGCCATGTCCAGCACCGACGTCTCCGCGAAGCTCTTCGCCGACGCGTGCGCGCTCATCCCCGGCGGGGTCAACTCGCCGGTCCGGGCCTTCAGCGCGGTGGGCGGCACGCCGCGCTTCATCACCTCGGCCCAGGGTTACTGGCTGACCGACGCCGACGACAACCGCTACATCGACCTGGTCTGCTCCTGGGGCCCGATGATCCTGGGCCACGCCCATCCGGCTGTTGTCGGTGCCGTGCAGCGGGCGGCAGCGAGCGGGCTGTCCTTCGGCGCGCCCACACCCGCCGAGTCCGAGCTCGCTGCCGAGATCATCGGGCGGGTCAAGCCCGTCGAGAAGCTGCGGTTGGTCAACTCCGGCACCGAGTCGACGATGAGCGCGATCCGGCTGGCCCGCGGCTACACGGGACGCGCCAAGATCATCAAGTTCTCCGGGTGCTACCACGGCCACAGCGACGCGCTGCTGGCCGACGCGGGCTCCGGCGTCGCGACCCTTGGCCTGCCCTCGTCGCCCGGCGTCACCGGCGCGGCGACTGCCGACACGATTGTGTTGCCGTACAACAACATCCCCGCGATCGAGGACGCCTTCGGCCGGTTCGGCGACGAGATCGCCGCCGTGATCACCGAGGCCAGCCCGGGCAACATGGGCACCGTCCCGCCGCTCCCTGGTTTCAATGGCGAGCTGCGCCGCATCACCGCAGAACACGGCGCGCTCCTCATCGTCGACGAGGTGATGACCGGCTTCCGGGTCAGCCGATCCGGTTGGTACGGCCTGGATCCCGTCGACGCCGACCTGTTCACCTTCGGCAAGGTGATGAGCGGTGGCCTGCCCGCCGCCGCGTTCGGTGGCCGTGCCGAGGTGATGGAGCGGCTGGCCCCGCTCGGCCCGGTGTATCAGGCGGGCACGCTGTCGGGTAATCCCGTCGCGATGGCGGCGGGGCTCGCGACATTGCGGGCCGCGGACGACGCCGCCTACGTTAAGCTCGACAACAATGCTGACCGCTTGATCGACCTGATGTCCCACGCCCTGACGGACGCCGGTGTGGCGCATCGGATTTCGCGGGCGGGCAACATGTTCAGCGTGTTCTTCACCGAAGAATCCGTGACGGACTTCACGTCGGCCAAGGCGACCGAGACCTGGCGCTACCCAGCGTTCTTCCATGCGTTGCTCGACGCGGGCGTCTACCCGCCGTGCAGCGCGTTCGAAACCTGGTTCGTCTCAACCGCTCTCGACGAAGCCGCATTCGACCGCATCGCCGCCGCCCTGCCCGCCGCTGCCCGAGCCGCCGCGGAGGCCAAGAAGGCATGAACCCCGAGAAGACCATCGTGCATGTGATGCGGCACGGCGACGTGTACAACCCGGAGAAGATCCTCTACGGCCGACTGCCCAACTACCACCTGTCCGACAGAGGGCGGGCGCAGGCCCAGACTGTCGCTGATTGGCTGGCGAATCGCGACATCGTGTACGTCGTCGCATCGCCTTTGGAGCGCGCGCAGGAGACGGCGGCCCCGATCGCCGAGCGGCACGGCCTGCCCGTCGACACCGACGACGACCTGATCGAATCGCTGAACATCTTTCAGGGCCAGAGGGTCTCGCCCGGGGACGGCGCGCTGCGCGACCCGCGCAACTGGTGGCATCTCCGCGACCCGCGCACGCCGTCCTGGGGGGAGCCCTACAAGGAGATCGCCGCGCGGATGACGGCCGCGCTGGATCGGGCCCGGATCAAGGCGGCCGGGCACGAGGCGGTGTGCGTAAGCCATCAGCTTCCCGTGGAGACACTGCGACGGGCGATGAACGAGAAAGCGTTGCACCACTTCCCGACCCGGCGGATGTGCAACCTGGCCTCATTGACGTCCTTCTACTTCCACGGTGACTCGTACGTTGGCTGGGGCTATTCGGAGCTGGCTGGGCAGTGAGGCGGTGGCTGGTCATCGCGAGCGCGGCAATCGTCGCGCTCGCCGGATGCTCCACGGGCACCGACGCCGTGGCGCAGGGCGGCACGTTCGAATTCGTCGCGCCCGGCGGTAAGACGGATATTTTCTACGATCCGCCCGAAAAGCGTGGTCGCCCAGGAAAGCTGGCCGGCCCCGACCTGATGGACCCCGCCAAGACGCTTTCGCTCGACGATTTCGCGGGCAAGGTCGTCGTCATCAACGTGTGGGGCCAGTGGTGTGGGCCGTGCCGCACCGAGATCGGTCAGCTGCAGCAGGTGTACGACGCCACCAAGGCCGACGGCGTCGCCTTCCTCGGCATCGACGTGCGGGACAACAACCGTGACGCCGCGCGCGACTTCGTGGTCGACCGCAAGGTCACGTTCCCCTCGATCTACGACCCGCCGATGCGCACGATGATCGCTTTCGGCGGCAAGTACCCGACCACCGTCATACCGTCGACGGTTGTGCTGGACCGCGAGCACCGGGTGGCGGCGGTGTTCCTGCGCGAGCTGCTCGCTGACGACCTGCAGCCGGTGGTGCAACGCCTGGCAGCGGAACCGGCAACGGCGACATGACCGGATTCGGCGAAATCGCCGCTGCCGGACCCCTTCTGGCGGCGCTCGGTGTGTCCGTGCTCGCCGGGCTGGTGTCGTTCGCATCGCCGTGCGTCGTGCCCCTGGTGCCCGGATATCTGTCCTACCTCGCCGCGGTCGTCGGCGTCGAGGAGGAGCCGGGCAAGGTCGCGGTCAGGACTGCGCGGCTTCGTGTCGCCGTCGCCGCCGCGCTGTTCGTGGCTGGTTTCACCGCGGTGTTCGTGCTCGGCACCGTCGCCGTGCTCGGCATGACGGGCGCGCTGATCACCAATCAGACACTGCTGCAACGCATCGGCGGCGTGGTCACCATCCTGATGGGCCTGGTGTTCGTGGGCTTCATACCGCTGCTGCAACGGGACACCCGGTTCGCGCCACGCCAGCTGTCGACCATCGGCGGCGCCCCACTGCTCGGCGCGGTGTTCGCGCTCGGCTGGACGCCGTGCCTGGGCCCGACGCTGACCGGCGTGATCGCGGTCGCGTCGGCCACCGAGGGCTCCAATGTGGCTCGCGGGGTGCTGCTGGTCATCGCCTATTGCCTTGGGCTGGGAATTCCGTTCGTGCTGTTGGCCCTTGGCTCGGCGCGTGCCGTGCAGGGGCTGGGGTGGTTGCGGCGCCACACCCGGCAGATCCAGATCTTCGGCGGCGTGCTGTTGATCCTCGTCGGCACCGCACTGGTCACCGGCGTGTGGAACGACTTCGTGTCGTGGGTGCGCGATGCGTTCGTCAGCGACGTGAGACTGCCGATATGAGAAGGCTCTTCGCGATCGCCCGCAACACATGGCGCACGCTGACATCGATGGGCACCGCACTGGTGCTGCTGTTCCTGCTGGCGCTGGCGGCGATCCCCGGCGCTCTCTTGCCGCAGCGCAGCCTCAACGAAGGAAAAGTCGAGCAGTACATCGCCGAGCACCCGACGATCGGGCCGTGGCTCGATCGGCTGCAGGCCTTTCAGGTTTTCTCCAGCTTCTGGTTCACCGCCATCTACGTGCTGCTGTTCATCTCCCTCCTCGGCTGTCTGACGCCGAGACTGCTCGAACACATCCGCAGCCTGCGCGCCATGCCGGTCCCTGCGCCGCGCAACCTGGCGCGGCTGCCCAAGCACCACATCACCGAGGTCGCGGGCGAAACCGACGCGGTTGCCGCGACGGTGTCGCAGCGGCTCAGCGGATGGCGGCGTACCGCCCGTAGTGAGGGCGACGACGTCGAAATCTCCGCCGAGAAAGGCTATCTGCGCGAGTTCGGCAACATCGTCTTCCATTTCGCACTGCTCGGCCTGCTCGTGTCGGTCGCCGTCGGGAAGCTGTTCGGCTACGAGGGCAACGTCATCGTCGTCGCCGACGGTGGGCCCGGCTTCTGCTCGGCATCACCCGCCGCGTTCGATTCCTTCCGCGCGGGCAATACCGTCGACGGCACATCGCTGAACCCGATCTGCCTGCGGGTCAACGACTTCGACGCGCACTACCTGCCGTCGGGCCAAGCCCTGTCCTTCGCCGCCAACATCGACTATCAGGAAGGCGACGACCTGAACAGCGACACCTGGCGGCCGTACCACCTGAAGGTCAACGAGCCGCTGCGGATCGGCGGTGACCGGGTGTACCTGCAGGGCCACGGCTACGCACCGACGTTCACCGTGACCTTCCCCGACGGCCAGACCCGGACCCAGACCCTGCAGTGGCGGCCGGACGATCCGCTCACGCTGCTGTCGTCGGGCGTCATGCGGTTCGACCCGCCCGGCGGCACCTATCCCAACGCCGACGAGCGCCGCAAGCACCAGATCGCCATCCAGGGGCTGTTCGCGCCGACCGAGCAGCTGCACGGAACCCTGCTGTCGTCGAGCTTCCCCGCACTCAATGATCCGGCCGTGGCCGTGGACATCTATCGCGGCGACACCGGGCTGGACACCGGCCGGCCGCAGTCGCTGTTCTCGCTCGACCCGCGGCTGATCGACCAGAAGCGGCTGGCCAAGGTGGCGCGGGTGAACCTGCGGGCCGGTCAGGAGACACGGCTTGACGACGGCACGAGGGTGCGCTTCGACGGGGCGGTGCCCTTCATCAACCTGCAGGTCGCCCACGACCCGGCCCAGGTGTGGGTGCTGGTATCCGCGCTGACGATGATGGCGGGCCTGCTGGTGTCGCTGATCGTGCGGCGGCGCCGGGTCTGGGTTCGAATCACACCAGGTGGTGCAGGTACGGTAAGCGTCGAGCTGGGCGGGCTTGCTCGTACCGACAATTCCGGGTGGGGCGACGAGTTCGAGCGGCTGACGCACCGCCTGCTCGACGGACTCGACACGGCAGAGCCGTCACGAGAGAAGGTCTGATGAACACGGATCGCGCATGAACACCGAGCACATCGACGTCGGGTTGGCCCGCTATTCCGACTGGGCCTTCACCTCGTCGGTAGTCGTTCTGGTACTCGCGATGCTGTTGCTCGCCGTCGAGCTCGCCTACACCCGCAGCCGCAAGGTCACCGACCGCGAACTGGTCGCCGCTGGCACGGTCAGCGCCGACAGCGCCACCCCAGGCGTCGTCGCCGAGACGCCGCAGCGCCCGTTCGACGAACGCGTCGGCAAGGCCGGCCTGGCGCTGGTCTACGTCGGCATCGCGTTGCTCCTGCTGTGCATCGTGCTGCGCGGCCTGGCCACCACGCGGGTGCCGTGGGGCAACATGTACGAGTTCATCAACCTGACCTGCTTCTCGGGTTTGGTCGCGGGCGCCATCATGTTGCGCCGCGCGCAGTACCGCACGCTGTGGGTGTTCGTCCTCGTGCCGGTGCTGATCCTGCTGACGGTGTCGGGACGCTGGCTCTACACCAACGCCGCTCCGGTGATGCCCGCGCTGCAGTCGTACTGGCTGCCGATCCACGTGTCGGTCGTCAGCCTCGGCTCGGGCGTTTTCCTGGTCGCAGGCGTTGCGAGCATCCTGTTCCTGCTCAAGATGTCCGAGTTCGGTGCGCCGGAAACCGAGGGCGCGCTGGCCCGCATCGTAGCGCGGTTGCCAGATGCGCAGACTCTCGACCGCATCGCTTACCGCACAACGATATTCGCTTTCCCGGTGTTCGGGTTCGGCGTCATCTTCGGCGCCATCTGGGCCGAGGAAGCCTGGGGCCGGTACTGGGGCTGGGATCCCAAGGAGACGGTGTCGTTCATCGCGTGGGTGATCTATGCCGCGTACCTGCATGCCCGCTCGACCGCGGGCTGGCGCGACAAGAAGGCGGCGTGGATCAACGTCGCGGGCTTCGTCGCGATGGTGTTCAACCTGTTCTTCATCAACCTCGTCACCGTCGGGCTGCACTCGTACGCGGGCGTCGGCTGAGAAATTTCGATCCGTCCAATTGAGAGGACAAACCGTTGTCTGACCATCCGTCGCATGGTTTCCGGTCTCAACAGCGGTTCACCGATCCGGCCACCGACGAATCGCCGCCGCGGGAGTGGACCGATCCCACGCCGCCGACCGGGATCCCGGCCGTCCCGCATACGCCCGGGTACCCCGAGCTGTCCACGGCGGCGCTGTTGCGCCAATCCAAGAAGCCGCCGTCGGACGGGTGGCGCCGGTGGTTGTACCTGGCCTCAGGCAAGCTGATCAACCTGGGCGAGAGCCCGAAAGCGATCCACCGCAACGACCTGCTCTCGCAGGTGCACCGGCCACTTCAAGAGTGCTATCGGATCGCGCTCCTGTCGTTGAAGGGCGGCGTAGGCAAGACCACGATCACCGCGACGCTGGGTGCGACGTTCGCGTCCATCCGCGGCGACCGCGTGGTGGCCGTCGACGCCAACCCCGACCGCGGCACGCTGAGCCAGAAGGTCCCGCTGGAAACCCCGGCCACCGTGCGTCACCTGCTGCGCGACGCCGAGGGCATCGAGCGCTACAGCGACGTCCGCAGCTACACGTCGCAGGGCCCGAGCCGGCTGGAGGTGCTTGCCTCGGAGAGCGACCCTGCCGTGTCGGAGGCGTTCAGCGCCGACGACTACGCCAGGACGCTGGAGGTGCTGGAACGCTTCTACAGTTTGGTGCTCACCGACTGCGGCACCGGGCTGATGCATTCGGCGATGTCGTCGGTGCTGGCCAAGGCGGACGTGCTGATCGTCATCAGCTCGGGATCGGTGGACGGCGCCCGCAGCGCCTCGGCGACGCTGGACTGGCTGGACGCCCATGGGCACGAGGACATGGTCAAGAATTCGATCGCGGTCATCAACGCCGTGCGCCCGCGGTCAGGCAAGGTCGACATGCAGAAGGTCGTCGATCACTTCTCGCGCCGGTGCCGGGCGGTGCGGCTGGTGCCGTTCGACCCGCACCTCGAAGAGGGCGCGGAGATCAGCCTGGAACGGCTGCGGCGTGAGACGCGGGAGGCGTTGATCGAACTGGCGGCCGTGGTGGCTGAGGGTTTCCCGGGCGCGCGGCGACCCAACGACCTGTTCTGAACAGTGCGATTACTTGGGGCGGGGATTGTCCCCGTGCCCGAGCCGACGCAGAAAATCCGGGTCGTCGTCGGGGCCGATCACACGCGTCTTGGGTCGGCCGGCCGTGGCGCGAGTCAGCCGCCAGCCGGCATAGATCAAACCGGCCAAGACGAGTATGAGGAACAGAAAAGCCACGCAAAAAACCTCCTTGATCTGAATATACGCGCCGTCGGTAGGCTCGGGCCGTGTCTGAGCCTCGCCCTGGATCCCGCCTCGTTGTCGACGTGGTTGCCTACATGCTGGCCCGACTGCTGCTCGTCGTCGTATTGACCGCGGTGATCTTCGGCGTCGGCCATCTTCTCGGAGTGCGTGACTTGCCGCTCGTCATCGCCCTGCTGTTTGCGATCGTGATCGCGCTGCCGCTCGGCATGTGGATCTTCGCCCCGCTGCGCAGGCGCGCCAACGCAGGCATCGCCGCAATCGACGAGCGTCGACGTCAGGATCGAGAGCAGTTGCAGGCCAGACTGCGCGGCGAAGAACCGCCCGCCGAGTGACTGCTGGCATGCTGCGTGAAGCGTTTGGGGCCGAATTCGTTGGCGCCGAGGGGTTTCTGAACTCGCCGACCTACGGACTGCCGCCCAGGTTCATGTTCGAAGCGTTACAGGAGTGCCTGCAAGAGTGGCAGGACGGAACGATGGACGTCCCGAGGTTCGACGGATCCGTCGATGCGGGCAGGGCGGGGTATGCCGCACTGGTGGGTGTTCCCGCGGACTCGGTGGCGATGGCGGGCAGTGTGTCCGCGGCGCTGAGCCTCGTCGCCGCCGCCATTCCCGACGGCAGCCGGGTGGCGACGTTGCCCGGCGAATTCACCAGTACGAGTTTTCCGTTCGCCGCACAGTCGGTGCGCGGCGTCACGATCACCGAACTCAATTCTGACGAATTGGTGACCACGGCGAGCGACTACGACGTCGTGACCGCCAGCCTCGTCCAGTCGGCCAACGGCGCGGTGTTGGACGTCGACGCCTTGCGGGAGAACGTGGCGGGCACGGACACGCTGACGGTCATCGACGTCACCCAGGCGGTCGGCTGGAAGCGGGTCGACCTGCCGTGGGCCGACGTCACCGTCGCGGCGGTCTACAAGTGGCTGCTCGCGCCGAGGGGCACCGCATGGATGTCATTGAGCGAACGGGTGGCGAACGTGATGATCCCGCACGCCGCCAACTGGTACGCGGGGGAGGAGCCGTGGTCGACGATCTACGGGCTGCCGCTGCGGCTGGCCGCGGATGCCCGGCGGTTCGATGTGTCGCCGACGTGGTTCAGCGCGCTGGGCTCGGGTCTGACGCTGCCCTGGCTGGCATCGCTGGACCGAGACGCGATCGAGGCGCATTCGCTGGGCCTGGCGCGTCGGCTGCGCACCGAACTACAACTGCCGCAGGAAGATTCGGCGATCGTCTCGATACCGACGGCAGCTGCCGACAAGCTACATCAGGCAGGCATCAGGGCGTCGATCAGGGCCGGTGCCATTCGGGTCGGCTTTCACCTGTACAACACAGACAACGATCTGGATCGCCTGGTCGACGTGCTGCGGTAGCGGTCAGCGCGGCCGAATCGGGTTCAGCCGCACCAGCATTGGCAGTCCACACTTGCGAAGCAACGCGAACCGTCCGTCGGGATTGGCCGATGCCTCCGCCTTGATCATCGCCACCAGCTCGGCGGTGACGCCGTCGCGGGGATGCCTGCCGATCACGTCGGCCCGGTATCCGCGGCCGAGGTCGCCAAGGCGCAGTCCGGCCAGGTCATACATCGCGCCTGCCTGGACATACACCCCGAGAGCGCCGTCGCGGTCGACCGAGATGCCCGGCGTCGCGTGCACCGTGATGGCGTCGGAGGCCTGATCGATGGTGGCCAGGTCCACGCCTGCGTCGTCCGCGCATCGGTGCAGACGCCGGGCACTCCGCAGGGTGAAGTCCTCGCCGGGGACGATGTCCGAGATTCCGTAGTCGTGCAGGAGGCAGGCGACGTAGAAGAGCTCGCTGTCGAGGGTGGACCGATCGAGCACGGCCAGCGCGGCGCCGAACATCCAGGTGCGGTAGCTGTGCCCGATCACCGACTGCGGCTGCTCGCGGCAGGCGGCTTCGGCTGCACGTGCCAGCTGAGAGTCCGGCGGCGCGAGTGATGCCGCGGAAAGGTCCTGTGCCCCCGGCGGCACCCGTCCTGTCGCCGCACGGATGCGCCCGGCGACATAGGAACCCAGCCCCGACGCGATCGGGCCCAGCAGACCGCGCCGCTCAGCGGCGGTCAGGCGTCCCTTGGTTCGTTGCGCCCATGCCAGTCCGCCGACGCGCTGCGGGTCGGGAGCAGGCACCGGCGATCGGTCAGTCGAAGAGGTCGGGCTGCTCGCGGGTGATCCTCGCGAACAACGGCTGGAAGCTGAACCAGCCCGCGAAGTGCGTACCCACTTGCCCCGCAGTGTGTTTGGCCATCGCAGGTTCGATGAGCACGGGCGTGCCCGCGGCTTCGGCCATCAGCTGCGCCTGACATGAGCGCTCCATTGTGATGAACCACCACGCCGCTTCCTCGACCGAGTGGCCGACGGTGAGCAGGCCGTGGTTGCGCAGGATGACGGCCTTGGCGTCGCCGAGGCTGTGCGCGATGCGCTTGCCTTCCTCGATGTCGAGCACGACGCCGGAGTACTGGTCGAACAGGGCGTGGTCGTCGTAGAACGCGCACGCATCCTGCGTGATCGGATCGAGCAGCCGGGCCAACGTGGACCACGTCTTGCCATAGACCGAGTGCGAGTGGGCGGCGCTGATCACATCGGGACGGGCGGCGTGGACCTGCGAGTGGATCGCGAACGCGGCCTGGTTCAGCGGCTTGTCACCCTCGACGATCGTGCCGTCGTGGCGCACCAGCAGCAGATCGCTGACCCGGATGTGACCGAAGTGCATGCCGAACGGGTTGACCCAGAAGTGGTCGGTCAGCTCCGGGTCCCGTGCGGTGATGTGTCCCGCGACGCCTTCGTCGAACCCGAACCGGCTGAACAGCCGGAACGCCGCGGCCAAGTTCTGTTTGCGGTGCAGACGTTCCTCGTCGGTCGTGCGGCCCTCCTGCGGGAGCATCGCCGCAACGTTGCCGCCTGCGAGGCGGCTTGCATCTTCGATGTCTTGGGCGGTCATGATCTGAGGCTACGCGCGGAGTCTGCTCAGCCGGCGGCGTCTTGCAGTATCTGCCTGAGCTTGTCCGTCGGGTCGCCGGAGCCTGGGTCGAGCCGCAGTTCGCCCGGTTGTCCTTCGGGATTGGTTGCTCCCGCAACGGGCGGCGGAGCGGATGGCGGCGGAGGTGGAGGGGGCGGCGGTGCAGCCGGCGGTGGCGGCGCAGCGGCATCCAGTCCCGCCAGTTTGGCTGCCAGCCGGGGGGCTGCGTCGTTCCTGACTGCGCGGCGTTCCGCGTCCGGATCGGTGTTGTGCTCGAAGCAGTCGTGCGGCGCACCCGAGACGATGGTGAGCGCGCTGCGGTAGCGATCGCGGGCCTGATCCCGCCGGCCTTCCCAGCCGTCGATATCGCCTTGGCGTTCGCGGACCAGCTCGAGGTTGATGAGGACGGGACACGACTGCCCGGCGTCGGTCAGCGATAGCGCCTCCGAGAACCGCGCGTCGGCCTCGTCGAGCCGCCCCTGCAGAACTGCCGCGGTGCCCTGGGCAAAGGGCGCCTTCGCGGGCTCGATCACGTTGAGTGCGTGCAATGTCGATGCATCCTGGCGCAATGCGTCGGCGTCGCCATCCCTGATAGTTCGAAACCGCCGAATTACCCGCTACGACAACCGAAATCATTTTGACTGCGGCCAACAGAGCCACCAGTGCGATGGGAGCCGAGAACACCACCAGCCGTCGGCGCAACCTCAGTCGCGCTGGTCTGGGTTCGCCCGTCACAGCGTCACATCCCGTCTGGCCAACCTCGTCCTGCGGACATCACGGATGCTCGCGAACAGCTCGAACAGCAGCAGGACGGCGGCAAGCAGCGTGAAGACCCAATAGAGTTCGGTGCGCCCGGCGATGCCCGAGGCCGTCGCCACGGGGGTGCCGGGTTGTGCCGAGCCGCTGTCGGGAGCGGACTCCGAGATCGGTCTGCCGTCATCGCGGTCGACGTAGGGCACACCGAGTTGCCCGGCGATCCGTTGCAAGCCGGGTGCGTTCTGCGCTGCGCCGTAGCCGAATACGCCTCCGCCGTCGACCGAATTCGGGGTCGGATCGAACTCGCCCTGCGGTGCGCGGGAGCCTGCTGCGCCCGACCCGAAATAGAACACCAGACTCTTGGAGTCCGGGTACTGCTGGCCCGCCGCAATGAGCTGGTAGCGCAACACATTCGCAGCGGCCGCGGCGTTCACGTCCTCGTCGGTCGCGGGGTAGGGCGCGAGGCGAGCCACCTCGGGCTTGAGGCTCCATGCGTCCTCGGACAGGGGCCAGTCCAATGAGGGGCGGGACGCGAAGGCGATCAGGGCGAACCGCGCCTGGGGATACCGATCAATGAGGGTCTGGATGTCATTGCGGATAGCGGACATTCGTGATTTCCGGTCACCGTAATCCTCGACAGCCGAATCGGGAGACCGATCGACGACGAGGAAGACGTTGATGTTCGCTGCGGTCCGTTCAGCCGCGGCGGCCCCGCGCTCACCGCTTTCGATGCCGGGTCGGGTACCGGCGATGAGGATCAGCAGGACGGCGAGCGTCAAACCGGACCAGCGCCATACCGTCGCCCACCGCGCCCCGCCGGAGGCGTGCAAGCGCCGCATGTTCAGCAGTCGCAGCGCGATGACCACCACGGCGATCACCAGCAGCACCAGAGGCGGCAGCACCGGCGCGAACGTCATCGTCGCAGCACCACCAGCGACAGGCACAGCAGCGCCGACGAGACGACGGCGACGATCAGCGGGAAGGCTGGTGCGTCGCCGAACCAGCTGGTGACGGCTTCATCGGCAGGGGCGGTCGCGGCCGGTGGGCTGTCCCGAATGGCGTCCAGATCACCGTTGAGCTGGTCCTCGCGATTCTCGAGCGAGAAGTACTGGCCTCCAGATGATTTGGCGATCGCCGGCAGTGCTCCCGCGGTTCGGTCTGACGGACTGAGTGCGTTGATCTGGATGCCGGCATTGCTCGCCATGCTGCTGACCTGATCGGCGGTCAGCAATGATCGCCTGACCTCGTCCGGGTTCCGGATCTGGCCGGGCCCGAGATAGATCAGCGAGCGTCGGTGTGAGCTCTTGGTATCGAACGACGGAAATCCGGTCATGCACAACGCCAGGATGTCTTCGACGCTGGCCGCATAGTCGACGTACGCCACGGCGGGGGAGAAGGACGCGCTGGCGCGTGCTGGATCGCCGCCGGGCTCCTTGGAAAGCCGGCCGAGGTCGTTGAGCTTGCCCGCCACGAACTGGTAGTCGCGGGTCATGGGGATCACGCGACGGTTCGGCGAGGTGAGTCCGATGCGCTGCGTGCCATACGTTCTCGCCTGTCCGGCGTAATAGGTGAGGAAGGCCCCGGTCGATGCGTCGGTAACCGGCTGACCGACGCACAGCATGACGTCCTGCGGAGCGTCGGACGCCGCGCTCGACCACCACCATCCGCTCGGTCGAGCACTGGCCACCACCGTGGCGCCGAAGAGCAATCCGAGCAAGACGACCGCGACGAGCATCGACAGGAGTCTGGCGCGGGCAACTCGGGCGTACTCGGGCAGCCGGGTGAGGCGCGACGTGTTCGCGAGCCGACGTAGCTGGCGCCGGGCCTGCTCCATGGGTAGCAGCACAGCGAGAGCGACAGCCACTGCCAGACAGGCGAATCCGGCGACGGCGACGGGCCACCAGGTCAGGCCCACGAACGAATCAACTCCTCGGCCCTGGAACCGACCTGGCTGACCTCCACCGCCGAATCCGAGTTGAACTGTGCATCGTTGAGTTCGGCGAACAACGGCGCCGTCTCGGCCAGATCGCTCGACTCGAAGTTCTCGACGTGCATGTACTGGGCGCGAGCACCGGTCGCCTGGTGCAGGAAGCTGCGCAGCGTGCGGCTCATCAGGCCGCTGGCCTGCGCGGCTGACAACTCACCGGCGCGGTAACGCGCGTCGATGGACCGGATGGTGCGGGTGAACTTGCGCCGCAGCAACTTCGAGTGCAGATTGCGAATCCACGGTATGGACCTCAGCCGTTCGGCGGGCAGTGTCCAGATGAAGACCCCGACATACCAGGCGATGACAACGATCAGCAGGGCCACCCCGAGCCACAGCCACCATGACGCATAGGGCACGGGGCCGCTCACGAACCGCAGTAGGTCATCCGGCACGCGCGAAGACCTCGGTCATGCGGACCAGTCGGGTGCGAATTTGTGAGCTGGCGCCGACGGTGGTGTGCGGGATTGCGTTGGCGGTCATGAACTCTTCGAGTACGCGCATCCTGTTCTGTTCGGCGCGACGATAGGCGGCGACGACCCGTGGCCCCAGGTTGGCGCCGCCGATCACGAAGTTGCCGGTCGCGACGTCATATCCGTCTTGTTCGGCACCGGGGCCGCCGATGGCGGGGGCGTCGGAGACCATCGCCCACATGACGTCGTGGCGGCTCGCGAGCCTTGTCGCGACATCGCCGAGACGGTCATCTACCTCGGGCTCGTCGGAAACCACGACGATGAGCATCGGACGGCGGTAATGCGTTGCCACATAGCTCAATTGGCAGGAGATGTCGCTAGGGCCGGGTGCAGCCAGCGCGTGACCGTAGAACCGGTGCAGCATGCTCTCGATGTGGGTTTCGCCACGGCCTTGGCGGATGTTCACACAGCCGCGGCTGTCGCCGTAGACCATGCCGATCTGATCTGCGCGGCCGAGGGTGATCAGCCCGAAGGCGCCCAGAATGTTCGCGGCGACATCGAGTTTCGCCTCACCACTCGGCGCCGACGCCGTCATGTTGCGACCCGCGTCGGCAACGAGAAGGATCTTGTGGTGCTTCTCGTCGACGAAGCGCTTGATCAGTACGCTGCCCGAACGTGCGGAGGCCTTCCAGTCGATGTCACGGACATCGTCGCCGCGCACATAGGGTCGCAGATCGTCGAATTCCAGGCTGCGGCTGTGCAACAGCGCGTAGCGGCCACCCTCGAGTAGGCCGCGGGTGTCAGTGCCGAAATGCGATCGGGCCCTGTTGAGGTGCTTGCCCACGACGACCTCTACGGCACCCGGACCGCTTGCATGACAGCGTCGATGACGACCTCGGACGTGACGCCGTTGCTCGCAGCCTCGAAGCCGAGGATGAGTCGGTGCCGCAGCACTCGGTGCGCGAGTTTGGCGACGTCGTCGGGAATCACGTGGCCGCGGCCAGACAGCATCGCCAGCGCGCGCGCCGCCTTGCAGAACGCGATGGTGGCGCGCGGGCTAGCGCCGTATTCGATGAGGCGGGCAAGTTGTTGTGGCAGGAACTGATCGGGCTCGCGGGTCGCAGCGACGAGCTCGCTGGCGTAGCGCATCAGAGCGCGGTCCATATGTACGTGGCGGACGATGTCCTGCAGCCGTCGGACATCCTCGAGGCCGACGACCGGCCTGCTGCGGTGGTCCTTGTCGTACAGCCCGGCGTCCATCCGGTTCATCACCTCGACCTCTTCATCGGGCGAAGGATACGAAAGGACGTCCTTGAGCATGAACCGGTCGGTCTGTGCCTCCGAGAGCGGATAGGTGCCCTCTTGGTCGACCGGGTTCTGCGTGGCGATCACCAGAAACGGCTCCGGTATCGGGTACACCGTGCCCGCAATGGTGGTCTGCCGTTCCTCCATCGCCTCGAGCATCGCGCTCTGCGTCTTGGCGCTGGAGCGGTTGATCTCGTCGAGCAGCACGATGTTGGTGTGGACCGGGCCGAGTTGCGTGACGAACGAGTTGGTCGCCGACTCGTAGACCTGGGTGCCGATGATGTCGCTGGGCAGCAGGTCCGGCGTGCACTGGATGCGCTGAAAGCCGCCGTGAATGGATTCGGCGATGACGCGGGCCGCCGTCGTCTTGGCGAGTCCGGGAACGCTCTCGATGAGGATGTGACCGCCCGCGAGCAGCCCGATCAGCAGCGACTCGCGCAGGTTCTGCTGGCCGACCACCTTTGCCGAGAAGGCGTCGCCGACGGCGCCGACGATGCGCCGCGCTTCGGCGATGTGGCGAGGGTCGAGTCGTGCGGGTGCTGCCGTCATCTGTGCCTTTCTAGCTGCGGACGGGCCACGTTGGCTAATACCCCTGGTAGCGGCTCCGCACACAGAGCACCTCGACGAGCTGGGCACCCCTCCCTCGCGAGCAGACGCTAGCGCCCGCAAAAGTCCAGGAAACCGCGGACTTTTGCGTCTGCTCGCGGGGGAAAATCAGGCGAGGAAGCGCGCGACGTAGGGGGCGAACGGTTCGCGCAGGTCACGGTCGTTCAGGCCGAACATCTCCGGCGATGTCGCCACCGTGCCGAGCCTGCCCCGCTGGTGACCGGTGAGATAACCCGTTATCGCCGCCCGCGCCTCGTCGTCGAGGTGTTCGCCGGCCTGGCTGTACACCTGTTCGGCGACCGCTAGCTCGTCGGCCATGAACTCGTCGAAGCGGACGTCGATCGAACGCTCCGGTGGAATGGCCTCGCGGTCGCGGACCAACGCGCCGAGCATCAGCGCCAGCCGGTCGACCCACGTGCGCGCAATATCGTTCACCGGCACCGGAGAGCAATACATCCGCGCGGTGTAGGTGATCATGGCGAGCATCGACAGCGTGACCGGCGCGGGGTCGCGGTGCGTGAAGATGACGAGGACATCCGGAAATACCTTGTCCAGCACCGGAACTTGCTCGAGGTGCTGCGGCGACTTGAGCAGCCAGCGCCGGCCCCCACGCAGGAACTGCATCGCCTTGAGCTGAGTCTTGAGGTACTCGTAATGGGATGTCTGGTCGTGGGTCATGTAGTAGTCGCGCCATCGCGGTACGTGCGCCAGCGTCTCGAACAGCATGGTGGAGAAGTCGTTGGCGAGAAGCTGAATCTCCTCGTGCACGTGGTCGGTCGTCATCTCGTGCATGAGCGGGAAGTGCGGCATGACCACGTTCATCACCTGAACGGCGACATCCATCCGCGTCCTGCGCGGGTCTGGCTCGATACCCGCCTCCGCGGGCAACGGGAACGGCTCGTTGCTCTCCCAATAGGGCATCGTGCGGAAGGTGGGCGCGGCGGCGAGCAGGTTGTGCAGGTGCGTCGTCCCGGTGCGCGGTAGGCCCGCGATGACGATCGGGGGGAGCAGCTCGATGTCGTGGATCTCGGGATGCCGGGCGAGCAGGTCGGTGAGTAACAGCCGGTTCTTCAGCCACTGCAGCAACTGAGCGTGATGGTTGACGACACCGGGTGCGTTTATACCGGTAATCTCCTGCAGCGCAGCGAGATACACGTCGAGACGCTCACGGTAGTCGTCGTCCCCGAAATCCTTGAGGCCGGTGTCGGCGCTGGCCTTCGCGTGCAGGACGTCGGCGTCGAGCGGGCAGTCGGCCGCCATCATCGCCATCATGTCGCGGATCTGCTGGGCTTCGGGGCTGAAGCGGGGCTCGGCGAGGTCGTCGAGATGGACGACGGCTCCTTTGGCATCGGTCCCAGACATCTATCAGTGCTCCTCTCGTCCGCAGCGGACTTATGTTACTCTGAGTTTCGTAATGACAACAGACCTTGGCCGACCTCGCGATCCGCGCATCGACAACGCGGTGCTGCGCGCGACGGTCGAGCTGCTCGGCAAGTCGGGGTATGCCGACCTCTCGGTCGACGCCATCGCCAAGCGGGCGGGCACAAGCAAGCCGGCGATTTACCGGCGCTGGCCGAGCAAGGCACATCTGGTCCATGAGGCGGTCTTTCCAATCTCCGAGGCGACCGAACTGCCCGACACCGGATCGCTGGCCGGCGACGTCCGCGAGATGGTGCGTCGCTCGGCGGGCGTGCTGACCACGCCGGCCGCACGGGCGGCGATGCCCGGGCTGCTGGCGGAGATGGCGACCGACCCGGCGCTGCACGCGAAGCTGCTCGACCGGTTCGGCGACGTCACCTCCCTCGGCATGACGGAGCGTCTCGACGACGCGGCGAAACGCGGCGAGGTCCGATCCGACGTATCGGCTGCCGACCTGGTCGAGGCCATCGCAGGCATGACGCTGATGGCGATCATCACCCGCAATCAATCCCTCAACGACGCCTGGGTGGAGCGCACCGCCACCCTGATCACGAAAGGAATCAGCGCATGAGCACCCATGAGTCGACGGCCGCGTGGCGGGAACTGCTGGAAACCATTGGCGGCCTTGATGCCTCGTTCCTCGAGGGCGATCGCGCCGTCACTGACGACCGGCATATTGGCGACGGCTACCGCATGCTCGCGACGACCCTCGGCATCGCCTTCGACACCTACCTCTTCGCCGACCCGAGCAGGCCGCGGTGGGTAGAGGTCAACTCACCGTCGCGGCAGGACCGTCGCTGGGGCGGCGACAACACCGACGCGTACTACTTCATGTGTCCCGTCGATGCGAAGCGGCGCTACCGCGTCAGCGGCAACAAGGGTGACAGCGTCTACTTCTCTGTCACCGCGTACAACGAACCGTCGCCCGGCGCATGGTCGGACCGGATCGTGGCGATCATCCGCGACGACGACCTCGACATCGACGCCGACGGCAACTTCTCCTTCGAGCTCGGGCCGACGCCCGATGCCGCGGTGCTGATGACGCGCGACTACCAAGCCGATCCCTCGACCGGACGTCCCGTCAGCTGGCACATCGAGGCGCTCGACGAGCCCGATCCGTTCCGCCACGGTGACGCCGAAACCGCTGCGGCGCTGCGGGCGAGCGCCGCATGGATGCGGACGATGTTCGCGATCCTGCCGCTGGCCGTCGGCGCACGGGTGGAAAACGCGCACACGCTCGGACACGAGATATCGCAAGTCGCCAACGAATTCGCCGATCCGTACCAGGTGCCCGACGCCAACTTCGGCTGGTCGGCGCGGGACGCCTGCTACGCCTACGGCAGCTTCGTGCTCGAGGACGACGAAGCGCTCGTCATCACCCATCGGCCTCCGCCGTGCCGATTCTGGAACCTGGTGGTGTGGAACCAGTTCATGGCCACGCCCGGCGTCACCGACGCCCGCAGCTCGGTCAACGGCCACAGCGCGGTGCCCAATTCCGACGGCACGGTGACGGTCGTGCTATCCCATGGCATGACAGAGCACCCGAATTCCATTACGACGCTTGACTATCCACGCGGCAACCTGGCATTCCGCTGGTTCCTGGCCGACGCAGTGCCTACCCGCCCCGAGGTGCAGTTGGTGAAGGCGTCGGACGCGCCGACGAGCGTCACTTAGTGACTTCGGCGTGCTGGGTTGCGCTGCGCGCAACCAGTTACGCCGAAAACGCCAACGCCAGCGCCACGGCGATCGACCACACCAGCATCGTCAGCCCGGTGTCGCGCAATACCGGGATCAACGCTCCGCCGACTGCGCCCGTGTTGACCGGGCGGGCCGCGCGCAACCCCAACGGCGCCGCGACCAGCCCCACCGCACACCACGGCGTGGCGATCATCAACAGCAGCGTGATGACCAGTGCCACCGCCAGCAGCGCCATGTACAGCAGCCGGGTGCGGGCGTCGCCGAGCCGCACGGCCAGGGTGATCTTCTCGGCTTCCCTGTCGGTCGGAATGTCGCGCAGGTTGTTGGCGACCAGCACCGCCGACGACAGCGACCCGGTTGCGATCGCCAGCGCCAGGCCGACCCAGTCGACCTGCAACGCCTGGGTGTACTGCGTGCCGAGCACCGCGACCAGGCCGAAGAAGGTGAACACCGCGACCTCGCCCAGCCCCAGGTAGCCGTACGGCTTCTTACCGCCGGTGTATAGCCAGGCGCCCGCGATGCACACCCCGCCGACGACGATCAGCCACGGCGCGCTGACGATGGCCAGCGCAAGGCCGGCCGCGGCGGCGACCCCGAAGCTCACCATCGCCGCGGTGAGTACCGAACGTGGTGTGGCTAAACGGGATCCGACCAACCGCAGCGGTCCTGCGCGAACGTCGTCGGTGCCACGGATGCCGTCGGAGTAGTCATTGGCATAGTTGACCCCGACGATCATCGCGATCGCGACGGCCAGCGCCAGCAGGGCCTTCCACCACACCGCCCCGTCCAGCCAGGCCGCCGCGCCCGTTCCGGCGATCACCGGGGCAATGGCATTGGGCAACGTCCGCGGGCGAGCACCTTCGACCCACTGCGCGACACTGGCCACGGAGTCATCGTTGCATGGCGCCCGCGGCGGCGGAGTGACGGAGGCCACGTTGTCGGACAGCTGTCATGGATCGAAGACTGAATGACATGGAAGACCGACTCAGCGTGAGCGAGATTCGCAAAGATGCCCTGCAGGAAACCGCCCAGTCCGTGGCGACGACGGTAGGCGAGGTGGCCGCGATCATCACCACCGCCGTCAAGGACGTGTTCGGCGCGATCGGCGGCCTGGCCACCGATGTGTTCGAGATCCGGGAAGGGGTCCGCAGAGCGCAGGACCGCGCCGACGACACAATGGACTGATGCTCGGAGTCATCGGCGGCAGCGGCTTCTACTCGTTTTTCGGACCGGACGCGCGAAGCGTCAACCTCGACACCCCGTACGGGGAGCCCAGCGCCCCGATCACAGTCGGCACCGTCGGTGACCACGAAGTGGCGTTTCTGCCGCGGCACGGCGTCAAGCACGAGTTCTCGCCGCACACCGTCCCGTATCGGGCCAACATGTGGGCGCTGCGCGCGCTCGGTGTGCGGCGGATCTTCGGGCCGTGCGCCGTCGGAAGCCTCTCGCCCGAATTGGGTCCCGGCGCCATGGTGGTGCCCGATCAGCTGGTCGATCGGACCCGCAGCCGCGACGACACCTACTTCGATTCCGGCGGCATTCACGTCGGGTTCGCCGATCCGTATTGCCCCTCGCTGCGGGCCGCGGTGACCGACCTGCCCGGCGTCGTCGACGGCGGCACCATGGTGGTGATCCAGGGGCCGCGATTCTCCACCCGAGCAGAGAGCCAGTGGTTCGCAAGCCAGGGCTTCACGTTGGTCAACATGACGGGCTATCCCGAGGCTGTGCTGGCGCGCGAGCTCGAAATGTGTTATGCGGCAATCGCTTTGGTGACCGACATCGACGCGGGCGTCACCGTCGGCACCGGCGTTCGCGCCGTCGACGTATTCGCAGAGTTCGAGCGCAACCTTGTGCCGTTCAAGAAGCTCGTGCACGAGGCGATCGACCAGGTCACCAAGGAACGGCTGTGCACCCATTGCCTGCCGCACGACGGCGTCGACTTGCCGTTCGAACTGCCATGAGGGTGCTGCTGACCGGTGCGGCCGGCTTCATCGGGTCGCGTATCGCGGTCGCGCTTGGCGACGCCGGCCACGACGTCGTGGGGGTCGACGTGATGCTGGCCAACGCGCACGGAGCCGACGCCGAGCCGCCCGAAGGCGTGCAGCGGGCGGACATTCGCGACCCCTCCACGGTGGCGTCGCTGCTGGACGGCGTCGACGTGGTGTGCCACCAGGCGGCGGTGGTGGGTGCGGGGGTGGACGCCGCCGACGCACCGTCGTACGGCAGCCACAACGACTATGCGACGGCGGTGCTGCTCGCGGAGATGTTCGCCGCGGGCTGTCGACGGCTGGTGCTGGCGTCGTCGATGGTGGTCTACGGGCAGGGCCGCTACAGCTGCGCCGAGCACGGGGTGGTCGACCCGCTGCCGCGTACCCGTGCCGACCTGGACGCCGGAGTCTTCGAGCATCGCTGCCCCGTCGGCGGTGAGGAATTGCAGTGGGAGTTGGTCGACGAGGACGCGCCGCTACGGCCGCGCAGCCTGTATGCGGCGAGCAAGCTCGCGCAGGAGAATTACGCGCTGGCATGGGCGGAGTCGACGGGCGGGTCGGTCGTCGCGCTGCGCTACCACAACGTCTACGGGCCCAACATGCCGCGCGACACACCGTATTCGGGGGTCGCGGCGATCTTCCGGTCGGAACTCGAACGTGGCGATGTGCCAAGGGTTTTCGAGGACGGTGGGCAGATGCGCGACTTCGTCCACGTCGACGATGTCGCCGCCGCCAACGTCGCGGCGATCGACGCGGCCCCGGCCGGTTTCACGCCCGCGAATGTCTGCTCGGGTCGGCCCATCTCGATCCTGGAGGTCGCCAAGGAGCTGTGCGAGGCGCGCGGGGAGGCCTCGCCGGTGGTGACAGGCCAGTATCGCAGCGGCGACGTCCGGCATATCGTGGCCAGTCCGGCCGGAGCTGTGAAGTTGCTGGGATACCGGGCTGTAATTGACCCGCGTGATGGTTTACGCGAGTTCGCCTACGCGCCACTTAGGGGTTAATCCGCGCGGTCGATATTTTGCGCTAGACGGATGGTCCCGGGTGGACCGCCGTGTTAGCGTTTGCCGGTCGGGGGACTCGAATCTGCATCCACCGCATGAGTTTGGGAGGCCCCGTGGCTGGTAAGCACCGTAAGTCGCTCGCAGGTTCCGTCGACTGTCGCCAAGCGCGGCGGTACGGGTCTCGCAGCTGCGGCGCTGAGCCGCGACCGGGCTGTCGACCGCCGTTGTCACCGGTACGACCGCGGCGGTCGCGCCGAACGTGCAGCTGATGGCGCTGGTCTCGGCGGCCAACTCGACGTCGCAGTTCTTCGCGGGCTCGTCGTACTACGGAACCGACTGGACCGGCGGTGTACGGCCCGCAGACCGTCGTGCCGTTCCTGTCAGGGACCCGATGGCATAGCACAGGCCATCAGTGACAACGAATGTTGGCCGGCAAAAACCGGTGTCACGGCTTCCGGCTGGGGCGCGGGGCAGACCGGCACCGCGCTGGGCCAGCTTTCCCACGTCTGACATCGACAGAGCATCGGCCTGGTCATCCTCGACAACAACACCAACCGCGCCGGCGGCGGCTTCTGGACGACATACTCTCGCGTTCGCGCCGCTACTCGCGACGTCGGCGGAACCCACGCCACCGATATACCCGGCCTCACCGTGTTGGATGTCGGCTTACGAGTACAACATCAACTCCGACGCGCCCGTCGACCCGCTCAATCCGTTCGCCCTCGGCAATAGCCTGGCCGCATACGCCTACGGATACGGGCAAGAGTCCACGGCCTTGGATATCACGCAGGCAACGCCGGGCGGCACCTCGGTCTACACCGCGCCGGACGGAGTCACCGAAGTCACTCTGAACCCAGGCAGCAGCTATGTCGTGGACAGCAAAGGAACGTCATCCACGAGGTGGCCTCGCGACTGAAGGACGCTAACGGCGAATCCAGTGACAGCACTACCTATGTGACCGTCGATATCGGCGAGTTGCCGCTCACCAGGCCGCTGCGGCTTGCTTCCTGGCGGTGACATCATCGCCGACGCCATCGATCCGACGATGACCGAGCTGGTGAACGCGGGCTACAACGACGGCAAGGGCCTATCCGGCGATCCAGCGATACCGGCGAACCCGGCGATAACCCGGCCGATGCAGCCGGGCTCGTCACTCACCGGCTTGGGCGGTGTGCCGGCCTCTATACCGGCAGGACGGAGCGACTGCTGGCGCCGCGACGGCGATTCAGACATCACGAACCCGACCAACTTCATCACCAAGCCGCTCGCTGAGGTGGGCAGCCTGCCGGGCATCTCATCGCTGTCGGGACTTGCGCCGTCAACGCTGACCAACTCGTCGGTGTCGTCGAGCACGCTTAATGCAGGCGACCCGAACAAGTTCCTCCCAGGGGTGTTGCCAGGGAAGAACAACAATTCGTCGAACGGGTCATCGGGCGGTGCCACCGGCCTGAAGAACTTCACCGAACAGGTCAAGGACGCGGTCGGCAAGGTGACCGGCGGCCTGACGGGCGCGAAGCCAGCTGCGAACAACGGCGGCTCGTAGACAGCGGCGCATTCTCGCCGCGGCGCTTATCGTCACGCTCGTGGCTTCCGCACTGATCGTCGCGATCCGGGCGCAGCAGCGTCGGCTGATCTACTTTCCGCCGCCGGGTCCGGTGCCGTCGGCAGCGTCGATACTTCCGGGCGGCCGCGACGTCGTCCTGCACACCGACGACGGAATCCGGTTGGGCGCCTGGTATTTACCCGCGCCGGGTGGTCTGCGCGGACCGGCTGTCCTGATCTTCAACGGCAACGGCGGCGACCGGTCCGGACGAGCCATGTTGGCCATCGGCCTGTCGCGGCTCGGGCTGTCGGTGCTGTCGTTCGACTACCGCGGCTACGGCGGTAATCGCGGCAGGCCCTCGGAGACGGGCCTCGCCGCCGACGCGCGGGCCGCGCAAGCCTGGCTGTCGTCGCAGCCGGACGTCGACCCGGACCGGATCGTCTATTTCGGTGAGTCCCTCGGCGCCGCCGTGTCCGTCGGCTTGGCAACGGAGCGCCCGCCCGCAGCGCTGGTGCTGCGCTCGCCGTTCACCTCGCTGGCCGAGGTCGGCCGCGTGCACTATCCGTGGCTGCCGGTCGGATGGCTTCTCATCGACCGCTTCCCGTCGATCGATCGGATCGGCTCGCTCAAAACTCCGATCATGGTGATCGCAGGCGATCGCGACGACGTCGTGCCCGAGACACTGAGCAAGAAGCTCTACGACGCGGCGTCAGAGCCGAAGCGCTACCTGCTGGTGCCCGGCACCGGCCACAACGACCCCGAGCTGGTCGACGGCGATCGCATGCTCGCGGAGGTCGGGACGTTCCTCTCAGAAGTGGGCGTGCTCGGTCACTGATCCGGGCCGGTGACGACGAGACCGGTGTATTCGGCGGGCAGCGCGGCGAGCATGTCCTCCCACTCGTTGTCGTCGACGGCCGCCTCGACGCCTGCCATGACCGCGCGCATGCCGACGCGCGTCGTCGTGCCCGATGCCCTCCAACTGCCGACGCGGTCATAGAACTCGTCCAGCGAGAACTGTTCGCCCTCGCCGACCGCCGCCAACGACCGCCCGAGGGACGTCGGTCGTTGGCTGCCGAGATCAATCGGTCCACCTCCGGCCAGCCGCAGACCGAGCACCGTGAGGGTGGCGTGCGCAGCCCGCTCCACTTCCTCGGGGTCATCGAGCTCGGAGTCGTCGCGGATCGCGGCGATCAGTCCGCGTCGTTCACCCCGCGCGCATACCCCCGCCGACATCCGCCTGAACCCTGGGTCGATACTGGCTCGCGTGAAACCCGCGATCTGTGAGCAGTTCGGCATCGATTTCCCGCTGTTCGCCTTCAGCCACTGCCGCGACGTGGTGGCCGCGGTGACCAACGCCGGTGGCTTCGGCGTGCTCGGCGGCGCCGCGTTCACCCCCGAACAGCTCGACCAGGAACTGTCGTGGATCGACGACCAGGTGGGCGACAAGCCGTACGGGCTCGACCTGATCGTGCCCGCCAAGTTCGAGGGCAAGGGCGAGAATTGTCGGCCGCCGACCTCGCCGCGCGGATTCCCGACGAGGTGCGGGGCTTCGTCGCCGAGCTCCTGGCCGCGCACGACATCGAATCCGACCCCAAGCCGTTCATCGGCGGCTCGTCGCTGGCGGGCACCACGGGCCGTGAACTGCTCGAGGCGGCGATGAGCCATCCGATCAAGCTGATCGCCAACGCGCTGGGCGTGCCGCCGGACTACATGATCGACGCGGGCAAGGAGCGTGGCATCCCCGTCGCCGCGCTCGTCGGCGCCAAGGAGCACGCCGTCAAACAGGTCGCTGCGGGCGTGGATCTCATTGTGGCGCAAGGCACTGAGGCCGGCGGCCACTGCGGCGAGGTCACCACGATGGTGCTGGTTCCCGAGGTGATCGAGGCCATCGACGGGGCGGTTCCCGTGTTGGCCGCGGGCGGCATCGTGACCGGCAGGCAGATGGCCGCGGCCGTCGCGATGGGCGCCGACGGCGCGTGGACGGGATCGGTGTGGCTGACGACGGAGGAGGCCGAGACGGCACCGCACACCAAGCAGAAGTTCCTGGCGGCGACATCGCGGGACACGATCCGCTCGACCGGCCGTACGGGAAAGCCTGCACGACAGCTGGTTTCGGATTGGACCGACGCATGGCAGCCGACGGCGGCGGTCACAAGACGCTGCCGCTGCCGCTGCAGTCGATGCTGTCCGAGCCCGTCATCCGTCGGGTCGATGTGCTTGCGTCGCAGGGGCATCCGGGCGCACAGGCGTTGGCGACCTACTTCGTCGGGCAGGGCGTCGGGCTGATGAACAAGGTCAAGCCGGCGCGCGAAGTCGTGCGCGAGTTCATCGAGGACTATCTGGCCGCGACCGAACGGCTGAGCAACTCGCTACCCGACTGACCACTCGATCGCGGGCGGTCGCACCGCCGCGCACAGCGGTTGGCCTTGGCGTCGGTGAGCCCGAGTCGGCCGACCAGCAGCCCTTCTGGCGGCCTTGGCGAGCACATTGGCGGGCACGCCGTCGAGCATCAGCTTGGCGCGACGGAACATGTCCATCCGGCCGTCGCCGTCGACGCTGCCCCAGTTCAGGTAGATGAACCGATCGCCCGGCCTGCCCTGAATGTACGGTCCGCGGACGTCGGAGCCGTTCACCTCGCAGTCGACTGTCCAGGTCACCTCGGCCGCATCGCCGGGTTGAGGTTCAGCAGCTCCGGCGGCCGACGTTGGTCTGCACGCCGACGTGCACGTTCGAGTAGCCGGGGAAGTTGTGGCCGGGCGGGCAGTCGCGGCCGGGCAGGTCGGTGCCGATGATGCGTATCTGCACGCACCCATTGTCGTCAGCGATTTCGGCGCGCTAACCGGCGCTCAGCGACGGTAGCGCGCCCAAATCGCAATCAGTCGGTGTAGGTGATGCGCACCGAGATCGGGTCGCTCTGCAGGGCGCGCATGCCGAGAGCGGTGGCGGACTGGCTGAGCTTGCTGTTACCGCCGAAGCTCCGCGCTCTGGCGACGACATCGTCGTCGGGCACGAATGCCGCTGTGCCGTTGCGCCATTCGTTGTTGACGCGGACCCGGACCTTGGGGTCGGCGGTGATGTTGTGCGCCCAGCCGGCGCGCTTGCCGTGCTGGGAGATCACCCAGACGCCGCCGTCGTCGGCACGGCCGGTCAGCGGCACGCGCCGCGGCTGGCCGGACTTGGCGCCGGTGGTCTCCAACTCGACCGTCGACGATGCTCGGATGCCGATCTTGTCCAGCGCGCCGACCAGCGGATTGACGATCGTGCGACCGACCTGTCGCTCGAACTTGAACTTGCGCAGCGCCTTGCGGGAATCGACAGCGGCCATAGTCGGCATCTTCCAATCGGGTCGGTTACCGACCATAATAGAATGGTCACTCAAATTCAAGACTCGGCGACGAAGTCCCGGTGAACTCGCATTCCCGTGACATGGCGAGGCTGCATCACCCCTGCCGAGGACCGGAATCCCGGTCAGGCTCACTCGCGACCGGGCTGACGGCGTTCGCGACTGCGGGCGCCACCGTGCTGTCGAACACGCTGGGCACGATGAAGCTCGGGTTGAGCTCCTCCGGGGTGACGACGTCCGCAATCGCCTTCGCCGCAGCGATCATCATGTTGTCGGTGATCTCGTGCGCCCCGGCGTCGAGCAATCCACGAAAGAAGCCGGGGAACGCGAGCACGTTATTGATCTGGTTGGGGAAGTCACTGCGCCCCGTCGCCACCACCGCGGCGTGTTTACGCGCATCGAGCGGGTCCACCTCGGGGTCGGGATTGGAGAGGGCGAACACGATTGCCCGGTCGGCCATCGTCGCGATGTCATCGCCGTCCAACAGCCGGGGCGCGCTGACTCCGATGAAGACATCCGCGTCGGCGAGCGCCTGCTTGAGGGAGCCGGTGACGCAGCGGGGATTCGTGTTCTCCGCGATCCACCTGCGG
>CAVVUT010000021.1:0-346787 GCA_963751485.1 uncultured Actinomycetota bacterium
GTGGCATTGTAATTGACCCGCGACGATCGGGTCAGGTAAGTCCGGAGATGCAGGGAAACCCTGCATATCTCCTTGAATTTCGCCCTATATCTCCGGTGACCTTGTTGGCTCTACTGTCACCCTGTCGAGGGCAGGCGCTGACCGCGACGTGCGGAATTCTAGTGAATCCAGCGTGCTCACAGGCGGTTTCAAGGAGATTCGGACGATTCGATCAGTTCGGCATGCATCGGTGCGCATCGTTGCTGCAATTGCTGGTCTCGTGCTGTCGGTGCTGATGGCCGCGCCGGTTGCGCACGCTGACACACTCGCCGATATCAAAGGCACTGTCACCCGCGATCGAGCCAATGCGCATTGTCCGGAACTGCACTACAGCGATCAGCTCCAGGCCATCGCCTTCGCTACGGCTCAGTTCATTCCCGATGCGAATTCCGAGGATTTGAAACGCCAGTACAACGGCCAGCTTGTCGGGCCCTTCATCGGCAAAGGCGATCCCGAGGCCGCAACACTGACCAACGCCTACCGAAACGGCGGCGGAGGAGCGATAAGCGATTGCAGTGTCACCGAATATGGGGTGAGCTTCCTCCGCAACGAATCGTGGGACCAGCCTGATTACGTGGGCCTCGTGTTCGGCAAGCCAGCCGCATCTGCACCACCGGCTGGCGGTGGAGGCGGATCATCCTCGAGCCAACCCCAGAACAACACGCCCGCACAGCCGCAGACCAAGAGTTGTGCCGACGGATCAACCATTCCGGCGGACCAGACCTGCCCGGAGCCGCCTCATAAGTGCCCGCCCGGTGGACCGCAGACGCAAGTTCCTGCCGGCCAAACCTGCCCGGGTCCGACGAACGCGGTGAGTGTGCACTTCGTTCCAGGCGTGCTCCTTTGGACCGTGCAGCTCACCAACTCCTCGGGGGTCGGCGGTAATTGCACCTACAACGCCACCGACAACAGCGGGGGAATCGGACACAACGACTCGGTCAACATCGCCCCGAACGGGAAGGCGAGTATCCAGGTTCCGGGTCCGTTGCCGTTCACAAGCTATGACGTGGTGGTTTCATGCACGGGTACCTACGACGGGCAGCAAGTCGAGTTCGGCCACAACGAACAGACCGTGACCGTCACTCAACACAGCTGAGCGATCAGCTGCCGCGCAACAGTTCGATTACCGCGCTGAAGTCCTTGTCGGCGTGGTCGGCGTTGAACTTGGCGTAGATCTCGGCGGCGTGGCTGCCCAGCGGCGCCGCCGAGCCCGTCGAGTTCACCGCGTCCATCGCCAGGCCGAGGTCCTTGTTCATCAGCGCGGTCGCAAAGCCGGGCTTGAAGTCGTTGTTGGCCGGTGACGTCGGAACCGGCCCGGGCACCGGGCAATTGGTGTGCACCGACCAGCAGTTGCCGGTAGCGCCGGTGATCACGTCGAACAGCGACTGGGCGGACAGCCCGAGCTTCTCGGCCAATACGAAGGCCTCTCCGACGGCGATCTGCTGCACCGCGAGCACCATGTTGTTGCACAGCTTGGCGCTCTGGCCGTTGCCGGAACCTCCGCAGTGAATGATCTTGCCCGCCAGCGGTTCCAGCACCGGACGCGCGCGTTCGACGGCGTCGTCCTCGCCGCCGACCATGAACGCCAGCGTCCCTGCGGTGGCACCCTTCACCCCGCCGGAGACCGGCGCGTCGAGTTGTGCGAAACCGTGTTCGATCGCTTGTTTGTGGATGTCGCGGGCGTCGGCAACCGAGATCGTCGAGGTGTCGATGAACAGGGTGCCTGCCTTCGCCGCGGGCATCACCTCGTCGTAGCACGCCTTGACAATCGCCCCGTTCGGCAGCGACGTGATCACCACGTCGGCGTCGGCCACCGCCGCGGCGCCGGTGTCGAAGACCTTGGCGCCCTTCTCTTCCGCCGCCGCCGCCAGGGCGGGCACCGGATCGAATCCGTGCACGGTATGTCCGGCCGCCACCAGGTTGGCCGCCATCGGGCCGCCCATGTGGCCCAGTCCCAAGAACGCGATGATCATGCCTCGACTCTCCCTCGCTCCGGTCCTCGCTCGTACCTCGCTGCGATCCTCACTCGTGCTCGTCTTCGGGTCGTGGTCATCGTCGACCTTTCTAAGAGGCGCGGGCCCGGGCAGCCTCGGCCCGACCGATGACCACGCGCATGATTTCGTTGGTTCCCTCGAGGATCCGGTGCACCCGGAGATCGCGGACGATCTTCTCCAGGCCGTACTCGGTGAGATAGCCGTAGCCGCCGTGCAGCTGTAGCGCCTGATCGGCGACATCGAAGCAGGCGTCGGTGGCGTGCAGCTTGGCCATCGCGCACAGCTCAACCTTGTCCGGATGATCGTTGTCGAGCGCAGAAGCCGCCCGCCACAACAGGGTTCGCGACGTCTCCAGCGCGGTGGCCATGTCGGCGAGCTTGAACCGGACGGTCGGCTCGTCGAGCAGTGCACCGCCGAACGCCTGCCGGTCGGCCAGGTAGCTCGCCGCCTTGTCGTAAGCGGCCTGCGCACCGCCGAGTGAACACGCCGCAATGTTGACCCGGCCGCCGTTGAGCCCGTTCATCGCAATCGAGAACCCGGTGCCTTCGCCGTCAACGCCGCCCAGCATCGCGTCGGCAGGCACCCGGACGCCCTCGAAGATGACCTGCGCGGTGGGCTGGGCGTGCCAGCCCATCTTCTCCTCCTGGGCGCCGAAACTCAGCCCCGGCGTGTCCTTTTCGACGATGAACGCCGAGATACCGCGGGGGCCGTCACCTCCGGTGCGGGCCATCACGACGTAGACGTCCGACGCGCCGGCCCCGGAGATGAACTGCTTGACGCCGTCGAGCACAAAGCTGTCGCCGTCGCGGACGGCTTTCGTACGCAGTGCACTGGCGTCCGACCCGGCACCCGGCTCGGTCAGGCAGTAGCTGGCGATGGCCTCCATCGAGGCCAGTTTCGGAATCCATGCCTTGCGTTGTTCGACAGTGCCGTACGTGTCCACCATCCAGGCACACATGTTGTGGATGGACAGAAACGCGGCGACCGTGGGATCGGCGCCGGCCAGCTGCTCGAAGATGCGCACGGCGTCGATGCGGCGCAACCCGCTGCCGCCTGCGTCTTCATTGCAGTAGATCGCCGCCATCCCAAGCTCGGCGGCCTCCCGCAGCTCCTCGACCGGGAAGTGATGTGTGCTGTCCCATTCCAACGCATGCGGGGCAAGCCGCTTCTCGGCGAACGCGGCCGCCGTCTCGGCGATCACGCGTTCGTCGTCGTCCAGGCCGAAGAACTGCAACGTTGCTCTACTTCATCGTCGGGATGACGAATTCGGCGCCATCCTTGATGCCCGAGGGCCACCGCTCGGTCACCGTCTTGACCTTGGTGTAGAACACGATCGACGACGGACCGTGCTGGTTGAGGTCGCCGAAGCCGGACCGCTTCCATCCGCCGAACGTGTGGTAGGCCACCGGAACCGGGATCGGCACGTTGACCCCGACCATGCCGACCTGGACCCGGGACACGAAGTCCCGCGCGGTGTCGCCGTCACGGGTGAACACCGCCACACCGTTGCCGTACTCGTGCTCGGAGGGCAGCCGCAGTGCCTCTTCGTAGTCGTGGGCGCGCACGATGACCAGCACCGGCCCGAAGATCTCGTCGGTGTAGATCGACATGTCGGTGGTGACGTGGTCGAACAGCGTCGGGCCGATGAAGTAGCCCTTCGACAGGTCGGCCTCGTCGAAGGTCAGTTCGTCGCTGGCGCGTTCGCGCCCGTCGACCACCGCTTCGGCGCCGGCCTCGATGCCCGCGGCGATGTAGTCGCGCACCCGCTTGAGCGCGGCCTCGGTGACCAGCGGGCCGTAATCGGCCTTCGGATCAAGGCTGTGCCCGACGCGCAGCTGGTTCACCCGCTCGACCAGGCGGGCGCGCAACCGGTTTGCCGTCTCCTCACCGACGGGCACCGCGACGCTGATCGCCATGCAGCGTTCGCCCGCGCTGCCGTAACCCGCACCGATCAGGGCGTCGACCGCCTGATCGAGGTCGGCATCGGGCATCACGATCATGTGGTTCTTGGCACCGCCGAAGCACTGTGACCGCTTGCCGTGCGCGGCCGAGGTCGAGTAGATGTACTGCGCGATGTCCGAGCTGCCGACGAAGCCGACGGCCTTGATATCGGGGTGGGTGAGGATGGCGTCGACGGCCTCCTTGTCACCCTGCACGACCTGGAACACCCCTGGCGGCAGTCCCGCTTCGACGAACAGTTCAGCGAGCCGAACCGGCACCGAGGGATCGCGCTCGGACGGCTTGAGAATGAAGGCGTTTCCGCACGCCAGTGCCGGGCCTGCCTTCCACAGCGGGATCATCGCGGGGAAGTTGAACGGCGTGATGCCCGCGACGACGCCGAGCGGCTGCCGGATCGAGTAGACGTCGATGCCCGAACCCGCGCCCTCGGTGAACTCGCCCTTCATCAGATGCGGTATCCCGATGGCGAATTCGATGACCTCGATACCGCGCTGAATGTCACCCTTGGAGTCGGCGACCGTCTTACCGTGCTCCAACGAGAGCAGCTCGGCCAATTCGTCGGTGTTCGCGTTGACCAGATCGATGAACTTCATCATCACCCGCGCGCGGCGCTGCGGGTTCCATGCAGCCCATTCCTTCTGAGCCTCCACCGCCGAGGCCACCGCGGTGTCGACGTCGGCGGCCGAGGCCATCAGGACCTGAGCCCCTACCTCGCCGGTGCTGGGATTCATCACCTCAGCGGTCCTGGTCGACCCCAGGCTGCTGCGACGGCCGTCGATGAAATGCGGAATCTGAGTGGTCATGAGAGGTCCCTCGACAGAATTTCTGAATACTAGGACATCCTAGTAACGCGGTGCGAGACCGCGCAAGGGGCCGCTCCGCGACCGCCTAGCCGAGGTCGGCGAGCTGGGGGATGGTCGTCGCCATCTGCTCGATGAAGGCCGCAGGCGAGCCCGTCGTGGGCGTGACGATCGCGGTCTGCACGCCCAGCTTGGCGTAGTCGGCCATCTGCCGGACGAACTCGTCGCGCGTCTCCGGCGTGTGCCGGGGATTGTTGGCCGTGACCGTCTTGCGGATGTCGTCGTAGTCGCGGCCCACATCGTCACAGTGCCGCCGCAGGACGTCGAGCTTATGCTCGACGTCCTCGGGCGAGCTGGTGAAGAGGTTGCAGGCGTCGCCATACTGGGCGACCAGCCGCAGCGTCTTGCGCTCGCCGCTGCCGCCGATCATCACCTTGGGCCGGTTGATCGGCTGGGGCGAACACAACGTCTCCTCCAGC
This sequence comes from uncultured Actinomycetota bacterium, assembly GCA_963751485.1. Lineage (GTDB taxonomy): Bacteria > Actinomycetota > Actinomycetes > Mycobacteriales > Mycobacteriaceae > Mycobacterium. The sequence continues at coordinate 5,272 of CAVVUT010000021.1, forward strand.
TGGTAGTGCTTGCCGACGAACGGCCCGTTGTTGTCGGGGTTCCACATCTGGTTGCAGATCTGTAGCGCCTCTTCGAGCCGCTCGAACCGCTCGGCCAGCGGCGGGAACGGCACGCCGAGCCCGCGGTGTTCGCGCTCGAACCACGCGGCGCCGATGCCCAGCACGGCACGGCCACCCGACAACACATCCAGCGTGGTGACGGTCTTGGCGAGCAGTCCCGGATGGCGGTATGTCACGCCGGTGACGAGCAGGCCGAGGCTGACGGTCGAGGTGTGTGCGGCCAGATAGCCCAGGGTCGTGTAGCCCTCCAGCATGTGCGCCTCGGCGGGCAGGCCGGTCGGTTCGATCTGGAAAAAGTGGTCCATGAACGACAGCCAGTTCACCCCCGCAGCTTCGACGGCTGCCCCGACCCTGGCGAGTTCGCCTGCGATGGCGGTCGTTCCGCCGTCGATATCGAAGATGGGCAGGTGAAAACCGAGGTCCATTGGTAGATCTCCTCAAGAATTGCGGGCATCAGCGGGTGCGATCGGAAGTGACCGCCACCACATCGCTACAAGTCAGCAGTCGTCCGTCGCATTCCCCTATCTCCCGATGAAGGGCGACATACGCCACACGGCCGAAACCGTGTTTTCTCCCGAATGACGCCTCCGTCACTTACGGTGTCGTGCCATGGGTGCATCGAGCGTGTATGTGACCGCCGTCCTTGCTGGTGCGATGACGGTCGGAATCGGGGCGGCGAACATCGTCGCATTGCCCGAGGCGGCTGAGTCGTCGCACTCGACGGTCTCAGATGCGGACCTGGCCGCCATCACGATCCCGATCCTGGATATCGATCAGACGGTCGGACCGTTCACTTTCGTGCGCTTGCTCGAGCTGACGCTCGGAACCGGGGCGAACACGATCTTCGGGAAACTGGACTCGAGGGCCGAGAACAGTTGGGATTTCCCGCTCTTGGGAACGAGTCTCTCGAGAGACGTCGAGAACCACATCAATCTGTTCGCGACTCGGAATCCAGGCCAATCCATCGACTTCGGCTTCACCAGGTCCGGTCCGGTGACCAGCGACTGGACCTTGCTCGGGTTGGCGGGCGGCTCGACCGACCTGCAAAGGAACAGGGCGCTACGGTCTCTCGGTGCTGACCGGTGGAACCGAGGGACTTGGCGCGGCCCTTGGCGGCACCCTGAGTGAGGGGTCGTTCTCGCGAACCCTGCAGGTGTTGAACAGCGGATTCACCAGCAATTTCGCCCGGACCGTCGGCGACTTCGGCGGCCAACTGTCCGTCATCCCCTTCAACGGGTTCAAGGCCGTCGGCGACGCCACCCTGCTCGACACAGGCGGCGCCGTGGACTTAAAGCTGGGATCCCTTCAGGTCGGCGGTGACGGGCAGGCCAAGCTCGGTGGTGACGCAGGCCTCTGCCTCGGATCGGCCCAGGGGACGTCGAAATGCAATGGCAATCTGGCCTTCGGGTCAGTGGATGTGCCGGTGAGCTTCGGCCTGCATACTGGCTCTTCGCCGGATTTCTTCAGTGTCGACCTTCCCAACAACCTTGCCGTGGCGGTCGGCGAGGGCAGCTTCAGGGTGAACGGCGATGTCGGCGGCACCGTGAAGGTCGGCTCCGTCGAGATCGGTCGCGTCATCCCCATCGATTTCCAGTTCCCGAATGGCTCGGCGCTGTTGTCGACGACCAGCAGCAAGCAGACCCAAAGCGTGCGGAACTCGTTCGTGGCCGCCCCCCCAAAGCTGGGCTCTGACAACGGAACCGGCTCCAGCGGTCGCCACGCCCTTGATGCGGTCAACACGGCGGTGTCCAACGTCAAGACCGCCGTCAACAAGACGCTCAACACGAAGCCGCGGCACGCGAAGCCGGACTCGGAGGACTGACACCCGGCCGTCAGCCTCCGAGGTCTCCCAACAGAAACCGGTCGAATACGCGATCGTGTTCGATCTCGAACGCTTCACCGAATGTGACGCCCGCGTTGGAGACGAGATAGCGCTTGGTCGCCTCGAGGGCGGCCTGCGGTGCCTCGGCCATCACCCTGGCCGTGGCCATCGCTGCGTCCTCGAGGCGATCGGCGTCGACGATGGTGTTGACCAAGCCGATCCGATGCGCCTCGGTGGCGTCCACTCGTCTTCCGGTGAGGCACAATTCGCGTGCGATGCCTGCGCCGACGATCCACTGCAGCGGCGTGAACAATGGGGGAGCGCCGAACTTGATCTCGGGGTGGGCGAACACGGCGTTCGGCGACGCGATGCGCATGTCGCACAGCAGGCAGAGGTCGAAGCCGCCGCCGAACGCGGCGCCGTTGACCGCGGCGATCACCGGCTTGGGGAACTGCCAGACGGCGAGGTGATAGCGGCGTGAGCTGTCGCGGATGGTGCGCGCGAGTTCGGGTTTCGCGAACTCCGTGAGGTCGAAGCCCGCACAGAACGAGATGCCCGCTGCGGTGAGCACGACGACGCGGACCCGGTCATCTGTCGTCCACTCCTCGAGAGTGTCGCTGATCGCGTCACGCATCGCGATCGACAGCGCGTTGCGTCGGTCGGGCTGCTCGAGCCGTAGCGTCGCGATGCCGTCAGGGTGGATCTCGGCCGTAAGCATGGTTGGCACGCTACTCAGCGAGCCTGCGGGGAGATCGCGCATTCGCCGGAAATCGTGATCTGCCCGCAGTCTCGACGGTGAATTAGCCGCGTTCGCGCAGCTCCTCGACGAACGCCGTGGCGTCGTCCCACGTCGGCAGCAGTCCTGCGGCCTCCACTTCGTCGAGGCTCGGCGCCTCGGCATCGCGGCCCGACAGGATGTAGTCGCTGCTGGGCCAGTGGATGTCCAGTGCCGGATCGGCGGCGTGAATGGTGTGCTCACGGGCCGGGTCGTAGCCGGCCGAGCAGAGGTACATGACAGTCGAATCGTCATGCAGGGCAAGGAAACCGTGCGCCAACCCCTCGCTGATGTAGATCGTCCGACGGCTGCGGTCGTCGAGGAGCACCGAATCCCATTTCCCGAATGTCGGTGAGCCGACCCGGATATCGACGGCCACATCGAATACGGCGCCACGCACGCAGGTCACATACTTGGCCTGGCTGGGGGGCAGCTGCGCGAAGTGCAACCCACGCAGCACCCCGGCAGCCGACACCGAGCAGTTGGCTTGACGCAGATCGAACTTGTGCCCGGCGAACGCCTGAAACCCGGGGTCGGTGAACCACTCGAAGAAGAGTCCGCGATCGTCGACGTGCTGCCGTGGTGTGATCTCCCATGCACCGGGAACGGCCAGCTCGCGTACCTCCACCTCACTGCCCGCGCTTCTCGTAGACCGCCTCGACGCCGTCTTTGAGTGGGCGCCACCATGATTCGTTGTCGCGGTACCAGTCGATGGTCGCGCGCAGCCCCTCATCGAAGTCGGTGTGTTTGGGCTGCCACCCGAGCTCGCTTCGCAGCACCGTCGGATCGATCGCATACCGCAGGTCGTGTCCGGCGCGGTCGACGACGTGGTCGAAGTCGTCGGGATCGCGGCCCATCAGCGAAAGCAGCGTCCGCATCACCGACAGGTTGTCGCGTTCACCCTCCGACCCGATCAGATACGTGCGGCCGATCTGGCCGTCGGCCAGGATTCGCCACACCGCGCTGTTGTGATCCTCGACGTGAATCCAGTCGCGCACGTTGTGTCCGGAGCCGTACAGCTTCGGCCGCCTACCCGTCAGCACATTGGTGATCTGGCGCGGGATGAACTTCTCCACATGCTGGTACGGCCCGTAGTTGTTGGAGCAGTTCGAAAGTGTCGCGCGCACACCGTAAGACCGCACCCACGCCCGCACCAGCATGTCGGCGGCCGCCTTGGTCGACGAGTACGGGCTCGACGGGTTGTACGGCGTGCTCTCGGTGAATCGGCGGTCCTCGTCGAGTTCGAGGTCGCCGTAGACCTCGTCGGTGGAGATGTGGTGCAACCGCACGCCGTGCTCGCGTACCGCTTCGAGCACGGTGTAGGTCCCGATCACGTTGGTGTGCAGGAACGGTTCGGGATCGGCGAGGGCGTTGTCGACGTGCGTCTCGGCGGCGAAGTGCACGACGGCGTCGGCCTCGGTGACCAGTTTCGACACCAGCTCCGCGTCGGCGATGTCGCCCTGAATCAGCCGGATGTCATCCTCGACGGGTGCCAGCGACTCGCGGCTGCCCGCGTAGGTGAGCGCGTCGAGCACCGTCACCGCATGCTCACCTTTGGCGCTGTGCACGAAGTTGGCGCCGATGAACCCTGCGCCCCCGGTAACCAGCAACCGCATAGCTAGACCTTAGCCCTCGGACACGCGTTAGCTCTTCAGCCCCAGCGGCCCGGCCAGCTCGGTCAGCGTCGGCAGCAGCTTGTCGTCGCCGCCCAGCACCTGGATCGCGACGTGGTCCGCCCCCGCTTCCAGGTGCTGGTTCAGCCGCTTGGCGATGTCGTCGGGCGTGCCGTAGGCCACCACCCCGTCGATCAGCCGGTCGCTGCCCGGCTTCGCCACGTCCTTGTCGGTGAAGCCGAGCCGCTTCCAGTTGTTGACGTAGTTGCTCAGACCCAAGTAGAAATCGGCGGTCTGCCTGCCGATCTCGCGAGCCTCGGCCGCGTCGGTGGTCGACACCACCTTGTGCTCGGGCGCCAAAAACACCGTCGGACCGACCAATTCGCGCGCCGAGCCGGTGTGCTCCGGCGTCGTCAGGTAAGGGTGTGCGCCCGCGCTGCGTTGTGCGGCGAGTTTGAGCACCTTCGGTCCCAGCGCCGCGACGACGCGCCTGCTGGTGGGCACCTTCGCGGCGTCGAGTGCGTCGAGATATTCCACCAGCACGTCGTACGGGTTGCGGTAGTCCTCGTTGGTCTCGGGGTGGCCGATGCCGATGCCGAGCAGGAACCTGCCCGGGTAGGCGTTCTCGATGCGGTGATAGGCCTCGGCGACCTCGTCGGCGGGCGCCCGCCACACGTTCACGATGCCCGTCGCCACCTGAAGCGTCTCGGTCTGCTCGAGAATCGGGTCGACGATTTCGAGGTCCGCCGCCGGCGACCCGCCGATCCAGATAGCGCCATACCCGAGCTTCTCGATCTCGATGGCCTGCTCGGTCTTCGGCGCCCCGAAGGTCCAGACGCCGTAGCGGCCGAGGTCGGGCTTGAGCGCAACGCCGTCAGTCATACGAATCCCCCTGTTGTCGGCAAGCTCACTTCAGGCCGAGCGGCCCGGCGAGTTCGGCGAGTGCAGGCACCAGCTTGTCAGGTCCGCTCAGCACCTGCACGGCCACGTGGTCGGCGCCCGCCGTCAGGTGTTCCTTCAGCCGCGCGGCGATCGCATCGGGCGTTCCGTACGCGACGACGGCGTCAACCAGGCGGTCGCTGCCCGGCTTCGCCACGTCCTCGTCGGTGAAACCGAGCCGCTTCCAGCTGTTGAGGTAGTTGGCGAGCTGCAGATAAATCTCGAGCGCCTTGCGCCCGGTGGCGCGGGCCTTCTCCGCGTCGGTGGTCAACACCACCTTGTGCTCGGGAGCGAGAAATGCCGACGGCCCGATCACCTTGCGCGCCTCGGCGCTGTGCTCTGGCGTCGTGAGGTACGGATGGGCTCCTGCGGAGCGGTCGGCCGACAGCTTCAGCACTTTCGGGCCCAGCGCCGCGACCACGATCCGGTCCTTCGGGACCCCGTTCTCGTCGAGCTTGTCGAGATACTCGTTGAGCGCGTCGATCGGCTTGCGGAACTCCTGGTTGGCCTCGGGATGGCCGACGCCGATGCCGAGCAGGAAGCGGCCCGGATAGGCCTTGTCGATCCGGTGGAACGATTCGGCGACGGGTTCGGCTGCCGCGCTCCAGATATTGACGATCCCAGTGGCGAGCTGCAGTTTTTCCGTCTGCTCGAGGATGGGTTCGACCCACGACAACTCCGCAGGCGGCGAACCGCCCGCCCAGATGGCCCCATAGCCCAGGGCCTCGATGTCCCGCAGTTGCTCAGGAGAAAGCTGCTGCCACATTGAGTAGTGACCGAACGCGCCGTACGTGCCGAGGTTGGGTTGTCGTCATGGTTCCTCCAACCTACGGCTAGGCGGAGGCTATTCCGAGGATGCGGCCGCGACTTCAGTGGCCGGCGTAGCAGTGGCGCCGGAGCCACCAGCGGAAGGCACACGATGAACCGGGTGTCGCCTGGCTTCGACTCGACCCGGATGTCTCCCTGGTGCTTCTCCACCACGATGCGCCGCGCCAGATCCAAACCGAGGCCAGTGCCTTCACCGACCGGCTTGGTGGTGAAGAACGGCGTGAAGATGCGACTGATGTTCTCTTCGGCGATGCCGGGGCCGTCGTCCCCGATCTCGACCCGGACCATGCCCTCGCCTTGACGCGCGGTCCGTATCGTCAGCGTGCCGTGACCCTTCATGGCCTGAACGGCGTTGGTGATGAGGATGTCCCAGAGCTCATTCAGATCGCTGGGATAGCAAGAGATTTCGGGTATCGACTTGTCCCATTCCTTCACGAACTTGATGGATTTGTCGCCGCCGATCTTGTCGCCGAAGAGGGTCTTCAGCGTGCCGTGCAGCAGCTCGTGGATATTGGCCACCTGATACGGGGCCCGGTCCATCTGTGAGTACTGCTTGGCCCCGGCAACGAGGTCCGAGATGCGCTTGCTGGCGTCGGCGATCTCGTTCATCCGCAACTCGGTGTCGATGGTGTACTTCAGCCATCCGATGGCGCCCTGCAGCGACGCGGTCGCGTCAACGGCGTCGACCGACGCCGAGACCCGCTCCAGCCAGTCGACGTCAAGGCCGGCCTCGACGAACGTGGGCGCGAACTCCCACGCGCTAGCGATGCCATGGTCCTCCAGCCAGTCGCCGAGCTGGTCTTCACGATCGGACGCCTCCAGCGCGGTGAGTTCCTGTGCTTTGGACTTCGCGACCTGCTCGGCCACCTCCTCCTGGATGCTGACCAGACGTTCGTAACGCCTCCGGGGTGAACTTGCCATCAGCCAACATCGCGAGCTTGTGGCGCATCTTGCCGACACCCTCGCGCAGGTCGGCAACGGCCCGCGCGCTGGCCGCCGCCGGGTTGTTGAGCTGGTGAGTGAGGCCTGCCGTGATGGTGCCAAGCGCCAGGAGTTTCTCACGCTGGCCAATGGCCTGACTCTGCCGTCGGCCGCCGACCTTGTGCCCTTCCAGCAGGTGCACGGCCATCGGGAACTCTATTGTTCATGAAGTCCGCGAATGCGTCCGCGTCGAGTACGAAGAACCGGGACGGCTCGGTCACCCGAACCGATGCCTCGTAGACGTGTTCCTCGCCTGGGATGTAGGCCGACCACGCCCCGCAGTAGACGCCGCGCTGGGAGGTCCGGCCGGTGACGATGTCAACGCCGCCCGAGCGCTTGGACATCACCAGTTCGCCGTCCAGCATGACGTAGAAGCAGGTCGCCGGTTCGCCTTCGACACAGACGGGACCGGGCTCGAAGACCGCGATGTGGCCGTTGTCGCATAGCGTCTGCAGCTGCTCGTCGGACAGCGCCTCGAACAGGAACAGTGTTCGCAGCTCGTCAGGTATGCACTTCTCACCCATGGTCGCTCCCTACGCCTCCGCTAGATACCGGTGCACCAACATCACCGCCATCGAGCCTTCGCCGACAGCGGCCGCCACCCGCTTGGCGGATTCGGCACGTACATCACCTGCAACAAACACACCGGGCACACTTGTTTCCAAATGGTGAGGCGGCCTTTCCAACGTCCATCCGCACACATCGCGCAGATCCGGGCCCGCCAGGATGAAGCCGTGGTCATCGCGGGCCACGATGCCGTCGAGCCAGTCGGTCCGCGGCTCGGCGCCGATGAAGATGAACATGCGTCCGCAGTTGAACTCTTCGCGCGCGCCGGTCTGCTTGTTCTCCAGGACAGATGCCTTCGAGGTGGTCCGTCGCCGCCGACGGCGTGCACGACCGTGTTCGGCATCTCCTTGATCTTGTCGTTGGCCCTGATCTGCTGGATCAGGTAGTACGACATCGAGTCCTCGAGTGTGCGGCGGCACACGATCGTCACCGATTTCGCTGTCTCGCGACAGATACATCGCGGCCTGCCCGGCCGAGTTGGCGCCACCGATGACGTAGACTCGTCGTCGTCACAGTCCGAGGCCACCGACGCGGTCGCGCCGTAGTAGACACCGGCTCCGGTCAGCCCGCGCGCAGCCTTCGGCGAGGCAGCTGGCGGTATTCCACGCCCATGGCCAGGATCACCGCACGGGCGCCGATCTCCCTGCCGTCCGAAGCTTCACCGTTCGCGCCGATCCGTCGATCTCCAGAGCGGTGACCTCTGCGGCGGTGATCAGCTCGGCTTCGAACTTCTCGGCCTGCCTGCGGGCGCGGTGCTGCAGTTGGGAGCCCGATAACCCGACGGGGAAGCCCAGGTAGTTCTCGATTCGCGAGCTCTGCCCGGCCTGCCCGCCGGTGGCGGTGCGTTCGATGAGCACGGTCTTGAGGCCTTCGGAGGCGCCGTAGACCGCGGCGGCCAGGCCCGCCGGGCCGCCGCCGATGACCACCAGCTCGTAGAAGTCTCCGCGCGGGCTGGTGGTCAGCCCGAGCATGGCGGCCAGCTCGGCGTTGGTCGGGTCGACGAGCGTCTCGCCGCTGCTCGGTGATCACGACCGGCAAGGTCAGGCCGTCCTGGCCGGCGGCGTCCAGCAGTTGCTTGCCCTTGGGCTCGTCGGCCACGTAGCGACGTGTAGAACAGCCGGTTTCGGGCGAGGAACTCGCGCACCTCCGACGACCGCGGCATTCCACGGGTGCCCGATGATCTTGGTGTATCGGGATCGCGCGGTCGCCGGTTTCTCGCCAGGCCGTCAGTAGGCCGTCGATCACCGGGTAGAGCTTCTCCTCCGGGGGATCCCACGGCTTGAGCAGGTAGTGATCCAGGTCGACGACGTTGATCGCGTCGATTGCCGCATGGGTGTCGGCGTACGCGGTCAAGAGCACGCGCCGGGCCATCGGATACAGGTCCATGGCCTCTTCCAGGAACTCGATGCCGCTCATCTGCGGCATCCGGTAGTCGGCGACGAACACCGCGACCGTCTCGCCGCGGAGCTTGAGTTCGTTGAGCGTCTCGAGGGCGTCCTGACCGGATTCGGCGCGCACGATCCGGTACTGCTCGCCGTAGTGGCGGCGTAGGTCGCGGGCGACGGCTCTGGACACGGCAGGATCGTCGTCGACGGTCAGTATTACGGGTATACGGGGCTGGGGATCGGGTCCAGTCATCGCCATCAAGTATGCGCTCGCTGTCCAGCGGATATGAGGTCGAGCCGATGGCACTGAGGTGGCCGTTCGGCGATTTTGGGGCACGCCGCCGAGCAGGTAGTATGGACCAACGGTGCGGTTCCCGCGCCGGCTCTTGCGTGCCCCAGTTCTGGAATTTCTAGCTACCGGCTCACGTTTTGTAGTCGGAGCAAAGCTGCGCCATGGAAATTGTCGTCGTTCGCGGCGACGGGCGCCAACTGATCTAGACGGACACGGAGGATCTCCGAGAAGCAATGGCCAAGAAAGAGGGTGCCATCGAGGTCGAGGGTCGCGTGGTCGAACCCCTGCCCAATGCGATGTTTCGCATTGAGCTGGAGAACGGACACAAGGTTCTCGCCCACATCAGCGGCAAGATGCGGCAGCACTACATCCGCATCCTGCCCGAGGACCGGGTGGTGGTGGAGTTGTCTCCCTACGACCTGTCCCGGGGCCGCATTGTTTACCGCTACAAGTAATCCGCCAGAAAACACAGAGACAAAGAACAGGATCGAACAGCCGTGAAGGTGAACCCGAGCGTCAAGCCCATTTGCGATAAGTGCAGGGTGATCCGCCGGCATGGGCGGGTCATGGTGATCTGCTCCGATCCGCGTCACAAGCAGCGCCAAGGCTGATTGAAGCCAGGCACCCACAACTGAATGACGAAATCCCAGTACCACTGAGCGGATACGCCGCTCATCAGCGATGAGCGCTCGCGCGAAGAGCATCATCCAACGTCCGGCACGGAGGCCGGACCCCGCACCGAGGGAACGGACTGGGACCAGACCTCCGCATAGAAGAAGGAACACTGCCTGATGGCACGCCTCGTGGGCGTCGATCTCCCGCGCGATAAGCGCATGGAGATCGCGCTGACCTACATCTACGGCATCGGCCGTACCCGCTCCCAGGAGATCCTGGAAGCCACCGGCATCAGCCGGGACCTGCGCACCAAGGACTTGTCCGACGACCAGGTCACTCAATTGCGCGACTACATCGAGGGCAACCTCAAGGTGGAGGGCGATCTGCGCCGCGAGGTGCAGGCCGATATCCGCCGCAAGATCGAGATCGGCTGCTACCAGGGCATTCGGCATCGCCGCGGCCTGCCGGTGCGTGGCCAGCGGACCAAGACCAATGCGCGCACCCGCAAGGGCCCGAAGCGCACCATCGCCGGTAAGAAGAAGGCCAAGTAATGCCACCCGCCAAGAAGAGCGCCTCGGCCCCGAAGAAGGGTCAGAAGACCCGCCGCAGGGAAAAGAAGAACGTCCCGCACGGCGCCGCGCACATCAAGAGCACCTTCAACAACACGATCGTGTCGATCACCGACCCGCAGGGCAATGTCATCGCCTGGGCGTCGTCGGGTCACGTCGGCTTCAAGGGGTCGCGCAAGTCGACGCCGTTCGCCGCGCAGCTGGCCGCCGAGAGCGCCGCCCGCAAGGCGCAGGAGCACGGCGTGAAGAAGGTCGACGTATTCGTGAAGGGCCCGGGTTCGGGCCGCGAGACCGCGATCCGGTCGCTGCAGGCGGCCGGCCTCGAGGTCGGCGCGATTTCCGATGTCACCCCGCAGCCGCACAACGGCTGCCGTCCGCCCAAGCGGCGCAGGGTCTAGGAGGGACAGGACTCATGGCTCGTTACACCGGACCCGCAACGCGCAAGTCGCGCCGGTTGGGCACCGACCTCGTCGGTGGCGACCAGGCGTTCGAGAAGCGTCCCTATCCACCCGGCCAGCACGGTCGCGCGCGGATCAAGGAGAGCGAATACCGCCAGCAGCTGCAGGAGAAGCAGAAGGCACGCTTCACCTACGGCGTGATGGAGAAGCAGTTCCGCAGGTATTACGAGGAGGCGGTGCGCCGCCCCGGTAAGACCGGTGAGGAGCTGCTGCAGATCCTGGAGAGCAGGCTCGACAACGTCGTCTACCGCGCCGGGCTGGCGCGGACCCGCCGGATGGCCCGCCAGCTGGTCAGCCACGGCCACTTCACCGTCAACGGTGTCAAGGTGGACATCCCGAGTTACCGGGTGTCGCAATACGACATCATCGACATCAAGTCGAAGTCGTTGAACACGTTGCCGTTTGAGGTTTCGCGCGAGACCGCGGGCGACCGGCCGATCCCCGGCTGGCTGCAGGTGGTCGGCGAACGCCAGCGTGTGCTCGTGCACCAGCTGCCCGAGCGGGCGCAGATCGACGTGCCGCTCGCCGAGCAGCTCATCGTCGAGTTCTACTCGAAGTAAAGGCTTCCCGGCCGCCCGGATGGCGGTTGGGATACGCGACATCAAATAGCGGTTGTCGCGAAGGAGGAAAGAAACACCATGCTGATTTCTCAGCGACCCACATTGTCCGAAGAGGTACTCGCCGAAGATCGCTCCCAGTTCGTCATCGAACCGTTGGAGCCCGGATTCGGTTACACCCTTGGCAATTCGCTTCGGCGCACACTGCTGTCGTCGATTCCCGGCGCAGCCGTCACCAGCATCCGCATCGACGGTGTGCTGCACGAATTCACCACGGTCCCCGGCGTCAAGGAAGATGTCACCGACATCATCCTGAACCTCAAGGGTCTGGTCGTGTCCTCGGAGGAGGACGAGCCCGTCACCATGTACCTGCGCAAGCAGGGCCCGGGCGCGGTCACCGCGGGTGACATCGTGCCGCCCGCCGGTGTGACGGTGCACAACCCCGACATGCACATCGCCACCCTGAACGACAAGGGCAAGCTCGAGGTCGAGCTCGTCGTCGAGCGCGGCCGCGGCTACGTCCCCGCCGTGCAGAACAAGGCGTCGGGCGCCGAAATCGGCCGCATCCCGGTCGATTCCATCTACTCGCCGGTGCTGAAGGTCACCTACAAGGTGGAGGCCACCCGCGTCGAGCAGCGCACCGACTTCGACAAGCTGATCCTGGACGTCGAGACCAAGAGCTCGATCACCGCTCGCGACGCGCTTGCGTCGGCGGGCAAGACGCTGGTCGAGTTGTTCGGCCTGGCACGGGAACTCAACGTCGAAGCCGAGGGCATCGAGATCGGCCCGTCACCTGCCGAGGCCGATCACATCGCGTCGTTCGCGCTGCCGATCGACGACCTGGACCTCACGGTGCGGTCGTACAACTGCCTCAAGCGCGAGGGTGTGCACACGGTGGGCGAGCTCGTCGCCCGCACGGAGTCCGACCTGCTGGACATCCGCAACTTCGGCCAGAAGTCCATCGACGAGGTCAAGATCAAGCTGCACCAGCTCGGTCTGTCGCTGAAGGACAGCCCGGCCACGTTTGATCCGTCCGAGGTCGCCGGTTACGACGTCGCCACTGGAACGTGGAACAGCGACGCCGGCTACGAGATGGACAACGACCAGGACTACGCCGAAACCGAACAGCTCTAAGAATTCCGTCCCGGTCCTACCTGATACGGGGATCGGCCTCATTTAGGAGATAGTCGCAATGCCCAAGCCCACCAAGGGCCGTCGCCTCGGCGGATCGTCCTCGCACCAGAAGGCGCTGCTGGCCAACCTGGCCACGTCGCTCTTCGAGCACGGTCGGATCAAGACCACCGAGCCCAAGGCGCGGGCGCTGCGGCCGTACGCGGAGAAGCTGATCACCCACGCCAAGAAGGGCACGCTGCACAATCGGCGTGAGGTGCTCAAGAAGATCCGCGACAAGGATGTGGTGCACACCCTGTTCGCCGAGATCGGGCCGTTCTACGCCGACCGCGCCGGTGGCTACACCCGCATCATCAAGGTGGAGGCACGTCAGGGCGACAACGCCCCGATGGCCGTCATCGAACTGGTTCGGGAGAAGACGGTGACGTCGGAGGCCAACCGGGCGCGCAAGTCTGCGGCCAAGAAGGCCGCACCGGTTGCGGCTGCGGCGGCCCCGCAGGCAGCGGTCGAGCCGGAGGAGGCCGTCGGGCCCGCCGACGAGGACGTGGCCGAGGAGCAGCCAACCGAGGCCGAGGAATCGGTCGAGGAGGTCAAGGCCGAGGACGAGGCGATCGCCGACGCGCAGACCGCCGAGGCCGAGGAAGAGATCGAAGAGGCCGAGGCCGAGAGGGCTGACGAGGCCGGCTCCGATGAGGATGCCGACAAGTCCTAGCGACATGAGCAACGAGCCCGCCATCGATTCCGGTGGCGGGCTCGCTCGCATTTCGTCCTCCTCACGTCCGGTTCGTCTCCGCCTCGACATCGCTTACGACGGAACCGAATTCGCGGGCTGGGCGGTACAAGCCGGGCAGCGCACGGTGGCCGGCGTGCTCGATGAGGCGTTGACGACGGTGTTCCGCACCCCGGTGCAGCTGCGCGCAGCCGGGCGCACCGACACCGGCGTCCATGCGACGGGCCAGGTGGCCCACGTCGACGTGCCTGCCGACGCGATCCCACACGCATACCCGCGTGCGACCCGTCCCGGTGACAGCGAGTTCCTGCCGTTGGTGCGACGGCTGTCGCGGCTATTGCCGACCGATGTCAGAGTGAGCGACATCGCCAGGGCGCCAGCGGGTTTCGACGCCCGCTTCTCGGCGTTGCGGCGTCACTACGAGTACCGGCTGTCCACCGCGCCGCACGGCGTCGCGCCGCAGCAGGCGCGGTTCGTGACGCCGTGGCCGCGGCCGCTGGACGTCGATGCGATGGCGTCTGCGTCCCGAGAACTCGTCGGGCTGCACGACTTCGCGGCGTTCTGCCGGTTCCGCGCGGGCGCCACCACGATCCGCGATCTGCAGCGGCTGGACTGGTCGAAGTCCGGCGATCTGGTCACGGCGTACGTCACCGCGGACGCGTTCTGCTGGTCGATGGTGCGCTCGCTGGTCGGTGCGCTGCTGGCAGTAGGGGAAGGCCGTCGCGAACCGGCTTGGTGCGCAAGCCTGTTGACCGCGTCGCGCCGTTCGAGCGATTTCGCGGCTGCGCCGCCGCAGGGCCTGACACTTGTCGGTGTCGACTATCCGCCCGACGACCAGCTAGAGGCGCGTATCACGGTGACCCGCGACCTGCGCCGCATCGACTAGTGCAGTCGGGCCGCGGCGAAGTCGGCGGCCTGGTTGACCATGCCTGCGTCGATGTAGGCCTTGGCTGCGTGGTCGACAAAGTTCTTCTCCCACGTGTTCGGATCCGCCGGGTTGCATATCGGATCTGCGCCGTGGCACAACTCGATGGTGCGTTCGGAGTAGGTCGGGTTGAAGTTCGTGATGGGTCCGGCCCAGGCCGAGCCGTTGCCGAAGAGTGCGACGGCGGCGATCTTCTGGTCCATATCTGCCGGCAAGGGATTGTCGAAGCCGAAGAAGGCGAACGGAAGGGCCAGGACCACGTCGGTGACCGCGGCGCCCAGAGAGTAACCGCCGAGTACCAGGCGGGTATCCGGGCAGTTCTTCGCCATGTTCTGGATGTGTGCGCTCATGTCGTTGGCGCCGATGTCGATCTGGTTGTCGGCCGGATAGTTCACCGCGTAAACGCCGATGTTCTTGTTAACCCGGTTTCGCAGTGCTCCGACGAATGCGTTACCCAAGACGCCGGTGCCCGCTGGTTCCAGGCGACCGCGGGCGAAGACCACCTCGACCTGAGGGCACGCGGCCGACGCCGAGGGAATGGCATTGCTACCTGGGACGATTGAGGAGCCCATGAGCACGCCTGTCGCGGTGAGTATCGCTATCGCCACAACAGCCAGGCCGCGGCGGATGCGATGACCCGTGCTGTCGCCTTCACCACGAATGATCATCTCGCCGATGTTAGCCGACGAATTGACGCATCCGTTGGAATGCGAGGTGCTGGCTACACCCGTCCGGCGACGAAGTCGGCCGCGGTGTTGACAAATCCGCCTGTGTAATTGGGGGCCTTGTGCGCGTTGAGGTTTTGTCCGTCGGTTTGGCAGATCGGGTCGCCGCCGTTGCACAGGTCGATGGACCGGCCACCCCATACCGGGCTTATCGTCAACGGCAGTCCGAGCTTGGCCGACGGGTTGCCGAACACCGCGATCGCGGGGACGAAGTCCGGGGCGTTGGGGGGCAGCGGATTGGTGAACCCGATGGCCGGGATGGGCACTGCGGCGATGACATCCATCACGGCCGCGCCTTGCGAGTATCCGCCGAGGACCAGTCGGGTGTTCGGGCAGGCACCCATCATGTACTGGACGTGGGCGCTGGCGTCGTTGGCTCCGTCTGCGGCAGCAAGGAAGTCATAGCTCGCCGGGTAGTTCACGGCGTAGGAGCCGACGGACCGGCCACCGACCTTGGACTGGAGCGCGTTGACGAACGCCCCTCCGACGGCCCCGAGTCCGGGCGTGTCATCGGTGCCGCGGGCGAAGATGACTTCGATGTCGGGGCAGTCCGCGGAAGCGGTCGGCGCGAAAGCGATCGACGGTGTGATGGCCGCCGCGGTGCCGACGAGTAATGCAACTGCTGCCTCAACTACACGCATATCTCTATACCCTTCCCGCTGCGAAGCCGGCTGCTTGTGCAGCCATTGCATCTTCATAACCGTGGTGGGCGAAGGGGTTTCGCCCACCAGAACAGATCGGGTCGCCGTCTTTGCACAGGTCGATCGAACGACCCGCGAACATGCCCGCTTGTGTGAGCGGATTGCCGAACTTGGTCGCGGGATTACCGAACACTGCGACGGCTGCGACGGTGACCGCGGCCGTCGGCGACAGCGGCGGCGCGGATCCGATGCTGCCGATCTTGTTGCCCAGCGGCGGCACTCCGGCCAGCATGTCCATCACCGCTGCGCCCTGCGAGTAGCCGCCGAGGACGATCCTGGTGGACGGGCATTGCAATGCCATGGACGCGATGTGGTTGGCCGCGTCGGTGGCACCGTCGGCGGCGGTGAGGAAGTCATAGTCGGCGGGATAGTTCACCGCGTACGAGGTGACTGTCTGGCCGCCGACCTGTGAGCTGAGCGCGTCGGTGAATGCCTGACCGACCCGGCCGACGCCAGGAGGTTCGCCAGTTCCGCGTGCGAACACGACCTCGATATCCGGGCAAGGCACTGCGTTGGCGCTCGGGGCGACGATTACGGCGGATGCCGTGGCTCCGACAGCGGCAAGAAGGGCGGCCCCCCGGGCCAACGTGCGCGGCAAAGTCACCCGGCCATATTTCCACACCGGCCTGACGAGGCCTAACTCTTAGGTTTACCGCAGGGGGTCAGCCCCTCGACCGCACCGGCATCGGGCCAGGTCGCAGCGTCGACCTTCTCGCTGCGGTCGCCCTGCCGGGCCAGCGCGAGGCCGACCAGGACGACGGCGCCGCCAACGGCCTGCATCGGCGTGATCGCCTGGCCGAGCAGCAGCCACGCTGCGAGCACCGCGAACAACACCTCAGCCAGACCGACCAGCGATGCGAACCTCGGCCGCAGGCGGGCGATGCCCGCGATGCCCAGCGAGTAGGCGACGGCGGTGGTGATCACGCCGAGAGCGATGACGGGGATCACCCACGACATCGTCAACCCCGCGACGACGGTGTCGTTGGTGGTGAAGGTCAGCGGCATGATGCCGACGACGCCCAGCAGGGCGACCGCGGCCGCGCCGACGATCAGTCCACTGGCGGCCAGCGTGATGGCATTCAGACCGTTTCCGTCGGCAGCGACTTCGTCGGACATCATGAAGTAGCAGGCCGCGCACACGGCGGCGGCCGCCGCCCACGCCACGCCGATCGCGTTGATGTGTGCTCCGGAGAAGACGTTGAGCACCAATACAATTCCGGTGATCGCGAGGACGACACCGGCCAGCGTCATGTTGGTGGGCCTGCGTCGTGTGGTGGCCCACAGGTAGCCGACGACCAGGACGGGGGCGGTGTACTCCAAAAGCAGCGCGACGCCGACCGATAGATGACTGACGGCGTTGTAGTAGCACAGCTGCGCGCCGGCGACCGGGACGATCCCGTACGCGAGCGACGGTCTTGCGGTGCGCCCAGGCCTCGCGGACCCAGTCCGGCTTGACGATGGTGGCGAAGATGGCCATCACGAGTGCACCGCCCGCCATGCGCGCGGTGACGGCGGCGGTCGGGCTCCAGCCGGCGTCCATCAAAGCCTTGGCCAGAGGGCCGGACAGCGCGAACGACAGGCGCGGAGCTGACGGCGAAGAACATGCCCAGACGGAAGTGGTCGACGTTCTTGGTGACCTGTGTCGCTGTCATCTGGCACCCCCGTCATGTCATGAGTAAAATGATTGTTGCTCATGACAGTAGGGGAGAAGCAGGTCAGGAGTCAAATGATTTTCAGTCATGACACCGAGCTCACATTGCAAAGCGCATGTGTGCTGGTCAACACCGATCGGGTGGACGGTGAGCAACTCGGTCAGCTCGCGGAGCTGGACGCCTATCTGGACAGCTTCGGCTGGACCGGCAGGCGTGACCACGACGACGCCGAGCTGAAGACCGTGCAGCGGTTGCGCGAGCGGGTGGGGAAGATCTGGGAGTCCGCCGGCGACGAAGAGCGCGCCGTCGAGCAGGTCAACGCCTTGCTCAGCGACACCAAGGCGCAGCCGTGGCTGACCCGGCATCGCGGAGATGCCCGACTGGCATCTGCACCTGGCCTCGATGGACGCCCCGCTGTGGCAGCGCATGGGTGCCGAGATTGCGATGGCGCTTGCCGACGTGATCCGTGCGGGCGAGCTGCGCCGGCTCAAGATCTGCGCGGCACCCGATTGCGAGGCGGTGCTGACCGACCTGTCGCGGAACCGCTCCGGCAAGTTCTGCGACACCGGCAACTGCGGCAACCGCCAACATGTCGCGGCTTACCGCGAACGCCGCGCAAAGGAGAGCTGAGCTCCGTCAGGGCAAATAGAAGCCGCGGATCCGGTGATAGCGGCCGCGGCCGAGTAATGCGTTGGCGGCCTCAAGGCCCGACATCACCGCGGCCTCGATGCAGCCGGCGTTCATCCCGCAATCCGTCCAGTCGCCGGCCAGGACCAGGTTGTCGTAACCACTTTCGTCGGGCCGCAGCCGGTACGGTCGCGTTCCGGGAACCGACTGCACATAGCGGTCCGACGGATCGATGTTCACGCTGACGTGCTGGGTGGCGAGCGCCGCGCGGCCGCGTTGCCACCGTTGGCGCCGCACAGCAGATGCCAGTCGAACCCGTCGTCGGTGACGGCGTTCGGGAAGTAGAGCCCGAGATAGCGGTCGATGTAGTCGGCGGCGTTGCGGTGCACCCGTTGCTCGTAGTCGCTGCGACGTAGTCAGCCGGGTCATCCGCCGTGCGGCCACGGCGCGTCGAGGCTGCCGCAGAAGTACGCGACCGTGCCGGGCCGGTCGTGCATCGGGCCAGTCCTCGGCCCACAGCGTCTGCGGCATCGACGCCCAGGTCTCGAACGGGCGGACGTAGCCGCTGATCGTCACGCCGGGCTCGTGCCAGCCCAGCGTCGGTTCGTCTGGGCGCAGCCAGAACTGGAACGCCTGGGTCGCGACGGTGCGGACATGAGTGGTCATCTCGCGCCATTCGGGTCGATCCTCGATCAGTTCGTCGGCGACGATCGGAAGCATCCCCACCGAGACGGCGAGCACGACGTGGTCGAAGTCGCTCGCCGCGGCGCAGCACTCCGCGTCTCGGCGTCAGTCGCGTTTGCCGAAGTGCGATTCCAAGCTCGTCGCAGTCGGGCTCGTCGGCTCGAGTCTGGTCGGCGCAGCGGCGCGCTCGGGAAAGACGGGCAGTCCGCGCACGTCGGTCAGGGGCTCGTAGTGCTCGATGTCCGTCGGCCAGCCGGACCTGACGGCCCATGCGTGATGGCGTCGATGGCCTGATCGCCGGTCGTCGAGATGCAGCGCGTCCAGGCGGTGGAAGAACTCGAACTGCACGCCGCGCCGTCGCAGCGCCTGGTAAAGCGGCGCGATCACGACATCGCCCATGCCGGCGGTCATCTTCCAGAAGATCGCGCCCTTGTATTCGAACAGCACCAATGCCGATCAGGAAGATCATCACGCCCGGCCGCGAACGGCGGGCCGCTCCGGGTCGCCGTCGCTCGTAGCCGAAACAAGGTCGTACAGGCCGCGCACCAATGCGGAAGTCGAGGACGTCGGGGTGGCCGCCGTGGCGCAGGATCCAGTGCGCCGAAGTCCTCGTCGTTGATGGCCCGGAAGCCGCGCGGATCGGTGACCAGATTGTCGGCGAGGATGCCGCGGATCGCACCGCGGTCATGAGCGAGATCAGCAGCCAGCGACCGCCTATGGTCGGGGCGGTCTTCGTAGTCGAGCGCTGTCGCGGACGGCATCGAGCGCGTCGCTCGAGCAATCGGTGCACCGGATGGACTCCGCGTACCTGTGGGTCTGCGAGCGCCAGCAGTGCGCGCCACGATGCCGCGTTGCACGGCGTCGATCGATCGGCGCCGACGACTGCGGGTGGCGGATCGGCGAGGTCGTCGAGCATGCAAGCCCGGCCGGCGTTGCGTCGCGCAGGAGTCGGCGAAGTCGAGGACCAGTTGCAGGGCGCGCTGGACGAAACTCGACGGCCGTCATCTCGCGGCCGGTGCCGTCGGGATCGCCGGGCAGCCGTCGTTACGGGTGAAGGTGCCAAGCCACGTCAGCCAGTCGCTGCCCCATTGGTCGGCCAGCCCGAGATTGTCGGCGGGGATCATGGCCTCGGTCCCAGGTTCGGATCGGCGCCGCGGGATCGGTTGTGGCCCTGTCGAGTTCGGCGTAACACTCGCGCAGCAGCGCGAAGGCGTTCTCGTAGGAGCCGAGCCAGATGTGCAGCCCGTGCTCCTCGATCCGTCCGTTCGCGTCCGCGGCTCGACGCGCCCTTGCCGCCGAGCCGCCAGCCGCGTTGGTAGACGGTGATGGAGTCGAAGCGGTCGCGCCAGCCGGGCTCGCTGAGCCGCCAAGCGGCGCTCAAGCCCGGCCATGCCGCCGCCGAGGATGGCGACTTTGCCGCCCGGGCCGCCTCACCCGAGCAATGCCCGTGCCCGCACGAGCTCCGGCCAACTGCTGTCGGTCGGGAAAGCGGCTGATCGCATCCAGTCAGTGGTCTCGCGTGCCGGTTCACCGAACAATTTCGAAATACATCTAGTCGCAGCGCGAAGTTCAAAGATCGCGCGCGTCCTGACTCGCGGGCCAGCTCGAAGGCTGCCTAGATCGGCGCGCGTCGTGACTCGCTATCGTCAGTGGTGAGCGCGCGGAGCCGGAGCAGCTCGGCGTCGTAGAAATGCATCGTCGGTTTCGCGAGCAAGCGCCAATCCCGTTTGCAGCGCGCCCGTGCTTCCTCGAGTCGGCCTGCGGCGGTCAGCAGCCGGGCCAACAACGCGTCGTAGAACGTGATGAGGCGCGTTCACTCCGAGGCGCGCCATGTGTCGAGGAATCCGGTCAGCATCGCGATATACGGCCCCAGCGTGGAAGCGTCGACGGTGTCGTCGGACAAGGCGATGAAGTGCGCCACCGTGGCCTGCTGCGCTGCGCCGGTCAGCGCCCACGAGTCGAAGCCATGCTGTCCCCCTCAGCGGTGCCAAGCTCGACGGCGACCTCGGGCGCGCAGCTCCAGATCGCCGGCCTCGATCCGGATCAACACCTCCATCTGGCGTGCATACGCCAAGCTGAAGGCACCCTGGGGAAAGGCCAGTTCGTCGCAGCGGCGTTCGGCTTCGCCGAGTCGGCTTCGGCACCCGCAAGATCGCCCGTCGATGACACCGGGCTCAGCGCGAGATGGGTTAAAGGCCGCGGTCGCATCGTTCGGCATGAACAACATGCGTCGAGCGCCTGCGCGCCTTCGTCGCTCAATGTCTGCGCCGCGCCGTCCATCTTGGTCACGCGCATAGTCGAATTCGCCGCGGTACCAGGCCAGCATCCCGAAGCCGGAATCGTTGAAAGGCATGAACATCTCGTGGGCCTGTGAGGCTCCTCGGATGGACTCGACCAGTCGCTGCGCGCGCTGTCAAGATCGGCGCGCATTGTGTAGTAGCGGTACAGCGACATCACGGTCGAAAGAAGGTCATCGTCCGAAGGTCGCTGCTGCACAGATGAAGACAGCGTTCGAAGTCGGCGGCGGCATTCGGGCTCGAACACTCCCTCGGCCGCCTGGGCAAGGAAGCCGCGCTCCAACCGAAGGCGATCTCGAGGTGGTCGCGGTCGCGGTCCGGCGGCGACTGCTCGACCTGTGACACGGCATGAGTCAGGTAGGTCAACGCCTCCCGAGTGCGCCGCGCTGACGAGCATCGGCCGACGCCTGCGGCATAGCTGCCGCCGCCTCGGCGTAACGCTCGGCATGCTCGTAGTGGCGCGCGATCAGCGGCCAGTCGGGATTACCAACTGCTGCTGCGACGCCAGCGCGTCGGCTATGCGGCTGTGAAGCTCGCGGCGAAGGCTGGGCGGCGACAGTTCCGCGGCGACCTCACGAAGTAGCTCATGACGGAACCGCCAGCTGTCCTCGTCGAGCGGCTCAAGCACGCGGCCCTGCATCAAGCTGCTGAATCACCTGCTCCAATTCCTGCTCATCCAGACCCACGACGGCACGACAACAGACTGCGTTCGACCCGACTGCCGATGATGGCGGCCGCCTCGACCACCTGAAGCGCGTCTGCTGCTGGACCGTAGGCGCGCAACAACGCCTCGTAGAGCGTGTCCGGCACGCCGACCACGGTGGAAGCGTCGGACGGTTGCTCCTTGAGCTTCGCCACCACCTCTTCGATGTACAGCGGCATGCCGTCACAGCGCCGTCGCACGGCGCGCCGTTGATCGGGCGTCACTTCGGGATGGAGAGCGACGATCAACTGGTCGGTCTCGTTGTCGCTCAACGGTTTGAGGTCGAACACTGCGGTTCGTCGAACTGGCAGGCAGCACCTGCTCGCGGCTGGTCATGACGACCAGCACATGACCGTCGAGTTCCGGCATCGAGGAGCGAATGGACCACCTCGACGGTGTCCTCGTCGAACCAGTGCAAGTCCTCAACGAGCAGCAGCGCAGGTCCGTCCCGCACGCACGCAAGGAGGTAGTCGCGAACCGCAGCGCATATCCGGTCGTAGAGCTTGCGCCCTTCGGCGGGGACGGGTTGATAGCCGATCTGGGGATCGATGCCAAGCACGGGCGCAACAGCGGAACCATGGTGGTCGGGGTCGAGCGAACGCTCCGCGATCTCGGACTGTCAGATATCGCAGGCGCCCGGCCGGATCGACGTCCGGCCGATGCCACACCGGCGTTCCAACAAGCGGCGCACGGCCGCAAGCCGACGTCGGTGTGGAACGGTGATCCGATCAACTGCAGGACGACGGCGTGGGACCGCTCGGCCAGCTCGACGGCCGACCAAGCAAGGCGGCTCTTGCCGATCCCGGCCTCGCCCTGAAACACGACGCCCGTGTGCTCGAGCTCGTCCGCGCGGTCGCGTCGCCCAGCATTGCTTCCAGATAGGCCATTTCCCGTCCGACCGACCAGCGGGCCGAGGTCCGTGCGAGCTCATTTCGTGCTCGGCGATCACCCGGTAATGGCGCGACCGGATCATCGACGCCCTTGACAGGACGTCGGGCAGCTGCGCCTCCAGTTCGAACACGCCACGGACGAGAGGTTCGACTTGCCTCCGAAACGCCGACGGTGCCGGGTTCGGCGAGACTGCACATCCGTGCGGCGAGATTCGCCGCGAAGCCGTAGACGTCGTCTTGGGCGTGTCCAAGTAGACGATTCCGCGATGTAATTCCGACCCGGACGTCGATGTCGAAGCCGAAGCGGCGCCGAACCCGGTGCTGAGATCGGCCACCGCGCGCGTGATGTCCAGTGCCGGCCTGAGACGGCCCGCTGAACGTCGTTCTCGTGGGCATGCGGATGGCCGAAACGGCCAGCAGCCCGTCGCCTTTGGTCGAGCCGATGTGGCCGTCGTACCGGTCGACGATTCGCAGGACGTCGTCGCGGTAACGTCCAACAACGGTGCGATATGTCTCCGGTTCGATCCGGGTCGACAAGGCGGTGGAGTCGACGAGATCGGCGAAAAGGATGGTCAATCGGCGGATTTCGCCGTAGTCGGCCGGCGCCGCCAGCAGGTCCTCGGCGTCGGTGTTGTTGCGGTCGACGGCCAGGGGACTCTGCCGGCGAGCAGATTGGC
Organism: uncultured Actinomycetota bacterium; assembly: GCA_963751485.1. Lineage (GTDB taxonomy): Bacteria > Actinomycetota > Actinomycetes > Mycobacteriales > Mycobacteriaceae > Mycobacterium. Next base: position 28,475 of record CAVVUT010000021.1, read on the forward strand.
TGTCGCCCGATCGCCTTCCGCGGCGGCGCGCAATGCGCGATCGAGCAGCTCATCGACGCCGCTAGGTGGATCAGGTTGCATCACAGCGCAAATAACACGTCCACGGTTACGGTGTCATCGGGCTGATTGGTGTCGAGATTGCGGGCTTCGATTATGCCGGTGTAGACGCCGCTGCACAGCCCGGCCGAGTTGGCGATCATGCGGAACGAGCCATGTTCGCAGGCAGGATTGCGTTCGAGAGATCGAACGCGACCTGTTTTGTGATGTCTTCGTTCGGAACGGCTTTGCGACGCATGGAGGTCACCTTAAGCGTCCGGTCGTAGGGCTTCGCATCGATGTGGATGTCGTCGGAGTACAACACCGGATCGGCGTAGGCCCCCGGCCCCGCCGCGACCGTCTGGGCGATCTCGGCGGTTCGCAGCATGCCGATCCGCGCCATCTTCACCGCGGACTTCACCAATTCGTTTCTGTCGACGCCCGTTGGATCCTGGTCGATGAGCGTCGCGGCGTCCTGGGCGACCTGAGTCGCTTCGAGCAGGCCGCGCCGAACCACCGTGGAGATGTGGTCAGCGAGAAGGAGCACACGAGGATCGGGCTTCGTCTGCAGCGGGATACGGCAATGTCGGCTGCGCCCTTGATCGCGACTTTGGTCAGGTCGAACAGAGACTTGATCGCGTCCTGAGTTCCGAACGTGGGAGGTTGGGCGTTGATCTTCTCGTAGGCGTCGGTCGCCACCTGGGCGGCGCCGTCGATGGTCTCGTTGACTTCTTTGGCGTACTTGGCCGCAATGGTTTTGGGATCGTCTCTGGGATCACCCATTGGTGGCATCCTCCCTCGGGGGCCGCACGTTCGCCTCGGCGGTGTCGTACACCTCGAGTGACCAAGTTTTGAGATCGCTGCCGATCTCTTCGGTGATGTCCTCCACGTCCTGTCTGGTCAGCCCGCCCATCCAGCGGCTGACGGCGTCGCCCAGGTTGTCCGTCACCTTTTCGATCAGGCTTTTGGCCAAGGTCCGTGTGTCATCGACGGTGTCGGAGAAGTTGATCGGGAGTGTAGCCGGGACGTCTGGCGGAACCGTGGCCGGATCGTGGTCCACGGGGGTCAGCTTGAGAGTGGAGGGTGGCCAGCCCTTGAGCGTTCTGCCCGCGGGGAGGTCAAGCTTGTTGTTCATTGCCTTGCGCGCGGTGCCCGCGAGCATCTCTTTGCCGGCGTCCGACCAGCCCAGCAGGCAGCCGAGCGCCGCCGTCGCCGTCGGGCTGAGGCCGTTGACCCGCTCCTCTTTGCTGGTGCGGATCCGCACGCCTTTGCCGCCGGGCCCATTGTGGGTCGCCTTCACCCATAGGTAACCATTGTCGATCTCGACGATGCCGGCAGACAATCCCTCGCCACTGCGGTTGGTGTCCAACTTGTAGTTGATGAAGATGCCCTCCTCGTTGCCGTCCTTGTCCTTCTGCTCGTCGAGCCAAAAGACGAGAGGGCGGTCTGCAGGAGGGATCTCGTCGGGTTCGGCGGAAATGGACTCGACGATGCGGAACCAACCGTCAGATGTGAATTTGCCCGGTGTTTGTTCGGTCATCTCGTGGAAGAAGGACGGGGAAACAGAGATCCCAATTCAGCGGATGGATGATCTTCTTGATGTCGGCAACCGTTAAGTCGTCGTCTTCGGAATCGGTGTAGAGCGTGCTGCAGTATTCGCCGCCGGAATCCTCGAGTGTCCAAAGCATGGTTTGGCGCGTTCGGCGAACTGCGGGCTAATCTCCTCGCCGGCGATGCGCAGGAACGATTCGCGGTCGACCATTTCGTCAATGCGGGCGACCAGTGCTTGGACTTTGGCGTCCGGTGTCAGGGGTTCACCGTTTTTTTCCGCGGGCCAGGAGTCGAGAATGCCGGGCAGCATCCCAAACAGTTGGTCGTCCGGCGCGATTGGATCGTCGGTGAAGCCGTTCTTGGCGGCACGGATCTTTTCGAGGACCACCAACGCGTACGCCGCCCGCGCCAACGCGGGGCTGCGATCAGTGTCGAGCGGTTCGAAGTCGAGCGAGGATCTGCCGTCCACGGGCTGGATGCCGCTGAGCTCCTCGGTGGCTTCTTCGTAGGTCGGAAACCGGAACGGTTGGCTGCGCGGTTCCCGAATCTTCGGGCTGTTGAGGAATTCCTCCAACTCGTGAAACCAGCCACGCTGGCCCAGCCCGGTGCTGTTTGGCAGAAACCTCTCTATTGTGGCCAGCACCGCGTCGTTCATGGGGCTCGGCTCTTTGTCCGCATCGACGGCTTCCTGGTCGATTTGCCCGAAGAGCGCCAGAGAAGCTTGACGAAAATTCGGCATGGCCCCCGCCTTCCGCGATTTGCGGCCTTAGCATACCTTCGTGCAGGCCAAATGCTCGGCTGAATTGACAGGTACCGCAATTGTCTGAACGCGCGTTGGGGGACGACAGCACGGTCACGGATCTTCCGTGGGCGGCGGTGTTCGATCCTGCCGCCAACATTCGGGCGCTCGGCGCGGTGCAATCGCAGGGTTTGCGTGCGGCAACTCAAATCGTCGACCGATTCGTGAAGTTGGCAGGCAACGGATCGAACGGTATAGACCACGAGGGCGAGCAGGCGCAGTCGACCGGTCGGCCCAAGGCATCCCAGGCGTCGGCGCCGAGCGTGGACCGCGTGGTGGCGACATGGGAGTCGCTGATGAATCGTCTCGCCAATACGGTCACCCCGGCAGGGCCGGTTTCCAACGGTGCTGCCACCTTGGACTTGAACGCGTCGGGTGCAACGGCCAGCGTTCATATCGAAACGCCGAGCCACCCGGGCCCGGTCTGCGCGGAGGTGTGGCTTCACAACGGCGGATCGACAAATCATGGTGACATTGCCCTAAGGTGCAGCGATCTGTTGTCCCACGCCGGAGATGTGATCAAGGCCGACGCCGTCCGGTTCGACCCGGACCCGGTGCCGATGCCTGCGCGCAGCAGTCGCGGCGTCGTCGTGACAATCCAACTGGCCGATGACGCCGCGCCGGGTATGTACCGCGGAACCGTGCTGGTCGAAGGCCAACCGCAGATGTGGCTTCCGCTGGTGCTATCAGTGCAGACCACCGACCGATGACCGAAGTCGCCGACCGCGCCGCTCTCATCACCAATGTCGAGGGCCGACTGCGCGAGGTGGGCCGCGCCATTCGGCGCTCGATGCTGGACGCGATGCCCGACGGGGAGCCGGTGCAGTGGCTGTACGGCCCAATGCGTGAATATCCGTCGCGGCCAGGCAAAGCGCTGCGACCGGCGCTATGCCTGTCCGCGGGCCGGGCTTTCGGGGCCAGCTCGGAAGAGCTGCTCGGCATCGCGGTTGCAATCGAATTGTTGCACAACGCTTTTCTCGTTCATGACGACGTCGCCGACGGCAGCGAGATGCGCCGCGGCAGGCCGACGCTTGTCGGCGAAATACGGACTGGCCGCGGCGTTGAACGCCGGTGACGGGCTTGCGGTCGTTGCGGGACAGGTGCTGCGGCGCGCGACCCGACGCTTGATCGCGACCTCGCCGACCTGGTGTGGGCCGAGTTCGACACGATGGCACTGCGCACGCTCGAGGGGCAGGCGACCGAAGTCGGTTGGCAGCTCGACAATGTCGAGGATCTGGGGCCGCGAGGACTACCTCGACCTGATCATGCACAAAACGTGCTGGTACACCACGATTCACCCGCTGCGGGTCGGTGCGATTGTCGGTTCCGGAGGCACCGTCGAACTCGGACCGCTGGTGCGGTTCGGCTTTCATTTCGGCGCCGCCTTCCAGATTCGAGACGATCTGCTGAATCTCGTTGGCGACGAAGAGACTTACGGCAAGGAGATCCTCGGCGATCTCTACGAAGGGAAGCGCACGCTTCCGCTCATGCATCTCCTGGCGTCGCGACAGGCAACGACCGAGTGCTCGTTCGGGACTATCTGCGGCTGCACGCGCGCGGAACGAACCACCGATCTCGTGCTGACGGTTCGCGAATGATGGATGACTACGGCAGCATCGAGTTCACCAGCGAGTACGCCGAAGGCATCTTGTTGGTCGCCGAGGAATACTTCGAACAGGCATTCGCCGCCGCGAGCCCGGCCCCGACCTCGATTTCCTGCGCTCGCTGGTGCCCTACGTATGGGCACGCTGGCGTTAACTGCGCGCCCGCTCAGCACTGCCGTATTCGTTCGTCGAGGATCGTCATATTGTCGTCCGCAACAGTTTGCCCGGTTCTGCCGTGCAGCGCTCTCCTCAATGGCAAGATGCGCCGGGGAACCACGGCAAGGAGCGTTGCAGATGCACATGAGCACCCGTTCGGCAGCTAGGTCATTACTCGTCGCGATCATGATTGCGTTCGCCGCCCTGATCCTCGGGATCACGCAAACGCTGACGACGGCAATAACCGCGTCGCTCGGGCTGACCGCGGTGCAAGCGATCATCGTTCCCGGCACGGGCACGCAGCACCCGGCCGATGTCCTGAATTACCTGCCGAACGCCGTGAACAACTACCTGGTGCCAGGCGGTGATTGCGCCGGTGGCTGCGTCCTCAACCCGACATCGGGGATCGAATACGACGCTCAGTTCTGGCCCATCCCGCTGCCCGGCTGGGGCGGCTTGCAGGGCGCCAAGTGGAACGATTCGGTGCAGAGCGGCGTGGTCGCGCTGACCGGCGCGTACACCACCGCGCAGGGCACGGGCCAGCCGATTGTGATCTTCGGGTATTCGCAGGGTGCAACCGTGGCCAGCATGTTCAAGACGTTGCATGCTGCCGATCCGCAATCGGTGAAGGACACGACCAATTACTTCTTCATCGGCAACCCGCAGCGGCCGAACGGCGGAGTCTTCGAGCGGTTCGCCATCCTGGGCACCGTTCCGATCCTCGACGCCACATTCGGCAACCCGACGCCGACCGATACCTGCCTGCACTCGGACGGTTCTCCGTGTGCGACGGATGTCGCACTGCAGTACGACGGTGTCGTCGACTCACCGCAGTGGATTCTCAACCCGCTGGCCGTCGGGAACGCCCTCGCCGGGTTCCAATATGTCCACGGCACCTACCTCTCGCCCGACGGCACTGATGCGCCGACCGCTCACCCGTACGGCTACACGGTCCAAGAGGTGCAAGACGACATCGCCAAGGCCTCGGCGCCGGGCGGCTGCACCCCCGAGAACTACTGCCAGACCCACGGCGACACCATCTACATCACGCTGCCGGCGCGGACGCTGCCGCTGTATCAGCCGCTGCTCGACCTCGGCTCCGCCACAGGCACTTCCTTCTTGATCATCCCCGTTGGTCGATCTCCTTCAGCCGGCGACGCAGACGCTGATCGAGACCGGCTATAACCGGACGGACTACGGCAATCCGACCCCGGTCACGCTGCTCCCGCCCGCGACGTTCAACCCGATCCAAACCGCGGGCCAGCTGATCCAGGACATCCCGCTTGGCATCAACAATGCGCTGACCCCCGGCCTGCAACCGCTGCCCGGGTCGGATCCAAACTCCAACGTCGTCGAGACGAACGCCGTGCAGACGCCCGTCGTGCAGACGAACGTCGTGCAGACGAACCAAACGGTCACGACCGCCACAGTGCCGGAAAACAAGCCACTGCTGCGGCTCAGCATGATCGCCAAGCCCAATGAAGGCATCACGACGGCGGGTTCAGGTGGCTCTGACGCCAATCACCCGCTGCAGAATGCGCTGAAGGATGTGCATCCGGTCCGCGACGTCGTGAACGCCGTCTCGGGCGCGGTCAACAAAGCGCTCGGCAAGGACGACAGCGCTAGCTCCTCGGGCTAGGACACTGACGGCCTCTCGCGAGCCTGTAATCAGGCAGGGAAAGTTCGAGTAACCCCCTGCCGGAATACAGTTTCGCGCGCAGATTGGTGAAAGAGCCCTCCCCCGAGCGCCATTAGGCTTGGCGCCGGGGGAGTATGGCTCGTCAACCGACAACCCGGCTACAAGTCAGCGGGTATCGATTCCTAGTGCGCCGGATGGAACACGCGCTGCTGCGCGGCGACATCCGCATGCTGCACGATCCGATGCGCGCACAGTCGCTTTCGTTCGTCGCGGGCTGCGTGCTGGCGATTGTCATCGTCGCGGTATGCGCCATCCTCGCATTCCTGCGGCCGCATGCCGGGCTCGGCGGCGAGCCGATAGTGATGTCGCGCGACTCGGGCGCGCTGTACGCCCGCGTGGGTGACACGCTGCACCCTGTCATGAATCTGTCGTCGGCACGCCTGGTCACCGGCAGTGCGGCGACGCCCAAACTCGTCGATGCCGCCGACATCGAGACGGCGAAGCGCGGCCCGACGCTCGGAATTCCAGGAGCACCTACGGTCATCGCGAAGCCGTTGACCCGCGGCGAATCCGCGTGGACTGTATGCGACAGCACGGAAACGACGGCGATCGCAGGCATCCCCGATGGCATGGATCGAGACGCTAAGCAGCCGATCGTTCTCGCCACGCCGCGATCGGAAAGCGCGGCAACGGCTTACCTGCTGTATGACGGCCGCCGGGCCGAAGTCGACCTTCGCAATCCTGCTGTCGTATGGGCCTTGCGGCTCGACGGGGTCAAGCCGCGACCCGTTTCCAGGGCGTTGCTCGATGCCATCCCCGAAGCGCCGCCCATCGCTCCGCCGTATGTGCCCGACGCGGGGTCACCGGGTGCCATCGCTGGAATGCGGGTCGGCACCGTGGTGCGGGTGACGCGGGTCGACGCCAACGACTACTTCGTCGTGTTGTCCGACGGCGTCCAGCGCATTGGCGAAGTCGCGGCTGATCTGATCCGAATCACCGACTCGCAGGGCCGCCGCGAAGTCGCGTCCATCCCGCCCCAGGCCATCGCCGGCGTCCCGATTGTCGACACCATTCCGGTGGTCGCCTTCCCGCAGCGTGCACGCTCTCCCGTCGGCGCCGACGATGGTGGGATTCTGTGTGCACAGTGGCTACCCGATGGGCCGAAAACCTCACTATGGGAGGGCGGTTCGCTACCGCAGACACCACATCCAGTTGACCTGGTGCAAGCCGACGGTGTTGCGCCCAACATCGATAGAGTCGTGATGCGCGCCGGACGAAACGCGTACGTGCGGGCGACCGCCCTCAGTGGCAGCGGCGCTCATACCGGTCCGCTGTATCTGGTCACAGACAGCGGGGTGCTCTTCGGCATCCATGACCAGGACACCGCGAAGCTGCTGGGACTACAGGGCGAACCCGTTCCGGCGCCTTGGCCTGTGCTGTCCCGTCTGCCTCGAGGGCCCGAACTGAGTAAGGACAGTGCATTAGTCGCGCGCGACAGCGTCCTGCCGCCGCCGTAGCCGACCGATCGATGCCGTCGTCGCCGCAGCGGCGACCATGACGGCGACACAGAGTCCGGCTGCGCCAAGGGCGATCCGGCGCGGAGCCGGATCGGGCGGAATATCCGCTGCCGGAGGCGAAATCGCGTGTTCGTTATCGTCATGGGGCGCGCCGGGGTCGACCGTCATCGGCTCCGATGAAGTGTCACCACTGACCGCGGCGCGCGCATCGACGACACCGTGGCCGACAAACGGGTCCCAGCCTGCGGGGGGTCGGTGCGCGGTGTCCTTGATGCGTTGCATCACCTGTCGCGCAGTCAGATACGGCGAGCGCGCCCGCACCAGCGCCGCGATTCCACTCACCACGGGCGCGGCATAACTCGTCCCCATGATCGGCATCGGATCGCCGAGGAAGGGCAGCGTATCGATGAGGCCTTCGCCGTCGGCGTCCAGCGATGTGACATCCTCGCCGGGCGCGGCGACGTCCACCCACGGCCCTGCCAGCGTGAACCGAGACGGAGCCCCCCGCGCATCGATGGAACCAACCGTCAGCACGTAGTCGTCGTACCACGCCGGACTCGCCACAACGTTCACTGAGTCCCAGTCAGGCCGGCCCGGATGAGACGGGTTCGCTGCGGGATTCTGTTCCGGGCATTGCGCGAGCCCGCCGACGTTTCCCGCCGCCGCAACGACGACGACGTTCTTGACGTCCACCGCGTACCGCAACGCCGCGCCCAGGGCGCGGTCGTCGAGCGCCGCAACATCGTCGACGCAGGCGATCGACGACACATTGATCACCGTCGCACCCATGTCCGCGGCCGTCCGTACCGCCATCGCGAGTGTGTCGACATCTCCGAAGCCAGGAGCCGATTGGCCGGCGGGCGCGAACTTGAGACTCGACTGCCGGATGGCGATGATCGTCGCATCAGGTGCGACACCGCTGAACCCGGAACCGCCCGTGGAGCTCTCGGCCGCACCGATGATTCCGGCCACCACCGTTCCGTGTCCGTCGCAATCATCGGTTCCGTCTCCGCCGGAGACGTAATCACCACCGGGGATGAGATGCGGGAGCAGACGATGTCGCGCCACCCCGGTGTCGATCACCGCGACGGTCTGGCCCGCTCCTCGGCTGAGTCGCCAGACTGCAGCCAAATCGAGGTCGCGGAGTTGATTGGTGGACGTGGCGTGGTCCGGATCAGCGGATATCAAGCACTGTTGCCGCTGCTCTGTCTTCTCCGGCGGTGCGGGAGGACCCGGTTTGGGCAACAGGGAGTCGTCGACCTTTGGTGGGGTCACCGCTCCGGCGATGGGCGCAGCCCACACGATGGCCGAGGCCAGCACGATCGCGCCGGTGATCTGTGCTTGCCCCCGTACGTGACGCTTCACCGGAGGCTCAAGCCGCGAACAAAGCCGAATACATCGGCCACCCAACAGGCCATCGGCACCACCAGCCCGAGAGCGAGATATTCCACGAGTTCGACGCTGCGCCGCATCACGGGACTGAACCGTGTGAGCGGGCTCGCGACCGTCAGCCAAAGTACACCGACACCGAGGACGGCTGCGCTTAGGCAGATCCACTGTGCATGTCGCGGCACCGTTGCGACTGCCAATACGAAAGGCATAGTGGCGCTGACTATTCCGGCCGAGCAGAGAGTGATCGGTCGAAGGGCTCCCAGCTGCTGGCGCGCTCGCAACAGAAGCGCGACAGCCACCACCGCGGTCAGGCCGATGCCGCTCAACGCACTGTCGCTGCGGTGGTCTACCGTGACCAACACCGCACCCAACGCGGCTGTCGCCGAGAAGCCGGCCAGCAGTCCGGTCAATGTCCGGTGGCCGTTCTCCGCCCTGGCGACACACACGCTCGCGGGCATGTCGTTACCTGCCTCATCCGCTGTGCCGGGCATCGTGGGCGACAGACCTGTCAAAACAATCGACAACTTGCTGGCCGCACTCAGCAGAGCCAATGAGGCGGCGGCAAGCACCGCGCCGGCGGTTGCCGCCGGTGCCGGCCAGATCGTGACGATCGCCGCCGTGATCGCCGCGGTAGCCGAGAACGCTGCGATCGCGGTGAAATACGTGCCGCCCGGCGAGGCGAAGTGCCGCAAGGCGATCGACACGGCGACGCATACGACAGCGGCAAGTAGGAAGTTCGGAGGGGCGGGTCCGCCCGGCACCGCCAGGAAACCGGCAACGGCTGCGAATGAAGCGGCCGTGATACCCAGAGCCAGTGCGGGTAGCGGCTCAGGGGCGACGCGGGCCGCCACGATGGATCCTGCGGTCGCCGCCGCGGCCAGGATCGCGGCGATGACGGCGCGGCTGAACACCGCGCTGTGGCCGGAACACGCGAGTGCTACGGCGCCGACACCCGTGGCCCATAGACACGCAACGGCACTCATGCGCTGGGTCAACCTGCCGTCGTACTTCGATCCCGATGAGTCGGCCGCGGCGTGGCATAGGTCGTGCACTCCAGCGACGACCGGTCGGGTGTCTGTCGTGGTGAGTATCAGCATGTCGCCGTCACAGACACAGTTCTCGTGCAATGTCTTTGAGCCGTCGAGAACAGACCCGTCTAATCGGGACACAACCCAGCGCTGCGTGACGATGTCGGTTTCGACGTCGCCGCCGACGATGTCGACGACGTCCGGAAGCACTTCGCCGAGCTCAATTCCATTCGGCAACACGAGGTCGGCTGCGAATGACCGATTCCCGCAATGGGTCTGCACGGTCACCCGACACAGATTTGACACCGTCATGTAAACCCCCCGGGAAGCACGGTAACTGCGTTGAGAGACGGCGCGACGCAGTAATTTCGCGGCCTGTGTATGGGGAACGGAAGCGGATGCCGGGCCGTCTATCCTCCGATGGACTTCTGGATCGAGCCGCGTCTGGCGGCACCGCCGATGGCGCAGGGCGACGTCGTCGTGCACGCTCCGCCGGACGTGCCACGGGACACGCCCGCCAATCCGCTGACCCGGTTGCTGCCAGCGGCCATGGTTGTTGCGTCCGCCGGAATGATGGTTGTCTACTTCACATCGGGCGCCGGCACTATGCGCAACCCGATGTTCATGTTCTTTCCCGTGATGATGGTGATCTCGCTGCTCGGCAGCGTCGCCTTCGGTGCCCGCGGTGGCGGCCGAACAGCCGAGATCAACCAGGACCGCCGCGATTACCTGCGCTACCTCGGTTCGGTCGATACGACGATCGCGAAGGCTGTTGAAGATCAACGGTTTTCACTGGCTTGGAACCATCCCCATCCGGACACACTGTGGACGTTGATCGGGAGCAGACGCATGTGGGAGCGCCGCCCCGATGATTCAGACTTCGGGCATGTCCGGGTTGGGCTCGGCGCGCAGCCGCTGTCGACCCGGCTGGTTCCGCCCGAACTCGGCCCTGCGGACAAACTCGACCCCGTCACCTCGACCGAAGTGCATCGGCTGATCCGCAGCCGGTCGACGGTAACTGAGCTGCCCGTCACGATTGCACTCAACGAACTCGCCGTGGTCACCGTGCGGGGCGACATTTCCGTTGCCCGGGATCTGTTGCGAGCAGTGATGTGCCAGCTTGCGGTGCTGCACAGTCCCGATCACGTGCGAATCGCCGCTGTCGTCGATCCGCTCACTGCTCCCGACTGGGACTGGCTGAAATGGCTGCCGCACCATCAACATCCGCATGTGGGCGACGAGATCGGACCGGCGCGTATGACGTACGACAGCCTCGCCACCGCCTGCGACGTAGTGTCCAGCTGCGGCGCAGCCCATGCGGTCATTGTTCTCGACGGCGGGTTGGTCACCGGCGGGGAGAGGCCTTTTCAGCCAACGGGCCTTCCAGATGCAACCGTTGTGGGACTCGGCACCATATGCGACGACGTCGCTGCCCGGACATGCCTGCGGCTGGCGGTGAGTGACGAACTGACGGCGCACGGTGACGTCGCCGACGAGGTGCTTGCGCGGCCCGATGCGATGACAGCCGGACAGGCACTCGCATGCGCGCGTAGGCTTTCATCGTTTCGGCCGGCCTCCGCGCCGCCCGATGGTGCGGCACGGATATCTCGATCGGTCGGCTGGCCGGCGTTGATGGGCATCGCCGACGTCGGCCAGGTCGAGCCCGCGGGGCATTGGCGGACCCGTGGGGCCGACCAGATGCTGCGTGTACCGATCGGTGTCTCCGAACACGGGGAGCCCGTCGAGCTCGACATCAAGGAAGCGGCCGCAAACGGAATGGGGCCGCATGGCTTGTGCATCGGCGCAACGGGTTCCGGCAAGTCAGAGTTCCTTCGCACGCTCACGCTCGGAATGATCACCGCGCATTCGCCCGAAGCGCTGAACCTGGTGCTCGTCGACTTCAAGGGAGGCGCTACCTTCCTCGGACTCGAACGCGCTCCGCATGTGGCCGCCGTGATCACCAACCTGGCCGACGAGGCTCATCTGGTCGCGCGGATGAAGGATGCGCTGGCCGGCGAAATGAACCGCAGACAGGAGCTGCTGAGGGCTGCAGGCAATTTCGCCAATGTCGCCGAGTATCACCGGGCGCGCACAAGAGAATGCGGGCTGGCGCCGTTGCCGGTTCTGTTCATCGTCGTCGACGAGTTCTCCGAGTTGCTCAGCCAGCATCCCGACTTCGCCGAGCTGTTCATCGCCATAGGCCGGCTGGGCCGATCTCTGGGGATGCACCTATTGCTCGCCAGCCAACGCCTCGACGAGGGCAGGCTGCGCGGGTTGGAGTCTCACCTGTCCTATCGGATATGTCTGAAAACCTTCAGCACCAGCGAATCACGTTCGGTGCTCGGTGTTCCGGATGCCTACCAACTGCCAAGTGCGCCTGGCGCGGCCTACCTGAAGACCGGATCGGGTGAGCCGCTGCGTTTCCAGGCGGCGTATGTGTCCGGGCCCTACGAAAGCTCCGCACGTGGTCCTTCCCGGCCGGCAGAAACGCCGACGCCACGGTTGTTCACTGCGGCGCCCGCGGGCCGAGTCATCCGCGAAACCGAGCAACGGACCGATGCGCATTCCGGACTGAGCCCGACTGTGCTCGAGACTGTTCTCGGTCGACTCGAGAATCGCGGAGCGGCCGCACACCAAGTGTGGCTACCGCCGCTGGCCGACTCGCCCATGCTCGAACACGTGCTGCAGCAGCACGGGACTCATGCTCCACTCGCGGTGCCGATCGGCCTTGTGGACTGTCCATACGAGCAGCGTCGGGAGCTGTTGGTCGCTCAACTGGGCGGTGCGGCGGGCAATGTCGCCGTCGTCGGCGGCCCGCGGTCGGGCAAGTCGACGGCGTTGCAGGCGTTGGTCGTGGCATTGGCCGAAATGCACAGCCCGCGAGATGTCCAGGTCTATTGCCTGGACTTCGGCGGTGGTGCACTTGCGACGTTGCGAAACCTGCCGCACGTCGGATCTGTCGCGGGCCGGCGTGATGTCGAACTGATCCGGCGCACGGTAGTGCAGTTGCAGTCGCTTCTGCGAGAAAGGGAGGCGCGGCGAAGCTCCGACGAATCCGTCGACCATGATGACTACGGCGACGTGTTCCTCGTGATCGACGGCTGGGCCGCCATCCGCCAGGAGTTCGACGCGTTGGAAGCCTCGATCACCGCACTTGCGGCTCAGGGCCTCTCCTACCGAATACACGTGGTGATAAGCGCATCACGATGGGCGGAGATCCGTCCCGCGCTGAAGGATCAGATCGGCACTCGGATCGAGCTGCGGCTGGGCGACCCGGCGGAGTCCGAAATGGATCGCAAGCGGGCGCGACAGCTCGCCCAGAGCCCGCCCGGTCGCGGAATCACACGCGAGGGACGCGAGTTCGTGATCGCGGTGCCTGGGCCAGCCGATGCCACGGCAGCTCGGCTGAAGACGCGACATGCGGGTTGCACAGCGCCGCGTGTCGATCTATTGCCTGCGAGTCTGAATCACAACCTACTCATCACGCGCTCGAACCTGCCGCAGCCGTCGACGAATATTCTCCTCGGAATCGGTGAGAACGAGCTGCGTTCTGTTGCTTTGGATTTCGCTGCAGAGGCCTATCTCGTCATCCTGGGCGAAGGGGAGTGCGGCAAGACTTCGACCCTGCGGATGCTCTGCCGTGAAATCGTTCGAACGAACACGCCGGAATCCGCGCAGTTGTTCATCGTCGATTTTCGACGCACGCTGCTGGGAGTCGTGGAGTCCGACCACCTCGCGGGATACACGCCGTCGGCGGTGGCATTGACGGCGAAACTGGCGGTGCTGTTGGAGCGCCTGCAGGCACGGATACCCGGCCCTGACGTCAGCCAGCAACAGCTGCGGTTCGCGATCTTGGTGGTCGGGCCCGGAGATCTATGTAGTTGTCGATGACTATGACCTGGTGGCCGGAACAACCGGCACCAACCCGCTGGCGCCGTTGGTCGACTTCCTCCCTCACGCAAAGGATCTCGGACTCCACGTCATCGTGGCCCGGCGGTCCGGTGGCGCGGCGCGGGCGATGTTCGATCCCGTCCTCGCCCGGTTGCGCGATCTCGGCTGTATGGGCCTGATGATGTCCGCCAGCCCGGAGGAGGGCGTGCTGCTGGGTTCGGCTCGGCCGACGAAACTGCCCCCGGGTCGGGGAACGCTCGTGACTCGCTCGCAACCCGAGCAGCTCGTCCAGGTTGCCTGGAGCGATCCGGCATGACGAAATGTGTTGTCGAAGTGGGACCGGTCAGCATCCGTGGTCCTTGCGACGTGGACCAGGACCTGGTGTCGACAGCGCTCGGGTGCATCGACGACGAAATCGCGTTGCTTGACGAGCATCCGGTCGCGGTTCCTGCGATATGGCGTGCCGTATTCCGTTCGGCGCTTTCGGACTGCAGCGGCCCCGCCGTCTTGGTCTGTCCAACGTGGTGGTCGTCAACCCGCGTGGAGCGCGTACAGGAGGCAGCGTCTGGTCTTGCGGCGCAGGTCGTTTCGCTGCGGCGAGCCGAGGTGCTCACCGACCGTGAGTCCGGCGCGCCTACCGTCGTCGAGATCGCTCCCGAGTTCGTGGTGGTCTCGCGATCGGGCCGCGTTGTGATGGCCGAGCCGCGCGTGGGGGAGCCGACGGATGTCGTGACAGCGGTGGCCGACGCGGTCGGTGAGGGGTCCGCGGTTCTTGTGGACGCACCGATCGACGTCGACGGCGGCTCGTCACTCGCGACTGCTATCTCAGCGCGTCTTCGGGCCGACGGTCTGGCAGTGACCACCGTTCATCAGAACCGCGTTTTGGCGGGGATGCGCGATCAGCCGCGCCCGGGGGTGCGCGAGCCCGCGCCGCGCGCACGCAGGGGGCCGAGGCCGGAAGTGCTCGCCGCAGGCATCGTCGCGGCGGGACTTTCTTGCGTTGGCCTTGCGTCGAGTTTCGGCGTTGATGAATCGGGCGCGACCGGGGTACCGATGACCCTGCTCATCGAAGGCCGTGTGGCAGTGAAGGTTCCGGCGCACTGGGCGGTGCAACGCATTACGACAGGACCGGGGTCCGCCCGTGTGGAGGTTATGGCGCCTGACGACGCGACCGCGGTGCTGGTTACGCAGTCTCAGGTCCGCGAAGGCGAACGTCTGGCCGACACCGCGGGGATGTTGCGAAACGCCCTCGATGATCAGCAGGACGGCATCTTCACCCGGTTCAACCCGAACGACCGCCGGGCTGATCGTCCCGCCGCCACTTATCGGGAAGTCCGCGAAGGTCGCCAGATCGACTGGACCGTATTCGTCGACGACACCGTCCGAATCGCGGTGGGCTGCCAAAGCGCATCAGGTGGAGAACAAGCGGCGCAGGAAATCTGCGACGAGGCGATCCGGTCGGCGCACGCAGTCGTCTGAGCCAGGGAACCGAACCGGCGTGCGCGGCGTCCTAATCACAACTCGACAGGAAACGTGGAAAGGGTCCCGATGACGACACCTTCAGGTGGATCGCTCAATACAGATTTCGACCTCATGACATCCGTCGCCGCCAAGATCGACACCCGAAACGACGAGATTCGGGCGATGCTGCAATCGTTCATCGGCCGAATGACCAGCGTGCCGCCGTCGGTATGGGGAGGTGCCGCGGCCACGCGGTTCAAGGCTGTGGTGGACCGGTGGAACGACGAGTCGACGAAACTGCATCTCGCGCTGCACGAGATCGGCGAAACCATGCGCTGCAACGAACGGGCGCTGCGGGAGGCGGCCGAAAGTCATTCGCACCAAATCGGTGCCGTCGGCACCCTCTGAGGAGCACACCGTGGAACCAGTTCTCTCGTACAACTTCGCCGAGATCGAGTACACCGTGCGACAGGAGATACACAGCACGTCAGCGCGACTGAACGCTGCGCTCGATGATCTGCGGGCCCAAATCGCGCCACTGCAACAGATCTGGACCCGCGACGCGGCCGAGGCCTACCGGCTCGAGCAAGCCAAGTGGGATCAGGCCGCGGCCGCACTGAACGAAATTCTGTTCAGTCTCGGCAACGCGGTGCGCGACGGCGCCGACGACGTCGCGGCGACCGACCGCAGCGCGGCGAGCGCCTGGGGAGGCTAGCGACGCCACCGACCACTGTGCGGTCCCGTTGGGAGGGGAGCCCACGGGACCGCACAGGTCGGCGCTGCCTGTGACAACGGCCCGAAGTCCTGGGCTTGAGCGGCGAGTTTGGACTATCGTGGCGGCCACGCGCGCGGGGCGTGCGAGGAGCGTGTTCGCCGATGCCTACTACTTCGAGGTCCTCGGGCGGCCGAGCTGGGGCTCGGCTGTCGAGTCTGCGCACCGTTCATGAGCTCTTCGTCGCAGGTCAGGTCGATCTCGACGCCACTCCGCTGCGGTCCGTCGTCGCCGACAGCTGGCGCCGCAGCCTGGCGACCGGCGTCGATCCCGACAGCGGTGCGGCACACGCCGCACCCGTCGACGTCGCGCTCGAGGAGATGCGTGCCGCACACCCGCTGACCTCGGCGCTTCCGATCATCCGCCGGCTGCTGATCGACGACGCGGCCGACGCGGGCGTCGTGGTCGCCGTGACCGCCGCGGACGGCACCCTCCTGTGGGTGGAGGGCGACCGCGAAGCATGCCGCAAGGCCGAGGCCATGAATTTCGTGCCCGGCGCCGATTGGAGTGAGCGCGCCGCCGGAACCAACGCCCCTGGCACGGCGCTTGCCCTCGACACCGAGCTGCAGATCCGCGGGTCCGAGCATTTCTCCCGCATCGTTCAGCCGTGGAGTTGCACGGCGACCCCGGTGCACGACCCCATTTCCGGCGCACTGATCGGCGCGATCGACCTGACCGGCGGTGCCGACGTCGCCTCGCCCCAGACGCTGGCGCTCATCCGCGCGACAGGCGTCGCGATCGAGAATCACCTGGCCCTACTGCACCTGCGCCAGGCTGCTGTCGCCGAACCGGCCGCCGGTGCCCGGCTGAGCGTTCTCGGCGCCGACCGGCCGCAGTGGCAGGTCACCGACACCGACGGCCGCACGCACACCACCACGCTGACCGGCAGGCATGCCGACATCCTCGTGCTGCTCAGCCGCCATCCCGAGGGGCTCTCCGCAGACCACCTGGCGATGCTGCTCGACGACAACGACCTCGACACGGTCACCGTCCGCGCAGAGGTGTCGCGGCTGCGCCGGGTGATCGGAGCAGAATTCGTCGACTCCCGGCCGTACCGGCTGCTGACGCCGATCCGCACCGACATGGCCGACGTCTTCGACGCACTCGAAGCAGGCGACATCGCGACCGCGGTCAACCGGTACACCGGCGCGCTGCTGCCGCAGTCGGTGTCGCCGGGTGTCGCGCGGTTGCGCACCGAACTCAGCGCGAGCGTCAGGGGAGCCGTCATCGCCGCGGGCGACCTTCGGCTTCTTCGCCGGTGGCTCGACTCTCCCGAAGGGCGCGACGACCGTCACGGGTGGCGGACGCTGTACGACCAGACCGCACCGGGTTCTGTGCTACGTGCACAGGCCAGCGGCCATTTGGCCGGCCTGGATTTCGACCTGGCCTAGCCCCGCCGCCGGGTTGCAACCTCATGCAACCGTGCTGCAACGGTCCAAAACCTACCGTCAGTGACGTCCGACACATTTACGTCGCGAAGGCAGGAGAAACGCCATGGCTGTATACGCCCGACCGGGTGCAGAGGGATCGTTGATGTCGTTTGCGCCCCGATACGAGAACTACATCGGCGGAGAGTGGGTGGCGCCGAACGCCGGCCGGTACTTCGAGAACCCCAGCCCCATCACGGGCCAGCCGTTCTGCGAGATCCCCCGGTCCGACGAGACCGACATCGAGAAGGCACTGGACGCGGCGCATGCGGCCGCGCCGGCGTGGGGCAAGGCGGCGCCCGCCGAGCGGGCCGGGGTCCTCAACAAGATCGCCGACCGCATCGAGGAGAACCTCGAAGCCATCGCCGTCGCCGAATCCTGGGACAACGGCAAGCCGGTGCGCGAGACGCTGGCGGCCGATATTCCGTTGGCAGTCGACCACTTCCGGTATTTCGCGGGCTCGATACGCGCACAGGAGGGCTCTCTGAGCCAGATCGACGATGACACTGTCGCCTACCACTTCCACGAACCGCTGGGCGTCGTCGGGCAGATCATCCCGTGGAACTTCCCGATCCTGATGGCGACGTGGAAGTTGGCCCCGGCGCTGGCGGCCGGAAATGCCGTGGTGCTCAAGCCCGCCGAGCAGACGCCCGCGTCGATCCTTTACCTGTTCTCGTTGATCGGCGATCTGCTGCCGCCCGGCGTGGTCAACATCGTCAACGGATTCGGTGTCGAGGCGGGCAAGCCGCTGGCGTCGAGCAACCGCATCGCCAAGATCGCGTTCACCGGCGAGACGACGACGGGCCGGCTGATCATGCAGTACGCGTCGCAGAATCTCATCCCGGTGACCTTGGAGCTCGGCGGCAAGAGCCCGAACATCTTCTTCTCCGATGTGATGGCCGCGGGCGACGACTACCAGGACAAGGCGCTGGAAGGCTTCACGATGTTCGCGCTGAACCAGGGCGAGGTGTGCACGTGCCCGTCGCGCAGCCTGGTCCAGTCCGACATCTACGACGAGTTCCTCGAGCTGGCCGCCATCCGCACGAAGGCGGTCCGGCAAGGCGACCCGCTGGACACGACGACGATGATCGGCGCCCAGGCGTCCAACGATCAGCTCGAGAAGATCCTCTCCTACATCGAGATCGGCAAGAGCGAAGGCGCGAAGCTGATCACCGGCGGCGAACGCGCAGAACTCGGCGGGGATCTGAATACCGGATATTACGTTGCCCCAACGATTTTCACCGGCAACAACAAAATGCGGATCTTCCAGGAGGAGATCTTCGGGCCGGTGGTGGCGGTGACGTCGTTCAAGGACTACGACGACGCGATCTCGATCGCCAATGACACCCTCTACGGGTTGGGCGCAGGGGTGTGGAGCCGCGACGGCAACGTCGCCTACCGGGCGGGTCGCGATATCAAGGCTGGGCGGGTGTGGACGAACTGCTATCACGCCTATCCCGCGCATGCGGCGTTCGGCGGCTACAAGCAGTCGGGCATCGGGCGCGAGAACCACAAGATGATGCTGGATCACTACCAGCAGACCAAGAACCTGCTCGTCTCCTACAGCAACAAGGCGCAGGGCTTCTTCTGAGCCGTGACCAAAGCCCCTATCGATTGATCACGTTGGCGAGTGGAATGGAGAAATGACACAGACACTCGGCGCACCCGGCGCCTCCGACACCAGCGACACCATGCGTGCGGCCGTCGTCACCGAATTCGGCGGACCGCTCCACGTCGAGGAACTCGAATTGCCAACGCCCGGCTACGGCGAAGCGCTGGTCAAGCTGGAAACCTCCGGCGTCTGTCACACCGATCTGCATGCCGCACAAGGCGATTGGCCCGTCAAACCGCAACCGCCGTTCATTCCCGGCCATGAGGGCTACGGCACCGTCGTCGCACTCGGCGACGGCGTGACGGATCTGAAGGTCGGCGACAAGGTTGGCAACGCGTGGCTGTGGTCGGCGTGCGGCTCGTGCGAGTACTGCCGCACCGGCTGGGAGACGCTCTGCGAGAGCCAGAAGAACGGCGGCTACTCCGTCAACGGCAGCTTCGGCAGCTACATGCTGGTGAACGCTGCCTACGCGGCGCGCATCCCCGACAACGTCGACCCGCTCGAAGTCGCGCCCATCCTGTGCGCCGGCGTCACCGTCTACAAGGGCCTGAAGCGGACCGACACCAGGCCCGGCCAGTGGGTGGCGATTTCGGGCATCGGCGGCCTGGGACACGTCGCCGTGCAGTACGCCCGCGCCATGGGGCTGCGCGTGGTGGCCATCGATATCGACGACTCCAAGCTGGCCCTGGCCAGACGTCTCGGCGCTGAAGTGGCCGTCAACGCCAAGACCACCGACGTCGTCGAGGCGGTAGGGGAGGCCACCGGCGGCGTGCACGGCGTGCTCGTCACGGCGGTGCATCCGCAGGCGTTCGGAGAGGCCATCGGCCTGGCGCGGCGCGGCGGCACGATCGTGTTCGTCGGGCTGCCCCCGGGCGACTTCCCGGCGCCGATCTTCGACATCGTCCTGAAGGGCCTGACGATCCGCGGCTCGATCGTCGGCACCCGCCAGGACATGGCCGAGGCGCTGGACTTCTACGCCCGCGGGCTGATCCACCCGACGGTCGAAAGCGCGGGCCTGGACGACATCAACGAGGTGTTCGGTCGCATGGAGCGCGGCCAGATCGACGGACGGGTCGTCATCGACTACCGGTGACCGCCGGCGAACGAGATTTTTCCCGATCGTCGTACACAAGCTCACATTCGGCGTTTTGACCTGCGCTGACGCTCGCCGGTATGCTGCTCGGTTGGCGTGCGGTACGCCGGAGCCTTGGGTCAATGTCGGTCGCCGAGATCGCTCCAGCCGCAAACGCCTGACCGGCACCCGGGTCACTCCGGGATCCAACCCGAGATAGATAAGGAACGCGCTGTGCCTACGTACACGCCGAAGGCGGGTGACACCACTCGCGAGTGGTACGTCATCGACGCCACCGACGTGGTGCTCGGCCGGCTCGCTGTCGCGGCAGCCAATCTGCTGCGTGGCAAGCACAAGCCGACATTCACGCCGAATGTCGACGGTGGCGACTTCGTCATCGTCATCAACGCCGACAAGGTCGCCATCAGCGGCGACAAACTGCAGAGCAAGCAAACATATCGCCACTCGGGTTATCCCGGTGGTCTGCACAAGCGTTCGCTCGGCACCGAGATGCAGCGCCATCCCGACCGCGTGGTCGAGAAGGCGATCGTCGGCATGCTCCCGCATAACAAGCTCAGCCGTCAGATCCAGAAGAAGCTGAAGGTCTATGCAGGGCCGGAGCATCCGCACACCGCGCAGAAGCCGGTGCCATTCGAGATCAAGCAGGTGAGCCAGTGACCGAGACAACTGACACGACCGAAGCCACGGAAGCCCCGGAAGTCGAGGCCACCGAGGTCGTCGAGACCGTGACCGAGACCGAGCCCGCGGCCGAGCCGCGTGAGCCGCGCGAACCGGTCATCATCGACCGCCCGATCCAGACCGTCGGCCGCCGCAAGGAGGCCGTGGTGCGGGTGCGCCTGGTGCCCGGCACCGGCCAGTTCCACCTGGATGGCCGCACGCTGGAGGCTTACTTCCCGAACAAGGTGCACCAGCAGCTGATCAAGGCCCCGCTGGTGACCGTCGACCGGGTGGACAGCTTCGACATCCACGCCCACCTCGACGGCGGCGGCCCGTCCGGTCAGGCAGGCGCGCTGCGCCTGGCGATCGCCCGTGCGCTGATCCTGGTGCAGCCCGAGGACCGGCCAGCGCTGAAGAAGGCCGGCTTCCTGACCCGCGACCCGCGCGCCATCGAGCGCAAGAAGTACGGACTCAAGAAGGCCCGCAAGGCGCCTCAGTACTCCAAGCGCTGATCTGCAGCATTTTCACGAAACTCGCCGGGTGTCGACGCACCCGGCGAGTTTTTTGTGTGAAGTGTTTAACACCGGGGTAACGAGTCTGGGGGTCGTTCCGACTTACGCAACGGGTCATCGTCGGCTTGAGGCGCCTATGTGCGCCAAGCCCGTGGGGCCGGCAGCGTCGCCCTCTGTGTGAGGGGGGACGCGAGATGTCGGGTTGATGTGCCCAGTCGGGGCTGTGTATGAATCGCCGCGCAGCTTCGGTCCCTGCCCATAACAAGAAAGGGAACGAGTATGAACACGATGAAGAAGACGGCCACAGGCGCTGTTCTCGGAGGAGCACTGCTGGCAGCCGGCGGCTTCGGCCTGGCGCACGCGGCACCGCCTGCCCAGCCGTCCGTCCTCAACGACGGCAAGGTCAATGTCACCGTCACCGTCAACGGCCAAGAGATCGGCGTCATTCGGGACGTCACGCTGACGAACGCAGAGTCGCTTGCCACCTCTGCGTGCGGCAATGCCGGGATCACCGCCGACGCGCTCAAGGCGCTCGACGCCAACGGCACGCCGGTGCCGGGCACGTGCGCCGGCGTTGACGGCGGCCCTACCTTCACGTTCGCTCAGAACACGCCAGGTGAGAGCCCGCCGGCGTCGTCATCGAGCACGACCACGTCCACGACCCCGACGACAACCACCTCGAGCGCGAGGTAGTTGCCGCCCAGTTTCGCGATCTCACCGCCCGCATACCTCCCGTGTGCGGGCGGTGAGTCGTTTCAGCGGCCGAGGAAGTTGCCGAGGATCTGGCCTGCTGCCGAACCGGCGCTGCCCGCCTGCTGACCGCCGCCGGTGCCGCTGACGAACGAGCCGGGGACCTCCTCGGAGGGCTGCACAACCACGAAGCCCTGGCCGGAGAACGACATCGTGAAGGCCTCGCCGGTGGTGCGCCCCATCAGGGTCACGAGCCCGAACTGGTCGGCGCGGTGGAATCCGGTCTGCAGTGAGGCCGACCAGGCGACCGCGGCCTGCGGGTCGGCGTAGGTCGGCTGGTCCACCTGCAGTACGACGGGGCTGCCCTTGGTGGTGATCGCGATGCGGCCCTGGCCCGAGAAGAGGCAGTTGAACAGGCCGGCGTTCGACAGCATGCCCGCGCCCTGCACGCGGCGGATGTCATAGGACAGCGTCGGCTCGAACGCCAACACGTTCTTGCCGTTGATGGTCAGGCCGTCGTGCTGGCCCTCGAGGTCGATGAGATGGATGTCGGAGGCCAGGTCGGCGATGAAGATGTCGCCGACGCCGGTGCACCTCATCAACGGCACGCCCTCACCGGTCAGATGCTGCTTGAGGTACTGGCCGACGCCGCTGGCGCCCAGCCCCTGGAACTGCACGTTGCCCTGGTAGGCCACCATCGCCCCTTGGCGCACAAGCACTTCCCCGTTGAGCCTGACCTTGAGCATCTTGCCGTTCTGCAACTTCATGCCGGGCTGCTGCATCTGGGCCTCGGCGTTCTGAGGGGAGAACAGGTCGCTGCGCATAGGAGAACCTTTCGACGCTCGCGACGTTATCGAGCGACCTGCGGCAAATAAATAGGGTGTTTCCCTATCGAAACCGGCCGACGCGGACGGTGTCGGACCAGAGAAGCAGGGAAAATTTTTCGGGGCGTCAGTAACGATCATGGGGCGCCGGACAGACAAACCAATAGAGCTTTCACATGCGCTTCGAAGGTGACCGTAATACTAATATCAGCTAATTAGCTAATATGATGAGATAGATCCTGTATCAGGTTTTTTTCGAAGTTCCGTGTTTAGCTGCCCTGCTGATGGTGGAAGACCTCTCCCAGGGAGCAGAGGCGCAACCCTTTCGCGCCAGGCAGGCAGTTCCTGCCACCGGTGGTCACCAGGCCACGGGTCGGGGCCGGGACAACTGCTTCCTGACCAGAAAGGAAATAACTATGACAAGCATTGTGAAGAAGGCGGCTGCAGGGGCTGTACTCGGCGGTTCGCTGCTGTTTACCGGCGGTATGGGTCTCGCGAGCGCGGCACCAGTCGACCAACATCAATGACGGCCTCGTGAACGTCGGTATCGGCAACGTGAACGTCGCTGAGGGATGTCGACGTCGCCGTCGCCGCTCAGGTGACCGCGCTGCTGTGCGGAACGGACGTCAACGCGGCAGTCCTCGGTGCGGTTGACCAGGGCGGTGAAGCCTATAGCTGCAGGCTTCCAAGGAGCGGATCTCGGTTACGCAGAAGGCCCGGCGAACTCGCCGGAACTCTGGCAGCGCGCCCGGTAAGCAGCGTGGATAGTAATTGATACGTCCTCACCGCCCGCATACACCCGACTGCGGGCGGTGAGGCATGTTCGGGTCGCAATTTCATACCGATTCAGCCACGCCACGGGTCCTGACATGGCTGTTTGTGTCATCGGGGCCCATCTATGAGAAATTTGTCCGATGGGTCGACTGTTCGGCACCGACGGGGTGCGCGGAGTCGCCAATCGCGAGCTGACCGCCGAGCTGGCGATGGCACTGGGCTCGGCGGCCGCGCGACGGCTCGCGAACTCCTCGCAGACGCGGCGACGGGTAGCCGTGGTCGGCCGCGATCCGCGGGCCAGCGGCGAAATGCTCGAGGCCGCCGTCATCGCAGGCATCACCAGCGAGGGTGTCGACGCGCTGCGCGTCGGTGTGCTGCCGACGCCTGCCGTGGCCTACCTGACCCACGCCTATGACGCCGAGTTCGGCGTGATGATCTCGGCTTCGCACAACCCGATGCCCGACAACGGGATCAAGATCTTCGGCGCGGGCGGGCAGAAGCTCGACGACGCCACCGAGGACCGCATCGAAGAGCTGCTGGCGGCAGGTGCAGGCGATCGCCCGGTCGGCGCCGCCATCGGCCGGATCGTCGACGCCGGCGACGCGCTCGATCGGTACCTGCGCCACGCCGGAAAGTCCTTGACGACCCGCCTCGACGAGCTGACCGTCGTCGTCGACTGCGCGAACGGCGCGGCGTCGATGGCCGCTCCGCGGGCCTACCGCGCTGCGGGTGCCAATGTCATCGCAATCCATGCGGAACCCAACGGGCTCAACATCAACGACGGCTGCGGCTCGACGCACATGGAGTCGCTGCAGCGGGCGGTGGTGTCCCACGGCGCCGATCTCGGCCTGGCTCACGACGGCGACGCCGACCGCTGCCTGGCCATCGACGCCAGCGGGCAGGTCGTCGACGGCGACGCGATCATGGTGATCCTGGCGCTGGCCATGAAGGAGGCCGGCGAGCTGGCGTCGAACACGCTCGTCGCCACCGTGATGAGCAATCTCGGGCTGCACCTGGCGATGCGCTCCGCGGGCATCGAGGTCCGCACCACCGGTGTCGGTGACCGCTATGTACTCGAAGAGCTACGCGCGGGGGAGTACTCGCTGGGCGGTGAACAGTCCGGCCACATCGTGATGCCCGCGCTCGGCACCACCGGCGACGGAATCGTCACTGGGCTGCGGCTGATGTCGCGGATTGCGCAGACTCGCGCGCCGCTGGCCACCCTTGCGTCGACCATGCAGACGTTGCCGCAGGTGCTCATCAACGTCGAAGTGGACGACAAGGCCACCGTTGCCGACGCGCCGTCGGTGCGCAACGCCGTGGCCGAGGCCGAGGCGCAGCTGGGCGATAGCGGCCGAATCCTGTTGCGGCCCTCGGGAACCGAACAGATGGTGCGGGTGATGGTGGAAGCCGCCGACGAGGACACCGCGCGGCAGCTGGCCATCCGGGTGGCCGAGTCGGTCAGCGAAGAAGGCTGAAATCGGGCGGAACCCGAGGGGTTTCGCCGACGTCCTAGCCAATGTGGGAGAACCTGACGCCGCACGCGTCGATGTTGCGGCAGTGCTCGATGCCGCCCGTCAGTACGACGCGGCCGCCGACATCGTCGATACCGCGATCCAAATGCATTTGACCGGCCTGCGATTCGACGGGGCGGTCGCCGGTCGCATGCACGCCGCGCGCGGCGACGCGCTGCGGTCGGCCGTCGACGATGTGGTGGACCGGCTACGCCTGTGGTCGCGGGCCGCCACTGAGATCGCCGCCGAATTGCGCGCCTGCGCCGAACGCTACGTCGACGTCGATATCCGCGGTGCCCGACGGCTCGGCTGACCGATGGCCGAATCGCTAGACGTTTCCGCGCGATTGGCCGAGGGGCGTCCGGCCGTCGACAACATCGGCGACTACGTGTGGGCCTGCCACCTGCTCGGCTATCAGAATGCCGACCTGACGCTGCACCCGGCGCAGGTACGCGACTGGTACAGCAGCGAAGACGGGTTGGACCTGCGCGCACTGGACGCCGACCGGGCGGCCTTGGACGCGGCAGCGTCGGCCGCCGAGAGCGCGCGACAGCTACAGGAGCAACAGCTCGGTGCGCTCAGCGGTGCGTGGCAGGGCCGCGGCGGCGACGCCACGCACGAGTTCCTCGTCCGGCACGGCGGTGCGTCCTCGGCCGCGGCATCCGCCGTTCGTGACGCCGTCGACGCGCTCACCGCACTTCGTGACGAGCTCTGGCGCACGGTCGATGAAAAGGTCGGCACCGCGGTGGCCATCGACGACCGCCGACAGGCCGAACGCCCTCAATGGTTGGCCGCGACCCAGACGGTCACCACCGGCGCAGGAGATCGGGCAGAGGCGAGCGAACTGATCGACCAACAGGTGAAGCCGTTCGTGGACAACGACATTCGATCGGACTGGGTCGTAGCAATGCAGAAGGCGATGGCTGCCATTGCAGCTGCGTTCGACGCCGCGACCGGCGCGCTGACCACCGAGCCCTCCGCGACGTTCGATGTGCCAGGTGACCTCGGGCCATTGCCGCCGTCGCCGCCGGGCAGTGCGTCGACTGTCGAAACCGCGGGCACCGCGCCTGCAGGCTGGCCGAGCCTGCCGTCGGCGGTTGCTCCGGCTGTCAGCCCGATGACGGCTCCGGCGTCGCCGTTTCCGGCCGCGCAGGACCCCGTCGCCGCACCGATGCCTACCGTTGCGATGCCTGCTCCGGTGCCTGCGGCCGCGCCTGCGGGCGCAACAGCTCCGGCAATGCCCACGATGCCTTCGCTCGGCGACCTTGGTGGCGGATTGACCGGCGGCGCAGGCGGACTCGCAGGCCTGGGCCAACAAATCGCCGACGCGATCGGCGGCCTGCTCGACCAGCCCGATGATGCGCTACCAGATCCACCGGACGTGAAGGACGATCCCGCCGACGACGAGCCGTCGCCCTCGCCCGACGAAGAAGACCCCGCGGCGGCCGACGACAAGCCAGACGAGTCCGACGAGAAGCCCGACGATCCGGCCGCAACGACAGGCGATGTCAGCGAGGTCGAAGAGGACACATGTACGGGCGAGCCCGTCGTGGAGTCGTCGTCCGAAGAAGAGCCGGCGCCGACGCCGCCACCCGAGCCGATGCCATCGCCGCCGCCCATAGTGGAGCCGCAGCCCGCGCAAGAACTGGCCGGCGCCCAAACACCGTGCGAGATAGCGGCCGACGAATTACCGCAGGCCGGTCCGTGATTCGTTACCTCGAAATTGCGTACTAACGAGTGCGGTCATGGGGGCCGGTTTGCGGCCCCCATGCTAGTGGCTCAGGCGATTACCCGCAGCGCCACCACCACCAGCACCAATGTCCGTGCCCGTGCCATTGCGCCCACTGCGCCGGCGACTGCACCGTCGTCGGAACGTTTGTGAGCGACTGCGGGGCTGCACTCGCGACACCGGCCCCGAGTCCGAGGACGGAGAAGCCGAGGACCACGGCAGTTGTCGCTTTTGCGAGCAGTTGCTTCATATTCATCTCGTAACCCCTTTTACTGCGCATATTGGGAAACAAAAACAGAGGCTGAGCTGTAGCGTTGATCCATGCTGTCGAGGACGAAACTGGTTGTCTGCTGTGCAGGTATGGCGTTGTCGCTGAGTGCCGGAGTCGGGATCGCGTCGGCCGAACCCGACGTGAGCGCCATCGTCAATACAACATGCACCTATCCGCAGATACAGGCTGCGCTCAATGACCAGAACCCTGCCGCCGCGAGCGAGCTCAACTCAAACCTGCTGTCGGTTATATGGCTGCAGAGACTTGTCGCCTCGCCGCCGGATCAGCGTGCTGTGATGGTCCAGCAGGTGCAGGACGACCCGGGGCTTCAGCAATACGTTCCGGTGATCTATCAAGTCGCCGGTAGCTGCGACAGGTACTAGAGCATCGGGGGCGCGTCGGCCCCTAACCGCTAGGGCAGAAGCTCTTGCAGGCCCTCGACGAAACGCACGGATTCCCGGCGGTCGCCGGTCAGCGGATGCACGAGCATCGTCGTCACGCCCGCCTCGGCATATGCGGCGAGTCGCTCCTTGACGAATCCCTTTGGTCCGATGAGGGATACATGTCGCACCAAGTCATCGGGAACGGCGTCGATCGCCTCGGCCTTGCGGCCGGACAGGTAGAGATCCTGGATGTGGTTGGCCACGTCGCCGAACCCGTAGCGCGTCGCGAGGTTGTGGTAGAAGTTCTTGCCGCGGGCACCCATGCCGCCGATGTACAGCGCCAGTTGCGGTTTCGCCCACGCCAGCCGGTCCTCGACGTCGTCACCGATGGCCAGCGTGGCGCTCACCATGATGTCGAGCGGTCCCAGCGTCGGGTCGCGCTTGGCCATCCCAGCCCGCAGCGCGTCACCCCACGCCTCGTCGGCCTTTTCGGGATAGAAGAACACCGGCTGCCAGCCCTCGGCGATTTCCGCCGTCAGCTCCACGTTCTTCGGCCCCAGTGCCGCGATCGTGATCGGAATACGTTCCCGGACAGGGTGATTGATCAGATGCAGCGGCTTGCCGAGCCCGGTTCCGCGGTCCGCGGGCAGCGGGATCTGGTAGTGCTTGCCGTCGAACTGCACGTTCTCGCGCCGCCACACCTGCCTGCAGATCTCGACGACTTCGCGGGTCCGGCCGAGGGGCGCATCGAATGGAACGCCGTGGAACCCCTCCATCACCTGCGGCCCCGACGTTCCGATACCCAACCGGAACCGGCCGTCGGACACATAGTCAAGGCCTGCGGCCGTCATCGCCAGCAGTGACGGGGTGCGGATGTAGATCGGGACGACGCCGGAGCCCAGCTCGATGCGCGACGTCCTCGCCGCCAGGAAACCCAGCTGGCTGATCGCATCGAAGGAGTAGGCCTCGGCGACGAGCGCGATGTCGACGCCGACCTTCTCCAGTTCGACGACTTCGTCGACGGCCTCGAGGAAACCGCCCGCATAATTCAGGAAGATCCCGGTCCGCATAGAAGTCACAGACAAGTTATACACCCAACCGGTTGGTTGGCCGAATCAGGGTTTCAGGAGCGCGACGACCTTGTCCTCCAGGTCAACCGGATCGTCGGCGAACGGATCCATCACGGCCGCCTTGGGCAGATCCGCCTCGGGGTCGGCGAAGTCGCGGTACGCCTTGTCGCCGGCCAGCATGTGCAGCAGATAGCCGGTCATCAGCGCCCGCACCATCTTCTGGGTGCCCCGGTCCGCCCCGGGCAGCCCGACGACTCGGGCCAGTCGGCGTCCCTCGATCAGACCTCCGGCCTTGGCCTTTGGCACCGCCCGCAGCGTCGCCGACCGCCAGGCCCGCGCCAGCTCAACGGCATTGGAGCGCAACGACATCGGGTCACCGGGGTCGGTCAGGATCAAACCGGGCACCTTCAGCGTCGCCGCGGCTTCCTCGGCGCGCGGCTTGGTGATCGTCGGGAAAGCGGCGACCACGGCCTTGGGCTTCGCAGGCATGCCCGCGGCGGCGAATACCGCCGTCGACGCGCCGAAACCGTGGCCGACGAGACCGAGCCTGGTGGGATGCACACTGATCTTCCCGTCGCCCAGCCGCACCCCGGCGATGATGTCGAGCGTCGTGCCGAGGTCGAAGGCCATGTTCAGCACCGACGGGGCGATGCCCTTCTCGGTGTCGGGTGCGGCCGCGACGATGCCCCACGACGCCAGGTGCTCCAGCGTGCCCTCGTAGCGCTCGGCTCCGGTCACCCACTCGTGAGCGAACGCGACGCCGGGAAGGTTGAACCCCGACTCCGGCGTGTACACCACGCCCGGAAGGCCTGCGAAGGCCAGGTCACCGCGCAGAACACGGTGCGGTCCGCGTCGCTTCAGAGCGGCGAAGAGCTTCTTCGTGCCTGCCACGAGACGACCGTAGCCCACCGGCGTTGCCACGGCGCTACGGTCCATCCGTGAAGTTGCGTCTGCCCGTTGCGGTGTTCCTCTTCGTGCTGGGCGCGGCCGCTTCGCTTGTCGGCGACCACAGCCACATCGTGACCGGCACAACCGAATATCTGTCCGATGCGGTCCCGTTCGTGTGGAGCAGCCCAATCTGGTTTCCGATCCTGGTCGGGCTGGCGACCGTGTCGATCGCCGAACTGCGCCTGCACCTGCCCGCCGCGCGGCTGTCGGCGACCGCCCGTCAGGGGCTGGCGGGGGTCGCGGCGGTGCTCGGCATCTACGTGACCACCGCGCTGGTGCACAGCGGGCCCGGGGCGCCGGTCAACACGCTGATATACGCGCTCGCGGTGATCACCTGGTGTGCGCTCGGCGACCGCTACGGCGCGGTGTGCGGTGTGATCGCCGCCGTCGTCGGCCCGGCGGTCGAAGCGGTGATCGCCGCGGCAGGTCTTGCTCGCTACGCGGCGGACTCCGACGCTTTGTTCGGGGTGGCGCCGTGGCTGCCGGCGCTTTATTTCGCGTTCGGCGTCGTGGTGTCGCTGCTGGCCGAAATCAGCGTGCAGCAGTCCGCCGTTCTCGCCGATACATAATGTCTACACAGCGTCCGCACATCCGGTCGGCCTAGCGTCGAATTCGGGTCGGGAAACGAGTCACGATGTCTAGTAACGACTTTGGTGGGATAGAGAATGAAGAAGAAACTGGTCAACGTTGCAGCAGGGCTCGGTATCGCGGGTGCGATCGGCGTCGCCGCTCTCGGTATTGGCGCGGGCACGGCGTCCGCTACGCCATCTCCGGCAGTACATGCCGACTTCGCGCAATGGGGTCACGGCTGGGGCCCGGGCCCCGGACCATGGATTCCGGGACCGCCGCCACCGCCGCCGCCGGCGTGGGGTGGGGGCTACGACTACGGCGGCTGGAACAACTATGCGCCGCCGCCTCCGCCCTGCCTCAGCGGACCGCTGGGATTTGTGAGCGTCTGCGCGTAGCGGGCACCGGGCGGTCGACAATCGAACGCATATCTGCAGGTCAGGGGTGATAGCACGCGCTCGTCGGCGAGCGGACGGGCGCTGCTGCACTACCCTGGTGTGCTATGTGTGGAATCGTCGGCTACGTCGGGACGCGTGATGCCCGTGGTGTCGTTGTCGACGCGCTCCGGCGAATGGAGTATCGCGGCTATGACTCCGCAGGCATCGCGGTCCTGGACGGCAAGGGCGGACTGACCATTCGCCGTCGGGCAGGCAGGCTGGCGAACCTCGAGGAAGCGCTGGACGCCACCGACGCTGCAAGCCTGTCAGGCAGCACCGGAATCGGCCACACGCGCTGGGCCACCCACGGCAGGCCGACCGACCGCAACGCCCATCCGCACCGTGACGCCGCGGGCAAGATTGCGGTCGTCCACAACGGGATCATCGAGAACTACGCGGGACTGCGCAGGGAACTCGAGGCCGACGGCGTGGAGTTCGCCAGCGACACGGACACCGAGGTCGCCGTGCACCTCGTCGCCCAGCGCTACCGCCACGGCGATACCGCAGGCGATTTCGTCGCATCCGTATTCGCCGTGCTGCCGCGCCTGGAAGGTCATTTCACGCTGGTGTTCGCCAACGCCGACGAGCCGGGCAAGATCGTCGCCGCGCGCCGGTCCACGCCGTTGGTGCTCGGCGTCGGAGAGGGCGAGATGTTCGTCGGCTCCGACGTCGCCGCGTTCATCGAGCACACCCGCGACGCCGTCGAGCTCGGCCAGGACCAGGCCGTGGTGGTCAGCGCCGACGGCTATCGCATCACCGACTTCCATGGTGACGACGTCACGGACTACCGCCAATTCCGGATCGACTGGGATCTGTCGGCCGCCGAGAAGGGCGGCTACGAGTACTTCATGCTCAAGGAGATCGCCGAGCAGCCGACCGCGGTCGCCGACACCCTGCTCGGCCACTTCGTCGACGGCCGCATCGTGCTCGACGAGCAGCGCCTCTCCGATCAGGAGCTGCGCGAGATCGACAAGGTCTTCATCGTCGCGTGCGGTACGGCGTATCACTCCGGCCTGCTGGCCAAGTATGCGATCGAGCACTGGACCCGGCTGCCCGTCGAGGTGGAACTGGCCAGCGAGTTCCGCTATCGCGACCCGGTGCTGGACCGCAGCACGCTGGTGATCGCCATCTCCCAGTCCGGCGAGACAGCTGACACGCTCGAAGCCGTACGGCACGCCAAGGACCAGAAGGCCAAGGTGCTGGCGATCTGCAACACCAACGGCAGCCAGATCCCGCGCGAATGCGACGCGGTGCTCTACACCCGCGCCGGACCGGAGATCGGCGTCGCCTCCACCAAGACGTTTTTGGCGCAGATCGCCGCGAACTACCTCGTCGGCCTCGCGCTCGCGCAGGCCCGCGGCACCAAATACCCCGACGAGGTGGAGCGCGAGTACCGCGAACTCGAGTCCATGCCCGAACTCGTCAAGCGAGTGCTGGCCACCGTCGAGCCGGTGTCCGCGCTGGCGCACCGGTTCGCCGAGTCGCAGACCGTGCTGTTCGTCGGCCGCCACGTCGGCTATCCCGTCGCGCTCGAGGGTGCGCTGAAGCTCAAGGAGCTGGCCTACATGCACGCCGAAGGCTTCGCGGCGGGTGAACTCAAGCACGGCCCGATCGCGCTGATCGAAGACGGCCTGCCGGTGATCGTGGTGATGCCATCGCCGAAGGGGGCGGCGACGCTGCACGCCAAGCTGCTGTCCAATATCCGCGAGATCCAGGCCCGCGGCGCTGTCACCATCGTGATCGCGGAAGAGGGCGACGACACTGTCCGGCCGTTCGCCGACCACCTGATCGAGATTCCAGCGGTTTCAACGCTTTTCCAGCCGCTGCTGTCGACGATACCGCTGCAGGTGTTTGCAGCCGGAGTCGCGCAGGCGCGTGGCTATGACGTCGATAAGCCTCGCAATCTGGCCAAATCAGTCACCGTCGAGTAGCGAATGGAGCCTGTAGCCGATGAGCTCGATTTCCGAGAACCCCGCTGGCGACGCCAGCGCGCGGATAGGTGCGTCCGACGCGTTCCTCGCCTTCATCGAGGAGCGCTACCACGAATGGGAGAACGAGTTCGGCGACGACGTCCATGTCAGACGGACGGAAGCATTCGACCCGAAGCAGTGAGTTCGCTGACCGTGCCATGAATCTTCGACTTCGGGGCACTATCAGCACGTAACGTGGTTCAGCGATGCGGTACTACTACTCCGCTGATGCGATGCGCGAAGCCGAAGCACCGCTGCTGGCATCGCTGCCAGACGGCGTGCTGATGCGGCGGGCCGCCAATGGCCTGGCCGACGCGATAGCCCGCGAACTCGTACTGCGCACCGGCGCGATCGCAGGCCGTTCGGTGTGCGCAGTCGTCGGCTCCGGCGACAACGGCGGTGACGCGCTTTGGGCGGCGACGTTCCTGCGTCGGCGCGGCGCCGCGGCGACCGCGGTGCTGCTCAACCCCGAGCGCACCCACCAGAAGGCATTGGCCGCGTTCCGCAAGTCGGGCGGTCGCGTCGTGCAAAGCGTCCCGGTGACAACCGATCTGGTGATCGACGGTGTCGTCGGGATCTCCGGTACCGGCCCGCTGCGTCCCGCCGCGGCCGAGGTGTTCTCCGCCGTCGACGAAGCGGCCATTCCGGTGGTGGCCGTCGACATTCCCAGCGGCGCCGATGTGCAGACCGGCGCCACCGACGGCCCCGCTGTGCGCGCCGAGTTGACCGTGACCTTCGGCGGCCTGAAACCCGTTCACGCCCTTGGCGATTGCGGCCGCGTCAAACTCATCGACATCGGATTGGATCTGGCGCCGACGGACGTGATGAGCTTCGACGCCGCCGACGTAGTCACGCGCTGGCCCATGCCTGGACCCAAGGACGACAAGTACACGCAGGGCGTCACCGGCATCCTGGCCGGCTCGGCGACCTATCCGGGTGCGGCCGTGCTGTGCACCGGCGCCGCGGTGGCCGCCACCTCCGGGATGGTCCGTTACGCCGGAAGTGCGCAGCAGCAAGTGCTTTCGCACTGGCCCGAAGTCATCGCCGCGCCCTCTGCGAGCGCGGCGGGCCGGGTGCAGGCCTGGGCCGTCGGGCCCGGGCTGGGCACCGACGAGGCAGGCGCGTCGGCGCTGTGGTTCGCACTCGAGACCGACCTGCCGGTCATCGTCGACGCCGATGCGCTGACCATCCTGGCCGCGCATCCGGACCTCATCGCCAACCGCCGCGCGCCGACGGTGCTGACCCCGCATGCGGGGGAGTTCGCACGGCTGGCCGGGTCGCCGCCCGGCGACGACCGCGTCGCCGCCACCCGCAGGCTGGCCGACCAGTTCGGCGCCACCGTGCTGCTGAAAGGCAATATCACCGTCATCGCCGAACCGGGCGGGCCTGTCCATCTGAATGCCGCCGGCCAATCGTGGGCGGCCACCGCCGGCTCGGGTGACGTGCTGTCCGGCATCATCGGCGCGCTGCTGGCCGCGGGCCTGCCCGCCGGTGAAGCCGCCGCGGCCGCGGCGTTCGTGCACGCGCACGCGGCCAACCTCTCGGCCGCCGATCCCGGACCCCGGGCTGTTCCCACGTCGGCGTCGCGCATCCTGGCCCACATCCGTCCCGCACTCGCTCGTCTTTAACCCGAAAGGACTCGCCATGCCCCGCAAGCTTTCTCACACACCGCTGATCCCGCCGGCCTACACCGGGCGGATGTCCATGGCGCCGGTGCCCGCGCTGCGGATGCCCGACGAGTCGATGAATCCCGATGCGGCCTACCGATTCATCCATGACGAACTGATGCTCGACGGCAGTTCCCGGCTGAACCTCGCGACGTTCGTCACCACATGGATGGACCCGCAGGCCGAGAAGCTGATGGCCGAGACCTTCGACAAGAACATGATCGACAAGGACGAATATCCGGCCACCGCCGCGATCGAATCCCGCTGTGTGTCGATGGTCGCCGACCTGTTCCACGCCGAAGGGCTACGCGACGACGACGCCTCGAGCGCGACCGGCGTGTCCACGATCGGCTCCAGCGAGGCCGTGATGCTGGCCGGCCTCGCGCTGAGCTGGCGGTGGCGCGAGCGCGTCGGGAAGGACTGGCGCAAGCGCACGCCCAACCTGGTGATGGGCTCCAACGTGCAGGTGGTCTGGGAGAAGTTCTGCCGCTACTTCGACGTCGAGCCGCGGTATCTGCCGATGGAGAAGGGTCGCTACGTCATCACTCCCGAGCAGGTGCTGGAAAACGTCGACGAGGACACCATCGGTGTCGTGGCGATCCTGGGCACCACGTTCACCGGAGAGCTCGAACCGGTCGGCGAGATCTGTGAGGCACTGGACAAGCTCGCCGCCGGCGGCGGAGTCGATGTGCCTGTGCACGTCGACGCGGCCAGCGGCGGGTTCGTCGTGCCGTTCCTGCATCCGGACGTGATCTGGGACTTCCGGCTGCCGCGGGTGGTGTCGATCAACGTCAGCGGCCACAAGTATGGCCTGACCTATCCGGGGATCGGCTTTGTGGTGTGGCGCAGCCCCGAGCATCTGCCAGAGGACCTGGTGTTCCGGGTCAACTACCTCGGCGGAGACATGCCGACCTTCACGCTGAACTTCTCGCGGCCGGGCAATCAGGTCGTCGGCCAGTACTACAACTTCCTGCGGCTCGGGCGCGAGGGGTACACGCAGGTGATGGACTGCCTGTCACAGACGGCGCGGTGGCTGGGTGATGGGCTACGGGAGAGCGAGCATTTCGAGATCATCTCCGACGGGTCGGCCATCCCGGTGGTCAGCTACCGGCTGAAGGGCAATCCGGGCTACACCGAGTTCGACGTCTCGCATGCGTTGCGCTCGTTCGGCTGGCAGGTGCCTGCATACACCATGCCGGAGAACGCGACCGACATCACCGTGCTGCGCGTCGTGGTGCGGGAGGGCTTCTCGATGAACCTGGCGCGGTCGCTGCGCGACGACACCATCACGGCGCTGAAGAGCCTCGACCAGCTCAAACCGGGTGGTCATTTCGACCAATTCCAGCCGTTCTCGCACTGACACTCGCTCGAGACTGCTGGCAGATCGGAACATTGCAGGATTCGGCGATCTCTGCGCAGTTTCGATGGCGAACCGGGCGCCAAATACAATTGAACTGACTATGCCGACGTCCGACCTGATGACTTCCGTGACGCCCAGCGCCAACGCCGAGGCGGTGGTGGATCTCGCCGCGATCGGGCACAACGTGAGGGTCCTGCGCGAGCACGCCGGTTCGTCGCAGGTGATGGCCGTCGTCAAGGCCGACGGCTACGGCCACGGCGCCACTCAGGTCGCCAGGGCGGCACTGGCTGCGGGCGCGGCCGAGATCGGCGTCGCCACCCTCGAGGAGGCGCTGGCGCTGCGCCGCGACGGCATCACCGCTCCGGTGCTGGCCTGGCTGCACCCGCCGGGCACCGACTTCGCTCCCGCATTGCAGTCCGATATCCAGCTGGCGCTGTCCTCGTCGCGTCAACTGCACGACCTGCTGGCGGCGGCCAAGCTCACCGGCGTCACGGCCAACATCACGGTCAAGGTCGACACCGGGCTCAGCCGCAACGGTGTGAGCGCCGCCGAATACCCGGCCATGCTGACGGCACTGCGGCGCGCGGCGGCCGACGAGGCGGTCCGGTTGCGGGGCATCATGTCGCATCTGGTCTACGGCGACGATCCCGACAACCCCGTCAACGATCTGCAGTCGCAGCGGCTGCGCGATATGCGCAACCAGGCCCGCCACCAGGGCGTGCACTTCGAGATCGCGCACCTGTCCAACTCTCCTGCCGCGATGACCCGCCCCGATCTGGGCTACGACATGGTTCGTCCTGGCATCGCCGTATACGGCCTGAGCCCGATCCCGGAACGCGGCGACATGGAGCTGCGGCCCGCGATGACGCTGAAATGCCCTGTCGCACATGTCAGGTCGGTACGTACGGGCGACGGTGTGTCCTACGGGCACACGTGGATCGCCGACCGCGACACCACGCTGGCGCTGCTGCCGATCGGCTACGCCGACGGCGTCTTCCGCACGCTGAGCGGACGGATGAACGTGCTCATCAACGGCCGGCTGAGGCCGAACGTCGGCCGGATCTGCATGGACCAGTTCGTCGTCGACCTCGGCCCCGACGCGGCCGATGTCGCCGAGGGTGACGAGGCGATCCTGTTCGGGCCCGGCACCGACGGTGAACCCACCGCGCAGGACTGGGCCGACGTGCTGGACACCATTCACTACGAGGTTGTCACCAGTCCGCGAGGCCGGGTCGCCAGGACGTACCGCGGGACGGGTGACGTTGAGCGATAACGACCCGAAACGGCTGCGGCGCAAATCGAAAGCCGGCCTGTTGGCGGGTGTTGCGGGCGTGGCCGCCGTCGGCAGCATCGCCGGGGTGACCGTCGCCCGGTCGATGACCCGACGCACCACCAGCGACGATCTCTACGCCGGTGAGGATTTCGAGCTGCTCGACGCCGACCGCGGCTCCGTGGTGACCACGCCCGACGGGGTCGATCTCGTGGTGCGTGAAGTCGGGCCGGAGCATGCGCCCCTGACGGTGGTGTTCTCGCACGGCTTCTGTCTGCGCATGGGCGCCTTCTACTTTCAGCGGGAGCGGCTGGAAAAAGAGTGGGGCCCGCAGGTCCGCATGGTGTTTTACGACCAGCGCGGCCACGGCCAGTCCGCGGAGGCGTCACCTGACTCGTACACCATCGAGCAGCTTGGCAGGGATCTGGAGACCGTGCTCAGCGTGACGGCCCCCAAGGGGCCGGTGGTGCTCGTCGGGCACTCGATGGGCGGCATGACGGTGCTGTCGCACGCCCGGCAGTTTCCGCGGCGCTATCCCAACCGCATCGTCGGGGTGGCATTGATTTCCTCGGCCGCCGAAGGTGTCGCGCGGTCGCAGGTGGCGGAGATCCTGAAGAACCCCGCGCTGGAGGCCGTGCGCTTCGCCGTCCGGTACGCGCCGAAGACCGTGCACCGCACCCGCGGCGCTGCCAAGTCGGTGATCGCCCCGATCCTTCGGGCCGCGTCCTACGGCGACGCGAAGGTGAGCCCCAGCGTGGTGGCGTTCTCCGAGAAGATGATGCACGGCACCCCGATCGCCACGTTGGTCGAGTTCTTGCACGCCCTCGAGGTACACGACGAGGACGCGGCGCTGCAGACACTGGCGAAGGTGCCAACGCTGATCGCCTGCGGCAGCCGCGATCTGATCACACCCGTGGAGCACTCCGAGGCGATGGCGGCCAGGCTGCCGAAGTGCGAGCTGGTGATCGTCGAGGGCGCGGGGCACCTGGTGCAGCTCGAGCAGCCTGAGATCATCGACGACGCCCTTGTCCGGTTGGTCGAGCGCGCGACCCCGTCCAAACTCGTGGCGCTGACGCGACGGCTACGCGATCGGGCCAGGCCCCATGGTTGAGCACGGTGCGGGCACCGCGGAACTGCCGACCGCCGAGGACACCATGGCGCTCGGAGCCAAGCTGGGCGGATCACTGCGTGCGGGCGACGTCGTGGTGTTGTCCGGCCCACTGGGTGCCGGAAAAACCGTGCTGGCCAAGGGGATCGCCGAGGCGATGGACGTGGACGGGCCGGTGACGTCGCCGACCTTCGTGCTGGCCCGTGTGCATCCCGCGCGAGAGCCGGGCGCGCCCGCGATGGTGCACGTCGACATGTACCGGCTGCTGGACCACACCAGTGTGGATCTCCTCGGCGAGTTGGACTCGCTAGACCTCGACACCGATCTGGACGATGCCGTTGTCGTCGTCGAGTGGGGCGAGGGCATTGTCGAACGGCTCTCCGAGCGTCACCTCGACATCCGGCTCGAACGTGCAACGGACACCGAAGTGCGAACGGCGATCTGGCGATGGAGCAGGTCATGACGAACGTCATCCTGGCTATCGACACCGCGACACCGGCCGTCATGGCGGGAATCGTGCGGCATGGCGGCGACAGCATCGACGTGCTCGCCGAACGCATCACCATCGACGCCCGTGCCCACGCCGAGCAGTTGACACCCAATGTGCTTGCCGCTCTTGACGATGCAAGGATCACGGTCAACGACCTGACCACTGTCGTCGTGGGTTGTGGGCCGGGCCCGTTCACCGGCCTGCGGGTCGGCATGGCCACCGCCGCGGCCTACGGGCAGGCGCTCGGTATTCCCGTGTACGGGGTGTGCAGCCTGGACGCGATCGGGATCGACACGGCGGGGGACGTGCTCGTCGTGACCGACGCCCGGCGTCGCGAGGTCTACTGGGCGCGCTATCACGACGGTCTGCGCGCCGAAGGACCCGCGGTCAATTCACCTGCCGATGTGCCGACAAACGTTGGGGCGGTGGCCGGTTCACCAGACCACGCCGCGATGTTCGCGCTGCCGCGTCAGCCCGCGGTCTATCCAACGGCGTCGGGCCTGGCGCGAGTCGTCGACTGGACCGCACCGCCGCAGCCGCTGGTCCCGCTGTATCTGCGTCGTCCCGACGCCAAACCGCGCGAGGTGGTGGCGCCGTGACGGTCACGTATGACGACCTCGGGCCGAGCGATGCCCCGCGGTGTGCGGAGCTGGAAGCACAACTGTTCGACGGGGATGACCCCTGGCCTGCGGCGGCCTTCCTGCGCGAGCTCGCCGCGCAGCACATCAAATA
The DNA here is from genome assembly GCA_963751485.1 of uncultured Actinomycetota bacterium. Lineage (GTDB taxonomy): Bacteria > Actinomycetota > Actinomycetes > Mycobacteriales > Mycobacteriaceae > Mycobacterium. The sequence continues at coordinate 67,426 of CAVVUT010000021.1, forward strand.
TGTCGCCGCGCGTGCCGACGACAAGCTGGTCGGATACGCAGGCGCCGCGCAGCTCGGCCGAAAACCGCCGTACGAGTATGAGATTCACACCATCGGCGTCGACCCCGCGTACCAGGGCCACGGCATCGGTCGGGAAATGCTGGCGCGCCTGCTGGACTGGGTCGACGGCGGCGCCGTCTACCTCGAGGTGCGGACGGACAACGAGCCCGCGATCGCGATGTACGAGAAGGCAGGCTTCGCGAACATCGGGCTGCGCAAGCGCTACTACCGAGTGAGCGGCGCCGACGCCTACACCATGCGAAGGGAGCCGACATGACGACCATCCTCGCCATCGAAAGCTCCTGCGACGAAACGGGAATCGGCATCGCCGACCTGGCTGACAACGGCACCGTGACGCTGCTGGCCGACGAGGTGGCATCCAGCGTCGACGAGCATGCGCGGTTCGGCGGGGTCGTGCCCGAGATCGCGTCGCGGGCACACCTCGAGGCGTTGGGGCCCACCATGCGCCGCGCACTCGACGCCGCAGGCATCGCCAAGCCCGATATCGTTGCCGCCACCATCGGTCCCGGTTTGGCGGGCGCCCTTCTGGTTGGCGTGGCCGCGGCCAAGGCCTACGCCGTCGCCTGGCAGGTGCCGTTCTACGCCGTCAACCACCTCGGCGGTCACCTCGCCGCCGACGTGTATGACCACGGGCCGCTACCGGAATGCGTTGGCCTGCTGGTGTCCGGCGGCCACACCAATCTTCTGCACGTGCGGTCGCTGGCCGAACCGATCACCGAGCTGGGCAGCACCGTCGACGACGCCGCAGGGGAGGCGTACGACAAGGTCGCCCGGCTGCTTGGCCTTGGCTATCCCGGCGGAAAGGTGCTCGACGACCTGGCCCGCGACGGCGACCGCGATGCGATCGTGTTCCCCCGCGGCATGACCGGCCCGCGCGACGCCCCTTACGCGTTCAGCTTCTCCGGGCTGAAGACCGCGGTTGCCCGCTACGTGGAGCGGAATCCCGCCGCGTCGCAGGCCGATGTGGCGGCGGGATTCCAGGAGGCGGTGGCCGACGTGCTGACGATGAAAGCCGTGCGGGCCGCTACCGAACTCGGTGTGTCGACACTGCTGATCGCCGGTGGCGTGGCCGCGAACTCGCGGTTGCGCGAGCTGGCCGAAGAGCGCTGTGCCGCAAACGGATTGACGCTGCGCATCCCGCGGCCACGGCTGTGCACCGACAATGGCGCGATGATCGCGTCGTTCGCCGCGCATCTGGTGGCCGCGGGCGCGCCGCCGTCACCGCTCGACGTCGCGAGCGATCCAGGCCTGCCCGTGGTGAAAGGCCAAGTCACTTAGGCGATCGCGGCGCTTTCCAGCGGAAGGCCGGCCTCGGTCCAGCCCTGCTTTCCTCCCTCGAAGGCGCGTACGTTGGTGTACCCGAGCTTGCGCAGTTGCTCGGCCGCGATCCGGCTGTTGGGGCATGAGGTACCCGTGCAGTAGGTGACGACGGGCGTGGTGCGATCGGGCACCAGCGTCGCCGCCAGCGCGTCGACGTCGTCGAGCGGCAGGTTGAGCGCGCCGGGGATGTGCCCGTCGGCGTAGTAGTTGGCAGGAAGGGCCTCGAGGACGACGACATTACCTGTGGCGATCTCGTTCTGAAGCTCGGCACGGCTGATGGTCTGCATGATCATTCCTTCGGTTGGTGTGTTTATGTGCGTGCGCACACAATATATGTGCGTGCGCACGCACCTGCAAGTGGCTATGGTGACGCGGTGGCCGGAAAGTCCTGGCAGGACGACGATCTAGTGGGCGCGTGGGCGGCGCTCCTGAGGCTGCACGCTGCGCTGGTGCCCGTTATCGACGCCGACCTGACCAGTGCGACCGGTATCCCGCTGGGCTGGTATGACGTGATGCTCGAGCTGTATGAGGCCCCCGACCGTCGGATGCGGATGACCGAACTGGGGCAGGCGGCCGTACTGAGCCGCAGCAGGGTCAGCCGTGTGGTCGACGAACTCGAGCGGCACGGCTACTTGAGCAGAGTGCCCAACCCGGACGATCGCCGGTCGTCCTATGCCGAACTGACGGCTGCGGGTCGCGCAGCGTTCAAGAAGGCAGCGCCGATCTATCTGGCCGCTATCCGCTCGAGATTGGGTTCGGCGGTAACCGCGTCAGAAGCAACGGCGCTGCGCCGACTACTGGAACAAGCCCTCGAAAGGCTCACAACGTAGCGGCCACATCGCGGGCCTGAAAGGCCAGCCACAGCTCGTTGCGGTCACGCGCATCTCTCAGATTGCGCGCGGTGAGTTCCTCGACCCGGCGCAGATGCCTGCGCATCGTGTGCCGGTGCACGTTGGCGCGATGTGAGCCTTCCTCCACCGCCGTGCCGCTGACCAGAAATGCGTTGAGTGACATCAGCAGGCTTGCCCCGTTGGGTGCCCGCTCGATCGGTCCGAGCACCGCGTCGGCGTAGGTGGACAGATCGCCTGCAGAGACCAGCTGCAGCAGCACCTGGACGTCCCCGAGGCGCATCGCATCGACCAAACCGCCACCGCGCCTACGGGATTCGACAACGGCTTGATCGGCCTGCCTGCGACTGGCGGGAAAGTGCTGCGGGCGGACCGGGCCGCCGAGCCCGGCGAACGAAGTACCGCACAGCCCACGAAGGCGTTCGCCGACACCTGGCTCGGCGGGCAGGAGCGCCTTGATCGCGCCGCCCCCCGTCAACACCAACGCACCCGGCACCGCTGCGTCGATCCCGTCGGCCAGCTCGCCTGCGTCGACCTGTGACGGCTCGACAAGCAACACCTGGACACGTTCGGCGGTGAAGCCGACCGACATCAGGAGTTGGTCGACGCGTCCGCCTGCCGACCCGGACAGCAGCCTGCGCAGCACCTCGGCCCCCGGCCGGCGTTCGGCCACGTGCAGCGAGTGGCGGCGTTCGGTCTCGATCGACAGGAGTGCCGACGCGTAGGTGGCGACCTCGTGGGTGAACTGTTGACCGAGAGCGCGGCTGTCGCGTCCATAGGCGAGATAGCCGCGCACCCGGTCGACACCCAGCGGCTGGATGACGAAAGCACCTGCCGAATCGGCTTCCGCAACGGTGGACCGCAATCCGGACCGAAGGAGTTGCGGGGCATAACGTTTGACTGCCGCCGCCATCTCTTTCGGTGCAAGCGGCTGCTGGCCGAGCACAGCTCCCGTCGAGTCGTACACCTCTGCCCACCCGTCGATGGCACGGCCGAGAGCGGCCGCGATATCGGCGATCGGTGACCCGCTCGCCGCGGCCGACGTCAGCCGGGCGTGCGCGCGCAGGATCCGGTCCGAGAGTGCGGAGCGCTCGTCGGCAACGCGCGTGTAGAAGGCCTGCGTGATCGCGATGAACGGCGTGGTCACGGGAACGGTGAACAGGGGCACACCGAACTGCTGCGCGGCGTCGGCGAGGCCTGCGGGCACCGATGCGTACGGCAGTTCTCCGCCCAGCCCGAGGACGAACCCCGCGACCTGTCTGCGGGCCAACCGCTCGATGTACTCGGTCTGCGCACGTCGTGAGCGTCGAAGGCCGAGGCCGTCGCTCATCAACAGCTCGCCGCCGGACAGCCACGGTGTCGGATCGGGTTGCTCGCTGGCGTGCGCGCCGGTCACTTCCGTGTCGAGCTGCCCATGCCCACTGACGACGGTGATCGCCAGTTCGGTCGTTTCGACGAGTGACCGCAGTGCGACCATCACACGCCCCTTTGTCCGTAATGGAGCATCAAGGTGACAAGATTATCCGTCACGGAGCACGACTGGAGGCGGTTCGGCGGAGCAGGGTGGACCAACATTCGCCCGACCCGACGAAGGGAATCCGGTGTCTCACGCCGACAGCCGAGCTGCCACCACCGCCGTCCTCACTTTTGCCCTCGACGGCGCCACGCCGATCCTGGCCGCGGGCCGCCGGTATGCCGACCACGCAGTTGCCATGAGCCACCAGGCATTCGAGTCCAACGTCGGCCTACCTCGGCTGCTGCGTCTGCTGGCGGACTATTCCGTACCGGCGACCTTTTTTGTGCCCGGGTTCGTCGCCGAGTGCGAACCCGCCATGGTGCGCTCGGTGGTCGACGCAGGCCACGAGGTGGCTCACCACTCCTACAGCCACCGCAGGCCGACGGAGTTGTCCGATGAAGAGGACCGTCGCGAGTTCGAATCGGGTCTCGAGGCCCTCGACCGATGCGGCATCCGACCGGTCGGATACCGCGCTCCGATGTGGTCGGCGGCGTGGCGGACGCCGGACCTGGTGAGTGAGTTCGGCATGATCTACGACTCCAGCTTCATGGACGACGACACGGCCTACGTGGTGTCGACCTGCTCGGGCGATATCGCGGAGGTTCCACCGCACTGGTCGCTGGACGACTGGGAGCAGTACGCCTACCTGCCCGAGCCCCATCTCGGGTACCACATCAACGACCCGACGACCGTCTGCTCGATGTGGTTGTCGGAACTCGACGCGATGCGGCGGCACGGGAGCACATTCGTACTCACCGGACATGGCTTCCTGTCCGGGCGGGCCGGCCGTGTCGAGGGACTGCGAGCTCTCATCGAAGGAGCTCTGGCCTTCGGCGACGTCGTATTCAAGACGGCCGAGCAAACCGCACGTGAAGCTTTGAGCCACAAGGGAACTGCTCGCCGATCGCATCGTCCGGTGGACATTGATCCCGCCGTCTTTCCTGTCTTCTGAGCCGTTACTCCTTCGACGATGAGAGGTGACCATGAGCGAGCAAGGCGGTAATGCCAATCCCGTATTCGGCGTCGAGACACATGGATTCGAGCACATACCCGAGTCCGATCGGCAGATGACGCTGCGGGAGACGCGATGGTTCTGGGTCGGCACCAACGCCAACCTGTTCTTCGTTTCCGTTGGTGCGGTGTCGGTCTCGCTCGGCCTGAGTCTGTGGCAGGCGCTTGCGGCGTGCGTGGTGGGCAACTTGCTGTTCGCACTCGTCGGCTGGGCGTCGGTGGCCGGTGTCCGCGCCGGACTACCCGCCGTCACCTTCACCAGGGCGCCGTTCGGCGTACAGGGCAACCGCGTCAATGCCTTTCTGGCGTGGGTGTCCTCGGTGGCCTTCGAGGCGATCAACACCATCTTCGGCGCGTATGCGTTGTTAGCCCTTTTCCCTCTCCTCGGCTGGTCGGACCCGGGCACCGCGGGCAAGGTGATCGCGGTGCTCGCGCAGCTGGTGCTCAGCGGGGGAGTCGCGGTGTTGGGTCACGCGACGATGGTGTACGTGCAGCGGTTTTTCGCCGCACTGCTGTCGGCGGCACTGGTCTTGGTGTGCGTGTTCTCGTTCGGCGCGGTGCGCTGGGATCACCCGGCAACGGTGTCCGGCGGTGCCGCCGTGGCACTGTTCACCGTCGCCTGCGCGGTGATTGCCTCCGGGCCGATCTCGTATCTGTACAACGCACCGGACTGGGTTCGCTACCTACCGAGCCACACTCCCGCACGCAAGATCGCGTCGAGCGTGACCGTCGCAAGCGGGCTGACCGCATTCGCCCTGTGCGCAATGGGAGCTCTATTGGCCACCGGCGGTGACATGTCGGATCCGGTCGGCGGAGTTCAGCCGTTCGTGCCTGAGTGGGTCTTCGTCATCTACATCGTTGCGGCGGTGGGCGGTTCGATGGCAAACAACGTGGTCACCTACTACTCGTCGGGGTTGGCGATCCAATCGATCGGCGTCCCGCTGCACCGTTATGTCGCGACCGCACTCGATACCGTCCTGTCCACGGCGATCGTGCTGTACGTGCTGTTCGTACAGGACTTCACCACCGCGCTGAACAACTTCGTCGCGTTGATGATCGTCTGGTTGGCCCCGTTCGCCGGCGTATGGCTGGTCGACGGTGTCTTGCGCCGATGGCACTACGATCCTGCGGCCGCCCATGCCACCGGCCGCGAGCAGCACAGCATCTACTGGGGATGGAACGGCATCAATCTGCGCGGATTCGCCGCACTGGCGGCAGGCATCATCGCCTGCCTGCTGACCATCAACGCGCCGATCTATCAGGGTCCGGTCAGCAGGCTGCTCGACGGTGCCGACCTCACCTGGGTGCTCGGTTTCGTGGTGAGCGGACTGACCTACTACGCGCTGGCCCATGGTGACGTGGCGAAAAAGATCGCCGTGAAACTGCCGCGGGTGGCGACGGAATCGGAGGAGGTCCGATGAGCACATTGGTCACCGGCGGCACGGGATTCGTCGGTCGCTACATCGTTGACGACCTCGTCGAGTCGGGTACCCCGGTGGTGAGTTACAACCGGGATTTCGCGGCCGGCGACCGACCGGGTGTCACATGCGTGCAGGGCGAGCTCTTCGATATGCCGCGCCTGGTTCGAGCAATCGCCGAACACGACGTGGATACGATCATTCACACGGCGGCGCAATCACATCCGGGGGTCTCGGTCGACCTGCCGATGACGACGTTCGCGGCGAACGTCGACGGCACACTCGCAGTGTTCGAGGCCGCGAGGATGAGCCCGAATCCGCCCCGGATCGTTAACTTCTCGTCCGAATGCGCCTACGGTGATCAGGACGAGCAGACGCCGGTTTCGGAGGCCTCGACCCCGCAACCCAACACCCCGTACGGAGTCACCAAGGTTGCCACCGAGATGCTCGGTCGCGTCTACGGAACCACCTACGGCATCGACATCGTCTCACTGCGCGTGACCGAGATCTACGGCCCCGGGCTGAAAATGCCCGAGATCCTGAAGGACATGCTCGTCGCAGCGTTGAGCGGTGAATCGTTCGTTCTCGAACACGGAGGCTCGCACCGCTTCCACTTCGTCCACGCGAGCGATGTCGCCAGAGCGGCAGTACTCGCTGCGGCCACGCCGAAGCTTCCGCTGCATGTCTACAACATCTCTGGCGGCGAACAGCTCACGCTGGCCGAGACGGCGGAGCTCATCAGGGCGCAGGTGCCCGGCGCGTCGATCACTCTTGGCGACGGCTACTGGCCGGGCTGGGACCGGCAGGGCCCATTCGATATCAGCGCGGCGGCAAAGGATCTCGGCTGGCGACCCCGGATTTCCCCCGCGGCAGGTATCGCCTCCTACACCGAGTGGCTGATGCACCATGACCACTGATCAGGCATGGTTGGCGGGACATGCCGCCATTCTGGTCTTGACGTTCGACATCGACGCAGAATCCTGCGTGCTCGCCGAGGGGCGGCGCTACGCCGACCATCCCAACGTGATGAGCCACCAGGCGTACGGGCCGCGCGTCGGCGTGCCGAGAATTCTGGCGATGCTGGGCGACTACGAGCTCAAGGCGACGTTCTTCATCCCCGGTGTGACCGCGCAGCGATATCCGGAGCTGGTGGAACGAATCCTGGCCGAAGGCCATGAGGTGGGCCATCATTCGCACACACATCGGCCACCGCAGACGATGTCCGAGGATGATGAGCGGCGGGACTTCGCGCTGGGCATGGAAGCCCTCGCGAAGCTCGGCGCTCGTGTCGAGGGGCATCGGACGGCGCTGTGGGCACCACATTGGAGCACCGCCGCGTTGGTGGCCGAGCACGGGCTGATCTACCAATCCAACCTGATGGACGACGACCGTCCCTATGTGCTGGAAACCACGGGCGGTCGCATCGCCGAGCTGCCGCCGCACTGGAGCCTGGACGACTTTCCGCAATACGCGTTCATGTGGGAGCCGGATATCGGGCGCAACGTCGAATCTCCCCGCAAGGCCGCGGAGGTGTGGACCCTGGAGCTGGACGCGATGCGCGAGTACGGCTGCCTGATGGTGCTCAACAACCACCCGTTCCTGTCGGGACGTCCCTCGCGCGTCAAGGGGCTGCGCTCGTTGATCGAATTCGCTTTGTCCGCAGGCGATGTCGAGATCACAACCGGCAGTACGATCGCGCGACGGGTGCTGGCCGATCCCACCGCCACGGTGCGCGAGCATCGCCGCGTCGACGCGGATCCGTTGCTGTATCCCGAACTCTGACAGTCCTGAGACAGGGAGGACAGATGTCGTCGATGCAAGGTCGCATCGCGCTCGTGACCGGCGCCAGCTCGGGCATCGGGCTGGCAACCGCGGAGCATCTGGCGCGGGAGGGCGCGTCCGTCGCACTCGTCGCGCTGCCGGGCGATGTGCTCGAGTCGGCAGCCCAACGATGCCGCGGCATCGGACCGGTGGTAGCCGTCGGCGTCGACCTCACCGACTCGACGCAGGTTCGTGAGGCTTTCGACGCGGCAGAAGCGTTGGGGCCGGTGACGGCGGTGTTCAGCAACGCAGGCATGTCGACCGTGGCACCGGTGATCGACACCACCGACGAGCAGTGGCGGCGACAACTGGACGTCAACCTTTCCAGCGGTTTCTACGTCTGCCGGGAGGCTGCGCGCCGGATGCTCTCGCGCGGCGGCGGCGGGGCCATCGTGACAACCGCCTCGGAGCTTGCGCACCTCGGGCAGGGCGGCTATGTCGCCTACACCGCGACCAAGGGCGGCCTGCTGTCGATGACGCGAGCGTTGGCCGCCGAGTTGGCGGTGCACCGAATCCGGGTCAACAGTGTGTCACCTGGAGCCGTCGACACACCGCTGCTCGCAGCGGAATTCGCCGCTGCGTCAGACCCGGCTTCCGAGCGAGCCGAGAACGAAGCATCCGTCGCTCTCGGTCGCATCGGAGCGCCATTGGACATCGCCGCCGCGGTGACCTTCCTGCTTTCGGATTCCGCGGATTACATCACCGGGGCCAATCTTCTCGTCGACGGTGGCCGTGCGTCGTGCTTCGCGGTCGGCTCGATTGCCCGCGGCGGCTGACGTCGGTTTGGCACTATGGCCCGGTGGACAGTCGAGGCCGCATCGGCGACAAACTCGAGATCATCGAACTGCTGTACCGCTACGCCGAGCTGATCGACGCGGGCGACTTCGACGGCGTCGGGCAACTGCTGTCGCGGTCGACGTTCGGCGGCCCGGCGTCCGGGTCGGTGTCGGGCGCCGAGAGCATCGCCAAGCTGTTCGCGATGACCACCCGGCGCTACCCCGACCACGGCAATACCCCACGCTCCCGGCACCTGGTGCTCAATCCGATCGTCGACTTCACCGGCGACGGCACCGCCACCACGCGGTCCACGTTCTGCGTCCTGCAGGACACCGAGACGGTGCCGATCCAGCCGATCGTCGTCGGCCGCTACTACGACACGTTCGGCCACGACGAGGGCGGTTGGTATTTCACCGAGCGCAAGGTCGAGATCCAGATGACTGGCGACGTGTCCGCTCATCTGATGGTCGACCCGAAGGCCTTCGAACGGTAGGTGCAAGACTCGCTTTCGTGGACTACGACCTGCGCCTGCGGCCCCCGCAACCCGCCACACCCGCTCCCGACGCGTTCACGATCCATCGCCGCGAAGTCCCGGCGAGTGAGGGCCGCGACGGCCTGTCGCTCGCGTTCGTCCACGAAGGCCTTGGCGGATATCCGTTGCTGCTCCTTCACGGCTATCCGGAGACCAAGCGGATCTGGTGGCGCAACATCGCGGCGCTGGCGGAGGCGGGCTATGAGGTCATCGCGCCCGACCTTCGCGGCTACGGCGACTCCGACCTGTCGGCGCAGGACGTCTACGACCCCGCCGCATGGAGCAGGGACTGCTATCTGCTGGTCCACGATGTCCTCGGCCATGAGCACTGCGGCGTGGTCGGCGGTGACCTCGGTGGTGTCGTGGCGGTTGATCTCGTGCACCGATATCCGGGGTTCGTGGAGAAGTTGGTGTTCTTCGACTCGGTGCCGCCGTTCGTCTTCGACGACTTTGTCGCGGCGGGCATCGACCTCACATCGATGCGCGCGATCGGCGACGGCCCCACGAGCGACTACCGCTATCTGCAGGGTGCGACGCCCGATGACCTTGCCGCCGAACTCGATACGCCTGCCAAGCGCAGGCGCTACATCGCCGGGATGTACGGACACCGGCTGTGGGCGTCGCCGGGCACGTTCACACCCGACGAGGTCGACTTCATGACCGAGCCGTTTTCCACCGAGGAACGGATGCGCGCAGGCTGGGCGGCGTATCAGCTCGCGCACGGACGCGCCATGAGCGAACCGCCGCTCCTCGACAGCAAGGTCGACGTGCCGACGCTGATCCTCTACGGCCCCGACGACCACGTCGTGGGCCCGGATTTCCTGCCCACCTGCGAGGTGGCATTCACCAACCGCGCAGGACCCGTCGTCGTGCCGGGTGCGGGCCACTTCCTACAGTGGGAGCGCGCGGACGTGTTCAACCCCCTGGTCATCGCGTATTTCGGCGACCTACGCGTTCGCCCTGGGCGATAGGCATGGGGCGATCTTGAGTGCTAGCACTCTCATGTATAGAGTGCTAGGTGGCAGGCGGCCAAGCCCTCTCCCGGCACCCGCGACGACGGCGCGAGGGCACGGACGCATGCCGATACCTACTAGAGCTGTCTAACCCGAACTACTGGAAGGGCTCCATCGTGGCGAGCGTGAACATCAAGCCACTCGAGGACAAGATCCTCGTACAGGCCAACGAGGCCGAGACCACGACCGCATCCGGTCTGGTCATTCCCGACACCGCCAAGGAGAAGCCGCAGGAAGGCACCGTCGTCGCAGTTGGCCCCGGCCGCTGGGATGAGGATGGCGAGAAGCGGATCCCGCTGGACGTGTCCGAGGGTGACACCGTCATCTACAGCAAGTACGGCGGCACCGAGATCAAGTACAACGGCGAGGAGTACCTGATCCTGTCGGCGCGCGACGTGCTGGCCATCGTCAACAAGTAAAGACGAGCGTGACCGCCCCGGCGATCCCCGCTGTATAGCGGCGGATTCCCGGGGCGTCATGCGTAGCAAGGACGGACACGCTTATGGCAAAACAAATTGAATTCAACGAAACTGCGCGCCGCGCAATGGAAGCCGGTGTCGACAAGCTGGCCGACGCGGTGCGCGTGACACTCGGGCCGCGCGGCAGGCACGTCGTGCTGGCCAAGGCCTTCGGCGGCCCGACGGTGACCAACGACGGCGTCACCATCGCCCGCGAAATCGAGCTGGAGGACCCGTTCGAGAACCTGGGCGCCCAGTTGGTGAAGTCGGTGGCCACCAAGACCAACGACGTCGCCGGTGACGGCACGACGACCGCGACCGTGCTGGCGCAGGCGATCATCAAGGCCGGTCTGCGCAACGTCGCCGCGGGCGCCAACCCGATGGCACTCGGCGCAGGCATCTCCAAGGCCGCCGACGCGGTGTCGGAGGCGCTGTTGGCGTCGGCCACACCGGTTTCCGACAAGAAGGGCATCGCTCAGGTCGCCACGGTTTCCTCCCGCGACGAGCAGATCGGTGAGCTGGTCGGCGAGGCGATGACGAAGGTCGGCACCGATGGCGTCGTCAGCGTCGAGGAGTCGTCGACGATGAACACCGAACTCGAGGTGACCGACGGCGTCGGCTTCGACAAGGGCTTCATCTCGGCGTACTTCATCACCGACTTCGATTCCCAGGAAGCCGTCCTCGAGGACGCGCTGATCCTGTTGCACCGGGAGAAGATCAGCTCGCTGCCCGACCTGCTGCCACTGCTGGAGAAGGTCGCCGAATCAGGCAAGCCGTTGCTGATCGTCGCCGAAGACGTTGAGGGCGAAGCGCTTTCGACACTGGTGGTCAACGCGATCCGCAAGACGCTGAAGGCCGTCGCCGTCAAGGCGCCGTTCTTCGGCGACCGCCGCAAGGCGTTCCTCGAAGACCTCGCCATCGTGACCGGCGGCCAGGTCGTCAATCCCGACGTCGGGCTGCTGCTGCGTGAGGTCGGCCTCGAGGTGCTCGGCTCTGCCCGACGGGTGGTCGTGGACAAGGACAGCACCGTCATCGTCGACGGCGGCGGCACCAAGGACGCGATCGAAGGACGGAAGGCGCAGCTGCGGTCGGAGATCGAGAGCACCGACTCCGACTGGGACCGCGAGAAGCTCGAGGAGCGGCTGGCCAAGCTCTCCGGCGGCGTCGCCGTCATCAAGGTCGGCGCGGCCACCGAGACGGCGCTCAAGGAGCGCAAGGAGAGCGTCGAGGATGCGGTCGCGGCGGCCAAGGCGGCCGTCGAGGAGGGCATCATCGCGGGTGGCGGCTCGGCATTGGTCCGTGCCCGCACGGCGCTGGACAAGCTGCGCGAAAACCTCAACGGTGACGAGCGCACCGGCGTGGATGTCTTCGCCTCAGCACTGTCGGCGCCGCTGTACTGGATCGCTGCCAACGCCGGGCTGGATGGCGCGGTGGTGGTGAACAAGGTCTCCGAGCTGCCGGAAGGACACGGCTTCAACGCGGCGACGCTGACCTACGGTGATCTCGCGGCCGACGGCGTCGTCGACCCGGTGAAGGTCACCCGCTCAGCGGTGCTCAACGCCGCGTCGGTGGCCAGAATGGTGCTCACCACCGAGACGGCCATCGTGGACAAGCCGGCCGACGAGGAGGGCCACGGCCACGGTCATCACCACGGCCACGCGCACTGAGTTCGCAAAACGAAACACCCCCGGTCCTAGTGACCGGGGGTGTTTTTTATCAACTGATCGCCGGGTTGCGGTTTCGGCGTGGTTAGTTGCGCTCAACGCGACCAAGCGCGCCGAAATCGCTTCAATCGGACTTACTGGCAGCCTTCTGGCGTGTTTCCTGCGCCTTGGCCTTTGCGCGGGCCGACTCGGCTTCGGCCTCTGCTCGGGCTGCATCAAGCTGATGTGAGGCTTTTTCAACCTGGGCTCGACCCTCTTCCTGAAGATCGTTGCGGCTCAAAATCAACCCGATGACCTGCTTGGTAAACCCGATCGCGCCCGAAACGATGCCTCGTACGGCCTCGATGGGACCACTGTTGTTCTCTGCCATTTGTTCCCTCCCTCTCATTGGCTGTAGTTGCGCTACCGCACTGATGCCCCTCGCGCACTAAGGATCAAACTTCTTGCCGCCGAGATCTGCGCCACAGGCTGGGTATGAGTGATCACCGAGTGTGTGGCCTATGCACCGGATCAGGTCGAAATGCGTACATAAGCCATACGGTCGGCGCAGAACGCTTATCAGCCGCGTGGCGATTGAATCGCCCGACTGATTGACTCGGGAGGACCGTGTGCTCCGCCGATGACGAATAGGGACGACGCATGAGCATGGCATACCTGGCGCAACCTGAGCAGCAACAGCAGTTGGAATGGCTCGACGGCGGCACGCTGGCGATTTTGCTCGACGGTAAGGCCACAGATGGCCAGTTGATGATCGGACGCTTCGATGTCAGCGAGGGTGAAGCGCCCCCGTATCACAAGCACACGCGTGAGGATGAGGTCTTCATGCTGATCAAGGGCACCGCTTTGCTCTGGCTTGACGACCAGGAGATGGAGCTGTCGGAAGGCGGAATCGTCTTCTTGCCCAAGAACATTCCGCACTCATACCGCATCACATCCAAAAAAGCGGATCTGCTGATGATCAACACTCCCGCCGGAATCGAAGGCATGTTCCGCTACGCCGGTCATGACAAAGCAATGCCGCGCCCGGACGGTTTCGAAATCTCGCCCGCACGGATGGTTGAGGGCGCAGACAAGTATGGCCAGGTCATTCTCGGCCCTCCGCGCTGACCTCGCTGACCAGGTGTTGCGCGCGGATCGCGGTGTCTCCTAGGGGGTTCCGCGGGACAGGTCACGGTCGAGCAAACGACCGCTGATATCGCCGTTGTAGAAGAGGCTCGGGTCGAAGGTCTCACCGAAGTGTTCGGTCAGCAACGACGAGAACAGCAGGGCGGCCGACTGCGGCCGGTGGTTCATGACGAGTTGGCTCGTCTCGCCTGCTTCGTTGAAGTACACGACGACGAAGTTGTAGATCTCGACTCCGCCCGGATGGTAGGCCTCGCTGCCTCGGATGCGGGAGCGATAGTCCTCCAAGAAGAGGTCGCCGCGCATGCCGTAGAAGCGGAAGTCCTGAAACGCGTACAAGCTTCGCGCGAAGCTCAGCATCTTCCCGACGTTGTCTGCACCGCTCAGTTCGCCGTTGAACACGACGCCCTGGAGGATGACATCCTCGGCGAGGTTGTCCAGCCAGTGTGGGTAGTAGTCCAGGTGTGGCGCCTGGTTGTCGAGCGTGCGGGTGGACTCATTCGGTGTGGCCATCACGATTGTCTCCTCGTTTCTAGGTTGTCGGCTTGTAATGAGCGTGCTCACGAGGAGTCCCTCACACTCGATCACTGATTCATGCGGTGCTTAGGACGCACCACATGTGTTCGGAATTCCCGCTTGCGAGTCGGCAACCTGGCCCCAACGATTCTGATACTGGCAGGGACAGGCTCAGCCATCACGCGTCGTGTATACCGGGAATAATATCGAATGAAATAGTATTGAATGATACAGTTAGGAACGCAACGGATGGTAGGTAGGCGATCATGGACGTATACGAGGCAGTCACAAGCCGACGTGCGGTGCGCGGATTCACCGATCAGCCCGTGCCGAGGGAGGTGCTCGAGCGGGTGCTGTCTGCGGCGGCGAGGTCGCCGTCCGGATCGAACATCCAGCCGTGGCACATCTACGTTCTGACCGGCGCGCGGCTGGCCGAGCTCAAGAAGCGCGCGGTCGAGCGCGTGGCCAACGGCGACTCCTGGGATGAGCGGGAGTATGAGATGTACCCGCCCGCACTGAAGTCGCCGTACCGCGAGCGCCGATCCGCCTTCGGAAAGGAGCGCTATAGCGCACTCGGCATCGAGCGCGAAGACTGGGAGGCGCGCCAGCGGGCGGCTATTGCCAATTGGGACTGTTTCGGCGCGCCCGCAGCCCTGTTCTGCTACATCGATCAAGACATGGGTCCGGCGCAATGGGCCGACCTCGGGATGTATCTGCAAACCGTCATGCTGCTACTCCGCGCCGAAGGGCTGCACAGCTGTCCTCAGATGGCGTGGTCGCAGGTGCGTGAAACGGTTGCGGATGTCTTGTCGCCGCCGGAAGGGCTAATCCTGTTCTGCGGCATGTCGATCGGTGACGAAGACCCCTCGGTTGGTTACATCCGTACGGGCCGCGCTCCGCTCGACGAGACGGTCACTTTCGTCGACGATGAGCTGGCCCAAGCCTCATGACCGCGAAAGCTTCTCGGCCGGCGACCGCCAAACGTGCTACCGACCGCCCTGGAGATCCCTCGCCATTCGCTCTCGGATTACTGCTGCGCCGGGCGCACTGGCACGCGGCAGCCGTGATGGCGGAGGCGCTTCGGCCGCTCGGCATCGAGTTGCGGCATTTTGCCGTGCTGCTCGTGTTGGTCAACCGCGGGGCGACCGAACAACGGGACTTGGTCGAGGCGACAGGGTCGGATAAGGCGGGGGTCATGCGGATCGTGGACGACCTCGAGCGCAAGGGGCTCGCCGTACGCAAATCCGTCCCCGGAGATCGTCGGGTGCGGGCGGTCGAGATCACCCCCAGGGGCATGGAGCTCTTCGACGCGGCTCACGTGGCCGCGGAGCCACTGGCGGAACGTCTGGTCTCCGGCATGGGACCGGGTGAGGCAGACCAACTCAAGGATCTGCTCACTCGATTCATGTCTTCTGCCGAGGAGTAGGCGCGCCATTCCCCGACGACGAAAGTCCAACTAAAATCTGAGCGCGGCTCACCTGCGAAATCCAGTGCATCGACAAGGACAGACGATGGCAGACGTCGACGACAAGTTGCAGAACGCGATGACGGTCCTTCAAAGCGTCACCCCGCCCTTCCTGCCTGCGGAGGGGGAAGTGATGACCATTTCGGTCGAGTGGCCACCCGGTGAATCCGGCCTGCCGCCGCACCGCCACCCCGGTGGCCCGTGCTTCGGCTATGTCCTCGACGGCGAAATGCTCTTCGAGTTGGAGGGCGAAGATCCGCGTGTGATCAAGGCAGGCGAAGCGTTCTGGGAACCCGGCGGGGAGGTGATCCACTATCAGGACGCCAACAACCGCACTGACATCCCGCTGCGGTTCGTCGTCACCATGATCATGGCTCCAGGGCAGCCGATGGTCGTCTTCGTCGACGACGACGAGCTCAAGCAGAGCGGTTGGGTGAGGCGGTCAGCCGGCTCGTCAGCCTAGCCGTGATCGGGCCTCCATAAACACGGAGCCGAGCAGATTGAGGCCGCGCAAACGTTCGGGGTCGGTGGCATGCCCGTCTGTCGCGGCCAACCCGATGCCCCACTGGCTTCAACCAACACACGGTTGCTCGTGCCGAGCAGATACGTCCCCAGTTCCGGATGCTGACCGAACTTGGCGACGTTGCCCTCCACCACCAAATCGAACGCGCTGCGGCCCACACCTGCTCATGGAAACCCTGTACCAGCCGCCCAAGCTTTTTCGCCTCTCCTGGAGTGCGTGCCGCCAGGATCTCCTGCCGCAACAAGCTCCTCTCGGCTCCGACAATCCCCATACCGGCGATCTTCACTCAAACAACCACTCAATAACTTTCGGCTTGGAACCATGAAGCGTGTATTGGTTGGTCACCACTAGGTCGCGATCGCAAACGCCCACGGTCCCAGTGGCCGAGGGTGTTTAGTTTCGGTTATCGACTGCGTCGCGGTAGTGCGGTGCGACAGAGGACGGAGCGGCCCATGACAGCAGCGGAAATGATGGAGGCTCATCGCGCTGTCTCCGACGAGCGATCCCAGGTTGTCAAAACCCTGGCCAGCGCCTTCGTCGACGACCGGATCTACCGGTGGCTGGTTCCTGACGATGCTCAGCGCCGCCGGAGCGCAACCATCTTCTACTCGCGTGTCGTCGATGCATGCTGGCCGCACGGCGCGGTATATGCGGCAGGTGCCGGAGCCGGTGCAGCGCTGTGGATTCCGCCGGGCAAGCAATTGGTTACCGCCGACCAGGCTGGGAGCTTCATTCGTGATCTCTTGGCGAGCGTCGAAGACGACGCCGCTGCAGCACGAATGACACAGCTGTTCCAAATGCTCGACGTCAACCACCCGACGGAGGCCTGCTGGTATTTGGCATTCATGGGTGTCGACCCCTCAGCTCAGGGCCGTGGACTTGGCACCCGGCTGCTGGCCGCGGTGCTCAATCAGGCTGATCGTGATCGGATACCGGCCTATCTCGAAGCGTCGTGCCCCGAGAATCGGCGGCTGTACGACCGCCATGGTTTTCAAACGCTGCGTGAGATGGCAGTCGCAGATTCTCCGACCATCTACGCGATGTGGCGGGTTCCGACCGATCTCCACTAGCGTCCCGACGACATCCTCGAGTGAGGTCACTGTGATGGAAGAACCGCTGCTGCTGCAACATCGGGACGACCGCGGCGTCGTCACGCTGACGCTGAACCGCCCCCAAGCCTTCAACGCGCTGTCCGAGGCGATGCTCGCAGCGCTCGACGAAGCCGTTGACGCGCTTGCCAACGATGAAGCGGTGCGCACCGTCGTGCTGCGGGCAGCGGGGAAGGCCTTCTGCGCAGGCCACGACTTGAAGGAGATGCGGGCCGAGCCTTCGCTCGAGTACTACCAGCGCCTGTTCGCGCAGTGCACGGCGGTGATGCTTTCGATCCAGCGACTGCCGGTCCCGGTGATCGCGCGTGTCCATGGTCTCGCGACTGCTGCGGGCTGCCAGCTCGTCGCCATGTGTGACCTCGCGGTGGCGAGCCATGACGCGCGCTTCGCGGTCAGCGGCATCAACGTCGGGCTGTTCTGCGCGACCCCGGGAGTGGCGCTGTCGCGCAATCTGCCACGTAAAGCCGCCTTCGAGATGCTCGTCACCGGCGAATTCGTCGGCGCGCAGGAGGCCCGCGAGCTAGGTCTGGTCAACAGGGTGGCGGCGCCCGAGGCGCTGGACGACGAGGTCGAGGCGCTGGTCGCGCGCATTGTCGCGAAGCCGGGTGTTGCGGTCGCAATGGGGAAGGCGCTGTTCTACCGCCAGATCGAGGTCGGCATCGAGTCCGCCTACGAGGATGCAGGTTCGACGATGGCCTGCAACATGATGGATCCAAGCGCGCTCGAGGGCGTCCAGGCCTTCATCGACAAGCGTCCTCCCACCTGGTTGGCGACGCAGGGGTCGACGACTTAGGGCGGTAGCCCAGGAGTGGCCAGTGATCAGCAGCGACAAACACCGCCAACGAATGAACGCGCTTGTAGCGTTCACCTCATCGTCCTTCGACACTGAATTCCCATCACCCTTCGGGTCCGCAATCTACGACGAACGAAGCGGGGTCCTTGTGGCGCAGGCCTACGACACTGTCATGAGATTGTGCGACCCGACCAATCATGCGGAAATCAACGCCATTCGCGACGCGGCCCGAGAGCGTCAACGGCTCTCCCTTCGTGGCTGTACGTTGTACAGCACGTGCGAGCCCTGCCCAATGTGCATTTCAGCCTGCGTCTGGGCCGAAATCGACACGGTCGTATTCGGAGCGTCGACCCTCGACGATGCGAATCCGTACTGGCCACAAGCTTCCGACTTGCCGCCGCAGGAACTCGTGGCTCACATGCTGCTCGAGCCAAAGTGTCGATTGATACCCAACGTTGGGCGCGCGTTTTGCCAGAGCCTTTTCACGCGATGCGATGAAGTACGCAGGGAGCGAGGCTTGCAATTGCCGCCACATCGGGATGGGTTGCGGCCGAAGAGCTAAGAACGGTGACAGGATGTCTTCGCATGAGGCGATGCGTCTGTCGGACCGGTGACTCGACCGTTCTCAAGGTACGGCGTTGTCTTCGGCGATGACGCTGAGCAAGTGTCCGTGCAACCGGCGCAGGAAGGCAGTTATGTACTGGCGCTGAATGCGATACGTCAACAGGGATAGCTTCCCGCGGTGTTTCAGCCGGAGCCGCTGAACGACCTGGGTGCCTCCATCGGGAGTTGGTAGGAACTCGAACGTGTCGAGCTGGTCTCGCATTCCGACGTATTTCCCGGAGCGTGATCCGGTCGCGTCGAAGGTGATGCAGGCGAAGGGACGCCAGTCGACGATTTCCCAACTCCACGTCCCCGGCCCGTGGTTGCAGTGCATCGCGGTACCCGGCCCGACGCGGCCCCGGGCGTTGCGTGTCACCCGGTCGGGTTTCTTACTGAACCACCGACAAGCCCAACGCTGCCTCTCGATGGGGTCCACCCAGTACTTCCACGCCGCGGCTGGCGGGATCGGTACCTCGACGGTGAACACCAAATCGGCGTCCGCGGGCTCGATGTAGATACGGCGGCCGTCCCGCATCGCGGCGATCACCGGCTTGAGGTCGTGTACCCCAGCCGTTGTCGCGCCGAAGGATTCGTAATATTCCTCGTGGCGCGGTAGATCCAACTGCTCTGGCAGATGTCGTAGACAGGCGTTAGTGAGCAAGGCGTACGCCTTGATGCCCTCGCTCTCCGTGACGGTGTTCTTCAGCAGACGGTGCACCAGAATGACGTCTGGGCCAGCGAGGTCCACTCCGCCTGCGTCGGTGTCAATGACGAAACTTCCGTAGTGGCACACGAACTTCAAATCAAGAGAGCCGATTGCTGCGCAGGCAGCGCAGGGACAGGTGGTATTCCGCGCCATGTTCAGCAGTCGATTGGAGAACTCGAAGTAACACGCCTCGATCAACTCCAGGAAGCGTTCTCCGTCCCGGAACACCGCGCCGTCGGCGTAACAGAACACGGCGTCGCCTTCGAGCTTCACGAACTTCATCGGCGGCACGAGATGCTCGCGCAGCAGGGTGATCAGCTCACGGATGATTGCCTGCGAATGCTCCAGCTCGGTGCCCGTCAAAAATTTCGTGTAGCCCGAGATGTCGGCCAACAGCAGGTAGCCCTCGCGGGCCTGATATTCGCCCCGCATATTCGCCTCGATTCCCGAATCAAACCGGATCCGATGCTCGACGGCTCGCCCCCTGCGCGCTCAATGCGAATCTTAAGCCGTGCTGCGACTTCGCGAGGTCGTGTTGCGCTCGCGGGCTGTGGGCGCAAAGCCGGGATCGGTAGCAGCCCGAGGTTGTCCCGGGTCTCGTAGAACTTGAGGTGGCGGTCCCCCGCTTGAGACCTGCCGTGTGGTAGGTGTCGGGCGTTCCGCCAAGAACACCATCAGAAGGGGACCACCACCGTGAAGAAGAGTAGCCAGAATCAGCCCGTGGATGCGACGACGCTCGCTTTTCCCGAGCATGTCAGTGTGGCGATGGCCGAGATCGCCGAGCACGTGGGCGAGGGCCTGCTAGCCCTGGCCGTGGGTGCCGGTCTGCAGGTCATGCAGACACTGATGGACGCCGACGTCACCGCGCTGGCCGGACCCAAGGGCAAGCACGACCAGGGCCGGATCGCGGTGCGCCACGGCCGCGAACACGGCTCGGTGAGCTTGGGTGGGCGCCGGGTGCCGGTGACCCGCCCGCGGGTGCGCGCCGCTGACGGCACGGGTGAACTGCCGATCCCGTCCTATGAACTGTTCACCTCGACGGAGATCCTGGGCAAGATGGCGATGGAGAAGATGCTCGCTGGGCTGTCCACCCGTCGCTATCCGGTGGGCCTGGAACCAGTCGGGGCGCAGATCACCGGAAAGTCCTCGGCGACAAGCAAGTCGGCGGTCTCACGCAGGTTCGTGGCGATGACCGAGACGGCGCTGGCCGAGCTGCTCGCCGCAGATCTGTCCGGGCTGGATCTGGTCGCGTTGATGATCGACGGGGTGCACTTCGCCGAGTCGTGCTGCATCGTGGCCCTCGGGATCGGCATCGACGGTGTCAAGCACCCGTTGGCGTTGGTGGAGGGATCGACGGAGAACGCCACCCTGGTGACCGAGCTGCTGGTGGACTTGCGCGAGCGCAGCCTGGATGTCACCCGCCCGATGCTGGTCGGCATCGACGGGTCCAAGGCTCTTCGCAAGGCGGTCATCGACGTGCTCGATCATCCGGTGATTCAACGTTGTCAGCTCCACAAGGTTCGGAACGTGAAAGATCATCTGCCGCAACGTCGTCGCAGCAGTGTGGGTCGCAGGATGACGGACGCCTACCACGCCGACTCGGCTCTTGAGGCCGAAGCGGCGCTGCTGGCCTTGGCGAAGGAACTCGACCGCACTCACCCCGGGGCGGCGGCCAGCCTGCGCGAAGGCCTCGACCAGACGCTCACCGTGCTGCGCCTGGGCGTGCCACCCACGCTGGCGCGCACGTTGAGATCGACGAACTGCATCGAGTCGATGATCTCGGTGTGCCGCGAACACGCGGGCAACGTCAAACGCTGGCGCGACGGGCAGATGGCGCTGCGTTGGTGCGCGGCCGGGATGGTCGAGGCCGGCAAGCAATTCCGCCGCGTCAACGGCCACCTGCACCTACCGGCGCTGCGGACCGCACTCGAACGCCACATCACCGAAAACGTCGTACCCGTCATGCATGATGAGCAGGTGAGCGCAGCCTGATGCTCACCGGGCCGCCGCCGAAGTTCCACGGAACTCGGGACATCCTCTAGCAGCCCGGCGCGAAAGACTTCCCGCATGAGCGTCAACGACGAATCGGCTGCTCAGGAGCAGTGGACGCACTGTTGGCTCGTGTCTTGGGCGACTGCCGGCCGCGCCACTTATGCGGAGGCCAAGGCCGGCAGGCTCAACCCAGACCTGGCCATTGACGTGAGCAACGACGAGATCAGGGTGATTGACCTGAACACGAACGCGCTCCTGACCTCGGCCCCGCTTACAGAGGCGAAAGCGACACCGGCGACACGAATGGGTGGCTTCTACGAAAGACGCTATGCGCCTAAAGGGTCGCCCGTCCTGGTTGCGTGCGTCCCTGGCGCGCAGCGACTGACCATCGGATGGTCGAACCTTCACCGAAGCTGTTGCCCAGAAACGGTTGGCTTTTCTCGTGGGTCGGGAGCGTTCCGCATGAAAAGGACCCTGCGTACCTCGTCTCGGGCTCAGGTTGGCTCACACTCGTCGAGAAATTCGGGTTGACTCCACAACTGCAAGGCAGTCTGCCGATGCCCGTTCAGACGCGGTCGCCGAGCTCAACTCCCGCGTCTGCACCGCCGCCGTTGTACTCACAACCAGGATATGCCAAGGCTTTTCATCGGATCTCGATCGGCTACCTAGCCTTCTGCGTACTCTTCATGGTCACATTGATAATCGTCGCGGCGGTCCTCCACCAGTGGTGACCTTCGGCCGGATCATGCTTTCGGGCCCGAAATCTTGACCGATGTTGCAATGTCGACCTCAGACGTCAATGTCTGATGCACAGGGCAGAGTTCCGCGATGTGCAGCAGCCGTTGCCGTTGATCGTCGTCGAGCTCGCCGGTCAGTTCGACGTCGCAGTCGATGTGGTTGATCCATCCCTTGGCCGTCTCGCACGCGGCGCAATCTTGAGCATGAATACGCGAGTGCCGCAACGTCACTCGAACCTGCTCGAGCGGCCAGCCCTTTCGGTCGGCGTACATGCGCAGCGTCATCGACGTGCACGCGCCGAGGCCGGCCAACACGAGGTCATAGGGTGTCGGCCCCGCGTCGTCGCCAACTGGACGTCGCTCGTCGCAGACGAGGCGGTGGTGCCCGACACTGATCTCCTGTGTATACGTCCCCGAGCCGATCTCGGCGACGGTCACCGCACCCTCCGCCGACGCTGCTTCTCGACCCGTCTCCTGTATTGACACGCGAATCTCCTCGGCGATTGGGACGCTATGCCACTGGAAACAGTGTCATAGCCGCGCCCCACCACGCTCCAGGATTGATCCGATTCGGGTGAAGACCCAGCATTTCTCGTAGAACTCCTCGGCGGATTCCGATAACTCGAGCAGGCGCCGCGCATCGGTGAGGTACCGCCGCGTTGCCTGGATCTGGGAATGATCGTCGAACGCGCGCGGATCCTCAACGCTATGCGCGGACAGGTCGCCAAGAATCTTTCAAGGCATCCCCTGCAACCTTTACGTGCCAGGCCGCCACAGCCCGGCTCCAGCTAAGAAACCCAAGCCGTCACGGCCCCACGGTCCGGATAAGGAGATCGTCATGAACCGCACTTCATGCCGCAGTCTGAAAGCAAGAGCAGCGATGCTATCGCTGATCGCAGCGGCGCCGATTGCGGTGGCCGCCATCGCCGTCCCGGCCACCGCGAATGCGGCCGTGGACTTCAATTTTCATTCGCCATCGGGAAACATCTTCTGCGATATGCACATGGGTGGGGACGGCAAGAGCCAAACCACCTGCATCACCGCTGACCACAATTGGGTCTCACCGCAGCGTTCGGCGGACTGCTCGGCAGACGAACTCTGGGGCGACGCGTTGAGCTTGTACCAGGGCAAGTCCGGATTCCAGTGCTACACCCGACTGCCGGATGACCCGACAGCGGGACAGACGCTGAATTACGGTGAAACCCTGGCCAACGGCACGATCACCTGCAAGAGCGAGCCGGCAGGCATTACCTGCACCGACGTCGGCACCGGTCACTTCTTCCGGATCGCGAGGGAGTCCTACCAGTTAGGGTGACGGTCAACACATCAACGGCTAAGCGCACCACGGTAAGCACTCGTTGGGTCCGATAATCGCGGGTGGCATCGGAGGTCCACCCGGCCACCCTATGGGAGGTGCCATCGGCGGAGGCGGATCGGGCCCCTCATAGATGCCCTGACCTTGATTGGCCTGATCCGGTGCCACGTGCCAGTAGGTGTGACAGACATTCATGTCCCACGTCACCGGGTTGTAGACGTGATTCTGGGTCAGGTGGAAAAGGGAATCCCCCGGACACCACTGATTCGGGCCGTCGCAGATCCCGTTGACCATCGCCGCAGGACCGTAATCATCGTCCGCATGGGCGGTGCCGACACCCAGACCGGCCAGCCCAACACCGCCGGACACCAACGCAGCCGTTGCGAGCCCCGCGACTATCGCTTCATACGTTCGGATCATCCTCCGGCAAAGTGGTCGGTTCCGGGAATACGCCCAAATGGACGTTTAGTCTCCCGGCATGGACCGGATTTGGCAGTGGGCGTGGGATCGGCACGGTGCACGGTACTCGTGGGCCATCTGCGTAGTTGTGTTCGCCACCATGTTGCCGACCTACCTCCTTTGGTTGTTTTTCGTGGTCGCTTTCGAGAAATCAAGTCACTACGTGCAGGCGACAATCGTCACCTGTGTGGCCGTGGTGGTGATGGCGTTCGTGGTGGTCCTACCGGGTAGCCGAAGGTTCCGCCTTGCGGAACGGAGGGCGGCTGGCGGTGCGGTCGATCGTGCAGCTGCACTGGCAGACACGTACACCTGGACTCGTGCGGTGGCTGGTCGAGCGTTGTGGTTCATTCCCGCTTGGATCGCGCTGCTTACGGTGGTTATCGGTGTAATCGCTGGAGCGAGCGGGTCGCGGCTAGTCCAATTCGGAATCTTGGGCGCCGCTTCAGGAATTGGCATGACGATGATCGGTTTGCACACCTTCTTGCAAGGAGCGTTGAGACCAGTCAGGGCGGCCCTCGCTGGTGACACGGCGATCGGCGACTCGCTACCCCGCTCCCGTCCGACTTTTGCCGCGTGGATGGACCTTTCGATGCTGGGCTGCATTTTCGCCTTCGCCATCGCAGGCGCGATGCTTACATCGGTGTTCGATCGTGTGCGCGAGGACCCACTGCTCATCGTCGTGATCGGTTGTGTGCTGACGATCTGTTTCGGAGCACCCATCACCATCGGCGCCATTGTCTCGCCGTCCTTGCGACCGATTCGCGACCTCGCCCAAGCAACTGGACGTGTTGCAGCGGGCGACTACAGCCAGCGTTTACCGGTGGTTCAGGACGATGACCTGGGCGCGCTGGCGGCGTCGTTCAACCGCATGCAGGCGGGTTTGGCTGAGCGGCAACGCCTTCAGGGTGCGTTCGGCACCTACGTCGATCCCGCGCTGGCAGCCAGACTGCTCGAGCAGGGCGACGACGTGTTCACCGGTGAACGCCGCGAGGTGACGGTGATGTTCGTCGACATCCGCGACTTCACCCCGTTCGCCGAAGCCAACACCGCCGAGGACACCGTCGCCCGCCTCAACGCGCTGTTCGAGATCGTGGTGCCCGCCGTGGTCGACGCCGGTGGACACGTCAACAAGTTCCTCGGCGACGGTGCGTTGGCCGTTTTCGGCGCCCCGAACGATCTCGCGGATCACGCGGACGCGGCTGTGGCCGCCGCGGTCCTGATTCACCGTATGGTCGCCGACCGGTTCGGCGGCATGCTGCGCATCGGCATCGGGATCAACACCGGTGTGGTGATCGCCGGCACCATCGGCGGGGGAGGCAAGCTGGAGTTCACCCTGATCGGTGATGCCGTCAATGTGGCGGCCCGCGTCGAGCAACTCACCAAGACCACCGGTGACGCAATACTTCTCACCCGCCAAACCGCCGATGCTCTGACCAGCCGACCGCACGACCTCATCGACCGGGGATGCCACGCCCTCAAGGGAAAGTCAGCCGAAGTGGCGGTCTTCGCTCTCGACCCGGCGGCGACGCCGAAGTCGGCGCAGCCATTGAGTGTGCGCGGCAAAGGCAGGTCACGGTGAACGCCATCGCCGTCACGATTTTTCACCCGGGCGCCGACCCAGAGTTTTTCGACGCGTGGAGTACCGACGTGCGATCCGCTGCGGAGACCGCGCGAGGATTTGTTGCCTTTGCCGCGTCGAACCATCGTGACGTGCCGCTGGACTGGGCGATCGCGGTGACCTTCGAGACCGAAGACTCGCTTCACGAGTGGCTTGACGGGGCGAGGTGGAAGGCCTTGGTCGGCCAGGGCGCCGAAAGCGGATTGCTGCGGCTTTCTTCGGATTTGGTGATCATCGACGGCGCGGTGCTGCCAAGCGGCGTGGGAATCGTCTCCTCAAGCGTCTCCGAAGGAATGGAGGCCGACTTCATTGCCGCGCACGAACGGCTGACGAAGGCCGCATCAGGATTCTCCGGATATGAGGGCACGGTGGTTTTCCCGCCGGGTCCGCCTGGCGAATGGCGGTCGTTGATCCGTTTTCGCACCGAACCCCAATTGGCGGCGTGGTTACGGTCGCCAAAGCGCGCCGAAGTCTTGCCTCCTGTGCGGTCGAGTTTGACCAGGGATTTGTCGGTGTTCGCCCAAACCACACCATTGGGCACCACCGTGCGCACGGTAGATGGCAAGACGAAAATGACGCCGAGTTGGAAGACGGCGATGCTGCTGCTGATGGTGCTGTACCCGCTGGCGATGTTGCAGTCGAAGTTCGTCGCACCGGTGATCGGCAAGCTGGGTGCGGAGCCGTGGTTGTCGGTCTGGCTCGGTCAGGTGGTCAGCGTGGTGTTGATGCAATGGTGGTTGATGCCCACGGTGTCGTCATGGTGCCGCCGTTGGCTCGACCCGGTCGACGGCGCCGGCCTCCGCGTCAGCTTGCGCGGCGCGGGAGTCGCCGTGATCGTCTACGTCGCGTCGTTGACACTTTTCGCGACGGTCGAGTGGCTGCAGTTCTGGAAATAATCGGGCGGCGGAAAGGTCAGCCGACGGGTTCGGGAACGAATCGGAAGCGGTCGCCGACCGACACCACATGTCCGGCACTGCTGCCCGCGAAATGAGTGCCCAACATGAGGGCATTCTTCTTTGCGGCAGTGTCGAGTAATTCGGTTCGGGTGGCTCTGGCGAGGTCCGGATCGGCGTCGCCGCGCGCCGTCCAGTCCGGATGTACGCACTGAATGGGATGG
This sequence comes from uncultured Actinomycetota bacterium, assembly GCA_963751485.1. Classification (GTDB taxonomy): domain Bacteria; phylum Actinomycetota; class Actinomycetes; order Mycobacteriales; family Mycobacteriaceae; genus Mycobacterium. Next base: position 93,939 of record CAVVUT010000021.1, read on the forward strand.
TGTAAGGCGTCGCCGGTGATTACGCACCGATCAGCAATCCACACACTCATGTGACCGGGTGTGTGCCCTGGCGTCGGACGGAGTTCGACATCGCGGGCAATGGTGGTTGCCCCGTCGACGGCGTCGACAAGCCCGGCATCGATGACGGGTTGCACCGAATCGGCGAAAGGCTGCGAGTGCAACGGATCTTTCGAATTCGCCCAGAAGTCAATGTCGTTGGACGCGAACAGGTATCGCGCGCGTGGGAACGTCGGGAGCCACACCCCGTCGACAAGACGGGTGTTCCACCCCACGTGATCGACATGCAGGTGAGTGCAGACGACGAGATCGATCGTTTCCGGGGCGAATCCGGCTGCCGCGAGGTCGGTGAGAAACGGTCGGTCTTGCCGATCGAACTCCGGAATCAGAGGCCGGTCCTTCGCGTTACCGACACACGTGTCGACGACGATGCGCAGCCCTCCGGTCTCGACGATGAACGTATGGAGGCTCATCAGATACCGGCCGTCGGAGTCGACGAAATCCGGTGAGAGCCAACGCTCGGCGGCAACGGCGGCCGGAGCCGCCTCGACAAAGAAGTCGAAAGTAAACGGCATCACGAACTCGGTCACACGCGTAATGCGCACGCCGCCGATATCCCAGGACACCTGCAGGAGCCTAGCCGCGGGAGTCTATTCCTCGTCGGCAATCGGTTCTTCGACGAGGAGCGATGCGCCGTGGTGTGGGGGCAGTTCCATGGCGAAGCTGTTGAGATCGTCGACCACGCCGATCTCTTGGCCGGAGAACATGTCGGATACCCGCGACCCCGGCGGCAGCTTCTTTGACCGCACGGTGCCCGCGATCTGTTCGTTGGCGAAATTCAGGACCGTCAGCTGGTATCGGCCTGCCTCTTCGAGTTGATGCACCATCACCAGCATCCCGCGGTGAGAGACATCGGGGACATCGATCTGCTCGCTGGTGGCGATGCCGTAGTGCGAACGCACCCGAAGGATGGCTTGCAGCTGCCGCAGGAAGCTGGCCTCGTCTTCGAGCTGATCCGGTATCGATCCGTAAAGGCTTTTCCCCCTTGGCATTCCAGCTGCGGACTGTGTTGCCGTCGGGTTCACACCCATGAGGTCGTGCGCTGCTCGATGAATCCACCGCGTGTCACCCTCTCGCAGCAGGTTGCCGACTTCGCTGGGCGGCAGCGTGAGCATGCCGCACAGATCCCATCCCGAAAGGGCGAAAACTCCCGGCTGGAGCGCGTTGAACATCGCCAGCAGAAGGTGGGCCCGCCGAATGCGGTCGATGTCATGGATGCCGTTCAGGTCCGTTATGCCGAGGGTTGCCGCGATCACTGTCGCTGTCGTGCAAGCGATTCCGTTCGTGGTGAAGATCAAGTTGTAGGGCGCGTGCGGACCGGTGAGCTTCTCGGTGAGATCGGCGCGCACGGACTGACCCAGCTGCTCGCCGGTGATCTCTTCGCCCTTGTAGGTGTAGACGTCGTCACGGTGGCCCGTCGACCAATGCACGAGTTCGTAGGTGAGTTCGTCGTGGTTCTGCAGTGCGTGAACCAGTGAAGCGGGGTCCACGCCGAGTTCGAGGGTGGTGCGCAGGGTCAGGCGGAGGAACTCCGTATCGGCCGTGGCGAACGCGTGCTGATAGGCAGGCCGGTTGATGAAGTCGTACGACAGGTCGGCGCCCGCTTCGCCGATCTCCCGGATGTCGTCGATGGTGAGGTTGAGTTCCTGGAACGTGAATCCGCCGACCTTGCGAACCATGCTGGCAATCAGGTGATTTGCGGCCTCTGACAGGGGATGCCCCTCGGACCAGGCGACGTTGTCCTCGGCCGCGGTCTTCTCGGCGCCCAGGAAGCCGTTGGCGTCCAGTCGCAGGCCGCCGGTTCCGAGGTCGGCCAACGAATGCAGGGCATCACCAATCACCAGGCGCATCCCGGCGAACGACGGATCAAGCCAGTTGATGGACGGCTGTCCCTCCTTGAAGTAGTGCAGATACACCCAGCGGCGTTCGACACCGTCGATGCCCTTCACCACGCGGGTGGCACTCCAGTTGGTCTCCTTGATGCCCTCGGCGTAGAAGATCACCCGCTGCAGCCGTCCGATGATGTAGCCGGCCTTGTCGAGCCATTCCTCTGTTTCCTGGTCGATGTTGACCGAGTCGGCGCCGGGCGGAACCTCGGGCAGCTGTTCCCAATCACGCGGGTCGATCTCGACCATGTGATAGATGCCGGGATAGTCGGCGTACTTCATCTCGGCGAGCCGGAAGTCGGCGCCCTTGCCCGTGTGGCCGGGAACGATGTCGTCGAGGATCGTCCCGCCGTACCAGCCCGCGGTACCGCACATGGAGCGGAACTCGTCCTCGGTGCCGAATGCCGGGTCGATCTGGGTGCTGATGCGGTCGAAGTGACCGTCCACACTCGGGGTCAGTTGCCAACCGGAGATGCCACCGGCTCGTTTCACCGGGCCCGTGTGGATCGCCTCGATGCCGATTTCGGCGAAGGCCTCCCACATCTTCTCGTCGGCCATGGCCCTCAGGAACGACTCGTCGGGCCGCGTGATCAGTGACAACGGGTAGGCGGTGAACCACACCGATGCCGTCTCGACCGCCCAGCGTGGACTCGGGGTGGCGTAGGGGTTCTGCCACATCGATCCCTGGCCGGAGAACTGCTGGCTGATCTCGTTCGCGTCGGCCAGCATCGACTGGCTGAGCAGCCAGGAAACATAGGCCGGATTGTCGCCGGTCGGTGAGCCGTCCTGGGTCAGCGAGCGGCGGGTGAACGGCGCTCGAACGCGGGGTCGAAACCGCAGCGACCGCGGCCGCGCCGGGTGTAGATGCTCGTCGAACGTGATTTCGGTCGGCTCGTTGTCCTGGTCTTCGCGGTCGACTTCCGTCGGTTGAGACAATGTGCCGCCTTCGTGCCGTCGTTGGGTGTCTAACGTCTTTCACCGCAGTATTGCCGGTGCGTCGCGATGTTGAAACGGCGAAAGTTACACCCAGTCAACACCGACGTCCATATCGGGATAGTCCACGCCTCGGGTATACCCCTATTGTCGCTGGGTGATCGATGATCCGGTCCCCTGGAAAGAGGAGCTGGTCAAGGCCGCCGAGCGACTGGAAGCGAAGACCAAGCAGACGCGGTGGACCGGCCGAACCGACTACCTCATCGAACGGGACTTCATCGTGAGCGCATACACGATGCGCAAGTTGATCGAGTCGGACGACGTCTCCGAAGATGTCAGACAGCGTCAGTTCCCCGTCAGGCGGTACGACCTGACAGGCAATCCGCCAGATCTGCGCTGTCCCGATGTCGCCGATTCTTACGACCTCGACAACGGTCGGCGAAGGACGCTTTCCATTGCGGAGCTGTGTCACGAGATAATCCACAGCTTCGTGTTCACGTTTTTCTGCGGCGAGACCGCGGATCTCTTCGACGGCGTGTTCGTGTCATCGGATCGCGACAAGTACGAATACGTCTACCTGGTCCTGGCATCCGACTTCATCGCACTGTGTGGTGACATCGGCGCGGAGGACGTGTGATCCACGGCATAGTCGGCCGTGTTGTTATGCATTTGATGCCAAGAAGATTCGCGCGAAAATCGATTTGACGAACACACTAGTATTGGTCACGTAGCTCCCGTCTGCGAGGCCGAGTGTTCGGCCCGACTTTTGACGATGTGAGCGAAAACACCAGAGGCCCTGGGTAATAAAGGAAACCTTTGTCGGCGACTATGCGTTGCCAATAACCGAATCGGCCGAAGTAGATGTAACTGAAGGGAGTGCTGTGGAATTGACCCGTGACCGTGCGGGCCAGCCATGGCGGGCACGTCAACGCGAGATCTTGAGCCGAATCGTTCGGGAAACCGAGCCACCGACCGACACCCTGCGACGGATATCAGATCCAGAGCGCAATGAGCGTGACGACTCCTATGACGAGCGCGTCGCCGAGGTGTTGGACCTGGCAGGCAATATCGGCGCCATTCTGATGGCGTCCGGCACCCCGGCCAACGCCACCATGGAGCAGGTGATGGCCATCACCGCTGCCTACGGCATCGAGCGGTGCGAGGTCGACGTCATCAACACGACGATCCACCTCGCCGCCTACCGTGGGCCGACGGCGCCTGCGGCCAGCACCCTGCACATCGTGCAGTCCCGTTCGATGGACTTCAGCAGGCTCGCGGCCGTCGACCGTTTGATCGGCCGCATCCGCGCGGGCCAGGTGGGCCCGACGCAAGCCCGCGACGAGCTCGACGCCATCATCACCGCGCCGCATCCGTACAAGCGCTGGGTCGCCACGCTGGCCTGGGGCGCGCTGGCGTTCGCGACGGCGGGCACCCTGGGCGCCGACCTGCTGGTCTGTTTCGTCGGCGCGTTGAGCGCCATGGCGATCGACCGGGTCAACCGGCGGCTCAACCGGCACGGACTGCCGTTCTTCTTCCAGTACGCCGTCGGCGGCGCGATCGCGACGGCGCCGGCGCTGCTGCTGTATTGGCTCGGCCCCAAGGTGGGTCTGCAATTCGACCCGACCGTGGCCATCGCCGCAGGCCTGGTGGTGCTTCTTGCCGGCCTGTCGCTGGTCGGCTCGGTGGGTGACGTCATCACCGGCGCTCCGGTCACTGCGGCGGGCCGCTTCTTCGAGCTGGTCATGATGACGGGCGCGACGATCGCCGGTGTGGCGTTGGTCCTGCACCTCGCCAGCCGCTTCGGTGCGCCGTTCGTCGCCATCAGCGCCGACGCGCCGCCGGTCCTGGCCGAGCTGCCCGCCCGTGTCGCGTTCGGCGCAGCGAGCGCGGCGGCCTACGCCCTGGCCTGCTATGCGGAACGATCGGCGGCGATGGCCGCCGCATTCGGCGGCGCCGCGGGCACCATTGCGTTTCTGCTCGCGCAGAGCTTTGGTTTGGGCGTCGTGGTCGCGTCGTTCGTCGCGGCGGTGCCGATCGGTCTGGTCGGCCGGCTGATGGAGCGTCGTAATCTGGCGCCGCCGATGGTGGTGTCGATCGCGGGCATCGTGCCGCTGCTGCCGGGCTTGTCACTGTTGCACGGCATCTACGCGATTCTCAATGACCAGCACGCCGTCGGGTTCGCGTCGGTTCTTGGCGCATTCGCGATCGGCACCGCGCTCGCGGCAGGCGTCACATTGGGCGAGTGGGGATCGTGGAAGGTGCGCAGGCGTGGCCCTCAGGGGCGCCGCGTTCGCGCGACACGGTCCGCCGAACCCGCACGCACCACATAGCTGTTGCCGCCTAACACTGATCACCGACGCGAACTCGCCATCGAGGCTCGCGACCACCACATCATGAAGCGGCTGAACGAAGTGGCCCACCACGATTGGAAGCACTCCGAGCCGATGGACCTCAGCGACGACGGGCTTCTGCGGGACCTGTCGAGCCGAGACAACCACGAAGTGGATCAGTTGGCGCTGCATCACGACGGCCATGAGGTCGGCGACGAGTAGAGCCCTGACAATCGAGCGCCGACGAGAAAGGCCCCATCCCGGTCGGGCGAGTTCACGCGGTCGTCGCAACACTCTCGATTTGAGAGGTTGCGGCGACCGTGTCATTTTCGGAGGACTGTGTTCGGTTTGGGGATCAGCTAGCAAAACTCGTTGACGGGGGTGTGTCGGGGAAGGAGGCCGCCTCGTGGCTGGGCATCTCGCGGCAGCGCGGGTATGCGGTCCTGCGGGCGACGGGGCGGCCGATTGGCTCGCCGCGACCGGACAAACGCGGCGTTGATATTGGCCGGATCGTGGCGGTGTTCGACGCGACGGGCTCGATCAATCAGGCCGCAAAGGCGGTCGGAGTTTCGCACGGAACGGCCCGGCGGGTGCTGGTCGAGCGGGGTTTGGTCAGCCGGGATCGCCAGCTCTACGGCAAGGCGGCAGCCCGGGAGCGTTTCCCTGCAACTCGTGGCGTCAGGCTGGTCGACGGCGCGGGCGGCCCGCGAGGTCGGGGTTCATGTGCGCACGGCCCGGGATTGGCGTGACGGCATCGGCAAGATCGGCGACACGCGGGTACGTCCAGATGGCACGGTCATCGAATACGGCGATTCAGGGCGCTACACACAATCGGTGAACACGACCGTTGGGGGGGCGGCTGCGGTAATCAACGATCGATACTTGACGTTGCCCGACCGGCTGGTCATCGCCGACGGGCTGCTCAATGGATTGACGTTGACCGCGATCGCGGCGCTGATCGGCAAGCACAAATCCACGGTGTCGCGCGAAATCGGCACCCGAAGCGTCGGCGGGCTGTATCTGCCGTATCAGGCCGATCGGGTCGCTAAGGCTGATCGTGCCCGGCCGAAGAAGTCCAAACTGGTGACCAACCAGAAGTTGCGCGATGCGGTGGAAGATGGACTGTCGCGACGGTTGTCACCTGAGCAGATCTCGCATCGTCTGGTCAACGATTTCCCGGACGACGAGAGCATGCCGGTGAGCCACGAGACGATCTACCAAGCGCTGTACTTCCAAGCGCGCGGCGGCTTGAAACGCGAACTAGCCCAGGCGCTTCGGACGGGACGCACACGCCGCAAACCGCATCGCGCCCTGGACCAGCGCACACAGCGGTTCGTCGATCCGATGATCATGATCAGCGACCGGCCTGCTGAGATCGCCGACCGCGCGGTACCGGGTCACTGGGAATCTCAATGGTGTTGTCAAGCCGCTTGAGCGAGTGCCGGCGGTGCCGCGGTCCACGTCCGGTTCTCGCGCAGCAGTGCCCACAGGACGTCGATGCGGCGGCGTGCCAGGGCGATGACGGCCTGGCTGTGGGTGGCGCCTTGGGCACGCTTTTTGAGGTAGTAGTCGCGGTTGGGTCCGGCGCGCATCATGCTCGTCTGCGCTGACAGATAGAACACGTGTCGCAGCCGCCGGCTATAGCGCAGCGGACGGTGCAGATTGCCGGTGCGTCGGCCGGAGTCGTTGGGGACGGGGACGAGCCCGGCTGCGGCGGCGAGGTGTCCGGCGCTGGGGAATGCGCGTAAGTCATTGGCGCCGACCAACAGTGAGGCACCGAGGAAGGGACCGAAGCCGGGCATCGACTGAATGATCCGCGCGTGCGGGTGCTCATCGAAGGTCATCTGGATCTGGGCATCGAGGACTTTCAGTCGGTCGTCGAGGGCAAGGATGCCGGTGGCCAGCTCGGTGACGATGCTCGCGGTCATGTCTTGCCCGGGAAGCACGACCGTTTGGGCCTTGGCTGCGGCGGTGGCGCGGGCGGCTACGTCGGCCGCACCGCGCACGTTGCGGTTGCGCAACCAGCCCGTCAGGCGAGTCTGTCCGACGCGGCGGATCCGGTCAGGGGTGGCATAGCTGGTGAGCAGTACCAACGCTCCTTTGTGCGAGGAGTAGTCGAAGGCCCGCTCCAGGCTGGGAAACACACTGGTCATCAGGTCGCGCAGCCGGTTGATCATGCGCACCCGGTCGGCGATCAGATCTTCTCGATGTCCGGTCAGCACCGCGAGTTTGCGCACGAGGTCGGTACCGGTATCGATGACCGATAGGTCCCGGCGCAGGCGGGCGGTCTCGGCAATGACGTAGGCGTCTTTGGCGTCGGTCTTGCCTTCCCCGGCATAGGCAGCGCTCATCGCTGCGACCACCCGCCCCGAGGCGTAACGCACCGACTGGCCGGCCCGAGCCAGAAGTGCCAGCAGCAACGCCGACGGCGCGCCGATGATGTCGACGGCCCAGATCAACTGCATCGCCAGCGAGCCCGTCTTGGCGAGCAGTGCCTCTATCTCAGCCTCGTCGTTGGCGACCTTGACCGACAACAATGCCTTTCCCTCAGCATCCACCACGCACGCCCAATGATGGGTTTTGCCGATATCGATGCCGACCCAGGCTGTGTCTCGTTGTGCGGCCACGCTTCTCCGTCCGTTGGTCTAGGTGCTGACTACGGCCCGTGGAACACCCCGCCGACGCATCCGTAACCAGCGACCGAGCGCAGATCTCAATTAGCAGCCAGGGCACCCCGGAGAGCCGGGCGAACATTCCCAATAAGCGACCACAGCGCAAGGCGACCTCAGCCACACCCGGCTCTCCTGGGCCGGCTTCAGTCTTACGGAAGGCGACCTGATTATGGGGGCAGGCAACAAGACCGCGATCGCCACCCTCGTCGAGCGCGCCACCCGCTACACCATGCTGGTGCACCTGCCAGACGGCCATCACGCCGAGGCCGTACGCGACGGCCTGATCGCCACCATCGCCACGCTGCCGGCGCATCTGCGCGGATCGTTGACCTGGGACCAAGGCGCCGAAATGGCCCGCCACAAACAGTTCTCGATGGCCACCGACATGGCCGTCTACTTCTGCGATCCGGCCAGTCCCTGGCAGCGCGGCACCAATGAAAACACCAATGGCCTCCTGCGCCAGTACTTCCCCAAAGGCACCGACCTGAGCGTGTTCGGACCTGCAGACCTCGAACACGTCACCCAGCAACTCAATGGCCGCCCACGCAAAACGCTCGGATGGGAGACCCCAGCCGAGCGTTTGCGTGATCTACTACTGACCAACTAACCAGCAGTGTTGCGACGACCCCTAGAAACCGCCCGTCGCCCGGGTGGGGCCTTTTCCGTCGCGTGGCGTTACGACGCGCGGCGGATGCCTCGCTTCAGAAGCAACTCGCGCTCCGATTCCGACAGGCCGCCCCAAATGCCGTAGGGCTCGCCGACAGCAAGCGCGTGCGAGCGGCACTGAGCGATCACCGGGCAGCGGCGACACATTTCCTTGGCGCGCAGCTCCCGCTGCGCCCTGGCGCGGCCGCGTTCGCCGTCGGGGTGGAAGAACACCGACGAATCGACTCCTCGGCAAAGGCCGTGCATCTGCCAATCCCAGATATCTGCGTTGGGTCCCGGTAGCTGTTGCGGCTGTGGCATTGGAAAACCCCTCTCTACGCACCGATTTGGGGATCGCATTGGTGCGTGAGTCGTGGAACCGAGTTGAGCACAAGTCGCCGATGACTACTCGTGCACACAAGCTAGGGGTACTCAGCAAAATGAGTCAATAGCCCGAACATGTGCTCATGGACATATCCGCAGGCCGAGAATTTACATCACGTTCATCGGTTCGACCCGCATGCATCGAGAAGGGTGATAGCCGATCATTCGGTATCCCACGATGGCTCGCATTTGTGCAGTTCGCTCCGCGCGGCGTCGCGCCGAGTGTTTCTAGCGCTCAGTAGGCGGTTGACATGGCTGTAACACGTGGCGCACAAACTGTTAACCAAAGTGATTCTGGGTCAAACAATTACCCGTGCCCGCCGGTACTGGGATCTTTCCCCGCTATTGATAGCGTCGGCGGCTGATGATCGTCAATGCCGCCTTCGGCGACGACCCGGGTCGTTGGCCGCTACCCGCCGCCGACACGCCCGAGGAGCTATGGCTGCGCGCGGTCGCCGCGGGCGGGCAGGGCCGCTACGCCAGCGCCTACGCCGACCTCGCAGGCGTCCGCCGCGAGCACCGCGTCGGCCGGTTGGCGTCACTGGCACACAGCACCCACGCCTCGTTCTTGCGTCAGCTCGGCTGGCACGACAAGGCCCGCGGCTGGGACGGTCGCGCCCTCGCCGTGGCGGGCGCCGACGCGGAGGCGCGAGCCGACGCGCTGATCGGACTTGCCGCGGATGCGCTCGGCGTCGGCCGGTTCGCCCCGTCAGCGGCGGCGCTGCTGTCTGCAAAGAGTTTGCTCGACGATGTGCCCCCTCGGCTGCCTGTCCGGCTGGCGTGGGTGTCGGCGGAGCTGGCGATGGCCACCGGCGACGGCCAGGCCGCGGTGGCCCATGCCGAGCGGGCAGTGGAGCTGGCCCGGGCCTTGGGCTCGGCCCGTCACGCGGTGAAGTCCGATGTCGTCCTGGCTGCCGCGTTGAGCAGTGACGGCAGGCTCGATCGGGCGCGTGCGGTGGCCGACGCGGCGCTGAAAACCACCGATCAACTGGGCCTCATCCCGTTGAGCTGGGCGCTGGCCTGTCTGTTGGCGGGGATCGGCAGCGGGAACCTCTCCGCAGATCAGGTCGTCGAAATTCGCGACGACTGCGCTGGTGCGGTGCGGCGGCGAGGCGGCGTGTTGTTAGATCGCTGAGCCGGGTCGAGCCGGGCCGAGAGTTAGTGTTTAGCTCAGTTACTTAAACGCCATCTGTCCCATCAGTAACGCTGGAGAGTGCTTCACCGATGACAAATTCGGGAGAACGTCTCGATGCTGTCGTTGCTGAAGCCGTGGCGGGCAACCGGGATGCGCTCCGGGAGGTGCTGGAGACCATCCGTCCGATTGTTGTCCGCTACTGCCGAGCCAGGGTCGGGACGGCCGAGCGGAGCGGTCTCTCAGCTGACGATGTTGCCCAGGAGGTGTGCTTGGCCGCCATCACGGCGCTGCCGCGCTACAAGGATCAGGGACGCCCGTTCCTGGCCTTTGTGTACGGCATCGCTGCGCACAAGGTTGCCGACGCCCATCGCGCGGCCGCCAGGAATCGCTCTGAGCCGACGGATGTCGTGCCGGAGCGCTTCTCCGCGGAAGCCGGTCCCGAACAGATGGCCATCGAAGGTGAATCCGCGGAGCGGATGAACAAGCTGCTGACGATCCTGCCCGAAAAGCAGCGGGAGATTTTGATCCTGCGCGTGGTCGTCGGCATGAGCGCCGAGGAGACCGCTGAGGCGGTCGGCAGCACACCGGGTGCGGTTCGCGTCGCCCAGCACCGGGCGTTGGCGCGGTTGAAGGCCGAAATCATCGCGACGGGGCACAACCATGCCTGATTTCAGTCGCTGGGGTGCAAACGGAGGCGATCCGTCGCTCAACGCGATCGCGCGCACGGACCGCTACCTTGACGCGCTCGCCTCCGAGCACCCGGTGTACGCGACCGATCCGGCGGACGCCGAGCTGGCCAATCTGATGGCCAGCTGGCGCGACGATGTGCGCAGGCCGCCCGCCAGGGTCGCCTCGCAGCGTGACGCCGAGATGGTCCTTGCGCGCGCCCTCGCAAATCGCCGACGTAACCGGATGTCGGTGGCCGTCATGGGCTCGGTCGCCGCAGCGCTGTTGTGCCTCGGCGGTTTTGGCGCCGTCGTCTACGGCTCGGGTCCCGGCGATGCGCTCTACGGATTGCGCACCGCAGTGTTCGGCGAGCAGCAGGTGACCCGCGACGACCAGGTCGCGCTGGCCGCGCAGACCGAGATGCAACAGGTTCAGCAGCTGATCGACCAGGGCAACTGGACCGCGGCGCAGGACAAGCTCTCGACGATCACGTCGACGGTGCAGACCGTTCAGGATCCCCAGCGTCAGCAGCAGCTGCAGGACCAGTTGAACCAGCTGTCGGTGAAGGTGGAGAACCGCGACCCCAACGCGACGGTGCCGCCCGCGTCCGCCGAGCCAGCCGCGCCCGGTGTTCCGAACGTTCCGCTGCCTGGCCTGCCGGGAGGCGCGCCGCTGCCGATACCGAACTTGCCGCTGCCCGGACCGGGTGTGCCGCTGCCGATACCGAACCTGCCGTTGCCCGGACCGGGCGTGCCGCTGCCGATACCGAACCTGCCGCTGCCCGGACCCGGTTCGCCGCTGCCGATACCGAACTTGCCGCTGCCCGGACCCGGTTCGCCGCTGCCGATACCGAACTTGCCGATTCCGGTGCCGAAACCGGGTGATTTGCCGCCCATCCCGATCCCGAAGCCGCTGCCGCCGCTGCCGGACAATTCGTCACCGTTGCCGCTTCCGATCCCGAAGCCATTGCCGAACCAGGGCGACGACTCGCCTATCCAGCAGCAGAAGCCGGGACGCGATCAGCAGAACCCCGATCAGGGCAACCAGGACCAGCCCCCGCAGAAGCCCGTTGAGCAGCCCAAGCAGCTGGCCCCCGAGCCTGCGCCTGCACAGGCCCCCCCGCCTGCCCCGGAGTCGCCGCCTGCCCCCGTGATTCCGGTCATCCCGGCGCCCAAGGCCCCGCCGGCCCTGGCGCCGCAGCAAGATCAGCCGCCGGTGGTGATCACGACGACGGTGTGGCCGATTCCGCCGGACAAACCCAATAAGCGCGGCGACTGACGAAAGTCAGCTCTCAGCGATAGCCGTCGGACTCCGACGTTGCCTCGTTGAGCGACGCATCCGCGTATCCGCGGCAATAATCCCAGGTCACGTAGGCATCGGGCTCGGGATCGTAGGCCGGCTCATGCGGGCGCACGGTGCCGTCGACCAGCAGCTGCAGCAGATTGGCCCGCAGCATGTCCCAGTCGTGATAATGGTCCTGCTGGCATTCGTCACAGCAGACCACCAGGCCGCGAATTCCCTTGTGCGCCAACAACGCTTCGTATACCGCCAGGTCGGCCAGATCGGCCTCCACCGCGGTGCGCTCCTGCGGGTCCAGTGGCTGGCCGGGTTCGAGGGCGTCGAGCGCTCCCGAGGGGTCGCACGGGTCATCGGCGAACGGATCCGGCGGCAAACCAGGTGGCAGGTGGTCACGCACGGTTCCACACTACGCAGCGGTACTGGATTCGCGCCAGCGGTTGCCCAGGTGTCCCGGGGGATGTCTGAGCACCCGTGTGGGGCCCAGTTGCTGACGGCGTTGCCGATAAGATAGTTATCTAGCTCTTCTCCGATGGAGGCTGTAACCAATGTCGATCGCTGAAAGCGACATCCCCATCGCCGTACCGGTGCCGACCGGCGGCGACGATCCGACCAAGATCGCGATGCTCGGGCTGACCTTCGACGATGTGCTGCTGTTGCCTGCCGCCTCCGATGTGGTGCCCGCCACAGCCGATACATCCAGTCAGCTCACCCGCCGCGTCCGGTTGAAGGTGCCGTTGGTCAGCTCGGCGATGGACACTGTCACCGAGTCGCGGATGGCCATCGCGATGGCCAGGGCGGGCGGCATGGGTGTGCTTCACCGCAACCTTCCCTTCGCCGAACAGGCCGGCCAGGTGGAGACCGTCAAGCGGTCCGAGGCGGGCATGGTCACCGATCCCGTCACCTGCTCGCCGGACAACACGCTGGCTGAGGTGGACGCGATGTGCGCGCGGTTCCGCATCTCGGGGCTGCCCGTCGTCGACGACACCGGTGCGCTCGTCGGCATCATCACCAACCGCGACATGCGGTTCGAAGTCGACATGAACAAGCCGGTATCCGAGGTGATGACGAAGTCGCCGCTGATCACCGCGCGGGAAGGCGTCACCGCCGACGCGGCGCTGGGATTGTTGCGCCGCAACAAGATCGAGAAACTTCCCATCGTCGACGGACACGGCCGGTTGACCGGCCTGATCACCGTCAAGGACTTCGTCAAGACCGAACAGCACCCGTTCGCCACCAAAGACAGCGACGGCAGGCTGCTGGTCGGTGCGGCGGTCGGCGTCGGGGCCGACGCGTGGACGCGGGCGATGACCCTGGCCGATGCCGGTGCTGACGTGCTCGTCGTCGACACCGCGCACGCCCACAACCGGCTGGTGCTCGACATGGTCAGCCGGGTCAAGCGCGAGCTGGGCCATCGCGTCGACGTGATCGGCGGCAACGTCGCCACCCGCGCCGCAGCGGCCGCACTCGTCGAGGCGGGCGCCGACGCGGTGAAGGTCGGCGTCGGACCGGGCTCCATCTGCACCACCCGCGTCGTCGCAGGCGTCGGCGCACCACAGATCACCGCGATCCTCGAGGCGGTCGCGGCGTGTTCCCCGTCCGGTGTGCCGGTGATCGCCGACGGCGGCCTGCAGTATTCGGGGGATATCGCCAAGGCGCTGGCCGCGGGCGCATCCACGACGATGCTGGGTTCGCTGCTGGCGGGCACCGCCGAGGCGCCCGGCGACCTGATCTTCGTCAACGGCAAGCAGTTCAAGAGCTACCGCGGCATGGGTTCGCTCGGGGCGATGCAGGGCCGCGGCGGAGCGAAGTCGTACTCGAAAGACCGCTATTTCCAAGACGATGCGCTCAGCGAGGACAAGCTGGTGCCCGAGGGTATCGAGGGACGGGTGCCGTTCCGCGGCCCGTTGTCAACCGTGATCCACCAACTCACCGGCGGTCTGCAGGCCGCGATGGGATACACGGGCGCGGCGACGATCGAGCAGCTGCAGCAGGCGCAGTTCGTGCGGATCACCCCCGCGGGCCTGAAAGAGAGCCACCCGCACGACATCGCGATGACCGTCGAAGCACCGAACTACTACACCCGCTAGCGAGCCCGCATGCGCGACATGGTCGAAATCGGGATGGGCCGAACCGCCCGCCGCACTTACGAACTCGGCGACATCAACATCGTTCCGTCCCGGCGGACGCGCTCGTCGAAGGACGTGTCGACAGCCTGGCAGCTCGACGCGTACCGGTTCGAGATCCCCGTCGTCACCCACCCGACCGACGCGCTCGTGTCGGTGGAGTTCGCCATCGAGATGGGCAAGATCGGCGGGCTCGGCATCATCAACGGCGAGGGTCTGATCGGCAGGCACGCCGACGTGCAGGCGAAGATCGCCCAGGTCGTCGAGGCCGCCGAGAAGGAGCCCGAGCCGTCGGCCGCGATTCGCCTTCTGCAGCAACTACATTCGGTACCGCTGGATCCCGATCTGCTCGGCGCGGCGGTGGCCCGCATCCGCGAGGCCGGCGTGACCACCGCGGTTCGGGTGAGCCCGCAGAACGCACAGGCGCTGACGCCGGCTCTGGTCGCCGCGGGTATCGACCTGCTCGTCATCCAGGGCACGATCGTGTCGGCCGAACGCGTCGCGCAGGACCGCGACGGCACCGGCGAACCCCTCAACTTGAAGACGTTCATCTCGGAGCTGGACGTGCCGGTGGTCGCGGGCGGCGTGCTCGACCATCGCACCGCGCTGCACCTGATGAGGACCGGCGCCGCGGGTGTGATCGTCGGCTACGGCTCCACCAGCGGGGTGACCACCAGCGACGAGGTGCTCGGCATCAGCGTGCCGATGGCGACCGCGATCGCCGACGCCGCCGCGGCCCGCCGCGAGTATCTCGACGAAACCGGCGGCCGGTACGTCCATGTGCTGGCCGACGGCGACATCCACACCTCCGGTGACCTGGCAAAGGCCATCGCCTGCGGCGCCGACGCCGTCGTGCTCGGCACGCCGTTGGCGCTGGCGGCCGAGGCGCTCGGCGACGGCTGGTTCTGGCCCGCCGCGGCGGCCCACCCGTCGCTGCCCCGCGGTGCACTACTTCAGGTCGCCATCGGGGAGCGGCCGCCGCTGTCACAGGTGCTCAGCGGCCCGTCGGACGACCCCTTCGGCTCGCTGAACCTGGTCGGCGGGCTGCGGCGGTCAATGGCCAAGGCCGGCTACTGCGACCTCAAGGAATTCCAGAAGGTCGGCCTGACTGTCGGGAGCTAATGGGTATTGAACAGCGCGCCTCCCCGTGATGGTTGTGGGTGAGGGGGACGCTGTTGACCGAGCCGCCGGTCGGTGAGCGTCGTTACGAGCTGAAGCGATGGCCGACTTCTGAAGCTAGATCACGCCCCGACCGGTGGTAAGGGTTCCTACAAGCACTGATGGGATGTCGTGCCAACAGAGCACTGATCCATTAGCTCGTCGCCGGGCGCCCTTGGGCTCGAACGTGTTGGTGACCAAGGAGGGTGCTGCATGATATTCGTCGGTGACGACTGGGCAGAAGACCATCACGACGTCCATCTCATGGACGAGACCGGGGCGCGGCTGGCTTCGCGCCGATTACCCGAGGGACTCGCCGGGATCGGCGAGTTCCACCAGCTGCTGGCCGGGTACGCCGAAGAGCCCGATCGGGTCGTAATCGGGATCGAAACCGATCGCGGGTTGTGGGTCACTGCGCTGGTAGCCGCCGGTTACCAGGTGTATGCGATCAATCCGATGGCGGCTGCCCGCTACCGCGACCGCCATCACGTGTCGGGGGCCAAATCCGATGCCGCCGACGCCAAACTCTTGGCCGATCTCGTGCGAACCGATCGACACAACCATCGCCCCGTCGCCGGGGACTCCGTCGATGCCGAGGCGGTCAAGGTGCTGGCCCGGGCGCATCAAAATCTGATTTGGAACCGTAACCAGCACACCAACGCGCTGCGGTCGGCACTACGCGAGTACTACCCGGGTGCATTGGAGGCGTTCCAGGATCTGCACGCCCGCGACGCCCTGGCAATCTTGGGTCGCGCCCCCAGCCCGTCGCAGGCCGCCGGCCTAAGCTTGGCCAAAATCCGGTCCGCGCTCAAAGCAGCTGGGCGACAACGCAATATCGATACTCGGGCACAAGGGATTCAAGCCGCGTTGCGTACCGAACAGCTCGGCGCCCCCGCCCCGGTGACCGCAGCGTTCGCCGCCAGCACCCGGGCCACGGTCGGGGTCATCGCAGAACTGAACCGCCAGATCGCCGATCTCGAGGCCGAGTTGGCGACACATTTTGAGACACACCCGGACGCCGACATCTACCGCTCCCTGCCAGGACTTGGTGTCATCCTCGGCGCCCGGGTGCTCGGTGAGTTCGGGGACGACCCGAACCGATTCACCACCGCCAAGTGTCGCAAGAACTACGCCGGAACCTCACCATTGACCATCGCGTCGGGCAAGAAACGCGCCGTACTGGCCCGCCACGTGCGCAACCGCCGCCTCTACGACGCCGTCGACCAATGGGCCTTCTGCGCGCTGACATCCAGCCCCGGCTCCCGCGCCTTCTACGACGCTCGCCGCGCTGCCGGAGACCTCCACCACCAAGCGCTCCGCGCCCTGGGAAACCGCCTCGTCGGCATCCTCCACGGCTGCCTCCGACACTGCGCCTACTACGACGAACACAAAGCCTGGGCACACCGCCAAACCAACCCCGCCACCCAGGCCGCTTGACACTTACGAACCTGGGATGTCTAGCTGGGCAGGTCGTGTCACTTCGGCACGAACATGAATGGGTTTGCTGCTGTGTCCGCGGGCGCCAGGGGATCGGTGCCCTCACCTGCCGGTGTTTGAGTCGGAGCCGTCGGGCACGGAATCGTCGGCGCGGCAACCGCGACTGACGCGGCCGCAATGGCCCCGCCGATGGCAAGGGCCGCAAGCCCACCGGTCAGGATGCGGTATACGGTTCTCATCGCTCCACGAGTACCCACCTCCACCGGATATCCACTGTTGACCAGCTACGAGGTCGCTGGACCGACCCGAGCTAGTGGTTACTGGCCGGTAAGTTCATACTGAGTCGATGCAGCCTGACTATGACGTTCTGATCATTGGTTCGGGGTTCGGGGGCAGTGTCACCGCGTTGCGGCTGACCGAGAAGGGCTACCGCGTCGGCGTGCTCGAGGCGGGCCGCCGCTACGCCGACGACGAGTTCGCCAAGACGTCGTGGAACCTGCGCAAGTTCCTCTGGATGCCCAAACTCGGCATGTACGGAATCCAGCGGATCCATCTCCTGCGCAACGTCATGATCCTGGCAGGCGCGGGCGTCGGTGGCGGATCGCTCAACTACGCCAACACGCTCTACGTGCCGCCGGACCCGTTCTTCAACGACCCGCAGTGGAAGAACATCACCGACTGGCGCGCCGAGTTGATGCCGCACTACGAGCAGGCCCAGCGCATGCTGGGTGTCGTCACCAACCCGACGTTCACCGACGCCGACAAGGTGATGAAGGAGGTCGCCGACGAAATGGGTGTCGGCGACACGTTCGTGGCGACGCCCGTCGGCGTCTTCTTCGGGCCCGATGGCACCAAGACGCCGGGCAAGACCGTGCCCGACCCTTACTTCGGCGGCGCGGGCCCGGCGCGGACCGGCTGCATCGAATGCGGGTCGTGCATGACCGGCTGCCGGTACGGTGCCAAGAACACCTTGCTGAAGAACTATCTCGGTCTGGCGGAATCCGCTGGGGCACAAGTGCATCCGATGACGACGGTGACGGGCTTCAAGCAGCGGTCCGACGGGCTGTGGGAGGTCAAGACCGCGCACACCGGCAGGCTGCTGCGTCGGAAGCGCCGCACGTTCACCGCCAGCCACCTGGTACTGGCGGCTGGCACGTTCGGCACGCAGAAGCTGATGTTCAAGATGCGCGACAGCGGCAACCTGCCGAAGCTGTCCGACAAACTCGGCGTGCTGACCCGTACCAATTCCGAGTCGATTGTCGGCGCAGGCCGCCTCGAGGTGGGCAACGACCTCGACCTCACCCACGGTGTGGCGATCACCTCGTCGATCCACCCGACGTCCGACACCCACATCGAATCCGTGCGCTACGGCAGGGGTTCCAATGCGATGGGGCTGCTGCAGACGCTGATGACCGACGGCGCAGGCCCTGGCGGCACCGACACCCCGCGCTGGCGGCAGCTGCTGGACCAGGCGGGTGAGGACCCGAAGAAGATGCTGCGGATGCTCAACCCGCGGCACTGGAGCGAGCGGACGGTGATCGCCCTCGTCATGCAGCATCTGGACAACTCGATCACGACTTTCACCCGTAAGACGAAGCTCGGGTTCCGGATGATGGACAGCAGGCAGGGCCACGGCGAGCCCAACCCGACGTGGATCCCGGTCGGCAACGAGGTCACCCGCCGCATCGCCAAGAAGATCGACGGCGTCGCGGGCGGCACCTGGGGCGAGCTGTTCAACATCCCGCTGACCGCGCATTTCCTGGGCGGCGCGGCGATCGGGGACAGCGCCGAGCACGGCGTGATCGACCCCTATCAGCGCGTTTACAACTACCCGACGATGCATGTGGTGGACGGCACGGCCGTGTCGGCCAACCTCGGCGTCAACCCGTCGCTGAGCATCACCGCGCAGGCGGAACGAGCGGCGTCGCTGTGGCCCAACAAGGGCCAGGAGGATCTGCGGCCGCGACAGGGCGAGGCTTACAAGCGGCTCGCGCCCGTCCCGCCCGAGCACCCCGTCGTGCCCGCCGACGCCCCCGGTGCGCTTCGGCACATCCCGCTCGAGCCGACGCACCCGATCAGCTCCGCTGGTTGAACGGCCCGAATAGCGGGTACTTGGCTTTCACGCCGGGCCGCGTAGGGTCCCGGCGCAGGGAGGTATGGGCCATGCGCACGGCTTACCAGGAGCAGCTTTCGGCGCTCTGCGCGCAACTAGGCCAGATGTGCGGGCTGGCGGCAGACGCCATGGAGCACGCGTCGAATGCCCTGCTGAATGCGGATCTCAGCCTGGCCGAACAGGTGATCGCCGACCACGAACACATCGCAGCCAGGCAGCGGGTCGCCGAAGCGGACGCGGTCAGACTGCTGGCGCTGCAACAGCCGGTGGCAACCGACTTGAGGAAGGTCGTCAGCTCGCTTTACGTCGGTGCCGACATCGAGCGTATGGGTGCATTGGCCGTGCACGTCGCCAACATTGCCCGGCGGCGACATCCCGAACCCGCCCTCCCCGACGACGTCCGGGAATCGTTCACCGAAATGTCCGACGTCGCAGTGCAACTCGCGAGGACTGCGTGTGAGGTGTTGCTCTCACCCGACGCCGACAAGGCCGCGCAGCTACGCGAGCAGGACGATGCGGTGGATGACCGGCACCGGCACCTGTTCTCGGTGTTGATCGACCACAAGTGGGAGAGCAGCGTGTGCGCCGCGGTGGACGTCGCACTGCTTGGCCGGTTCTACGAGCGATTCGCCGACCACGCCGTCGAGATCGGCAGGCGGGTGGTGTTCGAGACGACCGGCGGACTGCCGGCGCACAAGCGGCTGGCTTAGCCCGTCGTCTCTGTTCGGTGCGACATCTCCGCCTCGAGCTGTTCTTCGAACGCGCCCTCGTCGCGGCCGAGCGCGATCGTCGCCGCCGCCATCGCTACCACCGCGAGGGCCAGCGCAGCGACCGTCCTCGGGTCGGTGACCGACAACGCCTCGCCGAGGACGATGACGCCGAGTGACACCGCAACCAAGGGTTCGAGCACCAGCATGGTGGGCACCGACGTTTGCAGCGCACCCGCGTGAAACGCCGACTGCTGCAACAGGGTTGCCCCTACTCCGAGGATGACGACGAGATACGGCGCCGGGACGATCAGTGTGCCCAACGGGCCTTCGGTGTTGAGTCGCTGCACAGTGACCTTGGTGAGCACCGAGACCACGCCGAACAGCACGCCGACCGCGGTGGCGATCAGCAGTGCGCGTCGGCGGCCCTCGGTGCGCGCGCCGCCGATGACACACGCCGCCACCACGGCCACACACAGCACGGTGGCCAAAATCCAGACGGCGGGCAGCGGCCGGTAGTTTCCTGGCTGAACCCGCGCCAGCGTCACGAAAGTCGCCAGGCCGAATGTCAGCACCAGCGCCCACACCCAGTCGTGCGTCGTCACGCGGCGGTGGGCCATTCGGGCGCTCATCGGCAGCGCGAACAACAACGCCGACACCAGCAACGGCTGGACCAGGATCAGCGAGCCCCAGGTCAACGCTAGTGCCTGAAAGCCGTATCCGGACGACGCCACCGCCGTTCCCGCCCACCACAGCCGGTTGCGCACCAACTTCTTGAACATCGTCGTGCTGACACCCTCGTCCTGAGGGATTTCCATCGTCGCGCGCTGGCGGATGACGATTCCGAGTGCTGAGGTCACCGCGGCGGCGAGCGCCAGCAGGACGACGACCCACTCGGGCATGAATCTCCTTGTCGGCGGTGAACAGGCTTGCTCACCGGATACCCAATCACAGAATGGGCCGTGGTCTAACGTTTGGCGGGTGAATAGCGCTGGTGTCCTGGACGGAAAGATCGCCATCGTCACGGGCACCAGCCGCGGAGTCGGCGTCGGCATCGCGCACGAACTGCTGCGCGCGGGCGCCACCGTCATCGGCTGCTCCCGATCGAAGCTCGACCGCCTTCCCGGCGCGGACCAGGACGAGGAATGGCTGCGGCGCTCGGCCCAGATGGTCTGCGACCAAGGCGATTTGCGCGCCATCGACGCCATGGTCTCGGAGGTGGCCGACACGTACGGCCGCATCGACATCCTGGTCAACAACGCCGGCGGCACGGTGCCCACACCCAACGTCGAAGACGTTCCCGAACTCGTGCAACGGATTCAGGGCGCTCCCCGCGCCGACGACGATTTCGAGCGGACGGCGCTGTTTCACGCGTTCGCCGTGCAGATGAACCTGATCAGCCCGCTGTGGTTCGCGATCCGGGTCTATCGGCAAATGCGCAGCCAGGATGGCGTCGGGTCGATCATCAACATCTCCAGCGGCACCGGCCACCCGGCCGGATCGCCCACGCTGGTGTCCTACGGTGCGGCCAAGGCGGGGCTCAACCACCTCACCCGCTCGCTGGCCGAGGAGTGGGGCCCGCATGCCCGCGCCAACAGCCTCGCGCTCGGCCCGACGATGACCGACAACTTCCAGTCACTCGTGCTGCCAAAGGACGACCCGCAGGGCGAGGCGTACTTCCGCAATGTTCCGCTCGGTCGTGCGGGCACGCCTGCCGAGGTCGGCCGGACCTGCGTCTTCCTGTGCAGCGGTGCGGCCGACTTCATCAACGGCACCACGATCGAGATCGACGGTGGCATGCTGCCCGGCGTGTTGTACGACGCCGGCCTGAAGACGATCACCGATCTGCTCTGACGACGCCGCGGGTTGGCGCTCGGACGGCGTCCGCAACGCCCGCCCGTAGACTGAGCAGGTGCAACACGCATCCCCACGCCCCGTTCTGGTGGTCGACTTCGGCGCGCAATACGCCCAGCTGATCGCGCGGCGCGTGCGCGAGGCACGGGTGTACTCCGAGGTCATCCCGCATACCGCGACGGTCGAGGAGATCAAGGCCAAAGACCCGCAGGCGATCGTGCTGTCCGGTGGCCCCGCCAGCGTGTACTCAGAAGGTGCGCCGCAGCTGGACCCCGCGCTGTTCGACCTCGGTGTCCCGGTGTTCGGCATCTGCTACGGCTTTCAGGCCATGGCGCAGGCGCTCGGCGGCACCGTCGCGCACACCGGGACCAGTGAATACGGCCGAACCGAGCTGAGTGTTACTGGGGGAGAACTGCATTCGGATCTACCCGAGAATCAGCCGGTGTGGATGAGCCACGGCGACGCCGTGACCGCCGCGCCCGAGGGCTTCGAGGTGGTGGCCACCAGCGCGGGCGCCCCGGTGGCCGGATTTGAAGCACCCGCCCGGCGCCTGGCCGGGGTGCAGTACCACCCGGAGGTCATGCATACGCCGCACGGGCAGCAGGTGCTGAGCCGGTTCCTGCACGAGTTCGCAGGCATCGACTCCAGCTGGACACCGGCGAATATCGCCGATGCCCTGGTCGAGCAGGTGCGAGAGCAGATCGGTGACGGCCGGGCGATCTGCGGGCTGTCCGGCGGCGTGGATTCGGCGGTGGCCGCCGCGCTGGTGCAGCGCGCCATCGGCGACCGGCTGACATGTGTCTTCGTCGACCACGGCCTGCTGAGGGAGGGCGAACGCGCCCAGGTGCAGCGCGACTTCGTCGCCGCTACCGGAGCCAACCTGGTCACCGTCGACGTCGCTGACCGGTTCCTACAGGCGCTGGCCGGCGTGACCAACCCGGAGGGCAAGCGCAAGATCATCGGCCGAGAGTTCATCCGCGCGTTCGAAGGCGCCGTGCGAGACATTGTGGGCGACTCCGGATCTGAGGTCGAGTTCCTGGTGCAGGGCACTCTGTATCCCGACGTGGTGGAGTCCGGCGGCGGCAGTGGAACCGCGAACATCAAAAGCCACCACAACGTCGGCGGCCTGCCCGACGACCTGAAGTTCAAGCTCGTCGAGCCGCTGCGGCTGCTGTTCAAGGACGAGGTGCGCGCCGTCGGCCGTGAACTTGGCCTGCCCGAGGAAATCGTTGCGCGCCAACCCTTCCCGGGTCCTGGGCTGGCCATTCGGATCGTCGGCGAAGTCACCGCCGACCGCCTGGACACCTTGCGCCGCGCCGACGCCATCGCCCGCGAGGAGTTGACCGCCGCCGGCCTGGACAACCAGATCTGGCAGTGCCCTGTCGTGCTGCTCGCCGACATCCGGTCCGTCGGTGTGCAGGGCGACGGCCGCACTTACGGCCACCCGATCGTGCTGCGCCCGGTGTCCAGTGAGGACGCCATGACCGCGGACTGGACGCGGGTGCCCTACGAGACGCTCGAACGCATCTCCACCCGCATCACCAACGAGGTGCCCGAGGTCAACCGGGTCGCGATGGACGTCACCAGCAAGCCGCCGGGCACCATCGAATGGGAGTGACCTTCTTCCGCCGAGGTGGGCCCACGCGCAAGCTGGGGAACGCTTGAGTCCGCCTTTACCTGGGGTTTCGCGGACATACGCGTCTGCTCGCGGGAAGAAGTCGCCGGCTACTCGGGTGGCGCTTCCTTGTCCGCTTCTTTGTCGATGAGGTCGCCGAGGATCTGACCGACCGCCGACTCGATGGTCGACTCGATGGAGAAGGCCAGCGTCGCCGACACGGCCGACACCGCTTGGGTGCGGAACCGCACGAGCATCGTGATCAGTTCTGCCACTTCGGTATCCGGCGGTAGTGCCTCTCCCGGCTTGATGCGGTCGATGGAGGTGTCAGCGCGGCGGATCGCCCTTCCAGCTGAAGCTGTTGACGTATTTGCCCATGTCAAGCGCGAGTTGGAGGTTCGCACCCGAGGGCTTGCCGAGTCCGAAATCGGGGCCGAACTGCCGGAACGGGCCGACCGCGGCGGCGATCAGGGCGAGGTTGTTCTTCACCGCGACCATCGTGATCACCCGCATGCGCATGTAGTTGCTGTTGGAGCCCTGCGGCCAGCAGTCGGCGACCAGCCCGTATCCGGGTACGTAGCCCACCATCGCGTTGGGGATCTCATACGCGGTCTTGGTGTCCGGGAAGGTCTGTTTCACAAGGCTTTTGGCGATGTCCTCGGCGCTTTGCCCGTTGGCCGGCCTGCTCATCAGCTGCATGGTGCCGCCGTCACCGCCGAGGAAATCGGCGCGGATGCCGGTCGGACTGGTGGTGATCTTGTACACGTTGCTCGGTGCGGGATACGAGACGGAGAACGAGCCGTCGGGAGCGGTGAAACGCGGGTTGACCGCCACGGGCTCGCCGGTCGGTGGGTGCCCGCAGTCCGGCGGGCAGACATAGCGGGCAACAGGCTTCTGAATGATCACCGACAGTGCGACCAACGCGAGCGCAACCACGATGATGCCCGCGCCCCATGTGCGCAAGAGCCGGGCGCGCGACGTCCGCTTCACCGGTGCGGCGTCGTAGGTGCCTGCCATGACGGAGTAGCCGGGATGTGTGATGTCGGTGGTCGGCTCGTCGGGCTCGCGGCTGACCGGCCGGGCGTCGCGCCTCTCCTGGCGTGACGTCCGCGACGCGGCCCTGGTGGCGACACCGCATGCCGGGCAGAACGCCATATCGGGGACGACGTGGTGACAGTGCGGACACAACACCGGCTCTTCGGAATGGACCTCATCGTGTTCCTCGTGCAGCAGCGCGAGATGAAGGCCGATGCGCAGCAGCAGGAGGGCCACCATCGACACGGAGAGGTGGATGACCAACTGCAGCCATTGCGGGACGTGCGAGACGTCGACGAGGCCGAGCCCGGCGTAGACGGCGACCACAGCCGCCGCGAAACCCGCGAGTACCACCCGGATGTATCTGGTGTGCTGGTCGGCCTTGCTCTCCGGGCGGGTGAACCACAGTGCGGTGCCGATCAGGCCGCCGACTGCCGTGGCGGTCAGTGGCACCGCGATCCCGCGGATACCCGCCTCGACGATGAGGGAGGCGATGGGCCTGCTGCGCGCGATCATGCCGGTGGCAAACTGCGGCGCCAGCCGGGTAATGGTCGCGGCGGCCGAGAAGGTCAACGCGCCGAGTGCGCCGATCATGAAGCCGTCCAGCGACTCCCGGCCCGACGGCCGCAGCAGTCGCACCAAGATCGCCGGCACGAGCATCAGGACCATGCTGGCGACCGGGATACCGAGACCGTCGCGCAGAATGCGACCCGCTGCGATGCCTGTGCCGAGCGGCACGCCGTATGAGCGTGCGACGGCCGCGCCGGTCAGCAGCACCCACCCGACTCCCAGCGTGATACCCAGTCCAGCGGTCAGCAGCAGTGTGCTGACGGGAAGATCGCGATGGGCGTCCGTCTCGCGCAGGTACAAAAGGAACAACAACGGAAGCCCAAGTGCGGCAACGGTGATCAATGCCGCAGGCATCCGTAACGTCGCGAAGGTCACCAGCCCGACGACCACCAGGCCAAGCACGATCCGGAACGCCGTGCGCGACCGGTCCGGCAGATGAGGGAACAGCGAACTGGCCAACGATGGCAGGAGCAGGTGCTCGCCGGGGGCGGCACCATAGGCACGCGGCCGCAACCACGACGGCCCGTTTCCGCGGCGCTCGACCAGATGGTCACCGCAGAGTCCGCAGAATTCGCCTGCGGGAACCTCGGTTCGGCAGACCCGGCACTCCATCGTGGTGGGTGCGTCCTCGGTGGGCGTGCTCACGCGGTCACCTTCTGCAGAACGAGGATGTTCGTCACGAGGTTGTCGACGTCAGGGGTGCCGAGTCCGGTCACCAGGTCGTAGCCGGGCGTGGCGTTGGCGACCGCGTTGCCGCCGAGGGTGATGTCGCGGAAGCCCGGCAGCCGGGAGCCTTCGGCGACGTTGTACAGCAAGGGATTCAGATCACCGAGCCGTCTGCCGCCGTTCTGCACGAGGTACTGGTTCATCACCGCCGCCAGGGCCGCCCAGAGGGGTGCGGCCTGGGACGTGCCGCCGCCGACCAACTGCTTGCCGTTGTACACGATCTTCACGCCGGTGAACTGGTCGGCCACCGCTGCGACGTCCGGGGTGAGCCTGCGCCCCTGATCCGTATTCGGCATCACCGCGCGCTGCCACGGCGGCCGGTCGAACAACGAGGACACCCCTCCCCCGGTGCCCAGCGATAGCGGCACGTCGAACCAGGCCTCTTCGGATTGCCAGTGACCGGCTGCATCGGTGGAGAGGGTGGTACCGCCCACGTCCGTCATCTCCGGAAGGGATGCGATCGAATCGAGTCCGATGTCGGCGTCGCTTGGCGGGGACGACCAGTCCTGGCCACCCTTGCACTCAAGGCCAGCGAGGTCACCGCTGGCGTTGAAAGCCGTTGTGCCATTGGCATGTGCGCCGGAAAGCGCCGACCGCACCGGTGCGAGGTCGGCTTCGGTGACCAGCTTGTCGCAGCCCCAGCCGATCGAGAAGCTCCACACCGCGCCGGGGAACTGGCGGTCGGCCGACTCCAGCATCTGCGCGACCTTCTCATAGACGCCGCCCCCGCCCTCCACCGTCGGCCGGGCGTTGATGACCACCTTTTTCGCGTCGGGTGCGATGGCATGGGCGACTTCGAGATCCATGGTGGTTTCGCCGCGCGGTTCGGACGGCTGGCCGCCGACGATGGTGGGCGTGAACCTGGGCAGCTTGTACAGGGTTGTGAAGCTGTCGAGGTCTGACTGCGCGAAGCCGTCGAACGCGAAGACCACGATGGTCTGGCCCTTGCCGGTGAATCCGGTCGAGGCCAGCTTGCTCACGTTGTAGGTATTCAGCAGCGCGCTCGGCTGCAAACCCTGATCCGGCACGTCGGCAGGCAGCATCGGCGGCTTCGACTCGTGGTGCGGGATATAGCTCAGGATCCGGCCGAACTCAACAACTTCCGGCCGCAGTGCGTTGGGCACCGACGGCTGCTGCGGGGATGCGTAGAACAGCTGACCGCGCTGGCCTCGATAGTCGTGCACCTGGACACCGAAGGCGGAGCCGACCTTGTCGGCCTGGCCCTCGACGACGGCCCAGTTCTTACCCGGCTGCCATCGCACCGACAAACCTTGGCCCTGCGCCCAGCCGACCAACTCGTTCGGCCTTTTCGAGTCGCGTAGTTCGGCGGTCAGCTGGGTGTCATCGCGGTGCGACGGCCCGAGATCGGTTGAGGCGCCGAGCAAGAGCGCAAACGGTCCGCCGATCAGCCCAGGCGCGTTGGGCGCCTGGGTGATCCGCAGATCCGACGCAAGTACAAGCACCCCCGCCGCCGCGACTAACGCCAGCAGTCGGTGCCCGGCGCCGGTACGCCAACCGGGCACCGCAGTGCGCTAGTTGTCGCCGGGGACGGCTGTCGGAGCCGCCGGTGCCGTGATCTGAGGCGAGAACGGGTTCGGCCCGTTGGGATCGAGCCGCGGTGCCTTCTCCGTCGGTGTGGCCGACGGTGTCGTGGTCGTGGTCGTCGTCGTGGTGGTGGTGGTCGAAGTCTCGGGAGCCTTCTGCTGCTCCTTCGCACACGCGGCGGATAGCCCGACCAACGCGATGATGGCCGCTGCCCCGGCTATCGCCGGAATACGACGTGACGTCATGTTTTTCCTATCTGTCCCCCGACTGGCGAATGAACCAATGCGGTTAGTCATTAAAACTTTATCCGAATCGCGAATCTCCGCCCAGGTAATACCCAGGGTTTACGCGAAGGGCGAACTGGCAACCTATCCGGAGCCCCCGCCGGCGCTTGACGGTGTCGGTGGGCGGGTGTTTACTCATCGTATCGAACATATTTTCGAATAAGCGTTGATTCGGATGAGGTTGAAGGTGCTGTTGTGACGGCGGCGATGAGCCTGGATCGGCATCGGGATAACCGTGCTGAGCAGGTGGAACACCTGCGCCGCAAGATGGCGGCGATATCCGGGAAGGTGGGTAAGGGCCGACGCGGCGAACTGCCTTCGAACGACGTGCTTCCCGAGTCGGAAAGTTTGCTGCCGCTGCCTGAAACGCTGACAGAACTACTTCCGACCACATTGCCCCGGGGAACGGTGGCGGTGCTGTCTGGCGCCCGGTCGCTAACGCTGAGCATGGTGGCGGCGGTAACCGCAGCGGGTGGACATGCGGCCATCGTCGGCCAACCCGACGTCGGTCTGCTCGCGGCCGTGGAGATGGGGGCGGATCTGAGCCGGCTCGCCGTCATCCCAGAGCCGGGAGCGGATCCGGTAGAGGTGGCAGCGGTGCTGATGGACGGCATGGATCTGGTCGTGCTCGGCCTTGGCGGGCGTTCCGTGCCCGCGACGCGGGCCAGGGCGGTGGTGGCCCGGGCCCGCCAGAAGGGTTGCACGCTGCTGGTCACCGGCGGCGACTGGCAAGGCGCATCGGCACGACTCGATGCCAGGGTCAGCGGCTACGAGGTGACCGGCGGCCGGATGCCGGGGTGTGGCCGGATCAGCCGGGTTCGGCTTGCCATGCGGGCAAGGGGACGAGCCTTCGGGTCGGTGCATGCGGTAGGCGAATGAGCGCGTCACGGGTGCTGGCCATCTGGTGCATGGACTGGCCTGCGGTGGCCGCGGCGGCCGCTGCCGAACTGCCGCCGACGTCTCCCGTGGCGGTAACACTGGCCAACCGGGTCATCGCCTGTTCGGCGTCGGCCCGCGCGGTCGGGGTGCGGCGTGGCCTGCGCCGCAGGGAATCCCAGGCCAGATGCCCTGAGCTGCACGTCGTCACCGCCGACCCGGCACGCGACGCCCGCCATTTCGAAGACGTGACCGCCGCGGTGGACGACCTGGTGCCGCGCGCCGAGGTGCTGCGGCCCGGTCTGCTGGTGTTGCCGGTTCGCGGCGCGGCGCGCTACTTCGGGTCCGAGCAGGCCGCGGCGGAGCGGTTGGTCGATGCGGTGGCCGCCGCAGGGGCCGAATGCCAGGTCGGAATCGCCGACCGGCTGCCCACCGCGGTGTTCGCCGCCCGCGCGGGGCGGATCATCGACCCCGGGAAGGATGCGGTGTTCTTGTCCGCGCTGTCGATCCGTCAGCTGGCCACCGAACCGAGCCTGGCCGCACCCGGCCGCGAAGACCTGGCGGACCTGTTGTGGCGCATGGGAATCCGGAACATCGGGCAGTTCGCCGCCTTGTCCCGTACCGATGTGGCATCCCGATTCGGGGCCGACGCGGTGGAGGCGCATCGCTTCGCCAGGGCCGAACCGAGCCGCGCGCCGTCGGGGCGTGAGCCGGAGCAGGAACTCGACGCGGTGATGAACTGCGACCCGCCGATCGACCGGGTGGATGCGGCGGCGTTCGCCGGTCGGTCGCTGGCCAGCGAGCTGCACCGGAGCCTGGAATCGGCGGGCGTCGGCTGCACCAGGCTGGCCATCCATGCGGTAACTGCCAACGGTGAAGAGCTGGACCGGGTTTGGCGTTGCGCGGAACCACTGACCGAGGACGCCACCGCAGACCGGGTGCGCTGGCAGCTGGACGGCTGGCTGAATCGTCGCAATCCCAATGACCGGCCGACCGCGCCGATCACGGTGCTGCGGCTGCATCCGGTGGAGGTGGTGTCGGCCGGGGCGCTGCAACTGCCGCTGTGGGGTGGCATAGGTGAAGAGGATCGGCTGCGGGCCCGTCGCGCGCTGGTGCGGGTTCAGGGTCTGCTCGGGCCCGAGGCCGTGCAGGTGCCGGTGCTCAGCGGCGGTCGTGGGCCCGCCGAACGCATCACGTTGACCCCGTTGGGCGACGAGCCGGTGCCGCAGGCCGATCCGAGCCAACCGTGGCCGGGACAGCTGCCGGAGCCGTCGCCGACGGTGTTGCTCGATGACCCCGTCGAAGTGCTTGACGGCGAAGGCAATCCGGTACGGGTGACCAGCCGGGGGCTGTTCTCCGCCGAGCCTGCGCGGTTGGCCGCTCCCGGCAGGGACGGCCCATTGTCGTGGTGGGCGGGACCGTGGCCGGTCGACGAGCGGTGGTGGGATCCCGACCGCAAGGCCGGGCGCACCGCACGGGCTCAGGTGCTGCTCGACACCGATGAGCGCTCGCGCGAAGAGCAGAACGGCAGCCCAGGGCAGGCGCTGCTGCTGTGCTACCGGCAGCGGCGGTGGTATCTGGAGGGAATCTACGAGTAGTCAGCTGATCTTCTGGATGTCGGGCAGCTTCCAGCTCTTGTCGAACAACGCCTGCTCTGGACCGTAGAACCGGAACAGTGTCTCGAAGATGTTGCACGCCTTGGTCGGAACCCAATTGGCCAAGTCACCGTCGGGCGCGGCCGGGCCGAAGTGGATGTCAACCGAGCCGTCGGAATTCACGGCGAGATCGGTCGATGTGGATGCCCGGCTGGACCATGGGGTATCGCGGATAAGCGCATGCGTATTGCCGTCGTAGACCGTTACCGACCAGTACTGGTGCACAGGCACGGACGCGGGGACATGCAGGCGGTACGTCGAGCTGCCGTCGAGCCTGTTGCCCTTGCTGTCCTTGAGCGCCATCAAGTAGAACTGGCCCGCACCAAGGTGTTTGGCGCTGAAGTAGGCCAGTGAGTAGGCGACGGCGCGGTTGTCGACCGGGTAGCTGTCCGGGTCCGCGTAGTTGGTTGTAAAGGCTTCAACCGTCTCGTCGGAGGCGGGCACATGCCAGTGGCCGCCGTCGAAATAAGGCGGCGGGAAGTAGGCCATCTCCAGCCGGTTCATCAGCCACGTGTGGGCCTCATGTGCTGCGAGGTTGAAGATCCGCCGTGCCTTGTCGTTGGGCGCGAACGGTTTTCCCTTCTCGATGCCGACGGTCTTGAGTGGGTCGATCATCGCCCTGTCGCGGCTCAGCCACGGCTCGGTCTGCACGATGCTGTTCAGCGCATCGAAGAACCGCGCGTCGTAGGGGATGGTGGAGTCGAACAGGATGCCGTTCGCGTCCGTGAAAGTTGTGTCCAGCGGGTCGCTCGCCGCCGAGAGTGGGTACACCCGAACGCGTTTCCCGTAGCTCACGGCGTCCGCGATCCCGGCGTCGTCGGCGCTGCGATAGTTCGATCGCAGCACCGCATAGGACTGGTATGTCGGCGACGGCATGGCGATGTAGCCGTCGGGAACGGCGCCCTCGTCATCGGGCGGCAGGATCAGGTACTTGCCGCCCTCGCCCTTGTCGACGCCGGCCGTGCCGACGTCTTCGATCGCCGTCTGCCAGCAGTCGTCGACCGAGCCGACGATCGCGCCGGTGTCGGCAGGCGGAATCTCCATCACCACCGGCCCGACGTCCTTCGTATTGAAGAACGGCATGAAATAGATGGTGTCGGGATTGGGTGTGAGGGTCTGGTTCTTCCAGCCCACCGGCCGCGACCAGAACACCACCTGGTTGGCCGCCCCGCCCAGCTTGACCACTTGCCTGCGCATCAGCTCGAAGTTCACCGCGGGCATACCCCAGATCACCGCCTCGATGGCACGGCGATGCAGTGTCCGGTCGGCGATCTCGGCCGGGTTCGACGGCGGTCCTGTTGACGATTCCGGTCTCTGCCACAGCGTTCGCATGACGGGCCTCCCACGTCGCGCTGCCGCCATTCAACCTCGTATAGGGGCATTTCGTCGTGGTGAGCCAGAAATTGGTGGATTCGCCGGGTGAGGGTGCCTTACTTCCGGCGGTACCGCCGGTGCCGCCCGCACCGGCGGTACCCGTTCCTGGACTGGTGGACTTGCAAACTCCACCTGCGCCGTTTCCGCTGTTGCCGCCCCTTTCCGCCGCTGGCTTCATCCTCGGGGTTGGGGCGAGCGCGCCAGGAGGGGCGGCCAGAAGCACGCCGATACCATCGCCGCCCCGCCGACTCCGGTAGTCAGATACTGACAAGCCGACGGTCGTGGCGTAGGCGAGGTGGTCCTGCGATGCTTGGGCACTGGCCGCTCCTTTACCTGGGCAGGGACAGCAGTCGGCGAACACCCCTCGGTCCGCCGCGCTGACCCACCTGTGGAGTGTCACCGGCGCCCGGCGTCGCCAGCCCAGTACTGCGCTACTGCAAAGGTGCGGACATCGGGTACTGCGCTACTGCAAACCCATCGTCAGGCCAGGTTGCGGGCGAATTGGCCGACCCGCGCGATGAACCGGTCGAAGAACGCCTTGGGATCGACGTCAACGCCGATGAGCGCGTTGGGTTCCCGGCCCCACCGCCCGGACCAGTCGGCGATCGTCATGCCTCGCGTCAGCGTGCCGGTCAGCTCGACGTCGACGGTCGCGGGCCGGACCGTGACGATGCCCGGGTCCAGCGCCACCCCGGCGGCCAGCGGATCGTGTAGATGCGCGAGATAGCCCTCGCCCTGGTCGAAATGGAACTCGAAGTAGAAGCGCATGGCATCCTCGAGCACCCGGATCAGCGGATTGGCGGCAGCCGAGCGGGTGCCGCGGTCATCGAGCACGCTCATCGGCGCCGTCGGGGAGTCCGCCTCGGCCGCCAACCGGCCGAACAACGCGGGCGTCATTGCGATGTTCTCAGTCAGGTTCAGCCCCAACACGATCGGGAGATGCTGCGGCGGGTCCAGCCCCCATGCCGCCGACCAGACGGCGAAGACCTCGTGGGCGGCCTCGGGGTCCACGCTGATGTTCCACTCCGCAACGGGCGTGGTGTTCCCGCGGTATTCGAATGCCCCGCCCATGATCACCAGACGACGCAGCAGTGTGGGCAATGCGGGCTCCTGGCGCAGTGCCAGGGCGAGGTTGGTCAGTGGACCCGTCGCGACGGCGATCAGTTCGCCGGGATAGGCATGCGCGGCATTGACCCATGCCTGCGCGGAGTCGTATTCGGCCAGCCGGCGATCCGTCGACGGCAAGGTGGCATATCCGAGGCCCTGGGGGCCGTGGGTGTCTTCTGCCGTACGAAGCGGCGAACTGACCGGCTGCTCGGAGCCCTTGGACACGGGTATGCCGTCGACGCGACACAGTTCCAGAAGGCCCAGGTTGTTCTCGCAAACCTGTTGCACAGGAACGTTTCCCGCTGTCGACGCGATGCCGACCAATTCTGCGTCGGAGCTGCCGAACAGGTAGACCAGCGCCATCGCGTCGTCCACTCCTGTGTCGACGTCAGCGAAGACCGGCTGCGGCACGCGGGTAACCATACCGCCGCGGGCGATCTACCAGTGCACGCCCGGCACAAGGCGGACCGCGCGTTTGACCGGACCCGGCACCCGTACGTTGGTCACCGCCCTGACCGGTCGCCTCGGCCGCCGCGCCGGTGTGTGCGACACAGGCGCCTCTTCGACGCCGCGGGCCGCCGCCGAGTCGGGGTAGCCGAGATACAGCTGGTGCAGCACCCGTCGTGACAGCTTCGGCGTGAAATACATGCCGACGTCGGCGAGAGTGCCGATCGGCGTGTCGATGCGCGCGGGCTTTTCGACCAGGCCGCGCACCACCATCGCCGCGGCGTGTTCCGCGGTGATCGGCGGCGTCGGGTTGAGCCTGCGGGACGGGGTGATCATCGGCGTCTTCACCAGCGGCATGTGGATATTGGTGAAGGTGATGTGGTCGGACAGTGTCTCGGTTCCCACCACTTCGGCGAACGCGTCGAGCGCCGCCTTGCTGGGGATGTAGGCGCTGTACTTGGGGCTGCTGGCTTGCACGCCTGCGCTGGACACGTTCACCACGTGGCCGAAACGACGTTCGCGCCAGTGCGGCAGCAGCGCCAGCACCATGCGGACCGAGCCGAAGTAGTTGACCGCCATCACGCGTTCGTAGTCGTGCAGCCGGTCCGTCGAGGCCGATATCGACCTGCGGATCGACCGGCCCGCGTTGTTGACCAGATAGTCGACGTGGCCGAACCGGCCGAGGATGTCCTTGATCGTGTGCTCCACCGATGTGCTGTCGGTGACGTCGCACGTGAATGCGTGCGCGTCACCCCCGGCCGCGCGGATCTCGGCGATCAGGTCGTCGAGCGCTTCGGCCTTGCGAGCCAGCGCGAAGACCGTCGCGCCGCGTTCGGCGACCGCGATCGCCGAGGCCCGGCCGATGCCGCTCGACGCCCCGGTGATGATGACGTGCTTGCCGACAAGCGGGCCCGCAGGATCGTTGCGCCGCGCCCGGTCGGGATCGAGGTGTTCGGCCCAGTACCGCCATAGCTTCGGTGCATACGACGCGAACTCCGGAACCGCTATTCCAGTGTCCTGCAACGCTTCCCGCGTATTCTCGGCGGTGAACGTCGGCATCAGGTCGACGACGTCGAGAATCTCTGCCGGGATGCCCAACTGCGTCACCGCCATGTTGCGCAGCACTTTGGCCCGTCCGGTCGCCCGAAGGAACGGTGTCGCTGCACCCCTCGGCAGCGAACCGCGTAGCCTCGGCAGGCCCGCCTCGTCGGAGATCCCGCGGTAGATACCGCGCAGCCCGATGCCCTCGGACGCGGTGAGGTGGAACGTCTGGCCGTCGCGTTCAGGGGCGTGGATCAGTTCGGTCAGCGCATCGACGACGTAGTCGACCGGCACGATGTTGGTGCGACCGGTGTCGGGCAGCAGAACCGGGGTGAACGACGGCAAGATCGCCAGCTTCGCCAGGATGCCGAAGAAGTAGTAGGGGCCGTCGACCTTGTCCATCTCACCCGTGCGTGAATCGCCGACGACGACGGCGGGCCGATAGATGCGGTAGCGCAGCCCCGGCTCCGAGCGCACGAGCAACTCGGCCTCGAACTTCGTCTGGTGATAGGGCGTCGGCAGGTCCTGGGCGACGTCGAAGTCCTCTTCGGTGTATTCGCCGCGATAGGTGCCCGCCACCGCGATCGATGACACGTGGTGCAGCGTCGCGCCGAGCCGACGGGCCAGCGCGATCACCGCGCGGGTGCCGTCGACGTTGGCGGCGCGCTGCGCGTCTTCGGCGACGGTGATGTCGTAGATCGCGGCGCAGTGCACCACGTGGTCGACGGCGCCGAGCTCGGCGATGGTGTCATCGGACAGCCCAAGGTCGTCCGCGGTGAGGTCTCCGACCAGGGCTTTTACCCGATCGCCCCATGGCCGTACGCCCTCGGTGGCCAGCCGCTCGAACCTCGTCAGGGACTCCCGGCGGACCAGCACCCAGACCTCGGCGTCGGGGGAACGATCCAGTATTCGCGACACCACTCGGCGGCCAATAAACCCGGTACCGCCGGTAACGACATAGCGCATGCGGTCATGCTCGTCGGTTGCCCGGCAAAGGTCAACGCAATGTGATGCGGTCGGTCAGCCGACGTCCTTCGGTGCCGAACCAATAGGACCGGTCGAGGTCGCCGGCACTGGCCCGGACCCGGGCGACGGTCGCCGTCAACGACCGCGCCTGCGAGGCCGTCAGCCCGCGAGCTGGATGCGTAGGGTTCGCCGAACGTGCATCCAGCGCGAGATTTCGCGCGATTTTCTCGCAGTAGCCTCACGTTCGGCGAAGTAGAACCGCATCCACTGCACGGCGTCGTGCTGTATCCAAAAATGTGGCCGCCCAATCCCCGCGCAGGTCGGACAGATATCGTCCGAGTCGACCAGAAGGGAGCGTCAATGCCGATCGACCCGAATGCGATAGGTGCGAAAACCAGCCCGCACGTCTTCGAATGGAACGACCGAGACACCCTCCTCTACGCGCTCGGCGTCGGCGCAGGCCCGACGACCTGGCGTTCACCACAGAGAACAGCCACGACATCCGCGCAACAGGTGCTGCCGACGTATGCCGTCATCGCGTGCACGGGCTTCGCCGCGGCAGGCAAGATCGGGTCCTTCAACTTGGCCATGCTGCTGCACGGATCGCAGGAGATCCGGCTGTTCGAGCCGCTGGCGCCGGCGGGCAAGCTGAGCGTCGTCGGCGAGGTCGCCGACATCCAGGACAAGGGCGAGGGCAAGAACGCCGTGGTCATGCTCAAGGCCACGGGCACCGACCCGGACACCGGAAAGGTCATCGCCGAGACAAGGCGACCGCGGTGATCCGCGGCGAGGGCGGGTTCGGCGGACATCCGGGCCAGCGGCCGGTCGCGCCCGAGATTCCCGAGCGTGAGCCCGACGCGCAAGTGGTGCTGCCGACCCGCGAAGACCAGGCGCTGATCTACCGGTTGTCCGGCGACCGCAACCCATTGCACAGCGATCCGTGGTTCGCCCGCGAACTGGCCGGTTTCCCGAAGCCGATCCTGCATGGGCTGTGCACCTACGGGGTGGCGGGCCGCGCGCTGGTCGGCGAGCTCGGCGGCGGAGACGCCACCAAGGTCACCGCGATCTCGGCGCGCTTCACCTCGCCGGTCTTTCCCGGCGAGACGCTGACCACCTCGATCTGGCGCACCGAGCCGGGACAAGCGGTGTATCGCACCGAGGCGTCGAACCCCGACGGCTCGAATGCGCGGCTGGTGCTCGAGGACGGCGTCGCCGAATACACCGACTGAGCAGCCATCGGTGGTACAGGATGTCCACCATGAAGCTGGTCGTCGGTTACCTGGCCACACCCGGTGGCGCAGACGCTGTGGCTCTCGGCGTCCGGTTGGCCCGGACACTGGGTGCGGAGCTCGAACTCTGTATCGTCCTGCCGCCCGACAGGGCGAGCCCCGCGCGGTTGTCGACCGGTGGCTACCGCGACCTCCTGGGCGGACAGGCGGAGAATTGGCTGACCGAGGCGAATGTGCCGAGCGACGTCGTCGCGCGCAGCCATGTGAGTTTCGCCGAGTCGTTCGCCGACGGTCTGCTGCAGGAGATCGCCCGGCTCGAGGCGGACGCCATCGTCCTCGGCGGTTCGGGCGGTGGCCTGGCAGGCCCATTTTCGCTGGGCTCCGTCGTCAACGAGCTGCTGCACTCGTCGCAGGTTCCTGTGGCCGTGGCGCCGCGGGGCACCCGTCATTCGGACGTGGAACGGGTCCGCGAGGTGACGTGTGCGGTCGGCGAGCGTCAGGGCGCAGACTTGTTGCTGCGCAGTGCGGTTCGGTTCAGCAAGGGCGCGGGAACACCGCTGCGCCTGGTGTCGCTGGTGGCCCTCGACCCGACGTTCGGACACCTTCGCGGTGACGAGGAGGCCGTTCACGAACGCGCGCTCGAACATGCTCAGGAAACTCTGGAGGCCGCGAAAGGAGCCCTGCCAGAGGCTATTCCGGTGACGTCGACGATCGTCGACGGCCCGACCGTGGAGGATGCGGTCAGCAAGCTCGACTGGCGAGACGGTGACTTGATCATGGTCGGGTCGAGCAGGCTCAGCGCGCCCAAGCGGCTGTTCCTCGGCTCGACGGCGGCGAAGATGCTGCGCGTGCTCGACGTGCCGATGGTGGTCGTCCCGAGAGACGAGCCCGGCACCGACGGGGAGGCGTAGGCAGCCTTTCGTATCGAACAAATGTTCGATACGCTGTTCGGGTGGGTTGGCATACCGGGCCGCCGAGCTGGACGGAAATGGAGCGGGTGCTCAATGGCAAGCCGCGGCGCGCCGGATGGCCCATCGATGAGCAGATCGGCGACGGCGGCGACAGCCCGGCCTGGTCACGCAAGCGCGGGAGCTATCAGCCGCTGGACATGCAGCGGCCCGCCTCGTCGGTCCCGTACGCCGAGCTGCACGCGCATTCGGCGTACAGCTTCCTCGACGGCGCCAGCACGCCGGAGGAGCTCGTCGAGGAGGCCGCCCGGCTGGATCTGCGCGCCATCGCGCTGACCGACCACGACGGGTTGTACGGGGTGGTGCGCTTCGCCGAAGCCGCCAAGGAGCTCGATATTGCGACGGTGTTCGGCGCCGAGTTGTCCCTCGGCGGCGGCGACCGCACCGAGGAGCCCGATCCCCGTGGGCCGCATCTGCTGGTGCTTGCCCGCGGTCCGGAGGGATACCGGCGGCTGTCGCGCCAGTTGGCGACGGCGCATCTGGCCGGCGGCGAAAAGGGTGTCCTGCGCTATGACTACGACGCGCTGACCGAGGCGGCGGGCGGACACTGGCATATCCTGACCGGATGTCGCAAAGGCCATGTCCGCCAGGCGCTTTCCCGCGGCGGACCGGAGGCGGCCGAGGAAGCCCTTGCCGATCTGGTTGACCGGTTCGGGCGCGACCGGGTCAGCATCGAGCTGACCCACCACGGACATCCGCTCGACGACGAGCGCAATGCCGCGCTGGCCGAACTCGCACCGCGGTTCGGCGTCGGCGTCGTCGCCACCACCGCGGCCCACTTCGCCGAGCCGTCCAGGGGCAGGCTGGCGATGGCGATGGGTGCGATCCGGGCCCGCAACTCGATCGACGAGGCGGCCGGTTACCTTGCGCCGCTTGGTGGTTCGCATCTCCGGTCCGGCGAGGAGATGGCGCGGGTTTTCGTGAGGGTTCCCGAGGCGGTGACGGCCGCGGCGGAGCTAGGCGAGCAGTGCGCATTCGGGCTGGCGCTGATCGCCCCGCAGTTGCCGCCGTTCGACGTTCCCGTCGGACACACCGAGGACAGTTGGCTGCGGCACCTGGTGATGACGGGCGCCCGCAACAGATACGGGCCGCCGGAGCGGGCGCCGCGGGCATACCAGCAGATCGAGCATGAACTGAAAATCATTGAGCAGCTGACGTTTCCGGGCTATTTCCTGGTGGTGCACGACATCACCCGGTTCTGCAAGGAGAACGGCATCCTCTCCCAGGGCAGGGGATCGGCGGCCAACTCCGCGGTCTGCTACGCGCTCGGCGTCACCAACGTCGACCCGATCGCCAACGAGCTGCTGTTCGAGCGGTTTCTGTCTCCGGCCCGCGACGGGCCACCCGACATCGACATCGACATCGAATCGGATCTGCGGGAAAACGCCATCCAGTACGTCTACGACCGCTACGGCCGCGACTACGCCGCCCAGGTCGCCAACGTCATCACCTACCGCGGCCGCAGCTCCGTGCGTGACATGGCCCGCGCGCTGGGGTTCTCTCAGGGGCAGCAGGATGCGTGGAGCAAGCAGATCGGCCAGTGGGGCAACCTCACCGAGTCGACTCACGTCGAGGATGTTCCGGAATCGGTGATCGATCTGGCCAAGCAGATCTCCAACCTGCCGCGGCACATGGGCATCCACTCCGGCGGCATGGTGATCTGCGACCGGCCGATCGCCGATGTGTGCCCGGTGGAGTGGGCGCGGATGGAGAACCGCAGCGTGCTGCAATGGGACAAAGACGACTGCGCGGCAATCGGTTTGGTGAAGTTCGATCTGCTGGGTCTCGGCATGCTCTCGGCGTTGCACTACTGCATCGACCTGGTTGCCGAGCACAAGGGCATCGACGTCGACCTGGCCAAGCTCGACCTCTCCGAGGCCGCGGTGTACGAGATGCTGCAGCGCGCCGACTCCGTCGGCGTCTTCCAGGTGGAGTCCCGGGCGCAGATGGCCACGCTGCCGCGGCTGAAGCCTCGGGTGTTCTACGACCTGGTCGTCGAGGTGGCGCTGATCCGGCCCGGGCCGATCCAGGGCGGATCCGTGCACCCGTACATCAAGCGCCGCAACGGGGAAGAACCCGTCGTCTACGACCACCCGTCGATGGAACCCGCGCTACGGAAAACCCTTGGCGTGCCGCTGTTTCAGGAACAGCTCATGCAGCTCGCGGTCGACTGCGCGGGCTTCACCGCCGCCGAGGCCGACCAGTTGCGCCGCGCGATGGGGTCCAAGCGGTCAACCGAGCGGATGCGAAGGCTGCGCGGCAGGTTCTACGACGGCATGCGCGAGCGGCACGGCATCACCGGCGAGGTGGCCGAACGGATCTACGAGAAACTGGAGGCGTTCGCCAATTTCGGCTTCCCGGAAAGCCATTCACTGTCCTTCGCCTCGCTGGTGTTCTACTCGTCGTGGTTCAAGCTGCACCATCCCGCCGCGTTCTGCGCCGCGCTGCTGCGGGCCCAGCCGATGGGCTTCTATTCACCCCAGACGCTGGTGGCCGATGCCCGTCGGCACCGGGTCACGGTGCACGGGCCAGATATCAACGCCAGCCTGCCGCACGCCACGCTGGAGAACGCGGGCACCGAGGTGCGGCTGGGTATCGGTAGCGTCCGCCACATCGGCGACGAGCTGGCCGAGCAGATCGTGGAGGAGCGAAAAGCCAATGGGCCGTTCGACTCTCTGCTTGATCTGACCGGCCGGGTGCAGCTGTCCGTGCCGCAAACCGAGGCGTTGGCGACGGGTGGAGCGCTCGGCTGTTTCGGGATCTCTCGCCGCGAAGGGCTGTGGGCCGCAGGCGCAGCGGCCACGCAGCGGCCCGACCGGTTGCCCGGCGTCGGATCGTCATCGCATATCCCCGCACTGCCCGGCATGACCGAACTCGAGTTGACGGTGGCCGACGTCTGGGCCACCGGCATCTCCCCGGACACCTATCCCACCCAGTTCCTGCGGTCGGACCTGGACGCGATGGGTGTCGTCCCCGCCAACCAGCTGTTGTCGGTGCCGGACGGGACGCGGGTGCTGGTGGCCGGTGCGGTGACCCATCGGCAGCGGCCCGCGACGGCGCAGGGCGTGACCTTCATCAACCTCGAGGACGAGACCGGCATGGTCAACATCCTGTGTTCACAAGGGGTTTGGGCGCGGCACCGCAAGCTGGCGCAGACGGCATCGGCGATGGTGATCCGGGGTGTGGTGCAGAACGCCACCGGTGCGGTCACGGTGGTCGCCGACCGGCTTGGCAAGCTCGACATGCGGGTGGCGTCGAAATCGCGCGACTTCCGCTGACTCACACTTTCCGCTCACCTATTTCGCGAGGAACTCATATCCGCGAGCGACCGTGTCTGTCCGGCAACACGCCGGAGTGGCTCGTGCAAATGCGGTCCTTCGATGGTCGCCAGCGACCACGAAACGCCCGTGATTGACGGCATGTCCTGTGCAGACACTCGCTCGCGGGAGGAACTAGCCGCCCGGAGTCGTCCAGACCTTGTCGAGACTGATCTTCAGCCGAGTGCTGTATGCGGCGAAATCCTCGGTCAGCCCGTACCGTTCGGCGTCGGCTTGGTATTTCGCCCAGAATGGCCCGTCGTCGCGGCCGTCGACATCGGTTGCATCAACCGTCGCCTCGCCGCCGACGACGATGATGCCTGCACCGTTGCCGTCGGAGTCCAGATTCAAGCTCACCGCGGGATGGTTGGTGATGTGTCTGACCTTGGCCGCGTTCGGCATCGAGTAGACGACGATGTCCTTGCCGTCGAAGTAAAACCACACCAGCCGCGGGACGGGCTGGCGGATTTGGCCACGGTCGTCAGCCACCCGTACTGGTCGGATTCGAGCCTGCTGGTCACCTCTTGCGTGAATTCGACTGCCATACCGGCGAATGTAGTCTCGGGCGGTGACCCTCAACCTCTCCGCCGATGAAGTCCTGACCACCACCCGCTCAGTGCGCAAGCGGCTCGATCTGGAGAAGCCGGTGCCGCGCGAGGTGCTCATGGAATGTCTCGAGTTGGCGCTGCAGGCGCCGACGGGATCCAACACGCAGGGCTGGCAGTGGGTCTTCGTCGACGACCCGGAGAAGAAGAAGGCGCTCGCCGACATCTACAGCCACAACGCAAAGCCGTACCTCGACGCGCCCAAACCCGAGTTCGGCGACATGCGCGACGAACAGCGCCCGCTGGTCACCAGCTCCGCGAAGTACCTCAGAGAGCACCTGCACGAGGTGCCGGTGATGTTGGTCCCGTGTCTGGCGGGCCGTCCCGACGGCGTGCCGGCCGGGCAGAGCGCAGGCTTCTGGGGCTCGCTGCTGCCCGCCGTATGGAGCTTCATGCTGGCGCTGCGCTCGCGTGGCCTCGGTTCGGCCTGGACGACACTGCATCTCGTCGGCAAAGGCGAGAAGCTGGCCGCCGACGTGCTCGGCATCCCGTTCGAGCAGTACAGCCAGGGCGGCCTGTTCCCGATCGCGTACACCAAGGGCACCGACTTCCGGCGCGCCAAGCGGCTGCCCGCCGAGCAGTTCGCGCACTGGAACTC
The DNA here is from genome assembly GCA_963751485.1 of uncultured Actinomycetota bacterium. GTDB lineage: Bacteria > Actinomycetota > Actinomycetes > Mycobacteriales > Mycobacteriaceae > Mycobacterium. The sequence goes on from CAVVUT010000021.1 coordinate 135,317, forward strand.
ATGGTGATTCTCTTCGCGCAAGCGCTCATCGGAAGGTGATTCTCTTCGCGCAAGCGCTCATCGGAAGGTGATTCTCTTCGCGCAAGCGCTCATCGGAAGGTGATTCTCTTCGCGCAAGCGCTCATCGGAGGGTAGTCAGACCGCCCCGCCGAAGCCGTGCTGGCGCCACGCCTCGTACACGGCGACCGCGGCGGCGTTCGACAGGTTCAGCGAGCGCCTGCCCGCTAGCATCGGGATGCGCACCCGCGACGTGATGTGCGGGTCGGCCAGGGTGTCGGCGTCCAGGCCCGTGGGCTCGGGGCCGAACATCAACACGTCGCCCGGCTGGTAGGCCACGTCGGCGAACGACGCCGTCGTGTGCGCGGTGAAGGCGTGCACACGGGTGGGCCCGATCGCCTCCCATGCCGCAGTAAGGCTCGGGTGCACGGTCACCGACGCCAGGTCGTGGTAGTCCAGCCCGGCCCGCCGCAGCTTGGGTTCCGATAGCTCGAAGCCGAGCGGCTCGACCAGGTGCAGCTCGCAGCCCGTGGCGGCGACCATGCGGATCGCATTGCCCGTGTTGGGCGCGATGCGGGGGGAGAAAAACATCACCCGAAACATTTGACGATGATTGCAGGCGGGCTCGGCAGCATTTGCTCGGAGGCCTCGGAGGTGTCCTAAGAGAGAACCCGTGAACTCTGTCTGTTCAGTAAGAATTGTGGAACCTGCTGCGTGCTACTGGCATACTCGATCAATTGCCAGGCGTAGAACGCCAAGCCCGCAGGCGGGCAAAATCAGCAGGAAGAATATGAAAGACGCTCCATCAGAAAAACACGGACTCGGGGCAGGTTGCGCGGTGGGGCAGCAATGACCTCGTTCACGCAGCAAGACCACGTGGACGGCATGGTCCTCGATGACGACGACGAGGCTCCCGCACGCCCCAAACGTCCCTCCAGATGGTCGCTGAAAAATTGGCCAGTCCGCTGGAAGGTGTTTGCGATTGTCTTGGTGCCGCTGATTCTGGCCGGCGCCTTCGGCGGGTTGCGCATCTACTCGAACGCGATTGAAGCGCGTGATCTGCAACGCGCCGCCGACCGTGCCGAAATGGTGCCCGCGATCGTTAGCTACATGAACGCGCTCAACGGCGCGATACTGGCGTCGTCGGCCGGCGGCGACACTCAGGCCGCGATGAGCACCTTCGACTCCAGCCGCGCCGAACTGCAGCGTCGGCTCAAAGACACGCCCGGTGTGCCTGCCGACGTCCAGAAGGGCGTCACGATGATGCTCGAGGGCGGCCAGGGACTGCTGGACAAGGTCACCTCCAACTCCATCGGCCTTGTCGACCGGGTCACGCTCTATGCGCCGATCCTGTTGACCGCCGAAGACGCCGTCACCGGTTCGGTTCGCGTCGACGACGAGCGCATCCGCACCGAGACGCAGGGCCTGTCCCGCGCCGTCGGCGCCCGCGGCCAGATGATGATGGAGCAGCTGCTGGTGAATCAGGGCGGCGAGCTGCCCGAGCCCGAGCAGCGCACGCGCATGATCACCCTCGCCGGTACCGAGCCGTCGACGCTGTTCGGCATGAGCCAGGTGCTCGGCATCGGCTCACCCGAGGCCAAGCAGCTTCAGGGCGAGTACGTGAAGCGGACCGCGATCATCTCCGACCCGATCACCCCACTGGTCAACAACCCGGATATGACGGCGTCGCTTCAGGCAACCGACCGGCTCGCCGCCAAGATGATCGAGAGCACGGTGCCCTCGGTGACCGGTGCGGTCAAGGCCGACGCCTCCGCGGCGCGCACCGAGGCGATCCGCGACTCGGCGGTCGTGCTCGGCGCGATCCTGTTGGCGCTGCTTCTGGTCATCCTGGTGGCGCGGTCGCTGGTCCGGCCACTGCGCACCCTGCGCGACAGCGCGCTTCGGGTGGCGCATGAAGACCTGGCGCACGAGATCGAGCGGGTGCGTTCAGGCAAGGAACCCGGGCCCGTCGACCCCATCCCGGTGCACACCACCGAGGAAGTCGGTCAAGTCGCCCACGCCGTCGACGAGCTGCATGAGCAGGCGATCTTCCTTGCCGGCGAGCAGAGCAGGCTGCAGCTGCAGGTCGGCGACATGTTCGAGACGCTGTCGCGGCGCAGCAGGACGCTGGTCGATCAGCAGCTGTCGCTCATCGACCGATTGGAGCGCAACGAGGAGGATCCGGACCGCCTGGAGAGCCTGTTCAGGCTCGATCATCTGGCGGCGCGGATGCGCCGAAACGGCGCCAACCTGTTGCTGTTGTCCGGTGCCAAGGTGCCGCGCGAGCAGAGCGACGCGGTGCCGGTCGCCGCGATCGTCAACGCCGCAGCCTCCGAGGTCGAGGACTACACCCGCGTCGTCACCGCGACGGTGCCCGACAGCGAGATCGTCGGATCGGTGTCAGGCGACCTCGTGCACCTGCTGGCCGAGCTGCTCGACAACGCGCTGCGCTACTCCCCGCCGATTTCACAGGTGCGGGTGTCGGCGGTGCACACCGGAAACGGTGGGTTGGTCATCGAGGTCAGCGACATCGGGCTCGGGATGACCGAATCGGACCTGCGCGTCGCCAACACCCGACTGCAGTCCGGCGGCGAGGTGACCCCATACACCGCACGCCACATGGGTCTGTTCGTGGTCGGGCGCCTGGCTCAGCAGAACGGGCTCGTCGTCCGGTTGCGCAGCACCATTGCGGGCGAAGCGAATTCGGGCACCACGGCAGGCGTGTACGTGCCGTCCGAGCTGATCGTGCGCGCGGGTATGCGCGATGAGATCGACACCGGCGCAAAGAGCGCTCCCGTCGACGCGCATTCCGGCATCGCGACGGCGCTGACCTTCGACGGGGCGGACGACTACGCCGATTTCGCCGACTACGGCGACGAACTCGGTGTGGACCAGCTCAACGGCCACCCCGAGGTGTCTGTCACGCTGTTGCCTCAGCGCAGTCCTGGCGCCAGCGGCATCCACGGCTCGGGTGCGACGCTGGATGAGGAGCCGACGCAGGAGCCTGACTTCGAGCCCGAGCATTGGGACGAACCGGTGGCCGAGGAGTCCAGGCAGGCGACCGTCGACACTTCTGCGTTCTTCGCGTCCCGCGCCCAGGCGTCGACCAACGGTACCCATGTGCCGCACACCGACGCCGAACCCGAGGGCCTGCAGGAAATCGCGGCGCAGGAAGTCTCGGAGACGGCGGGAGCCGACGACGCGATCTACCAGAAGATGGTGTCGGAGTGGCTGGTCGATCCCACCCAGCTGGCCAAGAGCAGCGACCTGAACTGGGAGTCGGTCTGGGACCACGGCTGGTCGGCCGCAGAGGCCGCCGAAGACGCGCCGGTCGCATCGCACACCGAGCAGGGGCTGCCGGTCCGCGATCCGGGTGCCCGGCTGGTGCCAGGCACCGCGATGCCGACACCGTACGAGGGCTCCAACGGTGGATACTCGAACGGGGGAGCGCACCGAAGCCACGGGGACGACGACGGGGTAGAGTCGGCGGCCGAATTCACTACCGGCGCGCATGCGATTCCGGTACGTGATCCGGACGCTGTTCGCGCGAGCATGAGCAGCCACTTCGGCGGTGTGCATGCCGCGCGGTCGCACGCCCGAGAGACCAGAGGAACAGATAACGAATGACCTATCCGCCACGTTCGACGCAGCGCGATTCGCTCGACTGGCTGGTCTCGAAGTTCGCCCGCGAAGTATCCGGTGTGACCCACGCGGTTCTCGTCTCCGCGGACGGCCTGCTGATGGCCGCCAGTGAGCACATGCCGATCGAACGCGCCGACCAACTCGCCGCGGTGGCGTCGGGACTGGCCAGCCTGTCGACCGGCGCCTCGCAGCTCTTCAACGGCGGGTACGTGCTGCAGTCCGTCGTCGAGATGGAGAACGGCTACCTGCTGCTGATGCGGGTCGGTGACGGCTCCAACCTCGCGACGCTGGCGACGACCGGATGCGATATCGGCCAGATCGGCTACGAAATGGCGATGCTGGTGGAGCGCGTCGGCAGCGTCGTGCAGTCGTCACGACGAGCACCACAACACTCGTGAGCGGCCGATGGACGAATTCGAGCCTCGCGCAGCCGAAGATCAACCGAGCCTGGTACGGCCGTACACGCTGACCGCCGGGCGCACGGACTCCCGCGTCAACCTGCCGCTGGAGGCCCCGATCGAGGCGATACTTTCCGACAAGCCGCGCCGGTGGCCGGGAAACGATGTGCGGGGCCAGATTTGCGCGATGTGTGCGAACAACCCATCGGTCGCCGAGATCGCCGCTCGTCTATCTTTGCCCGTCGGCGTGGCTCGCGTGCTGATCGGTGACCTGGTGTCGTCCGGGCATCTGCGGGTACGCACCACCCTGAGCGACCAGTCGAGCATCGATGAGCGGCGCGAACTGATAGGAAGGACCCTCCGTGGCTTACGAGCACTATGAGGCCCGCGCACGCGAGGGACGAAACAACCACCGCGCCACCGCGTCGACGAAGATCGTCATTTCAGGCGGTTTCGGTGTCGGCAAGACGACGTTCGTCGGTGCGGTCTCCGAGATCATGCCGCTGCGCACCGAGGCCATCGTCACCAATGCCTCCGAGGGCCTTGACGGTATCGACCTCACCCCGGAGAAGCGGACGACGACGGTCGCGATGGACTTCGGCCGGATCACCCTGGACGAGGACCTGGTGCTGTACCTGTTCGGCACCCCCGGCCAGCGACGGTTCTGGTTCATGTGGGACGACCTGGTCCGAGGGGCCATCGGCGCCATCATCCTCGTCGACACCCGCCGACTGCAGGACAGCTTCGCCGCCGTCGATTTCTTCGAGGCCCGCCACATGCCGTTCCTCGTCGCGGTCAACGAATTCGACAATGCGCCAAGGTATCCCTCGCACGAGGTGCGCAAGGCGCTCGCGCTGCCCGATGGCATACCGATCACCACCGTCGACGCCAGGGATCGGCAATCGTCGACGGCCGCGCTCATCGCCGTCACGGAGTACGCGCTGAACGCGCTGCCGTCGGTACCCGGCTGATCGCGTGGTCGAGCCCGAGACGGTCTGGACGGAGCGCGAATTCACTGCGCACGACTTTCGCGACGAGGACCTCAACGGGCTGCGGACCGAACGCGTGGTGTTCACCGAATGCGACTTCAGCGGCGCCGATCTGGGGGAGTCCGAGCATGTCGGCACCGCCTTCCGTAATTGCACGTTTCGCCGGACAACACTGTGGCACAGTACCTTTCGCCACTGCAGCATGCTTGGCTCAGTGTTCACCGAATGCCGGCTGCGCCCGGTGACCTTTGTCGAGGTGGATTTCACGCTGGCGGTCCTCGGCGAATGCGACCTGCGTGGCGTTGACCTGTCGGATTGCCGGCTGAGCGAAGCCGGCCTGGTCAAGACGGATCTACGAAAAGCGGTGCTGCGGCGCGCCGATCTGCGGGGCGCGCGCACTCACGATGCTCGCCTCGACGAGGCCGACCTGCGCGGCGCACGAATCGACCCGACGCTGTGGACCACCGCCGCCCTGCGCGGTGCCCGCATCGACATCGAGCAGGCGCTGGCCTACGCCGCCGCGCACGGGCTCGACGTGCACGGGGAGTGACGCCGAATCAGCCTGACTTGAGGCGGATCTTCCACCGCACGAAGCTCAGGTAGCCGATGCAGATGCATCCGAGCATGGCCATGTTGAACCACCACGCGCCCGGGGTGTGCTTCCAATGCGAGTCTTGCGGAGTCAACGGGCCCGGTACCAGCCTGATGAGGTCGATCGTCGATGCGGTGCTGGCAAATCCCCACCGCGCAGGCGTGATCCAGGACAGCTGGTCGAGCACGATCCGGCCGGTCACCGGGATCATGCCGCCCTGAAATACCAGCTGCGACATGATCGCGACCACCAGCAGAGGCATGATCTGCTCGTTGGACTTGGCCAATGCCGAGAGCGCCAAGCCGACCATCGCCGCGGCCACGCAGCAGGCCGCCATGTCGGTGAACAACTCGAGGCTTCGGTTGGGGATCACCGCGCCGCTCGTGACGGCTCCCGGGCCCCACTTCTTGCCCAAGATGTTGATGGCGGTCACGATGCTCGACTGCAGCACCGCGAACGCGGCGAAGACGATGACCTTCGCCAAAAGGTATGCGGTGGTGGATAACCCGACCGCCTGCTCGCGCAGGAAGATGGCGCGCTCGCCGATGAGGGCGCGGATTGTCAGGGCAGTGCCCATGAAGATGGCGCCGACGTTGAGCAGCACCAGGATCTGCCCCGGCTCGTTCGGCGCTTCACCACCCTTGATCGCGGGAACGGGCACGCCGAAGCCGACGTCTCCCGGCACCGACAGCGACAGCACGCCCATGATGAAGGGCAGGACCGCCAGGAAGATGAAGTATCCGCGGTCGGAGACGATCAGCCTCATCTGACGCCGCGCGATCGTCGAGAACTGCCGTCGCACACTGGTTTTCGTTGGCTTTCCGAGATCACCGGGTGTCTGCGATGGCGGCTGCGGCGGTGTCGGTCCGGTCTGGGCGACGTAGCGCTGGTGTGCCGTATCCGGATCGCGCGCGACGCTGCTGAAGATGTCGGCCCAGTTCGTGGTGCCCATCGTCGGGCCGATCTGGCTCGGCGGCCCGCAGAACGCGGTCTTGCCACCCGGAGCCAGAAGCAGCACCTGGTCGCACACGTCGAGGTAGGACAGCGAGTGCGTGACCACCAGCACCACGCGGCCCGCGTCGGCGAGCTGGCGCAGCATCGTCATGACCTGCCGGTCCAGCGCCGGGTCCAGGCCCGACGTCGGCTCGTCGAGAATCAGCAGTGACGGGCCGGTCAGCAGCTCCATCGCCACGGATGCGCGCTTGCGCTGACCGCCGGACAGCTTGTCGACGCGGGTCTGCGCGTGCAGGGTCATCTCGAGCTCTTCGAGCACCTGCGCGACGACCCGTTCGCGGTCCTCTTTGTTGGTGTCGGGTGGCAGCCGCAGCTCGGCCGCGTACATCAGCGCCTGTTGCACGGTCAGCTGGCCGTGCACCACGTCGTCCTGGGGCACCATCCCGATCCGGGAGCGCAGCGATGCGTACTCGGCGTGGATGTTGTGGCCCTCGAAGGCCACCGAGCCGGTGGTCGGGTGGGTATAGCCGGCGACCAGCCGGGCGAACGTGGACTTGCCCGCACCAGACGGGCCGATCACCGCGGTCAGTGTTCCAGGCCGTGCAGTCAACGAGATGTTCTCCAGCAGCGTCTTGTTGCCTTCGATGGTCCACGTGACGCCGTGCACGTCCAGGCCGCCGGTGCTGGTGTCGGCCGCGGTCTCCGTGCGGCGGGCGAGCATGCCGCCGCGGAACACCAGGTCGACGTTGCCGATGGTGACCGTGTCCCCGTCGTGCAGGAGCGCGGACTCGACCCGGGCGCCGTTGACGAACGTCCCGTTGATGCTGCGGTTGTCGCGGATCTCGGTGCCGGCCGCGGTGTTCACCAGGGTCGCGTGGTGGCGGGAGGCCAGCACGTCGTTGATGACGATGTCGTTGTCGGTGTTGCGGCCGATCTTGATCGAGCCCGGCGGCGCTTCGGCGGGACGGCCCGGCCGCAGGATCTTGAGCATGCTCGTGGCGAGATTGCCCTCGCTCGAGCGCGGGGCGGCCGTCGGGCCCATCGCCGTCACCGACTCGAGAGCCGGTTGCGACAGTGCAGGCTGGGCCGCCTGCTGCGACATCGAAACCGAGGCCGGCTGTCGGACAGGCTGCTGCGAACCGGGGTAGCCGGGCTGCGGGCCGCTCGGATACCGCGGCTGCTGGGTCGACGGATAGCCGGTCTGCGGGCCGGACGGGTATGGCTGCCGGGGCATCGGCGGCGGCTGAGGCCGCTGCGGCGTGGATATACCCCCGCCTGGGCGGTCCGCGACCGGGATGGATGTGGTCGGCGGCCTGCCCCCGGCCTGTTCCCTGCCCACCTCGAATACCAGCTCGGGGCCGTCAGGGTTGCCGATGTTGACGTGCAAACCGTCATGGATGTCGGCGGTCGGCACCCGGCGGCCGTTGACGAACATGCCGTTGAGGCTGCCGTTGTCGATGGCAATCCATCGGCCCTGGTCGAACCGCAGCAGGAGGTGTGCCCGGGAGATCAGGGGGTGCGCGATGCGAACGTCGGCGCGGAGGTCGCGTCCGATGACGACATCGTTGCCAGCGGCGAAGGTGCGCGCTGATCCGTCGTTCCGAACGGTCAGCGCAGGTGGGGCTGGTCGGCTCATCGCGACCAACTCTATAGGTAAGCCAGCGGTCTCTGACGACTGTTAGTGAGGTAGCCGCTCACCCAGGCGAGCCGGTCACCACACAGTGCGTCTTGATCGATGCGCTCGACCGCAGGGCGGTCGGCATGCACTCGTTGCAATGCGTGCAGACGGATCGCACCGAACGCGCGTCCCCGTCGGCCTGAATGCGGTTGATCAGGTCGGGTTCGGCCAGCAAGGCCCGGCCCATCGCGACGAAGTCGAAGCCCTCGGCCATCGCCAGATCCATGGTTTCGCGGTTGGTGATCCCACCGAGAAGGATCAGCGGCAGCGTCAACTCGGCCCGGAACAGTTTGGCGTCGCGCAGCAGGTAGGCCTCGCGGTAGGGGTATTCGCGGAGAATCTTGCTCCCGAACAGCCGGACACCCCACCGGATCGGCGGCTTGAAAACATTCGAGAACTCTTTCAGCGGGACGTCGCCGCGGAACAGGTACATCGGGGTGATGAACGAACTGCCCGCCGTCAGCTCGATGGCGTCGAGCCCGCCATCTTCCTCGAGCCACTTCGCGGTGGCAAGCGCCTCTTCGACTTTGATGCCGCCGCGGATCCCGTCGGTCATGTTCAGTTTCGCCGTCACCGCGATCTGATCGCCGACCGCCTTCCGGACCGCGTTCACGACTCCGCGCGCGACCTTGGCGCGGTTCTCCAGCGACCCGCCGAACTCGTCGTCGCGGCGGTTGATCAGCGGGCTGAGAAATGCGCTGCAGAAGTACCCATGGCCGAGATGGATTTCGACGGCGTCGAACCCGGACTCGACGGCGAACCGCGCGGCGTCGGCGTGCGCGTCGATGACGTCGGCGATGTCGTCACGGGTGGCCTTCTTCGTGAACCTCATCACGAGGGGATTGAAGAAGCGGCCAGGCGCCAGGGCCTTCGTCTTGCCCACGCGGGCATGCCTGACCGGACCCGCGTGTCCGATCTGCGCGCTGATCGCCGCGCCCTCGGCGTGGATGGCTTCGGTGAGCTTCTGCAGTCCGGGCACCGCCTCGGGACGCATCCACATCTGTGTCGGCTCGGTGCGCCCGGCCTCCGACACCGCGCAGTAGGCCACCGTCGTCATGCCGACGCCGCCTGCGGCGGGCAGCCGATGGTATTTGATGAGATCGTCGGTGACGACCGCGTTCGGCGTCGCGCCTTCGAACGTCGCCGACTTGATGATGCGGTTGCGCAGCGTCACCGGGCCCAGCTTGGCCGGGGTGAACACATTGGGCTGAGTGTTCATGGTCGAAAGACTGCCACATTGTCATGTCAGACTGGCTGCCGTGGGTGCGATCACACTGGACGGTAAGGCCACGCGCGACGAGATCTTCGTCGACCTGAAGGAACGCGTTGCGGCGCTGACCGCCGCGGGACGAACTCCCGGCCTCGGCACGGTTCTCGTCGGCGACGACCCCGGCTCGCAGGCGTACGTGCGCGGCAAGCATGCCGACTGCGCGAAGGTCGGGATCAATTCGATCCGCCGTGATCTGCCCGCCGACATCAGCCAGGCCAAGCTCGACGAGACCATCGACGAGCTGAACGCCAACCCGGAGTGCACCGGCTACATCGTGCAGCTGCCGCTGCCCAAGCATCTCAACGAGAACGCCGCGCTGGAGCGGCTCGACCCGGGTAAGGACGCCGACGGCCTGCACCCGATGAACCTGGGCAGGCTGGTCCTCAACGAACCCGCGCCGCTGCCGTGCACCCCGCGGGGCATCGTGCACCTGCTCCGGCGTTACGAGGTGGAGATCGCAGGCGCGCAGGTCGTCTTGATCGGTCGCGGCGTAACCGTCGGCAGGCCGTTGGGCCTGTTGCTGACCCGGCGTTCGGAGAATGCCACGGTGACGTTGTGCCACACCGCAACTCGGCATCTTCCGCAGCTGACCCGCGAGGCCGACATCGTCATCGCCGCCGCGGGCGTGCCGCACATGGTGACGGCGGAGATGGTGCGGCCCGGTGCCGCCGTCGTCGACGTCGGCGTCAGCCGCGACGAGAACGGCAAGCTGGTCGGTGACGTCGCGCCCGATGTGTGGGAGGTGGCCGGCCACGTGTCGCCGAACCCTGGCGGCGTCGGGCTGTTGACCCGGGCGTTCCTGTTGGTCAACGTCGTCGAACTGGCGAACGGGCCACGTGACCGTAGGAGAGTTCGCCCGCAAGGTGTTCCGCGGGCAGTGGCCGATCCTGGTGGTCGGCCTGTTCTTCCTCGCGGCGTTTATTCTGGTGATCGCCTCGTACTGGCGGCGCGGTGCGGTTGTTCTCGGCCTCGGGGTGGCCGTCGCGTCCGTGCTGCGGCTGGCGCTTCCCGACGAACAGGCGGGCTTGCTGGTGGTACGCAGCAAGGGCCTGGACTTCATCACGACGGCAGCCGTGAGCGCGGCGGTGTTGTTCATCGCGTGGACGATCGATCCGCTGGGCACCAGCTGACGATATTTGCCCGATAGGCAAATTTGCCTGCCGTGCAAGTTTCGGCGTACAGTGGGGTCATGACCGGACTTCGGGAGCGCAAGAAGCTCGACACCAGGCGGGCGCTCAGCGACGCCGCACTGAAGCTCGCGTTCGACGGCGGCCTCGATTCGGTGACCCGCGAGGCGATCGCCGATCTCGCAGGCGTATCGCTGCGTACGTTCAACAATTACTTCTCCGGCAAGTACGAGGCGCTGGCGTACCGCCAGACCGAACGCCTGCGCCGCAGCATCGCCGTGCTGCGGGAACGACCCGCCGACGAGTCGTTGTGGACGTCGATCACCGAGGCCGTGATCGCACCGCTCGAAGAGGATTTCCGCGACGCCACCGGCGAGGAGAACAAGATCCCGAGTCGAGCCGAACTGGCCGAGGTTCGAAAGCTTTTGATGAGGCCGGAGATTCGCGATGCCGCGAACAAGGAGCTGTTCGACGAATGGCTCGAGGTGGTCGCCGAGCGAACCGGCACCGATCCGGATCGTGACATCTATCCCCGGCTGGTGACGGCCGTGGTCCGTGCAGTCGGCGACGCGGCGACGGAGCTCTACGTGCGGGTGGATCCGCCCGTGCCGATCACCACGCTGATCCGGTCCGGCTTCGCCGAGGTGGCCGCCGGTCTACCCGAACCGACCAAGCCCACGAGGGGGAAGAAATGACCGTCGAAACCGCAGACGTCGTCATCTCCGGCGCCGGACCCAACGGTCTCATGCTGGCGTGCGAGCTGGCGCTTGCGGGCATTCGGCCCGTCGTCCTCGACAAGCTGCCGGGACCGAGTGACGAGCCGAAGGCCAACGGCCTTGTCGGACAGGTGATCCGGCAACTCGACATGCGCGACCTCTACCACGCGTTCGGCGGCGACGACGGTCGGCCGAAGCCCGCCTACGGCTGGATGTTCGCCGGTGTGTCGTTGAATTTCCTCGGCCTGGAGAACAACCCGATGTACGCGCTGCTGATCCAGCAGCCGCGGCTGGTGCGCCTCCTGGAGAAGCGTGCGCGTGATCTCGGGGTCGACGTCCGATGGGGCCATGACCTGACGGCGCTGCGCGCGGGCGACGACGCCGTGACGCTGACGGTTTCGGCCACCGGGCGGCCGTACCGACTGGATGCCGGATACCTCGTCGGCGCCGACGGCGGCCGAAGCGCCGTGCGCAAAGCAGTCGGCATCGACTTTACCGGCCACACCTCGCCGATCGTCAGCAGGATCGCCCACGTGTACCTGCCAGAAGAGCTGCTGGCGCCGGGCCGTGGATACGAGATCCCCGGCTTCGGCCTTTTGCCGTTCGGCCACAACAGATTCGAGGCGGGCACCGTCATCGCTTTCCCGATCGACCCGACTCGACCGATGCTCGGCTCGATCGAGTACGGCTGGACCGTCGGCAGTGCCGACAGACCGATGACGCTCGACGAGCTGCGCGACAGCCTCCGCCGCATCATCGGCGTCGACGTACCGCTCCAGCCGCCGAAGGGGCCGGGCCCGCATGCACTGCGCCGGCTCGACGGGACGAACTCGCGGCAGGCCGAGCGCTACCGGGACGGGCGAGTGCTTCTGCTCGGTGATGCCGCGCATGTGCACTCCCCGATGGGCGGACCGGGGCTTAACCTCGGCATGCAGGATGCGGTCAATCTCGGCTGGAAGCTGGCGGGAGTGGTGAACGGTTGGGCACCAACGGATCTGCTCGACACCTACGAGTCGGAGCGTTACCCGGTGGGGGAGCGCGTGATGCTGCACTCGCAGGCGCAGCTCGCATTGTCTGCGCCCGGCCCTGAGGTCAACGCGTTGCGACAGCTTTTCGGTGAGCTGGTCGACAAGCCGGGCGTGACGAGCCACCTCGCGGGCCTGCTCGCAGGCTCGGATGTGCCCTACGTCGTCGGCGACGACCACCCGCTATCCGGGCTGATGGTGCCGGATCTGGGCCTCGACGACGGCCGTCGAGTCGCGGAGCTCCTGCATGACGCGCGGCCGGTTCTGCTGGACCTGTCCGGCGGTGCGGCATCGGCCGTCGCTGCGGAATGGTCGGATCGCGTCGACGCGGTGACCGCCACGATGGACGACGGGCCAGCGGCGATGCTGATCCGGCCGGATGGCTATATCGTTTGGGCCGTAGACGAATTCGGGGCCGACGACGCCGAGCGGCTGCGCACGGCGCTGACCCGGTGGTTTGGCGCCTAGCAATTCTCGCGTCGAGATCGACGTTTTGGCGCATTCTTCTCGCACTTTTGCGCCCAAACGTTGGTTTGGGCGTCAGGAGAGCGTCGCGCGGATGCTCACCGTGATGTACGGCAGCGCCAGGCCCGTGGCGTTGGCCAGCGCCGGGTGCGTCGCCAACAACTCCCGCACCCGCTCCAGTGTCTGGGTGCGCACATCGGTCGGTGAGGTGATGCAGTAGCTGCGCGAGGCGACGAGGTCGATCAGCGCCTGCGGGGTCAGGTAGCTCGTCCACTCCTCGTGGTGGCGTTCGATGTTCTCGAACGGCTCCGAAAGCGTGACCTTGTGGCTGAACGGGTCGTCCTCGTGGCCGATGATGCGGCCGAGATCCTTGACCCAGCCCAGCCGCGCATCGCGGGTGTTCCACACCAGGCCGAGCCGGCCGCCCGGCCGCAGCACGCGGGCCACCTCCTTGATGGCGCGTTCGGGATCGAACCAGTGCCATGCCTGCGCGACGAGCACCGCGTCGACGCTGTCGTCGGGCAGCGGGATGTCCTCTGCGGTACCCAGCAGTGCCGGGGTGTCGGGTAGTGAATTGGTGAGCAGCTCAAGCATTTCCGGGATGGGGTCCACGGCGACCACGCCGAGCCCTCGCTCGACCAGCCGGGTGGTCAGCTTTCCCGTTCCCGCGCCCAGGTCGAGCACGTCGCGGGCGTTCGGCGGAAGCAGCCAGTCGATGGCTTCGGGCGGATACGACGGCCTGCCGCGTTCGTAGGCCGCGGCCTCCGCGCCGAACGACAGCGAACGCTGTTGACTGGATCGGGTCACCGGGATGCCAGCTCCAATGTCTCGCGGATCAGCTCGCCGACCGCCTCGGTCTCGACCAGAAATCCGTCGTGGCCATAGATCGAATCGACAACCTTCAACTCGGCACAACCCGGCAACAGCTCTGCTAATTCCTCCTGCAGCCGCAATGGGTACAACCGGTCGGACGTGATGCCGCCGACGATCACCGGCACGTGGCAGTTCGTGAGCGCCGCCTCGACGCCGCCGCGGCCCCGTCCGACGTCATGGCTGGACAGCGATTCGGTGAGCGCCACATATGTGCCCGCATCGAACCGCGCAAGGATCTTGTGGCCCTGGTGTTCGAGGTAGCTCTCCACGGCGTACCGGCCGCCCGTCCCCGGGTCCTCGTCGCCCTGGCCGTCGTTGGCGAACCGGGTGTCCAGCTCGACCTCTCCGCGATAGGTCAGGTGCGCGAACCGGCGCGCGACCTCCATGCCGATGTCGGGCGACCGGCTGGTGTCGTAGTAGTCGCCGTTCTGCCAGTTCGGATCGGACTTGATAGCGGCGATCTGGTTGCACTGCGTGCCGATCTGGTCGGCGGTCGCACGCGCCCCGACCGCCAGCACCAGTGCCGAGCGGACCTTGTCGGGATAGGCGATCATCCACTCCAGCGCGCGGGCACCGCCCATCGAGCCGCCGACGACGGCCGCGACCTCGGTGATGCCGAGGGCCGCGAGCGCGGCCACATCGGCCTCCACCTGGTCGCGCACCGACACCAGCGGAAACCTCGAGCCCCATGGCTTTCCGTCGCGGGCGAGCGAGCTCGGGCCGGTCGACCCGCGGCAGCCACCCAACACGTTGGTCGCCACCGCGCACCACCGGTCGGTGTCGATCGCGGCGCCTGGGCCCGCGACGCCGTCCCACCAGCCCGGTGTCGGATGGCCGGGGCCCGCCGGACCGGTGATGTGGGAGTCACCGGTCAGCGCATGCAGGACCACCACCACGTTGTCGCGGTTGGGCGACAACTCGCCCCATCGCTGCACGGCGATGGAGACGTCGTCGACGACGGCGCCGTTCTCGAGCGTCAGCGAACCGATGTCGACGATCGCCACCTCGCCCTCGGCAGGCAGCGTGTCAGTGGGCACGTCAAAGATTGTCACGTCAAAGTCCTCACGACCGTCCTTTAAAACGCTGAGACCGTCGCCGGGTCGGCGCTTACGGTGGCATGGAACGGCTTGGCGGCGGCGAAGCCCTGCTCGAGGTCGGCGAGGATGTCGTCGATCCCCTCGATGCCGACCGCCAGCCGCACCAGGCCTGGCGTCACACCCGTGGCCAGCTGCTCTTCGGGCGTCAGCTGCGAGTGCGTGGTCGACGCCGGGTGGATCACCAGCGAGCGCACGTCGCCGATGTTGGCGACATGGCTGTGCAGCGTCAGCGCGTTGACAAACGCCTTGCCCGCATCGATACCGCCCGCCAGCTCGAAGGCCAGCACCGCGCCGGTGCCCTTCGGCGCCAGCTTCTTGCCGAGCTCGTGCCACGGTGAGCTGGGCAGGCCCGCATAGTTCACCGAGATCACGTCGGGGTGGCCGTCGAGATACTGCGCGACCCGCTGCGCGTTGGCCACGTGCCGCTCGACCCGCAGGCTCAGCGTTTCCAGACCCTGCGCGACGAGGAACGCATTGAACGGCGAGGCCGCCGAACCCATATCGCGCAGCAGCTGCACGCGAGCCTTGAGCGCGTACGCCGGCGCTCCCAGGTCCGCGAACACCACGCCGTGGTAGCTCGGATCGGGTGTGGTGAAGCCGGGGAACTTGCCGTTGGTCCAGTCGAAGGTGCCGCTGTCGACGATCACGCCAGCGATCGCCGCGCCGTGACCGCCGAGGTACTTGGTCGCCGAGTGCACGACGATGTCGGCGCCGTGGCTGATCGGTTGGATCAGATACGGGGTGGCGACGGTGTTGTCCACGATCAGGGGCACCCCGGCCTCGTGCGCGACCGCGGCGATGTTCGGGATGTCGAGGATGTCGTTCTGCGGGTTGGAGATGGTCTCGCCGAAGAACGCCTTGGTGTTGGGCTGCACCGCCGCCCGCCACGAGTCCAGGTCGTCGGGGTTCTCCACGAAGCTGACGTCGATGCCCAGCTTGGGCAGCGTGTAGTGGAACAGGTTGTACGTGCCGCCGTAGAGCCGCGGGCTGGACACGATGTGGTCGCCGGTGTTGGCGAGGTTGAGGATTGCGAACGTCTCGGCGGCCTGGCCGGACGCCAGGAACAGCGCCGCGACACCGCCCTCGAGCGCCGCGATGCGCTGCTCGACGACGTCCTGGGTCGGGTTCATGATCCGGGTGTAGATGTTGCCGGGCTCGGCGAGGCCGAACAGGGCCGCCGCGTGCTCGGTGCTGTTGAACGTGTACGACGTCGTCTGGTAGATGGGCAGCGCCCGCGCGTTGGTCGCGGCGTCGGGGGTCTGGCCTGCGTGGATCTGCTTGGTCTCGAACGACCAGCGTGCGGTTTCTTCTGGGGTGGTCATGATCGGTTGTTCTCCTTGAAGCGGGGATGAAGGCGGGGATGAGGGGGTCGCTGCGACGGGCTGCGTCAACTAGGTGATGACGGCAGCAGGCAGCCAATGGTTCAAGGGCAACGGCACATAGTGGGCCTCCGCATCAGGTTTCCCTGTCTACTCTGGGGCCCGTTTCGTGCGGACCCGCGCTTGCCTTGTAGCCGGTAGCGGCTACTCAACCTGGTCAATCACCCGGGGCACCCCACCGCGGTTGGAGGGTTGCCGGCCAGCAAGCCGGGGCTTGACGCTGGCACTCATGACCACCGAGAAGCGTATCGCACGCGATGACGTGGCTGCCACTGGGCTGATCATGAAGCGATTCTGCGTGGGTAGCCCCGTCTGGGCATGGGGCAAATGTCCCTATCTTCGGCCCGCGTAGGTTCGTATCTGACGCGATACTGATAGCCGACACTGACGCCGGGAGACACCAATGAGCGACGAGCAGCCAACGATCATCTACACGCTGACCGACGAGGCACCGCTACTTGCCACCTACGCCTTCCTGCCGATCATCCGGACCTTCACCGAACCGGCGGGCATCAACGTCGAAGCCAGTGACATCTCGGTCGCGGCCCGCATCCTGGCGGAGTTCTCCGACTGCCTGAGCGAGGAGCAGCGGGTGCCGGACAATCTGGCGCGATTGGGCGAGCTGACGCACGACCCGGACACCAACATCATCAAGCTGCCGAACATCAGCGCGTCGGTCCCGCAGCTGGCGGCCGCCATCAAGGAACTGCAGGAGAAGGGTTACGCGGTTCCGGATTACCCGGCGCAGCCGAAGAACGACGAACAGAAGGCCATCAACCAGCGCTACGGCAAGATTCTCGGCAGCGCAGTGAACCCGGTTCTGCGCGAAGGCAATTCAGACCGCCGCGCACCAAAGGCCGTCAAGGAGTACGCGCGTAAACACCCGCACAGCATGGGCGAGTGGTCGATGGCTTCGCGCACCCACGTGGCGACCATGAAGCATGGCGACTTCTACCACGGGGAGAAGTCGATCACCCTGGACCGCGACCGCAAGGTGCGGATGGAGCTGAAGACGAAGGGCGGCAAGACGATCGTGCTCAAGCCCGAGACGTCGTTGGACTCCGGTGACGTCATCGACAGCATGTTCATGAGCAAGAAGGCCCTTGTCGCGTTCTACGAGGAACAGATCGAGGACGCGTACAAGACCGGCGTGATGTTCTCACTGCACGTCAAGGCGACGATGATGAAGGTCAGCCACCCCATCGTCTTCGGCCACTGCGTGAAGGTCTTCTACAAGGACGCGTTCGCCAAGCACCAGGAGGTGCTCGACGAACTCGGGGTGAATGTCAACAACGGAATGGTCGATCTCTACAACAAGATCGAGGCGCTGCCGTCGTTCCAACGGGAGCAGATCATCCAGGACATCCACGACGTCCACGAGCACCGGCCCGAGCTGGCCATGGTGGATTCGGCCAAGGGAATCACCAACTTCCACTCTCCCAGCGACGTGATCGTCGACGCGTCGATGCCCGCCATGATCCGTCTCGGCGGCAAGATGTACGGCGCCGACGGAAGGCTCAAGGACACCAAGGCCGTCAACCCCGAGTCCACGTTCTCCCGGATGTACCAGGAGGTGATCAATTGGTGTAAGACCAACGGCCAGTTCGACCCGACGACCATGGGCACCGTTCCCAACGTCGGCCTGATGGCGCAGAAGGCCGAGGAGTACGGCAGCCACGACAAGACGTTCGAGATCCCAGAGGCCGGTGTCGCCGACATCGTCGACATCGACACCGGCGAGGTGTTGTTGTCGCAGAACGTCGAAGAGGGCGATATCTGGCGCATGCCCGTCGTCAAGGACGCGGCGATCCAGGACTGGGTGAAGCTGGCCGTCAACCGCGCGCGTGCGTCAGGCATGACGGTGTTGTTCTGGCTCGATACCGAGCGTCCGCACGAGGTCGAGCTGCGCAACAAGGTGAAGGCCTACCTCCAGGACCACGACACCGAGGGCCTCCACATCCAGATCATGCCGCAGGTGTGGGCCATGCGGTACACGCTCGAGCGGCTGATCCGCGGGCAGGACACCATCGCCGCGACCGGAAACATCCTGCGCGACTACCTCACCGACCTGTTCCCGATCCTGGAGCTGGGTACCAGCGCCAAGATGCTGTCCATCGTCCCGCTGATGGCAGGCGGCGGCATGTACGAAACCGGCGCTGGCGGTTCGGCACCCAAGCACGTCCATCAACTCGTCGAGGAGAACCATCTGCGGTGGGACTCGCTCGGGGAGTTCCTCGCACTGGGCGCCTGCTTCGAAGACCTCGGTGCCAAGACCGGCAACAAGCGGGCGGTGCTGCTGGGCAAGACGCTCGACGGCGCGATCGGCAAGCTGCTCGAGAACGACAAGGGCCCGTCACGCAAGACCGGTGAGCTCGACAACCGGGGCAGCCAGTTCTACCTCGCCATGTACTGGGCGCAGGAGCTGGCCGAGCAGACCGAAGACAAGGAACTCGCCGACCACTTCGCCGCGCTGGCCAAGACGCTGGCCGAGAACGAGGACGCCATCGTCTCCGAACTCGCCGAGGTGCAAGGCGACGCGGTCGACATCGGCGGCTACTACTACCCCGACCCCGAGAAGACCACCGCGGTGATGCGGCCGAGCAAGACGCTCAACGACGTGCTGAAGTCGGCGCGAAACTGACTCCGGGTGCGAACATGTCCAAGATCAAGGTCGACGGCACTGTCGTAGAGCTCGACGGCGACGAGATGACTCGCATCATCTGGAGGATGATCAAGGAGCAGCTCATCCTGCCTCACCTCGACGTCGACTTGGACTACTACGACCTGGGCATCGAGCATCGCGACGAGACCGACGACAGGGTGACCGTCGAGGCCGCTGAGGCCATCAAGCGCCACGGCGTCGGCGTCAAATGCGCGACCATCACGCCCGACGAGGCGCGCGTCAAGGAGTTCAACCTCAAGCAGATGTGGCTCTCGCCCAACGGCACGATCCGAAACATTTTGGGCGGCACCATCTTCCGTGCGCCGATCGTGATCTCCAACGTGCCCCGGCTGGTGCCGGGCTGGACCAAGCCGATCATCATCGGCCGTCACGCGTTCGGTGACCAGTACCGCGCCTTCAACGCCAAGGTCGACAAGCCAGGCACCTTCACGGTGACGTTCACCCCGGCCGACGGCAGCGAGCCGATGGTGCACGACGTCGTCGAGATCCCCGAGGACGGCGGCGTGATCATGGGTATGTACAACTTCAAGAAGTCGATCCAGGATTTCGCCCGGTCATCGTTGAACTATGGGCTGCAACAGAATTACCCCGTCTACCTGTCGACGAAGAACACCATCCTCAAGGCTTACGACGGGATGTTCAAGGACGAGTTCCAACGCATCTTCGACGAGGAGTACGCCGAAGAGTTCGACAAGCGCGGGCTCACCTACGAGCATCGGCTGATCGACGACATGGTGGCCGCCTGCCTGAAGTGGGAGGGCGGCTACGTCTGGGCGTGCAAGAACTACGACGGCGATGTCCAATCCGACACCGTCGCACAGGGTTACGGCTCGTTGGGGCTGATGACGTCAGTGCTGATGACACCGGACGGCAAGACCGTCGAGGCGGAGGCCGCGCACGGCACCGTCACCCGGCACTATCGGCAATACCAGCAGGGCAAGCCGACGTCGACGAACCCGATCGCGTCGATCTTCGCGTGGACCCGCGGCCTCGAGCATCGAGGCAAGCTCGACAACACCCCCGAGGTGATCAAGTTCGCGAACACGCTCGAGGAAGTCGTCATCAACACCGTCGAGGGCGGTCACATGACCAAGGATCTCGCGATCCTGATCGGGCCGGATCAGCCGTGGCAGACCAGCGAGGAGTTCCTGGGCACGCTCGCCGACTACCTCAAGCGGGCGCTCGTCTAACCGGTTGCCCGCTTCGGATCGACGTACTGGTCGACGAATTCGAGGATCACCTGGGTGACCCGCTCGGGCGCCTCGAACATCGGGATGTGCCCGACTCCCTCCAGATGAGTGATCTTCGTGGACTGCGGCAGGTGCTTGGTGAAGTGACGGGTGAAGCGCGGATGCGGCAGCACCCGGTCCTTCTCGCAGATCACCAGGTGGGTGGGTGCCTGGGACTTGGCGAGTTCCATCAGGCCGGGCGACAACAACGATTTCACGAGGAGTTGGTAGTAGGCCGGGCAGTGCCTGACGTCGTCGACGATGTCGGGCATGTCCGCGTCGTCGAGGGCGTCGGGATGCCCGCTGATCGGGACGAATGCCAGCTGTTTGGCGAACGGCAACTTCAGCGCCCGCTCGCCCGCAACCTTGGTGACAAGCCACACCGGGAAGCCGGCGACGAACTTGAAGACGATCTCGAACTTCGCCGGGGTGTACCAGCGCCAGCCGCCCCCCGGGGCGATGCCGGTGAGGGTGCGGGTGCGCCCGCGGCGCTCCAGTTCGAAGGCCACCCAGCCGCCGAGCGAATTCCCGACGATATGGGCGGTGTCCCAGCCGAGGGCGTCCATGCGCCGCTCCATGTCGTCGGCGAGCTCGGCGGTGTCCAGGAAGGCCTTGCCCTTGATGCCGCCGTTGTGGCCGGGCATGGTCGGCGCTAACACCTCGTAGCGACCCGTCTCGGCTATCTGCGGGGCAACGTATTTCCACACGTTCTGCGACATCATGAACGGGTGCAGCAAAAGCATCGGTTCGCCGGAGCCGAGGTGGATTGGATCGCGCTTCTCCATGTTGCCGACATTAAAGGTGATACCGGCGGTATCGCAAGCCGGGCCACGCCGGCAGCGCCAGAGGGGAACGGCTCTCCTCTCTGAGGCGTCAACAAATGCTGACGCCGTCAGCAGAAGCTGACGCCTTGGAAAGGAGGGGTGCCGCCGTGGAGGACGACCGCAAACCGTGGTGGGATGGCAACCCGCAAATCGACGCTGCCCGCGACGAGGTCATCGCCTGGCTTGAATCCGTAGAAGACCGGCCGCCGACTTCCGAAGAGCCGGATCCAGTGGTCATGGATATCTACAGCGGCGACTGCCGTCGGGAGCTCATTGCGGCGCGCGACGACCTCGATCGCGCCCGCGCTCGTTACGCCGAGGCTGTACGAGCGGCTCGCGTGGCCGGGTGGTCGTGGGGCGAGGTCGGCCGCCTGCTCGGCGTGACGAAGCAATCGCTACACCGCCAATCCCGTAATGCGGTCGACTAGCCTCACCCGACGTGGTCTGCCTGCAGGAGACCCGTGCCGACGACGAGCAGCTCACATCAAGAAGTCGGGCTTTCTGCCGAGCGAACGGCAGTGGCTCACTGAACTTCTCGCGACGGGCTGGGTCGACGTTGTACGAGGGTTGCACCCCGACCGGCCTGGCGGCGCGGGCCGGCTCAGCGCGGGTCGAACGGGGCGACGCCTACGCGTTGCGGTGGTCCGATCACGCTCCCGTGACCGTCGAATACCGCTGAGCCCAATCCGGTCGACGGCCGAGATGGCGCAGTATGCGCTCGAAATCGTCGTCACTCGTAGCCTCGACGGCCCGACCGAACGGCGCCCCTTCGACGTCGCGGAAGTCGCCGTCGGGAACCGCGAATGCCAGCGGTAGTACGCCTGCGACGACGTCGGCGGGCAGTTTGTAGGGAGCACCCAGCGATGCGGCGACGTCCCAGCCGTGCACGACGTAGTCGACGAAATGAAATCCCATCGCCATTTCGCCGGGGAACACGGCGCCCTCGCCGAACTCGGGCAACTCGAACTGGGCCTCGGGCGTGCCGTCGACGGCGAACGCGTCGATGACGTCGTGCGCGGCATCGGCGTAGGCGCGAACGTGAGCGGCCTTCAATGCGTCGACGACGGTGTCGACATTCCACGTATTCAGGTCAGCGCCCAAACCTCTTGCCGCCGCGGCGAACCCGCGATGTTGCACGGTCATGTGCGCCAGTAGGTCAAGGAGCGTCCAACCGTCGCACGGTGTCGGACGGGCGAGGTCGGGTCGCGTGACGGTGTTGACGATGTCGATCGACTGCAACACCGCGACTCGGTGGAGAGGGCGGATATCGGCTGAGTTTGTAGGCATACACATACGGTAAGCGTATGCATACGATATTGCAATGCCTATCATGACGTGTGCTCGAGCGGCTGACCCGGCGCGAACGGGGATGACGCGGGTGCAAAGATCGAACCCATCATGAGCAAGCCCGCTGATCGCGTCGTCTTCTCCGGCGTGCAACCCACCTCTGACTCCCTGCACCTCGGAAACGCGCTCGGCGCGGTGCAGCAGTGGGCGGGCCTGCAGGACGAGTTCGACGCCTACTTCTGCGTCGTCGACCTGCACTCCATCACCCTGCCGCAGGATCCGGCCACCCTTCGGCACCGCACGCTCGCGACCGCCGCGCAATATCTTGCGATGGGCATCGACCCTTTCCGGGCGACCATCTTCGTGCAGAGCCACGTGCCCGCGCACGCCGAACTCGCCTGGGTGCTGGGATGTTTCACCAGCTTCGGGCAGGCATCGCGGATGACGCAGTTCAAGGACAAGTCGCAGAAGGAAGGCAGCGACGCCACCACCGTCGGGCTGTTCACCTATCCGGTGCTGATGGCCGCCGATGTGCTGCTCTACGACACCGATCTGGTACCGGTCGGTGAGGATCAGCGCCAGCACCTCGAACTGGCCCGCGATGTTGCGCAGCGCTTCAACTCGCGCTTCCCCGACACCTTCGTCATTCCCGAGCCGATGATCCCCAAGGCCACCGCCAAGATCTACGACCTGCAGGAACCGAGGGCGAAGATGAGCAAGTCGGCAGCCACGGAAGCCGGTCTTATCGCCCTGCTCGACGACCCGAAAGTGACGGCCAAGAAGATCCGGTCCGCCGTCACCGACAGCGAGCGGGAGATCCGCTTCGATCCCGAGACCAAGCCCGGGGTGTCGAACCTGCTGACGATCCAGTCGGCGGTCACCGGCGCCGACGTCGACAAGCTGGTCGAGGGCTACGCAGGCCGGGGTTACGGCGATCTGAAGAAGGACACCGCAGAAGCGGTCGTCGAGTTCGTCACCCCCATCAAGGCCAGGGTCGACGAGCTGCTCGCGGACACCACCGAACTCGAGGGAGTCCTCGCTGCGGGCGCCACCCGTGCCAAGGAGGTGTCTTCGAAGACGCTGCAGCGGGTATACGAGCGTTTAGGGTTTTTGCAGCAACCGCAATAGCGCTTTCGGGAGGTCGGCATGACCGAACCGGCCAAACCGGGCATTCTGGACCGCCTCCGCACGCGGTACGGGTGGTTCGACCATGTCATGCGCGCGCAGCAGCGTTATCAGGACAGCAAGGGTGATTTCTACGCCGCGGGCATCACCTACTTCACGATCTTCGCGCTCTTTCCGATGCTCATGGTCGCCTTCGCGATCGCCGGCTTCGTTCTCGCCAGTCAGCCGGATCTACTGGCCGATATCACCGACAAGATCAAGTCCACGGTCTCCGGAAGCCTCGGAGACCAACTGGTCAAGCTGATGGACTCGGCGATCGAGTCGCGAACGTCCGTCGGGGTCATCGGGTTGGCGACCGCCGCGTGGGCGGGGCTGGGCTGGATGGCCAACCTCCGCGAGGCGCTGAGCCAGATGTGGGGCCTGCAGCGCCAAGAGTCCGACGGTTTCATCCGGACCAAGATCTCCGATCTCATAGCCATGAGCGGCTTGTTCGCCGCGATCACCCTCACGATCGCGCTGGGCACCCTCAGCAATTCGGGCTTGATGAAGCAGATCGTCGAATGGCTTGGGCTGCAGGATCTTCCGGGCATCAGCATCGGCCTGCGATTGGCTTCGATCGTGATATCGCTTTTCATTTCCTGGCTGCTGTTCACCTGGATGATCGCGCGGCTGCCGCGGGAATCGATCAGCTTTCGCAGTGCGGCGCGCGCCGGCTTGCTGGTCGCGGTCGCATTCGAGATCTTCAAGTTCGTCGCGTCGATCTACCTACGGTCGGTGGTGACCGGTCCCGCAGGCGCCACGTTCGGCCCGGTCCTGGGCCTGATGGTGTTCGCATACATCACCGCGAGGATGATTCTGTTCGCGACCGCGTGGGCGGCCACCGCCAAGGAGAACCTCGAGGCCGCGCCGGTGGAGCCGCCAACGGCTGCGGTGATCACCCCGCGGGTGCAGGTGCGCGAGGGGCTTGGACCCGCAGGCGCGCTGACCGCGATGGCCGTGGGAGCCCTTGGTGCACTGGGCTTCTCGCGTTTCGCGCGGCGCCGCTAGGCCCGGCGCGTCTCGAGCACGACGCAACAGCGGTCGGGTGCCGGTTCCAGCTCGGCGACCGGACGATGTGGTCCGAGCGCATCGGTGAGGCCACCGATCAGCGCGTGGTTCATCTGACACACCAACTGCGTCTGCGCCTGGGCCAGAGCGTGAAACGGGCAGTTGGCCATGACGACTCGGCCGTCGTCGGGGTGCGGTTCGTAGCCGTTCTCGGTGAGCGTTTCGACGGCGCGGGCCAGTGCCGCCTTGGCGGTGCGTGGCGGGTTGTCGCCGACCGCGATGTCGCCGAGGCGTCGTCCGTACGTGTGCGCCAGTCGGTGCAGCGCTTCGATGACGGGGGTCCCGGCTTCGGCTGACTCCGCGATGGCATCGGCCATCAGAGTGCCCGCCAACTGATATTCGCGATCGGGAAGCGATACCGCGACTTCGCGGTCAGCGCGCCGGTACAACTTCGAGGGCCTTCCCGCGCCGGGGCCTGTTCGTCCGCTCATGCGCGCATACGAGGAGTCCAGCAGTCCGTCACGTTCGAGCCTGTCCAGGTGGAACTTCGCCTGATGGGGTGCGAGTCCGAGGGCATCCGCGGCGAGTTCGCGGCTGATCGGCTCCTGTTGCGCGCACACGAACAGATAGAGGCGACGCCGAAGCGGATCGGACAGAGCACCGATGCCTGCGACGTCGCGGTCGGCGAAGGGCACGCGACACCTTTCTAACGGAGAAAAGTCTTGACGTTACAAACCGCGCGTTACTAACGTGAGCAATATTATCCGTTAGAAAGGGATGGAGCCATGGCTACCGCAACCTACATTGATCGCTCGCGTCTACGGGACCCCTCCTACCAGGCATTTCTTCTCCTTCGTACCGTGTTCACGGTGGCGCCGATCCTGTTCGGGTTGGACAAGTTCGCCAATCTGATGACCCACTGGCCGATGTATCTGGCGCCGTGGATTGACGGAATACTGCCCGGCGACGCGCAAACGGCGATGTACATCGTCGGCGTCATCGAAATCGTGGCGGGCATCCTCGTCGCCGTCGCACCGCGCATCGGGGCTTACGTCGTCGCGTTCTGGCTGGCAGGCATCATCGTCAACCTGCTGACGGGGCCGGGCTTTTACGATGTCGCGCTTCGCGATTTCGGCCTGCTGGTCGGCGCGCTGGCGCTGGGACGGCTCGCCGAGGCGCAGCGCGCGCCGCGCATCGGCTAGTGCTGCGGTCTGCGATTCAGCGACCGGGCACCGAGGATGAGGCAGAACACGATGATCGCGCCGACGAAGGCGACGCCCACCCGAACCGGCAGTGCGTCGGCTTCGGGCAGCGCGGCGACGGCCTTGAGCTGACTGCTGTCGGCGGCCTTCGCCGGCGTCGTCACCAGCGAGGGGTCCGGCTCGATCAGCGTTCCCACCTTGGTGCCCGGCGCGGTCGCGAAGCCGTAGTCCAACAGGTGCGCGGCCTGCTCCCACGGGGCGATCGGCAAACGCGTGCCGTGCATCAGCACCGCGACGAGCCTGCGGCCGTCGTGGTTGGCCGCACCGACGAACGTCTGCCCGGCGTCGTCGGTGTAGCCGGTCTTGCCGCCCATCGCGCCCGGGTAGTTGTTCAGCAGCTTGTTGTCGTTCTCGATCGGGTAGCCCGCGTCGCCGCGGCCGGGGAAGTCGAAAGTCTTGGTCGAGACGATCTCTGCGAAAGTCGGGTTCTGCCACGCATATCGGTAGAACAGCCCAATGTCGTAGGCCGATGTGCTCATGCCAGGACCGTCGAGACCCGACGGCGTGGCCACCCGGGTGTCGCGCCCGCCGAGCTTGCCCGCCAGGTCGTTGATCTTTTTCAGCGTCGCGTCCATCCCGCCGAGCTGCATGGCCAGCGCGTGGGCGGCGTCGTTGCCGGAGTGCATGAGCAGCCCGTGCAGGATGTCGCCGATCGAGTAGTGGCCGCCTTCGCCGATGCCGACCTTGGTTCCCTCGGCGGCCGCGTCCTCTGCGGTACCCGCCACTACCTTGTGGATGGGTAGGTCCCGCAGCGCCTGCGTCGCAACGAGGACCTTGATGATGCTGGCCGGACGGTGTCTGCCGTGCGGGTCCTTGGCCGCGATGATGTCGCCGCTGTCGAGGTCGGCGACCAGCCATGCCTCCGCGGAGATGTCGTTGGGCACCGGCGGTGTGCCCGGCGCGGTGATCAACCCACAGCCCGACAACGCGTCACCGCCGACCGGCTTGTCCGGCACCGCCAGTGGCTGCGGCGGGTCACCCGCGGTGGGGACTTCCGACGAGTCGACGGCCGGCGGCGTGCTGACCTGATACGGGCATGCCGCGTCGGGTGCGGCGTTGGGCTCGGCGTTCGCCAGCGCCGGGCTCGTCATCAGGAAAAGCGCCGCTGCCAGGGCGGTAGCGCGCCGGATCGCGCTTGGGAGAGTCGCCATTGTGACCGCAGATTAGGCGATCGGCGACCCGATTCAGGGGAGCCACGCTGTGACTGATGTGGTTGGAGTTACAAATGTGACTCCACCGGGTACGCCCCCTTCCGCCCAAACTCACGTTCGGGCGGAAAAGTGCGAGTAGATCGCGCCAAAACGTCAATCTCGAGTCAGGGCAGCGCGGTCGCCGCGAGATCCACATGCGCCAGTGCGGGGAAGTTGATGGTCGACATCCACAACCGTCCCGCAGCCTCGACGACACCGGTCACGACTCCGAAGTCGGGTCGCGTCGTGCGCACGCCCGCGACGGCGCGGCCGGTGTCCGGGTCGAAGCCGGCAACCCAGATCTCCGGTTCGATCTTCGGTTGGAGCCGTTCGGGCAGCCGCCACACCACTTTGCGAATCCACGGAGCACGCGGGAACAGCCGCTCGAGGGCCGCGTTCGCCGAGGCGACGAACGCACACCAGATCCGGCCGTCGGTGCCGGTCGACAGGTTGTCCGGCATGCCGGGCAGGTTCACCGCCAATGGCTCAGCCGTCCCCGCCTTGGGGCCCGACAGCCAGTACTTCGACAACCGTCGGCCCACTGTCTCCGCGAACACCAGGGCGGACCCGTCCGCCGTCGGGGTGACGCCGTTGGCGAAGTACAGACCGCGCAGCAGCGTGCTGACGGCGCCGTCGGCGCCGAGGCGGAACAGGCTTCCCGTACCCCGCGCCTCCACGATCGGGGCGGTGTAGTCCTCGAAGTGGAAGCGACTGGTCGATTCGGTGAAATAGATTGTTCCGTCGGCTGTTTCGGTGACATTCGAACAGAACTTCAGCCGCCTGCCGTCGACGGAGTCCACCAACGTCGCCAAACCGCCACTGGCAGGATCGAGCGCCAGCAGGCCCCGGTGGCTGTCACACACCAGCACACGCCCGTCACGCGCGACGTGCAGGCCGAGCGGTCGGCCACCGGTGTCCGCGACGACGACGGGGTCGCCGCCATCAGCCGGAACGCGGACGATCCGGCCGTCTTCCAGCCCGGCCCACAGTTTTCCAGCGGAATCCACGACAACGTCTTCTGGCCCGTTGCCGGGCAGGGGCACGACGGTGACGGCCGGCGCCGGAAGGTCCGGTAGCGGATCGACCGGCGGCGGCTGCCAGCGGACGGGATCGATCGGCGGCTTGCGTGTCTTCGACGGCACGCCGGTGAATCTACTTCCAGGCGCCTCCACGGGTCTGCAGGTGGTCCCAGGCCCGGGTGAGCACGCTGCGCAGAATCTGTTCGATCTGGTCGAACTCGGCTTGACCGCTGATGAGCGGCGGTGCGAGCTGGACCACCGAGTCGCCGCGGTCGTCGGCCCGGCAGTACAGGCCCGCCTCGAACAGTTCGGTCGACAGGAAGCTGCGCAGCAGCCATTCGCTGAGCTCGTCGTCGAGGATCTGCTTGGTGGCTTTGTCCCTGACCAACTCGATGCCGTAGAAGAAGCCTTCGCCGCGCACATCGCCGACGATCGGCAGGTCGAGAAGTTTCTCCAACGTCGCCCGGAACGCGGGCGCGGTCCGCTTGACGTGGTCGTTGAGACCCTCGCGCTCGAAGATGTCGAGGTTGGCGAGCGCCACCGCTGCCGACACCGGGTGCCCGCCGAAGGTGTAGCCATGGGTGAACGTCGTCTTGCCGTCGTTGAAGGGCTCGAACAGCCGGTCGGAGACGATCATGGCGCCGATCGGTGAGTAGCCCGATGTCATGCCCTTCGCGCAGGTGATGATGTCGGGTACGTAGCCGAAGTCGTCGCAGGCGAACATCGAGCCGATGCGGCCGAACGCGCAGATCACCTCGTCGGAAACCAGCAGTACGTCGTACTCGTCGCAGATCTCACGAACCCGCTCGAAGTATCCGGGCGGTGGCGGGAAGCAGCCACCGGCATTCTGCACCGGCTCGAGGAACACCGCTGCGACGGAATCGGGGCCCTCGAACTCGATGGCCTCGGCGATCCGGTTGGCCGCCCACTGCCCGAACTCCTTCTCGTCCTTGTCGTGCGGCGCCGGTGCCCGGTAGAAGTTGGTGTTGGGCACCCGGAAACCGCCAGGGGTGATCGGTTCGAACGGCGCCTTGAACGTCGGCAGGCCGGTGATCGCCAGCGCGCCGTGCGGGGTGCCGTGGTAGGCGATGGCCCGCGAAATGGCCTTGTACTTCCCGGGTTTGCCGGTCACCTTGAAATACTGCTTGGCCAGCTTCCACGCGGACTCAACTGCCTCGCCGCCGCCGGTGGTGAAGAACACCCGGTTGAGATCCCCCGGGGCGTAGTGCGCGAGTCGTTCAGCGAGCTCTACGGCCGTCGGGGTGGCGTAGGACCACAGCGGGAAGAACGACAGCTTCTCGGCCTGTTTGGCCGCGGCCTCGGCGAGCTCGGCGCGGCCGTGGCCCGCCTGTACCACGAAAAGGCCCGAGAGCCCGTCGATGTAGCTCTTGCCCTTGTCATCCCAAATGGTCACACCCTTGCCGCGGGTGATGATCGGCGGTGTGATGCCTGCACCGTGCCGGGCGAAGTGTCCCCACAGGTGGCGGTTGGCCTTTGCGGCCAGACCGGTCGTGGTTTCTTCGTGGATATCCGTAGTAGTCATCTTGTACCCCAATTGTATTGCTGTTTAACGAGTTTCAGGTAAACCAAAGTTTCGGTGGATATCACTCCTGGCAGTGCCCGAATCTGGGTGTTGAGCAGATCGAGCAGATCGTCGTCGTCTTCGCAGACCACTTCGATGATGGCGTCGAAGGATCCTGCGGTCAGCACCACGTATTCGACCGCGTCTATCGCGGCCAATTTGTCGGCCACCGTTGTCGTGTCCCCGGTGCAGCGGATGCCGATCATCGCCTGCCGGGCGAACCCCAGCTGCATCGGATCGGTGACAGCGACAATCTGCATGACGCCCGCATCGACCATGCGCTGGACCCGCTGCCGCACCGCGGCCTCGGACAGTCCCACCGCCTTGCCGATGCCCGCATACGACCGACGGCCGTCCTGTTGCAGCTTCTCGATGATCGCCTTCGACAGGTCGTCCAGTTGAACCGCCGCCCCAGGACGCGTCTGTACGCGCTGGAAGACGGGTTGGATGCCATCAGCACCCGGGTTGGCCATGCCTGAGATTGTGCACGGAATCCGTCGTTACAAGCAACCAAACCTATGAAATCACGCGCCGAGCGATGTCGTGACCGCGGGAATGCGTAGCCACCAGCACTGTCGTCGGTTAGCGTTGGGCCATGACTGCGACGATATCGGCCAGTGTGGCCGGCAGCTGGATCAACGGCGCGGCGGTGGTCACCAGAGGCGCCAATCATCAGGTCATCAACCCGGCGACCGGCGACGTCGTCGCCGAGTTGGCGCTGGCGACACCCGGGGACGTCGACGCCGCGGTGGCCGTATCCCGCAAGGCACAGCCGGCCTGGGCGGGCGCGACCCCGGTCGACCGCGCGACGATCCTGGCCAAGCTGGCGGCGCTGATGTCCGAACACGCCGACGAGCTCGTCGCCGAGGAGGTCAGCCAGACCGGCAAGCCCGCGCGGCTGGCGCGGGAGTTCGATGTGCCGGGCAGCATCGACAATGTCGACTTCTTCGCCGGCGCCGCGCGCCATCTCGAGGGCAAGGCGACCGCGGAGTACTCCGGCGACCACACCTCGAGCATTCGTCGCGAGGCCGTGGGTGTCGTCGCGACTATCACGCCCTGGAACTACCCGCTGCAGATGGCGGTGTGGAAAGTGCTACCCGCATTGGCCGCCGGGTGCGCGGTCGTCATCAAGCCCGCGGAGCTGACACCGCTGACCACGTTGACGTTGGCGCGGCTGGCCACCGAGGCGGGCCTGCCCGACGGCATCTTCAACGTCATCACCGGCGCGGGCGGCGACGTCGGCACCGCCCTGGCCGGCCATCCCGACGTCGACGTGGTGACGTTCACCGGGTCGACGATCGTCGGCCGCAAGGTGATGGCCGCCGCGGCCGCGCACGGCCACCGCACCCAGTTGGAGCTCGGCGGCAAGGCGCCGTTCGTGGTGTTCGACGACGCCGACCTGGACGCGGCGATCCAGGGTGCCGTAGCGGGATCGCTGATCAACACCGGCCAGGACTGCACCGCGGCGACTCGCGCGATCGTCGCCCGAGGGCTTTACGACGACTTCGTCGCCGGGGTCGGCGAGGTGATGAGCAAGATGGTCGTCGGCGATCCCAATGACGAGGACACCGACCTCGGCCCACTGATCTCGATGGCACACCGCGCCAAGGTTGCGGGCATGGTGGAGCGAGCGCCCGGTCAGAACGGGCGCATCGTCACCGGCGGCAGCGCGCTCGACGGGCCCGGTTCCTTCTACCGGCCGACCGTCATCGCGGACGTCGGCGAGGACTCCGAGGTGTACCGCGACGAGGTCTTCGGCCCGGTGCTGACGGTGCGGTCGTTCACCGACGACGACGACGCGCTGCGGCAGGCCAACGACACCGACTACGGCCTTGCCGCATCCGCGTGGACCCGTGACGTCTACCGCGCGCAGCGCGCGTCGCGAGAGATCAATGCCGGATGCGTGTGGATCAACGACCACATCCCGATCATCAGCGAGATGCCGCACGGCGGCGTCGGCGCATCGGGATTCGGCAAGGACATGTCGGACTACTCCTTCGAGGAGTACCTCACGATCAAGCACGTGATGAGCGACATCACCGGCGCCGCCGAGAAGGACTGGCACCGGATCATCTTCACGAAGCGTTAGCGGAGCTGAAGCGGAAGAACGGCACGAAGCGTTAGCGGAGCTGAAGCGGAAGAACGGCACGAAGCGTTAGCGGAGCTGAAGCGGAAGAACGGCACGAAGCGCCGACGCGCTAGCGGAGCTGGTGCGGAAACGGCACGACGCGTTCGGCCGCCATTCGGTGTGGGTTAGTCGCTGCGGATGCGCGTACTGCTCGCACGGGTGCAAGGCGACCAGACCGCCTACCACGACTATCGGGACCGCTACCGCGCGATGGCCGCAGAGCTTGGCTTTGAGGGGCACATGAAGTGGGCCGAGGCGATGCCATGACGGGAGCTGAGTTGGCCCCGTCACCAACCCGACTGGAGTTCCTGCGTTCGGTTAGACACGCGTAACCGGGCACGCCCGCGCCAAATGGCGCCCGCCACGGTCGCCGAAGGCAAGCTCGTCCTCGACTTGATCCGCGAGGAGGGTGGTCTTTTCTTGTCGGCCAACATCGTCCGTCGCGGCCGCGTGGTTCAGGAAATACCGAAGCCACCCCTATAGCGTTGTGACAGAAGGCTTTTAGATTGCTCGTCCAGGTGCTCACCGAACGCGAGGAAAAGGCGTCGCTGGGTGCGTCGGAGTCGGGGAGCACGCCGGTCTTCTGGTTGTCGAGAAGTGCCGCAATGGACTTGGATAAGGCGTGGCCACCTCCCACGCTATGTCGGTCTTCGACGGCCTGGGCCGGCTGGACTCGTCGTTCTCGCCGCGCTCGGCGGCTTCCCAGGACTCCTGCAAAGCGTTTAAGAACGCGCTGGTGTCGTCTTTGACAGTCATTGCGCTACTGGGTGAGCGGAGAGCAGGGTGATGACCCGTTCGCGTGCCTGCGGTGCCAGCGGAGGGGCCTTCTTCAGTGCCTTGGCGACGCGTCGACCAGAGTCTCCTCGGCCATGGCAGCACGGGCGTGGACCAACTTGGGATCGTCGGCGGAACGGCTTCGGGTGAGTGAGCCGACCGCACCGCGATAGCGGTAAAAATCTTCTGTAGCCATGCGATGGGACAACTTTCAGGACAACGCGAGAAGGGAAACCGTTTTGCGTAAGTAATAAAACGTGGTCGGCCCCGTCGTTTTTGTCTCTGCCCGGCGATATTTGAATCTCGCGCGATGCGTGTCGCCTTGGCCCGTGGCCCATCCAGTGTTGGCGATGGCATTTGAGAGTAGCAGCATCCCAAAGATGCTCAAGGATCTGAATCGAGCTGTGCCCCATAGCAATTAAAATGCTGTAGGTGTCTTTCACTCGACCATAGGTTTAGCTGCCAACGGATTCGATGGGATCTTTCGTGGGGTGCGGAGTTAATCTCGCCACATGGGTTCTGCAGGTCTGGTTGCTCGGAACCAGACTGTGGCCGTCCGCACTATGCCAGCCGCTGTGCAACTTCCATGACTCCGGAACACAGCCCTGTTGCGCAACCCCTTGGCCATCCTCGCCACGCTCTTTGACCGGATCGGACGCCACGAGCCAGCGGCCACCATCGCCGGTTTCGCCCTCAGCCCCGGTACAGCCCAAGCGATTTCACCGCGTCCGGGAAACGCGACGTCGTCGTGTCTCAGAAGTCCGTATCGGAATCATGCGCGACCTCGATGGCTAGGGCTTCATCGAACAGGTCGGTACTCACGTTGTGCACTCGCGCGATGTCGGGATTACCATCACACCACCAACCCGTGCAGACAGCGGGCACCACTTCCCAGGCCACTGGTTGAGAGCGTCGTCGATGGCGCCTGGAATTTGCTCGGTTTTTGGGCCGGCGGGCCAGCAGGGGAAGCGCGGCGGCCCGGCTCTGGGTCGCGACCTCGCACCGGATGGCCGCGACCTCCGCGGTGTCGACCGTGTCGCGAAAGCGCATGCGCCAGGCGAAGGGATGGTTTTCGACGGAGCCGAGCCACGCGTCGAAGGACCGGCCTATCCCGTCGGCGGGTTGATCGACGTCGCCCGCGCAGTTGCGCACGCCCCAGCGCCGGAAGCTCGGCGTAATGACATTCGAGCAGCCGCCGATGCAGATCCTGTCGAGCTGAATCCAGCGAGGATCGTCATGGCGTGGTAAACAATGCCGCCGGGGTCGCCACGACATGCGTGACTGGCACGTCATATGCAGCGCGTGCGCGGTCCACCACGTCGAAACGCTGCCAGACCGAGTATTCAGGTGGCAACGTCGCGATCACGATCTGATCCGGGTGGAACGTGTCGACGCCGTTCGCCAAAGCCTGCAGCGGTCGGTAATCACCCAGCGTGCCGTCGGCGTCGAGGTGGTCCGAACGCAGCGTAGTCAAGGTGTAATCCAGCCGCTGCTCGGCCGCCTGCCGGGTCGCCTCCGCCAAATCCAGCGGACCGTGAGTTGCCGCCACACCGGTCTCGATCGGACTCGCCGGCACCACCACGAAGTACTTGGCGGCGTTGTCCGCGCCGATACGACGCAGTTCGTCGAGCAACTCGCCCGAATTGGCCGTTTCGTTGGCCAGCACAAGTACGCGGAGCGGCTTGGCCGTCGGTGCGGCGCCCTCCACGTGCGGGCGACGAGCAATGAACCATTTGTTGGCGAAGTACAGCATCAGCACCACCGCCCATGACAACAGGCTGAGCAGCAACGCGCTCCGGTTGTCCCCACCCTGCACGAACATCTGCACCAGGATCGCCACGATCCCAATAGCGGTGGCGCCCGACAACCACGGGAACAGCCACATCTTGACGCGCAGTTCCGAGTCGGGCGTGCGGCGCCGCAGCACGATCTGCGAGATGCAGATCAGCAGGTAAACGAACAGAATGACCGCGCCGCTTGAGTTCAGCAGGAACTGGAAGA
Organism: uncultured Actinomycetota bacterium; assembly: GCA_963751485.1. Taxonomy (GTDB): domain Bacteria; phylum Actinomycetota; class Actinomycetes; order Mycobacteriales; family Mycobacteriaceae; genus Mycobacterium. The sequence continues at coordinate 169,670 of CAVVUT010000021.1, forward strand.
TGGTCTTCGGCGAGACTGCGGCGGCGATGACACACAGGAAGCCGATGACCGAGGACGCCAGGATCGCGGTCGCGGGTACTCCTCGACGGGTCACCGCAACCAGCTGGGCTGGCGCCTCGCGGCGCGCGGCGAGAACGAACAGCATGCGCGAGGCGGTGTACATCCCCGAGTTCAGGCAGCTCAGCACCGCCGTCAACACCACCGCGTTCATGATGTGGTCGGCATACGGAATCCCCATCTCGGTGAACGCGGAGACGAACGGGGAGGCGGCAAGTTTCTCGCCGTTCCACGGCAGGATCGTCACCAGCAGGAATGCCGAGCCGACGAAGAAGATCGCAATCCGCAGGATCACCGAGTTGGCGGCCTTGGCCACCGCCCGCTCCGGGTCGGAAGATTCCGCAGCGGCGATCGTCGCGATCTCGGCACCCACCATCGAGAAGATCACCGTGACTACGCCGACGGTCACCGCCATGACGCCCAGTGGGAAGAACCCGCCGTGACTCCACAGGTTGGAGAAGTCCATCGACTTGTGCGGCCACAAGCCGACAACGAAGAGCGCGCCGAGCGCGAGGAAGACAATGATCGCGGCCACCTTGATACCGGCGAACCAGAATTCGAACTCGCCGAACGACGACACGGAGAACAGGTTGGTCGCGGTCATCAAGACCAGCAGCACCAACGCCGACAACCACAGCGGGATGTCGACCCAGTACTGGATGATCTTCGCGCCCGCGATGGCCTCGAAGCCGACGACGATCACCCAGAAGTACCAGTACAGCCAGCCCACCGAGAAACCGGCCCAGTTGCCCATTGCGTTGCGGGCGTAGTCGGCGAATGAGCCGGTCGACGGGTTGGCCACTGCCATCTCGGCCAACATCCGCATGACCATGATGATCAACACGCCAGCCAGTGCGTAGGTGATGAACGACCCCGGCCCGGTGTCTTTTATGACGACGCCGGAGCCGACGAACAGGCCGGCGCCGATGACACCGCCGATGGCGATCATCGTCAACTGCCGCTGGCTCAAGGCCTTCTTCAGTGTCGGTGTAGCGCTCATCGCAATTCCTCCCGTCCTCAAGAACATGCTCAGAGCAATAGCATTGCCCTCTTTACTCGATGGTGTTCCCGAATTCACCGAGTTCCGTTCAGTGTCACCCAACGAGCTAGGCTCGCCGGTCATGTCCGCCGACGACCCGACCGCACGGCGACGCTGGCCGCAACCGCCATCGCCGAACGCACCGGTGTCGCAGATCATGACGCCGCGATCGTGCTCGGCTCGGGGTGGTCACCGGCCGCGGACGTGCTCGGGGAGCCGGTCGCGGTGGTCTCGGTGGCGGAACTGCCGGGTTTCAGCCCGCCGATCGCGGCGGGGCATGGCGGGCATCTGTTTTCGGTACCGGTGGGTGCTCACCGCGTGCTGGTGTTCGTGGGGCGCATCCACGCCTACGAGGGACACGCTCTGCGAGACGTCGTGCACCCGATCCGCGCGGCCTGCGCCGCGGGGGCGGGCACCGTGATCGTGACCAATGCCGCGGCGGGATCCGGGCGGATTTCGCCGTCGGTCAGCCGGTGCTGATCGGCGACCACATCAACCTGACCGCCCGCTCACCGCTGGTCGGCGCCCAGTTCGTCGACCTCGTCGACGCCTACTCGCCCACGCTCCGTTGGAGAGCAGTTTTTGTGATTGGCGTCAAGTGACGCGCCGAATTATTCTGGGGCACTGGTCTTTAATTGGCGCGGAACATTGCCTGGTCTTAGCTATCAGCGCCCTTTCAGCCACCGCACAGTTTACGATTCCGTCCGTGAATAAGCGCCTACACCGCTGCCGGCGGGGTGGTATCCCGACCCGAACGGTTAAGCGACCACATCATGAACGCCGTCGTGCTGACGGCGGTGCTCAGCTGCCTGAACTCCGGCATGTACACCGCATCGCGCATGCTGTTCGTGCTCGCCGCGCGTAACGAGGCGCCCGAAATGCTGGTGCGGATCAATCGTCGCGGCGTCCCCGCGAACGCGATCCTGTTCTCGTCGATCATCGGCTTCATATGCGTGATCGCCGCCGCCTTCGCCGAGAAGTCGATCTTCGCGTTCCTGCTCAACTCCAGCGGTGCGATCATTCTGTTTTTCTACATCCTGATCGCGATCTCGGAGATCGTGCTGCGCTACCGCAACAAGGACGCCGATCTGCGGCTGAAGATGTGGCTGTTCCCGGTGCTGTCGATCCTGACCACGGTCGGGATGCTGGCGATCCTCGTACAGATGTTCCTGGACGCCTCGCTGCGGTTGCAGCTTCTGTTGAGCCTGCTGTCGTGGGCGGTGGTATTGGGGCTGTTCTTCCTCAACAAGCGGTTCGACACGAGTCATCACATCGACATGGAAGCCTCGGAGGCGAAGGCGCGCACGCTGCTCGACTGACAGAATCGGGGGCGTGAAGTACGGGCAGGGTTGGCGCCCACCGCCAATCGATTGGTCGTCGACGCGTGGCCGCATTCTGCTCGCCGCGTCGACGCTGTTCGCCCAGCGGGGGTACTTCGGCACCTCTACCCGCGACATCGCCGACGCGGTGTCCATCAGGCAGCCATCGCTCTTTCATCACTTCGAGGCGAAGCACGAAATCTTCAGGACGCTCGTCGAATTGGACCTGGGTCCGTCTATCGACCGCATCCGCGCCCGCATCGACGAGGAGTCGACGTGGGGGGAGAAGCTCCACCTGGCCGTCGCCTGCGACGTGCGAGAGGTGTTGATCCAACCCTTTGACGCCCGCGGCCTCTATCAGGATGCGGTGCTCGGCCTGGACGAGTTCGCCGACGAGCGAAAGGGCATCGCGCTGTTTCACGAGTTGGTCGAGCACGTCATCACCGGCGGTCAGCGCGCGGGCGAGTTCGTCGAGTTCGAGCCCAGCTTCGTGCAGCGCGCGGTGAACGGGGTGCTCTTCGAAACGCTTCGAGAGCAGGGGGGTCCGACGGGCCGCCTGCGTGAGCGCAGGCCGCTGCAGGCCGCCGACTTCGTGGTGCGCGCACTGCTCGCCGACCAGACCGCGCTCGCAAAGATCCGTGATGTCACGCTCAGCCGGCTGGGCGATATGGAGACCGCAGCAATTCGCTGACCTGCGATGACGCTTTTGCCAAATAAATGTGGCGGAAGTCTAGCCTATCGGCCGATAGACGTCTATCGTTTGATAGGCACCCGGCTCGTGGAGGAACCATGAAGAAGATCGTCTTCGTCGGCATCATCGTCAGCGCGATTGCCCTCGCCCTGTCTGGTTGCTCGTCCTCGTCGGACGAGTCGAGCCAGACGAGCACCGGCCCCGCGAAGGTCGCCCCGCCCGCCATCCTTCAGGCAGGCACGCTGAAGATCTGCGCACCCAACGACGGCACGCCGCCGAACGTGTATCACGACGAAACCGGCGCACTGGTCGGCAGCGAAGTGGACCTCGGCAAGGCGATCGCCGCGAAGTTGGGCCTCAAGTCCGACTTCGTGCAGTCGGCATTCGCCGCCGTCATCCCGACGCTCCAGGCCAAGCAGTGCGACGTCATCATGGCGCAGCTCTACATCAAGCCGGAACGGGAGAAGGTCGTCGACTTCGTGCCGTATGTGTACTCGGGCACGGGCATCGCCGTGTCCAAAGCGCATCCCGCCGACATCACCGGCATGAATGACACGCTCTGCGGCAAGAAGGTGATGGTCGCGGTCGGGACCACGGCCGAAGCGCTGTCGCAGGAGCAGTCCGACAAGTGCACGGCCGCAGGGAAACCCGGCGTCGACATCAACCGCAACAACCACGCAGACGTGTCACTGCAACAGGTGCAGAACGGCCAGGTCGACGCCTATCTCGACACCGCCGAGACGCTCGGTTACTACGCCACCAAGACCGGTGCGCAGATCCAGATGGCGGGCGATCCGTTCGGCACCATCAAGATCGGGGCGGCGACGCTGAAGGGAAACACCGAGCTGCACAACGCGATTCAGCAGGCGCTGAACGAACTGGTGAGTGACGGCACCTACAGCAAGATCCTCGACCAGTGGGGCCAGTCCGATCTGAGTATTCAGAAGTAACCGGCGGATCGGCCTGCAATGCATTTCGACTGGCAATTCTTCTGGAAGGCACTGTTCACTCCCAGCGACCCCTTCGTCGACGGGCTGATCCTCACCATCGTCATCTCGGTGGTGGCGATGATCCTGGCCACGTTGGTGGGCCTGGTCGTCGCGCTGATGCGACGCTCGCGGTTTGCCGCGTTGCGCTGGTCCGCCAGCTTCTACATCTGGGCGATTCGCGGCACACCCCTACTGGTACAGCTCGTGCTGATCTACACGGGCCTGGCCGCCGTCGGCATCTACCAGTTCCAGGATGTGTCGCTATTGGGCTTGTCGGTGAAGGCGGCCGTACAGGCGGCGATCATCGGCCTGATGGTCAACGAGAGCGCCTACATCGCCGAGATCATCCGCGCCGGGCTGGATTCCGTGCCGAAGGGACAGTTCGAGGCGGCGGCTTCATTGGGCATGAAACCCGCCAAGGTGATGCGGTGGATCATCGTGCCGCAGTCGCTCCGGGTCATGGTTCCGCCGCTGGGGAACTCGTTCAACGGGATGATGAAGACGACATCGGTGCTGTCGGTGATCGGGGTGAGCGAGATGTTTCTGGTCGCACAGTCGATCAGCTCGTACACGTTCCACACGTTCGAGATCTTCATCGTCGCCGCGATCTACTACCTCGCGCTGACCACGATCTGGACGTTCATCCAGGCCGGCATCGAGAACCGGCTGGCGCGCCAGCTCGGTATCGAACAGCGAGTCCGAATCACCCAGCGGCTCACCGGAGCACGCCGGGCGGCCGCGCCGGCACTTCAGGTGCACGGATGAGGCCGCCGATGAACCTGAAGGAGTCGACGATGAGTGCCACCGCGGATAGCGCCGTGCCCATTGTCTCGGTGCGCGGAGCGTCTCGCACGCTCGGCGGTCGCAAGGTACTCGACGACATCTCACTGGATGTGATGCGCGGCCAGGTAGTTGTGCTGATCGGACCGTCGGGAGCGGGTAAGACGACGTTGTTGCGGTCGCTCAACCATCTCGAAGAGGTCGACACCGGTGAGGTCCTGATCGGGGGAGTTCCGATCGGTCACCGCGACACCACGACCAAGAAGAAGGTCAGCACGAGCGAGCTGGCACGACGCCGCCGCGAGATCGGTTTCGTCTTCCAGCATTTCAACCTGTTCCCACACATGACCGCGCTCGAGAACGTATGGAACGGCCCCGTGCGGGTGCTCGGGACCCCCAAAGACAAGGCGCGCCAGGATGCGCTGGCACTGCTGGAGCGAGTAGGCCTTTCCGACAAGACCGAGTCCAGGCCGAGTCAGCTCTCGGGCGGGCAGCAGCAGCGGGTCGCGATCGCGCGCGCGCTGGCGATGCGACCCAAGGTAATGCTTTTCGACGAGCCGACGAGCGCGCTAGATGTCGAAATGGTTGGTGAAGTCCTCTCCGTCATGCGGGAGCTTGCTCGCGACAACATGACGATGATCGTCGTCACCCACGAGATGCGGTTCGCCCGCGAGGTCGCCGACCGCATCATCGTCATGGACGCGGGCCGGATAATCGAGGACGCACCCCCAGACCGACTGTTCACCAATCCGCAGCACGAACGGACGAAGGCCTTCCTGTCCACAATTGACTGAAATCGCATGGGTGACCGAAAGCCGTTGTCCCACTGCACTCGTAGCGAGGAGTAGACCCCATCTTGTCCACCCATCCAGCGTCGATGTCCTTCAGGGGATCGCTGGCCACGCCGCACGCGCTGGCCACCGAAGCGGGCATGCAGGCCTACCGGGATGGCGGCAACGCGATCGATGCTGCCATCGTCGCCGCCGCGGTTCTCACCGTCGTGTACCCGCACAATGTCGCACTGGGTGGCGATCTCATCGCACTCGTCCGCACTCCGGACGGCGAGGTGCGGTGCGTCAACGCGTCGGGCTGGGCGGGTGCGGCCACGGACCTTGCTGACTTGCAGGTTCGCCACGGTAAGTGGCTACCCGTTCGCGGAGCGGATTCGGTGACGGTGCCCGGCGGTGTTCGCGGTTGGGAAGTATTGCGCCGCATGGGGGCTCAACTCACGTGGGCCCGCACTCTCGCTCCGGCAGAGGCTGTAGCCAGATCCGGCGTGCCTGTCGCACCGTCGCTGGCGTCTCACATCGCCGACACGGAGAACGCCGATCTGTTCGACACCGAGGATTTCGACAGGGTGTTCCGCCCTCGCGGCAAAAGCCTTGCCGCGGGCGATGACTTCGTCCAGCCGGCGCTCGCCGACACCTTTGCAGGCCTGGCCGAAGACGGACCCGATGCGTTCTACACCGACGGCATCGCCAAGCGCTCTGTCTGCTACCTGCGCTCGCGCGGATCGTCCTTGACGGTAGAGGATTTCGCAGATTTCGAGCCCGAGGTCGTCGAGCCCATCTCGACGCCGTTCCGCGGTATGACGGTGCTGACAAGCCCGCCGAACACGCACGGGCTGTTACTGCTGCGGGCGCTGCGGGCCATCGACGAGCTTGCCATCGCCGACCCGCTCGGTGACGGGCTCGGCACCCTGATGCGGGTCTTCCATCGGGGTAACGAGCTGCGCGCATCCCGCGTGGCCGATCCGCGCTTCGTCGACGTCGATGTCTCCGCGCTGGTGAACGGCGGACTGGACGTGATGGCGGAGCTCGGTGCGGTCCAAGCTGGACCCGGCTTGGTGCCGCACGGCGACACCGTCGGCGTCGCCGCCGCGGACGGCGACGGGTATGCGGTGTCGCTCATCCAGAGCGTCTACCACGCGTTCGGTTCAGGGCTGATCGACCCCGACACCGGCATCCTCTTTCACAACCGGGGCACCGGCTTCGCGCTGGATGGCAACTCGCCGAACGTCATCGCGCCGCGCAAACGCCCCCTGCACACCCTGATGCCGGTGATGACGCTGCACGAGGGCCAGGCGCGGCACGTGCTGTCGACCATGGGCGGTCAGGGTCAGCCCCAGATACTCGCGCAGGTGCTGCTCGGCGCCCTCAACGGTGCGGGAGCCGAGGAAGCGGTTGCCGCGCCTCGCGCCGTCGTCGGGCTGCAGAGCGAGGGCGCCACCGCCGATTCGGTGACGGTGGAGTCCGACATGCCCGCTACGGCCAGGGCTGCGATTGCGCGCTCCGGCCTCACGCCCGTCGACGTTGCGCCGCACACCGAAGCACTGGGACAGGCCAACGTCGTCTTCGCCGACACCAAGGGATCGATGACGGCGGCGTCGGATCCGCGCTCGGATGGCGCGGCCGTCGTCGCGCACTACCCGAGATTCGTCAAGCCCTAGGTGATGCGGATCAGCTTCTTGTTGACGAACTCGTCCATGCCGAAGCGGCCGAGCTCGCGACCGAAGCCTGATCGCTTCACGCCGCCGAAGGGCAGCTCGACACCCTCGGCGCCGACGGCGTTGACGAACACCATGCCCGCCTCGATCTTGTCGGCCACCCGCTTGGCCTGGTCGTCATCGGTGGTGAAGACGTAAGAGCCCAGCCCGAACGGGGTGTCGTTGGCCACCTCGACGGCCTCGTCCTCGGAGCCGACCTTGTAGACCGTCGCGACCGGTCCGAACAGCTCCTCGCGGTAGGACGGCGAATCAGGTGAGACACCGGTCAGCACGCCCGGCGGGAAGAAGGCGCCCTTGCGCTCACCCTCGGAGACCAGCGTGGCGCCGTCGTCCACGGCCCGCTTGACCTGATCGTCGAGCCGCTCGGCCGCTGCGACCGACGACAGCGGGGCTAGGCCGTCGGCCTTCGCGAGCACCTTCTGGGTGAACTTGTCCAGGAAGTCGTCGTAGATGCCCTCCGAGACGATGATGCGCTTGGCGGCGTTGCAGGCCTGACCGGTGTTCTCGAAGCGGCCGTCGACGGCGGCGTCCACGGTGGCGTCCAGGTCATCGGAGCTGAGCACGATGAACGGGTCGGAGCCACCGAGCTCGAGGACGACCTTCTTCAGGTTGCGGCCCGCGATCTCGGCGACGGCCGCACCTGCGCGCTCGGAGCCGGTCAGCGAAACGCCCTGCACGCGGGGGTCGGCGATAATGTTCGCCGCCTGCTCGTTGGTGGCGTAGATGTTGATGTAGGCGCCCTCCGGGTAGCCGGCGTCGGTGAAGATCTGCTGCATCGCAGCCGCCGACTCCGGGCATTGGGGAGCGTGCTTGAGCAGGATGGTGTTGCCCACCGTCAGATTCGGGCCCGCGAACCGGGCGACCTGGTAGTACGGGTAGTTCCACGGCATGATTCCGAGCAGAACACCGACGGAGCTCCGGCGGATCAGGGCCGACCCCTCGCCGTCGAGCAGCTGGATCGGCTCGTCGGCGAGGAACTTCTCCGCGTTGTCGGCGTAGTACCCGTAGATCGCCGCGCTGAACTCGACCTCGCCCTCGGACTGGTCGATCGGCTTGCCCATCTCACGGTTGATGATCTTGGCGAGCTCTTCCTTGCGCTCGTTGTGCAGTTCGCCGACCCTGCGGATCAGCGCGGCCCGGTCGGCGACCGTGGACCCGCGCGACCACTCGCTGTGCGCCTTGGCGGCAGCGGCGATGGCGGCCTCAATCTGCTGGTCGGTGGCGGTCGGGTACTCCTTGACCGTGTCGCCGGTGGACGGGTCGACCACGGCATACAGTGACGCGCTCATGATTATGTGCTCCTCATTGACGAGACAGACAGCTCGGCCGGATGCGGTTCAACGCATTTCCGAGCCCCACAGCGCAATCCTGCACGAAATCAGTCGCTGAGTGCAACGATCGCCACTAATTCAGCCAGTCTGCTGCGGACTATGCCGGATTAGGCTTTCCGGATGACCACCCGAATCGACGAATTCGAGGGGCTGCGCTCACATCTGCTGGCCGTGGCGTATCGGCTGACGGGGACTTTCGCCGACGCCGAAGACGCGGTCCAGGACGCCTGGCTCAAGTGGGATGCTTTGGGCCAGAAGCGCGATGAAATCGTCGACTCGCGCGCATGGCTGACCACCGTGGTGAGCAGGCTGGGTCTCGATCGGTTGCGTTCGGCGGCCCGTCGGCGCGAAACATACGTCGGCGAGTGGCTGCCCGAGCCGGTGGTCACGGGCCTCGAGGGCAATGATCCGCTTGCGGCGGTGGTGGCAAGCGAGGACGCCCGGTTCGCGGCCATGGTCGTGCTCGAGCGGTTGACGCCCGATCAGCGCGTCGCATTCGTGCTGCACGAGGGCTTCGGGGTGCCGTTCGCCGAGATCGCCTCGGTGCTGGGCGTCAGCGATGCCGCAGCGCGGCAGTTGGCCTCGCGGGCGCGGCGCGCGGTGGGCTCGACGCCAAAGCCGGTCGCCGAGCAGACGCACAACGAAGTTGCGGGCGCGCTGATGGCGGCGTTGGCTTCGGGTGACCTGGATGGCGTTGTGCGCCTTCTCCATCCGGAGGTCACGTTCACCGGCGACTCGAACCGCATGGCGCCGACGGCGGCGCGCGTCATCCACGGGCCGGACAAGGTCGCGCGCTTCCTGTTCGGTCTGGCCCAGCGCTACGGTCCGAACTTCCTGTCGGCGAGTCAGCTGGCCCTGGTCAACGGCCAGCTCGGCAGCTACACGCCGGGCGCACCGGCAGGCGGCGGCTATCCCGAGATGATGCCGCGGGTTACCGCGATGACAGTGCGCGACGGAAAGATCTGCGCCATATGGGATGTCGCGAACCCCGACAAATTCACTGCTTCGCCGATTGCGCGTCCTCCGTCGCCCACGGCACCCGGCAGGCGTCACCGGAACTGAAGCCTTGCTCGGTGATGCCAAGAGCCGAGTACATCCGGGCCCGCATGTTCTCCACGCCGATCTGATACGTCAGCTCGAAGACCCCGTCGTCTCCGAACCGGCGTTTCAGGTCGTCAACCTGTTCGTCGGTGATGGTGTGTGGGTCGGTGGTCATGGCGTTGGCGTAGGCGATGGCGGCACGCTCGTCGTCGGTGTAGGCGGGCGAGGTCGCGTAGTTGTCGATGTCCTTGATCCGCTCCATGTCGAGGCCTTCTAGCCGGATCAACATCGAGCCGAAGTCGACGCACCACGAGCACCCGATCGTGCGGGCGGTCCAGAACACGGCCAGTTCGCGGACGCTGACCGGCAGTTTCTTCGAGCCGGATTGCAGCAGCATCTCATGGACGCCGTTGGCCATCATCAGCCGAGGGTGATGCGCGGCCACGGTGAACGGTTCGGGCACCTCGCCGAACCGGCGCTTGGCGTACCGGTACATCAGCCTGGTCAGCAGCGATGCGCGCTGCGGCGGCATGGGAGCGATGCGGGTTTTCTGTGTCATACCGGTAAGACGAAACAGCCTGCCGATGTGTGACAGCAGTAGCTCCGCGCACGGGCTAGGTTGACGGCGATGCCTCACCCGACGCCTGCCCAGCCATCACGCCCGCCGTTCCCGCGCGCCATGGCGTTACTGGTTGCCGGCGCACTCTTCATGGAGATCCTCGACGCCACCATCGTCGCGCCTGCCATTCCGCGCATCGCCGAATCGTTGGGCGTCAACGCGGTCAACATCAACGTCGCGATCTCTGCCTACCTGGTCACGGTCGCAGTTCTGATACCCGCGACCGGGTGGATGGCCGACCGGTTCGGGGTCAGGCGCGTATTCGTGACCGCGATCGCGGTGTTCACGATCGCCTCGATCGGCTGTGCCGCGAGCGTGTCGCTGCCAATGCTGGTCGGCATGCGAGTGCTGCAAGGCATCGGTGGCGCCATGATGGTTCCCGTCGGACGGCTGGCGGTATTGCGCGACTCCGACAAATCCGACCTCGTCCGCGCTATCGCCCTGCTTACCTGGCCTGCGCTGACCGCGCCCGTCATCGCGCCTGCATTGGGCGGCGCGATCGCGACGTTCGCGTCGTGGCGGTGGATCTTCTTGATCAACATTCCGATCGGCATTGTCGGATTCCTGCTGGCGCTCAAGCTCGTACAGGGCGAGCCTGCGCCGTCGGTGCGTTCCCTGGACTGGCGCAGCATGCTGCTGATCGGGCTTGGAATCGCGGCTGCCTTGATCGCACTCGAACAGATTCACGTGAGCGGCACCCCCTGGCAGGTGGTCGGGGTGGTGGGCGCCGTAGCAGTGGTTCTGCTCGGCTGGGCGGGTCGACGTCTGCTGCGCACGGACGCGCCCCTCGTGCAATTGAAGGTTCTGCGTGAGCAGACGCTGCGCATCACCGTGACAGCGGGGTCGCTGTATCGCATGGTGATCACTGCGGTCCCGTTCCTGCTCCCACTGCAGTTTCAGTTCGTATTCGGCTGGACGCCGTTGAGTGCGGGCCTGATGGTCGCTGCACTGTTCCTTGGCAACCTCACCATCAAACCGGCGACTACTCCACTGATGCGCAGATTCGGCATCCGTAATGTGCTGCTCGTCAACGGAATCGCATCGGTCGGATGCTTCGGTCTGCTCATGCTGCTCCGACCGGGGCTGTCGATTGTCGTGATGGCGGTCATTCTTTATGTGAGCGGGGCCTTGCGATCGATTGGCTTCACCGCATACAACAGCCTGGCGTTCTCCGGCATCGAGGGTGACGACCTCACCCACGGCAATACCCTCAACGCGTCGGTTCAGGAACTCGCCGCGGGACTCGGAATCGCTGTCGCGGCACTGCTTCTCAGCCTGCTGGTGTCATACCCGTATGTGTACCTGGCGCTCGGTGTACTGCTCGCCGCCACCCTGATCGAAACGCTGCGCCTACCCAGAGATGCGGGTTCCCACGTCAGCGGCTGATTGCAAAGACCCGTTTCGGGTTACGAATTACGGTGAGCCGACGCAGAAGCCGCCCGCGCATGCGCCCGCGCCACCCGGGCCGGCTCCGGCGCCTGCACCTGGCACGCCGGCGGTGGCCCCGCCTGGTCCAGCCCCAGCGCCTGCCCCACCCGCGCCGGCACTGGCACCGCCAGGTCCGGCTCCGGCGCCCGCACCTGGCACGCCCGCGGTCGCCCCACCGGGCCCTGCTCCGGCACCCGCGCCCGGCTCGCCTGTACCCGGTGCTCCCGTGCCTGCAGGAGCCGGCGTCGTGGCCGTGGTGGTCGCCGTGGTCGTCGTAGTGGTGGTTGTTGTCGAGGATGTGGTGCTTTCATTCCCCTTGTTTCCGCCACCACATGCGGTCAGCGTGGTCGCGACCAGCGCGGCGGCAATCCCTGCGGTGACAGAGAAACGACGAAAGATCAAGTGATCGGGCATAGTTGAGTACTCGCTTCTGTGAGTGATCCACATGGCAAATGGCCGTTTACCCACTCACTCCCAGAATCAACCGCAATCCTTTGCTCAGAGCCAGGCCGGCGCCGGTGCGGCGTCCGCAGGCGACACCCCTGCATTGCCGCGTCCGGTCATCCAGCTCAGGAGCGCAGGCATCGTGCCATGCACGAAAATGTCCCTGACGTCCGATGTCTTGTCGTCGATCGACACCGTGATGGCGGGGGTCGATTCGACATCAACGGCGACCGCCATGCCTGAGCCGCGCCACCCGGCGATCACCTCGTCGAACAGGGTCTGCTGTACGACAGGCGGGATCAACTCGAAGGTCGCCCCGGTATCCAGGTCGACGGCGTGGATCCACACCTCTCTGCTGCGCATCCACAACGTCTCCGAAGCCGGAAACGGCTTGCCCTGGGGCGTCTTCACCATCACCGACCAAGCCTCGGTTGGCAATTCCTTCCACGCCGTTTCCAGCCGTTGCGTCTCAGTGTTGAACAGGCGATACAAGGCGGTCACGTCGAGGTCGACAGACTCGGCGATGTCGTCTTCGCGTTGCTTTGCCGACGCGTACATGTCCTTTGCTACACCGGCGGCGGCCCCGTCGAGCAATCGGCACATCCCGACGGCGTTGTATCCGAGGTGGGCAATCAGCTGTCGACGCTTCCAACCGGCAAGCAGCGAAGGAGCGTTCAGCTCGGCTTCCGATAAGTCGGTGGCATGTGTACGAAAATGTTCGGTGCCCTGGCCGACAAGGGTGCGCCGCTCCTCGAGCGACAGATCCTGGAAGCTCACCATGCGTCCTCCTAGTGACAATCAGCAATGTTAGGCCCGGCACGATGACACGATATTGACGTGGACGACGTCGCCTGCGCATCGTGCGGTACGCACTTGGCCTCGGGTCTAGCGACTTCGGCGTACGTAGTTGTGCTGAGCGCAACCAACCACGCCGAAATCGCTAGCGCGCGAACATCAGGGCGCGCTTGACCTCCTGGATCGCTTGCGTCACCTGAATGCCGCGGGGGCACGATTCCGTGCAGTTGAATGTCGTGCGGCAGCGCCAGACACCGTCAACCTCGTTGAGGATGTCGAGCCGCTCGGCGGCGGCTTCGTCGCGGCTGTCGAAGATGAACCGGTGCGCGTTGACGATCGCGGCGGGGCCGAAGTACGAACCCTCACTCCAGTAGATCGGGCAGCTGGTGGTGCAGCACGCGCACAGGATGCACTTGGTGGTGTCGTCGTAACGCGCGCGGTCGGTCGCGCTCTGAATCCGTTCGCGCGTAGGCGGATTCCCGCTGACGATCAGGTACGGCTTGACAGCACGGTACGCGTCGAAGAACGGCTCCATGTTCACCACGAGGTCCTTCTCCACGGGCAGGCCGCGGATCGGTTCGATGGTGATCGTCAGTTGTTTGCTCGGGTTCTTCGGCAGCAGGTCGCGCATCAGCACCTTGCACGCCAGCCGGTTGACACCGTTGATGCGCATGGCATCCGAACCACACACGCCGTGTGCACACGACCGGCGGAACGTCAGCGTGCCATCGAGATACCACTTGACGTAGTGCAGCAGGTTAAGCAGACGGTCGGAGGGCAGGCTCGGCACACGGAAGCTCTGAAAGCCTGCGGTGTCGGGACTCTCCGGGTTGAACCGCGCGATCTTCAGCGTCACCATTACCGCACCATCGGGAATCGGCGGCAGCTCCGGCTCTTTCGTGGACGGCTCGACGTCAGGCGTGGTCGTCATCAGTATTTCCGTTCCATCGGCTCGTATCGCGTCTGCACCACCGGCTTGTAGTCCAGCCGGATATCGCTGAGCAGGTCGGTGCCTTGCTTGTAGGCCATCGTGTGTCGCATGTAGTTGGTGTCGTCGCGGTTCGGGTAGTCCTCGCGGGCGTGGCCGCCGCGAGACTCCTTGCGGTTCAACGCACCCACCACCGTGACCTCGGCCAGCTCCAGCAGCATGCCGAGCTCGATCGCCTCGAGCAGGTCGCTGTTGAAGCGCTTGCCCTTGTCTTGCAACGAGATTCGGGCGTAGCGCTCCTTGAGTGCGTGGATATCCGTCAGCGCCTGTTTCAACGTCTCCTCGGTACGGAACACCGCCGCGTTGTTGTCCATCGACTGCTGTAGCGCGCCGCGGATGTCGGCGACGCGTTCGTTGCCGTGTTCGGAGAGGATGTCGCGGACCCAGCCGACCACCATTCCCTCCGGGTCTTCGGGCAGGTCGACGTGTTCGTGCCCCATTGCGTAGTTCGCGGCCGCGATGCCCGCACGACGGCCGAACACGTTGATGTCCAGCAGCGAGTTGGTGCCGAGCCGGTTGGCGCCGTGCACAGAGACGCATGCGCATTCACCCGCGGCGTAGAGCCCCGCGACGACGTTGGTGTTGTCGCGGAGCACCTGGCCGTGCACGGTCGTCGGGATGCCGCCCATCACGTAGTGGCACGTCGGGTAGACCGGGACAAGTTCCTTCACCGGGTCGACGCCCAGATACGTTCTCGCGAATTCGGTGATATCGGGCAGCTTCGACTCGAGCACGTCCTCACCGAGGTGGCGCACATCGATGTACACGTAGTCCTTGTTCGGGCCCGCACCGCGTCCCTCGAGCACCTCGAGCACCATCGACCGGGCGACGATGTCGCGCGGCGCGAGGTCGACGATCGTCGGCGCGTAACGCTCCATGAAGCGCTCGCCGTCTGCGTTGAGCAGACGGCCGCCCTCGCCGCGCACCGCCTCTGAGATCAGGATGCCCAGGCCCGCCAGACCCGTCGGGTGGAACTGGTGGAACTCCATGTCCTCCAACGGAAGTCCCTTGCGGAAGATGATGCCAAGGCCGTCGCCGGTGAGGGTGTGCGCGTTGGAGGTCGTCTTGTACATCCGGCCCGACCCACCGGTGGCGAACACGACGGCCTTGGCCGCGAAGATGTGAATGTCGCCGGTCGCCAGCTCGTAGGCGATGACGCCGGTCGCCACCGGCCCGCCCGGGGTGTCGGTGATGCAGATGTCGAGCGCGTAGAACTCGTTGAAGAACTCGACATCGTGCTTGACGCAGTTCTGGTAGAGCGTCTGCAGGATCATGTGGCCGGTGCGGTCAGCGGCGTAGCACGCGCGGCGCACCGGGGCCTTGCCGTGGTCGCGGGTGTGCCCGCCGAACCGGCGCTGGTCGATACGGCCCTCCGGGGTGCGGTTGAACGGCATCCCCATCTTCTCGAGGTCCAGCACCGCGTCGATGGCTTCCTTGCACATGATCTCGACGGCGTCCTGGTCGGCGAGGTAGTCGCCGCCCTTGACGGTGTCGAAGGTGTGCCACTCCCAGTTGTCCTCTTCGACGTTCGCCAATGCCGCGCACATGCCGCCCTGCGCCGCGCCGGTGTGGCTGCGCGTCGGGTACAGCTTGGTCAGCACCGCTGTGCGGACCCGGGGCCCGGCCTCGACGGCGGCCCGCATGCCCGCGCCGCCAGCGCCGACGATGACAACGTCGTAGCGATGTTCAATGATCATTTGAGCTCATCTTCCTTCGGATCTCACGAGATGTTCGCGTCGAAGGTGACCAACACGTAGCTGCCCAGCACCAAGGTGAAGCCGGTCGCCAGCAACAGCAGCGAATTCAGATAGAACTTGGTGACGTTCTTTCGGGCGTAGTCACCGATGATCGTGCGCATGCCGTTGGCGCCGTGAATCATCGCCAGCCACAGCAGGGCCATGTCCCAGATCTGCCAGAACGGGGATGCCCAGCGCTCGGCGACGTAGTTGAAGTCGATGCGGTACACGCCGTTGTCCCACATCAGCATGATGAACAGGTGGCCCAGCGCCAGCACGACGAGCGCCACGCCCGAGAACCGCATGAACAGCCACGCGTACTTCTCGAAGTACGGGATGCCCCTAGGGCGGCGCGGTGCGCGGGGATGGTCGAGGGAAGCGGGCCGGTCGTGCTCTTTCTCCTGGACGGCGGCGATGCGGCCCTCGCGGTGGTGGGGCGACCATGGCGCGCTCACAGGAACCGCTCCGCCATGTGCATGCCGAGCACACCCAGCGCCGGGATCATCACGGCCAGCCAGACGGCGGCCACCCCCCACAGCATCAGGCGTTGGTAGCGCGGACCGTGCTGCCAGAAGTCGATCAGGATGACCCGGATGCCGTTGAGCGCGTGATAGAGCACCGCCGCGACCAGCCCGACCTCCATCAGGCCGACGATCGGCGTCTTGTAGGTGGAGATGACTTCGTTGTATGCCTCCGGGCTGACCCGGAC
Organism: uncultured Actinomycetota bacterium; assembly: GCA_963751485.1. Taxonomy (GTDB): domain Bacteria; phylum Actinomycetota; class Actinomycetes; order Mycobacteriales; family Mycobacteriaceae; genus Mycobacterium. Next base: position 186,142 of record CAVVUT010000021.1, read on the forward strand.
CAGCGCGGTGTCGAGCACGTGCACGAACAGGAAGAAGAAGATGGTGGCGCCGGTGATCCGGTGCAGCACCCACGACCACATTCCCGGGTCGCCGCGGTAGAGGGTGCGTCTGCGCGCCGGCTTATCCCGCGGGGCCGCTGTATCCGTATTCGTGCTCATCGGGCCTCCAACACCATCGGTGGACGCTTGGGTCGGCAGTGAACCCCGGCCCAAACCTGGGGCGACTCTAAACCCATTTGTAGTAGCCAAAGCACTACCGTGTTAGCCGTTCGCAGGTGTTTGACCTCGAAGTTAGGGTTACCTACATCACGTGTCGGGTCACGGGACGGAGGGTTCGGAATGCACTCAGGGCCCGGCGGGGATATTGACGTGACGACCGATATCGACTGGAAGATGTTGCGGCACAAGGCCGCCGAGGCTGCGACGAAGGCGTATGCGCCATATTCGGGCCTGTCGGTGGGCGCCGCGGCCCTGGTCGACGACCACCGGATGGTGGCCGGCTGCAATGTGGAGAATGTCTCATATGGCCTAGGTCTCTGTGCCGAGTGCGCGGTGGTTTGCGCCCTGCATTCAGGGGGTGGCGGCAGGTTGATCGCCTTGTCCTGTGTGGCTGCGGATGGCGAGCTGCTGATGCCGTGCGGCCGGTGCCGCCAGGTGCTGCTGGAGCACGGCGGGCCACAGATGCTGATCGACCACCCCTTGGGTCCGAAGCCGTTGGGCGAGCTGCTGCCCGACGCGTTCGGTCCCGACGACCTGCCCCAGCGGGAGCCGGAAAAGCCGTGACCCAGACCACGTTCGACGCGCCGACAGTCATCCGGACCAAGCGCGACGGCGGCGTCCTCTCCGACGCGGCGATCGACTGGGTGATCGACGCCTACACCCACGGGCGTGTGCACGACGAGCAGATGTCGGCTCTGTTGATGGCGATCTTCCTGCGCGGGATGACGGGCCGGGAGATCGCGCGCTGGACCACCGCCATGGTGAACTCGGGCGAGCGGATGGATTTCACTGATCTGCGTCGCGACGGCAAGCCGCTTGCCTTGGTGGACAAGCACTCCACGGGCGGGGTGGGGGACAAGATCACCATCCCGCTGGTGCCGGTGGTGATGGCGTGCGGAGGCGCCGTGCCGCAAGCTGCCGGTCGCGGTCTCGGGCACACCGGTGGCACGCTCGACAAGCTGGAAGCCATCCAGGGATTCACCGCCGAGATCCCGAAAAACCAGATCCGTCAACAACTCTGCGACCTCGGCGCGGCGATCTTCGCGGCGGGTGAGCTGGCCCCTGCAGATCGCAAGATCTATGCGTTGCGCGATGTCACGGGCACCACGGAGTCGCTGCCGCTGATCGCCAGCTCGGTGATGAGCAAGAAGATCGCCGAGGGCACACGGGCGCTGGTGCTCGACTCCAAGGTCGGCTCCGGGGCGTTTCTCGACACCGAGGCCGAGTCCCGAGAGCTGGCGCGGACGATGGTCGAGTTGGGCACTGCGGAGGGTCTTGTGACCCGCGCGCTGCTGACGGATATGAACCGCCCGCTCGGCAGGACCGTCGGCAACGCGGTCGAAGTGGAAGAGTCGCTGGAAGTGCTCGCAGGCGGGGGCCCTCCGGATGTCGTCGAACTGACGCTGGCGCTGGCCGCCGAGATGCTCGACGCAGCAGGCCTCGACGGTGTCGACCCGACGCAGACGCTGCGTGACGGCTCGGCGATGGACCACTTCCGCAGCCTGGTCACCGCCCAGGGCGGCGACTTGGCGCAACCGTTGCGACACGGTGCGAACTCCGAGACCATCTCGGCTCCGCGTGGTGGCACGATGGGCGATATCGACGCAATGGCGGTGGGACTGACAGTCTGGCGGCTCGGCGCGGGTCGTGCCGTCCCGGGCGAGCGCGTGCAATCCGGCGCAGGCCTGCGGATCCATCGCCGTCCCGGCGAACCCGTCGCCGCAGGGGAAGCGCTTTTCACCCTCTACACCGACACCCCCGAGCGGTTCGAAGGCGCGATGGCCGAGCTCGAAGGCGGCTGGAGCGTCGGCGACACCGCCCCGCAGATCGGCCCGCTGATCATCGATCGGATTGGCAGCCGCGCACGCGAGGAGCGAAAAAACGACCGCGCACGCGAGGAGCGAAAAAACGACCGCGCACGCGAGGAGCGCAAAGACGACCGCGCACGCGAGGAGCGAAGAAACAGATGACGTCACCGCTCACGCTGGACAAGATCAGGCAGGCGCCGAAGGCCCTGCTGCACGATCACCTTGACGGTGGACTGCGGCCCGCCACTGTCCTGGACCTCGCCGAGCAGACCCGCTACGACGAGCTGCCTGTGACCGATGTGGACGGCTTGGCGACCTTCTTCCGGACCGCCGCGCACAGCGGGTCGCTGGAGCGATACCTGGAGCCGTTCGCGCACACCGTCGGGGTGATGCAGACGCCGGAAGCGTTGTACCGGGTGGCCTACGAGTGCGTCGAAGACCTGGCCGCCGACAACGTGGTGTACGCAGAGATCCGGTTCGCCCCCGAGCTGCACATCGACAGGGACCTGTCGCTGGACACGGTCGTCGACGCGGTGCTGGCCGGCTTCGCCGACGGCGAGAAGGCCGCCAGCAGCGAGGGCCGCACGATCACCGTGCGCTGCCTGGTTACCGCGATGCGGCACCAGGCTCGTTCACTGGAGATCGCCGAGCTGGCGATCCGGTTTCGGGACAAGGGTGTGGTCGGCTTCGACATCGCGGGCGCGGAGGCCGGCTACCCGCCGACACGGCACCTCGACGCCTTCGAGTACATGCGGAACCATAATGGCCGCTTCACGATCCATGCCGGTGAAGCCTTCGGGCTGCCATCCATTCACGAGGCCATCGCATTCTGCGGTGCCGACCGGCTCGGCCACGGCGTGCGCATTGTCGACGACATCACCGTGGCGCCGGACGGACACGTTCACCTCGGTCGGCTGGCGTCGCTGTTGCGAGACAAGCGGATTCCGCTCGAGCTGTGCCCGAGTTCCAACGTGCAGACCGGCGCGGTGGGCAGCATCGCCGAACATCCCTTCGACCTGCTCGCCCGCGGCCGCTTCCGTGTCACGGTCAACACCGACAACAGGCTGATGAGCGACACAACGATGAGCCAGGAGATGATGCGACTGGTGGAGGCGTTCGGCTACGGCTGGAGCGATCTGGCGCGGTTCACCATCAATGCGATGAAGTCGGCGTTCATCCCGTTCGACGAACGACTGGCAATCATCGACGAGGTGATCAAACCGCGGTTCGCCGTGCTGATCGGCTGAGTCGATCTTGGCGAACTGGATCGCCAAGGCCGCTGCGACTTTTCGGTCAGTCGCCGACAGCCTGGGCCTGAAGAAGAAGGTCAAGTCGACGCCGTTCGACCAGACCAACGGAGGCGAGCCGTTCAACGCCTCTGGCGTTGCCGAAGTCGGTCCCGGCCGATTCGTCTTCGTCGACAACCACGACCCGTCAGCGCTGTTCGAACTCGCCCTCGACTCCGACGGCGCAGAGGTGGAACGGATTTCCCGCCGCCCGCTGGCCGGTGTGGCCGACGGTGACTTGCGTGATCCCGAATGCCTGGCCCGCATCGCCCACAACGGCGAGACGCTTCTCGTCGTCGCGTCCTCGCTCTGCGTCATGGGCGGCAACAGCTCTGGCCAACATCAGGTTTGCGACGGATTGGTGCGCGTTCGTTACCAGCCGCACGGCGATCTGCACGCGGAGCCGATGCACGGATTCCGCGACTGGCTGCTGGACCAAGTGCCGTCGCTCGCCATAGCCGCTGAGCAAGGACCGGACGCGGGCGGGCTGAACATCGAAGGCGTTGCGTGGGAACCGCATACGCAAGCGCTGGTGTTCGGCCTGCGGGGACCCGCGGACCGCGGAATCGTCACGGTTATCCGGGTGCCCATCGATGCGCCCGCCGCGCAATGGACCACCGAGGCGCTCGGGGCGCCGTCGATTCTGCACGTTGCGCTTCCACGGGCGAAGGCGAAACAGGGCATCCGCGACATCTCGTACGACGAGCAGGCCGGCGACTTTCTGCTTCTGGTCGGCCGCTCGTTGAGCATGTCCGACGAGCCGTTTCAGCTCTGCGCGTGGGACGGCAGTGGTGACACCCTCACGCCTTTCGACGTGAAATTTCATCGGTCGATGAAGCCGGAAGGCGTGTTCGCATTCTCAGCCGGCGACGAAAGGAAACTCCTCATCGTCGACGACGGAGGTGGCTACGCGGTGCTCGACTACCCCCGAAAGCATCAGTAGAAGTAGAGGTTTGAGCCGGGCAACTCCTGGTGGACCCGTGGCCTGCCGCCCGGCGTCATGTCGGTCCCGAACTTCGCCATCTCGGTGGTCCGCACACTGACGAGGTTGAAGTAGCCGGTGAACGCGTACCGCCCTGGCGGATTGGCGGGATCGTCGACCGGCACCGGCACGGGCACGACGGTGAACTCCTCGCCATGGTCGCCGTTACTGGGCGCACATGTGTAGAGAAGCTTATGACCCGCAGGTGTGACCTGCGTGCCGCTGGCGTGCAGATTGCGGTTGAACGCCAGGTTGGTCAGCGACTTTCCGGTGCCCAGGTCGTTGAGGACCCACAGATCCGGTGGCTGGTTGTTGTCGAACAACTGCTGGTGGTACACCTCGAAGTTCACCGGCGCGGGCGCGCCCGGCGGTATCGACTCGGTGTTGCTCGCATGCAGACAGTCACTGGTGTCGTGCTTGAGGATGTAGACCGGCTCCGAGGGTTCTGGCAGGCCGGTGAAGATGTAGGCGGCCGACTCGGCGAGCCGCAATTGCTGTCGGAAGGAATCGATCTCGGCCACAACGTTCGGCACGCCGAAGCCCGTCAGCAACCCCTGCATCTGGTCGAGCAGCGGTTTGAGCACCGTCTGTTGATGCTCGCGGCTGAACACCGTCTCCCGGTACGCCCGGATCTGGTCCATCAACAGCTTTCGGCGCGCGTCGTCATTGCGCACAAGTTGAGCGATCAGCCCATCCCGGCCCAGCTTGAACGGCCTGTTCGGTTGAAGCGTCTGGTCGATGCCCCATGGGACGAACTTGAACTTGATGTCGCCCACGCCTGGTGTGGCGACAGCGTCGACGTCGTTGTAGAGATAGGTGTTGTTGGTGTTGTCGGCATAGCCGTCCCAGTGCTTGAGCAGAAACTCCATCGCGTAGAGCTTGAGGTACTGCTCCATGTCGATCATCTGGTCTGCCCCGGCGAGGCCGTTCGCCTTGATGTGGTCGGTGGCGAATTTGAGATCGGCTTTGTCCTCGAACTTCGAGAGGTCTTCGACCCCAATGTATTCCAGCCGCTCTTCGAGGAAATCGTTCTTGTGCGCGATCTCGTACAGATTGCCGTTCATGTTGCCGTTGAAATTGCGTTCGATGTACTGCTTCATGATCGGTTCGGCATTGACGTAGATGCCTGGGGCGTTGACGCCGCCGGCGCCTTGGCCGATCAACGTTCCGTTCACGAACACACGGGCGTAGTTGCACCGAGAGTTGGGCAGGCCCGCCGTCTCCATCATCCGGTAGCCCAGAGTCTGTTTGACGAAGGACTTGTCCTGGATGGAGTTGTTCAGGGTCACGTAGCGTGTCCCGATCAGCGCTTCTGCCTGCGCCTGGCCCGCGTTGGTACCTTTGCCGAAGTCGACGTGAATGCAGGGCTTGTTGCTGTCGATGGAGCCGCAGAATGACTTCTTCTTGATGCCCACATTCGTGAATGTCGTGCGCGCGGGGAACTTGGTTCCCGAAATCTCGACCGAGTCGGCCTTTCGCCATGTGTACCGGCTGCCGCCGGTCCACTCCCAGAAACAGCGGCCGCCTTTGGGCTCCTCGTTTCGCACCTTGTCCCACTCGGCCGGGTCCATCGTGATCTTGATCGTGACCACATTGTCGAGTGCGTAGAAGGAATCCATGAGTTGTTGCTGCTGAGCGGTCATTTGTCATCTCCGTCCGTTGCGGTGTGTAGACAGGATGCTGCGGACATCGTGTTTGGACGCGAGTAGTCGAATACTCGATTTCCACGAATGTCCTACACAGGGACGGACGGTATTCCTGAGGTGAACGTGCCGGACTATATGTGCAGAATTGCGCAATGATCACTGGCAGCCACGTCATCATCTACAGCCGCGACGCCGAAGCGGACAGGGCGTTCTTCTCCGATGTGCTCGATTATCCGCATGTCGATGCGGGCGGCGGCTGGCTGATCTTCAAGCTGCCGCCGGGCGAGGTTGCGGTGCATCCAACCGATGGTGCGCAGTCACAAGAGCTCTACCTGATGTGCGACGACATCAACGCCACCGTCGATCACCTTGCCGCCAACGGGGTGACGTGCGCCGAGGTGACGGATCAGGGGTGGGGACTGCTGACCAGCATCCGGCTGCCCGGCGGGAGCGACCTCGGGCTGTACGAGCCGCGACACCCGCGCGCTACCGAGCTTTAGGGCTACTCCTGCCGGAGCCGCGACTCGAGGAATGTCTCCAGCGACTCCCACTGCTCGACGGCGTCGGCGAACGGTCCGCTGGGCTTGCTCACCGTGGCCGGCTCCAGCACGTAGGCCACGACGCGACCCAGTGGCATGTCGGCGTCCAGCGTCTCCTCGACGACGTCGTCCTCGGCGTACTCGCCGACGTCCCTGAGCAACTCGACGGCGAGCTCCAACTGGTCGCGGTCGACCGCATCGGGTCCGTCCGACAGGTCGTCGGCCAGACCGCTTGTCACATAGACGTTTTCGTCGGCGACATCGACGCGCAGCGAGCCGTCGGTGGCGGCGGTCTTGATGTCTTCGTAGGTGGGCAGATCGGACAGGTCGTGGTCGTGCTCGTCGGCCAGGTACCGCGCCAGTGACCGCTCGGATCCGAAGATGCTGACCCGGCCGTTGCGGCCCAGGAAGACCGGCGCATCGTCGAGGTAGCAGCGCAACGTGTAGTACGTGCCTCCGCGAGTGATCATCCGGATCGGGTCGATGCCGACCTTGAGCCAGAATTCCGCGTCGGCGCCGAGCACCAGGCCGCCCGCATGGTTGGCAACAGCACCATCGGAGTCCTCGGTGTCTTCGTCTTCGTCGGATTCCTCGACGTCGGCGTCGTCGGCCTCGGTTTCCGCGAGCTCGTCAAGATCTTCGGGCTCGGGCTTCGGTTCCTTCAGTTCGGCCGCCGCTTTCTCCGATGCGGCCGCGTCGACATCCGGGATGGTGACGACCTCGTCGATCGCGTCGACGACCTTGTCCCAACTGCGGCCGATCACGGCGCCGATCTCGCTCCAGCGCTTGCGGCCGCTTCTGCCGCTGAAGGTGTCGATACCTGCACCCAGCGAACCGAGCACCGGGTTGCCATTGAAGAACTTGGTCACCGTGGACAGTTCGCAGACCGATCCGATGGACGACACGATGGCCAGCGTCCTGTGCAGGGTGGACACCGAGTCCTCGGTGGGTTTCTCGGCGAGCAGCTCCTGCACACCGATCAGGTCGTATTGGCGCTCCTCCGGCGGATCGAAGCTGTGCGCGTTCGCCTGGGTCAGCCCCTCCCACGCGGGGTGGTCGGTCAGGTCGTTGTCGCTGTTGGTCCTGATGAAGGCGGCCAGATCGGCCACCGACTCGAACCCGTAAAGGTCCTCGTCCTTGCCCAGGAGTGCCTCCCATTCGTCGCCGGAGTCACGCCAGCGGGGGGCCCACAGTGTGTACAGATCGCCCTTGGTCAGCCCAACCCGGATCGGCACGATGTCAGCAGCCATGCGGCACAGCCTAACGACGGGGTTTGGCGGCCTGGTCGTCGCCTGGACTGCATATGCATAAACCGCCTCGTCAGGCGGCCAGCGCCCTATTCTGACGGCCGTGACGGCCTGCACTTCCTGTGAGACAGAGCTGCTGCCGAACGCTCGGTTCTGTCACAGCTGCGGCGCTGCCCTCGGAGCGCCGGACACCCCCGCCGAGTACAAGCAGGTGACTGTTCTCTTCGCGGACGTGGTGAGGTCGATGGACGTCGCCGCGGCCGTGGGCGCGGAGCGACTGCGGGAGATCCTGGCCGAGCTGGTCAACCGCGCGAAGGCCGTCGTCGAGCGCTATGGCGGCACGCTGGACAAGTTCACGGGTGACGGGATCATGGCGGTGTTCGGCGCGCCGGTTGCACTGGAGGACCATGCGTTTCGCGGCTGCATGGCCGCCTTGGAGATCCAGGACGCATGCCGGGACTTGGCGGCCGACGTCGAACGGCGCGACGGCGTCGAGTTCCGGCTGCGCATTGGGCTGAACTCCGGCCAGGTCATCGCCGGTGAGATCGGTTCTGCTGCGGTTGGGTACACCGCGATTGGTGAGCAGGTCGGGATGGCCCAACGGATGGAGTCCGTCGCCCCGCCCGGCGGCGTGATGCTCAGCGGGTCGACTGCCCGGCTGGTCGCAGACAGCTGCCTGCTCGCTGATCCGGAGATGGTGAACATCAAGGGTGCCGAAATGCCCGTATCGGCGACCCGACTGCTGGGGGTGGCGTCGAAGCGGGAGAGTACCGGACCCGCACAGTCGACCCTGATGGGGCGCGAGTTGGAAATGCACACCATGTTGGGGCTTTTGGACCGCGCGATGGACGGTCGGGGCTCCGTGGTCGGCGTTGTTGGCCCGCCCGGAATCGGAAAGAGCCGGCTAGTCCGTGAGGCGGCGGAAATCGCCAGGAATCGCGGTGTCTATGTGAACTCGCACTACTGCGAATCCCACGCGACTCAAATCCCGTTCCACGCTATGGCTGGCATGTTCCGCGCCGCCTGGATACAGGGTCTCGGCGATGCGGCGGTGCGCGCCCAGGTGCGCGCCCGGGTTCCTGACGCCGACCCCGAGGATATGTTGCTGCTCGACGACCTGCTGGGCATCGCCGATCCTGACGTGAGGATGCCAAGGATCGATCCGGATGCCAGACGGCGGCGCCTGACCGCATTGATCAATGCGGCAAGTATGGCTCGAACCGAACCAGTTCTGTACGTCATGGAAGACGTCCACTGGATCGACGAGGTCAGCGAGTCGCTGTTGGCTGACGTGCTCGCCGTTGTCGGCCAAACTCCCACGATGGCGGTGATCACCTACCGCCCGGAGTACGACGGCGCTCTTACACGGGTGCACGGCGCGCAGACGATCGCGCTCACCCCGCTGACTGCCTCCGAAACCGCTTTGTTGATCGATGAGTTGCTGGGGCCTGACCCGTCGACCGATGGAGTTGCCGCGCCGATCGCATCCCGGGTTGCGGGAAATCCCTTTTTCGCCGAGGAGATGGTGCGCGAACTGGCCCAACGCGGCGTGCTCAAGGGTGAACGCGGAAACTACGTGTGCCACACCGACGTTACCGAGGTGACGGTGCCCGGTACGGTCCAGGCCACGATCGGCGCCCGCATCGACCGGCTGGATCCGGCAGCCAAGCGCACGTTGAACGCCGCGGCCGTCATTGGCATGCGATTCCGGCCAGAGCTTTTGAGCAGTCTCGGCGTTGAGCCCGCGGTCGATGATCTAGTACGTGCGGAACTGATCGACCAAGTGCAGTTCACGCCGCGGGCGGAGTACGCGTTCCATCACCCGCTGATCCGTGCCGTCGCATACGAGTCTCAATTGAGATCCGACCGCTCGGAGACGCATCGGCGCCTCGCGACGGTCATTGAGGCCGACGAACCGGACTCTCTCGACGACAACGCGGCCCTGATCGCCGAACACCTCGACGCGGCGGGTGAGGCGCGTCGGGCGTACGACTGGCACATGCGCGCCGGCCGCTGGTCGACACGACGCGATATTTCTGCTGCCAGAGCCAGCTGGGAGCGTGCCCTCCGGATAGCAGATGCATTACCTGATGACGAGCCCCAACGCACCGCGATGCGAATTGCCACGCGCACCAAGCTGAGCGGCACTGCGTGGCGCGGATTCCAACCCGACATTCCTACGTTCGTGGCGGAACTACGCGAGTTGTGCGCGAGCACAGGTGACAACGCATCGCTCGCCGTCGGCATTGTCGCCCTCGCTCTTCAATGCGGACATCAAGGCCAGTTTCGCCAACAGGCCGAACTCGCCTCGGAGGCCATGGTGTTGCTCGAATCCATGAGTAATCCAACATTGACCATTGGCGCCGCATCGGCCGCGGCATCTGTTCTGCACGAGGCCGGCCGATCGGCCGACACGTTGCGCTGGTCGCAATTCGTCATTGAGTGGACGGGTTCCGATTCCGCCGGGCGTCACCTCACTCGTTCACCTCTTACGGCCCTCGCATTGTTATTCCGGGGAAATTCGCGGTGGTGGCTGGGAATTGATGGCTGGCGCCGCGATATCGAGGAAGCCGTCGCGATGGCCGCAAACACCGATATCATCACGCATCCATCGGTGGTGGCGTGGAAGTACCTCACCGCGATCCCACACGGTGTGCTTCGCGCGGACGACACAGCCGTGCGCGAGCTCGAGGAAGCGCTGAAGATCGCCGAGGCATCGGGCGAAGATTCATCGGTAGGCAATGTGAAAGCCACATTGGGTCGGGTACTCGCAGATCGAGACTCCTCTGCTGAGCGTCGGCGTGGTCTCGAACTGTTGGCTGACGTCCGCACCATGTGTGTGCGGCACACGTACTTCCTGATTCATCTCCCCGTGTTGGACTTGTACGCGGTACGCGACAGGGAACCCTCGGATGATTTCGACCATGCTGTGACGTCGATGCGTCAAGCCGTCGACAGTCTCTTAAAAGACGGCCAAGTTGTGCAGGGAATTTGGGGATCGGCAATGCTGGCGGAGGAAGTGCTGAAGCGCGGCACCGCCGACGACTTGTCGCTTGCTCACGACACGATCGAGAACTTGGCGAACCTGGCCGATGATGTGGGGGGCGCGGTTCGCGATATCTGGCTGCTGCGGCTGCGTGCGCTACTCGCCAAGGCGCGCGGCGACGAGGACGCCTACCGCGGCTATCGGGATCGCTATCGCGAGATGGCCACGTCACTCGGGTTCGAAGGCCACATGCAGTGGGCCGAGGCGATGCGATGAGCGATGCTACCAATCGCCACGCCTCGATCGACGAATTGCTCGATCAGGCGGTGGCCGCCATCAACCGCGGTGACAGAACGAGCGCGTCTGCACTCGCCGAACAGGTGCTGGCCGTGGATGCCTCCAACGTGGAGGCCGAGGACTTACTCGCCAACGACGTGTTCGGCGTGGTTGATGCGGGCGGGGAGATTCGGCGACTCACGATCCTCTTCGCCGATCTGGTGGACTCGACGGAGTTATCGACGCGGGTCGAGCCGGAGAGTTATGCCCTGGTGGTGGGGCGTTACCGCGATCGAGTGGTCCAGATCGTGGAGCGATTCGAAGGTCATATCGCCTCGACGAAGGGTGATGGACTGCTTGCGGTGTTCGGTCATCCGATTGCGCATGAGGATGACGCGCGCCGAGCAGTGGCGGCCGGTCTCGAAATAGCGCGCGAGGTAGAGCAACTCAGTGAGGCCGCACAGCGTCGCTTCGGCTTCCGAATTCAGGTGCGGATCGGTGTACATCGAGGGCCGGTGTACCTCAACATTTCTCAGGACGATGTCTACGGGCTCGGGGCCAATCTTGCCGCCCGCGTGACAGGACTCGCCGATCCCGGAACTGTGGTGGTGTCGGAGGCGGTAGTGCCGCTGATTCGGAAATCGTTTGAGTTGGAGACTCAGCCGTCGGCACAGGTGAAGGGCGTTGCAAGTCCGGTCGCTTACCAGAAGGTCATCGAAACTCGCTCCGTACCAGTCAAAGTCAGCCGAGGGCCTATTGTGGGGCGCGAGCGTGAGCTCGACCGGCTCAACAAATGCTGGGCCCGGGCACAGGCGGGCACGATGACGACGCCCGGGGTGGTATTTCGCGGTGAAGCCGGAATTGGCAAGTCCCGCCTGGTCGCTGCGGCGACGCACTTGGTGGACAGCTCGGGAGGTGTCGTGCTGGAGCTGTTCGGCTCATCCTTCCACCCCGATGTCGGTCTCCATCCTGTCCGCACGCTTATCGAGCAACGGTGCGGTATCGACAGGTCTACGGACCCGGCCAGTCGGCTGAGCTTGTTGAGCAACGAGATTCGTGCCGAGGGACTGGACGGGGAGGCCGCCGTTCCTGTGCTGGCGCCCGTCCTCGGCATCTTGCCTGAACACGGCTACCAGCCGGTGCCCGCGGAAGCACAGAAGCTCCAGGAGCTCATCGCCACTGTGGTCCATGAGTATCTCCTTGCTTGTCTCGGCTCGGGCCCAGCACTGTTGGTAGCCGAAGATCTGCACTGGTTTGACGCGACCAGCCTCGCGGCACTCGATGCGGTACTTCGCGAGGAGCCCGGTGGATTGTTGATCGTCGCGACGGGGCGGCCGGGCCGATGGCTGCGCGATGACTGGCCCGTCAAGGTGTTCGACCTGAAGCCGTTGACCGACACAGAGACCGACGAATTGGTCGTCGCTCTCAACCCGACGGCGAGTGCCGACCAGAGGGCGCAAGTAAGTCGGCGCTGCGATGGGATCCCGTTCTACATCGAGCAGGTCGTGGCAGGACTGGCAGAGACTGGCGTGCCTGAGCCGTTATACGAGCCTCTATTCGCACAACTCCGAACGAGCGAGAAGGTCGTGCCGCTGATAGAAGCCGCGGGTGTCATAGGTCGCTACGTCGACCGGCGGCTGCTGTGCGGCGTCACAGACATGACCGACGACGAGATCGACGATGTCACCGATCAACTCGAGGATGCGCTTGTCCTGGAACCATGGGGAACGAGCGGATGGCGCTTCCGTCATGAGTTGCTCCGTGAAGTCGCGGAAGAGTTGGCGCCTCCAAGCGTGGCTCGTGATCTTCATGCCCGCGTGGCTGACGTCCTGACGCAGGGCGTCGAGGGCAGCGATCCGGACTGGCCGCTGGTCGCCAGCCACTATCAACAGGCGCGGCGGCACGCGGATGCCGTTACGGCATTGGAGCGCGCATCCGCCAGTGCTCGCCGACGCGGAGCATTGACGGAGGCGCGCTCCTATCTGACACAGGCCATCGTTGAGCTCGACCGCACCGGTCCGGGCGCCGATCGGGACCGGCGCGAGATGAGTCTGCGGCTCGTGCGAGGCTTCCTCACCGCCGCGGCCGATGGACCGCAAAGCCCAGAGGCGGGTGTCGACTTCGAGCGCAGCCTGCAATTGGGCGGCACCGACTTGACGGACGACGTGATCGCCATCTTGACGGCCCTCGCCGCCTACTACCTCGGGCGTGGCGACCTCCGCCGCTGCGCGCGCGTCGTCGAGTTATTTCAGGCTGGCGTGGGCGGACGACCGTCCTTTGCCCCGATCATCCACGGCACTCTAGGAATGCAGGCTTTCCTTCATGGTGAGTTCGAGATCGCAAGACCTGATCTCGAAAAGGCGTCGGTGGGCTGGGAAGCAGACGTGGACGAGATCCTTGCGGTCTGGTCGGTCGCCGCCGACCCCTTCGCTGCGGTTTTACAACATCTTGGCTGGAACCGGCTCATGCAAGGCGATCTGGCGGGTGCGGAGGCAGCGTCTGAACAAGCGGCTCGCCGAGCGGACGAACTGGAGGTTCCCGAGGGCCCGTATACCAAGGCGTGGGGCCTTTTCGTCCGGAGTTGTATATGCGTCGAAGCCGGCCAACTCGACAGCGTCGACCAATTGCTTGCCGATTCGACGGAGACTGCAGAGCAATACGGTTTCGACCTGACCCGGCTGATGGGGAACACCATGCAGGCCGCGGTGAGTGCCCTGACGGTGCTCGATGAAAAGGGCGACGCAGTCCAATTGCCGGAACGCATTCGGGCGCTGACCGAGCTCGCCGCAATGTGGCGCGACACCGGAATGAACTTGTACATCACCTTCGTCGACTGTGTTGTGGCGCGGCTGCTCACGGCTGCAGGGCAACTCGATCTCGCCCGCAATCACGTCGAATCGGGACTACAGTTCGCCCGCGAGAGCGGGATGCACTTCTACGACGCGGAACTTCTGCGGTTGCGCGCCCGTACATGCGCGGAGTCAGCTGACGGTGAAACCGATCTCCGGGCGGCGCTCGCGCTTGCGCGGCGCCAAGGCGCGACCTTGTTCGAACTTCGCGGCGCCCTCGATCTCTTCAGCTTGCGCGGCGAACCCGCACGTGCGGACCTTGCCGCCGCGCTCGGGAGTATGCCCCCCGAAAGCCAGATGCCTGAGGTTGCACAGGCACGTGCCGCGTTGGCTCGCGGGCGGGGCGGCGGCGAAATGTCCAAAAAGCCCTGATTCGTTCCGGCTGCAGCTAATCTGACCTCGCTCCCAGGAAACTCACAGGGAGGGGGTAGTCATGCCAGCCGCGGCATTCCCGAAGCAACAGCCAGGACTGAATTACCTGACCGAAGGCGGACAGGAAACCGAGATCCTGTACAAGTACGGGTTCGATCTCCCGCACTTCGCGATGTTCCCGTTGCTCGATGACCCTCGCGCGGTGTCGGAGTTGCGCGGGATGTACACACGCTATCTCGATACCGCCGCGCGACACGGCTTCGGCGTGATCGTCGGCGGCCTTGACTACCGAGCCAGCCCCGACTGGGGGTCGCTGCTCGGCTATTCGCGTGAGGCACTGGCGGACATGCAGTTGCGGGCGATCGGCTTCCTGCGCGATGTCGCCGCGCCGTACCAAGGCCAGGTGCCCGAACTCATGTACGCGGGCATCGTCGGACCGCGCGGGGATGCATACCAGACGAACCTGACCATCACTGCCGAGGAGGCCGAGGAGTACCACAGCGAACAACTGGCCAACCTTGTCCGTGCCGGCGTCGATCTGGCCGAGGCGATGACGTTCAACAGCGTGCCCGAGGTGATCGGGTTGGCGCGTGCGGCGTCACACGCGAAAGTGCCTCTGTCCGTGTCGTTCACGCTGGATCACGACACCCACCGGCTGCTGTCGGGGCCGACCGTCAAAGACGCTATCGAGACGATCGACGCGCAGACGGGCGATGACCGGCCCGCGTTCTACGGCATCAACTGCTCACACCCGCTGGAGTTCATGCCGGCGATCGAGCCGGGCGAGTGGTTCCAGCGCGTGCGCATCCTGCGGCCGAACGCCGCGATGATGGACAAGATCTCGCTCTGCACCCTGGGGCATCTCGAGGTGGGTGACCCGGCGAAGCTCGGCGAGCTGATGGGCGAGCTGGCCAAGCAGCACCCGCACATCGATGTGTGGGGCGGTTGCTGCGGGACGTGGGACATCCACCTCGACGAGATCGCGCGAAACGTCGTCGCATCCCGCAATAATTAACGGGCGCGAAACACGCCGTACTTGTCTTTGTCCTCGTCGAGCGGGTGTCGGTTGGAGTCCTGGTGGGGCACGACATCGCCCCTGGTCAGCCGCATTAGATCTGACGGGCAATCGTGGAGGCAGACTCGCCGACGAGATCACCGCCCACCCGAGCAGCGTCTAGGTCCATTTCGCCCATGCCGCAACGTCTGAAGGTGTATCACTGGAACCACCGTCGTTCGGTCTATCGAGGGTGGGTCTCATGGCGCGTATTGATTTGTTTGCGAAGATTCCGTTGATCGGAATGTCCCTTGTGTTCCTGGCGATGTTCATCGTCGCGGTGACCGCGTATCTGCACGCGGGCTGGTATTCGATAATCGGCTACGCAATCGCGGCCGTCGTCGCCGTGTGCGGCTTCGTCATGACGTTTCGTGACGTCAGGGATACGCCAGGACCTCCGGAACAGTGGGATGCCCGGGGTAACCCCGTTGATCCTGCGTCACCCCGAAACTGACTAGAGCGAGGACTGGTTCGATGACCACTGAACCCAAGCCGTCGACGTACGACAACTCCGCGCTCATGGCGGAGGACGAGGGCTATCACAAGGGCCTCAAGCCCCGGCAGCTGCAGATGATCGCGATCGGCGGTGCCATCGGCACCGGGCTGTTCCTCGGCGCCGGCGCCCGACTACACAACGCCGGACCAGGCCTGTTCTTGAGCTACGCGTTCTGCGGCATCTTCGTCTTCCTGATCCTGCGGGCGCTGGGCGAACTCGTGCTGCACCGGCCGTCATCCGGGTCCTTCGTGTCGTATGCGCGCGAATTCCTCGGCGAGAAGGCAGCTTTCGTCGCCGGCTGGATGTACTGGCTGAACTGGGCGTTCACGGCCATCGTCGATTCGACGGCGATCGCCACCTACTTCCACTACTGGAAGACGTTGGAGAGCGTCCCGCAGTGGCTGATCGCACTGCTCGCGCTGGCGGCCGTGGTGAGCATAAACCTCATTTCCGTGACCCTGTTCGGGGAGCTCGAGTTCTGGGCTGCGGCCATCAAAGTCCTTGCGCTGATGACGTTTTTGGTAGCCGGCACCATCTTTCTCGCGGGCCGCTACCACATTCAAGGGCAGTCAACCGGTTTCAGCGTGATCGCCAATAACGGCGGGATTTTCCCCCACGGCCTCTTCCCGCTGGTGATCGTCATGTCTGGCGTCGTGTTTGCCTATGCCGCAGTAGAACTCGTCGGAACAGCGGCCGGTGAGACCGCCCATCCGCATAAGATCATGCCCCGTGCGATCAACTCGGTGATCGCACGTATCGCTGTCTTCTACGTCGGCTCATTGTTCCTGCTGGCCCTTCTTCTCCCGTACACCACCTACAAGGCCGGCGAGAGCCCGTTCGTCACGTTCTTCTCCAAGATCGGAGTCGCGGGCGCGGGCACGATCATGAACATCGTCGTTCTGACCGCTGCATTCTCCAGCCTCAACGCCGGGTTGTACTCGACCGGCCGGATCCTGCGGTCGATGGCAATGAACGGCAGCGCACCGAAGTTCACGGCGGCGATGTCCAGCCGCGGTGTGCCCTACGGCGGAATCTTCCTGACCGCGGGCGTCGGGCTGTTCGGCGTCATCCTCAACCTTCTCGTGCCCGGCCAGGCGTTCGAGATCGTGCTCAACATCGCGGCCCTCGGAATCATCGCGTCCTGGGGCACCATCGTCATCTGTCAGATCCAGCTCTACCGCTGGTCGAAACGCGGCATCCTCGAGCGGCCGTCATTCCGGTTGTGGGGCACGCCGTATACCGGCTATGTCACGTTGGCGTTCCTGCTTGGCGTCGTCGTGCTGATGGCGTTCGACCCGCCGATCGGCACTTGGACCGTCGCCACGCTGGTCCTCATTATTCCGGCACTCATCGTCGGGTGGTATGCGGTCCGCGGACGGGTGACGGAGGTCGCGCGGGAGCGCGAAGGCTTCACCGGCAATTTCCCGGTCGTCGCCAACCCCCCGCTGCCACACGATGAGGACGAGGACAAGGACAAATAGCCTTAGGGTCGAGCCCGCAGGGATGACCGGCAGCGACTGAAGCGCCGGTCATCTCGCAGGTTACTCGCGGGTTAGGAGTCGGGCACGCCCTCCTGCAGCTTCGCCATCACCTGATCGAGGTTGAAACTCGCGGACTTCTGCCGCTGTGGGAACTCGACGAGCGTCTGCAGCATTTGCGCGACGTAGGCCTGGGCGGGGGTGAAGACGAAGACCCGGTCGATCATCCAGTCGAAGTAGGTGTTCGACGTGATGTCCGCCCGCTCATAGGGGTCCGTGCGCAGGTTGAACAACTTCGGCCCGCGAAGCACGACGTAGGGTTCGAGCCAGATCTTCAGGGTCCCGGTCACCCGCTGCTCCATGAAGACGATCTTCCAGTTATCGTAGCGCAGCGCAGTGAGGTCGCCGTCATCGGAGACATAGAAGAAGTGCTTACGCGGGCTCTCGTCGCTGGCACCGGTGATGTAGTCCAACTGGTTGTGCCCGTCGAGGTGGACCTTGTACGTGGTGCCGTTGAGATCAGTTCCCGCCCGCAGCCTTTCGGCGATATCGGTATCGCCGGCTGCGGCGAGCAGGGTGACGAACCAGTCGTTGTGGCTGACGATTCCATTCAGCACAGTGCCGGCCGGGATATGACCGGGCCACCGCACGACGGCCGGAACCCGGTAAGCGCCTTCCCAGTTCGAGTTCTTCTCGTTGCGGAACGGTGTCATGCCCGCATCGGGCCAGCTGTTCATGTGCGGGCCGTTGTCAGTGGAGTACATGACGATCGTGTTGTCGGCGATACCGAGTTCGTCGAGTGTGGTCAGCAGGTCGCCGACGATGTCGTCGTGGTCAAGCATCGTGTCGTGGTACTCGGACTGCCACTGGCCGGACCTGCCGATGCTCTCCGGCTTGGGATGTGTCCGGAAGTGCATATGGGTCGAGTTGAACCACACGAAGAAGGGCGTGTCGGCCTCGTGCTGGCGCTTGATGAAATCGATTGCCGCATCGCGGAATTCCTCATCGCAGGTCTCCATCCGCTTCTTCGTCAGCGGACCGGTGTCCTCGATGCGTTGGGTGCCGTCGCCGTTCGCCCATGTGTGCAATACGCCGCGCGGGCCGAACTTCTTCCGAAACTCCGGGTCCTTCGGGTAGTCGACGTTTTCCGGCTCTTCCTCCGCGTTCAGGTGGTAGAGGTTGCCGAAGAACTCGTCGAATCCGTGCACGGTGGGTAGGAACTCGTCGCGGTCGCCG
The DNA here is from genome assembly GCA_963751485.1 of uncultured Actinomycetota bacterium. GTDB lineage: Bacteria > Actinomycetota > Actinomycetes > Mycobacteriales > Mycobacteriaceae > Mycobacterium. The sequence goes on from CAVVUT010000021.1 coordinate 204,616, forward strand.
AGGTGGTTCTTTCCGAACTGACCGGTCGCGTATCCCTGTGCCTTCAACGCCGTCGCGATGGTCGGGTCCTCGGCCTGCAATCCGAGCGGAGCGCCGGGCATGCCGACCTTCGTCAGACCGGTGCGATAGGGGTTCTGGCCGGTGATGAATGCCGCCCGGCCCGCTGTGCAGCTCTGCTCCCCGTAGTAGTCGGTGAACAGTGCGCCCTCGGCCGCGATGCGGTCGATGTTCTGGGTGCGATACCCCATCAGGCCGTTGCTGTAGCAACTCAGGTTGCTCTGACCGATGTCGTCGCCCCAGATGATCAGAATGTTCGGTTTGTCAGTCACGAGCCGGATCGTAGTCCCGCTTCTCACGACAACGTCAATTAATGGCTGAGGTTTCAGTGAAAGTTTTGTACGCCTACAACGCTTTTGCTTTGGTTTCCGGCAGCGCGGAGGTACTCAGCAAGCTGAGCAGAATCAAGATCGCCATCATCAACCCGATCGACCAGCTTGCATACTTCGCCAGTGGGCCGAGGAGATGCCCTGATTCACCTGGCTGTAAACATCGTTACTTAACATCACCGGCCGTGGCGGCTCGAAAATCGATCGGACCGACGACACGCGTGTTCCGGATAGGGCCTCCGATGAAGGCCCAATCGGAGACCAACGGCGCGGCCATGGTCGAGGAAGAACCGGCGGCCAAGAAGCGCCGGTGGTGGCGGGTCGCGCTCGGCTGGCTCAAGGACGAGTCGTTCTACAAAGACATCACTACGCGGGCAGTGGCCGCCGGTATCGTCGCGCTCGGCGCGTACTTCTTTGCCCTCGGCGCGGGTTACGTCAGCACACCGACCGGGGCGGAAGCGGCGAAAGGTGTCGCGAACGTCGTCGGCTCCGTCGCAATCGCTGGGTTGGCGGCATGGGGCGGCTGGTTCCTACACGGCAAGGCCGACGAGAGTCCGCACAGAGAGACGTTTGGCCACATCTTCAAGTTCGGCTTGCTATTCGTGGGTCTGGTCCTACTTTTGTTGGTGATCGATTCGAGGATCCATCCAATACCCTTCTGGCCCTTCGACACCCCCCTCTTGTCACCCTGAGGCGCGCAAACCTGTCAATCCTTGCGATCAAGTGAGGAAAGTCAGTCGCTGCAGGGGCTTCAGACCCTGGCGCGGATGCCGCACGGAGGAAAAGGGTAGGAGTGCTGGACTGCGTCTTCCCTTACGGCAGGAGGAACCAAATGCCTGTCGACGTTATTCTTCAGCTCATCGACTTCCGTTCCGCACGACGAGGTTTCGCGTGCAACGCCATCGCTACGGAAGAGGAGGTCGGGTCATGAAGCGTGTCATTGTCGATCATTTCGGCGGCCCAGAAGTTGTCAGCGTGGTGGAGGAGGGCGATCCCCGGCCGCGCCAGGGCGAGGTGCGGGTCCGCGTCTTGGCCTCCGGCGTGTCACTCAGCGATGCTCAGATGCGCGCAGGCACATATCTCGGCGGCCCGAAGCCGCCGTTCACTCCTGGCTATGAGCTGGTCGGCGTTGTCGACGAGCTCGGCGAGGGCTGCTCGAGGCTGCAGGTGGGGGACCGGGTCGGCGCGCTGACACAGTGGGGTGCCAACGCCGAGCGTGTCTGTGTGCCGGAGAAGTACGCCGTCGAGGTGCCCGAAGACCTCGACCCGGCCGAGGTACTGAGCCTCGTGTTCATCTACATGACCGCCTACCAGATGCTGCACCGTGCAGCGAATGCTAAGAGCGGGGAGCGAGTGCTCGTGCACGGCGCAGCAGGTCGGGTTGGCACCGCCGTGCTCGAACTCGCTGCGGCGGCCGGACTCAGCGTCTACGGGACGGCGTCGGCACACGACGGCGCCACGATCGAGCGGATGGGTGCGGTGGCGATCGACTATCGCAATCAAGACTTCCTGGCCCGGGTGCGCGAGCTGACGGGAGACGGTGTGGACATCGTCCTCGACCCGTTCGGCGGCCGCGATGGCGCTTCGATCCTTCCGTGCATTGCGGGCCGGAGGACGACTTGTCATCTACGGCCGCCAGAACACCATCGCCCACGGGCGCAAGAATTGGCCAGGAGTCTTCGAGTGGTATGTCGGCACCGCACTCGTCGTGCTCTGGGGATTGCTCTTGCCGCGGCGACGGGTGCTGGCGTATCGGATCCAAAAGCTGCGCATCCCGCACCAGGATTGGTACCGCGAGGACTTCCGCGCGCTGCTCGAGCTGCTTCGTCAGGGCAAGATCCACCCGGTCGTTGCCGAGCGCTTATCGCTTGACGATGCGCGTAAGGCCCACGAGATGCTCGAAAGCTCTGCGGCCACAGGAAAACTGGTGCTCGTGTCCTAGGGGCGATCCATGTCCGGAGCCTCGCAGGCATCGCGGGAACGCTACTTGCCAATCGCCGAGCACGGCCTCATCGGGGATCTGCACACCGTCGCGCTCGTCGGCACCGACGGGACGATCGACTGGTACTGCTGTCCACGGTTCGATTCGCCGAGCGTGTTCGGGGCGATCCTCGACGCCGACCGAGGGGGCCTGTTCCGCATCTCACCAGACTGCGACGGCTGGAGCGCCAAGCAGCTCTACCTGCCCGACACCAACATCCTCATCACGCGCTTCCTGACGCCTGATGGAGTCGGGGAGGTGCAGGACTTCATGCCGCCACGGACCGGCGAGCCGGCACGTCGTCACGGCATCGTCCGCCGAGTGGTCGCCGTGCGCGGGCATATGCGGTTCGTCGTTGACGTCGCCCCGCGTTTCGACTACGCCCGCGTCCGCCACGACGTCACACTCACCGAGCACGGCGCGCTATTCCGTTCTCCTGGGCTCGCGTTGAGCCTGTCGACGCCCTGCTGTCTTGAGGTGGTCGACGGCGCCGACGTCCGCGCACACTTCGCCGTCCGGGCCGGCGAGACAGCCACCTTCGTGCTCGATAGCGTCGAGACCGGCGAGACACCGGAACCCAATTCCGATGCCGATATCTCCGCCGAGTTCGCCGCGACGGTGGCCTACTGGCGGGATTGGCTGAGCGGCTGCCGCTACGCCGGCCGCTGGCGGGAGATGGTGCATCGCTCCGCGCTCACGCTCAAGTTGCTCACGTACGCGCCCACAGGAGCGATCGTGGCCGCCCCCACCACCAGCCTGCCGGAGGAAGTTGGCGGCATACGCAATTGGGACTACCGCTACACGTGGATGCGCGATGCCGCCTTCACGCTCTACGCCTTGCTCAGACTTGGGTTCACCGAAGAGGCAGGCGCGTTCATGGGTTGGCTGCAGGGGCGCTTCAGATATGCCGACCGCGAGTCCGGTCCGCTGCAGATCATGTATGGAATCGACGGTCGCGAGGATCTGAGCGAAGAGGAGCTCCCGCACCTCGAGGGCTACGTCGGCTCGGCACCGGTGCGCATCGGCAACGGCGCCGCGACCCAACTGCAACTCGACATCTACGGCGAGCTGATGGATTCCGTCTATTTGTGCAACAAGTTCGGCCTGCCCATCTACTACGACGGGTGGCTGGACCTGACTCGCAACCTCGAGTGGCTGATCGACCACTGGGACCAGCCCGATGAGGGGATCTGGGAGGCACGCGGTGGGCGCCGGAACTACACCTACTCCCGCCTGATGAGCTGGGTCGCAATCGATCGCGCGATTCGGGTCGCCCAACAGCGCGGCCTTCCGGGCGATATCACTCGGTGGAGCGACGCCCGTGACCGCATCTACAACCAGATCATGGAGCGCGGCTGGAATCCGGCGCGACGGGCGTTCGTACAGCATTACGACAGCGACGTGCTCGACGCCTCGCTACTGCTCATGCCCCTGTGCAAGTTCATCGCGCCTACCGACCCGCGGTGGCTCTCAACGCTCGATGCCATCACTGCCGAACTTGTCTCTGACAGCCTCGTCTATCGCTACAACGCTCATGCGTCACCGGACGGGCTCGAGGGCAACGAGGCGACCTTCTCGATGTGTTCTTTCTGGTGGGTCGAGGCCCTGGCTCGGGCGGGGCGCCTTGACGAGGCGCGGCTGGCTTTCGAGAAGATGCTCACCTACGCGAATCACGTCGGGCTCTACTCGGAGGAGATCGGGCCGACCGGTGAGCAGCTCGGCAACTTCCCCCAGGCGCTTACCCACCTGGCGCTGATCAGCGCCGCCTACAACTTGGACCGCCAACTCGGCTGATCATGCGAGTGCGGCCTCGATCCAATTGGAGAACTCACACGCCAGGTCGACGATGCGCTGCTTGGTCTATCGGTGCGTAACACCATCGCTGCCTATGCGGTCGGCCGCCGGAATCCCTGAATTCCTGACCCGCGGTGGTCCGGACCATGCAGCGCGATTGCGAAGGATTTAATGCGTCGGGCGCTCGAATGAAACTCCCATTGCATTCTGCCGATATAGCATTTCAGGTAGCGATTTTTCATGATCGTTTTATTGCGGCAGAAAGGTGGCCAAGATGGCCGAACTTGATTCGCCGCGGGTCCGTAAGGCACTGCTCGCTGCGCGGGATCTGAGCCGGACCGCGGACGCGCCCCAGCGTGCAATTGACTCGACGAGAGGACGGCGACTTCCGCAGAGCACGCGGATACGGGAGCTAGCCACTGAGAAGCTCGCCGAATTGGGGTTTGACAACGCGACGGTGGAGCGTGCACTGGCGGCTGAACGAGCGGAGAACCGCCGCCGTATGGAGGAGCTCAAGGCCGACGCGGTCGCCCAGTCCCCTGACCGGGCTCACTCCCTGCAGCGCATGGTGGATGCCCGGCGGGCAGCGCTGGAAGGGGTAGTGGCCGTCTGGCCCCCGAGGACGCAGTACGTCGCCATCGATAGCCCGGTCGAAATTTTCACGTCTGACGGCGTGGACCTTGAGTCGACCACCATTGAGCCGTACAAGAGCCGCGCGCAAATTCGCTTCGACGCGAGTTTGTACGAACATATACCGGGCGCGTACATCTTCGATTGGCAATATGAATTCGTTCACTTCTATTTCCTCTGGGAGAACCAGGAAAGTGTGTCCGCCGTAGTTTCGGTCAATGCATTTCTCACCCTCAACGGCTTCTGCTCGGCGCACTCGCAAGGCGGGTGGTTCTTCGGCGGAAAAGGAGAGATAACTCTCGACCCGGTTCTTGACCTCTTGCAGACTTGGACGCAGCCGCTATCGTCCGCCGCGCCTCAGAGCGGCGAAACGTGGAACGCCCTCGACCTCGTCGCCGATTCGACGGGTTTCCACACCGACGACCAAACGACGTATGACGTGGTGTACCGGGGATTTCTCTTGAGCTACCAGCAGGAGATCGTGCCACCTGGTGATTACCTCATCATCGACGTCGCTCTACGGCTGGGCGCGTGGGTCGACAACGCGGAAGTCAGCGCTGACTTTGCAACAGGGGAGTTCTGCGTGATGAGCCCACTGGTCGACCTTGCAATCGTGTACCCAGCACTGGGCGAAGTTGTTGCGCAATAGATAGCGCGCCGGCTATGCCGTCGGCCGCCAGAAGTCCTGAAAACCCTGTCGCGCGTTGGTTGTTCGGATCGGCGACAGCTGGACCGGGTCGCCCACCTCACCGAGTCATCATTAGCGGTACCCAGGAGTTAAGACTCGACTTGGCTCAAATTTGTGCGCACCGTCGGCCCGACTTGGCTCACGTTAGTGCAGACGTCGGCGCGGATGGTGATGAGGGCGTTGCGCAGATCGTCGGGTAGCGGGTCGGTGCAGGCGGGTCTGGTTGTCAGCTTCACGCGCCGCATCGTCTGCGACCGGCCTCGATTTTCACGATGCGGTAGCTGCGCGTATCACGAACGAATTTCTTGATGCCTCAACCCTTTTTGAGGTGCGATACGGTGCCGGTAATGGCCGGCCCCGGTAATCAACCTAGTTGTTGGTTGGTGGCGGTTGGGGCTGGAAGGGTTCATACCACCACCAGTGGGCGCGCTCGCCGGTGGGCCCGGGGCACGGTGGCACAGCGGGCGGGGGAAGGTTCGGCGGACGCGCCAGCGATCCGGCACGAAGTGGTTGCCCGGAGCTGTCGGTGACGACGAGATCGGTTGCGGGTCCGGTGATGGTGATGACGCCTCGATGGTGCAGCCGGTGGTGATAAGGGCACACCAGCACCAGGTTGGCCAGCTCGGTGGGGCCGCCGTCTTCCCAGTGCCGGATGTGGTGGGCGTGCAGACCGTGGGTGGCGCCACAACCCGGAACCGCGCAGCTGCGGTGGCGGTGCTCCAGCGCGCGGCGAAGCCGGCGGCTGATCAGCCGGGTCGCCCGGCCGGCGCCGATGACCTGGCCGTCGCGTTGGAACCAGACTTCGCAGCTGGCATCACAGGTCAGGTATCGGCGGTCGGCCGCCGAGAGCAGCGGACCCAGATGCAACGCAGCGACCCGCTCCTTGACGTCCAGATGCATCACCACGGTGGTGTGCTGCCCGTGTGGCCGGCGGGCCGCCTGGGCGTCCCACCCGGCCTCGACCAGACGCATGAACGCCTCGGTGGTGCCCGGCAACGGGGGCCGCTGCTCCGACGCACCGTCGCCGGTGTCGTGGTCACGTTTCCACTCGGCGATCAGCGCATCACGATGAGACGCCAGTGCCGCGTCGAACTTCGCCGCCTCCAGGGGCGGAAGTGTGATCCGCCACCAGGTGAACTGCTCGTCGGAGGTCTTGGTGATCGAGGGCTGCGGTTCCGGCTGCGGTTGCGGCCCAGGATCGGATCGGATCGGATTCGGGCCGTGGTTCCAGCTTGACCGCGGTGCGCAGCTGGTTGACCGTGGCGCAGCGCGCCAGCTCCGCGTAATGCTCATCAGACCCCTGGGCCGCCCGCGCCGCGATGACGCCGACCTGATCCAGCGACAGCCGACCCGCCCGCATGCCCTGGGCGCAGCGGGGAAACGCCTCCAGCCGGCGCGCCACCGTGGCGATCGTCTGGGCGTTTGCCGATGACCAGCCGAGCTTCCAGGCCACCAACGCCGCCACCGACCGTGCACCGGTGGCGCCCCACAGCCCGTCGCGATCCAGCTCGGCGACGATCTCCACGATGCGCCCATCAATCGCGTTGCGCTGACCCGTCAACTCCGCCAACTCCTCGAACAACCCCTCAAGACGCTGGTCGGGGCTCACCGCCGCGGGAGGCGATGCGGTCAAGGACATAACGACATCATCGCAGCCGGGTACGACACGTCGCGGCCGCCCCGATCCGCGCCGGGATGTGGCCGCCATCATCTGCCAACAGGCACAGCCCGATTGGCCGCCAACCGCTGCGCACCGCAGCCCTTGAGCACGCCCACCCCTGCCCCATCCTGCGCCCAACCATGGTGCTCGACCCCGCGCGATCCACGTCGCGACAACCACACGATCTCCACCATGGTCGCGCCGACGGCGGTCTTCACGGTGCGCACGTCGGCCACCCGGGCAGCCCCGAATCGTGAGCCAAGTCAGGAAAGTCAGCAGATCAGCGCCCGATGGGCGCACCGTGGGGCGTGAAGATTCGGCGGTGGTCACCTGTTGTGCTTACCTCGGGCACGGCGGGATCATTTAGGCGCGTTCGTCGTGGTTGTCCCCGGAAAGACCTTGGTGCTTTGAGCCTGTAAGTCAGCATGGCGGCGGCTTCCACGGGAACCGTGGATTGGTGCCTTGAGCCCGTGCGTCAGACTTCCGACTCTCCTGCTCTCCCCACGACGGACACCTTCACAGTGCGCTACGAGAGAAGGGAGCGGCGCCGTGGACGTCATTCATCCGCGCTGCGCGGGCCTGGACATTTCAAAGAAGGATGCCAAAGTCTGTGTCCGTATCAACCGAGCAGGCCGTCGCAGGACCAGTGAAACAGTGACTACGTTCGGAGCGACCACCCGCCAAATCATGGCGATGCGGGATCATCTTGCCGCACAGCAGGTTACGTGCGTCGTCATGGAAGCCACCGGCGACTATTGGAAGCCGTTCTACTACCTGCTGGAGGATCTGTCTGGCGTGGAGGTGATGCTGGTCAATGCCCGGCACGTCAAGAACTTGCCTGGCCGCAAAACCGACGTGGCTGATGCAACCTGGCTTGCTCAGTTGGGCGCCCACGGTCTGGTCCGAGGGTCGTTCGTTCCACCTGAACCGATCCGGCAGCTACGCGATCTGACCCGCACACGCACCGCCGTGACTCGCGAACGCACCCGCGAGATCCAGCGCTTGGAGAAGCTACTTGAGGACGCCGGGATCAAACTGTCCTCGGTCGCCGCTGATCTCAACGGCGCCTCCTCGCGGGCGATGCTGGGCGCCTTGCTTGCCGGCGAAACCGATCCGGCGGCCATGGCCGACCTCGCCAAGAAACAGATGCGGGTGAAAATCCCGCAGCTGACCGAAGCCCTCTACGGTCGGTTCACCTCCCATCACGCGTTTCTGACCCGCATGCACCTGGACTTGATCGACCAGCACACCGCGGCCATAGAGCAGCTCACCGATCGAATCGAGGTGGTGATGGAACCCTTTCACGGTTTCCGAGACTTGATCTGCACCATCCCCGGCATCGGTGGGTACACCGCCGACGTCGTCGTCGCCGAGACTGGAGCTGACATGACCAGATTCCCCACCGCACAACACCTCGCGTCGTGGGCGGGCACCACCCCGGGCAACAACGAATCGGCCGGCAAGGTCAAATCGCGCCGCACCCGACCGGGCAACCCCTACCTACAAGGCGCCCTCGGCACCGCGGCGATGTCCATCTCCCACACCCGCGACACCTACCTGGCCGCCAAATATCGCCGGATAGCTACCCGCCGTGGCCCCATGAGAGCCAACGTTGCCGTTCAACGCGCACTGCTCGTCGCGATCTGGAACATCGCCACGACCAACACCCCGTACCACGATCCCGGTGGCGACTACTTCACCCGGCTCAACCCGCAGAAAGCGCGAAACAACGCTGTCCGCCAACTCGAAGCCATGGGCTACCGCGTCACCCTCGACCAAGCGTCCTGACCGAGCCACTCACCCCGCGAACTCACCTCACGTGAATCTTCTCGTCAGGTGTGAGGGGTATCAAGCGGTAGGCGCGAAGCGCATCACCACCCGTTCGAAGAACGTCTCGCACAGTTCCCGCGCCTCCGCGGAGTCGGGGCGCTCCGCGGATCGCGCCGACCGTCTTCCCATCCATCGACTCAGGGATTGCGCGCATAGCCGTCAGGCTGGCTGCTAGGTAATCGGTTGGCCCTCGTCAGCGTTGGTCGTTCGGCTCGGCGACAACTGCACGGGGTCGCCCGCCTCAACCGGGCATCAATAGGGGTGCAGACGGTGAATGGAAACCCCGCGACTCTGGCGCAAGTCTCACGGATCGAAGACAGGATCCCCGTGACGCAGCGGCCCGCACGTCGGCGGCGGCGTACGTCGACCCCACGGAAATTCAATGTGAAGCTTGATCGATCAAATAGGTCGGGTTCACCGAATACGGCGAGGTTGTCTTATGCGCTGGCTGGGGCGTTCACTGGACGAGCGACACATCCCGTTCTCGACGCCCTGTCGAGACACGGCAGGGTAGGACCGCAGCCGAAGGAGGCCCGTCATCATGCGCTATGTCGTGGATTGTCGTGAGCAGCCGAGCGAGAACAATTGCACGCTGACCATCGCTGGTGAACGAGGGGAGGTGCTAAAAGCCGCTGTGGAGCATGCAATCTCGTCGCACGGCCACACCGATTCAGAAGAGCTTCGCTCCGCGATCGAGAATGCGCTCAAGCCCGAGCAGACCGCCGAGGCGTCATAACTGCGATCATGCCGTCGGCCGCCAGAAGCCCTGAAAACCCTGGCCCGCGTTGGTCGTCCGGACGGGCGACAGCTGAACCGGGTCGCCCGCCTCGATCATCATCCCGTCGCCGACGATCATCGCGACGTGTCCGTCCCACACCGCCAAGTCGCCTGGCCGCAGTGAGGCCTGGTTGACTGCAGCGCCGATATCCTGCTCTTGTGCCAGCCGCGGAAGGTCAAGTCCTGCTTCGCGATACGCCCACTGAGTGAGGCCGCTGCAGTCAAGCCCGACGCCGGGCGATGTCCCGCCCCACACGTAGGGAACGCCAAGCTGTGTCAGCGCATGCCGAACAGCGTCGGCAGCCACCGCATTCGGCGCCGTCACCGTGCTGCCGTCGGGCAGCGTGACGGCCACGCCCTCCCCGAACTGATCGGGATCCGGCAGTGGAAGAGCGGAGAGATCGGCTGCTGGCGGAGCAAGGCCGCCGGGCACACCGCCGAACCCCGACGGTGGAGCTACGGCACTGCCATCGAACCCGGCGGGCGCCGTGAACCCCGCAGGCGCGGCGGGTGCACCCGACATCGGTGTGGGCGGCGAGGACGGAGCACCGACCGCTGCGGCGTGTCCGTCGAGCTCTGCGCGCAACTCGTCGACGACGGAGATGGCGTCGTTCAAGGCCGCTTGCGCTTCGTCGCGCAGCTCGTCGACCGCACCCGGTTCGTCGAGCCGCGCTTCGATGGCGGCCGCGCGGTCCTCGAAGCGGTTCACGATGTTACGCAGGCGCGATCGAGCCCGCGCCACCGCATCCGCCGCCCCGGCCGTGCTCGCTCGCAACTGGTCGATCCGCTGGGAAAGTCGGTCGGCCGCGTGGGCGGTCATCGCCACGAAATCCGCTGCGCCGTCGGCGCCCGCGCCCGACCAGCCGCCGGCGGCCCGGCCCCAGCTGCTGCGCGCCGCCGCCGACACGTCTGCCAGCAGATCGCGAACTTCGGCGAACGGGGCGGTCGGATCCCCCTCGTCCGACCACCCCGGCCCGACCTGTGCGGCCACTTCGCGAATCGGCGCAGCGAGAGTGGCGACCAGCGCGCTCGGCATTGCTCAGAAGAGACGGCTGTTGTGTTGGTCGGTCTCGGCGTACGCACCCGCCACGGCATTCGACACGGGATGCGCCGACGCCAGGTTCTCACTCAGCGCGGTGATGGCCCGTGCTTCGGCGACGGCCGCATCGGCAAGCGCGGAAAGGAATGTGGCGCCGACGGGTCCGAACGCGGCGGTCGCGTCGGGGCCGGGAAGGGATTTCAGGGCTGTGGCGGCAGCGCAAAGAGCGTCGGCCTGAGCAGTACAGGCCGCGCCGAGCGCGCGAATGGCATCGGTGTCGACGAGCATGGCGTTACGACGATGACCGGCACGGTGCGGTTCCCGCCGCGTTAAGGTCGGCGCATGGATGTGCGCGTCGTCGACCACCCACTGGCTGCTGCGCGGCTGACGACTCTGCGCGACGAGCGGACGGACAACGCGGCATTCCGGGCGGCGCTACGTGACCTGACGCTGATGCTGGTGTACGAGGCGACGCGCGATGCGGCCACCGAACCCGTTCCGGTGCGTACCCCGCTGGCCGACACCACTGGATCGCGACTTGCCAACCCTCCATTGCTGGTGCCCGTGCTGCGAGCGGGGCTGGGCATGGTCGATCAGGCGCATGCGCTGATCCCAGAGGCGCGCGTCGGCTTTGTCGGTGTCGCGCGCGACGAGGAAACCCACCAGCCGACCCCGTATCTGGAGTCGCTACCCGACGACCTCAGCACTCAGCCGGTGTTCGTCTTGGACCCGATGCTGGCAACCGGCGGCTCGATGGCACACACCATCGGGGTGCTGCACTCCCGCAATGCCGTTGACATCACGGCGATTTGCGTCGTCGTCGCCCCTGAAGGCATCGCGGCGCTGGAGAAGGCGGCGCCAAACATCAAGCTGTTCACCGCGACCATCGACGACCACCTCAACGACATCGCCTACATCGTTCCCGGGCTCGGCGATGCTGGCGATCGGCAGTTCGGCCCTCGCTAGTTCTCCGTCACCACTCCGTGGCGATCTTGGCCAACTCGTCTTGAATTCGCTTGGCCTCCGCGCGGGCGCCGTGCAGATCGCCGTCCACGCAATTCTGCCGAACCTCGATGTACGACTTGACTTTTGGCTCTGTACCCGACGGGCGGACCGCGACTCGCACGGCGGTATCGATGTCGCCGCCTTCGAGAATCACCGCATCGGTCCGCCGTTCGTACGGGCGGACGGCGGCCAGATCGGTCATCGTGATGTCGAAGCCGCACAGCTTCGTCGGCGCGTTCGACCGCAGTCGGGTCATCACTTCTGCGGCCTCGGTGGCGTCTCGGACCCTCCGCGTCACTGCTGCAGTGGAGTGCACACCGTGTTCGCGGGCGAGTGCGTCGAGAGCATCGAGCACCGTGCGGCCCTGGTTCCGCAGCGCAACGACCATGTCGCAGAACAGGACCGCTGTGCTGATGCCGTCCTTGTCGCGGACCGCGGACGGGTCGACGCAGTATCCGATCGCCTCCTCGTAGGCGTACACGAGCGTGCAGCCGGGCAGGTCGGCGTCGGCCCGTGACAGCCATTTGAAGCCGGTGAGCGTCTCGACGTATCTGGCGCCATGTGCTGCCGCGATCGAACCCAGCATTCGCGATGAAACCACGGTGGTCGCCACCACGGTATGTTCGGTCACTTCGCCCGGATCGAACTGAGACAACACGTAATCGCCAAGTAGCCAGCCGGTTTCGTTGCCGGTCAGCATGCGCCATCCCTCGGGTGTCGGTATCCCGATCGCGCACCGGTCGGCGTCGGGATCCAGCGCGATGGCCACCTCCGCTTCTACGTCGGCCGCCAGTTTGAGGAGCTCATCGGTTGCGCCCGACTCCTCCGGATTGGGGAACGGAACAGTGGGGAAGTCGGGGTTCGGCGCGAACTGGCTCTCCACCACCTGGACATCGGTTATCCCGGCGCGCACGAACGCGTCGAGTGCGTACTCGCCGCCGACACCGTGCATGGCGGTGAAGGCAGTTCGTGCGGGTCCGTGTGTGCGCCGGACATGCGACGCGCGGTCCACGTACCGCTGAATCAAGTCGACACCGGATGTATCGACTGCCGCCCTGGGAATTTCATCGGCGTGCGGCGCCTTGCCGATCATCGTCTCGATCTCACGATCGGTCGGCGGGACGACCTGAAGCCCGCCGTCGAAATACACTTTGTAGCCGTTGTCGGACGGCGGATTGTGCGATGCCGTGATCTGAATGCCTGCGCTCGCACCGAGGTGCCGTGCGCCGAAAGCCACCACCGGCGTCGGGACGGCCGCGAACATCAGCGTCACCGTAAAGCCTTGCGCGGCGAGAACTTCGGCGGCTGCGAGTGCGAACTCCTCGGAGCCGTGCCTGGCGTCACCGCCCACGACGATGTGTGACCCGCCGAACCCGCGATCGTTGAGCACTTGGGCAACGGCCCAGGTCGTTCGCATCACAACCGCGAGGTTCATCCCGCTGGGGCCGCCCCGTAGCGGCCCGCGCAGGCCCGCCGTGCCAAAGGTCAGCGGCTGAGCGAACCGCTCCTCGAGCTCCTCGTCGCTGCACGCAAGCAGTTCGGCCGCGGTCACCGGGTCGGGATCGTGCGCGATCCACTCGCTCGCGGCGGCGCTGATCATGCCGTGAGTGTGCCCACTTTGCCCTCGGCGTAAGCCAATTTGCGCAGGACGGGTGCCACCAGCATCAATAAATCGAATTCCAACTCGGTGAGATTTTCCCGCATGGTGGCGTTCAGCCAGGCGTCCCGTTCGGCGCGATCGTCGTCGAGCAGCGCGACGCCGGCCCTGGTGATCTCGATGAGCTGGCGGCGGCGGTCGTCGTCGTCGGGGCGTCGCGACACGAGACCCCGGCTGACCAGGTCGTTGATGCTGTCGGTCAGGGATTGCACCCGCACGTGTAGCCGGGCCGCCAGTTCTGCAGGCGTACTGACTCCGGCCTGATTTTCTCCTCGCGTGCGCGGTGTCCTACTGACCTCGCTGAGCAACTCCATCTGAGACAGGGTCAGCCCATGGTCGGGCCGGTGGCGGCGCATCTGCCGTGTCACCGCCATCATCGATTCCCGCAGCTCGGTCGCCGCTGACTGGCTTTGCGTGGTCATAACCAAGTTATACCTTGGTAATTCTTCTCTGTCATGGCGGAAAATGCCGAGTTGCATGCGAATTTTGTTAAGAGCATACTTGTCATAGTGATGAGAGAGCGACTACAGCAGACAGCCAGGTGGGTTCTGCTGCTCGCTGTGACCGTCGCTGTCACGATTCCCCTGACCATGCTCGGCGTGCCTTCTGCCGCGTTGTTCGCGGCGTTGGTCGTCGGCATCGCCCTGGCGCTGCCTTCACTCGCGCCGAAGCGCGTCGCGCGCCCCGTCGGCATCGCGGCCCAAGGTGTGCTCGGCGTCTACATCGGCACCATGGTCCACGGCGACGCGGTGAGCGCTCTCGGTCCCGACTGGCCGATCGTCGTCATCATCGCGGGCGCCACGCTGCTGCTGAGCATCCTCGCCGGCGCACTACTCGGGCTGCACCGCGATGTCAGCCCGCTCACCGGATCGCTGGCGCTGGTGGCAGGCGGCGCCTCCGGCCTGGTTGCCATCGCCCGCGAACTCGGCGGTGACGACCGCGTCGTGGCCGTCGTGCAGTACTTGCGCGTCGCGCTGGTGACCGCCTCGATGCCGGTGGTCGTCGCGGTGCTCTATCACGCCGACCGATCACACCACGCTGCGACGAGTGCCCAAACCGATTCAGCACCTTGGTATTTGAGTGTGGCAATGATGGTCGTGATCATCTTCGCGGGCGCGGCGGGCGGTCGGCTCGTACGCATGCCGGGCGCAGGACTTCTGGGGCCCCTGGCGTTGACGGTCGTTCTGCAGATCAGCGGGCTGTCGTTCGGACTCTCGGTGCCCGCCGTTCTCGTCCAGGTCGGATACATGGTGATCGGGTGGCAGGCGGGCGTGGTGTTCACCAGAGAGGCGCTGCGCGCAGTCGGGAGAATCCTGCCCGCGGCCATCACCCTGATCGTCGCGCTCGGCATTGCCACGGCGGGCCTCGGTGCTTTGATGGCGCACCTCACTGGCAAGAGTCAACTCGAGGGGTACCTCGCGACCAGCCCCGGCGGTGTGTACGCCGTGCTGGCGATCGCGGTGGAGACGGGCTCGAACGTCACGTTCATCATCGCCGCGCAGGTGTTCCGCGTCCTGCTGATGCTCTTCACCGCCCCCTTGCTGGCCCGCACAGTGATATGGGCGACCCGCCGGTTCGGCGGTCAGAGCCGGGAGATCACCGAGGCCAGCAGGGAACCCGTCCGCGTCGCCGACTGACGTCCAGCCGCCAGCACTTCCTCGTGATCCAGCGGCTGCCCGGTCATGCCTGCGGCCGCGTTCGTCACCAACGACACCGCCAGCACCAGCGCGCCCGCCGCCCGCGCCGCGATCGTCTCGTGCACCGTCGACATGCCGACCAGGTCCGCGCCAAGCGTGCGCAGCATCCGGATCTCGGCGGGCGTCTCGTAGTGCGGCCCGGGCAGGCAGGCGTACACCCCCTCGGCGAGATCGGGATCGACCTCCCGCGCAAGTGTCCGCAGCCGCGGTGAGTACGCGTCGACCAGGTCGACGAACTGCGGCCCGACCAACGGCGACCTCGCCGTCAGGTTCAGGTGGTCGCTGATCAGCACGGACTGTCCGACCGAGTAATCGTCACGCAGGCCGCCTGCAGCGTTGGTCAGCACGACCGTGTGCACTCCCGCCGCGCACGCCGCACGAACCGGATGCACGACGTGGCGCAGGTCGTGCCCCTCGTAGGCGTGGACCCTGCCGACGAACACCAGCACTCGGTGATTGCCCGTCCGGACCGACATGACATCGCCGCCGTGCCCCTCGGCGGTCGGGGGAGTGAATCCGGGCAGTTCGGCCACCGGCACGACGGCCGTCGGCGCGCCCAACTCCGCCGCAGCGGGTGCCCACCCGGAGCCGAGGATCACCGCGACGTCGTGTCTGTCGACGCCGGTGCGCTCGCGGATAGCAGCCGCGGCCTGCAGCGCTATTGCGTCCGGATCGGTCACAGTGGGGCAGCTTAACTGGCAGTGAGATACTGCGAAGATGCCCACCGCCACCGCATCGGCCAGCGTCGAAGACGCAGTCAACCGGCGCAGTGGCGACCTCATCGAGCTTTCGCATGCCATCCACGCCGAGCCGGAACTGGCTTTCGCGGAATTCAAGAGTTGTGCCAAGGCGCAGGCGTTGGTCGCCGAGCGCGGCTTCGAGATGACTGCTGCGCCCGGCGGGTTGGAGACCGCGTTTCGCGCCGAGTTCGGCAGCGGCCCATTGGTGATCGGCATCTGCGCGGAATACGACGCGCTGCCCGGTATCGGACATGCCTGCGGCCACAACATCATCGCGGCCTGTGCCGTCGGCGCCGCGCTTGGGCTGGCCGAGGTGGCCGACGAACTCGGCCTCACGGTCGTGTTGCTCGGTACCCCGGCCGAAGAAGCCGGCGGCGGAAAGGCGCTGCTGCTCAACGCAGGAACCTTCGACGACATCGCCGCCACGGTCATGCTGCATCCCGGCCCGATCGACATCGCGTGCGCCCGTTCGCTTGCTTGTTCACAGGCCGAAGTCACCTATCTGGGTAAGGAATCGCACGCTGCTGTCGCACCGTTTCTCGGCCTGAATGCCGCCGACGCAATCACGGTGGCGCAGGTGGCGATCGGGCTGCTGCGCCAGCAGTTCATGCCCGGCCAGATGGCGCACGGCATCGTCGTCGACGGCGGCCGGGCCACCAACGTGATCCCCGGCAAATCCGTCCTGCGGTACACGATGCGCGCCACCGACGCCCCTTCGCTGCGCCACCTCGAGGAACGGATGGGCAACTGCTTCCTGGCCGGTTCGGTCGCCACGGGCTGCGACTACGAGGTCGACCAGACCGAGCCGCCGTATGACGAACTGACGCCCGACAAGTGGTTGGCGGACGTCTTTCGCGCCGAGATGGTCCGGCTGGGCCGGACCCCGGTGGCCGAGGAGTTCGAGGCGGCGTTGCCGTTGGGAAGTACCGACATGGGCAACGTCACCAAGGTGATGCCGGGCATCCATCCGATCGTCGGCCTGGATGCCGGGGGCGCGTCAGTGCACCAGCCGGCGTTCGCGGCGGCGGCTGCGGGCCCGAGCGCCGACAAAGCCGTCGTCGAGGGCGCGGTCATGCTGGCGCGCACGGTCGTCAGCCTGGCCGAGACGCCGGCCGAGCGGGACCGGGTGCTCGAACTACTCGCCCAGCGGGTGGCGTCATGAGACTTTCAGAGGCCGCCGAAGGCTGGCTGGCGGCGCACTACGACGACGTGGTGACGTGGCGCAGGCACATCCACGCGAACCCGGAGTTGGGACGCCAGGAGTTCGGCACCACCCAGTTCGTCGCAACGCATCTGGCCGACGCAGGCCTCAACCCGAAGGTGCTGCCCGGTGGTACCGGATTGATCTGCGATTTCGGACCCGAGCATGGGCCGCGGATCGCGCTGCGGGCCGATATGGATGCGCTGCCGATGGCCGATCGGACCGGAATGCCGTACGCGTCGGTGGTGCCTAATGTGGCGCACGCCTGCGGCCACGACGCGCATACGGCGGTGCTGCTGGGCGCCGCGCTGGCGTTGGCGTCGGTGCCGGAGTTACCGGTCGGCGTGCGGCTGGTCTTCCAGGCGGCCGAGGAGCTGATGCCCGGCGGTGCGATCGACGCGATCGCCGCGGGCGCGCTGACCGGGGTGTCGCGCATCTTCGCGTTGCACTGCGACCCGCGGCTTGCGGTTGGGCGGGTCGCGGTCCGCGCGGGGCCGATCACCTCCGCGGCTGACCACATCGAGGTCACGCTGCACAGCCAGGGCGGACACACGTCGCGGCCGCACCTGACCGGTGACCTCGTCTACGGGCTGGGCACGTTGATCACCGGCCTACCAGGTGTGCTGTCCCGTCGCCTCGACCCGCGCACCAGCACCGTGATGGTGTGGGGCGCCGTCAATGCCGGGGTCGCGGCCAACGCCATCCCGCAGACCGGCACGCTGGCAGGGACCGTCCGCACCGCGAACCGTGAGACCTGGCTGACGCTGGAGTCGATCGTCCGCGAGACCGTGAACGCACTGCTGGCGCCGCTCGGCATCGAGCACACCCTGCAGTACAAGCGGGGTGTGCCGCCGGTGGTCAACGAGGAGATCTCGACGCGCATCCTGACCCACGCGATCGAGGACATCGGCCCCGACGTGCTGGCCGATACGCGGCAGTCCGGTGGCGGCGAGGACTTCTCGTGGTATCTCGAAGAAGTGCCGGGCGCGATGGGCAGGCTGGGCGTCTGGTCGGGCCGCGGCCCGCAGCTGGATCTGCACCAGCCGACGTTCGACATCGACGAGCGCGCTCTGGCCGTCGGCGTCCGCACGCTGGTGAACATCGTCGAGCAAGCCACCGAGTTCTAGGTTTTCGTCGCAGTCTCGGCGAGCGGTAAGAGTCCTTACGTCGTTCCTGGGCCGATGTTGCGGGCCGGGCGGTTGCGCAGATCGCGGACGTAATCGTCTGGCGCGCCTGCGATTTCGGCCGCATCGGCCATCACACCGAGATACCGGGCCGACGGAAGTCCGCCCTCCCACGCGTCGACCACATACAGCCACGCGAGCACCGGATCGGTCGTGGTATCCGACGACAACCGCTCCACCCGGCACCGGATCTTCTTGTGGACGCCGAGTTCGCCGCCCTCCCAGCGGTCGAGGTTCTGCTCGTCGGCGTCCGTCATGTCGTAGAGCACGACGAACACCTTCGAGTTCGGGTCTTGAACCAGCGTCGCCAGCGCGCCCTCCCAGCCGATGTCCTCGCCGCCGAAGGTGAGCCGCCAACCGTGCAGCCACCCTGTCCCCGCCATCGGCGAATGCGGTGCCCGCTCCTGCATCTGTTCCGGATGCATGTTCGATCCGTACGCGGCGTAAATCGGCACGGAGAAACTTTAAAGGTTCACCCGGTGGCTCGGCGATCAACGGACAGCTTGGCTAGGTTGAACGCGTGGCTACCCGCATCGTGATCATCGGCGGCGGCCCCGCCGGCTATGAGGCGGCACTGGTCGCCGCCGGCCGGGGCCGCGACGTCGCCGAGGTGACCGTCGTCGACAGCGACGGCATCGGCGGGGCGTGCGTGCTGTGGGATTGTGTGCCGTCGAAGACGCTGATCGCCTCGTCGGGCGTGCGCACCGAGCTGCGCCGCGCCGACGGCCTCGGCTTCGATATCGCGATCGAGGACGTCAAGATCTCGCTCGT
Organism: uncultured Actinomycetota bacterium; assembly: GCA_963751485.1. Classification (GTDB taxonomy): domain Bacteria; phylum Actinomycetota; class Actinomycetes; order Mycobacteriales; family Mycobacteriaceae; genus Mycobacterium. Next base: position 223,656 of record CAVVUT010000021.1, read on the forward strand.
GCAGATCCACAGCCGGGTCAAGACGCTGGCCAGATCGCAATCCGCCGACATCGGCAGCCAGCTGCTGCACGCCGGGGTCAACGTCGTCGCGGGCCGTGGCGAACTGGTCGACAGCGTGCCGGGCATGGCGCATCACCGCGTGAGAGTCACCACATCCAGTGGCAAGGTCGGTGTGTTGAAGGCCGACGTGGTCCTGATAGCCACCGGGGCCAGCCCGCGGGTGCTGCCCGCGGCGGTACCCGACGGGGAGCGCATCCTCAACTGGCGCCAGCTATACGACCTCACGGAACTGCCCGAGCATCTGGTCATCGTCGGCTCAGGTGTCACCGGCGCCGAGTTCTGCAACGCCTACACGGAACTCGGCGTCAAGGCCACCGTGGTGGCCAGTCGCGATCAGATCCTTCCGCATGAGGACTCCGACGCCGCCGCCGTACTCGAGGACGCGTTCAACGAACGCGGCGTGTCACTGGTGAAGAACGCCCGCGCGGAGTCGGTGACGCGCGTCGCCGACGGCGTCGTGGTGAAGATGGCCGACGGACGCACCGTCGAAGGCAGCCACGCGTTGATGACGGTGGGCTCGGTGCCTAATACAACCGGGCTCGGCCTGGACAAGGTCGGCGTCGAACTCGCGCCCGGCAATTACATTCCGGTGGACCGGGTTTCGCGAACCGCGGCGTCGGGCATCTATGCGGCGGGCGACTGCACCGGCCTGCTTCCGCTGGCGTCCGTCGCCGCCATGCAGGGCCGCATCGCGATGTACCACGCGCTCGGCGAGGGAGTGACGCCGATCCGGTTGCGAACGGTCGCCGCTGCCGTGTTCACCCGCCCCGAAATCGCCGCCGTGGGTGTCCCGCAGACCAAGATCGACGACGGCACGGTGCCCGCCCGCACGATGATGCTGCCGCTGACGACCAATGCCAGGGCGAAGATGTCGCTGTTGCGGCGCGGCTTCGTCAAGATCTTCTGCAGACCCGCGACCGGCGTCGTGATCGGCGGTGTGATCGTCGCGCCGATCGCCTCGGAACTGATCCTGCCGGTGGCGCTCGCGGTGCAGAACAACCTCACCGTGACCGACCTGGCCCAGACGCTGTCGGTGTACCCGTCGCTGTCCGGGTCGATCGTCGAAGCCGCCCGCCGGTTGATGGCGCATGACGACCTCGACTGATGGTGTGCACGCGAGGAGCGGGGTGATCCGGCTAGCCTGGATGCGTACTGACGAGTAACAAGGAGTTCCTGGCGTGAGCGACCCGATCCCCGGTCCGGGCAATGGGCAGACCCTTTTGGGCGCTGACCAGCGCGCAACCGCCTGGGAACGCCTCGGCAGCGAGCAGTTCGACGTGGTCGTGGTCGGCGGCGGCGTCGTCGGCGCGGGCGCGGCGCTCGATGCCGCGACCCGCGGTCTGAAGGTCGCGCTCGTCGAGGCGCGCGACTTCGCGTCGGGAACTTCCAGTCGGTCGTCGAAGATGTTCCACGGCGGGCTGCGGTACCTCGAACAGCTGGAGTTCGGGTTGGTGCGCGAGGCGCTGCATGAGCGCGAGCTGTCGCTGACGACGCTGGCGCCGCATCTCGTCAAGCCGTTGCCGTTCCTGTTCCCCCTGACGCACCGCTGGTGGGAGCGGCCGTATGTGGCGGCAGGAATCTTCCTCTACGACCAGCTCGGCGGCTCGAAATCCGTTCCGCCGCAGAAACATCTGCTGAAGGCCGGCGCTCTGCGGCTTGCACCGGGCCTCAAGCGGAGCTCGCTGATCGGTGGAATCCGCTACTACGACACCGTCGTTGACGATGCACGGCACACCATGACGGTGGCGCGCACCGCCGCGCACTACGGGGCGGTGGTGCGGACGTCGACGCAGGTGGTCGCGTTGTTGCGTGAAGGCGACCGCGTCACCGGCGTCAAGATCCGCGACTCCGAGAACGGTGCCGTCACTGAGGTTCACGGCCACGTAGTAGTCAACGCCACGGGCGTGTGGACCGACGAAATTCAGGCGCTGTCCAAGGAACGCGGCAGGTTTCGGGTGCGCGCGTCGAAGGGCGTGCACGTCGTGGTGCCTCGCGACCGCATCGTCAGCGAGGTGGCGATCATCCTGCGCACCGAGAAGTCGGTGCTGTTCGTCATTCCGTGGGGTACGCACTGGATCATCGGCACCACCGACACTGACTGGAACCTCGATCTCGCCCACCCCGCCGCGACCAAGGCGGACATCGACTACATCCTGGGGCACGTCAACACGGTTCTGGCCACGCCGCTCACCCATGACGACATCGACGGGGTCTATGCGGGTCTGCGGCCGCTGCTGGCGGGGGAGAGCGAGGAGACGTCCAAGCTGTCGCGCGAGCACGCAGTCGCCGTGCCCGCGCCGGGGCTGGTGGCGATCGCGGGCGGTAAATACACGACATACCGGGTGATGGCGGAGGACGCGATCGACGCGGCGAGCGAGTACGTGCCCGCCAGGGTGGCGCCGTCGATCACCGAAAAGGTGCCGCTGATGGGGGCCGACGGCTACTTCGCGTTGATCAACCAGACCGAACACGTCGGCGCGATGTACGGGCTGCATCCGTATCGCGTGCGGCACCTGCTGGACCGCTACGGCTCGCTGATCGGCGAAGTGCTGGCGATGGCCGAGGGCAGGCCCGAGCTACTGGCGCCGATCACCGAGGCGCCGGTGTATCTGAAGGTGGAGGCGTGGTACGCGGCGGCGGCCGAGGGAGCGCTGCACCTGGAGGACATCCTGGCGCGCCGGATGCGGATCTCGATCGAGTACCCGCATCGCGGCGTTGACTGCGCGCGGGAGGTCGCCGAAGTCGTTGCGCCGGTGCTGGGATGGAGTGCGGAGGATGTGGACCGCGAGGTGAACACGTACATCGCGCGCGTCGACGCCGAGGTGCGGTCGCAGCAGCAGCCGGACGACGAGTCGGCTGACGCGCTGCGGGCGGCGGCGCCGGAGGCCCGCGCCGAGATCCTCGAGCCGGTGCCGCTCAATTGAGACGTGTCGCGCCGTTGCCGCCGCGCGATGGGCTCGGCCCGGCGAGGGTGCGACTGCGCGACGGTGGCGTGGTACTCGACGAATTGCACGCGCGCTTCGGCGATCCAGCGAGCGCGAAAGTACTTGCCGGAGAAGTGGTTGACGCCGATGGCGCGGTGATCGATGCGTCGACGGAACTGCCAGCAGGCGCGCATGTGTATCTGTATCGGGAGCTGCCCGACGAGGTGCCGGTGCCGTTCGACATCCCGGTGCTGTACCGGGACGACGACATCGTGGTGGTGGACAAACCACATTTCTTGGCGACGATGCCGCGGGGTGGGCACGTAGCACAGACGGCGACGGTGCGACTGCGGCGCGAACTCGACTTGCCGGAGCTGTCGCCCGCGCATCGGTTGGATCGGCTGACGGGCGGGGTGCTGTTGTTCACGGCGCGACGCGAAGTGCGGGGCGCGTATCAAACGATGTTCGCGCGGAGCGAGGTGCGCAAGACATATCTGGCGCGGGCGGCCAAGGATTCGACGCTGAACTTCCCGTTGACGGTTCGCAGCCGGATCGTGAAGCGCCGTGGTCAGCTTCAGGCAGTCGAGGAACCCGGCGAGCCGAATGCGGAGACACTGATCGAGCGTCTCGGCGACGGCCTGTACCGGCTGACTCCATGCACCGGCCGCACCCATCAGCTGCGGGTGCACATGGTGTCGGTGGGGCTCCCGATCATCGGTGACCCGCTGTATCCCCGGGTGATCGACGTGGCACCCGACGACTTCTCTTCACCCTTAGGGTTACTGGCACACAGGCTCGAATTCGATGACCCGCTTGGTAGCGGTTGTTTGCGTCGGTTTGTCAGCGAGCGCAGTATCAACGGGTGAGCCCAGCCCTGGAGCCGACGCCCGAGCAGTTCGCCGCACTCGCCGCTCGGCCCGCCGACGAGCCGGTCGTGATGGTGAACCTGCTGAAGTTCCGGCCCGACGGCGGCCGCGAGAGCTATGCGCGCTACGGGCAGGAGGTCGCCCCGCATCTGCAGCGCGTCGGCGGCATCGTCCGCTACGCAGGCGGCGCTCCAACCCAGGTCATCGGAGACGACGAAAAGCCATGGTGGGATGCGATTCTCGTCGTGGAGTATCCATCGCCGTCGGCCTTCATCGACATGGTCACCAACGAGGATTTCCTCAAGAGCCATGAGTTCCGCGCCAACGCTCTCGACCGCGGCGATCTGATCGCCACGTCGTGGACCCTGGCGGACTAACCGTGTATCTGATCACCGGCGCGGGCGGCGGCATCGGCAGCGTCAGCCGCGGGGTGGTGGATCTCCTACTCGATGGCGGCCAACAGGTGCGCGCTATGGTGCATCACGACGACGACCGGGCCGACGGACTTCGCGAGCTTGGCGCCGAGGTCGTCGTCGGCGACCTGACCAACCCGCAGGACGTTGCGACCGCCATGACGGGCGTCGACCGGATGTTCTTCAACATGAGCGTCTCGCCGGACTACCTGACCGCGACTTCCATCGTCTGCGCGGTCGCCCGCGAGGCCGCCTCCATCGAGGTCCTTGTCAACATGTCGCAGATGACCGTCTCGCAGATGACGCTGACCAGCACCTCGGAATCCAAGCAACACCGACTGCACTGGCTGGCCGAACACATCATCAACTGGTCGGGTGTGCCGGTCGTGCACGTGCGGCCGACGGTCTTCATGGAGAACCCGTTGCTCACCATGCTGGCGGCCACCTCGATCCGCGAGCGTGGCGTGCTGGTGCTGCCGTTCGGGACCGGATCGACGTCACCGATCGCCGCCACCGACGTCGCCCGCGTGGTGGCCGCCATCCTGCGTGATCCCGCGGGCCGCATCGGATCGGTCTATGAACTGACCGGGCCGGAAGTCCTTGATATCAACGGCATTGCCGACCAATACGCCCGCGCCCTCGGCCGCCCGGTGACTGCACAGGACATCGCCCTGGACGACTGGCGGAAGCAGGTCCTCGAACCGATCGGGCTTCCGCCTCATGTCGCGCAGCACATCGCGACGATGGCTCGGCTGCACCGCGAAGGCCGCTACAACCGCAGCACCGACGACGTCGCGCAGATCACCGGCACTCCGGCTCAAACGGTGGAGCACTACGTGGCCGAGCATCGCGACGTGTTTAGCTGATCCCGTGGACCGCACATCATTTGACCGTCTCTTCGATATGTCCGACCGCACGGTGATCGTGACGGGCGGCACCCGCGGCATCGGTCTTGCCCTTGCCGAAGGATTCGTCCTCGCCGGCGCCCGCGTCGCGGTGGCCAGTCGCAAGGCCGACGCCTGCGAGAAGGCCGCTGCGCACCTTCGTGACCTCGGTGGCCAGGCGATCGGTGTCCCGACGCACATCGGCGAAGCCGACGACCTCGGCGCGCTGGTGCAGCGCACCGTCGACGAGTTCGGTGGTGTCGATGTCGTGGTCAACAACGCCGCGAACCCACTCGCTCAGCCGCTCGGCGCGATGACGGTCGACGCGCTGACCAAATCGTTCGAGGTGAATCAGCGCGGCCCCGTGCTCCTGGTTCAGGAGGCGCTGCCGCATCTGAAGGCCAGCGAGCACGCCGCGGTGCTGAACATGGTGTCGATCGGCGCCATGATCTTTTCGCCTGCGCTGTCCATGTATTCAGCCGCCAAGGCGGCGATGCTCTCGTATACCCGCTCGATGGCCGCCGAGTTCGTCGGCTTCGGCATTCGGGTCAACGCCATCGCCCCGGGGCCCGTGGACACCTACATGATGCAGCAGAACCCGCAGGAGGCCGTCGACGCGATGGTCGGCGGAACGCTGATGAAAAGGCTTGGTACGCCTGACGAAATCGTCGGTGCCGCGCTACTGCTGTGCTCTGACGCCGGCAGCTACATCACCGGCCAGGTCGTCATCGTTGACGGTGGCGGAACTCCTCGCTGAAGCGAGCCACCGCGCCACCCGTCGACGCCAGGATCTGGCTGCGGTTCTCCACGTGGAGTGCGGCCTCCAGGCTGGACGCGTCCAGGTTCGCCCACAGCACCTGTTTCGTCGATTCCAGCCCGAATTCGCCATAACCACATAGTGTTTCGGCCACTGCGAGCGCGTCGTCGACCAACGACGCACCGTCCGACAGCCGGGTTACGAGGCCGATCCGCAATGCCTCTTCGGCATCCGCGACGCGGGCCGTGAGGATCATGTCGAATGCCGGTCCCGCGCCGACGATCCGCGGCAGCGTGTAGCTGACGCCGATGTCGCAGCCGCCCAACCCGAGCTTGATGAACTGCGTGCAAAACCGGGCGGACTCGCTCGCGATCCGGATATCGCAGGCGAGCGCAATACCCAAGCCCCCGCCGTATGCAGGGCCGTTGACCGCGGCGATCACAGGTTGACGGAGCCGGTGAATCTTCGCTGTCAGGTTGGCGATACGTTCCTGCCACCGCATGCCCGACCGCGGAAACTCGAGACCACCGCCAGCCGACGCCGAGTCCGGATCCGTCAGGTCGAGACCGGAACAGAAACCACGTCCTGCTCCGGTGAGCACAACGACGCGGCACTCGTCGTTCGCAGCGATGTCGTCGATGGTGGCGTGCAGCGTCTCGACCAGTTCGCGGGACAACGCGTTGAGCTTCTCGGGCCGGTTCAGCGTGACGACGGCGATGTCGGGACGCGGGTAGTTCAGTTCCAGGCTTGGCATGAGCCACACGTTATCCCGTTGACGTGCTCGCTCAGCTGCTGCTGTGCCACCCCGCCACGCCGACGACGATCATTCGCAGTTGTTTGACGGCCACGCGCTTGATCTCGTCGAGCGCCGCCGGATCACCCGCATCCTCGATGGCTTCGGCGATGACGATCATCGAGTTGACGAACAGGCTCGCCAGGATGTTGAGGTCCTCGCTGCTCCAGCTCGTCAGCCCCGGAAAGCGAGCAAGGTCGATTGCCAGCTCGGACGTGATGAGTCGGATCTCCGTGCGGATCGCATAACGCAGCACCGTCACGCCGCTGGACCGCTCGCGGCCGATGAACCGCCAGTATTCGCGCCGCTCGTTGACCCCGTCGATGAGGATGTCGACAGACGATTCGATGACACGCTTCGGATCGAGCTTGCCAGCCCGCGCGCCGCGCAGCATGTCCCGCAATACCCGGAACGACTCGTCGATGAGGACCAGTCCCAGCGCTTCCATCGAATCGAAATGCCGGTAGAACGCGGCCGGCACGATGCCGGCCTCGCGGGTCACCTCACGCAGGCTCAACTGCGAGAAGCTGCGCTCCTCCAGCAGGCGCAGCGACGCCGCCACGATCGCGCGGCGGGTGGCCTCCTTGCGCTCCTCCCGGGACGGGGTGTCTCGCGAACGCGACCGACTTGATCTGCGCGTACGTGAGCTGGGCGTACGACTGTTCACTCTGTGAAACCTACCACAATCAGGGACGATTCTATTGACGTATCCAGGTGTACCGGCGCACGGTATACACATGTTCACTCAAACTTTGACACGCCGCGTGCGACGGTCGCCTCTGCTGGAGCTGCTGACCGGCCCCCACGGCGTGGACCGATACACCGAGCTAGTCGACCCGACCTGGACCGTCGGCGAGGCCCGCGCGAAGGTCGTCGCGGTGCGGCGCCAGACTCCGCGCAGCGTCACGCTGACGCTGGAACCGAATCGCGCGTTCACCGGATTCCGGGCCGGCCAGCACATCAACCTCACCGTCGAGATCAACGGACGCCGACGCACCCGCTGCTATTCGCCCGCCAGCTCCGAGAGCGCCCGCTACATCGAGATCACCGTCGGTCGCCACGACGGCGGCCTGGTGTCCACCTATCTGTGCGACCACGCCCGTCCCGGCATGGTGGTCGGCCTCGACTCGGTCGGCGGCGACTTCGTACTGCCGGCGATCCGGCCGCGCCGCATCCTGTTCGTTTCCGGCGGCAGCGGGATCACCCCCGTGATGTCGATGCTGCGCACGCTTCGTGCCGACGGTTTCGAGGGCGAGATCGCATTCGTTCACTACGCCCGCAGCCCCGAGGAAGCGTGCTACGCCGACGAACTCGCCGCGATGACCGGAGTCCGTGTGCTGCACGGTTACACCCGCGGTGGTGACGGCGATCTTGCCGGCTACTTCGACGCCGATCATCTCGCGACGGCGATGCCGGAACCCGAAGACAACACAGCGGTGTTCGTCTGCGGACCCCCTGCGCTCGTCGAAGCCGTCCGGACACATTGTCCGGAGGCGAAATCCGAGAGCTTCGTCCCGCCGGTGCTCACTGTTCCGGCTGAAGCAGCCGGTGGTCGAATCTCGTTCACCGACAGCGGTGTTCAGGCCACCGACGACGGCAGGCCGCTGCTGCAGCAGGCGGAAGACGCAGGCCTGACCCCCGAAAGCGGATGCCGGATGGGCATCTGCCACACCTGCACCCGCCGCAAGACCCGTGGCGTGGTGAAGAACCTGATCACCGGGGCGGTCTCCACCGCCGACGACGAGGACGTGCAGATCTGCGTGACCGCGCCCGTCGGCGACGTCGAGATCGCCCTGTAACCGAAAGGAAGGAAAACCATGACTGCACCAACGATTACGCAGCAGAAGACCCTTCAGAAGACTGTCGCGGGCAAGACCGTCACCCTCACCTCCGAGCAGGCCGACGCGTTCGGCCGTGAACTCGATGCGCTGAAAGAGCGCGTCATCGCCGATCTCGGCGAGCGGGACACCACCTATATCCGCCGGATCATCAAGGCGCAGCGCGGTTTGGAGATCGCCGGACGCGCTATGCTGTTCGGCGGCATCTTCCCGCCGTTCTGGCTCGCGGGCACCGCGATGCTGGGCATCTCGAAGATCCTCGACAACATGGAGATCGGCCACAACGTCATGCACGGCCAGTACGACTGGACCGGTGATCCGGCGCTGTCGAGCAAGAAGTTCGAATGGGACACCGCATGCCCGGCCGACCAGTGGCGCCACTCGCACAACTACATGCACCACACCTACACGAACATCGTCGGCATGGACCGCGACATCGGCTACGGCATCCTGCGGATGAGCAAGGACCAGAAGTGGGTTCCGTATTACCTGGGCAACCCGGTCTACGCGTTCCTTCTGATGGTGCTGTTCCAGTACGGTGTTGCGTTGCACGAGTTGGAAACCGAGCGCATCCGCGCCGGCGAGATCACGATCGCCGACAAGCGCGAGATCCTCGAGGGCATCTGGCGTAAGACCAAGAAGCAGACGCTGAAGGACTATGTGGCGTTCCCGCTGCTGGCAGGCCCGTTCGCGCCGTGGGTCTTCGCCGGCAACCTCACCGCCAACCTGATGCGCAACGTGTGGTCGTACATGATCATCTTCTGCGGTCACTTCCCAGAGGACGTTCAGGAGTTCTCGGTCGAGGAGACCAAGGCGGAGACGCGCGGCCTGTGGTACTTCCGCCAGATCCTCGGATCGGCAAACCTCACCGGCGGCAAGCTGTTTCACATCCTGAGCGGCAACCTGTCGTTCCAGATCGAGCACCATCTGTTCCCCGACGTGCCTGCGCATCGCCACGCCGAGATCGCGCCCGAGGTCCAGGAGATCTGCAAGCGCTACGGCATCCCGTACAACACGGGCCCACTGCCCAAGCAGTTCGCCACCGTGGTGCGCAAGATCGTCAGGCTGGCGCTGCCCAACCGCTGAGGCTCACAGCTGTGGTGGGTGCTCTGGTGTTGAAGCGCTCCATCAGGATGCCCTTGGCCTGGCCGATGGTGTCGCGCGCTTCGAGTGCCCGTCGCAGCTTCTCGTTGCCGTCCAGGAGCGCCTTGCGATGGCCGCGGTCACGCGGCAGCGCGTCCGTGAAGGCGGCCAGCATGTGGAGCAGCTCGGCGGGTAACAGCGCGGCCCGGGGTGCCGGTGTGGTCGCTGACGCGTGCACCGAATGAATCGAAAAGATCTTGATTCCGCATTCAGGGCTAACGTTAGCCTCTCAAAGCAAGATCCACACCGTTAGCTGAGGCAACCTCACCAATCACCTAGCTGACCGGTTCTGAACCGAACCTGAACCGGCGTCCGGTGATCTCCGACGCATCGATCACTACGTAGTACGGCTTGATGTTCGGTATCCACGAGAGCAGCTGGGCCCGGTCGGCTTTAGCGATCTCGTCATCGGTCGACAGCACGCGCGCATAGCCCCTGACGATGACGCTCCAGCCTCCCTCGAAGGTGTGGTCGTCCGCCTCGAAGGCGACCTGGCGATTCAACGCGGCCGTGAGCAGCTTGGTGCCCGGCGCGGTCCTGAACAACACAGTCGGGCGTTTGGCGACGAAGTTCACCGGGAAGATCTCGGGCTTCCCCGACTTCGTCGCCACCAGGCGACCTAACGCCACACTGGCGAGCAGGCTCCAGCTCTCCTCCTCGCTCAGTACCGTGATCGGGTCCTGTTCAGCCATCACTGCTCACTTTCAGTCGGCGTACCTCATGCAGGCCGATCATCACGTGATCCTGGCGTGGTCGCCGTACTCACGAAATCAACGAAAGCACTCGGGGGATGGCCCTGGGCCGAATTGGCAAGAATGTCGATCAGCGTTGACAGACGGGGCACCAGAAGGTCACCCGCTCGCCGCTCCAGTCGCTCAGGATGGTGGTGCCGCAGCGACGGCATGGCTCGCCTGCCCTGCCGTACACCCACACCTGCTGCCCGCGCCGGGTATCGCCCGTCGTTGTGCGATTCGCGCGCGACCTGTTGAGCCACAACATGTCGCGGGCCCGCTGCACCACGCGTAACGGGTCCTTCACCGAACTCACCGGAGTCGTCGGCAGGTGTCCGAAGACGAAGCACAACTCGTTGCAGTACACGTTGCCGACGCCGGCCATCACCCGCTGGTCGAGCAGCGCCTCGGCCAGAGGTCGATCCGGCTCGGCCGTCAGGTTCTTCTGCGGCGATATGCGGATCCCAGTCCACGCCAAGCAGATCGGGACCCAGATGGGCGACGGTGTCTTCGTCGTGCTCACGCTCGAGGATCTCCAGCACACCGAGATCGATCCCGACGGCCTGCACGTCGCCTGCCTCCAGAATGATGCGAATGCGGTGACCGGCGCGGCTCGGTCGGTCGGTGCCGTTGACCCGCCAACTGCCGTCCATCTTGAGATGTGAGTGAATGCTGGCCTGGCCGACGCGGATGAACAGATGTTTGCCCCGGCTGACGACTTCGTCGACCCGATGTCCGGTCAGGTCGACGGTGGCGTAGCGCGGCACGCGAACATCGCAGCGCGTCAACATTTTTCCCGCCAGGGCTTCACGCAGCTTGGCGGCGGTGTGAAATACGGTGTCGCCCTCGGGCATGGCTAACCGATCATCCTCAGAGAGACATCCCACAGCCGGCGCGCGTTGTCAGGGTCCAGCGCGTAGGCGGCAACCCCGCCGGTGCCCGGCGCACCCCGCCGCTCGACCACGTGTGCCTCATTGCAATCCTCGAAATAGCGTCCGCCGATTCCCTCCAGCAACGGTGACGCCGCCAGCAGTACTGATGTCGCGGCGCCTTGTTCGACGGTCTTGACGTTGTCCTGCCGCTTCATGGCCGCGGCTGCGATCTCGGCGTCGACGTGACGGCCCAACTGCGTGAAGATGGCGCCGGGCATCAGCGCGTTGGCGGTGATGCCCTCGTCGACCCAGCGCCTCGTGGCCTCCACCGCGAACAGCACGTTGGCGGTCTTGGACTGCCCGTAGGCACCGAACGGCTCGTAGTCGCGGAACGCGTAGTCGATGTCGTCGAACACCACCGGCGAGCGCTGGTGCCCGCCGGAACTGACGGACACGACGCGGGAGTTCTCTGCAACGGCGAGTGCGTCGTGTAAACCGACGGCGAGTGCGAAGTGCCCGAGATGGTTTGTCGCGAACTGTATTTCGTGGCCAGCTGGTGACAAGGTCAGTTCCGGAACCGCCATCACGCCTGCGTTGTTCACCAGGATGTGAAGTGGCCCGGACCACGTGCGGGCGAATGTCGCGACGGTGGACAGGTCGCTGAGGTCGAGGGCACAGACGGTGACATTCGCATTGCCCGTGCTGTCGCGGATCTCGGCGGCGACGCGATCGCCGGTCGAGGTGTCGCGAACAGCGAGCGTCACCGACGCGCCCGCGGCGGCCAACGCCCGCGCGGTTTCGACGCCGATTCCCGATGACGCCCCGGTGACGACAGCCGTCTTGCCGGTCAGGTCGACACCGTCGATGACGTCGGCCGCCGTCGATTCGAATCCGAACGGTGTCGTGACCCGGTCAGTCATGGCGACCGCCTGCGGTGGCGATGGCCCGTTCGGCCCCGCGGGCGATGATGCGGACGAGTGCTGCTGCGCTCTCCGCTCCGGTGATCATGTCGACGGCCTCACCCGCCCAGATCGGCAGGTAGTCGAGGTCGGCGCGTTCTACCCCGGCGCGGTACGCCGCTTTGGTCGCGTCGTCGATGTCGTCCTCCCGCCCCTGCCAGGCGTCGGTGACCTTGTTGCGCAGCGTTCGCGCCGGATATCGCGGCGGCCACGGCGAGTCGCGGACGACGTCGAGCGCGCGTCCCTGGACGGTGTCGTCGGCGCCGGCGGCAACGATCGCCTTGGCCTCTTCTGCGGTGATCAACGCCTCGTGCGTGGCTTCGAAGCGGGTGCCGATGACGGCCCCGGCGGCTCCGAGCACCAGTGCGGCAGCAAGGCAGCGCCCGTCGGCGATACCGCCTGCCGCAAGCACAGGGACAGAGCCCGCGATATCGACGACCGCGGGCACGAACGGCAGTGTCGCGCGTCCGCCGCCGTGGCCGCCGGCCTCCGAGCCCTGCGCCACAACGACATCCGCGCCGACGTCAAGCGCATGACGAGCCTCCGCCAGATCGGTGACCTGAACGATGACCGGAATGCCCGCGGCTCGGATCGCATCGATGAACGGTGCGGGGTCGCCGAACGACAGCATGATCGCCGCGGGGGACTGCGCTATGGCCGCGTCGACCGCCGCCGGGCCGATGCCCCATGACAGGAAGCCGATGCCCCACGGCTTGTTGGTGCCTGTCCGCGCCAGGTCGCATTCGCGGGCTAGCCATGTCAGATCTCCGCGCCCGCCGCCGATCACGCCCAGTCCGCCGCCCTCGGAAACGGCCGCCGCGAGGGCGCCGCCTGCGACGTCGCCCATCGGAGCCAGCACAACGGGATGCTCGATACCGAACATCTCGGTCAACGCTGTGCGCAACGCCATGTGAGCACTCTAGGAAGCCGACCTTCAGCGCAGTCGTAGACCCCGTGGAGTACGGGCGAACCCCGCCCCTGTGAGGGCGGCCATCACGGCGGCCCGGTCGTCCTCCGCAGCCGGACCCAGCACAGGCTCACCGTTGACCTTCTCGACCAGCAGGGACTGGACCTTGCCCGTGCCAACCAGATCCGCGAGCGCCGCGGCGGCGGCGTGGTGAGCTTCGGCGTCGTCGGTGAAGCTCAGCAGCGTCCGTCCGCCGCGTTCCAGGAACCATGCGAGTTCGCCGTCGACGAGGGCCACCAATGCGCCTGCCTTACGCCCCGGCCGGTGTGGGCCGTCGGGCCATGGCAGCGCCGCGCCGTACGGGTTGGCCGGATCCGCGGCGGCCAGCACCACGGCTCGGTACTCGTGCCGTTCGGGGTCGACGCTCTCCAGATACGACCGCAGTCGGTCCACGGTGGATGCGACCGCGAACTGCGCGCCGCCCAGCGACTCGACGAAATATCCGCGCTGGCATCGGCCCGCGTCCTCGAAGGCGGTCAGCACCTTGTACAGCATCGCGAATCCACCGGGCACGCCCTCGGCCGCGACGGCGCCCTTGGTCAGCACGCCGTACCTGTTGAGCAGCAGCTCCGCCTGAAAGTGCGCTCGCACAGTGGAATCCAGCTCGGCAGGCGGCAGCGCAGACCAGCGGCCTGCGACCGTCGGGTCGGACGCCCGGGCCTGAGCATGGGCGACGCTGTATCGGCTCAACCGGGGCGGTCGCGAGCGTTGGCGGTGCGCGGGCCTGCCCGATCGCCGCCCGGTGCCCCCGAGCACCGCGCGCACAGGTGCGAACGTGTCGCCGGTGATCCAACCGGCCCAAATCAGTTCCCACAGGGCCTGTTTGAACGGTTCGGTATCGTCCCCGGCGAGCTGTCGGAAGAAGTACGCACCGCCACCATCGAGCATCTCCATGATCAAGCGGTGCGTGTCGGTGAACTCGATCTCGGTCGGCGGGGCCAGCGTCAGTGGCGCGGAGTCGGCCGCGTGGAACGCGATCCACCCGTCGCCGTTACCGATCGTGCCCACGCCCGACCACGTCACTTCGCCCGATGCCAGCAGTTCGTCGAGCATGGCGGGTTGGTAGTCGCGGATCCGCGTCGAGAACACCAGCGGTTCGACTGCGGACGCCGGGATCGGGACGCCTGCGAGCTGTTCGATCACCGACGCCAATCCATCAATGCCCGAAGCCCTTTCAGCTCCGACCTGCTGCCAGGCGGGTAGGAACCGGGCGTAGGCGGCGGTGCTCACCGGCTCGACCTGCGCCCGCAGCGCCGCCAGCGACCGCCGCCGCAGGATCTTCAGCACATCGGTGTCGCACCATTGGTCACCCGCCTCGGCGGTGTCCGTGAACTCGCCCCGCACCAGCCGCCCGTCGATCGCCATCCGGCCCAGCACGTCGGCTGTCACGCGCTGGCCGAGCCCGAACCGCGCCGCGGCCTGCTGTGTCGTGAACGGGACGTGCGTGCGGGCGTAGCGGCCGATGAGCTCGCCGAGCGGGTCGTCGACGCCCTCGGTGAAGATCGCGGGCACGCCGACCGGCACGGCAACGCCGACGCCGTCGCGCAGTAGGCCGATGTCCTCGATGGCCACCCACCACGTCTGCCCGGCGAACGACACCGTGAGCGCACGCTTGGCGGCGCGAAGGCCTTCCAACCAGCCACCGATATCGTCTGCCGTGCACCGCTCGGCGATCTCGGCCTCGGTCAACGGGCCCAGCAGCCGCAGCAGATCGGCGACACCTTCTGCGTCGCGGGCAGCGCGCTCCTCGCTGAGGTGCTGCAGCTGCGCCGAGGTGGTGGCGATCACCTGCGGATCGAGCAGTTCGCGGAGCTCCACCCGGCCGAGAAGCTCCGCGAGCAGCACGCTGTCCAGCGACAGTGCCGCCGCCCGGCGCTCCGCCAGCGGGCTGTCGCCCTCGTACATGAACGCGCCGACATAGCCGAACAGCAGCGACGCCGCGAACGGCGACGGTGTCGCGGTCTCGACCTCGACGAGGCGGAGCCTGCGCTGCGCGACACGGTGCATCAGCTCGGTCAGCGTCGGCACGTCGTACACGTCCTGCAGGCATTCGCGGACGGTCTCGAGCACGATCGGGAAGTCCGGGTATTTGCGGGCCACGTCGAGAAGCTGTGCCGCCCGCTGCCGCTGATGCCACAGCGGCGAGCGCTTGCCCGGGTGCCTGCGCGGTAACAACAGGGCGCGGGCCGAGCACTCGCGGAACCGCGACGCGAACAACGCCGAACCGCCCACCTCGGCGGTGACGATCGACTCGATCTCATCGGCGTCGAACACGAATATGTCCGCACCGGGCGCGGCGTCCTCGGTGTCGGGCAGCCGGACGATGATGCCGTCGTCAGAGGCGGTCGGCTTCTCGTCGATGCCGTAGCGCTCGCGCAGCCGTCGTGACACCGCCAGCGCCAGCGGGCCGTGCACACGAAGTCCGTAGGGGGAGTGCAGGATCAGTCGCCAGTCGCCCAGTTCGTCGCGGAAGCGCTCGACTACGAACGTGGTGTCGGTCGGAACGGCGCCGGTGGCCTGGCGCTGGTCGTCGAGCAGCTGCCACAGGTTGTCGGTCGCATAGGCATCGAATCCCATTGCCGTGCAACGCTTGTCGAAGTCATCGCGGCTCAGGCTGGCCAGCTCGCCGGTGAACGCACCGATCGCGGCCCCCAGCTCTGCCGGCCTGCCGACGCCGTCGCCGCGCCAGAACGGCAGCCGAGCGGGCTCGCCCGGCGCGGGAATGACCAGCACCCGGTCGTGGGTGATCTCGGTGATTCGCCAGCTGGTGGCACCCAGCGAGATGACGTCGCCCGGTCGCGATTCGTAGACCATCTCCTCGTCGAGTTCGCCCACCCGCGAAGGCTTTTCGGAGTCCGCGTTGGAGGCCAGGTATACGGTGAACAACCCGCGGTCGGGGATTGCGCCGCCGGAAGTGACCGCCAACCGCTGCGCCCCCGGTCGCGCCGTGAGTGTGCCCGCATCGCGGTCGTACACGAGCCGCGGACGCAATTCGGCGAACTCCGTCGACGGGTACTTGCCTGACAGCAGATCCAGCGTCGCCTCGAAGGCGCTGCGCGGCAGCGTCGCGAACGGCGCGCTCCGCCGTACGGCGTCGAACCAGAGATCGGCGTCCAACGGCTCGAGCGCGCAAGCCGCCACGGTGTGCTGAGCCAGCACGTCGAGCGGATTGGTCGGCACCCGCATGGTCTCGATCTGGCCCGACAGCATCCGCCGGACCGTCACCGCGCAGCCGATCAGGTCGGTGCGATGCTTCGGAAACAGAACACCTTGCGAGATCTCGCCGACCTGGTGACCGGCCCTGCCGATGCGCTGCAGACCGCTGGCCACCGACGGCGGCGCCTCCACCTGGATCACCAGGTCGACTGCGCCCATGTCGATGCCCAGTTCGAGACTCGAGGTGGCGACGACGGCCTTCAGCCGTCCGGACTTGAGGTCGTCTTCGACCTGGGCTCGCTGCTCCTTGCTGACCGACCCGTGGTGCGCACGGGCCAGCAGCGTGGCCGCACCCGACGCCAGCCCGCTGCCCATGATGTGCGCGGGCGAGCCTCCGCCGACTTGGGGATTAGGCCCGGACGGCAATTCGATACCCTGTCGTTCGGCGTGAATCTCGTTGAGCCGGGACGTAAGTCGCTCCGCGAGCCGCCGCGAGTTGGCGAACACGATCGAGCTGCGATGCGCCTCTATCAGGTCGACGATGCGCCCCTCGACGTCGGGCCAGATGCTGTTGTTCTCGAGATTGGCCATATCGGGCACCGGCACCTGGACCGACAGGTCGAACGTCTTGGTCGCGGGCGGCGCGACGATCGTCGTCGGCGCCTGACCAGAGAGGAACCGCGCCACCTCCTCCGGCGGACGCACCGTCGCCGACAGCCCGATCCGTTGTGCGGGCTTTTCCGTCAGCTGATCCAGCCGCTCCAGGGAGACCGCCAGGTGCGCCCCGCGTTTAGTCGCCGCGACGGCGTGCACCTCGTCGACGATCACGGTCTGCACGGCGGCGAGCGTGTCGCGGGCGGCGGACGTGAGCATCAGAAAGAGCGACTCGGGTGTGGTGATGAGGATGTCGGGCGGCTTGGCGATGAGTTCCCGGCGCTTCCCGGGTGGCGTGTCGCCGGAGCGCACGCCGACGCTGATGTCCGGTGCAGGCAGCCCCTGGCGCTCGGCGATGCGGGTGATACCGGTCAATGGCGTGCGGAGGTTGCGTTCGACGTCGACTGCGAGTGCCTTCAGCGGCGACACATACAGAACGCTGGGCCCACCGCTTGCGAGGGGAGTGCCCGCGGTGGCCGGTCGAGGCTCGCTTTCGGCGAGGCGGTCGATGGCCCACAGGAATGCGGCCAGCGTCTTTCCGGACCCGGTGGGCGCGATGACCAGCGTGTTGTCGCCGTCGGCGATGGCCGACCACGCCTGCGCCTGGGCGTCGGTCGGCGCCGCGAAGGTCCCGGTGAACCACTCCCTGGTCAGCGGGCTGAACCGGGCTAGCGGGTCTTCGGTGGAGCTCACGTAGCCATCGTGCCAACCGGCACCGACAAAAAGGTCGTCAAGCTCAGCTTCGGGGTGTGCGTCAGATATGTAGGTGGCGGATGTTGATCTTGATTTAGGCGTGGTCAGGCAGTGGCGGTCTGGTTGTGCGGACGTGTTCATATGTGCTGCCAGCGGTAACTCGTGTGACCGGGGCGTCGCGCACGACGGTGACCGCCGCGGTGGCGGAACTGGCGGCCGGGGGAGGCGACGATTCGGCGACAGGGCAGGTGCGCTGGCTGTGGGAGCGGGGTCCCGACAACTGCTGGGCGGCCCACTTGGCAAGGTGCGGGCGCTCTATCTTGGAGTTGTGGCGCGGATCCACCGGCAGCCTGCGCTTGAAGAGGATGACATGGATCTTGTTCGCCATTTCGGAATCTGCAGCCCGCGCGAGCAGTTCCTGGTGCAAGCCGGCGAGCTCGTTCTTGCCAACGTCGGGCTCGACCTCGACGCAGAGGACGGGCAGCTCGCCCGCCGGTGCGGGCACTCCGACCAGTCCACTTCGCCTCACCTTGGGGTGAGCGTCGAAGAGCGGCTCGACTTGCAGCGGGAATACGTTCCCGCTATCGGCCTTCACCCGCTGCGACACCCGACCGCAGACCCAGAGCTTGCCCTGCGCGTCGAGGTAGCCGGCATCCCCAAAGCGGTGCCAGTCCCCTTGTGGGTCGGGCACCTTGTTCTTGCGCGTGCTCTCGGGGTCGAGGTAGTACCCGGGGCTCACGTGCTTACCCCGCACCAGGATTTCGCCGACTTGCCCCTTGGGCAGCTCCGACGTTTCCTCGATGGAGGCGATGGGACCGTCCACGATGTCGATGATCTTCAATGCGACGCCCGGCAGGGCGTAACCCACACAGATGCCGGCACCCTGCTCGGTCATGTTCCACAAGCCTTGAAGGTGCTCGCGACTGCCCATCTCGGTCGACGGCATGGCCTCGGTGGCTCCGTAGTTCGCCGCTAACTCTCCGTCGGGAGCCATGACCGCGCTCAGCATTCTTTCGACCGGACCAAAGATCGGCGCCCCGGCCCCGATGACTCGTTTCAGAGAGGGCATCGTCAGGTTGCGCGCAAGCGCTTCCCGGGCCAGGTTCTCGATCAGGATCGGCGCGGCGAAAAACGACCCGACCTTGCAGTCGTTGATGACCTGGATCATGGCGGCCGAATTCACCTTGGCCGGGCCTTGCCGGGCGAAGTCGATGGGCGGCACCACCATTGTGCCGCCGGCACTGATGGGGATGAAGAGGAACGCGGGGAAGACGGCCATATCCACCGGGACCTCGTTGTCCGGATCCCAGCGCCAGCTATGGTGCGCGTTGCGGAACACCTGACAGAAGTTGCGATGCGGGTAGAGCGAGGGTTTCGCCGGCCCGGTGCTGCCGGTGGTGTAGAGAATGGTGCAGGGATCGTCCGGCCCGACTTTTGGCGGCTCCGGCTCGGCGGGCGCTTGTTTTCGCAGCGACCTGATCGATCGCGCGCCGGGGAAGGGTGGAAACCCGGTGACAGTGCGGGCTCCCGGCAAGAGTGGGCATCCCGTAAGAACAAGCTTCCGGAGGGCGCGAGGACCCCATCCGAATGTGATCCTTCCGATGTGCGCGAGCGCGATGCCTAGGAACGCCTCCGGCTTCACGCGTCTCAGCCGCTCCGCCATGTTGAGATAGCCGACCGAGGGGTCGATCCAGATGGAGAAGGCGCCCACCCGCGTGAGGGCCACGCCCATGACGCAGGCCTCGTAGCTGGGAGGCGACATGAAGACGATGCGGGTCATCTCAGCAATGCCCATCTCGCGCAGCCCCACGGCGACCGACTCGGCGTCGGCCGAAAGCTCAGCGTACGTGTGGCGCTTGTAGCGGCGCGTGCCGTAGCCCTCCCAGCCATCCGGCTCGATGACCGCGATGCGCTCAGGGTCCTCGCGCGATACCCGCAACACGATGTCGGCGAGGTTGAAGATGTCGTCGGGGAACGGCTCCATCTCAGGCCTGCGTCCCCGCGGCAGCCCGCAGGAACCTATCGATGATTGAGGCGACCTCATCCGGCCGCTCCAGCATCAGCAGGTGGCCGCAATCGGGTAGCCATTCCTGGCGTGCAGGGTGGAGGGTCGAATTCAGGCGACATCCCGCCTTGGGCGAGACGATCTTGTTCTTCAGCCCCCAGATTGTGCAGATGGGAGGGAACCCCTGCTGCGGCGCGAGGTTGTCTATGACCGAGTAATTCTCCAGGTCGTCGAGCACTCCGAGCAGCGACTCCACCTGGCCGGTGGCCGCGTAGCAGCCGCAGAGTTCGGGGTTGCGATGGAGCTTGAGGGCACGGCCGCGCGGCCCCAGCTGGAACAGGTTGGCGACTGAGCCGATGCCGTTGGTGAGCTTCAGTTGCCCGAGCAACCGGTACACCTGCCGATTGATTCCGGGCAACCGCTCCCGCATCCACAGGAACGGTCCCAACCAGCCACCCAGGAAGGTCGACTCGGTGAGCGGGTTGCAGAGCACCAGGGCCTTCACCTTGTCCTGATGGCGGTCGGTGAACGCGAGGGAGATGGCGCTTCCCATGCAGTTGCCCACAACCGCGACCTTCTCCAATCTTCGTGAGCTGACGAACTCCTCCAGCATCGCTACGTAGTTGCCCAAGGTGTAGCCCGCGCCGGGCTTGGCCGAGTTGCCGAACCCCAGCAGGTCAAGGGCGAAGATCTCGTACTTGCCAGCCAGTCTGTTCGCTACTTCCTCCCAGATGGCATGCGACGAGCCACCGTTGTGGAGCATGATCACCGGCTCACCCTGCCCGGTGTGCTCATACGTGATCGGCAATCCCCGGAAGTCGAAGCTCTCCACCGCAATCCGCCCTCGCACCTGTGGTCATCCGCCGCGCTGCACAGCAGCCCGGCGCCGACGGCGGCGGCCAACCACTTAGCTTCGGCACGGCGGCCTTCCACCCGGCCGACACCGTTTCTCGATGCAATCACAGCATCTAGCCCGCGGGTAGGGACCGAAGTCCCATACCCGAAAGCCATTCGTCGGTGGTGAGGCATAACCGCGGAATGCCCGGCCTCGCAGTCGATCCGCGGCCCGCGATGTCCGGGGTCGGCGGCCAGCAGTTGCCCCCAGCCACACGGCACCAGGTTGGGTCATCGCGGTGCGGATGGCCAACTCCACCGCGCCCAGGCTCAGCCCACGTCACCTACATTCGTGTCGGATACCCTCAGCTTCGCGCGGACTCGACCGCGTCGACGAGCTTGGCCGGAATGCCGGGAACGTGCCCGATCACGTCGAGCAGCGCGTGTGCACAGGTGTCGGCGATCTGACCTGCGTCGATGGACGGGTCGAGGATCCGCTGTCTGCACATCTCCATCGTGAACGCCAACCAGCCGTAGACGGTGATGCGGATATCGCGTTCGACCTTCGAGTCCAGATCGCCCGCCAGCGCCTCGTTGATCCTGCCGATGATCCGGTTGACCTGGCGATCTTGGTCGACGTCTTCGATGCCGCGCAGCACCGGATCGGCAGTGCCCATCCCGACATAGGCCGCCCATGCGCCGTGCGGGTGCTGCTCGTCGTAGCGCAGGTAGGCCAGCACGCCCTCGCGCAGCTGCTCGAACAGCGACAGGTCCGGCATCGGCGGGAAGTTGGTGGCCTCGAACAGCCGGTCGCCCTCGGCCTTCACCACCGCGGCGAAGAACGCTCGCTTGTCGGGGAAGTAGTGGTACATCAGCGCGCGCGAGACGCCCGCACGCTCGGCGATCTCGTCGATCCGGACTTCGTCATAGGGGCGTTCGCCGAAAACCTTGGCGCCCAGCGCCAGCAGTTCGCTGCGGCGATCGTCGGGGGACAGCCGGCGCCGGGGTTCTGACACAACCACCATTCTAATTTGCACGTGTGCAACAGCCATGGAGGCTATCTGCAAAAGCAGCCCTCGCGTTCGCCGAACGTGAAGCCACTGCGACAATGCGGCACAAATCTCGCAGTGGGTTCACGTTGGGCGAGCGGCCTTAGCCGAAGTGCACGCCCTGCGCGAGGGGCAGCTCGGACGAGTAGTTGACGGTGTTCGTCGCCCTGCGCATGTAGGCCTTCCACGCGTCGGATCCGGACTCGCGACCGCCGCCGGTCTGCTTTTCGCCGCCGAACGCGCCGCCGATCTCGGCGCCCGACGTGCCGATGTTGACGTTGGCGATGCCGCAGTCGGAGCCGTCGGCGGCCATGAAGCGCTCTGCCTCGCGCATGTCGAGCGTGAAGATAGACGACGAAAGACCTTGCGGCACAGCGTTATTAAGGTCAATGGCTTCGTCGATATCGTCGTAGGTGAGTACGTAGAGGATCGGCGCGAACGTCTCCGAGTGCATCAGCTCGGTCTGCGCGGGCATCTTCACCACGGCGGGGGCCATGTAGTACGAGTTCTCGCCGAGGTCATGGCGTTCGCCGCCGAACACCTCGCCGCCTTCCGCGCGGGCCCGCTCCAACGCGCCGACCATGTCGCGGTATGCCGTCTCGTGGATGAGCGGGCCGACAAGCGTGCCGTCGGACGCCGGATCGCCGATCGGGAGTTGACGATAGGCCGACACGATCCGCTCGACCAGGTTGTCGGCGATCGACCGGTGCACGATCAGCCGCCGCATCGTCGTGCAGCGCTGGCCCGCGGTACCCGCCGCCGAGAACACGATGCCTCGCACGGCCAACTCCAGATCCGCTGACGGCGTGACGATTGCGGCGTTGTTGCCACCGAGCTCCAGCAGGACCCGGCCGAACCGGGCAGCCACCCGCGGGCCGACCTGCTGACCCATCCGCACCGACCCGGTTGCGCTCAACAGCGCCACCCGCGGGTCGTCGACCAGTCGCTCGCCGACCTCGCGTCCGCCGAGGATCAGCCTGCTCACCGCCTGCGGCGCCCCGACGTCGTCGGCGGCCCGTTCGGCGAGCGCCTGACAGGCCAGCGCGGTCAGCGGAGTGAGCTCCGACGGCTTCCACACCAGGGTGTCGCCACAGACCAGTGCGATCGCCGCGTTCCACGACCACACCGCGACGGGGAAGTTGAACGCGGTGATGACGCCGACGACGCCGAGCGGGTGCCAGGTCTCCATCAGCCGGTGCCCGGGTCGCTCTGACGCGATGGTCTTGCCGTACAGCTGGCGCGACAGGCCGACTGCGAATTCGCAGATGTCGATCATCTCCTGCACTTCGCCGAGTGCCTCGGAGGTGATCTTGCCTGCCTCGATGGTCACCAGCGCGGCCAGATCGTCCTTGTGCTCGACGAGCAGCTCGCCGAGCCGTGCCACCAGCGCTCCGCGTACCGGTGCCGGCGTCGTACGCCAAGTGGTAAACGCTTGTGCCGCTTCGCCAATCGCCACGTCGGCCTGCTCCGGCGTCGTCTCCGGGATGGTGAAGAGCACGTCGCCGGTGATCGGTGTGCTGGCGTGCACACCGTGCGCGCCGGGCTCACCGAGTTCGGCGCGGGATCCGATGGCCTGCAGCGCATCGCGTGCGCGGGCGCGCAACGCATCGGCCGTGGGAAGAGGTGACGTCTGAACGCTTGTCATCAGATGCGACTTTCTCTCGGATACAGTGCGGCAATGGGTGAACCCGACGAACACCCGCGGGAACCGGTGCAGCTCGACGAGATCGATCGGATACTGGCGCGCGAACTCGTCGCCGACGGTCGAGCAACGCTCGCGCACCTCGCGGCGACCGCCGGGTTGTCGGTGTCCGCAGTGCAATCGCGGGTGCGACGGCTCGAATCACGGGGCGTGGTGACGGGGTACTCGGCGCGCATCAACCCCGAAGCCGTCGGGCACATGCTCTCGGCGTTCGTCGCCATCACCCCTCTCGATCCCTCTCAACCCGATGATGCGCCTGCCCGGCTCGAACACATCGAGGAAATCGAGTCTTGTCACTCGGTGGCAGGCGAAGAGAGCTACATCCTGCTCGTGCGTGTCGAATCGGCGCGGGCCCTCGAAGATTTGTTGCAACAGATCCGGACCGCGGCCAATGTCCGCACCCGAAGCACGATAATCTTACAGACTTTTTACGACGGCCGCGACCGTATCCCGTAATTGTTACGGTCAAATGGTCATTTGACCGTAAAAAATCTGTTAAAATGCCCTCATGACCGCTGTGTTGACCTCTGCCCAAGTGACAGCCGCCGTCGACGCCATCGGCCCCGACGATGTGCGTGAGGTGCTGGCCCGCAGCATCCTCGCTGACGGTCTCGACTTAGTGCTCGACATCGAACGCTCGATTGGTTCCGTCCTCGTTGACGCCCGCACCGGCGAGCGCTTCCTCGACATGTTCACGTTCTTCGCCTCGTCGGCGCTTGGCATGAACCATCCGGCACTGGCCGACGACGAGGCCTTCCGCGCCGAGCTCGCCGCTGCCGCGGTGAACAAGCCGAGCAACTCCGACGTGTACAGCGTGCCGATGGCACGGTTCGTCGACACCTTCTCCCGCGTGCTCGGCGACCCGGCGCTGCCGCACCTGTTCTTCGTCGACGGGGGAGCGTTGGCCGTCGAGAACGCACTGAAGGTGGCGTTCGACTGGAAGAGCAGGCTCAACGAGTCGCGCGGTATCGATTCCGAGCTCGGCACCAAGGTGCTGCACCTGCGCGGCGCATTCCACGGTCGCAGCGGGTACACACTGTCGCTGACCAACACCGACCCGAACAAGGTCGCGCGCTTCCCGAAGTTCGACTGGCCGCGCATCGACGCGCCGTACATCCGGCCCGACGCCGACATGGACGAGGTCGAGGCGGAGTCGCTGCGACAGGCGCGTGCGGCGTTCGAGGCGAACCCGCACGACATCG
This sequence comes from uncultured Actinomycetota bacterium, assembly GCA_963751485.1. Classification (GTDB taxonomy): domain Bacteria; phylum Actinomycetota; class Actinomycetes; order Mycobacteriales; family Mycobacteriaceae; genus Mycobacterium. The sequence continues at coordinate 248,158 of CAVVUT010000021.1, forward strand.
CCTGCTTCATCGCCGAGCCGATCCAGGGCGAGGGTGGCGACCGGCACTTCCGTCCGCGGTTCTTCGCCGCGATGCGCGAGCTGTGCGACGAGTTCGACGCGCTGCTCATCTTCGACGAAGTGCAGACCGGCTGTGGACTGACCGGAACCCCCTGGGCCTACCAGCAATTGGGTGTCGCGCCCGATGTGGTGGCGTTCGGCAAGAAGACCCAGGTCTGCGGCATCATGGCGGGCGGGCGCGTCGACGAGGTCGCCGACAACGTGTTCGCGGTCAGCTCGCGAATCAACTCGACGTGGGGCGGCAACCTGGTCGACATGGTGCGGTCCCGTCGCATCCTCGAGGTCATCGAGTCCGACGAGCTGATGGTGCGGGCGGCGAAGGCAGGCCGCTTCCTGCTCGACGAGCTCGAGAAGCTTGCTGTGGAGTTCCCGGAATTGGTGCTCGATGTGCGCGGCCGCGGGCTGATGTGCGCGTTCAGCATGCCGACTGGCGAGCAGCGCGACGAGCTGATCCGCAAGCTGTGGGACCGCCAGGTCATCATGCTGGCCAGCGGACCGAACAGCGTGCGTTTCCGGCCTGCGCTGACTGTGTTCCGCGACGAGATCGACGCAGCCGTAGCGGCGGTGCGCGAAGCGCTCGGCTAGCCTTGGTCGGCCTTGGAAGGCGTTGTGGGCTCCGTTAGCCGTCGGATCGTCGAGCGCAGCCGGCTGAGTTCGGCGCCGCCGACGAGCTCACACCCGTGCAGCTCCGCGAGTTTGCGTGCGGCGGGCGTGAATTCGTGGTTGGTGACGACCATGGTCCTGGTGCAGTCCTGCATGGGAGCGCCCGCGACGACCTCCTGAACGGCGCTTGCGCCGACGGGCCGTGATTGTCGTTTGCATTGAATGGCAAGGCGATTGGGGCGCTTGCCGACGATGATGTCGACGCCCCAGTCACCGGTGATCGACGTCATGATCACCGGCATGCCGCACGACCGGGCAATACGGGCGACGTGATCCTCGAACTCGGTCCCCGACATCGCCAAGGCCGCGGGTGATTCCTTGGGGCTCGGCGTGAATGCGCCGACGGCGGTTGCCCACAGAAAACGAGGGGCGGCGGCCAGCAGGATCGGGCAGACGGCCCCGATGGCAAGGCTCCAGATCAGGCTCACGCCAAGCAGGTAGGCGGCGATCGCCGATGCGGCGCCCGTTGCGACATAGACCTTCGCCCTGGTGCCCGTCACGAGGCGAATGGTAGGTCGGCAAGCCGACAATCAGACGTTGTGGATTACTCGCCGGTGTGTCGGCGGGTGGGAGTTAGGAGTAAGGCGCACTCGATCTTGGCTCGCATCACTTCGGGTTCGCGGCATCCTCGGCCACCCCTTACAGCACGGCAGATACCCGCCAGTTTGGAGTCGGCTGAACGTTTGAAGGACCGAGCATTTTGAGCGCGTACACGGCGTACGGTCAATCTGTGTCGGCGCGGTAAGCCGGAACCCGGGAGCCGTGCTGTTCCGACGTTTGAGGCGGTGCATATGCGAATTGTCATCGACCTGAATCGCTGCCTCGGGTACGCGCAGTGTGTCCCGCTGGCTCCGGAGGTGCTCAAGCTCAGCGGGGAAGAGGCCTTGACCTACAACCCCAACCCTGATGACAGTCAACGTCTTCGGGTGTTACGAGCCGCGGCCTCGTGCCCGGTGCAAGCGATCATCGTCGACCAGCTAGACGACGAGTAGGCACGCATGGGCAAGAACAGTGCCGTCAGCGACAACGGCCGTGTCGTCATCGTCGGCGCCTCACTGGCCGGGCTTCGCACCGCCGAGGCACTGCGCAAAGAGGGCTTTCGGGGCCATCTCACCATCATTGGTGACGAGCCGGGCGAGCCGTACGACCGGCCGCCGCTGTCCAAGCAGGTGCTCGCCGGATGGGTCAGGGCCGACGCGACGAAGCTGCCACGGATGCGCGACGTCGACGCCGAGTGGCGCCTCGGCGTAGCCGCGACGGGTCTTGACCGGGCCAACGGGCTTGTGCGCCTCGCCGATGGCAGCGAGGTCGAGGGAGATGCCCTGCTGATCGCGACCGGGGTGCGGTCACGCAAATGGCCCAACCCGGACGAAGCGGCCCTCGATGGCGTCTACACCCTGCGCACGACCACCGACGCCGCGCGGCTGCAGGCCGCCCTGGCCGCCAAACCACGGCGTGTGCTGATCATCGGGTCGGGCTTCATCGGCTCGGAAGTGGCCTCCGTGTGCCGCGACCTCGGGCTGGAGGTCACCGTCGCCGAGCGCGGCCCCGCGCCGCTTTCCGGTCCATTGGGCGGGGTGATCGGCGCGATCGCCGCCGAAATGCAGCGCGAGGCAGGGGTGGACTTGCGCACCGGGGTATCGGTGCTGGAGATGGAGGGCGACGCGACTGGGCATGTGCGTCGCGCGCGCCTGTCGGACGGCAGCACCCTCGACGTCGATGTGGTGGTGACCTCGCTGGGATCGATCCGCAACATCGAGTGGCTCGACGGGGCCGGGCTGGCCGCCGGGTTCTGGGGGGTGGGCTGCGACGCCGGCTGCCGGGCGTTCGATGTCAACGGCGTGGTCACCAGTCGCATCTTCGTCGCCGGCGACATCGCCCGCGCCCCACATGTGCTCTACGACTACCAATTTCTGGCCATGGAGCACTGGGACAACGCCGTGCTGGGCGCCCAGGTCGCGGCCCACAACATGGTGTGTGATGAGACGGACCGCCGGCCGCATCTGCTCATTCCGCAGTTCTGGTCGGGCCAGTTCGGCGTCAACATCAAGTCCGTCGGGGTGCCCTCGTTCGGTGACGAAATCATGTTCACCCAGGGTTCGGTCAAGCAGCGCCGGTTCGCGGCGGCCTACGGGCGGCGCGGGCGCATCGTCGGTGCGGTCACCTTCAACCACGGCAAGTGGATCCCATACTACGAGGCGCAGATCGCGCGCTCGGCGCCGTTTCCGCCGAATCCGGCCGGCTCTGATTTCCCCGAGGACATGCGCGTGATGCCGGCCGACTTCCCAGCCCGCGGCGTGCCGACCGAAGCCCCGGACGTGGTGTTGACCGGTCACGACCCATCCGAGCGTGAGGCCGAGTTCCGGCCCCGCCGGGGCGGACCAACCTGACAGCCAAAAACCCAGAAACACAACGTGATTCAGACAAGGGAAGCGCTATGACCCCGGAAGAGGCCTGGAACGAGGCCATGAAACTTGAGAACCGCGCCAACCCGTACCCATTCTTCGACGAACTACGCAAGACGCCGGTCGCGCGGGTGTCCAACGGCGTCTACGCCGTCACCGGGTACGCGGAACTCATTGCGCTGGCACATGACCCGCGAGTGAGCTCCGATATGCGCAGAAGCCCGCTCGGCGCCCGCCCCCAGGAAATCGTCGACCCCTCGGTCGCCGAGATGATCGAACGGTACGGGCAGGACTTGAGCTTCATCCAGCAGGATCCGCCCGACCACGACAGGGCTCGCCGCTCGTGCATGCGCTACTTCGGGCCGCCTCACTCTCCGGATGTGATTCCCAGCCAGGAGCCGTTGTGTCAGCAGATCGTCAACGATCTGCTCGACAAGGCGATGGGTAAGACTCGCATCGATGTGGTCGACGAATTCGCCTATCCACTGCCTGTTGACGTCATCTGCCACATCTTGGGTGTGCCGCTCGAGGATGAACCGCTGTTCCACGCCTGGATCGCCGACGCGATGGCCGGCATCTTCGACCTGGGTCCCGAGATCGCAACCGAGGAAGGCCAAGCCCGACGCGCCAAAGGCGTCGAGGCAATGCAGGAGCTGAAGAAATACATCATCGGGCTGGTCGAACGCGCCGCGAAATCCCCCTGTCCGGGGATGATTTCGCAACTGGTGCACGATGACGGACCCGATGGGCCGATGTCGCCGAGCGAGATTGTGAACAACACGATCCTGTTGTTCGTCGCCGGTCATGACTCCACGGTCAATCTGATCTCGCACTGCGTGTTGACGGTGCTGCGCAATCCGTGGTCGATCGAATTATTGCGCAGCAGACCTGATTTGATTCCCGGCGCCATCGAAGAAGTGCTGAGGCTGCAGTCGTCGGTGCAGTTCTTCCCCAGCCGTTCGGCGTTGGCCGACATCGAGATCGCGGGCACGACGATCCCAAAGGGCTCGCCCATCTTCTTGATGTACGGCGCGGCCAATCGCGACCCGAGGCGCTTCCCTGAACCCAACACCTTCGACCCTGAACGTCAAGACAACGAGCACGTGGGTTGGGGGCGCAGCATTCACGTCTGCTTCGGTGGGCCGCTGGCCCGCCTTGAGGTCAGCACCGCATTCGAGGCGTTCCTGCGCCGCGTGGAAAACCCGCGGCTGGTGGAAGACCCACCGCCGTACCGGATCAGCCAGGTATTCCGGGGTCCCCGGCATGTGTTCATCGATCTCGACCAGATTCGGCCCCAAGAGGTGCAGCCATGACAGCGTGCGAGACGCGGCCGGGTGTGTCGCCAGCCGACCTCAACGGCTGTGATCAGATGACGGATCTGGTACCGCGTTACTTACCGACGACGCCTGTTCCGGTACCGCACTGGCGACCCCAGTTGCCTGTTCCGGCACCGCTTTAGCCGCCGCAACCGCCAATTGTTTCCGCTTGAGCCACAGCCAGATCGCCATACCAATCGCACCGATGGCAAAAAGCACTGCCCCCGACTACAACGGACAAACTCTGCTTCACGTGCTGCTCCCTAAAACGGCAAGTTCTCCGTACACGATGGGAGTCGGATACCCACCATTCGATCAACCGACAACCAGGCGTTGTGGATAACTCTCCGGTCTGGTCGGCCTGTTGCCTCATGTCAAGATGCGCGCGTAGGTGGGTTCGTTGCCTCACGTGATCGTGCGCGCTTGTTGACTTGGGCTTTGGTGGTGGGTCCAGCCTTGCTGGTGGTCATTGTGAGGAGCTGGGCGGTTAGGGCTTGGATCTGGCGCTGGGTGGCGGCGGGATTGATCAGGGAGTAGGTCCTGGTCAGCGCCACGATCTGCTCCACGGTCGTGGTTGGGTGATCGATCGCGCGATGAAACGGGGTGGTCGCCTTGTCATGTTTCTTGGACACCTTGGCCCCGGCACGGACTTTGGATACCAGTTTCTGCTGCGGGTAGAAGTAGTTGGTCAGCTTGGACTGCAACTGCCAGATCTCGTTGAGTAACAACAGCTCTGCGGCAGTGTCGTAACGGTGGTAGCCGACCACGGTGCGAACCACCGCCCAGTTCTTCTGCTCGACGTGACAGCCGTCATTCTTGTTGGCCGGCCGCGCCCGGGTGAAGGTGATCTCGCGCCTCGTGCACCATCGCAGCAAGTCGACGTTGATGAATTCTGATCCGTTGTCAGAGTCCACGCCCAGGATCGGGAACGGCATCTTGTAGGCGATGTCATTGAGTGCGGCCAGGACGCATTTGCCGGTCTTGTCGGGCACTGAGCGGTTCTCGGTCCAGCCGGTGGCGATATCGGTGACCGTCAGCGTAAACGCATGGGGCCCAGCCGGGTTGCCGCCGTCGTGGCCTACCAGGTCGACCTCGACAAACCCGGGTCGGGCGTCGTCCCAGTCGGCCCAGGTACGCACCGGGATCTGACTTTTGAGCAGCGATCCCGGCTTGGTGCAGACACGTCCCTTGAGTCGATACTTGGCTCGCTCACCGGCCAGGCGACGATCGATGGTGGCTGCCGACATCGACACCAACAGTGCCGCGGTGCCCTCATCAATGACCAGCTCCCCGAAATGACGCAACACCGCCACCAGCTCGCCCAGCATCGGCGCCAGCCGCTTGCCGGCCGGCATTCCCAGCACCGTCCAGCACACCGTCAATGCCGCCATGACATCCGGTCCGTACTTCAGCGGACGGGGACTTCTTGGAGTGACGATCTTGGGCTGCAGCGCCGATTTGAGCGCTTTGCGGGCATGGTTGCGATGCCAGCCGGTGTTGGCGCACAACTCATCGAGAATCCGGCTCTTACCGCGCTTGCTCGCCAGTGAGTAACGGATCGCGGTCGTCTCGGTCACTGCCCTGCGCTCGGCCAACGTCAACCCCATCATCTGGGCCTACTGAGGTCATAGCTGACCGGTCAGGTAGGCGCGCCGCCGTACGCGCGCATTTTCAGTGAGGCAACGAATCACCATTTCGCGCGCATTTCCGACGAGTCAACGCGGTCAGCGGGTGGGGGTAGGGTCGAACGTATGTTCGATGATGTGTCGGATGCGGGGTTGATCGACGGGATCGGTGCGGCTTCGCGCGCCGAGTCGGCGGCGATGGCCCGGCGGTTGGCGCTCATCGGTGAGTTGGATGCCCGCCGCGCGGTGGAGTTGGTCGAGCGCCGGTGGTGGCGGGTCGATCCGTTCCTGGAGGTGGCCGCCGAGGTGGCCGCGGCGTTGAACATCAGCCGCAGCCGCGTCGGCGATCAGATTCATCTGGCCCGGGTGTTGCGCGACGAACTGCCGGCGGTGGCGGCGGTGTTCGCGACCGGGGCGATTGATTACCGGATGGTGGACACCATCATCAGTCGCACCGACAACGTCGAGCTCGATCGCAAGCCGGCCGTGGACGCGGGGATCGCGCGCCATTGTGTGAAGTGGATGCGGCTGTCCAAGCCCAAGTTGCGTGACCGGGTTGATCTGTGGGTGGCCAAACACGATCCGGCCGCGGTGCGGGTGCCGCCGAAGGTGGACGACAGCCGCTATATCGAGGTCGGTGAGACCAGTGCGGGGATGGCGGGTATCTGGGCCAACGTGCGCGCGTCGGATGCGGCGGTGTTTGACCGGCGGCTGGAGGCGTTGGCGGCCACCGTGTGTGATCTGGATCCGCGCACCAAACAGCAGCGCCGCTCCGATGCGCTGGGGCCGCTGGCCCGCCGCGAGGACACGCTGGCCTGCCAGTGCGGGTCACCCGACTGCGCGGCGGGTGCCGAACGCAAGCGTTGTCGGCGAGATCGTGATTCATGTGCTGGCCGAGCAGGCCACCGTGGTCGGGACCAGCGATCAGCCGGGCTATCTGCCCGGGTTCGGGATCCTGCCCGCCGAATCGGTGCGCGACCTGGCGCAGACGGCCACGGTGAAGCCGTTGGCGATGCCCGATGGTGCCGAGCCGGGGTATCGCCCGTCGGCGACGCTGGCGCAGTTTGTCCGGTTTCGGGATCTGACGTGTCGGTTCCCGGGCTGTGATGCCCCCGCGCAGGTCTGCGACGTCGACCACACCATCCCGTATCCGGATGGGCCGACGCATCCGTCGAACACCAAGCTGTACTGCCGCACCGACCATCTGCTCAAGACGTTCTACGCCGGGTTCGGCTGGGCTGACCGTCAGTTCCCTGACGGCACCGTCGCCTTTACGGCTCCGACCGGGCACACCTACCGCACCCAAGCCCACGGCGGCACCCTGTTTCCCGCGCTGGCCCAACCCACCGGCGACCTGGGCGAGATCAAAGTCCCCGACGAATCGCCCCACCGCGAGGTGATGATGCCGACCCGCCGACAGACCCGCGAACAAGACCGCCGCGACCGCATCAACAAAGAACGCCAACAACGAACCGAACTCAACGCACAAGAATGGGCCCAACAGCAAGCCTGGCTCGCAACCAACGAGAAGCCACCGCCCTTCTAAATCCATTGGAATTGCTTGGCAATTCATCGATGAACACCACATCGCGCGGAGCATTGCGCGCGGAGAGATTTTGCATGCATTAGCCAGTGCAGTAACCGTTTTGGTGCCCTCGCCAAAGTGCAGTAGTCGACTACTGACAGCGGCTGTTCAGCTGGCCCTCAGCATCGGTGATGTGAGCCGTTGCGCTCACACCTATCGGGAGGAGGAGCGTCATGCTCAAGAAACTATTCATCACCGCGGCCGCGGCCGCAGCCGTGTCTGTTCCACTCGCTGGAATCGCACAAGCGGCGCCATCGGATAACGGAAACGATGGCGGGGTGGGCAAAGGCGGTATCCCGGCTAGGGCTGGCGCCGTGCTCGACAGTGTCAACACCCCGCCCAACGAACCGCCGTTGAACCCCAACGGCGTTGGTGCAGAAGGTCACGCCCGGCGACGTAGTCCACCTGGCCAAAAAGGCCTCTCCGGGCGATCCCACTCCGGTTGCCATATGGAAACCTATTAATGAGGTCAACAGTGTGTATCCACCGGCCGGGTCCGACCCCGGAACCCTGCCACTCGATGTGGTGTTCGGCCCCACGTCTCCAGGGAATGTCGTCAAGACTCTCACCCCTGGGTGCGGTCGCGGGAGTACGGGAACCGGAACCTTACCCGGTGGCGGCACCCTGTGTGATCTGCCTGCGCGCCCCCTAAAGAAGGGCGACGCGTGCCGCCCGCATCCCGTTCGTGGGGTGCGGGCGGTTGGCCGCCGCTAGCGCATCGACAAAGAACCCTGGCGCGCAACCAATTACAGACCGCCACCGTTCTAATCCAGTGGCATTGCGTCGTGACTCATCAATGAATACCACGTCGCGCGCCGCGCTGCGCGCGAGGAAATTTTGCATGCATTAGACAGTGCAAGTATGTCAACCCTGGAGCCAACAAGTAGCCTGCCGCGCAACCGATTACGAACCGCCGCCGTTCTGGGGATCCATCTCGGTCAACACGCGTCGTAACAGCTTGCCTGTTGCATTGCGTGGCAAGTCGTCGATGAAAACCACATCGCGCGGCACTTTGTAGCGCGCCAAGTTGTTCTTGACGTACAGCTTGATCTCTTCGGCGTTCTGCGGCGCGCCAGGCTCGGAAACGATGAAGGCGCGCAACCGCTTTCCGAAGTCGGCGTCATCGACGCCGATGACGGCTGCATCGAAGACATCCTCGTGTTCGACGAGCAGGTTCTCGACCTCCTGCGGGAAGACGTTCTCACCGCCGGAGACGATCATGTCGTCGTCGCGTCCGTCGACGAACAACAAGCCGCTTTCGTCGAAGTGGCCCGTGTCGCCACTGGACATGTAGCCGTCGATGACCTGCTTGCTCCGGCCGTCGGTGTACCCCTCGAAACGCGCCGCGCTGCGAATAAAGATGCGGCCCCGCTTATTTACGCCATGCACACGCTGGTCGTGCTCGTCGAACAACACCACTTCGACGCCGACCGGCGAGTAACCGGCTGTTCCTGGAGCCCTTCTCAGGTCTTCGGGGGTGGCGATGGTGGCGAAGCCACATTCGGTAGAGGCGTAGATGTTGTAGAGGACATCGCCGAACGTGTCCTGTATGCGGTTGGACAACTCCGGCGTGAGCGCCGACCCAGCCATCGCGATCGTCCTCAGCGACGAGGTGTCGTACTTCCCAATGATGTCGGGGCCGAGTTCGACGATGCGGTGCATCATCGTCGGGACGGCGACCAGCATGTCCGCCTTGTTGTCCGCAATGAGTTTGAGCGTGCTCTCCGGGTTGAACCGTCGACTGGTGACGATCGTGTTGCCCAACGTCGCGCCGAGCAGATAGGTGGCCAGGCCGGTGCCGTGGAAGATCGGCGAGACGATGACCATGGTCCCCTGCCGGGGAAACGGGACCCGATCGGCGAGCTCTACCGAGGCCAACGGCGAAACCGTGGCCCGCGGTGCGCCCTTGGGTAACCCGGTCGTGCCGCTGGTGAGCACGACGGACCCGCCTGGCGCGCTCGGCGCAGGCAGCGGCTCGGCGGAGTTCGCCGCAATGATGTCGTCCAAGGTCGGCACCCCGTTGGGGTCGTGGCCCTCGTCGGCCCAGGTGAGAACGCGTGGCAGATGGGCAGGCAGCGCATCCAGCAGATCCGAGAACTCGCTGTCGTAAAGCACCCCCTTCACGTCCTCCCGCTCGCAGACCTGCGCGAACTGCGGTTTGGCGAAGCCCGTGTTCATCAGCACGAACCGGGCACCGACCTTGGCGCATGCGGCCATCGCGATGATGAGCCCGCGGTGGTCGCGACACAGCAGGCCCACGACCGCGCCTCCGGCGATGCCGAGTTGTTTCAGCCCACGCGCCAAAGCCGTGGACATGTCGTCGACCTGCTTGTACGTCAGGGTCCCGCGCTCGTCGACCACCGCAGGCTGCGATGGGAACTTGCGCCCGCCCTGGATCGTAATCGCCGCCTGCGGGCCGTAAAGGCGTGCGTTTCTCGCGGCCTCCAGCGTGGTGCCGAGGTTGCCGAGATCGAGGAAGCCTGTGTCGTGCAGGCGCTTCACTGCGTGTGCTGTCTGGCCGAAGCGACGCATTCTCTGCCGGATCAATGCAAATGTCTGAGGCATCGCGTCCTCTCGAGCCGAATTTGCGAAGCAGATTAGCAATCGCCGTCCGTGCAGGTTGAGTCCTTGCCAGATTGGTGCCCGTGGACCAAGATTCACCGGGAGCGCATTAGCTGACGCAGGGTGGAGGCGCCCCCGAGGTGGAATTCGACGTAGACGTTCTGCGGAAGAAATACGCCCTTGAACGGGATCGACGCCTGCGCCCGGACGGAATCGCGCAGTACGTCGAAATCGCAGGGCCGTTTGCGCGATTCGCCGACGATCCGTGGTGCGATCCGCATTTCACCCGCGCACCGTTGGCCGACGAGGTCGACGTCGCGATCATCGGCGCCGGTTTCGGCGGACTGCTCACCGGAGCGCGGCTGCGCGAGCTCGGCGTGCAGGACATCCGACTGATCGACAAGGCCGCCGACGTCGGCGGCACCTGGTACTGGAACCGGTACCCGGGCATCGCGTGCGACGTCGAGTCGTATGTGTACATGCCCCTGCTGGAGGAACTGGGCTACGTCCCGACCGAGAAATACGCCAAGGGCCCGGAGATCTTCGCGCACTGCAAGCGCATCGCCGCGCACTACGACCTCTACCGCAACGCCTGCCTCCAAACGGAGGTCACCGAGATCCACTGGGATCCAACGCTTTCACGCTGGATCATCGCTACCAACCACGGCGACGAAATCCGGGCGCGGTTTGTTTCCATGGCCAACGGATACCTGCAGAAGCCGAAACTGCCTGGCATCGAAGGGATCATGGACTTCACCGGGCACACGTTCCACACGAGTCGCTGGGACTACGACTACACCGGCCCCGATCTCGCCAAGCTCTCGAACAAGCATGTCGGCATCATCGGCACCGGCGCCACCGCGATCCAATGCGTGCCGCAACTCGCCAAGTCGGTGAAGCAGCTGTTCGTCTTTCAGCGCACCCCATCGACCGTCGACGTCCGCGGTAACCGGCCGACCGAGAAGGACTGGTCGGCGGATTTGGCCGACGGCTGGCAACGCCGCCGCATCGAGAACTTCCAGCTGCTGACGGCAGGCGGCGAAGCCGACAAGGATCTCGTCGACGACGCCTGGACCAGCATCGTCAAGAAGCTCTTCGTGATGCGCCAGACCAGCGTCGCCGGGATGTCCGACGAAGAACGCTTGCGCACAGTCGAATTGGCCGATTTCGCCAAAATGGAGGAGATCCGCGCTCGCGTCGACTCGATCATCACCGACCCTGCAACGGCGGATGCCCTCAAGCCCTGGTACGGCTACTTCTGCAAGCGTCCGTGCTTCCACGACGAATACCTGCAGGCATTCAACCGGGACAACGTCAGCCTCGTCGACACCCGGGGCCTGGGCGTCGAGCGCATCACCGCCGACGGCGTCGTCGTCGACGGCACCGAATACGCCATCGACTGCCTGATCTTCGCGACCGGCTTCGAGGTCGGCACCGACTACTCCCGCCGCGTCGGCTTCGACATTGTCGGACGCGACGGGGTGACCCTCACCGACAAGTGGCGCGACGGCATCCGCACCTATCACGGCCTGAGCGTGCACGGCTTCCCCAACTGCTTCGTGCTCAGCATCGCCCAGTCGGGCTTCACCGTGAACTTCCCATACTTGCTCGACACCCAGGCCACCCACGTCGCCTCGCTCATCGCATGGGCACTGAACAACGACGCGACCGAGGTCGAGGCGTCCGCCGACGCGGAAGCGGCATGGGTCGACACCATCGTCGCCCGGTCGTCGGCGACCGCCGAACGGGCGAAGTCCTGCACACCGGGCTATTACAACCGGGAAGGCCAGGCGAACGCCAGAACCCGACAGGGCAGCTTCTTCTACGGCACGCCAACCGAATACGCCGACATCCTCGAGTCATCGAGGACGGCGGGCGCCCCCGAGGGATTCACGGTTTCGTGACCCACCGATATCTCAGCGGTCGGATGCTGGCACTGACTCGGCGCCGTCCTTCACCGCGCGTGGTGATCATCGGGGCGGGCTTCGGCGGCCTCGCCACCGCCGTCGCACTGAGGCGCAAGGGCATCGATGACCTGACGATCATCGAACGAGCCGACGGCGTCGGCGGCACCTGGCGGCAGAACGTCTACCCGGGCGCGGCATGCGACATCCAGAGCCACCTGTACTCGTTCTCGTTCTCGTCGAACCGGGCATGGAGTCGCACGTACGCCTATCAGCCCGAGATCCTCGCCTATCTCGAGAAGGTCGCCGACGACTTCGACCTCCGCCGTCACCTGAAGCTCGGCACATCCGTAAGAAGCATGCGGTGGAACGCGGACGCCACGCATGGGACATCGAGCTCGACGACGGCGACGTCGTCGTCGCAGACGTCGTCGTCAGCGCCGTCGGATTGTTTGGCGCGGCACGGTATCCCGACATCGACGGCGTCACCGACTTCGCAGGCACGCTGATGCACACCGCACGCTGGGACACCACCGTCGACCTGACCGGCAAGCGGGTGGCCGTCATCGGAACGGGTGCCAGCGGCGTGCAGGTGGTACCCGAAATCGCCGACGTCGCCGAAGAATTGACGGTCTTTCAACGCACGCCGCCGTGGATGGTGCCCAAGGAGGACCGCCCGTTCAGCGCCACCGAGTTGTCCCGGTTCCGGCAGCAGCCATGGGCGTCGCGGCGCGAGCGCTGGCGGCTGTGGAAACTGCAGCACGACAACACGGCACTGACCCCCGACCACCCCCGGCTGGCCGCGGTCCAGAAACTCTCCGAGGGATTTCTGCACAAGCACGTCGCCGACGAAAGCCTGCGCGATGCGTTGACGCCGCGCTACCCGTTCCGCTGTAAGCGCGTGCTGCTCGGCGAAAAGTATTACCTCGCATTGCAACGCCCCCACGTGCAGCTGGTGTCCGACCCCATCACGCGTGTCACGGACACCTCGATAAGCACGGTCGACGGTCGCAACGTGGATGTCGACGTCATCGTGCTGGCAACGGGATTCGAAACCAGCCATTACCTGTCTGGGCTGGAGGTCATCGGCGTCGGCGGCGAAAGTCTGCACGAGCGTTGGGGTTCGGATCCTCAGGCATTCCTCGGCACAGCCGTCAGCGGCTTCCCCAACTTCTTCATGCTGTACGGCCCGAACACGAACCAGGGCGCCAACTCGATCATCTACATCCTGGAAGCCGGTGCGCGGCTGGTCGCCAGCGCCGTGAGCAAGCTGGCACGCCGGGGTGGCTACGTCGACGTGCGGCCCGAAGCCGAGCTGCGGTTCAACGAGCAGATCAACGCCGAGCTGGAGCGATCGGTATGGACGCGGTGCGACAGCTACTACCGATCGTCGTCGGGCCGCATCGTCACGCAGTGGCCTCACTCGGAACTCGACTACGCCAGGGCGACGTGGCGGCTTCGTTCCCGAGATTGGATTCTTGGCGACGCCAGGTTTACCCCGGCCTCACCAGGGGAAATTAGCTAGCTGTGTACCGCACGACTGAAGAATCTCGCCACGGGGACCCTGAGGTTCGCGGCGAGGTTCGCCGAGTCGTCCGCTTCAGCATGGCCGTGGCAGTGGCCGCAGTCGCGTTCCTGGTCTTTGCCACATTGTGGGTGAGCACCTGTGGCGGGTCGGTAGCTGACACGGTGGCCTGCGGTACCGCGCCACGCACCCTGCTCGCCCTCGGTGCCCCGGCCATTCTGACGGCCGGCGCAATTTGGGCCTTTGTTCGTACCTATCAGGTCTGGCGCCAGGGCGGCACATGGTGGCCGTGGCAGGGGGCGGGCTTGGTCTTGCTGGTTTCCATGCTTGCGATGCTCACGACGAGCCTGCCTCCGATTGCGGGATCAGTGCTAGGCGGCTGAAAGTGACCTCGCGCAAGGTCGAAACAATATCCGCCCTACCAGTAACGTTCGTTTAGCTCTACCGTTGATGTATCCCTGAAATACGGGCATAGCTATGGCGGAAGGAGCAGCCATGAAAAGCCCGAAAGATCCCGTCGACCACGTAAGGACGACTCGCCCGCATGCCGGCGAATCGATGACCGACACCAAGAACATGCCCGCGCTGATCCTCATCGGTGTGGCGTTGGTGTGCTTCGTCGGATCCCTGGCAGCGCATGCGACGAGCCACCACGGCACAGGAATGGTGTTCGGCGCGCTTGCATTGGCCGGCTTCGCCATCGGCTTGTTGTGGCTTTTCGTCGAGCATCGACGGGTGCGTAACATCGAAGAGCGTTGGTACGCCGAACATCCTTACGCGCACCGACAGCGGCCGAGCAGCTAGTCGCCATGAAGCAAATCCTGTTGCGAGTAATCGTGCTTCTCGGGTCTTGGGCGATCGGACTACTGGTGGCCGCGTGGGTTGTTCCCAACGTGGCGTTGTCGACGTCGGGCTTCGTCGTCGCCGTCCTGGTTTTCGCGGTCGCGCAGGCAACGTTGTCGTCGTTGATCTTGAAGATGCCCCACGCGTACGCATCGCTGCTTCTCGGGGGCAGCGGCTTGGTTTTGACCATTCTCGCGTTGAGCCTCGCGACCAATCTGACCGACGGGCTCACCATTCGTGGCGCGCCATCGTGGTTGGCCACCACCCTCGTGGTGTGGCTCGTGACGACGATCGGGGCGATCTCACTGCCCGAGGTGTACAACCCCGAACGCGCCACCTCGACCTGACCTCCGGCATTCGTTACGTCATGGTGATTGGCCCGCGAGATCCGGGGCGTTTCGGTAGATTCCCTGTTGCCCGACGACGGAGGGAGACGTGATGCCAGACACGCATCACGATCCGACAGATCACTCTCGGACCACCCAGCCGCACGCCGGCATTGTCATGAAGGACAACTTCTTCTGGCCCGGGTTGATCCTGCTGGCCGTGGCGACATTCGGGTTAATCTGCACCGTGGCCGCCGCCGCCTACCAACGGTACGAGTGGGTCACGACGACGGTGCTCATCGCGGTGCTCGGAGCGATCGCCGGTGTGCTGTGGTTCGTCGTGGAGCATCGCCGCATCAGGCTCGTCGAGAAGCAGTGGCACGAAGCGCACCCCGACCGCTCGGCACGGTGAGTCGCTAGGAATTTCTGAAGTTCCTCCGCACTGTCGACATCCCAGGTGCCCAAACATGCTGCTGTGCATCTGATTTTGGACAACTACGCCGCCGCCATCGAGACCTAGCTCGACGCCCACAACGACGTTCCGAGCCGCGCCCCATGCACCGACACCGCCGAATCGATCCTCGAAAAGGTCCGCCGCGGCCGAGCAGCTAGCGCACAAAGAAATCCCAGCCGGTTTCCCGGCTGGGACTCTTCGTTTGGCTAGGCCTTACTGGTTGGCCTCTTGCCGCTTCTCGGCGGCCTTGGCGCTGCCACGGGCAGCCTCTGCCTCGGCTTCCTTCTTGGCGGCATTCTTCTGGGCGTCGGCCTTGTCCTGCTGGGCCTTGCCCTCGCGGACTACGTCGTCACGACCGGTCACGGTGCCGACCGCTTCCTTCGCCTTGCCCTTGACATCTTCGACTGCGCCCTTGACGCCTTCTGCAGGTCCACTGTTCTTATCAGTCATGCCTCACCCTTCCGCTACACGGATTAGCTTGGGATTTCCGCCCACTTCTTGGGCCACACGAGGAGATCTCCCCACGCACTCAGGGGGTTCCCGAGGGGTCGCGTTGCTAAACGCCAGGAGTCAGTCGCCTGCCTGCAAAACAGCTGAATGTCCGGTGTAGTGCGGACGCAGGGTGGCCTGGCCTTCGGCGACGCGCGCGATGTCTTCCCATAACGCCAGGAAGGTGCCGCGGTGCCGCCAGCGCAGCAGTCGGGCCAGCACGTACGGCGCGGTGTCGGTACTGCGCTCGTATCCGAGAAACGACGAGGACGTCCGCGGGCTGATGATCAGTCCGAGCACCCGCGGCGTTGCGGGATCATGGTCAAGGTCACCGGCGATGGTGAGCCTGACATCGATCACGGTGCCGACCGGATGCGAGCCGGCATCGATGGGCTCGGTGGTGATGTTGCGCACCGTCCCCCGCCGCCGCGTTCAGCTGCCCGATGATGGCCGTCATCGACGAAGTCAGCATGCGTTGCCGATCGAGGTCGACAGGGTCGTCAGCCCGCAG
This sequence comes from uncultured Actinomycetota bacterium, assembly GCA_963751485.1. Taxonomy (GTDB): domain Bacteria; phylum Actinomycetota; class Actinomycetes; order Mycobacteriales; family Mycobacteriaceae; genus Mycobacterium. The sequence goes on from CAVVUT010000021.1 coordinate 264,425, forward strand.
ATCGGCAATTCCCTTATAGGCCTTGACAACTGCGTCGCGTGCATCGGCCAGCTGGACGCTCGTCAACTGTGCGGTGGATCGTCGCTGTGTCCACTGGTCCAGCGCCAGGGCACCGCTGCGCGCGGGTACCTGGACGAGGCATGGGCCGCCGAGCAGCCTGACATCGCCCACGCGCAGTGCTGGATGACAGGAATCGCCTCTCAACTGGTGACCCGGCGTCTCCGGTTGCCCGCCGTCCAAACGTTCCAGGGCCTCGGCATGGTGTCAGAGGAGCAGTTACAGATGGAGGCGACCGTGGCCAGGACCGCGAACTGGGTCGCCGCCACCTGCACCGACGACGTCTTCAGGTTGATGCAAATGGGCAGGCCGCGGGGCAGCATCTCGGTGGTTCCATGCGGTGTCGACGAAGAACTCTTTGCTCCGCACGGGCCGCAGGATGAGAAGACGGCGAAATTTCGTATCGTCAGCGTTGGAAGACTGTTGCCGCGCAAAGGGTTTGACGACATCATACGGGCGATGCCGAAGATTTCACACGCCGAGTTGGTGATCGCCGGTGGCTCGGACACGCCCGATTTGCACGCCGACAGCGAAGCAAATCGACTGCGCGATTTGGCCGATGAACTCGGCGTCGCGCGGCGCGTTCACCTGCATGGATCTGTCGCCAGAGACAAGTTGCCTGCACTGCTGCGGTCGGCCGACGTCGTCGCATGTAACCCGTGGCGCGAGACGTCCGGCTCCGTGGCGCTCGAGGCAATGGCGTGTGGCGTCCCCGTCGTTGTGAGCGCCGTCGGCGCATTGCTGGACATCGTCGTACGCGACGTCACCGGCCGCCTGGTGCCGCCAAGGGATCCCGCCAAGATGGCGTACGCGATCAACGTGCTGTTGCACGACGTGTTTCTTCGGAAGAGCCTCGGCGCCGCCGGAAGGGATCGCGCCAGGGCCCGCTATTCCTGGGACAGGATCGCGGTGGACATGCTGCGGATCTATGAGCGTGTGGGTCGTATGCGCAATGCGCGCATAACCACGTCGGCCTGACTATCCTCGCGCCACTTTGCGAATCAGCCGGGCGGTGCTTTCCTCGAGAATCGCCTGGCGATTGGCCGGGTTTTTCGTACGGTCGGCACGCCGCACCCCTGCGGCGATCGTGATGCCTTTCTCGTAGCCCTCGATCACCCGCGGGTCGACATAGGATCGGCGGGCCACGGCAGGGGTGTTGCCGAGCTCCTCTGCGACCTCCTTCATCACCGCTGACTCCACCCGCTTGACCACTGTCTTGTTCACCGGTGGGTCGGCGTCGACGAACGCAGCAGCCGCCAGCACTGTGCCGTGCCACGTACGGAGGTCCTTGACGGTGTACTCGTCGCCCACCAGTTCCTTGAACCGGGCGTTGAGGTCCTCGGCGCGTAAATCGATCCATTCCGACGAATTCCGGCATGCCAGCAGCCGCTCGGTCCTGTCAGGGCGACGCAGCAGGGCACGAACCGACCGCACCACCTCTGGATCGTCGATCGTCAGTGTGCGCCGCACCCCGCTCTTGGCGGGATAGTCGAACTCGACCGCCTCCTTGCCTAGCGTGACGTGCTCGCAGAGCAGGGTCGCGATCCCGAACGAGTTGTGCTCGTCGGCGTACTGCTCGCCGCCGGCGCGGAAGTAGCCGAGGTCGAGCAGATGGAGAGCCAGGGCGAGGACACGATCGCGTTCGAGCCTGCGGCGACGGAGGTCCGAAGCGATCTGTCGCCGCAGATCGGGGAGCGCCTTGGACATCTCCAGCACCCTGTCGAACTTCTCCTCGCTGCGATCCTCCTGCCACTTCTCGTGGTAGATGTACTGCCTGCGACCCGCGGCGTCGGTTCCGATTGCCTGGATGTGACCGTTGTCGTACGGGCTGATCCAGACCTTCTTCCACGCGGGCGGGATGACCAGATCCTTGATGCGGGTGAGTGCTGCCTCGTCGGCGAGCGCCTTGCCTTCTGGATCGTGATACGAGAAGCCACGCCCGCGGCGCACCCGACGAAGGCCGGGGCCGCTTACTACGCTGCGACGCAACCGCATCTGGGGCCGCCGTTAGATCTGCCCCGAATTTGGGTATGGAATATCGGTGTCATTGCATTATCGGCGCGAGGATCAGGAACGCCACGGCGTAGACAGCCGCTGCCACCACAATCAATGTGGCCAGCACGATGCCCGCCGTCACCGGGATCCGGCGCATCATTGGCGCTTCGTTCATAACGATCTATTACCCGCACCCTCACCTCGCCACACGTGGCCTTTCATCAGGAACGCCGATGGTTAGCTGGCGTGGCAACGGGAGTACTGTCGGGTCGACATTGCCGGGAGAACATATGAGCGACGCCGAAAACAAAAACAACGGGCATCAACGCAGCGCCCGATCAGTGGAAATACGGGTGCCAGCCGAGCTGGAGAACCTGGCGGTGGTGCGCACCGTCGTGGCGGCGATCGGCACCTTCGAGGACCTCGACTTCGACGCGGTGTCCGACCTTCGGCTGGCCGTCGACGAGGCATGCACGCGATTGATCCGATCGGCGGTGCCGAACTCCACGCTGGTGGTGGGCGTCCATCCGACCGACCACGAGGTGGTCGTGGACGTGTCCACCACGTGCACGACGGACGACATCCTCACGCCAGGCAGCTTCAGCTGGCACGTACTGAGTTCCTTGACCGACGAGGTGACGACCTTCCAGGACGGACAGGATGCCGCACATGGCCGGATTTTCGGCATCTCGATGACGACGAGACGAGCGAGTTCGCTCAGGTGAGTCCGCAGTCCTCGCAGGGTTCGTCTTCGCGGCAGAACTCTGAATACGCGGATGTCGCAGGCATGTTCCGCGAACTTCAGGACGTGCCTGAGGGCTCTGCGAAGTTCTCCGCTCAGCGTGATCGCATCGTCGAGCGGTGCCTGCCGCTGGCCGACCACATCGCCCGTCGGTTCGACGGACGCGGTGAGCCGCGCGACGACCTCGTCCAGGTCGCACGCGTTGGTCTGGTCAATGCGGTGATCCGCTTCAACGTGGACGCCGGCTCGGACTTCGTGTCGTTCGCCGTGCCGACGATCATGGGCGAGGTTCGTAGGCACTTCCGCGACAACAGCTGGTCGGTCAAGGTGCCCCGCAGGCTCAAGGAACTGCACCTGCGGCTTGGCGCGGCGACAGCGGATCTGTCGCAGAGACTGGGTCGCGCCCCAACGGCCACCGAGCTTGCAGAGGAGCTCGGCATGGACCGCGACGAGGTCGTCGAAGGCCTGGTCGCGGGCAGCTCCTACAACACGCTGTCCATTGACAGCGGCGGAGGCAGCGCTAACGAGGATGCGCCTGCGATCGCCGACACCCTCGGCGATGTGGACCTGAGTCTCGACCAGATCGAGAACCGAGAAGCGTTGCGGCCCTTACTTGCCGCGCTTCCTGAGCGGGAGCGCACAGTATTGCTGCTCAGGTTCTTCGAGTCGTTGACTCAGACGCAGATCGCCGAGCGTGTCGGCATCTCACAGATGCACGTGTCCCGGCTGCTTGCGAAGTCGCTAGCTCGGCTTCGAGACCAGCTGCAGTAGCCGACGCTGGTCGGCGCGAATATGCGAAAGTGCCGCTGGCAGCTTGCTTTCCATCGGCAATGTCGAATCCGGATCGCAGATCTTCAACAGCCGGCTCACGGCATGGCTGGGTACAAGCACCCATTCGACACCTGCACCCGCGCACCGCACATTCAGGGTATGGAGGGCGGAAAAGCCTGCGGTACCGAAGAATTCGACTTCAGACAGATCCAGCACCAAGCGCTCGGTCCGTTCTGTGTGGCGTAGCGCGTAATCGACGAGTTCCTGGGCGTTTGAGGCGTCCAATTCACCACGTGCGGTGACGACGGCGACCGACGGCGACAAGAGGCGCGTCGTGAACGTCGCGGCATAGCTCTCCGTCCTGTCGATAGGACGTGATGCAGATATAGCAGTACTCATAGTTTTCTGTGACTCCATCAGTCGAAGAGATTTCGTACTGTGGTTCACGTCAAAAGTTCTAGGCCCTGGGTCCTCAAAGCCCATCGCTGCAGGGATTTCAGGGAGTTCCCTGCCCTGCACGTCGATGACGTTTCCAGTGGCTGTGACCTCAACCTGATTCGACCCTACGCTTGTTTGCGCCGCGACTTCAATGGACATGAGCTGGGATTTTGGATAAGACCTGGTCAGCACGGCGGTCTACGGCGTGGCGTAAGTGCCAATATTGCCAATAGGGTCCGTATGCGAAACGCAGACAGCCGATTTGTGCACATAAGAGGGACACTGTGGGGATGTCGGACCACGTCGGCGGGGTTGTGCTCGCTGCAGGGGCGGGCACCCGGTATGGAATGCCCAAGGTACTCGCCGCCGACGGGCAGTGGTTGCGATCGGCGGTCTCCGCGCTGAGCGACGGCGGATGTGACGACGTCGTCGTGGTGCTGGGCGCGGCGGTCGTCGACGTGCCGGCACCGGCGCGCGCGATCGTCTCTCGGGAGTGGGCCGACGGCATGGGCGCCTCACTGCGGGAGGGTATTTCGGCTCTCGAATCCGCACCGGCGGATTACGCGGTGCTGATGACCGTCGACACGCCCGACATCGGCGCAGAGATCGTTCGACGGGTTGTGGCCGCGGCGCGGGCCTCGTCGTCGGGACTGGCGCGGGCAGGTTACGGCCGTCGGCCGGGCCACCCCGTCGTCATCGCGCGCAGACACTGGCCTGAGCTCGTCGCCAGCGCGGTAGGGGATCACGGCGGCCGAGCGTTCCTGCAGGGCCGCACCGATGTCGCCTGGGTGGATTGCGCCGACCTTGCGACGGGCGCCGACATCGACGTCAATCGAGAAGCGTGATGCCGAGCGCGCCTTCGGCGAACCGGCGCACCGCCTCTTCGGCGACCGCGATCGCATCGGCGTTATCGCCGACCGACGACAGCGTCGCGGTGTCCGGGTCCAGCGTCAGCTTCGCGACCGCCTTCCCGGTGATCGGCTCACACACGTCCCAGGCGTACCCGGCGTCGCACGCAACGCCGCGCAAATACCAAGCGCCGGTATTGATTTCCACCGGTTCCACGAGAGGTAATGGTAGGTATGAAGATCGCAGTCATCGGGGCCAGTGGCCTAATCGGATCAAAGCTCGTTGACGTACTCAGCGCGGACGGCCATGACGTCGTCGCCGCATCCCGCAACTCCGGTGTGGACGTCCTGACGGGCGAGGGCGTCGCCGACGCACTTGACGGCGCAAACGCGCTGGTCGACGTCGTCAACTCGCCCGATTTCTCCGACGGGCCAGTGATGGATTTTTTCACCACGTCGACGACCAACCTGACCGCCGCCGCGAAGAAGGCGGGCGTCGGCCACTACGTCGCGCTGTCGATCGTCGGCAGCGACGGGCTGCCCGACAGTGGCTACATGCGGGCCAAGGTCGCCCAGGAGAAGATCATCACCGATTCGGGGCTGCCTTATACGGTCGTGCGCGCGACGCAGTTCGCCGAGTTCGCCGACCAGATCACCGATTCACTGATCGTCGGTGACGAGGTGCGCGTACCCGATGCGTTGATCCAGCCGATCCACGCCGAAAAGGTCGTCGCTGAAGTGGCCCGGGCCGCCGAAGCTGATCCGCTCAACGATTTCGTGAACGTCGGTGGGCCGCAGAAGATCTCGTTCGAGCAGATGGCCCGCGACTCGTTGGCACGCAGGGGTGAGGACAAGCCTGTCGTGGTCGACCCGAAGGCCAAGTACTTCGGAACCGCGGTCGACGACCGCAGCCTGGTGACGCCGGACTGAATTACTTGATCTCGAAACCGAAGTTATGCGGAAGGTTTCTCGCACTTCAACTGCATAGCTTCAGTCTCGGCACGAGTATCGCGACGCTGCGAAATCGATCGCTCGACTGTTGTGGTCCACAGCCACGCGAGCGCTCATCGGTATACGCAATTAGCGCCTGAAACCGTACGAGGCTGAGCGCTCGCCGGACTAGCCGTCTACTTGATCTCGGCCAGCACTGTGCCCTGCGTGATGGCCGCGCCGGCCTCGACCGCGAGGCCGGTGATGGTGCCGTCCTTGTGGGCGGTGACGGGGTTCTCCATCTTCATCGCCTCGAGCACGACCACCAGATCGCCCGCGGCGACCTCCTGACCCTCCTCGACGGCGACCTTCACCACGGTGCCCTGCATCGGCGCGGTGACCGCATCGCCCGATGCGGCGGCGCCGCCGTGCGAGCCACGCTTGCGGGGCTTGGGCTTCTTGCGAACAACACCGCGCGCCGCCTCCAGCTGCGCCGTTGCCGAGCGCCATGTCACCGGGCAGCGACACCTCGAGCCTGCGGCCACCCACCTCGACGACGACCGTCTGACGCGGGATGGTGTCCGCTTCCTCGATCGGGTCGCCACCGGTGAACGGCTCGATCTGGTTGTCCCACTCGGTCTCGATCCAGCGGGTGTGCACGGTGAAGCCGTTGTCGTCGCCGATGAACGCCGGGTCGGAAACGACGGCGCGGTGGAACGGGATGACGGTGGCGAGGCCCTCCACGGTGAACTCGTCGAGCGCACGCCGCGACCGCTCAAGCGCCTCCTCGCGGGTGGCGCCGGAGACGATCAGCTTGGCCAGCATCGAGTCGAACTGGCCGCCGATGACCGAGCCGGTCTCCACACCGGAGTCCAGCCGCACACCGGGGCCGGTGGGCGGGTCGAACTTGCTGACGGGGCCGGGCGCGGGCAGGAACCCACGGCCCGCGTCCTCGCCGTTGATGCGGAACTCGATGGAGTGGCCGCGGGGCGTCGGGTCCTCGGTGATGTCGAGCACCTCGCCGTTGGCGATGCGGAACTGCTGGCGGACCAGGTCGATACCCGACGTCTCCTCTGTGACCGGGTGTTCCACCTGCAGACGCGTGTTGACCTCGAGGAACGAGATCAGGCCGTCCTGGCCGACCAGGTACTCGACGGTGCCTGCGCCGTAGTAGTGCGCTTCCTTGCAGATGCGCTTGGCGGACTCGTGGATCTCCTTGCGCTGCGCGTCGGTCAGGAACGGCGCGGGCGCCTCCTCGACCAGCTTCTGGAAGCGGCGCTGCAGCGAGCAGTCGCGGGTGCCCGCGACGACGACGTTGCCGTGCTGGTCGGCGATCACCTGAGCCTCGACGTGGCGCGGCTTGTCCAGGTAGCGCTCGACGAAGCATTCGCCGCGGCCGAACGCCGCGACGGCCTCGCGGGTGGCGGAGTCGAACAGCTCCGGGATCTCTTCGATGGTGCGGGCCACCTTCATGCCGCGGCCGCCGCCGCCGAACGCCGCCTTGATCGCGACGGGGACGCCGTACTCCTTGGCGAATGCGACGACTTCGTCGGCGTCCTTCACCGGGTCAGGGGTGCCGGGAACCAGCGGCGCCTTGGCGCGCGCCGCGATGTGGCGGGCGGTGACCTTGTCGCCGAGGTCGCGGATGGACTGCGGGCTCGGGCCGATCCAGATCAGGCCGGCGTCGATGACCGCTTGCGCGAAATCGGCGTTCTCCGAAAGGAATCCGTAGCCGGGGTGGATCGCGTTGGCGCCGGACTTCTCCGCCGCGTCGAGCAGCTTGGCGAAGTCGAGGTAGGACTCGGCTGAGGTCTGGCCGCCGAGCGCGAAGGCCTCGTCGGCAAGCCGGACGTGGGGCGCGTCGGCGTCCGGTTCGGCGTACACGGCGACGCTAGGAAGCCCGGCGTCCCTGGCCGCCCGAATCACCCGGACGGCGATCTCGCCGCGATTGGCGACCAGCACCTTGGAAATGCGTGAGCTGGCGTGACTGGGCACTGCGCCTCCCTGATCGGCGTATCTAAGAAACGTCTTTAAGAATGTATCCCGCGCAGTTTAAGCGCCCACGCTGTGTCGAGCGGCATTGACCCCAAGTAGCCGTATGGCTAGCTTGCCGTTTCATGGGAGTACTCGACAGTAGGGTGGCGATCGTCACCGGCGGGGCGGGAAATCTCGGTTCATACATCTCTCGTTTGTTCGTCGCGCAGGGCGCGAGCGTCGTGATCAATGACGTCAACGCCGAGAAGGGAAAAGCGCTCGCGGACGAGTGGGCGCGGTGTTCGACCCGACCGACGGATCGACGTTCGCGGGCGGACGGGCGCTGGTCGCTCGGGCTGTCGACGAGTTCGGCACCGTCGACGCGCTGGCCCTGCTGGCCGGGCGGATACCGCTGAGCCCGCTGGCTGACGTATCGGAGGACGAATGGGATGGCGTCGTCACCAGCCACCTGAAGGGGCACTTCTCGTTGATCCAGGCCGCCGCACCGGTGATGAAAGAGAAGCGCTACGGCCGCATCGTCGGCTTTGCGTCGGTGCAGGGCACCATCGGGGACTCCCACCAGACGCCCTACTGCGCGGCGAAGGCCGGCATCGTCGGCCTGATGCGGGCGGTCACGATCGAACTCGACCCGTTCGGCATCTGCGCGAATACGGTGTGCCCGGCGGGCGTCGACGGTGTCTTCGGTCCGATCGCGACGCGGCTGGTCGGCCCATCAGCCAACGTGGCGCCGCTAGTGGCCTATCTGGCCAGCGAGCAGGCGGGCTGGCTCAATGGCCACGTCTTCGACATCTCCGGATCGGGCAGGCTCGGCCTTTACCGGCCGATGGTGCCCGAGCGTCTCATCGAGCAGCCGGGCGGATTCGGCGTCGACGACATCGGCGATGCGGTGGTGCGGCTATTCGAGCCGATGTACTCGCACGAACCGCGGCAGCGGCCGCGGCTGCTCCCGCCTGCCGGTGAACAACTCGACCGACTGCCGGACGGTATATCGCCTTTACTACACGAAATGCTTTCCACCGCAGGACTTTTCCCGCCGCCGGAAACGCCGCCGCGCACGCCGTGGCGCTGACCCGGCCCTCAGCGCAGGTGGCGCTTGATCCGCGCCAGCATCGCTGACATGCCTCGTAACCGAAGCGGGCTGATCAGCGCCGCAAGCCCGAGCTCGGAGTAAAAGTCGTCGGGCACGCCGAGGATGTCGTCGGCCGATTGCTCGTCGAGGCCCTGGGCGAGGATCGAGGCGAACCCTCGGGTCGTTGGTGCCTCCGGCGGCGCGCTGAAATAGAGCCGCACGTGGTCACGGTCGGCGGCGTCGACGTGCAGGAACAGCGGCGACTGGCATTCCGGCACGGGCTCCATCGCCGCCTCCTCGAGGTCGGCGGGGAGGGGCGGAAGCTCGCCTGCGAACTCCAACAGCAGCTGCAGCTTGTCGTGGCCGGTGACGTCCTTGAAGTCCGACACCACTTCCGCCAGCGGTGCGGGCATGCTCATGGCGCCGCGCCTGGCTCCTCACCGGCGACGACGGGCACGCGAACGGCGTTGCCCCACTCGGTCCACGAGCCGTCGTAGTTGCGCACGCCGGGCTTGCCGAGCAGGTGGGTCAGCACGAACCAGGTGTGGCTGGACCGCTCGCCGATGCGGCAGTACACGACGGTCTTGTCGTCGGGCTTGAGGAAGCCGTACAGCTCGTCGAGTTCCTCCCGGCTGCGGAAGCGGCCGCTGTCCTGAGCGGCCTTGCCCCAGGGGATCGAGCGGGCCGTCGGGATGTGCCCTCCGCGCAGAGCGCCTTCATCGGGGTAGTCGGGCATGTGGGTGCGCTCACCGGTGTACTCCTGCGGGGAGCGGACGTCGATGAGCGGCTGGTTGCCGAGGATGCCCAGCACTTCGTCCTTGAACGCCCTGATCGGTGCGTCTTCGCGCTCGACGACGGGATAGCCGCTGGTCTGTTTGGTCGGCACATCGAGCGAGGTGTCGCGGCCGTCGGAGATCCACAGGTCGCGGCCGCCGTCGAGCAGACGGACGTCGGGGTGGCCGAAGAGGGTGAAGACCCACAGCGCGTAGGCGGCCCACCAGTTGCTCTTGTCGCCGTAGATGACCACGGTGTCGTCGCGGGAGATGCCCTTGCGGTCCATCAGCTCGGCGAATTGCTCACCGTTGATGTAGTCGCGGACGTGCGGGTCATTGAGATCGGTGTGCCAGTCGATCTTCACCGCGCCAGGGATGTGGCCGGTGTCGTAGAGCAGCACGTCCTCGTCGGACTCGACGACTGCCAGGCCGGCCCTGCCGAGGTTGCCGGACAGCCAGTCGGCGGTGACCAGGCGTTCCGGATGGGCGTAGGCGGTGAGGCTGCGATCGGGATCTGGGGGAAGCGGCACACCACGAGCCTACAGCGGGTTGTCAGCCCAAAGTTCGGCGATCGAGAGCTCGACGCGGGCGAACAATCTGCGCGTCGTCGGCAGGCTCAGGCCAATGACATTCGACGGGTCGCCCTCGATCCCGTCAATAAACCATCCGCCGAAACCGTCGATGGTGAAGGCGCCCGCCACCTGCAGCGACTCACCGCTGGCCAGGTACGCCGTCAGGTCCGCGTCCGTGGGTTTGCCGAAATTGACTGTGGTGCAGCGACACTCGACTTCGCGGTGGATGATCGCGTTGTCCCGCAACCGGATCACGCAGTGCCCGCTGTGCAGGACGCCCGAGCGTCCGCCCATGGATTCCCACTGCCGCCGCGCATCGTCCGGCGATTCGGGCTTGCCTCGCAATTGACCGTCGATGTAAAGCATCGAATCACAGCCGACCACAACACAATCCGCTGTGAGGGTAGGAGGAAGCTCGTCGACGACCGCTTCGGCCTTGGCGCGGGCCAGCGCGTTGGCGATGTCGCCTGGTGGCGCGTCGGGGCCCTGCGCGGCGATGACGGCGTCCTCGTCGACGCCGGAGACGATGACGACGGGGTCGATTCCCGCTTGGCGCAACACCGTTCGCCTGCCCGGTGAGGCCGACGCGAGGACGACCCGCGTCATCGGCGCATGTGCGTCCGCCCCACCAGCGTCACGAGCTGCCAGCTGATCGGAGCAAAGCGCAGCTTGTCGACCGGGTGGCCCCACAGGTTCAGTTCCTGTGGGCCCGGCTCGATTGGGCTGCCCGCGGCGGCGCCCAGCACGGCGATCAGCGCGGCGAGTTCTTCCTGGGTGGGTTCGCCCTTGACGATCTTGATGTCGTGGACGGGCTGCGCGGGCGGCTGGTCGATCGTCAGCTCGCGCGGGTCGCTGACCTCGGTGATATGCGTTTCGTTCACAGTGGAATGTTCCCGTGCTTCTTCGGCGGCACCTGGGTGATCTTGCGCTCCAGCAGCCGCAGGGCGGTGGCCACGTAGCCGCGGGTGTGCGACGGCGGAATGACCGCGTCGACATAGCCGCGCTCGGCCGCGATGTAGGGGTTCACGAGGGTGTCCTCATAGTCCTGCTGCAGCTCCAGGCGCAGGGCGTCGACGTCCTTGCCCTCCTTGGCCGCTTCCTTGAGCTGCCCGCGGTAGACGAAGCCGACCGCACCGGACGCGCCCATGACGGCGATCTGGGCCGTCGGCCACGCGACGTTGACGTCGGCGCCCATCTCCTTGGAGCCCATGACGCAGTACGCGCCGCCGTAGGCCTTGCGGGTGATCACGGTGATCTTGGCGACGGTGGCCTCGCCGTAGGCGTAGAGCAGCTTGGCGCCGCGCCGGATGATGCCGTTGTACTCCTGGTCGGTGCCGGGCAGGAAGCCAGGCACGTCGACCAGCATGACGATCGGGATGTTGAAGCAGTCGCAGGTCCGGATGAACCGGGCGGCTTTCTCGCTGGCGTTGATGTCCAGGCAGCCGGCGAACTGGGTGGGCTGGTTGGCCACGATGCCGACCGGGCGGCCGTCGACGCGGCCGAAGCCGACGATGATGTTCGTCGCGTAGCCCTGCTGCACCTCGAGGAACTCGTCGTCGTCGAGGATGCGGGTGATGACCTCGTGCATGTCGTACGGCTGGTTCGGCGAGTCCGGGATCAGTGTGTCCAGCTCCAGGTCCTCGTCGTTGAGGTTGTCCTCGATGGCGCCTTCGTGGACCTCCGCGGGATACCGCGGGGGATCGGAGTAGTTGTTGCTCGGTAGGTAGCTCAGCAGGTCGCGGACGTAGTCGAAGGCGTCCTGCTCGCCGGAGGCGACGTAGTGCGCGAGGCCGGACTTGGCCATGTGGGTGTGCGCGCCGCCGAGCTCTTCCATCGTCACCTCTTCGCCGGTGACTGTCTTGATGACGTCCGGCCCGGTGATGAACATTTGGCTGGTCTGGTCGACCATGACGACGAAGTCGGTCAATGCGGGGGAGTAGACGTGGCCACCCGCCGCGGCGCCCATGATCAGCGAGATCTGCGGGATGACGCCCGAGGCCATGATGTTGTTGTGAAAGATGTTGCTGTACAAGCCAAGTGAGACCACACCCTCTTGGATGCGGGCGCCTGCGCCGTCGTTGATGCCGATCAGCGGGCGGCCGGTCTTGATGGCCAGCTCCTGCACCTTGACGATCTTCTCGCCGTAGACCTCGCCGAGGCTGCCGCCGAACACCGTCGCGTCCTGGCTGAAGATGCAGACGTCGCGGCCGTCGATGGTGCCGTAGCCGGTGACCACGCCGTCGCCCAGCGGGCGGTTGTCGGCCAGCCCGAAGTTGACGCTGCGGTGCCGAGCCAGCGCGTCGAGCTCGACGAAAGAGTCCTCGTCGAGCAGCGCCAGGATGCGCTCGCGGGCGGTCAGCTTGCCCTTGGCGTGGACCTTCTCGACGGCCTGCTCACCGACCGGGTGCAGCGTCTCTTCGGCCCGCCTGCGCAGGTCGGCCAGCTTGCCCGCGGTGGTGTGGATGTCCGGCTGGTGCTCAGCGGATGGCTCGGCCTTGTGGTCGGCGCTGTCCTTGGTGCTGCTCGTCATGGTCGTCGATGCTATCGACATAGGCTGCTCGATGTGAAAAGCGGTCCGTGGCGCATCGACGTCGTCGCCGAGACCGGCTCCACCAACGCCGACCTGCTGGCACGGGCCGCCGCAGGCGAGGACATCGACGGCGCTGTGCTGATCGCCGAATCCCAGACCGCTGGCCGCGGCAGGCACGGCAGGACCTGGTCGACGCCGCCGGGCTCGCAGGTCGCGCTGTCGGCGGGCGTCGGCGTCGGCGCCGTCCCCAGCGACGCCTGGGGCTGGCTGCCCCTGCTCACCGGTGTCGCGGTGGTGGACGCCGTCGCCGAGGTCGCGGGCGTCACGGCCGGTCTGAAATGGCCCAACGACGTCCTGGTCGGCACGGGCAAGCTGGCGGGCATCCTCGCCGAGGTCGCCGCACCCGCGCCCGTGGTGGTCGTCGGCCTCGGCCTTAATGTGACCGAAGCGCCCGACCCGGCCGCCACCTCGCTGTCGATGCTCGACGCCCCCGCCGACCGCACCGTCCTAGCCGAAGCGGTGCTGCGACACCTCGCGGCCCGGATCGACACGTGGCGCGCCGCCAAGGGCGCCGACGCAACGCTTGCAGCCGACTACCGCGCCCGCAGCATCACGATCGGCAGCCGAGTGCGCGCCCTGCTGCCAGGGGATCGCGCAGTAGAAGGCATCGCCACCGACATCGACGACCTCGGACGGTTGCGCATCGACACCGGCGACGAGGATGGCGATTGACGGTTTCCGCGGGCGATATCACGCATCTGCGGCCGGCCAACCCATAGAGTTTTCATCGTGGGTTACCCGGATAATGTGCTCGCCGCCGACGAACGAGTGGTGCTGCACCGCCACCCGCATTGGAAGCGTCTCGTCGGTCCGGTACTGCTGCTGATCATCAGCACGGTCGTGGCCGCGTTCGTCGCGGCCGTCGTCGACAAACAAAACTGGGGCACCGCCAAGATGGTGGTGCAATTGGTGATCCTCGCGGTCTGGCTGCTGATCGTCGGCTGGCTGACCGTGTGGCCGTTCCTGAATTGGCTGACAACGCATTTCGTGATCACCGACCGCAGGGTGATGTTCCGGCACGGGGTGCTCACCCGTTCGGGCATCGACATCCCGCTGGCGCGGATCAACAGCGTCGAGTTCCGGCATGGGCTGATCGACCGGATGGTGCGCACCGGCACGCTGATCATCGAGTCGGCGTCACAGGACCCGTTGGAGTTCCACGACATTCCGCAAGTGGAACGCGTCCACTCGCTGCTGTATCACGAAGTCTTCGACACGCTCGGCGGCGAGGAGTCCGACAGTCGGTCCTCCGGCAGACGCTGACGACGCCGCGCCCGGCTGGAGCGGGGTGACATTGGAGGCCTCGTGCTCGTGCACATCCTCCATGGCCTCGGCGATACCGCCTGCCGTGAAGGCGGACTCCAGCGCCTTGTCCGGGTCCCGGCCGAACTCGTCGGGGAACACCCATCGCCGGAACGCCCAGAACCGGAACGCCATCTGCAGCAGGTTGCCGACGAGGTAGGCGGAGATGAAGTCGGCGATGTTCTCGACCGTCAGCGACACCTCGGGCACGCGCAGGTGCATCACGTAGCTGGAGAACCACAGCGGCGCCATGGACAGCAGCACGCCGACGCCGCTGATCGCGAAGAACAGCAGCGCCTCGTGGTGACGCTCGCGGCCACCACGGTTCTGGAAGCTCCACTCCCGATTGAGGATGTAGGAGGCGATCACGGCGACGATGCCGGCGATGATCTTCGCCGTCACCGGCTTGGGCTCCAGCACCGTCAGCTTCAGCGTGTAGAACACCGCCGAGTCGATGATGAAGGTCGTCGCGCCGACGATCGCGAACTTGATCAGTTCGTGGTGCCGTTCGAAGTACGGCCGGATCGGGCGGGGCAGACGCGCGATCGTGGCATCGGTGAAGGACACGACTATGCAGTCTACGGAAACAATCAACGGGACGCGCACCCGTGCAGGTCAAGGCCAGCGCGACCATGACACGATGAACGCTGTGCCGACACCCAAAGTGACCATGATCGGCGGCGGACAGCTGGCCAGGATGACGCATCAGGCAGCTATCGCCCTCGGCCAGACGCTGCGTGTGCTTGCCGTCACACCCGACGATCCCGCGGCTCAGGTCACACCCGACGTCGTCATCGGCTCGCATACCGACCTCGACGCGCTGCGCCGCGCGGCCGAGGGTGCCGATGTGTTGACGTTCGACCACGAGCACGTGCCGACCGAACTGCTCGAGAAGCTGATCGCCGAGGGCGTCAACGTGGCGCCGCCGCCGGAGGCCCTGATCCACGCCCAGGACAAGTTGGTGATGCGGCGCAGGCTGCGAGGCCATCGGAGCCCCGATTCCCCGCTACGCCGAAGTCACCGACGTCGCCGACCTGGACGCGTTCGCCGCGGGCCAGCCGGTCGTGGTGAAGACCGCGCGCGGCGGCTACGACGGCCGCGGGGTGCTGCTGGCCCGCGACATCGCCGAGGCCCGCGACTTCGCGAGCCGCAATCTCGCCGAGGGCATCCCGGTGCTGGTCGAGGAACGCGTGCCGATGCGGCGGGAGTTGGCCGCGCTGGTGGCCCGGTCTCCGTTCGGCCAGGGCGCCGCGTGGCCGGTGGTGGAGACCGTGCAGCGCGACGGCATCTGCGTCGAGGTGATCGCGCCCGCGCAGGATTTCGCACGGTGAGATCGGCAGCTGCGGCAGGGCAACTGGCGCTGCGGCTGGCCGACGAGCTTGGCGTGGTCGGCCTGTTGGCCGTCGAGCTGTTCGAGACTGTCGACGGTGCCATTGTGGTCAACGAGCTGGCGATGCGGCCGCACAACTCCGGCCACTGGACGATGGACGGCGCCCGCACCAGCCAGTTCGAACAGCATCTGCGCGCGGTGCTGGACTACCCGCTCGGCGACACGAGTCCCATCGCACCGGTCACGGTGATGGCCAATATCCTTGGCGCGCCGGAGAAACCCGCGGTGGCGATGGACGAACGGATGCACCACTTGTTCGGCCGGATCCCCGACGCCAAGGTGCACCTGTACGGCAAGGAGGAGCGCCCAGGCCGCAAGATCGGGCACGTCAACATCGTCGGCGAAGACGTCGCGAAGTTGCGCGAACGGGCCACGCGGGCGGCACACTGGTTATCACACGCCGAATGGACCGACGGATGGGACGGACATGGCTGACGGCGATGAGCGCTTGCGCGAAGAGCATGTGCCTGCAGCGCGCGTCGGGCTGATCATGGGCAGCGACAGCGACTGGCCGGTGATGGAAGCCGCCGCGCATGCGTTGGCGGAGTTCGACATTCCCTTCGAGGTCGGCGTGGTCTCGGCGCACCGCACGCCCGACCGCATGCTGGATTACGCGCGCACAGCCGCCGACCGGGGGATCGAGGTGATCATCGCCGGCGCGGGCGGTGCGGCCCACCTGCCGGGGATGGTCGCGTCGGCCACGGCACTGCCGGTTATCGGCGTGCCCGTGCCGCTGGCCAAGCTCGACGGCCTCGACTCGCTGCTGTCGATCGTGCAGATGCCCGCAGGTGTTCCGGTGGCGACGGTGTCCATCGGCGGCGCCCGCAACGCGGGCCTGCTCGCGGTGCGCATCCTCGGCGCATCCGACGCCCAGCTGCGCAAGCGGGTCGAGGCGTTTGCCGAACAGCTCAGCGCTTCGGTGCTGGAGAAGGACGCCGCCCTGCGGGACCGGGTGCTGGGATCCGACGGTAAAGTTACTGGCGAGTAGCAAGGAGTTCTCATGGCTGGTAACCCTGATTTCGACGTGTTCAAGCTGCCCGAGGAGCACGACGAGTTGCGCGCTGTGCTGCGCGATCTGTGCGAGAAGGAGATCGCCCCGCACGCGGGCGACGTCGACGAGAATTCGCGTTTCCCGGAGGAGGCGCTCAAGGCCCTCAACGACTCGGGCTTCTCGGCGGTGCACATCCCCGAGGAGTACGGCGGGCAGGGCGCGGACTCGGTCGCGACGTGCATCGTGATCGAGGAGGTCGCGCGGGTCTGCGCGTCGTCGTCGCTGATCCCCGCGGTTAACAAGCTGGGCACGATGGGGCTGATCCTGTCGGGCTCCGATGAGCTCAAGAAGCAGGTGCTGCCGTCGATCGGCTCCGGTGAGGCGATGGCGTCGTACGCGCTGTCGGAGCGCGAGTCCGGCAGCGACGCCGCGGCCATGCGCACCAGGGCGCGCGAAGACGGCGACTCGTGGATCCTCAACGGCACCAAGGCGTGGATCACCAACGGCGGCAAGTCGACGTGGTACACGGTGATGGCCTCGTCGGATCCGGACAAGGGCGCCAACGGCATCTCAGCGTTCATGGTGCACAAGGACGACGAGGGCTTCACGGTCGGGCCCAAGGAGAAGAAACTCGGCATCAAGGGCTCGCCGACGACGGAGCTGTACTTCGAGAACTGCCGCATCCCCGGCGACCGCATCATCGGCGAGGCGGGCACCGGCTTCAAGACCGCACTGAAAACTCTCGACCACACCCGGCCGACGATCGGTGCGCAGGCCGTCGGCATCGCCCAGGGCGCGCTGGACGCCGCCATCGCATACACCAAGGACCGCAAGCAATTCGGGAAGCCGGTCAGCGACTTCCAGGGTGTGCAGTTCATGATCGCCGACATGGCGATGAAGGTCGAGGCCGCGCGGTTGATGGTGTACACCGCGGCGGCACGGGCCGAGCGCGGCGAGCCTGCGCTGGGGTTCATCTCGTCGGCGTCGAAGTGCTTCGCCTCTGACGTGGCGATGGAGGTCACCACCGATGCCGTGCAGCTGTTCGGCGGTGCGGGCTACACCCACGACTTCCCGGTCGAACGGATGATGCGCGACGCCAAGATCACCCAGATCTACGAGGGCACCAACCAGATTCAGCGTGTGGTGATGTCACGCGCGCTGCTGAAGTGACGCCTCAGCTCTCGTAGAAGATCCAGCCGCCCATACCGGCTTCCAGGTGATATGTGTTGTGGCAGTGGGTGATCCACTTGCCGGGATTTTTGGTGTCGAAGTCGACCTGCACGGTTTCCTTGGGAGGCACCAGCACGGTGTCCTTCCTGGCCAGCGGGCCGTTGTCGCCGACCACCTGGAAGGTGTGCCCGTGTAAGTGGATCGGGTGAAACATCATGGACTCGTTGATCATCCGCATTCGGACCCGCTGGTCGCGTTTCACCGGAATGCCGTCCTTCGTCGGGTCGTAGAGCCTGCCAGCGAACGGCCATTGGTAGCCGGGGTTGGGCCCGCTCAGCGTCGCCTCGATGACCTGGTCGGGCGTGCGCAGCGGCAGCGTCACCTCAGGAGTCGGTGCCAACCTGGCGGTGTCGAGGGTGACCTCGTTGCGGACCGCTTCGACGAAGGTGTCCACCTTCACCGTGGTCGGCGCGTTGGCGACCCGGATGTTCAACTGCGCGTGGCCCTGCTTGCCCTCGGGCACGGCGACCACGGGAACCGACTTGTCCACCGTGAACGTGGCGTCGAAGCGCTCACCCATCCCGAGGATGACCGATCTCGCCTGGGCCGGCATCACGGGGTAGCCATCGGTGGCGATGACATTCAACAGTGCGTCGGGGACCGCGACCCGGAATGCCGTGTCGGAGCCTGCGTTGATGACACGCAGCCGGATGCGTTGTCCTGCACGGTAATCACGTGCGTCCGGGTCGGCCGGCACGCGGCCGTTGATGAGGAAGTGCGGGTAGGTGACGTCGCCGCCGTCGCCGCCGAGCGGAGTCGTCGGGCTGACCCCAGGGCCGCCGGGTGCCATCGGCTTCATCCCGGTCTTGCGCAGGTTCTCCAGCACCTGGTCCGGGTTCGTGCCGGTGCCGTCGATCCAGTCGTCGAGCACCAGAACGAGTTCCTCGTCGTAATCCGTCTTCTCGTCAGGGTCCTCGATGATCAGCGGACCGTAAAGCCCGCGGTCCGCCTGGGTGCCGACATGCGAGTGATACCAATAGGTTCCGGCGTCGGGGACGACGAAGTCGTAGGTGAAGCTTCCGGCTGCGGGGATCGGCGACTGCGTGAGGGGCGGCACGCCGTCCATGTCGTTGACGATCGCGAGACCGTGCCAGTGAATGCTGGTGTCGGCGGCCAACTTGTTGGTCACCGTCGCGCGCATCCGCTCACCCTTGCGGATGCGTATCTCGTTGCCCGGCAGCTTGCCGTTGTACGCCCAGGTGCGCACGGAAACGCCGCCGAGGTCGATATCGGTCTCCGCAGGCGCAAAGGCCATGTCGACGGCAGGCGACGCAGACGGCTTTGACGGATCAGTCTTCGTCGGCGACGAGCAGCCCGCCGCCACTCCGGCCGCGGTCGCTGAGAGCACAAGGAAACTCCGCCGGTTGATCATGAAACCGAGCGTGGCACTCCCAGGCTCGCCGCGGGGGTGAATTCCTGCTTGTTTAGCCGCCCGACCCGCCGAACGGCGGCGCCTTGTCAGCGGGAACGGCCATCGACGTCTCCATCGTCGCCGAGTACCCGACGGTTGCGGTGGCGCCCATCGTCATCTCTCCGACGGACAAGACCGCAGGAGCCTGCGCGCTGGTACCGCCGGAGAGGGCGCCAACGATGCCCAACGCAACCATGGCGCCGCCACCCACTAGCGCCGCCAGCACCTTGGCCTTCTTCCCGGATCGCCGAATGACAGCCATTTCAATACCCCAATCACTTTCTCGTTCGGGTGAGGCCAGTAGCCGCCACTCCGTGAGATGCCATGAAACTCGCTCGGAGGTGTCTGTGAGCAGCCTCCAAGGAGATTGCCAGGAGACTCAACTCTGATTTGCAGCGCTTAGTACGTCAATCCACAAGGGGGCGTGGGACGATGACCAACCGCGAGTGATCTTCTCGATCTTTCTGACGGCGGTCCGGGACGGCGAAGTCGTAGGTGAAGTTTCCGCCCGCGGATGGTTTTCCCGGTCTGGCGGGTCAGGTCAGCATGCGCTGCTGAATCCGCACGGCGGTGTCGCCTTGTCGCCGGGAAGGGCCACGGATGTCTGGACCGACGTCTCGGTGTAATCGGCGGTCGCGGTGGCGCCCATCGTCAGCTCTCCGACGGACAAGACCGCAGGAGCTTGCGCGCTGCTGCCGCCGCTGAGGGCGCCCACGATGCCTAGCGCAACCATCGCGCCGCCGCCTACGACAGCTGCGAACGTCTTGACCGACTTCCCGGATCGCCGAGTGACAACCATTTCAATACCCCAATCACTTTCTCGTTCGGAGCGGGCAATAGCCGCCACTCCGTGAGTAATCATGAAACTCGCTCGGAGGAATCTGTGAGAGCTAGCCCAAGCAGATTGCCAGGAGACTCAACTCTGATTTGCAGCGCTTAGTACGTCAATCCACAAGGGGGCGTAGGACAATAGCTAACCGCGAGTGATCTTCTCGATCTCTCTGCGGCGGTGTAGCAATGCGCTGTTCGGATTCGCCACCAATACAAGGGAAGCCCCTGCGGCGAAGACCGCCAACAGGTTGTCGGTCAACTCGTCGGGGGTGTCCCACCGAGCCGTCGATAACACGCGGTCACCTGCCGTCAGACCCTGTGCGGTGGCGGAACCGGCGGCGGCGGTGAGGAGTTCGGCCACCGAGCGACCGTCCAGCGCCGGCCCGGGGGTGCGCTCGGGGATGATCTGGTCGCCGTGCACGCGCACCGACGTCGCATAGTCGGTCACGCCGACCGGGAGATCGGGTACCGGTTTGCCGAACGGGTCAAGCGACAACACGGCGATCTCTCCGGATCCGGCGGCGGCGTCGGCCTCGGCGAACCGGTCGGCGGTGCACATCGCCACATCCGACTCCGCGGGCCCCAACACGACCTCGGCGCCGATGTACCAGATCCCGAACAGCACCGCGGCGGTCTGCCAGTGGGCGGGCAGCAGCACCGCGACCCGGCTGTCCGGCCCCGCGCCGAACTCGTCACGAAGCAGGTTGGCCGTCTTGGCGGCCCAGTTGGCCAGCGTCACGGTCGACAGCTCGATCCGCTCGCCGGTGGCGTCGTCGTAGTAGGTGATGCGCGGCCCGACCGGATCCCTGTCGAGCAGGGGGTCGAGCACGGCGGCGCTGACGGTGGACGAGCGCTTGTCGCGAGGACTATCCGGCGGCGTCAGTTCACGCACTCCGGATTGTCCGAGCCCGCGGTGATGATCGGCGACGGCGGGGGAGTCTGATCGGTGGGCTCGGACGCGGCGGGGTCGGCCGTCGCCAGCGTCGGGTCGGTGCCGTCGAGGCCGGAGCCGGGGCCGGTGTAGTTGCTGCCGAGCACCACCCGGACGGTTCCCGGCTGCACCGACGGGTCGGCCACCACTGGCAGGCCTCCCAGCTCCTTCGAAACTGCTTGCGCGCCAAGGTCATCGGCCTTATTGGCGAGCACCTGGCTGGTCGGCACAACCCCTTCTTCGCGGTTGCCGACGGGCCCTTGCGAGAAGCCCTTGTTGGTCAGCACCGCCGACACCGAGGCGGCCAGCCCGTTGATATCGGTGCCGTTCACCACCTCGGCGGCCGTCTTGGCAGGCGTGTAGGCCAGTTGCTCGGTCTTGCCCTGGTCCTGGTCCTGCAGCAGGCTTGCGACCCAGTCCTTCACCTGGCTGGGATCGATGCGGACCAC
Source organism: uncultured Actinomycetota bacterium (assembly GCA_963751485.1). Classification (GTDB taxonomy): domain Bacteria; phylum Actinomycetota; class Actinomycetes; order Mycobacteriales; family Mycobacteriaceae; genus Mycobacterium. The sequence goes on from CAVVUT010000021.1 coordinate 285,740, forward strand.
GCTTTGCATCCCGTCGTCGCTCCAGCCGCTCTCGTCGAGCACCGGGATTGTGGCAAAGGCGACGTTGCCTCCCGCCAGCTTCTGCATCTGTTCGGCGAATTGCATGACGTCCCAACCGTCGGACAGCACCACCGACCGTTGCACGGCCTCCTGCAGCTTGTTCAGCGTGGACGGGCTGGACAGCGTCTTGCCGGAAATGATCTGGTGGGCAAGCGATGCCATGAAGACCTGCTGGCGCACGACGCGGTCCAGGTCGCCGCGGGGCAGGTCGTGGCGCTGCCGCACGAAGCTCAGCGCCTGCGGGCCGTCGAGCTGCTGCCAGCCTGCTTTGAAGTCCGCACCCGAAAGAGGTTCGTAGACATCGTTTTTCAGGCAGACTTTGACGCCGCCGAGCGCGTCGGTGATCAGCGAGAAGCCGAGCAGGCCGATTTCGGCGTAGTGGTCGACGGTGACGCCGGTCAGATTGGCGACCGTCTTGATCAGTGCCTCGCGGCCGGCTTCTGTTGCCTCCGGTTCGGCGACCGACGGGTCCACGCCCTGTTGCTCGACCAGCTGCTTGAGCTTCTCCAGGTGGACCGAGCCGAAGACGCCGTTGATCTTCATCTTCCCGATGCCGGGCGCGTCGACGTACGAGTCGCGCGGGATCGAGATGGCGGTGGCCGAGTTCCCGTTGTTGGGGATGCGTACCAGGATGATCGTGTCGGTGTTGGTCGACTCGTCGTCACCGGCCCGCAGAGTGGCCAGTTCCTCGGACGAGAGCGGGTTGCCGTGCGCGTCGGTCCGGCTGTCCAGCCCGACGAGCAGGATGTCGATGGCGCCGTCTTCGCCGCCGCCGCCGAGGGCCGCCGACGAGATGTGGTTGATCCCAGATTCGAACGAGCGGATCTTGCTCCAGGCCACGCCTGTGCCGACGACGATCGTCGCCGCCAGCATGACCGCGAGGGTCCGGAACAGGCGGGACGGCATCAGCCCAGGTTACTTGCGTAAGGGTCGCAGACCCGGTAGCGCTTCCCGGCGTGCCAGACTCTCCAGGTGGGCTATCGGATCGTGATCACCGGTGCAGGCGGGCAGGTCGGACGGATTCTTGCCGATGAGGCCAGTCGGCAGGGCCTCGACGTGCTGGCCCTGACGTCCTCGCAGTGGGACATCACCGACGCGGCCGCGGCCAGGCAGTTCGTCGCATCCGGCGACGTCGTGGTCAACTGCGCGGGCTTCACCGCGGTGGACGCCGCGGAGAGCGAACCGGAGCGCGCATACGCCGTCAACGCCGTCGGGCCGGGCAACGTCGCGCGGGCGTGCGCGGAGGCGGGCGCCCGGATGATCCACATCTCGACCGACTACGTCTTCGACGGTGTATTCGACGGTGCGCCCCGCCCGTACGACGTCGACGACGCCACCGGTCCGCTGAGCGTCTACGGCAAGACCAAGCTGGCAGGCGAGCAGGCCGTGCACGCCGCGCTGCCCGATGCGCACGTGGTGCGGACGTCGTGGGTGTTCACCGGGGCAGGCTCGGACTTCGTCGGCGTCATGCGACGGCTGGCGGCGGGCGACGACCCCGTCGACGTGGTCGTGGATCAGGTCGGGTCGCCGACATACAGCGTGGATCTCGTCGGCGCGATATTGGAGCTTGCCGGGCGGACCGACGGGCCTCCGCTGCTGCACGTCTCCAACGACGGCGCGGGCAGCCGGTTCGACCAGGCGCGGGCGGTGTTCGAGGGTGTCGGCGCGGATCCGGAGCGGGTGCGGCCGGTGGCCACCGAGGATGTGCCTCGGCCCGCGGCGCGGCCGCCCTATTCGGCGCTGTCCGGCCGCGCCGCGATCGCCGCGGGGCTGACGCCGTTGCGGCCGTGGCGTGACGCGTTGGCCGCGGCGCTGACGTAATTAACCGTCCCGCTACCCTCGACGCCGTGAGTGACGAACTGTTCGTGGTGACGGTGACCTATTCACCGGGTCCCCACCTCGGCCGGTTCCTGTCCACCCTGTCGCACGCCAGCGAGCGGCCCGTGACGGTGATCATGGCCGACAACGGCTCGACGGACGGCAGCCCGGAGGAGGCATTGGAGCGCTTCCCCAACACCCGGCTGCTGCGTACCGGCGGCAACCTGGGCTATGGGACCGCGGTGAACCGTGCGGTCGCCGAGCTCCGCAAGGACTCGCAAGCGAACCTCGATCTGTTCGTCGTAGCCAACCCCGACGTGCAGTGGGGTCCGAACAGCATCGACGCCCTGCTCGAGGCCGCCGACCGCTGGCCGAAGGCGGCGTCGTTGGGTCCGCTGATCCGCGATCCGGACGGCTCGGTGTACCCGTCGGCGCGCCACTTGCCCAGCGTGATTCGCGGGGGCATGCACGCGGTGGTCGGCCCGGTGTGGCGATCGAATCCGTGGACGGCGGCCTACCGCCAGGACCGCCTCGAACCCAGCGAACGTCCGGTCGGCTGGCTGTCGGGGTCGTGCCTGTTGCTGCGCGGCGCCGCCTTCGATGCCATCGGTGGCTTCGACGAGCGCTACTTCATGTACATGGAGGACGTCGACCTGGGGGATCGGCTCGGCAAGGGCGGCTGGCAGAACGTGTACGTGCCGTCGGCGGAGGTTTTGCACGACAAGGGCCACTCCACCGGCCGTGACCCGGCCCGCAACTTGGCCGCACACCACAAGAGCACCTACACTTTCCTGGCCGATCGGTACGGCAAGTGGTGGCAGCGCCCGCTGCTGGTGACGATGCGAGGCGCGCTCGTGGCGCGGTCCCGCATGGTGGTCAGCCGCAGCAGGCGGACACGGAAAGGAGGGCACTAGCGTGGGGAATCCGGTTCACCCCTCGGGTGTGGACGCCGTCATCCTCGTCGGCGGGCAGGGCACCCGGCTGCGGCCGCTGACGCTGTCGGCGCCCAAGCCGATGTTGCCCATCGCGGGCCTGCCGTTCCTGACGCATCTGCTGTCCCGGATCGCCGAGGCGGGCATCGAGCACGTCATCCTCGGCACCTCATACAAGGCCGGGGTGTTCGAGTCGGAGTTCGGCGACGGCTCCAAGCTGGGCCTGCAGATCGAGTACGTCGTCGAAGACGAGCCGTTGGGCACCGGCGGCGGAATCGCCAACGTCGCGTCGAAGCTGCGCCACGACACCGCGCTGGTCTTCAACGGCGACGTGTTGTCCGGGGCCGATCTCGGTGCCCTGCTCGCCAGCCACGGGGAGCGCGACGCCGATGTGACCCTGCACCTGGTGCGGGTCGGTGATCCCAGGGCATTCGGCTGCGTGCCCACCGACGCCGACGGTGTGGTGACCGCTTTCCTGGAGAAGACCGGAGATCCGCCGACCGACCAGATCAACGCGGGCTGCTACGTGTTCAAGCGCGAGGTGATCGACCGGCTGCCCAAGGGCCGCGCGCTGTCGGTCGAGCGCGAGGTGTTCCCGCAGATGCTGACCGACGGTCTCAAGGTGTGCGGCTACGTCGATGCGACGTACTGGCGCGACATGGGCACGCCGGAGGACTTCGTGCGCGGCTCGGCCGATCTGGTTCGCGGTATCGCGCCGTCGCCCGCCCTGCACGGGCATCGGGGCGAGTCGCTGGTGCACGACGGCGCCGCGGTGTCGCCTGGCGCGTTGCTGATCGGCGGGACCGTCGTCGGCCGTGGCGCCGAGATCGGCCCGGGAACCCGGTTGGACGGCGCCGTCATCTTCGACGGCGTCCGCGTCGAGGCGGGTTCGGTCATCGAGCGCTCGATCATCGGGTTCGGCGCCCGCATCGGGCCGCGCGCCCTGATCCGCGACGGCGTGATCGGAGACGGCGCGGACATCGGTGCGCGCTGCGAGCTGCTGCGCGGTGCACGGGTGTGGCCTGGTGTGGCCATCCCCGACGGCGGCATCCGCTATTCGACCGACGTCTGACGTCTCGCTGTCGCGGCGGCCAGTTCTCAATGGCCACAGGCGCACCACTGACCCCAGAGCGGAGAGGTTCTGCTTTTGCGAGGCGTCAACAAATGAGGCGTCAACAAATGCTGACGCTCCAGAAAAGTGGTTGGCCCTCCGCAGTTGCGAGAGGGGCCGATGCGACTCCTGTTACACACGAGATGCACTGATTGCGGTGCGCCTCAGCGCGGCCTTGCCGCTGCGATGGCGAGTTGGGCCAGCCCGAAGTCGGTATCGGGTGGCAATCCGTCGAGCGGCCACCAGCGCAGGTCCAATGATTCGTCGCTGCAGGCTATTTGGGCGTCCGGCGGCGCGTGCGCGATGAACTGCATGTCGAGGTGACGGGTTGGCACGCCCAGCGAGCACGTCACCGGGTGCACATGCAGCGCGGCCATGTTCGGGTCCATCGTCAGGCCAGCGATGCCGGACTCCTCGGATGCCTCGCGAAGAGCAGCCGCGACGATGTCCGCATCGGAGTCCTCGCAGTGCCCGCCGAGCTGCAGCCAGCGGCCGAACCGGGGATGCAGGGTCAGAAGGGCGTGGGTCCCAGCGTGGTCGACCACCAGCGCAGAAGCCGTGATATGGGCAGGGACACAAGCCCTTCTGCAGGCATCCTCATTTCCGAGCACGAACGCCAGCACCGCATGCCGCAGTGAGTCCTGTGCGGGGTCGGGCGCCTGCCAGCCGGTCAGCACCTCGAGCGCCGATTCGCGCAGGGTCACTTGCGCACCAGGAGACCCTCGGTGGGCGCCGGGTCGCGCGGGCCGGACGGCTCTGCTGGATAACCGATGGCGATCGCGCCCAACGGTTCCCAGTCGTCGAGCAGCTCGAGTTCGTCGCGGACGAGGTTGGCGGCGAAGATCGTCGAGCCGATCCAGCAGCTGCCGACGTCGCGTACGGCCAGCGCGACGAGGAGTGCCTGGACCGCCGCACCGACCGCGACGGTGAACATCGTGTGCTCGGCCGCCGTCCGTGCTGCGTCGGGGTAGCTGTGCGCGCCGTCGGGCACAAGGAACGGGATCACCATTTCCGGTGCGTCGTAGAGGATCTGACCGCGACCGACCCGGCGTTCGACGGAGTCCGGCGCCCGTCCGTCGCCTGCGAGGTCGGAGCGCCACTTGTCTTTCATGCGGTCCAGCAGCCGCGTTCTGGTCGCGGTGTCTCTGACCCATACGAATCGCACTGGACGGGTGTGGTGCGGCGCAGGCGCGGTCAGCGCCTCGGCGACGGCGGCTTCGATGATCTCCGGCGCGACCGGGTCCACACTGAACTGCCGCACCGAACGGCGCAGCAGTTGCGCCTGGCCGCGGCCCATCGCCAGCGCCTCCTCGGTACCGAGCCAGAACAAGTCTTCCCCGCCGGGGCGCAGTAGCGTGCGGGCATTGGATCCGTTGTCCCGCAACGTCAAACCGCGGACCACGGCAGCGGGGATACCGGTCAACTTGCCCTTCACGAGGTCGGCGGCAGCGGCGATCTCGTCGGCGACCGCGATTTCCGTCACGACGAGTTCGTTGCCGTGTACGTCGTGTGCGCCGGCGTAGCCGTGCAGCACGGTCAGCCCAGCCGCGCCGATGGCGGCGTCGATCTGGCCGTTGCGCCACGCCCGCCCCATGGTGTCGGTGACGACGACGCCGACGGTCACGCCGAGCCGCTCCCGCAGGCCCGTTCGCAATGCGGCGGCGCTTCCGTCGGGGTCGACGGGCAGCAGCGCGAGTTCGGTGGCGCCGACGTTCGAGCCGTCGACGCCCGCCGCCGCCTGCACGAGGCCGAGATTGTTCTCGGTGATCAGCGTGCGCCCCTTACGGGCCAGCACCCGGACCGCCTCTTCGTCGATCAGCTTGCGCCGCAGCGTGTCCCGCTCATCGGGATCCTCCGGCGCGGGCACGATACGGCCCTCGCACTTGGACAGCACCTTGCTGGTGACGACGACGACATCGTCGTCGCGCAGCCACGGCGCGGCGGATGCCAGCGCGGCGGCAAGATCATCGCCGGGTCGGAACTCGGGCAGCCCCATGACGGGAATGACTTCGATGGCCGCGGCGGCGCCGTGCTCGGTCACGGCTTCACACCCGCGAGATCCAGTCCGGCGCGCACCATTTCGGCCGTCGCCGCAGGATCGGTCATCAGCAGTGGCACCGCACGCACGTCGACGCCCGCGATTTCGGCGTTGTCGCCCTCGTGCACGAGCCAGCCGTCGAGGATGCCGACGCCGGACCGCGGCCCGTAGTAGCCGCCGACCGCCTCCGACGTGCTGGCCACCCCGATCACCGAAAGGCACTCATCTGCCATGCCGCGCAATGGTTTCCCCGCGACGATCGGCGAGTAGCCGATCACCCGCGCCGAGGTGGATCGCAGCGCGCTGCGGATTCCGGGGACGGCCAGGATGGCGCCGATGCTGACGACGGGGTTGGACGGCGCGAGCAGTACGACATCGGCCGATGCGATCGCGTCGGTGACGCCCGGCCCCGCGCTGGCCTTGTCCGCCCCGACGAACGCGAAGCTGTGCGTCTCGACCTGTGCGCGGTAGCGCACCCACCACTCCTGGAAGTGGATCGCCCGTCGTTCACCCGTCTCGGGATCGGTGATGACGACGTGGGTTTCGCTTCGCTCGTCGCTGGCGGGCAACAACCGGGCGCCGGGGGACCAGCGCTTGCACAGCGCCTCGGTCACCTCGGAGAGCGGATATCCGGCCCGCAGCATCTGGCTGCGGACCAGATGCGTGGCGAGGTCGCGGTCGCCGAGGCCGAACCAATCGGGCTGCACGCCGTAGGCTGCGAGTTCCTCCTTCGCGTGCCAGGTCTCATTCCGATGGCCCCAACCGCGGTCTGAGTCGATGCCGCCGCCGAGCGTGTACATGCAGGTGTCCAAGTCGGGACAGATCCGAACCCCGTACATCCATGCGTCGTCGCCGATGTTGACGACCGCCGTCAGCGAATGATCTTGTGTTTCCTCGCGTGCGAACTGGCCGAGGCCCAGCAGGTGCTGCACTCCCAAAAGGAAGCGTGCGCCGCCGACGCCGCCGACCAGAACGGTGATCTTCACACCGATCGACACTAGGCGTTGGGTCACAGACAGGTCTCGGCAGCCTGACTCGGAGAAGGTGTGACCGACACGCCGGAGCAGCGACGCGCCGAATTGAGATAACGAGATGGTATGAAATTCGGTTCTAGCGCTTGACCCCGGCAGCTAACAAGTGTGTAATCACACCAGTGTCATTTTTCGGTTGGCCGGCCGGTTCCGGTGTCGCAGACCGAGATTCGATCACTTGTTCGAATTGAAGACGGCCGCACATCACCATCGTGGGGCTCCATAGCGGATCAGCGATACCAGGTGAGGAGGCGGAAAATGTCTTTTGAGCAGGTTGATTTCGACCACTACAGCCGATTCGACAATCGGATGCTCGGCTCTGTAGGCAATATCCCGCACACCAATACCGGCCCTTCCCCCATTTCGGCGCTGCGGCGTCCCCAATTGAGTGTGGTTCCGGATCGTCCGGAACTCGATGCTGTTGCTCCGGCAATCACCGATGACCAATGGCAAGAGCGCGCGCTGTGTGCGCAAACCGATCCCGAGGCGTTTTTCCCCGAGAAGGGTGGCTCGACCCGGGAGGCCAAGCGAATCTGCCAGGGTTGCGAGGTCAAAGACGCGTGCCTGGACTACGCGCTCGCCCACGACGAGCGGTTCGGCATCTGGGGCGGTCTCTCCGAGCGGGAGCGCCGTCGCCTCAAGCGCGGCATCATCTGACCATCGGCTCTATTCGTCGTCGATCGAGGGGTCGATGACCGAGGGCTCTACGCCCAGATAGGTGGCCACCTGGGCCACCAGAAGTTCATGCAACAGTTCAGCGAGTTCCAGAGTGTCCTTGGCTCTTCGCTCAATCGGCTTGCGGAACAACACAATTCGCGCACGAGTGGAATTTCCCCGAACATCGACGCCCGCGGGAATGAGCCGGGCCAGCGCGATCGGGCCGTCGGCGATCACCTCCGGAGGCCATTGCACACTGTCCGGGTCTTTCGGCGACATCCGCGGTATCTCGTCGACCGCGACGTCCAGCGTCGACACCCGGTCCTGCCACCGCCGTTCGATCGGTTCGTAGGCCTCCAGCACCGCCATGTCGAACCGCTCGGCCCGGCTGCGCCACCCCGGCACGGTGGGGGGAAGCAACGGCCCGCGCATGTCGCGGCCGCGGCGTGACCCCCTGAGATTGCGCTCGGGCACGCGAGAACTGTAACGGTTGGAAGTCGGCCCACAGACCGCTGCGTGTCCGACGCCGTCGGGGGTTTATCCCGCGATAGCCTCTCGTTCGTGAATGTTCCCCGTCGCTGTTGCCGGCCCGGGTGTCCTCACTATGCCGTCGCGACGCTGACCTTCGTCTACTCCGATTCGACGGCGGTGGTCGGGCCGCTGGCGACGGTCCCCGAGCCGCACTCGTGGGACCTGTGCGTGAGCCACGCAGGCCGCATCACCGCGCCCCGCGGCTGGGAGCTGGTCCGCCACGCGGGGCCGCTACCGACGCATCCCGACGAGGACGACCTGATCGCGCTCGCCGAGGCCGTACGTGAGGGAAGGGAAGCGCCGATGGGCGGAATCGCGGCGGGCTTCACCGATCCGGTCACCGGTGCCCACGGCGGCGCGCTGATGGCTCAGCACGTCCCTCGGCCCCAGTCCGCCGGCCGCAGGCGCGGCCACCTGCGGGTGTTACCCGACCCTTCTGAATAGTTTCGGGTAGCTTTCGCCGCGGCGGATAGGCTGGCGCCAACAGCCTGAATTTGCGAGGAGTTCTATGTCCCGGCCCGCCGCGCTAGTCCACCGCGTCATCAAGGCGTATGACGTGCGCGGCCTCGTCGGTGACGAGCTCGACGACACGCTGATCGCCGACATCGGGGGAGCGTTCGCCCGCCTCATGCGCGGCGAGGGGGCCGAACAGGTGGCGATCGGTCACGATATGCGGTCCAGCTCGCCGTCGCTGTCGGCCGTGTTCGCCGACGGCGTGGCTGCCCAGGGCCTCGACGTCGTCCGGATCGGGCTTGCCTCAACCGATCAGCTGTACTTCGCGTCCGGCCTGTTGGACTGCCCCGGCGCGATGTTCACCGCCAGCCACAACCCGGCGGCCTACAACGGCATCAAGCTCTGCCGTGCGGGTGCCAAGCCCGTCGGCAAGGACACCGGCCTCTCGGCGATCAGCGAGGACGTCATCGCAGGCGTGGCCTCCTACGACGGACCGGTCGGCAAGATGGTCGACCGCGACGTGCTCGCCGAGTACGGCCAATTCCTGCGCTCGCTCGTCGATTTGACCAACCTTCGCCCGCTGCGGGTCGCCGTGGACGCGGGCAACGGGATGGCCGGCCACACCGCGCCTGCTGTGCTCGGCGCTATCCCGCCGATCACGGTGTTGCCGCTGTACTTCGAACTCGACGGCACCTTTCCCAACCATGAGGCCAACCCGCTGGACCCGGCGAATCTCGTCGATTTGCAGGAGCATGTGGTTTCGACCGGCGCCGACATCGGGCTGGCCTTCGACGGCGACGCCGATCGGTGTTTTGTGGTGGACGAATCGGGGCATCCGGTATCGCCGTCAGCGGTGACCGCCCTGGTCGCCGCGCGCGAGCTGAGCAGGGAGATCGGCGCTACGGTCATCCACAACCTGATCACCTCACGAGCGGTGCCCGAACTCGTCATCGAACGGGGCGGCACGCCCGTGCGGTCTCGCGTTGGCCATTCCTACATCAAGGGGTTGATGGCCGATACCGGTGCGATCTTTGGCGGGGAGCACTCCGCGCACTACTACTTCCGCGACTTCTGGGGCGCCGACTCCGGGATGCTGGCCGGCCTGCATGTACTGGCCGCGCTCGGCGAGCAGCGGCGCCCGCTGTCGGAACTGATGGCCGACTATCAGCGCTACGAGGCCTCTGGTGAGATCAACTTCACCGTCGACGACTCCCAGCGCTGCGTCGAGGCGGTGCTGAAGTCGTTCGGCAACCGCATCATTTCCATTGACCACCTCGACGGGGTGACCATCGATCTGGGCGACGGCAGCTGGTTCAACCTGCGCACCTCCAACACCGAACCGCTGCTCCGGTTGAATGTCGAGGCGAGGACCACCGAGGACGTCGATCACGTGGTCGAGCGCGTCGCCGCCGAGATCGCCTCGCAGACAGAGACTTCGACATGAGCGCCCCGCACGCCACGATCGACTTCGACGACGTCGACGCCCTTCTCGCCGCCGACCGCGCCGGGTTACTGCGCTCGGCGTCGATGGCGGGTGCGCAGGTGCGCGCCACCGCTGCGGCTCTCGACGAAGGGCTGCTCGAAACGGTCGCCGACGACCGCCCTCCACGCACGGTGATCTGGGTCGCGGGTCGCGGCTATGCCGAGACCGCGGGCGCGATTCTCTCTGCGGCGCTGGGCGGCTCGGCCAGTGCGCCCATCGTCGTCGGCGCAGAAGCGCCGCCGTGGATCGGGGCGCTGGATGTGCTGATCGTCGCGGGCGATGATCCCGGCGATCCCGCGCTTGTCTCCGCGGCGGCGACGGCGGTTCGTCGCGGCGCACGCGTCGTAGTCGTCGCGCCCTACGAGGGTCCACTGCGCGATGCCACCGCGGGGCGGGCCGCCGTGCTCGAGCCGCGGCTGCAGGTGCTCGACGACTTCGGCCTTGCCCGCTACCTGGCCGCCGGACTGGCCGTGCTGCACGCGGTCGATCCCGCCCTGCGCATGGATCTCGCCGCGCTCGCAGACGAACTCGACGCCGAGGCGCTGCGCAACAGCGCCACGCGGGAGCTGTTCACCAACGCCGCCAAGACCCTTGCCGACCGGATGTCAGGACGCACCGTGGTGCTTGCCGGTGACTGCGCGGCGACGCTGGCGCTGGCACGTCACGCAGGCGCCACCATGCTGCGAATCGCTCACCAGGCGGTGCCGGCGGTCGGGCTGGCCGACGCGATCGTCGCATTGCGCTCGGGTCTTGGCGCGCAGTCCGAAGCCGATCGCGAGGCCGCGATGTTCCACGACGACGAGCTCGACGGCCCGCTGCCCCAACGGGTCCGTACCCTGGTGCTGACCCTCGACGCCGAACGCGCGGTGGTGGCGGCGCGGGTGGCCGGGCTCGACGACGTCGACATCGTCGGCGCCGAGGACGTTCCCGACGTTTCGGACTCGCCGGTGCAGCCGGGGCGTCCGGAGCAGCAATTGGCGATGCTGGCCGTCCGGTTGGAGATGGCGGCCACCTACCTGCGACTGGTTCAAGGATAGGCGAGTGAACCTGCTACGTGGCGCGTTGCGGACCTATGCCTGGGGTTCGCGGACGGCGATTGCCGAATTCACCGGAAGACCCTCTCCCGCAGCGCATCCGGAGGCTGAGCTGTGGTTCGGCGCCCATCCGGGCGATCCGGCGTTTCTGGAGACCGACATCGGTGAGCAGTCGCTTCTGCAGACCGTGCGCGACGACCCGGAGGGGCAGCTGGGCGCCGCCGTGCGCAGCCGGTTCGGTGACACGCTGCCGTTCCTGATGAAAGTGCTTGCGGCCGAAGAGCCGCTCTCGTTGCAGGCCCATCCGAGCGCCCGACAGGCACTCGAGGGTTACGCGCGCGAGGACAGCCTCGGCATTCCGGTGTCCTCGCCGATCCGTAACTATCGCGACCGCAGCCACAAGCCGGAGCTGCTGGTGGCGCTGGACACCTTTGATGCTTTGGCCGGATTCCGGCCTGCGCCAAGGACTGTCGAGCTGATGCGCGCGCTGGCGGTTTCCGACCTCGATCCCTACGTCGGCCTGCTGGCCGGCCAGCCCGACGCCGACGGCCTGCGCGCGTTGTTCACCACCTGGATCACCGCGCCGCAGCCGGACCTCGACGTGCTGGTGCCCGCGGTGATCGAGGGCGCGATCACGTACGTCAGATCCGGCCAGAAGGAATTCGCCGCAGAAGCCAAGACCGTCCTCGAGCTCGGGGAGCGCTATCCCGGTGACGCGGGCGTGCTCGCCGCGCTGCTGCTGAATCGAATGGTGCTGCGGCCGGGTGAGGGAATCTACCTGCCGGCAGGCAACCTGCACACCTACCTGCATGGCGTCGGCATCGAGGTGATGGCCAACTCCGACAATGTGCTGCGCGGCGGCCTGACGCCGAAACACGTTGACGTGCCGGAGTTGTTGCGGGTGCTGGACTTCACTCCCGCCAAGGAGTCGGCGCTTCACCCGAAGACCATCGAGGACGGCATGGAGCTCGTCTACGACACCCCGGCGCCGGAGTTCACGGTGTCGGTGCTGCGCGTCGACGGCGACCGGCTCGGCCACGAGGTCGACGCGCCCGCCCGTCACGACGGCCCGCAGATCCTGCTGTGCACAGAGGGTTCGGCGGTGGTGCACGCCAAATCCGGTGCGGTGACCCTGCAGCGGGGCGCGGCGGCGTGGGTGGCGGCCGACGATGGCCCGATCCGGCTGGTCGCCCAGCAGCCGACCAAACTGTTCCGTGCCACCGTCGGGATCTAGCGGAGGGACGCGCGATGTCGGCCGAAGGTAGCACCAAGGCGATCCTCGCGGCGCTGCTCGCCAACGCAAGCATTGCGGTTGCGAAATTCGTCGGCTACCTGATCACCGGGAGTTCATCGATGCTGGCGGAGTCGGTGCACTCGGTCGCCGACACAAGCAACCAGGCCCTGCTGCTGTTGGGCCAGCGCCAGGCTCGCAAGCAGGCCGACCCGCTGCATCAGTTCGGGTACGGCCGCAGCCGCTATTTCTACTCGTTCGTCGTGGCGCTTGTGTTGTTCACGCTTGGTTCGGTGTTCGCCCTCTACGAGGGCTATCACAAGATCTCCCACCCGCAGGAGTTGACGTCTCCCGTCGTGGCGATCGTGATCCTGGTCCTCGCGATCTGCCTGGAAGGCTTCAGCTTTCGCACCGCGGTGGTGGAGTCGCGACCGCTGAAGCGTTCGGGCAGCTGGTGGCATTTCATCCGCACGTCGCGCAATCCGGAGCTTCCTGTGGTGCTGCTGGAGGACTCCGGCGCCCTGGTCGGTCTGGTCTTCGCGCTGATCGGCGTCGGCCTTTCAATGCTGACCGGTAACCCGGTGTGGGACGGAATCGGCACCGTCGGCATCGGCGTACTGCTCGGCGTGATCGCCGTCGTCCTGATGATCGAGATGCACAGCCTATTGATCGGCGAGGGCGCCACCAGGGAAGAGGAGCGGGCGATCCGGGCGGCAATCGAGCAGACCGAGAACATCGACCGGCTGATCCATCTGCGCACTCAGTACCTCGGGCCGGAGGAGATGCTGGTGGGCGCGAAGATCGCGCTGGCGGCGTCGACGGACCTGGCCACCGTGGCCGCCACGATCGATGCGGCCGAGGTCGCGATCCGCGCCGCCGTACCCGCCGCGCAGGTCATCTATCTCGAGCCCGATCTCGACCGGGCGCTAACCGGATAGCGCGGAACACGCTTTGATCACAACAACTTTCGTCGAGGCGAACGGGCTGCGCTTCGAGGTCGACCAGTGTGGTGACGGCAACCGGCTCGCGCTCTTCCTGCATGGCTTCCCGGAAAGCAAGGAGTCATGGCGATTCCACGTGCCCGAACTCGCCGAGCTTGGATATACGTGCTGGGCGCCGAACCTGCGCGGATACGGCCAGAGCTCGCGGCCGACGCGCAGGCGCGATTACCGCCTGGAGCATCTGCTGGCCGACGTCGCGGGGCTGATCGATGCCGCTCGCGCGCAGGGTGTCGACGGTCCGGTGACCCTGCTGGCCCACGATTGGGGCGGGATCATCGCCTGGAGCTTCCTATTGGCCGATATCCGACCGGTCGACAAGTTCGTCGTGATGAACTTCCCGCATCCGCGGCTCTTTTTTCGCGGCCTGCGCACATTCCGTCAGCTGAAGAAGTCGTGGTACATGGCCGCCTTTCAGGTGCCCGTGCTGCCGGAGTGGGCGCTCACGCGCAACGACGCGGAAGCCATCGCAGTGATGGCACGTGAATTCGGCGACGATCCGCCCGACGCCTATCGTGCGAACGCGACGCTGCCCGGGGCGATGAAGGCGATGGTCGACTACTACCGGGCCAACTTCGCCAATCGCGCGGCCCACAAGCTGTGGCGGTCACGAAAGACGCTGACCGTGCCGACGCTGATGATCTGGGGTGAGGACGACCCTGCACTGTCGAAGGAATTGACCTACGGCACAGGCGATCTGGTCGACGACTTCACCGTGCGATACGTGCCCGGTGTGTCGCACTGGGTCCAGCAGCAGGCGCCCGACATCGTCAGCGAGATCCTCACTGCGTGGTTGACGGGACGTGACGTCCCGCACGCGAAGGCGCACTAGCCCGTTTCTCGGCCAGCCACAGCCGCGCATTGTGGCGGATGGTCCGGCCGACCAGACGCATCGTCGGGATCATGTAGAGGCTGTCGAGCAAGCTGAACCGGCGCAGAAACCATTCGGCGAGAACGGGATCCGTCTCGGCTGCGCCGAGGAACTGGTCGAAGAGCCCACCCACGGGGGCGTACCACCACGGCGTCGGCCCCGAGGCCCCGTGCAGCACAAGGTCGCCGATCGCGTTCATCGTCCACACCGGGAACGTCGACTTCGCTGTCGCAACGTTGAATTCGCGGGCCAGGCCCGCCCCGGGCGACTCCAGCACCCGCCGGAGGTGGCCGGCCTGCAACGAGGTCATCGTCATGCCCTGCCCGAATGTGGGGTTGTAACTGGCGACGGCGTCGCCGAACGGCAGGATGCCGCCGGGGAAACGGTCCAGCTTGTGGTAGCGGCGCCACCGGCTGGTCGGGTACTTGTGGAACGCGACGTCACCGATCGGCTCGGCCTGCCGGATGGCCGACGCGATCTGTGGGGGAACGACTTCGTCTGCGAGCGCACACATTCCGGCGAAGTCGTGCGGCGGTTCCGCCTTGGCCACTCCGAAGGTGGTCAGGATCCAGGTGCCGTCCTCGTAACAGAGCATGCCAAGGCCGAGCGGCTGCTCGCGGAATGCGCCTGCGACGACGACCTTCTCGGTGATCAGGCCGTCCGGGACGCGCAATTGGTGGGTGGCGTAGCTGATGCCGACGTCGACGCTGGCCTCGGGCGGGCGGTCGAATCCCCATTGCTCCAACCACACCGGCAGCCGGGTGCCACGACCCGCCGCGTCGACGACGAGATCGGCGGGTATCTCCTCACCGGTGTCCAGCCGCACCCCGGTCACCCGCCGGCGCGTCGCGTCGAAGTTCGGTTCGGCCACCCCGGCTTGCACGACGTCGACGTTCGGAATGGCCGTTGTCCTGCGCCGGATCTGCCATTCCAGGTGCGGGCGGCTCGGCACGTACGCGGTGAACTCGTCTCGCAGCTGGTTCGACGTGCCCAGGACGTGGCCCGCGGCGCCGAAGTGGATGCAGTCCGGCCGGTTCTGGAGAATCGGAACCCCCGCGGCGACCATGTCGTCGAGCAGACCAGGGAAGTGCGTCTCGAGTTCCTCGGCGCCACGCGCCAGTAACAGGTGCAGGTGCCTGCCCTGCGGCACCGCCGAGCGGTTGGCCGGATCGGCGGGCAGGTCGTCGCGTTCGTACACCGTGACCCGGTCGAAGAAGTCGGAGAGCACCCGCGCGGCACACATGCCCGCGATGCTTGCCCCGATTACTACAGCGTGTTGTCCGCTTCGCCCCATTGTCGCCGATCGTAGCCCGCGATTTCGGCGTATTTGGTTGCGACCAGCGCAACTAACCACGCCGAAGTCACGGAAGGCGGAACCATTCCGGTGCGGCGAGCATCTGCCATTGGATGCTGAATGACTATCTGCGCCGGCATGACGGAGTCTTGACACTCGCCGACGCCCGCCGGCTGGGACTCGACAGACATGCCGTCAACAGGCGGGTCCGTGCGGGGGACTGGCGGCAGTGCGCCCGCGGCGTGTACTTCGTTGACGATCGCCCGTTCACCGATGCCGCGCGCGTTCGCGCGGCCGTGCGGAGTTACGGCGGACGGGCCGCGGCGAGCGGACTCGCGGCGGCCTTCTGGCTTGGACTGACGAGGTTTGCGCCCGACATTGTCGAGGTCACGGTGCCGCGGGACAGCAGCGGCCGCAAACGCGCCGGGTCACGGGTACGGCGACGGGATCTGGCGATTGCCGACGTTATCGAGCGGCGAGGTCTGCGGGTCACGGCGCTACCGCTGACCGTCGTCGAAGCGGCGGTGCGACAACGAGGCGGGGCCAGACTGATGGACTCGGCGTTACAAAGCGACGTGGGGTTGCGCGAGCTGTGGGCAGCGCACCTGCGAAACAAGGGACGATACGGATCGCCGGCGTCACGCCTACTTCTGCAGGCCGCCTCTGACGGCGCGCGCTCAGCGGCCGAGCGATTGCTCGTGAAGTTACTTCGCGATGCCGGCATCACCGGATGGCGAACGAACTATCCGGTCGGGGGTTACAAGGTCGACGTCGGTTTCCCGGGTTCGAAAGTCGCGATCGAAGTCGACGGGTTCGCATTCCACAGTGGACCGGTCGAGTTCCAGATCGATCGCGAGCGACAGAACGCCATCGCCCTGCTCGGCTGGCAGGTGCTCCGCTTCACGTGGCTGGACCTAACCGAGTACCGGGAGCGCGTGCTGGCGGTCATTCGCGCAGCGATTTCGGCGTAATTAGTCGCGGCGAGCGCAACCAAATACGCCGAAATCACGAGAGGTGAGTTTACAAAATAGCTAGATATGTCTAGACAGCTGACAAATGGGCCACTATAGTCAAGTCATCGAAGTGATGGCAGACACAGGGAGGCGGGCGCCGTGACGGCTCAACTGACGGAACTCGAGATCGAGCAGTGGCGAGACAAGAAGAGGCATCTATGGCTGATGGGGCTGATCGCCCCGACGGCGTTGTTCGTGATGCTGCCGTTGGTGTGGGCGTTCAACCACTGGGGCTGGCACGCCGCGGCGCAGGTGCCGTTCTGGATTGGGCCGATCCTGCTCTACATCCTGCTGCCCGCGCTCGACCTGCGATTCGGTCCTGACGGCCAAAACGCGCCGGACGAGGTGATGGAGCGGCTGGAGAACGACAAGTACTACCGCTACTGCACCTACATCTACATCCCGTTCCAGTACGCCAGCGTCATCCTCGGCGCGTACCTGTTCACCGCGTCCGACCTCAGCTGGTTGGGCTTCGACGGTGGTCTCGGGTGGCCTGCCAAGGTCGGGCTCGCGCTGTCGGTGGGGGTGCTCGGAGGGGTGGGCATCAACACCGCACACGAGATGGGCCACAAGAAGGACGAACTCGAGCGCTGGCTCTCCAAGATCACGCTCGCGCAGACCTGCTACGGCCACTTCTACATCGAGCACAACCGCGGCCACCACGTCCGCGTCGCAACACCGGAGGATCCCGCGTCGGCTCGGTTTGGTGAGACCTTCTGGGAGTTCTTGCCGCGCAGCGTGTTCGGCAGCCTGAAGTCCGCGTGGGAACTGGAAGCCAAGCGGCTGGAACGGGCGAACAAGAGCCCGTGGCACTGGTCCAACGACGTGCTCAACGCGTGGGCGATGTCGGTGGTGCTCTATGGCGTGCTGATCGCCGTGTTCGGCTTGGCGCTCATCCCGTACGTGATCATCTCCGCGGTGTTCGGCTTCACGCTGCTGGAGACCGTGAACTACCTGGAGCACTACGGTCTGCTGCGGCAGAAGCTGGAGAGCGGTCGATACGAGCGCTGCGCACCCGTGCACAGCTGGAACTCCGACCACATCGTCACCAACCTGTTCCTTTACCACCTGCAGCGGCACAGCGATCACCACGCCAACCCGACGCGCCGCTACCAGACGCTGCGCAGCATGGAAGGCGCGCCGAACCTGCCAAGCGGTTACGCGTCGATGATCGCGCTGACGTACTTCCCGCCGCTGTGGCGCAAGGTGATGGACCACCGGGTGCTCGCGCATTACGACGGCGACATCAGCCGGGTCAACGTCCATCCGCGGGTGCGCGACAAGGTGCTGGCGCGCTACGGAGCCGGCGATGAGCGCTCGCGCGAAGAGCAGCAGGCTTGAGCATGAGTTCCTTCAAATGCCCGGGCTGCGACTACGTCTACGACGAGGCGAAAGGTGCTCCGCGGGACGGCTTTCCGGCGGGCACGGCATGGACCGATATCCCCGAGGACTGGTGCTGCCCGGACTGTGCAGTACGCGAGAAGGTCGACTTCGAAGAGATAGGAATCAAGAAATGAGCAACGATGAGCGCTCGCGCGAAGAGCAGACCAGCCCATTCAAACTGTTCATCTGCGTCCAGTGCGGATTCGAGTACGACGAAGCCAAGGGCTGGCCGGAGGACGGGATCCCCCCCGGCACCCGGTGGGACGACATCCCCGACGACTGGAGCTGCCCGGACTGCGGCGCGGCGAAGTCGGATTTCGAGATGGTGGAGGTCGCCCGTTCGTGAGCGATACTCTCGCGGCAATGAACGAGGGTCGAAGCGCGCAGCGCATCCCGTACGCCGAGGCGTCGCGGGTGCTGCTACGCGACTTCGATTTTGAACGGCATGCGCGATCTGCTGCTCAGCCGCGACTGGTCGTCGATCACGCTGTCGGACGTCGCGGCCGCCGCAGGCATCAGCCGTCAGACGATCTACAACGAATTCGGCTCGCGGCAGGGCCTGGCGCAGGGCTACGCGATGCGGCTCGCCGATAGCCTCGTCGACGCGGTCGAGAATGCGATCACCGGCAACGTCGGCGACATCTACGCGGCATTCCTGGAGGGGTTCCGCGACTTCTTCACCGAGTCGGCCGCCGACCCGCTGGTCATCTCGCTGCTGACCGGCGGCACCAAGCCGGACCTGCTGCAGCTGATCACCACCGACAGCGGCCCGATCATCACCCACTGCTCGGCGCGGCTGACGAAGACCTTCATGGAGAGCTGGGTGCGCGCGAGCGACGAGGACTCGGGAGTGCTGGCCCGCGCCATCGTCCGGCTGGCGATGAGCTATGTGTCGATGCCGCCGGAGGCCGATCATGATGTGGCCCGTGACCTGGCCCGTTTGATGACACCGTTCGCCGAACGCTACGGTGTGATCGATACTCCTTAGCTGTCAGTGCGCCGTTGCGCCTGTCCCGCGAGCCCGCAGGCTGAGAGTTTCGTCGGCGCACGGCTGTGCGCCTCACACCCATTGACGAACAAAAGGGGCTCTACATGACTGAGCTGAAGGCAGATGTCCGCAATGGCATCGACTACAAGGTGGCTGACCTCTCCGAGGCCGAGTTCGGCCGCAAGGAGATCCGGCTGGCCGAACACGAGATGCCGGGGTTGATGGCCCTGCGCCGGGAGTATGCCGACGTGCAGCCGCTCAAGGGCGCACGCATCTCCGGCTCGCTGCACATGACGGTGCAAACGGCGGTGCTGATCGAGACCCTGGTGTCGCTGGGCGCCGAGGTCCGCTGGGCGTCGTGCAACATCTTCTCCACCCAGGACCACGCCGCCGCGGCCGTCGTCGTCGGCCCGCACGGAACGCCCGACGAGCCCAAGGGCGTGTCGGTGTTCGCGTGGAAGGGCGAGACCCTCGAGGAGTACTGGTGGGCCGCCGAGCAGATGCTGACCTGGGCAGGCGAGCCGGCCAACATGATCCTCGACGACGGCGGCGACGCCACCATGCTCGTGCTCCGCGGTGCGCAGTACGAGAAGGCAGGCGTGGTTCCGCCCGCCGAGGACGACGACTCCGCGGAGTGGAAGGTCTTCCTGTCGCTGGTGCGCGAGCGCTTCGAGACCGAGAAAGACAAGTGGACCAAGATCGCTGCGTCGGTCCAGGGCGTCACCGAGGAGACCACCACCGGCGTGCTGCGGCTGTACCAGTTCGAGGCC
The DNA here is from genome assembly GCA_963751485.1 of uncultured Actinomycetota bacterium. Lineage (GTDB taxonomy): Bacteria > Actinomycetota > Actinomycetes > Mycobacteriales > Mycobacteriaceae > Mycobacterium. Next base: position 305,436 of record CAVVUT010000021.1, read on the forward strand.
GCCGGTGAGCTGCCGTTCCCGGCCATCAACGTCAACGACTCCGTCACCAAGAGCAAGTTCGACAACAAGTACGGCACCCGACACTCGCTGATCGACGGCATCAACCGCGGCACCGACGTGCTGATCGGCGGCAAGAAGGTGCTGATCTGCGGCTACGGCGACGTCGGCAAGGGCTGCGCGGAGTCGATGGCGGGCCAGGGCGCGCGGGTGTCCGTCACCGAGATCGACCCGATCAATGCGCTGCAGGCGCTGATGGACGGGTTCGACGTGACGACCGTCGAGGACGGCATCGGCGAGGCCGACATCGTCATCACGGCGACCGGCAACAAGGACATCATCACGCTGGCGCACATGAAGGCGATGAAAGACCAGGCGATCCTGGGCAACATCGGCCACTTCGACGACGAGATCCAGATCGCCGCGCTGGAACGCTCGGGCGCCAAGCGGATCAATATCAAGCCTCAGGTCGATCAGTGGATCTTCGACGACGGCACATCGATCATCGTGCTGTCCGAGGGCAGGCTCCTGAACCTCGGCAATGCCACCGGGCATCCGTCGTTCGTGATGAGCAACAGCTTCTCCAACCAGGTGATCGCCCAGATCGAGTTGTGGACCAAGAACGACGAATACGACAACGCGGTTTACCGCTTGGCCAAGCACCTCGATGAGAAGGTCGCGCGGATCCACGTCGAGGCGCTCGGCGGCAAGCTGACGAAGCTGACCAAGGAGCAGGCCGAGTACATCAACGTCGACGTCGAGGGCCCATACAAGCCGGAGCACTACCGCTACTGATCCCGGGGGCGCTAGTGTCGCCCCGTGGGTCGGGGAGTCGTGGGGGTTCTGCTTGCGCTGCTGTTGATCGGATCACTTGGCATTGCGCCGCCCGTTCTCGCCGACGACGATCCGACCAACGACGCGCACGATCCGTACTTCAACGAGGACGAGTATCAGGAGTTCTACACTCCGCCGGATCCGCTGCCGCCGGGCGCGCCCGGTGACCTGATCCGTACGGAGCCGTCGCGGCTGGTGCTCGAGCCGTCCGGTCAACTCGGCATGATCATGGCCGACGCAACCCGAATCATGTACCGCAGCACCGATGTTCACGGCAATCCCATGGCGGTCACCGGTACCTACTTCGAGCCGCACAATGACTGGCCGGGTGGCGGACCGCGGCCGCTGATCGTCTACGGTCCCGGCACCCAAGGGCAGGGCGACCAGTGTGCGCCGTCGCGGCAGTTCAATCAGGGCATCCACTGGCGGCCCTATCTGGACCTCGCCTTCAACTACGAAGAGCTGTTCGTCTCGACGATGGTCGCGCGCGGGTTCGCGATCGTGATGACGGACTATCAGGGTCTCGGCACGCCAGGGCTGCACACGTACGTCAATCGGGTCGCGCAGGGAAACGCGATGCTCGATGCGGCCCGCGCCGCGAAGAAGCTGACCGGCACTTCACTGAAACCCGATGGCCCGCTTGCATTTTGGGGCTACTCACAAGGCGGGGGAGCGGCGGCGTCGGCGGCCGAACTGGCATCTCGGTACGCACCCGAGCTGAAGGTCGTCGGCACTTATGCGGGCGCGCCGCCCGCCGACCTCAAGGAGCTGTTCCCCTACGCCGACGGCAGCGTCCTCGTCGGCGCCGTCGGTTATGCGCTCAACTCGGTGATCACGTCCTATCCCGAATACGCCGACGCGATCCGCTCGAAGCTGACGCCTCGCGGTGAAGATATGTTGTTCAAGGTCTCCGACCAGTGCATCGCCGAGACGATCGCGAAGTTCATGTTCCGGCACCTGCAGCCGTACTTCAACGAGGACATCAACCAACTCGTCAACGAGGAACCGTTCAGCCATCTGTTCGACGACCAGAAACTCGGGCGCTTCAAACCCAATGCGCCCGTGATGATCCTGAGCAATCGCTACGATCCGCTGGTGCCATGGACCGCGGCCAACCAACTCGGCCGCGACTGGTGTGCACAGGGCGCCGACGTTGAGTTCTGGACGAACGAGGAGCCGCCGTTCCTCAACAAGGCCATCGTCAACCACGCACTGCCGATGCTGGTCGACGGCGAGCGGGCCATGCAGTGGATCGCCGACCGCTTCAACGGATTACCGACGACACCGAACTGCGGCGAGTTCTAGGCACCCTCACTGCAGTGGCAGTTCGCAGCAGTGGCTAGTGCCCGCCTTCGAGCGACATTGTCGCCAAAGCCCTATTGCAACTAAGCAATAGCGACACTGTCGCCCGGAGGCGGGCAGTGTGCGGACTTACGGATTACCGACGACGCGAACTGCGGCGAGTTCTAGCCCTGGCCGCAGCGGTTCTTCACGTCGACGAGCGGCTGACGTATGCCGGTCAGATCCGCTGCCGTCTGCGGGTTCGCCGCCATGTACGCCTGAATCTTCGAGTGGCGCTGGCTGACGTTCAATCCCTCGAGGGTGTCGAAGAAGTCGTTCACGTCGGGGTGGGTGAACAGGTAAGCCGACGTCGCCGCCTGCACCCCCGCCTTGACGCCCTCCAGATCGGCGGCGCTGCAATTCGGGGGATTGGCGTTCGGGTCCTCATTGGCGTGGGCGAGAGGGGCCGCCGCGAACAGCGCGACTCCGACTAGGGCCGTGCTCACGAACAGCTTCATGTCTTCAGTTTTTAGCACGCTGTGACCGGCGGCGTCGATCGCCAGCTGTTCCCCAGGAAACTCAAAGGCAACGCGGCGTTAGGCTCGCCGCGTGCTGATCGCGATCGAGGGTGTCGACGGTGCGGGCAAGCGCACGCTCACGGCAGGGCTGCGCGCTTCGTTCGAGGGTGACGGCAAGACCGTCGCGAGCCTGTCGTTCCCCCGTTACCACCACTCGGTCGCCGCGGACCTCGCAGCCGAAGCGCTGCACGGCGGTCACGGTGACCTCTCGACGTCGGTGTACGCGATGGCGGTGCTGTTCGCGTTGGACAGGGCGGGGGCGCGCGAGGAGATCGGCCACCTGGACGCCGAGTACGACGTCGTGATCCTCGACCGCTACGTCGCGTCCAACGCCGCCTACAGCGCGGCGCGCCTGCATCAGGGCGCCGACGGTGAGGTGGTCGAATGGGTGCGCGAGCTCGAGTACGGGCGGCTGCACCTGCCCGCACCCGACTGCCAAGTGCTGCTCGATGTGCCCGCCGAACTGGCCGCCGAGCGCGCCGAGCACCGCGCCAACACCGAAGCCGACCGGGCGAAGGACGCCTACGAGCGCGACGACGATCTGCAGCGGCGAACCGGAGCGGTTTACTCGGGCCTGGCGGCAACGGATTGGTGCGGGCGGTGGCTGGCGGCGGGGCCGGACGTCGACGGGGCCGCTCTTGCCAACCTTTTGCTGGGCCGTTAGCGAAGAAACGCCCAGCGTGGCGGCAGCACTTTACGTCAATTCGGTGACACCATGGACACCATGAGGCAAAGGATTCTGGTCGTCGACGACGACCCTTCGCTCGCCGAGATGCTGACGATCGTGCTGCGCGGTGAGGGGTTCGACACCGCAGTCATCGGCGACGGCACCCAGGCGCTGACGGCCGTGCGCGAATTGCGGCCAGATCTGGTCCTGCTGGACCTGATGTTGCCCGGTATGAACGGGATCGACGTGTGCCGCGTGCTGCGCGCCGACTCCGGCGTGCCGATCGTGATGCTGACGGCCAAGACCGACACCATCGACGTGGTGCTCGGCCTCGAGTCCGGTGCCGACGACTACGTCATGAAGCCGTTCAAGCCCAAGGAGCTGGTGGCCCGTGTGCGCGCCCGGTTGCGCCGCAATGAGGACGAGCCCGCCGAGATGCTTTCCATCGCCGATGTCGACATCGACGTGCCCGCCCACAAGGTGACCCGGCAGGGCGAGCAGATTTCGCTGACACCGCTGGAGTTCGACCTTTTGGTCGCCCTGGCACGCAAACCGCGGCAGGTGTTTACTCGTGATGTGCTACTCGAACAGGTGTGGGGCTACCGGCACCCGGCCGACACCCGTTTGGTGAACGTGCATGTCCAACGTTTGCGGGCGAAGGTGGAAAAGGATCCTGAGAACCCGCAAGTTGTGCTGACTGTTCGAGGAGTGGGGTATAAGGCCGGACCCCCGTGATCTTCGGCTCGAGGCGGCGCATTCATCGGCGTTCTGCACCACTGATACGCGGGTTGAGTGCGTTGAGTCGAGCCATGGGCCTGGCCTGGCGCCGCTCACTGCAACTTCGTGTGGTGACGTTGACGCTTGGGCTGTCGCTGGCCGTCATCCTGGTGCTCGGCTTCGTGCTGACCAGCCAGATCACCGACCGCATTCTCGAAGTGAAGGTCCGCGCGGCGACTGAGGAGATCGAACGGGCCCGCAGCACCGTCATCGGGATCGTCGGCGGTGAGGAGACCCGGTCGCTGGACAGCAGCCTGCAGTTGGCGCGCAACACCCTCGTCGACCGCAAGGCCGACGCCGGCGCGGGCCTCGCGGGCGCATTCGACGCGGTGCTCGTCGTCCCCGGCGACGGGCCGCGCGCCGCGACCGCCGCGGGTCCCGTGCAGCAGATCCCCAACGCGCTGCGAGATTTCGTCAAGGCCGGCCAGGTCAGCTACCAGTACGCCACCGTGCACGCCGACGGCTTCTCGGGGCCCGCGTTGATCATCGGCACCCCGACGTCGTCGCCCGTCACCAACCTCGAGCTCTATCTGATCTTCCCGCTCAACAGTGAGAACAGCACCATCTCTCTGGTGCGCGGCACGATGGTCACCGGCGGCGTCGTGCTGCTGCTCATGCTGGCCGCTATCGCCTTGATCGTCGCGCGCCAAATCGTGCTTCCTGTTCGGTCGGCGTCGCGCATCGCCGAACGCTTCGCAGAAGGTCATCTGACTGAACGCATGCCGGTGCGCGGCGAGGACGACATGGCCCGGCTGGCGGTGTCGTTCAACGACATGGCCGAAAGCCTGTCGCGCCAGATCACCCAGCTCGAGGAGTTCGGCAACCTGCAACGCCGATTCACCTCCGACGTCAGCCACGAACTGCGCACCCCGCTGACGACCGTGCGGATGGCCGCCGACCTGATCCACGACCACAGCGAGGATCTCGACCCGGCGCTGCGCCGCTCGACCGAACTCTTGGTCAGTGAACTCGACCGCTTCGAACTGCTGCTCAACGACCTGCTCGAGATCTCCCGCCACGACGCGGGTGTCGCGGAGCTATCTGTCGAGGCCGTCGATCTGCGCGACACCGTGCAGAGCGCGCTGGACAACGTCGGCCACCTCGCGGGCGACGCCGATATCGACCTCATCGTCGACATGCCGAATGAGGAGGTCATCGCCGAGGTCGACCCCCGCCGGGTGGAGCGCATACTGCGTAACCTCATCGCCAACGCGATCGACCACGCCGAGAGCAAACCGGTGCGGATCAGGATGGGCGTCGACGAGGACACGGTGGCCGTCACCGTTCGCGACTACGGCGTCGGCCTTCGGCCCGGCGAGGAGAAGCTGGTGTTCAGCAGGTTCTGGCGCTCCGACCCGTCGCGGGTCCGGCGTTCAGGCGGCACCGGCCTCGGCCTGGCGATCAGTATCGAGGACGCGAGGCTGCACCAGGGCCGGCTGGAGGCGTGGGGTGAGCCGGGGAAGGGTGCCTGCTTCCGGCTCACGCTGCCGCTGGTGCGCGGCCACAAAGTGACGACCAGTCCTCTCCCGCTGAAACCCGTTGGCCGTCAACGTAAACAGCGTCGTTCGGCCAAAGAGCGCGAACCGGCGGGAGAAAGCGTGTGAGGCGCGACCCTCGACGAGCTGTGCTCCTCACGTGCGCGGCCGTCGTGTCGGTTTGCGCGATGGTCGCGACGCTCGCCGGTTGTGCAGGGGTGCCCAGCTCGTCGGCGCCGCAGGCCATCGGGACCGTCGAGCGGCCCGCTCCGCCGAGCCTGCCGAAGCCGACGCCCGGCATGGATCCCGACGTGCTGCTTCGGGAGTTCCTCAAGGCCACCGCCGACCCGTCGAACCGGCATCTGGCCGCGCGCCAGTTCCTCACCGAGTCGGCGTCCAACGGGTGGGACGACGCGGGCAGCGCGCTGCTGATCGACCGCGTCGTCTTCGTCGAAACCCGCGGGCCCGACCGGGTTTCGGTGAACATGCGCGCCGACATCCTCGGGTCGTTGTCGGACATCGGGGTGTTCGAGACGGGTGAAGGCGCGCTGCCCGACCCCGGTCCGATCGAACTGGTGAAGACGCCGGGCGGCTGGCGCATCGATCGGCTGCCGAACGGCGTTTTCCTTGACTGGCAACAGTTTCAGGAGACCTACAAGCGCAACACGCTGTACTTCGCCGATCCCACCGGCAAGACCGTCGTCCCCGACCCCCGCTACGTGGCGGTGTCCGATCCCGACCAGCTCGCCACCGAACTGGTCACCAAGCTGATCGCGGGCCCGCGCCCGGAGATGGCCAACACGGTGCGCAACCTGCTCGGCGCGCCGTTGCGGCTGCGCGGTCCGGTGACCCGCGCCGACGGCGGCAAGATGGGTGTCGGCCGCGGCTACGGCGGCGCGCGCATCGACCTGGAGAACCTGTCCACCACCGATCCGCACAGCCGTCAACTGCTTGCCGCACAGATCATTTGGACGCTGTCGCGGGCGGGCATCAACGGGCCGTATGTCATCAACGCCGACGGCGCCGCGCTGGACGACCGGTTCGCCGACGGCTGGCAGACATCCGACGTCGCGGCCACCGACCCCGGTGCGGCCGACGGCGCCGCCGCAGGTCTGCATGCGTTGGTTGGCGGATCGCTGGTGTCGCTGGACGGACAGAACGCGCCTCATGTTCCCGGGCCGTTCGGTGTGACGCCCAACCAGACCGCGGCCGCCGTCTCGCGCACCGGGCAGGAGGCGGCGTCGGTTGTCACGCTCAACGCGGGCGCACCGGACATGGCGTCGTCGCTGTGGGTCGGCCCGATCGGCGGAAATCCGTTGCAGGCCATGGACGGCCGCACCCTGTCGCGGCCCACGTGGTCGCTCGACGAGGCGGTGTGGGTGGTCGTCGACGGCAACAACGTGGTGCGCACCGTGCAGGACGCGTCGGGGCAGCCTGGTCGCATCCCCGTCGACATCACGGCTGTGACGACGAGATTCCCCGGGCCGATCGGCGAGCTGCAACTGTCCCGCGACGGGACACGCGCGGCGATGGTGATCGAAGGGCAGGTGATCCTGGCCAGCGTCGAACAGACGCCGGGCGGTGGCTATGCGCTGACGTATCCGCGCCGGCTGGGCTTCGGCCTCGAGAGCACCGTGGTGTCACTGGCCTGGCGCACCGGTGACGACATCGTCGTCAGCCGCACCGATCCGCAACACCCGGTGTCGTACGTCAACCTCGACGGGGTGAACTCCGATGGCCCGAGCCGCAACCTGCTGATGCCGGTCGGAACGGTCGCCGCCAACCCATCGACGGTTTACGTCGCCGATGCCAGGGGCATCCTGCAACTGTCCGGATCGGCAGTGGACAACGACCCGAGGTGGGTCGAGGTGCGCCCGCTGATGTCACCCGGCGCAATGCCGGTGCTTCCGGGCTGAACCAATGCTCCGATTTTCCCGTACTGGAGACAGGGCGCCATTGCGTGGCGTTTGCTGTCGAAAAGGCCCAGCCCGCCGAAAGGTTTCGTGATGTCTCTTGATGATGTGCAGGTACCCCGACAACAGGTGATTCGCGGTGCCGGCCTCGTGGTGGCCGCAGGCGCGCTCGCCGCATGTTCGAAATCCGAGGAGAAGCCCGCTGCGACGGGTGATTCGGGCGCATCGGGGTCGTCGTCGGGGGCAGCCAAGCCTGCCGGAGTCGTGATCACCAAGACGGCCGATGTGCCCGTCGGCGGGGGTGTGATCGTCGGGGAGGTCGTCGTCACGCAGCCTGCCGCGGGGACCTTCAACGGCTTCTCGTCGAAGTGCACACACAAGGGCTGCGCGGTCAACAAGGTCGCCGACGGAACCATCGACTGCCCGTGCCATGGCAGCAAGTTCAATTTGGACGGCTCGGTAGCCAACGGTCCCGCGACGGCGCCGCTGGAGACCACGGCCATTGCGGTAAAGGGCGATTCGATCGTTTCGGCCTGATCAGCGGCTTCGCCGCGATGTGAACACCCTGGCCGTTTTCTGGGATTTACCTGCCGACCTGAATGGCCGGAATAGGAGAGCCTTGCCAATCACGGTATTTGTGAACGACGTGTTCAGTAAATAGCGCGCGAGAGGGGCTCATGTTGGGCGTCAGCGAGTGGAAACCGGCTGAGAGCTTCGACGACTTCGGGCTTCCGTGGCCTTCCACTGGGGATTCACCAACCTCGGCCGGTTCGCCGCGGCTCACACTGCCCGCTACGATGAGACGCCCGCGGTGACGCTGCGCCGCAGGGCATTCCGGCGGCTCGAGCCGAGTTTGGGTGCGAGCCGAGTGTGAAGAACACGCCGGGACTAGCCGTGATGCTGCATCTTCGGCCGCATTGCGCACCAAAACGGTTCCTGCGCAACGTGTCCAATGCGGTCCGCACGACGGCTAGTGCGCGCCGACGCTCATTTCTAACGTTGGCGGCATGATCGGTCCAACTGCTGCTGCACTGGCGTCGTCGACGGCGTGCATCGCAACCACCTCATCGTGGTGGGCGGCGGTGAAACTCGTCCATGCGAAAGCAGATGAAACGCCGCCCGCTTCAAAAGCCAGATGAAGGATCAGTACCGGCTCGTGGAGGACCCGGTGTCGCTATGAGCATCGGCACCCTGCGACGTCGCTAGGGCATCGCGGCGACGATCTGCTCCGGCGTCAGCGGCAGCGAGCGTACGCGCACGCCGAGTGCGTCGAAGACCGCGTTGGCGATAGCGGCGGCGGTCGGGCCCTGTGCGCATTCGCCGACACCGAGTGGCAGGTTGCCGTTACCCGCGACCAGTTCCACGTCGACGGCGGGCACTTCGGAGAACCGGAGGATCGGGTAGGTCTCCCAGGTGTCGCTGGTGACGTCGAACCGGTCGAACCTGACGCGCTCCTTGATCGTCCAGCTGGTCGCCTGGATCGCGCCGCCCTCGATCTGGTTGGTCGCGCCGTCCGGACTGATCACCAGCCCTGCATCGACGGCGATCGTCAGCCTGCGTACCAGGACATGTTCAACGGCCTCTACCTCCGCCACGACCGCACAGTACGCGCTGGAGTTCTTGTACCGCGCATAGCCGATACCGTGGCCGATCGAGTCCGACCTCCGCCGGCCTGCCCAATTCGACCGGCGTGCAACGGCCTCCAGCACGGCCCTGGCTCGCGCGTCGGGCAGGTGTGCGAGCCGGAACTCGAGTGGGTCGCGGCCGGCCTCCGCCGCGAGCTCGTCCATGAACGACTCCGCTGCGAAGACGTTGAGATGCGCCCCGAGCGAGCGCAGCGCGGACGTCCGTAGCGGCATTTGCGGAATCAGATGGTTGACCACTTCATACGACGGAAAGCCGTATCCGGGAACGGCATTGCGTCTCGTGCCGCCGCCGCGTTCCAGTGGCGGTTCGGCATTCGAGTGGATGGCGGTGCGCGAGCGGTGGCTGGTGCCGAGGAAGGCAGGCGGTTCTGTCATGCCGGGCCTGCTGATGAAGCTGCCGCTCCAGATCTCGTGCCGCCAGGACAACACGGTGCCGTCGTCTGCGGTGTCGGCCGAGACCCGCACCACGCCCGCGGTTCCCAGCGGTGCCCAGCCCAGCTCATCGGCCCGCGACCAGACCACCTGCACCGGTCTGCCGGGTGCCGCAAGTGCGAGCAGCGCTGCGTCCATGGCGGCGTCGTCGGCGCCGTTGTGGCCGTAGCACCCGGCGCCCTCGACATGGCGGACCACCAATTGTTCAGGGCGCATGCCCAATTCGCGTGCGATCTCCCTGCGCAGGTTGTACACGCTCTGGCTGTGCGACCAGATCTGCAGTTCATCGTGCTCCGCGAGCGCGACGGCGCACGACGGTGCGACGGAGCCGTGCGCGATGAATGGACGGTGATAGGTCGCCGACGACGACCGGTGGGCGGTGACGGCCGACGGTGACCCATCGGCGAGCATCGTGGTTTCTGCGGGTGCCTGCGTCAGAAACGTTTGCAGCTCGTTCTCGTCGGGCAGCGTCGGCGTCCGGTCCCAGGTGGCGTCGGCACGCAGCCGCTCGACCGCTCGCAGCGCGACCTCCTCGCGCTCGGCGACCACTCCGAGGAAGTCGCCGTCGCGCACCACGGTGACAACGCCTGGCAACGCCAGCGTCGCAGCGGTGTCGAGCGCCGTCAGCGTCGCGCCCCGGGACGGCGGCCGCACCACGCGGCCGTAGCGCATGCCATCGAATTGCAGATCGTGCACGTAGCGCGGCCGCCCGGCGAGCTTGTCCGGCAGGTCGATTCGCGACACGTCGGTGCCGACAACGCGGTAGTCGGAGTCGGGTTTGGGTTTGGCGCCGCCGCTGGCGGGCCGGTCCAGAATCGTTTCGTCGGCCAGCTCCCAGTAGCTCGTTGCCGTGCCCTCGCTGCTCGCGATCCGGCCGTCCTCGACGGTCAGATCCTCCTTAGGCACCGCGAGCTTCTCCGCGGCGATGGTGAGGTAGAGGTCGCGCGCCTCCGCGCAGACCTCGCGCAGCGCGGCCCCGGACTGCTGAATGGACAAACTGCCCGCGGTCATACCCTCGTCAGGGCTGAGATCCGTTGCGGTTGCCGTCATTCGGATCCGGTTCACGTCGATGTCCAGTTCCTCTGCGGCCATCTGTGCCAGCGCGGTGAGGATGCCCTGGCCGAGCTCGACCTTGCCGGACCGGACCTCGACAGAGCCGTCGGAGCCGATCCGGAGCCAGTCGCCAAGACGCGGGTTGGCCGCCAATGTCGGCGGCAGCGCTTCGGCGCCGGTCACGTTGCGCTCCCACGCATCTCGGCGGCGGCCGCCAGCACCGCGCGAACCACCCGGTTGTGTGATCCGCAGCGGCACAGGTTGTCGTCGAGGGCGGTGCGCACATCGGATTCCGACGGTTCGGGATTCTCGGCGAGCAGCCGGGCGGCGCGCACCACGATCCCCGACATGCAGTATCCGCACTGCGCGGCTTGGTGACTGACGATCGAGCGGGCCACCGGATGCGGTTCACCGTCGGCGCCGAGACCTTCGATCGTGGTCACGTCCTTGCCGTCGACCGCCCAGAGCGGCGTGTCGCACGAGTACGTCGGGTGCCCGTCGACCAGAACGAGGCAGGCGCCGCACACCCCAAGCCCGCAGCCGAACCGGGTGCCCTTCAGGCCGAGATGGTTACGTAAGACGTACAGAAGTGCCGTGTCGGGCTCGGCGTGGACCTCCTGGGTGCGGCCGTTCACCCTGACGGCCGAGGCTGTTGGCACCTCTTCTGCCATATATCCAGAATTACCGGCGCGGGCCCGGCGCGCCAGCAAGATTGATCACACAGCCGGTTGGTAGCGAAATGTCCGTCAGGTCGAGCTGACGCCGGGGACGCGGCCTTCCCGAAATGCCTCAACGAAGTGCCGATGGTCGTCGCGCACCGTCGCCGCGTAGTCCAGTCCGAAGGACACCATGTCGTCGACGAAGTCGTCGTCTCGATCGCCGATCAGTTCGGCGATTGCGTCCTCGGTCTGGAACTCGACAAGCGTTTGGTCGCTGTCGGCGTCACCGACGCAGTGCACCTTGGCGACGGCACGGCCGAGCTGCTCGATCACCTCGGTGAGTTCGTCGGGTTCGGTCAGCTCGGACCAGTCCAGGTCGGACTCGTAGGGGGACAGCTCCGCCACGACGTAGCCCGTCCCGTCGATTTCGGTGTAGCCCAGCAGCGGGTCGGCGTGCGCCTGCAGGGCACGTTGCGACACCGCCGTGCGGTGTCCGTGGTGTTTGAAGAAGGTGTGCACCTGCTCGTCGTGGAGGATGCGGCTGGGTGCGGCGACGTTGCCCTGCTTCATCGACAGCACGATGTCGTTGTCGAGCGCCTGGTTGAACCCTTCGACCAGCACGTTGTAGCTGGGCAGTCCCGCGCTGCCGATCCCGAAGCCGGTCCTGCCGACGATGTCCTTCACGTCGTAGGCGACCTCACGGAATCTCTTCGACTCGGGGATGCTCTCCTGATAGGCCTCGAACGCTGCGTTGACGCGTGCGTACTCCTCATCGTCGAGCCTCCGCACACCGGAGTTTTCCCGGAAGCGCCGATCGGACTCGTCGACATGGGTCGTTCGATCGAGCATTGCGTAACGCGTCGACAGGCGTGCCGACTGCAGCGCCGAGCGCACCGCACCACGGGCGGTGTCGAGGTTCAGCGAGAAGGTCGAGTCGTCGTCCGTCTCCCGGAACCACCGGACCTGGTCGAGGTAGGCCCGCGCAAAGGTGGTGATCAGATCGCGGATCACGCTGTCAGACAAGGCTTTCTGCCAGCACATCAGGGCCACACTCGCCGCGAACCGCTGCAGATCCCATGTGAAGTGCCCGACGAAGGCTTCATCGAAGTCGTTGACGTCGAAGATCAGCTTGCCTGCGCCGTCCATGTAGGTGCCGAAGTTCTCGGTGTGCAGATCGCCCTGGATCCATACCCGGCCGGTTCGCTCGTCGGCCCAGGGGTCCTCCCGATCGTCGAGGTCGGCGTAGAACACGCAGGCGCTGCCCCGGTAGAACGCGAACGGGTCGGCGGCCATCTTGCGGAACTTGGTCCGAAACGCGTCCGGATCGGCCTTCATCAAGTCGGAGAAGGCCTGCTCGAGGCAATCGACGATGTAGGACTCCCGGTCAGTCATTCACAGCGAGTACCCAGACTCCAACGTTGACAACCCGAGCGGGTAAAGCTATTTTGTAATTATGCGAATTAGCGAATCGACGAATCGCTCGCCCGCCTTGCTCAAGACGATCAAGGCCATTGCCAGTCCGGTGCGGCTCGAAATCCTTTCCTTGCTGAAGGATCCGGTTGCGAACTTCCCGCCGCAGACCGACGGTGACCTCATTCGCGATGGGGTCTGCGCCGATTTCATCCGCGACAAGCTGGGGATCGCGGCGGCAACGGCGTCGCGTCACCTGACGCTGCTCACCGATGCTGACCTGTTGGTTGCGACGCGCAAGAAGAACTGGACCTTCTACCGCCGCGACGAGTCGGCGATTGAACGGTTCGCGCAATCTCTCAAGGCCGAGCTGTGAATCTCGCCTACAGTCACGTCGACGTGTTCAGTCGAGTTCCATTCGGCGGCAACAGCTTGCCGGTGTTTCCCGACTCTGCCGACCTGACCGCAGAGCAAATGCTGCGGATCACCCAGGAGATGCGGCACTTCGAAGCCATCTTTCTGCGGCCCACGGAGGACCCCCGCACTGTTCGTGCCAGGATCTTCGACCTCTTCGACGAATTGCCGTTTGCGGGTCACCCGATAATCGGGGCGGCGGCGGTCCTGCACAGGCGCTCGGAAACTGCAGGCGCGCAGAACTGGCGGTTTCAATTGTCCAGCAAGACAGTCGAGATCAGGACAGAGGTCACAGCAGGAGGCTATTCCGGCTGGCTGAACCAGGGGGCCCCGGAGTTCTTGGGGACGGTCGATGACGGCGCTCCGATCGCCCGCGCCTTCAATCTCGCGCCGCAGGATCTCGATACGGCCCTGCCGATGGAGGTGGTGAGTACGGGACTTCGCTATCTCATCGTGCCCGTTCGGCCCGGCGTTCTGGCGCGGGCGCGAATCTCTGCAGATATCACGGATTTGCTGCATGGGTTGGGCGCCCAGTTCGCGGTCCTACTCGATGAATCCGCCGTCGAGGTGCGGCACTGGAACAACGACGGAATCCTCGAGGATGTGGCAACCGGTAGCGCCGCGGGCACCATCGGCGCATACCGGCTACGGCATGGATTGGTCTGGGGCGGTGAGTCATTCACCCTGAACCAAGGCCGATTCACCGGCCGGCCAAGCGAACTGCGGGTGTGCCCGGAAGGTCGCTCGGACCAAGTGGAGACCGTCAACGTGGGCGGCGATGTCTCCTTCGTCGGACACGGCACGATCGAGGCTCTTCCATGACCCGCATCATCAGCGCCGAAAGCATCCGCGCCAGCGTGTGTTTCGAAGATCTCATCGAGCCGGTGTCGCGCGCTTTCGCCGAGACCAGCGCGGGCCTCGCCGACAACGGCCTGATCGTGATGTTCCCCGCCGAACGCCCCGAACTCGGTGATGTCTATGTGAAGACCGGCACCCTGCGGGGACATGACGTCTACATCGTCAAGGTGTCGCCCTGGTTCAGCTCGAACGTCGAACAGGGGCAACCGCAAGGTGGATTCGTTGCCGTATTCGACAGCAACACAGGGCAGACGCTGGCTCTGCTCAACGACGAGCACTACCTCTCCGACATCCGCACCGCCGCGGCCGGAGCAGTCGCCGCGCGAATGCTCGCGCCGTCCAACGTCGGTGCCGCCGCAGTGCTCGGCGCGGGCGTGCAGGCCTACTGGCAGCCGTTGGCGCTTTATCGGGAGCGCCCATTTGAAACCCTGGCGATCTGGGCGCGCAGCGTGCGCAAGGCAGAGGACCTCAAGGCGCGGCTGAGCGAGAAGCTGCCCGGTGTCGAGATCTGCTGCTCATCCGATATCGAACGCACCGTCCGCAGCGCCGACGTCCTGATCACCGCAACACAGGCCCGCGAACCCCTGGTGCAGGGCGCGTGGCTGCGGCCGGGCGTGCACATCACTGCGGTCGGCGCCGACGACGCAACCAAATGCGAACTGGACGCGACGGCCCTGCAACGCGCACGGGTGTTCGTCGATACGCGGGATACCGCCGAGGCCAACGGCGACGTTCACCGAGCAATTCGCGCAGGCAACTATTCCATCGAGCAACTGTCGGGGGAGCTGGGCGACGTGATATCCGGCCAGAACCCGGGACGTACATCGGATGACGACATCACCATCGCCAAATTCGTCGGGATAGGCGCGCAGGACCTCGTCGCGGCGGAAATGACCCTCGCAAAACTGTCACCGGCCGCCGCGACACTGGCGGCGTGCTCGACCTGATTCTCCCGTTGGAGTGCGGCGGATGCGGAGCGCCGTCGACCCGATGGTGTGACGCCTGCGCGCACGACCTCCGGGTCCGGCAGGGACAACCGCACCTCATCACCCCGCGGGTTCACCCCGGCGTGCCGGTGTTCTCCCTCGGCAGGTACGCGGGCCCGCGCCGCAGCGCCATCGTCGCCATCAAGGAGCACGGCCGCGCCGACCTGATCCGGCCACTCGGCGCCGCGCTGTCGGCTGGCCTGGCGCAGCTGCTTGCCTGGGGCGTGCTCGGCGCTCCGATAACCGTGGTCCCGGCCCCCACCCGCGGCCTGGCCGCCCGCAGACGCGGCGGCGACCCGGTCACCCGGATGGCGCTCGCGGCGGCGGCGGGGGATCCAAACGCCAGTGTCGTCCAGGCGCTGCGAATGAAGGCCCTGGTTCGCGACTCGGTGGGGCTGTCCAGCGCGGCGCGGCAGCGAAATGTCGCGGGCCGCGTCCGCCTGCGGGTGCCGCGGGAGGGGTTCGCAGGCGACGTGCTCGTGGTCGACGACATCGTCACGACAGGCGCGACCGCGGCCGAATCGGTCCGTGTCCTGCAAACCTCCGGGATCCCGGTGGCCGCCGTTTTCGCTCTCGCGCACGCCTGACATCCGCGTCTGACGGGGTGGCCAATTTCTCTCAGATCAAACTGACGTGAAGAACTCAAAACAGGTGGGTCAAATTACTGGCACTCCCGGGTGAACACGGACTACCGTCGGGGCCAACCACCCGTGAACGCCTCACGGCGGCGCTGACGAAGACGAAGCGCCAAACATCGCCCAGCAGCGGTAGGAGGTGAGTGATCGACACCTTGCACCGGCGAGCGGCGAAATCCTTCCAAGCCCCGCCGGTGCAGCTTCTGAAAGGCCGGCACGCTGCGCGCGTGCGACGCGAAAGAGAAACGAGTCGCCAAGCATGTCAATCCGTTCCGTGGAAACAGACCGCTCGATGATCGTTGAAGACGAAAGCCCAGCACCCGCACCTCACGCCGAGGTCGTCGTGAAGGGCCGCAACGTCGAGATCCCCGACCATTTCCGCATCTACGTCTCCGAGAAGCTCTCTCGCCTCGAGCGATTTGACCGCACCATCTACCTTTTCGATGTCGAACTCGACCATGAGCGCAACCGGCGCCAACGCAAGAACTGTCAACACGTAGAGGTCACCGCGCGCGGCCGCGGCCCTGTTGTGCGCGGCGAAGCCTGCGCCGACAGCTTCTACGCCGCCCTCGAAGCCGCCGTCTGCAAGCTGGAGAACCGGCTGCGGCGCAGCAAGGACCGCCGCAAGGTGCACTACGGCGACAAGACTCCGGTGTCGCTGGCCCAGGCCGCGAAGGTCTCGGCGCCCGATGCCTTCCTGCCGCCGCCCAGCGTCAACGGCCAGGAGACGGACGCCGACCACGACGTCGAGTTCCACGAGCCCGGCCAGATCGTGCGCACCAAGGAACACCCGGCCAAGCCGATGACCGTCGACGACGCGCTCTACGAGATGGAACTGGTCGGCCACGACTTCTTCCTGTTCCACGACAAACAGAGCGATCGGCCGTGTGTGGTATACCGCAGGCACGCCTACGACTACGGATTGATTCGCCTGGCCTGAGGTGCAAGTAACCAGCGACTTCGGCGTGTCACCTAGGATGGACCCCGTCTAATACGTGACGGGATCGATCAACCCACAGGGGAAAATAGCGTGCTCGATAAGTTGCTGCGTCTCGGTGAAGGCCGCATGGTCAAGCGCCTCAAGCGGGTGGCTGACTATGTCAATACCATGTCCGACGACGTCGAAAAGCTCTCTGACGCCGAGCTGCGCGGCAAGACCGACGAGTTCAAGAAGCGGTATGAAGAGGGCGAGGACCTCGACGACCTGATGCCGGAGGCCTTCGCGGTGGCCCGCGAGGCGGCCTGGCGCGTCCTCGACCAGCGGCCGTTCGACGTCCAGGTCATGGGCGGCGCCGCCCTGCACTTCGGCAACGTCGCGGAGATGAAGACCGGTGAGGGCAAGACCCTGACCTGTGTGCTGCCCGCCTACCTCAACGCACTGTCCGGCAAGGGCGTGCACGTCATCACCGTGAACGACTACCTGGCCAAACGCGACAGCGAGTGGATGGGCCGCGTGCACCGGTTCCTGGGCCTCGAAGTCGGCGTCATCCTTGCGCAGATGACGCCCGACCAGCGTCGCGTCTCCTACAACGCCGACATCACCTACGGCACCAACAACGAGTTCGGCTTCGACTACCTGCGCGACAACATGGCGCACTCGCTCGAAGAGCTGGTGCAGCGCGGGCACAACTTCGGCATCGTCGACGAGGTCGACTCCATCCTGATCGACGAGGCCCGCACGCCGCTGATCATCTCCGGCCCCGCCGACGGCTCGTCCAACTGGTACAGCGAGTTCGCGCGGCTGGCGCCGCTGATGGAGAAGGACAAGCACTACGAGGTCGACATCCGCAAGCGCACGATCGGCGTCAACGAGATCGGCGTTGAGTTCGTCGAGGATCAGCTCGGTATCGACAACCTCTACGAGGCCGCCAACTCGCCGCTGGTCAGCTACCTCAACAACGCCGTCAAGGCCAAAGAGCTGTTCATGCGCGACAAGGACTACATCGTCCGTGACGGCGAGGTCCTGATCGTCGACGAGTTCACCGGGCGCGTGCTCATCGGGCGGCGCTACAACGAAGGCATGCACCAGGCCATCGAGGCCAAGGAGCATGTGGAGATCAAGGCCGAGAACCAGACGCTGGCCACCATCACGCTGCAGAACTACTTCAGGCTCTACGACAAGCTCGCCGGGATGACTGGCACCGCCCAGACGGAAGCCGCCGAGCTGCACGAGATCTACAAGCTCGGCGTGGTCAGCATCCCGACCAATAAACCGATGATCCGCACCGATCAGTCCGACCTGATCTACAAGACCGAAGAGGCCAAGTACATCGCGGTCGTCGACGACGTCACCGAGCGCTACGAGCAGGGCCAGCCGGTGCTGATCGGCACCACCAGCGTCGAGCGGTCGGAATACCTGTCGCGGCAGTTCACCAAGCGGCGCATCCCGCACAACGTGCTCAACGCCAAGTACCACGAGCAGGAGGCCGGCATCATCGCCGAGGCAGGTCGCCGCGGTGCGATCACCGTCGCCACCAACATGGCCGGCCGCGGTACCGACATCGTGCTCGGCGGCAACGTCGACTTCCTGGCCGACAAGCGGCTGCGCGACCAGGGCCTCGACCCCGTCGAGACCGCTGACGAATACGAGACGGCCTGGCATCAGCTGCTTCCCAAGGTCAAGGAGGAAGCCGCAGCGGAAGCCGAAGAGGTCATCGACGCGGGCGGCCTTTACGTCCTCGGCACCGAACGTCACGAGTCGCGCCGCATCGACAACCAGCTGCGCGGCCGGTCCGGCCGCCAGGGCGACCCTGGCGAGTCCCGGTTCTACCTGTCGCTCGCCGACGAGCTGATGCGGCGGTTTAACGGCGCCACCCTCGAGGCGCTGCTGACCAGGCTGAACCTGCCCGACGACGTGCCCATCGAGGCGAAGATGGTCACCCGCGCCATCAAGAGTGCGCAGACGCAGGTCGAGCAGCAGAACTTCGAGATCCGCAAATATGTGCTGAAGTACGACGAGGTGATGAACCAGCAGCGCAAGGTCATCTACGCCGAGCGCCGCCGCATCCTCGAGGGTGAAAACCTCGCCGAGCAGGCTCACGACATGCTCGTCGACGTCATCACCGCCTACGTCAACGGCGCCACCGCCGAGGGCTACTCCGAGGACTGGGACCTCGAGGCGCTGTGGACCGCGCTGAAGCAGCTCTATCCGATCAGCATCGACCACCACAACCTCGTCGACTCCGACGCGATCGGCGAGCCCGGCGAGCTGACGCGCGAAGAGCTGCTCGACGAGCTGATCAAGGACGCCGAGCGGGCCTACGAGGAACGCGAGAAGCAGCTCGAGGAGATTGCGGGCGAGGGCGCGATGCGGCAGTTGGAGCGCAACGTGCTGCTCAACGTGATCGACCGCAAGTGGCGTGAGCACCTCTACGAGATGGACTACCTCAAGGAGGGCGTCGGCCTGCGTGCGTTCGCCCAGCGCGACCCCGTGGTCGAATACCAGCGCGAGGGCTTCGACATGTTCGCGGGCATGCTCGACGCGATGAAGGAGGAGGCCGTCGGCTTCCTGTTCAACGTCACGGTCGAGGCGGTGCCTGCGACTCCGGCGGCCCAGGTGGCACCCGTGGCCGCGCCGACCGGGCTGGCCGAGTTCGCCGCTCAGGCCGCGGCGCAAGCGCAGGCGCAGGAGAGCGGCGTCGCGACCAGGGAACGCCAGCAGCCCGCGCCGTCAGCCTTGCGCACCAAGGGAATTGACGACAATGCGCCTGAGCTGACCTACACCGGCCCATCTGAGGACGGGTCGGCAGAGGTGCAGCGCCAGGACGGCAACGGCGACGGCGGACCGAGGCACGCGACGCCGAGCAGGCGTGAACGGCGCGAGGCCGCACGCAAGCAGGCGAAGGCGACGAAGAGGGCCTAATTCTCCAGGGCGCGAGTGCTCAGCTCAGATCCTGGATCACATGAGTCGTCGCGGAATGCAGCGCGGGCTCCGCATGGGCGAAATGGTGAAGATCTGGCCGGGGATCTACAGCTTGGGCACACCCTCCACCGCAAGCCGATTGAGGGGGCTGGATCTGAAATGTGGTCAGCACGTGGCGGTGTGTTTGGGCACTGCGGCCGCGATATTCGGTTTCGACACCGAAGACTCGGCAGACTTGCACATCCTGAATCCCGCCGGCCACTTGCTACGGGCTGGCTCCGGGTTGGTCGTGCACCGACGAGATGGCGTACCGCTGACCAGTTTTCGCGGGCGGCGGCTCACCACGGCGCCGTGGACGGCTATCGAGGTTGCGCGGAGCCTGCGCCGTCCCCGCGCGCTGGCCACGCTCGATGCCACGCTTCACAGCGGCGCGTGTGATCGCCAGGACCTGGTCTCGGTCTCGAAAGCTCAAGCGGGGCGACGTGGAATCGTGATGGTTCGAGAGCTCATTCCATTGGCCCGATCTGAGGCAGACTCCGCGATGGAAAGCGAAGCGCGGCTCGTCATGCTGGACGGAGGGCTGGAAGAACCCGTTCTGCAGCACCAGATCGTCGACAGGGACGGGAGGGTCTGGCGAGTCGACTTCGCCTGGCCGGATCGCCTGGTTGCCGTCGAATACGACGGATTCGAATGGCACAGTTCGTCTGAGGCGCTTCGCCGCGATCGCCAGAAGCGAGCAGCACTGGAAGAACTCGGTTGGCGTGTGATATCGATCGTCAGCGACGATGTCCGCCGTCAGCCGAGTGCAATGGTGCGCCGGATCGACGCTCATCTGAACCGCGTTGCTGCGGCATGATGGCTAATTCTCCAGCAGGGCGGCGATGCGCGCCAACGTCGCGCGCATCGCGTCCTCGGACTGGCGCGGCATCGATCCCATCTTCAGCATGGGGCGCTGGCGGTCCTGCGACACATCCCACGTCTCGCGGACCAGCGTGCCGTCCTCGGTCGGGGTGAGCTCGTAGCGCCAGATGCGGCCGCCGATCAGACTGCCCAACCCGTACGTTTGCCAGGCGATGCGACGGTCCGGCTCGAACTCGATGACCGTGTTGCTCATCGTGTAGGGCAAGAACAGCGTCTCCGGCCGACCCCGCATCCTCATCGAGAACGTGGTGCCCAGCTCCAACGGGATCGTCGCCGAGTCCGCGTGGTCCACCGTGCCCGAGCCGTCGAAGCTGGAATGTCGTCCGGCGTCGGCGATCAGCGCAAAGATCTGCCGCGCAGGCGCCTTGATCAGCCGTTCGACGCTGACGGTGTTGCCCTGCACCGGTCCATTATCCGACTTGTAACGCCACCAGGCGCCAGCGCCCCTCCTTGATTTCGACCCGGCCCGCGATGGCTCGAACGCGTTGGCCGCGGGTGTAGGTGGCGAACACCTCGGCCGCTGCGGGCTCGGCTGCGGTGGCGCGCAACCGTACCCGCCGCAATACCGCCGCCTTGTCGGTTCCTGCGCTGTGGGTGAGCGCGAAGACCGTGTCCAGCAGTGGCGGGGTCAGCATCGTGCGCAGCTGGGCGATCGGCCTGCGTCGATCGATCACCTCCAGCACGCGCCGCAGCACCGCGTCGGCGAACGTCGCGGCCTCACGGGGTGGTGCGGCCTCGACGCGGTCGACGGCCCGCAACAGGCGCCGCGCGGGCCGGTGCAATACGGCCGGTGACGGCGTCGGACAGGGCGGGTTGCCAGCGCCACCGATCGGCGGGGGTTCGTAGTCGACGACCGGCGTGGTGAACGCGCCCGGTTCGAAAGGGATCTGCGATGTGGTCAACGGCGCTCTCCAGCGATCGGTTACGAATCTCACGGCATCTGCTGGAGAGAAACAGACGCATTCATGATCCCATGGTTCACAGGGGTCGAATGCACCCGTGATGCGCCACTACAGATTCGGCGGCTACCGTGACGGGGGTTCGGCGAGCGTCGACGTCAATTCCAGGGGGAGGAACCGCCGCTAATGGTGACCAGGTTGTCGGCGTCGGATGCGGCGTTCTTTGGCCTGGAGAACTCGTCGACCCCGATGTACGTCGGCTCGCTGTCGATTGTTCGCAAACCCCGCAACGGCCTGAGCTACGAAACCTTGCTCGCCACGGTCGAACAGCGCCTGCCGCAGATTCCGCGCTACCGGCAGAAGGTGCGGGAGGTGACGCTCGGGCTGGCCAAGCCGGTGTGGATCGACGACCGCGAGTTCGACATCACCTATCACGTGCGCAGGTCGGCGCTGCCGTCGCCGGGCAGCGACGCGCAGCTGCACGAGCTCCTCGCCAGGTTGGGGTCGCGGGCCCTGGACAAGAGCCGCCCGCTGTGGGAGATGTACCTCGTCGAGGGGCTGGCCCGCAACCGGCTGGCCATCTACACCAAATCGCATCAGGCCCTCGTCAATGGGATGACCGCGCTGGAGATCGGGCACGTGATCGCCGACCGCACCCAGAAGCCGCCCGCCTTCGGCGAGGACATCTGGATCCCGGCCCGCGAACCGAGCGATGCCCGGCTGTTCATGGGGGCCGTCGGGGAGTGGATCGCGCGGCCGGGTGCCCAGCTCGCGGCCGTGCGCACCGCCGTCACGGAGGTGGTGACCAACTCGGGGCACCTGCTCGAGGTGGGGCGAAGGGCCGCCGACGTGGCTAAGACCTTCGCGCGCGGCACCGCGCCGTCCAGCCCGCTGAACACCCGGGTCTCGCGCAACCGGCGCTTCACAGTCGCCAGGGGGAAGCTCGAGGACTACCGCAATCTGCGGGCGCGCTACGACTGCGACGTCAACGACGTCGTGCTTGCGGTGATCGCGGGCGCGCTGCGCAACTGGCTGCTGTCGCGCGGCGAACCGGTTTCGCCGACGGCCACTGTGCGGGCGATGGCGCCGATGTCGGTCTACCCGGACGCTGAACTGGATTCGTCGGGTCCGGGCCAGGCCATCAGCGAGGTGTCCCCCTTTTTGGTCGATCTGCCGGTCGGGGAGGGCAATGCGGTGGTGCGGCTCTCGCAGATCGCGCACATGACAGAGTCGCATTCGACGGCAGCCAGTCTCGTCGACGCCAGAACCATCGTCACGTTGTCCGGCTTCGCGCCACCGACGTTGCACGCCATGGGAATTCGCGTCGCAACCACATTCTCCGCGCGGCAGTTCAACCTATTGATCACCAACGTGCCCGGCGCGCAGAGCCAGATGTACATCGCGGGCACGAAGTTGCTGGAGACATACGCGGTGCCGCCGCTGCTGAACAACCAGGTGCTGGCGATCGGTGTGACGTCCTACAACGGGATGCTCTATTACGGGATCCACGCGGACCGCGATGCGATGAGCGACGTCGATGTGTTTCCGACGTTGCTGCGTGAGTCGCTCGATGAACTGCTGGAAGCCGCGCAGTAACCGCGCAGGCCGTTAACCTCGCCTGATGCGCGTCTATGTTCCGGCAACCCTGGCCATGCTGCAGCGGCTGGTCGCCGACCGGTCGGTGACGGCCGTCAACGGCACGGCGTTCGCGGTGACACCTGCGCTGCGGGAGTCCTACGCCCAGGGTGACGACGACGAGCTGGCCGAGGTCGCGCTGCGCGAGGCCGCGTTGGCCTCGATCCGCCTGCTTGCGGGGGCGGGAGACGAACCTTCGTCGGATGTCGCCGGCCAGGCGGCTCCGCCGTCGGTGCTGCCACCGCGGCGCGCCGTGCTGGTGGCCGACGTCGACGGCGCGACGGCCCGACCAGACCTCGACGACGCCGTGGTGCGGCTGTCGGGTCCGATCGCCATCGACGACACGATTGCGGCCTACGTCGACAACGCCGACGCCGAGACTGCCGTGCTGGCCGCCGTCGACGCAGTCGACGCCGCCGATCTGGGTGACGAGGACGCCGAACTGACCGTCGGCGACGCGCAGGACCACGACCTGGCCTGGTATGCCACGCAGGAGCTGCCGTTCCTGCTGGAATTGCTCTAATTCTGGATTTTCGACTGGATACGGGAGCGTAGGTTACGGTACCGTAGGTTCCGTGGCCAAGAACTTCATCAAGGTCTCGGCCAAGGTCGCCGATACCGTGCGTCCGAAGGTCGCAGGCGCCAAGGAGCATCCGGGCTGGAACGCCCTGCGCACCATCGCCGGGCGGATCACCACGCCGCTGCTGCCCGACGACTACCTGAAGCTGGCCAACCCGTTGTGGTCGGCCCGTGAGCTGCGGGGTCGCGTGGTGGAGGTGCGCCGCGAGACGGTTGACTCCGCGACGTTGGTCATCAAGCCGGGCTGGGGTTTCACCTTTGACTACCACCCGGGCCAGTACGTCGGCATCGGCCTTCTCGTGGACGGCCGGTGGCGGTGGCGGTCGTACTCGCTGACATCGAGTCCGGTCAAAGGCAGTCGCACGATCACGATCACGGTCAAGGCTATGCCCGAGGGGTTCCTGTCGACGCATCTCGTCGGCGGGGTGGCACCGGGCACGATCGTTCGGCTCGCGGCGCCGCAAGGTAATTTCGTGATGCCCGACCCCGCGCCCGCGTCGGTGCTGTTCATCACCGGCGGGTCCGGGATCACTCCGGTGATGTCGATGCTGCGCACCCTGTCGCGGCGCAACCAGCTCACCGACATCGTGCACTTGCATTCCGCGCCAACGGAATCGGATCTGATGTTCGCCGCGGAGCTGGCCAAGCTGCAAAGCAGGTATCCGGGTTATCGGCTGCGCGCGCGCAAGACGCGCGAGCAGGGCCGTCTTGACCTGTCGCGGATCGCCGACGAAGTGCCCGACTGGCGCGACCGGCAGACCTGGGCGTGCGGCCCGGAGGGCATGCTCACCGCAGCCGAGCACGCGTGGTCGGCGGCAGGCATCGCCGAGCAGCTGCATCTGGAACGCTTCGCGGCCTCCCGCGCCGCCGCGCACGGGCAGGGCGGAACGGTGGAATTCGCGCGAAGTGGGAAGACCCTTACCGTGGACGCCGCCACCCCGCTGATGGAAGCCGGTGAGAGTGCGGGCGTGCAGATGCCGTTCGGCTGTCGGATGGGCATCTGCCAGTCCTGCGTCGTGGGGCTGCTCGACGGGCACGTGCGAGACCTGCGAACGGGCGTCGAACACGAACCGGGAAGCCGGATACAGACATGCATTTCCGCAGCGTCTGGGGATTGCGTGCTGGACGCATAGACTTTACTCACTGGTAACCTACGGAATCGTAGGTTACGGTAGCGTAGGTATAAGGAAAAGGAAGGAGACAGAACGAATGGCAATCACTGACGTTCCTGAATTCGCGCACTTGACGGACGCTGACATCGAGAGCCTCGCCTTCGAGCTGGACACCATCCGCCGGGACATCGAGGACTCACTGGGTGAGCGCGATGCGCGCTACATCCGCCGCACCATCGCCGCTCAGCGCGGCCTGGAGATCGCGGGCCGGCTGATGCTGGCGGCAAGCTCGAAACGCTCCGCGTGGTGGGCGGGCACGTTGACGCTGGCCGCGTCCAAGATCATCGAGAACATGGAGATCGGCCACAACGTCATGCACGGCCAGTGGGACTGGATGAACGATCCGGAGATCCACTCGTCGACATGGGAGTGGGACATGGGCGGGGCGGCCAAGCACTGGCGGTTCACCCACAACTTCATGCACCACAAGTACACCAACATCCTCGGCATGGACGACGATGTGGGCTATGGGCTGATCCGCGTCACGCGGGATCAGAGGTGGAAGCCGAACAACATCTTCAACCTGTTCTACAACACCTTGCTCGCGGCGTTGTTCGAGTGGGGAGTCGGCCTGCAGCACTTGGAGCTCGGCAAGATCTTCAAGGGCCGCGACGACCGTGCGGCGACGCTGGTGAGGGTGCGTGAGTTCTTTGTGAAGGCCGGCCATCAGGTGGCCAAGGACTACATCGCGTTCCCCGCGGTCACGGCCCTGTCGCCCGGCGCGACG
This sequence comes from uncultured Actinomycetota bacterium, assembly GCA_963751485.1. Taxonomy (GTDB): domain Bacteria; phylum Actinomycetota; class Actinomycetes; order Mycobacteriales; family Mycobacteriaceae; genus Mycobacterium. The sequence continues at coordinate 330,846 of CAVVUT010000021.1, forward strand.
TTCAAGTCGACGCTGAAGGCCAACGCGGTGGCCAACATCATCCGCAACATCTGGTCCAACGCGGTCATCTTCTGCGGCCATTTCCCCGATGGCGCAGAGAAGTTCACCAAGACCGACATGGTCGGGGAGTCCAAGGGCCAGTGGTACCTACGCCAGATGCTGGGCAGCGCCAACTTCGAGAACGGCCCGGCGCTGCGATTCATGAGTGGCAACCTGTGCCACCAGATCGAACATCACCTGTACCCGGATCTGCCGAGCAACCGGATGTACGAGATCTCGTTCCGGGTCAGGGATTTGTGCGACAAGTACGACTTGCCCTACACCACCGGCTCGTTCCTGGTGCAGTACGGCAAGGCGTGGCGGACCATCGCCAAGCTGTCGCTGCCGGACAAGTACCTGCGCTACACCGCCGACGATGCCCCCGAGACCCGCAGCGAGCGGATGTTCGACGAACTGGGCCCCGCCCCGCGGCGCGGGCTCAAGTCGGCGATCGCCGCCGTGCGTGCGCGCCGTCGCGAGAAGCGCGCTGCGCGCATCGCCGACGCGGCCTAGCGGATTGGACTAGCGGGTTACAGTTAGACGGTGCCGTCAGAGAACCGCGCACCGAGATCGAAGCTGACCTCGCGCGGTGCCGCCACCCGCAACCGGATCGTGCTCGCCGCTGCGGAGCTGATGCACGTGCAGGGTGTGGCGACGACGACCATCGACGAGGTGCTGGCCGCGAGCGCGACCAGCAAGTCGCAGTTCTACCAGCATTTCGACGACAAGTCGGAGCTCGTCTACGAGGTCATCACGGTGCGCGCCGACGAGATCCTGTCCTGGCAGCGGCTGCGGCTGGAGAAGGTGGATTCGCTTCGCGGGCTTCATCAATGGCGTGACGCCATGGTGCAGCGCTGCGTGCTGCGCCGCGGGTTGTGGGGCTGCGAGCTGGGGTCGCTGGCCGCTGAGCTGTCGGACACCGACGACAAGGCGCGGGCGTCCCTCGCCGTGCATTTCGCCGAATGGCGGTCGATCCTCGCAGCGGCGTTGGAGCGGATGCGCGACAACGGCGTGCTGCGTGCGGACATCGACGCGCTTGCGCTGGCTACGGGGCTGCTGGCGGCCGTCGAGGGCGGCTACCTGCTGTCACAGACGGCGCATGACCCACGGCTGATGCAAACGTCGCTCAATTCCGCGATCGACCACATCATGTCGTTCGCCCCGGATACGGCCGAGCGGACCAGTCGCTGACTGGCCCGCTCGGTCCAAATACTCAGTTGTCGCCGGGTACGGCGGTGGGTGCAGACGGTGCCTTGATCTGGGGTGAGAACGGGTTCGGTCCGTTGGGATCGAGCCGAGGAGCCTTCTCGGTCGGACTGCCCGACGGCGCTGGCGTAGTCGTCGTGGTGGTGGTAGTCGTTGTGGTGGTTGAGGTTTCGGAGGGAGCCTGCTTCTCCTGGCCACCGCACGCAGTCAACACACCCATCGAGATGATGGCAGCGATACCGAGTGAGGCGGCGACTCGACGGGTCGAGCGGCCTGTCTTCATGGTTCAGTCCTGTTCGTGACGCAAACGATGTAAATATGCGAACTGAACTATATCGTCCAATAACGACACCAGTCAATGGGACTATCGGCTCAAAAGAGACCTAATAGTCCAATGTGTTGGTGGTGGGTCAGCTGGGAATGTAGTCGAACTTGTCCGGGTTCGGACCCTGGCGGCCCTTCTCACCCCTGTCCAGCTCGCTGATGGCGTCCGCGTCGTCCGGGCTGAGCTCGAAGTCGAAGATCTCGAAGTTCTCCTTGACGCGCTTGGGTGTCACCGACTTCGGGAAGACGATGTCGCCGCGCTGGATGTGCCAGCGCAGCACCACCTGGGCAGGCGACTTGCCGGTCGCCTTGGCGATGCCGTCCACGACCGGCTCGCCGAGCACCTTGCCCTGCGCGATCGGCGACCACGCCTCGGTCGCGATGCCGTGCTTCTGGCCATAGGCGCGCACTTCGTCGTTGGCGAAGTACGGGTGCACCTCGATCTGGTTCACCGCGGGCACGGTGTCGGTCTCCTTGGCAAGCCGTTCGAGGTGTGACACCTGGAAGTTCGACACCCCGATGCTGCGGGCACGGCCGTCCTTCTTGAACTCCTCGAGCGTCTGCCACGTCGAGACGAAGTCGCCGTCGTACAGCGTCGGCAACGGCCAGTGGATCAGGAACAGGTCGACGTAATCGAAACCGAGCGCCTTCAGCGTGCCGTCGAAGGCGCGGCGGGCGTCGTCGGGGCGGTGCAGACCGTTGTTGAGCTTGCTGGTGACATACACGTCGGCGCGGTCGATGCCTGCGTCGCGAATGCCCTGCCCGACGCCCGCCTCGTTCTGGTACATCTCGGCGGTGTCGATGTGGCGGTAGCCGATTTCCAGCGCGGTCTTGACGGCTTCGGCCGTCTCACCTGGGTCGATCTGAAATACGCCGAAGCCCAGCTGGGGGATGGTTGTTCCGTCGTTGAGTTCGATCATCGGTACGTGGCTCACAGTTGGATCCTCCTTCGTGGTCAGCCTGCCCGCTACTCGAAGAGGTCAAACGCGGCTCCCGCGTGATTTATGTCCACGACGCGAAGCCGGGCTGGCACAACCACAAGGGTGTCCGTCACATCGAGCACCTGGAGAACCAGTCGGGCTACACCCGCTGATAAGCCCACCACAGAGGCCCTCCCCGAAACGGGAGGGCCTCTGTGCGTTGCATCACCGCACCACGATGGTGTGCTCTGTTTGCGTCACCAGTTCCCCGATGACCGGAGCACCGGGAATCTCCCCGGCGACCAGCAGCCCACCCGACGTCTGCGCATCAGCGAGCAGTAAGGCCTCGGATTCACTTATCGCGGTCAGGTCGACGTGAGGTGCCACCCAATCCAGGTTGCGGCGGGTTCCTCCGCTGACGTAACCCTGCGCCAGCGCGTCGCGGGCGCCTGCCACATAGGGCACCGCCGCGGAGTCGATCACCGCCGTGACACCGCTGGCGCGGGCCATCTTGTGCAGGTGGCCCAGCAGACCGAAACCCGTGATGTCGGTGGCGCACTCGGCGCCGGACTCGAGCGCGGCTGCGGCCGCCTCGGCGTTGAGCGTGGTCATCACCTCGATTGCCTCGGGGAAGCGCTCACCGGTCGCCTTGTGCTGCGAGTTGAGCACGCCGATGCCGAGCGGCTTGGTCAGCGACAGCGGTGTCCCCGCGCGGCCGGTGTCATTGCGAAGCAATCGGTTCGGGTCTGCGACGCCCGTGACCGCCAGCCCGTATTTCGGCTCAGGGTCGTCGACGCTGTGCCCGCCCGCCAGATGACAGCCCGCGGCCGCGCACACGTCCATGCCGCCGCGCAGCACCTCGGCCGCCAACTCGAACGGCAGCACACCGCGCGGCCAACAGAGCAGGTTCACGGCGACCACCGGCCGACCGCCCATGGCGTACACGTCGGAGAGCGCGTTGGTGGCCGCGATCCGGCCCCAGTCGTAGGCGTCGTCGACCACGGGCGTGAAGAAATCGGTGGTGGCGATCAGCGCCACGTCGCCCGCGATCCGCACCGCCGCCGCGTCGTCCCCCGTTTCGAGCCCGACCAGCAGCTCACCGACGGGATCGCGGGGGGCGACCGCCAGCCCGCGGACCACCGCCTCCAGCTCGCCGGGCGGAATCTTGCACGCGCATCCGCCGCCGTGCGCGTACTGCGTCAGTCGATGAGCCACGGAGTCCATGCTGCCTGCCATGATGAAGCCATGGGTCAGGGAGGCGTATCCGGTCTGGTGACCGGCGCGGTCTTCAAAATCGCTGAGCGGCAGATTCTGTCGCTGGCGGGTTCGATTCCCGTCCGCCTCCGCCATATCCGCGGGACGTTGCCGTGACCGACCCCCGGCGCCGCGTTCCCCGTACCGACGTGTTGCTCGCCGATCCCCGGCTCGCCGAAGCGCAACGCTTCCTCGGCAGGGAACTCGTGAAAACCGTTGTCGCCCAAGCTCAGGAACGGGCGCGCACGGGTGAGATCGAACCGGAGCAGGTGGCCGACGACGCCGTCGCCGCATTGCCCGCGGGCGCGTCGAGCCTGCGGCCCGTCATCAACGCCACCGGCGTGGTCGTGCACACCAACCTCGGCAGGGCACCGCTGTCACGGGCGGCGATGGACGCAATGACGACCGCCAGCGGAGCGACCGACGTCGAGTTCGACCTGACGACCGGCAGGCGGGCGCGGCGTGGCCGGGCCGCGCTGGCGGCGTTGGCCCGCGCGGTGCCTGCCGCAGGCGGCGTCCACATCGTCAACAACAACGCCGCCGCGTTGCTGCTCACAGCGCTGACGCTGGCCCCGGGTAAGGAGATCGTGGTCAGCCGTGGCGAGCTGATCGAGATCGGCGACGGCTTCCGGCTGCCTGAGCTGATGGAATCGACCGGGTCGCGGATCCGCGAAGTCGGCACCACCAACCGCACTCGTCTCGCGCGACTACGCCGATGCGATCGGGCCCGATACCGGGTTCGTGCTCAAGGTCCACCCGTCGAACTACCACGTCACGCGGGTTCACCGCGGCGGTCACAGTGGCCGAACTGGCAACCCTCGATGCCCCCGTGGTGGTCGACATCGGCTCGGGCCTGCTGACCCCGCACCCGCTGCTGCCCGACGAGCCCGACGCGACGACCATGCTGCGGGAGGGCGCCGACGTCGTCACCGCGAGCGGAGACAAGCTCCTTGGCGGACCGCAGGCGGGGCTGCTGTTCGGCAAGGCCGAGCTGATCGAGCGGCTGCGCAGGCATCCCTCGGCGCGCGCCGTCCGCGTCGACAAGTTCACGCTGGCCGCGCTGGAGGCGACGCTGATCGGACCGCCGTCCCCGGTGGCCCGCGCGCTCGACGTCGACGTCGACGAGTTACGGGCCAGGGCGCAGCGAATCGCCGCACAGCTACCCGGCGCTCGATGCGGTCGACTGCACGGCGGCGGTCGGCGGCGGCGGCGCGCCCGGCGTGAAGCTCCCGAGCGCCGCCGTCGCCCTTCCGCGTCCTATGCGGAGCCGCTGCGCACCGGCACACCAGCCGTCGTCGGCCGCGTGGAGTCCGGGCGCTGCCTGCTCGACCTGCGCGACGGTTATGCCGGAGGACGACGAGGCGATCGTGGCGGCGGTGCGCGCGTGTATGTCGATAGCCACCGCAGGCCACGTCGACCACGGCAAGTCCACCCTCGTGCAGCGGTTGACCGGCATGTGGCCCGACCGGCTGGCCGAGGAGCAGCGCCGCGGCCTGACGATCGATCTCGGCTTCGCGTGGACCGAGATCGACGGCCGTCAGTTTGCGTTCGTCGACGTGCCGGGCCACGACCGGTTCGTCGCCAACATGCTCGCGGGCGTTGGGCCGGTTCCCGCGGTGATGTTCGTCGTCGCCGCAACCGAGGGCTGGATGCCGCAGTCCGAGGAGCACCTCGCCGCGCTCGAGGCGCTCGGCGTCCGACACGTCCTCGTCGTCATCAGCAAGGCCGACCTCGCGGACCCCGCGGCCGCCATCGAACAGGTGCGAGAACGCCTGCCAGGCGCGCGCATCGTCGTCGGCACCGACCTGGACCGGATTCGCGTGGAGCTGGTGGCGCTGGCCGAGAGGCTGCCGCAACCGGACCGCGGCGCCGACGTCCGGCTCTGGGTCGATCGCTCCTTCACCGTCCGCGGTGCGGGCACGGTGGTCACCGGGACACTCGCCGCGGGCACCATCCGGGTCGGCGACGAACTCGAGCACGACGGCCGCCGGGTCACCGTCCGCGGGCTGCAGTCGCTGGAACGCGACAAGGGCGAAGTGAGTGCGGTGGCGCGCGTCGCGGTCAACCTGCGCGGCGTCGACCATCGCCAGATCGGCCGCGGCGACACGGTAGCCGACGCCGGGCGCGTGGCTGGACACCGCCGAGATCGACGTCGCGCTGCGCGGCGCGGACGAAATGCACAGGGAGCTGGTGCTGCACATCGGGTCGGCGGCGGTGCCGGTGAAAGTGCGCCCGCTGGGGTCGGCCGCGGCGAGGCTGCGGTTGACGCGGCCGCTGCCGCTGCGGATCGGCGACATCGGGCTGCTGCGCGATCCCGGCGAGCACCGCATCGCGGCCGGTGTCGAAGTGCTCGACGTCCGACCGCCTGCGCTGCGTCGCCGCGGGGCGGCGCGGGACAGGGCCGACGAGCTGGCGACCGGCCGCGCGCGCCCGCCGGCGTGTGCGCGGGCAGAAGAGTTGCGCGCCATGGGTTTTCCGATGACCGGCCAGCGTATCGGCGAGTTCGTCGCCGAGCCACAGTGGTGGTCGCAACGCCGTCAACAATTGATGACGGCGGTGCAGCGATGGTCGGCCGAGCACGACATCGCCGCCGGGATGCCGCTCGAGACGCTTCGGCAACAGGCAGAGTTGCCTGCGGTCGAACTGGTGGCGCGGCTGCTCGACGGCGCGGGCCTCGACATCGCTGACGGTCGGGTCCGGCAGACCGGGCGCGACGCTGCCGCCGCGAGTCGACAAGGCGGTGCGGACGGTGGAGGAACGGCTGGCCGGAGAGCCGTTCCGCGCGCCGGAGGCCGACGAGCTGGCCGACCTGAAGCTCGGCCCGAAAGAGGTTGCGGCAGCGGTGCGCGTTGGCAGGCTCGTCAAGATCGCCGACGGCGTGGTGCTCGGCCCTGATGCCCTGGATCGGGCGGCTGAAACGCTCGCGACGCTGGTCGCAGCCCTTCAGCGTCAGCTGAAGTCCGTCGTGCCCTTGGCACCACCCGCCGCGTCGCCGTGCCGCTGCTGGAGCAACTCGACGCACGCCGTGTCACGCGACGTGCCGACGACGGCACCCGAACGATGGTTTGATCTGGAGAACGCCGTCTAGAGGGGACGCTGATGGACATCAGGAAGCTGATCGAGTCGTGGCCGGTGTACCGGCAGCTCACCGGCGGGGATGCGTTGGGCCGCGGCAAGGCCGCCCAATCGAAGCGGTCGCTGACGTTGACGCCGCGCACCGCGGAAGCAGACCGCATCGCCCATTCGGTCTGTCCGTTCTGCGCGGTCGGTTGCGGGCAGAAGGTGTACGTGAAGGACGGCAAGGTCGTCCAGATCGAGGGCAACCCGGACAGCCCGATCTCCCGAGGTCGGTTGTGCCCCAAGGGTTCTGCGAGTAAGCAACTGGTCACCGGCCCGCAGCGCCTCACGAAGGTCCGCTACCGCGCCGCCCTATGCCTCCGAATGGCAGGAGATCGACCTCGACACGGCGATGAACATGGTCGCCGACCGTGTGCTCGACGCGCGCGAGAAGGGCTGGCAGCAGTTCGACGCCGACCGCAACACGCTGCGCCGCACGATGGGCATCGCGAGCCTGGGCGGCGCGACGCTGGACAACGAGGAGAACTACCTCATCAAGAAGCTCTTCACCGCGCTTGGCGCCCTTCAGATCGAGAACCAAGCCCGTATTTGACACAGCTCAACGGTTCCCGGTCTGGGGGCCTCCTTCGGTCGCGGCGGGGCGACGACCTATCAGCAAGACCTCGTCAATTCGGACTTCGTCGTCATCATGGGCAGCAATATGGCCGAGGCTCATCCGGTCGGGATTCCAGTGGGTGATGGAGGCCAAGGCGCGCGGCACGAAGGTTGTGCACATCGACCCGCGGTTCACCCGCACCAGCGCCGTCGCAGACCAGCACGTCTCGCTTCGTGCGGGCAGCGACATCGCGTTCCTCGGCGGGGTGATCAACTACATCCTCAGTCCAATGAGCTCGACTTCCGCGAGTACGTCACCGCCTATACCAACGCGTCGTTCATCGTCGACGAGAAGTTCCGGGACACCGAGGATCTCGACGGGCTGTTCAGCGGCTACGACGAGGAAACCGCGACCTACGATCCGTCATCCTGGCACTACGAGTCGACGAGTTCCAGCGGCGGCGGGGCGAGTGAAAAGGAGCACGCCGGCCCCGATCAGCATGGCTCGGGTGGCGCTCCTCTCGAGGGCGGAGCGGGTGACATCCCGTCGGACCCGACGCTGGCGCACCCGCGTTGCGTGTATCAGGTGCTCAAGCGGCACTACGCCCGCTATACGCCGGAGATGGTCGAACGGGTCTGCGGTGTGCCTGCCGAGACGTTCCTTACGATCGCGAAGGAGTGGGTGGAGAACTCGGGCCGCGAGCGCACGGCGATGCTGGTGTACAGCGTGGGCTGGACGCAGCATTCGGTTGGCGCGCAGTACATTCGCGCGGGCGCGATCATCCAGCTGCTGCTTGGCAACATCGGCAGGCCGGGCGGCGGCATATCGCGTTGCGCGGGCACGCGAGCATCCAGGGGTCGACCGACATACCGACGCTGTTCAACCTGCTGCCCGGATACCTCGCGATGCCGAGGGCGGGTGATGCCTCGCTGTCGGACTACCTCGACCGCATCATGGCCGACAAGCAGAAAGGCTTCTGGCGCAACGCCGATGCGTACATGATCTCGCTGCTCAAGGAGTACTGGGGCGAAGCGGCGACCGCGGAGAACGACTACTGCTTCGACTACATCCCTCGGATCAACGGCGACCACGGCACATACCGCACCGTCATGGACATGGTCGACGGCAAGGTGTCCGGTTACTTCCTGCTTGGCCAGAACCCGGCCGTGGGCTCGGCGCACGGCCGGCTGCAGCGGCTGGGCATGGCCAACCTCGACTGGCTGGTGGTGCGCGACCTCGTCGAGATCGAGAGCGCGTCGTTCTGGAAGGACGGGCCGGAGATCGAGACGGGCGAGATCGCGCCGGAGACCTGCCGGACGGAGGTGTTCCTGTTCCCCGCCGCATCGCATGTGGAGAAGGCGGGCACGTTCACGCAGACGCGGCCGGATTCTGCAGTGGCGGGAGAAGGCCGTCGAACCGCTTGGTGATGCCCGCTCCGAGCTGTGGTTCTTCTATCACCTGGGCCGGATCCTGCGGGAGAAGCTGGCGGGTTCGACCGACGAGCGCGACCGCCCACTGCTCGACCTGTCATGGGACTACGCGATGGAGGGCGACGAGCCATCGGCCGAGGACGTGCTGCGGCGCATCAGCGGCGTGGATCTGACGACGAACCGGGCCGTCGACAACTACATGTCGTTGAAGGCGGACGGCAGCACCGATTGCGGCTGCTGGATCTACAGCGGCGTCTACGCCGACGAGGTCAACCAGGCGGCACGGCGCAAACCGCACACCCAGCAGGAAGCGTGCATGTCCGAGTGGGGCTGGACGTGGCCGATGAACCGGCGGGTGATCTACAACCGGGCGTCAGCGGACCCGCAGGGCAGGCCATGGAGCGAACGCAAGAAGCTGGTCTGGTGGGACCCGGACAAAGGGGACAACGGCGAGTGGACGGGCGACGACGTCCCCGACTTCGAGAAGACCAAGCCGCCGGACTACCGTCCGCCCGAGGGCGCGGTTGGTGTCGAGGCGCTGCGTGGCGACGACCCGTTCATCATGCAGGCCGACGGTAAGGCCTGGCTGTTCGCGCCCAACGGTTTGCTCGACGGGCCGATGCCGACGCACTACGAGCCGCACGAGTCGCCGTTCCGCAACGCCCTTTATGCGCAGCAGGGCAATCCGGCGCGCAAAGTGTATGGGCGGGAGGACAATCCGTCGAACCCGTCACCGCCGGAGAAGCACGGCGAGGTGTTCCCGTTCGTGTTCACCACGTCGCGGTTGACCGAGCACCACACGGCGGGCGGGATGAGCAGGCAGCTGCCGTACCTGTCCGAACTGCAGCCGGGGCTGTTCGTGGAGGTGTCACCGAGAGCTGGCAGTCGATCGCGGGGCCTGAAGCACATGGACTGGGCGCACGTGATCACCAGTCGCACCGCGGTGGAAGCGCGGGTGTTCGTGACCAACCGGCTGCGGCCGCTGTACATCGAAGACCATGTGGTGCACCAGATTTGGATGCCCTATCACTGGGGCAACAAGGGGCTCGTCGACGGCGACGTGGTCAACGACCTGCTCGGCGTGGTGGTCGACCCGAATGTGTTCATCCAGGAGAGCAAGGTCGCGACGTGCGACATTCAGCCTGGGCGGCGCCCGCGAGGCCCTGCCCTCCTGGAATACGTCGCCGGGTACCGGCAGCGGGCGGGCATCACCCTGGAGACGAACGCCCAGATATAAAACCCAGGTCAGGCTCGGGGTGAGCGCCAAACACACAAAGTAGATCGTCACGCCGACGGTCGACGTCAGGACTATCGGACGGCGCCCGAAACGATCCGACAGCGCGCCCTGCACCGGTCCCGCGATCAATTGCATCGACGCGAAGATCACGGCGATCGCGCCGAAAACCGTCGACATCTGCGCCATGGCGCCACCAGTAGCAACTTCAACAGCGCCGCCATCACAAGTCCGACAATCATCACCGCGAGCGAATCCAACGTCATATTGACCAGGATGAACACGAGCGCGAGCTGCAGCCGTCGTTGGCTCGGTGCCACGTGCGCTCCATCTACGGAATGTACGTCCACGGGGCGCCTCCCCTCACTGCATCCGGGCCACCAGAAGCGCCAACGGATCGACTAGGGGGAGATGCTGTTCCTTTGATCGCCGCGTTGCAACCAACTTGACGCCCACGGCGAGATCGCTGACAGTTTATGGGGGTCAAACGTTTCTTCTCCGTTTGACAAGACCACTCCAACTCATCGAGGCGATCTAAAGTGTCCGCAGGACCTACAGTGTCCGCAGGACCTACAGTGTCCGCAGGACCTACAGTGTCCGCAGGACCTACAGTGTCAGGATCTACAGTGTCCGCAGTGAGCACACGAGCGCTGATCGCATTTTCGTCTCCCGCGTTCGCGCTCGCTGCGTTGGGCCTGCCCATCGTTGTCATTCTGCCGCCCCTCTACGCGGAACTCGGTTTGGGCCTGACCACTGTCGGGACCATCTTCATGGTGGCGCGGTTCTTCGACGTCGTCACTGATCCGCCGTTCGGCGTTCTCGGCGACCGATTCAACACGAAATGGGGCAGAGCGGCCCCGCCATGGTGCTCGGCCTGCCGGTTCTCTTATTGGGCGTGTACCTCGCGTTCATGCCAGGTCCATCGGTATCGCCAGTCAGCGTTCTGACCGCGATGCTGGTGCTTTATCTGGGGTCGACGGTGCTGTCGATTTCGCATGCCGCCTGGGCGAGCGAACTCTCCGACGACTACGACAAGCGTTCGCGCATCATGGGTTCGATTGAGTTCTTTGCGCTCCTTGGTTCGCTGGTCGTGCTCCTCGCGCCGGCGACGCTCGAATTTTTCAAAGCACCCACCATGCATGCGCGCAGTGAAGTCATGGGATGGCTCATCCTCGTCAGCCTGCCGCTGACGACCGGACTCGCGGCGATCTTCAATCGAGAAGCGCCGGCTCTGCCCAGACCGCAACTGCCATGGCGTGAAGCGCTGACGAGTCTTTCCGCGAACCGACCTCTGCGTCGCTTGCTGCTGGCGGATCTACTCGGGGGATTACAGGGCGGAATCAACGGCTCCGTACACTTCTTCTATATTGGTCAGGTGCTTCACCTGCCGCAGCTAGCGAGCATCTGCCTGGTCGCGATCTTCGTCACGGGGCTGTTGTGTGTGCCGATTTTTTTGCAGTTGAGCTATCGAATCGGAAAGCACAGAGCGCTGTGTTGGGGGGCCATTCAGTCTTCGATCGCGACTTCGCTGCTGTTTATCCTCCCGGCGGGCGCACCGTGGCTCACCGTTGGCCTCTTCGTACTCATCGGCATCAATATCGGAGCCAAGGACTTTCTAATCCGTTCGATCATGGCCGACGTCATTGATCAGGACAGAGTGGCGACCGGCGCAGAACGAAGTGCGCTGTATTACTCGATGCTGTCGCTCACCGCAAAACTCGGACTCGCACTCGCGGTTGGGATCATGTATCCGATCCTTGCGTGGGTCGGATTCAATCCCGCAGTGGCGGCAGACGACGCAACCATCACCGGCGTTCGCCTGGTAGTTGCGTCGGCACCGACGCTGGTGACGATATGCGTGGCCATCATCATGTGGCGCTTTCCGATTGATCGCGCCAGCCAACAGGCGCTGCGCGTCGAACTCGAGTCCAGAATGATCCAGCCTGCTACGGCATCATCGGCGCCATGAGCAAACGTCCGGACACCGACGAAGAGATGGCCGCGCTGCGCGTCTCCGGCACGGTGACACCGCACGAAGCGCCGATCTCGCTGTTTCCGTACGATCCGCAATGGCCCGCGCAATACGCGCGCGAAGAAGCGAAGATTCGCGCCGCACTCGGCGCCGGCGCGCTCGTGCTCGAGCACGTCGGCTCGACCTCGATACCCGGCATGAGCGCGAAGCCGATCCTCGACATACTGCTCGCGGTAACGGATTCCGCCGACGAGTCGACCTACGTCCCCCAACTCACGCTGCAAGGATACCGTCTGCACCTGCGGGAGCCGTCGTGGGAGCAGCACCGCTTGTTGAAAGGTGATGGTCCTTCGGTGAATCTGCACGTGTTCACCGCCGGCTCGCGCGAGATCACGCGGATGTTGGCTTTTCGCGACCGTTGCCGCGCGGTGCCGCAGGAAGCGGCGCTCTACCAAACTACAAAACAAGCGCTCGCGGCCCGTGTGTGGCGCCACGTCCAGCACTACGCCAATGCGAAGTCCGACGTGGTCGAGGCCATCGTCGCGCGTGCGCTTGCAAAGGACTGACCCGGCGCCGCTGCGGCGAGGCCGCACACTTGCAGATTGCTCTGCGGTTGTCTGCTAACGTCGCCCTCTCCTTCTAATTGGGCGCAATCGACATGAACATTAAAGTGCACGGCCACCCCCTGTCGCCGTTCGTACGCAAAGTGCTGCTGGCGTTGGAGATAAAGGGCATCGAATTCGAGAACCCGCCAGTCTTTCCCGGTGATCCGAGCCCCGAGTTCCGCGCGATGAGCCCGCTCGGAAGGATTCCAGTGCTGCAGCACGGCGACTTTACGATTCCCGACTCGAGCGTGATCTGCCGGTATCTCGACCGCGTATTTCCGCAAATGCCGCTCTATCCAGTCGATCCAAAACTGGAGGCACGCGCGTCGTGGATCGAAGAGTACGCCGACACCAAACTCACCGAGAACTGCGCCGGCATCTTTCAGCAGCGATTTCTGTTCCCCCGGATGATGGGTAAGCCAACCGACAACGATGTCGTCGACAACATCCTCAACCACGGGATGCCGCCGGTGCTCGACTACGTGGAATCCATCGCGCCCGACAGCGGCTATTTCATTGGCGGTGCGTTATCGATCGCTGACATCGCGGTGACGACATGCTTCCTGCAGGCACAGTATGGTGACTTCGCCGTGGACGGTAAGAAGTACCCGAAGCTTTCGCGCTATCTCGCGGCGGCATTCGCCTCGCCGTTCGTCACCGCGCGAATGGCGAAGGAGCGCGCGGTGTTGGGTCAGTAACGACTATCGACCCGCGCCAGACAACCGTCGCGCAACGAACAGGACCAGCATGAAGACGATGCTGAGCGCACCGGCTTGCAGGATCTCGAATGGCCAAAGATTGTGTGACGTCGGATCGGCCGCGACGCCGACCACGAGTCTCAGCACGACGAACGCCATCACCACTATCGGCGCTGCTGCGGCGACACGCCAACCGCCGCGCCACCGGCGCACGCCTTGGACCGGCGCTGCGAATCCGAGCGCGCCCAATCCGAGCATGACCAACATGAATCCGTTGAAGAAGACCACGTCGCCAGCGGACGGCGGCGTACTCATGCGTTTCTTGTAGTCTGCGTCCTGCGCTGCCTTGTCCAACTGCGCAAGATGCGTGACCCAATCCGGTTCGGCGTGGTGCTCAGCCGCCGCAGGTACGCCGCCACTGAAGACGTGCACCGGATACGTCGCCACGGTGCGCGTTCCATCGATGCTGCCGTCGCCAACATTGATGCGGACTTCGTCCACCTGGTCTCCCGGTTTCATGAAGAAGAACCAGCCGAGCGCCTCGCCATTGCCGTTGTAGTGCCGCGACGGATTGCTGCCGGCCGCCACTTCTTTACCGCGGAAATACGGTCGCGCCCAGATGCTGACGGGCTGGTCGGACTCGAAGGCGATGCGCAGGTAGAAATTCTGGTTCGGTGCCAACATCACCGAACTCCCCTGCGGATCGGTGGCCAGTACCTTCACCGTGGTCGCATTGGCGCTGTTCGCACAAATGAAGCACGCGCTCAGCGCAAGCGCCAATCGCAGCGCAAACGTCGTGGGCAGGTGAAACGAGGTCATGCTGACGGACCATCTCTGGCGCGACGAGGGCTTCGATCAGTCTACGCGCGCAGAAGTAACGGACCGCGACGCGCGTCGCCAATTCCGCTATGGCAGGAACACGAAACTCAATACGGCGGCGAGTACTCCGGGGGAGGAACCATTGGAGCGCTGCTGGGAGTCGTCACGTCCGTCTGTACGGCCACGCTGGTGAACCGCGCGTGACGTTGCTGCCGTCTTTGAAGCGGACAAAGACGCGTTTGCCGGCCGGGTCGGGCGTGATGTCGGCGCTGCCGGTGACGAATATGGCAAAGGTCGGCGTCGCATTCTGTGCAATCGTGAGCGAGACGGGAGCCGCCGCCGGCGTCGTCGGATTGGTACACACCGACGTCGCCGGGTCGGTCTGGCAGATCGCGGCCGTCATCGGCAACACGGCGCCCCCGGTGTCCACGCTGACGAACAGTGTGTCGCTCGCGCCGACATTCACACTGGCCAGTGTGAAAAACCCCGTCCCGGACGTCGACGGGAGGTGCACGATGCCGTCGTTGCCGAGTGTGGCGCCCAGCGCCACGATGTCCGGCACCGGCGTGTTCGAGGCGGACAGCAGCAGCGTATTGATTCCGGTGAACTTGGGCGCGTCGTTGGCATTGCCGCAGCCGTAGCGCAGTTGAACGTCGACCGGCGCGAACGCCGCGGTCGGCGTGAAACCGAACACGAACGTCTGAAATGCGCCCGCGGCGATCGGGACCGGCGTGTTCTGCGTTCCAACCAGCCCGTTCGTGTTGGGGTCGGTCGTCTGATAGAAAAAAGTCGCCGCGAGTGGCGTGACCGGCGCGAGCAGACAATCCGTGCCCGCCGCGCTGCCGCCGTTGATGATCGTCGCGAACGCCGTCGCATTGGTGCCCACGCTCACGGAGCGGCTGGTCGGCAGCACCGAGGAGACGAGCGCGACATTGGGGTCAGCGTTGGACAGCGCACCCACCACGCCGGCAAAGTTCTTCGGCGTTGCAGTCGCAATCGTACCGTTGCGCTGGGTGGACTTGCTCGTGTCGGCGGAAAACGCACCGAACGTGATCGCATCGACGCCGGTCCAATCCACGCTGCCGCCCTGCGTGTTCAAAAATGAGGCGGGCAACGTGAAGTCGGGAGTGACACCCGCGACCGCCGCAAATCCCGCCGTCGCGAACAGCAGACTCTTGCCGGCCGTTTCCGCCCCCAAGGGCAGGTTTGACGGAACCGTGAACGTCGCCCTGACCGAGGTGTTCGGGTTGTGGCTCTGCAGCGCGTGCCCCCCGACAAAATTCTCGCCGCTGCTCGCGTCGACCATTTCGACGAACTGCATGCTGCCGTCGGCGTTCGAATAGACCTCGTTGATCTTCCACAAATGAAACGATGCCTGTGCCGGCACCGCCAGCGCGGCGAGAACCATGCTGCTCAGCAATAGACCATGCGCCGTTGCACGTGTTGCATGGGCTGTTCCCCGTTCGCCGTGTACCGATTTTCGACCCCGCCGCGATGAATTAGTTGCTGCCCTTCTTACCCAGAAGGAGCTGACTCACTTGCCGGAATTCGCTGCGATCCACGCACCATACGCCTGCACGAAGCCCTGCAGAAATTTGCGCGTACCGTCGTTGACGAGTTTGCCCGCTGCGTCGAACAACTTGTCGGCGCCGCTGAGATAAGCCTCCGGTTGCTGCATCGCGGGCACGTTCAGGAACACGAGCGACTGGCGCAGATGATGGTTCGCACCGAATCCACCGATGGCGCCGGGCGACGCGCTGATCACGGC